>CAVSIY010000009.1:0-118996 GCA_963728165.1 uncultured Alphaproteobacteria bacterium | reverse complement strand
CACGTCACATTGCTGGTCGATCCCGCATCAGCAGGCGTAGTCGGATCGATAGAGAGCATTCCCAACAGCTGGGACTTCGCGATCCCACCTGTCGGCCCCGAAACCGCAACCGCTTTCACCGAGAGGCCGACGACATCGGACAGATCGACGTCGGTAACGGTCAGTGTGCCGGCCTTGACGAGGCCGGCGTTTGTCTCATTGATCGTCTCGTTGGCGCTGTCGCCCGAAAGGACTTGGATGTCTGGGGCGTCGTTCGTCCCCTTGACACTCACCGTGACGGTCTGCGTCGCAGCGCCACCGTGGTTGTCGTTCACGGTGACTTGGAAGGTCTCGGTCAAGACCTCGCCTGCCGCCAGATATTCGACAGCACTGGCGTCCACTTTGTAGACCCAGCTGACATTGCCTGTACCGCAGCTAGAATCAGAAGCCCACGACGGCAAGGAGCGTGCCGATGTCCCAGTTTGGGGCGACGCTCACGCTATGCGTGTCGGCTCCGTCGACGTCGCTGAAGGAGAACTTACCACTCGTCGCCAACAAGGTGCCGGGCCACGGCGTACCCGTTTTCTCTGTCAATGAGCCGGTGATATGGTCGCCGCGACCCAGTGAGATCTCCGGGTCATCGTTGGTGCCGACAATCGTGATCGTGATGTCTTGTGTGACCTTGGCGCCGTGCTTGTCATCGAGAGTGATTGTGTAGGTTTCGGTAATGGTCTCGCCTTCCGCGAGCTTCTCGATCTGTTGGGCTTTGACGGCATAGGTCCACTTGATCTGGCCGGTGCCGTCGCCGTTCGAATTCGTCGATGACGACCGGCGTCAACGTGCCCAAGGGGCTCGAGTACGTGCTTCCCGCTCTCTTGAAAGCGGCGGATGCGCTGTGCTTGTCCGTTGTGTCGACGTCCGTGAAGGAGAGCGTTCCCACCGCGCCAAGAAGAGCGTTGCGCGCTGGCGTTCCGAGGTTCTCGGTGATGCTGCCTGAATTCGAGTTGTCACTGTCGAGGCTGAATTCGGGCGCATGGTTAACGCCTTGTCCCCCCGAGCCGCCGCCCCCTGAGTTGCCGCCTCCCGAATGGCCACCCCCCGACCCGCCAAAACCTCCGAAGCCGCCCCAAAACCAACCCATGAATGTCTCCCAACGCGACTATAGAAACTGCAAACAGGCAACGATTACAGGCTAGTGGCTCCGCTTATCGCCCTCAAGAATATTTGTCTTGAATTGGGTCAGTAGTTAACCCACGGGCGGCAGCAAGCAGCGAGGTCTTCAGCCCCAACGAGCCACCTCTTCCAGTTGCGGGGCTCCATGTAGATGTCATTTCACTTTTCCCGAAACGCTCTGGCGAGCTGATCCCTGACCGGCTTCATCAGATAGGAGAGCACGTTGCGCCCACCTGTCTGCACGAAGACCTCGACCGGCATCCCCGGCACGAGCTTAACAGCGCCGAGACGCGACGTTCGCCAGCTTCGACCGACACGCGCACTGTGTAGTAGTCATGTCCCGTTCGCTGGTCGGTGATCGTATCGGGAGAGATCCGACTCAACGTACCATTATCTCCGGCGTCGAGCGCCAGCTGAACGAAGTGAACCGCAGGGTTGCCCTCTGCCCGATCCGAAGCTGATCGACGTCCTTTGGGAAGACCTTGGCCTCGATCGTCAATGCATCGGTATCCGGCACGATCAGCATGACAGGATCGCCGGGTGCAATCACGCCGCCGATCGTATGCACGCTCAACTGAAGTACCGTACCGTCCTGCGGCGCGCGAAGTTCGACCCGCTTGAGCTGGTCCTCGGCGGCAACTTTGCGCTCGACCAATTCCCCGATCTTCCCCTCTACCTCGCTCAGCTCCTTGCCCACCTCGCTGCTGAGATCGCGATCGATCTGAATAATCTGCAGCTCTGTCTCCGAGATCTTTCCCTTGACCTGCGAGATGGTGGCAATGAGCTGGCCGCGCTCACCTTCGAGCCGGGTTGCCTCGCGCTCGAGTGCCGTGAGCTTCGTGATCGGCATCAGATTTTTTTCCCAGAGATCACGTGCACCAGCGAGCTCACGCTTTATCAAAACGATCTCCTGCGCTTTTGCATGCTCCTGCGCCTCATTGCCGCCGACTTCCTTCTTCAGCTGCTCGATGCGCTGGGCAAGCTGCGCCTTTTGGCCGGTGCGGGCTTCGCGACGGATCTGGAATAGCCGTCGTTCGCCTTCGATCACGTGAGCAACTTCGGGATCCCCACTGTGCGACAAGAGTTCATCGGGGAACGTTATGCTCTCGCCGGCGTCGCGTTCCGCTTCAAGCCGGGCCTTTCGGGCAAGAAGCTCACTCAGCTCTTGCCGACTATCGCCAAATTCGCGCGAGTCAATGTTTCATCGAGGCGAATGAGGACGTCGCCTTCCTTGACATGGTCACCCTCGCGAACCCGCAGCTCGCTGACGATCCCTCCTGTGGGGTGCTGCACCTTCTTGAGGTTCGTATCGACCACGACGTGGCCCAACGCAATGACGGCACCAGAGATATCTGTAGTTGCAGCCCACGTTCCGATGCCACCCGCCAGGAACAGCGCCACGGCCGCTCCCGCAACAAGGTGCCGCTGAATGGAAGCCCTAACCGGGTTCGAAGGTCCCGATCTCATGATTCTCTGCGCCCTTCGGGAACGAATTCTCAATGGTGGCGCTTCGTGAACCTCGGCCTGAGGACCTTCGAAAGAATTTCATCCCTCGGCCGAAGGCGGGCGCGGCCCTGGTTCATCATGAGAACCATGTCGACGCCGGCGAGCGCGCTCGGCCGGTGGGCGATGACCATCACGATTCCACCACGCTCCCGCACGCGCAGAATCGCCTTGAGTCAGCGCTTCCTCTCCCGCAGCATCGAGGTTCGAGTTGGGCTCATCGAGCACGACCAGAAACGGGTTCCCGAAAAGGGCGCGCGCCAGCGCCACTCTTTGCTGCTGACCCGCGGAAAGCCCAAGCCCATGCTCGCCCAGCTTCGTGTCATAGCCGTCGGGCAGACCGACGATCAGCTCGTGCGCACCCGCGGTCTCTGCTGCCGCGATGACCTTCTCAGGGTCGGCCGCAGCATCGAAGCGCGCGATATTCTGCGCAACCGTTCCCGCAAACAGCTCCACGTCTTGCGGTAAGTAGCCGACGTGGCGCCCCAACTGCCTCCGAGTTCCATTGATCGAGTGCCGCTCCATCGAGGCGGATCTTGCCGCGCCGCTGGTTGCCAAACGCCCACCAGCAGCCTTGCCAAGGACGATTTGCCGGCAGCACTTGGACCAATGATTTCCAGGCCTTGACCGAGCTGCCAGCGAAAAACTGACGTCCATGACGGACAGGACGTGGACCTCCAGGTGGGGCAACGCTGGCGCTGTCGACTAAGAGCTGCGCCCGCGGCGCAGGAAGCGGCAGGCGCTCAGCCCGTCTCCGGCAAGAGATCGAGAAGCTTCGAAAGCCGCTTCCAGCCCTGCCGGGCTGCTGTGAATCCCTTCCAATGGGGAGATGGCGAGGTCCACGGGCGCGAATGCGCGCGCGGTCAAGATCGAGCCGGCGATGATGATGCCGGCGGTCGCTTCCTGGTGGATGACAAGATAGGCGCCGACCCCGAGCACCGCCCGACTGCAGCATGATGCGGACGACTTTGGACGTGGCACCGAAGCCTCCTGTCACGTCGCTGGCGGCTTGTTGATGAGCAAGATAGCGATCATTCGCCTCCCCCCAATGGTCTGCCATGCGCTTCATCATGCCCATCGCCACCAGCACCTCGGCATTGCGTCGGCTGGTCTCAGCCAGCCCGTGACGGGGCACGACGAAGTTCGTCGCCGTTCTCGCCGGCCTGCGCGTCAGCACCTCGGTCAGCAGGGTGAGAATGAAGAAGAAGCAGCGCACCGGCAAGAGCCACAGTGCCAAGCAGAGGGTGAAACGCGAAGATCACGCCGAGGTAGACCGGCATCCACGGAAGGTCGAAGAGCGCCGTCGGCCCAAGGCTCGACAAGAAGGAGCGAATGCCATCCAGGTCCCGCAGCGGCTGAAGCCCCTCACCCCGACTGGGGGCCTTGAGCGGGAGCAGCACCATCGACGTGTAGACGCGCCGGCTAGAGCATTGTCAAGCGATGCACCGATCCGCACCAGAACGCGACCGCGAATTAGATCCAAGACCCCCTGAATTCCCAGAAGGAGCGCGGTGAGGACGGCGAGGCCGACGAGGGTTGGAACACTGCGGCTCGGCAAGACGCGATCGTAAACCTCCAGCATGAAGCGAGCTGGTCAGCGCCAGGATGTTGATGAGGGCGCTGAACAAGCCGATGCCGACGAACGCGCCGCGACAGGAGGAGAGGGCGGTTGCCAGCTCCGACTTCGATGATCCACCTGCAGAGGGTGTCGCCCACGAGGAAGGTTGAGCGGAGCCGACCCCTGCCTCTTGCGGAGCTCGACGTTGGCGCGCGCTGCGATAGAGCAGGAAGAACAAGCCGAGCGCCGAGACGGCGATGAGGCCAAGGGTCAGTTGCAGCCCGCTGTTTGCCAGCCAATGCTCATCGGGAATCACCGAAGCTGGGCTATCGCTTGCAGCAGGGACACCAGCTGCTTCGGAGGCGCCCGCCAGTGCCGTCACGAAAGCCAACGCTCCCGGAGTTAGGGCCAAGGCGCTGCGTGGGTCTCCTCCCATTGCCCAACCCCACAACGAAGCAAATTGGAAAGGCGCCGGTCTACCGGTCCAGTGACGATGCTACCTGTGCGTCTCATTCAAGCCGCCTTCATCTCGAGAATGGAGACCGCAGGTTTTCCGTCCATCCCCCCGCACCACGACCTTTACGGGTTTTTTCGCCCAGTCCTTTTTCTGTAGGTGGCACGAGCATCCCCTGCACGATCCGTTGGTCGCCGACAGCAACGATGATCCAAGGATATCGCCGCTCGTCCATTCCTTTGGCGTCAGTTTGATCCGCTGGCCAAGCGCCACGCTCAGACGCCGATCGACCTCCGGCGAAACGCGGGCCCAGAGCACCAGTCCGACCGGCGCGGTCGACCCATTTGTTTTGGACTGCGCCGTCGCAACCGAGACTTGGCCGGCCATGAGGGGCGGCACCACCAACCACTCCAGGTCGGCGAGCGCGCAGCTCTTTATTCGGGCACGCGCATCAAGAGGGAGACGACGTCCCCGAACGCGGCGGCTAGCCGTCTCGCGATCGCGGCGCGCTGCTGTGCTTCCTCTGCGGCAGGCTGTGGTTCGGTTGCGCCGCCGGCGGCGGCGCCCTGCGCCCGTGATGGAGAGCCGGCCTTACTGGGCGCGGAACTCGCAGGGCCTTTCGGCAATGGGTTGGCGACCTTATCCGGCGCGGAGGCTGCCCCGTCTCCCGCGTCTTTCGACTTCCTCCCAAACAACACTACTCAATCCTCCAATATGAAACTTGCCGAACCGGCCAGTACCTTGCCTGGGCGAGAACGAAATCGGTTGGGACGAGTGACGGACGGCTGTTCTGTCAGGGAATAGCCATCGATGTTCGAGCCGCGATAATGATCGTGGCCCGCAGCTTTTCTGGCGCTATCATCCGTTAAAAGAATATCTGTCGTCATACTGTTCTGATGAAATAGCCGGCGGACGATGTCGTTGGCTGCGAAACCACGTCCCCGAAACGGACCTTTAGATGCGCCGTGCTTCGTTCGATGAACTCCCACTATTAAAGTGTATCGCCGTATGGTTTGGCCAGCTATCCAAAAGTAATAGGTTTCTCCCTATGCCTTAACGGCATCGCGGAGGTTGGTTGCCCGGGGGAGACGGGCGAGCCCGATGGGTACGTCTCTTCATCGTATGGTCGGCAGCGTGATCCCGGAAGCCCTACCAGACACTCGGATGCCGTCCTGGTCGACCTGGGACCGGGTTCACCACCTCGTCCAGCAGTGCCGGCTGGGAGGATTTTGAGAATCTCGGCAAGGTTCTTTTTCAGTTTGCGTAGTGCACCGTTTGCTATGATTAAGTGTTTGGACCTCTGGTAAATACGAACATGCAACATCCGCCCCTCATCAAGACGTCTTCCTGGTTCACGCGCCTCCCTGAAAATCATCTGGCCTTCGGCATTTCTCGCGGCACCCCGCGAGGCATGCTGGCAGGGTATCGCCGCTACCCCAAACTCAATCCGGGCAAGTGGTTCAACTCCGTGTCACCCCAGGACTACAAGCGCCTCTACCAGGACGAGGTCCTGTTGGAAGCTCGCGCTCGATGCAGGAGCTTGGGCAACTCAGAGTAGGGCACCGAGGCGTGGTGCTTCGTCGTGCATGGTTGAGGCGCCAATCCTGAGCCCACGGTGTCGGCTGGATTGAGCCCGTCGCGGTGTTCCGCGACCCTGGCCCACTCCAACACGACGCGGATGCGCTGCCGCACGCGCCGCGCCGTCTCGGGCTTTGCGAGCCAGATCGGATGCAGTACCGACAACACGTCGGCCGAGCCGACCTCCGAGACCAGCAGATCGCCGATCTTCGGAAAAACATGGTCACGCAGGCTGTTGATCCACTGATCGACGTGCTTGCCAGGCGCCCAAGCCTCCAAACGCTCCTTGTGTACGGTCCGAGCCGCGGCCTCGAAGGTGGGCACGGTCGTGCGCTTGGCGCGCTGGGCTGCCACGGGATCGCGACCCTCGCGGCGGCCTTACGGAGCTCGGCAGCCCGGTCCCGGGCTTCCTGGAGGGAGACAGCGCTTGCGGACCCGAGGCCGACGTCACGTCGTCTGCGGCGGATCGTGATGCGAAGCACCCAGCGCTTCGCGCCGGTCTTCTCCACGCGGAGGAGCAGCCCCTGTCCATCGCGATAGATACCCGGCTTGCGGCACTGCTTCACGAACACCGCAGTGAGCAGATTGGCCTTCGCCACATTCCGTCCCCCTTTTCGATCGTCCGCCTAACTCGGCGTCCCCCTTTCCGTCCCCCTTTTTTGATGCGCTGTAGTGAGATTCGGCAAGCTCCCCTGAGCCGTCATGCACAGCCGAAGTGCGGCGCAAGTGTCTGTCAACGCGAGCATTTTGAGCGCACGTGCGTCACCATGAGCTTTCGTGGGGAGAAGCGGACTGGCGGATGGGGTGGGATTCGAACCCACGGTGGGCTTGCACCCACGCCGGTTTTCAAGACCGGTGCCTTAAACCACTCGGCCACCCATCCCGCACGAGGTCCGCTTCCGAGCCGCGGACCCTATAGGCGTCCCCGTCTGCCCTCAAGTGTGCGGCTTCTCCCCGTGCTCGCCCGCGCCGCAGCTGCGCAATAGCTGAGGTTTGCGCATGTGTGCAATGGGGACGCTCAAGGCGATATCTACCCCGGCACGATCGCAAGAGGCGATTGAGGGCTGTCCGGCAGCGCGGCGGTCTCCTTGTGACGGAGCAGACGCAGTCCAGAACGTCGTGGGCATCCGTTGGAGCGAACCTGCCGGCTCTTTCAGCAGACGATGGCGCATTTCCATACAGACGATAGCCGGCGGCAATTTCCCTGTTGACTTGCGCTATATCTGAAGAAATATAGCGCAAGTACGTCGTGTGTTGGGGGAGTTCTTTCGTATGCGTAAAGTTGCGTACGCGGCGCTGTTCGGCGCCGCGATGGGGACGCTTGTGTCGAATGCCTACGCTCAGGAGGCAGGAAGCAACTCAAAGGCCGCAGAAGCTGCGCCCCTACCACCGGTCGTGGTGACATCGAAAGTGTCGAAGGGCACCGGAAAAAAAGAAGAAGAAGCGTGCGGCGTCGGCGGCCAAGGCTCCAGCGCTCGGCGCACCAGAGGGACAAGCGGGGAGCGGCGTTGCGGCCGCAGGCATGCCTCTGGGCCCGGCCGGCTTCAAGTCGGATCTCGACGCCAACAGCGTGAACAACCCCTACAGCGTCGCGCCATCGAGCCGCGACCACACGCAGACCTTCACCAAGGCCGACATCGAGCGTCTGCATCCGGCCAGCGTCTTCGACCTGCTCACGCATGCCACGGGCGTGCAGCCGAGCTACCGCGGTCGCAAGCACGTCTTCAATTTGAACATCCGCGGCGATAGCAATTTCGGCTTCGTTATCGACGGCGTCTATCTGCCGGATTTCATCGGCGGCCGCATCCTGGCGGCGCTGCCGGTGTCGGTGATCGAGCAGCTCGAGGTGGTGCGTGACGGAACCGCGCTGACGCTCGGCCCGAGCGTCAACTTGAACTCGGCGTCGGGCGCCAACAACAGCGGCTTCATCGTCATTCACACCCGCCGGCCGGACAAGACCGAGGCGGAGGTAAGGGCAGCGCTCGAGACGTACGGGACGGAAACGGCAAGCGCCTATGCCGGCACCACCTTCGCCAAGGACGGGTGGACGGGCTACGTCGCCGGCATGGGCAGCTACAGGACGACGGACGGTCCCGACGGCTACAACATGTGGGCCGACTCCAAGAATGGATTCGCCAAGCTCGGCATCGGCCGTGGCGGCTTCTTCACCGAAGCCATGCTCTATCGCGACAATGCGGCGTTCGGCTTCGAGCGCGCAAGGGCGGGAGAGGTGACCAATGGCCCCAACCCCATGCAGAACATCCCGAACCAGAATTGGTCCTACGACCCCATCGACACGCTGTTCTTCGCCTCGAACTCGCGCATGTCCTGGGACAAGCACAACACGACGCTGTTCACGGCCTCGATCACCGACATCGAGCAGTCGAATGTGCTCGCGACCTATGACAACACCTCGTTCGACGTGAACGAGGAGAGCGACCGGCTCGAATCCATCAGCTTGCGTCACCGCATTGCGTTCGCCGATACGCTCTTGGAGGGCGGCGGCCAGTACGTGCACTGGCACAGTCCATCCGGTGAACTGTACTTCCCAGGCCGCGAGCGCGAGGAGGAGATTTGGGGCGGCTTCGTGCGCGGCGAGCAAAAGCTCTTCCACGACATGCTGACGCTCGATGCGAGCGGCCGCATCGACAAACGCACCATCGACAAGGGCATCGACCTCTACGACGAATCCACCCTCATGGCCGGCCTGTGCTCAGGACAAATGACGAATCCAGCGGGGGAGCCGTGCCTCGATTTCTATGACCGCGATCTGCCGCTGGCGAAAAGCATCAGCCTCGGTGCCGCCGTCGCCGTGACGAGGGAGATCTCCGTATCCGGGCGCTACGGGCACACTAGTCAGGATGCTCCTGACGGACTCCCTTCCGCGACCGGTCGTCCACTCGACGGAGAGACGCTCGACAAGTGGGAGGCTGCCGTCTCGGCTCATTACGTGCCGTGGTTCGTGCCAACACTCACCTACTTCGACACGCGCGTCGATAACGACACGATGCCTCTGAACTACTTCGTGCCGCTCGGCGGCAGCAACTATGTGGCGCACTGGAAGCAGGTTGATTCGCGCCGGGCAGGCATCGAGCTTTGTGCCACGGGCACGCTTACGGGCCCGGGGCTTCCGGGCAAGCTGACCTACAGCGCCGGCTGGACGCATCTAACCGAGTACGAGGCGACCTCCTCGCCGCAGGATACCTACAACGACGCCGCGTATCCCGACACTCGGCCGCACGACCTCATCAACGCTACGATCACCGAGGAGGTCGGTCCCTACTTTGCTACCGTCTCGCTGAGCCATGTGTCGAGCTATCTCAACAACTTCCGTGCCCCGCAGAACGGCAGTCCGGCGACGCTCGTCTACAATAGCGTCGGCGACTATCAGCTGCTCGACGCCAGCTTCGGACGCCACTTCACGCTCGGGGAGTGGGATTTCGACGATGACGCTCTACGGCCGCAACCTGCTCGACGAGGACTACGAGACCTACAACGGCTATCCATCCATCGGCGTGGTCGTGGGGACGGAGGTGTCGTTCAAGTATTGACTTGGGGATCGAGGCCCCGCCCTAAGACACGGTCAGTGCCAAAACGGGTCCGCGCGCGAGGCGCGGACCCGTTGCTTTTGGGCCTCGCTAGATCAACGGCCCTTTACGCAATCCTAAGCGCCATTTGCCATGGTTTCGTCCTCCCCGCGCCCGACCACGCCCCTAGGCTGTCGCAACAGGCGCGCTGGGATTGAAGCGGTGGGTTGTGCGAATGCGTGTGCATTGCGGGGGCTCAAGGTCTGCGACTGCGGCCGGGCGGGACATCGAACCTGCACTGTGGCTCCGCGCTACAACTCTTCTCGCTTTGGCTATGATTCCGATGTGTGCGTGCTCGCAGGGCGCGCCCGCGCCCGACGCGCAGCTCGGTGTCGCCACCAGCCCTCGCGTGGCGAGGGGCAAAGCTGTGCCCAAGGGCGGCGGCATCTACAAGGTGGGCGAGCCCTATAAGGTGGCGGGACGCTGGTACGTCCCGCGCAAGGTCGCCCATTACGACCGTACCGGCATTGCTTCCTGGTACGGGGCAGCCTTCCACGGACGGCGCACGGCCAACGGCGAGATCTATGACATGAACGCTTTGACGGCCGGCCACCCCACCTTGCCGCTGCCGTCCTATGCCTACGTCACCAACCTCGACAACGGTCGCACCATCCTGGTGCGCATCAACGATCGCGGTCCCTACGTCAACGACCGTCTCATCGATCTGTCGCTGCGCTCGGCAACCGAGCTCGGCTACACGCGCCACGGCCTTGCACGCGTGCGTGTGCGCTACGCCGGACGCGCGCCGCTCGACGGCAACGATAGGGCCGAACGCCGTCATTTGGCCGCCCAGCCGTGGTACGATGGCAACCTCAATGTCGCGTACGGACCAGGGTCCGACATCACGACCGGTGCCATCGCCGACGCGGGCGCCGGTGCCAACCGGTCAGGATCGGCTTACCGGCAGCGTATGGCGGCGCTTCCCCGGCGAGCCTCCGGGTCGGCGGCGCTTGGCGGGCCTCTACGGCCGCGCGCCGACGCCGGGCCGTTCGCGTTGCGCGCGCAGGCCGAGCGCATGCGCCACGAGATGGGCGAGGCGGGCGCGGTGGTCTTGGAGGAGCAGGAGGAGGGCGGCGAACCGTCCTATTTCGTTCGTGTCGGCACGCCGCAAAGCGCCGCAGGCGCAGCCGTGGGCTTGCGGCAGTAGAAGGCGGCACGTAGGGCTACGCCGTTGACACCGGGTCGGTGGTGATTTGATAGTGAATGAACATCCGAATACGTCCAAAGGTTGTGAGACCGGCCATGCCGTCTTTGCATAAGTGGCGCCATTTCAAGGGAATTTTGCTGGCCTGCGGGGTCCTGGCGATCGCGCTTGGCCAGGGCCGTGCGGCGATTGCAGCCGAGAGCGGCAACTTCGGCACCCGCGCCAAGGCGGCGCTGCTCATGGACGCCGACACGGGCGCCATTCTCTTCCAGCACAATGCCGATGAGCTGCTGCCGCCGGCGAGCATCACCAAGCTGATGACGGCCGAGATCGTATTCCAGGCGATTAAGGACGGGCGCCTGAAGCTGACCGACGAGTTCCCCATGAGCGTGCACGCGTGGCGGACCGGCGGCGCGCCGTCGCGCACGTCCTCCATGTTCGTGCCCGTCAACACCAGCGCGACGGTCGACGACCTGTTGCAGGGCATGATCGTGCAATCGGGCAATGACGCGGCGATCGCCATCGCCGAGGGCATGGCCGGAACGGAGGAGGCGTTTGCCAAGCGCATGAACGCCGAGGCCAAGCGTATCGGCCTCACCAAATCCGTCTTCAAGAACCCGTCGGGTCTTTCTGATCCCGAGCACCTGATGACCGCGCGCGAGATCGCGATGCTGTCCTACTACATCATCAAGGAGCATCCCGAGTTCTATAAGTTGTTCTCGCAGAAGGAGTTCGACTATCGCCGGTTCAAGTTCCGCAACCGCAACCCGCTCCTGTTCCAGGACATCGGCGTCGACGGCCTCAAGACCGGCAGCCTGAAGGAATCGGGTCACAACCTCGTCGCCTCGGCGGTGCAAGACGGCAAACGCTTGATTGCCGTCGTGATGGGGCTTCCCGAGGGGAACCAGGCGGCCTCGGAGGCACGCAAGCTGCTCGAGTGGGGCTTCCACAGCTTCGCGCCCTTCAAGCTGTTCGACGCCGGCGAGACGGTCGGCATGGCGCGCGTGTGGGGCGGGGAAAGCTTCTACGTGCCGCTGACGGGGAAAGGGCCCGTCACCGTTATCCTTCCGCGCGTGCCCGCCAACCCCCGGCTCATGGCCGTGATCACCTACGACGGCCCCTTGAAGCCGCCGATCAAGAAGGGTGACCAGGTGGCCACGCTGCGCGTGACGAGCCAGACCAATGCCGTCAACGAGGTGCCGCTCTATGCGGCCCAGGACGTCCAGCCAGGCGGGCTGGTGCGGCGCGGCCTCGATTTGCTTGCCCACCTGGCGCTGAGCTGGGTCACCCTCTAGAAGCTTTCGATCTCGGCAATCCCTGGCTCGGCCGCATGTGGCATGTTAGGCACGGGGCCCCGTGCCCGCAGAGGCGGGCAAAGGTCACGACGGCGGCGGCACATGGCGGCAGGCAGGTTCATCACCTTCGAAGGCGGCGAGGGCTCGGGCAAATCCACCCAGGCCCAGCGCCTTGCCGAGCGTCTCGCGCACCGCGGCCTCGACGTGGTGCTGACGCGGGAGCCCGGCGGCTCGCCGTTCGCCGAGGCGCTGCGCGCGTTGATCCTCGATCCCGAGACGCCGCCCCATTCGGCGCTGTCGGAGGCGTTGCTCTTCTACGCGGCGCGCGCCGATCACCTGGAGAAAAGCATCCGGCCTGCGCTCAATGCGGGACGCTGGGTGATCTGCGACCGCTTTTCCGATTCGACGCGCGTCTACCAGAGCGCGGCCGGCGGCCTGCCTCCGGAGGTGTTCGACGCGCTGGAGGAGATGGTCGTCGCACCGACCGCGCCCGATCTGACGCTGATCCTCGACCTGCCGGCGGAGCAGGGACTGGGTCGCGCGCAAGGGCGCCGGCTCGTGGCACCTAACGGGGCGCCCGGGCCAGACGCCTACGAGAAGCGCGACCTCGCCTACCACTGGAAGCTGCGCGAGGCGTTCGCCGCCATCGCCCGCTCCGAGCCGCACCGCTGCGTGCTCATCGATGCAGCCGACGACGAGGAGGTCGTCGCGGCGGCCGTGTGGACCGCGGTCGAGGCGCGGCTTATCGCCGAGGCGCGCTGATGGCCCGCGCGCCCGCCAGCGCCGAGATCGAGGCGGCGCCCGAGGCCGACCGCCTCGAAGGCTTCCCGCATCCGCGCCACACGGCCCGGCTCATCGGCCACGAGGGGCCAGAGCGCCTGCTCGCCGAAGCGCTCGCCAGCGGGCGCATGCACCACGCCTGGCTCATCACCGGGCCCCAGGGCATCGGCAAGGCAACGCTCGCCTACCGCTTCGCGCGCGCTGCCCTGGCAGAGCCCGGCGAGCGCAGCGGCAGCGGCGACCTTGCCGTTCCCGAAAATTCGCGCGCCGCCCGTCAGGTGCGCGCGCTCTCTCATCCGGGCCTTCTCGTCATCCGGCGCCCGTGGGACGACAAGGCGAAGCGGTTTGCCGCCTCCATTCCCGTCGACGAGGTGCGCAAGCTGCGGACGTTCCTGAGCCACAGCGCCGCCGAGGCCGCCTGGCGTGTCGTCATCGTCGACGAGGCAAACGAGCTCAACGTCAACGCCGCCAACGCGCTATTGAAGTCGCTGGAGGAGCCGCCGGCGCGCACGGTCTTTCTCCTGGTGTCCTCGGCGCCGGGCCGGCTGTTGCCGACGATCCGCTCGCGCTGCCGCACGCTCCCGCTTCAGCCGCTTGCGAGCGAGGCCTTGCGCGCCGCCGCCACTGAGGCCCTGGCAGCGGTCGAGAAGGACGCTCCTGGCGTCTCCGACTGGCCCAAGCTCGAGCGCCTGGCGGAGGGAAGCGTCGGGCGGCTGCTCGGGCTCTGGGACGCCGGCGGCCTCGAGCTCTACGAGCGTATCGCGGCGCTGACGGGGAGCCTGCCGCGCGTCGACTGGCGCGCCGTGCATGCGCTGTCCGACGAGCTGCAGCCTGTTGCCGCGCAACCGCGTTTCGAGCTGTTCTTCGAGCTCTTGCTCGACGAGCTCGCGCGCCTCATCCGCGCCCAGGCCGGCGGCGAAGGCGGCGCTGACGAGCAACAGATGGCGGCGCGCCTCATCGGAGAGGAGCGGCTTGCCTCGTTTGCCGGGCTGTGGGAAAGAATTGGCCGCAACAAGGCCGAGACCCTGGCGCTCAATCTCGATCGCAAGGCGCTCGTGCTGGAGACGGTCGGCGCATTGGCGGCAGCCGCCCAGGTGCGCAAGCCCGCCTAACGTGAGCCCGTCCAACAGAGGCGACAGATGCGCAGGTTGAGGACAGACGCGGCACCGAGCCACGCCCGAATGTGAGGCGGACGGCGACGCTTGTCGCGCTCGGACCCTGCCACTTAGCCATCTCTCAGCACGAGGACCTTTAGTCCCATGAGCGGGCGCACGAAGTTCTACATCACCACCGCCATCTCCTATCCCAACGGCGTGCCGCACATCGGGCATGCCTACGAGGCGATCGCGACCGACGCCATCGCGCGCTTCGAGCGGCTCGACGGCAAGGACGTCTATTTCCTCACCGGCACCGACGAGCACGGCCTCAAGATGAAGCAGACCGCGGCCAAGGAGGGGATGACGCCGCGCGAGCTGGCCGACCGCAACGCCAAGCGCTTTCGCGAGATGGCGGGGCTCTTGGGCCTCTCCAACGACGACTTCATCCGCACCACCGAGGCGCGCCATTACCGCTCGTGCGAGGAGATCTGGCGGCGCATGGAGAAGGCCGGCGACATCTTCTTGAAGAACTACGGCGGCTGGTACTCGGTGCGCGACGAGGCCTTCTATGCCGAGGGCGAGACCGTGGTCGGCCCCGATCACGTGCGCCGCGGCCCGCAAGGAACGCCCGTGGAGTGGACCGAGGAGGAGACCTACTTCTTCCGCCTCTCGGCCTACGAGGACAAGCTCTTGCGCCACTACGAGGAGCACCCCGACTTCATCCTGCCGCCGGAGCGCCGGAACGAGGTGGTGAGCTTCGTCAAGGGGGGCTCGAGGACCTCTCCATTTCGCGCACCACGCTCGAGTGGGGGATCCCCGTCCCGACATCGAAACCGGCGGAGGGAAAGAATGTGCCGTCGCACGTCATGTACGTGTGGGTCGACGCGCTGACCAACTACATCACCGGCGTCGGCTTTCCCGACGAGACCGCCAAGCTCTGGCGCTACTGGCCGGCGGACGTGCACGTCATCGGCAAGGACATCCTGCGCTTTCACGCAGTCTACTGGCCGGCCTTCCTGTTGTCGGCCGGCATCGAGCTGCCCAAGCGCGTCTTCAGTCATGGGTTCGTGCTGAGCAAGGGCGAGAAGATGTCCAAGTCGATCGGCAACGTCGTCGATCCCTTCGACCTGGTGCACGCCTATGGGCTCGATCCCGTGCGCTACTTCTTCCTGCGCGAGGTGAACTTCGGTCACGACGGCAACTACAGCCCCGAGGCGATCGCCAACCGCATCAACGCCGACCTGGCGAATGACCTCGGCAACCTGGCCCAGCGCTCGCTGTCGATGATCGCCAAGAACTGCGCCGGCAAGGTGCCAGAGCCGGGCGACTTCACCGCAGCCGACGAGGCGATCCTCGCCGCGGCCGATGCGATGCATGGCAAGGCGCGCGAGGCGATGGACCGCCAGGCCGTCACCAAGTATCTCGACGCGGTGTGGGCGGTGGTGGCGGACGCCAACCGCTACTTTGCCGGCGAGGAGCCGTGGGCGAAGAAGAAAACCGATTTCAAGCGCATGGAGACCATCCTCTACGTGACGGCGGAGGTCGTGCGCCAGATCGCGGTGCTCGCGGCGCCGGTCATGCCGCGCTCGGCGGCAAAGCTGCTCGACCTCCTGGGGCAGGAGGAGGACAAGCGTTCGTTTGCCTCGCTCGGTGCGGCCGGCCGGCTGGTGCCTGGGACGTTTTTGCCGGAGCCTCAGGGCGTATTTCCACGCTACGTTGAGCCAGAGGCGGACGCGGGTGGCGACGGCGCTCCCACGCCCACATCTAAGGACAAGCCGAAAGCGCCTCAAAAGGCGACCCAGAACGCGCCAAAGGCCAAGGAGAAGAGCGAGAAGAAGACGGAGAAGAAACCCAAGTCATGATGCTCGTCGACCACCATTGTCATCTCGACTTTCCCCAGTTGGCGGAGGACCGCTCCGGCCTGCTGGCGCGCGCCCGGGCGGCCGGCGTCGGTGTGATGGTGACGATCTCGACGCGCATCCGCCGCTTGCCGGAGCTGTTGGCCATCGCCGAGGCGAACACGGACGTCTATTGCTCGGTCGGCACGCACCCGCACAACGCGCACGAGGAGCTCGATATCTCGGTCGAGGAGATCGTGCGCCTCTCAGAGCACCCCAAGGTGGTCGCCATCGGCGAGGCAGGGCTCGACTACTACTACAAGCACTCGACGCCGGAAGCCCAAGCCGAAGGCTTCCGCCGTCACATCGCAGCGGCGCGCCTCACCGGTCTGCCGCTCGAGATCCACACGCGCGATGCGGACGCCGACACCGTCCGCATCCTGGAGGAGGAGCACGCCAAGGGGCCGTTCCCCGCGATCCTGCATTGCTACACGGGCGGGCCCGAGCTGGCCCAGCGCGCGCTTGAGCTCGGCCTTTATGTCTCGTTCACCGGCGTGGTGACGTTCAAGAAGTCGGACGCCTTGCGCGACATCGCCGCCTCCGTGCCGCTCGAGCGCATGCTGGTCGAGACGGATGCACCCTTCCTGGCGCCGGAGCCCTACCGCGGCAAGACCAACGAGCCGGCCTACGTCGTGCATACCGCCAAGGCGCTGGCCAAGGTCAAGGGCGTCTCGGTGGAGGAGATCGCGGCAGCGACGACCGACAATTTCTTCAAGCTGTTCGGCAAGGTCCACCGCCCCTTGGCGAAGGACACCGCTGCCGCATGAGCTTTCGCGCCACGATCCTCGGCTGCGGCTCCTCTGGCGGCGTGCCGCGCATCGGCACCATGTGGGGCGCGTGCGATCCCGCCGAGCCGAAGAACCGGCGCCGGCGCTGCAGCCTGCTCGTGGAGCGGCTCGGACGCGGCCACCACACCACGGTCCTCGTCGACAGCTCGCCCGATTTGCGCGAGCAGCTCTTGGGGGTGCGCGCCAACGCACTCGACGCCGTGCTCTATACGCACGACCACGCCGACCACACGCACGGCATCGACGATCTGCGCATGGTCGCCTACGCCATGAAGCGGCGCATCGACGTGTGGGGCGATGAGGGCACGCTTCAGAGCCTCGAGGGGCGCTTCCGCTACTGCTTCCAGGCGATCCCCGGCTCCAACTATGCGCCGATCCTCAGCGCGCACACGATCACGCCGCCTGAGCCGATCCGCATCGAGGGCGCGAGCGGCCTTATCGAGGCGGTGCCCATTGCGCAGGAGCACGGCGACATGGGCTCGCTCGGCTTCCGCTTCGGGGGGCTTGCCTACTCGCCCGACATCAGCGGGATCCCCGAGGCGTCGGTGCCGCTGCTTCAGGGGCTCGACGTATGGATCGTCGATGCGCTGCGCTTCAGTGCGCATCCGAGCCACTTCTCGGTGAAGCAGGCGCTCGAATGGATCGGGCGCTTGCGGCCCAAGCGCGCCATCCTCACCCACATGACCACCGACCTCGACTACGAGGCCTTGAAGCGCGAGCTTCCCGCCGGCGTCGAGCCCGCCTACGACGGCATGGTCATCGAGTTCTGAGCCATCTGCTCAGACGTCGGAGCTCGTCGTCTCCGCGGCGCGCTTCTTCAGCCACTCGTGGAAATTGACGACGTGTCCGTTGAGGGTGCACTCGGGCGAGACGAGCTCCAAAAAGAGCGGCACGACCTCCTCCGGCGCCGGCAGCGTCTTGGGGTCCTCGCCGGGAAACGCCTTGGCGCGCATCTGCGTGCGTACGCCGCCGGGATTGACGAGGTTGGCGCGCACCGGCGTGTCGCCGAGCTCGTGCGCGTAGGTTTTGACCAGCGTCTCGAGCCCCGCCTTCGACACGGCGTAGGGGCCCCAGTAGGCATACTTGCCGCTGGCCGCGCCTGAGGTCGCAAACACCGCGCGCCCCGCCTCGGCGCGTTTGAGCAGCGGATCGAGCGTGCGGATCAGCCGCCAGTTGGCCGACAGATTGATGTCGATGACGGCATTCCACGCGTCCTCGGTCACGTGATGCAGCGGGGACAGCGGACCGAGGATGCCTCCGCAGCCGACAAGGATGTCGAGCTTGCCCCAGCGCTGGTAGAGCGTCGGTCCCAGCTGGTCGATCTTGTCGCCGTTGCGCAGGTCGAGTGGCAGCAGCGTGGCCTTGCCGCCTTGGGCGCGGATCTCGTCGTCGAGCTCCTCGAGTGCTCCGACCGTCCGTGCCGTGATGACGACGTGGGCCCCCTGCTGAGCGAGCGCCAGCGCCACCGCGCGGCCAATTCCGCGCGAGGCTCCCGTGACCAGGGCCAGGCGCTCCTTAAAGAGTTTCTTGGTTTTCATGCCCGGACTCACAGGAGTACGCCGACAGGGCGTGCCTATGACTGCTAGCCGTCAGCCGCAGCCGAGGCAAGCCCAAGCGGTTTTCCTGGTTTCCGGGACCCGTACGGGGGTCCCGAGACCGGCCCCAAAGTCCCCTCAGCCGACCTCGGCCAGGAGCGAAAGCTGACGAGGCGTGGTCTGGCCGTTCTGATCGGCGAGCGGCGTCGGGTACTCGCCCGTGAAGCAATGATCGGTGAACTGCGGGCTGCGGTCATCGCGGTGATCGAAGCCGACCGCCCGGTAGATGCCGTCGACGGAGAGAAAGGCCAGCGAGGTGGCGCCGAGGAACTCGCGCATGCCCTCGAGGTCCTTGTTGGCCGCGAGCAGGTCGATCTTGTCGGGGGTGTCGATGCCGTAATAGTCGGGGTGCGTGATCGGCGGCGAGGCGATGCGCATGTGCACCTCCTTGGCGCCGGCCTCGTACATGAGCTTCACGATTTTCTTCGAGGTGGTGCCGCGCACGACGCTGTCGTCGACGAGCACGATGCGGTTGCCGCGGATGACGCTGGCATTGGCCGAGTGCTTGAGCTTGACGCCCAGCTGGCGAATGCGCTGCTCGGGCTCGATGAAGGTGCGGCCCACGTAGTGATTGCGGATGATGCCGAGCTCGAACGGCACGTTGGCCTCTTGCGCGAAGCCGATCGCCGCCGGCACGCCCGAGTCCGGGATCGGCACGATGACGTCGGCGGTGCACGCCGCCTCGCGCGCGAGCTGCACGCCCATCTGCTTGCGGATGTCATAAACAGTGCGCCCGCCGATGACCGAGTCAGGGCGGGCGAAATAGATGTACTCGAAGATGCAGGGGCGGGCCGGCCGCATGGGGAAGGGCCGGTGGCTTTCGAGCCCGGCCTCGGTGATGACCACCACCTCGCCGTTCTCCACCTCGCGCACGAACTCGGCGCCTACCATGTCGAGCGCGCACGTCTCGGAAGCGAGCACATAGGAGGACTCGAGGCGGCCGATCACGAGGGGGCGGATGCCGATGGGATCGCGGGCGCCGATCAGCATCTCGTTGGTCAGGCACACGAGTGCATACGCGCCTTCGATCTGGCGCAAGGCCTCGACGAAGCGCTCCACGACGCGGCGCTTCTGCGAGCGGGAGAGAAGATGGAGGATGACCTCGGTGTCGGAGGTCGACTGGCAGATGGCGCCAGACGAGATCAGCTCCTGGCGCACGGTGAGCGCGTTGGTGAAATTACCGTTGTGGGCGACGGCGAAGCCGCCGGTATCGATGTCGGCGAAAAGCGGCTGCACATTACGCATGACCGCTTCGCCCGTCGTCGAGTAGCGGTTGTGGCCGATGGCGAGGTGGCCTTGCAGGCGCTCGATGACGCTGGCGCGCGAGAAGTTGTCGCCGACCAGGCCCATACGCCGCTCTTGGTGGAACTGCTGGCCATCGTAGCTGACGATGCCGCAGGCCTCTTGTCCGCGGTGCTGCAGCGCGTGCAGGCCGAGCGCGGTGATGGCGGCGGCTTCCGGGTGCCCAAAAACACCGAAGACCCCGCATTCCTCGCGGAGTTTATCGTCGCCGTAGCGCAGGTACCCTGGACCTCGCAGCTTGTGATCGGTCTCGAGCCAATGAGTCATGGCCACCTCCCGCTGGTGTCCTGCTGACGCTCGACGAACTACGCTATCGTTAACGCAAGCTTATGCGCGCGGGTCAGCCGGCGCGCACTTGCCACGTGACACAAATATGATACTTCGCGCGCGCTTCAAGCGCCAATTCGTCGCCCCAGGGCTTTTTGAGGCTCCCCTGCTGCCCCTCCGGCGAGGGCGGCTGTTCGCCAGGCGGCGCCGTCAGAGAGGAAGGGAGGTACGATTCGAGCATGTAGCGCAAGGTATCCCCGGTGCCCTTGATGTAGGGCAGGGACTTCGCCTCGCGCACCCAGGGGACGTGCTGGTTGGGGTCGGGGAAGAAGGCCGCGTAGAACATGTAGGGGATGACGATCAGGATGAAGCCCCGGGCCACGCCGAACAGGAAGCCGAGCACCCGGTCGACCATGCCGATGCGGCTGTCCAGGATGGCGTCGGAGATGCGTGCCGTGATGAGGTGAACCACAATCAGCACGATGAGGAAGATGATGGCGCCGACGACGATCTGCGCCACCGCCACCTGGGTTCCCATCTGCTGGGCCATCTCCTGGGCGAACGGCTTGTGGAACATCACGAAGTAGAGGACGGCTGCCGCCGCCACCGCCCACGAGACGATCGACAGCATCTCGCGCGCAAAGCCCCGGTACATCGCCAAGAGGCCGGAAATGAAGCAGACGGCGATCAGCGCGGCGTCGAGATAGGTGATCGGTCCCAGCATGATCGCCCCGAAGTGGCAGCCCTAGAGATGGTAAATGGCGCTCGTTGTCAGTCGCATGACGAGGCCGCGTCCGCAAGCTCCCTCACATGCGCGAGGCGGCTCAGCTCGAGCTTGAGTGCACCGGTCTCCAGCTCGCCCTGCGCGGGCAGCACCGCCTGGCGAAATCCCAGCTTTTGCGCCTCTTTAAGGCGCGGCGTCATGAGCGGAATGGCGTTGAGGGCGCCCGACAGCGACACCTCGCCGAAGTGAACCCGGTGTCGCGGAACGGCAACACCCGACAGCGATGACAGCAGCGCGGCGGCGGCGGCGAGGTCGGCGGCCGGCTCGTTGATCTTCAGGCCCCCGGCGACATTGAGATAGACGTCGTGGCCGGCGAAGGAGACCCCGGCGCGCGTCTCCAGCACGGCGAGCAGCATGGCGAGCCGGTTTGCGTCCCAGCCGACGACGGCGCGCCGCGGTGTGCCGAGCCCCGAGGGGGCGACGAGGGCCTGGATCTCCACCAGTAGCGGGCGCGTGCCCTCCAGCCCGGCGAAGACGGCGGCCCCGGGGCTTAAGGCTTCGCGGTCGCCGAGGAACAGCTCCGATGGGTTGGGAACCTCGCGCAGGCCTTCCGACGCCATCTCGAACACGCCGATCTCGTCGGTCGCGCCGAACCGGTTCTTGACCGCGCGCAGGATGCGGTAGGTGTGCGCGCGGTCGCCTTCGAAATACAACACGGTGTCGACCATGTGCTCGATCACCTTGGGGCCGGCGATCTGTCCGTCCTTGGTGACGTGACCGACGAGCAGCAGAGCGCTGCCGGCGGTCTTGGCGTGGCGGATCAGCGCCTGGGCGGCGGCACGCACCTGGCTCACGGTGCCGGGCGCGGCCTCAATCGTCTCGGCCCACAGCGTCTGGATGGAGTCGATAACCACGAGGTCGGCCGGTGGTCCCGCCTCCAGCGTCGCGAGGATGCTGGCGAGGCTCGTCTCGCAGGCAAGATCGACGGGCGCCTCGGTGAGGCCCAGCCGCTGCGCGCGCAGGCGCACCTGGGCTGCCGCCTCCTCGCCCGAGAAATAGAGGGCGCGGCGCCCAGCGCGCGCGAGCGAGGCGGCAAGCTGCAACAGCAGCGTTGACTTGCCGATGCCCGGCTCGCCGCCGATCAGCAGCGCCGAGCCCGGCACGATGCCGCCGCCGGTGACGCGGTCGAGCTCGGCAAAGCCGGTCGAGAAGCGCGGGGCTTCGCGGCCTCTGCCCTTGAGGCTCTCCAGCGCGATGACGCGCCCCGACCCCTTGCGCGCAAGGCCGGAGCCCGGCGGCGCGATCGCTTCGGCTTCCTCAGCGAGCGTGTTCCATTCTCCGCACGAGGGGCACTTGCCGGCCCAGCGCGGCGAGGCGGCGCCGCAGCTCTGGCACACGAAGGTCGTCTTGATCGGCTTGGCCATGGACGCTCAGCCGGCCGCGTCGAGATAGACGCGGTGGAAGCGGGGCCCGAGCCGCGTCAGCACCTCGTAGCCAATGGTGCTTGCCGCGCGCCCCACGGCCTCGAGCGGAAGACCGGGGCCAACGAGGTCGACCCAGTCGCCGCGCTGTGGTGCAGGGTCCGTGATCTCGGTCACGTCGACAGTGATCAGATCCATGGAGACGCGCCCGACGATTGGCGCCAGCTTGCCGCCGATGGCGACGCCGCCCCCCGGTGTCACGTTGGTGGCGCTGGCGTGACGGAAGACGCCGTCGGCGTAGCCGGCCGCGATCGTGGCGATGCGGCGCGGGGTTGCCGCGCGGTAGCTCGCCGAATAGCCGATGCGGCCGCCGACGGCGACGTCGTGCAGCTGCAGGATGCGCGCTTGCACGCGCACGATGGGGGCGACGGGCGTGGTGCGCTCCGGTGCGGCCTGGCCGCCATAGAGCGCGTAGCCGGGGCGCACGAGGTCGAGATGAAAGTCCGCCCCCAGCATCAGGCCGTCGGAGGCGGCGAGGCTCGCGCGCGCGGGTGGCAGGCCGGCGCGCAGCCGATGAAAGATGTCGAGCTGCTCGCGGTTCATGGGATGGCTGGCCTCGTCGGCGCAGGCGAGGTGGCTCATGACGAGGGCGATGTCGAGACGGTGCTGCAGCGTTGCGTCGCGCACGAGCTCGCGCACTTCCTTGGCGCTCATGCCGAGCCGGTGCAGGCCGGTGTCGACGTGCAGCGCCGCCGCAGGCGCGCGTGCGCCATTGTTGGCGAGCGACGCCCACGTGCGCACGTCCTCGATGTTGGTGAGCGCAGGAGTGGCACCGAGGGCTGCCATATCGCCCGCCGTTCCTGGCAGGAGCCCGTCGAGCACGTAGACGGTGGCACCGGGCGCAAGCGTGCGGGCGCGCGCGGCTTCCTCGAGCGTGGCAACAAAGAAAGAGCGGCAGCCGGCTTCGAGCAGCGCCGGGATGACGCGCCAGGCGCCGACGCCGTAGGCATCGGCTTTCACCACGGCGCCGCACTCGGCCGGCGCCACATGGCGGCTGAGCGCCTGCCAGTTGGCCCGCAGTTGGGCGAGGTCGACGCGGATGACCCCGGTGGCGCCCGCCGGAATGTCGGCGGCGTCAGCGCGGCGCGGGGCAGCCTTGGCGGGCGCCGCCGGTAGTGAATTCGGCTGGCGCCGCAGCAGCGCGGCGCGAAGGACGGGCTTGGGTGTCGTGCACGGGACGTCTCCCCCGAGGAGGTCCCTTCTTAGCCCAGAATCACGGTTGAAACGAGGCCACCATCCCGTGTCTCAGCCCATGTAATCGGGCACCTGGTAGTCGCGCACCAGGTTGGCGAAGCGGGTAAATTGCGCCTCGAAGGCCAGCGGCACGGTGCCGGTGGGGCCGTGGCGCTGCTTGCCGATGATGACCTCGGCCTTGCCGTGCACGATGCTCATCTCCTGCTGCCATTTGAGCATCTCTTCCACGTTGGCTTCCGACGGCTTCTTCCGTTCCACGTAGTACTCCTCGCGGAACACGAACATGACGACGTCGGCGTCCTGCTCGATCGAGCCAGATTCGCGCAGGTCGGAGAGCTGCGGACGCTTGTCGTCGCGGTTCTCGACCTGGCGCGAGAGCTGCGAGAGCGCGAGGATCGGCACTGCGAGCTCCTTTGCCAGCGCCTTGAGGCCGGTGGTGATCTCGGAGACCTCCTGCACGCGGCCCTCGCTCTGGCGCTTGTGGCCGGTCAAGAGCTGCAGGTAGTCGACGACGAGAAGGCCGAGGCCCTTCTGGCGCTTGAGCTTGCGCGCACGCGCGGCGAGCTGGGCCACCGAGATGCCGCCCGTCTGGTCGATGTAGAGCGGGATCTCGCTCATCTCGCGACTCACCTCCACGAGCTTACGGAACTCGGCCTCGTCGATCATGCCGCGTCGTATTTTTTCGCTCGAGATCTCGGCCTGCTCGGAGAGGATGCGGGTGGCGAGCTGCTCGGCCGACATTTCCAGCGAGAAGAAGCCGACGATGGCGCCGTCCGTCACCTTGTCGGTGCCGTCGGATTGGCGCTCGAACTTGTAGTTCTTGGCGATGTTGTAGGCGATGTTGGTGGCGAGCGCCGTCTTGCCCATCGACGGGCGCCCCGCCAGGATGACGAGATCGGAGGGCTGCAGGCCGCCGAGCTTGCTGTCGAGATCGTTGAGGCCGCTCGCCAGGCCCGAGAGATGCCCGGAGCGCTGGTAGGCGGCGTTCGCCATGTCGATGGCGTTGGTGAGTGCCGTGCCGAAGCCGAGGAAACCTTGGCCGTACTTGCGTTGCTCGGCGAGATCGTAGAGGCGCGTCTCGGCCTCCTCGATCTGGCGCTGGGGGGTGGAGTCGACGGCGCTGTCGTAGGCACCGTTGACCATGTCCTCGCCGATGATGATGAGGACGCGCCGCGTGGCGAGGTCGTAGACCGTGCGGCCATAGTCCTCGGCGTTGATGATGGTCGTGGCGTTGGCCGCCAGCGTGCCGAGGTACTGCGGCACGGAGAGGTTCGGCGAGATCGGCTCGGCCGTCTCGAAGAACGTCCGCAGCGTGATCGGCGTCGCCTGCTTGCCCACGTGAATGAGCTTGGCCGCCGTCTCATAGATCTGCTGATGCAGCGGATCGAAGAAATGGTGCGCCTCCAGAAACGAGGAGACCCGGTCCATCGCCTCGTTGTTGACGAGGATGGCGCCCAGGAGCGCCTGCTCGGCCTCCAAGTTGTGAGGGGCCTGCCGGAAGGGGAGAGGCTCGTCGGCGTTTGCCACCGCTTTGAGCCGGTCGGAGATCAGCGTCGCGTTTTGTGCCATGCGGCGGACCGTATCCGATTCCGCAGGCTCCCCGTCGAGCCCTCACGAGCCGTCAAGCGATTCCGTCCCCGCTATGCACATGGGGGAAAGGAATCGCTTGGCGACCCGAATCGGGCAACTGAGGCTCAGGCGCTCTCGCTTTCGCCTGCTTCCTCCATGGGGGCCACCCCTTCCTCGAACATCTCCTCGGGGTTGAAGGTCTCGAGCTCGAGCTTCTCCTCCTTCACCACGGTGACGTCCTCGCCGCGCTGCTGGCGCTCGGCCTCGTCCTCGGAGCGGGCCACGTTGAGCAGCACCTTGACCACGACTTCCGGGTGGAGCGCGACGCGCGTCTCGTGCAGTCCCAACGTCTTGATCGGCCGATCGAGGATGACCTGACGCCGCTCGATGGTGAAGCCTCCGGCCGTCACCACCTCGGCGATGTCGCGGGTGGAGACCGAGCCGTAGAGCTGGCCGGTGTCGCCGGCCGAACGGATCGCCACGAAGGTCTTGCCCTCCAGCTTCTCGGAGACGGCCTCGGCCTCTTTCTTCAATTCGAGATTGTTGGCCTCGAGCTGAGCGCGCTGCGTTTCGAAGCGGGCGCGGTTCTCAGCCGTGGCCCTCAGCGCCTTCTTCTGCGGCAAGAGGAAGTTGCGCGCATATCCGTCCTTGACGTGGACGACGTCGCCCATCTGGCCGAGGCGCCCGATGCGCTGAAGCAAAATGACTTCCATGGGGGAGTTCCTTTCTTAAGTGTCCTTGGGTCTTGCAGACCTTGGTGCGGTGTTGCGATTGCGGGTCACGACGACGGAGGCTTCCTGCGTGCCGACGCCATGTTGCGGATGGACCAGATGCTTTCGGTCAGCCCGAGCAGCGCGATCGCCAGAGATGCGACCGTGTTCATGATGAAGAGCGCGGCGTAAAGCGCCCACAGCGCGAACGGGCGCCAGGAGCGTCCGCGCGTGACGTAGTGCACGACCGCCAGGCCGAGCAGCACGTAAGCGAGGAACAGTGGGCCGGCGAAGCCGGCGCCGATGAGGCCCGGCAGTCCCGACAAGAGACCGGCGCCCGTCGCCACGGCGAGCAGGAGGGGCGTGCCCGTGGGATAGCTCAGCGCTGCCAGATCGGGCCATGGCCGCAGCAGCCGGCCGGAGGCGAGCGTGATCCGGCCTGCGAGCCACATATTGATGAGGAGGCTGCCCATGGTCGAAATCGCGGAGGCCGCCGGCAACAGGGCGAGCGCGACGGCGGTGGCCTCGTCGATGTCCTTGGGCCCGAGCGTGGGGGCATCGGGCATCTTCGGCAGCTCGGTGTTGACGAAGTTCTCGAGCAGCGTGCGCAGTGAAGCCCGCAACGCATCGATGTCGCCGCCCAGCAGCATGAGCGTCAGCGTGGAGAAGGCGCCGGCAATGAGCGCGGTCGCGAGCACGATGCGTCCCACCGGATACCATTCCGTGACGGTGCCGGCTGAGCGGTTGAGCGAGGCGAGGTAGGTGAGAAGGAGAACGGGAAGCGCCTGGCTCGCGGCGAAGACGACGGCCGCCATGGGGCTGCCGGCGATGACCACCAGCACCGTTCCGACAATGCCCGCCAGTGCCGCCGTCATCGGCCCGGCGCCGAGCCCAGCCAAGAACAGGGCGAGCGGCGTCAGCAGGAACAGCACCATGCGCATCAGAAGCGGCCCCGTGGTCGCCGAGGCGAACACGGTGGCCGATACGATGCCGGCGCCAAGTCCGATGAGGAGCGTGTAGGGCATTATGGCAGCTGTCCCGCGGTTGGCGCGGTTAGAGACGGGATCACCGTCCCAACCTTGTTGGTGTCAGACCCAAAGGGCCTGACACCCTCTATTTCGTCACTTCAGCACGTACGGCAGCAGACCGAGGAAGCGCGAGCGCTTGATGGCGCGTGCCAGCTCGCGCTGCTTCTTGGCCGACACCGCGGTAATGCGGCTCGGCACGATCTTGCCGCGCTCAGACACGTAGCGGCCCAGGAGGCGCACGTCCTTGTAGTCGATCTTGGGTGCGTGCTCGCCAGAGAACGGGCAGGTCTTGCGGCGGCGATGGAAGGGCCGGCGGCCGCCAGCCGATGCGATTTCAGCCATGGTCTATGCCTCCGATCCAGAGCCGGACTCCGAGCCGGACGGTCCCGGCTCCTTGGCTTCGCGTGGGGGACGCGGGGGACGGTCGCCGTCGCGCGGGGGCCGATCGCCATCGCGCGGAGGACGCGCGCGGAAGGTCGAGCCCTCGCGGTCACCGCCGCGATCGCCGCCGCGGAAGCCGCCGCGACCACCACCGCCTTCGCGGTCACGGTCACCGCGGAATCCGCCGCCGCCACGGCCGCCGCCGCGTCCGCCGAAGCCGCGATCACGGTCGCCGCGCTCGTCGCGGTCGCTCTTGCGCATCATGACCGAAGGCTCGGTCTCGTGCTCGTCGACCTTGATGGTGAGAAAGCGGATGATCTCGGTTGAGAGCCCCATGCGCCGCTCCATCTCGGCGATCGCCGCGTGCGGGGCGTCGATGTTGAGAAGCGAGAAGTGCGCCTTGCGGTTCTTCTTGATCTTGTAGGCGAGCGACTTGACGCCCCAGTACTCGTTCTTCGTCACCTTGCCGCCGCCCTGCTCGAGGACGTCGGTGAATTCTTTGGTGAGGGTCTCGACTTGCGCGTTGGAGACGTCCTGGCGCGCCAGGAAGACATGCTCGTATAGCGGCATGCGTTTGGCCTTTCTCTTTCGTTTCGTCCACCAGCCCCGGCGCAAAGCCCCTTATGGACCCCAGAAAGGCCCAACAGGTCACCCATGAGAGCGAAGACACCGGGAGACGGGCAAAGTGCCCAACCGCTTGCACGGCCTCCCGTTCAGCCTCCAGCCGGAGCGGGTAAGGGGCGCTTTATAGCGGAAATCTCGCCGACGGCAAGCGCGGCGCCCTGGCGGTGCTCTCCGGCGGGCCTGTCTCAGGCCGTGCAGCCGGTTGACAGGGAAAGAGCGCCGGTGTTCTTGCCAGCCACATTCAATACTGGGCACCACCAATCCCCATGGCCATCGCATTCGTATTCCCCGGGCAGGGCAGCCAGGACGTCGGCATGGGCCGCGAGCTGGCCGAGACCTATGCCGCTGCGGCTGAGGTCTTCGAGGAGGTCGACGCCGCGCTCTCCCAGAACCTCTCCAAGATCATGTGGGAGGGGCCCAAGGAGACGCTGACGCTCACCGAGAACGCGCAGCCGGCGCTGATGGCGGTGTCGATGGCGGTGATGCGCGTCCTCGAGCGCGAGAAGGGGTTCTCGCTCAAAGACAAGGTCAAGTTCGTCGCCGGCCACTCGCTGGGCGAGTATTCCGCCCTCGCCGCCGCTGAGGCGTTCTCGCTGGCGGACGCCGCGCGCCTGTTGAAGCTGCGCGGACAAGCGATGCAGGCCGCGGTGCCGGTGGGGCAGGGCGCGATGATGGCGCTGCTCGGCGTCGGCCTCGAGGTGGCGCGCAAGGTCGCCGAGGAGGCTGCGCAAGGCGACGTCTGCCAGGTTGCCAACGACAACGAGCCGACGCAGGTCGTGCTGTCCGGAGCCAAGGCCGCGCTCGACCGCGTGCCCGAGATCGGCAAGGCGCTGGGTGTGCGCCGTGCGGTGCCGCTGCCCGTGTCCGCTCCCTTCCATTGCAGGCTGATGCAACCCGCAGCCGACGCCATGGCCGAGGCGCTCTCCAAAGTGACGGTGAAGGCACCGGTCGTGCCCGTCGTCGCCAACGTGCTGGCGCAGGCGATCAGCGATCCCGAAGAGATCAAGAGACGGCTCGTCGAGCAGGTGACGGGCACGGTGCGCTGGCGCGAGTGTGTTACCTACATGACAGCAAACGGCGTGACCGACCTCTACGAGATCGGTGCCGGCAAGATCCTCGCGGGTCTCGCCAAGCGCATCGACAGCACCCTCAACGCCGCCAGCATCGGCACCCCGGCCGACGTCGACGCCGCGCTCATCAAACTTAAAAGCTAGAGGACCGCCATGTTCAACCTCTCGGGCAAGACGGCGCTCGTCACCGGTGCCACCGGCGGCATCGGCGCGGCAATCGCGCGTGCGCTGCACAAACAGGGTGCCGCCGTCGCGGTCTCGGGCCGTCAGGCCGACAAGCTCGAGGCGCTCGCTGCCGAGCTGGGCGAGCGCGCGCACGTGCTCCCTTGCGACCTCGCCGACCGCGCGGCCGTCGGCAAGCTCATCCCCGAGGCCATCGCCAAGCTCGGACATCTCGACATCCTCGTGAACAACGCCGGCCTGACGCGCGACAATCTCTTCATGGTGATGAAGGACGAGCAGTGGGACGAGGTGATCGCCGTCAACCTCACCTCCACCTTCATGTTGTGCCGGGCGGGCGCCCGCGAGATGGTGCGGGCCAAGAGCGGCTACGGCCGCATCATCAACATCGCGTCGATCTCGGGCGTGTTCGGCAATCCGGGGCAGGGCAACTACGCCGCCTCCAAGGCCGGCATGATCGGGATGACCAAGTCCTTGGCGCGTGAGGTCGCGCAGCGCGGCATCACCGCCAACTGCATCGCGCCGGGGTTCATCAACACGCCGATGACGCAAGCCCTCAATGAGAAGCAGACGGCTGAAATCGCCAAGATGATCCCTGCCCAGCGCTTCGGCACGCCTGACGAGATCGCCGCCGGGGTCGTGTACCTGGCCAGCGAGGAGGCCGCCTACATCACCGGCCAGACGCTGCACATCAACGGCGGCATGGCGATGGTCTGAGCCCCATGGTAAACCCAACCAGACCCGTCGCAGGGGCCTTCCAACCGGGCGATTTCTGGCGCATTCTGGCGCAGGCGAGGGGCCCTTGGGGGCGCTGGCCAAGCCCTAGGAAGTGTGTTAACGAGCCGAACGGTTTTCCGGTCCCAGGCACCTACGCACGCGCCCGTTCGGGCCGTATGTATGACCGCCCCATGGGGAGCAAAGAGTGGGATAGCCGCGTCGTGTCCGTGCCCGCCAGTCGCGAGCCCCCGACTAGGAGCAAGTGCAGCGACCGGATGTCGGGTGAACCCAAAAGAACCGAATTGCAGATTGCCAAGAGCAACCGACGCGAGGGAAGACGATGAGCGATGTCGCGGAGCGCGTGAAGAAGATTGTCGTGGAGCATCTAGGCGTGGAGGCCGACAAGGTCACCGACAACGCCAGCTTCATCGACGACCTGGGCGCCGACAGTTTGGACACGGTTGAGCTCGTGATGGCATTCGAGGAGGAGTTCGGTTGCGAAATCCCCGACGACGCGGCCGAGCACATCCTGACGGTCGGTGACGCCGTCAAGTTTCTTGAGAAGAACGCCAGCGCCGCCTGACGCCGTCTGTCCCTCCAAGCCAATCGTAAGTAAGATTTGGGCGCTGAGGGCGAGGTCGAGCTTGCCTCCGGGAGGGAGAGCGCGCGCCGAGCCCTCAACTCCGAAGGATCACGATGCGTCGCGTCGTCATTACAGGACTTGGGATGGTCTCGCCGGTCGGCTGCGGTGCGGAGGCATCGTGGCAGGCCCTCCTCGCCGGCGCCAACGGCGCGCGCCGCATCGAGGAGTTCGAGGTCTCCGATCTCGCGTGTCAGATCGGCTGCTTCATCCCGCGCGGTGCCAAGGCGGACGGCAAGTTCAATCCCGACGATTGGATGGAGCCGAAAGAGCAGCGCAAGGTCGACGACTTCATCATCTACGCGATGGCGGCCGCCGAGCAGGCGCTGGCCGATTCCGGCTACAAGGCCGACACCTCCGAAAAGCAGGAACGCACCGGCGTGCTGATCGGCTCCGGCATCGGCGGCCTGTCGGGCATCGCCGAGACCTCCATCCTCCTGAAGGAGAAAGGGCCGCGCCGCGTCAGCCCGTTCTTCATCCCCGGCCGTCTCATCAATCTCGCCTCCGGCTACGTCTCCATCCGCCATCAGCTCAAGGGCCCCAACCACGCCGTGGTCACGGCCTGCTCGACGGGCTCGCATGCGATCGGCGATGCCTCGCGCATCGTGGCGCTGGGCGACGCTGACGTGATGGTGGCGGGCGGCACCGAGTCCCCCATCTGCCGTATCGCGGTCGCGGGCTTTGCCGCCTGCCGCGCCTTGTCGACCGGCTTCAACGATCGCCCCAGCCAGGCCTCGCGCCCCTACGACAAGGATCGCGACGGGTTCGTGATGGGCGAAGGCGCCGGCATCGTCGTGCTCGAGGCCCTGGAGCATGCCAAGGCGCGCGGCGCCAAGATCTACGCCGAGGTGATCGGCTACGGCATGTCGGGCGACGCCTACCACATCACGGCGCCGGCCGAGAGCGGCGATGGCGCCTTTCGCTGCATGCGCGCCGCCCTGAAACGCGCCGAGATCGGCGTGAGCGACATCGACTACGTGAACGCCCACGGCACCTCCACGCCCATGGGTGACGAGATCGAGCTCGCCGCGGTTGAGCGCCTGTTCGCCAACACCGCCGGCAAGCTCGCCATGTCCTCGACCAAGTCGGCGACGGGCCACCTGCTGGGCGCCGCCGGCGCCATCGAGGCGATCTTCTCCGTGCTCGCCATCCGCGACAACGTCGCCCCGCCCACCTTGAACCTTGATAATCCCTCGGTGGAGACGGCCATCGACCTCGTCGCGCACACGGCCAAGCCGCGCGAGATCAACACGGTATTGTCGAATTCATTCGGTTTTGGCGGCACCAACGCCTCGCTGATCCTGCGCCGGGTCGCCTGAGGCGCTGGGGCAACGCGGCCACACCGGCTTGTTTGCACTCCGTTCCGTTTCGCGCTTTCGCCACAATTGCCTTTAGGGTCGAGCCCGACACCTTACGCGACGCCGGGCGGGAACGGCCTTGTCGGTCAACGGGAGCGGACGATGAACAACACCCGCCCTCCGCGGCATGGGCCCCACTTGCGGGGCGGCATCCGCCCGCGCAGCCCGTCCGAGATGCTCGAGCCCTCACGCGCTCCCGCCCCGCCGCGCCGAAGCACGCTGGCGCTCGCATCGGGCCCGGCCGGAACCTTCATCCGCTTCACCAGCGGCGTCCTCACCGTTCTGCTCGTGATCATGCTCGCCGTCGCAGGCGTCGGCGCGCTGCTCTACCACCAGTACCAGCGTCCGGGGCCATTGAGCGTCTCGCGCGTCGTCGCCATCCCCAAAGGCGAGGGCCGCATCGAGATTGCGCGGCGTCTCGAGGACGAGGGCATCATCTCCAATCGCTGGACGTTCATCGCCAGCTATCTTCTGAAGAACGCGCTCGGGACCAAGACCGGTGACCTCAAGGCGGGCGAGTACGAGTTCAAGAAGAACGCGAGCATGGCCGACGTGCTCGACATTCTCACCCAAGGCCGCAGCATTCTGTCGAGGCTGACGATCCCGGAGGGGTTGACGAGCCTGCAGATCATCGAGCGCATACGCGGCGAGCCCGACCTCGTCGGCGAGATCACCGAGATTCCGCCCGAAGGCTCGCTGCTGCCCGACACCTATCGCTTCTCCAAGGGAATGCAGCGCAAAGAGCTGGTGGAGCGCATGCAGGCGGAGATGCAGCGCTTCCTTGCCGCGGCCTGGGAGAAGCGCCAGCCCGACCTGCCGATCAAGACGCCGGAGGAGGCGGTGGTGTTCGCCTCGATCGTCGAGAAGGAGACGGGGCGTGCCGACGAGCGCGACCGCGTCGCCGGCGTTTTCGTGAACCGCATGCGCAAGGGCATGAGGCTGCAGTCCGATCCAACGGTGATCTACGGCATCGCCGGCGGGCAGGGGACGCTGGGGCGCGCCTTGACGCGCGCCGACCTGGAGCAGAAGACGCTGCACAACACCTACCAGATCGACGGCCTGCCCCCGACGCCCATCTGCAACCCGGGCCGCTCCGCCATCGAGGCGACGCTCAATCCGGCCACGACGGCCGATCTCTTTTTCGTCGCCGACGGCAACGGCGGCCACGTGTTCTCCGAGACCCTTAAAGGGCACAACGCCGCCGTCTCCAATTGGCGCAAGATCGAGCGCCAGATGCGCGCCAAACAAGAGGCCCAGGCCAAGGCCGCGGCAGCCCCAGCCGCCGCGCTGCCGCTCCCCGGAGCGGCTGCAGGGACCACCGTGCCGATGCCGGTGCGCAAGCCCAAGCCGTAGGCGGGGAGCGCGACGACACCTTAAAAGACCGGTCTTGCCTTGTTGGGCCGGGCGTGTGCCGCTAGATTTCCGCCTCCCGCCGCGGCACCTGGAACATCCCATGAGCATCAAGAGTATGACGGGCTTCTCGCGCGTGGAGGGAGCCGCGGGCAACGTGGCCTGGCACTGGGAGCTGCGCAGCGTGAACGCGCGCGGTCTCGACGTGCGCCTGCGCTTGCCCTCCGGCACGGAAGCCATGGAGCCGAAGGTGCGCGAGGCCGTCAGCCGCCACCTCGTGCGCGGCAGTGCCACCGTCAGCCTCAACGTGGAAAGCCGCACCGGTGCGCTGCAGATCCGCCTCAACGAGGAGGCCCTGGCGCAGGTGGTGAAAGCGGCCGACCACATCCGCACGCTGACCGAGGCGGCGCCGCCGCGCGCCGACGGCCTCATGGCCATCAAGGGCGTGCTGGAGGTGGTCGAGGCGGAGGAGAGCAGCGCGGTGGCGGCGGCGCGCGTCGCGGCCATGCTCGCAAGCCTGGAGCAGGCGGTGAGCGCGCTCGTCAAGGCGCGCTCGAGCGAGGGCGCCCGCCTCAAGGCCGTGCTCGAAGCCAATCTCGTCGAGATCGAGCGGCTCGTCGGCGTGGTCGAAGCCTCGCCCGCGCGCACGCCGGCCGCGATCGCGGCGCGTCTCAAAGAGCAGATTGCGCGGCTGTTCGAGAACGGCAGCAGTTTCGATCCCGACCGCCTGCATCAGGAGGCCGTGCTCATCGCGACGCGCGCCGACGTCGAGGAGGAGTTGAAGCGCTTGCACGCGCACATCGCGGCGGCGCGCGAGCTGCTCGAGGAGGAGGGCGCGGTGGGGCGCAAGCTCGACTTCCTGGCGCAGGAGTTCAACCGGGAGGCCAACACGCTGTGCTCCAAGGCGAACGACGTGGACATCACGCGTGCGGGCCTTGCCTTGAAGACCGTGATCGATCAGATGCGCGAGCAGGTGCAGAACATCGAGTGAGAACAGGGGCGGCGCCCGCGGTTGAGCGAACCCCGCGCGCTCAATGTGAGGCGAGGATGGCGATGGTGCCGAGGATCGAACGACGCGGGCTCCTGTTGGTGCTGTCCTCTCCCTCAGGCGCCGGCAAGACGACGTTGGCGCGGCGGCTGATCGAGGCCGACGGCGACATCGCCATGTCGGTGTCGGTGACGACGCGGCCTCCCCGCCCCGGCGAGGTGGAGGGCAAGGACTACCGCTTTGTCGACGAGGCAGCCTTCAAGCGCCGGCGCGAGGGGGGCGAGCTGTTGGAGTGGGCGCGCGTCTTCGACCACTTCTACGGGACGCCGCGCGCGCCCGTCGAGGCGGCGATCGCCGAGGGACGCGACATCCTGTTCGACATCGACTGGCAGGGCGCCCAGCAGCTGTCAGAGAAGAAGAAGCACGACGTGGTGCGCGTTTTCATCCTGCCTCCGTCGGCGGGTGTGCTGGCGGAACGTCTGCGCGCGCGGGCGCAGGATGCCGAGGCGGTGGTGAAGCGACGCATGGCGGACGCCTCCGACGAGATCAGCCACTGGCCCGAGTACGACTACGTGATCGTCAACGCCGACCTGGAGGCCTCGCTCAAGGGGCTCCTCTCAATCCTCGCCGCCGAGCGCTTGAAGCGCGAGCGCCTCGACGGGCTCATGGCGTTTGTACGCGAGATGCAGAGCACGTTGTGAGCTTGCTCGCGGCTCACGGCGGTGGCGCTTCCTGCGGCGCGGTCGCGCTCTCTGGCTGCAGCAGGTGCTCTGCCCGCGGGTCGAAATCGAACACGGCCGGTGACGTGCGGGGAATGGCGACATAGCCTTCGATGTGCTCCACCGGCAGCTTCGGCCGCCTCTGGATGCGCACGAGCATGACCAGCGCCAGCAGCACCTGGGCGATCGCGGCATGCACGAAAAGTGCGCGATTGCCGGCTTGCGCCATCAACAGCGAGGCGAGGAGGGGGCCGAGAATGGCGCCGATCGAGAAGGTCATCAACAGCGCGCTCGACACCTCCACGGCGCGCTTGCGGTGCACCAGGTCGTTGGCGTGCGCCACGCACAGCGCGTACGCCGGGAACGCCATGGCGCCGTAGACGGCTGCCACGACGAGAAGCAGCCCGTTTGTCCCCTCCGCCGCCGTCATGAACGAAAGCGACAGCGCCGCCGCCGCGGCAACGAGTGCGATGGCCACCGAGACTGTCCGGCGCCCGAGGCGGTCGGACAAGAGCCCGACCGGCCACTGGCTGGCGGCCCCGCTCAACACCACGACGGTCATGAACTGCGCGATGCCGTGGTCGGCGAGCCCCACGGCGCGTCCGTAGAGGGGCGACAGCGTCCAGAATGCGGCATTCGCCAAGCCGGCAAACAAGGATCCGAGCATGGCGGCGGGCGAGATGCCGAGCAGCCACAAGAGCCTGAGGCGGGCCCGGCGCGGCGGCGCCGGCGCCGACGTCCTGGTGAGGGCGACCGGCACGGCCGCGAGCGAATAGAGCATCGCCGTCAACGAGAACAATTCAAAGCTCATGGGCGAGCCCAGGTTCATGAGCTGCATGCCGACGGTCACCACCGTGAGGTTGATCATGGTGTAGGAGGCGAACACGCGGCCGCGGCTTTCCACGCTCGCCACCGCGTTGAGCCAGCCTTCGATGGTCATGAAGAGCCCCGCGAAGCACAGCCCGTTGAGGGCGCGCAAGGCCCACCACACGGCGGGCTCGGTGGCAATCGCGTGGCCCAGCGGCGTGATGGTGACGACCGCCGTGAAGGCGGCGAAGGCGCGGATATGGCCGACGCGCGCGATGATGGCCGGGCAGACGAGGCAGCCCAGCATGAGCCCCGCGAAGTAGAAGGAGCCGACGAGGCCGATCTGGAGCCGCGTGAAGTGCTCGCCCACGGCGCGTATGGGCAGCAACACTCCGTTGAGCCCGTTGCCCATCAGCAAGATGGCGGTGCTCAAGAGGAGCGCGGTGACCGGGCGGAGCAGCGCCGTCATTCTTCTTGCTTCCTATTCGCCAGGCGGCTCGAAAAGCAGATTTTCGCTGTGGTGACCGCAGAGGCCTTAGCAATCAAGCGCCGCTTTGGCCGCACCCCGTTCTGTCGACACCCACTTGCAAACATGGTTTCGATCGGCTTCCTGCCCGATGCTCTTGATGGAGATGTGGCAGCGTTGAGGAAAAGCCCTCAACCGGTGCTATGAAAGCCCCGAGGGGCGGGGCCGGAGGGATCATGCGGCATTGGGGATTGGCTTTCGTTTGGCTTGTGGTGGCGCTTGGGGTGGGGCCGGCTGGGGCCGCGGTGACCCTGGGCGACGTGACGCAGCACGAAATCACACGGGCGAGGCCCGGGCAAATTCTCCGCATCCATCCGCAGGTCGGCGGCGCCCTCGACGCCGCCGCCTTCCGCGTCATCTATCGCTCGACCGGCCTCCACGGCGAGCCGATCGCCGTCTCCGGCACCATCATCTTTCCTGTGGGCCCGGCCCCCAAGGGTGGGCGCGATGTCATCGCCTGGGCGCACTACACGACCGGCGTGGCGGAACGCTGCGCGCCGACGCTACTGCCCGATCTCTCCGGCACCATCCCCGGGCTCGAGGAGATGCTGGCCCACGGCTACGTCGTCGTTGCCACCGACTATGAGGGGCTGGGTACTCCCGGCGTGCACGCCTATCTCGTCGGCATCAGCGAGGCGCGCTCGGTGCTCGACAGCGTGCGCGCTGCGCGCAACCTCTCGGCTGCCCACGCGACCAATCGCTTCGCCGTGTGGGGGCACTCGCAGGGCGGTCACGCCGCGCTGTTTACTGGCGAGCTGGCAGGCCAATATGCTCCCGAGCTGAAACTCGTCGGCATCGCCGCTGCCGCGCCGGCGACCAACCTCGTCCAGCTCTTCAAGGCGCAGAAGGGGTCCGTCGCCGGTGACAGCCTCACCGCGATGGCGCTGCTGTCGTGGTCGCGGACCTACAACCTGCCGCTCGACAGTGTGCTGGAGCCGGGTGTCGAAAGGAATTTCGAAAAGGTGGGGAAAAGCTGCATTCAGTCGATCGCACAGATGCTGCGGCTCTTGCGGCTCGCCTGGCCATTGAAGAAGGCGTTCCTCAAGGTTGATCCGACGACGCTGCCCGTTTGGCGCGCCCTGATGCAGGAGAACTCTCCCGGCACCGCCTCACGCGGCGTGCCGGTGTTCATCGCTCAAGGAACTAGCGACAAGACCGTTCGCCCGGCCATCACGACCGCCTATGTCAAGGACCTGTGTGCCGGCGGCACGCCCGTCGAGTTTAAGCTCATGAAGGGTGTGTCGCACGGCCGCGCGGCCGAGAAGAGCGCCTTTCAGGCAGTCGCCTGGATGGACGCCCGCTTCAAAGGCAAGCCGGCGCCCAATGACTGTAAGCGCTGATCGGATTGCAGCTGCCGCTCGGTCCCTTGCAATCAGCTTCTGGTAAGGGTGCCCGTGGTATCGAGGCCCTCGAAAGGCACCTCCCATGCTGCGCGTTGGATTGTCGCTCCGCTACGTGATGCTCGTTGCCTCCTTCGGGGCGGCGCTGGGCGCGCTCGTGATGTTCTGGGAGGCGAGCGCCAGAATGGTGGGGGCGGCCGCCGGCATCTTCCAAGGTCAAGAGCCAAAGCAGGTCATCGCCCAGGTGATGGGCGGCACCGACGTGTTCCTGTTCGGCATCGTGCTCGTGATCTTCGCCTACGCCATCGCTTTCGGCTTCGTCTTCAACCTGACGGAGCGGCAGCGCGACTCGCTGCCCGGATGGATGCGCGCCACCGGCATGAGCGAGCTCAAGGCGACGCTCGTCGGTGTGATCCTCGTCTACCTCGTCGTCGATTTTGCCACCGATTGGGCGGAGAACACGGGCGAGATCAGCTGGCTGGTGCTGACCAAGCCCATCTCGATCCTGTTGATCGCCGCGGCCTTCCGGCTGTTTGCGGTCAATCCAGCGAACGGCAAGGTCATATCTTAACCGCGCCCCGCGCTCGAGCGCTCGAAGGTGAGTGCCAGACGCGCGAAGTCCTTCACCGTAAGCTCCTCCGCACGCAAGTTTCCCGCAATCCCCGCCGCCGAGAGCAGCGCCTCGGGGTCGGGGACGAGCTGCTTCAGGCTCGAGCGCAGCATCTTGCGGCGCTGGCCGAAGGCCGCCGCCGTCACCTGGCCCAGCACACTGGCGCCGGCAGGGCGGCGCTGGCTCGGGAAGCGGCACGAACTCGACGACGGCGGAGGCGACCTTGGGCGGCGGCGTGAAGGCCTCGCGCGGCAGCGTCAGCACGATGCGGGCCTTGGTGCGCCACTGCGCAATGACCGCCAGCCGCCCGTAGGCCTTGGTGCCGGGATGGGCCACGATGCGCTCGGCGACCTCCTTCTGGAACATCAGCACCATGCGGTCGAACCACGGCGGCCACGGCTCGGTCTCCAACCAGCCGACGAGCAGGAGCGTCGCCACCCCATAGGGCAGGTTGGCGGCGATGACGGCCTTGCCGCGCGTTGCGCCGACGAGCTCGTGCCAGTGCGCCTTCAGCGCATCGCCGAAGTGGAGATCGAGGTGGCCGGGGTAGCGTGCAGCGATCGCTTGCAGCGCCGGGCGGCAGCGCTCGTCGCGCTCGATCGCAACGACGCGCGCCGCACCTTCCATGAGCAACGCCCGCGTGAGCCCGCCGGGCCCCGGGCCGACCTCGAGCACCGTGCGGCCCTGCAGCGGCCCCGCCGCCCGCGCGATGCGGCGAGTCAGATTGAGATCGAGGAGGAAGTTCTGGCCTAAGCTCTTCTTGGCCTTGAGCCCGAGCTCAGCAATGACATCGCGCAAAGGTGGAAGCCCGTCGGGGCTGGCGCCCGGGCGCGTCGGCGCGGGGTCCTGCGCGCTCATGCCGCCGGCGCCGCGGCGCGGGCCGCGGCGATGGCGGAGGCGAGCTTCAGGGCCTCGATGAAGCTTTGCGGCGAGGCGAGGCCCTGCCCGGCGATATCGAAGGCGGTGCCGTGGTCGGGCGAGGTGCGCACGAACGGCAGACCCAGCGTGACGTTGACGCCGTCCTCGAACGCGACCGTCTTGAACGGGATCAGCGCCTGGTCGTGGTACATGCAGACGGCCGCATCGTAGGCTGTGCGCGCTGCCGCGTGGAACAGCGTATCGGCAGGGTGGGGCCCGCTCACGGCAAGCCCCTCGGCGCGCAAAACGGCGATCGCCGGGGCAATCACCTCGATCTCCTCGCGCCCCATGCTGCCTTCCTCGCCGGCGTGCGGGTTGAGCCCGGTGACGGCGATGCGCGGGGCGGCGATGCCGAAGTCGCGCTGCAATGCGCTATGCGTGATGCGCACGGTCTCGAGGATGAGGTCGCGTGTGATCGCTCGGGGCACGTCGGCAAGCCGGCAATGCACGGTGAGCGGGACGACACGCAGGCCCCGCGCGGCGAGCATCATGACGGCGCGAAAGCGCCGGCCGGGCCAATGCCGCTCGGCGAGCGCAGCGAGGAACTCGGTGTGGCCCGGGTAGGGGAAGTCGGCCTGCGCCACCACGTGCTTGGCGATGGGGTTGGTGACGAGGGCCGCCGCCTCGCCGCGCGCAACCGCGGCGGTGGCAGCTTCGATCGCGGCGATGACCGCAGGCGCGTTGGCGGGATCGGGCACCCCGGCCCGCGCCTTTGCGGGTAGCGGAAGGGGCCACACGGGCAGCGCCGTCTGGAAGGCCTCCGCGGCCTCGCCGAGCGCGCCCAGCGCCGCGATCGGCACCGCAAGACCCAGCGTGCGCGCGCGCTCCGCGATCGCATCCGGGTCGGCGAACAGCACGAAGGGCGATAGACCCTGCTCAGAGCGCGCGGCCCAGGCCTTGAGGGTGATATCGAGCCCGATGCCGGCGGGATCGCCCATGCTGACGGCGAGCGGCAGGCGCCGCGTCCCTTCAGGCCCGGGCTCGGACTGAGGCCTCATCACCGGTACTCGATGTGAGCGTCCTGGCGAAGGTCCTTCAGGTGTTTCTGCGACAGGATCTCGAATTCCTTCTGGCGCAGGTCGTTCTCAGCGGTCTCCCGCTTCTGCACCTCGGCCTTGACGGTCTTGCGGCCGCACACGGCCCACAGCTCGATGCCGCCCTCGCCGACGGTGGCCGGCACCATCTCGTTGTCGCCCGCGCTCATGAGCAGGCTGCGGGTCGGCTCGGGGATGCTCGCAGGCTTGCGCCCTCCCAGGTTGTCGAACCTTGCCCCCGCGACCGAGGCTGCAAGCTCGGCCGTGCCCTTGCAGTCGGTGAAGCGCGCGCGCAGCCGCTCAGCCTGGCTCAGGCGCTCGGCCACCTGCTTCTGATCGATCTTGACCGGGAGCGGCAAGAGAATGCGATGGAGCTGCAACTCAATGTCGTCCTCGCCCGGGAGGGTTGCCGCCAAGCGGTCGACGTCGCGGCCGGCAATGGAGATCTCATGACCGAAACGGCGGCGGATGACGTCGGCCCATGACAGCGACGCTTTGATGCGCTCACGCATCTGGACGATGTTGGCGCCCATCTTGGCCACGTGATCGGCGAACTCCTTGGGTGTCATCTTGTTGCGCTCGGCCATGCTGCTGATGATGCGGTCGACGTCTTCCTTGCTGGCGACCACGCTGAGGCGTTTGGCTTCCTGCAGCTTCAGGCGCTCCTCGATCAGCTCGTCGAGAGCATGCTTGCGCGCCTGCGGACGGAACTCGGCCTCGACCTGGTTCCTGATGCTTTCCACGAACTGCTGCTGCAGCTGCCTGATGCGGGTCTGCTGCTCGGCCTCCGACTTCGGCGGATTGGCCTTGAGCCGCTTTATGGCGAAGGCCTTGAACTGATCGTTAATATTGGCCGCCTTGAGCCTCTTTTGCATACTCTGCTGCAACTCGCTGGCGCCCAAGAGGGCAAGCTTCACGCGCTCGTCGACCTCGTAGCCCGTGATCGGCTCGTCGTTGACGAGAACCACGATCGATTGGGTGGTGGTGGTCCGGCCGTCTCCGGGGCTTGCCTTGGCGGTCTTCTGCCCTGCGAGCGCCCAGCCAGGCGCCAGCAGGACGCCCACAAGTGCTGCGGCGGCGGCAGCGAGGGCGACGCGGGCGCAGCGGGGCGCGCCTGGGCGCGGCCGATGGTACTGGGGCGCAGTGCTCATGGGTGCGTTTCGTTGGGCGACACGGATCTTTGCCTGGCGCATCTTCCTCGCCAACAGCCTGTTTGCGCGCGTTATCTACACGAACAGTGGCGGCCCCGTGGCAGTCGAGCCAACCGCGGTCTTAAGGCCACGGCAGCTGGGGGCGCCGTTAACCGTCAACCGCCGGACTGCTCGCTGAACCGGTAGTCGAGCGCGTCCGTCGAGTAGCCGAACTCGCCGAGGTGCTTCAGCTCGAAGCGGACCATGACGGTCTGGCCATCGATGATGTCGGGGTTGTGATAGTAGTTGTCGGTATAGGTCGCGGTCAGCACGAAGCACTCGTCGGCATAGCGCGCCTGGATCATGTCGGAGGCGAGCTGCTCGGCGTCGATGTCGTAGCGCATGGCCGCCGACACGCTCCAGCGGTCGGTCAGCCGCATTTCGAGCGAGCCGTAGAGATCCTCTTGGGCATCATAGATGCCGTTCGTCGGGTCGGACGCCAGGAAAGCGTAGATCGCCGAGGCGGAGAAGGGCCCGACGGTGGCCTGGGCAGCGGCATCCTGGCGCCGCATGGAGAAGTCGTCCTGATCGAAGCGGGTCTGGGAGATGAGCTGCAGACCGCTCAAGGGGGCGATGTAGGCGCCGACCACAAAGTCGGAGCGGCTCGTCTCGAGGCCGCTATAGGGCGAGAACACCGGGTTTCCGTTGGAATCGAGCCCCGGATCGGCATAAGCGTTGGTGCCGGCCACCTGGTAGCTCTCGCCGGCCAGGATGCGCGCAAAGCCTCCGCTGTTGGCCTGGAAGGTGTACTGCACGCCGACGTTGGCGCGCGTGCCCGTCTCGATGCGATCGTAGCCGGAGAACTTGTTCCAGTCGAAGAGGTTCGTATCGTCGAAGACGAGGCTCTTGGCGTCCTCGTCGGGTAGGTTGTTCTGCTGGACCGAATTCTGGCGCGCGATGATCTGGCCGATGGGCTCGATCACGTGCGAGCCGTAGCGCGAGTTGGCGACCCAGGGATAAGCCACCGTGACGCCGCCCAGCGCCACGCCCCTGGCGAGCGAGGCATCCTGCAACGGACCCGTCGAATTGAACGGATTGACGTAGTCGCTGATCTGATAGATGTCGCCCCTCAGCCTGCCGAAGGGCGTGTAGGTGATGCCGATCGGATCGGTGAAGCGCCGGCGCCAGTTGACCTCGGTGACGACGCGATTCATCTGCTCGTTGGTGTTGTTGACGAACGGATTGACCGTGGGCTGCTGATTGTTGGAGAAGCTCAGCGCGTTGGTGTTCCAGGTGATCTCGCCCCCGACGATGGGATCGGCGAAGACGTAGTTGTAGTCGAGGATCGGATAGGCATAGGACTCGGAGCTTCCTGTTCCGCCCGAGTTGGCGTCGTTGAACATCAGCCCGCCGAAGTGATAGAGCTCGACGCCCAAATAGTTGCGGTCCGATATGCCGGCGAGGAACACCTTGTCGACGCGGTCGGTCAAAAGGATGTTGTCGAGCTTGTAGAAGCGGCGGAAGGTGTCGTCGCTATCCACCGTGACGTCCCAGCCGAACTTCCACCAGCTCGACAGCGAGAACAGACCCTTGGTCTGGACGCTGCCGCGCCAGCCCTCGTACTGCTGGCGGTCGACGATCGCTGAGGGCAGCGCATCGGCATCCTGGTCGATGCCGGCGAGTTTGATGAAGTAGGCACCGTTCTCGAGCCGGTGGCGCCATTCGCCCTGCCACAGCACGCCCTGGCGCCCGGTGACCATCGGGTAGAACGTGAAGTCGTAGTTGGGGGCAAGCGCGAAGTAGTACGGGATCGTCATCCCGTAGCCCAAGGTCTCAGAGCCGGAGAACTCAGGCATCAGGAAGCCCGATTTGCGCTTCACCGACGGATCCGCGTGCTCGAAGTAGGGCATCCAGAAGACCGGCGTGCCGAACAACTCGAACTGCGCATCCTGATAGGTGATGGTTTGGGCCTGCTGGTCGTGAATGATGCTGGCGGCGCTGATACACCACAGGGGCGGCATGCCGTCTGAGCTTTTGCACGGCGTGAAGCGGCCGTTCTTGAACACCGTGGTATTGCCGCCGCGGCGCTCGGCCTGCTCGGCGGCAATGCGCGAATTGTCGGAGGCGACGATGCTCAACGACTGCACGAAGCCGTCGCGGAAGTCGTCGGTGAGCGTGTAGCTGTCAGCGTGGACGATGTTGCCGTTGGGCTCCTTCAGCACCACGTTGCCGACGGCGGTGAGGGTGTTGGCCGATCGGTCATAGACGACCCGGTCCGCGGTCAGGATGTAGTTGTTGTAGTAGATCTCGACGTTGCCGCGCGCGATGACGCGGCTGCCGCCGTTGTCGTAGACGAGCTCGTCGCCCTGCAGATAGAGCGGCTGCGACTTGTCGAGATTGCGCGAGGGACCGACCAGGCTGGTCTTGGGGAAGCTCGTCGACTTCTGCACCGAGGGCGCGACGATGCTCGGGTCCTGAGCGGCGGCCTCGCTGGAGGCGCCGATCACGAGCAACGCGGCCAAGCATGCGGAAAGGCACGCGGATAGGCTTGCAGACATGGCCATACGCACCCGGCCGGCGACCTTCCGGCGCCAGCAAGGAACGCGTGACCATCCGCAACCCTCATGCGGTGCCCGCGCAAGACGCATCACTCAGCCATCCTCCTGGTGCAACAGCACAGCAGCCGAGACAACAATCACGAGGACCACGGGCAACCAGATCGCCGCCCACGGAGGCGCCAATCCGGCCACGCCGATCTGGCGGGAGACCTCTGCCAACAGGAAAAAGCCGAACCCCCCGATTAATCCCGTAATAACCATAGTCTGGATGCCCCCGGAGCGGAATGACCCCAACGACACAGTTGCGGCTAAAAGGACCATGGCTGTGCACAGCAGAGGCCGGGACATCAGGGCCTCGTATTGGATGCGCAACCGATCCGTTGAAAGCTTAGCTTTTTCAGCCACTTCGATCAGTGCGGGGAACTCCCAGAACGACACCGAGGAGAGCGTTCCCAACGCGTCTGTGACGCGTTCTGGTGTAAGGTATGTGGACAAGAGGTAGGTATCGAACTTCTCCGGCTCGCGCCCCAGCCGGACCACCCAGGCATCGCGGATTTCCCAGAAACCATCGCGCAAGTCGGCCCGGGCCCCGTCGACGCGCTCCACAAAGTGGCCGCCCGTGTCGAAAACGAAGGCGGTGACACCGGTCAGCGTCAGTCCCCGGTTCGAGGCAAGGGCGGCGCTGATTACCGACTGGCCGTCGGCGCCGTTCTGGCGCAGCCAGGATTCGCCGGAGCGCGAGCGCAACAAATTGGATTCCTTGCCGAATGCCTCGGCGTAGAGGCTCTCCGAGTTGGCCCGACCCGCGGCCGCCAAGGGGTTGTAGACGGTGACGGCGAGGGTGCCGAGCAGGAAGGCGACGAGCAACCCCGGCCCGAGGAACTGCCACACCGACATGCCGCCGGCGCGCATGACCACGAGCTCGCTGCGGCGGCTGAGCTGGAGCAGCGCGGCGATGCTGCCCACGAGCACGGCGAAGGCAACGAGGTACTCCGAGTAGGCCGGCAGCCGCAGGAGCGCGATGAAGGCGAGTGTCAGCGCGGGAACCTCGCCGTACTTGCCCGACTGGCGCAAGAGCTCAACGAAGTCGATGAGGAAGATCAGCACCGCGCAGAGCACGAAGGTGATGAAAATTCCCAAGAGGAAGCGGCGGGCGATGTAGCGGCCGAGGGTGCGCAGCGGTGTCATGGCTCTAGCCCCTCGCGCTGCGTGCACCAGCCGGCAACGGCCGGACAAGGCGAATGAGGCGGCGCAGAGCTTCCCCGGCCAGGTCGCGGAGGCCCGACAAGAGACGGACGGTGCGGCTCGACCGCAGGGTGCGCCGTCCGCGCTCGATCACGAGCGTCGAGATCAGGATGGCGGCAAGCGGCACCCCGTAGAGGAGCACCATCGCGTTGGCGTCGAGCGCGACGATGTTGTTGATCGCCAACCCCCCGAGCCGCAGTGCGGCTGCCAGGACGAAGGCGAAGGTGACCTGCTGCATGCGGTTCTGGCGGGTTGAGCGCGCCTGTCCCACCGCGGCGATTGCGATGAGCGCGAACGCGATCGGATAGAGCGGGTTGGAGGAGCGCTCGTGCAACTCGGAGCGGAACTTGCCGGGTGCCTGCTTGTACTGCTGGCTGCCGGGCTCTGGATACAACAGCTGGCTCAGGTAGCGCTCGCGCGGCTTCAAGTCGTCATTCTCGGTCAGCTTCTTTTCGAAGCGGTCGAGGTCCACGGCGTACTTGTCGAAGGCGACGATCTGGGCCGGCTCGTCCTGGTCGCTGCGGCGCACGATATGCCCGTCGGTCATCACCAGGTAATTGGAGGGTTCGCGTTTGACGATGACGCCGCGCTCGGCGAGGTAGGATTGGGTCTGCGACTTGTCGCGCGTGTCATGGACGATGAGGCCCAGCAACTCGCCGTTGAGCGCGCGCTCGCGGATGTGGAAGGTGAGGCCGGGTTCGGGGCTGGAGAACTGCCCGGGCTGGATCACTTGCGTCAGGATGTCGGTGCGCACCTGCACGACGTACTTGCGCAGCAGCTGCAGGCTCCAGGGCATGGCGACGTGATTGACGAAGGCGACGCCGAGCGCTACCAGCATCGCAAGCAGCAACAGCGGCCGCGCCGCGCGCCAGACGGTGGCGCCCGAGGCCGTCATCACGATGAGCTCTGAGTCGCCGTTGAGGCGGTTGAGCGTGTGGATGGCCGCGATCAGAAGCGAGAAGGGGGCGATGATGGCCATCAGGTTGGGGAGCGCGAGCGTGGTCATCTTGACCAGCATCCAAACGTCCTGGCCTTGCGAGGTGACGACGTTGAGCTGACGCAAGGCCAGCGCGACCCAGACGATCCCGGACAGGGACAGCAGGATGATCAGCAGCGCTCCCCCGGCCTGCCGAAAGACATACCTTTCGAAGATCGTCATCGCACCCGGAGGCAAATGGAAAGGGCGCAGCACCCGTCCGCCCTATCTGTCCCACTGCCTTGCGTTTCATGTCAGCGTGGCGAAAATTCGGCTTCGCGCCAGACACTTGCTGCAAAGTTGGGGGCGCCAGGCCGCCCGGAACGCAGCGGGAACGTTGCTCGCGCCATTGTCAAAATTGCGTGGCCTAGGCTGCAGTTGCTTGCAACTTGCGGCCCGACTGGCTTAGCTCGGGCCCCAAGCGTCGAAACTTCCCTGCCTGCCCCGTGGGTCTCGGGGTCTTCCGCGCACGGCTGCGGGGGCATCACGTGGATGGGTGCATCCGCGAGCCACCCCGACTGTTGCCTACCGCCCGCCAACGCAACGCACACTTTGGAGCCTGCCTGATGACAAACCGCCCCGAGATCGTATTTGCCCCGCTCAGCGCCGACCCGGAGCCGACGTGCGTCGTGCTCGCAGGCGAGGACGTGGCGCTCGGGGCCCGCGCCCGCGAGCTTGATCAGCGCTCGGGCGGGGCGATCCTGAAGGCGGCGGAGGCGGCCCAGTTCAAGGGCAAGAAGAAGTCGACGGCTGAGATCCTGGCGCCGCCGCGCATCGGCGCGAGTCGCCTCTTGCTGCTGGGACTCGGCAAGCCGGGCGACCTTGAGGAGAACGATTGGGTGATCCTCGGCGGAACCGCCGCCGGCGCCATCTCGGCACGCAAATCGAAGAGCGCAAGCCTCATTGCCGAGGCGCCCGAACACAGTGGGATACGTCCGGAGACGATGGCGGCGCTCCTGGCGTTCGGCGCCGCGCTGCGCCTCTATGAATTCCGCAAGTACATGACCAAGCAGAAGTCGGAAGACGACAACGCCGAGCCGGACAAAGTGCAAAAGCTCGTCATCCACTGCCCCGACCCCGACAAGGCGCGCGCCGCTTTCGCCCGTTATCAAGCCCTCGTCAACGGCATCGACATTGCCCGCGATCTCGTCAACGAGCCGGCAAACATGCTGGGCCCGGTGGAGTTCGCCGATCGCGTGCGCGAGCTGGAGGAGGTCGGCGTGGAGGTGGAAATCCTCGATGCCGAGGAGCTCGAAAAGCTCAAGATGGGGGCGCTGCTCGCAGTGGCGCAAGGCAGCGTGCGGCCTGCGCGCGTCGCTGTCATGCAGTGGCACGGGGGCAAGTCCAAGCGCACCAAGCCGCTTGGCCTTCATCGGCAAGGGGGTCGTGTTCGATACCGGCGGCATCTCGATTAAGCCAGCGGCCGGTATGGAGGACATGAAGGGCGACATGGGGGGGGCCGCCTGCGTCGTCGGTCTCATGCACGCGCTGGCCGAGCGCAAGGCGCACGTCAACGCCGTCGGCATCATCGGCATGGTGGAGAACATGCCCTCGGGCACGGCCATCCGCCCCGGCGACATCGTGACGGCGCACTCGGGCCGGACGGTGGAGATCCTCAACACCGACGCGGAGGGCCGCCTGGTTCTGGCCGACCTCTTGTCCTACGCGCAAGAGCGCTTCAAACCCCGTCTCATGATCAATCTGGCAACGCTCACGGGCGCCATCATGGTGGCGCTCGGCAAGGAGTACGCCGGCCTCTTCGTCAACGACGACAAGCTCGCAAGCGAGCTGCTCGATGCGTCGGCGACGACAGGGGAGAAGATCTGGCGCATGCCGCTCGACAAGGCTTACGACAAGATGGTCGAGTCCAAGAACGCCGACATCAAGAACATCGGCGGGCGCTGGGCGGGGGCGTGCACGGCGGCGGCCTTCCTCAAGTACTTCGTCAAGGACACGCCCTGGGCCCACATCGATCTCGCCGGCACCGCGATGGACGCGCCCAAGTCGGAGATCAACCCGAGTTGGGGCTCGGGCTGGGGCGTGCGTCTGCTGGACCGCTTCGTCGCCGACAAGCACGAGAAATGAGCGGAAGTTGCTGCTGGGGCCAGAACATAACATATTGGAAATATGCCTATAAGCATAATCAATTTCCATAATATATATTATGCGAATGATGGAGGCTACCCGGACGGTTGGCGGGTGTGCTCCGCCTTTCAACCAGCGACCCTGCCGTACCAGCGCCGCAGGCCGACGCCGGCAAAGATCGCCTCGGCGATCCCGAACGGCCACGCCCCTTGCAGGATGGCATAGAGCGCAGCGAGGGCGCACGCGCCCGCAAAGCCGAGCACGAACCAGGGGCTGCGATCCTCGAGCGCGTAGCACACGACCATGGCGGTGACCGCGGCGAGACCGAAGAGGCTTAAGCCGTCCATGGCTCTCCTTGGCTGTGCCGCAGGCTCACAGCAGCCCCTCCTCGCTGCGCTTGACGGCGGTCGCGATCAGCGCGGCATAGAGGGCGCTGACGAAGCCCGACAGCACGTTGACGCTGATGACGATACCGGCAAGGTGCGCCAGCGTGTCGTCGATGGCCACGCCAAGCACCGTCACGATGAAATCGTCGAAGGCCTGCTTGATCTGAAAGAGGAGCTCACTCACCTGCTGGATCGAAGGGCGCGGCGGCAGCTCGAAGATGATCTTCCAGCCGATGTCGCTGACGCTCGCAGCGGGGAGCACGTTCGCTGCCGCGAGCAGCGCGATCCCGGCTGAGAACAAGAGCCCCAACAGCGGCGCCAGGCGAAAATAGCCCCAGCGCAGCGGCAACGCCTCGCCCCGCAGCGATAGCAGGCGCAGCGCACCGGCGCCGGCATAGACGCAAACGCCGAACAGAACCGCGACCCAGAAGAGCCGATCCTTGTCGGTGCCGGCGAAGGTGAAGAGCGCTGCGACGCCGGCGAGCACGCCCTTGAAGACGGCCTCGACGAAACCGACGAGCCCGGTCAGGAATAGGCCGCGCTTGACGATCCCCCCGAAGTAGAACGGCAGCTCGTAGCGCAGCCGCGCCACCTCGAGCCTCAAACCCAGCAGGAAGCTCAAAGCCGCCGTCATGCCGGCAAAGAGGAAAGGATGATGGTAGCCCAGCGCCGCCACGCCGACGACGGCTGCAATCTCGCCCGCCATGATGAGGGCGTTGACGAGGATGCGCAGCACGATCATATCGCCCCTGGAACTGCTCGCGGCTCGAGCGCCTTGGCCCCTGCCCGCACCCACTTTACGGAGAGGATCGCTGGTGGACAACAACGGCGCGAAGAAGACGCTTCCTGACCTCCTCGCCGTGATGGCCGCGTTGAGGACGCCCGGCTCAGGCTGCCCCTGGGATCTTGAGCAGACCTTCGCGACGATTGCCCCCTATACGATCGAGGAGGCCTACGAGGTGGCCGACGCGATCGCGCGGGCCGACCTCGCCGACTTGAGGGACGAGCTGGGGGATCTCCTGTTCCAGGTCGTCTACCACGCGCGCATGGCCGAGGAGCAAGACGCCTTTGCGTTCCCCGACGTCGTGGATGCGATCACCGTGAAGATGCTGCGCCGGCATCCGCACGTGTTCGGCACGCCGGAGGAGCGGGCGGCCGGCGCCGCGCCCGGCTTCTGGGACCGCGCCAAGGCGGCCGAGCGCAACGAGAAGGGCGCCGGCAAGGATACGAGCGTGCTCGAGCATGTGCCGGCCGCCCTCCCCGCCCTGACGCGGGCGATCAAGTTGCAGAACAAAGCCGCCACGGTGGGTTTCGACTGGCCCTCGCTCGCCCCCGTCCTCGCCAAGCTCAAAGAGGAGCTGGCCGAGCTGGAGGCTGAGATCGGATCGACACCTGCCAACGCCGACCACAAAGCGGTTGAAGAGGAGTTCGGCGACCTGCTGTTCGTCATCGCCAACGTCGCGCGCCACTTGAAGCTCGACCCGGAGGCGGCGCTGCGCGCAGCCAACGAGAAGTTCATCCGCCGCTTTCGCTACATCGAGGAGCGGCTCGCCGAGCGTGGGCGCGCGCCGGCCAAGTCCGATCTCGCCGAGATGGACGCGCTGTGGGACGAGGCGAAGACGAAGGGGCTCTAGCCGCGCGTCACCGCTAAGCCTCCCTGCTCCACAAGATCAAGCAGCACACCTTTCACCATGCCTGCAGCATGCCAAGCGCCTTTGGCTCCGTCAATTTCGGCAAGCGGCTGGCGCGCTCGCCCGCCACCGCCGTCTCTATGCAATCGACGCTTGCCGAGAGGAATTCGTTATGGGACGAAGCTAGGGCCGAAGGCCGTCGCGCCGTTGGCATGTCGCTCCACCTCGCGCCTTCGAGCCATCGGGACAGGCAATGGCGAATCTCTGGGCACGAAAACCCTTTGCGTTACTCAAGGCGGAAGCAGAGGAAACAGAGGTCCAGGCGCTGACGACGCACGGCGGCGTGCCATTGAAGCGCACGCTCTCCGCCATGAGCCTGATGTCGCTTGGGATCGGCTGCGTCATCGGCGCCGGCATCTTCGTGCTCACCGGACACGCAGCGGCCGCGAACGCCGGCCCCGCAATCATCCTCTCCTTCATCGCCGGCGGTATCGCCTGCGCCTTCGCCGGGCTCTGCTACGCCGAGATGGCCTCGACCGTGCCGATCGCGGGGAGCGCCTACACGTATGCCTACGCCACCCTCGGCGAGTTCATCGCCTGGGTCATCGGCTGGGATCTCATTCTGGAATACGCGCTGGGCGCGACCACGGTCGCGATCGGCTGGTCGGGCTATGTCGTGAGCTTCCTGCACGACCTCGGCATTCCTGTTCCCGCCGCGCTCGCAAGCGCGCCGCTGGCCTATGACTCGGCAACGGGCGTCTGGTCGGCGACCGGCGCCGTGATCAACCTTCCAGCCGTGCTGATCATCGGCGCGGTCTCCTCGCTTCTGGTCGTCGGCATCCATGAATTGGCACGGATCAATAACATCATTGTCCTCATCAAGGTGGCGATCATCATTGCGTTCATCGTCGCCGGGATCGCGTTCGTCGATACCTCGAACTGGGTCACCGCCGGCAACCCCGAAGGCGCCTTCATTCCGCCCAACGCCGGACCGGGCCTATTCGGCTGGAGCGGCATCCTGCGCGGCGCCGGCGTGGTGTTCTTCGCCTATATCGGCTTCGATGCCGTCTCCACCGCGGCGCAGGAGGCAAAGAACCCGCAGCGCGACATGCCGATCGGCATCCTCGGCTCGCTCGCCATCTGCACGCTGCTTTATGTGCTCGTGAGCTACGTCATCACCGGCATCGTGCCCTACGACCAGCTCAACGTGCCCGATCCCATTGCCGTCGGGGCCGACGCCATCGGTTTCACCTGGCTGTCGCCCATCATCAAGCTGGGCGCGATCTTGGGCCTCACGTCCGTCATCCTGGTGCTGCTGCTGGCGCAGCCGCGCATCTTCTATTCCATGTCGCGCGACGCGCTGCTGCCGCCCTTCGGCGCCACCGTGCACAAGCGCTTCCGCACCCCCTACATCACCACCATCCTCATCGGCGTCATCGTGGCCGTCCTTGCCGGCATTCTTCCGATCGGGCTCGTGGGAGAGCTCGTGAGCATCGGGACGCTGTTCGCCTTCGCCATCGTCTGCGTCGGCGTGCTCGTGTTGCGCTTCCGGCACCCGGAGATCGAACGCCCCTTCAAGACGCCGGCCATCTATTTCGTGGCGCCGGCCGGCGCACTATCCGCCGTTTTCCTCATGTTGGGGCTGCCGCGCGATACCTGGATCCGGCTCGGGATCTGGATGCTCGTCGGCCTCGTTATTTATTTCGCTTACGGAATGCGCCACAGCCGTGTCGGCCACATGGCTGGGTCCAAACGAACCGCCCCCTGAGCGGCAATCGCATCCCTACGGCCGGCGCCGGCCATCTCTGCAAGGCCAAAGGCGCGCGCTTGCAACCGCGGTCTCCCAAGGAACAGCTCTCAAGCCCTCCCCTCCCTATGGTCTGCGCACACCGAGCGGACGGCAACGATCTGGCTGCCGACGCAAGACAAGGGACCCCTCTGATGCTGCTCGATATCGCGGATCTCTTTCTGGACCCCGAAGCCTACGTCTGCGTCTGGCGCGACGGCGAGCTCTACGTCGAGCCGCTTGCGACGCTTACCGCGAGCACGGTCCTGGCTTAGCGTGGCGCTGGCTAATGCCAGAAAGGAGGCAGGCCTCAAAGCGCCGTCAGCGCCGCACCGGCGCGGCGCACTTGCGCATTGAGGCGCTCCTTTTTCTCCGAGGCAATGCGCAGCCGCACCCGCACCTCTCCCGTCGGAAGCGCCTGGCGGTCGAGCACCTCGGCCTCCTCATAGAGCCAGTTGAGAAGGCGCCCCTCGTGGGCGGGAATGACGAGCACGATCACCTCGTCGCCTCGGCCCAGCCGCGCATCGATCGCCTGCAGCAGCGCCTCGATCCCCTCCCCCGTCACAGCCGACACGCACACCGGCCGCCGGTCGGCCCAGCGGGCCGCACTCGCCGCCTCCTCGCGCGTCACCGGGCTCAACAGGTCGATCTTATTCCATACTTCAAGGATGGGGCCGTCGGCGGACAGCGTGTCGATGCCGAGACCGGCGAGCACACCTTCGACGTCGCGCGCCTGGGCATCCGTCTCGGCATGCGAGATATCGCGCACGTGCAAGATGAGGTCGGCCTCGATCACCTCCTCGAGAGTCGCCCGGAAGGCAGCGACCAGCATTGTGGGCAGATCGGAGATGAAGCCCACCGTGTCGGATAGGATGATGCGCCGGCCGCTCGTCAAGCGTACCTCGCGCATGGTGGGATCGAGCGTGGCGAACACCTGCTGCTTGGCGAAAACGTCAGCGCCGGTGATGCGGTTGAACAGCGTCGACTTGCCGGCGTTGGTGTAGCCGACGATGGCGATGACGGGATAAGGCACGCGCCGGCGCCCCTTGCGGTGCAGCGCGCGCGTGCGCACCACGACCTCGAGATCCTTGCGGATCGCGATCATGCGCTCGTCGATCATGCGCCGGTCGAGCTCGATCTGGGCCTCGCCGGGACCGCCGAGGAAGCCGTAGCCGCCGCGCTGGCGCTCAAGGTGGGTCCAGGTGCGCACCAGCCTGCTCTTCTGATAGGCGAGGTGCGCGAGTTCCACCTGCAGGCGCCCCTCCTTGGTGCGCGCACGAGCCCCGAAGATCTCCAGAATGAGCCCGGTGCGGTCGAGCACCTTGGCATTCCAGGCGCGCTCGAGATTGCGCTGCTGGATGGGCGAGACCGGATGATCGATGATGACGAGCGCGATGTCGTGGGCGTCGATGAGCCCTTTCAGCGCCTCGACCTTGCCGGTGCCGAAGAGCGTCGCGGGCCGCGGGCTCGGCACGGGAACGACGAGGCTCTGCACGACCGTGAGCTCGATTGCTTCGGCCAGGCCCGTTGCCTCGCTCAGGCGGTCGTTGATCGAATGGAGGGGAGCCGCGTTTCGGCCCTGGGCGCCGGCTTGCTCGGTGCGCGCACGCATCATGCGCTTCAAGTCGGGGACGAGCACGAGCGCGCGCACGCCCTTGGCGCCTTGTGCCTGATCGTCCCCCCGTCCTGCTGCGTTTATGTCAACGCGCTTATCGATGGCCGTCGCCGTTCCAGGTTAGGCCTCGGTCGTCTCCGTCTCCATCAGATGGACGGGCTGGCCGGGCATGATGGTCGAGATCGCATGCTTATACACGAGCTGCGAATGACCGTCCCGCCGCAGGAGCACACAAAAGTTGTCGAACCAGCTGACGATCCCCTGGAGCTTCACGCCGTTGATGAGGAAGATGGTGAGCGGCGTCTTGTTCTTGCGTACGTGGTTCAGGAACGTGTCCTGAAGGTTTTGGACTCGATCTGCACCCATTTTTTTTGCCCGCCTGTTCTAGGTCTGCATGGGGGTCGCTGCGTTGTCCGCCTGAGCGAACGTGCACATAGTGTAATACAATAACATTATGCCGCAGTGCACCCTAAAAGATATACCAATATTCCCAGCAAAAAGAAGCCGATCACGCGCCCGAAATGGCGGCAAACTGGTCAAATTTCGAGCGCAGGCGCCGGGTTAGCGGGCCGGGCCTGCCGTCTCCGATCGGCCTGCCGTCGATGCGCACGACCGGCATCACCGTGTTGGTCGCGGACGTGACGAAGGCCTCGCGCGCAGCCAAGGCCTCGGCGACGCGGAACGGGCGCTCGAGAAATGTCACGTTCTCCTCCCTCAGCAGGTCGATCAAAGTTGCCCTGGTGACGCCGGCGAGGATAGCCGGGGCAGTTTGCCGGGTGATGACAGCTCCTTCGCTGGAGACGATCCAGGCGTTACTGGACGCTCCTTCCGTGATGAATCCGTCGTTGTCGACGAGCCACGCCTCGCGTGCGCCGTCCGCGCGCGCGGCCTCCTTGGCGAGGCACGCCGGCAGCAGCATCACCGTTTTGATGTCGGCGCGGCGCCAGCGGATGTCTGGCATCGTCTTGATGCCAATGCCCTCCTCGGCGAGGGCCGCTTGCGGGACGGGAGATATGGCGCGCGCGATGCAGACGACGGTCCGCGGCACGGCCTCCGGCGGGAAGGCGAACTCGCGCGGGCCCTCGCCGCGCGTCACTTGCAGGTAGACGAGCCCGTCCTTGACGCGGTTGCGGCGGATGGTCTCGCGCATGACGTGGGCCAGCGCCCCGGCGCTCATGGGAGCCGGGATCTCGAGCTCGCCCAGCGAGCGCGCAAGCCGCGCCACGTGCCGGGCCTCGTCGACGAGCCGCCCGCCTTTGACCTGGCAGACCTCGTAGACGGCGTCGGCGAACTGGAAGCCGCGGTCCTCGACGTGCACGGCGGCCTTGGCGTAGGGGACGTAGCGGCCGTTGACATAAACAATGCGGCTCACGCCTGGCGTACCTCCGCGCCGCCGCGGTGCTCCGAGGAGACCCCCAGCGCGCGCAGCTTGCGGTGCAGTGCGGAGCGCTCCATGCCGACGAACTCGGCGGTGCGCGAGATGTTGCCGCCGAAGCGGTTGATCTGCGCCAAGAGATATTCGCGCTCGAAGATCTCGCGCGCCTCGCGCAAGGGCAGCGACATCAGGTGCTCGGCCCCGCCGTTGACCGGGAGGGGCACGTTGGAGCCGATCTCCTCGGGCAGCATGTCGGCGGTGATCACCGTGTTGGGGTCGCCGCCGGCGAGGATCATCAGGCGCTCGATGTTGTTCCTGAGCTCGCGCACGTTGCCGGGCCAATCGTGCGCCTGCAGCACGGCGATCGCATCCTCGCCGATGCGCCGCGGCGCCAGGCCCGAGGCGTTGCTGAGCTGGCCGACGAAGTACTGAATGAGTTCGGGAATGTCCTCACGCCGTTCCGCCAGGCTCGGCACGCGCAACGGTACGACGTTGAGGCGATGATAGAGATCCTCGCGGAACCTGCCTTCGCTGATCTCGCGCTCCAGATCGCGGCTGGTCGAGGAGATGATGCGCACGTCGACGGCCACCTTCTGGGTGCCGCCCAGCCTCAGGAATTTCTGCTCGACGAGGACGCGCAGGACCTTGCCCTGGGTCTCCATGGGCATGTCGGCCACCTCGTCGATATAGAGCGTGCCGCCATGCGCCTCCTCCAGCGCGCCGACCTTGCGCGGACCGCCCGAGCGGTCCTCGGTGCCGAACAGTTCCTCCTCGACCCGGTCGGGTGCCATGGCGGCGGCGTTCAAGACGACGAAGGGCGCCTCGGCGCGCGCCGACTTCATATGGATGACGCGGGCGGCGAGCTCCTTGCCGGAGCCCGAGGGTCCGCGGATCAGAATGCGGCTGTTGGTGGGCGCCACACGGTCGATGGCGTTGCGCAGCTGATTGATGGCGGACGACTTGCCGATCATCTCGGCAGAGAAGCTCGAGCGCTCTCTGAGCTCCTTGACCTCGCGCTTCAATTGAAAGGCTTCGAGCGCGCGCAGCGTCACCAGGATGAGGCGGTCGGCCTTGAAAGGCTTCTCGATGTAGTCGTAGGCGCCGCGCTTGATGGCGGTGACCGCCGTCTCGATGTTGCCGTGGCCGGAGATGATTACGACCGGCAGCTCGGGGTAGCTGCGCTTGATGTAGGACAGCACCTCCAGGCCGTCGAGCCGGCTGCCCTGCAGCCAGATGTCGAGAATGACCAGTTGCGGGCGCCGCTCCTCGATGGCGCGCAGGGCCTCATCGCTGTCGCGGGCGAGCCGCGCGCTGTGTCCCTCGTCCTCGAGGATGCCGGCGACGAGATCGCGGATGTCGGCCTCGTCGTCGACGATGAGGATGTCTGCTGGCATCATTCGCTCCTTCGATCGATTCCGTTCAGGCCTGCTGGGCCGGCATTTGTCGTGTTGATGGCTTGGATGGCTCGGGGTGCACGCCGCTGCCCGTGGTCTCCAGCGGCAGCGTTATGCGCACGAGCGCCCCGTGCGTGCGTCCCGGCGCTGGCGGCGCGTCCTCGAGCGCGAGCGTGCCGCCGTGCTGCTCGGTGATCTTCTGCACCATGGCGAGGCCGAGGCCGGTGCCCTTATGCCCCTTGGTGGTGACGTAGGGCTCCAGTAGACGGTTGCGGTTATGCTTGGGCAGGCCGACGCCGTTGTCGATCACCTCGATGGTGACGCGATCGTTCTGCGGCGTGACGATGGTTTCGATATGGCCTTTCCAACCGTTGGCCTTGCCGTCGGACTGCTTAGCCGCCTCGATGGCCTCGCTCGCGTTCTTGACCAAGTTGGTGACGGCCCGCGTGATGAGACGGCGGTCGAACGACATCAGGATCGGCTTGTCGGGCAGCTTGAGCTCGTAGCGGATCTCGGGATGGCCTTCGCGGAACAGCACCACCGGCTCCTGCACCGCGTGGCGCAGATCGTGGTGCGCCATCTCGGGCTTGGGCATGCGCGCGAACTCTGCGAACTCGTCGACCATCGCCTTGAGGTCGCCGACCTGGCGCTCGATCGTCGTCGTCAAGCGGTCGAAGGTTTCGCGATCCTTGGTGATGCCGGGCGCGTACTTCTTGCGCAGGCGCTCGGCGGCGAGCTGGATTGGCGTCAGCGGGTTCTTGATCTCATGCGCAATGCGGCGGGCGACGTCGGCCCAGGCGGCGGTGCGCTGGGCGACGACCAGATCCGTCACGTCATCAAAGGTGAGGACCGAGCCCACGTCCCCGCCGCTCGCGCGCTCGCGCGTCACCATCACGGCAAAGGTGCGCTCCTCACCGCCGACGGTGAACGTGACCTCCTCCAGGGAGCGGCCCTTGAGAGAGTGCTCGTCGTTCTTTTCCAGTATGGCGCCGAACAACGGGATGGCATCCTTGAGCTTCTTGCCGACGAGGTCGTTCTCGATCAGGCCGAGCAGGCTTCCGGCGGCGCGGCTGACGAGCGTGATGCGGTCCTGGCTGTCGAGCCCGATCACGCCGGCCGACACGCCCGACAACACCGCCTCCATGAAGTGGCGCCGCTCGAGCAACTGCTCGTTCGCGGTGACGAGCGCATCGCGCTGGTGCTTCAATTCCCGCGTCATCGTGTTGAAGGTCTTCGACAGCCGGCGCAGGTCGCCCTCGCCGCGCTTCTCCGGCAGCTCGATCATGAGATTGCCCTTGGAGACCTCTTGCGCAGCTCCGATGAGGCGGCGAATGGGCGCGACGAAGCGGCCGGCGAACCACAGGCCGACCCAGATCGCGGCCAACAGCGACGTCATCGATATCATCAGATACATGAGCCCGTGCGCGATCTTGAGACCGCCGCGGGCTTTGCGCAGACGATTGAACTCGTCGACGTTCTGCGCCGTGAGTTGCAGATGCCGGATCACCGTTGGGCTCACGCCGCGGGCGACGTAGAGCAGCTTGCCCGGATATTTGTCGAGCTTGGTGATGGCCGCGACCCGATAGCGTTTGGCCGTCGGCATCAAAAGCGGCACTTGTCCCGCCTCCGCCTCGCGAATAGCGGCCGCGGGCGGCATCAAATAGGGAATCTTGTTGTCGGCAGTCGCCTCGATGACGGGCCTGCCGTCGGGCTCGATCACGTAGGCGGCGGGCAGGTCGCGCAGGCCCGCTTGCACCATGACGAGACGCTGCAGCTTGGAGGCATCGGAGCCGACCGAGCCGGCGGCAGCATCGAGGTCGCGGGCCATGTTGACGATGTCGGTGCGGATCACCTGCCCGTGTTCGTCGAGATAGGCATTGGCGACGTCGCGCGAGCTCGAGACGATGGCGCGTGTGCGCGTCGAGAACCAGCTGTCGAGCGAGCGGGAGAAGGTGACGGTGGCCCCCACCGCCAAGAGCAGCGCCGGCAGGGCCGCGATGACCGAGAACAGCGCCACGATGCGGATGTGCAGGCGGGCGCCGGCGATCTTCTGGCGCCAGGCGCGCGCCAGGCCCGCCACTTGCCAGGCCAGCAGCGCGATCATCGCGACGATGAGCACGACGTTGATGAAGAGGACGACGAGCACCACCTCGCCGCGCGGGGCAATCGGGGTCAGGCCGGTGAGGATCAGATAGGTGGCGAAGGCGGAAAAGAGGGAGAGCAGGACGAGGCTGAGGCCAATCCAGAACGCCCGATCGCTTGGGTTCAAGGGAGATGGTCCCTCGCCCAGGTCAGGGCCGCGCTGCGTGGCAACGTGGATGGCCGGCATCACGAACTCTCTCATAGGCCGGGGGGGCCTGAACTTCAGGTGGCAGGCCAGGGGCCTGACGGGCGAGCCGGTATGGGAGCGCTATCCTGTAACAGCGGCCCGACCGGAGCGCAGCAAAACAACGGACTGTGACATTTTCGCGACGTGTCCGATCGGTAACACGATATATGGGCGGCAGGCAAGCGACCGCCCCCGTTATGCTTGAGTTTCAATGCGGGCCGGCGGGGCCTCAGGGCTGAGGCGTGCGGAACACCCGAATGTCGAGGGCTCTGATGCGCGAGCGCAGCGTATTGCGGTTGAGCCCCAACAGCTCCGCGGCGCGGATCTGATTGCCACGCGTGGCAGCCAGCGCCGCCGTCAGCAACGGCAATTCGACCTGGCGGATTACCCGCTCGTAGAGCCCCGGCGGCGGCAGGTCTTTTCCGAAGCTGGCGAAGTAGCCGGCAAGGTAGCGCTCGACCTGCTCACTCAGGTCCTTGGTGTCGGTGCTGCCGCCGTCGCTCGTCTTGTCGGGGAGCGCTTCGGCGAGCTCCTGCTCGATGATCTGGCTCGTCAGCGTGTCCTGGGTGTAGAGGGCTGCCACCCGCCGCACGAAGTTTTCCAACTCGCGGATGTTGCCCGGCCAGGGATGGGCCTTGAGCCGGTCGATCGCCGCGGTCTCGATCGACTTCTGCCCCAGGCCCTCGCGCGCGGCCTGGCGCAGGAAATGACGCACGAGGTCGCCCACGTCCTCCAGCCGCTCGCGCAAGGGGGGAATACGAATGGGTACGACGTTGAGCCGATAGAATAGGTCCTCGCGGAACAGCCCCTGCTGGATTTGCGATTTCAGATCGCGGTGGGTGGCGGCGATGATGCGGACGTTGGTCTTGATCGGCGTGCGCCCGCCCACCGTCGTGTACTCGCCCTCCTGCAGCACCCGCAAGAGGCGCGTCTGCGCTTCGAGCGGCATGTCGCCGATCTCGTCGAGAAACAGCGTGCCGCCCTCGGCCTGCTCGAAGCGGCCTTGGGTGCGCGTCTGAGCACCGGTGAAGGCGCCCTTCTCGTGGCCGAAGAGCTCGCTCTCGACCAGCTCGCGCGGAATGGCGGCCATGTTGATGGCGACGAAGGGACCTTGGCGGCGGCGCCCATAATCGTGCAGCACGCGGGCGACGAGCTCCTTGCCGGTGCCGCTCTCGCCGTTGATCATCACCGTGAGATCGGTCTGCGTCAGGCGCGCGAGGACGCGGTAGATCTCCTGCATCGCGGGCGAGCGCCCGATGAGGGGAAGCTCCTCGCTCTCGATCTCCTGGGTGGGCCGCTGCAGACGGCGTCCGGGCTGCGTGAGCGCACGACCGACGACGGCGACCACCTCGTTGAGATCGAAGGGCTTGGGCAGGTACTCGTAGGCGCCCTTCTCGGCCGCCGTCAGCGCCGTCATCAGCGTGTTCTGCGCGCTCATGACGATGATAGGCAGGTCAGGGCGGATCTTCTTGATGCGCGGGATGAGGTCGAAGGCGTTTTCGTCGGGCATCACCACGTCGGTCAGCACGACGTCGCCCTCCCCTTGGCTCACCCAGCGCCACAGCGTCGTGGCGTTTCCCGTCGCGCGCGGCGCGTAGCCGGCGCGCGCCAGAGCCTGATTGAGCACGGTGCGGATCGCGGTGTCGTCGTCGGCAATGAGAACGGTGCCACGGGCCATGGGCTACCTCGGGCTCGAACGGGATTTGGAGGCGGGCGCCCGGTCTTGCATCGGCAAGAGGACGCGGAAGACGGTACGGTTGGGCTCGCTGTCGCACTCGATGACGCCGCCGTGGTCGTTGATGATTTTGGCGACGAGGGCGAGGCCCAGTCCGCTTCCGTGCGGCTTGGTGGTGACGAAGGGATCGAACAGATGCGCCTTCAAATGATCGGGAATTCCGTCGCCGTTGTCCTCGATCTGAATCATCAACGGCAGGCTGATGCGCGTGTCGGAGTTCTGCACCGAGAGGTGGACGCCGGGGCGGAACGAGGTCTGCATCACGATGCGCCCCTCCTGCTTGTTGTCGCCAATCGCCTCCGCGGCGTTCTTCACCAGGTTCAAGAAGGCCTGCACCAGCTTGTCGCGATTGCCGGGGATGGGAGGAAGCGAGGGATCGTAGTCCTCGATGAAGCGGATGCCGCGGGCAAAGCCCGTCTCGCACAGGCGGCGGACGTGCTCGAGCACGTCGTGAATGTTGACCGGCTCCTTGGCGAGCGGGCGCTCGTCGCCGAACACCTCCATGCGGTCGACGAGATTGCGGATGCGGTCGGTCTCCGAGCAGATGAGCTGCGTCAAAGAGCGATCGGCGTCCGAGATGCCTTGCTCCAGGAGCTGGGCGGCGCCGCGAATGCCCGACAGCGGATTCTTGATCTCGTGCGCGAGCACGGCGGCGAGCCCCGACGCCGAGCGGGCGGCTGCACGCAGCATGAGCTGGCGTTCGATCATCATGGCCATGTTGCGTTGCTGCAGCATGAGCACGACGAGGCCGGGCTGCTCGGGAAATGGGCCGCCGTAGACGTCGACGAGCTTCGGCCCCGAGGAGGACTTGGGCATGGTGATCTCGACGCCGTACTCGTTCACCGTGGATCCAGAGCGGCGCACTTGCTCGACGAGGGCCATGAGCGGGCAGCCGAAGGCGACGAGCTCGTCGAGGCGCACGCGTTTCAGAAGCGCGATGCCCGTCGACAGGAACGCCTCGGCCGCCGAGTTGGCGTAGACGATACGGTTGTCCTCGGCGAGCACCAGGATCGGATGCGGCAGCGCCGTCAGCAGCAGGTCGTGCTCGACGGGACGCTTGGTCGTAACCTGCTGCCGCGCGGTGGCTATTCTCGTCATGCGGCGGCCTCCGCGGTCTCGTCGTAGAACTGGGCGAGGCCGTCGAGGACGCGCGGCGCGCTCTCGTCGGTGCACAAGCGCCGGCGCCAGGCTTTGACGATCTCGCCCGCGCGTCCGCTGGTTTCCAGGTACCAGCCGATGTGCTTGCGCGCGTTGCGCAGGCCCAGGCTCGTGCCGTAATGCGACAGCATCGCCTCGACGTGCTCGTGTGCGATGTGCGCTTGCTCGATGAGCGACGGCGACCCGGGATCGCGGCCCGAAGCCAGGAACTTTGCAATCCGGCCCGGAAGCCATGGCGCTCCATAGGCGCCGCGCCCCACCATGACGCCGGTGGCGCCGGAGGCGCGCAAGGCTTCGCCGGCCTCGTGCGGAGAGCCGATGTCGCCGTTGACGACAACGGGAACGGAGACGGCGTCGCTGACCTCACGAACCGCAGTCCAGTCGGCACGGCCCTTGAAGAACTGGCTGCGCGTGCGGCCATGCACGGTGATGAGCTGCACGCCCGCGGCTTCGGCGCGGCGCGCAAGCTCGGACGCATTGCGGCTGTTGTGATCCCAGCCGAGCCGCATCTTGAGCGAGACGGGTATGCCGACCGCGCGTACGACCGCGCCGATCAGCGACAGCGCGTGATCGAGGTCGCGCATGAGAGCGCTGCCCGAAAGCTTTCCCGTAACCTCGCGGGCGGGACAACCCATGTTGATGTCGATGACGTCGGCCCCGAGCGCCTCGGCGACGCGCGCGCCCTCCGCCATCCAGCGCTCTTCACGGCCGGCGAGTTGTATGACAAGGGGCGTCAGATCCTGCCCAGCCGCGCGGCGTAGAACGGAGGCACGCTGGCGCACCAGATCCTCGCTCGCCACCATCTCCGAGACGACGAGGCCCGCCCCCAAGCGGAGCGCGAGGCGGCGAAACGGCAGGTCGGTCACACCCGACATGGGCGCGAGAAACGCGCCGTTGGGCACGGATTGCCTGCCGATCTGAAATGCGGCGTCGCTCATTGTGTTCTCTAGACCGCCCGAACTGCCTATCAAATAGGCACTATACAAACATGCCCTTCATTTGGGCAGAATAGGGTGATCTGTATCATTTCGCAAGCGCGAACAAGGCTTGTTAGAATTGCTGTTTTTGCGGGATGTGTCTAAGCAGAGCCTGGTTTTCACACCAGTGCGGACGGCAATGGCAACGACGGTGGCGGTTATCGTGGCGGCGGGCAGGGGCGCGCGCGTCCGCGGTACAGGCAGCCTTCCCAAGCAGTACCTGGCCCTCGCCGGCGCCCCGGTGTTGGCGCACTCGCTGCGGGCGCTCGCCGCCCACCCGAAGATCGATGCCGTCCAGGTCGTCATTCATGCCGACGACAGAGGGCATTATGAGGCGGCGGCGAGACCCTATGCCGCATGCCTCCTTGATCCGGTTGTGGGGGGCGCAACGCGACAGGATTCTGTTCGGCTGGGGCTCGAGGCGCTTTGCGCACGCGCGCCCGAGCGCGTGCTCATCCACGATGCGGCCCGTCCGTTCCTCACGGCCGATCTCGTCACGCGGCTGCTGGAAGCGCTCGATGCCACACCTGCCGCCATCGCTGCTGAGCCGGTCGCCGATACCCTGAAGCGCGCCGCACCCGACGGCACTATCGCCGACACGATCGACCGTTCGAACCTGTGGCGCGCACAGACGCCGCAAGCGTTCCGCTTCGAGCCGATCCTCGCAGCACACCGCCGCGCCGCGGACGCAGCGCAGATGCAATTCACCGACGACGCGGGTCTCGCCGAATGGGCTGGGCTCGCCGTCAAGCTGGTGCCGAGCTCGAGCGCCAACATGAAGCTGACGACCGCCGAGGACGTGGCGCTCGCCGAGCGTCTCCTCTCCCCGCCGCTCTTTGAGCCTCGCACCGGCAGCGGCTTCGACGTGCACGCCTTCGCCCCCGGCGATCACGTGTGGCTGTGCGGGATCAAAGTCGCGCACACGCATCGGCTCGAAGGCCACTCGGACGCGGATGTGGCGCTGCATGCACTCACCGATGCCATTCTCGGGGCGATCGGCGACGGCGATATCGGCCAGCACTTTCCGCCGAGCGATGCCGCTTGGCGCGGCGCTCCCTCGCGCCTCTTCCTGGAAGACGCCGCCCAACGCGTGCGCGCGCTGGGCGGCCGCATCGCCAACGTCGACGTGACGATTTTGTGCGAGGCTCCCAAAATCGGGCCTCACCGAGCCGAGATGCGCCAAGCCATTGCCGCGATCCTTGCGATCGAGGTGGGCCGCGTCGGCGTCAAGGCGACGACGACGGAAGGGCTCGGCTTCGTCGGCCGGCGCGAGGGAATAGCCGCACTTGCCAGTGCAACGCTACTGCTGCCCGCCTGATTCGGCCGAAGACCACCAACCCGTGATCGTTGACCCCTGCGACAGAATCGCGGCATCAAGCCAGAGGGGTTGTATGACCACGAACGATTGCGGGGGCAGAAATGAATGTCATGACACACACGCTGGAGCGCACTCCGGCAGATTCCGCCAGCATAGCCGACATCGCCGAGATGACCTCGGGCGCTTGTCTTGCTACGCGGGTACGCCAACTCTCGCGCATCATCACGCGCGTCTATGACGACGCCATGCGCCCGTTGGGCATCACGGCGAGCCAGTACACTTTGCTTGCGCAGCTTGCGGCGCGTGACAGCATCACCGCGGTTGAGATCGGCCACGACCTCGACATCGAGAAGTCGACGCTGTCGCGCAATCTGAAACGGCTGCTGGCGCTGGGTCACATCAACATGGATCCGCCGGCGGGACGTCGCGGCCGCGGTCTGCATTTGACCGCAAAGGGACAGACGGTCCTCAAGGACGCCTTTCCCATCTGGCAGGACGCGCAGAAGCGGACCATCGGCGCTATCGGCGCAGAGAGCCGCAACATGCTCGACACCCTGTTGCATCAGGCCGAGAAGCTCGCGCCTGTTTGACGGCGGCAAGTGGCTGCGCCAAGCTGCGTTGAGCGCGCATCGCGCTGCTTCGCATCCGTCGGCGCGCCATGAGCACCTTGTTTTCGCCTGAGCTGTTGCGCGACGCCAAAGCGCTGCTGGTCGAGCTGCAGCGGCGTTCGCTGCGGCTCGCTACGGCCGAGAGCTGCACCGGTGGTTTGCTGGCGGGACTGCTGACGGAGATTCCGGGCGCCTCGGCTTGTCTCGAGCGCGGCCTCGTCACCTACTCGAACGCCGCCAAGTCCTCGCTGTTGGGCGTCGACGCCGACCTCATTGCCCGCGTCGGTGCCGTGAGCGAGGAGGTAGCGCGGGCGATGGCGGAGGGCGCGCTCGCCCGCGCGCCCGTCGATGTGGCCGTTGCCATCACCGGCATCGCCGGCCCCGACGGCGGCAGCGCGGCAAAACCCGTAGGGCTCGTCTATCTGGCGGTGGCGACCAAGGACGCCGCGACGCGCGTGCGCGAATGCCGTTTCGGAAGCATCGGACGCCTAGAAATCCGGCTCGCAAGCCTGCGCGAGGCGCTCCTGCTGATGCACGAGGCATTGACTTCAGGAGCCCCCGATAGGACGCTTCGGTGACGCACCACTGCCGATGAGGACCATGCTCGAGGTATTCCGCCGCACTTTGCTCCGCCGCAGCATGAGCCTCGCGCTCGTCATTGCGGGGTTGGCGCCGACGCAAGCGCCGGCAGCCGACGTGACCGTGCGCCAGCTGGCCGAGCGGCTCTATCATGCCGACAGCGCCAACCCCATCGATATCAGCCACCTCGACCTGCGCGACCTCGACATGAGCGGGCTCGACTTCAAAGGCGCGAAGCTCGCCGGCAGCGATCTGTTCGGGGCCGACCTCACAGGCGCCGACCTGTCAAAGGCGGACTTGCACACCGCGCGGCTCGACCGTGTCGTCCTCATCAGGGTGCGCTTCGATGGGGCAAACCTCGCCGGTGCGAGCCTGCTGCGACCCTCAGCCTTCTCGTCCTTGGTGGCGCGCCGTGACGAAGCAGCAAGCTTCGCGCACGCCGACTTGCGCGGCGCCAGGATTTTCGGCCGCTTCAACCGGGCCAATCTGCAAGGGGCCAACCTCGACGGTGCTACGCTGGCGCCATTCGGGCGCACGGGGTTCATCGAGTACATCTGGCGCACCGAGCTATTGGGCGCCGATCTTTCGCACGCGACGCTCGTCGGCACCGATCTCACCTATACGCTTTTAGCCTTCGCCAATTTGCGCGGCGCGAACTTGGCCGGAGCCGTGCTCAAGAAGGCCGACCTGTCGCGCGCCGACCTGACAGGCGCCGATCTCACGGGCGCCGACCTGAGCGAGGCCGATCTCGACGGAGCCATCCTCGTGGGCGTGCGCGGGCTCGATACCGTGGTGGGATTGGCGAGCGCCCACAACGTGGAAAAGATCGTTCGTTAGCGGCTGCCGGGCGGGACTGCGTTTCCGGCGGACGCGCCGTAGACTGCGCGCGCCCGTTCCTCGAAGGCCTGCGTGTAGCGTCTCACCGCCTTGTCGAACACCGCGCCCATTACGAGCCCCAGTATGCGCGAGGCGAAGGCATAGTCGATGAAGAAGTCGATCTCCGATCCACTCGCGACGTCGCGGAAGCGCCAGCGGTTGTCGAGATACGTGAAGGGACCGTCGAGATAGGCGACGACGATCTCGCTCTCAGCCGGCCTCAACGTCACGCGGCTCGTGAAGGATTTGCGGATGGCGCGATAGCCGACGGTCATGGTGGCGATGAGGACGTCATCGCGCCCTTGTGCCTCGCGTGAGCGCACGACGAGCCCCTCGCACAAGGGGAGGAACTCGGGATAGTGCTCCACGTCCGCCACGACGGCGAACATCTCTTTGGCGCTGAAGGGAACGCGCCGGGTCATCTCGAAGCTGGGCACGCGCCGTCCTCAAATATCGCGCTCAAGCGGGAGCGGCAGCGCGCCGGGCCTTGAGGCGCGCGAAGTCCTCGGCAGCGTGGTAGGACGACCGCGTCAGCGGACTTGCCGCCACCATGGCGAACCCCTTGGCGAGCGCGATGCGGCGCAAGCCGTCGAACTCCTCGGGCGGCACGAAGCGCACGACGCGCGCGTGGCGCGGGCTCGGCTGCAGGTATTGGCCGATGGTGAGAAAGTCGACGCCGGCCGAGCGCAAGTCGTCCATGACCTGCATGACCTCCTCGCGCGTCTCCCCGAGCCCGACCATGATGCCCGACTTGGTGAAGAGCTCGGGCTTGAGCTCCTTGGCCCGCTGCAAGAGCCGCAGGGAATGGAAGTAGCGGGCACCCGGGCGGATCGCGAGATAGAGGCGCGGGATCGTCTCCAGATTGTGGTTGTAGACGTCGGGTGCGGCCGCAACGACTTTTTCCAGCGCACCCTCCTTGCGCAGGAAGTCGGGCGTCAGCACCTCGATCGTGGTTTGCGGCACGGCGGCGCGGATCGCTTCGATCACTCGCGCGAAGTGCGAGGCCCCGCCGTCCTCCAGATCGTCGCGATCGACCGAGGTGACGACGACGTGGGAAAGTGCGAGTGCACGCACGGCCGCGGCCACGTTGTCGGGCTCCCGCGGATCGAGAGCGCGCGGCAGCCCCGTGCGCACTTTGCAGAATGCGCACGCGCGCGTGCAGGTGTCGCCCATGATCATGAAGGTGGCGTGGCGCTTGGCCCAGCACTCACCGATGTTGGGACAGCCGGCTTCCTCGCACACCGTGGTTAGGCCATGCCCGCGCATGATGCGGGCCGTCTCGGCATGCGCCGCCGAGCCCGGAGCCCGGACGCGGATCCACGCCGGCTTGGCGGGGCGCGGGACAACCGCCGCAGCCATCGCTCCTGTGCTTGCGGGCTCGCTCACCTTCGGGGCTCCGACCCTCTAATTGACCATGCTCCAACGTGGCCGGAGGAGCGGAGCAAATCAAGCCTAGGCGCAGGACGCGCCGCTAACGCCCGATGATCCGTGCCAGAATGACGATCAGGATGGCGCCGATGGTCGAGACCAGGATCTGATGAACCCAGGGCGAGTCGACCAGGAACGGGACTTTGAGAAGCCCCGCCTGCACCAGAGCCCCGCCGATGAACGAGCCGATGATGCCGACGAAGATGTTGCGGATCAGTCCACCGCCGCCGAGCACGAGGCCTGCGAGCCAGCCGGCGATGAGGCCGTTCACGGCCATGACGATCCATGGCAGATAAGGCGAGTAGTCCTCCACGTCTCTGTCTCCCTCTTTTGTCTGTTGTTGTTGCGTCAGACCTACCCAAGAAAGCGCGCAAGAATGACGACAATTATGGCTCCGATAGACGCCGTCACGACGTTCGAGACGAGACGATTTCTGATCCCCAGATCGATGTTGAGCACGTCGAAAAGATAGCCGCCGACGAAAGCTCCTATGAGGCCTGTCACGAGATAGCGCAAGATGCCGCCTCCGCCGCCGAGCGCGAGATTGGCGACAAAGCCCGCGACGAGGCCGATGAAGACGAAGATCAGCAGGGCGCGCGTCTCGATGGTCATGGGCTCCTTTAGGTGCTCAAAGTCTCGACGTCGGCGCCTTCGCGGCCTTACCCGGACGAGGATCCGCGCCCGGGCGGCGGCATGTGGAGGGCGCGTCCGTAGGCCGCCAGCACGCTTTCGCCCATCATCTCCGATAGGGTGGGATGTGGGAAGACGGTGCGAATGAGGTCCTCCTCCGTCGCCTCCATCTGCATGGCGATGACGAAGCCCTGGATGAGCTCGGTCACCTCCGCCCCGACCATGTGCGCGCCGAGGAGCTCGCCGGTGTTGACGTCGAAGATGGTCTTGACCAGCCCCTCGCGTTCCCCCAGCGCCAGCGCCTTGCCGTTGGCGCGGAACGGGAAGCGCCCGACGCGGATCTGGCGCCCCTCGGCTTTGGCGCGCGCTTCCGTCATACCGACGGAGGCGATCTGCGGCCGGCTGTAGGTGCAGGCGGGGATGCGGCTCTTGTCCAGCGGGTGGGTATCCAGTCCCTTGATCGCCTCCACGCAGACGACGCCTTCGTGCTCGGCCTTGTGGGCGAGCATGGGAGGCCCGGCCACGTCGCCGATGGCGTAGATGCCCGCCACGTTGGTGCGGCCAAGGCCGTCCGTTTCGATGAGACCCTTCGTGATCCTGACGCCGAGGGACTCGAGCCCCAAGTCTTCGACGTTGCCGACGACGCCCACAGCCGAGACGAGGCGGTCCGCGGCAAGCTCTTCGCGTCGGCCGCCGGAGAGCTCGATGGCGGCCGTTACGCGGTCAGCCCCCTTCTCCACCGCCGTCACCTTGGCGCCGGTGAGGATTTTGATCCCGGCCTTCTCGAAGGCTTTCCGCGCCAGAGCAGCGATCTCGGCGTCCTCCGCGGGAAGGATCTCGGGCAGGATCTCGACGACCGTCACCTCTACCCCCAGCGCCCGATAGAACGAGGCAAACTCGATGCCGATGGCGCCGGAGCCGACGACCAGCAGGGACTTGGGCAGCGCCCGCGGCAGCATCGCCTCGAAGTAGGTCCAGATCAGCCGTCCGTCAGGCTCGAGCCCGGGGAGCGTGCGTGGGCGTGCGCCGGTCGCGAGGATAACGTGGCGCACACCATAGCGGCCCGGCCCGAGGGCATCCTTGGGAGGCAGCACGGATGTGGGGGTCTTGGATGCGGCCTTGACGTCGAGCGCCCCGGCGCCCTCGAGGCGGGCCTCCCCCCAGATGACGTCGACGCCGTTCTTCTTGAGGAGGAAGGCCACGCCGGCATTGAGCTCGGCCGCAACGGCGCGCGATCGCGCAACGAGGGCTTCAAGGTCGATGCGCGGCGCACCAGCGAGCACCACCCCGAACTCATGTGCGATGCTCACCTCGTGGCGGATCTCGGCCGCGCGCAGCAGAGCCTTGGTGGGGATGCACCCCCAGTTGAGGCAGATGCCGCCCAAGTGCGATCGCTCGACCACGGCCGTGCGCAACCCGAGCTGGGCGGCGCGGATCGCGGCGACGTAGCCTCCAGGCCCTGCTCCGACGATGATGACGTCATAGTCGCTCGAGCCCATGCGCGCATCCTCAAGCCAAAGCAAAGGCCCCGGCGCCGCACGGCACCGAGGCCCTGATGATCACACCGCTCCGCGACGGACCGCGGACGCGCACGCGGGCCAACTTGAGCGCGCGGCCTCAAACGTGGCAGCGCGCCCCCAGGTACTGGTTCAGGAGCCGGTTGTAGAGATCGGCTTGGGCCTTTTGCGGGGCCGACAGCTTCTTGCCGGCGTTCTGCCGCTCGACGAGGTCTGGCACGCCTTGGGTGTCGAGGCTGTTCAGATTGGTGCGGATCGATTGGCAGGTCTCGCCGCTGCTCAATGCTGTCGGGCCAGGGTCGCCGCCGGTGCCGTCGCCGTTTGCCGCGCAGCCTACCAGTGCCACCGACGCAACGCCGACGGCCAAGTGCTTGAAACCACCTGTGCTCTTGCGCCCTGTGAACACGATTCCCTCCGCCTCGACAGCGAAACCAAGTGGTTTTTCACCACACGGGGCCGGCGGGCGCAACCCCTTCCTCCGTCACGATCCAAGGGAAGCACATAAAGCGTAACTCTGCGACGACGCCTCCAAATCGGGCACGCTCAGCTAGGCCGCGCAAGCCAGCGTGCACGCCCAAGAGCGTGATCACAGATGCCGTGCCTCGGATTGTCAGGGTTGGGCGGACGGCTGCTGCCCCAGCGCCTCAGTCGTTGTCGGCTGCGGCTGCGCGTGCGGCACCATCACGGAGGCCACCGGCTTCGGCGATGGAACGGGCGGCTTCATCTTGGCTGCCGTCTTCGGGGTGGCTTCCGCCGGCGCCGACGTTGCGACGATTGCGCTCGGCGGGTAGCTCGAGCACTTCGTCTGGAACTCCGCGTGCGCCTTGTTGAGGGCGTCGGCCTTGGCAAGGTCTGCGGACTTCATCCTGTACTTCTTGGCTGCCGCCTTGGAGACTTTGTCCGTAACGCCTTCCTGGTTCAGCGCGTCGATCTCCGCGGCCAGCGACACGCACGCCGGGTCGGTCTTTGGAACCTGGGCCGTCGTGGCCTCCTGGCTGATCGATGAGGTATTGAGCGACGTCAGCGTGCCGTCAGGGGCACACCCCGCGACCAATATGGCGATGACGAAGGTGGTGGCGGAACATGCAGTGTGCGCCTTCATGTCGGGTTACTCCGAAGAATTGAGTCCGTCCGTAAAAACGCCCACGCTGATCATCCGCTTCTAGTCTTGCCCCCAATTACGGGCAAGCAACTGCCCCATTCTTATGCTTTTCCAGCGCATTTTGCAGGCACATTATTGGGGAAATTACGCTCGAAGTGCCCCGGAGGCCACAGGCGACCTGGTCCGACTGAAGACGATTTAAGTCGGTGATTCGGCTTGTAGAAGCAGCCGTTGGGCTCAGATGAGCATTCGCACCGGGTCCTCGATGAAAGCCTTGAAGGCGGCGAGCAGCGCTGCTCCGGTGGCCCCATCCACCACCCTGTGGTCGCAGGATAATGTAACATTCATCACGGTCGCCGGCTCCATGCGCTCGCCGGACACGACCGGGCGGCGCTCGGCAGCGCCGACGGCCAGGATGGTGGCGTGCGGCGGGTTGATCACCGCGTCGAAGCTCTTGATGCCGTACATGCCGAGATTGGAGATCGAGGTCGTACCCCCCTGATACTCGTGCGGCGCCAGCCGGCGCTTGCGCGCACGTTCCGCAAGATCGCGCATCTCGTTGGAGATCTCCGACAGCGACTTGATCTCGGCCTGGTGCACGATGGGAGTGAAGAGGCCGCCTTCGACGGCGACGGCGACGCCCACGTCGGAATACTTGTGGCGCAGCATGCCGGCCTCGGTCCACGTCGCATTCGCCGCCGGCACCTCCTGCAGGGCGAGCGCCATCGCCTTGATGATGAAGTCGTTGACGGAGAGCTTGTAGGCGCGGGGCCCCTCGCGCGGGGCCGCCGCGTTCATGCGCTCGCGTGCCCGCAAGAGCTCATCGAGCCGGCAATCGATCGACAGGTAGTAGTGGGGGATCGTTTGCTTGGCCAGCGTCAGGCGTTCGGCGATCACGCGGCGCATCTTGTCGTGGGGAATGACCTCGTAGGTTCCCTTGTCGTAGAGGGCGAGGATCTTGTCGTCCGCCAGCGCCGCAACCTCGGCGAGCCTTGGGCGCGGCATGGTGGCGACCGCTTGGCCGGTGGAGCCCGCCCCCGTTGTGCGGGCGCCGGGCGCCACCAGGCCTGCTTCGATATCGCGCTTGACGATGCGGCCGTGCGGTCCTGAGCCCTTAAGGCTCGCCAGATCGACGCCCGCCTGCCGCGCCAGCCGTCTGGCCAGCGGTGACGCCAGAATGCGGGCCTGGCCTTCTTGCTGGATGCTGCTCATTGCCGGTTGCCTAGCGCTCCACCGCGTTGTTCTGCGACCAATCATGCAGGAAGGTCAGATACGCGAGCGCCAAGTATACGGTGATGCCGACCGCCCAGCCCATGCCCACGCCCATCTCCTGCTGCGAAATTTGCATGCTCGCTTGGATGGGAGCGGGTTGCGCAGATCCGCGACCGTCACGACGGGCGTGGCACGCGCTCAGAAGTCCCTCCTGCATCGACTGAATGACGAGCGCGGTGCCCCCGAGAAACACAAGCCCGATCGTCAGCAGCGAGAACGCCAGCGCCCGCAAGAAGAACGCCGCGCGCCCCAGAAAGAAGTAGAGGGCGGCGATGTAGCCCGAGACGATGGCGAAGAACAGCGACACGACCGTCATGACCGCCTGCAGCGAATTGAATAGCCCGTTGAGGATGTCCGCTTCGGTCATGGCTCGGGTCTCCCCTCCTGCTGCCGCGACGGGACGCCGCGCTAATGCTCGGTGCGGCCCTTGAGCTTGCCCGACATGCCGGGCGCCGTCGTCTCGAAGCTGCCGGTGAAGGCCTCGCGCAGCGCCGCCTGCGCCTCGTCCTCCTGCATGTAGCCGTTGAGCGCGGCCGACTTGGCGACGTGATGCCCGATCTCGGCCAAGAGCCGGCCCCAGTCCTCCACCTGGTCCCCGAAAGCAGACGAATTGAGCGAGACGAGCAGCGCACCGTCGCCGATCCAGGCGCGCAAGACCTCGACTGCCGTCTCCGCTTGCTCGACGCCATCGGGCGGCTCGAGCTCAATGGGAAGCTCCTCGTCTTCCACGCCTCGTGCTCCTTTCTTGCGACCCGCCGTGGTTCCCGGCAGGAATTGCCATTTGCGGTCATACAATCAGCGGCTCATCAACGGGGCAAGCCAGTTGCAGCTCTGTGGCGATAGCGAAACAAGGCAAGCCGGGCTTGAGCGACGAGAACCAACAGGAGCCACAAGGGCGACAGGACGACCATAAGCAGCACGAACGGGATGGCCAGTGGATGACGCCAATTGAGCCGGCGGCGTTGCCGCAGCCGGGGTCGTTTTTCGTATCCTGGTTTAGGCACGAAGAGCTGCGAGTTGTCCAAACGAGCGAGGACCCCCACGACAGGCCGCTCAACAAGCATGGATAGGAGACCAGGTAGCAAGAGCAGAAAAAGGCACGGTACCCAGGGAAGGTATCTCCAAGCGCCGGATATTGATCGATTCGAGCGAACGAGCTTGCCAGTGGTGAACTGACGCATTGGGCTCTCTTAGACATAAAGAGCGCTCTTCGCGGCGGCGACAACGCGGGCCGCCGACGGATGCGCCAGCTTCTCCAGGTTGGCGGCATAGGGCATCGGCACGTCGGCGCCGGAGACCTTGGCGGGCGGCGCGTCGAGATAATCAAAGGCCTGGATCGCCACTTGCGCGCAGATCTCCGAGCCGACCGAGCACACGGGCCACGCCTCCTCCACCGTGACGATGCGGTTGGTCTTGCGTACGGAGGCGAGCACCGTCTCCAGATCGAGCGGGCGCAGCGTGCGCAGATCGATCACCTCCGCCTCGATACCCTCCTTGGCAAGCTCGTCGGCCGCTTCGAGCGCATAGATCATGCCGCGCGCGAACGAGACGATCGTCAGGTCGCGGCCCTCGCGCGCGATGCGCGCCTTGCCGATGGGCACGAGCCAGTCGTCGACCTTGGGGACAGGGCCGGTTGAGCCGTAGAGGAGCTCGTTTTCGAGAAAGATCACCGGGTTGGGATCGCGGATCGCCGACTTGAGCAAGCCTTTGGCGTCGGCCGGAGTCGAGGGCGCGATCACCTTGAGGCCCGGCACGTGCGCGTACCAGGCCGAGTAGCACTGGCTGTGCTGGGCGGCGACGCGAGCGGCCGCGCCGTTGGGGCCGCGAAAGACGACGGGCGCGCGCATCTGCCCGCCCGACATGTAGTGCGTCTTCGCGGCGGAGTTGACGATCTGGTCGATCGCCTGCATGGCGAAGTTCCAGGTCATGAACTCGACGATGGGTTTGAGGCCGGCGAACGCCGCCCCGACGCCGACGCCGGCAAATCCCTGCTCGGTGATGGGCGTATCGATGACGCGCTTCTCGCCGAACTCCTCCAGGAGGCCCTGGCTCACCTTGTAGGCGCCGTGATAGTTCGCGACTTCCTCGCCCATGAGAAAGACGTCCTTGTCGCGGCGCATCTCCTCGGCCATGGCGTCGCGCAAGGCTTCGCGCATCGACTGTGTGACCATCTCGGTCCCCGGAGCAATCTCCTGCTCCGCAGGCTCTTTGCGAGCGTTCTCGCCTTCGCGGGGGCCAGCTGCGTCCGGCTCTGCGCTAACTCCCCTCCCCGTCATGGGGGAGCCATGCTCCGCACCGACGTTGCGGCGCCCACCCTCCCCATCGAGGGGAGGGTGATCATCATCTTTGGCAGCCGCTGGAGTTTTCTTTTCTGTCTCCGCCTCTGCGTCGTCCTCGCCTTGTATCAGCGCGATGGGCGTGTTGACCTTCACGCCCTCGGTGCCGGCGGGAATGAGGATCTTCGCAAGCTTGCCCTCGTCGACCGCTTCCACCTCCATGGTGGCCTTGTCGGTCTCGATCTCGGCGATCACGTCGCCGGCCTTGATCTCCTGGCCCTCCTTGACGAGCCACTTGGCGAGCGTCCCCTCCTCCATGGTGGGTGACAGGGCCGGCATTAGAACTTGGGTCGGCATCGCTCGTTTCCCCGCACACTCAGCTCGCTACGAGCACATCCGTGTAAAGCTCGTCCGCCGCCGGCTCGGGATCGGAGAGCGCGAAGTCGGCTGCCGCGTTGACGACCTCGCGCACCTCGCGGTCGACTTTCTTCAAGTCATCCTCGCTCATGCCGCCTTTGAGCAGCCGCTGGCGCACGAGCTCGATCGCGTCGTGCGTCTCGCGCACGTGCTGCACCTCCTCGCGCGTGCGATACTTGGCCGGATCCGACATCGAATGGCCGCGGTAGCGATAGGTCAGCATCTCCAAAATCATTGGTCCCTTGCCGGCGCGGGCATAGGCGATTGCGCGTTTGCCGGCCGCGCGCACTGCGCACACGTCCATGCCGTCAACGTGCTCGCCCGGAATCGCAAACGATAGACCACGCTGGCTCAAGTGCGTGGTCGAGGACGAGCGCTCGATCGAGGTCCCCATCGCATACTTGTTGTTCTCGATGATGAACACGACAGGGAGTTTCCACAGCTCCGCCATGTTGAAGGTCTCGTAGACCTGGCCCTGATTGCTGGCGCCGTCGCCGAAGTAGCAAAGGCAGACGTGGTCGTTGCCGCGATACTTGTTGGCAAACGCCAGGCCGGCACCAAGCGGCACGCAGGCTCCGACGATCCCGTGGCCGCCGTAGAACTGCCTCTCGGGCGCGAACATGTGCATGGAGCCGCCCTTGCCCTTGGAGCAGCCGTCGCGCCGGCCGGTGAGCTCGGCCATGACGCGCTTGGGCTCCATCCCGACGGCCAGCGTATGCCCGTGATCGCGATAGGCGGTGATGACCTCATCGCCGGGCTTCAAGGCCATCTGCATGCCGACGACCACGGCTTCCTGGCCGATGTAGAGGTGGCAGAAGCCGCCGATATGCCCCATGCCATAGAGCTGGCCCGCCTTCTCCTCGAAGCGGCGGATCAGCAGCATCTGGCGGTAGGCAGCTAGGTCCTCCTCGCGGGTGAAAGGCTCGATCTGCGGCTCCTGCCCATTGGCGCGCGCCGCATTTTTGGAGGCAGCGGAGGATGAGCCAGAGCGGCTGCGGGACGCCTTTGCTGGAGCCATCACGGGTCACCGGGGTTGTCGCGGGCTTCTTTCGAGTCGAAGCCTACAAGAGCCCGCAGGAGATGGCCAGAATGCCCAATGGCATTGGCAAGCGCCGGTGCAGGCACGTTGCTTTCGGTGCCTGCGCCTGCTTGAGAAGAGGTTTTAGCGCTGGTTCACGACGAAATCGTCGGGACGCGCGAAGCCTAACACCTCGCGCGCAATGTCCTCGACCATGTCGGGATCGGGCTTGTCGGGAGACAATAGCGCGACATCGCGCTCGAGCTTGGCGCGCACGGCCTCAAGGCTCTTGATCTCGAACTCTAACAGGGCTGATCGTTCGATCAGCCTCGATCGCGCCTCGAGGCCGTGCCGGCCATAGATTGCATGATGGGCGAAGTAGGCGGTCAACCCAAGGCAGAGAAGCAAAACCGTCGCCTGCCTAATCCTCAAACGCCGCTCATGGTTTGGCTGACGCAGCACTTTGGGTACGCTGCACAAAACTGGTGGACTCCAGTCTTATGACATGAGCTTCTTAATCGCAGGTAAAGCGCTGTGCCGCTCAGCGGCGCTCAGCGCAGGATGCTCTTTCCCGCATAGCGCGCCGTGTCGCCGAGCTCCGCCTCGATGCGGATGAGCTGGTTGTATTTGGCGAGCCGGTCGGAGCGGCACAGAGATCCCGTCTTGATCTGGCCGGCGTTGGTGGCGACCGCCAGGTCCGCAATCGTGGCATCCTCCGTCTCGCCGGAGCGATGCGAGATGACGGCCGTGTAAGCGGCGCGCTGCGCCATGGCGACCGCATCGAGCGTCTCCGACAGCGATCCGATCTGGTTCACCTTGACGAGGATCGAGTTGGCGATGCCCTCCTTGATGCCGCGGGCCAAGCGCTCGGTATTGGTGACGAAGATATCGTCGCCGACGAGCTGGCAGCGCGCGCCCATCGCCTGCGTCAGCGCCTTCCACCCCTCCCAGTCGTCCTCCGACATGCCGTCCTCGATGGAGACGATCGGGTAGCGCTTAACCAGATCCTCCAGGTACTTGATCATGCCGGCGGCATCGAGCGTCTTGCCCTCGCCGGCAAGCACGTACTTGCCGTCCTTGAAATACTCGGTGGCGGCGCAGTCGAGCGCCAGCATCACGTCCTCGCCCGGCTTGTAGCCGGCCGCCTCGATCGCTTTCATAATGAAGGTGAGCGCCTCGTCGGCGGATTTCAGATTGGGCGCAAAGCCGCCCTCGTCGCCGACGCTGGTCGAGAGACCGGCATCCTTCAGGGCCGTCTTCAGGGTATGAAAGATCTCCGCGCCCATGCGCACCGCGTCCGTGCACGTCGGCGCGGCGACCGGCATGATCAAGAACTCCTGGATGTCGATCGGGTTGTCGGCGTGCATCCCGCCATTGAGGATATTCATCATCGGAACGGGGAGCACGTGCGCGCTGGTGCCGCCCACGTAGCGGTAGAGCGGCAGGCCGCTCGTTTCGGCCGCCGCCTTGGCGCAGGCGAGCGACACGCCGAGGATGGCGTTGGCCCCCAGCCGGCTCTTGTTCTTGGTCCCGTCGAGCTTGATGAGGGCCGCGTCGATCCCGATCTGGTCCTCGGCGTCCATGCCGGCGAGCGCGTCGAAGATCTCGCCGTTGACGGCATCGACCGCCTTCAACACGCCCTTGCCCTGATAGCGCCCCTTGTCGCCGTCGCGCACTTCGACCGCCTCGTGCGCGCCCGTGGAGGCGCCCGAAGGCACCGCCGCGCGGCCCATCGCCCCGTCCTCGAGCACGACGTCGACCTCGACCGTCGGGTTGCCGCGGCTGTCGAGGATCTCGCGGCCGATGATGTCGACGATGGCGGTCATGGGCATTACCTTAAGAGTTGCGGGCCGCGTGGGCGCGTGGGAGGGTTCGGCGCCTTTTAGCCGCTCTCAGGTTTGGCGCAAAGTCCTGAAAATGGCCTGAGCCGGCTCGGACGGATTGTACGTTAAAGGGCCAGCGGAGCATGGGCCATGACGGAAGCAAGGACGTATGAGGGCGGCTGCCACTGCGGCAAGGTCCGCTACGAGGCAACGACTGATCTTGGTCGGGTGATGTCCTGCAACTGCTCGATTTGCCAGAAGCGGGGCGCGCTTCTGACGTTCGTGCCGGCGTCGAGCTTCGAGCTGCGCTCCGGCGCCGAGTCCCTCACCGATTATCAATTCAACAAAAGAGTGATCCATCACCTCTTTTGCAAGACCTGCGGCGTAGGATCGTTCGCGCGTGGGACGGGACCGGATGGTGCCGAAATGATCGCCGTCAACGTTCGCTGCCTCGATGGCGTCGATCTCAATTCGCTCACCATCACGCCTTTCGACGGCCGGAGCCTCTAGAACGCGCGCCCATGACGACGAACGCGGCCTTAGTGCTCTTTTCCGGCGGCCAGGACTTCGAGCGTGTGCCTCGCCTGGGCACTCGAGCGCTACGAGCACGTCGAGACGGTCGGGTTCTCGTATGGCCAGCGCCACTCAGCCGAGCTCGGCCAGCGCGAGACCTTGCGCGAGGGCCTGAACCGCATCAAGACGCTTTGGGCCGAGCGGCTCGGACCCGACCACATGCTCGATCTTCCCGAGCTCGGGCGCTTGAGCGACACAGCCCTCACACGCGATGCCGAGATCGAGATGACGGCTGCGGGGCTGCCGTCGACCTTCGTTCCGGGCCGCAACCTTCTCTTCTTCACCTATGCCGCAGCCCTCGCCTACCGTCGCGGCATGCGCACGCTCGTTGGTGGCATGTGCGAGACCGACTATTCCGGCTACCCCGACTGCCGCAACGAGACGATCGAAGAGCTCGCCAAGGCGATTTCGCTCGGCATGGACGCCGCGTTCACGATCGAGACGCCGCTGATGTGGATCGACAAGGCGGCAACGTGGGCGCTCGCCGAAGAGCTGGGCGGCACGCCGCTGGTTGAATTGATCATCGAGGACAGTCACACCTGCTACCTCGGCATCCGCTCACGCCGTCATGCCTGGGGCTACGGCTGCGGGCACTGCCCCGCCTGCCAACTGCGCGCCAAAGGATGGGAAGCATGGCAAGCAAAAAAGAAGAGCTGATCCGTGCTGTCGACCTCGCCGTTGCCGGCGATTGGGAGGAGGCGCACGCGATCACGCAAGCCCACGAGGGCGACGCGGCCGCCGACTGGCTGCACGCCGTGCTGCACAAGATCGAGGGCGATGGGGACAACAGCCGCTACTGGTACCGCCGTACCGCGCATGACTACGAAGAGTTCCCCGATCCCGAGGACGAGCTCATGGCGCTGCGGGCAAGTCTCACCCCTTGAGTTCCGGCCGCGGGCGCGAGGCCCCGTGATTGGAACGTCGAAGTTTCCGAAACGTTCCGACTACCCTTGCGTCCAATGGACAAAATAGCCCGTTAGCCCCCTCGCAACCTTGGCCGTGCGATCGCATATGGCGGGAGGAAGGCAAACTTCGAGGAGAATTTCCCCATGGGCGACATGAGTAAGGCTGCAGCACGCCGCAAAGCGCCGCTGGACACCCCCACTGATCTCAAGAGTAACGCCGTACGTGACGTTTCCGCCGCGCTCAACACGCTGTTGGCCGACACCTTCGCGCTCTATCTCAAGACCAAGAACTTTCACTGGCACGTCAGCGGCGTGCACTTCCGCGACTTTCATCTGTTGTTCGACGAGCACGCCGATCAGATCTTCGCCATGACCGACGAGATCGCCGAGCGTGTGCGCAAGATCGGCGGCACGACGCTGCGTTCAATTGGTCAGATCGCGCGGCTGCAGCGCGTAAAGGACAATGACGCCGATTTCGTCACGCCGTCTGACATGGTGGCGGAGCTGCGCGAGGACAACAAGGATCTCGTCGCGCGCCTGCGTGAGACCCACGACCTTTGCGACGAAGCCCGGGACGTGGCGACCGCGAGCCTGATCGAGAATTGGATCGACCAGACCGAGCGGCGTTTGTGGTTCCTCTTCGAGGCGAGCCGCTCCGCCCACGCTCCTTGATAGCCTGGCCGTACGCCGCATCCAAAGGCACTTGTGCGCCGGGCCGGCACAAGCCGGCCCTGGCGCTGGCGCGCGCAGTCACACTCCAACCCAGGAGGAGCCTGGCATGACCACATCCCAAGCCGGCAAGACGGCGCTCCCCAAGCGCCGCCTCGGCCGCACCGACATGACCATCACGCCGGTCGGCTTCGGCGCCTGGGCGATCGGCGGCCCGGACTGGGCGGTCGGCTGGGGCGCGCAGGACGACAAAAAGTCGATCGCCGCGATCCGTCATGCGGTGGAGCGCGGCGTCAATTGGATCGACACCGCGGCGATCTACGGCCTCGGTCATTCCGAGGAGATGGTGGGAGCGGCCCTGAAGGAGATCCCGGCGAACGCGCGTCCCCTCGTGTTCACCAAATGCGGCTTGCGTTGGGACGAGAACGACCGCTCAGCCTTCCCGCGCCAGGTTGGCGCCAAGGAGAGCATCCGCCGCGAGGTCGAGGATTCGCTGCGCCGCCTCGGCGTCGAGCGCATCGACCTCTACCAGATGCATTGGCCTGCCAAGGACGGCACGCCGGTCGAGGACTACTGGCGCACGCTGCTCGACCTGAAGGCGGAGGGCAAGGTGCGCGCCGTCGGGCTTTCAAATCACAACGTCGCCCAGCTCGAGGCGGCCGAGCGCGTCGGCCACGTCGATACGCTGCAGCCGCCCTTCTCCGCGATCAGGCGCGAGTTCGCGGCGGCCGAGCTCCCCTGGTGCCGCGCGCACGAGACCGGCGTCATCGTCTACAGCCCCATGCAAGCCGGGCTATTGACCGGCGCCTTCTCAGAGGAGCGCGTCAAGAGGCTGCCGGAGGATGATTGGCGCTCGCGTGACGCGGAGTTCACCGGCGAAAAGCTCGCGCACAACCTGAAGCTTGCCGCCACCATGAAGGCGGTCGGCGAACGCCATGGCACCACGGCAGCAGCCGTGGCGGTAGCCTGGGTGCTCGCCTGGCCCGGCGTGACCGGCGCCATTGTCGGTGCGCGCGCGCCCGAGCAGATCGACGGCTGGATCGACGCCGCGACGCTCACCCTCTCCCGCTCGGACATGGAAGAGATCGCCGCCACGATCATCGCGACGCGTGCGGGCTCCGGGCCGTCCCTGCCCCCGCCGGCCTGACTTGTCAGGTGCCTAAGCCGTTCATTCCCAACACGGCGCCGACCGGTTCGTGACATAGCGTGCGCGCCGGCAGAAGGGGCGGAAATAGACGTGCTGCTCGTTCTTTGTGGCATGCCGCTCGGGCTCAGCGGTTTCTTTCCGATGCGCGGTATCGCTGTCGCAGTCCTGTCGCCAGTGCTTGGCGTCGTCGGCTGCTGCCACCGTTGTCATGAGGACTAGAAACAGCGCAGTGAGCGCGGCTTTCCGGCAGGCTCTGCGTTCGCTCATTGCCGTTCCTCCGCTGAGAGCCGTTTCGGATGTTATACTATCCGCATATGAGGCCGCGTCAACCCTCCTTGGCTTTATGCGCGGCACCTGGTCCCCGGCCGCCTTGAACGCAACGTCGGCGCCGACTAGGGATGACGCATGTACGCCGTCAAAGAGATTTTCTACACGCTGCAGGGCGAGGGCGCGAACTCAGGGTCCGCCGCCGTCTTCTGCCGCTTTGCGGGCTGCAACTTGTGGTCTGGGCGCGAGGAGGACCGCGGTGAGGCTGCCTGCCAGTTCTGCGACACCGATTTCGTCGGCACCGACGGCGACGGCGGCGGGCGCTTCGAGACTGCGGGCGATTTGGCGGATGCCTGCGCCACGGCGGCCCCCAGTCCCGGTCTCGTGGTGCTGACCGGCGGCGAGCCCATGCTGCAGATCGACGAAGCCCTGATCGCGGCGCTGCACGCGCGCGGCTTTACGATCGCGATCGAGACCAACGGAACGCTGCCGGTTCCCGCCTCGATCGATTGGATCTGCGTCAGCCCGAAAGCCGGCACCGAGGTGAAGCAGCGCACGGGCAATGAGCTAAAGCTCGTCTATCCGCAGGCCGGCCTCGATCCGGAGGCCGTGGCCGACTGGTCCTTCTCCCACCGTTTCCTGCAGCCGATGGACGGCCCCGCCGCGGCAGAGAATACGGCCCTGGCGCTTTCCTACTGCAAGGCGCACCCCAATTGGCGCCTGTCGCTGCAAACCCATAAAATACTCGGCATCCCGTGACGGGGAGCCCCCTGGAACCACAGGGATAAATCAATTAGAGAAGCCCCTATGCGCATCTACAAAGAGTTCCGCTTCGAGGCTGCCCATTTCCTGCCGAGCGCTCAGCCCGGCACGGCCAATGCGCGCCTGCACGGCCACTCGTTCCGCGCCCGCGTGACGATCGAGGGCGTGCCCAATCCCGACACCGGCTTGATCTTCCATTTCGACGAGCTCGCGGCTTCCATGGAGGAGGCGCGCGACGCGCTCGACCACCGCCTCTTGAACGAGATCGACGGGCTCGCAGCGCCGACGCTCGAGCGCATTGCCATGTGGCTGTGGAACCGCCTGCAGAACCGCGTGCCGGGCCTCGCCGAGATCGAGATCGCGCGCGACAGCTGCAACGAGGGCTGCATCTATGCGGGGGCGCCGCCGGTGCGCCTCGCGGCGGAGTGAGCGGATGGGCCAAGAGAACAAACCGGTGACGATCCTCGGGCAGGCGACGAAGATCCCTGCCTCGCCCGACGAGGCCGTATTGGAGCGCGTCCCCAATCCGCACCCCGACGCAAATTACGTCGCGCGCTTCACGGCGCCTGAGTTCACCTGCCTGTGCCCGGTGACGGGGCAGCCGGATTTTGCCCACCTCGTCATCGACTACGTGCCGCGCGATTGGCTGGTGGAGAGCAAATCGCTGAAGCTCTATCTCAACGCCTTCCGCAATCACGGCGCCTTTCACGAGGACTCAACGATCGCCATCGCCAAGCGCTTGTTTGCGCTGCTGGAGCCGCACTATCTGCGCATCGGCGGCTACTGGTACCCGCGCGGCGGCATGCCGATCGACGTGTTCTGGCAAACGGGCACGCTGCCTGATGGCGTGTGGCTCCCCGACCCCGGCGTCGCCCCCTACCGCGGGCGCGGGTGAGCCGCCAACGTCAGTTGCCGCTGGCCTCCGTCTGCCCGCTGCGGGCTTCCTTGGCCAGCTGAAACAGCTGGGCGAGCATCGGCACCAGCTTGTCCTCCTCGCCCGACGGCTGGCTGTTGGTCGCCGCCGCGACGAGCACGTCGGCTTCAGGTGACAACAGAAACGCCGTGCGGTAGCCGAGCGTCTCCCCTTCGTAGAACCACAGCGCGCCGACCTCTGGTTTGAAGGTACGCACCAGGCCGAGGGAGAACCCGCGGGGATCATCCTCCGTGACCTTGGCAATCCGCTTTCCCGTTTTGGTCGAGACGAGCGAAAGAAACTCTTTGAGCTGTTCGGGCGGCAGGATCTTGCCGGAGAACACGGCGCGGATCCAACGCGCCAGATCGCGCGGCGTCGACACGATGCCGCCGGCGGCGCCCGCCCAGCTCACATCGGCTTCACGCATATCGCGGCCGATCATCGGGGCGAGTGTCGCCTCCTTGCAGTCGGGCTCATAAAGGCCGCAGTCCGGGTTGTTGAAGTATCCGCTCGCCATGCGCTTGAGGATCTCCGGCGGGTAGGCAACCGGCTGATAATACGTCTCGCGCAGCTTGGCGGGGCTAAAGAGCTTCTCCTCGAGCAGCTCTTTGTAGGGCTTGCCGCCCGCCTTCTCCGCGATCATGCCGGCAAGGACGTAGTTTGTGTTGGAATAGAAGTAGCCGCTGTTGGGCGGCAGCTTCACCGTCGCGCTGGGATACGCGAAAGAGATGAGCTCTTCAGGCGTGTAGTGGCGCTTGGGCTCCTCGACCCAGAGCCGGCTCAACGGGATGCTTTCCGAATAGGTCGGCAGCCCGCTCGTCATGTCGAGCAGGTGCCGGATCGTCACGTCCTTCCACGCCGGGTATTGCGGCAGCCAGTCGCCGACCGTCTGGTCGATATTGAGCTTGCCCTCGGCCTCGAGCGCCAGCATGAGCGCGCCGGTGAACCCTTTTGTGTTGCTGCCGATCTGAAACAGCGTGTCGCCGGAGACGGGCACGCCGTTCTTCTCAGACGTCTCGCCCGCATAAATCTCGATGTCCGGACCGGGATCGCCGAGGCTCACGTAGGCAGCGACGCCGGTGATGTGCTCGGGCCCTTTGCGGTCCGCGAGGTAGGTGTCGACCACCTTCTGGAAGTCTGCGACCGTGACCGCCCGTGCTTGCGCGCTCCCGGCCAAGAGTCCGGCAGCGAGCGCGAGTAGCCCGATCCTCAGTTGCAGCTGCGCGCGCATGAAGCTTCCTTCAGTCATTTTGGTCACGACCCCTGCTTTTCCGGCAGCGGCACGTCGAAACACACATTCACCATGCCGATCAGCCCGTAGAACCCGCACAGCGTCACGATCTCCAACAGCCCCGTCACGCCGAATGATTTGACGATTTCATCCTGCAGCGGCTGCGGGATCGACTGGTAGCCGAGTGCGCACTCCATGCACGCATGTACATTGCCGAATGGCGCGGGAAACACCGTCTTGCCGTCGGCGATGTCGGCGATGAGCTCGTCGGAAAGTCCCGCCGCTCTGGCAGCGGCGATATGATCGGCCCATTCGAAGGCGATGCCGGAATGCTTGGAGAAAACCAGCACGATGAACTGATAGACGTCGCGCGGCAGCGTCGCCTCGTACTTGTAGTAATAGCCCAGTTGCTCGATGCGTTGGGCAAGCTCGGGGTGGTTCAGAAGCGGCACGTAGGGCCCGAGGTGATGCACGCCTTTGGCGGCGCGGCGCGCAACAATGTCCTCATAGATCTGGCGAGCATTCCCAGTGAGCGTCTTGATTGGATCGGGCAGGCTTGCCATGCACACACCTCCTCACGCGTGGTACGACCAGGCGGCGGTCGCTTGGCTGTAGGGCTCGATCGGCGTTGCCGCAGCCCTGTCGGTTTTCACGTCGATGACGCAAGCCTTGCCGGCTGCAAGCGCCTGCTCCAGCGCCGGTGCGAGCTCCTCCGGCTTGCGCACGGTCGCTCCCTCGGCGCCGAGCGCCCGGGCAAATGCCGCCCAATCCTGGTCGGGCGCTTCGGTCAGATGCGCCGGCAGCGCGCCTTTCGTGTGCATGCGCAGCCACACGTTGCCAAGCGCTGCGTTGTTGCTGACCACCACGATGATGGGCAGGCCGAAGCGCGCCGCCGACTGCACCTCGATGCCGTGCATGCGCATGCAGCCATCGCCCGTGAACACCACGACCGGGGCGTCGGGGCGCGCCGCCTTGGCGCCGATCCCGGCGGGGATGCCCCAGCCCATCGGCCCCAGCCCGGACGCCGTCAGAAACTCGCGCGGCCCGTAGCTGTCCCAGTAGTGCACGGCGAAGGCGCGGTGGGCGCCGCTGTCGACCACGGCGATGGTATTGCGCGGCATGACCTTGCGGCAGTCGGCGACCATGCGTGCTGGGTGAATCGGCATCGCTGCGCTCGCCGTGTTGACGATGTCGTAGTGCCGCGGCAGCGCGCGAATGCCTTTGAGCCAGTCGCGACGCTCAGCCGCTCCGTCGCTCAAGGGCTTGGCCGCATCTTCGGGCGCGCGCAGCAGCCAGCGCACGAAGGCGCCGCCGTGGCCGCCCACGAACGTCTCATGATCGACGTGACAGCCGACATGCACGGCCGAGACATTGACGGACAGGACGCCGAGCTTCGGCGCCAGCTGTCCGGACCAGTGCATGGAATCGCGCACGTTCAGCGTGGCGCCGAGCACGATGAGGAGGTCCAGCGGCTCCTTGAGAAGGGCCTGCGTGGCCTGCCGCGTGCCGGCATAGCCAAAGACGCCGAGGGAGAGCTCGTGGTCCTCCGGGAAGATGCCCTTCGCATGCTCGGTCGTGGCCACGGGAAGATGAAAGCGCTCGGCAGCGGCCAGGAGGTCGGCGGCACAGTCGTCCTCGATCATGCCGCCGCCGACCAGCAGTGCCACGCGCGGTGCGGCGCCGGCGCTCGCGAGCACGCCCCACATTCGGGCGGCGGCCTCCGTATCGAGCGGTCGCGACTGCAGGATCGCATCGCCTATCGGCTTGATGGGCGCATCAATATTGCCGGTTTGGATGTCGCGGGAGACGCTCAAGTGCACGGGCGTGCGCTTGCCGTCGAGCATGCGCTTGATGGCGCCGCGCAGCTTGTGGCCGAGCAGGCGGACGTGCGGAACGCTATAGGATACGGCCGTGACCGGCGCCACGATCAGGCCATCGTCGAACGTGCCGGCGGTGGCGTCCTGAAACAGCCCCATGCCCTGCATGTCGTTGGCAACCTCACCGGAAAGGGCAAGCACCGCCGACTGGTCGGTGAAGGCGGCGGAGAGCGCCGTCACGGTGTTGGTGAGGCCCGGGCCGCCGATGCACAGGCACACGCCGAAGTTGCCGCTGGCCCGGGCGTAGCCGTCGGCCATGTAGGCCGCCCCGCCCTCGTGCGCGGCGACGACGGGCGTAATCTCTTCAACGCGCCCGAGAGCCGGGAGAAACGGATCGATCAAGCCGCCCGGAACCATGAACACATGGTCGATGCCGTCGGCGACGAGCGATCGCAGGATGAAATCGGTGCCAAGCATGCCCCAACTCGCGCGAGATGGCCCCCTTGGAGCCCGTTGACCCGCGATCTTAGGGATCGACCCTTAAGGATAGACTTTCCCCGGGAGTCGATTGGGAGGCATTCGTCGGGTCGAGCCGGTGCACGAGCTCGAACAGCTCGCCCAGCAGCGCCCTGCGGTCGTCCCCGTGCACAAGCGCCTCGAACGGGACAACCTCGCCGACCCGCGCGACGAGACGGCGCCCGACGCCGCGCCGGAACTCGCGGATCAACAGGGATAACCTGAGTGTCAGACTGACACGCGAGGCAAGGTGGAAGAGTGGACCGCACTGGCCCTCGAAGAACACCGGCAGCACGGACGCGCGCGCCGCCTGCAGCATGCGCGCGGTGAAGAGCTTCCAGGGCAGCTCGACCGCCCGCCCGAAGGGCGTCGGCGCCGTGGCGACGCCGCCGGCGGGAAAGACGATGATGGTCGTGCCCTCCCCGAGCGCGCGGATGGCCTCGTTGCGCGTCCTCAAGTTCGTCGCTTGCGCGGCCCGCGTCTCGCCGAAGTCGATTGCGAGCGAGTAAGGGCGCAGCTCGGGAACCTTCATCAGCTCCATGTTGATCAGCACCTTGAAGGGGCGCCCCAGATCCTCAGCCAGCGTCATCGCGGCGATGCCGTCGAGAATTCCGAAAGGATGGTTGGCAATGAGGACGATCGGGCGATCAGGCGCCAGCTTGGGCGGCCATTGCGGGGCGATTATCTCCAAGTCGACGTCGATCAGGCCCAACATGGGGCGAATGATTCGCTGCCCTTTGGGGACCGTCTCGCTGCGCCATTGATCGTAGATCGGCGCGAAGTAATCGCGGCCGGCAAGCCGCTCGAGCCAATGCACAAGCGTGCGCTTCAGCGGCGGATCGTCGGCATTGGCATAGGAAAGCTCACGAAAGCGCACGCGTGTGGCCCATAAGGCAAGGATCGATGGCCAAGCCTTATACCTTGCCTTGCCGCCGCCCTGAAGACGGAGCCTTTTCCTGCCTATGTTGCCGTGCGGCCCTAAGGATTCGCGCGGACTGGTCAGAAAATTGCCGTCGAGCTAGCGTTCGCTTCATAGGATGGAGGGGGAATGATTCGCTCAAGCGTCTTGGCGCTCGTCATGGTCCTGGCCGCCGGCTCGGTCGGGTCTGCGACGGCGAAGCCGCGGCCCGCCGGCGAGCAGCCCGTTGCGGTCGACCCTAGCCTTGCCGCTGCGGCGACGGAAATTCCCGCCAACGTGCCTGCCAATCCCATTGCGGCGGCGGTTGGCCGAAAGCTCGCCGCGCTGCCGGCCGATGGCACCGCTCAAGAGATCAAAGAGCGGGCGGTTCTCATTAATTTCTACGAGAAGCGAGCCAATGCGCCGCTATGGGTGACGGAACAGGGATTGACGGGCAAGGCCACGGCGATCGTGCGCGAGATCCGCAACGCGGGCGACTGGGGGCTCGACGCGCGCGAGTTCACGCTTCCCGACGTACCGAGCGACAGTGACGCCGTGGCTCTCCTCGAGCCGGGTGCCATCGCCGATGCCGAGGTGGCGCTCGCCGTCGCCGTCCTGAAGTATGCCCGCTATGCTCGCGGCGGCCGCATCATCGATCCGACGATCCTTCTCAACTCCGAGCTCGACCGCAAACCGCAGCTCATCGACCCCGAGGTCGTGATCAAAGGCATCGCCCTCGCTGACGCGCCTGATGTCTATCTGCGCGGGCTCAATCCCAAGCAGCCGCAGTTCGAAAAATTGCGCCAGGCCTATCTCGCCGCGCGCGGCAAGCCGATAGCCCAACGGATTCTCGCCAACATGGAGGAGTGGCGGTGGATGCCGGAGGACCTCGGCGAGTTGCACATCCTTGCCAACATCCCCGAGTACATGGTGCATCTGGTCAAGAACGGTAAGGATATTCACTCGGAGCGCATCGTCGTCGGCGAGGTCGGCAAGCAGACGACCGTCTTCACCCGCAACCTCAAGACCATCGTGTTCAAGCCGATGTGGCGCGTGCCGGAGTCGATCAAAGTGCGGGAGCTTTTACCCAACTTGCGCCGCGGCGGCAGCATGTTCCGCCAGTACGGCTTGCAGCTGGAGACCAAGGACGACCAGCCGCTCGATTATCACTCAATCGATTGGAACACCGCCGACATCCGCGACTACGAGGTGGTGCAGCCGCCCGGACGCAAGAACGTCATGGGCGTGGTCAAGTTCACGTTCCCGAGCCAGCATACCATCTTCATGCACGATACGGTCGACAAGTGGATGTTCGCCCGGGCGACGCGCACGCTGAGCCATGGCTGCCTGCGGCTGCGCAATCCCATGCGCATGGCCGAGCTGGTGCTCGCCGAGGACAAGGGCTGGGATGCGGCGAAGGTCGATAAGACGGAGAGCGAGGGGCCGCGCAACAACGAGATCGTCATCGATCACAAGATCCCGGTGCACCTCGTCTACTTCACGGCCTGGGTGGACGATGACGGCAAGGTGCGCACCTATGCCGACATCTACGGCCATGAAAAGCGGATCCGGCAGGCACTGCAAGGCAAGTGGGACCAGATCGACGTGGGGCGCGATCACCTGGCGCCCGTCGAGCCGGTGCAGCCGGCAAGCCTCGCCGCGACCGGGTCGGTGCGAACGGCCCGCAGCAAGCATCGCACCGTCGTCGACATCGTCGGAGACGCGCTCGGCGGCGGGTTCTGAGCGCGCATCGCCAAACGAATCAGCAGAGCGGACAATTTATCTGTTCGCGCACGGATCGCGGGGTTGAACCGCGCGCCCGCGGCCGATAGCTAACGCCATGAGGACACTACGAATCATTCCCCTTGGCAGGGGCGCATGCCTGCTCGCAGCCGCTGCCCTTCTTCTCGACCAGCCCGCACTTGCGCAAACCCCGGCGTCATCCGCGGTCGATGCCGCGGCCATGTCGGCGACGCCCACGCTCACGCGGACTTTGATCAAGTCCAAGATCGATGAGATCGCGGCCCGCAAGGACATCGCGCCGGCGATCCGTGATCAATCGCTTGGTCTTTATCGCGACGCTTTGAGCCAACTGGAGGCCGCGGATGCGAGCAGCGCGGCGGCCGCCAAATATCAGGAGGCCATTCAAGCCTCGCCCAAACGCACGACCGAGCTCAAGGCGCAACTGGCCGCGGTCGGTGCGCCACCCAAGACCACGGGGACGACGACCAAGAAGTCTGTCGGCCAGCTCGCACTCGGCGATATCGAGCAGCGCCTCGATACCACCCAGGCCGAGATTGCGACGCAGAAGTCGGAGCTTGGCGAGTTGGAGGCGACGCTGCGGGCGATGGCTGCCCGGCCCACGGCTGCGCGCGAGGAGCAATCGATCGAGAAGCAGCAGCTCGATGCGCTGGCATCCGCGCGTCCCGCAGCGAGCGCCGAGGAAGACCCCGTCGTCACTGAGGCGCGTCGCGCCTCGATGGCGGCCGAGCGGCTGGCGCGCGCCGCCAAGATCAATCTGCTGGAGCAGGAGGTCATCAGCCTGCCCGCCCGGCAGGCGCTCGCCACCGCCAATCGCGACCTCACTGCTGCCAGGCTCGCGCGGCTGGAGCAACAGGTTCCGCCGCTCGAGGCCCGCATCAACGAGCTGCGCCAGAGCGACGCCCTGCGCAAGCAGGCGCAGGCCGAGCAGGTCACGCGCCAGCTTTCCGGCCAGTCTCCCCTGCTCGAGGACTACGCCAAGGCCACTGCCCTGTTGCGGCAGAAGCAGACCGACCTAGCGCGCGCAACGGAAGACGATCAGGCGACACAGGCGGCGATCAGCGCCGAAATTACGCGCACGCGCGAGAGCACGACGGCGGCCCAGCAGATCTTGGAGATCGGCAGCGTCGGCGAGGAGCTGGGCGAGTTTTTGCGCGAGATGCGTGCGCAGCTTCCCCACGTCGCCGCCCTGCGCGACACGATCCACGAGCGCGACGAGGCGATCGTGGATGCGCGGCTGCAGCGCCTCAACGTGGACAAGACCCGCCGCGCCTTGGCCGACGCGGGGGGCGCGGCCGACCGCTTGCTGGAGAGTAGCGCGCCGGAGGCGCGCGCGGAGTTGCATGCGACGCTGGAAAAGCTCGTATCCGAGCGGGCCGACGCCCTGGCGCGCTTGAGCGAGGCCTACACGCGTCGCGTCGACGATCTGGCCAAGATCAACGCTTCCGAGCGCGAGCTCCTGAGCCAGACCAAGCAGCTGGAGTCGCTCCTGAACGACCGGCTGCTGTGGCTGCCGAGCTCGGCACCCTTGGGCTACGCCTGGCTCGAGCAGGTCGAGGCAAGCGTCATCTGGCTGGCCGACGTCGACAGCTGGCGCGAGGTTCTTGCGACGCTCAGCAAGCGCCTGGCGGCTCTGCCGCTGCTCAGTTTGAGCGTGTTTGCGCTCTGTGCGGCGCTATGGGGCTTCCGGCGACGCTTGCGGGCGCGGCTCGAAACAATTGCGGTCGCAATCGGACGCCCAATGACGGACGGCTATTCGTTGACCCCGCGCGCCCTCATCGTCACCGCCCTCATCTCGCTGCACTGGCCGCTTCTGCTCGGCTACCTCGGATGGCTGCTCGCGACCGCGCCTGAAGCCTCCGAGTTCGCCGCCTGCGTCGGCAACGGGCTCTTCGGGGCCGCATTCGTCATTTTAGTGTTGCGCTTCCTGCAGCTGCTTTGCCTGGAGCGCGGACTGTTTCGCGCGCACTTCAATTGGAGCGGGCGCGCCTGCCAACTTCTGGCGCGCAACTTGTCGTGGCTCGTGCTCGCGGCCGCCCCCGTCGCGTTTCTCCTCGGCATGATCGAGCTCAACAAGTCGCAAGCCTATCGCGACGGGCTCGGCCGGCTTGCGTTCCTTGCAGGCGCCGTTGCCCTTGCGGCGTTCGCCATGCGCGTCTTGAGCCCGCACCGAGGCATTTTCGCCGAGCAGCTTCCCCGCGACGGCGTCATCTGGCTCGCGCGCAGCCTCTGGTATCCCTTGGCTTGGGCGGCCCCCCTGGCCCTGGGCGCCCTCGCCGTCTGCGGCTACTACGACAGCGCCTCGCTGCTGCAGACCTGCCTCGTCAAGACCGTTGCCATCTCAGTGCTCGGGCTCATCGCCTACGGCGTCGCCATGCGGCAGCTACTCGTTGCCCGCCGCCGGCTCGAGATGCAGCACGCCTATGAACGGCGCGAGAAGGCGCGTGCGGCGGCGGCGGCGCGCGAGGCCGCGGAAGCGACCGGCGACGCGACCCCGCAGATGGGCGATATCCTGGAGGTGGACGTCGCCTCGATCAGCCTGCAGACGCGCACGCTTCTGCGCATGCTGGCACTGGTGGGGATTGCGCTCGCCCTTTGGCTGGTGTGGCGCCCGTTGCTGCCGGCGCTCGGCGTGCTCGACGGCGTCGCCTTGTGGACGCAGACGGTTACCACCGATGCCGGCACCAGGATCATTCCGGTCACGCTGTCCAATCTGCTCCTTGCGCTCTCCATTGCCGCGATAACGTTCATTGCTGCCCACAACCTGCCCGGGCTCCTGGAGATCCTGCTGTTGCAGCGGCTCTCGATCGAGCCCGGCACGCGCTACGCCGTCACCGCCATCAGCCGCTACTGCATCGTTGCGGTGGGACTGCTCGTCGCCTTCAATCGCGTCGGCGCCGACTGGTCGCAACTGCAGTGGATCGTTGCGGCACTCGGCGTCGGCGTCGGCTTCGGCCTGCAGGAGATCGTGGCCAACTTCATCTCCGGCCTCATCATCCTCTTCGAGCGCCCGGTGCGCGTCGGCGACACGGTGACGATCGGCGACCTGAGCGGCACCGTCTCGCGCATTCAGATCCGCGCCACTTCCATCACCGACTGGGACAACCGCGAGACGCTCGTGCCCAACAAGGCGCTGATCACCGACAAGGTCATGAACTGGACGCTGTCGGACCCGGTGACGCGGCTCCTGGTTCCGGTCGGCATCGCCTATGGCTCCGACACTCTGCTCGCTCAGGAGATCATGCTCGACGCAGTGAAGGCCAACGAGATGGTGCTCGCCCAGCCCCCGCCCACGGTGTTCTTCCTCGGCTTCGGCGACAGCGCGCTCAATTTCGAGATCCGCGCCTTCGTGGCCCAGCCGGCGCATCGCCTGTTGGTGCTGCACGAGTTGCACGTCGCTATCGAGCGCGTCTTGCGCCAGCACGACATCCAGATCCCGTTTCCGCAACGCGATCTGCATCTGAGGTTCGATGACGTCGCGGACGCGGGCCAAGCGGCGGGCGTCAAGGCGCTGCGCCAGAAGCTCAAAGAGGCCGGCTAAGGCGCGCCCCTGCTCAGATCGTCCGTCTCCAGCATTTCTTAGCAATTTTGCGCTAGCTTTACACAAAATCAAAAAGAACTCTGGGAGACGTCCATGTTTGAGGAACTCGTCAACCAATTTCAAACGATGTCGTTCGGCGAAGAGCTGTACACGTTCTGCTTTACGGCTTTCATCGTCGGCGGCGCGGCCTGCTGCTGCAGGCGGTCCGTCAGGCTATCGTCGGCGGCGGCACCCGAGACGCCTTGCCGACCGAAGCTAAGCCCAAAGCCAAACGCAAGCGGTCGCAGGCGCTGCGCGGCAGCAAACGCGCGCGCCCGCGGGCTACGCCGCCGCTGCCACGTCCGCGCCGGCCGCTCGCTTCAAATCCGGAGGCTCGGCTTCAGCATGCAACGCCGCGATCGCTTCCGCCAAGTCCATCACCTTTTGTGCGTCCGAGCCCAGACGCCGGATCGAGACTTTGCCCTCCTCCGCCTCGCGCTTGCCGACGACCAGCAGCGCCGGCACCTTGGCGAGCGAGTGCTCACGCACCTTGTAGTTGATCTTCTCGTTGCGGAGATCGATCTCGGCGCGCAGGCCGGCCGCCTTCAGCTGCTCTAGGACCTGCAGCGCGTAGGCGTCGGCGTCCGAGACGATGGTCGCGACCACCACCTGCACCGGCGCCAGCCACAGCGGGAAATGGCCGGCGAAGTTCTCGATCAGCACGCCCGTGAAGCGTTCCAGCGAGCCGAAGATGGCGCGGTGGATCATCACCGGCGTCTTCTTCTCGGAATGCTCGTCGATATAGAAGGCGCCGAGCCGTCCCGGCAGGTTGAAATCGACCTGCGTCGTTCCGCACTGCCAGTCGCGGCCGATGGCGTCCTTCAACACGTACTCGAACTTCGGGCCGTAGAAAGCGCCCTCGCCCGGATTGATCGAGGTCTTGATGCGGCCGAGCCCACGCTTCTCAATCTCCTTCAAGACCTTCTCCATCACGGCTTCGGCGTGATCCCACTGCTCATTGGAGCCGACGCGCTTCTCCGGCCGCGTCGACAGCTTGACGACGATGTCCTTGAAGCCGAAGTCCTCGTAGATCGACAGCAGCAGGTCGTTGATCTCCAGGCACTGCTCCTCGAGCTGGTCCTCGGTGATGAAGATGTGGGCGTCGTCCTGCGTGAAGTGGCGCACGCGCAAAAGCCCGTGCATCGCGCCCGATGGCTCGTAGCGGTGCACCTTGCCGAACTCGCCCATCTTCAAGGGCAGATCCCGGTAGCTCTTGAGGCCGTTCTTGAAGATCTGCACGTGCCCGGGGCAGTTCATCGGCTTGCAGCAGAAGACGCGCTCGTCGGGCAGCACCGTGACAAACATCATTTCCCGGTAGTTTTCCCAGTGGCCGGAAAGCTCCCAGAAGTGCTTCTCCATCATGTCTGGAGAGTTGACCTCGGTGTAACCGGCCGCTGCGAGGCGGCGGCGCATGTAGGCGATCAGCGTCTGGAACAGCGTCCAACCCTTGGCGTGCCAGAACACCGAGCCCGGCGCCTCCTCCTGGAAATGGAAGAGATCCATCTCGCGCCCCAAACGGCGGTGGTCGCGCTTCTCGGCCTCCTCCAGCCGGTGCAGATAGTCGGCGAGCTCGGCCTCCGTCGCCCAGGCGGTGCCGTAGATGCGCTGCAGCATCGGCTTGTTGGAATCGCCGCGCCAGTAAGCGCCTGCAATCTTCTGCAGCTTGTAGGCTTTGCCGACCTGCCCGGTAGAAACCATGTGCGGGCCGCGGCACAGATCCAGCCACTCGCCCTGCTTGTAGATCTTGACGTCCTCGCCCTCGGGAATGGCGTCGACGAGCTCGACCTTGAAGTTCTCGCCGCGCTCCCTGAAGAACTCCTTCGCCTTCTTGCGGCTCCAGACCTCCTTGGTGAAGGGCGCGTTCTTGGCAATGATCTCGCCCATCCGCTTTTCGATCTTGGCGAGATCGTCGGGATGGAACGGCTCCTGCTTGGCGAAGTCGTAATAGAAGCCGTTCTCGATCACGGGCCCGATCGTCACCTGCACCTTCGGCCACAGCGACTGCACCGCCTCGGCCATAACGTGCGCGGCATCGTGCCGGATCATCTCCAGCGCTTCGGGGTCGGTGCGGGACACGAATTTGATGGCGGCGTCCGCCGTAATGGGCTCGGCGAGGTCAGCGAGCTTGCCGTCGAGGCTCATCGCCACCGTGCGCTTGGCGAGCGAGGGCGAAATGGACTTGGCGACCGAGAGGCCGCTGCTGCCGCTCTCGACCTTGCGCGTGGCGCCGTCCGGAAATGTCAGGGTGATGGGGCCTGCGTCGGCCATGACCGTCTCCTCTCAATCGCTGCATACCAAGCAGGTAAGATGAGGCGTATATAAGTGGCCACGCGCGGTCTGTCATCCCTCAGGATGACGCAGTCCCCTCCACCTTCCGTAGCGCCACGGCGCGAACGGATGATATTCGCCGCGGATGTCGGGGACGGGATCGTGGCCGTGTGTGCCCCACGGATGGCAGCGTAAGAGGCGCGACACGGTCAGCCAGAAGCCACGCCAGGCGCCGTTCCCGTCGATCGCCTCCAGCGCATACTCCGAGCAGGTCGGCACATGCCGGCAATTCCAGCCGACATATGGCTTCAGCGTCCAGCGGTAGAGGTGGATCGGCGCCTTCAGCAGCGATCCGGCAATCCTCATGGATACGGCTCACCCGACTTGTGCGTAAAGACAACCTTCCCCGCCCGCTTCTGCAAGCGCAAGTCGATGTCGGGATACTCGGCGTCCTCGTCCGCGCTGCGTGTGCCGATCTCCAGATAGCTAGCGGGCTTGGCACTCTTGTTGACGAGATGATGTCCATCGGACTCGCCGGCCGGGAAGCCCGCCGCCATGCCTGGGCCAAGCACCTCTTCGCCCGCGTCGGTGACGAGCGTCAGCTCGCCGTCGAGCACGTAGATGAACTCGTCCTCGCGCGCGTGCCAGTGACGCTGCGCCGACATGACGCCGGGCTCCAGCGTCGTCAGGTTGACACCGAACTGCGTGAGGCCGCCCGCGTTGCCCAGCGCGCGCTTGATGCGACCTTCGAAGCCTTTTGCAAACCCCGGCGGGTAAATCGTCCCGCGTCGCCCTTCTACTTTGGAAGGATCGCGTATCACCGTCATGTCTCTCTCCCAGAACGGATCAAGCCGAGGTCGCGCGTGCCTTCGCCGCACTTTGCTTCTCCTCGATCTCGGCGATCGCCGTCTCGATCGCATCGAAGGTCAGGAGCACCGAGCCGTGCCGCGCCTTGTAGTGGCGAACGGGCTCCATGAGCGCCAGCTCCGCGAAGCGGCCGCCGGGCGGAGAGCCCTCCTGCTTGAGCATGCTGCGCATCGCGGCGCCCGCCTCGCGCAGCTCTGTCGCCGTCGCCCCGATGATGTGGCGCCCGACGATGGCCGCCGCGGCCTGGCCGAGCAGACAGGCTTTGACTGTCTGGCCGTAGCCCGTCACCCGGTCCCCGCTCATCTTCAGGTCGATGGTGACGGTCGAGCCGCACAGCTTGGAATGGGCAGTCGCCGTGGCGTCGGGAGCCTTGAGGCGCTCCGAGCACGGGATATTCGCGGCAAGCTCCAGGAGCTTCGTGTTGTAGATCTCGTCCAAATCGGCCATTCAATGCCCGGCGCTTTCGCCCGATCCCTTCCCAATTCGCAAGCCTCTCCCGATAATATAGGGCAGGCTCGGCGAAATGTGGCATCGCGCCCCAGATCTGTCACGCTTGCGCCTGTCACGCAGAGGAGCGGCCCCTTGAAGGAGACCTCGCCGGTGAAGCTTGAAAGCCCGAGCCCGCGTCGGCCGAGCCGCCAGGAGGCGGAGGAGGCCGTGCGCACCCTGCTCGCGTGGGCCGGGGACGATCCGCAGCGTCCGGGCCTCGCCGACACGCCCAAACGCGTCGTCGCCGCCTTCGAGGAGCGCTTCTGCGGGTACCCGCAAGACCCCGCAGCCGAGCTTGCCCGCACCTTCGAGGACGTCTCCGGCTATTCCGACATGATCCTGTTGCGTGACGTTCGGCTCGAGAGCCATTGCGAGCACCACATCGCGCCCTTCATCGGCGTCGCGCACGTGGCCTACGTGCCGCATCGCCGCGTCGTCGGCCTGTCGAAGCTGGCGCGCGTGGTCGACATCTTCGCGCACCGGCTGCAGGTGCAGGAATCCTTGACGGCGCAGATCGCCACCACCATTCAAGAGGCGCTCGCGCCGAAGGGCGTCGCCGTCATGATCCGGGCAAGCCACCAGTGCATGACGCTGCGGGCCGTCAATCAGCCCTCTGCGACGATGGTGACGACGCACTTCACCGGCGTGTTCGAAACGGCAGAGAGCTGGCGCAACCGGTTCCTGCTGGCGGTGCAGGCGCCGCAAGGCGATCGCTGACGCGCAAGCACCGCCTTGCCTCCTCCAGATGACGAGCGTTCCTAATGGCCGATCCCAAGACACCACGGTTTTCTCCGCGCGGCGACAAGGAGAGCATCGAAGCGGGCCTCGCGTTTCAGCCCAAGTTCGACGCCGATGGGTTGATCCCCGCGATCGTCACCGACGCCGGCACGGGCGAGGTGCTGATGTTTGCGTGGATGAACGCCGAGGCGCTGGCGCTGACGCTCGAGAGCGGCGTCGGCCACTTCTGGAGCCGCTCGCGCCGCGCACTGTGGAAGAAGGGCGAGGAGAGCGGCAACGTTCTGAAGATCGTGGAGCTGCGCACCGATTGCGACCAGGACGTCGTCTGGCTGCGCGTCAGCGTCGAGGGCGATGGTCTTGCCTGCCATACCGGGCGGCGCAGTTGCTTCTACCGCTCAGTGCCCGTCGGTGCCCCACCGCACCCATCACTACGCCTTAAGTGGAGTGAGGATCCGCCGAAAGACTGATCCCCCGACAGACTGATCTCATTGTCATGCTGCTTGTCATGCTGCGCCGCAATCGCGGCGCGAACCGTCGTCTTGCCTCCAATCGGCTAGTGTAAGGTTAATCTTGGGACCCTATATTCATTGGCAGACAACAATACGATTCGGGCTCGTTCGGCGTACCCCGATGGGCATGTAGATTGCATTCCAAAGGCTGAATTGCCGTCGGATTGCAATCGTGCTCGTTGCTCTGGAGGGCACGCCGGCGAACAGCAGGCAGGTGACCAGCTATGGCAAGGGCGAAGATCGGCCTAGCGTTGGGCGGCGGCGCGGCGCGCGGCTGGGCCCATATCGGTGTCATCAGGGCGTTGGTCGAGGCCGGCATCAAGCCGGACATCATCGTCGGCACGTCGATCGGCGCCGTGGTCGGCGCCTGCTATGCCGGCGGACACCTCGACTTGCTTGAGCAGTTCGCGCGCGGGCTGACCCGCCGGCGCGTTTTTGGATACCTCGATTTCAACTTCGCCGGCACCGGCCTCATCAACGGGCAAAAGCTGTGCGATCAGCTGGAGCAGCACCTCGGCCATCTGAACATCGAGGAGCTAAGCCCGCGCTTCACCGCGGTCGCCACCGAGATCGGCACCGGGCACGAGATCTGGTTGTCGCGGGGGCAGGTCGTCGAAGCGGTCCGTGCCTCTTACGCGCTTCCCGGCATCTTCCGACCCGTCAAGATCAACGGCCGCTGGCTCTTCGATGGAGCGCTCGTCAATCCCATTCCCGTCTCGGTGTGCCGAGCGCACGGCGCGCGCTACGTCATCGCCGTCAATCTCAACTTCGATGTGTGCGGGCGCGGCACGATCGATCCGCATTTCGACGCCGACGTTTCAGCCGAGGCGGCCGAGCCGGAGGAACTGGAGCCTCTGCCGATCTTGGGCAAGAACGGCACCGCGGTGCGGCGGCTGCTGCAGCGGCAGATTTTCGGAAAGGGCGAGTCGGCCCCCGGCATCTCGACGGTAATGATGGACGCCTTCAACATCGTGCAGGACCGCATTGCCCGCTCGCGGCTTGCGGGCGATCCGCCCGACGCCATGATCAACCTGCGTCTCGGCGACGTGGGCCTGTTTGACTTTCATCGGGCCGAAGAGCTGATCGCCCATGGAGCGGCCGCGACCAAGCGCCATCTCCAAGACATGCGCCGCGAGATCGACGCCCGCAAGAATGCGCCCGGCGCCCACTTGGGCGTCGTCGAGGTGGCTTGAGCCACGCGTGCGCTGTAATCAGCTCAGGTGACGGCGGCTCAGCCGGTGGCGAAGTAATCGCGCATCGCCGTCACTTCCATCTCCACTTCGGCGACGTGATGCTTGACGATGTCGCCGATCGAGACGATGCCGACCAGCGCGCCGTCCTCGACGACGGGAACGTGGCGGAAACGGCCCTGGGTCATGAGCTCCATCATCTCCTCGAGCGTGCTCGAACTCGTGGCACGAGATCACCGAGGACGTCATGCTCTTGGACGCCGGCTCATCGAGCGCAGCATCTCCCCGGTCGGCGAGTTGGCGGATGACGTCGCGCTCCGACAAGATCCCAACGAGCTCGCCGTTGTCGCCAACCATGACGATGGCGCCAATCTTCTTCTGCGCGAGCTTGGCGATCACCTCTGAGAGTGTCGCGTCGGGGCGCGCCGTAGCCACTGCCCGCCCCTTTGATTTCAATATTTGAGCGATATTCATCCATTTCCTCCCACTGCGCCCTAGCAGTTGAAGCACGGCAAAACCCTTACGCCCGCGACAAATTCGAGGATCGCGCCTGTGCCCGGCAGGTAACGCGCGAACGTCCCACCTTTTGCCTTTTGGCCAAGCGCACCACGCGGTTTGCCCGGCCGTTCATGGTGCGGCAATTAGGCCCTAGACGCAAGAACTCCGTTTATAATTGACCGGTCTGGTGAATGGAACGTGGAGCCCGTTCGAAGAAACCATAACAAAGTAGACCGAAGAAATAGCCACCCAAATGCGCCTGCCAGGCAATTCCCCCCGCCGGGACGCCGCCGAGGCCCAGAACCGCCAAGAGATTGGCGATGAGGAAGGCGCCGGTCACCAACAGCACGCGTCGGTCGGTCAGGGCGCGGGCTAGGGGCATCAGCGGCACAAGCTGGGGGTCCTCCTGCAGTGCACGCAAGCCGCCAGTGTCGAGGGCGCTGAACAAGAAGCGCATCGTAGCCCCCATCAGCCCCGAAATGGCCCCCGAGGCCCCGACCATCGGGGCCATGAGCCCGAGGTTGAGGATGAGGAACGCCACGGCGCCGGCGATCGCGCACACCGAGAAAAACAGCAGGAACCGCACGGTTCCGGTGCGGCTCGCCACCACCCCGCCGAACGCCAGCAACCAGGCGCTGTTCATGGCCAGGTGCAGCAGATTGCCGTGCACCAGCGCATAGGTGAGGAACGAGGTAACCGCGGCAACCTGACCGCCGGGGAGGTCGGCGGCATAGCCGTCGTATCGCGCCGGGATGAAGGAGAGCGCCACGGTGAGCCAGGCGGCCCACGCCGCAGGCAAGGCCGTGATCAAGACGTGGACACCAACGAGCAGCCCCAGCACCAACAAGACGGCGACGGGCACGTTGAACATCGGCTCGTGTCGGTTCACCTGCCCGTCCCTTTCATTCGGGGCGCGTTTTGCCCGCAGTCTCGGCGCGGGTTGCACGCCTCGGTAGGCGGCAAGAGTTAACGGCACGACCCCGGCTCAGCAACCATGATTCGGCTCACCCGGCCCGCGCCGCACTCATGGCACGGATGCTGCTCCGTAGGGCGCTACGGCAACGGTTCGGGAAAGGGGTGTCCCGATCCGGGACAGCCGCGAGGCTTTATCGCACAAGTCGCCCTCACGGTCAGGATCATGAAGCACAAGACCAACAAGGCCCTCTTCGCATACTGGGACAGTGTGCGCGCGCACAGGCAGGCGCCGCAGCGCTTCGAGATCGATCCCTCGAAGATCAGCGCTATCCTGCCCTACACCTTCATTCTCGAGCGGCGCGATGCAGAGACGTTTAGCTTCCGGCTCGCAGGCACGCGCATTTGCGACATCTTCGGGCACGAGCTGCGCGGCAGCAACTTCCTCGATAGCTGGGACACGATCGACCGGCTGCCGCTGCTGCGCCAGTTCTCGACGCTGACCCGCCAGGGGTCCGTCGGCGTCATCTACCTTGAGATCGCTGCAACCGGCGAAGAGTCGATCGAGTGCGAGGTGCTGCTTTTGCCCTTGCGTCATACGCGCGACACGATCGATCGGGTGCTGGGGTCGTTTGCGCCGCTGCAGTCGCCGGCCTGGCTCGGTGAGAAAGCGGTCGTGAGCAAACGCGTCATCGCCAACGAGCTCGTTTGGCCGTTGCGCGATCCGGGTGCAGGCATTTCTCGGGCGCCGGAGCCGCCGACGCTGTTGCCGGAGCGCGCCACCCGCATCGTGCGTTCCGAGCGGCGCCAGTTCCGCGTATTCGACGGCGGTCTCAGCCGGCCCGACTCGGATAAGCGCTGAGACCCTGCGACCTTCTTTCAGCCATGCTTGTTTGGGGCGATCAAAGCGCCGCCCCAGCGGTACCTTGCCCATCTGCTAAGGCGCACCTTGCAGAAATGGTGCGCCGATTAGCCGTTCGTTAAGGGCCCCACCCGCATAATTCTGAACGGAACAGAGCCATCGATGTACGCGTTCAGTTCTTGGCTCGCGCACAGCTGCGGCCGCTACAGCGGTCCCATCGCAGGATTGGCTCATGTCGAGGAGTTCGGCTCCATTGCGGCCACGCGGGCCCGATCCTGAAGGTTCGGGCATCGCCGATCAGCGCCGCTATCCGCGCTACGCAGTCAGCCTGCCGGGCCGCTTCATGCGCTCAGACAAGCTCGATTATCCCTGTCGGCTGAAAGACATCTCGGTCGTGGAGGCCGAGATGACAACATCCACAGTGTTGTTGGTCGGCGAGCACCTGATCGTTTATTTGCTGCATTTGGGTGGTCTTGAAGGAGACGTCGTTCGGCGTACCGAGGACGGCTTTGCCATGTGCATCGCCGCCACTCAGCGCAAGCGCGATAAACTTGCGGCCCAAATCAAGCGCTTATCGTCGCAAGGTGAGATCTCCGGAGCGGAGGAGCGCGTGTTTCCGCGCCGTCCCGTCAACGAGATCGCAAAGTTGGTGCTGCTAGACGGCACCATGTTGGACTGCCCCATGCTCGATGTATCGCGCAGCGGTGCGTCGATCGTGACACCGATCAGACCGCCGCTTGGCACCGAGGTCATATTGGCAAACCAGCGCGCCATCGTCGTCCGCCACCATGACGAAGGGGTTGCTATCGAATTCCTTAATCAACGGTTGGACGAGGAACTCGCCAGCGAGCGCCTCGACCGCAGCAACGGTTCATAAAGATGAACGAGGGCACAGCGTTTTGCTTCAAATCGCGGAGCAACGCTTCAGGGTAATTCGAGCTCTTTCAGCTAGCGTAAGAGGGAAGAGTAACGGGGTAATCGTAATGCATCGGGTTGAGCTTAGCGCCATAGTTCTTGTGGGTGGATTGCTGGCGGCGTCGGGTGTTTGCGCGCAGCAAGTCACATCCTTCGGGGCGATCGACCAAGTCGTTCCCCCCGCCGCCAACGCGCCAGCGTTCATGCGCATCTTCGGGCCGGCGCAACCGCCGCACGGATTTGTGCGCTTCTGCGAGGCGACACCCCAGGAGTGCGCCTCCGATCACCGGCCCGAGAATCGCTTCAATGCCTCGGCTGAGCGCCTGCGCCAGCTCGACGACATCAACCGTGCGGTCAACAAGGCGATCGCGCCTGCGACCGACCTGGAGGTCTACGGCGTCCCCGAGTACTGGACGTTGCCGCGCACGAGGGGCGACTGCGAGGACTACGCGCTCTTGAAGCGCCACGATCTCATCAAGATGGGCTGGCCGGTGAGCGCCCTGCTCATGACGGTCGTGCGCGACGAGAAGGGTGAAGGTCACGCCGTGCTGACGGCGCGCACGATGCAGGGCGACTTTATTCTGGACAACAAGCTCGATGACGTTCGCTTGTGGAGCCAGACGCCCTACGAGTACGTGATGCGCCAGTCCTACATCAATCCGCACGTTTGGGTTGCGCTCGACACGCGCCAGGCCCCGGTGGCAACGTCGCTGTCCGGACTTGAGCTCGACCAGGACCAGTAAACGAAGGTCGTCATCGAAGGCGCAGGCGCTGCTCTCAAGCGCTCTGCACCTTGAGCCCGGCCGCAAACCGCTTCCAGTTCTTGACATAGCGCCCCGCGGCGGCGCCGAACCTTGCGGCGTCCTCGGCTGAAAGCTCGCGCACGATCTTGCCAGGAGAGCCGAGCACCATGGAGCGCGGCGGGATTTCCTTGCCCTCGGGGATCAGCGTGTTGGCCCCCACGAGGCATTCCTCCCCGATCTTCACGCCGTTGAGCAGGATCGATCCGATGCCGATGAGGCTGCCGCGGCCTATGGTGCAGCCGTGCAGCATCACCATGTGGCCGATGGTGCAGTCCTCTCCGATCGTCAGCGGGTAGCCCGGGTCCGTGTGCAGCACGCACCCTTCCTGCACGTTGGAGCGGGCGCCGATGCGGATCGGCTCGTTGTCGCCTCGGATGACGCTGCCGAACCAGACGCTCGCGTCCTCCTCGAGGATGACCTTGCCGATGACGACCGCGGTCGGGGCGACCCAATAGCGGCCCTCGCCGGGCGTCGTCACGCCAGCCCCGTCGAGCTCATAGAGCGCCATGCGATGCCCCTGCCCTCAGACGCCTTCCAGATCGAGCTCGAGGATCGCCATCTGGAACTGGTAGGAGACCTCGCCGTCCTCGTCCTCGCGGAAGAGCACGGCGATGAACTCGTCGCCGATGAAGACCTCAGCGGAGTCGTCCTTCTTGGGGCGCGCGCGAACCTCGAGGTTGGGGGTGCCGAAAACCTTGCGCAGATAGGCCTGCAGGCGGCCCGTTTCGTCCTTGGTCACTTGGGGGTCTCCTATGCGCGGTCCGAGTCCGAAGGGGGCTCGCCGCAGTGAAGCTCTAAAGGCCGCCGAAATCGTCGACCCACGTCTGTTCCATCTCGAGCGCAGGCTCGGCGCAGCCGGCCGAGCCGACCACCCTCGCTGGAACGCCCGCGACCGTCACGTGCGGGGGCACACTGCGCAAGACGACGCTTCCCGCCGCGATGCGCGAGCCCTCGCCCACGGTGATGTTGCCGAGGATCTTGGCGCCTGCGCCAACGAGAACGTTCTCGCCGATCTTGGGATGGCGGTTGCCCGTCTCCTTGCCGCTGCCGCCGAGCGTGACGGCGTGCAGGAACGAGCAGTTGTTGCCGACGACCGCCGTCTCGCCGACGACGAACCCGGTGGCGTGATCGATCATGATCCCTTGCCCGAAGCGCGCGGCGGGATGAATGTCGACGGCAAAGGTGCGTGAGGCCTGGCTCTGCAGGAACAGCGCAAAGTCGCGCCGCCCTTCGTGCCACAGCGCGTGCGCGAAGCGGTGCGCGACGAGGGCGTGGAAGCCCTTGAAGTAGAGGAGCGGCTCCAGGTAGCGGTTGCAGGCCGGATCGCGGTCGAACACGGCGGCAAGGTCGGCGCGAAACGTCGGGCCGAGCTCCTGGTGCGCGGCAAGCAGGGCGAGGAACGTCTGATTGACGAGAACGGGATCGACGTCGGAGTGATCGAGGCGCTGGGCGAGGCGGTGGCAGATGGCATCCTCGAGGCGATCGTGGCTCAGGATGGTCGCATAGATGAAGCTGCCGAGCGCCGGCTCGGCCGCCATCGCCGCCTGGGCCTCCTTGCGGATCTCCGACCAGATCGGATCGTAAGGTCTGACCTTGCTCGAGGGCGCCGACCGTGTCCTGGCTGCCATGGGACTGTTCCTCGGACTTTCCGCCCGCGTTCGGGTTGCAGAGGTGCTTCGCCGCGCCGGCCCGACCGGGGTACAAATATGATGCCGCCACGTCAACGCCTACTGAGGGCGTTTTTCCCTAACGTTGTCGTAAAGCACCTCAATCGGGCAATGTGCCCGATTGCAGGACGTGGCGATTGGCGCTTTGAAAGCGTCAGCTAAGCCTACGAGGACCCCTCCATGCAGGATACCCCGCCAGCGGACGCCGCGCTAAGGCTCGAGCGCGAGGGCGAGATCGCCTTCATCGTCGCCGAAAACCCTTCGCGCATGAACGCGCTCACCGCCGCCATGTGGAAGGCGTTGCCGCAGGCACTTGCCGCCGCCGAAGGCGATGACGCCGTTCGCGTCATCGTGCTGCGTGGGGCTGGCACGCGGGCCTTCTCGGCGGGCGCCGACATTTCTGAATTCGAGACCGCGCGGGCGGGCGCTGCGGCGGCTGCATACGATGCGCTGAACGATGCGGCCTTCAAGGCTTTGAGCCAATGCGCCAAGCCCACCATCGCCATGATCCACGGATTTTGCCTGGGCGGCGGTCTGGCCGTTGCCTTGTGCACCGACATCCGGCTCGCCGACGACAAGGCCGAGTTCGCCATTCCGGCGGCGAAGCTTGGCCTCGGTTACAATGCCCGCTGGGTGCGTCCGCTGCTTGCCGCCATGCCGCCGTCGCGAGCCAAAGAGATGATCTTCACCGGGCGCCGCTTCAAGATAGCGGAGGCGTCTGCCATGGGGCTCATCAACGAGGTCGTGCCGACCGCAGAGCTCGAGGCAAGAACGCGGGCGCTCGCTTCCGAGATCGCCGCCAACGCCCCTCTCACCGTGCGCGCGGCCAAGCAAGTGATCGACGAGCTCGTGCGCCATCCCGAGACGCCCGACATGGCAGCGCTCGATGCGGCGGTCGCCGCCTGTTTCGACAGCGAGGACTATGCCGAGGGCCGGCGTGCGTTTTTGGAAAAGCGCAAGCCGCGCTTTCAGGGGCGCTGACGCGGGTCCGGCTTTACCGAGCGCGCACCGCGCGCTATTGCGAGCAAAGGTTCAGGAGTGCTGGTGCCATGTCCGTCTGCGCGGCGAAGCGGTATGCGGTGGTCGTGGCGATGGCGGCGGGGCTCGGCGGGGGCTCGAGCGCTGCGCCGGCTCACGCCGAAACCCCATCTCTCCTCAATTCCTGCTGGAGCCCGGCGGCGCTCGCGGCAAAGCCGGGCGAGAACGTGCCGAGGAAGGGCGATCACCGCTTCGATGCCCCCTCGCCGTGGATGCCGCTCGCGGCGTTCCCGTCGCTCTCCGGCGTTCCCAAAGGCGTGGTCCGCCGGGTCGCGCTTGCCACCGACCGCAAGCTCATCGCTTTGACCTTCGACCTCTGCGAGCAACCGGGCGAGGTTGCCGGGTACGACGGCGCCATCGTCGATTTCCTGCGCAAGGAGCACGTCAAGGCCACCTTCTTCGCCGGCGGCAAGTGGCTGCGCTCGCACGCCGAGCGCGCGCGTCAGTTGATGGCCGATCCCCTGTTCGAGATCGGCAATCATTCGCAAGCGCATCGCAACCTACGCAGGCTTCAGGGGGTGCGGCTCACGCAGGAGATCGCCGGTCCCCAGCGCGCCTACGAGGCGATCCGGGCAAGCCTTGCGCAGAGCCAGTGCGTCAAGGCCCAGTCAGACTCCATGAGCCGCATCGCCCCGCGCGTTGCGCTCTTTCGCTTTCCCTACGGCGCCTGCAACGAGCCTTCGCTGCAAGCGGTGCACGATCAGGGCCTGCGTGCCATCCAGTGGGATTTCGCGACCGGCGATCCTTGGCCTGGACAATCGGCAAAGGCGATCGCGCACGTGCTCATCACGCGCGCGCGTCCCGGCTCCATCGTTCTCGCCCACGCCAACGGACGCGGATGGCACACGGCCGCCGCGTTGCCGCTCGCCATACCGAAGCTGCGCAAGATGGGCTTCGAGTTCGTGACGGTCTCGGAGCTGCTCGCAGCCGGCGAGCCGGTGGTGTCGCCGACCTGCTATGACAGCCGGCCAGGCGACACCGATCGCTACGACACGCTGGCGGCGCACCATCCCCTCACCGCAAGCCCGCACAGCACTCATACCAAATGAGCGAGCTCCTTCCCTTCGCTGCCGAGCGCTATCCGCTGCCGCTCGCTGGCGAGCCGGCCGCTGAACTCATCATGACACCGCTCCCTGAGCACGAAGCGAATGCGCTCGCAGCTGCCTTCGCCGCCATCGATCCTTGGGCGAGCTACGGCTACCCGGCCTCGGCCCTTGCCGCGTATCTCGGGAAACAGGAGCCGGGCGCGCCGCGCTTCCTTCTGACGTTGGAGGATGAGCTTGCAGGAGCGCTCGGGCTACGGCTCGGCTGGCTGCGCGGCACCTACATTCAGTTTCTCGGGATCGTGCCGCGCTTTCAGCGGCGTGGTCTGGGCCAAACAATTCTGGCCTGGATCGAGGCTGAGGCGCGGGCCATCAAGGAGCGCAATCTCTGGGTCGCAGCATCAGAGATCAACGCCGACGCCATCCGCTTCTATGAGCGCCATGGCTTCACGCAAGCGGCGCGTCTGGAAGACCTCGTGTACGACGGGCGCACGGAGATCCTCTTGCGCAAGCGCCTCTAGGATCGTCGCGGACGACAGGGTCGCTCGGGAAACTTTGGCACATCTAAGCCTTCAACAGGTTTGTTTCGCGTCGCAACACTGGCGGGCGATGCGTGTGTCGCGTTCGTGACGGAATGAATAGAGTTGCAACTGATGCTTTTCCGTCCAACCTGCTCACTGGAGAAGCAAGACATTCGGCAAAAGCATCACACATCTGTGGCACAACAGCCGAGATGCGCCGGCTTTGATCGCATTCGACTAGAAAGCGATCAGGCTCCCGCAGCGCAAAAAATTTTTCGCTTGGCAAGTGGACTGCAAGCCTCATAGCTTTTGCGAACGGGCACGGGCCCCTTCCGTGCCGCAGCGAGTCGCCAACCAAGGTGACCGACATGGAGGCAACGATGGAACTTGCGATGCGACTGAACGTCCTTGCAGCGCTTCTATCATTCGGCTTCATCGCTGCAATTGTGTTTGGCATGGTCTGACGCTGCGCGACCAGGACCAGCCGCAAGTCCAAACACGAGTTGGAAGTTAGCGTCGTCCTTGAGCTTCCCCCAAGTCTCGGGACATCACAACGCAAGCGTGGAAGGCGCGGAGATGGCTCCGCGCCTTCTGCCGTTTTGAGGCGAGCCCGAGCCTCTAGCGCTTGACCAGATAGCCCAGCACGGCGCCGGCCACGATCAGAGCGTGATCGGGAATGCGGCTGATCGCGGGCACAAGTTGAGGCCCCCACACCGCGATGGCCGCGGCGATCAGGGCAAACACCAGCGACCACGACAAGGTCGTGCTCCCCGGCTGGCCGACATCGCGCAACACCTGAGCGGCGATGATGCCCACGAGGAATACGATGATCGCACAGATGACGGCGAACACGAACGGATCGAAGACTCTGCCCAGGTGCACGTAGGCTGCGAGTTTAGGTGCGGCGAACCAGGCGACGATCACCTGCAGCAGGATAAGGATCAGGCGTCCCAGCATCTCTCGTAACTCCCCCCAAAAGTCTCCCCCGCCGAACCTTGTCGGCACGGCGCGTCGGCACGCTATCACGCGTGCGCGCTTCAGGCGATGCAGTCGGCAGGGCTCCTCACGCTGCCGCCACCTGCAGAGATCTTGGATCATAGTTCAGTACGGGGGCGAGCCAGCGCTCCGCCTCCTCGACCGTCCATCCCTTGCGCCGGGCGTAGTCCTCGACCTGATCACGCTCGATCTTGCCGACGCCGAAATAGTGACTGTCGGGATGCGAGAAGTAGAACCCAGAAATGGCGGCCCCCGGCCACATGGCATAGCTCTCGGTGAGCGTGATGCCCGTTGCGTCCTTCACGTCCATGAGGTCCCACAGCGTCGCCTTCTCGGTGTGATCGGGCTGCGCCGGGTAGCCGGGCGCCGGACGGATCCCGCGGTACTTCTCCGCGATCAGATCCTCGCTCAAGAACGTCTCGGCCGCCGCATAGCCCCACAGCTCGCGGCGCACGCGCTGGTGCAGACGCTCAGCGAAGGCCTCGGCCAGCCGGTCGGCGAGCGCCTTCAGCATGATGCGGCTGTAGTCGTCCGTCGCCTTGATGCGCGTCTTTGAAGCCTCCTCCTCGCCGAGCCCGGAGGTGACGGCAAAACCGCCCACATAGTCGGCAAGCCCCGTCTCTTTGGGCGCGATGAAATCGGCGAGTGCGGTGTGCGCGCGCTCGCGCGAAGGATCACGCGCGATCTGCTGGCGCAGCGTATGCAGCACCGCGAGCCGCGTCTTGCGCCCCTCGTCGGTGAAGAGCTCGATGTCGTCGCCGTTGCTGTTGGCCGGCCAGAAGCCAACGACGGCCGCCGCCTTCAGCCACTTCTCCGCGACGATCTGTTTGAGCATCGCCTGGGCATCATTGAAGAGCTTTTGCGCCTCCGTCCCGACCTTGTTGTCCTTGAGGATCGCCGGATAGCGGCCGGTGAGCTCCCAAGCCTGGAAGAACGGCGTCCAATCGATATAGGGCACGAGCTCGCCCAAGTCGTAGTTGGCGAACGAGCGCACGCCGAGAAAGCTGGGCTTGGGCGGCTTGTAGCCCGACCAATCGATCGCAAACTTGTTGGCGCGGGCGGCGCTAAGCGTGATGCGCCGCTTGGAGGCCTCGTTGCGCACGTGCGCCTCGCGCACCTTGGCATACTCGGTGCGGATCTCGCCGACGTAGCTCGTGCGCTCCTTCTGCGACAGGAGCTTGGAGACGACGCCCACCGCGCGGCTGGCGTCGAGTACGTAGATGGCCTGCCCCTTCTCGTAGTTGGGGCTGATCTTGACTGCCGTGTGCACGCGGCTCGTCGTGGCCCCGCCGATCAGGAGCGGGCACTCGAAGCCCTCGCGCTCCATCTCGGCGGCGATGAAGCACATCTCGTCGAGCGACGGCGTGATGAGACCCGAAAGCCCGATGATGTCGGCCTTCTCCTTCTTGGCGGTCTCGAGGATGCGCGCGGCCGGCACCATCACGCCGAGATCGATCACCTCGTAGTTGTTGCACTGGAGCACGACGCCGACGATGTTCTTGCCGATGTCGTGCACGTCGCCCTTGACGGTCGCCATGACGACCTTGCCGGCGGCGGGGCGCGATTCAAGCCCTGAGGCCTTCTTCTCCGCCTCGAGGTAGGGTTGCAGATAGGCGACGGCCTGCTTCATGACGCGCGCCGACTTCACCACCTGCGGCAGGAACATCTTGCCGGCGCCGAACAGGTCGCCGACCACGTTCATGCCGGCCATCAGCGGGCCCTCGATCACGTCCAAGGGCTTTGTTGCCTGCTGACGCGCCTCCTCGGTGTCCTCCTCGATGAAGTCGGTGATGCCGTGGACGAGCGAATGCGTCAGGCGCTCCTGGACGGGCGCCTCGCGCCAGGACAGATCCTTGACGTTCCTCTGAACGCTGCCGTCGCCCTTGAACTTCGGCGCAGCCTCAAGCAGGCGGTCCGTCGCGTCGGCGCGCTTGTTGAGGACGACATCCTCGCACAACTCGCGCAATTCCGGATCGATGTCGTCGTAGAGCGCGAGCTGCCCGGCGTTCACGATGCCCATATCCATGCCCGCCTGGATGGCGTGGTAGAGGAACACCGAGTGCATCGCCTCGCGCACGGGCTCATTGCCGCGGAACGCAAACGACAGGTTCGACACGCCGCCGGAGACGTGCACCAGCGGCATCTTCTCCTTGATGCGGCGCGCGGCCTCGATGTAGGCGAGGCCGTAGTTGTTGTGCTCCTCGATGCCGGTCGCCACTGCAAAGATGTTGGGATCGAAGATGATGTCCTCGGGCGCAAAGCCGATGGTCTCGGTCAGGAGCTTGTAGGCGCGCTCGCAGATGGCGACCTTGCGCTCGGCCGTGTCGGCCTGGCCTTCCTCGTCGAAGGCCATGACCACGACGGCGGCGCCATAGCGCAGAACTTTGCGCGCGTGCTCGAGGAACGGCCCCTCGCCCTCCTTGAGGCTGATCGAGTTGACGATGGCCTTGCCCTGCACGCATTTGAGGCCCGCCTCGATCACGCTCCACTTGGAACTGTCGATCATGAGGGGCACGCGCGAGATGTCGGGCTCAGACGCGATGAGGTTCAGAAAGGTCTTCATCGCGTTCTCAGAAGTCGAGCAGACCCTCGTCCATGTTGACGTCGAGGATCTGCGCCCCGTTCTCGACCTGGGTGCGCGCCACGCTGAGCGCAGCCTGGTAGTCGCCCGCCTCGATGAGCTTGCGGAACTTGGCACTCCCGGTGACGTTGGTGCGCTCGCCGACGTTAATGAAGCTCAATGCCGCGCTGGTCGTGGTCATGGGGTGCAGATGTCCTCTCTGCTCAGTGCAGCATCATTGCAGACAAGCGTGATCGCGCGGAGCCGGCCGCCGATGCCGGCCTCCGCTACGAGCGCCACCGCACTCAGAGCGCGGTCGGGCCGGGGAACAGCATCATGAGGTGGGGATGCACGAACAGCCAATAGAGCGTCGTCAGGATAATGGTGACGATCACCAGCACGACTGGATCCTTGAAGGTCCGCGTGGGCGCCAGCACCGTAACCTTGGCGTCCTTCTCCTGCATGTGGAACTTGACGCCCGGCATGCGGCTCGACAACGCATCCTTCACGGCGTGCCCGAAGATCGGGACGAAGAGGCGCCAGGCCGAGCGTGTCAGCAATCCCGCGGGCCAGCGGATGTTGGGATCGACGATCCAAAGCTCGGTGGAAACCTTGACTCGATCCGGTAGAAGCAGCGTCCGCACGAAGACCGAATAGTCCTCCGGGAAATACGAGCGCGCCCGCTGGCGCACGGTTTCGCTCATCTCGGCATCGATCTCGGCCAGCTCCTTGAAGAGCTGTTCGCGGACCTGGTCGGAGACAAGACTGAGCTCTGGATCTACCGGGCTCATGCTGGCCGGCAGATCGATCTTTATGACACGCATGACGACTTTCCCTGGGCCGGTGAGGGACCCCCCGCTCCTTCTCTAGCACAAAGGTTTGGCTCATCTCAGCCATGAACGAAGGGCTCCAGGCCCGAAAGGCGCATCCGCGGTGCGATTGTGGGAATTTTGCGCGGGGCAAACTGGGCCACGTGCTCGGCGATGTGGCGGATATGGTCCGGCGTCGAGCCGCAGCAGCCGCCGACGATGTTGACGATCCCGTCCTTGGCCCACGGCTCCATCTGGCAGGCCATGTCGTCGGGCGTCTCGTCGTACTCGCCCATGGGATTGGGCAGCCCAGCGTTGGGATAGGCGGAGATGCGCGTATCGGCCACGGCCGAGAGCTCGGCGAGATAGGGCCGCATCAGCTCGGCCCCCAGCGCGCAGTTGAGCCCGATCGAGAACGGCCGCAAATGCCGCATGGAGTACCAGAAGGCCTCCGGCGTCTGGCCCGAGAGCGTGCGCCCCGAGCGGTCGGTGATGGTGCCGGACACCATGATCGGCAGTTCGATCCCCTTCTCGTCGAAGACCTCGAGCGCGGCGACGCCGGCGGCCTTGGCATTGAGGGTGTCGAAGATGGTCTCGATGATGATGATGTCGGCCCCGCCATCGATCAGGCCGCCGATCTGCTCCTTGTAGGCCTCGCGCAGCGTGTCGAAGTCGACGTTGCGAAATCCCGGATCGCTGACCTTCGGCGAGATCGAGGCCGTGCGGTTCGTCGGCCCGACGGCGCCGGCGACGAAGCGGGGCTTCTCCGGCGTCTTCTTGGTCCACTTGTCGGCCGCCGCGCGGGCGATTCTAGCGGCCGCCACGTTGATCTCGTAGGCAAGGTCCTGCATGCCGTAGTCGGCGAGCGAGATCGCTTGTGCGTTGAACGTGTTGGTCTCGAGGATGTCGGCGCCGGCCTCCAGATAGGCCTCGTGGATCTCACCGATGATCTGCGGCTGCGTCAGCACCAGAAGATCGTTGTTGCCCTTGACGTCGCGCGACCAATCCTTGAAGCGCTCGCCACGGTAGCCCGCCTCATCCAGCTTATGCCGCTGGATCATCGTGCCCATTGCGCCGTCGATGATGAGGATGCGCTTGGCCGCCGCCGCCTCGAGCGCTGCGTAGCTCGGTTTTCTGGTCATTTGCGCTTTCTCCTCACCCGACCGCCCGCTCGCGCAACTGCGCCGTCCCGTGCGGGCGCAAGCCCAGGAGATGGCAGATCGCATAGACGAGGTCGGCGCGGTTCAACGTGTAGAAATGGAACTTCTTCACGCCCTCGTCGACGAGGTCCATCACCTGCTCGGTCGCCGCGGCTGCGGCAACGAGATGGCTCGTCGCGGGATCGTTCTCAAGCCCGTCGAAACGCCGCGCCAGCCACGAGGGCATGCTGGCGCCGGCGCGGGCCGCAAAGGCCGCCACCTGCTTGAAGTTATGGATGGGCACGATGCCGGGCGTGATCGGCACCCAGATGCCGGCTCCCCGCGCGCGCTCCAGGAAGCGCAGATAGTGGGCATTGTCGAAGCCGAACTGGGTGATGATGCGGTCGGCGCCGGCATCGACCTTGGCTTTCAGGTTGTCCATGTCGGCTGCGAGCGACGGGCTTTCGGGGTGCTTTTCGGGATAGCCCGCGACCGAGATTTCGAAGTTGGCGATCGTCTTGAGGCCAGACACGAGGTCGGCGGCGTTGTTGTAGCCGCCGGGGTGCGGCTCGTAGCGCGTGCCCGGTCCGCCGACGGGATCGCCGCGCAGGGCCACGATGTGGCGCACGCCGACGTCCCAATAGGCGCGGGCGACGGCGTTCACCTCGTCCTTGCTCGCTGCGACGCAGGTCAGGTGCGCGGCGGGTTTCAAATCCGTTTCGCGAATAATGCGGGCAACGGTTGCGTGGGTGCGCTCGCGCGTGGAGCCGCCCGCTCCATAGGTGACCGACACGAACTCTGGCCTCAGCGGTGCCAGTCGCTCGATGGCGGACCAAAGTGCAGCTTCCATCTTCTCGGTCTTGGGCGGGAAGAACTCGAAGGAAACCTGGATCTCGTCGGCGCCCAGCAGGCGGCTTTTGCGCTCGTGTGTGTCAGCCATCAGGGAGCCTCCTCCAGGGCGCGTGACGAAGCGGCTCGCTCGCGCAGGCGCGAGGCGCCTCCCCGCTCGGCCAGCCAAAGCGACACCGTCAGCTTTTCGGCGCCGCCCTTCTTATTGGGAGCCAAATCGCGTTGCTCGATGGGAGAAAGGCCAGCATCCTTCATCCACTGTGCAACTTGCTCGGGCGCAAATCCCAACCTGTCGTGCGCATACTCCTCGCGCAGAAATTCCAAGTCGTGCGGGGCGAAATCGACGATGAGAAGCCGACCGCCCGGGGCAAGCACGCGCGCGGCCTCGCGGATGGCGAGTGCCGGCTCGGAGAGAAAGTGCAGCACCTGATGCATGACGACCGCATCGGCCACGCCGTCGGGCAGGCTGAGCGCATAGATGTCGCCATGGCGCACCTGCGCTTGCGTCAGCTGTGCCTTCGACAGCTTGCTGCGGGCGTAGGCGAGCATCGCCTGATTGAGGTCGCAGCCGATCCCGCGCGCATAACGGCCGGCGAGCAGCTCCAGGATGCGGCCGGTTCCAGTGCCGAGATCGACGAGCAGCTTGAACGGCCCCGGTCCCAGCGCCTCCCCGATAGCGGTCTCGACCTCGCTCTCGGCCACATAGAGCGAGCGGATACGGTCCCAATCGGCGGCATGCGCGCGGAAATAGCTCTGGGCCGCCTCCTCGCGCTCGCGCTTCAAGGCTTCGGCGCGCTCGCGGTCGCGGGCGACGATCGGTTCCGCGCCGTTGACGAGCGCCAGGATATCGAGCGCGAGCCGGCCGCCGTGCGTGCGGTCGGAGACGTGGAAATAGGCCCAGCTGCCCGCGCGGAAACGCTCCACCAGCCCCGCCTCGGCTAAGAGCTTGAGGTGCCGGCTGATGCGGGGCTGGCTCTGCCCCAGGATCTGGGTGAGGTCCTTGACGCTCAGCTCCCCGGCCGCCAGCAGCAGGAGGATACGCAGGCGTGTCGGCTCGGCCGCGGCTTTGAGCGCGGTGACGAGATCGTCGCTGGCCAAGGTTCCTGCCATAAGCGCCTCCTTGGCGGCGGATGATATAAAGATATGTTTATGTGTCAAGCGAAAGGGAACGAAATCCCCCGCTGCTCAGTTTCGGCACGAGGGTTAACCGGAAAGTAAGCCTGCTTTCCTACCTTCACGCGGACCAGACTTTGAAGTAGGAACACCCTCCGATGCGCGTGGCGATCTACGACCGGGTCGAGCCCCCGGTCCCCGCAGAGCTCCCTCTGCGTCTCGTCGAGACCTGCTCCCACCGACCCGCAATTGCCAAGCTGGTTCTAGCCGTTCCTGCGGTGGTGGCCGTGGCGGTTGCCTCGCTCGCGCTGCTCATGGAGGCGCTGTTCACGCCCGCCGCCCGCGCCGTCGTCGCGCAACATCCGGTCCTGGCGCTCGAAATTCTGGCAGCGATCGCCTTTTGGATCTATCTGCTCGGCTTGCCTATAAGGCGCCTTCTCTCCCGCATCACCATGACGCGCACTGTCGAGATCGACGAAGCTGGCGTCACCGTCACCGAGGGCGGATACCTGTACAGGAGGACGTGGACGGCCCCCATAAGCTCCTACATGGGGGTCACACATCACCTGCGCGCATCTCTGTCGGGCACGCGCCACGAGCTTATCCTCGTGCACCCCGAGCGGAGAAAATCGGTGCTCTTGAGCCTGGCGGGGACAATGGCGCAAGAGGAGGTCGATCGCGTCGCCACATTGTTGGGGCAGAAGGAAATTCCTTCGAGCGAGCTCTACCGCTTCACGGTGCGTTTGCCGCGCCTTGGCCGGCCGACATGGCGTCCTGCAGCCACACCAGCAAGCCTTGTCGCAAGGACATGAACAATGCCTGTCCAAAAAATGGTCGTTATCCTCGGCCACCCTTTGACTGCAACGCTCTTGGCATGGCTTAGTGAGTTGAAGGGACAACGGCCGGCCTGACGGAGACGCGCCGCGCCGCCCGACCCCCAGTCCCCAGGAGGGAGCCCCACCGGATGAAGATGACAGTTTCGATGCGAACCCCCTCGCGAAGCGCGTTCTCGGCTTTTGCGCGCTCGGTGACGCTGGCCAGCCTCGCCCTCGTCGCGATGGGTGCTGCAGCACTCGCCGGGGAAACCCCGGCCGCCTACATGAAGCGGGTCGGCAACGAGTTGCTCGCCGCCTCGCGCTCGGGCTCGGCCTCCCAGTTCGCCATGGTGCTCAGCTCCAACGCCGACGTGCCCTCGATCGGCCTCTCCGCGCTGGGCGGCTATGCGCGCAGCCTGCCGCGCAACGACCGCCCCACCTACTACGCCGGCATGATCAACTTCATCGCCCGCTACGCCGCCAAGGAGTCGCCCAAGTACCCGGTCGCGCGCTTCATCGTGACGGCCCAATCCAACGAGGACGTGCGCGGCACCTACGTCGATAGCCGCATCACGCTGGCAACCGGCGACGCCTACGACGTGCGCTGGCTCGTGGTGCACCGAGGCGATACTTACAAGGTGCGCGACGCCCAAGTCATCGGTTTCTGGATGACCTCGTTCCTCGACAACCTGTTCCAGAACTACATCAGCGAGAACGGCGGCAACCCGCGGTCCCTCGTCGTCGCGCTCAACCGCTGATCCGACGCCTGGTGACGTTAAGCGTTTTGCGTTTGACGGTGTCAGGCCTTCGGGTCTGGCACCAATGAGATGAAGACCAAACGGTGTCTGATGCTTTGCGTCTGACACCGTTTTGCATTTTGGGAACGGCGGTGTCTGACCCTTTGGGTTTGACACCGGTGCTTCATGGCGTGGTGTCTGGCGCTGCCAGACCCGGAGGGTCAGGCACCTACGGAGAGAGGCAGAGCAGCCCTGCCGTCGGGCTCGAGGGATACACCGTCGAGAACCCCAGGATCGCAATGGCGAGACCGATCACGCCGCGCGCGAGCGCCTTGGCCTCGACGCGCGCCAGCGTGGTGACGCCGAAAGCGGTCAAGGTGACGGCGGGAAGCGTGCCGAGCCCGAAGCCAGCCATCAAGGTGGCGCCGCCGGCAGCCGAGCCGGTCAGCGTCGCGGTGAAGAGCGCGGCATAGACCATGGGGCACGGGATGGTGCCCCAGCCGAGGCCGGCCGCGAACGGCCCCACCACCGGAAAGCGGCGAAAGCGGGCGAGGATGCCCGAGATTACGCCCGACAGCGCGGCCACGTAGCGGTCGAGCAGCGACAGCGACGGCAGCAGCCCCGCCACCGAAAGCCCGATCCACATGAGGGTCACGGCACCGGCCCACTGCAGCAACCGGTAGGCAACGGCGTGATCGAAGGCGCCGTAGAGCCCGGCGCCGGCCGCGCCCAAGATGGCGCCGGCGATCACATAAGCGAGGATGCGCCCACCCTGCGCCGTCATCAGCACACGGGCGCGATCGACTGGGCTCTTGGGATCGAACAGAAAGACAACGCCCGAGGCGATGCCGCCGCACATGGCCGCGCAATGGAGCGCGCTGGCGAGCCCCAAGAGCACGCCACCCGCTAAGCTGAACTCATTGATCTGCATGGCTCATTTCGCGTGCCTTTAGGCAACCGTCTCTAGCTATCGCCTAACACGGCGAAACGGGGGCGCCTTGACCTGGATCATGCGCCCTGAAATGGGCCGCGTCTGCCTTTGCCCGCCCTACGACGGCCAGCTCGGCAGCGACACGCAGATCCACGCCGTCGGCCTCGAGGGCAGGGCCAGATTCTAGCTCGCCCCGGCTCAGAGCATCTTGAGGGCCTTATCGAAACCCTTCAATGGCACCGGCACGGTGATCTTCTGCTTCTTGAGGTCCTGGAACACGACGTTGAGCTTCTGGCCGCTTTTCATGGCGGCGAGCTGGTCGGCCTTGATCGCTGTCCCGGCATAGCAGCCCTTGACGTCGCAGGTCTGGATTTCGAGCGTCTGCGGCGCGGCGGCATCGATCGCGACCGTGACGCCGGCCGGATTGAAGAGGCCATGCGGCAGCTGCAGGAGCATCGCCATGTCGGATCCGGTGGCGGGCTTGCTGACGGCGACGGAGAGCAGGAGCTGGCGCGTCTTGGCCAGCACGATCGACTGGATGGCCTTGCAGGCGAGCCCCTGGCCGGCGTTGTCGCAGCGGACGGTCCAACCCGGCTCTTGCTTGGCCGCGTCGGCTTTGGGAGCCGCTTTCGTGGCCGGCGCCGGCGCCGCCTTCTTGTCCTGCGCGACAGTCCCGAGCGGCACCACGGCGAGCAGCGCCGCGGCGACAAAGAGAAATCTCATGCGAAGGCCGCTTTGAAAAACCGCCGTGTTGGCGATCGTCGTCATGTTGTTCCCTCCTCTGCCCCGAACTGCCGGCCAAGACCATAAACGCCGTTAAACCCGAAGGGGAGATGGGAGTTGCCGCGAGGGCCCTAATGCTCCGGCGTGGCGGCGGCGCGCCAATCGCTGCTGTAAAGGGGCAGCGTGCCTTCGTTGAAGGCGCGCGCGTCGTAAGCAAGGAGCGACCGCTCGAAGGACACGCTCGGTTTCGCCGCGCTTTCGGCAACGTCGAAGGTCAGCGCAAAGCGATAGGGACCCGGCTCGCGAATGAGCTCGTTGGGCTTCTCGTCCTGCCCGCGCGTGTAGAACAGCACCGATTCGGTGCGGCTCGAGCGGCCCGGCAGCGAGATCGGCGCGAATGGCGCGTAGGCGCCTGTGCGCGTCTTCTCCATGGTCCAGCGGCCGAAATCGGCCGCATAGAAGCGTTTGGTCTGGCCCGAGCGGGGGTCGGTGACGGCAAGCTCGATCGACACCACCGTCGCCGAGCGCGCGCCCTCGTTGGTGAGCGTGATCGGCACGGCGATCATCTCGAAGTTCGAGTTCTGATAGGGCGCCGCGAACTGGATGACGGGGGGCACGAAGGCGCGCACGTCGGCCGCCTTGAGCGAGGTCTCCCACAGGCTGTAGCCGGAGAAGATGAGCGCGATTGCCGAGACGAAGACGGCAAGCTTGCCGCCGTCGCTGCCTGAGGCCGCCTGCGCGGCGATCTCGGCATTGTCGCCGACGGCGTTTCTCCCCCCGAACCAGCCCATGGCACTCTCCCCTCGCTAAGCAACGCTCGTTGGCGCGGATTTGGCGTGAAATTGGGGCTCGGGCGTGGCGATGGAGGCTGCGCGCGCTGCCGATCGCGCCGCTTGCAACGCGGGCGGATAGGCCACGGACAACACCGAGCCGTCATGCTGCTGGGCAGCTGCGGCGCGTGAACATTGGGCGTACGTACCCATCGACGAACGCAGTGGTTTTATCCGACGCTTCCGCAATTTTCTGCACTTACCGGTTCCTCTGTACACTTACCGAACAGCAATTGTGCGGTGCGCCAACTGCCGTAGCAAGGGGGGAGCCTTGCCGCGACTTTCATGGGTGCAATGCGTAGCCTTTGCTCGTTGCTTTGCTTCAATTCATATGCAGGAGAAATCCCATGCCAGCCTTTACGTGCTTTACACGCACCATGGTTGCCGCGGTTGCCCTGACATCGACCGCCGCAGCATACGCCGCGGAGCTTTCATCCAAGCCGATGACGATGAAGCCCATGCACGGCATCAGCTTCGACGTCGGAGCCAAGCACGCCGTAAGCTACTTTCTGAGCGAAGGCGGACGTTGCAGGCTCACCCTCATCCTGGCGCAGGCCTTTACCGGCGACGAGGCCCCGAGCGATGCACCCGCGCGCTATGAAGTCGCGATCGGCGGCGGCAGAAGCGTTCGTCTCAACGGGGATGCCAGCACGTGGCTCGACGTCGCCTGCCACAAGGGCGCACAGGCGATGACCGTGACGCCGGTCGAGCAGGTCGCGTCCTCGCGCACGGCGAGATAGCCGCGCCCAGAGCGCACCATCAGGAGCGTGGAGGGGACGCCCCCTCCGCGCTCCGGCCACCGGCCCCGTGGAGATGGCGCAAGACCCTACGCCCGCTCGAAGCGCTCCCACGTTTCCGCATGTCCGCTTCTCCTGAATGCGGACATTGTTCGTAGGGAACGGAGAGGCCGTTGATGACCCGTTGC
>CAVSIY010000008.1:0-161459 GCA_963728165.1 uncultured Alphaproteobacteria bacterium | reverse complement strand
CTCGGTCAGGAAGCCGCCGCGGGAGCGACCCAGTACGACCTGCGTCACGTTCTCGAGCCTGGCGAAGCGCAAAAGCTCCGCTGTAATATCGCTGGCCGCAAGCGTAGCCGTTTCGGCCCCGAGCGATTGAGCCAGCCGCAGCGCCCTGTCCACATACTGGCGCTCCTTCTCTTCCAAGGGCCCGCTCGGCTTCTCGACGGTGACGGCGATCCACGGCGCATCCATGAGATCGGCCAGACGTTTCGCGGCACGCACGATCGTGGGAGCGTCGAGGTCGGGTCCGATGCAAGCCAGGATGCGCTCACCCGCAGCCCACGGACCTTCGATGGCCTGGGCCTGCATGCGATCGATCAGATCGGCGTCGATGCGTTCTGCCGCGCGGCGCAACGTGAGCTCGCGCAGCGCTGTCAAGTTCTCAGGCTTGAAGAAGCGCTTGCGCGCCCGCGCCGCCATGTCCTCAACATAGACCTTGCCCTCGGTAAGCCGCTTTAGAAGCTCCTCGGTCGGCAAGTCGACGAGGACGATGTCGTCGGCTTCCTCGAACACGCGGTCGGGCACAGTCTCGCGCACCTGGATGCGCGTGATCCTCTGCACGATGTCGTTAAGGCCCTCGAGGTGCTGGATATTCAGCGTCGTCCAGACGTCGACGCCGGCTTGACGCAGCTCCTCGATATCCTGCCAGCGCTTGAGATGGCGGCTTCCAGGAATGTTGGCGTGGGCGAGCTCGTCCATGAGCAGCAGGCCCGGGCGGCGCGCGAGCGCCTTGTCGATGTCGAACTCGCTCATGATGCGGTTGACGTAGACGACCGGCTTGCGCGGGATGACCTCGAAGCCCTCAACGAGCGCCTCGGTCTCGCGACGCCCGTGCGTCTCTACGAGGCCGATGACCACCTCGCGCCCTTCGGCCTTGGCGGCGCGCGCCGCGCTCAGCATCGCATGGGTCTTTCCGACGCCAGGGGCAGCACCAAGAAAGATCTTGAGACGCCCGCGATGCTCCTTCTCTGTGAGCGCAAGCAGGGCGGACGCGCGTTGGCTAGAGTTCGGCAGGCATGGGGCTCGGGGGGCATCAGGCATCCTTGGGGGCTATCCTTCGGCCGGCAAGACTACTCCCGCAGGCCGTCGAGCGCGATATTGAGCGCCAGCACGTTAACGTGCGGCTCTCCCAAGAAGCCGAGCGCGCGTCCCTCGGCTTGCTGGTTCACCAGCGCGCGCACCCGCTTCTCGGTAAGCCCACGTGCCTTGGCAACCCTCGGCACCTGTAGCTCAGCGGTTTCGGGCGAGATGTCGGGATCGAGCCCACTCGCCGATGCCGTCACCGCGTCGACCGGGATCGGCCCTGCAACACCCTGCGCGCGCAGGGCGTCGACGCTCGCCTTCGTCCGGTCCAGCAGCTTCTGCGTGATGGGACCGAGGTTCGACCCGGTAGATGAGGCCGCATTATAGGCGGGGTCTGTGGCCGAGGGCCGCGGATGGAAATACCTGGCCGAAGCGAAGTCCTGGCCGACGAGACTTCGAGCCGACAACCTTGCCGTCCTTCGCGACGAGGCTCCCGAGGGCCGCGTCGTGCATCATGATCCAGGCGAAACCGGTAACGGCGAGCGGATAGACGAGCCCCGTGATCAGCGTGAAGCCCAAGAGCATAACGAGGGGTGCGCGCAACTGGCGAAGCATGGCTTTCCTCCACTCTAAGTTTCCTCCACTCTAAGCAAGACCGAGGGCGCCGACCGCGAGATCGATCAGCTTGATGCCGATGAAGGGCGCGGCAAGGCCGCCCAGCCCATAGATCAAAAGATTGCGCCGCAGCAGCGCAGCCGCTCCGACCGGACGGTAGGCGACGCCCTTCAGCGCCAGCGGAATGAGCGCGACGATGATGAGCGCATTGAAGATCACCGCCGACAAAATAGCGCTGTGCGGCGTGGCGAGCCCCATGACGTTGAGCGCGCCAAGTTCCGGCAGGGAGGCGACGAACAAGGCCGGGATGATCGCGAAGTACTTCGCTACGTCGTTGGCGATCGAGAAGGTCGTGAGCGATCCGCGCGTCATCAACAGCTGCTTGCCGATCTCGACGATCTCGATCAGCTTGGTCGGGTTGGAATCGAGATCCACCATGTTGCCGGCCTCGCGCGCCGCCTGCGTGCCCGTCTGCATCGCGACCGCAACGTCGGCCTGTGCGAGCGCGGGGGCATCGTTGGTGCCGTCGCCGCACATTGCAATGAGGCGGCCCTGCGCCTGCTCGTTGCGGATGTAGCGCAGCTTGTCCTCCGGCGTCGCCTCGGCGACGAAATCATCAACGCCCGCCTCCGATGCGATCGCAGCGGCCGTGACGGGATTGTCTCCCGTGATCATCACCGTCTTGATGCCCATGCGCCGCATCTGCGCGAAGCGGTCCTTGATGTCGGCCTTCACCACGTCCTTCAGGTGGACCACGCCGAGCAGTCGGCCACCTTCGGCGAGCCCCAGGGGTGTGCCGCCGGAACGGGCAATGCGCTCGACGGCTGCGCGGAAAGCCGGCGGCTCTGCGACGCCACTGCCCGCCGCATCTCGCGCGAATTTCAGGATTGCATCGACTGCGCCCTTGCGCAGCTTGCGCGTGCCGATATCGACGCCGGACAGCCTCGTCGTCGCCGAGAACGGGACGAGGCCGGACTGCGGCACCGGCTCCGGCGGCAAGATCCCAAATTTCTCCTGCGTCAGCGTCACGATGGAGCGGCCCTCGGGGGTCTCGTCGGCAAGGCTGGCAAGCAGCGCTGCTTCCGCAACCTGGCGTTCGGGGACACCCGGAACAGCAATGATCTCCGTCGCCAGGCGGTTGCCGAAGGTGATAGTGCCGGTCTTGTCGAGCAGCAGCGTGTCGACATCGCCCGCCGCCTCGACGGCACGCCCAGACATGGCGAGGACGTTGAACTTCAGGAGCCGGTCCATGCCGGCGATGCCGATGGCCGACAGGAGGCCGCCGATGGTGGTCGGGATAAGCGTGACGAAGAGCGCGACGAGCACTGGCACGGGCACCGACGCGCCCGAGTACGTGCCAAGCCCCGTGAGCGTCACGACGGCAATCAGGAAGATGAGGCTCATGCCCGCGAGCAGCACGTTGAGCGCGATCTCGTTGGGCGTTCTCTGCCGTTCGGCGCCTTCGACGAGCGCGATCATGCGGTCGAGGAATGACGAGCCCGGCGCCGAGGTGATGCGCACGACAATCCAATCGGAGAGGACGCTGGTGCCCCCCGTGACGGCCGAGCGGTCGCCGCCGGCCTCGCGGATGACGGGGGCGGATTCGCCTGTCACCGCCGCCTCGTTGACGGAAGCGACGCCTTCGGTCACCTCTCCGTCGCCAGGGATGAGGTCGCCGGCCTCGACGAGCACGAGATCGCCCGGGCGCAGATCGAGCGCAGAGACCGGTTCGTAGCTGTCGCGCTTTTGCGAGTCGCCGAGGCGCTTGGCCATCGTTTCTGTGCGGGCGCGCCGCAAAGTATCGGCCTGGGCGCGGCCGCGCCCCTCCGCCACCGCCTCGGCGAAGTTGGCGAAGAGCACAGTGAACCACAGCCACACCGCGAGCTGTCCTGTGAATGCCGCTGCCGCGCCGCTAACGAGGTCGTGCACGAAGAGAATTGTTACCAGCGCCGAGACGACGGCCGTGACGAACATCACCGGGCTTTTCACCAGCACGCGCGGATCGAGCTTGCGGAATGCGTCGGCGATCGCGTGCGCGACCAGCGGACGGTCGAGCGCTGCAGCTGCGTAGCGTTTTCGAACCATGGCACTTTGCTCCTGAAAGGGCTCAGTACGTCTTGCCGGCGAGCATCTGGAAGTGCTCGACGATCGGCCCGAGTGCGAGCGAGGGGAAGAACTGCAGGCCGCCGAGGATCAGGATCACGCCCGTCAGCAGTCCGACGAATAAGAGCCCGTCGGTGGGGAAGGTGCCCGATGACGGTGCGAGCTTCGGCTTGGCGGCGAGCGATCCGATGATCGCCATCACCGGCACGATGACGGCGTATCGCCCGAGGATCATGGTGATGCCTTGCGTCGTCGCGTACCACGGCGTCGCCGCATTGAGCCCGGCGAAGGCCGAGCCGTTGTTGCCGGCGGCCGACGAGAACGCGTAGAGGATCTCGGTGAGCCCATGCGGGCCGGGGTTGGCAAGGCTCGCCAGCGCCGATGGCAAGACGGCGGAGACGGCAGAGAAGCCCAGGATCAGCAGCGGCAGGATGAGCACGGCGAGCATCGCCATCTTCACTTCCTTCGCCTCGAGCTTCTTGCCGAGATACTCGGGCGTGCGCCCGACCATCAGCCCGGCGACGAACATGGCGAGGATCGCGAACAGCACCATGCCGTAGAGGCCCGAGCCGACTCCGCCGGGTAGCACTTCGCCGAGCTGAATGAGGAACAAGGGCACGAGCCCACCGAGCGGCATGTAGGAGGCGTGCATGGAGTTGACCGAGCCGTTGGAGGCGCCCGTCGTGAATGCCGCCCAGATCGCCGACTGCGCGGTGCCGAAGCGGACCTCCTTGCCCTCCATGTTGGTGCCATCGACGCCCATGCCGTGCATCAGCGGGTTGCCGGCCGCCTCCGCCCAGTAGGCGGCGGCGCACCCGGCCGCGATGAACAACATCATGACGGCAAGCAGCGCCCAACCCTCGCGCTCCTTGCCGATCATGCGCCCGAAGCTGATCGCGAGGCCGAGCGAGAGCGCGAGGATGGCCCAGGCCTGGATCGAGTTCGTCCACACGTTGGGGTTTTCGTAGGGGTGTGCCGAGTTCACGTTGAAGAAGCCGCCGCCATTGGTGCCGAGCTGCTTGATGGCGAGCTGGCTTGCGACGGGGCCTTGCGCGATGGTCTGCTTGGCGCCTTCGAGCGTCGTCGCATCGACGTAGTTGCTAAGGTTTTGCGGCACGCCGAGAACGATCAGGACAATCGCCATCACGATCGACAGCGGCAGCAGCACGTAGAGCGTGGTGCGTGTAAGATCGACCCAGAAGTTGCCGACGGTCGCGCTGGCGCGGGTGAAGGCACGCGCCAGCGGGACGACGATGGCCATGCCGGTTGCCGCCGACAGGAAATTCTGCACGGTCAAGCCCGCCATCTGGCTGAAATAGGAGAGCGCCGTCTCGCCGCCGTAGGCCTGCCAGTTCGTGTTCGACACGAACGATGCCGCGGTGTTGAAGGCCATGTGCGGGCTCATGCCGGCGAAGTCTTGCGGGTTGAGCGGAAGGAACTGCTGCAGCCTCAGGATCGCGTAGAGCTGCACGAAACCCGCCACATTGAAGAGGAGCAGTGCCGAGACGTAGCCGAGCCAGCTCTGCTCGCGCCTTTGATCGATGCCGGCGTAGGCATAAAGCCGCTGCTCGACGGGCCGCACGAGCTGATGCAGGAACGTATCGCGTCCATCGAGAACCGAGGCCATGAAACGGCCGAGCGGGTGCGCCGTTGCAACGACGAGTGCGAGCATGAAGGCGATCTGGAACCAGCCGTTGAGGGTCATGAGGCGAACCTTAAGCTGTGCCACCGCACCAGGCGGCCTCGCGATTGATCAGAGCTTCTCGGGATAGAGGAGCGCATAGACGAGGTAGGCGCCGATTCCGGCGGCCACGATCGCACCGAGCACGAGATCGAGCATGGCGGGCCTCACAAGCTCGCCGCCCAGCGGGCATAAAGGCTCATCAGGGCAAAGAGCCCGAGCCCGAGCGCCAGATAGATGAGGTCCAGCATGTGACGTCCTCCTGTCGGCTGCGACGAGGAGGACCTAGGGTTTGGCGCATAAAGATTCGATATGGATTGTGGGCGCGGGGCATAAGCGCGGAATAAAGACGCCGCCTCGCCTAGGTATAGCGAGCAATGGCCGCTTTGGGTCATGAGCTGCCGTTGACGCGGTTGCAGAGCTCTGACCGCTTCTCCCCGGAGTGCGGACGTAAAGGGGGGTGGGTCGATCGTCAGCGGCTGGCCAGAAGCGATTTTCGGAGGCTATAGGCCGTACGGTCCGCTTCGCTCTCTGGCGCAGCCATTCGAGCCGCGCCGTAGGGGCGCCGACTTCGGCGCGAGTGTTACCACTCTCGATGGACTGGCGTTGAATTCCCTTGGGTTTCTTTGGGGCCTGGTGGGGGACAGATCTGGTAACAGCCATTGAAATCACTCAATACTCTGTCGCCTCTTAATCAGCGGGTCGAAGGTTCGAGTCCTTCATCACCCACCAATTTCTGGTTCTGAACCAGAGACATGCCGTAGCGCACCGCTGCAAATCAGCTGTTACCACTTCTGTCAGCGGGCCAACCTGGCGCGTCTGGTCAATTCCCGAGAGCAGCCGTGTGGGCCCTTCGGCAAGGTGGTCGGCTTTGGGCCATGTGTGTGACGGCTCCGGGCTGTCAAGAGATTGATCACGTCGCAGCGCTGGTCGGAGCAGCCTGTGTTCGGCCTTTCGATGCGGCGCGCATGGCCGCTGGCCATAATGCCCCCGCGGACGGGTCCCGGTCAAAAGCTCAACGATGCTCTGGCCCATGTGGGTTGTCCTGATCACCGGATCGACGCGGTTCTGCATTACGTGCTGTCTGCCCTTTCCAGCCATCACACCGCGCCTACTGGCGCGATCTCATTCCTCGTCACTTCGCTTTCACCGGGCGAGCGCGAGGGGTTCTCTGTAGCGCTCGCCCTTGACCATCATCGCCCAGGCCATGCGCGCGATCTTATTTGCGAGCGCGATCGCCGCGACTTTCGTCGGGCGCCGCTCGAGCAGCTTGGCAAGCCATGGGCATGTTTGGTGCCGTGGATCTTGGCGTAACGGATGACTGCCAGCGCGCCTGCCGTGAACAAGCTGCGCAGATAGCGATCTCCCTGCTTTGTGATGCTGCCGAGCTTCTCTCTCCCCCCACTCGAGTTTTGCTTCGGGACAAGGCCGATCCAGGCCGAGAAGTCGCGGCCAGATCGGAACGCCTTCGGATCGGCAACGCTGGCGACCAGCGCGGTTGCGAGTGCGGGACCGACACCCCGAAGTTCGTCGAGCCGGCGGCTTGTCTCGTTCGACCGATGCCACGCGTTGATCTGTCGATCGAACTCCAAAATCTGCCGCTTTGAGCTTACCGAGCAACGCGCCCAGGGCTTCGAGACACTCTCGCGCTACCTCAGGAATGCGTTCGTCCTTCTCATCGGCAACGGCGTAGAGCAGTTCCTCAAGCCGTTGCGGCCAACCGCAGCGACAATGCCGAACTCGGCCAGATGCGCGCGGATCGTGTTGATGATCGCGGTCTGCTGCCGGATGAAGAGATGCCGCGTACGATGCAGCATCAGGCAGCTCTGCTGATCTGATGTCTTGGTTGGCACGAAGCGCATGCTCGGCCGCTGCACTGCCTCGCAGATGGCCTCGGCATCGGCAGCGTCATTCTTCTGGCGTTTGACATAGGGCTTCACGTAGGCCGGAGGGATGAGACGCACGGTATGTCCGAGAGCCTGCAGCTCGCGCGACCAATGATGCGACGTGGCGCAAGCCTCGATGCCGACCAGGCAGGGCGGCAGCTTCTTGAAGAACCCGAGAACGTACCCGACGCTTCAGCTGACGGCGCACGGCCACGCTTCCTCGTGCGTCGACCCCATGAACCTGAAAGACCGACTTCGCGATGTCGAGGCCAACCGTTGTGATTGCCACCATGATGAGCTCCTCCGGATCCTGGTCGCCTCACCGGCAACCGATTCCAAGGCGCTTGCGCGCCCCGTGGGAGGAGCCGTCCACAGCATCAGAAACGGACGTCCACTGGGAGTGCTGACGTTCGCATGAAGTTGCGACATGTATGTTGGGCTCGATGAAGCGAACTAGCCGTGGGCTAAGCGCTGTCTCCGGGCCCGTCAGCGGGTTCGCGATCGACCACTTTTTGTCCTGTAAACATGGCCGAGACGATGGCGCCACCCTCGCGCAGCTCCGTTACCACAACGCCGACGATGTGAATCGCGATCGCAAGCATGAGTATGTAGAAATTCCACAGATGGACGGTGACAATCGGCGCGCGATACGCCCGCATGGCGTCCCACGCGGCCGGATCGATGCCAGTCTTGTTATAGGGAGCAAGGGTCGCAGGATCGACGCCCGGCGCAGCAATCCACGATGCGATCCAATGGCCGAACGGCGGAAAATAGATGTCCGTCCCCGCCAAAATCAGTCCTGTGGCAGCTTGGAGCGCCAGCAACGCCAACAGCAAGGCGACCATCGCCCGCGCAACAGGATTATGACCCAGGTAAGGGCGCACGTCACCGCGGATCATCCCGCCGAGATAGCTTTTCAGGGCCGCTCCATAGCCGCGCTGAAACGGGATAATCGCCGACCATCTCGCATGGCGATTGCCTATGAAGGCCCAGACGATCCGCCACGCCAAATTGAGCGCCAAGACGTAGCCAAACCAGACATGCGTCGTCTTGAGCAGGATCTTTCCAGCGTCAGTTACGCCGAGCTGGCTATCGTAAAGGATGGCGGTGCCTATGGCCGCCAAGCCCACAACGCAGATAAAATTGATCCAGTGGAACCATCGCGTCGGAGCATCCCAAACGCGATGAGCTTGAAGATTTACAGATGACATTACCCCGAGACTCCCTTGGACAGGCCCAATCTCGTCAACTCGTTGGACCGCAGGTTGGCATAGCTGGATACGGCCCCGATGACAGAGCATGGCTCTCGCCGGCCAGGAATGAAAGGGGGCCACCGGCTAATTACTGAGGCCGGTGGCCCTTGCCTGCTAGACCATCCTTATGAGTCGTCTTCCTCCTTCATGCCGGGCGAAGTCGCATGGGAGATCGACGGCAGACAAGAAGTGTATTGGCAGGGTCGCGTCGAGACGTGGGAGACGCACCAAATAAGTCGCGTACACACGCCTACCTATTGATGTCGGCGGACCGGAGTGTCGGAATGTGATATGAATTCAACAACTACGAAGAAGAAATTTGAAATGCTCGACGCTCCATCATCAGCGCCTCCAAGCATTGCAGGTCTCAGCGTCGCTGAGGTGAAAGTAAGGCAGCTGGCGGAGGGATACAACGAGCTTCCCCGGCCCGATCGGCGCACGACATTACGCATTATTCTCGAAGTGTTGCGCGAGCCGATGCTGGCGCTGCTGCTCGGCGGCGGCCTGATCTACCTCTTGCTCGGAGACCTGAAGGAAGCCGTCATCCTCCTCGTGTTCGCGACCATGTCGGTCGCCATCACGGTCGTGCAGGAGAGCCGCACCGAGCGCGTCCTCGAAGCACTCCGCGACCTCACCAGTCCGCGTGCCCTCGTTATTCGTGATGGTGAGCGCAAACGCATTGCCGGCCGCGAGGTGGTGCGCGGCGATTTTATCGTGCTCGGCGAGGGCGACCGGGTGCCGGCCGACGCCGTGCTTGCTCAGAGTCACGACCTCCAAACTGATGAATCCCTGCTGACGGGCGAGTCCGTGCCCGTACGCAAGATTGCGGCGGCCCCTGGCGCGCCGTCGAAAGACTATCGGCCCGGTGGCGATGACCTGCCGTGCGTGTTTTCCGGCTCTTTGATTGTGCGCGGTTCCGGCATCGGTGAGGTAACCGCGATCGGCGCTTTGAGCGAGATCGGCAAGATCGGTCATTCACTCAGCACGTTGGAGACGGAGCCGCCGCGCCTGCGGGCGCAGACCCAGCGTCTTGTGCGCGTGTTCGCCATGATCGGAGGCGCGGTCAGCGTCCTCGCCGTTGTTCTCTACGGTACGTTGCGCGGCGGATGGCTCGATGCAGCGCTCGCCGGCATCGCACTCGGCATGTCGATGTTACCGGAAGAATTCCCGGTAGTGCTCGCCGTCTTCATGGCGATGGGCGCCTGGCGCATCTCGCGAGCGCGCGTTCTGACGCGCCGCGCGGCCGCGATCGAGACACTCGGCTCCGCGACCGTGCTGTGCACCGACAAGACAGGCACCCTGACCGAAAACCGGATGTCTATTGCCGAGTTGGAACTCGCGAGTGGTCAGTTGTTCCAACCGCGCGAGGCTAAAGACGCGAGCTTTCCGGACGCGTTTCATGACATCGTCGAGTTCGGCCTTCTCGCCAGTGCGCCCGAACCCTTCGATCCCATGGACAAGGCCTTCCATGAGCTTGGACACGCATGCCTAACCGGCACAGAGCATCTGCGTGGCCCCGAGTGGAAGCTCGCCCACGCCTACGGTCTTCGTCCCGATCTCCTCGCCATGTCGCATGTCTGGCAGGCCCCGACTGGCAGACATGAATTTATCATCGCATCGAAGGGCGCGCCCGAGGCCATCGCCGACCTATGTCACCTATCAACCGAAGATCGTGCCGCGCTGAGCATGTCGGTCAACGCCATGGCCACCGAGGGACTTCGCGTGCTCGGCGTTGCTCGTGCATCCTTCGTGGGAACGAATTGGCCGGCATCGCAACATGAATTTGCGTTCGAGTTCTTGGGGCTCGTCGGCCTGGCCGATCCGCTGCGCGCCAGTGTGCCTGCTGCCATGGCTGAATGCCGGACCGCCGGTATCAAAGTGGTCATGATCACCGGTGACTACCCGGCGACGGCCAGAGCGATTGCCCGTCAGGCCGGTCTCGATGCCGACGATGTCGTGACCGGCGACGACCTCAAGGCCATGAGTGATGCCCAGTTGGCGCGGCGCGCTCGTACTGCCACCGTGTTCGCGAGGATCATGCCGGAGCAGAAGCTCCGCATCGTCAATGCCCTCAAGGCGAATGGCGAGATCGTCGCCATGACAGGAGATGGCGTCAATGACGCGCCGTCGCTGAAAGCCGCGCACATCGGCATCGCAATGGGTGGACGCGGAACCGACGTGGCGCGCGAGGCGTCCTCGATCGTCCTGCTCGACGACGATTTCGGATCGATCGTCAAAGCCGTTCGGCTCGGGCGCCGCATCTACGACAACCTGCGCAAGGCTATGGGTTTCATCTTCGCCGTGCATGTGCCGATCGCGGGCCTCGCTCTGTTGCCACTGCTATTCGGCTTGCCGATCCTGTTGGGGCCGATGCACATCGCATTTCTGGAAATGGTGATCGACCCGGTCTGCTCGCTCGTCTTCGAGGCCGAGACGGAAGAAGACGATGTCATGCGACGTCGGCCACGATCCCCGGAAGAACCGTTGTTCTCCCGACACCTGATCGCTTGGAGTGTTCTGCAGGGTGCCCTCGCGTTTGCCCTGGTGGGCGCGATCTTCGTCATCGGATATCGGCAAGGCATGCCGGAGACAGAAGTGCGTGCACTCGCTTTCTTTTCGTTGGTGATGACGATTGTCGGCCTGATCTTCGTCAACCGGTCCTTCAGCGCCTCGTTGATCACGGCGCTCCGGCGACCTAATCCTGCGCTCGTCTCGGTTCTTATATCTGTGACGGCAATGCTGGGCCTGACGCTGCTTTGGCCATTCGCGCAAGGGCTATTCCGCTTCGGACCAATGCACTGGGACGATCTCGCACTGACGCTCGCAGCCGGTGTTCTCGTGCTTGTCGTTCTGGAGGGTCTGAAACCAATCTGGCGCGCAAGATTGACCTGAGTTGAGATACCTTCTGAACGTAGGGGTAAACCACGGTTTCCAAATATGCCCCGTTGAAGTGGAGGAATCACAAAGATGGCCGGCAAGCAAAACAATCACGAGAAGCGCAAATCTGCAATGCACACGGCGGGGGAAGGTGTCCCAGCCAGGAGCGCCGTCGCACCCAGAACCGGCAAGGAGGTCGGCGCGCGCAATCTTGACGAGCGCGTGAGACAGCAAAAGACGCGCAAGAAACGTGCGCGCGATCCCATCGAATCCTGAATTGCCCTGGTCTGGTTCAATGCCAGTCGAGGACCCGGCCGCAAATCCGCCCCGACGTCCCGCCGGGGCTTTCCTCTCGCTATAGTAAGGACATATGCGCCTCACGTCCGCGCGCGCCCCTCCCATGAGCTGCCAGACGTCTGATTAGGGTCAGAAGCGGGCTTCCGACGTCGCCTATCGACACGTCGGCTCTCGCCTCGGGAGCAGACTGAGATGGGAAACCGGGCCCCGCGGTTGGCCCGACCCTCGAGCGCAAGCAGACCGGCCCGCAGATCTCGTTGCCCCCGCGCGGGCTTGCCCGTCCATCCCGTCGGCATGGTCGCGTTGCCGGCGCTCTACTTCGCGGTCGGCCTGGTCCTCGAGCATCGCGCTCGAGGCCCTGTCCGCGGGATGCCGATCCGACACGATCGCGATGTAGCGGCCCAGCATCGGGTTGAAGGTGTGGCTTAGGCGCAGGCGAGCGTTACCACTCTCGATGGACTGGCGTTGAATTCCCTTGGGTTTCTTTGGGGCCTGGTGGGGGACAGATCTGGTAACAGCCATTGAAATCACTCAATACTCTGTCGCCTCTTAATCAGCGGGTCGAAGGTTCGAGTCCTTCATCACCCACCAATTTCTGGTTCTGAACCAGAGACATGCCGTAGCGCACCGCTGCAAATCAGCTGTTACCACTTCTGTCAGCGGGCCAACCTGGCGCGTCTGGTCAACTCCCAAGAGCAGCCGTGTGGGCCCTTCGGCAAGGTGGTCGGCTTTGGGCCAGAAGCAGACCGCATCTCGGCGCATCCATTCAAGTCGCCGATCGCTCGGTTTCCCGGCGCCCGATCAGAAATTCCAGTTAAACCGGCCTTCGACAGCATTATCCCGGGCGATGGACGCCAGCTGGCCGTAGTAGGACACTTCAATCTGCGCTTGCGGAGACAGGGCAACGCCGAGGCCGCCCTCGATCAACGCACTGTCGGTCGCGAGCGGAGCGCCGCTGATCACGAAGCCCTGCCCTCCCGACGCGAAGGCGAGCGCCGCTTGCGGCGTGACATCGCCGAAGGCGTGCTGCCAGGCGACTGATGCGCGCGTTGTGATCGCTACGCCATAAATGTCTTCGAGCGACGCAAGGCGCAGACCGAGCGTGGTGTAGTCGACGGAGTCGGAGGAACCGGAGCTTACGAGCCCGGCGACCGCGCCGCCCTCTTGAAATGCACTGGTGCTGGCGCGCACGTGGGCAATGTCGGCGAACGGCTCGGCAGCGAGCAAGCGCCCGTACTGCGGAAGCGCTATTTCGGCGAACGCCTGCCCGATGTCGCCGTTGTAGGAGGCGCTCTCGCTCTCGAAGAACCCGGGAAACACCACAGCACGGCTGGCGTCGATGGTGTTCCAGCCCCAGGCCGCGCCCGAGCGAATGATCATCCCGCCACCCACGGGGCCGCCGGCATAGCCCGCAACGTGCACGGTATCGACGTTGGAGGAACTCGCGCGCGCGTTGACATCGATGGAGCTCTGCGAATAGCCCGTAGCAAAACCGGTACGCCAGCCTCCGCCAATGCGCGCATCCGCTCCGCTCACGCTGCCGGCGAGCGTGCGCGACGCTGGCGCCGCGTTGCCGTCGCTCGAGTAATTGCCCCAAGCGCCATAGGCCTTTGACCAGAAGACGAGATCGGCCGGACCGCCGTGCGGCCCGAGGCCAGCATTGCCGCCATCACCGGAGCCGGCGCCGAGCGCCATACGTCCTGCCGGCATTGCGGCGATGTCGAATGGCGACGCGACCGGCAACGAAGCGGCAGCGGCGCCGGGCTGCGCGGCCGTAGACTGTTGCAGGCGGCCGAGAAGCGCTTGGCGGATGTATCGGCTCTGGTCGATGACCGCGCTCATGGTGGTGGCGTGGACTTCGCCCGACAGTGCGTCGAAAGCCTGCAATGCGCCGGCGAGCGTCTGGAATTGAATGCTGCTGACGAGCGGGCCATCGATGGGCAAGGTCTCGAGTGCGAGCGCGACGGCCGCCTGATTCGGCGTCTGGGCGACCGCTGCGAAATCGGTGCTGCGCACCAGCGTCAACTCCACGTCGTCGCCGGTGCCGGCCGAGTAGTCGACCGAGGGCATGAAGAACGCAAGGTCGGTCGTCACCTGCGCAAATTGCCCGTTGACCGGCGCCCCGCCGCGATTGTCGATGACAAGATAGCTGGTCGTCGGATTGTAACTTCCCGGTGTGACAATCACCTGCAGCGTCGCGCCCGTGAGCGTGACCGCGCCGTGCACCTCGGCCTCGTCGCTCTGGCCGGCGGCGTTGACCTCGACGCCGAAGACGGCACCCGGATCAAAATGCAGAGCGGCGTTCAGGACTTGATGCCCGATCGAATTCCCGGGCGCGTAGGTGCCCCCGTCACGGACAACAACGTCTCCGTCAATATGGCCAGTGCCGCCCAGCGTGCCGCCGGCATCGACGACGACCCTCGAGGCGACCGAGCCGTTGATGCTGAGCATGCCGCTCTTGACCTCGGCGTCGGGCGTGAAGGTATTGTCGGCTGAAAGGATCACGCGTCCCGGCCCGTCGATTGTCAGCTTCTGGCTGCCGCTGATGACGCCGGTGAACTCGGCGGTGCCTTCTGGTATGAAGCGCGTATCGCCGAACAGCACCACCGGCATGCTTGTCACAAAGCCGGCCGGCATTTTGAAATCGTCTTGCAGCGCCAGCAGCACGTTGACGAAGCCGTCGGTGCCGGCCGTATTCTTCCAGCGATAGCCGACGAAGCCGTTGGTGGCGTCGTAGATGTAATCGAGGCCCTGCAGCACGTACCGGCTGGTATTGAAGAAGATTGAGCTGCCATCCACCACGATGACGGCGACGGACTTGGTCGGATTTGAGACCCCGACGTCGAAACGGTAGAACGCCGTTTCGCCGGTTTGGCCGGGTAGCGAAACGGCGATGTGGGTGCCGTCGGGCGCGCATTCGAAGCCGCCGCTGGGGCACGCTACGAGCGAGGGAATCGCGCCGGCCGGCGGCGTGAGGAAACCGAGGCCCACGCCCGTATCCATCAGCACGTTGCCCGTGCCATGCGCACCATTGACGTCGATTTCCATCGGCGCCGGCATCCACTCCTCGTGCACGGGCGTCGAATATTGCGGATCGTGCTGCAGCTTCACGAAGCCGGCGTTGGCTGTGTTGGTCGATGAAGTCCGAGATAGACGCCGTCGGAGGTCACGACGTAGCCGTTGCTCCAGGTGGACGGCAGCGGCACGAGCGGTCCCCCCGGCGTCAATTGCACCGAGGTCAGATTGAGAAAGGCATTGTAGGCGGGCGTCTTGTCGGTCGTCGTCGCACTTTCGCGTGCAAATCCGATGCCCATGACGCCGATGCCGGTCGGGTGGTCGTCGGGCGTGCAATTGCGAGCATCGGGCGTGCAGGTGACCGAGGTGACGAGGAGCACCGGCACGTCTGCCGTCGCGACCACCTCCCCGTTCGTGTAGATCTGCTGCGTCGCGGTCCACCAGGTGCCGTTCTCGATGATGCCGCTGCTCGAATAGATCTGCTGCCCGGGTCCCAGCGATTTCGCGCCCGGCGCCGGCTGGAAATTATCGCCGGACGCGACGATGTCGACGGAGCCGGTGTCCATGATGAAGGAGGCGTGCGTGCCCGAGGTGTTGAACCCGAGGTCGACATGGGGGGAGTCAATATGTCCGCCCGAGACGTACGGCACGTAGACGGTGTCGCCGCTATCGTAGAGGTTCGATGACTGGGCGTGCGCCGCGCCGACGCCAAACGAGCAGCCGAGAACCAACGTTGCGAGGCCCGCATATTGGCGGCAGGCACGGACACCGCGTCGTTGCGTATTTCGTGCCGGCATTTTCGTCCGTGGGGAACGTGGAAGCCGCTCGCCGCGAGCGCGACCGAATCATTCGAATTTACCACGGCGGCGCTTGGTCCGAACGCCGAGAACCACTGGCTAAGAACATTCGGCCGCAAATCCTGCATCGGGGATCCAGGGGCACTCAGGTCCGTTATGGGTCATGAGCTGCCGTTGACGCGGTTGCAGAGCTCTGACCGCTTCTCCCCGGAGTGCGGACGTAAAGGGGGGTGGGTCGATCGTCAGCGGCTGGCCAGAAGCGATTTTCGGAGGCTATAGGCCGTACGGTCCGCTTCGCTCTCTGGCGCAGCCATTCGAGCCGCGCCGTAGGGGCGCCGACTTCGGCGCGAGTGTTACCACTCTCGATGGACTGGCGTTGAATTCCCTTGGGTTTCTTTGGGGCCTGGTGGGGGACAGATCTGGTAACAGCCATTGAAATCACTCAATACTCTGTCGCCTCTTAATCAGCGGGTCGAAGGTTCGAGTCCTTCATCACCCACCAATTTCTGGTTCTGAACCAGAGACATGCCGTAGCGCACCGCTGCAAATCAGCTGTTACCACTCTGTCTCAGTGGCATTCTCAAGCTAGTCGCCTTTAGGCCATGACCGGACGTTTGGTGGAGAGAGCATTCAAACGCTATCGCGTCGGGATCTTCGTATTGATGATCGGCGTGATCACGCCATTCACATGATACTTGTGGCACAGCAGGCAATCTTGACGCGCCATCGTGCTGGTGTGACAGGTCTGGCAGAGATCCTTTTTCACCGCTCCGAAGTTGGACACGAACTTTTGCGGATTGCCCTGCTCGTAGCTCTTCAGGTAGGGGCGGCCTTTCTCGAGGCTATGGCAGGTCAGACAGCCGCGATTCTCCATGATGCCAAAATGCGGCTCGTGGATGAAATGCGTGAAGCGCCCCCGTTTGCTCTCGACCGAAGCCGGGGAGAAATTGACGACCCGCCCTTTGCCCGGGAGATCGTCAATGCTGTGGCACTTCGTGCATGACCCCTGGGCGTCCTTACTGGTGAGATAGTCGAAGACCGCCGCTGCCGGGCCCGTATCACCTTTCGGCGCTTGGGGTCCGGTCAGGTAGAGCCAAGAGTAGATGAATTTGTCCTTGTGGCCCGTGGGACGGTAGTAGATCGCGTAGTCCTGCCGGTACCAGCCGCCGTATTCGGCCCAGCTCTCCGGATCCACGTCGCTTTCGATGCTGATGACGGGTGCAGCCCGTGCGGGCGGCGCTGCGGCACTCGAGCTCGTGCCAGCCGGCGCTTCTTCATCAGGCTCGGAGGCAGCGTTCGCAGATGCGGCGGCATCGGGCTTAGTGTTTGCAGTATTGCTTGTTCCGCCCGCTGCTTCGGGCGGGGCTGATGTCTCGGCGGCTCCTTCTTTGCTCGCGCGAAGCTCCGCTTCCGTTGGAGAGAGCAGGTCGTCGGCTTGCTCTGTCGCCTCGCCCTGAGGCGGCTGCTCGGCAGAGCGCGTTTCCTTGCCGCTATCGGGCTTGGCGTCGCTATCCGTCTTGCTCGCGCGAGGCTGTTCGTCGCTTGAAATCGCTTTCTTGTCGCGATCGGGCTTGGACTTCGCGGACTCAATTTTTCCGGCCGCAGCCTCGGGCCCGGTTGCTTTCTCGGCGTCCTTGCTACGAGCTTCGATCGCGCGAGGCGTGCCGCTCGGCAAGTTCCAGCGCCCTCTGATCACCCCGTCGCCTTCATCGGCGGCGAGCGTTTCCTTGCCGTCACCGGGTCCGGGGATTGCGGTATCAGCTTGTTTGGCCTCTTTTTCAGGCCTAGCTCCTGCGTCAGCGTCCTTGACACCAGCTCTCATCGGGGGAGGCAGTTTATTGGCATCGTCCCTGCGGTCATTGGGCTTAGCAGCCCCATTGGACGATCCCTCCAATCTCGATTCCGTCGTCATCGTGTTCCAGCCGCTAAGGTCTTGTTCGTGGGTGACAGGCCGATTGGCCATCTCGGCGCCCAGATTGGGCAGCCACTGCCGTTGCGCACCGATGACCACATCACGCGGAATGCTCGCGGTCAGATCGGCAACGAGATTCGGACTGAGCTTCGCCCCGCCGCCAATATTGAGGTCGCCCAGCACGTCAGACGCCTTTCCCTTAATCAGCGCATAGAAGAGCCCCTTGATCTCCCAGACTAGGTTCGTGACCGCCTTGATCTGGTCGTCGCTTGCATTGCTCAGATCCTGAAGCTTCAGGCTGTCCACGGTCTTGACGAGAGCACGGCCCCGCTCATCCCTGCCGATCATCACCTTCATGAACGGTGTGAGCTCGGCTTCGGACGCGTCTGGCCACTCCCCGATCGAGGCGTTCTTCTTCTCCAGTGTTTGCAGGTCGAGGCCGGGCAGCGAGAGGAAGGCAATGCCTTTCGGACCGCTGACCCGTTCCTTGCCGGTGATCTCGTCAAGATGGCAGCTGGTGCAGGTTTGCTCGAATGGCGCCACGGCCATGACTTGCTTGTCCTCGCGGCTGTTGTGACAGGTCGAGCAGGTCGCGGGTATGCGCTTTGCCGGATCCTTCTTCGCGACTTCCGGAAAGTGCTTCCCGAAGTGGCCGGCATGATCGTAGATGATCCGCGTGCGCCGCTTGAACGGATAGTTCTCGAATTTCGGGTGATGGCCGTCGAAACTGTCGAACTTCACCACGTGGCAGGAGCGGCATTGCTCGTTGGAGATCTTGTTCAGATCGAAATTGACGCCCTGGTGCTCCTGGTGGCAGGTCGCGCAATAGAGACCGCCTGCGACCACGTCGTGGGTCGGGAAGGCAGTGCTCTGCGCGCGCGCCGATAGCGGGGCAGGTGTTTGCACAGCGATTTTCGTCAGCCGCTCGGTGCTCTGCTTCAGCACCTCGGCCGAAGCGCCGTGCGCGTTGAAAGCCGTCTCCGGCATCTTGTGGCAGGTGAGACAGGCCTTGCTGTCGGCGAGCGGATCGCCGGCAACGAGGCCGTGGATCCAGCTCAACTTGCCCCTGCCGCTCTTGGTGTGGCAGGCGCTGCAATTCTCGATCGCGCCGTGAGCGCTCGTCAGCCGTCCCGGCATCAGGAACTGCGTGTCCTTGGGGAGAACGAAGGCCAAGCCCAAGCAGACGACGGTCACGAGCGCGAGCAGCGCCGCCAGACGGTCGCGCCGCGAGCCAGGGGACGCCGGACTTCTCGGTTTTCGGCGGCAAACTCGAGCTGGGCCATAGCGGTCGCCACATCACCAGGCCCCTGCTGAAAAGGCATAGACGACAAGGACGTGCAGCACCGTGAGCACGATCAGCGCATAGGTTACGGGCACATGTACGAACAGCCAGCCCCTGGTGAGTCCGAGATAGACGCGCGCGAAATCGAGCCGGTCCTTCTCCACCACCAGGTTCCTGATGGCGGCAAGCTTGTTCTGGTTCTGCTGGTCGACATAGCGAGACAGATTGTCGATCTCGTCGGTCAGCCGGTTGAGCGGGCGCTGCGAGCCGAGGACGTGGGCGGCGTAATTGCGCGGACCCTCGAAGAAGTCTCGCAAGTGGGTGGTGTAGAGGTCCATGATCCAGTCGTCATGGGGTAAGGCGGGCAGCCCTGGTAAGGCGATCTGAGCGGCGCTCGATTTGGTTTCGGCGACGATATCGTGGACAGCCTGAGCCAGATCGGCGCGGAGCCTGGGGATGCGATCAAAGCTGACGCCGTCGGCGATCCGGCCCTTGGCCTTCAGCGACCAAGCGAGATAGGCGCCGAAAATGCCGCTCAGCGTCACCAGCACGAAGGCCGCCCACAGCGCCCATTCGAAGCCTGTGTCCGGCAGTGAGAAGTCCGAGTGCGAGATGAAGGCGGCGATCAGCAGATAGCCGAGAAAGATATGGATCTTCCGCCAGCGTATGGCGGATTTCGGCGACAGGCTGGCCGTCTTGATGGTGATGTGGAAATAGAGCTGCAAGCTCATGCCGGCCGCCAGCATCCAGCCATCGAGATAGCGCGGATCGCGGAGCCCATTGCCATAGATCCAGACGAGCTCGAACAGGCCGCCGGAAATGGCCGCGATGCAAAGGCCCTGGACGACCTGGCTGGTAGGAAATCTCGCCGGGCGTCCCTCAATGGAGGCAGGTGTCACGGCGCCCCTCGATAGTTACTCAAACGCGATGGGTGGGTCCCAGGAAGCAACTCGAGTTCTTGTCGTCACGAGCCGTCTAGAATCGAATCATCCGGCTTTCTGGCCGTTCCTTTGTATTTGTCCGGTCCGGGAATCAGGCTGTCGAGGCCCGCCATCGTGCTGCCGTCGTACCTCTCGGTGATGAGATTGAGCTGTTTGGCGATACCGTCGGCAGCCGTGGTCAGGCGGCGTTCATTGTTCAGCCTGAGCCCGGCCGAGTGGGAAAGTGTGACGATTTCTGCGATCTCCGGCACGCCGGGTGCCGCTTTGGCTGCTACGGCGAGTTGCTTGCGGGCGTGGTCGGCGCGCTTGGCCATTTCGAAGGCATAGGTCCTGCGCACGGTCGCCTTCCCGATCGCGCGCAATGCAGTCTCGAGATCGACGCCGAGGCCGACGAGATAGAGCATCCGCTTGCGCGCCGCGCTGGCCGGCACGTTCTCGCGCCCCATGTTGTGCCAAGTGTTGTGGCGCACCTCGCCCTGTGACCAGGATACAAGATCGAAAGCGCTGCCGGCCTTGTGGCCGCCCTTGTTGACGAGATCTTCTTGCGGCACGACATGGCAGCCATAGCAGTTCTTCGCCAAGAGGTAGACCGAGCGCGGCCGGATCATCCCCTTGGACTCGGAGAGCTTCCAGCGCGCCTTCGCCTCGGCCTTGCTTTCGAACAGCGGTGTCTTGCCGCTGAAACTGCTGTGGACCTTGATCCACTCCTGGCCGGCGCTGTGGCAGGACTCGCAGGAGATGCCGGCGATTATTTTCTCTCTGCCCTCCTTTTGCTGCACCGTGAAATGGCAATTCAGGCATAACGTCCCCGACTTGATGCGGCGCACCCCTACTTTCTTGCCGATCTCGTTCGCCTCGGCTTTGCGCGGCATTTCGCGGAATGTCTTGAAATGATGCGAGAGCTTCCAGGCCTTGGCCTCTTGCTTGTGACATTCGGCACAGGCATTCGGACCGACGATCTTGGCCGGATCGGACGCAGCTGCGCCATCGGCAGCAAAGGTGAGGATCATCAGCAATCTATAGAAACAAACCGCGGAAGACCGGAGAAGGGCCATGAGTCCGATCTCGATCGACCAAAGACTATGCGCTTTGAGGACGCTAATGGCTTCTCACCTCTCAGCCATCCTGTACGCCTGGATCGGCTGCTCCCGCTGGTTGCTGGGGCGATCCAGGCTGTGCCTGCCCACCGCAAGTCGCCCCATCGCGCGGGTCAGAACATTTTCGTCGGCCGTGGCGCTGGTGGTCGGCAGGAACGGATCCGCATAGCAGACCACGCCATTGTGCGCGGCGATTGACTTTATTGAATCGACCATCCCCGGTGCGCCGCAGGCGTAGATCACATCGGTCGGCAACAGGAGCGGCAGGTAGTCTGTTGGCCGACCCAGTTTCACTGCTTGTGTCAAGGTTTGCGGCGTGCTGCAGACGGGCACGACGAGGACATTGGGGAAGCGGGCCAGTTGGGCGAGAGCCGGTCCCATATAGAGCGACTCGATGGTGCGTCCACCAGCGATGATCAACATCCTGCGCTGCGAATTCTCGCGCAGCGCAGCAACCGCGATCGACCAGATCGGCGCAAACCCGGTGTTGGTGGCGACGAGGATCATCCGGCCGTCCAGATTGGGCCGGAAATGCGCCGATCCAAAGGGCCCGGTCAGCTTCACCCGATGGCCCGGCTTGATGCGCTTGCCGAGCGAAGGGGTGACGCGCCCATCCTTCATGCGCCGGACATGAAACCAGACCGAACGGCTGCCCGCATTGCCACCCAAGGGATGGGTAAGGCTGAAGGGGCGGCTAGGATAGCCGCTCAAGCGCACTTGCGTATACTGGCCCGGAAGATGGGGCAGCGCGCGATCCGTCCTGATGCCGACTTCCATCACCTCGGCCGACAGGGCGCGCAATGACAGCAGCACACCTTCAACCGTGCGAACATCCGATGGCTGCCTTCCCTCGACCACCACGTCGCCGACAATCCGGCACTGACAGGCATGAACGATATCTGGCTTGGCGCCGGCGCCACCCTGCACCTCCCCCGATACCAGCCGCACGCAGCAGGTACCGCAGTGGCCGGCGCGGCAGTCATGGGGCAGGTCGATGCCGTTGCTCAGCGCCGCGTCCAACAGCAGCTCACCGCGCAGCGCCAGAAAGCTCTTCCCATTGATCGTAACTTGATGACTTCTTGCCATTGACTGATCCCGGAAGGCCTCAAAGTTCCATCGGCGGCTGGCGCAGTCGAGCCGCCACCGCTGCGCTTCCCGCGCTCTCAACCAACCAAGCGTTCTAAACCTGAACCCCCGCAATCGTTCGGAAGCAAAACGCCGTCTTCGCCGTCGTCCGTCACGCTTGCAACTCCACGTTGAAAGTCGCCCCCGAATAGAAACACAATGAGGAAATCTCCGTCACAGGGCGCTTATTTTCGCTTAAACTCAATTGCCACGTGATTGGCATGACTTGTTTATCAGCGACGCAATATCCTCCCATCATGGTCAGAGAATGGCCGTTTGATGGTTAGAGGTGACGGGAACTGAACATGTCTTTTAGTTTTTGCAAAAAGCCCTTCAGAAAATGCCTGATAGATCGCATTGCCTACAAACTGCGCGGGATGGCGGGCAAGGCCGTTGGCATGGGCACGATCTGCTAGCGCTCGATCGAGCCCGAAATACATTGTGCTCGCAAAATGATTATGGCGCGAGAAATCCGGAGACATTGTTTCGTTCCACGGGACCTGCGGATTGCCATGCTCCGGACGCCATGGCGGCTGTTCATCGCCATCTGGCTCGTGTTCTGAAAGCCAAGGTGCAATCTGCTCAATTTCATCATTTCTGTTTTGATCACACGCGTTATTTCAAGCTTTGGATTTTTTGTGATGCTTTCTCTATAGACGCGGCCATAGGACCGCCAATTTTCATACATTAATCTTCACTTCAATAATCACGCAGAGTGGTGGAGCGTCGTTTGCGGGGGCGACGCGAAGCGGGAACGCCGCTCTGAGATCTTTGAGGGGGCAATGAAACGACTATCCCGCCTTTCGATGCTGGCGTGCGGTTTCGCGAGCTCCATACTTTTGCACGCCGCACTCCTTGGCCAGAGTGCTGGCGCCGCGTCTAGCAAGGCTACCCGGATCCAAACGGCACAAGCCCAGTCCGGGTGGGAGCCCGCCGAGAATGCCGAGAATAAAGGAGCGGCCGCGGTAACCGACGCGAAGGCCAGTGCCAAAGCGGTCAGCAAAGGGGACGACAAGGCTGAAGGAGCCTCGGGAAAAACCGATGCCGCCAACGCCAAGCCCAATGGGCACGGCGGCGTGGTCGATAAGGAGACCCTCTCCCTCTATCCCACCGCTGCACAATGCGGCGAGTGCCATAAGGAAATCTACGAAGAATGGTCGTCGTCGCAGCATGCCTATGCGTCGATCTCCCCGATGTTTCACAAGTTCGAGCAGAAGTTCCAGGGGCTGACCCAGGGCACGGTGGGCACCTTCTGCGTGCGCTGCCATCAGGAGATCGGCACTCAGCTCGGCGAGAAGCGGGAAACGCCGCTTTGGGCGCGCAGCCAGATTTCCCGCGAGGGCGTGACCTGCATCACCTGCCACCGAGTCAGAGAGCAATACGGGAAGGTCAACGGCGAGCGCCGGGTCGAGCCCGGCAAGATCTATGAGCCCGTCTACGGAAGCGGGGAAAAAAGCGTGATCAAAGACATCCTCGCCAACAAGGAAGCCTACTCGGTCAAAACCAGCGCTAAGGGGCGCGGCAACGACATCCACAAGGGCATGATCACCAACGACCAGATCACCAAGTCGGAGTTCTGCGTCAGCTGCCACCAGGTCGCCGTCAACCTGGGCATCAAGCTGGAGATCGTCTGGGATCAGTATCGCGACAGCCCTGCGCGCGAAGCCGGCGTCACCTGCCAGGACTGCCACATGGGCAAGGTGCCGGGAAAGCCGGAAGGGTATGCGACCGCGCCCTCCGCCGTGGTCGGCGGCAAGGAGATCAACCCGGGCCGCAAGCATGCCAATCACAGGTTCATCGGGCCGGGTTATTCGATCGCTCACCCCGGTATCTTCCCCCACAACTCAAAGGCAACGGCCTTCAGCATCGAGGACTGGCTGCAGTTCGACTGGCGCGCCGGCTGGGGCACCGACGAGTTCGAGGACAAGGTCGCGGACGGCAAGATCAAGGTCGAATTCCCCAAGCGCTGGGCCGATCCGACCGACCGAGAAGACGCCCGGCAGATCATCGAGGAGAATCTCGCGAAGCTCGACAAGCGAGACGAGCTCAGGCAGCAGGTCTTGGAGGCCAGCAGCAAGGTCGACGGTCCCTACATCGAGGGCACCCCTAAGGTCGGCACGGATTTGGCGTTCTCTTACAAGATCAAGAACGCCAATACGGGGCACAACCTGCCGTCCGGTTCCCTGGGTGCGCAGCCGCAGCTTTGGGTGAACGTCGCCCTCATCGATCCCGACGGCAAGAACATCTGGGAGTCGGGCTACATCGACAGCAACGGCGACATGGCCGATCTGCACAGCCTGGATGTCGCTGCCGGCCGCATCAAGACGGACCAACAACTGGTGCACTTCCAGACCAAGTTCCTGACGACGAACGTCAAGGGCACGGATCGCGAGATGTACCTGCCGGTTAACTTCGACATCGATCCGCTACCGCAACTGCGTCCGCCCGAGATCCCGACCACCGTTCTCAACCATCCACCGCTGGTACGCATGGAGAACCACTCGCTGACGCCGCTGGGAGAGAAGCAGGCCAAGTACCAAGTGCCGGGCAACCTGATCACGAAGCCTGGCAAATACCGCCTCCTCTTCCGCATGCGCAGCCGCGCCGAGCCGATCTATTTCATGCGCTTCGTCGGCTCCACCAAGGCAATGGAGCAGAGCATGAACGAGCGGATCATGAACTTCCATGCCTTCGCGGTGGAGATCGACGTGAACTAGTTCCGAAGACCCGGGGGTTTTCGCACTGGGAATCTGCAAGGCGCCCAAAGTAGCCGGTGCCCAGCGTTAGGCCGCAGCTCAGAGCCGCGACGCCGGGCTTGCACGCGACTTGTAAAGCGTAAGGGGCTTGCACGTGAATTGTAACGCGTACCGTGCCAGGACGACGACCGCCACCATTATGCTGGTAGCCGGTGGCTGCCTCGTGATGTTCGGCATGACTGCAGCACCTGCAGCAGGCCAAAGCAGCAGCGAGGGCCGCAGCGGCGGGTGGTTGACCCAAGTGTCGTCCGGCGCCTCCCAGCTCGATCCCGCCAAAGACCAAGCGGATGCGCAGCACCTAGGTGCGGCTACAGAAAAGAAGACTTCCGACAACGCCGCAAAGCCAGCGGAAGGTGAAAACAGCAGCAAGGTCGCCAAGAAAAGCAGCAGCGAGGAACACAAGAAAAGCGAATTGATCGAAGACGCCTTCCTACCCGATCCGCAGTACGAAGCCATCAAGTACAATGCCGAGGGGCAGGTCGACATCTACGGCGGAAAGACCGCGATTGCGCCGCCGCGCCCGCTGCTTGAGCTCGGTCGCCAGCAATACACCTCCGGCGAATACGACGAGAGCTCCACCCTCCTCGGTGTTAAAAATCCGCTGCTCCCGGGCCTTGCCATCTATGGTGACTGGCGGACTGCGATCGCCTCCAACAACAACAACGGCAAGGACATTGCCCAGGTCGCAACGCGGCTGAACCTCGATGTCGACTTAAAGATCACCGGCACCGAGCGACTGCACGCCTTCTTCGCACCGATTCAGAAAAATAATCAATTCAGCCGCTTCGAGTTTGGTGGCGGCGACGCCAATAGGAAGTTCACCGATGAGTTCGACGCCAACCCGCAGACGCTGTTCTTTGAGGGTGACTTGGGCTCGCTCTATTCCGGTTTCTCCGGCAAGGAAGCCGGATTCGACCTGCCCTTCACTGTCGGTCTCTTCCCGCTGTTCCTGCAGAACGGCATCTGGGCGAACGACGCGATCCTCGGCGGCGCGGTGAGCCTCCCCGCGAAGAACTCGGCGGCGCTCGGCCTTTCCAACTTCGACATCACCTTCTTTGCCGCGTTCGATAACGTCGACAACGCCAGCATCATCGGAGCGGACGGCAAGGTCGACAACCACAGCGCCAACCTCTATGGCGCAACCGCCTTCATCGATGCTTTCGACGGCTATATCGAGGCGGGCTATGGCCTGATCCAGGGCGTCGACGAACAGGACGGACTTCTGACGCACTTCCTCACTGTCGCCTACAGTCGGCGCTATGCCAACACCGTGTCGAACTCGACCCGCGTGTTCGCGAACTTCGGGGACGGCAAGGACAACGACGGCATTGCCATCATTTCAGAGAACAGCCTGATCTCGGGTTTGCCGAGCACGCTGCTCCCTTACGCCAACTTCTTCGTCGGCTTCGGCGCCCCCCAGCCCCTGGTCGATGGCAATAACGCGGGCATCCTCAAAAACGTCGGCATCAACTTCGAGACCGACGCCCTCACCGGTTACCCGAAGCTCGACGACACCGGCTCCAACACCATCGGCGGCGCAATTGGCCTGGAGTATCTCTTCAATCTGGATCAGCAGATCGTCTTCGAGGTGGCCATGGTGCAGCCGTTCGAGGATGACGGCATTGGCGCAAAGAATGCGCAATTCGGCTTCGGCGTTCGCTATCAGGTCCCCATCACCCTGGCCTGGCTGTTCCGCGCTGACGCGACCTATCAAATCCAAGAGGGCGCCGCCGAAGACAACTTCGGCATCCGCGCCGAGCTCCGCAGGAAGTTCTGAGCGATCGGAGATGACGTCAATGGCTGAGGACAGGGAACGAGACGAGGTACTCTCATGAGCAGTCGGAAACTATGCGCATCGCCTCTAATCGCATGCTTGGTGGCGATCGGATTCCTCGCCATCGCGCCGGCGGCCAATGCCGCATCGGCCAGGCTGTCCGTTCTGAAGGCCGGCAATAGCGCTACGAAAGATGTGATCGAGATCAACTACCGTGGCCGCGGCAAACCGCTCTTCCTGCCTATAGCTCCGAACTATCTCGCCTATGACTATCCCTACTACTACAGGCGCGGCTTTTATCCGCGGTACATCGGTCCCGGGTATATCTACTACGGCTATCCGTACTTCTACAGAAAGAGATACAGCAGCCGATGCTCCTACTGGCAGCACCGGCGATGCATCGCCAGCCTGCGCCATAAACGCGGTGCTCGTCGCCAGAGGGAGGCATGCAGATGTCATTGACCCTCCTCGGCGCACTTTTTGTCGCCTCTACAATCGCGATATCAGCGCTGCTCATCCTTCCGCAGCAATCGAAGGGTTCGCGAAGGAAGCCGCGCAACCTGAAGACCTCCCGTCGCGAAGACGGTAGGGCTCGACAGGGCTGGGTGTTCGGCCAAGACCTTCGAGGTGTCGGCGGCTTGTTGATCGTGCCGGCCACGGTCTTTCTCCTCGTTGCAGGCATTGGTGCAGCAACTTCCTATATTGGGGTTTCTCCAGGGGTGACCGGCTCGAGGGATACGGACTCATTCTCGCTGTCGGACGCCGGGTCGGATGGCGAAATGCTTACGAGCCTCACCGACTACACCCGTTCTATCGGAACCGGAGAACCGGCCTCTCCTGCGGCCGCTGGCGAGCTGCTGCCTGATGTGAACACGATGATCGAGCGGCTCGCGGCCCGGCTCGAGACCACGCCAGACGACACCGAAGGCTGGCGGATGCTCGGTTGGTCCTATTTCAACACGGGGCGCTATGAACAGGCAGCGACCGCCTATGCGAGGGCGGTCGCGCTCGATCCAGGCTCCGCCGAGCTCAAGCTCTCCTACGAGGAGGCCAAAGCGAAGGCCTCTGGAGGCGGCAATCCGGAGACAGCCTCGTCATTGCAAACCGCGGCCGTCGGCAAAAGTAGCGACGGACCAAGCGTCTCGAAAGTTTCCAAGCTCGAGGGGATGCCCCCGCGCGAGCGTGACGCTGCAATCCGATCGATGGTTGATGGCCTGGCGGCTCGCTTGGAGAGGTCTCCGCGAGACGTCGAGGGCTGGACTCGCCTCATGCGCTCCCGAGTTGTGCTTGGGGAGAGAGAGGTTGCGTCAGCGGCGTTCCGCAAGGCGCTTGATGTCTTCAAGGATGACGCGGGCGCAGTGAGCAATATTACGGCGGCGGCGACTGAGCTCGGCCTGAAGGCCGAATGACGGCTCTCCACTCTTGCAGGAACGACATATGATCACCACCAAACGGCAATTGAAGGATCTCCCCGCTCCCAGTGCACTGCCCTGGGTGGGGAATCTGCATCAGATCGATCGCAAGCAGCTGCACGTGAAGCTCGAGGAGTGGGTCGAAACGCTGGGCCCGACCTACACGTTCAAGCTGGGCCCCAAGCGCGTGCTTGTGACCTCCGAAGTCGAGATCGCAATCTCCGCGCTCAAGGACAGGCCTGGCCATTTCCGGCGCTTGTCCACCATCGAGCCCGTTGCCAGAGAGCTGGGGATCAACGGTCTCTTCTCGGTCGAGGGAGGGGCGTGGCGCCCACAGCGCAATCTCGTGACGCGCGCACTGGCGCCGCACCAACTCGAGAGCTTCTTCCCCACCTTGCAGCTCATTACCGATCGCTTGCGCCGACATTGGCAGCAAAGCGTGGATGCCGGAACCGACACCGACGTGATTCAGGACCTTACCCACTTTACCGTCGACACCACGGCAACGCTGTTGTTCGGCAAGGACGTGAACACGCTCGAGTGCGACGACGACACCATACAGCGCCACATCGACGTCATCATGCCGATGATCAGCTGCAGAGCGAACGCGGTCCTGCCTTATTGGCGATATTTTAAGCTGCCACGAGATTATCGCCTCGATCGCTCATTGAAGGCGGTCCGTGCATTCGTGGATGAGATGATTGCCGATGCACGCGCGGCCATGCGCCGGGAGCCTCGTAGAAATCCTCGCAATCTTCTCGAGGCAATGCTTGCGCTCCTGGACGAGCCAAACTCCGGATTCAGCGATGATGACGTCTACGCAAATGTCATCACGCTGCTTCTCGCAGGCGAGGACACGACGGCCTACAGCCTCGCCTGGGCCATTCACTTGCTTGCCGGCAACCAGGATCTTCAAGCGACGCTGCACCACGCCGCGCTCGATGCCCTGGGGCGTGCGCGCGTGCCCATGACGTTCGCAGACACCGCCAAGCTCGACCTTTTCGAAGGCGTGGCCTTCGAGGCGATGCGAATGAGACCGGTGGCACCGTTCCACTTTCTCGAGGCCAACGAGAGCATCGCGTTGGCCGGTATCGAGATCCCCAAGGGTACGCCGGTGCTCTTGCTGACCAGGCCCGCGACCCTTGATGACAGAAACTATGAGGACGCGAAGGATTTCAAGCCGGAGCGATGGATGGACTCGCGCGAGAGCGTTTGTCCTGCGCACAGGACGCGGGCCTTCATGCAGTTTGGCGCCGGTCCCCGCTTTTGCCCGGGCCGCTATCTGGCAACCCTGGAAATGAAGATGGTGCTGGCCACGCTCGCGCGCAATTTTTCGTTTGAGCACGCGGAAGATCCCAGCGTCACCAAAGAAGTCTTCGCCTTTACGATGAAGCCCAGTCGCCTGCGTCTGCGCCTTCGCTCAGTAGTACGCAGACGCGTGGATCCGAACTGGCCCTTCATAGCGCCGACCTTTGAGAACCCCCCAACTCATCCTTGCCAAGCCAAACAAGTAAGAAGTTGGTGGGCCAATTCCGCACGAAGCGGGCATTAGGAGCATTCCCAAGATCGTCACCAAGCAACCAAACAAAGTCTGGAGAACTTGGAATTGGAGAGAAGAGGACGCCGCTGGAGAGTGGAACTCGATTGATGGACTATGCATGCAAGTTCAGAAAGGCTTTGGACGCCGTTCACCAAGAAGGGCGCTATCGCATCTTTGCTGAGGTGAAGCGCCGGCGCGGTGCGTTCCCTACCGCTGACCACTTCTCGGGCTCGGGGACGCGTCCGATCACCGTCTGGTGCTCCAACGACTATCTCGGCATGGGCCAGCATCCGGCCGTGATCGCCGCCATGCACGAGGCGATCGACGCGGTGGGCGCCGGCTCGGGCGGCACGCGCAACATCTCCGGCACGACCCACTATCATGTGCGAGCTCGAGGCCGAGCTCGCCGACCTGCACGGCAAGGAGGCCGCGCTGCTGTTCACCTCCGCCTACGTCGCCAATGACGCGACGCTCTCCACGCTCGCCAACCTGCTCCCCGGCATGGTGATCTTCTCCGACGAGAAGAACCACGCCTCCATGATCGCCGGCATCCGCCACGGCGGCGGCCCGAAGCGCATCTGGCGCCACAACGACGTTGCCGATCTCGAGGCCAAGCTCGCGGCAGTTCGACCGCGACACGCCGAAGATCATCGCCTTCGAGAGCGTCTACTCCATGGACGGCCACATCGCGCCGATGGCAGCGATCTGCGATCTCGCCGAGAAATACGGCGCGCTGACCTATCTCGACGAGGTGCACGCGGTCGGCATCTACGGCCCGCGCGGCGGCGGCATCGCCGAGCGCGACGGCGTCATGGACCGCATCGACATCATCAACGGCACGCTGGCCAAGGGCTTCGGCGTCATGGGCGGCTACATCGCGGCGAGCCACGACTGCTGCGACGCCATCCGCTCCTATGCCGCGGGCTTCATCTTCACCACCTCGCTGGCGCCGGCGCTCGCCGCCGGCGCGCTGGCCAGCGATCCGCCATCTGAAGGCGAGCGGGGTCGAGCGGGCGCAGCCTGCACGAGCGCGCGCAGCGAGCTGAAGGAGCGCCTCAACGACGCCGGGCTGCCGGTGATGAACAATCCGAGCCATATCGTGCCGGTGATGGTCGGCGATCCGGTGCACTGCAAGGCGGTGACCGACGCGCTGCTCGACGCGCTACGGCATCTACGTGCAGCCGATCAACTACCCGACCGTGCCGCGCGGGCACCGAGCGCATCCGGCTGACGCCGTCGCCGGTGCATACGGACGAGCAGATGGATTACCTCGTTGACGCTGCTGACCGAGCTCTGGCAGGCCTGCCCGCTGTCGCGCGGCGAGGTCGTCAAGCTGGCGGCCGAGTAGAGTCACTTCAGGAAGTGGGTGGCTCCCATCCGGGCCTTGATGGTCCCGAAAGGGATGCTCGACCGGCTCGCGGCGTTGCCGCATGGCATTCGGATTGGCATCCAGCCTTGCTGCACAGCGTCGAGCAAGTGCTCATGCTCCCCCACCGGCTAATTAGCCGCCCGGTGCCGGTGGTGCAACGTGGCTTGAGAGGGCAGCTTGAGCACGCTGTCGTCCAGTAGCGGCGCAGCTCTTTTCCGTCCTTCAGGAAATGAACTGCGACGCCCTCAACGCCGAGAATACGCGTCTACTCGCCGAGAGAGACGAGCTCAAAAGCCCGCTGCTCGCTACAAACACCGATACGGAAGGAGAGGCCGAGGTGACCTAGCTAAACAGCAAGCGCTGTCCGATTGTCGGCAACGCCGGGGCATCGTCGGATGTGCGTTAGCTTGCTGGTGCGAACAGCTCAACAGTCATGGCGATAAACAAGCCCACAATGCGCTCAACACCGAGCTCGACGAGCCAAGAGATACGATTTGCTCCATCCTGGTGACGGGCTGTTACCTCAGAATTTGCGAGATTATGGCTTCCGGACGCGATTTGGCCTGAACTTATTGGGCCGCGGCGCAGTTACGTCTCACGTCAAGTTTGATCATCAGGAGATCGCCATGGGTTTGTCGGATGTCCTAAATGGGATGAGAAATGGACCCCGGGGCGGAGCTAGCACGAGTACGAGCGGTTCCTCAGGCGGCATGTCGCCCATCACTATGGGATTGCTAGCCTTACTCGCGTACAAGGCTTTAAAGGGGGGCGGTATCCTCGGCAGCTCGCCCACCGAACAGCCGCGAACGCCTGTCGGACCGACCTCAACTTCCACGCAGGCCGGAGGAGAAGGATCAGACTGGTTGTCCGGTTTGGAAAAGATGATTGCAGGGGGCAGCGCGGGTAGCATCTTGAGTGGCGGCCTTGGTGAGCTGCTCAAGAAATTTCAGCAAACCGGCCAGGGTCAGGTTGCGCAATCTTGGATAGAAACGGGTTCGAACCGTGCCGTTGCGCCGGAAGACCTCGAGAAGGCCATCGGAGCCGATACGCTCGACGCTCTTTCGCAGCGGACCGGCCTACCCCCAGATCGCATCCTCGCAGAACTGAAAGAGCATCTACCGAACACCGTCGATAACCTCACACCGGAGGGCCGGATCCCGAGCGAGCAAGAAGCCCGCCGGTGGGCCTAAGCCAGGAGATAATCAATGGGCATTCTTTGGACCATCGTCATTGGCTTCTTCGCCGGCTTGATCGCGCGTTGGCTCGCGCCCGGACCCAACAACCCTGTAGGCTTTCTTCTGACTACGGTGCTCGGCATCGCCGGAGCTTTCGTAGCGACGTATATCGGTCAGGCCGTGGGCTGGTATCGACTGGACCAGGGCGCGGGCCTGATCGCAGCAACCCTGGGCGCCGTCGTCGTGCTGTTTGTTTGGCATCGCCTTGTCGTCAACCGCACGATCGGCGATCCTGGGAATCCAGGGGGAGTATCGGGACCTGGCCCGCGCCGTTACCTATGACGATGAACGTCAATGGGGCGCGGGCGGAAACCTCCCCATCCCATTGGCGAATTTAGTCAGCGATCACCATCGCAACCGTCGGGAGGGAGAGCCACAATGGATGCGAGCGCGTGGGCAACCGTTGAAGAGATTTTTCGCGATCTTCTGATTTTCGTCGCCTTCATGACCGTGCTGCTCGTGGTGCTGGTCGTGATCATCTCGATGTTGCCCGCAGATAACCCGCTGAAGCGGACACTCACGGCCTTAAGCTATCGTGTCGGCGCAACAGCCGCGGTAGGAGCACTCGCGATCCCTATCGAGCCAATACCAGGACTCGACGCGGTCTACGACATCGGTGCGCCGTTACTACTCATCTGGTACTGGTATACGTTTTTCAGAAACATGGGTCGGAACAAGGCCGCGACGCCCGTTCAGCAAATCAGTCGCGACCTTAGATGAGCAGTGCCGTGAGAGCTGAGGAGTAAATAGATGGCAGAAGTGATTTCCCGTGAACGGCTAGCGGAACTCTTGAACGAAGATCTCTCGCGTGAATATCAGGCGATCATCTCCTATGTCGTATATTCGCAGGTGCTGAAGGGTGCCGAGTACATGAGCATCGCGGACCAGCTTGAGGAGCATGCGCATGAGGAGTTGAAGCACGCGCTCATCATCTCTCGGCAGATCGACTATTTGGGCGCCATGCCGACCGTAACGGCCAAACAGGTCCGCACGTCTGAGGATCCCCGCGAGATGCTGCGTTTTGATCTCAACAACGAGAACGAGACGATCAAGAATTACCGCGAGCGCGTCCGCCAATGTGAAGCGCTCGGGGAGTTCGCCATGGCAGAGCAGATCCGACAGATTCTAGTTGATGAGCAAGACCATCAGATAGACCTCGCCACCGCCCTCGGCGAGGACGTTCCTAATGTGAGCGCGGGGAAAAAGTGACGAGCGGGACGCAATCAGGATACGAGCGCCTTTGACGTCGCTCCTGATTAGTGAGCAACGATTACTTGCTCGCCGACCGAACCGCTAACCCGAGGCTAAGAGCCGGGGTAACACGTTGCTCAACAGCGGCGCGTGTCGCTTTGAGATAGGTCACCTTCGAAGCATGGTCCTGCTTAGTTCGTCGCGCTGGACGCGCGTCACGAACACCTGGCGGCCGTTGGTCACATCAATAGGCAGCTGTCCCTTCGCGACACGGTCGAAGAGGTGCGTGGCGAGCATTTAGTCAGTCAGACGCATCTACTTGCTCTCTCGCGTGAGCGCCTCGATAAGGATCAGCAAGGTACCAATGACAAGAAGAGCGCCGCCAATCAAGGGATTGAGGTTTAGCCAATTGACGAAAATGGCAGCGACCGCCACTAGGCTCAGGACTGAGATCGTCAGCCTGAAATCGGCTAAGAACATGGCCAAGAGTTCCTTGGCGATATCACCGAGAATATTCATTAGAGCGCTCCGATCGGTTTCCGTCGCAAGAAGGATGCGGTTGCGAGGCCCACGCCAAGAAACAGCCCGACGAAAGTCAGGAGGGCAAGATCCTGTCCCGGCCAGGGCACGCCGATGCCCTCGCCAGTCCAGAAAAGGCCGAAGGCAGACAGCATCACCCCGACTCCAAATTTGAGCGAGTTCTCCGGAATTCGGGCGAGCGGCCGATGGACGATCGCACCGATGCAAAGAATAGTGGCGCAGGCGGCAAGTGCACCGATCGCAGCCGGCCATAATAATCCGCGTCCGGCGCCGACAGCCAATACGATGAAAACGACTTCTAGGCCTTCCAGTAGCACAGCCTTGAGCACCGCCAACCCAGCAATCCAATCGAGAGATCTGTCCTGACGCGCGGCCTCGACCAGTCGGGTCGTCTCCGAGGCAAAGACCGCTGCTTCGTCATGAAGCGGAATAACCCCAGCCACGCGCAGAACGGCCTTACGTAGCCAACCCAACCCAAACAACAGGAGCAGCACGCCTATAAAAAGCTGGAGGAGGTGAAGGGGAACGCGATCGAGGAGGGGGCCGAGCAGAGCGATCAATAATCCCAGCACCAAAAGCGCAACGAGCGTGCCGATCACCGCGGGGCGCCAGCCGCGCAATGTTCCGACGGCAAGGATGATCGTGAACGCCTCGACAACTTCAACGAGCGAGGCAAGAAACGCGGAGCCAACAGCCGACGCGACGACAGCCCAAGAACCAGAATCCACAACGCCTCCTCAAGCGATAAGAGCCGACAAGCACGGGCTTAGCCGCACGCGAACTGGCTGTTCCATTTAGAATGGTTCGGTCACCTGCGTGACTGTCGGCGGGCTGCCGGAGTTCGGATCGTAGCGAAAATCCAGGAGGACGTTGTACGTGTCGTCGGGCCACGGATCCGGGTAACTGCCAGCCGGTGCGCCGAGCAGGGCCGCAATCGCCGGCAGCGTGCCGTGGTGCCAGCAGATGACGACAGTTTTGCCTCGGAACTCCTCATCCGAGAAAATCTCCTCGACGAGATCCTCGAAGTCCTTGTCCCTGATGTCGTGCTCGACCGGCACACCGACCGCTTGTGCCAGTGGCTCTAAGGTCTCCAGCGGTCGGTCCGAGTGTTTCGAGCGCGCAGTCGCGATAATGAAATCAGGCTTGCCAAATGTCTGAGGGATGTAGGTGGCGAGATGTTCAGCCCTAACCTCGCCGGCAGCGGACAAGTCAGGGTCATCGAGGTCGTCGGGTTTATCGGCGTGGCGCATGAGAATGATGCGGCTCGGTCCGCCATCGGGGTGAGCTACGGGGGCGAAGTCGGACGCAGGTGCCGAGCGGACGAATTGGCATGCGTAGCATTCAGGTCGATGAATCGAAGCCAAAAATCCCGTTGGACCGGCAGTACCGAATAGAAGCCCCGCAATAAAGACAAGAGCCGCGACCATTCTCCGTATCTCCTCTTTCTAGGAAGCTTCCGACACTTTGAAGTAGCCACAAGCAGAGCTAAAGTTCTTGAGCGCCAAGAGGAGGTCGGACCATGGGCAATCCGTTCGTTCACGTCGAGCTCGTGACAACAGACGTGGCCAAAGCGAAGACATTCTACGGAAAATTGTTCAAGTGGAAGCTTGAAGACGTTGATATGGGGGACATGATCTACACCCTGATCAGGGTGGGCGATGGGACCGGCGGCGGCCTCATGAAGAACCCGATGCCTGACAGACACTCGATGTGGATCGCCTATGTGGAGGTCGGCAACGTCAAGAAGGCGACCAAAAAGGCGAAGTCTCTTGGGGCAAAGGTGAAGAAGGATGTGACCGAGGTCAAAGGTGCTGGTTCGCTCAGCATCATCACCGACCCAACGGGAGCCATGCTCGGCCTCTGGGAGCCGAAGAGGAAAAAGAAGAAATCCTGACTCGCAAGTGGGTCACTTGCCGGTGGCTTCTCGCCAGCTTAGTTCAGCGGCCTCGGATGGTATTGCTTCCGGGGCTTGTGTTTTCTGGCGATTACCGCTTGCTCTTTTTGGGTTTGGTGACTTTAGACCGTCTGTCTCTCAGTGGTCGCCTTGTGCGTCTTCGCGTATTGATCGGTCGCGGCTGACCTTCTTCGTCGCCATCGCTGGCCTCCTCATAGCTGACCGATTCGAATGAAGCGGATTATACAGCATAGTGTGTGGGCAACCACGGCGCATGCCCGGCCTCAAACGGGGGCGATGGCAGTCGGGCAGGGAGACGGTATGAGCGATCTAACACCCGACGAGCTGCGGTTCCCGCGGAAGCTAGCTGAAGGCGGGCGGATGATCAGCGGGGGGCGGCGTGACGGCCTGAAGCGGCTCGTCGATCGCAGCCTTCTGCGCGCAGTAGGGCTCGCGCAACGCGCCAGCGGAAGCATGAGGCCGATCAAAATCAACACCGAACCCCATAACCGAGCCGCCGCTGCTTTGAACGCTCCTCTCTCATGCAGTCATCCGAGCGCAGACGCACGCCGACTTCGGCACGAGTGTTACCACTCGAGGTGACGTGGCGTTGAATTACCTTGGGTTTCTTTGGGGCCTGGTGGGGGACAGATCTGGTAACGGCCATTGAGATCACGGAATATTCGGTCGCCTCTTAATCAGCGGGTCGAAGGTTCGAGTCCTTCATCACCCACCAATTTTCGGCTTCAGGTCCGTAGCGTGTGGGGCTCCCCCGGCAGCCCCCTTATCGCTGATTTGCCTGAGCGGCTTGGGCGTTCGCAGCCCTGCGGCCAGCGCGCGCTTGCAGTCCGGCTTGGCACGTGCCGGCCGTGCGTCTAGCTTCGATCAGCACATCGGGGACGGGATCATATGGGCCAGCCACTGCGCGGCATCACGATCGTTGGCGGCGGCACGGCGGGCTGGCTTACGGCCGCCTTTCTCAATCGCTTCTGCAAATCCAACGATGCCAAGCACCCTCTTGAGATAACGCTGATCGAATCGCCTTCGATTCCCATCGTCGGCGTGGGAGAAGCAAGCCTGCCGGGCATGGTCGTCCTGCTCAATCAGCTCGGCCTGTCGGAATCCGAATTCTTCAAGCACACCGATGCGACCTTCAAGGTCGCCGCCCATTTCATCAACTGGAACCACGACGACAGGGGCCAGCCGGTCGAGTTCCTGAACGTCCTCAATGCTCCCGGCTCGCTCGATGGGCGCTCACTCGCAGACTATTTCGTCACCTTCGATCCGGCGCGGCTAGCCTCGAATGCGGGCATGGCCTATGTGCGCGCCTTTTCGCCGGCCGTAGAGATCGTCCTGCGCAATCTCGCGCCGCGCCGCCCGGGCGCGCCCGAATTCAGCGCCGAGCTCGGCTACACGTATCATTTCGACGCCATCAAGCTTGCCGCCTTCCTGAAAGACATCGCGACGGGCCGCGGCGTGAAGCACATCCTGGACGATGTGGATGCCGTCAATCTCGACGAGCGCGGCTTCGTCAAATCGCTCTCCCTGCGGCGTGAGGGCGAGCACGCCATCGACCTCGTCATCGACTGCACCGGCTTTCGCGGCTCGATTCTTCAAAAGGCTCTGGGCGAGCCTTTCGAGCCCTATAGTGATTATCTGCTGAATGACCGCGCCGCCGTCGTGCAGATCCCCCATAGCGACGCGAGCGTCATGGCACCGACGACGCGGGCGACCGGCTTCTCTGCGGGGTGGAATTTCAACATCCCGCTGACGACGCGCGTCGGCACGGGCTATGTCTTCTCCAGCCAGTTCATCTCCGAGGACAAAGCCGTCGAGGAGCTTCTCGCCTTCTACGGCGATCAGGCCAAGGGCTGCGAACCCCGCGTCATCCCGATGCGAACGGGGCGTGTGCGCAATGCCTGGGTCAAGAACTGTATCGCGCTGGGTCTTGCCAGCGGCTTCATCGAGCCGCTGGAGGCAACAGCGATCTTCATGTCGGATCTGGGGGCGCGCTGGCTCCGCCGCTACCTGCCGACCCGGGATTTCGAGCCCGAGCTCGCCGCCGCATACAATCGCCAGATGCGGCGCCTCTACGAGGAGGTGCGCGATTTGGTGCAGCTCCACTTTCATCTCAATAATCGCCACGACACCGAATATTGGAAGGCGGCGCGCGAGGGCGTGAAGCTTTCCGACCGTCTTGAGGAGAATCTCAAAATCTGGCGCCACACGACGCCCGACGATCTGGACCTGGAAAGCTCGTTTTTATTCTCAAGCCCGGTTTACACCCTCGTCCTCATCGCAAAGGGCTTCTACAGGCAAGCGCATCTGACGACCGCGTCCTCTCTCAATCGCTCGACCTATGAGCGATACCGCAATGCCGTGCGCGACGACCGGCCCGATCAGCTCAAAGGTCTGATCGGACAGGCCGAGTTCCTAAAGACCGGAGGCAAGGCGCCGGCCGGCCCGTTTGCAGCCCCACAGGCTGCCGGCCTGCCGGGCTTCGGCCCGAGCAATACGAAGATCCAGCTCCCAACCCGTCCGCAATTTCCGCGCGGCCGGGGCAAGCGCAAGTGATCGCGCGCCAGCGTCAGTTTTCGCCGCTGAGCAAAGTCAGAATGCGCGCAACGAGGCGGTCCCTCATTGACACATCCAGGGTCTGCAGCTTTACGCCGAGCTCTTCGCACGCCGCATCGATGGCCCTGCGCAGCGAGCCAATATCGGAAGTGCCACGAACCTCAATATCCAATGCGCATCTCCTGCGGAATATGCCGTCGTTAAATCCAAAAGCATCTGAGCTCAGGCTCAGTTCCTGCTGCAAAAAATACAGCGGCGATGCTCGCTGCGCGCTTCCAACATTCTAGGTAGGGGCACCTTTGTTGATGCAGCTCGTCGTGGATACCCGGACGACGTGAGGCGACGCGCCGCCCGGGCCCCGGGATCCTCCAACCATGCAGGGTATGAAGGCCCACCGAAAAATAGGCCAAGCCCGCAGTAGGTTGCGGAAGCAATATGACCGAGCCGGCGTAGCAATGCGCATGATGGCGCGGGCTAGGGAGCGTCTTTCCTACGACTATTGAAGTAGTGGACCGCGGGAGCCGTCTTCGAACATGCTGTGCTTGCCCTTCGTTTGGGCAAAGCCTCCCTCAGATAGGGCGCCGGCGACCACCCTTCCCGGCGCTCTCCTTTTGCTGGAAACCCTCTGAGTTGGCATGGCCGGCCTACTGGGGGCAGCGCCGATCATCAACGGGGCTCTGGTTCAGGCAGTCGAAGGCGAAAATTGCCGAGGGGGCTTCGGTCGTCGACCGCAACAGCACCTCACAGACGGTCTGTTGATCCTCGATGGTGACGCCGCGCACGTGCACCTTCTCGCCGATCCTCATTGGAAAGCGAAGCGTGCATGCTTCGCTGTGCGGGTTGAGCAAGACGACGGCCCCAGTCGGGGTAATCATCTCGATCGAGAGCGCATCACCGCCTTTGCCGGCGAATTCAGCCGCGGTCCAAGGGCTCACCTCGACGGTGTCCTCGGCCACAACCATGCTTGCAAGCGACGTCAACACGACCGCTGCGGTGATTCGGGCGGCTTTTGCCAGAAGGTCCATCTCGGGAGCCTACGCTGCGTTCGCGGCGCATTGATCTGGCGCTCTCACCCGCTCCGGCGAGATAGCTAGCGCGACTTGGGCGCGTGGTCGGCCATGAGCGCGCGCAGCATGCCGACCAGCCGTGAGGCCGGGCCACTGGGGCCAGCGTAGCACTGGATGGAAATGCGCGCGCCCTCGAACAACAGGAAGACCTCGTCGGCCAGGCGCTCGGGCTCGGTATAGCCCGCCTCACGGTACAGCGCGACGAGGCGCTCGCGTTTGCGCGTCTTGTAGTCCTCGATGATATGCCGCGCCGGGTGCTCCATGTCGCGCAGCTCCACGGCGGCGTTGGCGATGGCGCAGCCGCGGTCGACGCAGCCGGAAAAAATCGCCTCGACGTACTCCACCCAGCCCTCGAGCTGGGCGTGCGGGTCGCCGGGATGGTCCTTCGCCAGCGTTTCCCAGACCGCGTCACCTTCCTTGGCAAGCTCGCTCAAATAGGAGGCGACAAGCTCGTCCTTGGAACCAAAGTGCCGATAGAGCGTCATCTTGTTGGTGGCGGCCGCCTCGGCGATCGCGTCGACCCCGACCGCACGGATGCCGTGGCGATAAAAGAGCTCGCGGGCGGCGGCCAGGATTCGCTCGCGCGGCGGGAGCTGGGGCGTTTCAGAAACGGTTTGTGAAATGGGCTTAATCATGGCCTCTTGACTGGGGTGTTACCGGTCAGTATAGGATATAGGTGTTACCGGTCAGTATCACAATGTGCGGGCGCTGTCATGTGATCAGTCTCGCACTGCAGCAGCCAGTGAGGCCGCCCCATGCGCCAGATCCTGTGCCTGACGAGCAGTCCCCGTCGCGATACCTCTTATTCTAACCTCGTGGCCGCACGCGTCCTCAAAGAATTGCGCATTGTACATCCAGATGCGGCCATAACCATCCGCGATCTTGCCGGCAATCCACTGCCGCACATCGACGACGATTTCGTTACCGCCACGCGCTCGATTGCGGGGCCGAGGACCAGCCGCCAGCGTGCGCTGGTGGAGCAGTCCGACATCCTCATCGACGAGCTCGTTGGCGCCGACACGATCGTCATCGCCGCCGCCATGATCAACTTCGGCGTGCCCTCGACGCTCAAGGCGTGGATCGACTACGTCGTACGCCCCGGCCGTACCTTCCGCTATACCGAGCACGGCACCAAAGGCCTGCTCGGGGGACGGCGCGCGATCCTGGTACTGGCGCGCGGCGGCATCTACTCGGTGGGACCCACGCGGGCGCACGAGCACGACGAGAGCTATCTGCGCTCGGTCCTCAACTACCTCGGCATCACCGACATTCGAGACAATCCTCATCGAAGGTGTGGCGTTGGGCCCGGAAGCGGCTGAGCGGGCAGTCGACAGCGCCATACGGCGCGCCAGCTCCGTCGCCGGCGTTCTCGCCGCCGCCTGAGGAAAACCCACCTTTTTCACCGGCCTCTTGGAGGCCAATGCACTGCGCTCATCCAGCCGAGACGGTTTCGCATGCCCAACTCTCGCTTCTCCCACCTTGTGCCCATCCTGTCTCTGCTGGCCGCGGCGCTCGCCGGTTGCGGCCAGTCACAGTCGCAAGCACAGACCGCCCCGCCGCCGCCGCAGGTGACCGTCGCTCAGCCGATGAAAAAGATGGTGGCGGACGAGGAGGAATACGTCGGCCGCTTCGTCGCGGTCGACTCAGTTGAGGTGCGCGCGCGCGTCTCCGGCTACCTCGATGCCATCCATTTCCGCGACGGCCAGATGGTCAAGGCGGGCGAGCCGCTGTTCACCATCGATCGCCGCCCGTTCCAGACCGCGCTCGATCAGGCGCGGGCGGGGCTCCAGCAGGCCAAGGCCAATCTGGCCTTTGCCGACAGCGATCTGGCGCGCGGGCGCAATCTCGTGCGCGGCACCACCATCACCGAGCAGACCTTCGACCAGCGCGTGCAGGCAAAGCGCGTCGCCGAGGCGACGGTCACCGCCCAGGAGGCCGCCGTGCGTCAGGCCGAGCTCGATCTGGAATTCACCGAGCTCAAGGCGCCCGTCTCGGGGCGCATCGGTGACCGGCGCGTTTCCGTCGGAAACCTGGTGACGGGCGGCACCAACGGCAGCACGACGCTTCTGGCGACGATCCAGTCGACCGACCCGATCCGCTTCGAGTTCACCTGGGACGAGACCGCGTACCTGCGCTTTCTGCGCGTTCACAAGGATGCGCTCGGCCCCGCCATAAACGTGCCCGTCAAGTTGAAGCTCATCGATGAGGCGACGTTCGCGCACGAGGGGCACATGGACTTCATCGACAACGCCATCGACCGCTCCTCTGGCGCCATCCGCGGGCGCGCGGAGTTTGCCAACCCCGACGGCACCTTCACGCCCGGCATGTTCGCGCGCATCCGCGTGACCATGGCGCCGCCGGCCGAGGCGCTGCTCGTACCCGACACCGCGATCGGCACCGAGCAGGTCAAGAAGCTCGTGTACGTGCTCGATGCCAACGACGTCGCCAAGCCGCACTACGTGACGCTCGGGCGCGTCGTTGACGGCCTTCGCGTCATCAAATCGGGGCTCAAGGCGGACGACCGCGTCGTCATCAACGGCCTGATGCGGGTGCGCCCAGGCGTCAAAGTCACGCCCCAGCCCGGAGCCATTGCCTCGGCCGCGCCGGCGGAGCCCGCTATCAAGGACGAGTGACGACCCATGCGGATCTCGCAATTCTTCATCGACCGGCCGATTTTCGCCGCCGTCATCTCCATGGTCTTCGTGATCCTGGGGGCGGTGTCGTACGGCACGCTGCCGATCGCGCAGTACCCTGAGATCGCGCCGCCGACCGTCAACGTCACCGGCCAATACCCCGGCGCCAGCGCCGAAGTGGTCGCGGCAACCGTCGTCGCCCCGCTCGAGCAGCAGATCAACGGCGTCGAGAACATGCTCTACATCACGTCGAACTCGACGGGTGACGGGCAGTTCTCCATCGAGGTGACGTTCGAGCTCGGCACCGATCTCGATATCGCGCAGGTGCAGGTGCAGAACCGGGTGGCCATTGCCCAGCCGCGGCTGCCGGCGGACGTGCGCAACATCGGCGTCACCGTCGCCAAGGCCTCGCCTGACCTGATGATGGTCGTGCACCTCTACTCGCCAGACAAGTCGCGCGACACCCTCTTCATCTCCAACTACGCCACCACGCAGGTCACCGACGTCCTCAACCGCATCGACGGCATCGGCTCGATCACCGTGTTCGGCAGCCGCGATTACTCGATGCGCGTCTGGCTCGATCCTGACCGCCTGCAGTCGCTGAACCTGACCTCGGGCGACGTGGTGACGGCGCTACAGGGCCAGAACGTGCAGGTGGCTTCGGGCGTGCTCAACCAGCCGCCCGTCGCCAATCCGGGCGCGTTCCAGCTCTCGGTCAGAACGCTCGGGCGCCTCACCGACCCCAAACAATTCGCCGACATCGTCGTCAAGCAGACCGACAACGCCGTCGTCCGCCTGAAGGACGTGGGCCGGGTGGAGCTGGCGGCGCAGGACTACGGACGCAACTCCTACCTCGACCGCGATCCGGCCATTGCCCTCGGCGTGTTCCAGCGCCCGGGATCGAACGCGATCGCGACCGCCGAAGCGGTGAAGTCCACGATGGACAAGCTGTCGAAGGACTTCCCCGAGGGGCTCAAGTACACGATCATCTACAATCCCACCGAGTTCATCCAGCAGTCGGTCAATGCCGTGGTCACCACCATCGGCGAGGCGATCGTGCTCGTCGTGCTCGTCGTGATCCTCTTCCTGCAGACCTGGCGCGCGGCCATCATCCCCATCGTCGCCATTCCGGTGTCGCTGGTCGGCACCTTCTTCTTCATGGCGCTGTTCGGGTTCTCGCTCAACAACCTATCGCTGTTCGGGCTGGTGCTGGCCATCGGCATCGTCGTGGACGACGCGATCGTCGTGGTGGAGAATGTCGAGCGCAATATCGCCGCCGGCCTCTCGCCACGCGAGGCGGCAAAGCGAACGATGGACGAAGTGGGCTCGGCCCTGATCGCCATTGCGCTGGTTCTGTGCGCCGTGTTCGCGCCGACGGCCTTCATCACCGGCATCACCGGCCAGTTTTACCGCCAGTTCGCGCTCACCATCGCCGGCGCGACCATCATCTCGCTCATCGTGTCTCTGACGCTCTCCCCGGCCATGTGCGCGCTGTTCCTGAAGCCGCACTCAGAGCACGGCAAGCACAGCTGGTGGTCGCTGCCGCTGCGCGGCTTCTTTGCGGCCTTCAACTGGTCGTTCGAGAAGCTGGGGGCGGGATACGGCTGGTTCACGGCCAAGGTGGTGCGCTTCGCCGTCATCATGCTCGTCGTCTACGGCGGCGTGCTCGCCTTCGGCATGAACGAGTTCCGCAAGACGCCGGTGGGCTTCATCCCGCAGCTCGACGTCGGCTATCTCATCGTGGTGACGCAGCTGCCGGGCGGCGCCTCGCTGGCGCGCACCGACGCGGTCAACCGCCGCGTGGTCGAGATCGCGCTGACGGTTCCCGGCATCGCCCACGCGGTGAACATCGTCGGTTTCTCCGGCGCCACGCGCACGGCGGCCCCCAACGCCGGCGCCGTGTTCGTCACCCTCGATCCGTTCGAGCAGCGGGCCGGCCACCCCGATCAGACGGCGGCCGCCATCCAGGGGACGCTCTTGCAGAAGTTCTCGGTGATCCAGGACGGCCTGGTCATCGTCGCCAGGCCTCCGCCGGTGCGCGGCATCGGCACGGCGGGCGGATTCCGTATGATGGTCGAGGACCGCGGCGGCCATGGACCACAGGCGCTGCAGGACGCCGTCTACGCCATGATGGGGCGCGCGGCGCAGACACCCGGGCTGCATCAGGTCTACTCGCTGTTTGAGTCCTCGACGCCGCAGCTCTATCTCGACATCGACCGCACCAAGGCGCAGATGCTCGGCATCAAGGTGCCGGACGTCTTTGCGGCGCTGCAGACCTATCTCGGCTCCTCCTACGTCAACGATTTCAACCTGCTCGGGCGCACGTTCCGCGTCACGGCTCAGGCCGACGCTCCCTATCGGCTGGAGCCCGGCGACGTCTTGAAGATCCGCGTGCGCAACGACAAAGGGGATGCGGTGCCGCTCGGCTCCTTCACGACGGTCAGTGACATTTCGGGGCCCTACCGCGTGCCGCGCTACAATCTCTATCCGGCCGCCGAGCTCGACGGCTCGCCGGCGCCCGGCTACTCGCAAGGCCAGGCGATCGAGATCATGCAGAAGCTGGCGGCCCAGACCTTGCCAAGCGGATTCAACTACGAGTGGACGACGCTCGCCTTCCAGCAGCAGCGCGCCGGCTCAACAGCGGTCTTCGCCTTCGCGCTCGCGGTCGTGTTCGTGTTCCTGGTGCTCGCGGCGCAATACGAGAGCCTGACGCTGCCGCTGGCGGTGATCCTCATCGTGCCGATGTGCCTCATTGCCTCGATCACGGGCGTGATCCTGCGCGGGATGGACAACAACATCCTGACCCAGGTGGGCTTCATCGTGCTGATCGGGCTTGCGGCCAAGAACGCCATTCTGATCGTCGAGTTCGCCAAGCATCTGGAGGACGGCGGCCGCGACCGCTGGGCGGCGGCGGTCGAGGCCGCGCACCTGCGGCTGAGGCCGATTCTGATGACCTCGCTCGCCTTCATCTTCGGCGTGGTGCCGCTGGTGTGGGCCACGGGCGCCGGCGCCGAGTTGCGCCAGGCGCTGGGCACCACTGTGTTTTCCGGCATGATCGGCGTCACGCTGTTCGGGCTTCTGTTCACGCCCACCTTCTACGTCATCAGCCGTTGGTTGGCCGCCCTTGGCGCCCGGCGGCCGAAGTCGCTCGGCCCGCAGCCGGCGGAGTAGGCGCTAGCGGAGATCGAAGCCGGTGTCCCCTCGGACCCAAGGGGTCATGATCATGTTTGCAGGACGCGCTACTATTCGTGCGCGCCGAGCCACCTCCAAGCTTGTACGAAAGCGAGGCAGCCAATGGTTACGCTGAAGGTCAACGGGAAGGCGGTCGAGTTCGACGGCGACCCGTCGATGCCGCTTTTGTGGTTCCTGCGCGACGAGCAGGGCCTCACGGGGACGAAATTCGGCTGCGGGGTGGCGCAGTGCGGCGCCTGCACGGTCCACGTCGACGGTCAACCGCGTCGTGCGTGCGTGACACCGGTCGGTACGATCGACGGCGCGGATGTAACCACCATCGAGGGCGCCAACGGCAAGGTGACGGAGGCCGTGCAGGCGGCATGGGTGGCGCTCGAGGTGCCCCAATGCGGCTACTGCCAGTCAGGCCAGATCATGTCGGCCGTGAGCCTCCTTTCCGAGGTGCCGCAGCCCACCGATAGGGACATCGATCTCGCCATGAACGGCAACATCTGCCGTTGCTGCACCTATCACCGTATTCGCGCCGCCATCCATGATGCCGCGCACCGCCTGGAGGGCTGAGTCATGGAAGCAACGCTTGCCACCAATCGCCGCCAGTTTCTCAAGGGCTCTGCCGCCGTCGGTCTCGTGATCGGCCTCCACATTCCCGTCGGAGGGCGCGCTGCCGCCGCGGGGGCACCCACCGACTTCGTGCCCAATGCCTTCCTGCGCATTGCCCCCGACAACACCGTCACCGTGATCTGCAAGCACATCGAGTTCGGGCAGGGGCCGTATACGGGCATCGCCACCATCCTCGCCGACGAGATCGACGCCGACTGGAACCAGGTCCGCGTCGTGTCGGCACCCGCCGATGTGAAGAAGTACGCCAACCTCGCCTTCGGCGCGCAGGGCACCGGCGGCTCGACCGCCATGGCCAACTCGTGGGACCAGATGCGCAACGCGGGCGCGGAGGCGCGCGCCCGGCTCATCGCCACCGCGGCCGAGGAATGGAATGTCGATCCGAGCGCCATCACCATCGAGAAGGGCGTCGTCAAGCACCCCTCCGGCAAATCGGCGACGTTCGGCGAACTGGCGGAGCGCGCGCAAGCGATCACGCTGTCCGGCCCCGTCACTCCGAAACAGCCCTCCGAGTGGCGGCTGATCGGCAAGGGCGTGCCTCGTGTCGACATGGTGCCGAAGACCAATGGCACGGCGCAGTTCACCATCGACGTGAAGCTCCCCGACATGGCGACGTGCCTCATCGCTCACCCGCCCCGCTTCAATGCCAAGGCGAAGTCCGTCGACTCGTCTGCGGCACTCGCCGTGCCGGGCGTCAAGGAGGTGGTTGTCGTTCCTCAGGGCGTCGCCGTGCTGGCGGACGGCTTCTGGGCCGCCAAGAAGGGCCGCGATGCGCTGAAGATCACGTGGGACGAGACGGGCACCGAGACGCGCAGCAGCCGCGATCTGGTCGGCGAGTACAGCGAGCTGGCAAAGACGACGGGCGCGATCGCGCGCAACGACGGCGACGTGGAGGCGAGCCTCAAAGACGCCGCCAAGGTCTTCGAGGCGATCTACACGTTTCCCTATCTCGCGCACGCGCCGCTCGAGCCCAACGACTGCGTCATCCGCCGCACCGACGACGGGGGCGTCGAGCTCTTGTTCGGCTCGCAGCTGCAGACGGTCGATCAGAACGTGGCCGCCGGCGTCTTGGGCCTCAAGCCGGAGCAGGTGAAAATCCAGACCTTGCTCGCGGGCGGCAGCTTCGGACGCCGTGCCACGCCTGCGGGCGACATGGCCGCCGAGGCCGCCGAGGTGCTGAAAGCCGCCCAGCACAAGGGCCCGATCAAGGTGATCTGGACGCGCGAGGACGACATCAAGGGCGGGCGCTATCGCCCGGTGATGGTGCACAAGGTGAAGGGCGGCCTCGATGCCGACGGCAACATCGTCGCCTGGGACCAGGTAATCGTCGGCCAGTCGTTCATGAAGGGGAGCCCCTTCGAGAAGGTCATGCTCAAGGACGGCGTCGACCAGACCATGGTCGAGGGGGCGAGCACGCTGCCCTATCAGGTTCCCAACCTGCGCGTCTCCGCCCACATCGTCGAGGCGGGCGTGCCGACGCTGTGGTGGCGCTCGGTGGGATCGACCCACACCGCCTATGCAACCGAAACGTTCCTCGATCAGCTCGCCGATGCCGCCGGCGTCGACCCGCTTACGATCCGCCGCAAGCTTCTTGCAGAAGCACCCGCGCCATCTGGCGGTGCTCAATCGCGCCGCCGAGGCCGCCGACTGGGAGAAGCCGCTGCCCAAGGGCAAGGCGCGCGGGCTTGCCGTGCATGAAGTCCTTCAAGTCGTTCGTGGCGCACGTGGTCGAGGTCTCGGTCGGCGCTGACGGCCTGCCGAAGGTGGAGCGCGTCGTCTGCGCGGCCGACTGCGGCATCGCCATCAATCCGGACGTGATCAAGGCCCAGCTCGAAGGCGGCATGGGCTATGGCCTGTCGGCCGCGCTCTACGGCGCCATCGATCTGGAGAACGGGCGCGTCGTCCAATCGAACTTCGATGACTACCGCGTGCTGCGCGTCGACGAGATGCCTCCCATCGAGGTGCACATCGTCGCGTCGAGCGAGAAGCCGACCGGCATCGGCGAGCCGGGCGTGCCGACCATCGCGCCGGCCATCGCCAACGCCTGGGCCAAGCTCACCGGCGAGCGTCTTTACGCCCTTCCCTTTGCGCGTTCGGTCGGCAAGGCCTAGAGGAGACGATCATGAGACCGTTTCTCGTATGGCTCGCCGGTGCCTTGCTCATCATCGCGACCGGCTTCGCCGTCACGCACACTCAGGCCCACCCCGGTCGAACGCTGGAGCCCCCGGCAAACTTCGCCGGCATCGACGACAAGAAGCTGCGCGCGATCGCGCTCTTCCGCGAGGCCGCCAGAGTGATCATCAGTCCGCGCTGCATGAACTGCCATCCCTCCGGCGACAGCCCGCTGCAGGGCGACGACCGGCACCTGCACCAGCCTATGGTGGTACGCGGGGCGGATGGGCTCGGCGCGCCCGGCATGCGCTGCACCACATGCCACGGGCCCGCCAACTTCGATCCCGGGCACATCCCCGGCCACCCGGCGTGGCAGCTCGCGCCGCCGGAGATGGGCTGGGTCGGCAAGTCGCTGCCTGAGATCTGCGAGCAGATCAAGGACCCCAAACGCAACGGCGGCAGGTCGCTTACCGCGCTCGTCCACCACATGGCGGAGGATTCGCTCGTCGGCTGGGCCTGGCATCCGGGCGCAGGCCGCGAGCCAGCTCCCGGAACGCAAGCGGAGTTCGGAGAGCTGATCAAGGCCTGGGTGCAGGCCGGTGCCGCCTGCCCGGCATCCTGAGGACGCGCGACGCAAGGAAGGTGTGCCATGAACGTCATCGCACCAAAGGCAAGCGAAACGATTGCACGCGACCCCATGGAGGTTGCGCGCAGCTGGCTCGAGGAGCACGGCAAGGTCGCGCTGGCAACCGTCGTCTCCACCTGGGGCTCGGCGCCCGTGCCGGTCGGCGGCCAGCTCGTCGTCGGAGCGGACGAGCGCTTTCAGGGCTCGGTCTCGGGCGGCTGCGTCGAAGGCGATGTGATCGCGGAAGCGGCCGACGTCATGGCCGGCGGACGCCCGCGGCTCATGGAGTTCGGCGTCGCCGAGGAGACAGCATGGAGGGCCGGACTGCCGTGCGGCGGCAAGATCAAGGTGCTGCTCGAGCCGCTGGCGCGGGGGCGCGACACAGGCTTTGTCGATCGTGTTCTCGCCGCGCGGCGCGCGCGCACCTCGCTCGCCGTGACCACCAACGTCGTCACCGGCACCCGCCACCTGTTCGAGCCGGGGGCCGCTCTGCCGCCGGAGGTCGCGGCGGCCTTGGCAAGCGGCGAAAGCCGCCTTGTCGAGACTCCTGAGGGGACCGTCTTTGTGCAGGCGCTGCTGCCGCCCGTGCGCCTGATCATTGCCGGCGCCACCAACATCGGGCAGGTCCTTGCCGACCTTGCGCGCCAAGTCGGCTACGACGTGATCGTCGTCGATCCGCGCTCAGCCTTTCTCACCGAGGAGCGCTTCGCCGGAACGCGCAGCATGGCCGAATGGCCCGAGGTCTCGCTCAAGACGCTGGGGCTCGATGCGAGGACGGCGGTGGTCGCGCTCACGCACGCAGCCCATATCGATGACGAGGCGTTGAGCGTGGCGCTGCGCCAGCCCTGTCTCTATGTCGGCGCGCTCGGCTCCAGGACGACGCATTCAAAACGCCTGGCGCGGCTGAAGGCCGCCGGCTTCGACGAGGAGGCGCTGTCGCGCATCCATGCGCCGATCGGGCTCTCGATCGGCGCCAAGGGCCCGGCGGAGATCGCCGTGTCGATCCTGGCTGAGATCATCAAGGTCGCGCGCGGAAGGTCGTAATGGCGAAGCTTGCCGCCATCGTGCTCGCTGCCGGAGCCTCCCGTCGCTACGGGCCCGAGAACAAGCTGCTGGCAGCCATCGGTGGGCAGCCACTCGTGCGCCGCGTCGCCACGGAGACGCTTGCCGGCGGCGTTGCCGAGGTGGTGGTGGTCACGGGATGCGACGCGCCGCAGATCGAGCGCGCCTTGTCGGGCGTGCCCGTGCGGCTCGTGCCCAATGTGCAATGGGATCGCGGCATGGGATCGTCCATCGCGGCGGGCGTCAGGGCGCTTGGCGAGGATATCGAGGGAGCCTTCATCGTCCTGGGCGACATGCCGTTCTTGAGCGCGGTGGTGCTGCGCTCGCTCGCCAGCGCCTTCGAAGGCTCCAAGGGGCGCGCGATCGTCTACCCCGCGACACCCGACGGCGTGCAGCGCAACCCGGTGCTGTGGCCGCGTCGTTACTTTGCGGAGCTTGGCGCGCTTACGGGCGCGGAGGGCGCCAAGGAGCTCATTCGAGCTCATGCGGACGAGAGCATCCCCGTCATGCTGGAAAGCGTCTCGCTCTTTGCCGACATAGACACGCCGGCTGATCTGACGGCTGCCCACAAGTCTCTGGGCGGCGGCCAGCGCTAACCGGCGCTTGTGCTCGCAGCAGCCCTTTGGATTACGGGGACAGTTGGCGGATTACGGGGATAGTCGGCCGTCGGCCCCTCTCGCGGCGGCGTGGCCGAGCCCACAATGGAGCCCATCCGTGCTTACTTCGGAGGGCTTACATGTTCAGCATGCGCATTCCCGGCGTCCGCAAGAGCGAAAGCCGCATCAGGGCCGAGATGGCCGCGGTCGAGAGCCAATGCCAGTCGATCTTGGCGCGGTTCGATGGGCTCGGGCGCGCACCGACGCTCGAGGAGCGGGACACCCGACGCATGGATTTCCTCGTCGGGCGCAAGCGTCTGGGACAATTGGGGACCGAGCTGCTCGAGCTCAAATGCTCCTGATGACTGTGTGATGCGTCCCTGACCCGCCTCAGGTGAGCGATGACTGGTAGATCTTCCACATTTCGCTCAGCGCATTGCCCATCAGGAAGGAGGCGACCAGGTACGCGGTCACGCCGAGACACCAGCGCCGCTGCAGGGGTGACTTCAACGCGGATTGGGTCGCGTCGATCAGCGCCCACCAGGCGTCCGCGGCGAAAGATCGGATCTCAGCCATCGCGTGGCTCCTTCAACTCCAACGAAGACCAGAGTGTCGACCGGCTATGGTTAATGCCCTGCAAACACGGGGATTTACGACTTGGACGTCGTATTTTGCGCAAGCCTGAAAGCTTTCGCTAAGCCTAGCTTTCCTGCGCCGGCCCGCTGGCCCTCCGGGTAACGGTAAGAAATTGTCACTGTGATAGCTCCAGACCTTCCCGCCTTGCGCAACCGGGATCGTCGGCGCTCCGCCATCTGCGGGTTCCGCCACGGTCGCGGCTCGGCGGAACCGGTGGAAGGTCTCGGATGGGCATCGTCAGGTTCGCGCTCAGGTTTCCGCACACGTTCTATGTGCTGGCCGCCTTCATCCTATTCATAGGCGTGACGGCCATCCGCACTATGCCCATGGACATCTTCCCCGAGATCAACATCCCCGTCGTGACGGTGATCTGGGAGTACGACGGGCTGGCGACGCCGGAGATGGAGCAACGCGTCACCATCTACAGCCAGTACTCGATCAGCGCCAACGTCTCCGGCATCAAGGACATGGAGGCGCAGACGCTGAACGGGCTGTCGGTCGTCAAGATCTATTTCCAGCCCGACGTCTCGATCGATCTCGCGATTGCGCAGATCGTCTCTGCGTCGAACTCTATTCGTGCACTTATGCCCCAAGGCATTCAGCCGCCGGTTGTGGTGCAGTACAACGCCTCGAGCGTGCCCGTCCTGCAGTTGAGCCTCACCTCGGACACGCTCGATCAGACGCAGCTCTACAACTATGGGCTCTATACGCTGCGCCAGCAGTTGGCCCCTGTGCAGGGCGTCACCTTCCCCACCCCGGACGGGGGCAAGCCACGCCAGATCATGGTCGATATCGACCCCAAGAAGCTTCTGGCGAAGGGCATGACGCCCATGGACGTCGTCAATGCCGTCAACGCCCAAAATCTCACGATCCCGTCGGGGCTGATGAAGATCGGCAAGACGCAATACACCGTGCGCACCAACTCGATGCCCGACAGCATCAAGGCCCTCAATGACATTCCGTTGAAATATGTCGATGACGCCACCGTGTTCGTGCGCGACGTCGGCCAGGTGCGCGACGGCTCGGCCGTGCAGCAGAACATCGTGCACGAGAACGGCCAGGAGGCCGCGCTGCTCAGCGTTATCAAGAACGGCAATGCCTCGACCGTCACCGTGGTCAACGGCGTGCTGGCGGTGCTCAAGATCGCGCGCGAGGCGGCGCCTCCAGGGCTCAGCATCAACGAGCTGTTCGATCAGTCTAAGTTCGTCACCAGCGCGATCGAGGACGTGGTGCAAGAAGGCCTCATCGCCGCCGGCCTCACCGCCATGATGATCCTGCTGTTCCTCGGCTCGTGGCGGTCGACGGTCGTCGTCATGATCTCCATTCCGCTGGCGATCTTGAGCTCGATCATCGGCCTTTTCCTCACCGGCAACACGCTCAACACCATGACCCTCGGTGGCTTGGCACTCGCCGTCGGCATCCTCGTCGACAATTCAACGGTAACAATCGAGAACACGCACCGGATTCTGGAGGAGGAGGGCAAGCCGCTGCCCGAGGCCACCCTCTACGGCTCTGCCGGCATTGCGGTCCCGACGCTCGTTTCGACGCTGTCGATCTCTTGCGTTTTCGCTTCCGTGATCTTCCTGGAAGGCCCGCCCAGGTACCTGTTTGCGCCGCTCGGCCTCGCCGTCGTGCTGGCCATGTTGGCCTCGTACGGCTTGTCGCGGACGCTGACGCCGATCACGATCGGGCTGTTGCTCCGCAGCGAGCTCGCGCACAAGGTCAAGGGGGCGCCGAGGGGCTTTTTCGGGCGCTTCCATGCGCGCTTCGAGCACGGGTTCGAGCACATGCGCCAGGGCTACGTGCTGTTGCTGTCAGTGCTGCTCGCACGCCGCTACATTCTTCCGATTGTCGCCGTCGTTCTGCTTGCGATGGGGGCTGTGCTCTACACGATGGTGGGGAGCGACTTCTATCCGATCATCGACGCGGGCCAGATCAAGCTGCACGTCCGCGCGCCGGCCGGCACCCGCCTTGAGGAGACGTCTAAGGTCTTCGCGGCGGTTGAGGAAAAAATTCGCCAGGTCATTCCCAAAGAAGACGTCGCCTTGGTCGTCGATGACATCGGAGTGCCGGCCATCGCCTACAACCTGGCCTTTACCGATGGATCGACGATCGCCAGCAACGACGGCACTATTTTGATCTCGCTCAATTCTGGGCACGCACCGACCGACGACTACATCAAGAAGCTGCGCGCGGTTCTGCCCGAGGCCTTTCCCAGCGTGATCTTCTACTTCCAGGCCGCCGATATGGTGACGCAAATCCTCAACTTCGGGCTGCCCGCGCAGATCGACGTGCGCACGGTCGGCCCCGACGTGAAGACGAACCTGCGTGTCGCCAAGGAATTGCGTCGACGGATGGCCGCCATTCCCGGGCTCGTCGACGTACATATTCAGCAGGAGCTCGACGGACCGGCCTTCTTCACCGATATCGACCGCTCGCGCGCTTTGCAGGTGGAACTCAATGCCCAGTCGGTCGCCTCCAACATCAACGCCAGCTTGAGCTCGTCGAAGCAGGTGGAGCCGAACTTCTGGACTGATCCGAAATCGGGAATCCCCTACTACTTCGCTGTGCAGACACCGCAATATTGGGCGAGCACGCTGAACGAGCTGCAGAACACGCCGGTGTCGACCAGCATCGCGCAGCACAACGCCTACGAGACCGGTGAGCCCGTCCCGGGCATGATCAGCAATATCGCGACCATCAAGCGCGACAGCGTCGCCACCAACTCCAACCAGACCAACGTGCAGCCGGTCTATGAGGTCTACGCGGGCGTGCAGGGGCGCGATCTGGGCGGCGTGTCTGATGGCATATCCAAGATCGTCGCCGATCTGCAAAAGCAGATGAAGCCCGGCAACACCATCCAGATCCTCGGTCAGATCCAGAGCATGGACACCGCCTTCACCGACCTTGCCATCGGGCTGTTGTTCGCCTCGGTGCTGGTCTACCTGCTGATGGTGGTGAACTACCAGAATTTCGGTGAGCCGTTCGTCGTGATCCTGGCGCTGCCGGCGACCTTCGTCGGCATCTTGACCATGCTGTTCATCACCGGAACGACGCTGAGCGTTCCCTCGCTCATGGGCGCGATCATGGCAGTCGGCGTCGCGTCGGCGAACTCGATCCTGCTGGTGACGTTTGCGCGCGACCAGCAGCTCGCCGGCCGGACCTCGGTGCAGGCGGCGATCGACGCCGGCCACACCCGCATACGTCCCGTGCTGATGACGGCGTGTGCGATGATCGTCGGCATGATCCCCATGGCGATCGGCGGTCCCGGCGCGGAGCAGAACGCGGTGCTCGCCCGGGCGGTGATCGGCGGGCTCGTGTTTGCCACGCCGACGACGCTTCTCTTGGTTCCGTTCCTGTTTGCGGTCTTGCGCAAGAGCAACGACGGCAAGCCGGACCACGGCGTATTCGAGGAGGAACCCGCATGAGCGCGGACGAGAAAACCCCCGAGACGGACAAGCCTTGGCCGAGCGACCCGCAGCCGGGCTTGGATCCGGGCCCGGATGTGAGGTTGCCATCCGATACGGCGCCATTCCGGCGCACCGGACGCCGGCTCGCCTTAGGCGTGCTTGTCGTCCTCGCCACGGCCTTCGCCTATGGCGCCTGGAAGTCCCATGAGCGCCATGCAGCGGTGATGGCCACGGCCGAGCAGCAGCGCAACTTGGTGCCCACATTGCGTGTTGCCGCGGTCAAGCCGAGCAGTGATGTGATCAATCTGACGTTGCCGGCGACGACGCTGGCCTTCACCACGGCCAATATGTACGCCCGCGTCAACGGCTACATCTCCAAGCGCAAGGTCGACATCGGCGATCGCGTGAAGAAGGGCGATCTGCTGGCCGAGATCTACGCGCCCGAGATCGAGTATCAGCTCGCCCAGGCCAGGGCGACGCTGGCCCAGACCGAGGCGACGGTGCGCCAGATGCTGGCGAGCATGGAGCTTGCGCGCGTGACGGACGTGCGCAACGGGCCCCTGGTGGAGCGGGGCTTCGTGAGCGCCTTGAACGGCGACACCTACCGCTTGAACCTGAAGTCGCAGGAGGAGCAGGTGCGCGTCGCACAGGCCAACGTTGCGGCGCAGGCGGCACAGGTCGAGGTCAACCGGCAGCAGAAAGACTACCAGCGCATCATCGCGCCGTTCGACGGAGTGGTGACACAGCGCAACATCAACATCGGCGATCTGGTGCAGGCCAACGCCGCGAGCGGCACCTTCATGTTCACGCTCATGGAGAGCGACGTGATCCGCACGCAGGTCTATGTTCCCCAGGAACAGGCTGTCGGTCTTGCGCCCGGCGTCAAGGCGGTGGTGCGCGTGCCGCAGATCCCGGGCCGCACCTTCCCCGGAACGGTGACGCGCCTTGCCGATGCGCTGGCGCCGGGCACCCGCACGCTCCTCACCGAGGTCGACATCCCCAACCCGGATGGCACGCTGCAGCCGGGGACTTACGTCACGGTCGAGCTCGACATTCCGCGCAAGACGCCATCGCTGCTGGTGCCGGCGCAGGCCATCATCTTCAACGCCGACGGCATGCAGGTTGCCGTGGCCAAGGATGGCACGGCGCGCATCCAGAAGATCAACGTGACGCGCGACCTCGGCACCGCGATCGAGGTGGACCGCGGCGTGGCAGCCGGTGATCAGGTCATCCTCGACCCGCCCGTCGACCTGCAGAACGGCGCCAAGGTGCGCGTCAAGCAGCAGGCGCAGAAGGCCTCTGCGCAATAACGCTCAGCCGAGACATTCCGGCAGCCAACTGAAGCGCGTCTTCAAGCAGAAGCTTCCCGGTTCTCTCCTCGCACGGCGATGAAGGGGCGGTGAACGAGCTATTCCAGGCGGGTTCATTGCCGTCCGCACAAGATCGCCTTAAGCCGCGAAATCCCATCGACCGCACAAACCGGCGCCGGGCTTAAGCGAGCCCAATAGGTGAGGACGAGGAAATCAACATGAACCATAAGCTTCTTTTTGCGGCCTTAGCCTTGGCGCTAGGTTCTGCAGCGACCGCCGCGGTGGCTGCGCCGGCGGCCGACCTGAGTGGCGTTAGTGCGGGCGACGGCTTTAATCTGCTCCATGCCGTCCATGACGACTACGATCGCGGCGACCGTTCTCGGTCGAATCGAAACAGTTGGGATGACGACGATCATCGCGAGCATCACAGATGGTGGCATCGCCGGCATCACCGCGATCGGGATTATGATCGTTGGTCTTGGGGGCGCGATCGTGACAATCGGCATGACTACCGCGACCGCTAGAGCCCTATAGGCGGTGAACCTTCGGAAGACCTACGTTGAGCCCTGGCCTGAACGCCAGGGCTCTCTCAGCTGCTCTGAAGGGCGCAGCTGCGCGGGATGAGGGAAGCGCCGCTGAATGTTTCGGCTGTCTCACAGGCAGGGCGGCATCTCGGGGTCGAGCGGACCGCGAAAGACGTCGCGCACGGTCACGCATGTGCGCCAGTGCCGCAGCTGCTCGTAGGCCGGCAGCCATGAGGCATCCCATCCGCCGCCGAGCGCCTGGATCAGGTTGACGCTGGCGAGAAAGCGGTTCTGGCGGACGGTGAGGGCGTTGATCTGGTTGGAGAGCAGCACCTGCTGCGCCTGCACGACGGCGGTAAAGTCCACGGTGCCCTGCTTGTACTCGGTGATCGTGATGTCGAGCGCCTCGCGTGCGAGGTCGACCGCCCTGCCGAGCGCGCGGGCCTGGTCGGCGAGAATGCGCAGGTTGGAGAGCTGGTCCTCGACCTGCTGCAGGGCGGTCAGCACCGTCTGGCGGTAGCTGGCGACCGATTGATAGTAGGCTGCGAGGGCAGCTGCGACCTCGCCGCGGCGCAAGCCCCCTTCGAATACGATCTCGGCGGCATTGAGGCCGACCGACCACACCTCGTTGGCCACCGCGATGGGGAACGCCTTGGAGCCGACCCAGCCATAGCTCGCGTAGGACAGGATGCTGTTGCCGAATCCCGCGAGGCTGATGTTGGGGAAGTAGGCGGCGACCGCGACGCCGATAAGCGCGTTCTTGCTCGAGATGGTGCGTTCCGCGTGCGCGATGTCCGGCCGGCGCTCCAGCAGTGCCGACGGTACGCTCGGCGGCATCACCGGAATGCGCCGGCCGAGCAGCATCGGCGGGATCGAGACGTCGGCCGGCGGACGGCCGATCAGCACGGCGATCGCATGCTCGAACTGCGCGCGCTGGATGCCGACGCCGACCGCCTGCGCCAGCGTGGTCTGCACCTGGGTCTTGGCGGTGATCACGTCGTAGATCGACACGATGCCGCGCTTGTAGCGCGCGTCGGCGATCTGGTAGGTCTTGCGGTAGGCGGCGACCGTGTCGTCGAGCAGCCGCTGCAGAAAGTCGGCGGCACGCAGGTTGAAATAGGCCTGCGCCAATTGCGTGCGGGCCAGCAGTTGGGCATTGGCGAGATCTGCAGCACTGGCCTGGGCGGCGCTGATGTCGCTTTCGACCTGGCGCCGGGTCTGTCCCCAGATGTCGATGTCCCACGCCACATCCGGCGAAAGTGTGACCGTCGTTTGCGTGATCGTGCTGCCAGTCGAGTTGCCATAGGCCTCGGCGGCGCTGGCCCCCTCGTGCCAGCGCGTCGGCACGTAGCTGATGCCGAGTGCGGGATACAGTGCGGCCCGGGCTTGCTGCACGATTGCCGCGGACTGGTGGAAGGCGGCCTCGGCTGCGGCAATGTTCTGGTTGTTGACGTCGACCTCTCGCAACAGCTGGTCGAGCATGTGGTCGCCGTAGACCGACCACCAGTCGCCCCGCTCCACGCCGTCGCTCGGGGTGGCGATCTTCCAGCCCTCCAGCTCTTTGAATTCGGGTGGCACGGGCGCCGCCGGGGGCACGTAGTCGGGACCGACGGCACACCCGGCGAGGGCGGCGGTGACACAGGTGAGCGAAACGACTGCCAGCGCCAGCGCGCCCCAGCGCGGGCCGCGCTCAGGGGTCTTTGCGCGAGCGTTTGGCGCTGTTGGTGGAAGGCCCGTCAAGGTCGCCGCTGCATCCTCGGTCGCGTTTGCCTCTCGACGCGGAACCTCGTTCGCCGGACTGCGGCGGTCGCTCTACATGGTGGCTGCACTCCGTGCCCGGTGGGCGCACCCGCCGGCTCGGCTTAGGGCTTGAAACACAGCGCGATTCGATGATTCGACGGAACCGGACAGTTCGATGCGCACACAGCTCGTTTGGAGGGGCGTCGTCCGAATCAGTGCTGCAGGCACCCGGCCTCGCCGGGCGCCCACAGCGTAGGTGCGCCAAAGTCCGGAAAAAGGCGGGCTAGCTGGTCCGCAGGATGCGCCGGCCGGCCCGCATCAGCAGGAAAGCCCCGGCGCCGGCGCCGGCGATGAGGCCCGCGAGCGACAGGATGGTCTCATCCATGCCGATCCAAACGAACAGGAAATAGAGCGCCATGGCGCCGAGCAGACCGCCGACGGCGCCGAGCACGGTGGAGATGATGTTGCCGCCGGTAAGTCCCACCAGCAACCCGATTATGATCCCCGGATACATGGCCGGCCAGAAATGATCGCCCAGCAGCTCCATCTCGCGCTCCTTTCCCGTCTTGCGGCCGTGCGGGCTACACGCCCGTGGAGTGCCGCGCTTCCCCCACATCGAGATAGCTATCGAAGCAGGCGGCGATCGCCCGCACGAAAGGGCGGCCGCGCTCGGTGATGCGGAACGCAGTCCCGTCAGGCTCCACCAGATGGTCCTGGTCGGCTTCGACCAATGCCTGTGCCTCCTCGAGTATCGGCGCGGCGGCATCTCCGAAGCGACGGCTGAGCTCGCCCGCCGGAAAGGCAAGGTCGCACATCAGCCGCTCGATCACAAAGCCGCGCATGCGATCGCTCTCGCTCAGGTGAATGCCGCGCGCGGTCGCGAGCCCGGTCTCCGCGATGCGCCGCTCGTAGTCCGCGATCGGCACGCAGTTCTGCACATATCCCTCCGGCAGCCGCCCGATCGCCGAGGCCCCGAGCCCGATCAGCGCATCGGCCGTATCGGTGGTGTAGCCCTGGAAGTTGCGGGCGACGGGTCCACTGGCGAGGGGATCGTCTGCAGAAGCGTAGTGGTCGAGACCGACGCGCTTATAGCCTGCCGCGGTCAGCAGGTGCGCCAGGCGGTTCGCCTGGGCGAAGCGCTCGACCACGCCCGGCAGCGCCGCCTCGTCGATCAGGCGCTGGTGCTTCAGTCGCGCCGGCAGGTGTGCGTAGCCGAACGCCGCGATGCGGGTGGGCGCCAGCTGCAAGACCTTGGCCACCGTGTCCGCGACGCTGTCGCGCGTCTGATGCGGCAGCCCGTAGACGATGTCGATGTTGATCTTGTCGATGCCGTGCGCGCGCAAGGCCGCGATCGCCGATTGCGTCGTCTCGAACGATTGGCGCCGGTTGATGGCGGCCTGCACTTTGGCGTCGAAGTCCTGCACGCCGATGGAGACGCGCGTGACGCCCGCGGCGGCGAAGGCGGCAATGCGCGCCTCATCGAGCCCGCGCGGATCGGCCTCGATGGCAAGCTCGGCCTCAGCGTCGACGTTGAAATGACCCCGCGTCGCTGCCGCCAGCGCCAGGATGTCGTCGGGGCTCAATATGCTGGGCGAGCCGCCGCCCCAATGGATGTGCGTTACCCGGTGGCCTCGCGGCATGCGAGAGGCGACGCTCACCATTTCCGACATCAACGACTTGAGATAGGCCGCGATCGGCTCGTAGCGCTGCACCGCCTTGGTTGAGCAGCCGCAATACCAGCACAGCGTGTCGCAATAGGGGATGTGCAGGTAGAGCGAGAGGTTTGCGCGCTCCGGCAGGCCCTCGAGCCAGGCCGCGTATTGCTGGGGGCCGACGGCATCGGAGAAGTGCGGAGCGGTTGGATAGCTGGTGTAGCGGGGGACTGCGGCCGAGTACCGCTTGACGACCTCAGGGCTCATGGATGCACCCGTGTTTGGATGGGGAGCTTCGCCGGGTGGCGGTGCCTTCTCTATGCGTCCGCCGGCCGGCCCTGCGGTTTGATCCCGATCAAAGCGCTCAAGCGGCGTATTGCCGCTTGGCAGCGCTCGGGCTCACACGCGCAGTGCCTCTCTGGCGCGTTCGCCGGGCAGAGCGCTCTCGATGATCCCCTGGAGCACCTCGGGTTTGTGAACGACCATGGTGCGCGAGTTGCCCACGGTGATGACCTTGCGCTCGCGCAGGCGTGCGATCTGGCGGCTCACGGTCTCGATGGTGAGCCCGAGGTAGTCGGCGATCTCCGTGCGCGAGATGGGCAGCTCGACGAGAATGTCGGCGGGGAGCCGCGCCGCATCGGGGTCTTGCGCGCGATTGTCGCGCAGCACCGACAAGAGGAAGGCGGCGATCTTCTGCTCCGCCGTCATGCGGCCCAAGAGCATGATCCATTCCTGCGCCTTCTCCAGCTCATCGGCGACGTGCTCGTAGAGCCAGTGCTTCACTGCGCTCGATTCGGTGGCGAGGCCCTCGATCGTGGCCCGCGGGAACCAGCACAGCTTGACCTCGCTCGCGGCGATCGCGGAGGCGCGCGCTTCTCCGCCGAACGGGCGCCCCAGGAAATCACCGGGCCTTGCCAGCCCTACGATCTGCTGGTTGCCGTTGGGCAGGCTCTTCATGAGCTTCACGACGCCAGAGAGAACGGCACAGAAGGAGGGGGGGACCTCGCCCTCCGCGTGGATGATATGCCCGGCGGCGAACTTGCGGTGCCAGGTGACCGCGCCGAGCCGCGCCAGCTCATCGTCCTGCAGCGCCCCGCACAGACCTTGCTCCAGGGCCGGGCATTCCGCGCAGATCGATCGAGATTTTCGCATGTATCAGGCTGTCCCAGCGGGCGCACGGCGGAATGTTAGCTGCGCCCGCCGCCGCAGTACATCCTGGCACTCCGTCCAATCCCCGCCGGCCGGCTGCGCCAGGTCAGCATCAGGGGGGCATTTCGCCGCCTCCCGCTTTGATCTCAATCAAGTGGATTGCGGCGGCTCGCGTAACCCCTGGGGCCGGGCGCGACGACGCTCGAGTGGACGCTGTCCTCGCCGCCGCCGTTCGACTGCTTCGAGACGCTGCCGCGGTTCAGCGCGACGACGCAGCATTGAGGTGAGCGATTCACGCTCAGGTTCCCTCCCCCGTCGCGCCGAAGACGCGCTTTCAGCACGACGTGGGGGAGGGACAGGGTGGGTGTCCACAACTTTGAATGTGGTGCACCACCCCCTCCTCGACCCTCCCCCGTCAAGGGGGAGGGGGAGGAACCCGCAGCCGTGAACTATTAGAGCAGCCTATTTGTGGTGGTCTGCGACGGCGACCATCAGCTCGCCAGAGAGCTCGTGTGAGGCGGCGTGCGAGATGTCGCCCAGGCTCAGCATGCCGACCATGCGCTTCTTCTCGTCGATGACGGGGAGGCGGCGGATCTTGCGGCTCTCCATGATGCGCAGCGCATCGTCGAGCTCCTCGGTGTCGCGGCAGTAGAAGATGCCTCTGGTCATGACGTCGCGTGCCGTCAGCTTGCCGATGTCATGCCCGTTGGCGACCGCGCGGCAGGTGATGTCGCGGTCGGTCACCATGCCGATCAGCTTGTCATTCTCACCGACGGGGATCGAGCCCACGTCGAGCTCTTTCATCTTCTTGGCGACCTGGGCAACCGGGGTATCGGGCGCGACCCACTCGGCGCCCTTGTGCATTGCGCTTTTGACCTTCATGGGGAACCTCCACACTCGCGTCTGACTTCCCCCCTCCTCTAATATAGGCAGTCTTCGCCGATGATGGCTTGCCGCATTGATTGTGATCAATCGTCCAAGCGTGCTCGAACCCCTCAAAGTCGCTTCAAAAGCGATCTCATGGCGCAATGCAGCAGGAACAGTGGGCGCAGAAAATCCTTATAGTGGCGTGCAAGCGTCGCTGCTGCGGCCGCTGAGCGTAGCGGCGCCGGCTTGACGCAGCTCAATGCGGATCGGCAGCGGGGATGATCGAGTTCGGACGCCATTTTCGGGAGTTTCGCCCATGACAGTCCCCCCAGCGATCGCCCATGGCGTGCAGCAAATTCAGGAGTGGCTCAAGGAGCTGCGCGACAACGCCGATCTCGCCGACGAGGCGGAGGCCTTGGGCGTGCTGCGCAGCGTTTTGCATCAGCTGCGCGACCGGCTCACGCCGGAGGAGGCGATCGAGCTCGGCGCCCAGCTCCCTACAATCGTGCGCGGTATCTACTACGAGGGCTGGCGCCCCTCGCGTACGCCCGAGAAGGTGCGCTCCAAGCAGAAATTCCTCGACGAGGTGACGATCAAGATGCTGCCGCGCCGCGTCGAGCCCGAGGCGGCCGTGAAGGATGTGTTCGCCCTCATCGCCCATCACTGCGACCCCGGCGAGGTCGGCGACGTGATCGCCCAGCTTCCCGCCGACATCAAGGAGCTGTGGCCGGTGTCGGCGCGCACCTTTAAGGCGCGCACGTGAAAGCGCAGCGCCAGGATGGCGCAGTCCCGCCCGCGGTCGATTACGCCGCGCGCCGCCGCATCATGGTGGAGGACCACATCGCGGCCCGCGGCGTGCGATCGAAGCTCGTGCTCGACGCCATGGACGCGGTCCCGCGCGAAAGGTTCCTGCCCGAGCATCTGCGTGAGTTCGCCTACGACGACACGCCGCTCCCGATCGGCGAGGGCCAGACCATATCGCAGCCCTACATCGTCGCCTTCATGGTCGAGGCCCTGGCGCTCGAAGGCGGCGAGAAGGTGCTGGAGATCGGCGCCGGCTCGGGCTACGCGGCCGCGATCCTGTCGCGCATCGCCGGCGAGGTCTACACGGTCGAGCGCATCGGCGAGCTTGCCGCGCGCGCCTCTGAGAAGCTTTCCGACCTCGGCTACAAGAACGTGCACGTTCTCCACGCCGACGGAACGCGCGGCTGGCCCGACCACGCCCCCTACGACGCGATCATCGTCGCCGCGGGCGGCCCCCAGATCCCCAAGACGCTGATGGCGCAGCTCAAGATCGGCGGGCGGCTGGTCATCCCCGTGGGGGCGGACCCGCGCGGGCAGGAGCTCGTGCGCGTCACCCGCGTCTCCGAGGACGACTACAAGACGGAGGACATTGCGGACGTGCGCTTCGTGCCGCTCGTCGGCGCGGAGGGTTGGGCGCCGGAAGACGAGGCGCCGCCAAGGAAGGCGCCCGAGCGCCGGCCCCAACGTCCCGACGATCACCTGGCAGAGGCCGTCGCTGCAGCGGGGGAAGGCTTCACCTCGGCGGACTCCGCCGACCTCACACCGCTTCTCGACCGCATCGGCGACGCACGCATCGTCCTCCTCGGCGAGGCGACGCACGGCACCTCCGAGTTCTACGCGATGCGCGCGCGCATTTCGCGCGAGCTGATTTTGAAGAAGGGCTTTCGTTTCGTCGCCATCGAGGGCGACTGGCCGGACGCTGCACGCGTCGACCACTATGTGCGCCACTCCGAGTTCCCGCCCTCCGAGTGGACGGCGTTTGCCCGCTTCCCCACCTGGATGTGGCGCAACGAGGAGGTGCGCGCCTTCGTCGATTGGATGCGCGAGTACAACGGTGCCGTGCCGCTCGAGCGGCGCGTCGCCTTCCATGGGCTCGACCTCTACAGCCTCTACAACTCCATGCGCTCGGTGCTGTCCTATCTCGAGGACGTGGATCCGGCGACTGCGGCGATCGCGCGCGAGCGCTACGGCTGCCTGACGCCCTGGCAGGCCGATCCGGCGACCTACGGCCGCGCCGCGCTCACCGGGACCTACCGCTCCTGCGAGCACGACGTCGTGCACATGCTGAACAGCATCCTGGCGAAGTCGAGCGAGTATGCGCTGCACGACGGCGAGCGCTTTCTCGACGCGGTGCAGAACGCACGCCTCGTCGCCAATGCGGAGCGCTACTACCGCATCATGTACTACGGCTCGCGCGCCTCCTGGAACCTGCGCGACAGCCACATGTTCGACACCTTGAAGACGCTCTTGCACTTCTACGGGCCGCAGTCCAAGGCCATCGTGTGGGCGCACAACTCGCACGTCGGCAACGCACGGGCGACCGAGATGTCGATGCGCGGCGAGCACAACATCGGCCAGCTGTGCCGCGCCGAGTTCGGCACCGGCGCCTACCTCGTCGGCTTCGGCACCGATCACGGGACGGTCGCCGCGGCCTCCGAATGGGACGGCCCGGTGGAGTTCAAGTCGGTGCGCCCAGCGCTGGCGCGCAGCTACGAGCGCTTGTGCCATACGGGCTCCGAGGCGACGGGCAAGCAGCAGTTTCTCTTGCCGCTGGGGTCCACGCTTGGGGGCGAGCTGCGCGAGGCGCTGACCAAGCCGCGGCTCGAGCGCGCCATCGGCGTGATCTATCGGCCCGAGACGGAGCTTGCGAGCCACTATTTCCAGGCGGTGCTGCCGCAGCAGTTCGACGAGTATGTCTGGTTCGATGCGACCAAGGCGGTGACGCCGTTCGAGACGGTGCAGCTCGAGGGGCTGCCCGACACCTATCCGTTCGGGGTCTGAAGGGGGACACTATGCACAAGCGAGCCGCCTATGATCTGGCCGTCGGCTTGGCGGTGCGCGAGCTGCATGAGGAGCACCATGCCCTGCGCGAGCGGATGGCGGCCGCGCTCGAGGTGCCAGAGCTCGCGGTTACACGCATTGAGACGGGGGAGGAGAAGCTCTCAGCTGGCGGGCTCATTCTGCTGCTCGATCTGTTCAATCTGTCGTGGGAAGCCTTTCTGGAGCGCGTCCAGAAGCATCTGCCGCAAGCCGAATCCGAGATACTGAAGTAAGCTCGCGCAAACATGGCGAGCATTCTCACGCTAACCCTCAATCCGACGATCGACGTCTCCACCTCCGTGGAGCGCCTGGAGCCCATCCACAAGCTGCGCTGCGGCCCGGTGCGGCGCGATCCCGGCGGCGGCGGTATCAACGTGGCCCGCGTCGTGCGCCGGTTGGGCAGTGATGTCGTCGCGGTCTATCCCGCCGGTGGCATGATCGGCGCGCTTTTGCGCAAGCTCACCGATGCGGAGGGCGTGCAGAGTCGCACGGTGGCGATTGCCGAGGAGACGCGCGAGGATTTCACCGTTTTCGAGCAGGTAAGCGGTGAGCAATACCGCTTCGTGGTGCCCGGACCGCAGCTGAGCGAGCCGGAATGGCGCTCCTGCCTGGAGACCATCACCGCGTTCGATGCTTCCCTTTCGTTCATCGTTGCCAGCGGCAGCCTGCCGGCAGGCGTGCCGGCCGACTTCTTCAGTGTCTTGGCCGACCTCGCGAAGGACAAAGGTGCAAAGCTCATCGTCGACAGCACGAAGCCGGTGTTGCAGGCCGCGCTGAAGAAAGGCGTGCATCTCATCAAGCCTAACCTGCGCGAGATGCGTGATCTGATGGACGCGCCCTTGACGAGCAAGGCCGAATGGATCGGCGCCTGCCGCCAGCTGATTGCGGCCGGCGGGGCGGAGTTCGTCGCCCTGACGCTCGCCGAGCGCGGCGCTTTGCTTGTCGGCCGGGAGGAGGCCTGGTATGCCGCCGGGCTGCCGGTGAAGCTCGTCAGCGCGGTGGGCGCGGGAGACAGCTTTCTCGGGGCTTTCATCTGGGCCTTGAGCAGCGGGCAGGCGCCGCACGAGGCGCTGCGCCACGCCATTGCGGCGGGATCGGCGGCGCTGCTCACGCCGGCGACCGACCTTTGCCGCAAGGAGGACGTCGAGCGTCTTCTGGGCCAGGTGACGATCGAGGCCGTCTGAGATCAAGCGGAGTGGAGGAGCTTGGAGGCTCCGAGCAACGCCGCGAAGGGACGCACGATGACATAGGTCGGGATCGCGGCAAGATACTCGCAAAACCGCCCTTTGGCCTCGAAGCGTTCCCGGAACGACGATTGCGCGAAGGCGTCGCCGAGCTTAGGCACAATGCCGCCGGCGATGTAGATTCCGCCCTGTGCGCCCGAGCGTCAGCGCCAGGTTGCCGGCGATGGTGCCGAGCATGGCGCAGAACATGGCCGTCGCCTCGCGCGCGCGTGCGTCGGTCATGGCGATTTTCGGGTCGGTGATCTGCGCGGCAGTGAGCGGTGCCGCCTTGACGTGCTCGAGCTCGCACAGCGTATTGTAGAGATTGACGAGGCCGGGCCCCGACAGGACGCGCTCGGCTGAGACGTGATCATAGCGTGAGCGCATGATCTCCAGCACGGCGCTCTCGCGCGCATCGGCCGGCGCCATGGTGACGTGCCCGCCTTCGCCCGGCATGGGCTTGGGTCCTGCCGATGTTGGGACGAGCGTGCTCACCCCAAGGCCGGTGCCCGGCCCGATGACGCCGATGGGCGCCCCGGCGATCGGCTCTCCGCGACCGATCTTGTTGCGCTCAGGCGGCGCCAGATGCGGGACGACGGCCGCGTTGGCGTGAAAGTCGTTGACGACCTTGAGCCGTTCAAGCCCGATCGCCTGCCGCAGCGCCTCGATCGAGAAGGTCCAGGGATGGTTGGTCATCGAGACCTCGTCCCCCGTGGGCGAGGCGGCCACTGCGAGTACGGCCTCTACCGGCTTCGCGCCGCTCGCTTCCGTGAGGTAGGCGGCGATGGCGTCGGCAATGGTCGGGTAGTCCTCGCACAACAGCGTTTGGATCTCGGCGAGCTCTCCGTTGGGCGCCACCAGCGCGAAGCGCGCGTTGGTCGCGCCGATGTCGCCGACGAGCGCCCACTCCGCCGCAGGTTTGGCTACCGCAGTCATCGCTCGACCTCTTGCTGCTTAAGCGAACGGCATCGGCCGGCGCGGACGAGCCGGCCAGCCGAAGTCTTTCCCAGTCGAAGGCCTGCTGGTCAAGTGCGGTGCCGCCGACTTACACGGTGGTGATCCATTTCTTCGCTGCGGCGGCCTCTGCCGTCGAATAGACGTTGACTTGCGCCGGCATCAGGAAGCCGAAGGCCGTCACCGAAAGGCGGATCCAGTCGACATCGGTCACCACCGCGATTCGATCCCAGCGCAGGAAATGCCCCATGCCGACTTTGGTGTCAGCCCACATGGCGCCGGGATCGATGCCGGAAAAGTCGGTGCCGATCTGATAGTAGAGGCGCACCTTGTCGTGCTGGGACAGCGCACGCTCGACCGCCGGGATCACCACCTTCTCGTAATCTTCTTTCGTCACGCGGCCGGCCGCCGACAAGTGCGACGACGTTTCCGGGGAAGTCTTTCAAGAGCTCGATCATGACAGCCTCCATGGCAACGGAAAGGAACGACGAGGGGTAAGCAAAAAATGCGGCACTCGGGGTGCCGGACTCTGAACGTGCAGCCCGGAATGCGATGGGACTGTGGCGTCACGGTCGGGTTTGGCCCGCCCGGCAGATTTCTGGATGCTGGCTGAGGAAGTGACGCAACGCTGCGAACAGCTCCTGGGCGTGGCGTCGGTCGCCGCGGGCCAACGCAGAGCGGATGTCCTCGACGATCATGGTGCGTACCTTGTCCGGCCCGTGGCGCTGCTTCATGAGCTGGCAGGCGAGGCCGGTGGCGACGATCTCGGGCACATGCTCGTGCTCGGCGAGCGCCAACACCTCCTCCTCGGTCAACCCGCAAAAGGCGATGCAGTCCTGCAAGGTGATCATGGGCCGCGTCCCCGTTCAGTCTTGCAAGACGTAGGCACCTGGTGCGTCGCAGAGCGCGGTGGGTGTCGCCCGCGCAGCGTCGACCGGCTGCATGGGGCCGGAGTGCGCGGCCAGCCAGCCGAACAACGCCGGCCACCACGATCCCTGCTTCTCGGGCGTCTCGCTTACCCAGGTGTCGGGGTCGGCATAGGGGCTGATCTCGGGCTTGGTGCGAACGCGGTAGTGGCGCCCCGGCACGCCGGGCGCGGAGACGATGCCGACGTTGTGTCCGCCGCTCGTCAACAGGAACGTCACGTCGGTATCGAGGAAAAGATTGAGCTTGTAGACCGAGCGCCACGGCGCCACGTGGTCGTGCTCGGTGCCGACCGCGAAGACGGGCGCGCGGATGTCGGTGAGGGCAATCGGCCGGTCGCCGACGCGATAGCGCCCCTCCGCCAGGTCATTGTTGAGAAAGAGCTGGCGCAGGTACTCCGAATGCATGCGGTAGGGAAGCCGCGTCGAATCGGCATTCCACGCCATGAGATCGATCATGGGACGGCGCTCGCCCATAAGGTAGTCGCGCACCATCCGCGACCAGACGAGATCGTTGGAGCGTAAGAGTTGGAAGGCTCCTGACATCTGGTGGGCATCGAGATAGCCCTGCTGCCACATCATGTCCTCGAGGAACGACACCTGGCTTTCATTGATGAAGAGGCCGAGCTCGCCTGGCTCGGTGAAGTCGACTTGCGCGGCGAGCAAGGTCACGGTCTTGAACGGATCGTGGTTGTTGCGCGCCCGCGCCGCGGCCTCGATGGATAGCAGCGTGCCGCCGAGGCAGTAGCCGACGCCATGGACCATGTTGCCGGGGGCGACCTTGTCGATCTCTGCGAGCGCTGCCTCGATGCCCAGCGTGCGGTAGTCCTCGAGGCCCAGGTTGCGGTCTTCCGAGGTGGGGTTCTTCCAGGAGATGATGAAAACGGTGAAGCCCTGCTCGACGAGGTGCTTCACCAGCGAGTTCCGGGTTGAGAGGTCGAGGATGTAGTACTTCATGATCCACGCCGGCACGATCAGAACCGGCTCGGGCCGCACCTTGTCGGTCGTGGGCGTATACTGGATGAGCTCGATGAGCTCGTTGCGGAAGATGACCTTGCCCGGCGTCACCGCCAGGTTCACGCCCACCTTGAAGGCCTCCGAGCCCGCGGGCGGGCGCCCGTTGATCGAGCGCTCCCAGTCCTCGACGAAATTCCAGAAGCCGCGCACCAGGTTGAGGCCGCCGGTGGCCATGGTTTTGTGCAGAACCTCGGGGTTGGTGGCGATGAAGTTTGCCGGCGAGAAGACATCGAGGACTTGGCGGGCCGCGAACTCCACCTGGCGCTCGTGCTGCTGGGTGACGCCGCGAACGTCCGTCGTCGCGTTGTGCCACCACTGCTGCTGCAACAGAAACGTCTGGTAGATGACGTCGTAGGGCCAGCCGTGCCATCCATCGGCGTTGAAGCGCCTGTCATTGAGGAGCGGCTCGATGCAGCACGTGTGCTGCTTCTGCGTGGGCGCGCTCGTCGCCATGTAGTGCATGAGACGCAGCCACTTGCGCAGCGCCTTTTGCGCCAGCTGCAATTGTTTTCCGGGCGCTGCGCCGAGATGGACGAGCCAATCGAAGTAGGCCTCGGTGAGGGCCGCCGGCGACAACCCCAGAGTGAGGCGCGAGCGCGCGTAGTTGAGGGACCGGTCGAGCACGTCCGCCAATTCGAGCGAAGGATCCACCCCGTCCTCGCCCAGCCATCCCGGCAGCGGTGCCAGGGCTGCGCGGGCCGGGAGCGGCACGTGGGCCTTGTCCCCTGGCGGCTGACCTGAGTGGTCGAGGGGCGCCGCGCCGGTGCGGCGTTCGGCCGTGCTCATCTCGTTCATGGGGCGCTCGCTGCTGGTGAGAGGTCGACGTGATAGCGAAGACAGGCTGGTATGGCGTGCATGTCTCGTGCGGGTTAGATTTTGTGGCAATATGTGGTTGCCCGACGGCCCAACTTGAAGCGCGGGCCGCCAAAATTGATCAAGGTCAAAGCCGGCGCCCGGAGCCTGTGGCGCAAACGCACAGGCCTTTGCGTGATAGGGATCGGCGGGCGGAGTGGGATCGATCTCGAATCAAAGATAATCAAAGATAATCGGGGAGGAGGGGGCGGGGTGGCAGATCTCGGCTTGATCTGGCTGGAGTTTATCGTCTGCGCGGCCCTCATCGGCCTTGCCGGGCCGGAGCTCTCGCGCTCGGGCGACATTATCGCCGAGAAGACCGGCCTGTCGCACAACTGGATCGGCCTCATCCTGCTGGCGACCGTCACCTCGCTGCCGGAGCTGATCACGGGGCTCAGCGCCGTGACCATCGCCGACGTGCCCGACATCGCCGTCGGCGACGTCATGGGCTCGTGCGTGTTCAATCTCGCGATCCTGATCGTCTTGGACCTCCTGCACCGCGATGAGCCGATCTTCCTGCGTGTGCATCAGGGCCACATTCTTGCCGCCGGATTCGGCATCGTGCTGATCGGCTTTGCGGGTATGAGCGTCATCCTCGCCGACCAACGCTTCGTCTTCAACGTCGGCCACGTCGGGCTCTACTCGCCGATCATCATCGGCCTCTACCTGATCGCAATTCGCACCGTGTTCTCCTACGAGCGCAACCAGCGCGAGGCATTCGTCGAGGAGGTGGCGGCGCAATACGCCGACATTACCTTGCGCACGGCCGTGCGCCGCTATCTGGCGGCCGCAGCGGTTCTGGTTGCAGCCGGCGTCTGGCTGCCGTTCGTGGGCTCCGATCTCGCCGACGCCATGGGCTGGAAGCAGACGTTCGTGGGCACGCTCTTCGTCGCTGGCGCCACCTCGCTGCCCGAGCTCGTGGTGACGATCGCGGCCTTGCGCCTCGGCGCGATCAACATGGCGATCGCCAACCTGCTGGGTAGCAATCTGTTCGACATCCTCATCCTGGCGATCGATGACATCGCCTACCGGAAAGGGCCGATTTTATCGCACGTCTCGCCCGTGCACGCCGTCTCCGCCTTCTCTGCGGTGATCATGACCGGCATCGTGGTGGTCGGCATCCTTTACCGAGCCAAGCGGCGCGCCTTCCGCTATCTCGATTGGATCAGTCTCTCCCTGTTTCTCGTCTATCTGTTGAACTCCTACGTGCTTTACGTGTTCGGGCACTGAGCGGAGAGGACGCGGTTATGTCGGCTGGCGTTGCAAGAGCTGGGACACTGCAGGGCCTCAGTGGGTCCGAGGCGGCAGCGCGCCTTGCCCGCCAAGGTCCCAATGCGCTGCCCGAGACGCCGCCTGCAAGCATCTGGCAGCGTCTAGCGCGTCAGTTCGCAAGCCCGCTCATCTATATCCTGCTGTTTGCGCTTGGCGTCGATATCGCACTGTGGGCCTACGAGGGTGCACCGGGCGTTCCCATCGAGTTGGTGGCGATCGCCGTGATCCTCGTGCTCAACGCCGGGCTCGGAACCTATCAGGAGGGAAAGGCGGAGGCGGCGCTCGCCCGTCTCAAAGCGATGGCGGCGCCCAACGTCTGGGTGCTGCGCGATGGCGAGCTTCAGGAGATCCCGAGCCGCGACCTCGTTCCCGGAGATGTGGCGCGCATCGAGGCGGGCGACCGCATCCCGGCCGACGGCGTGGTGGTGTCGGAGGGCGAGGTTCTGGTGGACGAGTTGGTGCTCACCGGCGAGTCGCTTCCCGTTGCCAAGCGCGTCGGCGCCGAGCTCCTCAGCGGCACCCTGCTCGTGCGCGGCAAAGGCTACATGGAGGTTTTTCGCACCGGGCGCGACAGCGCCATGGGGCAGCTCGCCACCATGATCGGCGGAATCGAGTCAGGCGCCACGCCGCTCGAGCGCCGCCTGCGCACGTTTGGCAATCAGGTCGCCTACGTGATCTTAGGCCTAGGGCTCGCGCTGACGCTCGGTGGCCTCGTGGTGGAGGGCGTGGCGCGCATCGGCCACGTGCTCCTGTTCTCCGTGGCGCTCGCCGTCGCGGCGGTGCCCGAGGGGCTGCCGGCGGTGATGACGTTGGCTCTCGCGCTCGGCGTGGAGCGCCTGGCGCGGCGCAAGGCCATCGTGCGCCGCCTGAGCGCGGTGGAGGCGCTGGGTTCCGTCACCGTCATCGCCACCGACAAGACCGGCACGCTGACCGAGAACCGCATGTACGTGAAGGCGCTCGATGCGGCGGACGAGGCGCGCGCCTTGAAGGCCATGGTGCTGGCCAATGACGCCGAGCCCGGCGCGCGCGTGGGCGATCCCTTGGAGATTGCGCTCCTCGACTTTGCCGCCGCGCAGGGGCACGACGCGCTCGGGCTGATGAATGGCCACCTGCGGCTGGGTAGCCGCCCCTTCGACAGCGCCGACGGCTTCATGCGCGTCACCGTTCTCGAGGAGGAGCGGCCCACGAGCTACCTGAAGGGCGCGCCGGAGGTGCTTATCGCCCGCAGCCGCCTCTCCGAGGCGGAGAAAGAAGCCTGGGAGGCTGAGGCGCAGCGGCAGGCGCGGGAAGGCTACCGCGTGCTGGCGCTCGGCTGGCGCGAGGGCGAGGCGGAGACAGACCTTACCTTTCTCGGCCTCGTGCTGTTGTGGGACCCGCCACGGCCTGAGGTTCGTGACGCGCTGCGGCTGGCGCAGGCCGCCGGCATCCGCGTCGTCATGATTACCGGCGATCATCCCGCCACCGCCGAGACCGTCGCCGAGGCGATTGGCATTGCCCCGCGTCGGGTTCTGTCAGGGCGTGACCTCGATGGCCTGTCGGCAGATGAGCTGCGGGCGACCGTGCGCGACGTCGATGTGTTCGCGCGCGCCTCCCCCGAGCACAAGCTCAAGCTGGTCGAGGCATTGAAGGCCAACGGCGAAGTGGTGGCCGTGACCGGGGACGGCGTCAACGATGCACCGGCCCTGAAATGCGCCGACGTCGGCGTCGCCATGGGGCGGCGCGGCTCGGACGTGGCGCGCGAGGTCGCCGATCTCGTGCTGATGGACGACAACTTCGCCACCATCGTCGCTGCGATCGAGGAAGGGCGCAGCATCTACGAGAACATCCAGAAGTGCATCCGCTTCCTGTTCTCCGCCAACCTGGCGCTGGTCCTGCTCGTCGTGGGCGGCCTCGGGCTCTCCTTCATGCTGGGATTGAAGGATCCCGAGGGCGGCATGTTCCTGTTGCCGCTCACCGCCGTGCAGCTGTTGTGGATCAACGTGATCGGCAACGGCGCGCCGGCGCTCGCGCTCACCTTCGACCAAAACCCGGGCATCATGAACAGGCGGCCGCGCCCGGCCGACGGGCGACTGCTCGACGCCGTCTCGGTGCGCTTCATTGTCATCTCGGGGCTGGCCAAGGCGTTCGCCGGCATCGTGCTGTTCCTGCTCTTGCCGTTTCTCGGCTACGCCATCTTAGAGACGCGGACGGCGGTATTCCTCTACGAGTTGATGGCGGAGGTGGCGTTCGCCTATCCTTCGCGCCGCATTCATCTCAAGCCGCTGCGCAACACGTTTCTGCATGTTGCCGTGGCGGGATCGATCGTGCTGCAGGTGCTGACGGTGCTCGTCCCGGCGCTGCGCGCGCTCCTCGGCCTCGTGCCCATCGACCTTGCCGTCTCTTTGATGATCGCTGCGGGCATCGTGTGGAGCTGGGCCGTCGCCGAGCTCGTGGGATGGTGGCTCGCACGACAAGACGGTCAGCGCGCTAGGTGTCGGGGCCGGTGGCGACGAGCCAGGCGGAGGCGCAGAGGATGAGGGCGGCCACGGCGATCTCCACACGGATGGAGGCGCGCAGGCGCGCCGCACCCAGGGCATAGTCGCGGCGGAGCAGCGGCGTCAGGCGCAGCTTGTTGACGGCGGCAATCGACAAGAGCAGGGCGACGAGTGTGAGCTTGATCAGCCAACCTTTGCTGATAGGCGCTGTCGAGGCGCACCGCGCCGCCCGTCAGCAGGAGCACGAGCAACAGCCCGGCCGCCAACAGGCCGCCGACGACAAGGATGGCCCGCCCCCCGAACAACTCGATCGTCGCCACGGCGGCGGCCGGCTCGACGCGGCGCGTCACGGCAATCAGTGGAAAGAGCGCGCCGAGCCACCAGTGCACGGCCGTCAGGTGGACAAAAAGAAGGGGCGCAACCAAAAGGCGCCCCTCGCTGGCGGCGGTGTGCCCCTCGAGCAGAAACGAGCCGATCACGACGAACGCCGCCGTTAACCCGATCGGAGCCCATCGCAAGCCGGCGGCGACGATGACGGCGGCGGCGATCAGGCGCACGGCCGCAGCCTGTCCGATCGGCGTTAGCATGCCCATCCAGCGCAGGTCCGGCCCGAACGCCAGCGTCCAGTCGCCGTCGGCGATGGCGAGCTGAAATATGCCGTAGCGCAGCGGCTCGACGACGAGCAGCAACAGGAAGCCAATAAGGATCTGGCGCCGCAGGACGGGGGCAACCGCGCGCGCCGCCTGCGTAAAGCTCGCTTGGAACAGCATGGCGCCCGCGGTCGCGATCGCGCCGGCGTAGACGAGGGCGCGCAGCAAGACGGCGACTTGCTCGGGCACGATCATTGTGCGGGCGCGGCGCCCGCTGAAACCGTAAACGCGAAGTGCCCCTTCATCACGTGCCCGTCCTTCGACACCGCCGTCCACGAGACGTCATAGGCGCCCTCGGCGAGCGCGTCGACTGGCACCGTGGCCGCATCGGCGAAGGCCTTGGGCAGCGCGCCCTGAACCGCCACGTACGTGTCGTCAGCGGCGCGGTGCACGCGCACGAGCGTGAGGCGCATGGGATGGGAAAACTGCATCTCGATCTTTGCGAGGCCCGCGGGGACCGTCGCGCCGTCCTTCGGAACACTCGACGTCATCTTGGCGTGGCCGAAGGCGGCTCCGGCCGCCGCCATCATAATCAGCGCCAGCGCGGCCGCGCGATAGACGTGCATCGTCATCCTCCGGTTTTATTGGCAGGCGGCAGCCGGCAGAACCCCTGGGCCGGCACGCCCAACGCGCTGTTGAACTTGCTCGACAGATTCTGGAAGGCGATGAGGCCGGTCAGCTCCACGATGGCGTCATCGTCGAAGAAGACCCGCAACCGCTGCACCAGCTCATCCCCAACCCGCAGATCGGACCGCGTCATGGTTTCCGCGTACTCGAGCGACGCCTGCTCGCGGCTATCGAACAGATTGCTGGCGCGCCAGTCCTCGAGCGCGTCCACCTTCTCCTGTGGGACGCCCCGCTTCATCAGCGTCGCCGAGTTGAGATCGACGCAGAAGGGGCAATCGTTGATCTGCGACACGCGCACGGTGATGAGGGAGCGCAGAGCCGGCTCGATGGGCGAGGAGCGCCGGTCGATCATGCCGTAGAGAAAGGCAACGCCCAAGAACAGCTTCGGGGAGCGGGCCCACAGCAGCGCCGATTGCAACGCCTCGCCGTACTTGCGGCGCTGGTTGGCGAAGAACGGCTGCAGGTAGAAGGGATAGCTACCAAGCGGCTTTGCCGGCACTCTCATCGCGACACCTCCGCGGTCTCTCCCGACAGCGTAGCAGGCCGCTGAGTGTCTGCCGAGGGCTGCTGCCGCCGCAGCCCGCGCTCCTTGACGAGCGCATAGACCACCGGGATGACCACCAGCGTCAGGATGGTCGAGGACAGCATGCCTCCGATCATCGGCACGGCGATGCGCTGCATGACCTCCGAGCCGGTGCCGGTGCTCCACAGGATGGGGAGGAGCCCTGCGGTGATGGCGACGACCGTCATCATCTTGGGGCGCACGCGCTCCACCGCGCCGACCATGATCGCCTCGTGCAGATCACCGCGGCTGAGCGGCCTGTTCTCGCGGGCGGCCCGCGCGCGGGCCTCCTTCAAGGCGTTGTCGAGATAGATCAGCATGACGACGCCCGTCTCGGCGGCGACGCCTGCGAGCGCGATGAAGCCGACGGCGACCGCAACCGACAGGTTGAACCCCAGATACCAGACGAGCCACAGGCCGCCGACCAGAGCAAAGGGAAGCGAGGCCATGACGATGAGCGTCTCGGTGATGCGGCGGAAGTTGAGGTAGAGCAGGAGGAAGACGAGGGCGAGCGTCAGCGGCACCACCAGCTCCAGACGGGCCTTGGCCCGCTCGTAGTACTCGTACTGCCCGCTCCAGACCGCGTAGTAGCCCGGCGGGAAGGTCACGCGCTCCGCCACCGCCTTTCTTCGCGTCCGCGACGTAGGAGCCGAGATCGCGCTCGCGCGCATCGACGTAGACGTAGCCCGCGAGCTGCGCGTTCTCGGTGCGGACGACGCCCGGACCCCGCGTCAGCTCCACCTTGGCGACGGCGCCCAAGGGAATCGAGGCGCCATTGGGGAGCGACACCAGCACCTCGCGCGCGATCGCCTGGGGGTCGGAGCGCACGTCGCGCGGGTAGCGGACGCTCACCGTGTAGCGCTCACGCCCCTCGACGACCGTCGTCACCGGCTCGGCGCCCAAGGCCGAGGCGATCACCTCCTGCACGTCCCCGACCATGAGGCCGTAGCGGGCGAGCTCGGTGCGGTCGGGCGTGATCTCCATGTAGTTGCCGCCGAGGATGCGCTCGGCGAACGCGCTGGAGGTGCCGGGCACCGTCTTGATCGCCGCCTCGATCTCGCGCGCCAGGCGCTCGATCTCCTTCAAGTTGGTGCCCAGCACCTTGACGCCGACGGGGGTGCGGATGCCGGTCGCCAGCATGTCGATGCGCGCCTTGATCGGCATGGTCCAGGCGTTGGACACCCCGGGAAACTGCAGCGCGGTGTCCATCTTCTCGATCAGCTTGTCGGTGGTCATGCCCGCGGGCCATTCGCTCTCGGGCTTCAGGTTGATCACGGTTTCGAACATCTCGGTCGGTGCCGGGTCGGTGGCGGTGGCGGCACGCCCCGCCTTGCCCCACACGCTCGCAACCTCGGGAAACGTCTTGATGATCTTGTTCTGCGTCTGCAACAGCTCCGCCGCCTTGGTGATGGAGAGGCCGGGCAGCGTCGTCGGCATATAGAACAGCGTGCCCTCGTTAAGGGTGGGCATGAACTCCGAGCCGACGCGCTGGGCCGGATAGAGCGTTGCGGCGAGCACGGCGACGGCAAGGGCGATCGTCAACGTCTTCGCCTTCAGCACGGTTTTTATCACCGGCCGATAGACCCAGATGAGGAAGCGGTTGAGCGGGTTCTTGCGTTCAGGAACGATGTGGCCGCGCACGAAGATCACCATGAGTGCGGGGACGAGCGTGACCGACAGGAAGGCTGACGCCGCCATGGCGAACGTCTTGGTGAAGGCGAGCGGCTTGAAGAGGCGGCCTTCCTGCGCTTCGAGCGTGAAGATCGGCAGGAACGACACGGTGATGATGAGCAGCGAGAAGAACAGCGCCGGGCCCACCTCGCTTGCCGCCTCGATCAGGACCTCGATGCGAGGCTTGCCCGGGGGCGCACGCTCCAGGTGCTTCAACGCGTTCTCGATCATCACGATCGCGGCGTCGACCATGGCGCCGATGGCGATGGCGATGCCGCCCAGGCTCATGATGTTGGAGGAGATTCCGAGCTGGTACATGAAAATGTAGGCGATGAGGATGCCGAGCGGCAGGGTCAGGATCGCAACGAGTGCGCTTCTCGCGTGCAAGAGGAAGATCATGCACACGAAGGCGACGATGAGGCTTTCCTCGACGAGGGTGGACTTCAGCGTGGCGATGGCGCGCTTGATCAGCTCGGAGCGGTCGTAGACCGGAACGATCGTGGTGCCCTTGGGCAGGCTCGGCGCGATCTCGGCGAGCTTCGCCTTGACGTTGTCGATCACCGACAGCGCATTCTCGCCGAAGCGCTGCACGGCGATGCCGGTGACCACCTCGCCTTCGCCGTTCAACTCGGCGACGCCGCGCCGCTCGTCCGGCATCAGCTCCACGCGGGCCACGTCGCGCAACAGCACCGGCGCGCCGCCCTCCGCTTTGAGGACGATCTGCTCGATGTCTTTCACTCCGCGGAAATAGCCGCGCCCGCGCACCATGAACTCGGTTTCGGCCAGCTCCACGACACGCCCGCCCACATCCATGTTCGACTCGCGGATCGCCGCGCGCACCTTTGAAAGGGGGATGTTGAAGCTCTTCAGGCGGCGCGGGTCGACGATCACCGTGTACTGGCGCACGAAGCCGCCGACGCTCGCGACCTCGGAGACGCCCTCGGCCTTGGCCACGGCGAAGCGCACCTGCCAATCCTGCGTCGTGCGCAATTCCGCGAGCGTGCGCTTGGCCGCCATCACCGCGTACTGGTAGACCCAGCCGACGCCGGTCGCGTCGGGGCCGAGCGTCGCCGTGACCCCGCTCGGCAGCTGGCGCTGGGCGGCGGAGAGGTATTCGAGTACGCGTGAGCGGGCCCAGTAGAGGTCGGTGCCGTCCTCGAAGATCACGTAGACGAAGCTCACGCCGAAGAAGGAAAAGCCGCGCACCACGCGCGCCTTCGGCACGCTTAGGAGCGCCGTCGACAGCGGGAACGTGACCTGGTCCTCGACCACCTGCGGGGCCTGACCCGGATACTCGGTGTAGACGATGACCTGGGTGTCGGAGAGGTCGGGGATGGCGTCGAGCGGGACGTGGCGCACGGCATAGAGACCGGCGCCCGTCAGGAACGCCGCGCCCAGCACCACGAGCACCAGGTTGCGCGCCGACCAGCGGATGATGGCGGCGATCATGGATGGGCTCCCTGTGCCGGCTCGGGCTCCGTCTCGTCGGTCGTGAAGCCGGCGAGTGCCGCCTTCAAGTTGCTCTCGGCGTCGATGAGGAAGTTCGCCGCCACCACGACCTCCTCGCCGGCAGCGATCCCCTCCTTGATCTCGGTGTAATCTTCACCGCGCAGCCCCAGCGTCACCGGACGCGGATCGAAGCGGCCCTCGCCGCGCGCCACCAGCACCACCTGGCGGTTGCCGCTGTTGATGATGGCCGAGTTGGGCACCGCGACGAGCGACTTGTCATTGGCGCCAGCGTCGATCTCCACGTCGGCATACATCTCGTGCTTGATGCGCCGGTCGGGGTTGGCGAGCTCGATGCGCACCTGGCCCGTGCGCGTCGCCATGTCGAGCTCGTGCAGGATGAAGGTCACGCGGCCTTCGAAGACGTCCGACGGGAAAGCCTTGAAACGCAGCTTGACCGGCTGCCCGACGGCCACGAGCCCCATGTCCTGCTCGGAGACGTCGGCGATGACCCAGATCTTGTCGAGATTGGCGAGCCGCATGATCTCCTCGCCCATGCGCACCATCTGGCCCTCGATGACGTTCTTCTTCATCACATAGCCGTCGGCGGGCGAGGGCCAGTCGATCGACATCACCGGCGTGCCGGTCCGCTTCAGCTCGTCGAGCACCGCCTCAGGCACCTCGAGGTTGCGCAGCTTCTGCTCCGCGCCCTTGAGATTGGCGCTGCGGTCCGACGGCAAGCCAATGCGGAAATCGACCTGAGCGTTGACCATGGCCGGGCTGTAGATGCGAAACAGCGGCTGGCCCTTTTTCACGCGTGCGCCGGTTTCCTCCACGTAGAGCTTCTCGATGAAGGCGTCGGCACGTAGCGTCACCGAATGCAGCGTGCGCTCGTCCGCCTTGGCGACGCCGGGCGCACGCACGGGCCGCACGAGATGGCGCATCTGGGCCCGCTCCGTGCGCACGCCCGAGCGCTGCACGCGGTCGAGGCTAATCTTGACCGAGCCCGGCGTGTCCTCGACCTCGTCGGCGTAGACGGGGATGTAGTCCATGCCCATGGAGTCCTTCTTCGGCACCGGCGAGGTGTCGGCGAGACCCATGGGGTTGCGGTAGTAGAGCGGCTTGCGCACTTTGGCAGACATGGCGGGATCCGCGGCGGTCCCGTGATCGGCAGGCGTATGCGCGGCGAGACGCGGCCAGGTGCCGGTGCCGAGCCGGTAGCCGCCGGCCGCCGCTGCGGCGAGCGCCAGTGCGCCCGCGGCAATCGCAATGAGTTTCAACTGCATCCGTCGTGGTCCTTCTCAAAAGGGAATGCATCACAGGCGCGCGCCCATGACGTCGCGATGCGCGGCTGCCGCACGCGCTCAGGCGTGCGGCGATCAGCGCTCGCGGTTCAAGAGAAGGTCAGGCTCGGGGAGGAGGAAGCTGCGGGGCCGATGACCATCCGGGCGGCCGCTCGGCGGGGCGGGGCGCGACCCGGAAGGCCAGCGCGATCCGCAGGGTCCGGCCCGGCGGCATCACGGCCATCTGGCCAAAGCACTTCTGCAGGCAGGTCTGGGCGCAGGCGGCCTTGTCGTCGCAGCAACAGGAGCGCGTGCCGGCGCCCTTGCAATGATGCATTCCTGAGTGATCGGCGGCCGACGCTTGCCCCATCGCAGAGTTGTGCTGCATGGCGTGCTGGGTCTTGGGCCCCGGCGCATGCGCCGCCATTGCCGCACCGACGGGCGCGAACGCCACGGCGGTTGCGATCAGGACGGCCAGAAAGCGGCGGGCCACAGACAGAGGCAAATCTCCCAGCGACGATACGACCAGCATGGCGAATCCGACGCCCAGGTCAAGCCGCATGCTGCCGCGCCTTGGATCCTGGGCCAGAACTCGTGACCGCACCGTTGCGCTCAATGCCTCAATTGATGCGCGTGACCTCGACCAGGTTGTCGGAGAAGGTCGGCGCGCGTCCCAGCCCCGACCAGGCGTCCGAAGAGATCGAGTTGACCGACCCGTCCGAGCGGTTGAGCGAGCGCCAGTAGCCCAGCGTCGCGACGACGATGCCGGGGTTCACGTCCTCGGTCACGCGCGCCACGCCCTCGAAGTTGCCCCGCGCATTCTGCACGCGCACCGGATCGCCTTCGCGGATGTTGCGGGTGGCTGCATCCGTCGGCGAGATCATCACGAACTGCTCGCCCTGGCCTTTGATCTTGTGCGGCTCGTTGGCGTAGCACGAGTTGAGGAAGCCGTGGCTTTTCGGTGAGATGATGTTGAGCGGATAGACCTTGGCCAGCTCCGGGTTGGTCTCGGGAGATTCGCGCACCGGCACGTAGCCCGGCAGCGGATCGATGGCGCTGCCGTCCTGGTCGCCGTCGTACATGGCGCGGAACGGCCCGGCGACGAAGTTCTTGGCGTCGGTGAGCAGCATGTCGACTTTGCCGGACGGCGTTGGGAAGTTGCCGTTCACGTGCGGCGCGCGCGTATCCGGGGTGCCGACGTTGATCCTGAAGTATCCGTGCTGCTTGAAATGATCCATGTCGATGCCGCCCATCTTGGGATCGTCCCAGTTGATGTAGGCGGCGCACAACTCAGCATCGGTCATTTTGAAGACGGGATCGTCAAAGCCCATCTCCTTGGCGAGCAGCCGCCACATGTCGCTCGTCGGCTTGCACTCGCCGGGCGGGTCGACCGCCTTCTGATTGTACGTGAAGTAGAAGTGGCCCCACGACCACATCATGTCCTCGGCCTCACCCGCCATGGCCGACGGCAGGATGATATCGGCGTACTTCGCCGTGTCGGTGAGGAAGTGCTCGGCAACGACCGTGAACAGGTCCTCGCGCTTCAGGCCCTCGACGATCTTGTTGGTCTCAGGCGTCTGGCTGACCGGGTTGGTGCAGAACACGAACAGGCTCTTGATCGGCGGATCGAGCTTCATCTCGCCGGTAAGCGCGCCACCCAAGCGCAGATTGTTGACGACGCGGGTGCCCGGCTTGATGAAATCGGGCCGCGCCGCCTTCACCCAATCGACCGGAAACTCCCACAGCGGCAGCTGGAGCACGCCGCCGCCGACGTGGCGCCACGATCCCGCAAGCGCCGGCAGGCAGTAGATGGCGCGCGAGGCCTGCGCTCCGCCGGCCGAGCGCTCGATCGCTACGCCGATGCGAATGGCGGAGGGTTGCGAGGTTGCGAACTCGCGCGCGAAGGTGGCGATATCGGCCGCCTTCACGCCCGTGATCTTCTCGACGTACTCGGGCGTGAACTCACGCGCCCGCTCCTTCAGCTCCGGATAGCCGACGGTGTAGTTGTCGACGTAGTCCTGATCGACGAGGCCCTGCTCGATCATCGAATTGATGAAGCCCATGGCGAGTGCGCCGTCGGTGCCGGGCTTGGGGCAGATGTGCCAGTCGCCGGCCTTGGCGGTGCGCGACTTGTAGGTGTCGATGACGACGACCTTGGCGCCGCGCTTCTGTGCTTCCAGCACGAAGGGCCAATGATGCAGGTTGGTCGAGATGGAGTTGCACGCCCAGATCACGATGTACTTGCAGTGCACGAAGCTTTCCGGGTCGACGCCTCCGGTCGGGCCGTTCGTCAGCAGCCACGCCGTCGAGGAGCCCGACGTGCAGAACGTCTTCTCGTTGACGGTGGTGCCGAGCTTGTTGAAGAACGGGTCGCCCGAGTTGATGCCCTGCACGAGGCCCATGTTGCCGAGATAGCTGTAGGGCATGATGGCCTGGCTGCCGTACGTGGCGATGATCTCGCGCCAGCGCTTGCCGATCTCGGCGATGGCCTCGTCCCAGGTGATGCGCTCGAACTGCTTGGAGCCTTTGGGGCCGGAGCGGCGCAGCGGATACATCAGCCGGTCGGGATTTGCGTGGTGATCGTGGAAATCTTTGAGCTTCACGCACAGGGTGCCGCGCGTGATGGGATGGTCCTTGTTGCCCTTGACGTTGACGAGCTTGCCGTCCTCCGCCTCGTAGATCATGGCGCAGGTGTCGGGGCAGTCGTGCGGGCAGGCGCCGAAAAAGGTTTCGCGCTTGAGCGGCTCGTTCATACGGTTGCTCCCCATGGAAGGGTCCTTGTGGCGGACCTTGTATTGTGGGGCAGTCTGACCCAGGTCAGACGGGCGTGCAAGCAACGTTGGGGGCTGCAACCATGAGAGGTATCTCGCCACACGGTCTTTCCCAGATTGCGCTGGGTGTGCTCCTGCTCATCATCATCCGCTCACTCGGCGAGGTGTTTCGGCTGCAATACGTTGAGGGAGCGGCGCTCACGATCGCGCAAGTGACGCCATATGTCGGCGGCGCACTTTTCACCACCGTGGTTCTGGCGGCGGCGCTCGTCTGCCATGCCTGGGGACGCTTTCGGATTGTGATCGGCGGCTTGATCGCGACGGTGTTGATCCTGCTCGTCTACAAGATTGCCGTCATCGGCTGAGGCGCCCCCGCGCAGCAGTCCTCATAGCTGTGGGGCTCTCCATGGGCGTCGCGCAGCGTATAGCCTTCTGCGCCCGGCGAGAGATGCGCAGGCCCGATCGGCACCTTGCCGTGCGCGCCAGGGATGTCGAGCACGTACGTCGGCAGCGCGAGGCCGGAAAGACGGGCGCGTAACGCGCGCATCAGCGCCTGGCCTTCGGCGATGGTGGTGCGGAAGTGGGCCGTCCCCGGCGCCAGGTCGCCATGGTGCAGGTAGTAGGGCTTCACGCGTGTCTCCACCAGGGCGCGCATCAAGGCTTCGAGCGTGTCGGCGTCGTCGTTGACGCCTCTGAGCAGCACCGTCTGGCTCACCATGGCGATGCCGGCGTCGATGAGCCTCGCGCAGGCAGCGCGGGCCAAGTCCGTCAGCTCGCGCGGGTGATTGGTGTGGAGCGCCATGTAGACCGTCTTCGACGGCGCGCGCATGGCTTCGACGAGGGCCGGCGTGATGCGCTCGGGCGCCACGACCGGCACTCTGCTGTGCCAGCGCAGCACCTTGACGTGCGCGATCGCTTGAAGCGCAGCTGTGACCTCTGCAACCCGGCGCGGTGAGAGGATGAGCGGATCGCCCCCCGTCAGGATCACCTCCCAGATCTCGGGGTGCGCGCGGATGTAGGCGAGCGCTGCCGCAAGCTCCTCGTCGGAAAGGGGCGCCGCCTTCCCGGGGCCCACCATCTCGCGGCGGAAGCAGAAGCGGCAGTAGACCGGACAGGCGGCGACGAGCTTCAGGAGCACGCGGTCGCGGTAGCGGTGCACCAGGCCAGGCACCGGGCTCTTGAGATCGTCGCTGATCGGGTCGTCGCGCTCGCTTACGTGCCGCTCGAGCTCACGCGCGTCCGGGATGAACTGGCGCGCGATGGGGTCGTCGACGTCGGCCGCATCGATCAGCGCCGCCATCGCCGGTGTCACCGCCACAGCGTAGCGCGCCTCCACGGCCGTGACCTCAGCAGCGCGCTCGCGCGAGATGAGCCCCGCATCCGCCAGATCGGCCGCCGTCCTCAGAGTCTGCCGGAACGCGGTCATGACCTCTCCCTTTGCGCGGTCGGTCGCATGCGAAATGTGATGTTTAGCCTCGGGCAACCCTAGCCCGACTTTGCGCTGTCCATCGAGTCCCGATGCGCCAAATCTCAACATTGCGGCGATTAGGTAGCCTCACCAACGCGGGGCAAGGCCTGAGACTGGGGTTTGCAGCATGAAACATGCAGTATTGTTTGGCGTCGTCATGGGGCTCGCGGTCCTTGGCAGCGGCGGCGCCATCGCGGGCAACTACCAGGTCTGCAAGAGCACGTACGCCTTGTGCACGACTGCGAAATGCGACGCGGCCAAGTCCGGCTCCGACACCGTGGCGTGCAGTTGCGAGGTGCGGACCGGATATTCGGTCGGATCGACGCCGTGCCAGGCGGTGAAGCAAACGAGCGCCGGCAAGCAGGTCGTGTCGCGCTACTTTCCCATCAAGAGCTATGCGCGCTGCGCCAACAACCGGCCGTGGGCGAACTGCTTCGACAAGACGTGTGTGGTCGATCCCAAGGATCCGTCGAAGGCGACCTGCACCTGCTCCGTCAAGGAGAGCGAGGGCGACTACGTGGTGGTCACGAACGCCTTCACGCCCAAGACGTGCACGACCGACTTGTGGTCCTCCGCCACCGTCTCCGGCCTTGAGGAGGTGACCAACTTCCTCAAGGGCCAGAGCGAGCTCACGCCGTTCCCGCTCAATGTCGTCAACGCCGACACCCTCGGGTCGATGACCCCGAGCTCGGGTGCCATGACCCCGCGGCCCTAGCCGAGCACAGACCCGCAGCGCTCGGCCGGGTCCGCGGCGGGTCGTCTCCCACAGGTCTTTTTGGGGATTGCCGTCTCTTCTTGGGGATAGCGGTTCGGGCCTGTTGATAGCGGGGACGGAATCGCATGCGCGGTCGCTCCCGGCCCCGATCCGGCGTAGGCAGAGAGCCAGTACCAGTACCGGTCCGTTGCGATTAGGGAGGGGTGCATGCGTCGTCTGTCGTTCGTTCTTCTTGTGGCCTGTTGCGTCACCGTCGGCGTCAGCGCACGCGCTCTGAGCCAGACCTACGGTGTCTCGCTGGAGGGCACACCGGCCCTGCATCAATGGCAAGGCCTCTACGGTGGCGCCCATCTTGGCGGGGCATGGGGCAGCTCGTCTGCTACCGACTCGGGCGGCTACAACACCTTGACCGACTACTGGAGCGCGGCGCCGAGCGGCGTCGTTGCCGGCGTCCAGCTCGGCTACAACTGGCGCAACGGCCCCGTTCTCTACGGCGTCGAGGGCGACCTCGGATATCTGGGCCTCGCCGGCAGCGCCACCACCACCTACGTGCCGCTGGGCTACGACGCCTCGACGCAGACCGATTCCGGCTTCTACATGACGCTGCGCGGTCGGCTGGGCGTCATCTTCAACCAGTTCGCGTTCTACGCCACCGGCGGCTACATCGGCGCCGACACCACCGTGTCGATCGTCGAGGAGTGCGGCGGCGTGCTCTGCACCAACCCATTCGTGGTCGACGGCTCCAACTCGTCCTTCCGCTCCGGCTGGACGCTCGGCGGCGGGATCGAGGGAGATCTCGGCGGCCCGTGGACGGCCAAGGTCGAGTATCTCTATTACGACCTCGGCAGCCGAAACATCACGACCAATGTCAACGGGCTCACCAATACGTGGAACGCCCAGACCGACGGATCGCTGGTGCGGGCGGGGCTCAACTACAAGTTCGGGGCCCCCTACTAGCTCAGCTCTTGGGGCGCTTGCGCGGCGTGACCGCTTGCCCGTCCTCCTTGGCGAAGGCTCCGATCTCGGGGTTCTCCAGGATCTCCAGCACCAGCTCGGAGGGCCGGCACAGGCGCACGCCGCGCGGCGTGACGACGACCGGCCGGTTGATGAGGATCGGGTGCGCGACCATCGCGTCGATGAGCTGCTCGTCCGTCAAGCTCTCGTCGTCGAGGCCCAGCTCGTCGTAAGGCGTGCCCTTGCGGCGCAGCAGGTCGCGCGGGCCGATGCCCATGGCCTTGATCAGCTCTTTGAGCCGCTTCTTTGAGGGCGGCGTCTTGAGATACTCGATGACCTCCGGCTCCACGCCGCTCTGGCGGATCATCGCCAGCGTATTGCGCGAGGTGCCGCACGCGGGGTTGTGGTAGATCGTGACCGACATATGTCTCTCCGTGGCAGGCGGCACCCCGGGCACTCAAACGACCAGGAACTTTCCTCGCCTCATGACGCTTTGTCGAGGGTGCCTGCGTCACAGGCCGCTCGGCGCATTCCCACGGGATTGATCTTCAGTCTGGAGACAGGTCGGACCGCATGGTCCTGCGGTATTCGCCGGGCGCGCATCCGAATCTCGCCTTGAACCGCCGATTGAAGTGCGAGAGGTCCGAGAAGCCCCAGCTGAACGCGATCTCCCCGATCATGCGATTGGCATGCGCTGGGTCCTCGAGCGCGCTTCGGCACCGCTCTAGCCTTCGCTCGATGATGTAGCGTTCGAGGCACATGTCCTCCGCGGCAAGCAGCGCATTGGCGTAACGCACGCTGATACCGGCTGCCGCTGCCGCTACGGCGGGTTTGAGATCGGGTTCGTGAAGCCGCGCCTCGATCGCCGCTTTCAGCATGGTGAGCGCGACGGCGCGGGGCGAAGAGAGCGTAACCCTTCCGTCACCCTCTGTGGAAATCGCGAGTGCTAACAGGTCGAGAGCGTGGTCCGTGATCCGGCCGGCCGCCACGCCTTCGATTTCGTCCATGCGTTCGGTAATCATCGTCAGGTATCCGAACGCCAGGCTGGCGACGGGTCCCTTCGAGCCCAAGGTGCGGCAGGCGCGCGGCGCGACGCGTCCCAATCGCGCCTCGAAGCTTTGGCGCGGCACTCGGATCGATATGAGGCGGTTCCGGTCCTCAAAGCGCGCCGAGTACGGTCTTCGCGACTCGAATAGGAAGCAGCTGCCGCGCTCCATGACGGCTTGATGATCGGCCTGGCAATGGATCGATCGCCCTCCCAACTGGAGGTTCAGGACGACGTCATCGTACTGCCCGCGCGAGATGTCCCGGGCGGTGCGCTCCGCCTCGTGCGGCCCGCCCTCGTAGTCTGCAATGCCGAATTCACCGACCACTCCGGAACGCATACGCGCCTGGAATGGTCCTTCGCGGGTTCTGATGGACAGGCGGATAAAGCCTCGAAGCACGTCATCCAGCCAATAGGAGACGCTGTCGCGCGGGTGCACGTCGGTCGAGGAGTAGACGACGGCCATAGCCGACCTTTCAGCAGAATTCGATGGGCTCGATGCTAGCCGCGAGCGCATCGAATATGAAGCCGTATCTTCATTGCGCTGAGGAGTCGTCGTGGGGCAGAGCCCGTCACCCGCTACCCGGCGCCGAGCGGCGTCCAAATCACCTGCTCGATGCGCGTTGCGCCTGCCGCCAGCATGACGAGACGATCAAAGCCCAGCGCGCAGCCCGAGGCCGGCGGCATGTGCCCCAGCGCGGCCAGGAAGTCCTCGTCCAGCGGGTAGCGCTCGCCGTAGCGGGCTTGTTTCTTGTCCATCTCCGCCTCGAGGCGGCGGCGCTGCTCTGCGGCGTCGGTCAGCTCGCCGAAGCCGTTGGCGAGCTCGACCCCGCAGCAGTAGAGCTCGAAGCGCTCAGCAATGCGGGCGTCGTGCGCAGAGACGCGCGCCAGCGCTGCCTCGGCGGCGGGATACTCGGTGAGGAGCGTCGCGCGGCCGTTGCCGAGCTTGGGCTCGATCGCAGCGGTCAGCACCTTGGCGAAGATGTCCGACCACGTGTCGTCGGCATGGGCCGTGATGCCTGCGGTCTCGGCCATGGCCGCGAGGCGGTCGCGGTCGGCGCCATCCTGGCTGAGACTTGCCAAGAGGTCGATGCCGGCGTAGCGGCCAAACGCTTCGGCGACGGTGAGCCGCTCGGGCTCGGCGCGCGGATTGGACGTCACCCCGCGGAACGACACGAAGCGGTTGTGGACCGTCTCGGCGGCGAGCTTCAGAAGGGCTGCCGCATCCGCCATCACGGTCTCGTAGGGCTCATCGGCGCGATACCATTCGAGCAGCGTGAACTCGGGCGCGTGCAGCGCGCCCCGCTCGCGGTTGCGGAAGGCGTGGGCAAACGTGAAGATCTTCTCCTCGCCCGCCGCCAGCAGCTTCTTGGCCGCGAACTCGGGCGAGGTGTGGAGATAGAGCGTCGCGCGGCTCAGGTCGGGGCGCACCAGCTCGGTCTTGAAAGCGCTTAAGTGTGCCTCGTTGCCGGGCGAGATCTGCAGGCAGCCGGTGTCGACCTCTGTGAAGCCGTGGGCTTCGAACCAGCGGCGCACGGCTGCCACGATGCGCGCGCGCGCCTCCAGGAACGGCTTGCGGTCGGCATGCGCGGCGCGGTCCCACCAGGGCGTGTCTTTGCTCATGCGCTCTCGTTTAGCCGATCTGCACCCAAAATTCCCTCTCCCCATGCCGTCTTCGGTATGGGGAGAGGGTTAGGGTGAGGAGCAGAAACTTGCGCTGCGGTTTGTGGCTGCCCCTCACCCCAGCCCTCTCCCCGTAAACGGGGAGAGGGGGCCGCGAGCCCCAGCTTGGCCTTGGGGCCGGGACAGGGTATGAGAGCGCCCAACACTCCCCCCTTTTCGACCGTGCCATCCGCTCCATACCGGGGCCCAGCACCGGCCGGCCGCGCAATGGAGAACTTAAGTGTCAAAGGTCATCGCCTCATCGGTGCGCAAGGGCAACGTGCTCGATCTCGACGGCAAGCTCGCCGTCGTCATCCGCGCCGAGAACATCCACCCCGGCAAGGGCACGCCCGTCACGCATCTGGAGCTGCGCCGCATCGCCGACGGCGTGAAGGTGACCGAGCGCTACCGTACCACCGACCAGGTCGAGCGCGCCTACCTCGACGACAAGGACTACAACTACCTGTTCGAGGACGATCACGGCTACACCTTCATGCACCCGGAGACGTTCGACCAGATCACGGTGTCGAAGGACGTCATGGGCGATCAGGCCCAATGGCTGCAGGAGGGCATGACCTGCACGCTGTCGCTGCACGAGGGCATTCCCATCGCCATCGAGCTGCCCGCGCGCGTGACGCTGGAGATCACCGAGGCCGACCCCGTGGTCAAGGGCCAGACGGCGTCATCGTCCTACAAGCCGGCGGTGTTGTCGAACGGCGCCAGGGTCATGGTGCCGCCGCACATCGGGGCGGGCACGCGCGTCGTCGTCATGACGGACGACGGCTCCTACGTCGAGCGCGCGAAGGACTGAGCGCACAATTTGCGCTGGCCCGAATTGATCTCGCTCATTGAATGAGCGCAATGAGACCCTAAGTTAGGGGGTAAGCTGCTTAGGGTGGGTTCGTGTTCGCAAGATTTATAGCTCCGGCGTTGGCTCTGTTTATCGCCGTGCCTCTGGTGCTGGCCCCCGTGGCCGCGTCGGCGCAAGACACTCCGGCCAAGGCTGATGTGACCTTCTCGAAAGAGCAGCTCGATCAGATCCTTGCGCCAATAGCGCTCTATCCCGACGATCTTCTCTCCAATGTGCTGGTGGCCGCCACCTATCCCATCGAGGTCGTTCAGGCGGCCCGATGGATCAAGGAGCCCGCGAACGCCAAGCTGAAGGGCGACGCGCTAGCGAAGGCGCTTGCGAGCAAGGACTGGGATCCGAGCGTCAAATCGCTCACGCAGTTCCCTGACGTCCTCGCCATGATGAGCGAGCAGCTCGAGTGGACCCAGAAGCTCGGCGACGCCTTCCTCGCCAGCGAAGCCGATGTCATGGATCGGGTCCAGTTCCTGCGGGACAAGGCCGAGGCAGCGGGCCATCTCAAAAGCAACGAGCATCAGACGGTCACGACCAAGCGTTCGGGCGGCTCTGAGTACATCTACATCGAGCCGACCGAGCCCGATGTCGTCTACGTGCCGGTTTACGAGCCAGCCGTTTACGGCGACTGGTGGTATCCCGACTATCCACCCTACTACTGGCCGTCTGATTACGAGTACGAGGATGATTATTACTGGGGGACGGGCGTGGTGGTCATCGCTCCTTTTTGGGGTTGGTGCACGCCCAGGTGGGACGGCCACTACATCCATGTCAACGTCAACAGATACAACAGGATCAACGTCAACAGACGGAGGATCACCTCCAATCGGTGGCGGCACGACGCCCACCATCGGCGCGGCGTTAAGTACCACAACGACAAGATAGGACGGAGCCGTGTCGAGCAGCAGCTGCGGGACGGGCGCCGTTCCAAGGTGGGTGATCACAAGCACGGCAATTCAGTATCGATCGGCCCCAAAAAGGGTCACTCCGCCGGCGTTAAGAAGGGTCACTCCGCCGGCGTCAAGAAGGGTCACGCCGCCGGCGTCAAGAAGGGGCATCGCAACCGCGCCTCGTCAAAGTCGAGACGGCGGTCGTCTGCCCACACGAACTCGAGAAAACGGTCCTCTGCCCACACGCATTCGAGAAGGCGGTCATCTGTTCACAGGCATTCGGGAGGCCGGTCCAGGGTGAGAGCGCACCACGGTGGTGGTGGGCACAGAGCCGCGGTTCGGCGCGGTGGCGGCCATCATGGCGGCGGCGGCCATCGAGGCCGAGGGCGCAAGCGTTGATGCCGGCCTACTGCGGCGTCTTCGACGTTAGCCCGAGAGGACCTGCGTGACCCCGGCGTTGATCGAGATCACCAGCAGGATGTAGGCGAGCGCCCCGGCATTGCCGTTGCCCCAATTGCGGCTCCAGGGCCAGATGGGGAGCGCCGCGAGCGCGGCGACGACGATTGAGCCGTAGGCGATGAGCGAGACGATCGGCACGGGCATGGTGCGTCCTTTGCGGGTCTTCGCAGCCAGATTCAAGCTTCGCCCTAGGATGACCGGCAAAGGTCAACGGACTGTCACCGCCTCAGGGCTGCGTCTCCTCGGGCTTGTCTTCCTCCGGCTGCGCCATGCTGCGCCAGGTGCGCAGTTGCAGCACGCGCTCGCCCGTGTGGCCCAGGAGGCAGTTCACCGAGTCGATGCGGGCCATGGTGCCGCCCTCGTAGATGTCATAGGGCACCTTGCAGTCGGCATCGCGTGACGCGATCCATGCACGCTGGGCCTGGCGCGCGCTGTCGGCGGCCGAGGCGGGCACCACTTTGAGTAAGGACTGGTAGTCGGCATTCAACAGGCCGTCCCAGATCTTGACCTCGCGGTCGACGCACGCGACCATGCTGGTGGTGTCGGAAGCTTTTTCCAGGCACGGGTCGGAGACGCGGCCGATGCAGATGTGGGGGTCGCGATTGGCCTTGTGCTCGGCATCGAGGCACGAGGTGATCGTCCCGGTGTCGTCGGCGACGGCGGGCGGCATCGCCGCAAACATCGCGGCGGCCAACATGGCGGTCAGCAACGGGGTAGCCTTGCGCATGGCCGGGATCGTATGGGCGCGCTGTTGAACGAGGTCTTAAGGGTCGCCGCGTCAGACGCCCAGCGATTTGCGCACCTCGAAGATCTCCATGATGCGGGCGCCGCGGTGCGGCCCGTCGACGACGAAGGTCCAGCGTCCCTCGGTGAAGGTGTCGCACATCTTCACGCCCTTGATGAGGATCCAGTGACCTTGCCGGCCCTTGTGCACGGCGAGGATGTAGTGGGCCCACACGTTGCGGGGCTTCTGCATCCACGCCATCAGCGTGGGACGCTCCTTGCGCGGCCGGCTCATGAAGCTTTCCTTCAGCGCCATCTCGTAGCCGAACTGGGCGAGTGCCTCTGCAACCTCGTCTGAGCCGGTGCCTTTGACGGGCGTTCGGCGCACGCTGTTGCGCACCGACCGGATCACGTCCTCGACCTTGCTGATGGAGTATCCGGTGATGGCGGAGAGGACGTAGGGGCCGCAGAAGGCGGTGCGGCCGGTGTCGTTCTTGGCCTCAGAAAGGCTCGAGGTCGTGTAGGCGGTGTCGGTGAAGGCATCCATGGGCATGATCCAACGATTGGCCCCCCGGGCTCTGCCGCATGGGGCGTATCGGCAATGGTTAATGCAATCTCAACGCAAGGAGTTTAGGAATGGTTAACGAATGTCCGCTCGGAATAGATGGGCGGCCGCACTTCGGCGCCTGCCCGGGCGGCCGAAGCGAGAGGGGCCCCACTTTGAGAGAGTTTTGAGAGAGTAAAGCATGCACGTGGTCGTCGTCTTCATGGAGGCGGAGCGCGGGCGCCAGGACGATATGCGCACGGCGCTCATCGACTATGCGCAGACGTGCCTCGAGCGGGAGCCGGGCTGCCGCCGCTACGACGTGTGCCTCGACCCGGTCGAGGGGACGTCGTTCCTTCTGTATCAGATCTATGACGACGAGGCGGCCTACCTCGCCCACCGCGAGCTGCCGCACTATGCCGAGTTCCGCACCCTCGTCGATCCGTGGACGCGGTCGCGGCGTGTCTTGACCTACGAGGCCGTCGCCCTCTCCGCCACCGCTTGAGACCGGCGCCGGCCCGCACTACCTCCCTTAATTCATGCGGGTTCCGCCGCGGGGCGGCGCGCTGGCCCAGGACGAGGGAAGGATCCGACACTTGAACGTTGCCTTTCTGCAGGAGCTTCTGAGCTCGGTTGCCGAGCAGGGCCGAGCGCTGCTGCCGCGTTCGCTGTTCGGCACCGGCGCCGAGGAGGATATCGAGGCCCTGGCGCGCGCGCTGATCTCGGGCCGCGGCGAGGCCTCGGGCGTGGCCATCGCGCGCGAGCTGCTCGACCAGTACGCGCAGCTTGGCGACGACGACCACCAGAAGTTCTTCCGCTTTCTTGCCACCGAGCTGCGTCCCGACGCCGACCGCGTCGCCGTCGCAGCACGCGCCTATCTCGACGAGCCTTCCGACGTAACGCTGGCGCGGCTGCAGAAATCGCTCGACAGCCCACGGCTCGAGTTCTTCCGCCGCCTCAACCTGGCGCCGGGCGCGACGGCGGAGATCGTTGCCATGCGCCGCGACCTGTTGGGCGCCCCTCTCGACGACCCCGCGCTCGCCGCCGTCGATGCCGACCTGCGCCGCCTGCTTTACGCCTGGTTCAACCGCGGCTTCCTGGTCCTGCGCCGCATCGACTGGCACACGCCCGCGGCGATCTTGGAGAAGATCATCCGCTACGAGGCGGTGCACGAGATCAAGGGTTGGGACGACCTGCGCCGCCGCCTCGATCCCAAGGATCGGCGCTGCTTTGCCTTCTTCCATCCCGCGCTCATCGACGAGCCGCTCGTCTTCGTGGAGGTCGCGCTGATGCGCGACATGCCGGAAGCCATCGGCGAGGTGCTGCACGAGCCCGAGACCCCGATCGCGGCCGGCACCTCCACCACCGCGGTCTTCTATTCCATCTCCAACTGCCAGGAGGGCCTCAAGGGCGTGTCCTTCGGCAACTTCCTCTTGAAGCAGGTGGTGGAGGAGCTGGCGCGCGAGCAGCCGACGCTCAAAACCTTCGTGACGCTGTCGCCGATGCCGCGTTTTGCCGGCTGGCTCGCCGCGACCGCCGCCGAGGGGTCAGGCGACGATATCGAAGCTGAGGCCCGTGCGGTGCTCAGCACCCTGCAGCGCGCGGGTGGCATCGCGCGCGCCGCCGAGGCTCAAGAGAACGAGCTCAAGGCCTCGCTGCTCGCGCTCGCGGCCCATTACTTTCTCGTGGCCAAGGGTGAGGACGGGCGCGTGATCGATCCCGTCGCCCGCTTCCACCTGGGCAACGGCGCCCGGCTGGAGCGCATTAACTGGATGGCGGACCCCTCGCCCAAAGGCCTGCGCGACGCCTTCGGCCTCATGGTGAACTTTCGCTACGACTTGAAAGAAATCGAGAAGAACCACGAGGCCTATGCCAACGACGGCACGATCGCGGCCTCCCGTGCCGTGCGCGCCCTGGTGAAGACGCGCGCCAAGGCCAAACCGGTCGCGCCCGAACCCGCAGAGCAGCCGGCACTTCCCGCGCCGCCCCCGGTCAAGGCCGCGCCCTGAGCGGCGCTCACCGGCATTCGCCTGACGTCGGCCTTGTCACCGCTTCGAATCCCCGTGCACTATGACTGACGCTCGGTCGTCGCCCGCGGAGTTCACGGCATGCGCTACGGTGAGGAAGATCGCGAGAGCCCCAACGTCGAGGATCGCCGCTCCGAGCGCGGCCCCATCTTCCGCTTTCCCGGCAGCAGCGGCGGCGACGGCCGCGTCGTTCAGATCCCGCTGAACGCCAAGAGTATTGGCATGCTGATCGTGATCGGCCTCATCCTGTGGGCGGTTGGGATCAACCCGCTCGAGCTCTTGAACGAGGGCAGCTTTCCGCAGGTGCCGCAGATGCCGAGCACCGAGCCGGGCCCTGAACGGCAGGCCAGTCGCGGCGGCTCCTCGGAGATCCCCGGTCTTCCCGGCGGACGCGCCGTGCAGAGCGAGGACGACAAGAAGCGGTTCGTATCGCAGGTGCTCGCCGACACCGAGGACGTGTGGAGCGGCCTCTTCGCCGGCTTCGGGCGCCACTACAGCGACCCGTCTCTAGTGCTGTACGCGGACGCGACGCGGACCGGGTGCGGCACCGGCGTCGCCGCCATGGGGCCATTTTATTGTCCGCTCGACCGCAAGATCTATATCGACCTGTCGTTCTACGATCAGCTGAAGCGGCGCTTCAATGCGCCGGGCGACTTCGCGCAGGCCTACGTGATCGCGCACGAGGTCGGTCATCACGTGCAGAAGCTCTTGGGCATCATGGATAAGGTTGACGAGTTGAAGCAGAGCCTCGATGAGAGCGACACTAACGCCTTGCAGGTCCGCGTGGAGCTGCAGGCCGACTGTCTTGCCGGCGTGTGGGCCAACCGGAATGATCAGCTGCACAAGCGGCTGGAGCCGGGCGACGTGGAGGAAGCCTTGAACGCGGCGAGCCAGATCGGCGACGACATGATGCAGCGCCGCACGCAAGGACGCATCGTGCCCGACGCCTTCACGCACGGCACCTCGAAACAGCGCGTGCACTGGTTCAGCACCGGGCTTCAGAGCGGCGACATCGCCACCTGCGATACGTTCAATGCGAGCAATCTTTGAGCGCAAGGAAACGAAGGGCGATAACGGAACGAGCGGGGCTCTGAGGCAATTTGCCGGCAGGAGGCTTGTGCCATGAGGCAAAGCACTCGCATGCGCAAGACGGCGTTGGCCACGGTGGTCGGAGCGGCAGCAGCCATTGCCCCGGCCTTCCATCATTGTGCAACCGCGCGCGCTCAAGAGAGCCCGAGGCACGAAGCTCTTCCAATGGCGGACGCCGTCGGCATGCGGGGACCGGCCTCTCCGGCGGAGGAAAGCGGCGGTCTCCCCCGTGGTCAGCATCTGCGCGCCATCGTGGCAAGGGCCTTGGGCGATTCGATCGCCACCTGGAAACACCTTATCGGCTCGCGCGCAGCCGAGATCGAGACGATCAACGTCAGCTTTGTTGCCCGCCTCGGGCCGGCCAACTGCTACGGCCTCTATGCGGGTGAGGGCCCCGCCTACTGCAGCGGCAACCAGACGGTGTTCGTCGGCACGCGTGAGGCCAGCCGTCTGATGGCGAGATTCGGGCCGCAAGGCGAGGCCGGGATCACGTTCCTCATCGGCCACGAGATGGGCCACCACATCCAGAATATCTTCGGCCGCTTCTATCTCTTGAACCACGTCATCGCGCGTGCGCCGGCAAACCGCCTCGACCTGCTGCGGCGTTTCGAGCTGGAGGCCGACTGCTATGCCGGCGTGTGGATCAAGGCGAGCCCGGCCTGGGCCAACTCCGCCCGCTTTCGCTCGGACCTGCTCAAGGTGCTGGCGCGCATCGGGGATGACAGCATTCTGGGTCGCGATCCCGACGAGCGCTTAAGAGTGCTCGCCGTGCACGGCACCTCCGCTGAGCGCACGCGCTGGTTCATGCGGGGGACTGAGGGAGGGGATTGGCGCGCCTGCGACGCTTTCGGCGCGGCCAATCCCTAGCTGAGGCTCAGACGCGGATCATAGGGCCTTGCCGCGATAGATGCCGACCGTGCAGGGCAGCCCGCGCGACTCCATGACCTTGCACAGGCTCTCGGCGTCGGCGGTGGAGGCCACGGGCCCGGCGATGAGCCCGTAGGTGCGCTTTGGGGCCTTGCCGGTGACGACATAACGCGGATGCAGATTGCGTATCGCGTCGGGGTGGCGGTCGGTGAGGATGCTCCAGTTGAGCCGCAGCGTGTCGAGGGAGGGTCCCGTTGCCAGGATCACGCCCACGGGCAGCGACTTCGCGGCCGTCTTAGACTTGACCGCCGGCGGCACGGTGGTCGGGCGGGCCGGACGCTGGATGCTGCCGGTCTCGATGCCGCCGCCCTTTTGCGTCTGTGCGCCGTTGATCAGCTTGGCACTCTTCTGCGCTGCGTGCGTGCGCGTCTCCTCGGCGCTCGGCCCCACGGGTGGCATGAAGGGCTTCGCCCCGGCCGCCTTGTTTGGTTTGGGCGTCGGCGGTGGGGGCATGGCGGCCCGATGTCTGGGGGCCGGGCTTGCGGCGTGCGCCGGCTCCGCTGTCTTGGGCGGGGCGGTCTCGAGCGCGGCCACCTTTTCCATTAGCGTCTGATCGCGCGCGGATGCCTCCTGCGCGGCGACCTTCAGGTTGGCGACGTCCATTTTCACCTCGCCCACGGTGCGACGCAGCGGGTCGAGGTCGGCGAGGCTGCGCTCGACCTCGCGTTTGGTCTGAGCGAGTTTCTGCTCGATGTCGGGGGCGGTGCGCGCTGCGCTCGCAAACATGTGCGGTCGCAGCCCCAGGAGGGCGAGATAGGCCAACGCGAAACTGGCAATCGCCATCCAGAGGATCACGTAGGGAGTTAGAATTCGGCGCCGTGGCGTACCGGGGTTCGGGAGAACGGACATGTCTTCACTTCCGCGGTTGGGTGTATGAATTCGGGGTGGATGAAGCCCGATTCGCGCGGTTGAACCAACGCGCATGCTGTCGAAGCATGTGGACGGCGAGTCCGTGTGCGTCGCTGCGAGAGATTCGCGGCCAATCCAGGTCCTCGTGTGCTCAATGGGCCACAACCGCTCCAGCAGGTCCGGCACGCGGGCGACATGCAACCAGCGGCGCTCTGTTCGGAAGCCGAGGCGGACGCTATGAAGCTTGCGCAACCAACCCCTCGATCGAGGCGACCCTGTCAGCTTTAGAGGCCCGATGACCCGCCGCCCCTTGCTCATCGTCATTCTCGCCGCCGGAGAGGGCACGCGCATGCAGTCGGCGCTGCCGAAGGTGCTGCACAAGATCGGTGGCCGCTCCATGCTCGGCCACGTGCTCGGCGTCGCGCAGCGAGCTCGCGGCGCAATCGGTCGCCGTGGTGATCGGTCCCGACATGGAGGCGGTCGGCCAGGAAGCCCTGGAGCAGATGCCGTCGGCACGCGTGTGCGTGCAACCTAAGCGCATGGGAACGGCCGATGCGCTGCTCGCCGCGCGCACGGCGCTGGCCAAGCACCAGGGCGACGTGCTCGTTCTCTACGGCGATACGCCGCTCCTCACCGCGCCGACGCTCGAGCGCGTGCTCGCCCGGCTCGATGATGGCGCCGGCGTCGCCATCCTCGGTTTCGAGGCCCGCAATCCGAGCGGCTATGGGCGCCTGCTGTCCGATGGGCCCTGGCTCAAGGCCATCCGCGAGGAGAAGGACGCAAGCCCAGAGGAGCGCCGGCTCACGCTGTGCAGCTCCGGCGTCATGGCTTTCCGCCTCGACGACCTTGAGGGTGTTCTCGGCCGCATCGGCAATGCCAACGCCAAGGGCGAGTTCTATCTGACCGATGTGGTCGAGGTCGCGGGACGCGAGGGCATGCGCGCCGCCGCTGTGGTCTGCGCCGAGGACGAGGTCATGGGCGTCAACTCGCGCGAGCAGCTCAGCGTCGCCGAGGCGATCTTCCAAGGCCGCGCGCGCGTCAAGGCCATGTGCTCGGGCGCCACGCTGATCGGGCCCGAGACCGTCTGGTTCTCCTGGGACACCGAGATTGGCCGCGACGTCGTCATCGAGCCGAACGTCTTTCTGGGCCCCGGCGTCGTCATCGAGGACGGCGCCGAGATCAAGGCCAACACCTATATCGAGCGCTCACGCGTCGGGCCCGGCGCCCGCGTCGGTCCGTTCGCGCGGCTGCGGCCCGGCGCCGACGTTGGGCCTCGTGCGCACGTCGGCAACTTCGTCGAGCTCAAGAACGTGCGGCTGCGCGCTGGCGCCAAGGCCAACCATCTCGCCTACCTCGGCGACGGCGACGTAGGGGAGGGCGCCAACATCGGTGCGGGCACGATCTTCTGCAACTACGACGGCTTCTTCAAGCATCGCACCGAGATCGGCGACAAGGTCTTCGTCGGCTCGAACTCGTCGCTGGTCGCGCCGGTGAAGATCGGCGCGGGCGCCTACATCGGTTCGGGCAGCGTCATCACCAAGAACGTGGCGGCCGACGCGCTGGCGCTGTCGCGTTCCGAGCAGGCGGAACGCCCGGGCTGGGCGGCGAAGTTCCGCACCATGATGAGCCGGCGCAAGGCCGAGAAAAAGTGACGCGGGGCTACCTCAAACGAGCATGTTGCAGCGCCAAACCCGCTGAAACATAGTGTGATTTGAGGGACATATTAAGCAATCGATAGCATCATTGCCGGCTTCGAAACTCAGGATCCATCTCCATGTGCGGCATTGTCGGAATTGTCGGGCAGAAGGCCGTCGCAACCGATCTCGTGGATGCGCTGCGCCGGCTCGAATACCGCGGCTATGACTCGGCCGGCATCGCCACCGTCGAGAACGGCCACCTGGAGCGCCGTCGCGCCGAGGGCAAGCTGCGCAACCTCGAGGGCCGGCTCCTGAAGGAGCCGCTCGCCGGCCACACCGGCATCGGTCACACGCGCTGGGCAACGCATGGGCGGCCGACGGAGCGCAACGCTCACCCGCACATGAACAGCCAAGTCTCGGTCGTGCACAACGGCATCATCGAGAACTACCGCGAATTGAAGGATGAGCTGACGGCCAAGGGGTACGTGTTCGAAAGCGATACCGACACCGAGGCCATCGTTGCCGTCATCACCGACGAGCTGGCGAAGGGCGCTTCCCCGCAAGAGGCCGTCCGTAAAGCGCTGCAGCGCCTGCAGGGCGCCTTTGCGCTCGCCATCATTTTCGCCGGCCACGACGATCTGATGATCGCGGCCCGCCAGGGCAGCCCCTTGGCGATCGGTCACGGCTCGGGCGAGATGTACCTGGGCTCCGACGCCATCGCGCTGGCTCCCTTCACCGACGCCATCACCTATCTCGACGAGGGCGATTGGGCGGTGCTGCGCCACACGGGTGTGGAGATCTTCGACCGCAAAGGAAACCGCGTCGAGCGCCCGCTCATCAAATCGGTGGCGAGCTCGCTGCTCGTCGACAAGGGCAACCACCGCCACTTTATGGCCAAGGAGATCCACGAGCAGCCCGAGGTCATCAGCCACACGCTGTCGAGCTACATCGACATGAGCGAGGGCACGGTGCAGCTGCCCGACCTCGGGGTCGATGTATCTTCGCTCGAGCGCGTGACCTTGTCGGCGTGCGGCACCGCCTACTATGCGGGCCTCGTCGGCAAGTACTGGATCGAGCGCTATGCGCGCCTTCCCGTCGAGATCGACGTCGCCTCCGAGATGCGCTACCGCGAGCCGCCGCTGCCGGCGAACGGCCTCTCCATCTTCGTGTCGCAGTCGGGCGAGACCGCCGACACGCTGGCGACGTTGCGGCACGCCAAGGCGGAAGGCCAGCGCATCGCCGCGATCGTCAACGTGCGCACCTCCACTATCGCGCGCGAATCGAACGTCGTGCTGCCCACCCTTGCCGGGCCGGAGATCGGCGTCGCCTCGACCAAGGCCTTCACCTGCCAGCTTGCGGTGCTCGCCTGCCTCGCCATCGGGCTGGGGCGGGCGCGCGGCACGCTCAGCGCCGACGAGGAGCGGGCGCTGGTCAAGTCCCTGATCGAGGTGCCCCGCCACATCTCGACCATCCTGCGCAACGAGCAGCAGTACGAGGCGATCGCGCAGCCCCTCTCCAAGGCGCGCGACGTGCTCTACTTGGGCCGCGGCACCAACTATCCCTTGGCGCTCGAGGGCGCGCTCAAGCTCAAGGAGATTTCCTACATCCACGCCGAGGGTTATGCCGCCGGCGAGCTCAAGCACGGCCCCATCGCGCTCATCGACGAGAACGTCCCCGTCATCGTCGTGGCGCCGCAGGATCCCCTGTTCGAGAAGACGGTCTCCAACCTGCAGGAGGTCGCGACGAGGGGCGGCCAGATCATCCTCATCTCGGATGCGCCGGCTGAGAAGGTCGGCTGCAAGGTCGCCGCCCACATCGAGATGCCCACGGCCTCGGACTTCACCGATCCGCTCGTTTATGCGGTGCCGGTGCAGCTCATCGCCTATCACACCGCCGTCCTCATGGGCACTGACGTCGATCAGCCCCGCAATCTGGCCAAATCCGTCACGGTGGAATAGGGGAAAACAATCCCCAGGGGCGGCCGCGGATTTGCCTCGATGTCGTGCTTGAAATAACGTCTGGCTTCAAACGGTTGGGGCCCGTCCTCTGACGGGTGTTCTCTGGTGGGGTGGATGGGGCAGCTTCTACGAACTCTTGCTGTTGTCGCGGCGGTGGCCGCGGGCGCGTCGCTGCTTCTTGCGTTTGACGCGCCCGCGCAGGCGGCGGACGGCTCCAAAACGGCGCCTGCCAAGGGCCCCGGACCGGGAAGCGCGGCCCCCGGTGCCAAAGCCAAGGCGGCGGAAGACAGCCCTGCGGCGATCGCGCAGCGGATGGTCGATGCGGGCGTTGCCGCCTACCAGGCGGGCCGGACTGATCAGGCCATCCGTGCTTTTGACGCAGCGATCAGCGGTGGGCTATCGAATCAGCAGATGGCGCGGGCCCTCTATTACCGCGGCTTGACCTATCGCAAGAAGGACAAGCCTGCTCTCGCGATCGCGGATCTGACGGGCGCCATCTGGCTCAAGGACGGGCTGTCCGTCGCCGAGAAGCAGGAGGCCATGAGCAATCGCGTCGCCGCCTATAGCGATGCCGGCGTCGGCGATGTGCCGGAGGTGGCGCAGCCGGGGGGCATTGCCGGAGGCTCGTTCGGCGCCGCGGGCTGGCAGACGGCCATGAGCGGCTCCCCGCCGGCCGCCGCCGCGCCCTCTGCATCACAATCTTCTGCATCGCCGGCGTCCGCGCCCGTCAGCGCGCCGCAATCGGCCGTGTACTACGCGCCGTCGCGTCCACCGCCGCCGCCAGAGCCGTCGAGCTCCAGCAGCAGCAGCAGCGGCGTCGGCGGCTTTTTCAGCAGCATCACCAATATGTTCGGCGGCGGCTCGTCGAGCAGCAGCTCCGGCGAAGTGACGACGGCGTCGATCGCGCCGCCCGTCGCCGCCAATTGGAGCCAGACGACCGAGATCGCGACGGCTCCGCCGCCTCCAGCAGCACCGCCTCCGGCAGCAGCGCCTCCGGCCGCGCCGCCGCCGGCTGCCGCGCAGCCTGCGCCTGCGCCGCCGCCCGTACAGCAAGCCGCAGCGGCGCCAACCCCGCCGCCGGCGGCCCCACAGCCGTTCGCGACGCAAACGCAGGTAACCGCCGTCGCGCCGCCCATCGTGGCCCAGCCGCCGGCGTCGGAGACGCCGACCGGGAAGTACCACGTGCAGGTTGCGGCGGTGCGCTCGCGCAGCGAGGCCTACGCGCTTTCCGTTCGCCTCCTCTCACAACACGGCAGCGAGCTGGGCTCGCGCAAGCCGGAGGTGGACCAGACGGTCATCGGCAGCATGGGCACGTTCTATCGTGTGCAGGTTGGGCCCTACGCCAGCGCGAAGGAGTCGCAGCAACTTTGCGGCTCCTTGCGCGCCAGCGGGTTCGACTGCCTCGTCACCACCGATTAGCGCCGGCGTAGCCCCTTGCGGGCCTTCGTAGGCGGGTTGCGTCCACACCCTTTAGCTCGGCCGCGATCCGTGTGAAGATCGCGGGCCCATCCGGCGGCAGGCCAGCCCTCTGCACCACCGCAACGTGGACCCATCATGAGCTCACCCGATCCCAAGGATGGTCCGGCCGGCAGCACGCCCTCGCAGTTGCGTGCGGGGCTGCAGCGCCTGACGCGCCAGGACCAGCCGCCGGCCTGGCACATCGGCGCGCGGCTGCGCAACTACTTCCTGACCGGTCTCGTCATCGTCGGGCCGGTCACCATCACGCTCTATTTCGTGTGGTGGTTCATCAACGTCACGGATGCCTGGATCAAGCCGTTCGTGCCCAAGGCCTATCTGCCCGACACCTACCTTCCGTTCGCGGTGCCGGGCTTCGGCCTCATCGTCGGCATCGTTGCATTGACGCTGATCGGCGCGCTCGCCGCCAACCTGTTGGGCCGCACGCTCATCTCTTTCGGCGAGCAGATGGTCGGCGGCATGCCGATCGTGCGCAACGTCTACCGCGCCCTGAAACAGATCTTCGAGTCCGTGGTCACGGCCACCGGCCCGGGGCAGGCCTTCCAGAAGGTCGGACTCATCGAGTTTCCATCGAAGGGCCTGTGGTCGATCGTGTTCGTCACGGGCGAGACGACGGGCGAGGTCGGCGCCGTGGCGCCCGGCGGCGAGAGCGACCTGCTGACCGTCTTCATGCCGACCGGCATCGTGCCGCCGACGGGGTTCGTCTGCTTCCTGCCGCGGCGCAACGTGCTCGTTTCTCGACATGAACATCGAGGATGCCGCCAAGGTGATCATCTCGGCGGGCATGGTGACGCCGGAGAGCCAGAGCAAGCTCAAGGAGATGGCGGAGCAGGCCAAGCGCAAGAGCCGGACGAAAGAGAAGGGGCCGCGCCCGCCCAAGATCACGACGAGCTAGCGTTTCCCCTCTCCCCGCTTGCGGGGAGAGGGTCGGGGTGAGGGGCAGCCGCTTGTGTCGGCGACAACTTCGGCCCCTCACCCTAACCCTCTCCCCATGCGAGTGGGCATGGGGAGAGGGACGCGTTAGGCCGCCCGGAACAGGCGCACGGCCTCGTCGCACTCGAAAATGTAAAGCAGCGTGCGCAAGGCCTGCCCGCGCAGGCCCGACAGGTGCGGGTCGCTCGATAAGATCGAGCTTGGCATCATCGCGCGCGGCTTCGAGCAAGCTGGCGAAGTTCGGCACTTGCGCGACGCGGAACTCGGGCACCCCGCTCTGGCGCGCACCCAGCACCTCGCCGGCGCCGCGCAGCTCCAAGTCCTTCTCGGCGATGAGGAACCCGTCCTCGGTCTCGCGCATCATCTCGAGCCGCGCCTTCGCGGCCTCGCCAAGCGGGGGCTTGTACAGCAGCATGCAGTAGGACTGCCGATCGCTGCGCCCGACACGGCCGCGCAACTGGTGGAGCTGGGCAAGCCCGAAGCGCTCGGCGTGCTCGATCACCATGATGGTGGCGTTGGGCACGTTGACGCCGACCTCGATGACGGTGGTCGCCACCAGGATCGCGAGGCGGCCGTCGGCGAACGCCTCCATGGTGGCGTCCTTCGCCTGCGCCCCCAGCGCGCCGTGCAGCAGCCCCACCTTGTCCTTGCCGAAGATCTGCGCCAGGTGCGCGTGCCGCTCCTCGGCCGCGGCAAGCTCCGACACGTCCGAGCTCTCGATCAGCGGGCACACCCAATAGACCTGCGCGCCCTGGCTGATCGCGCGCCGCAGGCCGTCGATGACGCTCTCGATGCGATCGATCGGGGTCGTGGTCGTGGTCACCGGCTTGCGCCCGGGCGGCTTCTCGGTGAGGCGGGAGACGTCGAGGTCGCCGTAATGCGTCATCTGCAGCGTGCGCGGGATGGGCGTCGCCGTCATCACGAGCACGTCGGTGCCCGATCCGTTGCCCTTCGACTGCAGCGACAGGCGCTGGTGCACGCCGAAGCGGTGCTGCTCGTCGATGACGGCAAACGCCAGATCCTTGAACACGACGTCGGCCTGGAACAGCGCATGCGTGCCGATCACGATGTCGATGTCGCTTGCGGCCAGGCGGTCGAGCAGCTCTTTGCGCGTCTTGCCCTTCTCGCGCCCCGTCAGCAACGCGATGCGCAAGCCTGCCTTCTCGGCCAGCGGCGCGATGGTGTCGAGGTGCTGGCGCGCGAGCACCTCGGTGGGCGCCATGAAGGCGGCCTGCGCGCCGGCTTCCACCGCGATCGCCATCGCAAGCAACGCGACGACCGTCTTTCCCGAGCCCACGTCGCCCTGCAATAGCCGCAGCATGCGATGGGGTGCTGCCATGTCGGCCTCGATCTCGCGCACGGCGGTGCGTTGGGACTCCGTCAGCGAGAAGGGGAGCGCGTCGGCGATTGCCGCACGGATGCGCCCGTCGCCCTTGACGCAGCGGCCCGGGCGCTTCTTGAAATTCTGGCGCACCAGCGCCAGCGCGAGCTGCCCGGCGAGAAGCTCGTCGTAGGCGAGCCGCTGCCACGGGGCGCCCCCCGTTGCCACGTCGGCAGTGTCCATCGGGCGGTGCAGCCGCTGCAGCGCCTCCTTGAAGGGCGGCCAGCCGCGCTGCTTTAGCCAGGCTGCGTCCTGCCACTCCGGCACCGCGCGCACCCGCTCCAGCGCCTGGCGCGTCGCCTTCTGCACCACCTTGCCGGAGAGCCCGGCGGTCAGCGGGTAGACGGGCTCCAACAGCGGCAGCTCGTCGCGCGCCTCGGGCGCGACGATGTAATCGGGATGCGACATCTGCAGCGCCTCGCCGTAGCGCTCGATGCGGCCCGAGACGTAGCGGATTTCCCCCACGGGAAGCTGGCGCTCGATGAACTTCTTCTCGGCGTGGAAGAAGACGAGATCGATACGCCCGGTGTCGTCCTCGGTCTGCACCTTGTAGGGCGCGCGCGCGTTGGCGCGCGGCGGTGCCTTGTGCTTGAGGACGCGCACCTTGAGGGTTGCGATCGAGCCCGGGACAGCCTCGGCGACGGTTGGCTCGGCGCGCCGGTCGATGACGCCCGCCGGCAGGTGCCAGAGCAGGTCGAGGACGCGCGGCTCGGAAATGCCGGGCGGCAGGGCGAGGCACTTCTTCACTAAGACGATGAGCCGCGGACCGATGCCGGTGAGCGACTGCAGCGAGGCGAACAGGGGCGTCAGCTCGATGGGCCGCATGGGCGATGCAGGATCCAACAGATCGACAAGGGCCGTGCTGGTAAGGTCGTGACGTGAAACGCCGTGACGATGGCGCCCGGCACGTGGCATCTGGGCCGCAGCGACAGTCTCGCGCTGCGCAGGCCTTTGCGCGGGCGAAAACGGGCGCTATATCAACGGCCCATCCGCACCGAGGGTGACGGGCGCGCCGCATGGCGTCAAGCCTTGGGCCCGGGTTATCCAAGAGAGCCGGTTCCGCCATGACTGACGACATGGAGATACGCCGCCGCCGCGCGGCCTATCGCGCGTCCCATCGGGGCACCAAGGAGATGGATTTCATCCTCGGGCGCTATGCTGAGGCGCATATTTCCGGCATGACGCGCGAGGCGCTCGACGATTTCGAGCGCTTCATCGCCATGCCGGATCCGGTGCTGACGCAATGGTTCGCGCAAGGGGCTGCGCCCGACGAGCCCGCGTTTGTGGCGCTGATCGCGGCATTGCGCAGCTACCACGGATTGGCGGAGGGCGAGAGGTGACGACCGTTTCGGATCGAAATCGAGCGTCCAACCCTTCACCTGCGAGCCCAGTGGGCTCGCGACCTCTCCCGTCCAGCAAAGCATGGCGCCGCCATGACGGGAGAGGTGGTTGGAGCACGCGGCACTCTTCTTTACCTCTCCCAGGGGGAGAGGTCGGTCCGGCATGCGAGGCATGCCGGACCGGGTGAGGGGGTTGTCGCTCGACGTTACAGGCAAGGCCGAGACGAACTGAAGAGCACGGATGAAGTCTTCTGACACGGACATCAAAGCGCTGACGGAGCGCATTATCGCCGGGGTGCCGGAGGGCCTCGACGCACTCGTGCTGGCCCAGCTCGTCGCCGAGGCGCAAGCAGAGCACGCGCCGGGCACGCTCCTGCATGTTGCCCGCGACGACCGCCGCCTCGACGCGCTGGAGCGCGCGCTCGCCTTTTTCGCACCCAACGTGCGCGTCATCTCCTTTCCCGCCTGGGACACGGTGCCCTACGACCGAATCGGTCCCAACGCCGAGATCGTCGCCCGCCGCATCGCCGCGCTTGCCAAGCTGGCGCTCGGCGCGCGCAAGCACCCGACCGTGGTGCTCACCACCGTCAACGCCATTCTGCAGCGGCTCGCCCCGCGCGCCTTCCTCAAACGCGCCATCAAGCAGGTCGCCGCCGGCCAGCGCATCGACATGGGCCGGCTGACGCAGCAGCTCGCGCTCATGGGCTACGTCAGAAGCGGCACCGTCATGGAGCCGGGCGAGTACGCCGTGCGCGGCGGCATCGTCGACCTCTTTCCGCCCGGCAGGGCGAGCCCCGTGCGCCTCGACTTCTTCGGCGACACGCTCGAATCGATCAAGGCGTTCGAGGTGCAGACTCAGCGCACGGCGAGGCCCGTGCAGAAGCTCGCCATCCTGCCGGTGAGCGAGGTTGCGTTCGGGGCCGACGCCGAGAAGCTCTTCCGCGCCCGCTACGTGGAGCTGTTCGGCGGCGCCACCGGCGACGACCCGCTCTACGAGGCGATCAGCGCCGGCCAGCGCTACCCGGGTCAGGAGCACTGGCTGCCGCTGTTCCACGAGCAGCTGGAGACGCTGTTCGACTATCTGCCGGGCGTGCCGGTGAGCTTCGATCATCTCAGCGACGAGGCCGCGACACGCCGCTTCGAGCAGATCGCCGAGCACTACGACGCGCGCACCGAGGCGCTCGAGGAGCAGACATTCGGGGCGCCGCCCTATAAGCCGGTGCCGCCCGAGCGCCTATTCCTCGACGCGACGTCATGGGGCGCGGCGCTCAAGCAGCACAACATCTTCCGCCTGACCCCGTTCGAGGAAGCAGCGGGGCCGAACGTGCGCTCCTGGCGCGGTCGCGGCGGTCGTTCGTTCGCCGCCGAGCGCCAGCAGGACGTCAACGTGTTCGACGCCGTGGTGGCGCACGCCAAGCGGCTGCACGCGGAGCATCGGCGCGTCATCGTCGCCGCGTGGACGCCCGGCGCGCGCGAGCGGCTTGCAACGCTGCTCGCCGATCACGGTCTCAAAGCAGGTGAGCAAGGTCGAGACCTACGCCGAGGCCTTGGCGCTTCCCGGATCGGCGACGGCGCTCGCCGTCTTGGGGCTGGAGCAGGGCTTCGAGACGCCGGAGCTCGCCGTCATCGGCGAGCAGGACATTCTCGGCGACCGCCTGGTGCGCCCGCGGCGCAAGCAGCGCTCGGCCATCGACGTCCTCACCGAGGCGACGAGCCTGTCGGTCGGCGACCTCGTCGTGCACGCCGATCACGGCATCGGGCGCTTTGCCGGCTTGAAAACCATCACGGTGCTCGGCGCCCCGCACGACTGCCTGGAGCTGCACTACGCCGGCGGCGACAAGCTGTTCCTGCCGGTCGAGAACATCGAGCTGTTGTCGCGCTACGGTGCCGATGAGACGGACGCCCAGCTCGACAAGCTCGGCGGCGTCGCCTGGCAGTCGCGCAAGGCGCGCCTCAAGAAGCGCCTGCGCGAGATCGCGTCGGAGCTGATCAAGATCGCGGCGCTGCGCCAGCTCAAGGAGGCGCCCGCCGTCGCCGCGCCCGAGGGCGCCTACGACGAGTTCGTCGCGCGCTTTCCCTACGAGGAGACCGAGGACCAGGACACCTCCATCGAGGCGGTGCTCGGCGACTTGGGATCGGGGCGTCCCATGGACCGGCTGGTGTGCGGCGACGTCGGCTTCGGCAAGACCGAGGTGGCGCTGCGCGCCGCTTTCGTCGCCGCCATGAGCGGGCTGCAGGTGGCGGTCGTGGTGCCCACCACCTTGCTCGCGCGCCAGCACTTCAAGACCTTTTCCGAGCGCTTCAAGGGCTTGCCCATCAAGATCGCGCAGGCCTCGCGTCTCGTCGGCCCCAAGGAGCTGGCGCAACGTCAAGGAGGGCCTGAAAAGCGGGGCGATCGACATCGTCGTCGGCACGCACGCGCTGCTCGGCAAGTCGATCAGCTTCGCGCGGCTCGGGCTGCTCGTCATCGACGAGGAGCAGCACTTCGGCGTGACCCACAAGGAGCGCCTGAAGAAGCTGCGCGAGGACGTGCACGTGCTGACGCTGTCGGCGACGCCGATCCCGCGCACGCTGCAGTTCGCCTTGTCCGGCGTGCGCGAATTATCGCTCATCACCACGCCGCCGATGGATCGCCTGGCGGTGCGCACCTACATCTCGCCCTTCGATCCCGTGATCGTGCGCGATGCGCTGCGCCGCGAGCGCTACCGCGGCGGGCAGACGTTCTACGTGGTGCCGCGCATCTCCGACATGGAGGAGGTCGCCGAGTTCCTGCGCGAGGCGGTGCCGGAGCTGACCTTTGCGCGTGCGACCGGCCAGCTGACGCCGGGCGAGATCGAGGACGTGATGAGCGCCTTCTACGAGGGCAAGTACGACATCCTGCTTTCAACTGCGATCGTGGAGTCCGGCCTCGACCTGCCCAACGCCAACACGCTCATCGTGCATCGCGCCGACATGTTCGGGCTGGCTCAGCTCTATCAGCTGCGCGGGCGCGTCGGCCGCTCCAAGGCGCGCGCCTATGCCTACTTCACCATCCCCGTCGGCCAGCGCGCTCACCGAGGCCGCCGAGAAGCGCTTGAAGGTGCTGCAGTCGCTCGACACGCTGGGGGCCGGCTTCTCGCTCGCCTCCCACGACCTCGACATCCGCGGCGCCGGCAACCTCTTGGGCGAGGAGCAGTCGGGCCACATTCGCGAGGTCGGCTTCGAGCTGTACCAGTCGATGCTGGAGGAGGCGGTCGCCGCCATGAAGGGCGGCGAGGTGGAGGGCGCGGGCGACCAGTGGAGCCCCACCATCTCGCTCGGCACCTCCGTGCTGATCCCGGAGACCTACGTCGCCGACCTGCAACTCAGGCTGGGTCTTTACCGGCGCCTGTCGACGCTGGAGACGCGCAGCGAGATCGACGCCTTCGCCGCCGAGCTGGTCGACCGCTTCGGCGAGCTGCCCGAGGAGGTGGGCCACCTGCTCGACGTGATGGAGATCAAGGGCCTGTGCCGCCAGGCCGGCATCGCGCAGGTGGACGCGGGCCCCAAGGGCGCCGTCATCGGCTTCCACAAGAACGTCTTCGCCAACCCGGAAGGGCTCATTGCCTTCGTGCAGGCCTCGCGCGGGCACACCAAGGTGCAGCCCGATCAGAAGCTCGTGTTCCGGAGCGAGTGGGACCTTCCGGCGGAGCGCTTGAAGGGCGTGCGCGCGCTGATTACCCAGCTCGTCGCCATCGCCCAGAAGGCCAAGAAGGCGGCGTGACGTTCGCGTGGGTCAAGGATCCTGAGCGAACGGCCTTTACCTGCATCCTTATGCAGAGATCGAAATCCCGTTCTGCCCCTGCCGGTTGGTGCTACCCTTGTCTCCGCGCTCAAAGAAGCGCGTCGCAAGACGGCCAAAGGAGGCTTCGATGTCGGACAGCATGTACAAGGTCATCGAATTGATCGGGAGCAGCAAGGAGTCGTGGGAGCAGGCGGCCAAATCGGTTGTCGAGGAGGCGGGCAAGCACCTGCGAGACATGCGCGTGGCCGAGGTTGTCGAGCAGGATCTCGTGCTTGAGGACGGGAAGGTCGTGGCCTACCGCACCAAGGTGAAGGTCTCCTTCAAGTATAAAGGCTCACCGGGCTAGTCCGCGGCGCCGCTTCGGGCCGCAGGATGACGCAGATGCACGGACTTTGGTTCACCTCTCAAGGAGGCTTGCTTGCAGCGAGCAGCCCACGGAAGGGGAAAAACCTCACTTCGGCTTGCGCGAGAACATCGCCTTGGCGCGGGCGCCGCGCGGTTCCGGCATGGGCTCCAGCTGCTTGATCGCCTGCCAGAAGATGATGGGGAAGATCACGATCAGGAAAAAGCCGATCCCCATCAGGTCGTTCATCTCCGAGCGAAAGCCGCGGTAGAAGACGAGCAGGCCCGAGCCGAACCCCGCCGCACTCAACAGCGTGATCAGGATCGCCTGCAGGTGGTGATAAAGAACGTACCACAGACCGATGCCGGCAAGACCGGCGGTCAGCCCCATGGCGCTCAGCACCGCCGGGTGCACGCCCAAATAGCGGATAGCCTCGTCGAGCATGGTTTCGCCTCCTCGCGCCCGAGCCGCAAATGTCCCAAGGCGCTGGATCCTCGGACATCAACCTACGGCACCGGTTCGAATACCACCGAATTCTGCCACCTGTGCACAGACAGCAGGACGCAATCGACAAAGAATTGGCGTGCGCGGCGGAAGCGCAACAGCGGTCAGCCTGTGGACAGGCCGTCCGGCAATTTCAGCTGCGAGCGCATGAGCTTGCCGTTTGCCGTGCGCGGCAACGAGTCGACCAGCAGATAAGCGCGCGGGCATTTGTAGGGCGCAAGGCGCTCGGCGGCGAAGCGCTCGATCTCGGCCGTGTCGGGCTGCCGGCCCGCGTGCGGCACGATGAAGGCAGCGATCACGCTGACGTCGGCGCGCACGCGCGCTTCCGCGCAGGCGACCTCGGCGACGTCGGGATGCTGGAGAAGGACTGTCTCCACCTCCAGAGGGGAGACGCGATAGCCCAGCGCCTTCATCAGGTCGTTGGCGCGGCCGTGGTGGGAGACGTAGCCGTCGGCGTCGATTGTGGCGATGTCGCCTCCGATGAACCAGTCGCCTCTGATGACCTGCGCTTCCTCCTCCGGCCGGTTCCAGTAGCCGAGCATCAGGCCCGGATCGGAGCGGTGCACGGCGAGCAGGCCTTGCTCGCCTGGGGGAAGCGGCTCGGGTCCGCCGTCGAGCCCGAGGATGGCGACGCGGCGCCCTGGTTGCGGCTTGCCGATGCTGCCTGCTTTGCGCGGCACGTCGGGACCCGTCGAGATGTAGGTCGAGATCTCGCTCATGCCGAGCGCCTCGTAGAGCTCTCGGCCCGTGCGCCCCGACCATTCCTCGAAGAGACCCGGCGGCGGCGTCTCGCCGGCCATGAGGCCGTGCCGCAAAGCACCGAGATTGTCACGCGTAGGATTTCCGTACTTCAAGATCTGGCGATAGAGCCCCGGCACGGCGGCAAACAGCGTGGCGCCGGTCTGCGCAATGAGGCGCGGCCAAAGGCTCGCGTCCTTCTCGCCGGTGTAGATGATGGCGGTGGCGCCGTTGGCCCACGGATCGGTGAGGCCGGTGCCGAGCGTGAAGGTCCAGTTGAAGGCGCCGGCGTGCAGCATGCGGTCGTCGGGTCTGATGCCGTACCAGCCTTGATACATGGGGCGCCGTCCGAAGGCCGAGCGCTGGGCGTGCAGCACGCCTTTGGGCTGCGCCGTGGTGCCGGAGGTGTAGATCAGGAAGGCGGCATCGTCGGCTGCGGTGTCGGCGCCAGTGTCGCTCCAACTGCCGCGCTTGCCCGCGGCAATCATGCGCTTAATCTCGTCGGCCTCGATCATCTGCACGCCGCTCGGCAATCCGCTGAAGGAAAGATCGCGTCCGAAGGCGATGGCTTGCGCGCCGCTGTCCTGCAGCAGGAAGCGTGCTTCGCGCTCGGTGAGCCCGGCCGACGTCGGCAGCGGCACGAAGCCGCCGGCGATGGCGCCGAAGAACAAAAGCGCGTAGGCGCTGGTGTTCTCCAGCCGGATGAGGAGGCGTGCGCCCGGCGCCAGCCCGCGCGCTCTCAGGCTCGCGGCGATGCGCAGAATCGCATCCTCGAGCTCTGCAAACGTCCATAGCTCCGCCGGCGTGGCGCCCCCCGCATCCGCGATGACGAGGAGCGCCGGCGCGCCGGGTCGCTCCGCCGCGGGCCGGCCGATGCAGTAGGCCGCCATATTGAAGCGCGGCGGCGGGGATGCGACTTTCGCGGTCATGGCTTGGGGGCCGACCACCAGCTGTCGATGTTGTAGCCGAAGAGCGGCGTTGTCTCGGGATGCTTCAGACTTGTCCAGTAAGCCAGCCACTGCTTGGGCGTATAGAACAGCGGGATGACGTAGTCGCCCGACAGCAGCACGCGGTCGAGCGCGCGCACGGCGGAGACGAACGCCTCCTCAGTCTTCGCCGCCAGCAGCGCACTGATCATGGCGTCGGCCGCCGGGTTCTCGACGCCGGCGAAATTATAGGTGCCGGGCGTGGTGGCGGATGCGGTTGACCAGCGGAACAGCTGCTCGTTGCCCGGCGACAGCGAGGAGGGCCACGAGTTCTGGATCATGTCGTAGTCGTAGTTGGTGAGGCGGGCCTGATATTGGGCGCTGTCGACGACGCGCAGCTTGACCTTGATGCCGAGCCGCTCCACGTCGCGCGCGAAGCTCAAGAGCAGCGCTTCCTGTGCGGTCGAGGCGGCGAGGATCTCGAACTCGAGCTGGCGCCCCGTCTTCTTGTCGACCAGCCGCTCGCCGTCGAGCGCGTAGCCGGCCTCCTGCAACAGGCGGAAGGCCGCGCTCTGGTTTTCGCGGCTGCGGCCTGAGCCGTCGGTCGTCGGGAACCGATAGGTGCCGTCCATGACCTTTGGCTTCACGTAGCGGGCGTAGGGTGCCAGCAGCTGGCGTTCGAGCGCGTCGGCGGGGCGTCCGGCAGACGAGAGCACCGAGCGCTCGAAGTAGCTCTGCGTGCGGCTGTAGAGGCCGGCATAGAGCGTGCGGTCGATCCACTCGAAGTCGAACAGATAGATGAGCGCCTGGCGCACGCGCGGATCGGCGAAGACCTTGCGCCGCGTGTTGAACACCAGCGCCGTCATGCCGGCGGGGAGCCCGATGTCGAAAGACCGCTTCACGATGCGACCATCCTTGACCGCGGGAAAGTCATAGCCGTTGGCCCAGCGCCGCGGGTCCTGCTCCGGCCACAGGTTCACCTGGCCCGTCTTGAAGGCCTCGAACATGACCGAGCCTTCGCGGAAGTAATCGAAGCGGATCTCGTCGAAGTTGAAGCGGCCGCGGTTCACCGGCAGATCCTTGCCCCAGTAGTTGGGATCGCGCTCATAGGTGATGGAGCGTCCGGCATCGACCTTGGTGACGCGGTAGGGACCGGAGCCCACGGGGGGCGTGAGCGTCGTGTTCTCGAACGTGGCCTTGTCGAGAAGGTGGCGCGGCAGCACCGGCAGCAACCCGAGGATCAGCGGGATCTCCTGGTCGCCCGCGGCATCAAACGTGAAGCGGACCTTGTGGTCCGACAACCGTTCGGCCTTCGCGACCTTAGAGAAGTACGTGCGGTGGTTGGGGCGCCCTTTCTCTTTCAAGACCTCGAAGGAGAACAGCACGTCGTCGGCGGTGACAGGAGTGCCGTCAGAGAAGCGCGCCTTGGGGTTCAGATTGAAGGTGATGGAGCTGCGGTCGTCGGGCACCTCGACGCTCTCGGCGATGAGGCCGTAGAGCGTGAACGGCTCGTCGAGCCCACGCGCCATCAGGCTCTCGATGACGAAGTCGCGGATGCCGTCGGCGGCCACGCCTTTGATGATCAGCGGATTGAGGCTGTCGAAGGAGCCGAAGGTGCTCATGACGAGGCGTCCGCCCTTGGGCGCGTCCGGGTTGACGTAGGAAAAGTGCTGGAAATCCGCCGGCTGCTTGGGTAGGCCGTGCAGCGCGATGCCGTGCATCGGCTGCGCGGCGGCCGGCGCGGCTCCGACCCCGTGCGCAGCGAGGATCAGTGCGGCGAGGATCGAGGTAAACGTGCGGGTTCCAGGCATGAACAGTCTTCGCTACCTTTGGCGCGGCATGGCAATTCGGCCCGTCTTTATCACAGGTTAGCGCTGGGCTGCGGTGCAGGGCCAATTGGGCCAGGTTTTGCCCCGAGTTGCGCCTTTGCCACGATGATGCAGAGCGATGACTTTATTGCCGGGAGCCCGATTCTCGTGGCCACGGGATTGCCGCAATCGCGGCCTTACTGCCCCGTCGATAGACGCACATAAGCGTCTTTGCGGTGCGCGGCTCGACGTGCGCCTAGGGGCTGAGCTGGCGGGACCAGCTCTCGGAAGAGAGGTTCGCATTCCATGAGACACGAAGTTTCGCGCCCACGTCTTGGCGCAGGATGGTTCCGCCGTGAGGGCAACGGTTGGAGCCATGGCGCAGCTGCGGCTGGCGCAATTTTGACGCTTGGGCTCGTGGCCTTAGCCGCGCCGGCGTCCGCGCAGGCTCAAAAACCCGCTCCCGCAGCGAAGGCTGGAGCCGCAGCTCCCGCGGCGAAGGGCGCAGCGGCGAAGAACAAGTCCCAGTGGGTCAAGCTCTGCGACAAGATTAAGGTCAGGCCCAAGGCGAAGACAGCCGACGGCAAGGAAGCGCCTGTCGAGGAGAAGCAGCTCTGCAGCACCATGTTCGAGGCGATCGAGAGCAATACCGGTCAGCTCATCGTTTCGGTTGGATTGCAGCAGATGGAAGGCGCGCCCAAGCAGGTTCTGGCCGTCATGGTCCCGCTCGGCATGATCATTCCCGGAGGCGTCAAACTTGCCGTCTACTCGCCCGACCAGTGGGCGAAGGCCGCCAAGAACGAGAAGATCGAGTTGAAGGACCTCAAGACCGCCGATCTCAAGTTCGCGCACTGCATGCCCGTGGGATGCACGGCGGAGACCCAGGCCACGCCTGAGCTCCTTGGCCTTCTGAAGTCCAACGCCGGCCTCGCGGTGCTGGCGATTTGGGCCAACGGCAGTCAGTTCACGGTTCCCGTGCCCCTCAACGGCTTCGGCGACGCGCTCGCCGGCCAGCCGATCGACAACAAGGAGTATCAGGCCAACCGCAAGAAGCTGATGGAGCACATCATGCAGCGGCAAGCCGAGCTGCGCGAAAAGCGGAAGGAAGAGGAGATGAAGAACCTCCCGCCGCCGCCGGCCAACATGCCCAAGACGGAGACCGTCACTCCCGCGCCCAAGAAATAGCGTCGCGTCGGCGCAAGCTCGATCTTCTCAAACGACCGCCCGGCGCGCAAGCCGGGCGGTCTTTGCTTTTTGGGCTTGAGGCTTGCTTATGCGTTCAGTGCGATTGCAGAAACAGCGCCCGGTATCCGCCGTTCTCGTCCTCGGTGAAGAGCTCCGACAGTTGCGGGTGGCGCAACGGCTGACCCGTCTCGTCGGGCAACAGGTTCTGCTCGGAGACGTAGGCGATGTATTCGGTGTCGGCGTTCTCCGCCAGCAGGTGATAATAGGGCTGGTCCTTGTGCGGGCGGACGTCCTCGGGGATCGCCAGCCACCACTCCTCGGTGTTGTCGAACTCTGGGTCGATGTCGAAGATCACGCCGCGGAACGGATAGATGCGGTGACGCACGACCTGCCCGACGGCAAATTTGGCCTGTCTCATCGTTCCCATGGCGCGCATCGCAGCCTGCCCATCTGACCCGGGCCCATTCCAGGGGAGCGCGCGACGGCTGTCAATCGCCTGCGCCAAAGTCGGTAGGCGGCCTGCGGCGTTCTGGCCTCACCCGGCGCCTCTACAAGCCGTATGCGGCGGCGCGCTCGGGGTCCTTGGCGGCGACGAGCTTGGCCAGATCGACGATCACCTTGGCCTGCTTCCAAGTCGCATCATCCTGCATCTTGCCGTCGATCATGACGGCCCCGGTGCCGTCGGGCATCGCCTCCAGGATGCGCTTGGCGAACGCCACCTCCTTGTCGTCGGGCGAGAAGACGCGCTTGGCGATGTCGATCTGGGTCGGGTGCAGCGACCAAGCCCCGAGGCAGCCCTGCAGAAACGCGTTGCGGAACTGGGCCTCGCACGCCGCCGCATCGGAAAAGTCGCCGAACGGCCCGTAGAACGGCTTCAATCCGTAGGCGAGGCAAGCATCCACCATCTTGCCGACGGTGTAGTGCCACAGGTCCTGCTGAAAGAATGGACGTTTGGCGGCGCCGTCGCCGGCGGCATCCGCGAGCACGCCGTAGTCGGGATGGCCGCCGCCGACGCGCGTCGTCTTCATGCCGCGTGAGGCCGCAAGATCGGCGGGGCCCAGGCTCATGCCGTGCATGCGGGGGGAGGCCGCGGCGATCGCCTCCACGTTGTTGACGCCTTCCGCCGTCTCCAGAATCGCATGGATGAGAATGGGCTTGGTGACGCCGTGCCGGGCCTCGAGCTGGGCGAGCAGCTGGTCGAGGTAGTGGATGTCCCAGGGTCCCTCAACTTTAGGTAGCATAACGACGTCGAGCTTGTTGCCCACGGTTGCAACGATCTCGATCACGTCGTCGAGCATCCAGGGGCTGTTGAGGCAGTTGATGCGCGTCCACAAGCCGGTCGCACCGAAGTCGGTGTCGCGCGCCATGGCGATGAAGCCTTTGCGGGCCGCCTCCTTCTGGTCGGCTGGGATGGCGTCCTCGAGGTTGCCGAGCACGACGTCCACCTTCCCGGCGATATCCTTGATCTTGGAACGGATCTTCTCGTTGTGGGGGGGCACGAAGTGGATCATGCGCTCCAGCCGCACGGGCAAGCTGCGATAGGGCTCCGGCGCGCCAATGGCGAGGGGGGAAAAGAACTTCGCGGGCGTGCGCGTCGCGGCCATCAGCTGAGCTCCCTTGCTGCCGCGAATGTTGCGGCGCAGCGCACTCTATTTGGCGCTTTGCAGGAGTCAACGCTTTGGCGCACAGCCGGAAACTGGCGCAAAACTCTAGGTTTGCGCTGGGCCCAAGGCAGCGACGATGGTGCGCAGGCTTTCGATGAACGCCGTCGCGCGCGATGCCGGAAGGAGGCCGATGAGGGCCTCATCGATGCGCCCGACGATCGGCTCTGAGGCCTTCAGGACATCGCGTCCATAGGGCGTCAGTGTGATCGCGTAGGCGCGCGCATCCTCCCGCGTCCGCCGGCGCTTGAGCAGACCTTTGCGGATCATGGTCTGCACGACCTGGGACACGGTGGAGCGGTCGATGCCGGTGCTGTCGATGATGTCCTGTTGGCTCGAACCGTCTTTGTGCGCCGCCGCAACCAGCACGACGTATTGGCGCGCCGTCAGGTTGATGCCCGACATCTCCGTTTGAAAGAGCTCGCCGGCGCACTGGCGCACTCTGTGCAGCAGATGCAACGGAGACTGGTCCAACTTTGAATTGTGGTGTGCCATGAATGTCTTGCTTTGAAAGTGTTGCTTTTCGTCTATGCCCGTGTACTGAGTAATGAACGCCGTTGAGTCCACTGCACGCCAATAACTGACGCAGCGACTTAGACCGCGGAGCAAAGGTGAGCTGATATTGAAAGCTATGTGGCACCGGGCGGCTTGGCCGACGTGGCATCATGGTTTGACCGAGGGAGCAGTGGGGGCCGTCGGGGGGAGCGCAGATGGCGATCGTTCTGTCGACGAAGGACGTTCCCGCGCCCGAGCGTCTCGGCTATTGGCGCGATACCGCAAGCAGCCGCGACGTCGAGTTGAATGCCGCTCCAGGCTTTCAGGCTACCCTTAGCCAGCACAGCCTCGACGAGGTCGCGATCAGCGAGCTTCACTGCGACCCCTGCAAGGTCGGGCGGAGCGCTCGCAATATCGCGCGCGCCGATTGCGACCACTTCTTCTTGAGCCTGCAGCTGGGCGGGAGAGCGGTCGCGACCCAGGATGACCGGATCGCCGTTGGAGACAATGGGGGCCTCATTCTAATCGATGCGCGCCGTCCCTACACTCTCGCCTTTCAGGGAAAGGCACGGAGCATCGGCTTCGTGCTTCCTCGTCAGACCATAGAGTCACGCGTGGCCCACGCAGAGCTGCTCACGTTGCGGGCGATGGCAGCCAGCCGGCCGTTGGCGGGGCTGGCTTCGGGCTTCTTGTCCATGCTGCCGTCGCGGATCGACGCGGTCGATCGCGCGATGGCAGTGCGGCTCGGCGAGCAGACGCTCGACCTGATTGCGCTGGCGCTTTCGCAGGAGTCCGACCAGACGGCAAAACTCTCCTCCTACCGCGGCGTTGCGCTTTTCCGGCTGAAGGCGGTCATCGAGTCCCGGCTTTGCGATCCGGCGCTCAAGCCCGCGGCGGTGGCGCGGGCAGCCGGCATCAGCGTGCGCTATGCCAACGACCTCTTGTCACAGGAGGGTTTCTCGATTGAGCGCTACACTCTTCACCGGCGCCTGGAGCGGTCGCGCCGCGCCCTGGAGGATGGCGCGCAAGCGCACCGATTGATCAGCGAGATCGCGTTCGCCTGGGGCTTCTCGGATCTGTCGCACTTCAACCGGCGTTTTCGAGCCGAATACGGCCTGACGCCGGGCGACTGCCGCAGGCGCGCGCAAGCGCACGCCGCCGCGCACACTAAAGAAACGGAAGAAGACGGTGCTGCAACGCAGCCGATCCAATGCTAGGCCGGCTCCGACACGGGCTTTGAGCAGAGGGAGGACGCACGGGGGGCAGGGGAGGCCGGCGATGCCGCATGCGAGATTGCTATGGCGATAGTCTATTCGACCCGCAAGATTCACCCCCGCGACAAGCGCGCCTATTGGGTGGAGGTCGCCACCAAGTCGTTCGTGAAGCACGAGTTCACGTCGCTCAACGGCCCCTCCTATTCAGGCGATATTCGTGCAGGCTGCCTCGACGGGCTCGGCGTCGCGGCGTTCGCGTGTGACGCCTGCGAGGTGAGCCGCTCTCCCCGCGATGTGGCGGGTGCGGACAGCGACGACATTTTGCTTTGCCTGCAGCTGGCGGGAAAGGGGCAGTTCACCCAGGAAGATCGCCAAGCCGTCAACGAGGGCGGCAGCTTCCTGCTGGTTGATACCCGGCGCCCGTTCTCCATCATCTTTCCCGAGCGCATCCACTCCGTCACTTTCAAGATAGCGCGCCAGGCGCTCGAGGCGCGGCTGGGCAGCCTCGGCGGACTGACCGCGCGCGCAATAGCGTCCGACTTGTCGGTGGGCGGACTGGCATCGGGCTTTCTGTCCATGCTTCCCGCGCGCCTCGACGCGATCGAGGGCGCTGCCGCCTCCATGCTTGCCGATCAGGCCCTGGATCTGGTCGCGCTCGCTGCATCGGGGGCGCTCGGTCTGGCAGGCGCTGCGCTTTCGTCGGTTGGATCCACCGCGCTTTTCCGCTTGAAGTCGGTGATCGAGGCGCGCGTGCGCGAGCCGGACTTGAGACCCACAGCGGTCGCCGCGGCGGCCGGCATGAGCGTTCGCTATGCCAATAGCCTGCTCTCGAAGGAAGGGTCATCGCTCGAGCGCTTCATCCTGCAGCGGCGCCTGGAACGGTGCCGACAGGCACTGGCGGATGCAACGCAAGCGCACAGAATGGTGGGCGAGATCGCGTTCTCCTGGGGCTTCTCCGATCTATCGCATTTCGGCCGGCGTTTTCGCGCCGCCTACGGCATGACGCCGGGCGACTATCGCCGGCAGGCGCAAGAGGATAGTTCCGACGCGAAGGCACAGGACGGCAGCACGCAAGAGTGATTTCCAAGGCCCGAAAAACATAGATCAGATAAGCGCGTGGGAGGCGGTCCTTTGCGCGCCTTGGCGGGAGCCTTCAACAAAGGGAGGACATCTTGAACGGATCTTCATTGCAGAGCTTGGCGCTCGGCTTCGTTGCCGGTGCCATCGCCGTCGTAACCGCGCACGAGATCATTAGTTTCGTGCTGCTGAAGGCCGGCATCTTTCCGCGCGTGCCGTGGTCCATGCAGCCCTCGGCCATGACCGGCGTGCCGCAGATCGTCAGCGACATGTTCTGGGGCGGCGTGTGGGGCATCGTGTTCGTGCTGCTCTATCGCTTCATTCCGGGCGGTGGCCCGACGGTGAAGGGCTTGATCTTCGGCATCGTTGGCCCGGCCATCCTCGGCGTCTTCATCCTGGTGCCGCTGATCACGGGCAGGTTCCCGCTGTTCTTCGGCTTCGATCCCAAGATGGTGGGCTCGGTGCTGCTCATCCTTGCCGGTTTCGGCGCGGCGATGGGCTGGCTCTACGGACTGATGGACGCTCGGGTCTGACGCGGCGCCTGCTGGTTGGCGCGGACCTCGGGGGCCTTTGAGGGCGCCTGCGGGACGCTCAGGCGCGGGCAAACGCAGATTAAGCTTCCGTAATGTTACGGACATCTTGCGGAAAGCCGCCCTGCCCGAGGATGGCGCCTCGCTGGAAACGAAGTGGATGCGCATCCTTGTTGTCGAGGACGATCCCGAGACCGCGGCCTATGTCTCGCATGGGTTCGCGGAGGAGGGACACGTTGCCGAGACGGTGGCGGACGGCCGCGACGGCCTCGCGCAAGCCATGGGCGAGGCGTACGACATGCTGGTCATCGACCGTATGCTGCCCGGGCTCGACGGCCTTTCCTTGGTTCAAGCGTTGCGCGCCGCAGGCCGGCGCCAGCCCGTTCTCTTCCTCACCTCCCTCGGCGGCGTCGATGACCGGGTCGACGGCTTGAACGTTGGCGCTGACGACTACCTGATCAAACCCTTTGCCTTCTCCGAGCTGATGGCGCGCGTCAACGCGCTGGCGCGGCGCCCGCCGATGCGAGAGGCGGAAACGGTGCTGCGCGTCGGTGATCTCGAGATGGATCTCATCGCGCGCAAGGTGACGCGCGGCGGCGCCGTGATCGACCTGCAGCCGCGCGAGTTCCGCCTGCTCGAGGTGTTGATGCGCGCCAAGGGCCGCGTGTTGACGCGCACCATGCTGCTGGAGCGGGTGTGGAGCTTTCACTTCGAGCCCAAGACCAGCGTGGTCGAGACCCACATCTCCCGATTGCGCACCAAGATCGATCGGCCCTACAGCAAAGAGCTGATCCACACCGTGCGCGGCTGCGGCTACACCATGCATGATCACGAATGACTTTCTAAAGCGTACGCCCGTACGGCTCGCGGCAGCCTTCACCATCCTGTTCACGCTGACGGTGATTGCGCTCTTCGCCGTCCTTTACCTGACGCTCGGCGCCGAGCTTGCGAGCAATGTCCGCCAGCGTGTCGAGGAGACGAGCAACGCGCTCGTTGCCATCGACGCCGAGAAGGGCTTTGACGCCTTGGCGGTGGTGGTCGCCAACGAAGCCAAATCCGTGCGCGACTTCAACAGCATCTTCTTGCTGCGCCGCGCCGACGGCTCCTATCAGGCGGGCAACGTGCAGAATGTACGGGTGTTCAAGGGGTGGGGCACTCTCGACCGCGCGTGGCTGCCCATGGTCGCCGGCAAGGGTGACCCCGACGATCGCTTCTATGCCATCTGGAGGCCGGTCTCGAAAGGCCATCTTCTCGTTGGATGGAGCGATCGAGACGTCCGCGAGGTGCAGCGTAACCTGTTGCACGGACTCGGCTGGGGATTGGCGGCGACGATCTTGTTTGTCGTGAGCTTCGCCGGGCTGCTCGCGCACCGCACCCAGCAGAAGATCGATGTGTTCGCCACGACATTGGTTCAGGTGGGGCAAGGCGACGTCGCCCGCCGCGTGCCTCTTACGGGCTCCGGCGACGACCTCGATCACGTCGCCGCGCAAATCAACGCCATGCTCAATCACCTGCAGAATCTCATCGAGAACGTCAATCAAGCCTCCTCCGACATTGCGCACGACTTGAAGAAGCCCATCGGGCGGCTGCGCCGTCGGCTTGAGGAGGCGCTGGGCAGCAGGGATGACACGGAGGCCATTCGCGATCGGGTCGAGGCGGCGCTGGTCGAGCTCGACTCGATCGTGGAGACGTTCGAGGCGCTGCTTCGCATCACGCAAATCGAGGCGGGTGCTCGCAAGTCGCGTTTTTGCGACGTGGATCTCGGCTCGGTGCTGGCCGATGTCGCCGATATCTACGAGCCGGTGGCCGAGGAAAGTGGCGATCAGCTCCAGTGCACGGTGCCCACCGGCGCCAAGGCCCGCATTCACGGCGACCGCGAGCTGTTAACGCAATTGTTCGCCAATCTGATCGAGAACGCCATTCGCCATTCACCCAAAGGCACCCGCATCGGCGTCGACCTTGTGGGACGGCGCGACCGGCACGTGGCCGTCGTGTGGGACACAGGGCCCGGCATTCCATCGGATGAGCGCACGAACGTCTTTCGCAGGCTCTACCGGCTGGAGCGCGCACGCACGACGCCGGGCAGCGGCCTGGGCCTCAACCTCGCGGCAGCCATTGCCGAGTTGCACGGAGCCAGCGTCGAGCTGCAAGACAATGCGCCCGGCTTGCGCGTCGGCGTGTCGTTCCCCAAGGCTTGAGCGGGTCCCGTTGCGCAACAAAAAAGGTGCAGAGCACGAGGGCCCTGCACCAGTCGGGGAAGAGGAGGTTAGTGAAGATGAGACCTACGATGCCAACGACGCGACATCACCACCAGTAGCGGCAATGGCGGTGATGGTGGTGCCACCAGCAGCGACGGTGGCGATGGCGCCAGCCCACCTGGCTGACGATGCGGGTCGGGTGCGCGGAGGCGACGAGTTGATTGCCTGCGCCGGTGAGTGTCGCTGCCTGCCCCACACCTGCAGAGAGACACACGAACGCCGCGCTGGCGACGAGCGACACAGGAACGAAGCGCTTCATAGGGGCTCCCAGAATCTTCAGCGCAGCTCGCACAGTGGCGGGCAAGCGACGATGCGGGGGGATAATGGCGGCGGGCCGCAGGACCCGCCGCACGAATGTGGTCTGCAGTTTACTTCTTGATGCACTTCGACGTGCCGTCGTCCCACTTCATGTTTGTCATCTTCTCGCACTCGGCCTTGGTCTTGGGCGCGCTCTTCGCCTCTGCGAGGGGGGCGGCGAGGCCGAACAGCAGGCCGGCGAGAATGGCTGCGCTCATAATCTTCTTCGACATGTGGAACTCTCCATCTTGTGTCCGGGTGGCAAAAGCTCACCCGGGCGCGGAGACTGCGCCGCGATCCTTGTCGCCACATCGCCGGCGCCATACGGATTGGTAAGTTGGCTTGAATAAAATGTAATAAAATAAACATGTTATGGACGCATTTTGCGTCATCGGGCGCGGCGCGTTGACCGCGGCGGGAGCGGCTCAGCCATCGCCCGCAGCCGCCTCCGTCAGCGTCAGTGTGTAGTCGCCGCCAGCGCTCGTGTAGTAGTCGCGCACCCGCACATAATAGGTCGTCTTCGGCTTGACCTTGAACGCGTAGCTCGTGTCGCCGCCCGGTGTCGTGTTGTTGCTCGAGCCGATCAGGGCCTTGCTGGAATCGTAGGCGGCGACCTCGGGCTGTAGCGTCGTGGAACGGTTCTGCACCGCCGCGCGCAGCATGGCGTCCTTGTCTCCTGACGTGACCGCGAAGTAGTCCACGTCGTACCTGTCCATGATCCCGGCGTTGACGGGATCGTCGACGGCGATCGTCTTGGCATTGAGGATGTCGTCGTTTGGCTCGTGCGCGTCATAGGCCTTCGCCGCCACGACGCGCAAAACATACACGCCGACGGTGTTCCCATAGTAGTTGCTGACGCGCACGACGTAGGAGGTCGCCGGCTCGCCGACGAACGAATAGGTAAGGTCGGCACCTTCGGTCGTCTTGTGCACCTCGCCACGGCTCGTCTTCTCCGCATCGAAAAGCTCGAGCCGCGGCTCCAGTGTGGTGGAGCGGTTCTGCAACTCGATGCGGATGAGGTCGCGGCGCATCTCGGGCGTCTTGAATGCGAAGTAGTCGGCATCCTTGGGTGCGCCGACGGAGCCGGTGATCCAGGTGCCGAGCTCGATCTCGTTGGTCGCCAGGCCGTCGTCGTTGGGCTCGCTCTCCTGCGCCTTTATCGTCACGTGGCGCGGCGGCGTGGCTTTGAGGGTTTCGAGCGCTTGCGCCTTGCGCACCGCGACGACCGCCTGATTGAAGTTGCGCGAGATCTCTTTGGCGGCCGCCACCTCGCTGTCGATCTTCTTCTTGATCTCGCCCGACGCAGGCGGCGGCGAGGCGCTGGCCGCGATCGAGCTCGTCGTGATGCCCTCCTTGACGGCTTTGCGCACGAGATCGGCAATGTCGGCGAGCTGCGCCTCGTAGGCGCGCGCTGAGCCCTTGCATTGCAGGAACTGCTCGGCATCGAGCCGGCCCGCGTCCAAGACCGTGCAGCACGTCTTGAGATTGAGCGCCGCCATCTGCGCGCGCTCGTCGAGGTCGGTGAGCTGCTCGCGGCCGATCTGCAATTCGCCTTCGGTCTTGAGGAAGCTGATGCGCGTCGACAGCCCGACGGAGGTCTGCTGGTAGACGGCCTCGCAGGGCGAGATCTTGCCCTTGGCAAGGTCGTAGCCGAGATAGACGACTGCGAGGAGCGAGAGCGCGGCGCCCATGGCGCCGATCGAGAGGAGGGAGCGGGGCAGCCTGTGCAGGTGCCGCCATTTCCGCCACCACGGCGTGCGCGACGTCCTCGTCTCGGTGGGCTCGTTCATGGCCGCCTCCCGTTCCGCCTGTCGGCCAAAGGGAGCGTCGATATTGCGGCCCTGTCAATCGACGGGCGGCGCCTGCTGCGATTGCCTGGTGATAACCTGAGCCTCAGCCCGGGTGTTGGCGTCGGTGCTCGCGCGGCGTGCAGCCGAAGGCCGCCTTGAAACGGCGGTTGAAGTGCGACAGGTCGGAGAAGCCCCAGGCATAGGCGATCTCGCTGATCGTGCGATGAGACTGACGCGCGTCCTCGAGGGCGCGGCGGCAGTGCTCCAGGCGCCGGGACACGATGAAGCGCTCGAGCGATGTTCCCTGCTGCGACAACAGATGGTTGGCATAGCGTACGCTGATGCCGGCGGCGCCCGCGGCGGCGGTGGGATTGAGTGCTGGGTCCTTCAGGCGGTTCTCGATCGCCATGCGCAGGCTGAGGAGTGCAACCGCGCGTCCAGACGACACGGCCGGCGTGCCCTTGCCGGTCTCTGCCGCGAGCGCGAAGGCGGCGAGGTCGAGCACGTGCTCGGCGACCTGCAGCTTCGCGGCTGGCTGCAGTGTGTCGATGTGGTCCGGGATCATTTTGATGTAGTCCGACGCGAGGGCGCTGACGCCGTCGGTACGGCGCACGGCGCGCGCTGTGAGCTGTGAGCTCGACGCGAGCCGCGCCTTCAAGGCGCGGTGCGGGATTTTGATGGTGATCTGTTTACGGTGCGAGTAGCGGCAGCTGAAGGGGCGCTGCGCATCGAGCAGAGTGAGGTCGCCTGGGTGGATGACGGTTTCGCGGCCGTCCTGGGTGTAGGTGGCGCTGCCCGCGAGCTGCAAGTAGAGCAAGAAGACATCATCCTCGCCGCGCGCGATCGAGCGAGCCGTGTGCTCCACGGACTCCAATCCGAGGCTTTCAACGCTCATGACGCTGAGTTCGCCGAGAGGGGCGCGAAGCATCGTCGCGTCGAACGTGGATGGAGCGTTCACCCGACATTCGTGGTCGACGATGACGTGGCGCACGACGTCCAACCAATAGGCCACGCGGTCGCGGGGGTGGATGTCGGACATCGCAAGGACCTGGTCCATGAGCGCCCTTGGTGCTCCCTGGTTAGCCGGCCAGAAGGCATTCTGCGCTTTTGCGATGCGCAAACATGATTCTTTCTAGCAAGATACCGGCGTGCCCGCCAGGGAATGAGCCGGGCGCCTCATCAGGCATGCAATCGGCGATTGGGATTTGAGCAGCGTTCGCGGTTTGCGTGCGTGCAGCTCGTTAGCGGCAGCGGGATTGTTCCTAGCTCCAGCGCCGGTTCGACCACATCCACTGCTCCGGCGCCTCCCGGATCCACGCCTCGAACTGCTCCTGCATATGCGTCATGGACCAGCGGATGTCCTCGGCCTGGTTGGCCGTGCGCGGCACGCGCAATTCTTTCAGCTCGATCTCAAAGCGGCTCGATGTGCCAATGCGCTTGCAGCGCGACAGCCAGATGCGGGCGCCGGCGCGCCGCGCAATCATCACGCCGATCGCTTGCGTCCTTGCGTCCTTGCCGAAGAAGGGCACCGGCAGGCCGGTGCGGTCGTAGAGATCGCACACGAGGCCGAGGCGGCCGCCGCGGCGCACAAAGTCCATGATCGCGCGCGCCGTTCTCTGGTCGTCGCCATGGTCGCCGACTTTGCCGCGCCCGAACAGGCCGTCGGGATAGAGGTCCTTGCGCAGGTCGCGCAGATAGCGGTCGACGTAGGGGTTCGTCACCGAGCGGTAGACGGCGGCCGGGGTGGCCCCGGCCCAAGTGAAGGGCAGGATCGCCAGCTCCCAGTTGCCCATGTGCAGGCTGATGCCGACGCCGGCGCCGAGCTTGTCCTTGTAGCGCGAGAAGATGTTCTGGCTGACGATGTCGATGCGCTCGGGCTCGGCCAGGAAGCGGTCGATGCGCATCGTCTCCACCATGATGCGGCCGAGGTTCTCCCAGTGCGCCAGCGCGATTGCGAGCCGCTCCTCATCGCTCTTCTCGGGAAAGGCGATGGCGAGGTTGTCGAGCGCGCGCTTGTGGCGCTTGGGGTTGATGATGGGCGCGAGCCGGCGCCAGGCGAAGGCGGAGGCGCGCGTCGCGGCCTGCAGCGGCAGCATGCGAAAGAAGCCGGCGACGAGGCGCAGGACCACGTATTCGAAGCGATACTGCAAGTCGCGCAGGAGGGCGTTGGTCTTCATCGAAAAGCCTGGAGGTTTGCGCGCAAGGCGGGCTCGTCCCGCGGTGATGCCAATCGGACGATGCTGGCGTCAAGGGGCCAGCGCTGTTTCGCTCGCGCGCGTTCGCATCAGGCGAGGCGCGACGAACGAGGGGGCGAGCCCTTCGCGAATTGCCAGGCGCCGCAATGGGTTGATAGCCTTGAGTGCAAAGAGGCCGGCGCCCCGCAGCAGCTGCACCGGCAGATAGCCCGAGATCAGGCTGCGGTTCAGGAGATCGATGGACCAGGCGCGGCTTGCGATATCGAGGCGGCGCGCGCGCGAGAACGCCGACAGAGGAGCAGTTGCTCCGATGTCGGCGCCCGCACGCAGCGCGTCGCTCAGACAGTCGGCGAGGATCGCTGCATCGCGGAATCCCAAGTTGAGGCCTTGGGCGCCGATGGGCGGAATGACGTGGGCTGCCTCTCCGACGAGCGCCACTCGGTTGCGCCCCGCAACGTCGGCGGTGAGGCCCGTCAACGCAAAGACGCTGCGCGGTCCCATGTCGCCGAGCGGTCCGAGCAAACCCTGGAGCCGCTCCTCGAGGGCGGCGCGGAACGTTGGCTCGTCCATGTCTGCGAGCCGCCGCGCGATCGCCGGCCGCTCGACCCAGACGAGGCTGGAGGCGTTGCCGGGTGAGGGGACGACCGTCAGCGGGCCCGCCGGCCGATGGAATTCAGTCGAGACGCCGTGGTGCGGCAGCCGATGCGTGAACGTGCCGGTGAGGGCGCTCTGCTCATACCCCCAGGTGCGCGCCGGAATGCCGGCTGCGGTGCGGCACACGGAGTTGCGGCCATCGGCGCCGACAACGAGGCGCGCAGCGATCGCGCTTGCGTCGGCAAGACCTACCTCGACCCGGTCGGCCGCGATGTCGAGCCCCGTCACGGCCGCGCTCTCTATGAGCGTGATCCGGTCACCCGCAGCAGCCACTTGCCGGTGCAGCGCATCGACGAGCAGGCTGTTGGGCACGTTGTAGCCGAAGGCCTCGAGCCCGACCTCTGCCGCCGTGAACATCACCTCCGGCGCGCGCAGCAGCGCCCCCATGTCGTCGACGATGCGGATGGCAAGCAGGCGCTCGGCGCCGTTGCGGCAGTCCTCCCATGCTCCGAGATTGCGCAGAAGCTGCACCGAGCCCGTGAAAAGGGCGGCTGTCCGGTTGTCGGCGCGCGCATTCCGTTGGCCGATGATCGCTACACGCACCCCGAGGCGGGCGAGGCACAAGGCGGCTGCCAGTCCCGCCGGACCGGTGCCGACAATCGCGATTTCAGTCTGAACGCTGTTTTTCATGACAACTCCGGGCAGGGAGACAACCCCGGATTCTAGGCGTTTTTGCTGGGGTTCCAAGTTTCGCGTGATGAGTGTGACACGGCATTTTTGTCACAAACTGTCATACGGTGTTTTGGCGTTTACCAGCCGCGAATTACCAGGGTACTCGTTGTGCAGCGAGGCCTTCTCCCGAAAGCGCGTGCTTGCGGCGGAACGGGGCTGAGCGGCGTGGTCGCGTAAGTGTATGCGCAATGGTTGTGTAACAGTTGCGTCGATCGAAGGCCTGGTTGAGGCGTACTTCGAAGGAGTAGCGTATGTTCGGGGGAGTAGGTAAGTCGGCGGGATGGGCAACCATTCTCGTCGCGACTGGAGTGGTGCTTGGTGGCAGCGTAACTGCCCAAGCCGCTGATTTGGGAGGCGATTGCTGCGCGGACCTCGAGGAGAGGATCGCCGAGCTCGAGGCCACCACAGCCCGCAAGGGCAACCGCAAGGTCAGCCTGAAGATCTCGGGCTGGGTCAACGAGGCGGTGTTCTTCTGGGATGACGGCACGGAGCAGAACGCCTACGTCGGCACGAACGGACTGGAGCAGACGCGCTTCAAGTTTTCGGGCGATGCCAAGATCAACAATGACTGGTCGGCCGGCTACACGATCGAGATCGGCGTCAAGGGCAGCGACTTCGGGCGCGTTCAGCCAGGACAGCACCGGCTCGTCCAATTCGCTCGGCATCCGCAAGAGCTATTGGTACTTGAAGAGCAACAAGCTCGGCGCGGTCTCGGTCGGCCAGAACGGCACGGCCAGCTATCACGCCGTCGACGACGCTGACATAATGAATACGCGCAACTATTCGGATTTCGAAGGCGGAGCCGCGGCGTTGGGTTCGTTCCAGTTGCGGAGCGGTGGTGCTGCTGTTGGCACCGGTACAGCCACCAGTCTCGCATGGAAGAACGTCCTGACCGGCTTCAACAACGGGACCCCTGGTCAAAGTGGCCGTCGGGCTGTCGTTCGCTACGACTTCGCCGACGTTCGCAGGCTTCTCCGTCAGCGCAGCCTGGGGCGACGATGACCTGTGGGATGTCGGCGCCAACTACAAAGGCGAGATCGGCGCGTTCACGATCGCGGCCAAGGCCGGCTACGGCGAGAGCACGGATCCGGTCTCGACGAAGTGTGGCGGCTCCTCTGTCAGCTTCAAGTGCCAGTGGTTTGGCGCCGGCGCGACGGTGGTGCATAACCCCACCGGCCTCTACGTCTTCGGCGGCTACGGATGGCAGCAGAGTGACACCCTCAACAGCTACGGCGTGGATGATTCCGGGACGACCTGGCTCATCCAGCCCGGTATCGAGAAGAAGTGGACGCCGCTCGGCACGACCACCGTCTTCGGTGAGTATCGCCACGACGAGCTGGCTGGCAGCCGGACCGACACGAATAAGGCTGCTGATGGTGCCAACTACCAGTTTGTCACTGACGGCAGCATCGATTACTGGGCCGGCGGTGTCGTCCAGAACATCGAGGCCGCGGCCATGGATCTCTACGTGATCTACCGCCACACCGAAGGGGACATTACAACCGGCGGAAGTGTTGCCACGGCGACGAACAAGTCGCTGGATGCCATGGACATGGTCATCACCGGCGCCAGGATCCAGTTCTAAGGTCCACGTCTACTACCTACTCCCGGACCGGAAGGAGCCGCCTCGAAAGGGGCGGCTCCATTCCGTTTTCAGTGGATGAATGGGCGCTACCCAGCCACCTGCGTTGCCTGTGGCGAATCAGCAACATGGCCGCTAGAACACACCTTCCAGACAATTGTTTACTCGGGCTTAACCGTGCCTAAAACATCCTTGTCATCATGGGGCCGAGACAGCACTTTCAGGTCATGCAAGTTGAACGTTCGCGCTGCGGGGTTCGTGAGATGAGGAACGGGTTGGTCCTAGGACTGGCGTTGGGAGCGGCGATGCTCGCCGGGCCCAGCGCATACGCGTTCCAGGAGCAGACGACGGGAGCAGCGCCGACCGAGTTGGCGCAGCCGGAGCAGCAGGCGCCCGCCGCGGCGCCAGCGGCGGCAAAGCCGCTCGACCTTTCCGACGAGACCGCGGCCAAGCCCGAGACGGGCACGGAGATCCGCATTCCGGGCCTCGGCAGGCTCGGCGTGCTGCCGAAGATGGATTTCGGCCTGGAGCTGCTCTATGGAGCCGCCGACCAGAAGCTGCCCGAGGGTCCCCCGGAAGGCGCGCCGTCGCCGGAAGACGACCTGATGATCCGCGGCACGGTCAAGCACCGCTTCTGAGCTTCTTCTCTCCCGACCTCGCATTCGGCCGCCCTAGGGCCTAGTGTGTCCAGGTCAAGCGCAGGGAGGAAGCAATGAACATCGACACACGTACGATCGTCGTTTCGGCCATCGTGGTGGTTATCGCGGTGGTTGCCTACATGCTGCTGGTTCCCGCCAAGATGTCGGGTCCGGAGACCGCCACATCGCCGGCTGCGACCGAGACCGCGCCGATGAGCGGCGAGACCATGCCCGCGAGTGAGCCGGCTCCGGCCGCACCCGAGCAGCCGGCTGAGACGCCGTCAGCACCATAACCGTCCAAGCACCCAATGCCGGGGGACCGGCGGCCGCGAGCGCATCCTGCAAGGGCGGCGCTCGCCGGCTTCTGAGGCAGCGACGCGGGACGAGAGCAGGGCGGTCGTGGCGGCAAATCGGTTCTTTGGCTTTGCGGCCGCCGGCGTGCACGTTTTCACGGCGCTGGGAGCGGTCTGCGGGCTCTTGGCCGCGCTCGCCGCGTTCGACGGGGCCTGGGAGCGCATGTTCGCGTGGCTCGGGCTTGCCCTTTTCATCGACGGCATCGACGGCAGCTTCGCGCGCCTGACCAGGGTCGACGAGCGCCTGCCACGCTTCAGCGGCGAGCGGATCGATCTCGTGGTGGACTACGTGACCTACGTCTTTGTGCCGGCGCTGGCGCTGGTGCGGGCGGGATTTCTGCCGGGCGCGCTGGGGCTGATCCTCGCCGCGGCAATCCTCCTCTCCTCGCTCTATCACTTCGCCGACCTTGCGAGCAAAGGTGACGACTACAGCTTCATCGGGTTTCCCGCCGTCTGGAACCTCGTCGCCTTCTATCTGTTCGCGATGAGCGCGGCCCAGTGGGCGACCTACCTCGTGGTGAGCGCCTGCATCGTCCTGACGTTCGTGCCGATGCGCTGGGTGCACCCGCTGCGCGTCGTGCGGCTGCGCCTCCTCACCCTCGCCGTGACGCTTGGGTGGGCCATCGCGGCCGTCGCCACCGTCTGGCAGGGCTTCCCCGCGCGCGGCATCAACCTGCTCGTGCTGATGGGCGCGGCGGCGTACCTCATCGGTCTGGCACTGCGCCGATCACTCAAGGGGCGCTTCAGTCTCGGCTAGGCCGTCTCGACGACCTTGGTGATCTGGGAGGGAAGCGGTGCGCTGGCGTCGTCGCCGGGCCACAGCGCCTCGGCGGTGCGCCGCGAGCCTCTGCCCGTGACGACGACGTCGCTGAAGCCTGCCGCACGCAGCTGCCGGGCAATCGTCTCGTTGTCGGCGAGCTGCTCGAGAAAGCCGAGCCTGATCGTCGCCTGATAGCGTCGGCCGCGGCGCACCGTGAAGTTGCTCACCCGCCCGTCTCCTTTAGGGTCGGCGCATCTGAGGCGCCGAGCATAGCGGGCGCGGCGGCGGCGGGGGCAAGTCGCAAAACGAGGGCGCGTCACCGCCTGCTCTGCGCCGATTGCGAAGCCCGACGCCGGCTCGGCGCCTGAAACCCTGCTCCTTAACCAAAAGGTGCTAGGGGTGCGCGCCGGGGCACACCCGGGCCCGGCAATTGCCTCCCCGACGCGACACAGTGCGGCCTTCCCGCTTATTCTGGTGCAGACTAGCCCTACCGAGCCCGAGCCTCCGCGAGAAGATGCGCCCTATGAAGATCGTCATCGCCCCCGATTCCTTCAAAGAGAACCTGACGTCCATGGAGGTGGCGAGCGAGATCGAGGCCGGCTTGCGCCGCGTGTGGCCCGACGCCCAGTACGTCAAGGTGCCGATGGCCGACGGAGGCGAGGGCACGGTGCGGTCGCTGGTCGACGCCACCGGCGGCGAGATCGTCAAGGTCGAGGTCTCGGGGCCGCTCGGCGACAAGGTGCTCGCCTCCTATGGCCTGCTCGGCGACAAGCGCACCGCCGTCATCGAGATGGCGGAAGCATCCGGTTTGCCGCTGGTGCCGAAGGAGAAGCGCAATCCTTTGATCGCCACCACCTACGGCACGGGTGAGCTCATCAAGGATGCGATCGAGCGCGGAGTGGAGGAGATCATCCTCGGGATCGGCGGCTCGGCCACCAACGATGCCGGCGCCGGTCTGGCACAAGCGCTGGGCGTGCGTTTTCTCAACTTCGGCGGTGCGCCGATCCGCGACCTGATCGCCGGCGGCGATCTCGACGACGTGCAAGCCGTCGACATGTCGTCGGTCCATCCAGGCCTGGCCAAGGTGCACATCAGCGTTGCCTGCGACGTGACCAATCCCTTGTGCGGAGACAAGGGCGCCTCGCGCGTCTATGGTCCGCAGAAGGGCGCAACGCCGGAGATGGTGGAGCGGCTCGATAAGAACCTTGCGCACTTCGCCCACATTATTAAGCGCTCGATCGGCGCCGACGTGGCCGAGCGGCCCGGAGCCGGAGCCGGGGGCGGCATCGGCGCGGGTCTCATGGCCTTCACCAACGCCACCCTGAAACGCGGGGTCGAGCTGGTCGTCGCTGCAACCCGGCTCGAGGAGCACATGCGCGGCGCCGCTCTCGCCGTAACCGGAGAGGGCCGCGTCGACTTCCAGACCGCGTTCGGCAAGACGCCGTCGGGCGTGGCTGCGGCTGCCCACAAGCACGGCGTGCCGGTGGTGGCGATCGGCGGCGGACTGGCCGACGACGCCGGCGGCGTCTTTGCGCACGGCATCGACGGCCTGGAGACGGCGACGCCCAACGCCATGCCCCTCGACGTGGCGATCAGCAAGTCGCGTCAGTACCTGCAGGATGCCGGCGAGCGCGCAGCCCGCCTCATCGTCATCGGGCAGCGCATGGGGCCGACGACCTCGCGCGACGGTGCGGCCTAACGAGCGGGCCGCCGCGCAACATTCTTTATTGGTTATGCGCTAGAGACCATCGCCCTTCTTTGGCGATTTGCAGAAGGTGTTTTGTCGTTTATGCGACGGCTGATCGTTTACTATTGCGCGAGTATTAAGGCGACGGTCGAAATTTGATTCATCGGACGCTTGAATGCTGGCGAACCTTGCGCTTCGAGCCGCTGCAGGCGCGCCTGCCGAGGCGCAGCTCTTATCCCAGCTCATGGCCTGCGGTTTTCCCGAGGCCATCTGCTTCAAAGACCTGCGTCGCCGCTACATCTCACTCAACGAGGCGGGATGCCGATTGCTGGGCGCTGCCGCACCGCAGGACGTGATCGGCAAGACGGCGGACCGGTTCGTCTCCTCCAAACGCGCACGCCGATGGCGCCAGGAGGACGCAGAGGTTCTCGTAACGGGTGCCCCGCTCATCAATCGCGTGGAGGGGGTGGAGATTGAGGACGGCAAGACCCGGTGGTTCTGCGCGACCAAAGTGCCGCTGCGCAATCATGACGGTGACGTCATCGGTCTGGTCGGGATCACGCGCGATATCACCGAGCAGAAGCTCGAGGAGCACCTGAAGGAGCAGTTCGTCGCCGACGTCAGCCATGAGCTGCGCACGCCCGTGACCTCGATCATGGGCTCGCTGGCTCTGGTTGCGAGCGGTGCTGCGGGTCCTTTGCCGCAGCCTGCTATGCGCCTACTCGAGATCGCGCGCACGAACGGACAGCGTCTCGGACATCTCATCAACGACATTCTTGATCTGGAGAAGGTCGAGACCGGCATGATGGCGTTCGATCTTAAGCGGGTTAAGGTGCGCCCGCTGGTCGAGCAGGAGATCGCGGCCATGCAGTCGTTCGCCCAGCCCTATGGTGTCTCGCTCAGGCTCGATCCGTCGGCAGCCTCGGGAACCGTCTCCGCCGATCCGAGGCGGCTCGCCCAGGTTGTCAGCAACCTTCTGTCCAATGCCGTCAAATTCTCTCCGCCGGGGCAGGAAGTGGTCGTCGGCATCGAAGATCGCAAGGGCACGATTCGTATTTGCGTGCGCGACCACGGGCCCGGCATTCCCGAGGCGTTCAGGCACCGCATCTTCGACAAGTTCGTGCAGGTGAACCGGAAGGAGTTGCGCCATAAGGGCGGCACCGGCCTCGGCCTTGCCATCGTGAAGCAGATCGTGGAGGGCATGAAAGGCGAGGTCAGCTTCGAGACCGCGCCCGGAGAAGGCACCGCGTTCTACGTGGCGTTGCCCAGCTGCGATCCCAGCGCCGATCAGTAGACGAAGGCGGCGGCAAGAAGCCGACTTGCTTCCTTGCGGGAACGACCCGGCGGCTTGCGCCATCGTACCGTCGTTCGCCCACAGCCCCATCCAAATATGAGAGGGTGGCGTCAGGGCGGGGTTTCAAGCTGTCTTGAACCGCCGCCCTGATTTCTTAATCGTGGCTTCCTCAGGCTTGCGTCGGATTTGCGCAGCCGCGAAGGAAGATCGTTCAGCCGAGATCAGGCAAGGTCGAAGCGATCAGCGTCCATCACCTTGGTCCAGGCTGCCACGAAGTCGGCCACGAACTTCGCTTGTGCGTCGGCCTGCCCGTAGACCTCGGCAAGGGCGCGCAGCTGGGAGTTCGAGCCGAAAACGAGGTCGACGCGGGTGCCGGTCCACTTCACTTCGCCTGTCTTGCGATCGCGTCCCTCGAACGTGTCCTCGTCCTCCGAGGTCGGCTTCCACTCCGTGCTCATGTCGAGCAGGTTCACGAAGTAGTCGTTGGTGAGGGTCTCCGGCTGCTTCGTGAAGACGCCGTGCTGCGACTGCCCGACGTTGGCGCCGAGCACGCGCATGCCACCGACGAGAACCGTCATCTCCGGCGCGGTCAGCGTCAGGAGCTGAGCCTTGTCGATCAGCAGCTCCTCCGTCGAGATGGTGTACTTGGTCTTCTCGTAGTTGCGGAAGCCGTCGGCCATCGGCTCGAGAACCTCAAACGACTCCATATCGGTCTGCTCCTCGGACGCGTCCGTGCGGCCCGGCGTGAAGGGGACGGTCACGTCGTGCCCGGCCTTCTTCGCAGCCTGCTCGACGGCTGCGCAACCGCCAAGGACGATCAGATCGGCGAGCGACACCTTCTTGCCGCCGCTCGCCCCGTCGTTGAAGGCCTTCTGGATGCCCTCATAGGTTTGGAGCACCTTGGCGAGCTGCTCGGGCTGGTTGACCTCCCAGTCCTTCTGGGGCGCGAGGCGGATACGTGCACCGTTTGCTCCACCGCGCTTGTCGGAGCCGCGGAAGGTCGACGCTGACGCCCAGGCGGTCGAAACCAACTGCGGGATCGTCAGCCCCGAGGCCAGGATCTTGGCCTTGAGGTCGGCGATGTCCTTGTCGTCGATCAGCGGGTGATCGAGGGCCGGGATCGGATCCTGCCAGATGAGATCCTCTGCCGGGACCTCGGGGCCCAGGTAGCGCGACTTCGGACCCATGTCGCGGTGGGTCAGCTTGTACCACGCGCGGGCGAAGGCATCGGCGAACTCTTCCGGGTTGGCATGGAAGTGGCGCGAGATCTTCTCGTATTCCGGGTCCATGCGCATGGCCATGTCGGCGGTCGACATCATGATCGGCACGCGCTTGGACGGGTCTTCCGGATCGGGCGCCATGTCCTTTTCCTTCAGATCCTTCGGGTGCCACTGCCAGGCGCCGGCGGGACTCTTGCCCAGCTCCCACTCGTAGCCGAAGAGCAAGTCGAAATAGCTCATGTCCCACTTGGTCGGATTGGAGGTCCACGCGCCTTCGAGGCCGCTGGTGATGGCGTCGCGCCCCTTGCCGCTCTTGTAGGAGCTGAGCCAGCCAAAGCCCATCGCCTCGAGCGGCGCTGCTTCGGGCGCAGGCCCGCAATTGGAGGCGTCGCCGGCACCGTGGGTCTTGCCGAAGGTATGACCACCAGCGGTCAGCGCGACGGTCTCGTAGTCGTTCATCGCCATGCGCTTGAACGTTTCGCGGATGTCGCGGCCCGAGCCGATCGGGTCGGGCTTTCCGTCGGGCCCCTCGGGATTCACGTAGATGAGCCCCATTTGCACGGCGGCCAGCGGGTTCTCCAGCTCACGGTCGCCGGAATAGCGGCTGCCCTCCTTGTCGCTGGTGGCAAGCCACTCGGACTCGGCGCCCCAGTAGATATCCTCCTCCGGCTCCCAGATGTCCTCGCGTCCGCCGCCGAAACCGAAAATCGGGCCGCCCATCGATTCGACGGCGCAGTTGCCGGCCAGCACCATCAGATCGGCCCAGGAGATCTTGTTGCCGTACTTCTGCTTGATCGGCCACAGCAGCCGGCGGGCCTTGTCGAGATTGCCGTTGTCGGGCCAGCTGTTGAGCGGCGCAAAACGCTGCGAGCCGGACCCGGCGCCTCCGCGGCCGTCGCCCGTGCGGTAGGTGCCAGCACTATGCCAGGCCATGCGGATGAACAACCCGCCGTAGTGGCCGTAGTCCGCCGGCCACCAGTCCTGGCTGTCGGTCATCAGCGCGTAGAGATCCCGCTTGAGCGCCTTGAGGTCGAGCTTCTTGAACTCTTCCGCGTAGTTGAACGTCTTGCCCATGGGATTGGACAGGGCAGAGTTCTGGTGGAGCATCTTCAGGTTCAACTGGTTGGGCCACCAGTCGCGGTTGGACCGCATCTCAAAGCTGGTGGCACCGTGCGCGACCGGGCACTTGCCCGATTTTTCCACTTTAGCGTCCATGTTCCTCTCCGATCGTGTTCTGCAATTGATTTGTTGCCGACCAGGTCCCAGTTGCCGTCCTCGGTGCAGATCTAGGAGCGAAGCCGCGCAACATAGCGCTCGGCGTCAGTCGCACCCAGCTCGCCAGCCACGGTCGAGAAACGGGCGATCATCGGAGCTTGGCGCTCTTTTTACAGCGTCTTGGCCGTGGTGTACTTGGGCATGTCGGGCTGTGATGACCAGCTCGCCATGAGCCGCCCAGCCCTTGGCATGCACGGCGCGCTCCGGGATGCGCTACGCGGTTCTCGATCAGTCCTGGATCATCTGCGAATTCTGCTTGTCGGCGATTGGCGCGCCGCCGGTCGTCGTGAGCTTCACTTCATCGGCCATAGGCTATCTCTCCGGGAAACCTGGCAACCTCAGGGTGGTTCTAGAATGGCTCTAAAGTAAAGCCAACTTTCCTGTCCGGCACCATCAGGGAAATTTATGGCGTACGCGCTTATAGCCCAGAACGACCAGCATGGGCCGCCTATGTGTACGCAAAATTGCAGTGAGTTCGCGCTGTCGCCACCGCGGATGCGCACCGCGCCCTGGGGAAGCTCAACCCCTGGAGGGCGCGGACGTCGTGGCAATTTGGCGCGGGATTGTTGGCGCCGGCCGAGCGGCGGCGCACAGGCCCGCACTCGTGGCCGTCTGGCGGATGGGGTGGGATTCGATGTGTGTCCGAAAGTCACCCCATATCAACGAACTAGCGGATTCGGAATCCATTTATTGCAGTTCCTCGTTCGCCAACACGGCCACTGGGAAGTGTTGCAGGGCCTCTCGGACCGCAAGGCTGGTGCTTGCCACAAGAATTTCGCCGGTAGCAACGTTGCGCCAACGCCGGCCCGGCATCGACTCCGGCAGTTTGACGACGGTGTCGCCCCAGCATTTAACCGGCACCAGCGGTGTCGCCGCGCCTTGAAGAAAGCCGAGGCAGGCCCTGGGCGCGATGGTAACGACGGCATCGCCCTCTCCGACGCGGGCGAACGCGATGGCATGTTCGGCGGCCGTGCCTTCAACGTCGAGGGTGACATACTGGCCCTTGGCGAAAAGAGCCTTTTGTCTTTGGCGCAACCCCAGGGCGGCCTTTATGAGGTGCAGCTTGACGGCGCCGGAGCGCCAGTCGGCGAGGAGATCGCTCATGGCGGACGTGGCCGTTGCACTCTGAAGTGCTTGATACGCATCGAAGTCGATTGCGCGGCGATTGTCGGGGTCGACAAGGCTCAGATCCCAAAGCTCGGCGCCCTGGTAGATGTCGGGAATTCCGGGTGCCGTCAGCTTGATCGCCGTCTGCGACAACGAGTTGAGCGCGCCGGCGAGAAAGAGTGGCTCGCAAGTCGCCAGAAAGTCCCGCAGGAACGCGCGCGATATTGCAGGATCGAGCGCGCCGCGCGTGAAGCTTTCGATCGCGCCTTCGTATTCCGCATTCTGCGCCGTCCAGCTCGTATACACCTTGGCTTCGCGCACCGCCTTCAGCATGAACTGAACGAGCCGCTCGGCCAGCTGGCCCAGTCCATCGGCGTCATCGAGCGTCAGATCTGGCGGCCAGACGCCGGCGAGCGCCTGATAGAACATCCACTCCACCTCGGGGTTTGGCGTCGTAACGCCGTCGACGTCGTGGCGCAGGGTGGAATTGAGCATAGTCCAGCGATCGACAGCGGCGCCCCAAACCGCGGGCATCTCGCTCAGCACATAAAGGCGTGCGCGGGCGTCCTCCCCCCGCTTGGTATCGTGCGTAGAGGTGGCGCTGAGGCCGGACGATTGCCGGCGCAAACGCTGCACCATCGCCGCGTGGAAGTCGTCCAAGGATGCACCGAAACGGTTCGGTTCGCCGCCGACCTCGTTCAGCGCGATGAGGCGGTTGTAGCGATAGAAGGTCGTATCCTCGAGCGCCTTGGCCATGATCGGTCCGGTCGTCTGTTGGAAGCGGGCGGCGAAGTCCAGCGCCAGCCCCTGATCCTCCGGCGTTTCGAAATCAAGCTCGATCACACGCTTCAGGAAGTCGATCGCCTCCTCATCCTCGACTTGGCGCGCGGCCTTCGCCTTGCTCGCTGCGGCCTCGATGATGGCGCGATCCTCCTCCGTGGCGCCGGCGACATCCACATAGGTTCGGTAGACCGGCAACGCCGCGGCCAACTCGATGATGGCGCGGCGCAAGGTATCGGTTCCAAGATCGCGCGTTGCCAGCTGGCGCGAGGCGAGGGCGCCCGCCATGTCCTTCAAGTGCTCGAGCTCGCCTGCGAGGTTGCGAATGAGAATGCTTCGCTTGGCGCCGAGCACCAGCGCCTCATAGTCGACGTCCTCCTTGAGGAACGCGGCATAGGCGCTGCTCATCTCGGTTTCGCCGCGCCGGTCGACCAACAGCTCCGAGAGCGACCGAATGAACTCGTATCCCGTCGTGCCGACGACCGGCCAGTCCGAGCGCAACTCCTCTCCGGCACCTAAGATCTTCTCGACCACGACATAGAGTGGCTCGACCACGCCGAAGGTCTTCTGCAGGCGCTCCAGGTAGCCCTTGGGATCGGCAAGGCCGTCGATATGATCGAGTCGGAGCCCTTCGACGGTTCCGGCATTGAGGAGCTCTCCAAGGCGCGCATGCAGCTCCTCGAAAGCGCGGGGCCGCTCCACTTTCAGCCCCACCAGGTCGGCTATCTCGAAGAACCGGCGGTAGGTGAGCGTCTCGCGCGCGGCGCGCCAGTGCGTGAGGCGCCAGATCTGCATCTCGTGCAGATCATGCAGCGCGCCCACGTCTTGGACGACATCGCCGAGGGCCTGTCCGATGGCGCGGAACACGTCTTGATCCTGCGCGGCCGCCGCAAGCTCTGCCTTGAGCTCGGCCGACGTCTGCGTCGTCGTCACGGCGAAACGGCGCGCCCATTCAGAGAACAGCTCGCCTTGCGCGCGCGCGAGCACGTTGGCATAGGAGGGAGGTGTCAACGGCAGCTTGAGCTGATCGTAGGTAAAGGTAAGGCCGCCGTCCCCCGCATCGAAATGGAGGCCGAATGCGCCTGAACTCGAGCGCCTGGCCATAGCTCGTTCCCAAGGCTGGAACGAGCAGCTTGGGCGCCGACCAGTCGATGTCGAACAGCTGCGCCCAGTCGCTGGCCTCGCCCCACTCCAGCACATCGCGCCAATAGGGATTGCGCGGTGAGGCGCTCATGTGGTTGGGCACGAAATCGAGGATGACGCCGATCCCGACGGCGCGAAACGCGGCGGCCATCCGCTCCAAGCCTTCGTCCCCGCCAAGGCTCGCGTCGACCACCCTGTTGTCGACGACATCGTAGCCGTGCGTGGAGCCCGGCTCGGCCTGGAAGATGGGAGAGGCATAGAGGTGGCTGATCCCGAGCCGCGCCAGATAGGGCGCAAGCTTGGCGGCGCACTCGAATGTCATGCCGTTGCGCAACTGCAGCCGGTAGGTGGCGGATGGAATGATCATGGCTTGCGAGGGCGTTCCTGCGAAAGAACGCTTGCAATATCGCGAAACAGCGCCGCCTTGGGAATGTCACTCAGATCGATGGGCAGCTTGCGGCGCCAATTGGGGTGCTCATTCACCGTGCCCGGAATGTTGGCCTGATCCTGCACGCCGACCAGATCCTCGATTTGAGCAGCGGCAAGTCGTGAGGATGCTCGCGCAAGCAGAGCATGCGCGGCAACGCACAGGTCGCCCGGCAGGTCCTCGGGGTATGGCGCGGCGCCGGCGAGCGCCGGCTCCAGGCTCGAAGGCAGGAGATCTGCGCTCTTGAGAACCGCAAGCAGCACCCCGCGATCGCGCGCGCGCTCGGTGCGCATATGTGCGGCGTGCTCCGCCGAAAAGAGGCCCAACGCTTCGCGCTCGTCGATGTCGCTGCCGTGCCACCAACCCTTGAGCGTCGGCAAATCGTGCGTCGAGAGGCAGGCAAGCGCCTTGTGCGTGTAATACTGGGGCGGGCGAAAGGCGCCGTCCGCCTCGCGTTCGAAATAGAGCACGCGATAGCCTTGGATCTCCATCTCGCTCATCGCCTCGCGAAATCCCGGCGGCACTGTGCCGAGATCCTCTCCGATGACGACAGTGCGGTGCCCCTGCGAGATAAGCGCGAGACGGCGAAGCATTTCGCGCATGGGAAAGCACACATAGGCTCCCTCCGTCGCGCGAGCATTGCCGGGGATCCAATAAAGCCGCGTTAACCCCATGGCATGGTCGATGCGCACGGCACCGGCGCTACGCATGAGCTCGTGCAGCATGGCCTCGAAGGGTGCGAAGCTCTTGGCCTTCAATGCCGCCGGCGACAGCGGGGCAAGCCCCCAGTCCTGCCCATTGTCGTTGAACATATCGGGCGGGCAGCCGACGCGCGCCCCATCAACGACGGTGCCCGGTTGGGACCAGGTATCGGCGCCGTCGGGAGCGACGCCCACCGCCAGGTCGAGATAGAGGCCGATGCGCATGCCGGCAGTTTTGGCGCGCTGCTGCGCGCGCTTCAGTTGGGTCTCGGCCACCCACTGCAGCCACTTGTGAAACGCGATGCGCTCCGCGTTCTCCCGCTCAAAGCGGCGCACGGCGTGGCTGTCGAGGCTGCGGTATGGCGCAGGCCAGGTGTGCCAGCCGCTGTAGTGCCCGCGAGCGACGAGCGTTTCCGACAGCGCTTCGTAGAGCGCAAACCGTTGCAACGGGAGGCCGCGGTCAACGCAGAAGCTCTTGAATGCGCGCGCTTGCGCCTGTCCTGAGCGCCGGCTCGCGGTGCGGAAGGCTTCATAGCCGGCTTCGAACGCGTTGCGTTTAAGACGGGCGACTTCGCCGTAGTCGACGAGCTTGGTGGCGCGCGCGGATTTCACAGCCGCCGCATCAAGCCCAGATCGGCTGCCGGGCAAGCGATCGACCGCGATATAGAACGGGCTGAGGAACAAGCGGCTCGACGGCGCATAGGGGCTATAACGCCCCGCGTCGGCGTAGAACAGTGCGTGCAGCGGGTTGACGCCGATGAAGTCAGCGCCCGCTTGCGCAGCAATCTCGGCCAGCTGGGCGAGATCCTCGAAGTCGCCGATGCCCATGTTGCGCGCGGAGCGCAAGCCATAGAGCTGACAGGTAATGCCCCAGGCGCGGCCCTTGGCGAGCCAACCCGGCATAAAACAGGGCGTGTCGCCGGGGATGGCGCCGTGGTCGTAATTGGACTGCGGTGCGGCTTCGAGACTTTGCGCGACTTGTTCGTCGTTCTGGGCAGGGACGCCCATTGCGCGCAGGATCCCGCGCTTGGTCTCCTCGCTAGCGAGGCAAGTTTCGCCGCGCTCGTTGATGTAGCTCGGCTCGATGCCGTAGGCTTGAGCCAGCCGGTCGAGCGCCTCGCTCATGGCACATTCCCGATCCGCACGACGACCGACCAGGGGGGCAGCGTGCCCGATTGCAGGGCGGCCTGGCACCCGGCCGCGGTCTCGTAAATCAGCCGTCCGGCCGTGCGCGCCGACCCTGTCAGGCTTTCGGGGCAGGGCCACTCAGCATCACCGAGGTTGGCGAGCATGAGAAGGTCGCTGCCGTCGCCGAGGCGCCAGGACACGGCAAGCCCGCTGTCATCGGCGCCAAGCACCTTGCCAGCATTGCCTTTGATGCCGGCGAGCCGCGGGCAAATCTCGCATGCCCTGATCTCGAGCAGGCGTGCCACGAGAGCGAGCCGCTCCCGGTGCGGCGATTGCGCCGGCTCGCTCCAATCGAGCTTCGAGGCCTCGAATGTGGTGAGCGCATTCGGGTCGGGGATCCGTTCGCGGTTCTTTGGATCGCGAAAGGCCCGCCACCGACTGAACTCGTTGCGCCGGCCCTCGCGTACCTGGCGCGCCAGCTCGCCATGAAAGTCGGTGAAGAAGCAGAAGGGATGCGTCTCCCCCCACTCCTCGCCCATGAAGAGCAGCGGGATAGAGGGGCTGAGCAGGAGAATGGCCGTCAGGGCCTCGACCGCCGGCGGCGCGGCGAGGCTCTCGAGGCGCTCGCCGAACGCGCGATTGCCGACCTGGTCATGGTTCTGCAGGCAATCGATGAAGGCCAACGGCGGGAGCCCGGCGCTCGGCGCCCCGCGCGGGGTTCCATGGCGGAACGGCGACGGCTCGCCCTGGTAGATGAACCCCTCCGCCAGCGAACGCGCGAGCCGGGGCACCGGGCCGTCCGTATAGTCGCCATAGTAGCCATCCGACTCGCCCGTCGCGATGACGTGCGCCACATGGTGGAAGTCGTCGTTCCACTCGCCCGTGTAGAGCTTGGGGACGCCGTCAGCGCGCTCGAGCAGGTACGTGACATTGCGATCGTCCTCGGTCGTCAGGTGCACATGGCAGTCGGTAATGCGCGCGTGCACTGTCGTCGCGATCTCCTCGAGGATCGAGGGCGTGCTGTCGTCGCGGATCTGGTCGATGGCGTCGAGGCGCAGGCCGTCGAAACGGTACTCCTCGAGCCAGTAGAGCGCATTCTCGATGAAGAAGGCACGGACCGGCGCGCGGTCGTAGGCGATGGCGACGCCCCAGGGCGTGTGGCGCTCGTGGTGGAAGAAGTCGGGAGCATACGTGTGCAGGTAGTTCCCGTCCGGCCCGAAGTGGTTGTAGACCACGTCGAGAAACACCATCAGCCCGCGCTCGTGCGCGGCATCGATCATGCGCTTGAGTTGCTCCGGTGCGCCGTAGGCCATGTGTGGTGCATAGAGCAAGACGCCGTCATAGCCCCAGCCGCGGTTTCCGGAGAACTGGGCGACCGGCATGAGCTCCAAGACCGTCACGCCGAGCTTTGCGAGATCGTCGAGCTTGCTCTCGATGCCTGCGAAGGTTCCATCGGCCGTGAATGTGCCCGGATGCATCTCATAGATGACGGCTTCCTCCCAGGGCCGCCCCCGCCATCCCGCGCACTTCCATTCGTAGGCCTTCGGATCGATCAGCTTCGAGGGCCCATGCACATCGCGCCGTTGTGCGCGGGCGGCAGGGTCGGGCACGCGCATGCCGTTGGGAAGTCGGAACAGATAGCTGCCGCCCGTCTCGACGAGGTCGGTCGAAAGCTCAAACCAGCCGTCCGCCGATCGCAACATCGGCTGCGTTTGGCCACTCGGCACCGCCAGCAGCGACAGAGCATCGAGCGCGGGCGCCCAAAGGCGAAAGCGCGCTGCGCCTTCGGACATGACCTCAGCGCCCCAAGTCAATTCCAAGCCATAGCGACCACCCATCAGTGCTCCGCTTCAAAGAGGAGGAGCGATCGCTCGGGCAACGCGATCGATGTCCCGGGCTTGATGGGAGGCTCGCCGGAATCGATCGTGCCGCGCGCGGTGTCGACGATGAGCCGCCAGCCCACAGCGCTTCTCAACGCCGGTATCTTGACGTTGATGGGCTCGTAGTGCGCGTTCATGAGGATGAGCAGCGGGTCGTCCGTCCCGGCGAGCATGATCCCGATGCATTTCGACAGTCCGTTGTCCCAGTCCGCCCGCGTCATCTCATTGCCGTCGGGCCGGAACCAAGTGGTGTCTTTCGTTCCATCGCTTCCTACCGGATCACCATGCAGGAACCGTGTTTGGCGCAGCAGCGGCAGGCGCTTGCGCAAGGCAATGAGTTTCGACGTAAAGTCGAGGAAGGCCTCATCGCGCGCCCCGATGCCGCTCCAATTGAGCCACGAGGTCTCGTTGTCCTGGCAATAGGCGTTGTTGTTGCCGTCTTGCGTTCGTCCGACTTCGTCGCCCATGAGGATCATCGGCGTCCCCTGGGACAACAGCAACGTGGCCATGAGATTGCGGCGCATGCGATCGCGAAGATCGAGAATCTTGACGTCGTCGGTCGGTCCTTCGTGGCCGCAATTCCAACTGCGGTTGTCGTCATGACCGTCCCGGTTGTCCTCGCCGTTGGCCTCGTTGTGCTTGTTATCGTAGGCAACCAGATCGGCGAGCGTGAACCCATCATGCGCCGTGATGAAGTTGATGCTCGACCATGGGCGCCGGCCGCGCCTGTCGAAGATATCGGCCGAGCCGAGCAGGCCGCTCGTCACCTTGGGCAGAACGTCTTGGTCGCCCTTCCAATAGCTGCGAACGTCGTCGCGGTAGCGTCCGTTCCATTCGGCCCAGCCCGGCGGGAAGCCGCCGAGGCGATAGCCGCCCTCGCCGACGTCCCACGGCTCGGCGATGAGCTTGAGCTGGGACAAAGTGGGGTCCTGCAGCACGGCGTCGAAGAAGCGGGCGTTGCCCTCGAAGGCGCGGCGCTCGCGCCCGAGCGAGCTCGCCAGATCGAAGCGGAACCCGTCGACGTGGCACTCCTCCGCCCAATATCGCAGAGAATCCATGATCATCTGCAGCACACGCGGATGGAACTGGTTGATGGTGTTGCCGCAGCCGGTGGTGTCGAAATAGTAGCGTTTGTCGTCGGCCAGCATGTAGTAGCTGGCGTTGTCGATGCCGCGGAAGGAGAGCGTCGGTCCCAGATGGCTGCCCTCGACGGTGTGGTTGTAGACGACGTCGAGGATCACCTCGATGCCGGCCTCGTGCAGCCGATGCACCATGTGGCGGATCTCGCTGACGTCGCCGCCGTTCGACGTGTAGCGCGGTGCCGGGGCGAAAAAGGAGACGGTGTTGTAGCCCCAGTAGTTCTTGAGGCCCCTGTCGACAAGATAGCGGTCATCGAAGAAGGCCTGCACCGGTTGCAGCTCGATCGCCGTGACACCCAACTTGACGAGATGCTCGATCACGCGCGTATGCGCCAAACCCGCAAAGGTGCCGCGCAACTTGGCTGGAACCTTTTCGTTCTTGACCGTGAGGCCCTTGACGTGCGCCTCGTAGAGGATGGTCTCTGCCCAGTGCAGCCGCGGCCGCTTTTCATTCCGCCACGGAAACGAGGGAATCCAGCGGCTTTCGGCCTCCACCACCACGCACTTCGGCACGTAGCGCGCAGAGTCCCGATTATCAAAGGAGAGGTCGGCCTTCTTCGAGCCGATGCGATATCCAAAAAGCGCGTCGTGCCAAACGATGCGGCCGTGCAGCTCCTTGGCGTAAGGGTCGAGCAGCAGCTTGTTGGGATTGAAGCGGTGCCCTTCCTCGGGCGCATAGGGTCCGTAGACACGAATGCCATAAAGCTGGCCGGGTCCGATGCCGCGCACGTAGCCGTGGTAGACCTCGTCGGTGTACTCCGGCAGCTTGATGCGCACCGTCTCGCGAATGCCGTCGCTATCGAAGAGGCAGACCTCTATCGCTTCGGCATTCTCGGAAAAAACGGCAAAGTTGACGCCTTGGCCGTCATAGGTGGCGCCTCTCGGATAGGGCAGCCCCGGCTCCACGTCGAAGACGCCCCGGCTCATGCGCTACCTCTATTCGCCAGAGTGCTCGAGGACGACTGTCGCCAGCGGAGGGAGCGTGATGTCGATCGAGAACGGGCGGCCGTGCTCGGGCTTCGCCTGTGCTTCGACGCCACCCAGGTTGCCCACATTCGATCCGCCGTAGACGGCCGCGTCGGAGTTGAGCCGCTCCATCCAGCGTCCGCTTTTGGGCACGCCGATGCGAAAGCCATGGTGGACCACGGGCGTGAAATTGCACACGACCACGACAGGGGCATCCTCCGGCCCGCCGTAGCGGACATACGAAAGGATGCTCTGCGCCGCATTGCCTCCATCGATCCATTCGAACCCGGCAGGCTCGCAATCGAGCTTGTGAAGCGACGGCGTGGCCCGATAGAGCTTGTTGAGATCGCGCACGAGCGACTGGACGCCGCGGTGTGATGCATCGGCGAGCAAATGCCAGTCCAATGACTGATCATGGTTCCATTCGCGCTCCTGGCCGAACTCTCCGCCCATGAACAAAAGCTTCTTGCCCGGATGCGTCCACATGAACGCGAAGTAGGCGCGCAGGTTCGCGAACTTCTGCCAGCGATCGCCTGGCATCTTGCCAAAGAGCGAGCCTTTGCCATGCACCACCTCGTCGTGGCTGAGCGGCAGGATGAAGTTTTCCGAGAACGCGTAGATGAGACCGAAGGTCAGCTCGTTGTGATGGTAGGCGCGGTGCACCGGCTCCCGCGAAATGTAGGAGAGCGTGTCATGCATCCAGCCCATGTTCCACTTGTAGCCAAAGCCCAAGCCGCCACCGCTCACCGGGCGCGAGACTTGAGGCCAAGCCGTCGAACTCCTCGGCAACCGTAATCGTCCCCGGGAAGCTACCATAGGCTGCCGTGTTCATTTCGCGTATGAAGGCCACCGCTTCGAGGTTTTCCCGTCCGCCTTGAACGTTGGGGACCCACTCGCCGGGCTCGCGGCTGTAGTCGAGATAGAGCATGGAGGCGACCGCATCGACCCGCAAACCGTCGATATGGTAGCGATCGAGCCAGAAAAGTGCGTTCGATTGTAGGAAGTTGGAGACCTCCCGCCGCCCGAAATTGTAGATCAGCGTGTTCCAGTCTTTGTGGAAACCGAGCCGCGGGTCCGCGTGCTCGTAGAGCGCGGTACCGTCGAAGCGGACGAGACCGTGAGCATCGCTCGGAAAGTGCGCGGGCACCCAGTCGGCAAGCACGCCGATGCCATTGGCATGGCAGCGGTCGACGAACCGCGCGAAGGCCTCCGGCGATCCGAAGCGCGCGGTTGGAGCAAACAAACCGATCGGCTGGTATCCCCAGGATCCGGAGAACGGATGCTCACTGATCGGCAACAGCTCGATGTGCGTGAACCCCAAGTCGCGCGCGTAGGGGATCAGCTCGTCGGCGAGGCGGTCATAGTCGAAGAAGCTGTTGCCGTCCCCACGTCGCCATGAGCCGAGGTGAACCTCATAAATCGAAATCGGGGCCGAGCGGTCTTGGGCCGCGCCTCTGGCGGCCATCCAGTTGCCGTCGCTCCAGTCATGCTCAACGAGCCCGTGCACACGCGATGCAGTCGCGGGCGGCGGTTCCTGGCTGAATCCGATCGGGTCGGTCTTGAGCGGCAACAGCTCGCCGTCGGCGCCGACGATCTCGAACTTGTAGGCGGCCCTGTAGGGAACGCCGGGAACGAACAGCTCCCAGATACCCGCTTCATGCCGCTTGCGCATGGGATGACGCCGGCCATCCCAGCTGTTGAAATCGCCCACGACGCTGACCCGACGCGCGTTGGGGGCCCACACGGCGAACGTGACGCCGTCCGTGTCGTTCAAGGTGATCGGATGCGCGCCAAGTTTTTCATAGAGGCGGCGGTGTGTGCCCTCGGCCATCAGATGGACGTCGAGCTCGCCGAGCACCGCGGGAAAGCGATAGGGATCGTCCGCCTCCCACATCGCGTCCGCGTGTCTAAACCGAAGCCGATAGTCGAAAGGCTGCGCCATTGTGCCGACAAGTCCGCCAAAGAATCCTCCATCGTGCAATTTTTCCAGAGTAGCGAGCAGATCCCCGCTTTGTGCATCCACAACTTCGACGGATTCAGCGGTGGGTGCGAAGACGCAAATCGATACGTCATCCCCAAATTGATGGGGACCCAGGATGGCAAACGGATCGCCATGCCGGCCAGCAACAAGCGCTTCGATGGTGGCCGGATCGGGCCGCCAATCGGGTTCGTCGCCGGCGATCTTGTTCGATGCTCTGGTCATGACCGGTATGTGTTGCTGCCCGTTAGGAGGTCGAGGACGCTGCGCAAAGGTATCGACAGCCACGCCGGCCGGTTCGCAGCCTCATAAGCTATCTCATAGAAGGCCTTCTGAATCAGGAACAGATCGAGAAGTCCCGTCGTGACACGTTCGTCGGCTGGATACCCGGGCGTCCCCGCCACGACGGCGGCATAGGCCTCCAGAAAATCCCTTCCTGCGCGGTTGCGCCATGCCGTTGCCGCTGCCCAAATTCGATCCGGAAGCGTGCCTCTGCGCGTGGCGAAGCGATCGGCGGCAGCGGAGGCCGCGTAATCGAGCGAGCGCAGCATTCCGGCGACGTCACGCAACGGCGAGCTTTTCTCGCGCCGTTCCTCGAGCGTGCGGGTCGGCTCTCCCTCGAAGTCGATAATGACGACATCGTCCTTGGAGACCAGCACTTGCCCCAGGTGATAATCGCCGTGAATTCGCGTCTTGATGCCCAAGACCGGTGTTTTCTCGATATCGTCGATACGGCTCTGGAGCGTACCTCTTTCGCCCAGCAATTTGGCAACCTGTTCCGCGGTTGTTTCGGGGAGAGTTGCCTTCATTCGCTCGAGATGGCTCAAGACGCGCTCCGCCTCGGCGCTCACCGTCGAACACCACCGCTCGATGTCCTCGGTGGAGATCTCTTCCGCAGCGAAAGCGGTATCGGTGGTCGGCGTCGCCAGCGCCAGATGCAGCTCCGCCGTGCGCTCACCCAGACGCTTGGCGATGTCGAGCGGAAACACGCTGAGCCGCTCCAGAACGCCTTCTGGCGTTTCATCTGCCTCGGGGACAAGCACGAGATCCTCGAATGCGCGGTCCAACGCATCGACGACCGCATTCCAAGCGTCGCCCTGGTTGGGAACGAATGCGAAGGCAATCGCCAGTGCCGTATGCTCGCCGGACTTTGCCACGTGCTCGACCGCGCCGAGGAACTTGGGCGTGTTTTGGTAGTGAGCCACGTCTGTGAGGAACCGCGCGAGTTCCAGCTCCGGCTGAATGCCAGAGCGCACCCGACGATAGATCTTGAGCATGATGCGGTCGGCGACGATCATCGACACGTTGGTCTGCTCGGCGCCGATGAAGCGCACTTCCGCCTCGCTGTCGACTGCTTCCCAACTCAGGCTCGCGGAGCACACAAGCTGCCCTTCGCTTGTTTCGATAACGCTGCTTTCGTTGAGCGCCGCCACGAAATCTCTGATGAAGCCCTCATCGTTTGCGGCGTCGATAAGGGCGCCGACACGCGGGCCGGCCCTGAGCTTGGCGAGCGTGGAGGACAACTTCGGAGCGCCAGGGCGCAAATGCTCGCTGCCCCACTTGGCGCAAAGCGGCAGGAAGTAGCGTTGGGAGTCTCCGCCGGGCATCGACGCTTCGCAAATGGTCAGCGGATGGCTTCCATGCGCACCCTGCAAGGTCGTGAGGTGGTGCAGCTCGAACAAGACAAAGGGCGCATCCTTTGCCCCGAACCATCGCTGGCGGAACATGAAGTCTGGAAGCACGTCGCGCTCGATGGTTCGCTTCTGACGGTCCGCGAAGACGACCTGCCATCCTTCCGATGCAATGAGCGTCACGAAATCCGGCGCTGCTTCCGGTTGCGCCACGTGCCAGCGCGGCTCCTCCGCCTCGCTCGCCAAAATGAACCAATAGAAGCCATAGGCCGGCAGCGTCAGCATGTAGGGCAGCTCGCCGACGGGCGGGAAGGCAGAGCTCCCGGTCAGCTCGACAGGCACAGCGCCCGCGTAGGAGCGTAAATCGAGCTCCACGGCCTGTGCTGACCGCGCCAGATTGAAGACGCAAAGGAGGTTCTGATCCTCATACTTGCGCACGAAAGCGAGAATCTTGCGGTTGCGCGGGTAGAGAAAGTTCAGACTGCCGCGGCCGAACGCGGCGTGCCTCTTGCGCACCTGGATCATCCGGCGCATCCAGTTCAGCAGCGACGACGGGGCTCGTTGCTGCGCCTCCACGTTGATCGCCTGGTAGCCGTAGTTGGCATCCATGATCGGCGGCAGGTACAGCCGCTGCGGATCGGCCCGCGAGAAGCCGCCGTTGCGGTCGGCCGACCACTGCATGGGTGTGCGCACGCCGTCCCGGTCGCCGAGATAGTAGTTGTCTCCCATGCCGAGCTCGTCCCCATAGTAGAGGACGGGCGTGCCCGGCATTGACAGCAGAAGCGCGTTCATCAGCTCGATCTTGCGCCGGTCATTGTCGAGGAGCGGCGCCAAACGGCGGCGGATGCCGAGGTTGAGGCGGGCACGGCTGTCGGTCGCATAAGTGCGCCACAGATAGTCGCGCTCGTCGTCGGTCACCATCTCGAGCGTCAGCTCGTCGTGATTGCGCAAGAAGAGCGCCCACTGGCACAGGTCGGGGATCTCGGGCGTCTGCCGCAGGATGTCGGTGATCGGGTGGCGATCCTCCTGCGCGAGCGCCATGTACATGCGCGGCATCAAGGGAAAATGGAACGCCATGTGGCATTCGTCGCCCTCGCCGAAGTAGTGGCTCGTGTCTTCCGGCCATTGATTGGCCTCGGCGAGCAGCATGCGATCGGGATACTGCGCGTCGACCTCGCCTCGGATGCGCTTCAAGACGGCGTGGGTCTCGGGCAAGTTCTCGTTGTTGGTGCCTTCGCGCTCGCACAGATACGGCACCGCATCGAGCCGCAGCCCGTCGACGCCCAGATCGAACCAATAGCGCATGACGTCGATGATCTCCTCGAGCACGCGCGGATTGTCGAAGTTGAGGTCGGGTTGGTGCGAATAGAAGCGGTGCCAGTAGTAGGCGTTGGCGACCGAGTCCCACGCCCAGTTGGACGTCTCCGTATCGATAAAAATGATACGCGTCCCACCATAGCGATCGTCGTTGTCGCTCCACACGTAGAACGCTCGTTCCGGCGAGCCCGGCGGGGCCTTGCGGGCCTCCTGAAACCAAGGGTGCTGGTCGGAGGTATGATTGACCACCAGCTCGGTGATGACGCGAATGCCGCGGCGGTGGGCCTCCTTGATGAAGGCTTTAACGCCGTCCATGTCGCCGTAAGACGGATTGACCTGGCGGTAGTCGGAGATGTCGTAGCCGTCGTCTCGCAAGGGGGACGGATAGAAGGGCAAAAGCCACAGCGCCGTGATGCCGAGCGCTTCGACATAGTCGAGCCGTTGCATCAGTCCTTCGAAATCGCCGATGCCGTCGCCGTTGGCGTCCTGAAAGGCTTTGACGTGCAGCTGATAGATGACGGCGTCCTTGTACCAATCGGCCAGCGTGCGATCGATCTCGGGCTGGCCCGCAAGATCGATGTCGGCTGCCGCCGGCACCTCGATGGGAGCCTCAGGTGCATCTATTGTCATGGAGTGGCTCCTTCAGGTTTGAAGAGCCGCCAAATGGCATAGGGCCGATCCTTGGGATCGAGCAGCGTGTGCTGCACCTTGCCCGACCACGTGAAGCGCTTGCCGGATATGAGGTCCTCGACCGCGATGGAGGCGTCGTCCGGCAGCCCAAACTCCCATAAGGGAACCTCGAAGTGGGCCGATTGCGCGTTGTGGGGATCGAGGTTCACCGCAAACAGTACGAAATCATCCTGATCGGGCGTTGCCTTGCCGTAATAGAGAATCTCATCGTTCCAGGCGTTGTAGAAAGTCAGGTTCGTGAATTGCTGCAGCGCCGGGTGCGTGCGGCGCAGGCGGTTGATCAGCGTAACGTCCGCGCGGATGTTGCCTTCACGGTCCCAGTCCCACGCGCGGATCTCGTACTTTTCGGAGTTCAAATACTCCTCCTTGCCTGGTATTGGCTGCGCCTCGCACAGCTCGAAGCCGCTATAGACGCCGTAGTTGCCGGCAAGGCTCGCAGCCAGCAGGAGCCGCGCCTGGAAGCCGGCGCGCCCGCTCGACTGCAGGTAGACGGGATTGATGTCGGGTGTGTTGACGAAAAAATTTGGGCGGAGGTACTCGTGCATCTCGCTTTGCGTGAGCTCCGTCAGATAGTCGGTGAGCTCCTGCTTGGTGTTGCGCCACGTAAAGTAGGAATAGGACTGGGTGAAGCCGAGCTTGGCCAGCCGCTTCATCGGCTTCGGCCGGGTGAATGCCTCGGACAAGAAGATCACGTCGGGGTAGCGGCCCTGCACCTCGCGGATCATCCACTCCCAGAACGGAAACGGCTTGGTGTGGGGGTTGTCCACCCGAAAGATGCGCACGCCTTTTTCGGCCCAGAAGAGCACGACGTCGCGCAGCGCGTACCAGATCGAGGGCAACGCGTCGCGATAGAAGTGGACGTTGACGATGTCCTCGTACTTCTTGGGCGGGTTCTCGGCGAACTTGATGGTGCCGTCGGGTCTCCAGTCGAACCATTCGGGGTGCTCTTTGATCCAGGGATGATCGGGCGAGCATTGGATGGCGAAGTCGAGCGCGATCTCGAGCCCCTGCGCCTTGGCGGCCTTGAGAAGCCGCTCGAAATCGGCGAACGTGCCAAGCTCCTTATGAATTGAATCGTGCCCACCTTCCCGCGAGCCGATGGCGTACGGGCTGCCGGGATCGTCGGCCGCCGGCGCCAGGGAATTGTTGCGCCCTTTGCGGTTGGTGTGGCCGATCGGGTGGATGGGCGGGAAGTAGAGAACATCGAAACCAAGGTCGCGCACGTAGGGCAAGCGCGCAATGACATCGTCGAAGGTACCGTGCCGTCCGGCGTCGCCCGACTGCGAGCGCGGAAACATCTCATACCAGGCACCGAATGCGGCCCGCCTTCGGTCCACCCAAACGGCGAGCTCCTTGTCGTAGCGGGTAAGATGGGTACGTAGGCCCGCGCGCGCGAAAAGCTCGTGCGCCTCCGGGCTCGTCAGAAGCTTAAGCTTGGCCCCGTCGGATGCGGCCTGCTGCAGGGCTTCGAGCAGTTGTTGAAGGGCGCGCTGATCGGCTTGCGTGTCGCGATCGCCCTCCGCGATCGTCTTCTCCACAAGGCGGAGACCCTCCTTCAGCTCCAGCGCGATCGCCTGACCGGCGTTGCGCTTCTTAGCGACCTCGTCGCACCAGGACGCATAAAGATCGCGCCATGCAACGATCGTGTAGACGTAGCGCGCATTGCGCTCGAGAAGAAACGCGCCGCGCCAGCGGTCGTTCTCGAGCGGGCGCAGCGCCGTCTCGTGCCAATCATCCTCGTCTTCGCGACGGTAGATGAGGGCCGCGCCGATCTTGTCGTGACCGTCGCAGAAGATATCCGCCTCGACCGTCAGGACGTCGCCGACGGCACGCTTCACGGGGAAACGTCCGCCGTCGATCTCGGGCCAGATACCTTCTATCGCGACCCGGCTCTTGGCGGCGTTCAGCAGAGCCCTATCGTTCTCTGGAGGAGGAAGTATCTGGTCTGTAAGTTTTGTCAGTGTTGCCTCGAGCCGTTGGCGTGCCTGCGCAGCATTATCTCGCAAAGACCGTTAACCGCGGCCGATCTTCCTGATGTGGCCGCAACAATATTTGTTCAAGCGTTCACATCCGTCACGCAATGCTGCGCGCCGCCAGTCTGTTTTTCTTGGGCTATAGACAAAGGGTAGACTCTTTAAACTTTGGCGACAACCCCTCAGCACTCAAGTCATCGCCACTTTGGACGACGATTGGGTCCGATGCTCTTGCATCAAACACTTGATTGGCCGGTCAGTTCCACACCGCTCAGCAGCACAGAAGAGCGTCGCACGAGAGGCCGCGTCAGGCCCGATCGACTCCGGTGTTTCCACCCGACAAGATGCCAAGGAAGCTTTCACGCCAATACCTGACGTCGTGCTGGCGAATGCGCCGCAGAAGCGCCTCGTGGCGTTCACGCCGTTCACGGAGCGGCATCTTAATCGCCTGCTGCAGCGCGTGTGCGACCTCGTCTGGATCGTAGGGGTTGACGATTAGCGCTTCCTCGAGATCCTCGGCCGCACCGGCAAATCGTGACAGGACCAGCACGCCCGGGTCATCCTCGTCCTGGGCCGCCACATATTCCTTCGCCACGAGATTCATTCCGTCGCGTAGTGGCGTGACGAGACCGACGTGGCTGCCTCGGAACAGCGCCGCCAGCGTATCGCGCGGGACCACGCGATGAATGTAGCGGACCGGCGTCCAGTCGAAGTCGCCGAACTCGCCGTTGATGGCCCCTGACAAAGCCTCCAGCTCGTGACGAATGTCGGCGTAGGCGTCGACATCCTCGCGCGTCGGCGGCGCGATCTGCATCAGCGTCGCCACTTTCTGGTTCTCGGGATAGAGCTCCAGCAAACGGCGGAACGAGCGTAGACGTTCCGGCAAGCCCTTGGTGTAGTCGAGCCGATCGACGCCGATGACGTGGATGCGGGCGCTCGCGCGCCGATTTAGGCGCTCAATCCGCTCCATGGCTTTGTCGGTTCTCGCCATAGCAGCGAATGCGTCAACGTCGATTCCGATCGGAAAGGCGGCGACCGAGCTGAGCGACCCAGACCACTCCACCGGCCCGCCCTGATGATCGATCTTGTCTTCGAGCTCCTGCAGGCTGCGCTCGAAATTGCTCACGTCCCATCGCGTCTGCAGACCCACCAGATCGTACGAGAGAAGGCATTGCATGAGCCATTCGTGCTCCGGGACGGCGACAAACACGTCCGGCGTGGGAAACGGAATGTGCAGAAAGAAGCCGAGGCGGTTGCGGCATCCCCGTTTGCGCAGCTCAGCCCCCAGGGGAATGAGATGATAGTCGTGCACCCAAACGATGTCGCCGGGCCGGATCAACGTCGAAAGGGCGTCGGCAAAGCTTTCATTGACGCGCCGGTATCCCCCCGCCGACTCGGCGTTGATCGCCGCAAGATCGAGGCGGTTGTGAAAGACGGGCCAGAGAATGCTGTTGCTGAAACCGTGGTAGTAGTCCTGGTAGTCCCGTTCGCTGAGCGGCATCCGCGCAATGGTGATGCCGTCATGCTCGCTAACATCGAGCGCCGTTGGCTGTCCGTCCGCGACCGTGGTGCCATCCCAACCGAGCCACAGACCCCCGTTCTCGCGCAGAGCGTCGAGAAGGCTGACTGCGAGCCCACCGGCTTGGGCCGAGAGCGTGGGTTCGGCGACCCTGTTTGAAACGATGATCAACCGGTTCAAGCCTACAGCCTCCGAGGTTACCGCTGCACAAGGGTATCACGCCAAGGTTTCGATAGCCCCATTTGGGCTTACGCCGATGAAAGAGCGTCATGAGATGCAAGCCGCACATCTGTGTAGACGCCACGGGTTTCGGCTCGGACGATCGACGTTAGACCGTTGTATACGTGCATCGGTACTTGTGCCCCAACGACCTACTGCCAAATTCCGTTGCGTGCACAAAGGGAATTCACTGTGAGCGTGAACCGAGCCGATCGTTCGGAACCAGTGTGGGCGGCAACGGGATCGCGACCCTCACGAGCGGCTTTGCGGAGTTCCGTGGCCCGGTCGCGAGCTTCCTGAAGCGAGACGGCGCTCACAGGACCAAGTCCAACATCGCGGCGTTTGCCGCGGACGGTTACGCGCAGCACCCAGCGCTTCGCTCCAGTCGGATACACGCGGAGAAGCAGCCCCTGACCATCGCGATAGACACCGGGTTTGCGGCATTGCTTCACGGGTTGGGCAAGCTCGCCTGCGCCGTCATGCACACCAGAAATTGCGGCTAAGTGCCTGTAACAATGGGTATGGGGGTCCGGCAAGCCTTAGCGCGTTGGCCGCGACGTGGTGGCGGTAGCGTTCGATCACAGAGCGGGGAGCGTTTCCGCTCATAAAGGCGGTGAGGCTTTCGATTGACGCGCCGATGTTCCCATCCTTCTATATCATTTCGAGGAACCATCGGGCTGCAGAGGCGGTTTGCCATCCAAATAGAATGGAGGATGCGATGTCTGTCCGTAAGGGTGAGCGTGACGCGTGGCTCATCGCCAGCGCAATGGTCAACGACGGCAACGAAATGCCCGGTGACGTGGTGGTTGGCATCGGTACCCCAAAACCTGTGCCGCCACCACCTCGGCCAAATCCCTCGCCACCCGAAACGACACCAAGTCCCGTCAAACAGCCTCGGCCAACCCAGGCCCCCATTCGATGACAAGCATAGGTCGCCTTTGATAGATTGCTTCGGAAAGAAAAGTTGCCCGAGGCTCTCACGCGACTTGTCCGTCATTGATCGGGAGATGCCACTTACAATGAACACCCAAGATGGTAGGGGTCAAAGCGGAGGCTACCCCACCATAAGTTCGATTTGGACCCGACGACATCCGGCCTGCACATCGCCTTCGGCCTATCCGCGCCGCCGACGATCTGGGCGTTCGTCGAGCTGTTTCTGATGCCCGGCGGAAGTAGAGTGGTCACACGAGGATTTAGAGTTGAATCCCATAGGGGGTTGAACGAAGGACCCTAAGAGCCGGGGCTTGCGCATGATTTGTGAGCTAAATGCTTGTTGTTGCGCGCGTTCTGAGACGACCTGAGGCGTCACGAGTTGTTGTGGTCGAGACGGGCCTGGCGGATGGGGTGGGAGTTTAATCAAGTCTAATCAAGCTAATCAGATCAGTGGGCTAGCGTGGCCAACAACTTGACCGTCCCTCTTTCTGTCCCCCTTTTCAGCCGGGCAGCGACGCAGACCGGGACTTTGTTCCCGCTAGCACTAACGGCTGGCTTGAGACCGTTCATGAGTGAAGAGCAGAGGGCGTAGCTACTCCGCGGCAACAGACGCTTTTGACCCGAGGCGGACGAACGCGCAGTCACTGTCAGACGACTGTTTGCCGGGCTAAAGCGGACAGGCCGGCGAAGGTGGCCGGCTAAACGAGCCGTGTGTACGAGGCTACGCTAGCCCGTGACCGCCACCTGTAATCCAATTCGAATTCGCCAGTGCATACCGGGCTGCACTCGGGACCTGCGTCAAGCAAAGGCTTAGTTTGTGTACACTATGTCTTCGCCCTCTGACGTACTCGACCCGCTGCATTATTGGAGGGCGCATTCGCCAGACAACGCACCGAACGGTTAGCTCTCCTGTCGAAAGTAGAGCAGTCCTTGATGCCCGGCAGCCGCATCATAAGCATGTCGGCCTCGACAGGTTGCTGCAAGACGCTTTGAAATCGCTGCTCGCCGTCACGCTTCCTCCAGGGCAAGCCGCGGACGAGTCAATCCCATCCTGGGCTTGCGTTCGCCGCCGGGTGCCGCCGAATCGTGCTCTCGGCCTTTCCCGGAGCGGCAGGCGTCTCTGCCTGCGGCTTGCCTAGGCGAGATCGAAGTCCGTTGAAACGAGCGATGCACCTATCTGCAATTTCACGATCGCGACGGCATCGGAGCCGTCACCGCCCGTCGCATCCCAGTATACGGTGCCGGCATCGGCGCCGCCCGTGTCATAGATGAAGTAGCCGCTGGCGCCGCCGTTGACCGAGGCAAAGTCCGCGGCCGTGAGGAGCGTGACCGGGTCGCCGGCGGTGAGGTCTCCGCCAAAGCCCGAAGCCGAGATCTCGAGCTTGTCGGAGCCCGAGGTGAAATCGCTGATGATGTCCGTGCCTTCACTGGGGAGGTTGAACACGAAGGTGTCGGCGCCGGCCCCACCGGTCAGCGTGTCCGCACCGGCGCCGCCAATCAGACGATCGGCCCCATCGCCGCCCCTGAGCGTATCACTGCCACCATTGCCCGCGAGGACGTCCGCCCCGGCGCCGCCCTCGAGGACATCGGCGCCGCCTGCGGTCCAGATGACGTCGTTCCCGTCTCCGCCTCTTACGGTGACATCGCCGTAGGCGTAGGCCGTACTGGTCAAGTTGATCACATCGTCGCCCGCACCGGCTTCGATCACCTCCACTGCGACCACCCGAGCCCCAGAGGCGAGGGCGTGCTGCGGGCTAATGGAATTGTCGAGCAGCAGCGCATCATTGCCGTCGGTCAGGATCAGGGTATCGGCGTCGCTGCCGCCGTCGAACGTGTCGAAGCTTTGGTTGAGTTCGGCGATCGACTGGACCTCGCCGGTGGAGGCATTCACCGTCGTGGCGCCAGGAGCCCAGACGTCGTCGGCAGAAAACTTCAGAACGTCGTTGCCGTCTTCGCCCTTCAGCAGGTCCGCACCCGCGCCGCCGGAAAGAGTGTCATTGCCGCTTCCCGGTGCATTGCTGCCGGTGCCGCCGTAGATGACGTCGTTGCCTGGCCCCCCGTCCAGAATATCGTCTCCGGGGAGGCCTTGAAGCGTATCATCACCACCATTCGACCAAACAACGTCGTCGCCATTCCCGCCATTGATCGAAATGTTGCCCAACGGATAAGTCGTGCTTGCGAGATCGATGAAATCCGCGCCATTCCCAACAACAATGCGCTCCAGGTTCATTATTGTCTGGGTGTGGGTCGTCGGATCCTCGAGGAATAGGACGTCGGAGTCATCCCACCCCAACAATATGTCGGTCCCGCCCAACCCATCGTAGACTGCGATATTCACGTTCGCGGCGCCGTAGTTGATCAGCACAGTCTCGCCGCTGTAAGGATTGGTCGCGGCAATCGTGTAGGGCAGGATGTGCCCTTGTAGGGCCAAGAAATCATCGCCGTTCGTGCCCTGGACCAGCGGGAAGCCGATGACGAACGACGCCGTCGCCACATCGGTGCCTCCATGGCCATCTGAGACGGTGTAATCGAACTGCACCGTGTCACCCAAAGCTGCAGCGGCGCCGAAATTGCCCTGCGGGTCGAACGTCACCGCGCCGTTGGCCGCCACCGTGATCTGCGCCTGGCGGCCCCCGGCCGACGTGACCGCGAACGGAGCTCCGACGCTGCCTCCGGCCACGCTCGCGATCGTCAAGATGTCCGCGGCGTCGATGTCCCGATCATTGGGGAGCAGGTCGCTCGACGTAAGCCCCGACTGGTTCACGAGGAATACGTCGTCCCCGGCGACGGGCGCGTCGTTGACGGGCGTGACGGTGACGGAGATCTGCTTCGTCGTCGTCAGCGTGTCGGAAGCGGGTCCGCTCGAGAGCGTCGCCGTGTCGGTAACGGTGGCCGCCACGTCGAGCACGAAGGTGCCGTTGTAGTCGGCCGGCGGCGTCATGGTGAGGGGCGTGCCCGCGAGCGCGGCGATGTCGCCGGGATTATCGATCACCCAGGAGGCGCCGTCGGCATGGCCCACGGAGAAGGTGGCGCCGGCCGGGAAGCCCGTGAGCATGAGGACGAGCGTCTCCGAGCCGTCAGTGTCGGTGACTGCGGCCGTGATCGAGGGGAAGGTGACGGTTGAGTTCCTCGGTGGCGCCGACGCCGACAGAGAACACGCGCGCGTAGACCTCGTAGCCGGAAACGCCTGACGCGCCAGACCAGACGGCGACGATGTCGCCCGTCGGCAGCACGGCAACCGTGGGACTGGCAACCTCCGGTTCGGCAATCTGAAGTCCAGAGGTGGTCTGGTTGAGGAGAAACTCGGTGCCGACCGCCGCGCCGGCGGCGTCATAGCGCTGGGCGTAGACGCCCCAGCTGCTGCCGTCCTGGTCGAGCGAGGACCAGGTGACCACGAACCCGCCATCGTTCAGGGGCGCCACGGAGGACAACTGCTGAGTGCCGCTCGTGTAGCTATTGACCTGGAGCTCGCTGCCCGCCGCAGCGCCGGCGGCATCATAGCGCTGGGCGTAAACGCCGTCGCTCTCGAACCGTCCTGGTCGAGCGAGGACCAGGTGACCACGAACCCGCCGTCGTTCAGGGGCGCCACGGAGGAATACCGCTGACTGCTGGTCGTCGTCGTATTGACCTGGAATTCGGTGCCGACCGCCGCGCCGGCGGCATCATAGCGCTGGGCATAGATGCCGTAGCCGTCGCCGTCTTGGCCGAACGACGACCAGGTGACCACGAACCCGCCGTCGTTCAGGGGGGCCACGGAGGAATACCACTGATTGCTGGTCGTGTAGGTATTGACCTGGAGCTCGGTGCCGGCTGCAGAGCCGGCTGCGTCATAGCGCTGGGCGTAGACGCCGTAGTTGCTGCCGTCCTGGCCGAACGACGTCCAGGTGACCACGAACCCGCCGTCGTTCAGGGGCGCCACGGAGGAATACTGCTGTTCGTCGCTCGTCGTCGTGTTGACCTGGAGCTCGGAGCCAACCGCCGCGCCGGCGGCATCATAGCGCTGGGCATAGATGCCGTAGTTGCTGCCGTCCTGGAGGTACGACGACCAGGTGACCACGAACCCGCCGTCGTTCAGGGGGGCCACGGAGGAATACCGCTGATTGGTGGTCGTCGTCGTATTGACCTGGAATTCGGAGCCGACCGCCGCGCCGGCGGCGTCATAGCGCTGGGCGTAGACGCCGTAGCCGCTGCCGTCCTGGCCGTTGGACGACCAGGTGACCACGAACCCGCCGTCGTTCAGGGGGGCCACGGAGGAATAGACCTGATCGCCGCTCGTCGTCGGTTGACCCGGAACTCGCCCGTCAGCGGCTCCGGAGTTGTTATGTTGGCCCCTCGCCCGCGATCGTAAACGTCGGCGCATCGGCGACCGGTGCCACGTCGATGGTGGCGGTCTCGCTCGCGCTGGAGAAGGCCGTTGCCCCGCCATTGACGGAAGCGTCGGCGACGCCGCCGGGGCTGCCGGACGTCTCGTCCCACGCCTGGTAGGTGAGCGCCGCCGTGCCGCTGTAGTCCGCGTTCGGCACGAAGCGCAAGGAGTCCTGCACGTCCACAAGCAGCGCGCTCGTTGCCGAGACGGCCGGCGCCGCCGTCCAGCCACCGCCGCTCGCCAGCTGGTACTCCCAGTGGCCGTTCGCGGTCCCGAGGCTGGTAATGGCGATGCCTTGAAGCGCGCCATTGTCCACATCGGTGAGGCTCGCACCCACCAGATTGGCGACCAGGTCACCTGCATTGCTGGCGTCGGCCATATCCTCGACGATTGAATGCAAGATGGGGTTGCCGGCGTTGTCGAGCAGCGGCGCGTCGTTGACGGGCGTCACCGTAATGCTTGCCGTCGCCGGGGTGGCGTCGGTAGCGCCCTGATCGTCCACCGCGGCGTAGTCGAAGCTCGTCGACCCGTTCCAGTCGGGATCGGGCACGAAGTAGACGGTCGCCGCATTGCCGCTCGCCGGTACGCTGTCGTTGAGATTGAGGAGCGTGCTCAGACCGACATCCGCATAGAGCAAGCCGTTGGCCGGCAGGCTCGTGATGGTGAACGAGGCCACCGTGCCGTCGACATCGGAGCCCGACAGCGCCACCGTGATCGAGGCCGCGTCCTCAAGGCCCGAGCCGGAGGCCGCGTTGGTCGGGCGCATGTTCTCCCGCCGTGACCGTGATGCTTGCGGTGGCCGGCGTCGCATCGCTGGCCCCCGATCGTCCACCGCGGCGTAGTCGAAGCTCGTCGACCCGTTCCAGTCGGCATCGGGCACGAAGTAGACGGTCGCCGCATTGCCGCTCGCCGTTCAACGCTGTCGTTGACGGCGAGGAGCGTGCTCAGACCGACATCCGGATAGAGCAGCTGTTGGCCGGCAGGCTCGTGATGGTGAACGAGGCCACCGTGCCGTCGATGTCGCTGCCCGACAGCGCCACCGTGATCGAGGCCGCGTCCTCAAGGCCCGAGCCGGAGGCCGCGTTGGTCTTGGGCGCATCGTTCTCCGCCGTGACCGTGATGCTTGCGGTGGCCGGCGTCGCATCGCTGGCCCCCTGATCGTCCACCGCGGCGTAGTCGAAGCTCGTCGACCCCGTTCCAGTCGGGATCGGGCACGAAGTAGACGGTCGCCGCATTGCCGCTCGCCGGTACGCTGTCGTTGAGATTGAGGAGCCGTGCTCAGACCGAAACATCCGCATAAGAGCAAGCCGTCGGCCGGCCAGGCTCGTGATGGTGAACCAGGCCACCGTGCCGTCGACATCGGAGCCCGACAGCGCCACCGTGATCGAGGCCGCGTCCTCAAGGCCCGAGCCGGAGGCCGCGTTGGTCTTGTACGGATCGTTCTCCGCCGTGACCGTGATGCTTGCGGTGGCCGGCGTCGCTAACTCGCTGGCCCCCCATCGTCCACCGCGGCGTAGTCGAAGCTCGTCGACCCGTTCCAGTCGGCATCGGGGAGCGAAGTAGACGGTCGCTGCGTTGCCGAGGCCGTTACGCTGTCGTCGACGGCGAGGAGCGTGCTCAGACCGACATCCGCATAGAGCAAGCCGTCGGCCGGCAGGCTCGTGATGGTGAAACGAGACAACCGTGCCGTCGACATCGGAGCCCGACAGCGCCACCGCGA
>CAVSIY010000007.1:0-670930 GCA_963728165.1 uncultured Alphaproteobacteria bacterium | reverse complement strand
CGAGGCAACGAACAAGGCCGGGATGATCGCGAAATATTTGGCGACGTCGTTGGCGATCGAGAAGGTCGTCAGCGCGCCGCGCGTCATCAGCAGCTGCTTGCCGATCCGACGATCTCGATCAGCTTGGTCGGGTTGGAATCGAGGTCGACCATGTTGCCGGCCTCGCGCGCGGCCTGGGTGCCGGTCTGCATGGCGACGCCCACGTCGGCCTGGGCGAGCGCCGGCGCATCGTTGGTGCCGTCGCCGCACATGGCGATCGAGCCGGCCGCCCCTGCTCGTCGCGGATATAGCGCAGCTTGTCCTCCGGCGTCGCCTCGGCGAGGAAATCGTCGACGCCGGCCTCGAGGCGATCGCTGCGGCCGTGAGCGGATTGTCGCCGGTCACCATCACCGTCTTGATGCCCATGCGCCGCATCTGCGCGAAGCGCTGCTTGATGTCGGGCTTGACGACGTCCTTGAGATGGATGACGCCGAGCAGGCGGCCGTCCTCGGCAACCGCCAGCGGCGTGCCGCCGGAGCGCGCGATGCGCTCGACGGCCGCGCGGAACTCCGGCGGCTCGGCGTCGCCGCCGCCCGCGCGCCACGCGCGCGAATTTCAGCACCGCATCGACCGCACCCTTGCGCAGCTTGCGCTGGCCGAGATCGACGCCGGACAGGCGCGTCGCGCCGAGAACGGGACGAAGCCGGTCGTGCGGCGTCGGGCTCCGGCCGCGCGATGCCATACTTCTCCTGCGCCAGCGTCGACGATGGAGCGGCCCTCCGGCGTCTCGTCGGCAAGGCTGGCCATCAGCGCGGCTTCCGCCAGCTGCCGCTCGGAGACGCCGGGAACGGCGAATGATCTCCGTGGCCATGCGGTTGCCGAAGGTGATGGTGCCGGTCTTGTCGAGCAGCAGCGTGTCGACGTCACCCGCCGCCTCGACGGCGCGGCCCGACATGGCGATCACGTTGAACCTGAAGAGCCGGTCCATGCCGGCGATGCCGATGGCCGACAGCAGCCCGCCGATGGTCGTCGGGATCAGCGTGACGAGCAGCGCGACCAGCACCGGCACCGACACGCCGTGCCGGAATAGGCGGCGAGCCGGTGAGCGTCACGACGGCGATCAGGAAGATGAGCGTCAGGCCGGCGAGCAGGACGCTGAGCGCGATCTCGTTCGGCGTCTTCTGCCGCTCGGCGCCTTCGACCAGCGCGATCATGCGGTCGAGGAACGACGAGCCGGGCGCCGACGTGATGCGCACCATGATCCAGTCGGACAAGACCGTCGTGCCGCCGGTGACGGCCGAGCGGTCGCCGCCGGCCTCGCGGATGACGGGCGCGGATTCGCCTGTCACCGCCGCCTCGTTGACCGAAGCGACACCCTCGACCATCTCGCCGTCGCCGGGGATGACGTCGCCGGCCTCGACGAGCACGACGTCGCCGGGCCGCAGATCGAGCGCCGTGACCCCCTCGATAGCTGTCGCGCTGCTTGGCGTCGACGAGCCGCTTGGCGCGCGTTTCGGTGCGGGCGCGGCGCAGGTATCCGCCTGCGCCTTGCCGCGACCTTCCGCGACCGCTTCGGCGAAATTGGCGAACAGCACCGTGAACCAGAGCCAGAAGGCGAGCTGGCCGGAGAACAGCGCCGCCTGGCCGCTCGCGAGATCGCGCACGAAGAGCACCGTCACCACCGCCGACGACCGATCTCGGTGACGAACATGACGGGATTCGGGACGAGTGAGCGCGGATCGAGCTTGAGGAACGCATCCGCGGTCGCGTGCGACGATCAGCGGACGATCGAGCGCTGCAGCGTGATAGCGTTTGCGACATGGATTGCTCCTGAAGGTCAGTACGTCTTGCCGGCGAGCATCAGGAAATGCTCGACGATCGGCCCGAGCGCCAGCGCCGGGAAATATTGCAGGCCGCCGAGGATCAGGATCACGCCCGTCAGCAGGCCGACGAACAGCGGCCCGTCGGTCGGGAACGTGCCCGAGGACGGCGCACTTCTGCTTGGCGGCGAGCGACCCGCCGATCGCCATCACCGGCACGATGACGGCGAAGCGGCCGAGCAGCATGGCGATGCCTAGCGTCGTGTTGAACCAGGGCGTATGCCGATTGAGCCCGGCGAAGGCCGAGCCGTTGTTGGCGGCGGCCGAGGCGAAGGCGTAGAGGATCTCCGACAGCCCGTGCGGGCCCGCGTTGTCGAGGCTCTCGAGCGCCGACGGCAGCACGACGGAGACGGCCGAGAAGCCGAGCATGACGAGCGGCAGGATCAGCACCGCCAGCATCGCGATCTTCATCTCGCTGGCCTCGATCTTCTTGCCGAGATATTCCGGCGTGCGCCCGACCATCAGCCCGGCGACGAACATGGCGAGGATCGCGAACAGCACCATGCCGTAGAGGCCCGGAGCCGACGCCGCCCGGCAGCAGCTCGCCGAGCTGGATGAGGAACATCGGCACGAGACCGCCGAGCGGCATGTAGGAGGCATGCATGGAGTTGACCGAGCCGTTGGAGGCGCCGGTGGTGAATGCGGCCCAGAACGCCGATTGCGCCGTGCCGAAGCGGACCTCCTTGCCCTCCATGTTGCCGCCGTCGACGCCCATGGCGTGCATCAGCGGGTTGCCGGCCGCCTCCGCCCAGTAGGCGGCGGCGCAGCCGGCGGCGATGAACAGCATCATCACGGCGAGCAGCGCCCAGCCCTCGCGCTCCTTGCCGATCATGCGGCCGAAGGTGATGGCGAGGCCGAGCGACAGCGCGAGGATCGCCCAGGCTGGATAGTGTTGCTCCAGATGTTGGGGTTCTCGTAGGGGTGGGCGGAGTTGACATTGAAGAAGCCGCCGCCGTTGGTGCCGAGCTGCTTGATGGCGACCTGGCTGGCAACGGGGCCCTGCGCGATCGTCTGCTTGGCGCCTTCGAGCGTCGTCGCATCCACGTAGTTGCTGCAAATTCTGCGGCACGCCGAGCGCGATCAGCGCGATGGCCATGACGATCGACAGCGGCAGCAGCACGTAGAGTGTGATGCGGGTCAGATCGACCCAGAAATTGCCGACGGTCGTGGCGTTGGCGCGGCTGAACGCGCGCGCCAGCGGCACGACGATGGCCATGCCGGTGGCGGCCGACAGGAAATTCTGCACAGTCGAGGCCGATCATCTGGCTGAAATAGGACAGCGTCGTCTCGCCGCCGTAGGCCTGCCAGTTGGTGTTCGACACGAACGAGGCCGCGGTATTGAAGGCCATGGCCGGGCTCATGGCCCGAAACCTTGCGGGTTGAGCGGCAGGAACTGCTGCAGCCTGAGGATCGCATAGAGCAGCACGAAGCCCGCCGCGTTGAACAAGAGCAGCGCGCCGACGTATCCGAGCCAGCTCTGCTCGCGGCCCGCGTCGATGCCGGCGTAGGCGTAGAGGCGCCGCTCGACCGGCTGCCCGAGCCGATGCAGGAAGGTGCTGCGCCCGTCGAGCACCGCAGCCATGAAGCGGCCGAGCGGCCGCGCCGTCACGACCACGAGGGCGAGCATGAAGGCGATCTGGAACCAGCCATTGAATGTCATGGGGTGAGACCTGAGCTGCGCGGGCGCACGCGGCGGCCGCGCCGATGATCACAGCTTCTCGGGATAGAGGAGCGCATAGACGAGGTAGGCGCCGACACCGGCGGCTACGATCGCACCGAGCACGAGATCGAGCATGGCGGCCTCACAATCCCGCCGCCCAGCGGGCATAGAGGCTCATCAGGGCAAAGAGCCCGAGCCCGAGCGCCAGATAGACGAGGTCCAGCATGTGACGTCCTCCTGTCGGCTGCGACGAGGAGGACTAAGTGTCGGCGCATAAAGATGCGATATGGATTTTCAGGCGTGCGCATAAGCGCGAGATAAAGGCGCCATACAGGCTCACGACAAGCGATGGCGGCTTTGGGTCGATTGTGTTGAAAAACGATTATGACGGATGCAGCCAAGGTCTCAGCGGAAACACAATTCCTGATGCGCCCTAGAAATCAAACTTAATTCCTGCATCGTCGTTGTAGTCGACACGAGATTCTATCTGTTCACGCCTCAACGTCTCTTGGTCCGACGTCTGATCGAGTTTTTCAACACAATCGGTCATGAGCGGTAGTCCGAGTTGAAAGCCAAAGTCGTCGGCTTTGCCCCCCAAAGCGGTAGCGCGCAGTGGGACACCCGCGGTCACCGAACCGTGCTACGGCATTCTCGCCGGCTTTTCCCCCGTTGGGGGGACCCCCCGTGGTGGCTGCGATGTCCAATAGGGAAGTCTTGACCCCTTTCCTCACCCTACGCCCGAGCGACGTGCTTCCTCCAGTGGCAACGGTTGAGCGGAGGCGCTGCTACAAGTGCCGCAAGGGAAAGAGGGTGCCCAGCGGACACTTCTTCAGGAGAGGTATCTGCTCGGCACGGTCGTCAATTCAGTCGCGGAGAAGAGTAAATTGTGGAACTTGCGAGCCCCCGCAACCAACATCTCATCCGGTAAAATAAAGCACTTACGGAATTTCGTGCCCGCCCAAAATGAAAGAGCCCGCCGACGTTTGGCGGGCTCAAGTCGTCTATACCGGATGCGTGCGAGCCTATGGTGCCGTGCGCGGTGCTGCGTGTGCTTGCCGTTCGGTCGGATAGGCCGTGCGGTCTCTGCACCGCTCCACGACGCGCTGGCGTGTGGCCCGGAACGCCAAGGCGGCCTCCAGGGCGTGCGCTTCAATGGCGGCGGCCGCGGCGACCGCCTGGAGCGTCCGATTGCCCGGTGAGCGCCGGTAGGCCGCCTGGGCGCCCTCCAGGGTCTCCAGGCGCGCGTTGATCTGTTCGGCGGTCATTGGCCTTGCCCTCCCCGTATCGGGTCCGCTGGCAGCCATAGGCCCGCGGCCTCCAGGTTCTCGTGCTGAGCAACCTGTGCGGCGATAACGCTCGGGGGCTCCGGTCGTTCCGGTTCTGAACGATGGCGGCGAGTGCTCGTTGCGGCCGATGGAGTTCCCCTACGGCCACACGCCAACACCAACACGCTGCACCAATTGCGAGCGCGCGCTGCGCGTGCAAGCCCGCTTCTGCACGAGTTGCGGCGCGGCGGCCGCGCTAGCGTGAGCCCGCAGAAAATCCGGAACGGAGCGACGCGGCGACTTCGGCTATGGGTCAAACTTCCCCGTGCGGCTCACGTCCGCGGCCCGGAAGGTTTACCCCAGTGAGCGGACACGTTGGCCGCGTGTCGGACCGGAAGAGAAGGGCCACAAGGAGACATTCGGCGAGCTTGCCATGGCCATGTTTGGCGCACAGTCCAGCATGACCGAAGAGGGGTACGCTTCTCCCTGATTGCCGACAGCCGACGGGCCCCGCGCAGAATATGCGCAGGCTGAACCGTTCACCTGTCTCAAGACTATCTTGGCGCGCACCACGAGAGAGCGTCCTCGTACATATGGATGAGGCGGCAAGTCAATCCTTGGGCCGAATTCCCTTGGGATGCCTCATTTCAAGCATTGCGGGAGGCACGGTTGAAGCAGCTGTTGATCCTCGCGCTTTTTCTGGCTCCGACGTTCGGGATCACGCGGCACCTACCCAGTATTCCACCTGGACCACTGGGAGGGGCTGATCATGGAGGCGCCGATGAACCGGCTTTGCGGGCCGAATTGCTCGCATAACACAACAAGTATCTATTTTCGGAGCGGGAGAATAAGACGAATTCTTCTGGTCACTCTGGCTGTAGCCCTGTGCGCGACAGGGGCCTCAGCGAATAGATATGAGGATTGCCATCAGACCAAAGACGCGGACCGGCAAATCCGTGGCTGTACGAGGATCATCGAACGCGGAAAGAAGGAGCCGAGAAAAAACAGGTCTATTGCCCACTTCAGCCGTGGCGTGGCCTACTTTGGAAAGGGCGAGACTGACCGCGCCATTTCTGACTTCAACGAGGCTATCGCCCTCAACCCAAAGTATACCAGCGTCTACTGGGCCCGGGGTCACGCCTACGATACGAAGGGAGATCGGGACCAAGCCATCGCCGATTTCACCAAGGCCATCGCCCTCAACCCGAAGGATGACTTCATCTACTCGGTCCGAGCAGAGGTCTACTTCAAAGGAGGCGAGCTTGACCGCGCGATCGGTGACATCACCAAAGCCATCGAGATCAAGCCGAGCGCGCGCTACTACTTCAACCGGGGCGTTGCCTATATCAGGAAGGGCGACAAGGAGCACGCGACAGCCGACTTGCGCAGTGCACTCGCGATCAATTCATCATTCCCGCGCGCGAAAGAAACACTTAAGGCGCTGGAAGCCATTCCCGCCGCCGCGAAAGCAGGCACTCCCCCTAAAGCAAAGGGGATGAGCGATAAAGCCCTGCAACTACTCATGGACAACGCATGGCAATACATGCCGGTTAGCTGCAAGTTCAAGGACGGTACTGCCCTCACGATCGACAAGAATGCGCGATCCCAGTACACCGTCGATACCAAGCTCGGCAAAGAAATCGTCCGCATAGCGCGGATCGGAGCTCATGCGAAAATCTGCGGGCTATCGCGCGAGCTATTGCGGAAGAACTCGTGCTCATTCTGGTCTGGCGACTTAGCGCCGGCTTCAGCGAGCTACGAGCAAAAGGTGTATCTCTTCGTGCTCCGTGCCTTCATCGAGGGTGTGTTGCTGGGCCAAATCCAGATGGTAAAAAAAGGGGAAGACGCAAAGCCTCATTGAAACCCCAATGCTCCGAAGTGCAGCGCAGCAGGGTCACCGGGATCATCACCGCCGCCGACAGTTCGCTGGATGAGAAGTCAGTGTTCCGATACGGTTCCCCTTAGTTGCGAGATTGAACCGTCAAATTCAATTGGGGAGGTCCTCCTGAAAGAGCTCGATGGGACCCCCTGAAGGTGGCGGCCTGTCGCGAGCCTCTTGTTTTCGCCTTTTGAATTTGGCGATCGACGCTCGGTCTTCGGGGATCGCTTAGGGTCATGAGCACCGGTACAGGCAACGCTCGCACTTAGTCAGCTTTCCTCTCATGAGCGGTCGCGCACTCATGAGCTGGCCATCTCCACATGACAGTTTCTGACACCCCACTCCTCCATACTCACCCGTGGATCACCACGACTATTGGAGGAATGGAGATGTATAGCAAAGACGAGTGTAAGCCTCGGCCCATCGCGAGCGCCATGTAGCGCTCGCTTCTCTCTCACACGTCGTTTCGCCCGGTCCTCCCAGGGCGCGCTTCTTGCGCCTTGGCCAGACTCCGCGTGCGTCAATCAACAACTGAGGCTCGTCCCATGACCGAACTCACCCAAGTTCCCTTTGCGGATCTGACCTTCGTCGATAACCCCGAGCCACGCTGCCCGTGCGTGCTTCTGCTCGACACGTCCTCGTCGATGGCAGGGTCGTCGATCGACCAGCTCAACGCCGGCTTGCGCCAATTTCAAAAGGAGCTTGGCAACGACGCCTTGGCCTCCCAACGTGTCGAAGTCGCCGTCATTACGTTTGGGCCGGTCAAAGTGGTGCAGGACTTCATCACCGCCGACCTCTATGCCCCGACCGAGCTGATTGCCGACGGCGACACGCCGATCGGAGCGGCCATCACCGAGGCGCTCGAACTGATCCGCCTGCGCAAGCAGCAGTACCAGGCCAACGGCATTGCCTACTACCGGCCTTGGGTGTTCCTCATCACCGATGGTGCGCCAACGGATCATTGGGAGGCGGCCGCCAGGGCCATCAAGGACGGCGAACGATCAAAGTCGTTGTCATTCTTTCCCGTCGGCGTTGACGACGCTGACATGGCAAGCCTGAAACAGCTCTCGGTGCGGGCCCCCATCGGCGTGCTTCATTGCCCCTAGTAGCGTCGATCACCATACTGAGAAGGCATTGCCCTTGGCCTCATGGCATTCGCGAGCTACGTGGCCCAATGAATTTGAACTCCGTGGTGCCAAGCGCGAGCGCTGTGGTACCACGCTGGTACCACAGACACCGGCAGCAAATACGACTCCTGCCCGGATCCTGAGCTAACTTATTGTTTGTGCGGCTAGCTTTATGGTGCCCAGGGGCGGAATCGAACCACCGACACCGTGATTTTCAGTCACGTGCTCTACCAACTGAGCTACCTGGGCATGAGCCTCGGCCTCACCTCGCGCCGAAGCCCGGCCGTTATAGAGACGGCCCCCGCCCCTGTCCAGCGCCGGCGCGCACAACACGCCGACCGCCTAACTGGCTTGTCGCTTAAGCATTTTCGTCGCCCTCGTCGTCGGCGCCGGCCGCTGGCGCGCGGCGGGCGGCCGTATCCTCGCCGTCCTCGTCCGTCTCCGCCTGTCCGCCGGGGATCGCGTAGCCGCCCTTGAGCCACCGCGACAGATCGACGTCGCGGCAGCGGCCTGAGCAGAACGGCCTGTAGGCCATATCGGTCGGCGCCTTGCAGACCGGGCAGCGGCCGTAGCCGGACTGGGGCTGTGACGCATCCTTGCTTGCCATGACGCAACCCTCACGCTTCAAGTCGGGTCAAGCTCGGCCGCCCGCACCCAGGCGAAATGGATGGGGAACCCTTCGCTGACCAATAGCGCCACGACCTCGGTCAGCGGCAGGCCCACGACGCTCGTGTAGGAGCCGACGATCTTCTGCACGAAGCAACCGGCAAGCCCCTGGATGGCGTAGCCGCCGGCCTTGCCGCGCCATTCCCTGGAGGCGATATAGGCCTCGATCTCCTCGCGCGACAGGTGCTTGAAGCGCACGCGCGTGTCGACGATCTTGTGGCGCACGCGATCGTCGGGCGTGATCAGGCAGACGCTGGTCAGAACGCGGTGCGCGCGCCCCGACAACAGCCCCAGGCAGCTCGCCGCCTCCTCGATGTTCGACGGCTTCATGAGGATGCGCCGTCCGACCGCCACCACCGTGTCGGCGGCGAGCACGTAGGCGCCGGCGATATCCTTGTCGTTGGCGATCTGGTCGCGCGCAGCCTCGGCCTTGGCCCGCGCCAAGCGCCCCGCATAGGCACGCGGCATCTCTCCGCGGCGGGCCGACTCATCGATCTCGGCCGGGCGCAAGGCGTCGGGCTCGACGCCGACCTGCGCCAAGAGCCGCAACCGGCGCGGGCTGGCGCTGGCCAGAACCAAGGTCGGCCGCGGCGCCCCTTCCTCGCGGGCGGCGTGGGCGCGCGACAGCTCGCGGCGCAGCGTTTCGCGGCGTGGACGGTCGGTGCGGCTGAGCGCGGTCAGGAGGGCGGCCTTGGCGGTCATGGAGCGATCACCTGCAGGGAAGGATCATGGGTCAAGGGTCATGGGACGTGGTCGACTTGCGCATGAAACGCACGGCAATGCCGCCACAAAGGCCCGACCGAAGCGGGCAAACGCGCCCAAAGCGTGCCACGAAACAGCGGCAACCTCGTCCGGCGGGACCCAGGTCCGGCATATTTCAGGGCACCTTCCCCGCTTCGGGAAGCGGGAAAATGCCCGTGGGCCGAGACAATGCAAAGCCCGGCCCGCAAAAGCAAGTGGCCAATACGGCGTTGCCATGGCACACGTTTTTCGGGCTATATCCGCGGGACCGGCCGCGCTCACAAGGTCGCACCCATGATCGCCAAGACCGCCATCGTCGAGCTGCTCGGGAAGACGCTGCTGTTCGGCCCGCTCGACGAGGCGGACCGGCGGGCGGTCGCCGACGAGATGCGGGAAGTCGCCTTCGATTCCAACCAGGTCATTTTCGGCCGCGGCGACGCCGGCCGCGAGATCTTTCTCGTCGTGTCGGGCCGCGTGCGCCTCTCCGTGCTGACGGCGGAGGGCCGCGAGCTGTCGTTCGCGCACGCCGAGCCCGGCGCCATCTTCGGCGAGATTGCCATGCTCGACGGCGGGCCGCGCAGTGCCGATGCGACCGCCGTCAACAAGGTGACCGCGCTCACGCTGTCGAAGCCCGCCTTCAAACGACTGGTCGACACCCGCCCCTTGGTCGGCGACGCCGCCATGCGCTTTCTGTGCTCGCGTCTGCGCGAGGCCGACCAGCAGCTCGAGGCGATCGCGCTCTATCCGATCGAGGGCCGGCTCGCCCGCTTCTTCCTTGCCGCCGCGCGCCAGAAGGCCCCCGACAGCGAGGAGGGCCGCATCACCATCGAGCTGCCCATGTCGCAAAGCGAGCTCGCCCTGCTGATCGGTGCCAGCCGGCCCAAGGTCAACACGGCGCTCTCGCTTCTGGAATCGAGCGGGGCGCTGGAGCGCCGCGAAGGGCGGATCATCTGCGACATCGAGGAGTTGCAGCTGATCGCCGGCTCGGAATGACGGCAAAGGGGCCCGCCTTCACCCACCGGCACGGCCTGGGCTAAGATCGTACCGTCACTCCTGCGGAGATGATGCCGATGCGTGCTGCCCGCGATATGTCGTTCTTAGCGCTCCTGCGTGGGTTGGGCGCGGGCGTCGGGGCACGCTTCCACACCTTCCTCGGTCGCCCGTTCGTGCGCCGCGCCCGGGCGCTCCTGCGCCTGCTCGCGGAGGCGGGCACCGCCGGCTACCCGCCCGACGTCAAGCGTCGGCTCAAGATCCTCAACATGGTGGCCTACCTGATTGCGCTCACGACGTTGATCTACGCCGTCCAGCAGAGCCTTCAGGACGCCCGCACCTATGCGCCGATGATCCTTCTCAACCTGGCGCTGGTCGTCATGATGCTGTTGGTGCCGTTCGCCCACCGTGTCAGCGAGATCGCCGGCGGGCTGCTGATCGTCGGCGCCGAGTACGCGGCCCTGCTCGGGTTTGGGGATTTCTTCAGCCGCGAGGGCGGCGCGCAGCTGCAGTACATCATTGCCGCCGCGGCGGCGTTCGTGATCTTCGGCCTGAACCGCATCTGGCTGATCGTCGGCGTGGTCGGATTGGGCCTCATCCTGCATTTGTGCTCGTGGTTCTGGTTTCCGGCGGTGGGCCGCGTCTCTCCCGGCGAGCAGCCGGTCGCCGACTCGCTTTACGTGCAAGGCGCCGTCACCACCGTCGTGCTGATCGCGGCCTGCGTCTGGTATGCCTTCAGCCTGGTGGAACGCGCCAAGGCCGAGACCGACGCGGTTTTGCGCAACGTGCTGCCCGATGCGATCGTCGAGCGGCTGAAGGCGAGCCCCGGCAAAGTCATCGCCGACCAGATCGACGACGCCTCCATAATGTTCGCCGACATCTCCGGCTTCGTCGCGCTGGCGCGCGGCCTCGGCGCCGAGCAGACGGTCGACCTGTTGAGCCGCATCGTGTCGCAGTTCGACGCGCTCGCGGTCCGCCACGGCGTGGAGAAGATCAAGACCATCGGCGATGCCTACATGGTCGTGGCGGGGCTGCCCGAGCCCGTCCCCGACCACACCGCACGGCTCGCCCGCATGGCCTTCGACATGTTCGATTGCATCGCGCGGTTGCGCACCGAGACCGGCCTCAACATCAACATTCGCGTCGGCCTCGCCTCGGGGCCGGTCACCGCCGGGGTCATCGGCACGAAGAAGTTCAGCTACGACGTGTGGGGCGACGCCGTGAACATGGCGAGCCGGCTCGAAGGCTTGTCGGCGCCCGGCCGCGTTCTCGTCTGCCCGTCCTGCCGCGCCAAGCTCGGAGACGAATTCGCGTTCGAGCCGCGCGGACCGATCGAGATCAAGGGAATTGGCACCCAGGAGACATGGTTTCTCGTCGCGCGCCTTAGCGTGGCGGGCGAGCCCATCACACCGTCGGGCCACCTTCAAACCCAAACCGCCTCTTGATCCGCTCAAACAGCTGATCGCGGACGCCGCGGTAGTATTGCAGCACCTGCTCGCGGCTCGCCTGCCCCAGCATCATGGTGGCGTCCAGCGTCGGCCAGTACTCGACATCGACCGCCATGGTGCGCGTCAGCTCGAGCGCCTGGTGGTGCGCCTCCGGCGACAGCGTGACGATGAGATCGAAGGACGTATCGTGCAGCTCGTCCAGCGTGTGGGGACTGTGCTGCGACACGTCGATGCCGATCTCCTCCATGACGACGGTGACGAAGGGGTCGGGCTCGCCGGCCTTCACGCCGGCCGAGCGCACGTAGGAGCGCTGGCCGGCCAGGTGGCGCAGGATCGCCGCCGCCATCACCGAGCGCACGGTGTTCATGGTGCAGGCGAACAGCACCGCGGCGGGAAGCTCGCCCACGCCTTGGCTGGTGCCGGCTGATGCCGGAGTGCCCGTTTCGGTAGCGCCCGCCACCTCCCGAGACATGCGGGCTATCCCTTCCAGTGTAGCGCGCAGATCAAGGTGAACAGGCGCCGCGCCGTATCAAGATCGATGCCGATCTTGCCGGCGAGTCGCTCCAGCAATATGACACTCCCCTCATCGTGCAGGCCGCGCCGTCCCATGTCGATCGCCTGAATGCGCGAGGGCGGCGCGGCGCGGATCGCCTGGTAGTAGCTCTCGCACACGAGGAAATAGTCCTTCATGATGCGTTTGAACGGCGTGAGCGACAGCAAGTGGGTGACAAGCGTATCGCCCGCCTCGTTGCCCACCGTGAAGACCAGCCGATCCTCGATGATCGCCAGATTGAGCGTGTAGGGTCCATCGTCGCGCCCTTCGAGCGCGAATTGATTGCCCTCGAGGATGTCGAAGATCGCCACCTCGCGCTCGTGCTCGATGTTGGGGTTCTGGGTCGCCGTCGACTTCTCGTCGAGCGTGATGGCGACGAGCCGCGATTTGCTGACCTCGGCCGACGGTGCCGCTTCGCTCATGATGCGCCTTGCGCCGTTCGCTCGAGCCTGATCTCGGCGGAGCGGCGATGCGCCTCGAGCCCCTCCGCGCGCGCCAGTGCCATGGCGGCCGGGGCAAGCGCGGCAAGCGCCTTGCCGTCGAGCTTCAAAAGGGAAGTGCGCTTCATGAAGTCGAGAACGCCGAGGCCGGAGGAGAAGCGGGCTGAGCGCGCGGTCGGCAGCACGTGGTTGGAACCCGCCACGTAGTCCCCGATCATCTCCGGCGTGCTGCTGCCGAGGAAAATTGCCCCCGCGTTGCGGATGCGCTCCGACAGGGCCTCGGCATCCGCGGTCGCGATCTCGAGGTGCTCGGCCGCGATGCGGTCGGCGAGCGCGGGGGCCTCATCGAGGGAGGCAAGCTCGATCACGGCCCCGAACACGTTCCAGCTTTCGCCCGCGATGTTGCCGCGCGGCAGCGTCTCGAGCTGGCGCGCCACCGCCGCCTCCACCGCGCGCGCGAATGCGGCGTCATCGGTCATGAGGATCGACTGTGCGGCGGTGTCGTGCTCGGCCTGCGCCAATAGATCGGCAGCGATCCACTCGGGATCATTGTGCTTGTCGGCGATGATCAGCACCTCCGACGGCCCCGCGATGCTGTCGATGCCGACCTGGCCGAACACCTGGCGCTTGGCGGCGGCGACGTAAGCGTTGCCGGGGCCGACGATCTTGGCGACCGGCTTGACCGTCTCGGTGCCGTAGGCGAGCGCGGCCACGGCCTGCGCCCCGCCGATGCGGTAGACCTCCTCGATGCCGCAAAGCTCGGCGGCCGCCAGCACCAGCGGGTTGAGCTCGCCGCGGGGCGACGGCACCACCATGACCAGGCGCGGCACGCCGGCCACCTTGGCGGGGATGGCGTTCATCAGCACCGAGCTCGGATAGGAGGCGAGGCCGCCGGGCACGTAAAGGCCCGCCGATTCCACCGCCGTCCAGCGCCAGCCGAGCTCCACGCCCTGGGCGTCGGTGTAGCGCTCGTCGGCGGGAAGCTGGCGCCGGTGATGCTCGTCGATGCGCTCGGCGGCGAGCGCGAGCGCTGCAAGCGTCTCCTTCTCACACGCGGCGGCCGAGGCCCGCATTTCCTCGCGGGAGACCCGCATGCCGACCTTGCCGAGGTCGACGTGATCGAAAGTGCGCGACAGCTCCATGAGGGCCGCATCTCCGCGCGCACGCACGTCGGCGACGATCTTTGCCACGGCCGCGTCGACGTCGGCTGAGACCTCGCGCTTCTCGGAAAGAAAGGCCGCGAAGGCCTTCTCAAAACCAGGAGCGCCCGTTTGAAGCCGCTTCGGCATCTCTACTTTCGGCCTTAAGGGCCGTCTCCCTCAGACGTCGTTGATCACTTGTCGCCTGCGTGCTCGGGCTTGAGGCGCGTGCGCCATTGGGCGCCCAGATCGCGCAGCTCCGCCTCGATGCATTCGACCTCGAGCCTGATTGCGCCGCCGCCCGAAAACAGAAGCGTCAGCACGCCCGATGGGTCCTCCCCCGGCTCGAACGTGAGCGCCAGCAGCTCCAGCACGACGTCCTTCTGCCCCAGATCGATGCCGAGCACCTTTGCCGAGGTCACGCGCTCGAAGCGCAGCCCCGAGCGCCGGCGCCGATAGGTGGCGTCATCGATGCGCGCCGCCTGCTCCCAGTCGAAGCGGTTGGCGATGGCGGCGAACCGCATCTCTTCTTTCAAATAGGCCATGTCCCCCACCCGGATCACGGCGTCCTGCAGATGACAGGACAGGACCTTGAGATCCTCGGGGTCCAAGGCAATCAGTTTCAAGTCTTCCATGCGCGCTTGCGATCTGGCCGGCGTCTCAAGGCACCGCCGGTGGGCCGTGAGCGCAAGGCTTTTGATAGCGGCGCGGCCCGATGGACGCAACCGACCGCTGCATGCCGACCGAAAGCCCTTTTGGGCGCACAAGCGGGTGCCGCCGCGGCCCTGTAACCCTAAACCCGCCCAGCGCGTATAGACTGGGGTTGAAAGGTGCGTCAGATCTGCATTTCTGCTTGGAGGACACCCATGACCAAAATTCTGATGGTGCTGCTGGCGACGCTCGCCTTTGCCGCATCGACCCTCGAGGTCTCGGCCCAGACGCGGGACTGCCCCGCGGGCAAGGTCTTGAACCCCGACACGGGCAAATGCGTGACCCCCCGTGGCTCCAACTGATCCCCAACTCTGACGGCTCGATCCCGGCCGCGAGCGCGGCGACAGACTGGAGACGCGTGACGGCAGGCTGGGCGATGCTCGGCCTGCTTGTCGTTGTGTTCGCCGCGGCGTTGACGGTTGCCTCGGCGCGCTTCGGCTATGCCTATGACGTCGCCGAAATGCCGGTGGTGGAGCTCGTCTCCGGGCTCGTTGCCGCGGGGCTCGTGTTCTGCTTCGTCCTTCCGCCGCTGATCCGCGCATCCGAGGCTGGCGATGCACGCACGCAGCATCTCCTCACGATCGGCATTTGCCTTGCCGGCGTCATCGCGCGGCTTCTTCTCTTTGCCAGCGAGCCGATGCTCGAGGACGACTACCAGCGCTATCTCTGGGACGGCGCTGTGACCGCCGCCGGCGCCAATCCGTATGCCGTCTCGCCGCAGACAGCGCGCACACTCGGCGCCGACACCGTGCAGGGCCGCTTGGCGCTCGAGGCGGGCCCGCTCGTTGCGCGCATCAACCATCGCGAGCTCACGACCATCTATCCGCCCGTCGCGCAGGCGAGCTTCGCGCTGGCACACATCATCCGCCCCTGGAGCCTCACCGCCTGGCGCACACTCGTCTTCGCGTGCGACCTCGCCACGTTCGCGCTCATTCTGGCGCTCTTGCGCGCGACGGGGCGCTCGCCGCTGTGGTCGGCGCTCTATTGGTGGAACCCGCTCGTCCTCAAGGAGCTCATCAACTCCGCGCACATGGATGCGGTGGTGCTGCCCTTGGCGCTGCTGGGGCTCTTGCTCGCGACGCGTCGTCGCCAGATCGCGGCCGCTGCCGCCCTCATGCTCGCCGTCGGCGCCAAGATCTGGCCGGTGCTGCTGCTGCCGCTTATCCTGCGCCCGCTTGCATCGCGACCGGGCAGGCTCGCGCTGGCGCTCGGGATCTGCACCGCCCTGCTCGTGCTCTTCGCCATGCCGGTTGTGCAATCCGGCCTCGGGGTCAACTCCGGCTTCGCCGCCTATGCGGCGCGCTGGCAGACGAGCAGCGCTCTCTTTCCCGCCCTGCAGGGCGCGGTCGCGCTCATGCTCGAAGCCCTGCGGCTCGGCGATGCCTCGGCGGGCCTTATCGCCCGCCTCGCAATCGCCCTCGCTCTGGGCTGCCTCGCCGGGGTCCTGACCGTGAAGCCCGTCGCCGACGCCGACGACCTCATCGGCCGGGCGAGCCTTCTGGTCGGCGCGCTGGTCCTGCTCTCGCCTGCGCAGTTTCCCTGGTACGCTGCTTGGTTCGCGCCGTTCCTCGCATTCCGGCCGTGGACCGGCTTTCTCATCCTGACCGCAACGGCGCCGTTCTACTATATGTCCTTCTATCTGACGGCGGCGGGCGAGCCCGAGCTTTTCCGGCGCTATGTCGTGTGGCTCATCTGGGTGCCGGTGTGGGCAGCGCTCGCGCTCGAGGCCCTGCACACCCGCACCCGCATCCCCTGACGAGAGCATCGATGCGTCACGGCAAGAAAATCGGTGTCGTCATTCCCGCCCTCGACGAGGAGCAGGCGATCGGCCGCGTCATCGCCGACATTCCCGCCTGGGCCGACGAGATCGTCGTCGTCGACAACGGCTCGCGCGATAGAACGGCGCGCGTTGCGCAAGCGGCCGGCGCTGAGGTCGTGGTGGAGCCCGAGCGCGGCTACGGCGCGGCCTGCCAGGCCGGCATACGTGCGCTTCACGCCCCCGATATCATCGTGTTTCTCGACGGAGACTACTCCGACCGGCCCGAGGAGATGGGGCTGCTCGCCGATCCGATTGCAGCGGGAGGCGCCGATTTCGTCGTGGGCTCGCGCGTCAGCGGCAGCTGCGGCCCCGGCGCGCTCACGCCGCAGCAGCGCTTCGGCAACTGGCTCGCCTGCCGGCTCATTGGCCGCATCTGGGGCACCCAATGCAGCGACCTCGGTCCCTTCCGCGCCATCCGCGCCGACGCCTTGCGCACTCTCGACGTCAAGGACCGCGCCTACGGATGGACGGTCGAGATGCAGCTCAAGGCGGCCGAATGCGGGCTCAAATATCTGGAGGTGCCGGTCAGCTATCGCGCGCGCATCGGCACTTCGAAAATATCGGGAACGCTGCGCGGGTCGCTGATGGCAGGCGTCACCATCCTCACGGTGATCGCGCGCAGGGCGCTGCGCCACCGGTCCGCTTGAGCCTCAGCTGCGCGGACGGGTGCGCGCAAGCTTGGGCCGCGCCAACAGACGTCCCCAGGTCGCGTCATAGGGATGCACGAATTGGGTCGGGCCTTTGGCGTCGACGAGCGCGCGGCCTTCCCCGTGCCAGGCAAAGATGCCGCCGGCCAGATCATCGACGGCCGTGGCGCCGGCCGCCTGCAAGCCTTGGGCGACGCGCTCGGCGAGCCGCGAGCTTCTCACCCCCACCGAGCAGTAGAACACCGCCGCCTTGCCTTGGACCCCATCGCCATAGCGATCGAGGAATGCGGCAGTGGCCATGTCCGGATCGACGAGAAGAGCGCCCGGCAGATGGCTCACGGCCTGCTCGGCAGGCGTGCGCACGTCGAACACGACGACGGTGTGCTCGGCCATGAGGCGGTCGAGCTTTGCCGGCGTGACGTGCCCGATATCGGGCCAGCGCCGCGCCACGTCCGCGATCGTCGCTTGAAGCGTCGCTGGACCGCCGGCGACGGGCCGCACCAACATATAACCGGTCCCCAGCAGCACGGCGCCCAACAGGCACGCAGCGCCGGCGCGGGCGATCGGCGAATGAAGCTGCACTCTCATCGTTTGATGTCGTTCAGCGACCAATTGTAGGCGTAGTCCGCAATGGATGTGGCATTTTCCAGCTTCAGCGCAAGAGCGGGATCGGCATAAGACTTGAGGTGGGCGATGACGCCGGCCTCGCTGCCACCGAAATCCTTCTGATACCAATCATAGATCGAGGACACGACGAGTTCGTCAGGTCGCGGATCGGCACCGCGGCGCGAGTTCACGTAAGCACGTGCGGCGGCGTCGAGCTGCGCCTCCAGCTTGGCACCGGTGAAGGCCTCGGTGCCGATGTTGGGGCAGCCGACGGAGGCGCAGTTGACCGCATAGTGCACGCGCGGGTCCTTGAACACGGGCCGCAGCATGCCGTGCTCGATGTCATCGAGGCTCAACTCGACACCTTTGATCTTGAGCACCTTGGCCTTCCACGGGCCACTCGCGAAGACGCCCAGCAGGCCGCCGCCGAGCGAGATGTCTCGGATCGATTTGACCGGATAGTGATCGAGCACGATGTCGACCGTCTTCGCGTTGTAGAGGTTGGCGAGGAGCGCGAATTGCTCCGGCCGCGACAGCGTTGCCAGATCGATCGCCTCGAGCCCCTTGATGTAGGCCTTGAGCGCGGCTTGATCATTGCGTTTGAAAGCCGCGTAATCGACGCGGTTGAGCCCGTCCGCTCCCGGCTTGACGTAGGTCTTGAGCAGGCGATCCCAGGCTGCGTGGTCGACCACCTGCGTTGAGCCGCGAGCGGCCGTCGCGATGAGCTCTTGCGGGCTCTGCGCATGAGCCGCTCTCCCCCGCGGCGAGGATGCACGCCAGCGCCAGGAGCGCGTGCACAGCCCACCTGACCTTCACCATCGCTGCGATCACCCTATCCACACGAAAGCTCCCCGATCTGCCGCACCTTGCCGCCGTGACTGCGCCGGCGGCCCACCAGGAGATTCGAAGAGGAAGGCCGCATCGTTACGCATCTTCCTCTCTGATCGGCGCGTTCTTCGGGCCAGCGCGACTTGTCTCGTGCCGGGCAGCGCTCTTAGACTAAAGAAGGAGCACCCTCACGCTCAGCCCACACCGGAGGCCCCCTATGGAAAATGAACGCTTCAACCTTTCGCTGCGCCGCTTCCTCAAAGAGGTCGGGATTTCCTCGCAACAAGAAATCGAGCGCATCGTGCGCGAGCACAAGCTCGCCGGAAAGGGCAAACTCAAGGTCCAGATAGTCCTGACGGCGGGCGGCACCGATCTGCACCACGAGGTCAACGGCGAGATCGATCTCGGTTAAGCGAAGATTACAGCGTGGCCTGTTAACGGCGGACGGCGGGGGCAAACGCCGATTTGTTCACGAAACATTGCGGCAATTGATACTTTTCCCTTCATTTTCAATGAAGGTTGCCGACTTAGCATCGGGGCATCCCGTGAGGCCTTGATGTTCGTCAGCAGCGATCACCAATTTCCTGCAGCGCCAAACGAGAATGCCCGCCTGCGGGCGCTCGACGAATACGCCGTATTGGACACACCGTCCGACGTCGATCTCGACCGGCTGGTCGAGCTTGCGGCCCGCATGTACGGCACACCGGTGGCCGCCCTGTCGCTCGTCGGCAAGGAGCGTCTGTTCTTCAAGTCGCGGTTCGGCATGGAGGCGACCGGCATCGGCCGCGAGGGAAGCTTTTGCGCCTATGCTATCGAGAGCGACGGGCTCTTTCTCGTCCCCGACGCGCGCAAGGACGAGCGGTTCGCCTCCCACCCGTTGGTTAAGGAGCCGCCGAAGATTTGCTTCTACGCAGGCATACCGCTGACCGCGCCCTCGGGCCAAAAAATCGGCACACTGTGCATTCTCGACACCAAGCCTTGGCCGAAATTCACCGATGACGACCGCAAGAACCTCGAGGACGTGGCCAACCTGGTCATGAACCGGCTCGAGCTGCGCCGCCTCGACCGCGCCAAGGCGGGCGGCCATCTGCGCTTCGAGCGCATTGCATCGACGTCGCCGGACGCGATCGTCGGTGCCGATTCCTCAGGCTGCATAAACTACTGGAATAAAGCAGCCGAGACCTTGTTCGGCTATTCGGCGCAGGAAGCCGTGGGCGAGCCCATCGGTCTCATCTTTCCCCATCGCGTCAGGAAGCTGCAGACCGCGGAGCTGATGAGCCTCGCCAACACGGGCCCATCCAGCTCCTCGGCGCAGCAATTGAGTCTCGTTACTCGCCGCCAGGACGGCCGCGAATTCTCCGCCGAGCTGTCGCTGTCTGTCTGGCACGAGAACGGCGAGGTGGCCCTTGCCGCGATCCTTCGCGACATCACGGACCGCGAGCAAGGCGAGAAACGCCTGTTCGGGCTCGCACTGTTGGATCCGGTGAGTGGGCTGCCTAACCGCGCCCACCTGATCGACAGGCTGCAGAAGTCCGTCGCGAACGATGCCGGTACGCTGCTGCTGATCGATCTCCTCGGCTTCAAGGACTTGAACGACACGCTCGGCCATGTGGTGGCCGACACGGTGCTCAGCGAGACCGCGGAGCGCCTGCGCGCGCATGTGGGGTCGGAGACGACGCTGGCCCGGGTCGGTGCCGACGAATTCGCTCTCTTTCTGCCGCGGCTGACAGACCGCACCGGTGCCTCCAAGCACGCCGAGGACGTTATGCAGCTGTTCGCCGCGCCGTTTGCGGTGGGCACAGAGTTCGACCCACCTAGGGGTCAACGTCGGCATTGCGATTTGCCCGACGCACGGGACCCGCGCAGAGGAGCTGCTCGCCAACGCGGACCTCGCCCTGCAGAGCGCCAAGTCCGCAGTCGGCAGCGGCTTCGAGTTCTTCAAACCGAGCCTTCGGCGCGCGGTGATCGCGCGGCGCACCTACGAGGCCGAGCTGAGGCAGTCGCTCGAGCATTCGCAGTTCGAGCTCTACTACCAGCCGCAGGTGCGGCTCGCAGACCGCACGCTGATCGGTGCGGAGGCTTTGTTGCGCTGGCGCCATCCCGAGCGCGGGCTGTTGACCCCAGGCGACTTCCTGCCGGTGCTCGAGAGCAGCCCGCTCGCCGCCCCGGTCGGCGACTGGGTGCTCAAGACCGCGTGCGCGCAAGCGGCGGCTTGGCGGCGCCTGGCATCGCCGGAATTTCGCATGAGCGTCAATCTGTTCGGCGCGCAGTTCAACAGCGGCGATCTGCCGACGCGCGTCGAGCAGGCGCTTCTGCAGAACGAGCTGCCGGCCAATGCGCTCGAGCTCGAGATCACCGAGAACATCATGCTGCGGCACGACGAGACCATCATCGTGCCCTTGCGGGAAATGTGCGCATGGGGCGTCAGTATCGCCTTCGACGACTATGGCACCGGCTTTGCGTCCTTGAGCCTGTTGAAGCGCTATCCGGTGACGCGGCTCAAGATCGACAAGGGCTTCGTGCGCGACTTGTGCACGGACGCCGAGGATGCGGCGATCATCCAGGCCATCATGTACCTCGGTCGGCGCCTGGGGCTCGGGATCATCGCCGAGGGCATAGAGACGGAGGCCCAGGAGGAGACGCTGCGCCTCTACGGCTGCACCGAGGGTCAGGGCTTTCTCTACGGCCGGCCCCTGTCGGCCTTCTCATTCTCCGATTTTCTCAGACAGGATCTGGAGCGGACGGTGGCGTAGGACCGGCGGCACGCCACGCTTCTCTCAAGAGCCTCACAGCAGCGGGTAGGAAAAGCGGGCCCCGGATCTGATCCGGGACCCGCCGATCGGGGCGTTGAGCGGGGGGCGACGGAGCCGAAGCCCCGGCGCTGAGCGCCGCGATCCGTCGTGGCGCTTAGTAGCAGTACTGGCGCAGCGTCCAGCCCTTGACCTTGCAGTGCTCGTTGCCGTTCGCATCATACGCTGCACACGCGGTTGGGCAGGCGCTGATACGAGCAGTAATAGTTGCCGGCCTGGCCCTCGTAGCCCTTCATCGGCTGGTCGAACTGATAGTCCTCCGAGTAGAACTCCTTGCCGCCGCGGGCCTGGGCCGCGGTGGTCGACATCACGCCGGCGAGGGCCGACGCCAAAACGGCGCAACACAGAATTCCGGTCTTTGCGAATGTCATGGTCTTTCCTCCGTCGCGTTGATGACGCGAAGAAGGTAGGGGGCCCGGCCTGCACCCGCTGTTCCGCCCGGAACAGCGGATAAGGAGGGGTTTCAGCCCGTCAGACGCTCGATCTGCGCGCCGCAGCGCGACAGCTTCTGCTCGAGCTGCTCAAACCCGCGGTCGAGGTGGTAGACGCGGTTGATCATGGTCTCGCCCTCCGCCATCAGCCCGGCGATGACGAGGGAGACCGACGCACGCAGGTCGGTTGCCATCACCGGCGCGCCGGTCAAGCCCTTGACGCCCTTGACGGTGGCGGTGTCGCCGTGGAGCTGGATGTCGGCGCCGAGGCGGGCGAGCTCCTGCACGTGCATGAAGCGGTTCTCGAAGATCGTCTCGCGGATGACGCTGGTGCCGTGCGCCGTCGTCATCAGCGCCATGAGCTGGGCCTGCAGGTCGGTGGGAAAGCCCGGGAACGGCTGCGTCTCGATGGCGACCGGCTCAATGCCGGCCCCGTTGCGGGCGATGCGGATGCCGCTGTTGGTCTCCTGCACCTCGACGCCGGTCTTGGCGAGCGCATCGAGCGCGGTTTTGAGTAGGTCGGCGCGCGCGCCCTCGAGCACCACGTCGCCGCCGGTCGCCGCCACCGCGATGGCAAAGGTGCCCGTCTCGATCCTGTCGGGGAGCACCGTGTGCACGGCGCCCTCCAGCCGGTCGGCGCCCTCGATGCGCAAGGTCGAAGTGCCGATGCCTTCGATCTTGGCGCCCATCTTGACGAGACACTGGGCGACGTCGGCCACCTCGGGCTCGCGCGCCGCATTCTCGATCACGGTCTCGCCGCGTGCGAGCGCGGAGGCGAGCAGCACGTTGTGGGTCGCGCCCACGGAGACCTTGGGGAACACCACGCGCCCGCCGCGCAAGCCGCCGCGCGCCTTGGCGACCACGTAGCCGGCCTCGATCTCGATCTCGGCCCCGAGCTCCTTCAATCCCATCAGATGCAGATCGACCGGGCGCGTGCCGATGGCGCAGCCGCCGGGCAGCGACACCCTCGCCTGGCCGCAGCGGGCGAGCAGCGGCCCCAGCACCCAGAAGCTGGCGCGCATACGGCTCACCATCTCGTAGGGCGCCACCGTGTCGACGATGTCGCGCGCCGAGAAGTGGAAGGTCTCGCCCAGGTGCACAACAGGCCCCGCGCGCTTGCCGTCGACGGCGGAGTTGACGCCATGGTTGCGCAGGATGCGGGCGAGCAGGTTGACGTCGGCGAGGTTGGGGACGTTCTTGAGCGTGAGCCGGTCGGGCGTCAGTAGGCTTGCGATCATCAACGGCAGCGCCGCGTTCTTGGCGCCGGAGATGGGAATTGTCCCGTTGAGGCGCTGCCCGCCCGTAATCTTGATGCGATCCATTTCGTCTTGTCCCCGTCGTTGTGCCGTCCGTGGTTCGCGCGCCCCGCCGCGCGGCCCCCGACTCGGGAGGCTGGCGAACTCGCGCACAATTATGCGCCAAGCCACCTTTCCAGCAAGTTCTCTCCCCCATACAACGCCCGCCGCCGCGGCGGTTTTGAGGCGCCGCGGGCGCGCCGGACATCTCCGCGCCGCAGTCCGGCCGAGGAACGGCGGCCGAGGTTTGCGCCTTGTAGCACCGAAAAGGCCCGCGAGGTTCAGGAGGCGATTGCCGCCGCGACCCATCCGATTGCCGCCTGACCTCCAACCCCGCGCGTCAGATTTCCCGCAACGGCCGTTGCGCACGGCGCGGTGGCTCCGCCGCGCAAGGCAACGGCTTGGGCCCCATGCTGCGCAGCGTCTCGGCCCGGTCGGCACAATTGCCCGAGCGCCGGCAACGAACCTTCTTGCACCGGCGCGGATCGCGGCACCTGAGCGAAACGAACTTCAGGATGATGTCGCGATGCAGCTCGTCCTGCTTCTGCGCGGGCGTCATCTCCTCTCGCAAGTGCTTAGCTCTCCACTGTGCCTGCGGTGCTTCCCCTCTCCCCATGCCTCTTCGCCATACAGGCGGCGATGCTCCTGTGTCGTTCCCCCCACCCCTAACCCCTCCCCACCGAGGGGAGGGGAAGACCGTTTGAGCGAGCCTCAACGCTCTCGCGGCGCTTGCGCCCGAGTGATGAGAAAGCAAGGGAGCGCGGGCACGAGAAGCGCTGCGTCCAAATTTTTTATAGGGCAGCCTTCCGGCGCCCGCGCGCGGCGACTTAACGGTCTGGCTCGCGCTTTGACGTTCCCCACGTCCCCCTTTGAGCCTCAGCTCGCTGGAAAACGCGGCGTCTTACACCTCATTGGCGGCCGGAGAGCCTGACGGCGTTACCGACGCAGTCCTCCGGCGGGCGAGCACCAGAGCTCCCGGATATCCAGCCACCGTCTGGCCGACCCTTCCGGGCGCCGCTCCCTTTCCACGCAACCGGACGGATCGATCACGTTCCCTTGGTGGAGAGGGACGGCGGGAGTTCTAGGTGCACGTGGGAAGGCGGGGATAAGAAAAATTCAAGGACCGAGATTGGAAGCGCAGCCGACAACGCTGCGGGCGCTCGTCATGTCTGCAAAGGGCCATGAGCGGTCATTGGGCTCCGACCAAGAAGTCTCGCGCTCAAGTGACGATCAGGTGGTCCGCCGGTGATAATACACCCGCAAAACACCGAGAGCGCCGAGCGGGTTCTTGAGGCTTGCCGATGCGATCTCCGATATCTTCCAGCCCTGAACTTCGCCTCAGAGGGAGAAGCTCATGCCGCAGGCGCACGACAGCGTCGCCTGCGTGTTGTTCGTGCGGAACGAGGCGCCGATCAGGTCAAAGCGGATTAGCAAGCGTTCGTGCGCAGATTTCGCGCCACTTGGCTTGCGATATGTGGGTGGAATCCTGCCAAGCCTTGAGACACCAGGACATGGGGTCCCTCGTCGTCCTTGAAAGCGTCATCGCCTTCGCTGTGCCTGGACGGTGCGTTGCGTCTCTTGCGTCGCCCGCCGTCGTCTCGACGCTCGAAGAATAAGCGTCTTGGACAGCGGCCTCTCCTCTGGTGGGCGCCATCGCTCCATCATCATCAGCACTCGCTCTGTCGGGATAGAAAATCATGTGCGGGACGGGCGGCGGCGGCCGCGGTCTGTCACAGATTGCGCATGCCCCGAGCGTCGCTGCCAATCCCGTGATAGCAACACCTGCAAGTAGATGGTGAAAGAGCTGGCAATAGGCGCGGTTCGACATCGGGCCCACATAACGAAGGCGCATCGACAACTTGCAGTGTCAGTTTCTCGCACACTCCTTAACAATTTGTTTGCAATGTCGGTCGGCGGAGCTTCATGCCGACGCGCGCTTGGCCGGTCATCTTGTGTGTCGATGTGCAGCTCGCCGCCCTGAGCAAAGCCGCGGGCGCTGCGCCGCCAGGACCCAGCCTAGACATGCGCCGGTGTAAGTCAGGAATTGGCGGCGCGATAGGAGCGGCGGCTCCGGCATGCCGACCACGGAAGCGAAGACGCCACCTTCAAGTGGCTCGCCGTCGGCGAAAGCATGCTTCAATGCATTCGTCACCAGCTGATTTGATGATGACCCCCGACTACATGCCATGACTGCAACGACCGTTAGAGGCCATCACTCGCCGCGGCAAGACCACGGGCCGCGGACGGCGCTAAGCTGACGATGGCGATCTGCTAAGCTATGCCAGCCACCGGTCAAGATTCGTCACGCGCCGCGGATGGAGCATGGAAAGAATGAGCGACGATCCGTTTTCCCTGGCGAATTACGATTGGAAGGTTCACCTGGCCGCGCTGCTCGACAATCTTGACTCTTACTTCGAGTGGCTCGTCAATACGTGGACGCCGGTTCAGCTCGCTGCCATCGTGCTCGTCTACTTGCTCGCAACCCTTGCCGCTCGCTGGCTGACGCCACCGCTCGAGGAACGGTTGCGGCGCATCCAGCGACAACCGCGGCTGTTGCGCGCGCTTGTCCTGCCCCTGAGGCGCCTCAAGTGGATCATTTTCGCGATCCTGCTTTGGTGCATTTCGGCCGTTCTAACGGATATGACCCGGCTCAGTCGTAGCTATTTGATCACGGTCGCAGCCAATCTCGCGACCGCCTGGGTTGTCATTTCAATTGCCTCGCGCCTCATTCGCAATCGTTCGATTGGCAGAATTGTCGAGGTTTGCGCCTGGACGCTCGCTGCTCTGAATATCATCGGGTTGTTGCCGGAAGCTCTAACGCTTCTGGACCAGGCAGCATTTACAGTAGGTCATTTTCGGATTTCGCTCTTGGTCGTTGCCAAGGCAGTGGTCCTTCTTGCCGTTCTTCTTTGGCTGGCTGCAATCATCGGCGATTTCCTCGAGCATCGCATCAGTCGTGGATTGGAGATTTCGCCGACCGCGCAAGTGCTGCTCAGTAAGACAGTCAAAGCTGCTCTGTTCGCTGGTGCGATCCTAGTTGTTCTGCTGGCGACGGACGTTGATCTTACAAACTTCGCCCTCTTCTCTGGGGCCGTCGGCATCGGCATCGGCTTCGGATTGCAAAAAGTTGCGTCGAATCTGATTAGTGGAATGATCATACTCATAGATAGGTCGATCAAGCCGGGCGACGTTATTTCGGTTGGGGAGACCTTCGGTTGGATCACGTCCCTCAGGGCAAGATACGTTTCGGTTGTTACGCGCGATGGCGTCGAATACCTAATTCCGAATGAGACTTTCGTTACAGACCGCGTCGTCAATTGGTCGTATTCAAACAAGGCAATACGATTGGAAATCAAGTTCGGGGCTTCTTACGACAGCGATCCGCACGAGGTGCAAAGGATTGCTGCCGCAGCGGTAGAACAGCTTCCGCGTGTGATCAGCTATCAGCCGCCGATTTGCCATATCATTGGGTTCGGCGAGTCATCTATTGATTTCGTTCTCCGCTTTTGGATCTCCGATCCTCAAGCAGGGCTCACTAATATTCGCGGCGCGGCTTACCTGGCCCTCTGGGATGCACTCAAAAAGGCCGGCGTCAGGATCCCCTATCCTCATCGAGAGGTCATACTTCATCGCAAGCCGAAGGCGGCAAGTAGCGACGATGCGTCGTAGTGCAACATCGGGAAGTTGGCAACGGGAACGGTTGAGCGCAGCGGTGTCTGAGGCTTGCGCTTTGGAGCGGTCGACCGTGATCACATTGCACTGGACCATGGTCCCTCGTCTTTGCTTGCCTAATAGGGCTCACGCACGGAGAGTACAATGGCTGGAAAGTCGTTCCTCGACGATGTCAACCGCCAGTTCGATGCTGCCGCCCGCTTCGTGGCCATGCAGGACGGCCTGGCGGAGAAAATCAGGGTCTGCAACGCCACCTACGTGACGCGTTTCGGCGTGCGCCTGCGCGGGCGCATGGAGACCTTCGTCGGCTGGCGGGCGTTGCACAGCTCGCACTTCACGCCGGCGAAAGGCGGCATCCGCTATTCGCTACACGCGGATCAGGAGGAGGTGGAGGCGCTTGCCGCGCTGATGACCTACAAGTGCGCGCTCATGGGCCTGCCGTTCGGCGGCGCCAAGGGTGCACTGCGCATCGACCCGCTGCAATGGGAGCGACCCGAGCTCGAGCGGATCACGCGGCGCTTCACGCAGGAGCTCGCGCGGCATAATTTCCTCGGCCCGGGCCAAAACGTCCCCGCGCCCGATATGGGCACCAACGAGACGGTGATGGTGTGGATGGCCGACGAGTACCGGCGCTGGTCTCCCAACGACATCAACGCGCTTGCCTGCGTGACCGGGAAGCCGCTGGCCGCCGGGGGCATCGAAGGGCGCATCGAGGCAACGGGTCGCGGCGTCCAGTACGCGCTGCGCGAGTTCTTTCGCCACGAGAGCGATCTGAAGCGGTCGGGGCTTGCTCCGCTCTTGGCGGGTAAACGCATCATCGTTCAAGGACTGGGCAACGTCGGCTATCACGCAGCAAAGTTCCTGAGCGAGGAGGACGGCTGCCGCGTCGTCGGCGTGATCGAGCGGGATGGGGCCGTGTGGCACGGCGACGGCCTGCCGATCGAGCAGCTCAAGCAGCACCTCTTGGCAACGGGCAGCGTCAAAGGGTTTGCGGACGCGGAGTTCATGGCCGACGGCGCCGCGGCAATCGTGCGCGACTGCGACATCCTCATCCCCGCCGCGATGGAGCGGGTCATCCATGCTGGCAACGCGGCGCAGATCAGCGCCAAGCTGGTCGTCGAGGCCGCCAACGGTCCGACGACGTTCGAGGCCGACGCAATTTTGCGCGAGCGCGGGATCGTTGTTCTGCCCGACCTCTACGTCAACGCCGGCGGCGTGGTGGTCAGCTACTTCGAGTGGGTCAAGAACCTGACCCACATTCCCTTCGGCCTAATGGAGCGGCGCCATCACGAGGCGAGCCACCAAATCCTGGCGCGCTCGCTCGAAGCCATGACGGGGGCCAAATTCCCTTTGGATACGGCGAACTCGTTCCTCGTGGGTGCTCGCGAGATCGATCTCGTTCGCTCCGGGCTCGACGACATCATGCGCCAGGCCTATGGGCAGATCAGCGCCATCTGGAACGGAAATTCGGGGATTTCCGACTTGCGGACGGCCGCCTACTCTATCGCCATCAGCCGCTGCGCCGAGGCCTACGGCGCTATTGGAATCTAGAGATAGCTGCGCGACCGGTCGGTCCGGCTGTTCTTCCGATTGCTTTTTTTGCCGCAGGTCCGCTTTGGGTCAGCAGCGGACATCGTGGGCGCAAGCCGCGTCATGTCCGCTTGGGGCCACAACCAGACCTACAACTGAGAATTCAATCAAGGACTCTGGCATCCCGCTCCTACGCAGGCGCCACGGATCGACTTTAGGAAGTCGCAGATATCGTGAAAGTGCTGGAGGGGTGGGAAAGTCGCTTGAACAAGGGACTCTAGGGAGTCTTTAGTGCACCAGCGCTCGGCTGACGAGACTGACGGGTGCTGGCGTGTTCCGCCAACTTCTCTTCACTCTTAATGTCCTCGGCCTTAATGTCCTCGGCTTGAACTAGGAGAGCCTCACCGATCGATTCCAGCCTGTCGGCGCTCTCGTGCTGCTTGTCTGCGCGCGCCCGCTGGCCCTCGGCGAGTCCAATACAATCTCCTGCCGCCTCGACAATGATATCAAGGGACTTCTCTAGCGGCTTTTTCTTCCTGAGTATTGACACGAACCGATCCGCTTACGGCGCTCTCGCTAACCGGTTTCTACTTTCTACAGTGAGCTGATAGATGAGTTGGCGCCCATGAGATGGCGAAAGAGCGAATTTCATTACTCTACATTAAGTCGAAATTGCTTGATCACCATGACCATGGCCCAAACTGCTGCGGCCGGCAGCAATACCGCGCGATGCCGAAGCGTCGACGACCGCTCCGGGTCACTTGCTGGCCTCGCTACGCGCTGAATGATGGTCTGGCAGCGAGATAAGAGCAGACGTGCACGCGACCGTATGCGGCCCTGTCGAACGCATCCCACTCTGGCGCACTACCGGAACCGTCGGACGCCGTCGACGTCCACGAGGTCCCCGGAACGCGTGGCATGCCCGAGCAGTGGAAAGATGAGCTGCGCCAACAACGCTGCAGGCGCCCCGCCTATTCAGAACCTGACCTTCACGCCACCGTACGCGGCAAACGGTTGCGAGGGAACGACGGTGCGCGGGTCCGTGAATTTGATCGTGTCGAGCGACGCCTTGCTCGCCGCCACCGTGTCGAAGTAGTTGCCGAACGTTCCAAAGCGCGCATCGAGAAGATTGTTGATGAGGCCATAGACCTGCACGTGCTCGGTAATGTCGTAGGAGCTGTGCAGATTGACCTGGGCGTAGCCGCCGAGCCGCGGATTGAGGTTGGCCTCGTCGCCGTAGAAGACCTGGCTGCTCGCGGCGATGAGGTCGGCGCCAAGCTTCCACTTGCCCGTGATCCAGTAATCAAAGCCTGCTTTGAACTTGTGCTTGGGCACGCCCGGCAGCGTGTCTCCCGGCAGGACTTGGATGCAGTTTGCCGGGTCGCTGGCTGCCGGCTGACCGGGCGCGGGCGGACAATCGAAGACCTGGGTCGAAGGCGTATTGGGTGACGGCAAGATCAGCGGGTCGCGGAAGGTGGCGTCGACATAGCTGTAGTTGGCGTAGACGAAGACGTCCTTGGCGCGGTAGCTGACGCTCGCCTCGATCCCCTGGCGCAGAGTATCGCCGGCGTTCTGGAAGTAGCCGCGGCCCGAGGTCGGCGCGGCGACGCTGATGATGTCGTCGATGTTGAGCGTGCGGAAGACCCCGAGGCTCCAATCCACTCTTTGACGATTGCCCCAGGAAGCCATCTGGCCGCGCAGGCCCGTCTCCCACGTCTGCGACACGACTTGCTTCAAGGGCGGATCACCGGTCAGGAAGCTCTCGATCAGGCAAGGATTGAGGGGATCGGCACAGGCGAGCTCGGCGGGCGTCGGCGCCCGGTTCGCTTCCGAGTAGCCGCCGTAGAGCGAAAGACCGGGCATGACCTTGTAGGTTCCGCCGACGGCGGGATTGAAACGACTGTAGGTGTGACTGCCGTTGAGGAACGGATCGTTGCCGGTCTGGTCCGTGAGCGTCAGATGCGCGACGTTGTAGCGGCCGCCGAAGGTCAGGGCGAAGCGATCGGTGAGATCGAGCGTATCTGAGAGATACAAGCCGTAGTAGTCGTTGGTCGTGATGAGGCTGCGCGGCGACAAGTCGTCGGGACCGGTCAGCTGGATGCCCAATCCCGAGACCACGAACGAAGTCTCCGATCATGCCAAGCTCGCTCGATGCCGCGTACTTGACCCGGCCGTGGTCGTAGCTGGCGCCGACCAGGAACTGGTTGGAAAGGCCGAGCACCTTCGATTTATCGACGGCCTGCAGCGTTGCGCCGAAGCTTTCCGCATCCTGCGAGGTGTTGTCGATCGTGGCGAGCGGAGATTTGCCGGCGATGTCGGCACGAATGGTGCCGTCGTTATTGACGCCCGAACCATCGCCTTCCGCCGGATCACCATCAATGCACAGCGCACTGTTGTTTGCGACGCAGGGCCCGGCATCCAAGATGTTGGCGTCGATGTGGTCCTGCTTGAAATGGCGATAGTAGGTCACACCGGAAAAGCTCAAGCTATCGCTCGCTTTGACCGTGCCGTTGGCCGACACCATCTCCAGCTCGTTGTCCGTCGTCTGCGGCGAGGTGTAGGTGCGGTTCCAGCCGAGATCCAAGAGCTCGACCGGGGCGGCGGTCACCGCGCCGACGAAGTTGTCGGCGCCGGTGAAGTTGACGTGGAACTCAGAGCCGTCGCCCTTGAAACCGAGATCGGCGTACATGCGCTTGATCTTCGATGGCGAAAAATCGCGCCAGCCGCCGTCGTAGATGTCCTCGAGCGCAATGTAGGCCGCCGCCGGTCCGCTGCGGACGCCGGCTTGCGCCGCGATCTGTGCGCGCCCGAACGAGCCGGCGCGCACATCGACCTCCGCGCCCTGGTAACCGAAGCCGTCCTTCATGCCGAGGACGACGGCGCCGCCCAGCGCGTTGAGCCCGAACACGGGGTTGCCGCTCATGACCGTGACATTGTCGATAGCGTTGGCGGGCAGGAAGTCCCAGTTGACGATGTCGCCGAACGCTTCGTTGATGCGCACGCCGTTCTGGTAGACCGCGAGCCCTTGCGGAACGCCGTTGAGCGGCGAGGATTCGAAGCCGCGATACTGGATGTTCGTCTGGAACTCGTTGCCTTGCAGGTCGGTGACGATGACGCCGGGGATGCGGCTCTCCAGCGTATTCTCGATGATGCCTGAACCGTCGCGCACGATGTCGGAGGAGGACACGGTGCTGACCCCGCCCGGGACCTTCTCGATCGGGATCTCGCTACCGCCGACCGGCGACATCTTGACGAGAGTTTGTGCCGTTGTGGCGGCGGCGGGTTGGCTCGGTGCTGCTGCCAACGGTGCGGCGGCAGCAGCTTTCTTCTTCGCTGCGGGTTTCTTATTGGCGACCTTCGGCGCAGGCTTGGGCGCCTTCTGTATGACCTCGATCTCCGGCAGGCTCTCCGCCGAGGATGGCTCTTTGGGCGCTGGCGTTGTTGCTTGCGGTGGCGTGCCGCCGGCAGGCGGAGACGCCTGTTGGCTCGTCTGCTGTGCGCCAACCGCGGCGGGGAACAGAAGGCAGCCGGCAAGAACGACGGCGCAGTGGCCTGCGGCTCTGCGCGCGGAGCCACAGCCGCTCCTCCACGCCACCCCGATACGCTGGGACATGAACGCTTACTCTTGTACTTATTCCCCCCGATACGGTCACTACAGGGGTTGGCTGATGCAGTGGTCAAGCGTTCCGCCGACATCGCCGGCAGGGAAGATTTCGGAAGTGATTTTTGGGCATCACTCCCACTAGAGTTCGGGAAGATTTCCCGAAAAAATCGGGAAATGATGCCGAAGCGCCCGACCAGAGCATCGATGCTGTTTGCCTTAAGCGTCTCGCCATTCGACGCCCGCTCACGGCGCCGATGGGTCGACGACGTTGCCAACGCGACGCAGGCTCCGAGATCAGCAGCTGCGCCGCCATCGCTGAAGACGCTCGTCATGCCTGCAACGGGCGAGGAGCGGACATCCGCATGTGCGATCCGCAATGATTGAGTTTGGTCGCGCGCACGAGCGCACGTCGACCAAGGTCAAGCCAGCAGTGCCGCGGATCTGATCACTTGCGGGGGAGAGTTCTCTCTCGCCGCAAACTCGTACCCTCAAATCCAAGTCGGCCTCTTGGCTCTCCCGTAAGTTATCGCTCTCCACGAAGAACGATGCGCATGCGGCTCTGATCGCCGTGTGACGTATTGCTTTGAACATTGATCTAGGGAGAGCAATAATGACACAACAATCCCGTGATTTTTTGAGTTCGTGCGCGCGATCAAGCCCGTTGCGGAGAGCGCTCTGTCTTAGCGTGGTGCTGGCCACCGGAGTGGCTGTCGCTCCTGCATTCGGTCACAATAGCCAGCATGACGGTGGACCCGTGGTCGCCACCGACAAGGGTTCGGTTCGCGGATACAAAGAGGACGGCGTCTACAGGTTCCTGGGCATTCCCTATGCAGCGCCCCCCGTCGGAAATCTGCGCTGGCGCCCACCGCAAACGGCCAGCCGCTGGAGAGACACACGCGATGCCACGGAATTTGCGAACACTTGCTCGCAAGTGACGGAGCTTGGAGCCTTTGCGGGCCCAACCAGCACCTCTGAGGACTGCCTCTATCTCAACGTCTTCACGACGGGGACCACCAGCAGCAGCTATTGGCATCATCACAGCAGCGGAAAGCCGGTCATCGTCTGGATTCACGGCGGCGGAAATGTCGACGGTGAAACCAACGACTATGACGGGAGCAAGCTCGCGACGGGTGGCCCGCTCGGCACGCCCACGGTGGTGGTCACGATCAACTATCGCCTGGGCCTGTTTGGCTTCCTCTCGCATCCCGCATTGAACACGGGGCCTGCCTGGGGGAACTATGGCATCCTCGATCAGCAGGCTGCGCTCCGTTGGGTGCGCAACAACATTCGGGCCTTCGGCGGCGACCCCAGCAACGTGACGCTCGGTGGCCAATCTGCAGGCTCGCAAGACACGAGCGCGAACATGATCTCGCCATTTGCCGCAGGCCTGTTCCAAAGGGCAATCGAGCAAAGCGGACCGAGATTCAATCTCTTCCAGACGGGCGCGGTTGCCTTGCAGCACGGTCAAGACTTCGCTACGGCCGCCGGCTGCTCGAATGCCGCGTGCCTGCGCGGCCTGTCGACCGCACGGATCCTGCAGCTGCAGGGAACACCCAACGCGAATGGCCCCTACATAACGGGTCCCTTTGTGGATGGTAACGTCATCCCCATCAGCTCGGACGATGCCTGGGCTTCCGGCGCTTTCACCCACATGCCCATCTTGGGAGGCCGGACGAAGGACGAGGCGCTGTTCGGCTTGAGCATCAGGGAGTATTTCTCCGGTCCACCTCAGGTGGCCCTGACGCAGGCTGATTATGACGCGAACAGCACTGCCGTGAAGACCGAGTATCCGCTCGCTGCCTACGACAACAATCCGACGTTGGCTCTGGACAGGATCGGCACCGACAGCGGAAAGTGCCAGGTCATCGAGCTCATGAAGATACGAGCCGACACGAACGGGGGCTTCCCGCAGTACGGGTATGACTTCGCCTACCAGAATACACCGTACTACTTCCCGCAGATGCCGAACGTGTCGGATCCAACGGGTTACTTCCAGGCGCTTGCTTACCATACCGCCGACATTCAGTTCGTGTTCCCGAAGTGGCACGGCGGGCAGCTGGGAGTGAATCTGGACCAGCTCACCGGCCAACCGCGTGAGCTGCACGGGGCCGAAATTGGCCTGTCCGACCAGTTGGTGGGGGCGTGGACCCACTTCGCGGACACCGGCAATCCAAACGGCCCGGGAATCCCGTCCTGGCCGGCGATGACAGCGGCCGCGCCGAGCATCCTCCAGCAGGACATCTCGAGCACGATCCTGAACGAAGCAGACTATCGAGCCGCGTACCACTGCACCTTCTGGGATGCCCAGAGCTGACGGCTTGGTGCGTCAATAGATGAAAGACCAGCGGCTGCGTCCTGTAACTTGCACGCAGCCGCTGAACGCTTCACCCCGGCGCGTTGCCGAAGCGGTCAGACGCCGTCGACGTTCACGAGGTCCCGGAACGCGTGCCAGGTGGCATGCCCGAGCAGGGGAAAGATGACGATAAGGCCGATGAAGAGCGTCGCCAGCCCTATCGTCATGTAGCTGGCGATGATCGCGGCCCACAGAAGCATCGGGCCGGTGTTGAGGCTTACAGCCCGCACGCTGGTCGCCATCGCGGTGACCGCATCGACATCCTTCACCAGCAGCAACGGCACAGCCACGCTGGAGATGGAGAACACCATTGCCGCAAGCAGCCCCCCTGTCAGCGTGCCAATGAAAAGGAGAGCCAGCCCGGCATTGGTAAACAGCGCCGTATGCACGAATTGGCTGGGATCTGGCACCGCGACCTCGCCGAGGAAGAGCGAGAGAAGAAGGAAGGCCAGCTCGACCCATATGAAGAAAGCAAAGAACAGAGCCACGCCGAAGAAGCCAAGCCTGCCAATCGCCGGTGCGCAGGCGTCAAAGACCGCGCGCGGTGTCACCGGCTCGCGCTTTTCGAGGCGCCGGCTCATCTCGTAAAGCCCGGCTGCGAGCAGCGGGGCGAGCAGCAGGAAGCCGGCGCCCAGCACCGGAACCAGCGAGGTGGCGCCGAGCCCGCTCAGCACCAGCAGGAAGATCCAGGCCGCAACGGCAAAGGCGGCGCCATAGCTGAGGCTCGCCAGCGGCAGCGCGCACAGATCGCGCCACCCGCGGGCGAGCCAATCCCACGGCGCGTCGAGGGGAACCCGACGCACGGGAAAACCGAGCGGTCGCGCGCCGCCCCCCTGTTTCAGGGAATCGCTACCCGCCTCCATAGAATGGACCTCCGATCGATTGGCGCTGAAGCGCTCCCGGTTGGAACCCTTATGACACGGCATCGTGCCCGGGCGAACGGGGGTTTCCCTTGATGCACGTCAACTGGGACAGGCCGATCTTGCGGCTGGCAGGCTCGCCGCGACGAGGGCGGGAGCCCGGGCGGGGAGGCCATCGAGGAGCGCCGTGTTTCGCCCGGAACAGCGCGAGCTCGCCCAATGGCCATAGACGTTCGCCTGACCGGCCCTTCGCGCCGGCCGAGAGGCGAAGCGTCATGCGTATCACGATCGACGAAGAGACCCGGCAAGTGCACGTATCGCAGGGCGCCATGCTGCTGACCCTGCAGCTGGCGCGCGCCGACACGCTGCCCGAGCTCGAGGCGGCGGCCGACAACTTGCGCGCCGCCCTCGAGAAGGCGCGCGTGGTCGTGATCAACGGCGAGGCGATCCGGCTCTAACCCGCTCGATCATCACCAACGTCAATGCGAGGGCCCGTGCCCATTGAGGTGCGGACCCAGTTCGAGCTCGTCCTCGATGGCGCTCGTGGCGCGGCGCCAGTCGCCCGGCGCGATCGCCTGCCGGCGCTCGCCCGACGGCATGTAGCTCGGCAGGTTCTCTGGTGCGTGCGGCGCGGCGAGCGGGGCGCGGAACATGCCGATGCCGGAGGCGAGCCCCTGCAGCTCGCCGAGGATTTCCTCGCGCCGCGTCTCGTGCGCGCTCGTGATCTGGCGCACGTCGCGTAAGAGCGCCTGGTCGAGGCGGTCGAGCGCGTCGCCCAGTGCCTCGACGAGCGCCTGCTCGTTGTCGGCGACCTCCTTGAGGCGCGCGCGCATGTCTTCGATGTGCTGCAAGAGCTTGGTCATGGCTTCCCCCGTAGGTGATCGGCGAATCACTTGGAAGCATGAGGCCATTGATTTCAGGAGGGAAATGTGGTGGTGCGGCGGCAGGCGTGAGGCGTTTGAGCCGGACCCGGAAAGACGTCATCGCCCTCAAAGCGTTCGCACCTCCGCAAGTCGGCGCTCGAGGTTGACACGTCCTATCATCTTAACGACCCGGTCAAATCCGGCGTTCTAAGACTGACACCAATGCAATCGCGGAGACCAAGCGCGGAGGACACATGGACCCGTTTCTCGCCGCCGCCATCGAGGAGGCGCGCCAAGGCCTCGCCGAAGGCGGCATTCCCATCGGCTCGGTGCTCGTCATCGACGGCGAGATTGTCGGGCGCGGGCATAACCGCCGCGTGCAGAAGCGCAGTGCCATCCTGCACGCGGAGATGGACGCGATCGAGAATGCGGGCCGTCTGCACGGCCGCCGACTACGCAGCGCGCGACGCTCTACTCGACGTTGTCGCCCTGCGACATGTGCTCAGGCACGGCACTGCTCTACAAGATCCCGAAGATCGTCATCGGCGAGAACCATACGTTTCGCGGGCCGGAGGACTACCTGCGTCAGCGCGGTGTGGAGCTCGTCGTCGTCGACAGCCCCGAGTGCGTGCAGCTCATGGCCGACTTTATCGCAGCGCACCCCGCAGCTGTGGAACGAGGATATCGGGGTGTAGCGCGGACTGTCGCGCTCGTGGCGCGCTATCCCCGCTCCGCCCACAAATCATACTCGTCGGCGTGGGTGACGCGGGCGGTGACGATGTCGCCGGCTTTGAGCGCGGTGTCGCCGTTCAGGAAGACGCTGCCGTCGATCTCGGGTGCGTCCCACTTGGAGCGGCACAGCGCACCTTCCTCATCGACCTCGTCGACGATGACGTCGATGTCGCGCCCGACCATTTCCGCAAGTCGCGCGGCGCTCACCTCTTTCGCCACCTGCATGAAGCGGTGCCAGCGCTCTTCTTTGACTTCATCTGGCACCGCGCCCGGCAACGCGTTGGCCTTGGCGCCCGCCACCGGCTCGTAGCGGAAGCAGCCCGTCCGCGCCAGCTTGGCGGCGCGCAGGAAGTCGAGCAGCAATTCGAAGTCCGTCCTCCGTCTCGCCGGGGAAGCCGACGATGAAGGTGGAGCGGATCGCCAAGTCGGGGCAAACGCTGCGCCAGCCGGCGATGCGCTCCAATGTTTTCTCTGCGGCCGCCGGTCGGCGCATGGCCTTCAACACGGTGGGCGAGGCGTGCTGGAAGGGCACGTCGAGGTAGGGGAGGATCTTGCCCTCGGCCATCAGCGGGATGACTGAATCGACGTGCGGGTAGGGGTAGACGTAGTGGAGGCGCACCCAGACGCCGAGCTCACCAAGTGCGCCGCACAGATCCTGGAAACGCGCCGGCAGCGCGCGGCCTTTCCACTGGCTCTCCGCATACTTGAGGTCGAGGCCGTAAGCGCTCGTGTCCTGGCTGATGATCAGCAGCTCTTTGACGCCGGCTTTGACCAGGCGCTCGGCCTCCGCCATCACGCTTGAGGCGGGCCGGCTTGCGAGATCGCCGCGTAAGCTCGGGATGATGCAGAACGTGCAGCGGTTGTTGCAGCCTTCCGAGATCTTCACATAGGCGTAGTGGCGCGGGGTAAGCCGCAGACCCTCGGGCGGCACGAGATCGACGTAGGGGTCGTGCAGCGGCGGCACCGCGTCGTGCACGGCGGCGACGACAGCCTCGTACTGATGCGGGCCGGTGACGGCGAGCACGCCGGGATGCGCGGCGCGAATGCGCGCCTCCTCCACCCCCATGCAGCCGGTGACGATGACGCGGCCGTTCTCGGCCATCGCCTCGCCGATCGCCTCGAGGCTTTCGGCTTTGGCTGAATCGAGGAAGCCGCAGGTATTGACCACGACCACGTCGGCGCCCGCATAATCGGGCGCGACGCTGATAGCCCTCTGCGCGCAGCTTGGTGAGGATGCGCTCCTGAATCGACGAGCGCCTTGGGGCAGCCGAGCGAGACGAAGCCGACCTTCGGGGCGGCGTGGGGCAGCGTGCCGGTCCGGCTTTGGGCTCTGGCCTGACTTTGGTCTTAGGGGCTGGGCTGCTCATGGGGCGCGCTCCTAGCACGCCGGCGCGATGCGCGCGAGCCTTGCGCCGACCGCAATAGACAACTCGACCCGACCAAGACCTGCGCCCGATGCCGGCAGCCAATCCGGGGTCGGGCGTTCCCTGGTTGCCGGCGTGTGCCCGATGCGGGGCCGCGTCAGCATCCTGACGTCATGAGTAGATGGCCATGAGGACGGCGACGAGCACCGCCACGCCAGCAAACACGTAGAGCCACAGCGGCGCGGGCGGCCCTGGCGGCCGCAGGTGAGCGAGCGGATCGACGTTCATGGCGGTCCCCTTGCGGCGCCGACGCGAGAATCCAGTCGCAACCACCGCCATCGGCCCGCACCTGAGTAGCGTAGCGGCAGGGGTCGGAATGTCCAGGAACGGGGACTGGCGCTGGCGGAGGGGGTGGGATTCGAACCCACGAGACGGTTTCCCGCCCACACGCTTTCCAAGCGTGCGCCTTCAGCCACTCGGCCACCCCTCCCCGGCACGCAGGTGCCCACGACACGGGCGCGCAAAGGCGGCGCACTATAGCCGCAGCCCGCTTCGGCGCAAGAAGATGGGCCGGGCCGCCGTCCGGCGCCGAAGCGCGGCCCGATAGGCTTGCCGCCGGCAGTTCGCGTCCGGGCGCATGCCCACCGGCCCGCGCTAGGTCGCCCGACCCCGCGCAGGCCCCCGGGTTGGCACCCAAGCCAGAGATACTTATTTAACTAGGCTTGTGCGATTTTGGGACAGTTCGGATGCGGCGGACGGGATGGCTTTACGTGCGCAATCGACCGAATTCTTGGCCGGTGTGGCCCGTGTTGCTGGTCAAATGCGGCGTCGGGCGCGATAGTAGAGGTTCTGATTCTGTTCGGTTTCTGCGGGCTTGGGAGGTGTGAGGTGAGCTTTTTCAGGGGGATGGCGGCCGTGATGGCGGCGAGTACCTCGGCGGTCCTGCTGCTCGGGGTTCCGGCGGTTGCCGGCAGCCCCTTCTCGGCGCTGGTCGGGACATGGAGCGGCAAGGGCACCGCGCGGCTGGAGGGCGGCAAGAGCGAGCGGCTGTCCTGCAAGGGCTACTACTCGGGCTCCGGCGGCACGGAATTGCGCCTCAACATCATCTGCGCCAACCCTTCCACCAAGGTCGAGCTGCGCTCGGTCCTCAAGTACTCGGGCGGCAGGGTCACCGGCACCTGGGAGGAGCGCAATTACAATCAGACTGGCACCATCAGTGGCAGCGCCACCGACTCCAAGCTGCGGCTGGCGATCTCGGGCGGCGCGCTCAAGGGCTTCCTGTCGGTCTCCATCGGCGGGTCGAGCCAGTCGGTGTCGCTGTCGACCGAAGGCTCGGCACTGAAAGGGGTGAGCATCACCTTTGCGCGCATCGGCTGATGCCGACGCGCCACAGGTGAGGCATGAGCTGCGCGCCCCGACTGCGCGCGAACTCAAGAATGACATGTTATTTTGCGTGCGTGCGTAGCTTGCGCGTTGGAGCATCAGCGCCCGGGCCCTCGCCTGACGAGGCCGGCGCATTTTGGCCGGAGAACCTCATGAGCCTTCCCCGTCTCGCTGCCGCCGGTCTCATCGCTGCCGCAGCCCTGTGCGCCACAGTCGTGGCAGCCGGCGCCGGCACCCGCTACGGCCACGGGCCGATCGTCGGCAAAGTCACGGCGCACAGCCACTTCGGCAACGGCTCGGTGACGGCGCCCTACCGCAAGACGCCGGTCGGCTATCAGATCCGGCTGCCGCACGGCACCTGGGTCTACTGCCGCACGAGCTGCAGCGAGACCTTGCGTGTCGAGACCGTCGACATCTGGGACGCCGTCATCGACAACGGCTCGATGATCGGCGCGGGCACTCTCGATGCGGAGTGCGGCGTGCTGGGCTGCCTCACCTGGTCGCGCGAGCTGCCGTTCTAGGCTGCCCGCTGCACGGTAAGCAGATCACTTTCAGCAAGAGCGCTTGTTGAAGCTGGCGTGGGTCCCGCCCTCCGGCGGGATGACGTATTTGCTTGGGCGCGCCGATTGCCTCCTTGCAACCGTCATCCCGCTGAAGAGCGGGACCCACGCAAGTCACAGCGAGGGATTCGATTAGTGGCGCGCCAAGTCGCGTCTTGAGGGCTCAGGCGTGGAAGGAGCCGGCGTCGGCCACCAGGAACGGATTGGTCTGGCGCTCGTGCCCGATGGTGCTCATCGGCCCGTGCCCGCAAATGAAGGCGAACTCGTCGCCGAGCGGCAGCAGCTTGGTGCGGATCGCCGTGAGCAGCGCCTCGTGGTCGCCGTAGGGCAGATCGGTGCGCCCGATCGAGCCCTGGAACAGCACGTCGCCGACGAGGGCAAACCGCTGCGGCCGGTTGACGAGGACCACCGAGCCCGGCGAGTGACCGGGGCAGTGCAGCACCTCGAAGGTGTGGCCCGCGACCGTGACTTTGTCGCCCTCGGCGAGCCAGCGGTCGGGTGTCACCGGGCCCGCCGACAGCATGCCGTAGGCCTGGCCCTGCTCGGCGAGCTTGTCGAGCAGCGGACGCTCGGCCTCGTGCGGGCCTTCGATCGGCACTCCGCCGAGCCGCTCCTTCAGTTCCGCCGCGCCGCCGGCATGATCGATATGGCCGTGGGTCAGTATGATCTTCTCCGGCTTCATGCCGACCTCGGCGATGGCGCGCTCTATATGCTCCAGATCGCCGCCGGGATCGACCACGGCGCCCGTCATCGTCGCAGGGTCCCAGATCAGGGTGCAGTTCTGCTGAAACGGCGTGACCGGAATGATCGCGGCTTTGAGGCTCGGTTTCTGCTGGGCGGCGGTCGCGGCCTTGGAGGTTTGTGCCATAGGATATCCCGTGCGCTCCTTGCTTGCCCTCGCCCTTTCCTCCTTAGCGGAGTTGGCGGGGGACGGCCAGACCGGCATACTCGCGTTTGAGCGAATCTTCCCTTAAACAGCGCGCTTATACGGGGGCGGCAGATGATCGCGCGGATGTCGAAAACCCTGCTGGTGCTGCTCGTCGGCCTCTTCTCGCTGCTGGTCGCCGTCGACAACGTCATCGACTACGGCACCAACTACGCCTTCATCGAGCACGTGATGGCAATGGACACGCTCTTCCCCAGCACCACGCTCACGTGGCGCGCCATAACGAGCGACGTGCTCAATCATGCCGCTTATGCCCTCATCATCGGCCTCGAGATTCTGACCGGCCTCTTGTGCGTTGCCGGTGCAGCGCGCCTGTGGCAGGCGCGGGCCGAAAGCGCTGCCCGCTTCAATGCGGCGAAGGGCGTCGCCATGGCCGGCCTCGTGCTCGGACTCAGCCTGTGGTTTTTCGGCTTCCTGACGGTTGCTGGCGAGTGGTTCCAGATGTGGCAGTCGAAGACCTGGAACGGCGAGGAGGCCGCGTTCCGTTTCGTCGCCTGCATCGGCCTCGTGCTGATCTTTCTGAACCAGCGCGACGACGAGCTCAGTTGAGCGGCGCCCCGGCGGTGTTTTCGGTGCGCACGTTAACGCATAAGGGCGGCAGGCCGCGGCGAGCCATGTTTTTGCCGCCCCTTTGAAGGACGGATGAGCGCATGCGTCTCTTGATCGCCGGCTGGCAAGGACAGATCGCGCGCGGGCTCGTCGAGGCGGCGCCCGCCTGCCCCGACGTCAAGGCGTGCGCGGTGGGCCGCGCCGCACTCGACATCTGCTCAGCGCGCTCGATCGAGCGGGCGCTGTCCCAGATCGAGCCCTCGATCGTCATCAACTCGGCGGCCTATACGGCGGTCGACAAGGCGGAGACGGACCAAGAGCGCGCCTTCGCCTTGAACCGCGACGGGGCGCGCATGCTCGCCGAGGCAGCGGCGCGGCGCGGGGTCCCGATCATCCACATCTCGACCGACTACGTGTACGACGGACTAAAGAGCGCGCCATATGTCGAGGACGATGCGCCGGCGCCGGTGACGGTGTTCGGGCGCTCCAAACTCGAGGGCGAAGCCGCCATCAAAGCCGCCAACCCGCGCCACGTGATCCTGCGCACCTCGTGGCTCTTCAGTCCGACGGGGCGCAACTTCGTCAAGACCATGCTGGCGCAGGCGGCCGAGCGGAGCAAAGTGCGCGTCGTCGACGACCAGCGCGGCAGCCCCACCTATGCGCCGCATCTGGTGGCGGCGATCCTGGAGCTCGCGCGGCAGTTGTCGGCGCGCAAGGATGACAAGGGCTCGCAGGAGGGGCCCCAGGACGGTCCCTGGGGCGTCTATCACGCGGCGGGCACCGGCACCACGACCTGGCGCGGTCTCGCGGAAGAAGTCTTCCGTCGCTCGGCCGCGCTCGGCGGGCCGACCGCCGAAGTGACGCCCATCAAGAGCGCCGACTATCCGACGCCGGCCCAGCGCCCGATGAACTCGCAGCTCGACTGCGGCAAGCTCGAGCGCACGTTCGGCGTGCGCCTGCCCGCCTGGCAGGAGGGCGTCGCGGAGTGCGTGGAGCGGCTGCTGCGCGACGGCAGCAGCACATCTTAGCGCGTCACTCCGTGCCGGCGTCCTTCGCTGCAAGCGCGCCGATCGCCGACCAGTCGAGCTTGTCGCCGCCATGCGCGAGCAGCGTGAGGAAACGGTCGCGCAGCAGGCTTGCGAGCGGCAGCGGCACGCGCAGATCCTCGGCGGCGGCGAGCGTCAAGCGCACGTCCTTCAGCCCGAGCGGGGCTGCAAAGCCGGCCGGCTCGAACTTGGCATCGGCGAGGAGCCCGCCGTAGGTCTTGTAGACCGGGGCGCCGAACAGCGTCGATGTGAGGATGTCGATGTACTGATGCTTGTCGACGCCGGCTTTGCCGACCAGCGCCATCGCCTCGCCCAGGGATTCGATCACCGCTGCGATCAGAAAGTTGCCGCTGAGCTTGACGAGGTTGGCCGTCTCGGGCGTCTCCGCAATGGTGAACGTCTTTTGTCCGATGGCCTCGAGCAGCGGCGCGACCCTTTGCAGGGCCTCCGGCGCTGCGGCCGCGACGATGTAGAGCTTACCGGCAGCGGCAGCGTCCGGGCGTCCGAACACGGGCGCCGCAACGAAATGCTGTCCGGCCTCGCGGTGCGCCGCGGCCAGGCGCTTCGACAGGGCGACGCTGATCGTGCTCGACGAAACGTGGATGCCGCCTTTCGCGAGGCTCGCCAGCACGCCGCCTTCGCCCCAGACCACGCCTTCGACGGCGTCGTCGTTGGCCAGCATCGTGAAGACGACATCGCCCTTGCAGGCATCGGCAACACTCTCGGCGATTTTTGCGCCGCTGGCCGCGAGCGGCTCCGCTTTGGCGCGCGTGCGGTTGTAGACGGTGACCGCGTTCCCCGCCTGCAGGAGGTTTGCGGCGATCCCCGATCCCATCTGACCCAAACCGATGAATCCGACCTGCATGGCTGTCAGTCCTTCTATGGCGCCTAACCCTGCGCGCCTCACGAGGCCGTAGAACGGGTGCTTTCGGCTTCGGCTACGCTTGCGGCGAGATGCGCAGCAGGAACGGCAGCTCGCTGCCATTCGCCATTACCAAGGCGCCCATGGCGCTCGCCAGGGCACCATCCTTGCTCTTGGAAACCGCGTACACTTCGTAGTCGACGTGGTGATGAAAGATGTCCTTGTCGACGTGCTCGAAGAAGGCGCGCACGATCTTGTCGGCGGTTGCGTCGAAGAGGTCGTCAGCTCCCTCGAACGTATAGGATCCAGGCGAATTGTCGTCCACTCCGCTGAGCATGGTTGCCCGGTAAACTGCCATGGCTGACCTCATCTCCTTGCGCCCGCTCCCGCGAGCCCCGTTTCTTCTGTCGCACTGCTTGAACTGAGCATGTGCCTTTGACGGGATGATGAAAGAGGCTCGGGCGAGCTGTGGGGATCAGGCGTCTCCGCCGCCGGCCTCAGGGCCGATCCCGCAGGCAATGAGGAACTTCTTGATCTGCATGACCTCGTCCTTGGGCAGGTCATGGTGCGCGTGGCTCAGCGCCACCGAGTGGCCGTTGAGCGTGACGCCGATGCGATTTCCGCTCTTGTTGTCGACCTGGGCGCCCAGCGCCTCCAGCACGTGAACCGCCTCCTTGAAGTCGATGTTTCCGCTGGTGGGATGGGCGAAGATCGCCTCCAAGATGGCGCGATGCTTGTGGTTCATGGCAAATCCTCTGCGAGCTCTTGAGCCGTCGACCAATGGCACAGGCAGGGCTGGCGTTCGTTGCGCAAGATCAAGCGCGTTTCCGGCCGCGCTTCCTGGCATCGAAGCCAGGTCGACGCAAGCCGGGGTATGTCGCAGACCCGAGGCGGGGGAGCAAGCGCGTGCTGACCTAGCCGAGACTTGGCGCGGCCTCGGCATCAGGCGGCGTGACGGGCGCGGACCGCAGGCAGGGCGCATCGAAGAGATAGCCGTGCCAGGCGCCGTGCAGCGTTCGCGCCGCTACCAGCAGCCAGAATGCGGCGAGCGACAGAACGAGGATGCCGCCGGTGACCCAGAAGAAGGCAACTTGAGTTGCGTGCGCCAGCGCCAACGTCGCCAACGCGTAGACACCGAGCGGGAAGGTGAAGCCCCACCAGCCGAGATTGAACGGCATGCCGTGCCGGGCGTAGCGCACCGTCTTCAATACGGCCAAGAGGATCCACCAGACTCCATAGCCCCACAGGAGCGTGCCGCCGACGATGCCGAGCCCAAAGGCGGCGTCACCCACGTGCGGCAGGCCCGCGCCGAGAGCGCCGGGCGCCGCCGCGCCGAGCGACACCAGACCCAGCGCGCCAGTGCCGATCGGCCCCAGCGCCAGCCATCCCGACACGGCCATGTCGCGGTCGGGTAGCTTGTAGAGCGCAAGCCGCAAAACCAGGATGACGAGGATGCTCATGGCGAGCGGCACCGAGAAAGCCCACAGCGCGTAGCTCAAGAACAGCTCGCTCGCGGCTTCGGACGCCGGCAGGTGGGGAACGAGCAGACCACCGCTCGCCGCCGCAACCTCGGCGGCCACGATCGGCAACAGCCAGACCGCCGTCATGCCCTCGATGCTGTGCCGCTGGCGCGTGAACATCAGGAAGGGGACGAGAAGACCGCTGGCGACGGCGAGCGCGACGTCGATCCACCACAGCGCGTGCGCAATCGACAGCGCCGGGTCGCCCCAAAGCGCCACGCCGAACACGATGAAGCCGTTGAGGATGGTGGCGAGCCCCATGGGAATCGCGCCGAAGAACATCGAGGCGACGGGATGCGCGAAGATGCGGCGCGCGCCGTCGAAGAAAAACAGCCAGCGCGCCGCATAGAGCAGGCTGAACACGGCAAAGAGCGCGATATTGGCGAGCCACAGGCCGATCGCGATCTCTTTCACGATGGGAAGCGTGCCTGCGAGCTGGTTGAGCGCCAGCGGCAGGACGCCGGTTCCCATGGTCACCGTGAACCAGTTGGGCGTGAACTGGCGCACGATCGCGGGGAGGCCCGTCTCGATTTCCGGCAACGTGGCGGCGCCGAGCCCGTCCGAGCTATCCGCACACCGAGACATTGCTGCCATTGTCGCCTCCGTTTCGCTCGGGGCCAGCCCCCGTGTCCGCGCCGGCAGAAGCTGCCCGTCGGCAACCAATCCTTCCAATAGATTTTTTGGCTATATATGATCTCTTCTATAGATCATTCTCCGAGGCCTATATGACGCTGGAGCAGCTTCGCATCTTCGTCGCCGTCGCCGAGCGCCAGCACGTCACCCAGGGCGCGCAAGCGCTCAATCTGGCGCAATCGGCGGCGAGCCATGCCATCGCGGCTCTGGAGGCCGAGCACGATACCAAGCTGTTTGACCGCGTGGGGCGGCGCATCGCTTTGACCGAAGCCGGCCATGTGTTCCTGACGGAGGCCAAAGCGGTGCTGGCACGGGCTGCCGCGGCCGAGCGAACACTGGGCGAATTTGGCATCCTCAAGCGCGGCACCCTTTCGCTGCAGGCGAGCCAGACCATCGCCGGCTACTGGCTGCCCCGCCACCTCGCCGCTTTTCGGCGCGCCTATCCGGAGATCGCGATTGAGCTCGCCATTGGCAACACGACGCAAGTCGCGGATGCCGTCGAGAGCGGCATGGCGGAATTGGGCTTCGTCGAAGGCACGGTGGCAAGCGACCGCTTCCTCTCAACGCCGGTCGCGCGCGATCAGCTGATCGTCGTGGTCGGCCGCGAGCATCCCTGGGTGGGGCGCAAGCGCCTCTCCGCCGACGATCTCCTGGCCGGCGCCTGGGTGCTGCGCGAGCCGGGATCGGGAACGCGATCGGTGTTCGAGGCGGCGCTCGCACGGCATGGCATTGCCTTGAGCGCATTGCGCATCGAGCTGGAGATTCCCTCCAACGAAGGCGTGCGCGCTGCCGTCGAGGCCGGCCTCGGCGCCACCGCGCTCTCTGCCTCGGTCGCAGCGGCGGGCATCGAAGCAGGGATTTTGCACCGGGCAGCCTTTCGCCTTCCCGACCGCGAGTTCCATGTGCTGTGCCATCGCGAGCGCTATCGCAGTCGCGCGGCCGAGGCGCTGCTCGCGCTGGTGGCAAAGTCCCGTCCCGTCCGCGTGCCGCGCACTTGAGCGATGTGCCGCTTTTCGCCGGGCGCGTGCTCCGGCGCAACTGGCCTTGCCGTCCCGCATCCGTTAGGAACGAGGCAGAGTGCCGCGACCGGGACCGGTTCCATGATAGCGATGCTGAGCTCCGATCAACTGACCATGATTCTAGGGCTCGCCGCCCTCGTCTTCCTGATCTGTCTTGCTGGCGGTGCCCTCTATCTGCTCGCCGGCCTCATCCGGCCCGGCTGGGTGCGGCGGACGAAGCGGCGGTGGGTTGTAAGCACGGCCCTCATTGTATGGGTCGTCGGCCTTGTGACCTACATCGGTGCGATCGCCTTCACGCACTCCCACCCCAACGGCCCGCACGCGTTCAAAGGCTATTGGGAGCGCTACGTCGAGGACTTGTGCGCCGAAGGCCAGGACATTCCGGCGTGCCGCGAGCGCGGCCCCGAGCCAAGCGATGCAAGCGGCGCACCGGCGGCGGCGCCCGCGCCCTGAAGGCGTCCTCTTACTTTGGTTGCAGCCGATCCCCGGCCTATCCCTGCCATAGCGGCATGGATGCAGCGAGATACGCCAAATTAACGCTACGCTCGGCTCAACGATCCGTGGCCGTGCTTTCTTAAGGCTTGCCGCCCCTCAATGCGGGGCATGCCCACAAACGCAATCATGAAGCATACGGCCACCACGGCCCGGCGCACGGTGCTGATAGCGCTTATCGGCGCGGCCGTCATGGTTGGGGCCGTCATCGTCGAGCGCACGAGCTTCGAGCGGGCGCAGCGGACGGCGATGCTGGAGCTGTTGACTGCCGACCGCGCCGCCTCCCAGATCCTGCTGGCGGACGAGCGGCTGACGATGTCGGCCAACATGGCGGCGGCAACGGGCGAGCGGCGCTGGCTCGACCGCTACAAAGCCAACCTGCCGCTCGTCTACGATGCTATTGGCCGCGCGTCCGCGCTCGCCACCTCGCCGTTTGCCAAGGGATTGGACAGCAAGACGCGCGCCGCCAACGATCGGCGGATCTCCTTGGAGAAGGCGGCGCTCAAGGCCATGAGCGACGGCGACCCCAAGGCGGCCCGTCGCCTGCTCGACAGCGGGCTCTACAGGTTCCACAAGCAGTCGCTGGCCGAGGGCACGACCACCTTCTTCAAAGGCACGCTGCGCGCCATCCGCAGTCAGCTCTTGAGCCTCCAGCGCCGAACCGAGATCGCGCTCCCGCTCATCATCGTCTTGTGCGGGCTCGGCGCCTACGCGCTCTGGTACCGGCTCAACGTGAGCCTGTCGCGCTCGCAGTCGGCGTTCGTGCGCGCCGAGGGCACCATTCGCAGCCTGGCCATGAACGACGCGCTGACGGGGCTCGCCAACAGACGGGCGCTGTTCAGCCAATTGAAGGCTGCGGTCAAGCTGGCCAAGCGCGACCATTCCAAGCTGGCCGTGCTCATGATCGATCTCGACCGCTTCAAGCCGATCAATGACCAGCACGGCCATCTGGTCGGAGATCTCGTCTTGAAGCAGGTCGCCTACAGGCTGGCCACCGCGCTTCCCACCGCCCGCCTCCAGGCCCGCTATGGCGGCGACGAGTTCCTGGCGGTGCTTCCCTTCGAGGGCGACGACGACATCGTGCTCCGCATGGGACACCAGGTCGTCGATGCGCTTCTGCAGCCCATGCGCCTCGACGGCCTGCGGCTGCAGATCGGCGCCAGCGTGGGCAGCGCCATCTACCCGCGCGACGCCACCACCGACGAGGACCTCATCCGCAAGGCCGACCTGGCACTGCGTCATGCAAAGCGGCATGCGCCCGGCGGAGCGATGGCGTACGACGCCGCGCTCGACGTGGACACCGAGGCCCGCACCCAGCTCGAGGCGGAGCTGAGCACCGCGATTGCCGAGGGGGCGCTCGTCCCCTACTTCCAGGCGGTCGTTCATCTTCGCAGTGGCAAGACGCGGGGCTTCGAGATTCTCTGCCGCTGGCCCCACCCAACGCGCGGCCTGTTGCAGCCCGACGCCTTCATACCGCTGGCGGAATCGAGCGGCCTCATCCACAAGCTGACCATGTCCTTGCTGCGCAACGCCTGCCTCAAGGCGCGCGCCATGCCCGATGACCTGACGCTCGCCGTCAACATCGCCCCCCAGCAGATCCAGGACGCATCATTGGCGCAGAAGATCATCGCGGTTCTCAACGAGACCGGCTTTCCGGCGCCCCGCCTCGAGGTGGAGCTCACCGAGACGGCACTCGTCACCGACCTGCCGGCAGCCAAGCACGTCATCTCCGCGCTGAAGACGCTCGGCATCCGCGTGGCGCTCGACGACTTCGGCACCGGCTACTCGAGCCTGTGCTATCTGTCCGAGCTTCCCATCGACATGATCAAGATCGACCGCTCGTTCATCAAGTCGATGCAGGACCGCAAGGAAAGCGGCAAGATCGTCACGGCGATCCTGGGGCTCGGCAAGAGCCTCAACCTGGCGACGATCGCGGAGGGCGTGGAGAGCGAGCGCGAGGCCAACTTCCTCAAGGCCAAGGGCTGCACGCTCGCGCAAGGCAACTACTTCGGCACGCCTATGCCCTTCGACGAGGTCGCGGAGTTCCTGCGGCGCAAGCAGGGCACCACCAAGCGCCAGATGGTCGCCTAGCGCGGCGGCGGCATGGCCTCGTAGGTGTCGACGTCGGCCGCGGTCATGTCCCACGGCGGCCGCTCCTTCGTGTAGAGCACCGAGCCCGGCTTGAACCAGCTGGTGTCGTCGAGGCAGCCGACGGCGATATTGATCGTGCCGGGACGGCCGGAGTTGCGGCCGAAGACGCGGGCGCCGCAGGTGGGACAGAAGTGGCGCGTATTGATGTTGCCGCTGTCGGCGGTGGAGGCATAGCTCGCGGTCTCGCCCTCGATGACGACGTCCTCGACCTTGAAGCGGACGATCGACATGTGCCCGGTGCCGGACGCACGCTGGCAGCCCTTGCAATGGCATTGCATCATGGCGAGCGGCTCGCCCGTGATCGTCAGCTTGACGGCGCCGCACAGGCAGCGCCCGGTCGCGAACGGCTTGGTCGACATGTGCTTCCTTCCTGTCACGAATTCGCAACGCACACGTAGGGGGCGCGGTGCTCCGGCTCAACGTCGGTCCCGCCGCCGCGATGGTTCGCCGGTAGAGCCCGCGTACGTTTTTCCCCTGTAGAGGCTTTGCGGCAACTGGCTCAGCTGCGGCGCATGGCGGCAATGCGTGGGGCCGCATCGCGAAGCCGAGCGCGCCTCATTGTTGGGCCGCAAGACTCGACTGGAGAATGTAGAGCGCCATGGCGGCGCACATCGCCGGTACCGCAATGATGTGGAGCATGCCGAGCAGCCCCCGCAGCCAAGTGCGGTTCGCAATGAAAGGGTTCGCCCGCATGATCGATATGGCGATCATGATGCTGACCGCCATGTAGATGAACAGAAAGATACGGTCGGACAGCGTGGCGGTGTCCGCGTCGATCTTGGGCAGCGCCAGATAGAGGGCGACGGCGGACAGGAGCGCCGTGATCTGGATGGTGACGATCGCTTCGAAATGCACCCGTGGGATGAACACCGACAGGTAGGCGACGATCAGAATGAAGGCGAGCGGCACGACGACGCGCAGAAAGTAGTCGGTCGTCTGGCGCGCCATCACCCACACGAAGGACGCCTTGTAGAACGGCACGATACTCTTCTCGTGACTCTTGGCGTCGGTGGTCGGCACGAAATCCTCGTCATAGCCGACGTACTGCTCCTTGGGCTCCCAGCCATCGGTGAGGACACCCTGGTCGCGCAGGGAAGCCGGCGGCGGCTGCACCATGAAGGGGGCGTCGTCGCGCTTGGGGCGGACGTCGATGGAGAACCGCTGGGTGTCGAAGGGATAGTTGGCGAACTCCGGGTCGAACATGAAGCGGCCCGCCACGCGATAGATCTTCATGTCGTTGGGATAGGCTGCGCTCTGCCCACCCTCGTTCAAGACGCGGATGGTGAGCTGGCGGTCGTTGGTGCGGGGATCGAGAAAGGCATTGGCGAAATCGATGTCCTTGATCGAGGTGCCTTTGCCGTCGTCGTGCATGGCGAGGTAGAACTCGGCGTAAAACGACTTCTCGTTGTCGTCGACGCGGAAGGCGCGAATGAGGTCGATGTCGAGGTAGAGCGTGTTGACCGCACGCAAGGAGTTGTCGCGCAGGCGCACGAACTGGACGGGCGCGAGCTGCGTCGAGCTGCTGCCGTGAGGGAGCTGCACGATGAACGGTGTGCGCGCGGCGGCCCGCGTCGATGCCCTGAACGACCAGTTCTCGAAGCGGCCCTGGTAGGTGCCGTGCCCGGCCGCGTAGGCGGTCTTGATGCGATCGACGACATGGGCGCGCAGCTTTGCGGTATCTGCCGGCTGTTCGGCCGAGCGCGCGGCCGCGGCAATGAGCCCGATCATGTCGGCGAACTGTCCGCCGGCCCGGATCGCGCGCACGTTGTCGTGGGAGTAGACGTCGGGGGCGGCGTCTGCGGACTGCGGCTTGCATTCGCCCGACGCCCATCCCGGCGCCGTGGGGTTCTTGCGGCCTCCGAAGATCCATTGCTGCGGATCGGAGCGCGAGACGAGCTGGCGCAGCCGCTCATTGTCGACGTCGGGCAGATCCTCCCAAGCGATCTGATAAAGATCGCTCGGGTAGGCGGCCACGACTTCCGGCGGAATGACCTCGATACGGCCGGTGATGAACAGCGGCGGCGTGACGCCGGCATCGATAAGCGCCTTCATGACCTCCGCCGAGCGGCGGCTGCCAACGGTGAGGAATACGAGGTCGGGATCCTTCTGCTTCAGATCAGCCACCACAGCGGCAACCTCGACGGGATCGGCCTTCCGGTCCGTCAAGCCGAGCCGATGATCCGCCACCAGCGGCGTCTCGCTCGATGCGGCGCCCTTCAGCCCGTCGGCGAGGGTGTTGCTGAACAGGCTGTCCCTGATGCCGACGAAGGCCGGACGCTTGGCACCGACCTGCTTCACGAACTGAATGAGGACCGGAATGCGCTCGTCATCCTGCGACGCGCGCGTGGTGAAGACGTTGGGATAGGCGGCGAAGATGGAGGTGATCGAGATGTTCGACAGGAACGGAACCCCGCTCGCCTTGATATCCCCGCCCGCGGCATCGAACACCGCCTTGGCACGTGCGGAGTAGCCGAGCCCGAGCAAGGCCAGGGTCTCGGGATCGGCAACCGCCTCGCGCACCTGGGTGATGGCGCGCTCGTTGTCGCGCTCGTCATCAAGGTACTCCAGCACGAGCCGGCGCCGGCCGATCCCGCCCTGCGCGTTGATCCTGTCGCGTTCCTGGCCTGCAAGCTTCTTGATGGCAGGGATGTCGCCGCGGTCGTAGCAAGTGTCGGTCCGCGAGCTGATCAGCAGCTTGATCTTGAGCGGGGGCTGCGCCGCCTCGGCCTCGGCGGCCGCCGCAGCGCCAGAAGCGGCAGCAACGGCGAGTAGACCGGCCGCGATCGCCGCCAAGCCGAATGCCGGCCGGACTGCGCGCACGCGGCGCGCCTTCAAAGCCATCGCAATGGCGGCCGTGAGCATCGGGGCGCGGCTTGGCATCGGCACCATCTCGCCTGGGTCATTGGCAATTGGCGCTATTTCTAGCAGACACGCCGACCGATCCACGTTGGGCGCACTCAGAAAGATTCCCTGTGGCCCTTTGGCCGCGATGGACCTGCGCGCAGTGCCGACGATAGGGCGATCGAAGCGGCACGGCTGCTGACGAGGGCCGCAAGCCTCGTGTAATCTGCACGCTGTTTTTGCGGAGCAACGGGCGACGGGCGAGGCATGCAACTGACACCGATGCGCTTCACCACGATCGAGGGGACCGAGGTGACGGTCAAGGTCAACTCGCCCAAGGAAGCGAAAACGGCGATCAAAGAGCTGCGCCACCGCAAGAAGGAGGTCGGTTTGCACCGGCGCGCACTATTGCGGCTGCAGCGGGCGGCGGCCAAGGAGCGCACCCGGCTGGAGCGGGCGGCCGGACAACGGTCGCGCCGGCGCGGCTTCTTTGCGTCCATGGCGCGGGCAGCGAGCCTTTTTCGCCGCGACAAGCCGCTGCACGACCTGGAGTTCGATCGAGCACGAGCTGCATCTCGTGGACGAGACGCTGCACAACCTCGACGTCTGCATCGTGCAGATCGAGGGCAAGTTGCTGTTGCACGGGTGAGCGCGCCTACATCTTGGCAGCTTGCGCGAGCTGCACGCGCAGGCGCGGAGCGACGAAGTCGACGAACGCCTTGAGCTTCGCGGGAACAAGCCGGCTCCCGGGGCGGACGAGGCTCACCGGGACCTCGTCGGGCTCGAACGCCTCGAGGACGATCTTGAGCCGCTTTGCCCTAACGTGTGCGGCGACCTGATAGCTGAACACGGCCGTGAGCCCCGTGCCCGCCAACGCCGCATCGATGGCGGCTTCGGCTGTCGTCACGCTGAGCCGCGAGCGCACAGGGAACGACGCGAGCTTCCGGCCCGATCGGAAGCTCCACCTCTGTGCCGAAACGAGCCCCGAGAAGGTGACGCAATCGTGCCGAGCCAGCTCTTTGGGGTGCTGCGGCACGCCGAATTTCGACAGGTAGGCGGGGCTCGCACATACGACTTGGCGCACGGCACCGAGGCGTGTGGCAACGAGCGACGAGTGCGGCAGCTCGCCGACGCGCACTGCGGCGTCGATGTGCTCCTCGATGAGGTCGATGTTGCGGTCGCCGAGCAACAGCCGAACATTGACCTCGGGAAAGGCGCGAAGGAACTCCGACACCAACGGTATGACGTGAAGGCGTCCGAACACGATCGGCGCCGTGATCGCGAGCTCACCCTTGGGCTCGGCGAACTCGCCGCGCGCGGCCCGCTCCGCCTCGCCAAGCTCCTCGATGAGCCGGCGGCTCACATCGTAGAACTCGCGGCCGCTGTCGGTGAGCGAGACTTGGCGGGTCGTGCGCACGAGAAGGCGGGCGTTGAGATGCTGCTCGAGCTCCGCAACCCGCCTGCTGACGGTCGTGATCGGCATCCGCAGGCGCCGGGCGGCAGCGGCGAAGCCTTTGGCTTCGACCACCGCGACGAACACCGTCATAGCCTTCAGGCGATCCATCTATCATTCCAAAACTTAGAATAATGAATGCCGATTATACTCAATAGTGCTGCCAATGGGAAATCGCCACATTGGGGTGCAGGCCAACCTTCCGGCCCAATCATAGAGATGCCACCATGAAGTCGCCCTCGGACATTGCCTTCACGCCGGCGGTCAAAGCCGAGCAGGAGCGCCGCGGCTCGCGCAGAGCCTACGCGCGCATGGAGGCCGAAGAGGGCTGGGCCACGACCGTGACGCCGGAGCTCGCAGCCTTCATCGCCCACGTGAGATCGTTCTATTTCGCCACCGCCAGCAGGGAGGGGCAGCCCTACGTCCAGCACCGCGGCGGGCCTGAGGGCTTTCTCCGCATCCTCGACCAGAGGACGCTGGCGTTCGCCGATTTCACCGGCAACCGGCAATACATCACGACGGGAAATTTGGCTGAAAATCCGCGCGCCTTCATTTTTCTGATGGACTACGCCAACCGCAAGCGCGTGAAGATCTGGGGCAGAGCACGCGTTGTTGCCGACGACCCTGCGCTGACGGCGCGCCTCGCCCCGGACGGCTACCGCGCCCGCCCCGAGCAGGCCATCGTCTTCGATGTCGAGGCCTGGGACATCAATTGCCCGCAGCACATCCCGCAGATGCTGTTCGCCGACGACGTGGCGGCGGCGGTCGATGCCCTCAAGCGCCGCATCGAGGCGCTCGAGCACGAAAACACCGCGCTACGCAAGTCAAAGGCAAACGCAGACACCACCAGTCAGGGAGAACCCCGATGACTACCCCTGTCCACCGCAGCTACCCCAGAAAGGCCGGCTTCCGTCTCGGCATCTACGTGTTCAAAGACGCCGAGATCGTCGATTTCGCGGCGCCCTACGGCGTCTTCTCGGTGGCGCGCCGCTTCGACGCCGAGCTCGACGCCTTCCTGATCGCCGACGCCCTGCGCCCGGTGCAGGCGCAGGCAGGCTTCACGGTGCTACCCAACTACTCTTTCGCCGACCGCCCGGCGATGGACGCCTTCCTCATCCCCGGCGGCTTCGGCACGCGCCAGGAGATGCACAACGAGCGGCTCTACGAGTACGTGCGCGCGCTTCCCGAAAAGACGCTCATCACCAGCGTGTGCACGGGCTCGTGGATCTACGCCAAGATGGGCCTGCTCGACGGCAAGGCGGCGACCAACCGCAAGGAGCCCGACCGGCTCGAGGCCTCGCAATTCGGCAAGGTGCCGATCGACCGTTTGGGCGAGCTGGCGCCGAAGTGCCGTGTCAGCCGCGCCCGCGTCGTCGATGCGGGACGCATCGTGACGGCGGGCGGCATCGCCTCGGGCATGGAGATGGGCTTCCACCTGTTGCGCCGCGCCGGCTACGACGAGGCCTTCATCGCGGAGGTGGCGCGGGTGATGGAATATGCGGACGCTTACGCCCGCTACCGCGACGACATCGAGTACGTGGACTGAGGATCTGGTCCCCTAAAGCAATCGGGAGCCCGAAGGCCCCCGAGACACAGCTACGCTACATCCGATACGTGTCTCAAGCCGCGACGATTGAGTTGTCGGCCGGGTCGCGCAGCACATAGCCGCGGCCCCACACGGTCTCGATGTAGTGCTGGCCGCCGGTGGCAGCCTGTAGCTTCTTGCGCAATTTGCAGATGAAAACGTCGATGATCTTCAATTCCGGCTCGTCCATGCCGCCATAGAGATGGTTGAGGAACATCTCCTTGGTCAGCGTGGTGCCTTTGCGCAGCGAAAGGAGCTCCAGCATCTGGTACTCCTTGCCGGTCAGGTGCACGCGCTGGCCGTTGACGTCGACGGTCTTGGTGTCGAGGTTGACGCGCAGATCGCCGGTCTCGATGACCGACTGGGCGTGGCCTTTGGAGCGGCGCACGATGGCGTGGATGCGGGCGACGAGCTCGTCTTTGTGGAAGGGCTTGGTCATGTAGTCGTCGGCGCCGAAGCCGAGCCCTCTGACCTTGTCCTCGATGCCGGCGAGACCGGAGAGAATGAGGATCGGGGTTCCGACTTTGGCCACCCGCAAGGTTTTCAAAACCTCGTAGCCCGACATGTCGGGCAAATTCAGATCCAGTAGAATGATATCGTAATCGTAAAGCTTACCGAGGTCGACGCCCTCCTCGCCGAGGTCCGTCGTATAGACGTTGAAGCCTTCGGACTGCAGCATCAGCTCGATGCTTTGCGCCGTCGCGCTGTCATCCTCGATCAAAAGCACTCTCATGATCGTTCCTCTTGCCTCGCGTGCCGCGCCGCTGCCCGATGGTGAAGAGATTGCCCGTGTCTCTTCATCCTAAGTGATCGTTAGGAAACTACCGGCCGAAGGTTAACAAACCCTAATTAAGTCTTTCGCTTCGACCCAACTCTCTAAGCAATTCGACAAGGCAACTTTGGGCCTCCCAGATGTGGCAAATCGGAACACAACCCGGCTGCCAGTGGCCCAACTCGGCACGCAAACGGCTCAAACGGCACTGAGGCGCACGACTAAGGCGCACGCGGGTGCCCTTACGCTCACCCAAAGAGGCGGCGCTCACGGCCTTAAGACCGCGCCAACACGACACGAAATTTGAGTGACTTTGACCCGCAGACTTGGGGGACGGCGCCCGCCCGCGCCCGGGAAACCCGAGTCGGGAGATGCGCCGGTCAAGTCCAAAGCGCTACGAATTAACAGGTAACAGAATTCGCCGCAGTCCCCTAGGGGGCGAACGCCATTTTTTGGCCCGCATTAGCCTTAATCTCGACAGAATGAGCTTCGCGTTGCTTTACCGCAACTTAATGGCCGCATGTCAGATTTGGTGCGAAGATCGGTCCGGCCCGCTGGGCGCCGCACGGCACCCCCTGCCGGACCTCATTGCGGAGCACGCGGCAGGGCGCGCAAGCGGGCATCCTCTTGGCGCGTTGGCACACTTCTTGGGTGCTGTGGCGTTAAGGTTGCGAATTTAGTTCGGGGTATCGAACCATGAAAGCACGCGAATTGGCACTCAGGCTGAAGCGCTTCGAGGCGGACGAGAAGGCGCGCAAGGTCGCCGACATCGAGCATATGATCCGGGAATTCGAGGGCATGGCCGCCGACCTCGACCGCCAGATCAAGGCCGAGGAGGACCGCACCGGCATCAAGGATGCGGCCCACTTCGCCTATTCGACGTTCGCCAAATCCGCGAGCCAGCGCCGCGACAACCTGCGCGCCTCCGCCGACGGCCTCAAGGTCAAGCTCGAGGCAGCCCAGCGCGAGCGCGACGAGGCACTGGAGCAGGCGGCCCGCGCCGACGCGCCGTCGACGCGCACCGAGTTGCGCAACCGCCGCCGCGCCGACCGCGCCTCGAGCGCCGCGCTGCGCTAAAGGACCTGCTGCGAGCCTCTCCCTCCAGCCGCACGCGCGAGACGGGCCGGGACCTATCGTCCCGGCCCGCCTTGTATTGGTCTTGCGCCCATGCCAACCAGTCGGGGACGGGCTCAGGCCTTCGCCTGCCGGGACGTAGGCCGGCCCTGCAACATCGATGGCGGGAATGGCGCGACAAGCCCTCATCAGCGCAAGCCTCGGCGCAGCCGCAAGTCTACTGCTGGGCGGATGCTCGGGTGCCACGCCGCCCGTGTTGCCGACGCTACCGGAGATCGCCGAAGCCTTGTCGCTGCACCAGGACGAGGTGGTGGGCTCGCCGACGGAGGTCTACGAACGCGTCGCACGCGGCGCCATGGCCTGCTGGTTTGGCGCGGCGGGGCCGCTCAAGGCGAACTACATCTATCACGCCGAGGCGCAGCCGGCCGCCCAAGGCGGCACGGCCGAGATCGTCATTCACGAGCGCGATCGCCAATCTGAAAACCCGCGTGGCTTGCGCGCCTTTCGCGTCGCCATCGCTCCCAAAGGCGAGACGGCCAGCGTCGACATCGAGATCTTAAAGCTTCCCGATCCTCTGGCGCGGTCCATGAAGAAGGACGTGCGCCGCTGGGCCGCCGGCGGCATCGGCTGCACCGAGGGCAAGGGCCAATGGTCGCCGCACCTGCCGACGCCGCCGGAAAACCCCGAGACCTGGCGCTCGCGCACACGAAAGGGTCACACGACCTGACGGTCGTTGAACGGTGTTGGAAAAGGCAAAGGGCGCCGAGCCCTGACGCTTGCGAGCCGCGGGGCCGGCGTCAGTCCCGGTACTCTTGAATGCGCGTGGCGCGCAGGCCGGGAAGCCCGTGCTTGTCGATCGAGCGCTGCCACGACAGGAACTCGTCGACGGTCAGCTTGTAGCGCTCGCACGCCTCCTCGATCGAGAGCAGACCGCCGCGCACAGCAGCAACCACCTCCGCCTTGCGGCGGATGACCCAGCGCTTGGTATCTTTCGGGGGAAGATCAGCTACCGTCAGCGGGCTCCCATCGGGGCCGATGACGTAGCGCACCCGCGCCCGCATCTGTTGTTCGGTCATGATACTCGGTACACACTCGCTGACCAGCCATCCTGGATAAAGCAACACGATTAAGACCGGCCTAAGCTATTGAGTAAACATAACATAAACCAAACCCCGGCGCTGCTCATAGGCGCCGTTAACGTTTACGTAAGAAAGTGGCGCCGACGCCCGGCCCCGCTGGTGCCCGCGATCCCGGGTGCGGCCCCATGGCGGTGCGGCTTGCGTCCCGGGGCACCGAGGCCCTAAGTTTGCCGGCATCCGGCGTGACGGGGCCGGCGGGTGGCGGCTGTCCCTGGTCCATCGTGGGCCGGAGGGGGGCGCTTTTGAGACTAAATTCCGAGCGTAATGGTGCACTGCCACTTGGTTAGCGAGCAGCTCCCTGATGCCTCCCACGACCCGCGGCCGCTCCGGACCGCGGAAGCCCGCAGGCGCGTGGTTGTGGCCATGTCGGGGGGCGTCGACTCCTCGGTCGTCGCCGCCCTCATGAAGCGGGCCGGGCACGAGGTGATCGGCATCACCCTGCAGCTCTACGACCACGGCACGGCGACGGGAAAGAAGGGCAGCTGTTGCGCCGGCCAGGACATCCATGACGCGCGCCGCGTGGCCGACGCGCTCGCCATTCCCCACTACGTGCTCGACTACGAGAGCCGTTTCGCCAACGCCGTGATGGCGAGCTTCGCGGCGAGCTACGTGGCCGGCGAGACGCCCATCCCCTGCGTCACCTGCAACCAGCAGATCAAGTTCCGCGACCTCCTGGAGACGGCCAAGGATCTGGGTGCCGACGTGCTGGCCACCGGCCACTACATCCAGCGCCGCGAGGGCGCGCGCGGCCCCGAGCTTGCGCGCGCCGCCGACGCCGAGCGCGACCAGAGCTACTTCCTGTTCGCCACGACGCCCGAGCAGCTGCGTCACCTGTGGTTCCCGCTCGGCGCAATGCGCAAGCCGCAAGTGCGCGCGCTGGCGCACGAGCTCGAGCTGCCGGTGGCGGAAAAGGCCGACAGCCAGGATATTTGCTTCGTGCCGACGGGCCGCTACGCCAGCGTCATCGAGCGCCTGAAGCCCGGCGCCCTGAAGCCCGGCGACATCGTCCACGTGGACGGACGCCGGCTCGGACGCCACGACGGCATCGTCAACTATACGATCGGCCAGCGGCGCGGCTTGAAGGTCGCCGCCCCCGAGCCGCTCTATGTCGTCCGCCTCGATGCGGAGTTGAACGAGGTCGTGGTGGGACCGCGCGACTGCTTGCGCACCAAGAGTCTTATCCTTAAGAACACCAATTGGCTGGGAGATGAGCCACTTGTCGATGCCTGCGCCGACGGCCTGCCCGTCTACGTGCGCATCCGCTCCTCGCAGCCCCCGCAGCCGGCTACGCTCTTTGCCGAGGGCAGCGACGTGGTGCGGGTCGTGCTGACGGACGGCGAGGACGGAGTGGCGGTGGGACAGGCTTGCGTGTTTTATGCTGATGGCAGCGAGGAGGCGCGTCTGCTCGGCGGCGGTTTCATCGCGCGCACGCTGACACGGCAGAGTGCCGACGCTGAACTAACAGCTCCGACATCCGGCTCAGTCCACATGGGAACCAGCAAACGGGCAAACGGGGGCAACGGGAAACATGGGGTCGCGTCGGGAGAGGAGCGAGTACCCAAATGAAAACAATGTCGCATTCTGAACTGCAGCGCCAGCCGGCTCTGCTCGAGCGCGCGCAGGGCCGCATCGTCGGCATCGGCCGCATCGACGAGACCGCGGTGCTCGACGCCTATCGCCGCTGGGCGCCGGTGTACGACTACACCTTCGGGCTCATCGCCAGAGAGGGGCGCCGGCACGCCGTCGAGATGATCAACGCGCGCGAGGGGCGCGTGCTCGAGGTCGGCGTCGGCACGGGGCTGTCGCTGCCCGACTACGAACGGGACCTGGAGATCGTCGGCATCGACCTGTCGCCGGACATGCTGGAGAAGGCGCGCGAGCGCGTCGCCGACGCTGGGCTGTCGCACGTGACCGGCCTGCACGAGATGGATGCCTCCGACCTGCGCTTCCCCGACGCCTCCTTCGACACCGTCGTCGCCATGTACGTGATGACGGTGGTGCCGGAGCCCGAGGCCGTGATGCGCGAGCTCTCGCGCGTCACCAAGCCCGGCGGCGAGGTGATGCTGGTCAATCATTTCAGCCAGCGCGAAGGCGTGCGCGGCTGGGTGGAGCGGCGCATGGCGCCGTTCGCCGACAAGATCGGCTGGCGCTCGGTGTTCGACGTCGAGCGCGTCACCGTGTGCGACGACCTGGAGCTGGTCGAGCGCAAGGCGCTGCGGCCCTTCGGGCTCTTCACGATGCTGCGCTTTGCCAAGAGGGGCGAGCCTGCGCGCCGCGCCATTGCGGCGGAATAGCGGGCGGCACCGGGACGGCCGTCGCCGCCGACCTTGACAGTTTCCGGCCGCGCTCCTTATTAAGCGCGGCGCGTGGCGGGATAGCTCAGTTGGTTAGAGCGGCGGAATCATAATCCGTAGGTCCCCGGTTCAAGTCCGGGTCCCGCTACCATCCCAAGCCTTAGAAATCCTCCGGCCCGAAGGCCTTCAGTGTCGCCCCGAGGTCGACGCTCAGGCCAATGGACGCGCGCTCCCGCAGCCCCCCAAAATCCTTCTCCGCCTGGTGCGGGCTCTTGCCCGCCAGAAGCGCGAAGTCATAGGAGGAGGGCCCCTTGACCACGAGCCCGGAGCCGCCGAGCACTGCACGCAAATTGGCGATGAATTTATCGCGCGCATCGGCAAACGCCCGCGTCCCCTGCTCGGCCGTGATGCGACGCTCGTTCTTGTAGAAGATGTTGACGAGGGTGAAGGGCGACTTCAGATCGTTGAAGGCCTTTGCGGCCTCGTTCAGAGCCAGTATGAGCTCGCGCGGGAGCTCCTCGAAGCGCAGAGGCTTCTGGAACAGCCCGAGGAATGAGCGCCCGTACTCGGCAAAGCCCGTGCCCTGATCGGTGAGCTCATAAGAAAAGGCGTCGCGCGTCTTGCAGGCATGTTCAGCATGGTTCGTACCACAGTCGAGGCAGAGCATACTGAGGACGGACTTCGCGTCGGTAAGACCGCAATTGCGGCAGACGATCATTGTGTCGGCCTGATCGTAGTCGACGCCGAAGTCAACGAGCGCACGGTGGCACTTGGGGCAAACGAGGTGCAGGCCATTGCGGAACTGCGACTTGGGACCTTGGAAACCGCAGCGATGGTGCACCAGGTACTGCTCCTCGTCCAAGTTCGAGGAATGGCACTTGGGGCAGATCTTGCGCATGTGAACCCGGTCTGAATCGCAGCGCGGGCAAACATAGAAGCGCTCGACGAACTCCCGCTCCAACAAGCCTCTGGCGCACAAGCTCTCAGCCTCGCGCGACACGACATTGGCGTTGAGCGTCACGTTGTAGGAGAAGCACGCGCGCGAGGCCGGATCGAGCGTCGCGGTGAGCGGCTTGCCGGACACGAAAACGCGCCCGAGCAGGCGGTCCTCCAGCTCGTCGGTCCACAGAAGATCGCGGTGCAGGCGGCCGCGACCCTCGTGGAAGCGCCAGATCAGACGCTCGATCTGATCGGTCTCGTCCGGCTTGAGCTTGGAGGCATCGAGATCGGCCATGCCGCCCAGGTTGCCGAACAGATCGATTACGGGCAGGGCGTAAAGCGCCCTGTGCTGCCAGATGATCGCGAGCTGGTCCACCCGCACCGGCACCTTGATGACGATGGCGTCGTAACGCGGGTCGCCCGAAGCTGCCTGCATCGCCCGGGCAGAAAGATGCCCGGCCTGGAAGTCGTCAGGCCACGACAGATAGGTGAAGCCGAGACTGGCCAGTAGAGATGGCTTCGGCGCCGGGGTCGTCACCGCCGCCAGTCGCGGCTCGGAGCCCGGGGTTAGGGCAGGCGCCCCTGCGTCTGCAATCTCCGCCTGCTCCTCGACCACACGGCCGACCTGATTGATGTCGAGGGGCTTGGGGAGAATGTAGTCGAAGTTCTCGCAGCCGGCCTCGGCGCTCAACAGGCCTTCAGGGTCGGCGGTGATGGCGATCAGTCTCGGCAGCTTGCGTCCGTGCGCCTCGGCTTTGAGCGTCGATGCGACCTGCAGCCCATCCATATGCGGCAAGTGGTAATCGAGCAGGGCCACGTCGTAGGTGTTCTTGCGCAAGGCCTCCAGCGCCTTGAGCCCGTCGTCGGCGATATCGACCTCGTGCCCGCGCTGCTTGAGCAGGAGCTTCAACAGATCGTGCGTGATGGCGCTGTCCTCGGCCACGAGAACTCTGCGAGCGCGGGGACTGTGGGTCTCGGCCTCTGCTTCCTTGGCAACGGCGGTGTTCATTTGCGTGCTCTTAAGGTCGGCGGGAGTGTTGATATTGCGGGGGCATACGGTCGGGACCTTTACGCGCGAGCCGGGCAATGCTTCCCCGATCATGCGCACTTCGGCTTACCAATTGGTCTTCAAGCGACGAAACTTGATGGCAAATTGCGCAGTTTCTCTCCCTCGAGCTGAGCGCCTGGCGTCTAGCGGAACACCCGGTTGGCCATGGCCGCCGCGACGTCGACGGGTTTGATGTCTGGGAGCTTGCCGCCGTACTTGCCGCCGTAGACGTGACGGATGAGACGCTCGCGAGCATCCTTCGACTGGATGAATCTGACGGCGAAGCCGCTATCGTAGGCACGCACGAGCGCGCCTTCGACCTCCAAGCCATCGAAGCTGACGTAGACGGGCGTCCCATAGGCCCCGGGCAGGCTGCCGCGCAAGCGCATGCCCCCGATCGAAATGTCCGAAACGGGATATTGGAGCGCGCTGCCGCCGATCGTGAGCGTGGCGATCCCATCGCTGCGGAAGCGCTCGCCGGTGCGCAGCTGCGGCGCCTCCACGCAGACGAAGCTGGCCAGCACGAGGAGGATGATGTTGTACCAGCTCCAGAACAGCGCGATGGCGCTCGCCTCGGACAGGGACCTGTAGGGATCGATCAGGAACGCCCACAGCACGCCTGCTATGCTCAGCGCCAAATAGCCGAGGAAGACGCGCAGCATCGGCCACTGCACGAAGCTCTTGCCGCGGTCGCCACCCTTGGCCGTCACCTTGAACTTGTGGCCCTTCGGCTTGAAGAGGCCGACGAGAACCGATTTGGCGATGTCGGTGGCGACGAGTAGCTGGCTGAGATCGCCCATGATGGGCAGCACGCGCCCCTTTGTCAGCCAGGTCATTGCGGCGATCACGGCCGCCATATAGGGAAACAGATAATAGACCGCATCGGGGACGTACGCGTAGACGGCCTGGATGTTGAACAGGAGATAGGCGGCCGGCACCAGTATACCCAGGATGCGAAACGCGTGCGTCGCCGACCAATATAAGAAGGTCTCCAACAGCATGGCGCGCCGGATCAGCGAGGCATGCGACGTCGGGCTGAAAGGGCCGCTTGGCCCGCGGCAGATCTGCATGAAGCCGAGCGCCCAGCGGCTGCGTTGCGAGACGTACTCTTTGAGCCCCTCCGGGGCGAGGCCGAGTGACAGCGGCTCGTTGAGATAGACGGTGCGATAACCGATCTCGGCCAGTCGCAGGGTGACGAGATAGTCCTCGGTCACGGAATCGGTTGGGAACTTCTTGATCTGCATGAGCGGTGCAAAGCGCAACAGCGATGACGTCCCGCAGCAGAAGGCACCGCCCCAAGCGTCTTTCGAGGCCATCACCACGTCGAAGAAAAACCGCTGCTCGTCGGGCCACACGCGCGACAGCGCGAGATTTCTCTGGATCGGATCGGGATTGTAGAAGTGCTGCGGCGTCTGCACGCAGCCCACGTCGGGCTCGCGCATCAGCGCCAGCGTGCGCGTGAGCAGTTGGCTCTTGGCGATGAAGTCAGCGTCGAGAATGCAGACGAAGTCGGGGCGCACCGGCAACGTCGACAGGTAGCGCAAAGCGTTGTTGATGTTGCCGGCCTTGGCGTTCTCGTTGTCCTTGCGCGTGATGTAGCCGCAGCCGTGCTCCTCGCACAGCTGCTTCAACCACGAGCGGTGCCCGTCATCGCACACCCACAGGCGATAGTTGGCATAGTCGATCCCGAGCGCCCCGATGATGGTGCGCTCGATGATGGCTTCCTCCTCGTTGTAGGTGCAGATGAGCACGTCGACGAGCGGCTGCCTGGGGAGCGACCTGAGCCACGCGATGTCGTCGTCGGCTTCTTTCGTCCGGTTGCGCGTGCGCGTGAGAAAGAAGAGTGAAAGGGAGGCGCCCACCATCGACAGCGTCTCGACGACGGTGAAGAGGACGCCGAGGCCGTAGTCCAGCGTGATCCCGGGCGGCGGTAGCGTGTCGAAGATGCGCCAGAGCATGTAGCGCCATGCCAGGGCAAGGCAGATGCCGATAACAATGCTGCGCGCTACCGTGTTGTAGCGATCGAGCCAGGGCAGGATGGCGACCGCAATCAGGATTAGCGCCAGCGCCGGCGCGAACGCGTCCCAATAGCCGATGCCCGATGCAGCGGTCATGAGCGGCCCAGACGGAGCTTCACGCTATCTATGGTTTTCTCAATGGATGTCTTCAGGCCCGCGGCGATGCCTGCCGCAATCGCAGAGGCCCGGTCGAACATCATGCGCCCGGTGCGCCCGAGCTTGATGGCGTCCAGCGCCCGCTCCGGCGGCACGGCAAAGCCCGTAGAGGAATGAGCAGACGTGTCGAACGTCACCGCCCCGGTGCGCCCGATGTTGCACTCTTTTCGCGCCGCCAATCCCGGCACCGCGATGGTGACGTGGTAGGGCTCCCGCGTGAGCGCGGTCTGATCGATGGCGAAGTTGGAGCCGGCCGGCGAGAGCCCCGTGAGACCGGCAACGGTACCGGCGTAAGCGTGGCTTTCTCCGCGCAGTTGAAACTCGACGGACTGCCCGATCCAGAGTTTGTTGTAGACGGACTCGCTCACCGTCGCCGTGACGACGGCGCCGGCGCAATCCAAGACGCGAAACAGATCCTGGCCTTTGCGCACCGCCTCGCCGTTGGCGGTCAAGACCTCCCAGATGCGGCCTTCAACGGTGGCGTTGACCGTGGCCTTGGTGTTGCTGGCATAGGTCGCTGTCTCCGCCGTCAGCTCCTTCTCCATATAAGCCAATCGCGTCTTGCGCTCATCGAGCTGGCTGGTCAGATCGACAATCTGCTGGTCGATCTCGTCGAGGCGCTGTGCGGAACGGGGCAGGTCGTTGTAGCTGTCGCCGACAAAGAGCCCTTTGCGAGCGCCTTCGAGCTCAATTTTGTTGCTCTCCAAGCGCTGACGCGCAGCCGTAACATTCATCTCGGCGACACTGAGGTCTCGCTCCGCATGCAAGAGCGTAGCGGCTGTTAAACCGCCTTTTGCGATCAATTCCTTCGATCGATTGACCGATTTCACGGCGTCCGCGTGCTTTGCTTCGGCAGCTCCAATTCCCGCCGTAAGCTCCGCTGCGCGCGACTGCAGCTGGCGGACGCGGCTTTCCTGAAAAGCCTCCTTCTGCGCTTTGACGTCGACTTGAATTTCCTTCAATTGCGCAAGTCGCTTTGTCTGCGCTCCGGTCTCAGAGCGAAGACTGTTGATGGTACGGCGCAAATCGTCGACTCTTTGGCGGTCGGCACGTGCATCGGTGATCCGCAACAGCGGCTCGCCGGGCTTGACCGCCGTTCCCACCGCGATGCTCGGCGCCACAATCGACACCGTGCCGTCGATGGGCGCACGCAAGTTTATCAGCCGTGCGTTGATCGTGGCTTGCGCGCTGGTGGAATAGAGGAGACGTTGGACCGGGACCCAGAGCAGGGCTACCGCCGCGGCAAGCGCCAACAGCGACTTGATGACCCGCCCCGGCCGCAGGAAGGTGCGGACGCGCGCGGGCGGTGCCTCCACCGGTGTCGGCTCGACCGGCAGCGGCTCGGGAAATGCGCGTGTGCGCAGCTGCTCGTTGAGCCGCGCCAGTCTTTCCAGAGCCTCTGCCTCCGACACCGTGACGCCGGGCGGGTTGACGTTCGATGGCTCAGAGGATTCTTCGGGTCGCAGTTTGACTTCAGGTGACATTTTGGATCGGCTACGCGTCTGCAGCGGGCCAAGCGTTTCAGCGTCGGCTCGTTGGGATTAAGGCTTGCTCCGTGTGCGACCTACCTAGCAGCTCGGTGTTAATGCGGCGCGTATAGTTGCCCGTTGATTATTCCGTTGGCTTACTAAAGTGCTAAGGGCGCCCGCGCACTCTGCAAGGAACGCCGATGAATGGCGCGTAGCTCTGAGCCCACCTCGCGGACTTCAGCTGCGGCTGGGCGCAAATGTCCAGACTGCGGGACGGCGTTCGAAGGCCGCCCGCCGGTGCGGCGCGGTCCGGCATCAGCGCACGTAGGGCGCCAGCATTTTCATGTAGCCCGTGTCGGGCCCGGAGAGGTCCTTGGGCTCGAGGCGGAAGACGTAGGACGGATCCCACCAGAGGCCGCCGCCCCACGCCGTCCATCCGATGAACACGCCCGACCTCTCGGCCGCGTCGAGCAGGGCCTTGAGCTCGGCGCGGCATTGCTCCTGGCCGGGAATGCTCGGATCGCCGGCGGCGAACTCGCCGAGAAAGCCCTTGCGCCCCGGTGCGCTCTTGGCCCAGTCGATGAAGGGCGCAAGCCGGCTCGCACCCGAGCCAGCCACGCAGGTGCCTTGCTTGCCCGAGCTGTCGGCGTCGAGATACTGATGAACATCAAAGGCGAAATTGCTCGCCGGATCGACGAAGGTCGCCATCTGCGCGGCGTTGCCACTCGACACCCAGGAGTGTGCGCCCGAGTAGTCGGTGCCCGGCACCAAGAGACGGTTGCGGGCGCCCGTTGCGCGAATGGCATCGGTCACCGCTTGGGCGATGTCCTTCCACTCGGCGGCCGATATGCCGTTCGGCTCGTTCATGAGACCGAGCCAGACGCGCTCATCGCCCTTGAAGACGGTCGCCAGGCGCACCCAAAGATCCTTGAGCGCCGCTGCGGGGAGCGCCGCACTGCCGACCTTGGCCGCTGCGCCGTCGACATTGCGGCCGCCATAGTCGTGCAGATCTAGGATGGCGACCACGCCGCGATCGGTGATCCATTTGACGACTTGGCGAAGGCGGTCGAAGTCTCCGCTGCCGTCGCCGGCGGTGTCGAGGTCTGCGTAGAGACGGTGCTGGACCCGCTCCCAGGTGAAGGGCACGCGCAACACGTTGAACCCGCGATCGGCGTAATAATCGATCTCGGCCTTGGTCGGGTAGGTGTAGTCAACGCCGTAAGTGCCGGGGACAGCGCCGAACTCGCCGCCGGCAATGTTGGCGCCGCGCAGCATGGCGGGTGAGCCTGCCGCCGCAGCGGCGAGCGCGCCAAGCAGCCCGGCCATCGCAATCAGCGATGTGGCAAGCGACAGCCGGAGCGCGGTCACGGCGATTGACGGCACGGGGCAGCCTTGGCGCGCCTGGCGCCAGCACCTCGCTTGCAGCGCTTGGCGGGCGCCTTCGTTTGCTTGGCCGCCGCGACCGGCAGCTCAAAGAACAAGGTTGCTCCCTCCCCTTCGTTCGAGATGAACCCGATCTTGCCGCCGTGCGCCTCCACGATCGACTTGGAGATGTTGAGGCCGAGCCCGACACCGCCCTGCTGGCGGGCCGACGACGAATCGGATTGTGCGAATGCCTCGAACACGTGGGCTTGAAACTCCTTCGGAATGCCGGGGCCATGATCGGCGACGGAGATGCGCAAGCCCCCGTTGCGCCGCTCCGCCATCACGTTGCTTTTTGGAGCCACGAAGAAAGCAGGAAGTATAGGCTTGATTTATCAGTACACTTCATTGACCGCATGAAAGTTCCGTTACGTGCACCCGGCGCTTGAATATAATATTCCGCGTAATGCAAATCTATCTTGCTATGATTGTAGTATATTTCGACTGTTTTTTCACCGTACCTAATATATCGGCCGGCCCCGCGCCCCGCCGCCGGGGCATGCTCACACACCTCAGCGAGTGGCCGGCACCGCGATCCGGCACCGGCCGCAAGCTGATCGCCGCGCCCCTCACCCGCTGCGGCGGGGCCGTGAGTTGCTGATCCCCCGCACGTTGCGCCGCGCGGCCCGCAGCTCCTCCTCGAGCACGAGCCGCTCCTCAAGGCGTGCGTCTCCAAGGTCGAGCTCGACCACGAGGTCACCGCCCGCGGTGATGCGCGAGGAGAACGCCAAGTGGTGCTCCCGATAGCGAATCTGCTGGTGCGCAACCTCGAGGCTCCTGTGGGTCTTGAGGATGGCCCGCAGCGCCAACACGGCCACCTTGTCGCGGTCGCGGCCGATGAGGCGTGCGGCAGCGTGGGATGGCACAAACAGAAATGGGAGGAAGGTGCGATTCATGAGCTCTCCTTTGCAGCCGTGCAAACGCGCATGCGCCATCGCATGCGGGGCACGGGTTGCGTCTGCAAAGAAGGGATCGCTAATCGCTCATGAGCGGCTTCATAGGATGCCGCCGCGGGAGCGTCAACCGCTGCGCGCAGCGGACTGCTCCGGCATCAGAGGTAAACAATCCGTTAACGCATCGGGCGAAAGATTGCGCCGCCGGTGTGCCTCATATGCAGCCGATGCACGGCAGAGAATCGGTGTAGCTTTCGTGATCCGGCAGGGGGCCGGTCGCGAGGGGGGAACCTCGATATAGCTTTCGCATGTGAGAGCCTTGTCCATAGTGCCGTTCGCGCGGAAGTGGATGAGCGTCAGTCCGTTTGCGAATCCGGGCGCTACGGTCCCGGAGAGGCGCGTTCTGGTGTCCTGTACCGCTGGTCTTCTGAAATCTCTGTCAGCAGCAATGGATTAGCATTGTGCGGCGGTCTTTGTTTCGGCTGTTGGGAGGCCCTCTTCCAGTGAGGACCGGCCCGACGATTGCAGCGCGCCTCGCCGTCGGGGCGTGCGTTGTTGTGTGTGCGCTATGCGTCGGCCCGGCTCGGGCCGAGACGCTGCAAGAGGCGCTGGCGGCGACCTACGGCTACAACCCGCGTCTCGACGCGCAGCGCGCCTTCCAGCGCGGCACCGACGAGGACGTGGCGCGTGCCATGTCGGGCTACCGTCCCACCATCACCGGCAACGCCGACATCGGCGCGGAGCGCGACGACACGCGCCCCTCTTCCCTCTTCGACGGCGTGACCAAGCCGCGCGGCTACGGCGTGCAGTTGGTGCAGCCGATCTTCCGCGGCTTTCGCACCTACAATGCCGTCAACACCGCCGAGGCCAATGTGCGCGCCGAGCGCGAGGTCCTGCGCGACGTGGAGCGCATCGTGCTGCTGCAGGCGGCGACCGCCTATATGGACGTGGTGCGCGACCAGGAGCTGGTGCGCCTCAACGAGAACAACGTCAACGTCTTGTCACGCGAGCTGAAAGCGAGCCAGGATCGCTTCGCGGTGGGCGAGGTGACGCGCACCGACGTGGCGCAGGCAGAGGCGCGGCGCGCCAACTCGGTCTCGCGCCTCGATGCGGCGCGCGCCAACCTGCGCACGAGCCGCGGCTCCTTCCAGCAGGTGGTGGGGCACGCACCGCAGAACCTGTCGTGGCCGGCGCCGCCGGAGAATTTCCTGCCGCCGTCGCTCCAGGAAGCTATTCACATCGGCAACAACGAGGACCCGCTGGTGGTGGCGGCCCTCTACCGCGAGCAGGCGGCCAAGTACACCATCGAGCAGATCCGCGGCGAGCTGTTGCCCACGGTGCAGCTCGAAGCCAGCTACAATGACCGCTTCGCTCCGGCCAAGACCGTCGGAGAGTTCGAGAGCTCGATCATACAGGGCACGGTGACGGTACCGATCTACCAGGCGGGCGACGTCTACGCGCGCGTGCGCCAGGCCAAGCAGAACCACGTGGGCTTCCTGCAGCAAATCGAGCAGGTGCGCACCGAGCAGCAGCAGGTATTGGTGGCGGCGTGGGCGCAGTTGGAGGCGGCGCGCGCCCAGCTCGAATCCGACAAGGTGGCGGTCCAGTCCAACAAGGTGGCGCTGCAGGGCGTGCGCGAGGAGGAGAAGGTGGGCCAGCGCACCCTCCTGGACGTCTTGAACGCCGAGCTCGAATACTTGAACTCGCAAGTGTCCCTGGAGACGGACCGGCGCAACCTGGTGGTGGCGGGCTACACGGTCATGGGCGCCATGGGCCGGCTCGACGCAGCCTGGATCGGGGCGGCGGCCTACGTCTACGACCCCGTCGTCCACTACAAGGAGGTGCGCCGCAAGTGGCTGGGGCTCTCCATTACCCACTCCGACGGGCGGTTCGAGCACTATGAGGCCACCCCCGACCCCTCCTATGCCGAGGAAGCCCCTCCCGCCAAATAGGCCGACGGCCACAAGCCTCGTGCCGTCCGGCGGCAATGGCCGCCAACAGGCGTAGGTCTACGCCCATTGACGCGGTTCTCCGCGCAAAAAGCCAACTCTACAAATGTCTTAATCTGAAGCCGCAATCGTCAAGCTCGCGGGGCCGCAGTGCTACGAGTTGGACAACCCTGGAAAACGTCCGGTCCCATCGCTGCCAGCGAGGGGGGCTCGGGTATTGGAGCGTGGGGAGAGGGCCTCGTCGACCGCTCGCTCACCTCGTTGTGGTATCCGGCCGACTGGAGCGAGGTCGGAGACGACGAGCTCGTGTTCATGCTGCCGACGCTCAGCACGTGGCGGCCGGCTGGCGCCGAAACGTTAACCATGACGGGGAGCGGTCCGGTCCGCTACCTGACCCGCGTGCTGAAGGCCCGCGCCCTAGCGGCAGCCGACCTGATCTCCAACACGCTCGGCGGCGCCCCAGCTGGAAAGCCCCACCAGGCCCTCGAGTGGCTGGCTGCCCGCTCGATCCTCACCACCATTCCGCTTGCTGAGCTCGCAACGACGACGCCCGCCCCCTGCCGCGCGTCGCGCCTGCCGGTTCCCTCCCCGCTGGACGCGACAGCGGCGCCGGCGATGCCCGATTGGCTGATCCTGGAGCTGACGGCGCTTGCACACCTCGACCGGCTGCTGCAGGACGCCCGCGGGATGATGCATGGCACCGGCCCCTCCCCGCTCGTCGATTGGCCCCTGACGCTCGCCGACGTGGTCATCGCCACCATCAACGCGCGCTTCAACGGCGTCTACGTGCATCCCCAGTTCGCACACGCGCACGAGTTGCTAACGGCGGCAGCGCTGCTCGGGCATCTGGCGAGCGGTCGGGCGGCGTACCTGCCGCCGCACGTGGCCCAAAGCCTCGTCGACCTTCTATCTGGTGGCGAGACGGCCGCTATTGACGAGGACGATTGGTGTGCCGCGATCGTCCGAATGTATGCCGAGCTCGCTGGCGGCGCGGACCACACGCTCTGGTTCGCGCGGCGTGCGGCTGCGTCGGGGCGCCCCTGCCTCGCCAAGCCGCGCCGGCCCATGGTGCCGTCCGACACGGGACGCACCACCTGGAATGCCCGCCTGTTGCAGCGCATTGCTCGACGCTGGCACGTCTCTGCGTAAACGAGGCCCCCCCAATGCAAGAACAAGTCATACCCTCCGCCTATGCCATTTCAGGACGCAGCGCTGCGCAACCCAGCGAAGGCAGCCTCATCACCCATCACGATATTTTGCGCTTCCTGAAGCGCTACGCCAAAACGATCGTCACTGCGACCCTGCTCGGCATCATCGTATCGTCGGCCTACGTGTTCTCCACCGTGCCGCTCTACACCGCGCGCACGCAGATCATCATCGATCCGAGCCTGCCGCAGGCCTTGCAGCAGTCGCACTCCGACGGAATTTTTTCGATCGACAATGCGCAGGTCGAGAGCCAACTCGAGGTTCTGCGGTCGGAGAAGATCGCGATTGCCGTCATCAAGGACCTCAACCTGCAGGACTTGCCGGAGTTCAGCGGCGGAGGCCCTTCGCTCCTCTCCCTCCCATTCCGACTGTTCATGTCGAAGCCCGCACCCCCGACAGCCCTCGAGAAACAGCGGACCACGCTCGCAATTTTCAACGGCGGGCTGAGCGTGCGCCGTCTCGGCGTCTCCTATGCCATCGATATCATGTTCAGCTCACAAAGCCCCGCACTCGCGGCCAAGATCGCCAACGCCACGGCCAACGCTTACATCAGCGAGCAGATCTCCGCGCGGGCGCAGGCCGCGCGTCAGGGCGGCCTCTGGCTCGAGGAACGCATCGACCAGCTTCGCGGCCAGATGAACGCGGCTGCCTTCAATGCCCAGGAGTTCCGCGCCAAGCGCGACTATCGAATTGCTGCACCGAACGCTGGTGCAGTCGATGCCGGTCACGGCTCGAACGCGGCTAGCGAAGTCGAAAAACAACGTGCGTCGAAACGCCAAAACACCATCGAGGAGCTCGAGTCGACCGCGCAGACCTACCGCAGGATCTACGAGAGCTATCTGATGGCCTACACGGAGTTTGTACAAAAGCAGTCCTACCCCGTTACCAACGCGCGCGTGATCACCGAGGCGACGCCACCGCTCGGCAAGAGCCACCCCAAAACCAAGCTCATCCTCGCCTTCGGCGCCCTGATGGGGGGCCTCGCCGGGCTGGGCATTGCCTTCTTCCGCAACAGTGTCGACCGCTGCGTCTGGGGAGCGCGTCAGATCCGTGAGGAAGCCGGCGTAGAGTGCCTGGCAAGCATTCCGCGCCTGGCGCGTGGGCCGTCGACCTCGGCATATTCGCGGATCATGTTCGGCAAGGCGGTGATGGAGAACATGCTCAAGGCCTTCCTCGACAAGCCGTCGCCCGCCACCGACGGCAGCGGCAAGACCTTGAAGTCGGCCGTCTCCGTTGCCCGGTCGACATTTGGGCGGCTCAAGAGCGGGCAGATAGTGACGTCGATGCCCGCCGTTGCCACGCCTGATGCCCTGGACGCCGTCCAAACCCTGCCGTTCTCAAGCTTCAGCCATGGCCTCAAGACGCTCAAGACCGCGATCTCGCTGGCCGGGAGGACGCGACCGATCCGCAGCTTTGCGGTTACGTCGGCCCTGCCCAACGAAGGCAAGACGACGATCTGCGCCAATCTGGCCACGCTGTTTGCCATGTCGGGCGTGCGCACACTGCTCATCGATGGTGATGTGCGCAACGCCTCGCTCACGCGCTCGCTGGCGCCTGACGCGGAGTTCGGCCTCATAGAGGCGATTGCCGGCGACGCTCAAGTGGCACAGTGCATCATCCAGGCGAACGAGGCCGGACTTCACCTGCTTCCGGCTTTCGGCACCACGCAGACGCCCTACTCCAACGACATCCTCGGCTCCGAGAAAGCCCAGACCCTGCTGCAGGATTTGCAGTCGACCTACGAACTCGTCATCGTGGAGATGGCTCCGCTCACTGCGAGTCTCGATGGACTCGCCATGGGGTCCCTGCTTGATTGCACCGTGGTCGTGGCGGAATGGGGCAAGACGCCGATGCCGCTGCTCAGCGAGACCCTGCGTCTGTTGCGCAGCGCGCGCGCCGACGTTCTCGGCGTGGTGCTCAACAAGGTCGACACTTCGACGGTCCACTACGGCGACGTGCCGGCCAACTACTTGAGCTACGCGCCGGCCGCTCGCGCGTCCATCACGCGCCGCATCTAAGCCGCCATTGGCGGCGCGTGCCAGTTGGCAAATTCGTCGTTGCTTTGATGCAGTCGACGCGTCAATTTCCCGGCGCGACTTTGGATCGCGCAGCGGCCCGGAATCCTTTGGCCTTCACTTTCCGGCGCCCCGTGGCTGGAGGCCGGCCTGCGCGCCATATGTCTCGCCACGGCCCGATCAAGCCCGCTCCGTCCGACGCGGCCTTGCTGGAACGAACCAAGGCGCTCAGGCAGCCTCGCGGCATAAAGGAAAAACGTCTGAGGGTAAGGTCCGGCCGTGGCTTTGCGCGACTTTGGCGGCAGCTCGTAAGGCTCACGCTCTTGAGAGCCGACGGCGCCCAGGGGAGGCGATCGAGAACCTCGATCGAGGCCGTGGGCGTCCAGGTGCCGTTGCACCGACAGCAGGCCCACGCCGCAGGGCACCTTCTACTGTGGCGGGGCAACGTAGGGGCCGCGCTCTTGAGAGCGGACGGCGCCCAGCGGAGGCGGCTGAAAGCATCGATCGAGGCCGTAGGCGCAGCCGCCGCGCAACAGCGCGGGCAGCGGCACCGACAGCACCTCTCACGTCGTGGGGTGTGTTCGCATGGGCAGGCCGTTGAACGCCGACGGCCCTCAGCGCAGACGATCCGAGAAAATCGACGCCGTAGGCGTCGTGCTCTCGCCCAGAGCAGGGAGCGGCACGGAGACGGACGCCTCACGGCGCGGAGGCAGCTCGACCATGATGGTGTCGCCCGGCTCCACGACCGCGTCCTGGTTGACCGTCACCTCCTCGCTCGCCGCATCGCTGCCCCGGCGGCGCACCTTGAAGATGGGCGGCCTTTCTTTGGAGCTCTCGTCCTCGGCGATCATTTGCGGGGCCAGGACCTCCGTCTCAAACAGCAGATTCTTCGAGGTCGCCGTGCGCCCTTTGAGCTCGTCGAGCCGCGCCTGCGCCTTCTGCATCTCGCTCGAGATCTCGCTGCTGCGCTTGGCCTGCAGGTCCACGATGGAGATCTTCGTCCGGCTGATCTCTTGACGGGCCCGCATCAGGCTCGATTCCAACCGCAGGCGGTCGCCGTCAACCTGCGCCATGTTGCGCTGAAGTGCGAGCTTACGCGGTGCGGCCGTGAGCCCCTTGGCGTAGAGCTTCTTCACCATGTCGTACTCGGTCTTCACCGAGTTAGCCTCGATCTCGTGCACCTTCAGCTGCTCCTCCAGCGAGGTAACCTCCTTCTCGAGATAGGACTTCAGCTGATCGAGCGCGTTAATTTGTGTCTGGAACGCCTCGCGCCGCGTGTCGAACACCAGCTGCTCTTGCTTTACGGCGTTGGCGACCGGGCCCGAAGCCATGCGAATTCTTGATCTCCGCCGGCCAAGTGATCACCGAAGCGTCGTCGAGCTCGGCCTGCAGCCGCGCCATGTGGGCAAGCAGGTTGTGCGTCTCCAGATCATAGGAATTCAACTCGCCGCGCGTGGCAATCGCCTCCCGCTCCAGACGGGCCGGCCCCAGGGAGCTGCGCTGCTTGCCGCCGGCAATCGCGAAGGCCTCGAGCACGGTCAGCCCCGGTCGAAACGGGTACTCGCCGGGCTTGTCGACGGCACCGACGATATAGAAGGGACGGAACTTCACGACCTCCACGGTCACGTCCGGGCTCGCCACCAGGCCCATTCTGTCCTTCAGACGCTCGCCGAGGTTTTGGGCAAGCTCGGTGGTGCTGAGCCCGTTCGCCGAAATGTCGCCAAGGAGAGGAAGCGAAAGGAGCCCGGAAGAGTTGACCGTATATTCGGCCTTGAATGCGGTCCATTCGTAAATCTCGTCGCGCGAGGGACGCCACTCATAGACCTTGATGCTCACCTTGTCCTCGGGGCCCAGTTTGTAATGCGATAGGTTGCCAGCTTGCTCGCCCGCGCCCTCGGCCGCAGCGACTTCCAGAACGCGCGGCGCTGCAAGAGAAAGGGCGAGGAATGCCATAACCACGCGGGTGGATTTTCCGATCATCTCGATGCTCTCAATCCTATGCAGCCTGCGCCTACGAGAGTTGCATGCTCCGGGCCACGCAGCTTTCGGGGCCACGCGGCGGCCAAGCGGAGAACAGGCTTGTGACGCGATCACGTGCCCTTCACCGGTGTCGGCATAGGTTAGCGGGGTGCGTGAGCCATGAGATCACCAACAAAAGGCTAGTCTCGGCACTGCACTCGTCTCCACCTGGCACGATGAGGCCTACGCCCTTCCGTCTCCCCCCTCCTACAAAGGATGCGGTCCCTATTCCCCAAGTGGCACTCGCAGCCGCGCGCGCACGGCCATCGACGCGTTGCCGGCTCCGATGGGCTGTCTTGCTGAGCCATGCGCCTTCATCGAATACTCCACCCAATGCACGGTCGGCCAAAATTCGGTCCGCCCGTAAAAAAGACAAAGCTAGAAGCAACGGGTCCATCGAGCGGGCGCGTTTTAGCAATCGGGGACAGCGTGGCTCGACTCTCCAACGATTTGGCGCCACCCCATCGCGAGACCGCTCTGCGCGAGGCCGGCTTGCGCGGGCAAGCGCTGGAGCTCGGCGCCACGCGGCCACCCAAACGCATCGCCATCGTGCACGACTGGTGCCCGAATTACCGCGGCGGCGAGCGCGTGCTTTCCGAGCTGTGCCGCATCTTCAAGGGCGCGGAGGTGTTCACGCTGTTCGACTTCCTGACGCCGGCGGAGAAGGAGCAGCACTTCCCCGGCGTCGTCTTCCATACCTCGATCGCGAACCGCATTCCCAAGGTCAGGAAGTTCTATCGGGCGTTGTTTCCCATCTGCCCCTTCCTCATGGAGCAGTTCGACGTCACCGGCTACGACGCCGTCATCTCCTCCTCGGCCGCATTTGCGCGCGGGGTGCTCACCCGCCCCGATCAGCCGCACTTGTGCTACGTGCACAGCCCCATTCGCTATGCGTGGGACGAGCAGTTCTCCTATTTCCAGCAGGGACGCATCGGCTTCGGCCCGAAGGGTCTGTTGTTCCGCTACCTCGTGCACCGGCTGCGCATCTGGGACGTGCGCACGGCGCATGGACCCGACCTGATGCTGGCCAACTCGAGCTACGTGCGCGCGCGCATCAGGCGGATCTACGGGACCGACGCCCAGGTCGTGTTCCCGCCGGTTGCCGTCGACGAGCTCGCGTTCTCGCCCGAAAAGGATGACTACTACGTCACCGCCTCCTTCCTTGCTCCCTATAAGCGCACCGACCTCGTGATCTCCGCCTTCAACGCCATGCCGACGCGGCGCCTGCTGGTGGTCGGCGAGGGCCAGCAGGTGCGTCAGTTGAGAGAGATCGCCGGACCCAACGTGGAGTTCACCGGCTTCCTGCCGCGCGCGGAGTACGTAAAGGCAGTGGCCAACGCGCAGGCTCTGGTGTTCGCCGGTTGCGAGGACTTCGGCATCGCGCTGGCCGAAGCGCAAGCCTACGGCACGCCGCTGATCGCCTTCGGACGCGGTGGCGCCACCGACATCGTGCGCCCGCTCGGATTGGCCGAGAGGCCGACCGGCATCCTCTTCCACAAGCAGTCAGTCGAGGCCGTGATCGACGCCGTGGAGCGCTTCGAAGCCAGCCGCGAGGCCCTGCTTGCCTCGGCCTGCCGCGACAACGCGATGCGGTTCGCGCCGGAGCGGTTTGCCCGCGAGGTGGTGGCCGCCTTCGCCGCGGCGGTGGCGAAACACGAGACGGGCAACTTCGGCACCGATCAAACGTTCACGGGGATGGCGGCCGAGTGACAGAGGGCCGAAACGACTGGGCACGCTTGCGGCGGCGAACGTGACCACACTGAAACTGCGGGGGGTGAAAGAAGCAGGAGATGGCAATTGAATGACGCAGCTAGCTGCGTGTCAGCGGGTTAGATGCAGCAACTCGGCAACGGAGCGGGATTCGGAGGTAGCGGTGGCTCGGCGGTCGCTGTTCGTGCCTGGGCGCGTTGGTCATTCTTTGCAGGTGCCGGTCGGCAGATGAGCATTATGGACGACATAAGAGTGCGTGTGTTTTGCCAATCCGCGATTCCGGATCGCACGGGGCCGCACGCGGTCGGCACCGCCAAGCTTAAGCTGCGCACCGTGGACGACAGCCGCAGGCGCCACTCGATCGTGGTCCAACTCTGGTATCCGGTGGAGCCGGCGAAAGCCTCGGTGCAAGCCCGCGGCTTGACCTGGCTCGCCAGGCTCCTGCATCCGACCTGGGCACCGGCCCACCACGGCGCTCCGCCCACCACCGCCCAAGCTACATTTCCCTTCATCGCCTATGTCCCCGACGCACGCGGCCACCACGACGACAACACGTTCACGCTCGCCAACCTCGCGAGCCACGGCTTCGTGCTGGCAGCGATCGACGATCCCTACCGCAACGGCAAGATCGACATCGGCGCGAAGGCTGCCAACGTGCTGCAACACTCCAACGGGCTTGTGGACCTGATCGCCGCGCACTATGCCCGCCGCGTCGCCCGCGGCGTGAAAACGGCGACGGCCCTGCTCGACGCGCTGCAAGCACTCCAGACCGATGGCCTTGGAGGCGTGTGGGCAGGGCGTCTCGATCTGGAACAAGTCGGCATATTGGGATACGCCATGGGCGGCGACGTGGCGGCAGAGGCGACGCACGCAGATCGCCGCTATGGCGTGGCTGCCAATCTCGGGGCAACACTCGGCGGCGAAAGGCAGCTGGTTAAGGTCCCCTACCTGCTCATGCTCAGCGATTTTTCCATGCCGGCTGCACGTTCTGCCACGCTGGCCATGGACGAAGGCAACGATTCACCTTCGCGGCTCGCAGACTATCGTCGCGCGCAGCGCCAGGCGGAGCTGCCCGAGAGCCACGTGATCGAGGTCGCCGGCACGCGCCGCGAGCATTTCAGCGACAGGCTGATCTTTCCCACCCGACTTTTTGCCGGCTGTCGCCAGGTGCCGAGCTGCAGGCGCATCCGCGCGATCATCGATTCCTACACGGTCGCCTTCTTCACCACGTATCTGCAGACCGAGCCGCACCCGTTAATGTGCGTGAGACACTCGCCCTATCCCGAGGTGCGCTTCATCAGCACGGGCGATGAGAATGCAGCCTGGGCACTGCAAGAGCCTGCAGGCAGGGGCTAGACGCGAGGCGACGGTGGATCCTCAAGCCGCGCGCATCAACCATACTCGAGCGTGCCAACGCGCACGCGTCATCTACCCACATGGTTAAGTCGCCAGAAACATCGCACATCATCGGTGCTTTCCGCGCGCACCGATCCCTTCCGAGCACGCACATCGGTGATGTGTTGGAACGGCGATTGCAACGGCTAGGCTGACCCACGTACGGAGGTATGTGGCCCCTCACCAGAAAGGCGTAGGCTGAGTACTGGTTGTTCTTGTTGCAACTGCGAGAATGAAGCTTTAGTTTAACAGATAGTTCTAACTTCTTGTTAATCACTCACTTTGATGAGGGAGCCCAGATTCCGGACGAGAAGGGTGGAAGTAACCACGAGATTGAGGCGAGTTATGCGTACATCAAGCGTGGGATCCAAGGGATCTGCCCGAGTTGTGGAGCGTGAGCATCAGGCCCCACAGCTCACCGATGCCGGCGAAACCTTAACTGCGACTTCGTCGGCTCCGCCTGCCAAGGACACGGAAAAGGCGAGAGAACCGATCGTAATCATCGACATTCGCCTACTTTCGCGCGAGTGCCTGGCGCGGGTGCTGAGCACGGAATGCGACGCACCGGTCATATGTTTCTCCACCATCGACGAGTTTGCGGCGGAGAGTCAGGCGATGCCCGCCTCGCTCTTGGTGCTGTGCCAAAGCGGTCGCACCAAGGCGGACGCACTCAAGGAGGTCGAGCGCATCTCGGAGCTCTCCGAGCAGCTCGGCCGCTGCCCCGCCGTCATACTTTCCGACAACGAGGACCCCGATCTGATCGTGCAGATGCTCGGCAAGAACGTGCGCGGGTATGTGCCAACCAGTCTCTCGATCAACATCGCCGTGCAGGCGATGGAGCTGGCGCGCGCGGGTGGCGTGTTCGTGCCGGCCAGTAGCCTCATCGCGGCACATCGTGTCCCAGAAGGGGCCGCGGGCGCCGTGCAGAAGACCAACGGACTCTTCACCGCGCGCCAAGCGGCCGTGGTGGAGGCACTGCGGCGCGGCAAGGCGAACAAGATCATCGCCTACGAGCTCAAGATGCGCGAGAGCACGGTGAAGGTGCACGTGCGCAACATCATGAAGAAGCTGCACGCGACCAACCGCACCGAGGTCGCCTACATGGCCAATCGTCTGTTCAACGGCGAGGAGCTGGCTGGCTGAGGGGACGGGCGAACGCAAAGCCCATGCGCATAACGAAGTGCGCATGGGAGCTGCTGGGGTTGAATGCATTCTCCGACGCGGGCGTAGCCTCAGCGACTTTGATCGAGCCCTAGCGTCGGCGGCACGCCAATAAGCAGTAGACCTATCCTTCCTCGAGCGTACCTACTTTTCGCGCCTTGTTTGCGCTTCGGCACACGCGAAAAATGGCGGCAGGTGAGGTGCACGCAGTGGCCAGCAAGACCGTGTCGGAACTTTCCAAATTGTCCGCCCATCTGACGGCCTTCGATCTTCCCGTGCATGAGGGCGGTCAGGTGGCGACGTCGCTGGAGCCCGTGCGCACGCGCGAGCGCCCCAAGAAGCACGGCTCGACGAAGCCGCTATTGGCCAGAGCAGCGAGCCAGGCCGCAAAGCCCCCACCGAAGCCGAGAGCCCGGGCGTCCGAGACAGGCCTCAGCATGCTGATCAGCGCCGCCGGCGCCATCGACGGCCCGGCACCCGACGCGGGCGTTCTGTGGGTTCGCAAGGACGCCACGCCCGTGCCGGTCGGCGGTTACACCAAGCGCGTGCTCGACATCGTCGTGGCGGGAACGGCGCTGGTGCTGCTGTCCCCTCTTCTCTTGGCAGTGGCGGTCCTGATCTACACGACCATGGGCCGCCCCATCTTCTTCCCGCAACGCCGCCTCGGCTTTCAAGGGCAGCCGTTTGCGTGCTTCAAGTTCCGCACGATGGTGCGCGATGCCGAGGCCGCGCTCAGATCGCATCTCGCCAACAACCCGGACGCAGCGTGCGAGTGGCGCGTGCGACAGAAGCTCCAGAACGACCCGCGCGTCACGACCCTAGGGCGCATCCTGCGCCGATCGAGCATCGACGAGCTGCCGCAGCTCTGGAGCGTGCTGATGGGGCGCATGAGCTGCGTCGGACCCCGGCCTGTCGTCGATGATGAGATCGACCGCTATGGCAGGCATTGGGCCGACTACGTCAAGGTGCGCCCCGGCCTGACGGGGGCCTGGCAGGTGAGCGGACGCAACCGGCTGAGCTACCGCAGGCGCGTGGCGCTCGACAAGCACTACGTGCGCACATGGTCGCTCTGGCGCGATCTGTGGATCCTGGTCAAGACCATCCCGGCGGTCTTGCGGGCCGACGACACGGCCTGAAACGCGCTCCAAAGCCTCCCGCCGCATGCGCGCTGGCACGCTTCAATGTCGCGGTGCTCAACGGCGCAAGGACGCGAACAGACCAATCAGATAGGAGCCCTGCTGCACCGCCAGCAAGAGAAAGAGAACGGTGATCGTGTGGGAGACTGACCAGCCCGCGTAGATTGCCACGGCAATCGTCGCCCCGCTCAGGAGCGCTGCGGCCGCCGCCAGGAGGGTCACGCGGAAGCGCAAGCCGATGGCAAACCCGACACCTGCGGCTGCAAGGCATGCCCACACCAAGATGGTCCCTCCGACTGGCGAGATTCGCGCGGCTCAGCGCGATTACTGTGCGGCATTCGACGCGATTTGCAACAGGAACCCGACAGCTGCTGCGGCGATCAGCACGACGGCGCGGTACGACTTTCCCGCGACGCTCTTGACCCCTTATGCTGTCAGCGCCGGACCGAACCGGAGACAGAACACCGACAACAAGGCGAATCGGCGAATTCCTCAGTACACAGCAGCAGCCGCTGGAATCGCAGGCTGCGCGGGCGACCTGAGAGCAGCAATGCCCGCGGTCTCGGGCGAGCCCGCCTCCTTCCTTTTCGCAACAAAGCCGTCGAGCTGCGCCATGGCCTCAAGATAAGCCACTGCCGAGCGGCGCCAGCCGAACTGACGCGCTCTCATCCGGCCGGCCGCAACCAGTCGTGCGCGCAAGCCCGCATCCGATTTGAGAGCGTTGAATGCCTCCAGCCAAGGTCGGTCGCGGTCGGGCGCCGCATACAGCGCTGCGTGTCCGCAAATCTCCGGCAGGCTCGCGCGATCTGACACGACGACGGGACAACCCAGAGCCATCGCCTCGAGGGGTGGGAGTCCAAACCCTTCTGTAAGGGAAGGAAAAGCAAGGCACAGGGAACCCTGCAGCAGCGCCGCAAGCTCACCATCAGCGAGGCGACCAAGCCAAAGAATGTTGCGCGCCTCGGGCACCGGGCCCGAACTATTGAAGACGTGCGCATCGCGGGCGCCAACGACGGCGATCTTGAGCCCAAGCTCTGCCAATTGCGGTGCAAGATCGAGAATTAGGCGGGCGTTCTTGTGCGGCGCGGTGCTGCCAAGCAAAACCACCGTATCAGCATCGAGGGCGCCGTCGATCGAAGGCAGCCGCTCTGGATCCCAGCGCAGAGCGTGTTCGTGACCATTGGGAATGACCACAATTTTGGAGCGCGGGGCCACGCCGTATCCGCAAAGCTGCTCGGCGGAGAAGCTGGAGACGGTTGCAACCCGACGCACTCGCCGTCCCAAGGCGGGCAGCAATAGGCGGTACAATAGACGGAAGGAGAGCGCATAGCTCTCAGGGCAAGTGCGGGTGTTGAGGTCGTGAATGCAGAGGATCTGCTTGGAAACCGCGAGCGGTCCCACGTTGCAGAGACTGAGGAGACCGCCGCCGACATAAGCTGGCAGCACCGCCTGCTCCCAGGCCTGGCCGCCGATACGTCCGATCTCCTTTTGCTTAATCGCCTGCAATCCCTGGATCTCGGCCGCGCCTGGAGGCAGCAGCAGCTCGATCTCGGCCTCGTCGGCCAGCGGATGACCCTCGCGAACAAGCTGGTCGAGCCCGTGCACGATCTCGTGCGCGTGGCGCTGCACCCCCGTGATAGGTTGCGTCACAAAGCGACCGTTGATGCTCCAGGTCCGCGCCATGCTGTGTTTCCCGGTCCGCTGAGGCGGCGCAAGCCGCAAAATAACAAGAGCGCCTGAGCCGACTGCGCGCCAGCGATCCATTTGGTGGACGGGGCTCGCTGTTAACCAAGCGACTACGTCCAACGAGGTAGCCGCTAGCGAGAAATCCGCAGGAAGTCAGCACCCCTAGAAACAAAGAGCGGAGATGCCGGCGCCGGCGCGAGCCCCTAGAACAGTCTGCAGCCACCGGAGTGCACCACCAAGCAGCCGATCGCCGCGATGCTGGTCCGACCCAGCGTCGAGACGGACGCGAGCGAGCGGAAGGCGCGCCGGCGGCCTTGAGACACGGGGACTGGTCATTAGGGACGTTGTGCCGAAATGCGACGCGCGCTAGCGATCACGACGTCCGAGCGCTACTTCGGGCTCATCGTCAATTTCACGACCCTTGCCGTCGTGTCGCGGGTCTTGAGCCCGGCCGAGATCGGCATTTCGGTGGTCGGCCTCGCCATATCGGGGCTGGCGCTCGCGGTGCGCGACTTTGCGACGACCGACTTCATAATCCAGAAAAAGGACCTGAGACCGGCGGACGTCCGCACCGCCTTCACAGTGCTTTTCCTGCTTACGCTCGCGATTTCGGTGGTGCTCTACGCATCCGCAGGAGCGATCTCCGACTTCTATGGAGACAGGCGCCTTGCGCCATTCCTTCATATCGTGGCGCTGTGCATCTTGATCAACGTGATCTTCGAGCCGGTCGCAGCGATGCTGCGCAGGCACATGCTGTTTCAGAGGCTTGCCCTTCTCAACATCGGCACGGCGTCGATCAACGCGGCAACGACGATCGCTCTGGTATTTCTCGGCTTCAGCTACATGAGCTTCGCCTGGGCATGGCTCGCCTCCGCATCAACCATCGCGCTGTTGTCGGTGCTCGTCTGGAAGGACCGCTCCATCTACAGGCCATGCCTCCATGGCTGGAAGGATTTCCTCGCGTTCAGCAGCTACCATGGCGCCAACATCCTCCTTTATAAGCTCTACAACTCCCTCCCCTACCTCGTGCTCGGACGCACGCTCTCGCTGCACGCCGTTGCGCTGTACAATCGCGGAATTACCGTGTGCCAGCTGCCGGACAAGGTGCTGCTGGGCGGCGTAGCCTCGGTGCTGCTGTCGTCGTACTCGGCGGAGGTACGCGGCGGAGGCAATCTTTCCAAATCGTACCTGCGCGCCATCGAGCTGATCACGGCCCTGCAATGGCCCGGGCTCCTGCTCTTGGCCATCCTGGCGCATCCCGTCGTCACGCTAATGCTCGGCCCGCAGTGGGTGGAGGCGGTGCCGCTGGTGCAGATCATGGCGCTGGCATTGCTCTTTTCATTCTCCGCGGAGCTCAACTACCCAATGCTTGTCGCATTTGGCGCGATGCGGGATGTGCTTCTGCGCAGCATCATTGTCTGGCCTATCTCGGCGCTGATCGTCGCCACCGCCTCCCTCTTCGGTCTGAAAGCCACCGCCCTTGCTTGGCTGATAACCATGCCGTTCCAGGCCTACGTCTCGGTCTACTTCGTCCGCCGGCACGTGCCGGTGAGCTGGAAGCAGATCGCAGCCGCGTTGTGGCGCAGCGGCGTGCTCGCGCTCTTGAGCAGTGTGGGACCCATTGCGGTCGTTCTCTTCATGGGCGCCAGCTTCGACCTTCCGCCCATCGCCGTCGCCGTCGCGATATTGCTCGCCGGGCTCGGTTGGTGCGCCGGATTAGCACTCACGGCACATCCTCTGCTGGAGGAAATCGCTCGCGCCACCGCCGTTGCCAGGGCGATGATGCAGCGCGACAAGTCCTCGCTTCCAAACGAGCGGGCCGCGAAGGGGCTAGGAAGCGCACCTGGCTGAGGCGCCGGCCTCCCCAACGCAGTGCCCGCTGTTGCTACCTCAAGAGGGGTATGGGCGCCGGGGGCACCTTTTGCCCCTACCCTGTTTTGCTGAATGTGAGCGAGGGAATGAGGGCCCTATAACTCCGAGGCAAACACCCTCGAAGGCCCCGGAAAACAAGGCCCATCAGGTTCGGGACAGCAAGATGGCAAGCATCGACGTCGCAATACCGTGCTATCAGTATGGGCGCTATCTTCGCGATTGCGTGACGAGCGTGCTGACGCAATCCGGCGCCACGCTCCGCGTCCTCATCATCGACAACGCATCGACCGACGACAGCCTCGAGGTGGCGCATCAGCTCGCGGCAGAGGATCCGCGGGTCGAGGTCGTCGCTCACAAGAAGAACGTCGGGGCCCACGCCAGCTACAACGAAGGCGTCGATTGGGCGAAGGCCGATTATTTTCTGCTGCTCGACGCCGATGATCTGCTTGCGCCCGGGTGTCTCGCGCGTGCGATCGCCACATTGGAAGCCCATCCCGACGTCAGCTTCGCGCACGGCACCGAAGCATTCCTCTTTCCCGACGAAACCGTGCGAATCTTCAATCGCGAGCACCAATCCCAGAGCTGGCACATCATTACGGGCGAGGCGTTCATCGGGCAGCTCTGCCGCACGTCCGCGAACGCTGTGGCGGCTCCGACCGTCGTGCGCCGGACCTCGATGCAGAAGGCAGCGGGCTATTTTCGGCCCGAGCTGCCATACACCGACGATGTGGAGATGTGGATGCGGCTGGCAAGTTTTGGCCATGTCGCAAAGACACCCGCCGTCCAGGCCGTTCGCCGGTTGCACGCCGTGCAGCACGGCGATGGCTATAAGTCCGACATCTTGCGCGACTTCAAGGAGCGCGAGGCGGCCTTCGAGAGTTTCTTCACCCGCGAAGGCGCGGCGCTGCCCGACTGCAAAGCGCTGCTCGCACGGTCGCGACGCAGCCTCGGGGAGCACGCCTATTGGGCGGCCATGGCGCGGCTCTGTCGCGGACAACTGGGCGCAGGCGCAGAGCTATTGCGGTTCAGCATCGGACACAAGCCGTCCGTGGTGGCCGTGCCCCCGATCGGATGGCTGTTGCGCGCCAACCGCGTCACCGATCGCATTGGCGAGGTCTTGAAAGAGGCCGTCTTCAGCCAGTTCGGGTGGCACCCACCGCTCTCCGGCTGCCACGTGAGCGCAAGTCTTCAATCATCGGGATTTCAGCCCGTCCCCCGCACACCATGTTCGCACCGATGGCGTTGGCACATCGTGAGTAGACGCAAATGAGCTCTGATCAGCCCATATTTTCGATCGTTGTCTCGACGCTCGGCAGGAGCAAGGAGGTCGTGCGCCTCCTGGATAGTCTCGACCGCCAGTCGTTGCAGAATTTCGAAACCATCATCGTCGACCAGAACGCCGACGACCGCATCGTCACGGCGATAGGGCAGCGGTCATTCGCATTTCCCCTCACCCACATTCGCACGCCCGAGCAGCGCGGATTGAGCCGTGCCAGAAACGTCGGATGGCACCAGGCGCGCGGCCACTACGTCGTCTTTGCAGACGATGACTGCTGGTACCCGCCGGCACTGCTTGAGAATGTGGACGCCGTGTTCCGCCGTACGGGTGCCGACCTGATCGGCGGCCGCGCCACGGACGAGAGCGGACGCAGCATAAACGGCCGCTTCGAGACGAGCGCGCAGCCCATCGACCGAACCAACGTCTGGACCACATCGATCGAGTGGATGCTCTTTTTCCGGCGCGAGGTGCTGGAAGCCGTCGGCGGCTTCGATGAGACCATAGGGATCGGTGCCAGCAGCCCCTGGCAGTCCGCCGAGGGACAGGACATCGTGCTGCGCATATTGGCGGCCGGCTTCGCCTGCGCCTTCGAGCCCTCCTTGCATGGCCACCACCCCGAGCTCAACGTCGTCAACCCGGACGACGCCATGCGCCGCAAGGCACGCGCCTATGGTCGCGGCATGGGCTTTGTCTTGAAGCGTCACGGCTATGGGCTCTTGAGCCTCGTTACCTGGATCGGGCGTCCCTCGGTCGCGGTGATCCTCTACGCCCTGCGCGGACAGACGGCACGCGTCGCCTACTATTTCAACGTGGCTCGCGGGCGCCTCGAGGGTTGGCTACAGATTGCTTGATTTCGCTTGCCCTTGCGGCACAGCCCAGACCAGCGGACACGCCATGTTGGAATGCGCTAACGGACACGACAACTGCGCCCCGACGCCCGCCCGATCAGGGCGGCGCATGCGCATCGTCGTCGGCATAGCCACCAGCAAGAGGGCGAAGATCCTCAATGAAATGCTGGAGCTTCTTGCAGACCAGACGAGGCCGCCGGATCGCGTCATCATCTGTCCCGCTTCCTTGGCGGATGTCGACCAATCCTTCGTTCAGAAGCTGGCACTTCCATTGACGGTCGTGCACGGCAGGCCGGGCGCCTCCGCGCAACGCAACGCGATTCTGCACGATGTGCGATGACGCTGACGTGATCGTCTTCTTTGATGATGACTTCTTCCCGGCGCGCGACTACCTGCGCAACGTCGAAGCGCTGATGCTCGAGACCCGGCCGTCGCGGTCGCAACGGGCACCCTCATCGAGGATGGCATCCACGGGCCCGGCCTGGCGCCCGAGTATGCTCGCCGGCGCCTGGCGCCCGGCGCATTGCCGCCTCCCGGGCAAGGCTCTGATCCCGTATTACGGGGCCTACGGCTGCAACATGGTCGTGCGGCTTTCCCACGTGCGCGACCACCGGCTCGCCTTCGATGAAGCCCTGCCCCTCTATTCCTGGCAAGAGGACATCGACTTCAGCCGGCAGATAGCTCCCTTCGGTCAGATCGTGAAAGCGGAAGCGCTGACGGGCATCCATCTAGGCGCAAAGCGATGGCCGCATTTCGGGCGTGCGACTGCGGCTACTCCCAGGTCGCCAATCCCATTTACCTCGCCCGCAAGGGAACTCTATCGCTGTCGTTCGCCGGACAGGACGCTGGCAAAGAACCTGCTTGCCAATGTCGGCCGCTTGCACCGCCCACAGCCGCATATCGACAGGCCAGGTCGGTTGAAGGGCAACATACTGGCCCTGCTCGACCTCTTGCGCGGACGCCTGCATCCCGCTCGCGTCCTCGAAATCGGCGATTGACGGCCTCCGCGGTGATCCGCGCCGCTTCCACACGAGCGTCGGCCGCGCCTAAAGATACCCGTTGAGCAGCAGCGCCTGTTGATGCCGCAAGCGATCGGCGAATGCGGCACTCGTCTCGCAGATCTTGCGCCCAAAACCATGACGGCCGGCGGCGAGCTGACGGAACTGCTCGATCAGACGACCGACGTCGAGCTCCTCGATGGCTTGAGAGAAGTCGCCGAGGCCCATCTCGCGCAGCAGCACCTCGTTCTTCTTCGCATAGCCGATCGAAAGGGTCGGCCGACCCAGCTTCAGAGCGCAGACGACATTGTGAAACCGCGTCGCGACGACGAGATCGGTGTCCGCAATCTGCGCCATGAGCTCGTGCAAAGAGTGCGACGGATCGGCGACGATCTCCGGCCAATCTCGCCCGTCGCGTTGAGCCGCTGTCCTCGCAAGGAGCTCCTCGACGACAGGAAGGTCAGACTCTTCGCCAGTGAGTAGCCGCACGCGATAGCCTGCGTCGAGAAGCCAGGGGACGAACCGCTCCATCTTGCCCAGGTAATCGGCGTGGATCGCCAGGTCGCGCGCCTTATCTGAGCGCCAGCCGTTGTAGGACATGACGCCCACGCCAACCGTGAGCGGTGATCCGTCCGGGCGCGGCGCGCCAAGAGACGCAGGGTCGGGGAGTGCAAAGGCGATGTCCGGGTAGACCGCATCGCACCTCACGTCGGCGCCAATGCCGGCCATGAAGTCGCGCGAAATCTCGTCGCGATAGGAGCGGTAGTCGGCGAAGCCGGCAGCAGTTTTCATGAGCCAGCGGCTTAGCCGATGCCGGATCGGGCCCGCGCCGATACTCGCGAACACGATCCTGACGCCGAGCAAGCGCGCCAGCAGGCACCATCGGAACAACCAATAGGGCATGCCGCGCGGCCCGGTGCCGAAATCGTCCAAGATGCCGGTGCCTGGCACCACCATTGCGTCTAGGCCGCGCAAGGTCCGCACCGCGGCAACGATGCAGACGAGCTCGCGCGGAAGATCGAGGAGCAGCCGGTTGAGCCGGCCCAGAAACGCGCCGCCCAACGGCCGGTTGATGCGGATCGACGCAAGCTTGAACTTGGCCTCCACCTCTTCGGGACAGCCGCAGATGCAGAGAAGCTCTGCGTCCGGGCGTTGGCGTCTCAGGAGATCCAGCATCGCCTCGAGCGACCCGTCGTTTCCGAGGTTGCCGATACCGAACAGCCCGAAGAGCCCAATTCTCTCAACCTGCCGGCCCTTCAGCCGCCGCAAAGGGCCGACGCTGACTGAACCTTGCAGACCATCGGGATGGCGGGTGGCGTGCCGCGGTAGAGCGCCGAGGACGCGCTCGCACAAATAGCGGCCGAGTTGGCGCCATGCAATCGCGGCATCCACAGCCGACATCTCGCTCTCCCCTTCGCTGACCCGCTACCGCGTTACGAGCTGCGCTCGCGCCACACGTGGGCGCCCGAAGCCTGTGGGACCCATCGCTCGCGTGCAAACTTCACCACGGGCTTCGTCCCAAAAAGCATCGTTGCCAACGCAATGTAGAAGATGGGCCCAAGGTCAGGCCCGGCCGCACTGACGGAGGCGCTGATCACCGTTGCGAGAGCGCACGCGCGCACACCGCACACGGTCGCTCTCTCGTTTAGGTCAAGATTGGTTCGACCAATCAGGTCGCGCCATCGGAATAGCTCGAAAGCGAGAGCGGCGATCAGGAGCGAGCCGATAACGCCGAGCTGCGAGATGACAGCAATGACCCAGCTCGAGGCGCGCGAGCTGCCGATGCCGATTCCTAAACCGGCGGTGTCGGACAGGTTCTCGAGGCTTCGCTGGTTGAAATAAGCGCGCTCCTGCGCGGATTCCGAGGACGCCTTGTTGAATACCATCGTATCCAGCAACCGCTCCATCGGCTCTAGCGCCTTCTCGTTGTAGAGGTGGATGCCGACAGCGGCAACAAACCCGATCAGGACCAATGCAAGCAGAAAGACGTCGTGTTTGCGCAAGCGATCGCGCAGAATGCGGCCCATGATGGAGATCATCAACAACAGCCCAAGGGCGCCACCGGTCACATACGCAGTCGATGACGTCGACAAAATGAGCAGAACGAGGAGCGCCATCGAGAGCGCTAGGGCCCACTTGTCGTCGGCGATCCGCCAGAACACCAGCATGTAGGCGAGCAGAGCGGCGGTCGTTGCTCCGAAAACAGACGCCTCCGAGTAGGCGCCGGCAATGCGGAAAAACCCGGCGGCTTCCACATTTGTGAGCATGGCATAGGCCGCCGTCCGGATGGGAGCCAGGATATCGCCGGCACCGCTCACCTTGCCGGCAAGGTCGAGAAAACCCATGCCGACGTGAAGGATGGCCCAAACCATCATTCCCTGGCGAATAGCCGTGAGCCCGCGCCCCTCGCGCAGAAGAATGGCGAACGCGAAAAACGTGAGGGCACTACCGACGAAGTACAGGGTCTGGGTGATGTTGCCGCCGCCAGGCACCAGCGGCATCTGAGCCATCCTTCCGTCGGCACGGTCCAACATGAAGATCGTCGTTTGCCCGGCAAACATTCGCGGGAGCAGGACCGCTCCGAAGGCCCCGTACGCGATGAGCAGCACCACCAGCCACGCAATGGGCTGCTCCCGGAAGACCGCTCCGAGCTCAGCCACGAAATTTCGTCGCGAGGCGACGGCGGCAATCAAGGCAAGCGTGAAGAGGGCGGAAATTATTGGCGACGACCCCCCCGGGAGGGACACCACGGCGGTCGCACCAAAGGCAAGCGATGCAAACAGCGCCACCACCAAAGGCAGCGTGTAGCGGCTCGCCAACAGCATGATCCCCACGCAGACCAAGGCGCCGATGATGGAGAACTGCATGCTCCGCCGCCTTCCTAGCGCCGCCCTGGAGCCCACAGGCGGGGCGCCGGCGCTCGCGGCCGAGGATCAAACACGCTCATGCCCTGTCCTCGGCGCCGACGACGGCGGGGATCGTCTTCAATAGGATGACGATGTCGCCCTGCATCGACCAGTTGTGGACGTAGGCGCTGTCGAGCGCAGCCATTTCGGCGCAGCTCGGCTCATCGGGTGCAAGCTGCCAAGTCCCAGTCATGCCCGGCCGCGTCTGCAAGTAAGGTCCGTCCTCGCTTGCGTAGCGCTGCAGCTCGTCGGGGGCGAGCGGCCGCGGTCCGACGAAGCTCATTTCCCCCTTCAGCACGTTGAGCAATTGCGGCAGCTTGTCGATTCCCGACCGCCTCAATAGCTCGCCGAGCGGCGTCAAGCGGTCTTGGCCGGCAAGCGTCTTTGTGGTGCGGAAGCGGTAGCAACCAATCGCGCGCCCGCCGAAACCCACGCGCACGCGGCGGCATAGGATCGGCCGGCCCATGGTTGCGAGCACGAGCAGGGCGACTATGGCCAGGAGCGGAAGCAGGAGCAGGAACGCAGCGAGCGCCACGACGAAGTCGAGGACGCGTTTGAGCGCCCCGCCGACTGGCTGCATGGGCATTGTCGGCAGGTGCTGCACTCGAAGCTCGTCGTGCTGACCGGCAAAGAGCATGCGTTAGAACCCTCTGGCACCGCGGTCGGCGCGACGCGGCGTCGGCTGCGCGTTGACGTATGGTGGCCGCGCTGCGCGCACGACCCAAGCGTTAATCCCTGCGCCAGTGTCCCCGCCCGAGCCCCGCGCGAAAAGGATGGAAAAGGGCGTAGCGGGGAAAAACCCAGGCGCCGGGACTAATACTTAGTTGTTAGGCAAGAGGCTGCGGCACGGCCCGAAACGGTTACCAGGAAACCCTAACGCGTCAGGCGAGGATGGCCTTGGACAACACGAAAGCTTCCGCCACGCGCTCGGGCGCGCGAGCCTCCATGCCACGCAGCCGCGCCAGCCCCCGGAAGGTATCGGGATCGAACCAGTCCTTGCCGCGCTGCGTGGAAAAGTGCTCGTGCAGCAATGCGATCTTGCGCTCGAGCGTGGCCTGACCCAAGGGATGGTAAAGATTGGGGCGCGCCAGATCTCCGTCCCACTTGGGGATCTCGTATTCCAGGATGACGTGGTCGCGGAAGGAGTTCCAGGTCAGGCGCGCGACCTCGCGGTGATCCTGATGGGCGTCGTCGCGGCGGTGGGTCAGCACCACATCCGGCTCGAACTCGCACTTCAAAGATTCGAACCGGTCCTTGAGCTCGACGCCCTGATAGGGGAAGTAGCCGTCGCGAAACTCGCACAGCACGATCTTCTTGTTCGCCACCCCTTGCAGGAAGGCCTGGGCCGACTGGGTCGCCTCGTCGGCGCGCGGGCCCACGGCGCTGAACACGACCCAGCAGACCTCGAGGTCGACCCCCCGCTCGATCCAGTTGAGAAGCGTGCCGCCGCACCCGATCTCGATGTCGTCGGAGTGGGCGCCGAGGCACAGCACGCGCAGCGGCGCGCCGGGGGATGTGAGGTTCAAGCTGCGCATGGCTCAGACGACGAGCGTCTCCCGCTTCATGCTGAGGCTATCCAACTTGCGCCACGGCATCTCGCCCTGCTCGACCAGGTCCTCCAGGATCTGCCGGTCCCTGAGCGTATCCATCGAGCGCCAGAAGCTTTCGTGCCGGTAGGCCAAGAGCTGATCGTCGGCGATGAGACGGGTGAAGGGATCGAGCACCAGCTCCTCGCCCTCGCGCATATAGTCGAAGACCTCGGGCCGCAGGATGAAATAGCCGCCGTTGATCCAGATGTCGGAGCGGTCCGACGAGCGGAAGGCGGCGACCGAGCCGTCCTCGGCGATGTCGGCCAGGTGATAGGTCAGCGGCGGGCGCACGGCGAGGAAGCAGGCGAGCTTGCCGCTCTTCTTGAAGGTCTCGATCATGTGGTCGAGATTGACGTCGGTCAGACCGTCGCTGTAGTTGGCGAGGAACATCTCCTCGCCCTTGACGTGATCGCGCACGGCCCACAAACGCTGGCCGATGTTGCGCCAGATGCCGGTGTCGAGCAGCGTGACGCGCCACTCCTCCTCCGGCCGCCCCAACAGCTCGACCTTGGAGCCGAAGCCGGAGACGACGCAGTCCATGTAGGTCTGCGGCTTATAGTTGAGGAAGAACTCCTTGATGATGTTCGCCTTGTAGCCGAGGCACAAGACGAAATCCTTGTGGCCGTACTGGCTGTAATACTGCATCACGTGCAGCATGATCGGGTGATTGCCGACCGGCACCATGGGCTTGGGGATGTTCTCGGAGTACTCGCGAATGCGCGTGCCAAGACCACCGCAGAACAGCACCACCTTCATGACTAAAGCTCCTTCGGGTCGATGACCGAGACCTCTGGGATCGGAACGATGAACTTCGCGCCCCAGTCCCTGACAAAGCGCATCTGCTCGACGATCTCGCTCTTCAGGTTCCAGGGCAGGATCAGGATGTAATCGGGCTTGGCCGCTGCAAGCGCGTCGAGCGGATAGATCGGAATGTGCATGCCCGGCGTGAAACGGCCGTGCTTGTAGGGATTGCGGTCGACGGTGAAGTCGAGGAAGTCGGGGCCGATGCCGCAGTAGTTGAGCAGCGTGTTGCCCTTGCCCGGCGCACCGTAGCCGACGATGCGCTTGCCCGCATTCTTGGCCGAGATGAGGAAGGACAAGAGCTCCCGCTTCGTCTTCTTCACCTGCTCGCCGAAGGCCTGGTAGGTGGGGATGTCGAGGAGGCCCGTTGCGCGCTCGCGGGCGATGAGGGCGGCGACGTTGGGACCTGGCTCACGCCGCGAGGACAGAAGCGCGAGGTAGACCCTGAGCGAGCCGCCGTGCGTAGGCAGCTCCTCCACGTCGATCACCTTGAGGCCGTGACGGCCCGCGAGATGCTCGATCGTGCTCAAGGAGAAATAGGAGAAGTGCTCGTGGTAGATGGTGTCGAACTGGTTCTCGGCGATGAGCTTGCCGATATGGGGGAACTCCAGCGTGACGACGCCCTCTGGCTTCAGCAGACGCGCGATGCCGGCGACGAAATCGTTGAGATCGGGTACCTGCGCAAGCACGTTGTTGCCGGCGATGAGGTCGGCCTTTAGCCCCTCGCTAATCAGCTGCTCGGCGAGCGCCACGCCGAAGAACTCGGTGCGCGTGGGAACGCCCTTGGCGACCGCCTCGCGCGCGACGTTCTCCGCCGGCTCGATGCCGAGCACGGGCACGCCGAGCGGAAGGAAGTGCTGCAGCAGGTAGCCGTCGTTGCTGGCGAGCTCCACCACGAGGCTGTCCGCCCCGAGGCCGAGCCGCTCCTTGATCATCGTGCAGTAGGTGCGCGCGTGCTCGACCCATGAGGTCGAGTACGAGGAGAAGTAGGCGTACTCGCGGAAGATGTCGTCGGGGCTGACGTACTCTTTGAGCTGCACCAGGAAGCAGCTGTCGCACACGTAGGTGTGCAGCGGGAAAAAGGGCTCCAGGCCGTCGAGCTTATCGGCGGGCACGAAGCTCTCGCACAGCGGCGACATGCCGAGATCGACGAAGTCGTGCTCGAGCTCCTTGCCGCACAGGCGGCAGGGACCGCCCCCGCGATGAGGCGTTGCCTCGGCGATTGAATGGGTCGAATGCGCAGTCATTGTCTAGCCGCTCTTTCCCTCTCGTGCGATTCTTAGGAGCTCGCTGAAGCCCCGCATCGATGCCGAAGATACCCATCCGCGCCCGCGCCAAGAACGGCACCATTCGAGGTAGAGGCGCATGCTTATGGGCTACGCCTTCTCGCCGTGTGGGGTGTAAGGGCGGCCCACTGCGGCCTTTGCAGGCGCGCAGCTACGGACCGCGGCGGAAGTCCGCGCAAGCGGGTCTGCAGCAGCTCCTCCTGTTGCTGCAGGCGCTTTCTGGTCAAGGCGCTGAAGGCGGCAATGCTGTTGGCGAGCGTGGCGCGATCGGCAATGAGCTGCTCCAACTGCTCCTTGAGCTGCTCGATGTCGAAGTCCTCGACGTTCTGCGCATAGCCGCCGAACCCGGCGTCCTCCAAGAGTGCGGCGTTCTTCTCCGCATACGACAGAGACAGCGTCGGCTTGCCCATCTTGAGAGCGCACACGATGTTGTGGAAGCGCGTGGCGACGACCACATCGGTGGCGGCCATTTGCGTCATCACGTCGGCGAGATCGTGCGCCGGCTCGGCGGTGACATTGCGCATCAAGGACGGATCGCCGAGGCGCACCTCCAAGAGCGATCGCAGCGAGCGGATGGCGCGATCATCCGTATCATCGCCGGGCAGAAGGCGGATGCGGTGACCTTTCTCGAGCAGCCAAACGCAGAAGCGGGACAGGCTGTCCTGATAGGTCCCGTGAATGGCGGCGCTGCTGTCGGAGCTATCCTTCCAACCCCAATACTCCATGACGCCGATGCCGACGGTGAGCTGCTCGCTTGAGAAGCGCACAGGAATGGGATCAGGCCGCGGAAGTTGAAAGGCGATATCGGGAAAGATCATATCGCCCTGCGTGTCGACGCCAGCCTTGGTCAAGAACGCCTTGGAGTTCGTGTCCCGGTAGGATCGGTATTGCGCCAATGCTGCAGCCCACACCATGAACCGATGGCTCAAGGGATGAAGGATGGGCCCGGCACCAATGCTGATGAACCAAATGGGCGTTCGCATCAAACGAGCGGCAAGGCACCAGGTAAAGACTTCAAGCGGAATCCCGAGCGGCCCGCTGCAGAAATCATCGAGGATGCCTGTGCCGGGGATGATCAGCGCATCGACCCTGTGCGTGAATGCGAGCGCCCGCAGCAGATTTCCTCCGATCCCAACCAGGACGAGCAGGCGCTTGATGAAGCGGCTCGCGCCGCTCAAATAGGAGGGGCTGATCGCAATAGCCTCGATGCCGAACGTCCGCCGCACCCGCTCAGGCCCACTGCAGAAGCACACGAGCCGCGCGTCGGGCCGGCTTCGGCGGACGAGGCCGATCATGGCCTCGAGGGAGCCGTCGTTGCCGAAGTTGCCGCTGCCGAACAGGCCAAAGAAGCCGATGCGCGGGCCTTTTCCGGGCTGCTCGGAACTAGGCATCGCCTCCTCCGGCACACCGGGGCCAGTCCTCACCGACACGTTCGACATTCAGAACCGTGGGACGGTGTTGTAGGCGCGCATGACCGGCTCGGAGGGGCGCCCGATCAGGAACCGTTCGACGCCGCCATCGAGCGCCTGGCGATAGACGCCCAGCGCACCATCGAGCGCGGCGACGGTGCGATCGATGTCCTCGTCGGTGTGCGAATAGGACACGACCAGAGAGGGCATCAGCACGCCGCGGCGTATCGTCTCCTGCAACAGCAGCGTCCGCAACGGCTGCGAGGGCTTGTGGTCGAGATCCAGCGTCGTATAGAGCAAGCAGCTCGACCGGCCGACCATCCCCACGTAGCCCTCCAGGCCATGGTGGCGGATGACGCCTTCGGCGAGCGATCTCAACCGCTCGCCCTGACGCTCGAGGTGCTCGATGACGGGCTCGCTCTGGTAGATCTGCATCGTTGTGATGGCGGCGGCCAACGCGTGCGTTTCCGCGCCATGCGTCGTCGACAGCAGAAACACGCGCGGCCGGTCGACATGATCGAGGCCGCCGAGACGCATGAACTCGCGCTGCCCCGCCAGCGCCGAGACGGAAAAGCCGTTGGCCAAGGCCTTGCCGAAGGAGGAGAGGTCGGCCTTTATCCCATAGAGCTTCTGGGCACCGCGGGCGTGCCAACGAAAGCCCGTGATCATCTCGTCGAGGATGAAGAGCGCGCCGTGGCTGTGACAGAGATCCTTCAACTTGTGGAGGAAATTGTCGCGCGGCTCCTCCATGCGGGCCGGCTCGAGGATAACGGCAGCGATGCGGTCGGGATATTTCTCGAACAGCGCGCGCACCGAATCGAGATCGTTGTAGCGGAAGCTGACGGTCAGGCTCTTGATCGCCTCGGGGATGCCGGCGTTCATGGCGGTGGTGCCGATGAACCAGTCGTCGGTGGAGAAGAAGGGATGGTCGCCGCAGAGCGCGATCATGTCGCGCCCCGTATAGGCGCGCGAGATCTTGACCGCGGCCGACGTCGCGTCCGAGCCGTCCTTGCAGAACTTCACCATCTCCGCGCTGTCGATTAGGCTCAGGAACTGCTCGGCACATTCGACCTCGATGGAGGAGGGCCGCGTGAAATTGCATCCGCGGCTCAACTCCTGGCGAACCGCGTCGACGACCGGCGCGTAGGCATGCCCGAGCCCGACGGCGCGGTTGCCCATGCCGTATTCGATGTACTCGTTGCCGTCGGTGTCCCAGACGTGGCAGCCAGAGCCGCGAGCGATGAAGGGCGGCGCGATCTGCGGGTATTGATCGTCGCCCTTGGCGTAGGTATGGCAGCCGCCCGGAACCAGCTCGTGAGCGCGTTTCTGAAGGAGACGCGAGGCGCTCATCTCCAAGCTGCGTATGCTCAAGTTCCGCACTCCTTCTTCGTTGTAGGCGAGCCCGACAGCCGCGGACCGGCTTGCTCGCGGCAGGTCAAGTCCCGGCCAAGTCTCGCATTTTCCCAACCGGTGCATCCACGGCGCGCTCGGCGAAGTCGCCCTCGCAATGCTGCGTAGGAGCTACGACTTTGGGGGCAGCTCGAGGCTATTGCTGCACCTTGCTCAAATCGGCGCGCTCCCGCGCCGGCTTCAGAGCGGTAAAAAGAGCGGCCTGCTTGGCGCGAAACTCGTCGGAAGCGAGCATGGCTTCGCCGAGCTCCCCCCGGCTCAGCAATCCGACGCTGAGTTTCGTCACATATGCATCGAGGCTGTCGCCATCGGGCTCCCGACCGAGCAGAAGCCGATAGAGCAGCGTCACAAAGTCGGCGTTATCGAGCGCTTCGACCTGATACTTATTGGCGAATTCAGGTGACTCCAGCAGGCCTGAAAGGAACTGCTCGAGCGTAAGCCCTGCGCGCATCTGGCCGATCCAGGTTGAGAGGCCGTAACCGTCGGGCCAACGGCCTAGAACGAGGCAGTAGCTGTAGAGGATCTGGCCACGCTCGAACTGCAGGGGCAGCCCCAAGACGCCGAGATCGCAGTTGCGGCGCACCTCGGGCTTGGAATGCGGCACCTCGCGCGCAGCGACCACTGCCGTCGGCGCGATGGGAGCCAGCTTCGCAAACAGTACCGGATGGAGGGCGCGGAACTCCTTGGAGGCGGTGAGCGCCCGCTGGAAATCGGCAGGCGATTTCTTGGCCTGGAGATCGGCGACAAACTTGGCGACCATCGCCTTGGGCGGATCGGTGTTGAGCAAGAGCCGATGCACCAGTGTGACGTACTCGGTCGCAGAGAGCTTGGGCACCTGGTAGATGAACGCGAACTCGTCGCTGTTGAGCAGATCGATCACCAGCTCCTCGGCCGGCATGCCCGCTGCCAAGCGGGAGAGCCAGCTCGCCGCTCCAGCGCCGTCGGCGTCGCGGCCCAGAACGAGGCAATAGGCGTCGTGTATGGCGCTTTGTGCTGCCGCCACGGTCTGCGCGCTCGCTGATGGCGTCATCACGCACTGACGCGCCCTGACGACGTCGCGCGGCGGCCTGGCGCCCGTGCGCTCGAGGTACTGCGCAACCGCGGCATAGGCGGCCTTGCGATCGCCCGGCCCCCAGTGGCCCTGCTCGTCCTTCCGCATCCCGACGAGGCCCATGTGGGCTTCGTAGTCCTCGCCCCACTGAGGTTCATCCATGAGCTCGTAGATGTGGGCCTCCTCGACGTCATAGGCGCTTCGCAACTCAGCGAGGCGCGACATCGCATGTTCCAGACCCTTGGCCTGCTCCTCCTCGCCCTTGCGGCTGCCGTTGGGGTTGTTGAACTCGGTGACCCAGATCGGATGCCGGTATTCGGCCAGCTTTTTGAATGCCCATTCCGGGTCCTCACCGTACATGTGCCAGACGGAAATCTCCCAGGAGATGCCGTCCGCCTTCATCCGCTCGAAGGCGCCGATATGGCCCCAGCCCGCCGTTCCGACAGCGCGGCGGATGCTTGGATCGGCCGCGAGGGCTCCCCGCGTCAATCCCTTGAGCACGGCGCTCACCTTGGCCCAGCGCGGTCCGAAATAATCGAGCGGCGACACCCCGCCGGCGAGGCCCATGGTGCAAGGATACTTGGTGCCGTCATCGCGCGTCTCGCAGGCGCGGATGATCGCGTAGTTCTCGAGCTCGTTTCCGAGCTCCCAGACCTGGATCTGACCCTTCAAATCCGAAACCACCGCAAATGCCAGATCGTAGGCCTTCTTCTCGAGACTTTCGGGTGTTTCCTTGTCGAGGTCGTATGCGGGCGTGATCACAGGAAGCACGGTGATCCCGCGGGACTTGGCTTCGCCCACCAGGTATTTCAGGGCCCTACCAGCGCTCCGGTCGGGAACGTCGACGCGATAGGAGGTCAGTCCCAGGTCGCGTATCGTGTCGAGCTGGGTCTCCATCGAGACGCCCGGGTAGGAGACGAACGGATGCCCGTTGACCCCCCACACGAAATTGGCATGCGCGGCCGATGCCGGCTGGCCCTGTGCCGCGAGCAGCACGCACGCCGCAAAGATGGCGCTGATGGAACGGCTAGCTGACATAGGTGCTTCTCCCGAGTGCGAGAGTGACTGTCCCGGCGAAGGGCGCAGCGGGCGTTGTCGGCTCATGCGGCCGCTCGTCGAGCGTGCATTGGCCATCGCCGCCGGCATTGTATCTTGCGCCCAATCGCCATGTCGCTTTGGCCAATGCACCTAGGCATGGCTCAGGTGGACGTACGATCGGGCGCGCTGCTGCCTCCGCCGAAAGTCGCCCCCTACCTCGTCGGCGGTAGAGCGGCGCACAGCATCGACCAACGAGCCGAAAGCACGATCCCAAAGGAGAGGTGCTCGGCCGCACCTGCGGGTGCTAGCCTCGGGGCCGTCGATCCCAGCCAAGAGCCCTCAGGTCAGATGCGCTTTCTCAAGACGAGCTTTCCCGACGCCTGGCTCCTGGAGCCCGAGCCGATCCACGATGAGCGCGGCTACTTCGCCCGCACCTTCTGCGCCCGCGACTTCGCCGAGCGGGGGATGGAAACGCGTTTCGTGCAGCACAGCCGCTCGTTCTCGGCGCGCAAGGGCACGCTGCGCGGCATGCACTACCAGACCGCGCCGCACACCGAGGTGAAGATCGTGAGTTGCGTCGCCGGCGCCATCTACGACGTGATCGTCGATCTCAGGCCCGCGTCTCCCACCTACCGCGTGTGGCAAGGCTTCGAGCTGTCGGCCGAGAACCGGCGTCAGCTCTATGTTCCGGCGGGCTTCGCCCACGGCTTCCAGACGCTCACGGATGCGGCCGAGCTCAACTACCTGATCTCGGCGTTCTACGAGCCCACCGCCTCGACGGGTATCAGCTACGACGACCCGACCATCGGCATCCGCTGGCCGCTGCCCGTGACGGTGATCTCGGAGCGCGACAGATCGTGGGGCCGTCTCGCGGCTTAGCCGCCGCTCTTGCCTTTAAATCGCCGGTGCCGCAAGCAGCCCCGCGGCCTCCAAGCGCGCCGCCGCCGCATCGATCACGGCGAAAGTCATGCCGGAGCGCTCGGCGATGTCGAGCAGCGAGTGCGCCCCGTCGCCGAGATTGAGGACCCACAGCATGGCCATGTTGCTGGCGGCAGCCGCTTTGTCGCCGCCAACGGTGGCATAGAGCCCGCGCTTCCCCAGCGCCGGCTCGCACTTGGGCGCCGTGCTCACCAGAACGCGGTCCTTCTCGAGGATGTCGATCGCCGACAGGATCAGCCGGTAGGAGTGATCGAGATGCTCGGCCGCGATGAGGTCGAGGTCGTCGGCGGAGGTGTGATACTCGGGGAAGGTGCCGTATTTGCTGCGCTCGAACGACCCGACCGGCAGATTGAAGCCGGGCGAGCAGTACTGGCGCTCGTCGTAGCCGTAGGGGCTGAAATCCTCGATCACGGCTGCGGGCGCGGCATGCTTCAGGACGTGCGCCATCGCCCGGTCGATCAGAGCATCGCCGCGGCGGCTCCTCTTATAGGTGGGACCGCCGGCGTCGCCGACACACGAGACGACGAGGCCGTGCTTGATGCGCCCGACGCGTCCCTCGTTGCGCGCAAGCCAGGTGATGGCGCCGATCGTCCCCGGCGCGAACACGAAGCGGTAGGTGAGCCGCGGGCGGCGGCGGCCGAGCTCCTGGGCAAGCATGGTCAGCAGCGCCAGGCCTGAGCAGTTGTCATTCGCCAGCGAGGGGTGGCAGATGTGCGCCGACAGCAGCACCTCATCCTCGCTCGCACCGGCAACGACGTGCTCGCCGTAGGTGAGGCTGCCGTCGGTGAGCGTCGAGTCGATGACGGCGGTGTAGGCGCCGGGCGGCAGCGCTTGCAGCGCCCGGTGGCTCATGCAGAAGCCCCAGCGCTCCTCGTAGTAGGAGGTGCGGTAAGGAATGAGGTCGGGCTGCTCCGGCAGGGTGTAGATGTGCTTTTTCAGCTCGTCCAGCGGCAGCACGGCGCGCACGGGCGCGCTGTAGTTCAAGACGTGCAGGCTCGACGCGCGAAAATCGAGGACGCGCTCGCCGCGCTCGTTCTCGATGTAGGCAGCGCGAATGTTCCACTCACGCGGGATTGTCCAGTCGAAGACCTGGGTGCCCGTCGGCACCTCGCTGGTCTCGATGTCGACGTGGCGGCCGAGGATCTTGAGCGACTGGCGCACGCCGTCGCCGGTGATGCTGCGGCAGATGGGGTAGAGCTCGGCGGCGAGGTCGTAGATGCGCCGCCCCACCGCCTCTGGATGCTCGTCTTGCTGAGCGGCGCGGCGATCGGGCCCGCAGCTCGGGCGGGCATCCGAGCGGGCGCCGTCCGCCGCGCTCGTATCAGGCCGCAGCACGCTTCACGTGCCTCAGCGCGCCGTCGAGAATGCCGTCGGCGATCAGCTTCTTGATGTGGCTGATGCGCTGATAGCGCGGGCCTTCGAACTCCTCGAGCGTGAGCCCGGAGTGAGCGGTAGGCCTCATAGACCTGCTCGGCCCCCTTGCGCGCGTCCCACTGCGGCTTGAAGTCCGGCAGCACGCGGGCGATCTTGTCGAAGCTCACGCGATAGCAGCGCGTGTCGGGTCCGGCATCGTCCGCGAACTCGAGGCGGCAGCCGGGCACGACCTCGGCGACGATGTCGGCGATCTCGCGGATGCGGTAGTTCTGCGTGGTCGAGCCGACGTTGAACGCCTCGTTGAGCACCTTCTCGCGGGGAGCGGCCAGCGCGGCGATGAAGGCGCGCGAGATGTCCTCGATGTGCACGATCGGGCGCCACGGCGACCCATCCGACTTCAGGTAGATCCGCCCGGTGGTGACGGCCCAGGCGACGAGGTTGTTCAAGACGATGTCGAAGCGCATGCGCGGCGACAGGCCGTAGGCCGTGGCCGGGCGCAGATAGGTGGGGCAGAAGCTGTCGTCGGCGAGCGGGGCGATGCCGCGCTCCGACCACACCTTGGACTGGCCGTAGGCGGTGACGGGGCTCAGCTCGGCCGTCTCGTCCACGAGATCGTCGCCGGCCTGGCCGTAGTTGGAGCACGAGGAGGCGAGCAGGAAGCGGCCGACGCCGGCATCCTTGGCGACCTTGGCCAGGCGCACGGAAGCGCGGTGGTTGATCGAGTAGGTGATGTCGGGGTTGAGGTTGCCGAGCGGGTCGTTGGAGAGGGCAGCGAGGTGAATGACGGCGTCGACGCCCTTGAGATCGCTCTTCTCCAGGTCGCGCACGTCCTTCGATATGGTGGGCACGTCGACGATCGTCCCGCCGGCATCGAAGGTGCAGCGCTCGTAGAGATCGCTGTCGCAGCCGATGACATCGTGGCCGGCCTCGAGCAGCAACGGCGTCATGACCGTGCCGATGTAGCCGCGATGACCAGTGAGAAATACTTTCATGGATGCGCTCCCGTGACGCCGGAATAGAGGGGATGGGCCGTACTTGGCTGCCGGGACAATGCGTCAGGCGGAGGAGAGCGACTAGCAACGAATAAGGACAGGGGGAGGGCCGCCCGACGACCGAGAGCGGCATGAAAAAGAGGCCGGCTACGTCGTAAGGCGTAGGCAGCTGCCGAATGTTAAGCGTGCCGGGCCCCCGGGGCGCGAGCCCGAGCGCTAGGTGCCCGCGGCGCCGTGGTAGAGGCGGCGGATCTCTTCAAGGTCGACCGTCGGCGCGGGCCAGTGGGGGTGCATATCTTGAAGCGTGTCGGCGATGATCTGCGACACGGCGAGATTGCGGAACCACTTGTGGTTCGACGGGATCACGTACCAGGGCGCGTGCTTGGTTGTGCATTTGGACAAGGCTGCCTCGAACGCGGCGATGTAGTCGTCCCAGCGCTCGCGCTCGCTGTAGTCGGCCTTGGAGATTTTCCACTGCCGCGCCGGATCATCGAGACGGTGCTTGAAGCGCTCGAGCTGCTCCTCCTCGGAGATGTAGAGGAAGAACTTGAGGATGGTGGTGGCGTTCTGCTCGTGAAGGAGCCCCTCGAACGCGTTGATGATGTCGTAGCGCGCCGCCCACATGGGCTTGGGCACCAGCTCGTGCACGCGCGCGATGAGCACGTCCTCGTAGTGCGAGCGGTTGAAGACCGCGATCTCGCCCTTGGCAGGCGCGTGCGGGTGAATGCGCCACAGGAAATCGTGCGCCAGCTCCTCGGTCGTCGGCTGCTTGAAGCCGGTGACCTTGACGCCCTGCGGATCCATGGCGCTGATGACGTGCCAGCAGGTGCCGTCCTTGCCGGCCCCGTCGATGCCCTGCAGCACGATGAGCAACGCTTTGGAGCGGTCGCCGTAGAGCGTGCGCTGCAGCTTGCTGATCGTCTCCCTGTAGCGGTCGAGGTCGTCCTTCGCCTCGTCCTCACTGCCGTGAGGCCCGTGGTAGCCGGGGTCGATCTTGGCGAGCTTCAGGTCCTCACCGGGTTGGACCGCAAACTCGGAGCGAAAATCCATGTGGGCCTCTTCACGATCGGCGTCACCCCACAGTCATGAGGCCTATTCGCAACCAAATCCTGAACGGCGCCGCGCGTCACGATTGCGACTCTCAGGTCTTTTGTCAGCAGTTCAGGTGGCCCTCTTGGCGGCCGTCTTCTTTTTGCGCGCCGCTTTCTTCTTCGCCTCGGCCGCCTGGCGCTCGCCCCATTTCATGCCTTCGAGCTTGAGGCCGTCGGGGTCGAGGAAGAATACCGCGTAATAGTCGTCGTAGTACTCGCCGGCGGGATCGACAATCTTGGCGCCGAGCTTCTTCACGAAGGCCTGCAGCGCGTCGACGTCCTTGCGGCTTTCGAGCTCGAAGGCATAGTGGTGAAAGCCGATGTCGCCGATGCGATGCTTGTGCTTTCTGCCCTCGGCGTCGGCCTGGCCGATCCACAGCCGCGTCTTGCCGTTGGTCCAGCCCATCGCGTCGGGGTACTCGTCGAGCACCTTGAAGCCGAGGAACGGCATGAGCTTGCCGTAGAAGGTCTTCGACTTGGCGTAGTCGCCGACCCGGAGCGAGATGTGGTCGATGCCGATGACGCGGACCATGTGCCCTCCTCGTGCCGCGAGCGGCTACTTCTGCTCTGGCATCTCCAAGTCCATGCCGGGGAATCCTGCGCGCATGTAGGCGACGATGTCCCAGATCTCCTGTTGCGTCAGCGTTTCCTTGAAGGCCGGCATCTCGGAGCCGAACTGCGCCCCGCCGTCGGAGATCGACCACAGGAGATAGCGGTCGACGGCGATCGGCCGCGTGATCATGAAGGCGAGCACCGCCGGCGACGGCGACAGCGACTGGCCCGCATCACCGTCACCCAAGCCGTCGGGGCCGTGGCAGGCGCCGCAATTCTTCAGGTAAAGCGCGCGGCCCTCGGCGATCACCTTGGAGTCGGGCGTCACCGTCGACTGGGCGTCCTCATAGGCCTTGGGCACGCCGAAGTTCAGGAACTCCGAGTGCCGCAACATGCGCGCCGTCATGGTCGGCGACATGGGGCCTGGTCCGCCCGGCTCGCGCATCATCCATTCGGGCATCCAGGGATCGTGCTTGCCGAACGGCGTCTCGTCCTTGGTTGTCGCCACGGCGGCGACTGCACCTACGAGCACGGTTGCCGCGCATAAGAGCACTGCGAAGATCGCCTGCGTGCGGTTTGAGCGGATCATGGCGGAGGCTCCCGGTTTGTGGCGCGGATCAGGCGAGCTTGCTAGCAAACGCGCCCCGACCGGCATTGACGGCAATCAAGGCGCAAACGCCGCGCCTCATTGCCAACGGTGCCACAGCCATAGCCCCAAAAGAAAGAGGATCGACCCCACAAAGGCTGAGACGATGTCGCGCAGGGAGATGGCGATGTTTTCCAGGCCCGGCAGGATGCCGAAAAGCTGAAATAGCAGGCCGCCGACCAGGGCGCCGACGAGGCCGATGCCGAGGTTGCTCCACCAGCCGAAGCCTTGACGCTGCCAGCGCACGAGGGCGCCGGCGAGCGTCCCGCCCGCAGCGCCGATGATGAGCCAGACGATGATCTGCGACAGTGTGATCGACATGGGATGCTCCGTGGGCGGCTCGATGTAAGACGAGGGCGCCGCTCGTCACGGCGCCCCCGATAAACCTCGCGCTGGCGCGATGCGGCGCGTCTACTTCACCTTCTCCGCGTCAGAGGTGTTGGTCGGCTCGCCGCTGGCGTCGCCCTCGTAGGCAGTCTTCTTGTAGGTGTCGCCTTCCTTGGCGATCTTGGTGGTCCAGCCGCCCTTCCAGACGATGACGGCGACGCCGTTGTCGTCCTTCCAGGTGCCGGTCAGGTCTTCGCCAGCGCGGTTGGCGGAGGCGGTGCCATCGGAGGCCAGCACGATCTCGAAGGGCGCGCCGGAGGTGTCCTTCACCTTCCAGGTGCCCTCGAACTCGCCGGCGGCAAAGCTCGTAGCGGCGGTCACGGCAAGAGCAGCGGCTCCTGCCAGCACGGCGATCATCGTCTTCCCGATTTTACGCATGGGCTTTCCTCTCAAGATCTGAGTTGTGGGCGCCGAGCACCAATAGCCGAAAACGTCGTACACATAAGCAAGTTCCCAAGATCTAAAATGATCCAAGACAAATGCGAGCAAGCCGAAGCGAGCGACAGACGGTGGGCCCGGCATGAAGCCGTGCAGGGCCCGCAGGGATACGACTTGTACCTAGAACTGTTGGCGCCGCAGGGGGATGGGGCTCGCTGCCCAAGTCCTTGGCCCAAGTCCTTGCCTTAACATCATCTTGCCATCGACAGACGCCGGAGACGACACCCGATAGCGATGTCGTGATCCCATTTGAGCCGCGCTCGTTTGGCGACGTCAGGCCTTCGCCGCTGCGGTCGACAGGGCGAGTCCCCAGCAACGCGAGCGTTGGCAAAGTATAGACGGCGAGCGACCGTCTAATGAACTTTCACGGCGACCGAGGTGCTCGTCGGCGGATCGCTGAGGCTGTTTTTGTAGGCTGTCTTTTTATAGCCGTCGCCGTCCTTGCTGATCTTTGTGAACCAGCCGGTGCCCCACGTTATGACGGCCGTACCATCCACTTCCTTCCAAGAGCCCTTCATCTCCTTGTCGATGTGACGCCCCCTCGCCTCACCGCCCTCCGACAGGGTGATTTGAAACGGCTCACCCTTGGTGCCCTCCAACTGCCAAACGCCGACGTATTCGCTGCCGGCGTAGACTGCAATCGAAGAGAGGCTGAGGGTAAGCATGGTCATGACGACCGCTGCGGCGGCTTTTCCGAGAATACGCATAGGTTTCCTCCTGCTATTCAGGGCACGATAAGATGCCTCTGATGGTTGCCCAGCTCTGCTTCCCAATATCTAAAGCGGGTGGAAAAAAGCCGAGCAACGCACATGACGGTGAGTGGGCGATGAAACTGCGGCGCGTTGCAGGCGGTGAGGGCGTGCGCTTGGAGCTGCTGGCACCGCAGGGCTGGGTGCCGGCAGCCGGAGCCGTGGCGCAGGTTCCATCATTGGCCCATGCACTGACCCAAGGCATCGCCGACGACGCGATCGGCCTCCTGGCATTGCCCCTCGAGGCGCGCCAGCGCCTAGCCGATGCCGCCCGCGACCTCGAGCCCACCGCCGACGATGCAGCACCGGTCCTGCCGTTCGTGCCGCGCTCGTTTCGCGACTTCATGCTTTATGAGGCGCATGCGATCGCGGCCGCCCGCGGCTTCGTGCGCACGTTCATGCCCGGAGTGGCGCGAGCCGTCTCTGCCTACGAGGCGGTTACGGGCCGCACCTTCCCCAAGCTCAAGCCGCACGCACTGTGGTATCGCCAGCCCATCTACTACATGGGCAACCATCTGACGATCGCGACCGACGGCGACGAGATCGCAATACCTTCCTACACGAGCGCGCTCGACTATGAGCTGGAGCTCGGCTTCGTGCTCGCCATGCCGCTGCGTGACGCATCGCCGGAGGCGTGCGAGGCGGCGATCGGCGGCTTCGTGGTGCTCAACGACTTCTCCGCCCGCGACGTGCAGACGAGCGAGATGGCTTCGGGCTTCGGTCCGCAGAAGTCCAAGCACTTTGCCAGCGCCATCTCAAACGTCGTGGTGAGCGCCGACGAGATCCTGCCGCGCTGGCGCGCGCTCAAGGGCAGCGTACGCCTCAACGGGGCGCTGATCTCCGAGACGTCGACCGCGGGAGCCAAGTGGTCTCTGGGTGAGATCCTGGCGCATGCCTGCCGGGGCGAACGGCTGCAGCCGGGCGAGCTTTTCGGCACCGGCACGCTGCCGGGCGGCAGCGGCATCGAGACCGGGCACCGCTTGAAGCGTAGCGATACTGATCGAGATCGGGATAGAGGGGATCGGGACGCTTCTGAACCACATCGTTGAGAGGCGCGTATGAAGGTTATCGATCTATCAAAGCCGATTAGGTTCAACCGCGGCGACCCGCGCTTCATGCAGGTGCGCATCAAGCACAAGCCGCACAAGGCCGCCAAGCTGCTGGTCTGGCTTTTGGGGCTGCCGCGCCGCCTGTTCCCCAAGGACTTCGTCGGCTGGGCCGACGACACGATCACCAAGATGGGCGTGCATTCGACGACCCACATCGACGCGCCCTGGCACTACGGGCCGCTGTCGGGAGGACAGCGCGCGCAGACGATCGAGGAGATCCCGCTCGAGAAATGCATCGGACCCGGCGTCGTCCTCGACCTGACGCACAAGCCCGATGACGAGGCCATCACGGTTGAGGATTTGAAGGCGGCGCTGGCCAAGAGCGGCGCAAAGCTCGACGACAAGACGATCGTCCTGATCCGCACCGGTCGCGACAAACGCATGGGAACGAAGGACTTCTGGACCACCGGCACCGGCATGAGCGCCGCAGCGACCGAGTGGCTCCTCGACCAAGGTCCCGACCGTCATGGGCATCGACCAGTGGGGCTGGGATCTGCCGTTCCGCACGCAGATCGCCAAAGCCAAGGCCACGAACGACGACACGCTGTTCTGGGAGGCGCACCGCGTCGGCCAGCGCCGGCCCTACTGGCACATGGAGCAGCTCACCAACCTGGGCGCGCTGCCGCCTTCCGGCTTCGAGGTGATGGTGTTTCCCTTGAAGATCGTCGGCGGCTCGGCGGCGCCCGCGCGCGTCGTCGCCGTGATCCGAACTGACGATGCGTAGGGTCCGCTTGTCGGCCAAGACCGAACTCCCCTGCGATCGCAACTGACGTCGCAACTGACCCAGTGCAGACGTGAGTTGGTCAAAACGACGATTGGGCGTTGCTCACGTGGATCGTCGCGGAGATCCAACCGAGAGCCGAACCGGCCGAGGCACCGTTTGGCACGAGCACTCAGTCGGGCCGCTGCTCTAGTGCCTCTTTCAGAACGATCGCCTCATTATGTTCGCTGTCCCTCGCCCCGAAGAGCAGCGTCAATGGCCCCTTGCGTGCGCGCGAGCGCAACTCTGCCAATTCCGGTGTGTGCTCTCGAAGCTCTGTGCGATAGCGCTTCACAAACTCCTTCCAGCGCTTCGGATCATGCCCGAACCATTGGCGAAGCGCGGTCGAGGGAGCCACAGTTTTCATCCACAGGTCGAGCGCAGCACGTTCTTTGCTGACCCCACGCGGCCAAAGGCGGTCGACCAGAACCCGGAACCCATCAGAGCTCTTCGGCTCCTCGTAAATGCGTTTGACCTGAATCTGGACCATGACGTCTATAATCTCGAACAGTGTCCTCGCCCATTCCGGCGGTTGGTCTCCGTCTAGGCTTGCCTACGGTCGCGTGGCAAACAAGGAGCACCCTCTTACTCGTTGAGCAGTTTTTGCCAATCGGGGGGAACCCGTCCGGCAGGCCCAGGCACGGGTTGATCTAAAGGGTGCGAATGTGGAGCGGTTAGTTTCGGACCGGTCACATATTCGCGCGTGCGGTAATTATAAAACCACTGCTCGCCGGGCTCGAAACTCGTGATTATCGGGTGGCCGGTAGCCGCGCTGTGTTTCGAGGCGTGCTGATTTGGCGAACTATCGCAGCAGCCGATGTGGCCACACTGGGCGCATCTGCGAAGATGGAACCACCAACCGCCTGCCGCCAAGCATTCAAGACAGCCCGTACCACTCGGCTTGGCTGAGGGATTGATACCCTCTCTCTCGGATTTCATGATGCCTCCGTAACAACTTCCGGGCGACCTGCCCCACTTTGCTCAGATGTTATTCCTGGCGTTCCTCATGCTCGCGCTTGCGTGTCGCAGCCCCTTTGGCGGCAGCCTCTTTCAGCTCCCCACGCTCACGCTTGGTCTCAACGCCTTTGGCGGCAGCTTCTTTCCGGCTTTGTTGCGGATGAACGCCGAGGTCATGCCATGATGTCTCCGAAAGATCGACGTTATAATACTTCGCAGCCTTCTCGATATTCGCGAAGGCCAAGGCCCGGTCGGAATTGGAGACGCCGATGACTTGATCGAACCGTGCTACGGCATTACGCACGTGCTGCGCATCGGTCAGCGGCTCTTTACGCTGCTTGGGAAAGGCGAAAACGGTGTCGGGCAAGTCGCCTTGCATCGAAAGCCGCCCGTGTTTTTCGTGAGGGGTCCAAGTCGTTTGCATTGCGAACTCCGCTTTTTGGAATTACGGACTCACATTCATGTCAGCTGATCATTCGCAAACAGCTTTTCAAGGCGACGCTTCTTATCGGTCGGCCGCCGGCGACGGGTGAAGTAGACGTAGCAGTAGCCACGTCCAAGAAACAAAGTCTGATTGCTTCGGGTCTTACCTCGGAAAGCGTGGCCGGGGCATCGCCGGGAATAGCCTTCCACCTCGACGACGCGACCACCTAGCCTGCCCGTCGCAAGATCATACGGGTGCTCTTGTTACCGATGGTCGTCCGTGTCCTTACGGATCGGTAAGGTCGCTTGCCAAAACCGGGCTGGCCGCCCAACGTGCTCCGTGTCCGCTCCCCTTCTGCCAGCGGTTCCTAGCAGGCCGAGCGAGTGGGCCGAATCTGCCAATTCGCTGCGCTTGAGCGGCTAGGTTGATCGAGCACGGTGACAACCGCGGGGCGCGTTTGACATCTCACCCCGCTCCAAAAATAGGAGGTGTAAAATGAAAACCACGCCGGCAATCGCCAAAGTTCGCCCGTCGAGCTGAAGGAAGGAGGACAGCAATGGTCCGACCTCACCAGCCAGGCGAAGCCGTTTTCAGATCGGTTCTGCCCGAAGACATCGACTGGAAGCCGTTCCCGGCGTTCCCCCCTTCGGTCCGCCTCGCGGTCGTTGTCGGTCAGCCCTCGCAGCCCGGCCCGTATGTGATCAGGGTCAAAGTGCCCTCGGGCGTGCGGCTCATGCCACACAGACACCCGGAGGACAGAATCTACACGGTCATGTCCGGCGTTTTCTACATCGGACTGGGTGATCAGTTCGACGGCGATAAGGTGAAGGCATATCCGCCCGGTAGCGTCATCGTTCTACCCGGCGATACGTCCCACTTCCACTGGGCAAAGTCGGGCGAGTACGTCACCCAGGTATCGGCCGATGGTCCGTTGGGCATCGATTACTTGCATCCCGGCGACGATCCGCGCCGGAAAGCGTCGTTACCCGATTCCGTCGATTGACCGGCCTTCGGTGATCACCCGGCTGCCGCCGTTGACTCTTCTGTCGTCGACGATCGTCAAGGATCAACTCTGAAGGTCGTCCCCGGCGCGCCGGTGACAACGAAACGGATTCAGTTGGAAATGACGAACCATGAAGGAGAGAAACATGAAAATCTTGATGGTGCTCACCTCACATGATCAACTCGGCAACACAGGCCGCCCAACCGGCTTCTGGCTAGAAGAATTTGCAGCGCCGTACTTCGTTTTTAGAGACGCTGGTGTGGATGTAACGCTGGCCTCTCCCAAGGGCGGCCAGCCACCGATCGATCCAAAGAGTGATCTGCCGGAAAACCAGACGCCCGCGATGGCTCGCTTTAAGAAGGACGCGGCTGCGCAAAAAGCCCTTGCCAACACAGTCAAGCTCGCGGATGTGCGAGCACAAGACTACGACACCGTGTTTTATCCAGGCGGACATGGTCCGATGTGGGATCTCGCGGAGAGCCCGGTGTCCATCGCTCTGCTCGAATCGTTCTACAATTCCGGAAAACCAATCGCTCTGGTCTGCCACTCACCCGGGGTTCTTCGCCACGTTACATACAAGGGCGCTCCCCTTGTGAAAGGAAAGCACGTAACTGGCTTTACGAATGGCGAGGAGGAAGAAGTAAAGCTTACCAAGGTTGTGCCGTTCCTCGTTGAAGATGAGCTGCTACGGCTCGGTGCCGTCTTTGAGAAGGTGGCGAACTGGAAGCCTTTCGCCATCACGGATGGCCGCCTGATTACGGGGCAGAACCCCGCATCATCGACCTCCGCAGCCCAGGCACTTCTGAAGCTCATGGCTACGCAAAAGGCGGCATAGTCGTTTTTTTGCGCAATTTGCGCGCGAGCCAACTCGCCTTCATCACGCACTTCGGCCATCGTGGCGAACTTTGCTGCCTTGGCCGAAGCTTTGAATGAGCTTCCGCAAGAAAATGCATTCGGAATTGAAGCCGTGAAGCGCCAGGGTGACACTCGGTCGCTCACGACGCGCATCGCCAGTTTGTTCGATGTCAACTAAAGCGGGCACGGTGCTCCGCCGCTATTTAATTGGAGTTGTCTATGAACCAAGTACAAGTCGAGCAGAAATGCTATCAGATGCCACCAAAGGATGGGTTTACGGTCGCACACTTTCTCACTGTCGCCGACATCGAACGATCGGCCCGGTTTTACGAAAGGGTCTTCGGAGGTCGCATTCTGAGCAGAGGCGACAAGAGCGGCGCGCCGGGGTACATCCAGATTGCGAACACGTGGCTCATCGTCAACGTCGGGGGCGGTCCGACACCCGACAAACCAACGGTAACGCTCAGCGTCCCCGCCGACCCGGATAAAGTCAGCAGCTTTATGAATATCCGCGTTGCAGATATTCGAGCGTGCTATGAACTATGGCGAAGCCGGGGAGCCGAGTTTATCACAGAGCCAAAGGACAAGTACGGCGAGACGCGCTGCTACATTCGCGATCCTGATGGCTATATTATAGAAGTTGGGCAGAGCAAGCCGGACTTCACTTACGGCTGAACGGCACGACGCGTGAAAGCATCGGTGGTGACCGCATACACTCCGGCGACCAGTCGGTCGGGGCTTACTCGATCTCGGCCGCGACGTCTGCTCATGGCCCTTAGGTGACCTTGCACGACGGCGGTCGAACGGCCGCTTTCTCGCTCGGAGCAGAACCCACCACCAACCCCAGCAGTCTTATGAGTGCACCCCTACCGCGTAAAGAGCCAGAAGACGAGCGAGAGGACCACGCTGACGATAAGCGAGGTCATCAGCGGAATGTAGATGCGCACGTTCTCGCGCTCGATGACGATGTCGCCCGGCAGCCGACCCAGCCCGAGGCGCTCGCCGGCAAGCCACGCGAGCCCGACGGCAATCAGCACGATCCCGACAAGGATGAGCAGCTTCGGCATGGCCGTCACATTGGGCGCGGCACGCCCTCCGACAAGGTGCGGCGCACGGCGTCGTGCCAGGCCGCGAGCTGGGCTGAGCGCAAGCCGGCATCGAGCCCCGGCGTGAAGCGGCGGTCGAGCGCCCAGCGCGCCGCGAATTGGTCGGGCGGCGGGTAGAAGCCCGACTGCACGCCGGCCAGATACGCCGCCCCCAGCGCCGTGGTCTCCAGCACCGTCGGCCGATCGACCGGCACGTCGAGAACGTCGGCCAGGCGCTGCATGGTCCAGTCGGAGGCGGCCATGCCGCCGTCGACGCGCACGACGGTCTCGGCCGCGGCCGGCCAGTCGCCGCGCATCGCCTTCAACAGGTCCCACGTCTGGAAGCAGACGGAATCGAGCGCAGCTTTGGCGAGCTCGTTGGGGCCGGAGCTGCGCGTCAGCCCGTAGAGGGCACCGCGGCAATCGGGGTCCCAATAGGGCGCGCCGAGCCCGACGAAAGCCGGGACCAGGATCACGCTTTGCGCCGGGTCGGCCTCCCGTGCCATCACGCCGGCGGCGTCGGAGCTCGGGATCACCTTCACACCGTCGCGCAGCCATTGCACCGCGGCGCCGGCAACGAAGATCGAGCCTTCGAGCGCGAACGTGCGCGCGCCCTCGAGCTGATAGGCGATGGTGGTCAACAGCCGGTGGCGCGAGGGGATGGCCTGCGTGCCGGTGTTCAAGACGGCAAAGCAGCCGGTGCCGTAGGTCGACTTGATCATGCCGGGCGTAAAGCACGCCTGGCCAACGGTCGCGGCCTGCTGATCGCCCGCCATGCCGCGGATGGGAATGGGGAGGCCGAACAGGTCGGCGTCGGTCATGCCGAACTCGGCCGCGTTGTCGCGCACCTCGGGCAACAGGCTCGGCGGCACGCGAAAGAGGTCGAGCAAATCTGAGTCCCACCGACCGGTGTGGATGTCGAGCAGGCACGTGCGCGCCGCGTTGGTGGCGTCGGTCGCGTGCACGCGCCCGCCGGTCAGACGCCACAACAGGAAGCAGTCGACGGTGCCGAAGGCGAGCTCGCCGCGCAGGGCGGCCTCGCGCGCGCCGGCAACGTGATCGAGGATCCAGGCGATCTTGGTTGCCGAGAAGTAGGGATCGATGCGCAGCCCGGTCCGCGCCGCAACAAGCGGCTCGTGCCCGGCGGCGCCGAGCTTCTGGCAGGCCTCGGCCGTGCGCCGGTCCTGCCACACGATCGCATTGTAGATCGGGCGCCCGGTGGCGCGATCCCAGACGAGCGCGGTCTCGCGCTGGTTGGTGATGCCGATGGCGACGATGTCGGATGCGGAGGCGCCGGCCGAAGACAAGGCCGCGCGGGCGGTCGACAGAACCGTGCGCCAGATGTCCTCAGGCTCGTGCTCGACCCAGCCGGAGCTGGGGAAATGCTGCGCGAACTCCTCCTGCGCGATCGCCACGACGCGGAAATCCGCATCAAACAGCATGGCGCGGGACGAGGTCGTCCCCTGATCGATCGCCAAGACGTAGCGCGCCATACCGCCTCCCGCTTGTGCCGCCGCATTGCGGTCACTCTAGCATCGACAGATGAGCGGAGCCTTAGTAGCAAGCCCTGCCGCCCATTCCCGCCAAATCCGGACCAGCCAAGACCATGAGCGCGCCGACGCAGACCGAAGAAGGCCAACGCGTGCCGTTCCTGTCGGCGCTCGCCGTCTATCTGCGTCCGCGCGTGCTCGTCATCATGTTTTTGGGGTTCTCCTCGGGCCTGCCGCTGGCCCTGTCGGGCGAGACGCTGCGCGTGTGGATGGTCGACCGCGGGGTCGACCTCGGCACCATCGGCCTGTTGTCGCTCGCGGGCTTGCCCTACACGCTGAAGTTTCTGTGGGCGCCTATCGTCGATGCCTGGCAGGTGCCGTATCTGTCGCGCCGGCTGGGCCGCCGCCGCGGCTGGTTGGTCGCCTCGCAGCTTCTCTTGATGGCGACGATCGTGTTTCTGGGCACGCGCGATCCGCTGTCGGCGCCGCTGATGGTCGGCTTCGCCGCGCTGCTCGTCGCATCCGTCTCCGCGACGCAGGACATCGTCGTCGACGCGTTCCGCGTGCAAAGCCTGCCGACCGACGAGCAGGCGGCCGGCATGGCGAGCTACGTTGCCGCCTACCGCATCGGCATGCTGGCCTCGGGCGCCGGTGTAATCGGGTTTTCGGCTTGGCTGGAGTTGCAGGGCTTGAGCAAGGATGCCGTGTGGCCGATCGCCTATGCCGCCGCGGCGCTCCTAGTTCTGATTGGGCTTGCCGCGACGCTTCTAGCGCACGAGCCCGAGCGCTCCGCAGACGAGGTGGCGGCAGAGGAGGGCGGCAGCGCGCTGCTGCGCCTCTTTGCGACCGCGAAGGGGGCGTTCTCCGACTTCCTGTTGCGTGATGCGGCTGCGGCCATCCTCGCGTTCGTCGTGCTGTTCAAGCTGAGCGATGCGCTCGCCGGCACCATGACGGCACCCTTCGTGCTGTCGCTCGGCTATTCGAAAGCGACCTATGCGGCGATCGTGAAGGGCGCAGGGCTAGGGGCGCTGCTCATCGGCGGGTTTGCCGGCGGTGCGCTTGCCCGCGCGCAGTCGCTCCTCACCGCGCTCTGGATCGGGGCCATCGTGCAGACGGTCTCCATCCTGATGTTCGTGTGGCTCGGCTGGCAGGAGCCGAGCACCTGGGCGCTAATGCTCGCCATCGTGCTCGAGAACTTTACCGGCGCCATCGGCACTGTGATCTTCGTCGCCTACCTCTCCGCGCTGTGCCGCAACCCGCTGCACACGGCGACGCAGTACGCGCTGCTGACGGCGCTCGCCTCGACCGGGCGTACGCTGTTCTCCTCGGGCACGGGGTTTGCGGCGCAAACGCTCGGCTGGCCGCTCTACTTCGTGGCGACCACGCTCATCGCGCTGCCGTCACTGGCGCTCTTGATATGGCTGCAGAAGCGCGGGCATTTCCGTGCCCTCGAAGCGGACCGGAACGGGGTCTGACGAAGCGTCGCGCTAGTCCGCCTTGCCCTCGACCTCATTGGCGGGATCGGCCTGCAGCTGGCCGTAGTTCTGGATGCCGACACTCTTCAAAAGATCGAGCTGCGTCTCGAGGAAGTCGATGTGGCCTTCCTCGTCCTCGAGCAGCTCCTCGAACAGCTGCATCGACACGTAGTCCTTGTGCGACCGGCACAGCTCGCGCGACTTGGTGTAAAAGGCCTGGGCGATGTACTCGCCCTTCAAGTCGCACTCGAGCACCTCTTTCAGCGTCTCGCCGATCATCAAGGGCGCGATCTCCTGCATCTTGGGCAGGCCTTCGAGGAAGATGATGCGCGTGATGAGCTTGTCGGCGTGGTTCATCTCCTCGATCGATTCGGCGCGCTCCTTCTTGGCGAGTTTGGTGAAGCCCCAATCATCGAGGCGGCGATAGTGCAGCCAATACTGATTGACGGCGCCGAGCTCGAGCTTCAGCGCCTCGTTCAATGCCTCGATGACTTCTTTGTTGCCCTTCATGGCGCCCTTTCGTCGTAGTGGCGGGGTTTAGGCGAGCGCCAGCGCCCGGCTGGCCGGGTCCGTTGCGACGGCGGGGGCCGTCGTGTTGCGCAGGCGGGCGCGCCAGGTCGAGAGCTCCAACAGCCTGCTGCGTGCGGTGGCGCAGACGCTGGCGGAGACCAGCCCTTTGCGCTCCAGCTCCTCGACCTTGTTATAGATCGTCTCGACCGCCAGCGGCGCGCAGCCGCAGCAGTTCATCCGCTTCTTGAGCTGGCGAAAGATGATGCCCGGCGTGGGGATGGGCGCGTTGGGGCGGCTCAAGACCTCGATCAGCGCCTGCTCGATGTCGCGGTCGCAGATGACGGTGCAGGAGCAAACGATCATCGACCACCCCATCGGACGGCCACCAGGGCAACGAGCCCCGCCAGGCCAGCCCCAGACAGGGTGACCATGATGGCGACGGCAAGCGCTTCCCGGGTGGCATCGAGCATGAACGAGCACTCCCTCACGGCGAGGCTTCGCTCCACGAGCGAGGACCTCACCCTGATAGAGAGCAACCCCCGTGCCAGCCCGGCGGCTCGCCTCTAACCTTCAGAAATATCGCCTGAATTTCGCTCTGCCGCGCGTGTTGGGATCACAACATCGTCGCATACGCGACGCGCCGGCAATTGTCGCATTTGCTGCAAATGCCGGCGCGGCATGGGTGGCGAGGCGGCTTGGTCCTAGTCCGCCTTCCCCTCGACCTCGTTGGCGGAATCGGCCTGCAGCTGGCCGTAGTTCTGGATGCCGATGCTCTTCAAAAGGTCGAGCTGCGTCTCGAGGAAGTCGATGTGGCCTTCCTCGTCCTCGAGCAGCTCCTCGAACAGCTCCATCGACACGTAGTCCTTGTTCGAGCGGCAGATCTCACGCGCCTTGGTGTAGAACTCCTGCGCGATGTACTCGCCCTTCAAGTCGCACTCGAGCACCTCTTTAAGCGTCTCGCCGATCATCAAGGGCGCGATCTCCTGCATCTTGGGCAGGCCTTCGAGGAAGATGATGCGCGTGATGAGCTTGTCGGCGTGGTTCATCTCCTCGATCAATTCGGCGCGCTCCTTCTTGGCGAGTTTGGTGAAGCCCCAATCATCGAGGCGGCGATAGTGCAGCCAGTACTGGTTGACGGCGCCCAGCTCCAGTTTCAGCGCTTGGTTCAGCGCGTCGATAACGTCTTTATTGCCTTTCATGGCTGCCCTCCGTGCCTGGCGAGGAAAAGGTAGGAATTGCTGAGTTGAACGGCGGGCCGGCCGCGTCGTGACTCAGGAGGCGCGCCTCAGGCGAGGCCGCGTGACGATTGTGGTTGGAGATTTGAGAGGACGCCAGCGCAAAAGTTGCCAGACGGCGGCTTATGCGATCTTGAGCGAGGGATCGTCGGACGGCGCGGCAGCAGCAACCGCGGCGTCGCGCTTTGAATGCGCGCGTGGACGCCAGGCTGAGAACTCGAGCAACTTGCTGCGCGCGACTTCGCAAACGTTGGGAGAAATCAAGCCCTTCTGCTCAAGCTCGTCGACTTTGTTGTAGATCGTCTCAACGGCGAGCGGCGCGCACCCGCAGCAGTTCATGCGCTTTTGCAGATGACGATAGACGACGCCAGGAGTTGGGATTGGCGCATTCGGACGGTTCAGGATCTCGAGAAGGGCTGTCTCGATATCCCGATCGGAAATGACCGTGCAGGAGCAGACGATCATGGCGCGCTCCAACCGAACGTCGCCGACGCACAGCCTCTCGGCCCGAGCGAGGCTCCGGCACTCTCGATGCGCAGTCTGGCGACTTCGTTTCTCATGCTCGGCTCAAAGCAAGGGGCCGCGCGGACCCGATAGGATGCCCTCAATATGGAAGCTCAATTTCAAGTTTTGAAGGGTTTGCGCAGGCTGTCAAGCCGCCCCGGCGCCGCACTGGCCCCGGCCAGCCGCCGGAATGAGGCTTTTAGGGCACGACCAGCGCTGATCAGCGCGCCACGGCCTGCTGGGGGCCCGTGCGCCGGGTGCGCGACCCGGCGGTGTTTGCCCGCACTTTCGCAGGCGCCCGGCCGCCGGCCCCGGTCTCCGGAACCCCTTGGCCGGCCTTCGCCATCTCGGCCAGCGTGTGCTGGTCGAGGACGGTGATGAAGGCCTCGAGCGCATCATCGACGATCTGGTTGAGGCTTTGGCTGGCCGATGCTTTGCCGTCGGCGCGGGTAAACTCGATGGCGCGCACCACGTCGCCAATGCGGACCTTGGCCGCCGGCCGCGCCAGCCGCACCCCGCCGTTGCGCCCGCGGACAGAAGCCAGAAAGCCCGCCCGCGACAACAGATGCACGATCTTAAAGGCGTTCTGCTGCGTGAGGTCGAGACGCTGGGCGATGTCGGCAACCTTGATCAGCCGGTCTCCGGCCCTTGCGCAGTCGATCAGGATGCGGACGGCGTAGCCCGTTGATTTGTTGAGGCGCATGCGAATCTTGGGTCCGAAAGCGACGGTATGGCAGCGTTACGTCAGATCGAGTGATCTTGGCAACTGCCGTGTGCGGATTTGTACCGCCAGGCCCCGCCTCCCCTTGACCCGGCCCCACACCCTAGCAGGTTCGCCGCCCCCAGCGCAGCACAAAGCGGTGCGCGGCCCCCGGGGCTAGAGCCCCTAGGGGTGAAATAAGGGTTCGGCGCCCAGGGGGCCTCTGCAGCCTGGCAGCCGCACCTTAAGGGCGGGCGGCCGGTGCACCCAAAAATGCATGCCCTGTTCCCAGCGGAACAGCGCCAGTGCCCGCCAGCCGCCATTGTGGGCCTCAGGGACACAGCCAAGGGGCAAAGGCCCCGACCTGAGGAGGTACTGAGCCATGACCAAGTCGATCGTCGCCATCGCGACCGCCATTCTCGCCGCCACCACCTTGCTGAGCTCGGCCGCAGAGGCCGGATTCGGGATCCGCATCGGATTCGGCGGCGTTCCGCCCTACCTGACCGACTACAACAAGCAGAGCGCCTATGAGCACAAGCAGGCGAGGACGCGCACCTACCACGCCGCGCGCCGCCACGAGAAGGCGCCTGTTCACGTGACCAAGAGGTCCTCCGACAACGACAGTGTGGCCAAGGTCGAGGAGAAGACCGAGGCCGCTCCGGTCGCCGAGATTGCCGAGATGGAGAACTCCTCGATCTCGGTCGCCCAGGTGGAGACCAAGCAAGAGACCGCTGCAATCGAGACCGCGACCGCAGCCCCGAGCGAGGCCCAGGCAGAGCGCAAGCTCGACTGCAGGAAGTTTTTCGCCGCCGCCGGCATGACACTGTCGGTGCCTTGCGAATGAGCCCCCAGGCCGGTTGAGTACGCGTCCCCCCCCACGCTAATCCCGGCCACCTCGGCCCCGATCGCCAGATCGGGGCCGAGGTCATTTTGGGGACCTCGAGAGGCCGCCGGCAGGCCACGTAGACAAAATTTTCCGCATGTCACCGCCGAAACAGCGCCGCGTGCCAGTGCCGGCCATTATCAGCCCCAGAGACGAACCCCAGCTTATGGAGACCTGCCGTGAACAAGACGCTGATCGCTGCCGCCGCCGCCTTCTTCGCCCTCACCACCTTGCTCGGCACGGGCGCCGAGGCGGGCTTCAACGTTGGCCTCGCTGCTCCCGCGGGCTTCTCCATCCTGGAGAAGGCCGGATGCGGCGGCGGGGGCTACTTCCATAGGCACTACCACCGCTCCGCCCACCGTAGCGTGCGGCCCAGAGTAGAGATCGCCCGCAAGCCGGCCGCCTCGTCGGTCAGCGTGGCGCAAATCGAAACCAAGCCCGAAGCCACTTCCGAGGCCGTGGTGTCGGAGAACTCCTCGATCTCCACGGCGAATGCCAAGGTTGCCGAGGCCACGTCCATCGAGACCCCTAAGCCGGAGGTGAAGAAGGTCGCCGCCGCCAAGGACGTCGGCTGCAAGCAGTTCTTTCCCTCAGTCGGCATGACACTCTCGGTGTCCTGCGAGTAACCCGCACCACTCCTGCCAACCCCGCCGCGATCCCGGATGCAAATCCGGGATCGCCTGCGTTTTGGGGTCATTGGTCCGTTTCAGAATTTTTTCGCTTGTTCCCGCCGGCACAGCGATTGCGGGCCTCCGACGCGATGATGCGCTCCACAGATCAGCAGCGCCTTTCAGTGGCGCAGGCAGACACGACCCGTCGATGGAGGACGCCATGACCAAGATACGGCTCGCACTCGTCACCGCCATCTTCGCCGCTACGGCGATGCTCACCTCCACGGCGGAGGCCGGCATGAAGGTGCGGCTCGGCTTCGGTTTCCCGCTCGGCAGCTTTACCGCCCACGGCAACTCGGGCGGCAGCTACAGCGGACACTACCGCAAAGAGCGCCACCACCATGTACGCCGCAAGGTCAGGGACGACGTCGAGGTGACGAGGAAATCCACCGCGGCAAAAACGGTCGCCAAGGCCGAGCCCGAGGCCAAGGTCGAGACGGACAATGAGGTCACGGAGAGCGAGAACTCCTCCATCTCCACGGCGGCCATCGCGCCGGTCGAAGAGCCGACCACCGTCGAGGTGGAGACGCCCAAGACCCAGGCGGCGGACGAGCCGAAATCGGCCAAGAAGCTCGACTGCAAGAAGTTCTTCCCCTCCGTGGGCATGACTCTCACGGTCCCCTGCGAGTGACCGCGAACGACGCCGCGATCGCGGCCGCAATGCCGGGATCGCGCGCTAGCCTCGATACGCTTCGTTCACCAAAAGAGGGAAAGTGCTGTCCATGTCCCCCGCGGAACAGAACGACGGCGCCGGCGCACCCATAGTGGTTCCACTGGATCACGCCAAACGCGACGAGCCATCGAAGGAGACGACAATGAACAGGTTCCTGATCGCCATTGCGACCGCGGTATTCGCGATGAGCGCCATGTTCGCCCCCTCCGCCCAAGCCGGGTTCAAGGGTGGGCGCTTCGCCGTGGGCCTCGCCATCGGCGCCCTCATGCTCAGCCAGCAGCATCACTACGAGCACGAGCACTGGAAGAAGAAGCGCCACTACGTGCGTCGGAAGGCTGAGAAGAAGGTTTACGCGACCAAGAAGTCGTCCTCGACCAAGGAGGTCGCCAAGGCCGATCCCGAGCCGAAGGTCGAGACCGCCGACACGGTTATCGAGAACGAGAACTCCTCCATCTCCACGGCGGCCCTTGCGCCTATCGCGGAGACGGCGGCAGACGACACCGCAGCGCCACCTGAGCCCGTCAAGGTTGTGGCCGAGGTCCCCGAGCCCCGGTCGGACGACGGGCCGAAAACGGCCAAGAAGCTCGACTGCAAGAAGTTCTTCCCCTCCGTGGGTATGACGCTTTCGGTTTCTTGCGAGTAAGCCGGACCTGAGCCAAAGAGGAGCCGGGTTGGCCGGCACTCGGGTTCATGACACTCTCCCTCGATCCCGACCCCCAGGGTCGGGATCGAGACTTGCGGACGACACACATCAACTGCCGCGGATCCGATCCGGGGACGAGGAAACAAGTCATGCAGGCGAAGACCGAGACATTGACGGACCCGATGGGAGGTGACGCTGTGGGCAAGCCCAAGACCGTCAAGATGGCGGCCAAGCTCGCCTACCGGAACCTCTTTCACGACCGTCTTAGCCTCATCGTCACCCTCATCGGCATCGTGTTCTCTGTGGTGCTGGTCGCGGTGCAGTGCGGTCTCTACATCGGCTCGGAACGCATGATCGCCGCCATGCTCGATCAGTCGAAGGGCGATCTGTGGGTGGTGCCGCTTGGCACCAAGAGCTTCGATGATCCCTCGCTCTTGATCGGGCACGAAAAGTACGCCGTTCTGTCGACGCCCGGCGTCGCCGATGCCGAAGAGCTGGTCGTCGGCTTCTCCGCCTGGCGCAAGCCCAAGGGCGGATCGACGGCGGTGCTGCTCATCGGATCGGACCACGAGCACGGAACGCTCAAGCCCTGGAACATAGTGAGCGGCAGCGTGGCAGAGCTCAAAGCCCCGGCTTCCGTCGCCGTCGATGATACCTATTTCAACGACCTCGGAGTTCGATCGGCTCGGCCAAACGGCCGAGATCAACAACTCCCGGGTGCAGGTCGGCGCGGTGACGCACGCCATCCGCTCGTTCACGACGCTGCCTTACGTCTTCACCTCGCTGCAGCGGGCGAGAATCCTGCTCGATGCCGGGGCCAACCAGGCCTCCTATACGCTCGTGCGGCTGGCGCCTGGCGCCGATCTGGAGGCCGTGCGCGCCAAACTCGCCGCGCGCCTGCAGGACCGCGAGGTGCTGACACAGGCCGAGTTCAGGAAGCGCAGCGTCGACTACTGGCTGTTCCAGACGGGCGCCGGCGCCGCACTGATCGCGGGCGCGGCCCTCGGCATGATCGTCGGCGTCGTTATCGTCGCCCAGACGCTCTATTCCAGCACCAAGGACCACCTGAACGAGTTCGCCACCTTGCGCGCGCTCGGCGCTTCCGCCGGCTACATCCACAAGGTGATCCTGATCCAGGCGCTGATGAGCGCGGTGCTCGGCTACGGCGTCGGAATGATCCTGAGCCTCATCGTCATCTGGGCGTCCAAGGACACCACCTTGCTCATCGTGATGACGCCGGGCCTCGCCGTTCTGCTTTTCGCGTTGACGATCGGCATGTGCACCATCGCCGCCATGTCGGCCATCTTCAAGGTGACGCGCATCGATCCTGCAGGAGTGTTCAGCCGATGAACGACGCACTCAAAACCGCCACCGAGCCGAAAATCCTTCTCGAGGCGAAGGGCATCGTAAAGGTGTTCGGCTCTGGCGCCAGCGAGGTCAGGCCCTTGAAGGGCATCGACCTCAAGCTGCGCGCCGGCGAGCTCACCCTGCTCATGGGACCCTCGGGCTCAGGCAAGACCACGCTCTTGTCGATCCTGGGCTGCATTCTCTCGCCGACCGAGGGGCAGCTCAACGTCGCGGGCAACTCGACCAAGGGTCTCGACTCCGAAGGGCTCGCCAAAATCCGGCGCAAGCATGTGGGCTTCGTGTTCCAGGGCTACAACCTGTTCCCGACCATGACGGCCAGCGAGAACGTGCTGCTTGCGCTCGACGTGCGCGCGGCCCCGGTCGTCGATCCGCCCAACCACGCGGTGCAGGCCCTGACCGCGGTCGGGCTGGCGCACCGGGCCAAGGCGTTCCCCGCCAAGCTCTCGGGCGGCGAGAAGCAGCGCGTCGCGATCGCGCGCGCGCTCGCCGGAAGGCCGTCGCTTATCCTTGCAGACGAGCCCACCGCCGCGCTCGACGCCGAGAACGGCCGCGCCGTGATGGCGCTGCTTTCACAGGTCGCCAAGGACCCGAACCGCGCCGTGCTGGCGGTCACGCACGACCACCGCACGCTCGCTTATGCCGACCGCATCATCAGGATCGAGGACGGCTACATCGTGAGCGAGGAGTGCCCCGACAAGACGTCGACGGCCACTCACGATGCTCACCCGGAACATTGACCCAACAGCGATAGACCCCATCGCCCTCATAGGATTAAGGCGCCATGCTTAAGACCATCGCAATTGTCATCGCCCTCGGGGTCGCCGCACTCGGCGGCTACCTGTTGAGCGAAACCCTCTATGGAGTGGGCACCACCACCACGACGGCTGCGGCCAAGACCGAGCTGCCATGGGTGGCGGCGGCACCTGGGCGGGTTGAGCCGGGCTCAGGTGAGTTCAGCCTCGGAGCGGCCATCCTCGGCAAGGTCGCGGATGTGCCCGTAAAGGTGAACGACCAGGTCGAGGAAGGCGAGCTCCTGATCCGCCTCGACGACGAGGAGAGCCGCGCGCGTCTCGCCGCCGCGGAGGCCGAGGAAGGCCTGCGCCGGCGCGAGCGCGACAACCAGCCGTCGACCTCGGGCCGCCAGGACGTGACCAAAGGCGAGGACGGCGTCTACTCGTCCGAGCGCGAGGTGACGGGCGCACGCTTCGAGCTCGATGCTGCTATTTCCGGCAAGCGCCGCGGCGAGGCCACGGACCAGCAGCTCGCAGATGCGCGCCGCCGCCTGCAGAAGGCCGAGGAGCGCGTCGACCGCGAACGCCTCGCCTACGCGCAGGCCCAGGCCAAATCCAATCTGCCGGCACCCAACCAGTTCGAAGTCGGCGCTGACCGCGGCGCGCGCCAACGTGGCGCTGGCTGCGACCCAGCTCGACAAGACGCGCATCCGCGCGCCCAAGGCCGGCACCGTGCTCGAGCTGCATGCCAAGCAGGGCGAGATCGTATCGCCATCGCCTGACCAGCCGCTGGCGGTCGTCGGCGACATGTCGACCGTGCGCGTCAAGGCCGAGGTCGACGACGGCGACGTCGCCAAGATCAAGGTGGGACAGAAGGCGTTCGTGCGCTCGATCAATTATCCGGGCAAGGACTTCGAGGGCACGGTGACGGCGCTCGCGCCGACGATGGCGACGCCGCGCATCAGCCCGCGCGGACCGCGCCGCGCCTCCGACATCGAGGTGCTGGAGATGACGATCGCCCTCGACGGCAAGGTGCCGCTGGTGCCCGGCATGCGGGTTGACGCGTTCGTGCGCCCGGACAAGTGAGGCTTCGTGGCACTGACGCGGCGCTAGAGCATCGGGTCAGACCTTCCGGGTCTGACCCTTTTTACGTGGATGCGGACGCGCTCAGGGCGGCGACAAAGGTCAGCATCTGACCCGAAGCGGACGCTCGTCGACGCCACGCTCCGATTTTGGGAAGGCCAGCATCGCAGATAAAGCGGACGTCGAGATAAACGCGAAAGGTCGCTTTAGTCGCGATGGCGATAACGATCGGCTCTGGCACACTCGCCTTACCCGACGACCGATGCGGACGCGGTGTTTTTGGCCCTGACTGAACAGTGACACGATCAAGACGGCCGTCGACATTGGCCGCGGTCAGGAGCCGGAGACATGAGGGTTTATCCGCATGGGTGGTGCCGGGCACTACGGGCCGTCGGATGGGTGGCAAATGCGGCACGCTTTCCGGTTCCTTGCGGGAGAACCGGCTTGCGCCATGCCGATTCTGTTGTCGAGGGCCACGCGCTCAACTAGTTTCCAGACCGGGATAAATCATTTTTTGGAGGGGCAAATGCGCTCTTTGAAACTGGGCTTAGCCGCCACGGCGGTGATCTGCGCACTTTCGGCGACGGCTCAGGCCAATTGCATCAAGGTCGAGGCGGTCGGCGAAGCTGTGACCCACGATATCGCCTACGTCTTTGCGACGCACGGTCTTGCAAACGTCATCTATGGGAAGGGTCGCGTGGGCAAGGGCCCTGTCCACACGACGTGCAAAGACGGCTCAACGACAACGACGTGTCGCTCCTCGCAGACGGCGTGCAGCGCGACGGCACCCCATACCTGCTTGGGCGCTTGGCTTTGCATGCCCTTCTGACCCCGATGCTTGGCGCAAATGAAGAATAGCGCGACTTCGGAAGAGGGCTTCGATCCGTTTTAGGGACGCTTCGTCCACTGGGTCGGAAGGCATTGCAGGCCGGCGATGAAGTTCATCGCGTTGGGCCCCACTGTTTTCGACCCAGTGTGCGCTTGGCGACGTCGCCGAGGTTAAAGATGCGGTCGGCTTTACCCCGTAAGCGGACGTGGTCGGCGACCGCCCCCGCCTCGCCGATCACGCGGCCTACGACTTCCGCTTTTGGGATGAAGCACCTGCGGACGGCGACTGCGCATTGCCGAGCCGCATGTCCGTTCTTGGCCCATTGCCGAAGTCACCGACCATAACGCCATGTCTGCAATCGAGGGGAGCGTAAGGCTCCATCACGCCGCGGCGATGCCGAGCCGGCCCAGCAGGAGTTTGCGCGCGGTCTGCTGCTCGGGCCCCCACGCCGCCACCTTCGATGCGACCAGGTTGGCCTGCGAGCGCAAAATGACGCCGTCCTCCAGCACCTTGAGGCCGTTGGCGGCGAGCGTCGCCCCCGTGGTCGTGATGTCGACGATGATGTCGGCGGTGCCGGCCGCAGGCGTTCCCTCCGTGGCCCCGAGGCTCTCCACGATGCGGTAGTCGATGAGGCCCTTGGCCGAAAAGAAACGCCGCGTGAGGTTCACGTACTTCGTCGCCACGCGGAAGGGGCGGCCGTGCTCGCGGCGGAAGGCAACGGCCGCGGCCTCCAGGTCGGCGACCTCGCTGACATCGATCCAGCAGCGCGGCACCGCCACCACGACGTCGGCACGGCCGAACCCCAGCTCTTTGAGGAATTCGACGCGCTCGGACGCATTCGAGATGTTCTCGCGCACGAGGTCCTCGCCGGTGACGCCGAGGTGGGCGCGCCCGCGGTTCAACTCCGCGACGATCTCGGACGCGGACACGAACGCCACCTCGACGCCGGCAACGCCTTCGATCTCGCCGCGGTAGCCGCGGTCGTGTCCCACTTTGCGCAGCGTGAGCCCGGCCGCGGCCAGGAACTCCGCCGTCTGCTCCATGAGGCGCCCTTTGGAGGGCACGGCAAATTTCAAGGCGCTCATCGCTTGCCCCCGCGCACCGCCGCGAGCAGACGCTCGGTATGGATGGCGCCGCCGACCGCGGGCACGTTCTCCGCCGCGCCGACCGCTTTCAAAAGCCCATCGTAGCGGCCGCCGCCGGCGACGGGGCTCGCCGGTCCCAGCCCCGAGGTCACGACCTCGAAGACGAAGCCCGAGTAGTAGGCGACGTTGCGGCCGAACTCGCCGGAGAACGGCACGTGCGCCAGCGCGACGCCGCTCTCCTCGAGCAGCGCGCGGCGGCGCTCGAAGGCCTGAAGCGCGGCGGCGACGCCGGGCGCCACCTTGCCGACGAGCTCGGCCACGCGGGCCGGCGCCTCCGGGGTGCACGCCTCGATCTCCAGATACCCATCGATCATGGCGGCCGTTGCCTGCTGCAAAGGTGCTGCTTTCGCGTCGGCGGCGATGGCGAGCAGGCCTTCGGTGACCTCGGGCACTGAGCGCACGCCAAACACGTCGATCCCCTCCTTGTCGAGATGCTCGGCGACGAGCGCTTCCCCGCCCGCCGGGTCGTCCGGGTCGAGCGCCTCGATGAGCGCGCGCGGCAGCGTCGCAACGGTCCGCGCCGGACTGGTCGTCAACCGCTTCAGCTCGGCACGAAACGCCTTCGCACGCCAGAAACGGTGGCGCAGGCGGCGGCGCCAGCGCTCGGGCATCTCGGCGGCGTCGAGCACCGCCTCGAAGAGCCCGAGGTCGCCGATGCGCAGGCTCCAATTGCGCAGCCCGGATTGGGAAAGCGCGGTGAGGACGAGCGTCAGCGTCTGCGCCTCGGCCTCCTCGCGGTCCGCAACGCCGAAAAACTCGATGCCGGCCTGCCGGAACTCGCGCGGATGCGAGGCATCGGCGCTCGCCGGCTGATAGCGGAAGGCTGGTCCGTTGTAGCAGTAGTGGGCCTCGGCCCCGGGCGCAGCGTGCCGCTCCAGGTAGAGCCGGCACGTCGGCACGGTCAGGTCTGGGCGCAGGCACAGCTCCTCGCCGTTGAGATCGGTGAATACGTAGGTGCGCCCCCGCAGAGCCTCGCCCAGCACGTCGAGGAAGACGCCGGCCGGCTGGATGATGGGCGGGGCCACGGCCTCGTGGCCCGCCGCGATGAACACGGCGAGCAGCGTGCGAGCTTGGGCCTCGAGGGCCTCGAAATTAGCGGGCTGCAGCGTACCCATGGTCGGTCACCCAAGATTAAGTCCGGATCTGGCTCTCAGCCAGAAAGCTCAACGAATGCTGAATCCTCCGGTCGCAGACGGCATCTCGGCGGGACGGTTACATGGCACAACGAGCGGCCCCACGCCATCGCTGCCTATGAGCGTCGGGCCAGGCGGGCGCGGCTTTGAGGGAGGTGGCTGCGGCGCACCGATGCCTCAGATGCGCCTTCCAGCTGAGCAGCTCAGGGCCGGGGCCCGCGATCAGCGCCGCGAATTGATCCCTACCCCGGGCTGGTCATGCGCTTGAGCAGGAGCCAATGCGGCGTCCTCTCGACGTGCGCATAGTGCTGCTCAAGATATGGCGCATATTCCTGCAAGATGCCCTGCAGCGTTTCCCTGCAGCACCCCTTGTCCCCGGGTCGCACCAGCGGATAGATGACGAAATCGGCGTCGCCGAACACGGCTTGAGGAGCGGGGTAATGGTTCTGCGAGTGCGAAACTCCCAGATCCCACCAGAGAGGTGGACCCTTTGGCGGCTGAAGTCCGAGAGCAAATGAGAACGGATTTGTCAGCGCCAAGTGTGACGACTTTGCTGTCGCGGCCGGTGTGACGGCGCAGCAGCGCCACCCCCTCGTTCAATCGTGACGGAATCTCCTTGGCGAGCCAGTAGGCCGTCGGCCAGTCGGAGGAGTGCGGAATAACAAAGTCGCGCAGCGGCTCGGATGCGAACCGCTGCGATTCGGGCACCGCGTGCTCTGTGTAGTCGCGCCACGCCGCCGAGCTAGCAAGGGAAGCGACGTCCTTCCAGAAAATCCCCACGAACAATGGGAGGATCAAGAGCATTGCGATGAGACCGCGGTCCCATCCAGCGAGCACGCTTTGGGCTGGGCCGGCACTCAGCCTTTGCCGCTCGACCAGGATGAGACCGGCAATGAAAAGAAGCGGGATATCGCCTTTCTCACCCGTGTTCCCGATGGTGACAAAGAGCGCAGACGCGACGACGAATCCGAGGATGACCGTGTCCTCGATCGATCGCGACCAATGCCGGCCTTCTCTCAGTGTCGGCAACCCCACCAGGACCGCCCAGGCCGCCGCAAGGAGACCGAGCGGAAGGAGGGTGTGCTTGAGCGTGCTCATTGCGAAGGCGAGACGCATCGCGAGGGATTGAGACTTGGCCGCGTCAGATATGTCGCTCAGATAGTCGCCGAGATGCACGCCGAGGCCATACCTCGCCCCAAGGCATATGGCGAGGAATGCCAGCGCCGTCAGCGGAAACCATCGCCTCAGATCCCGGCGCATGATCATTGCAAGCACTAGGGCGCCACACCCGACGACAAAGAAGTTGATCTTGCAGAAGAAGATCAGTCCCAGCAGAGCTCCGGCCGAGCATGGATCAAAAACCTTCGACAGCTGGTCCTTGTCGTCGACGCGGACGAACAACTGAACCATCAGCAGAGCGAGCATCGCCCACCCGTAGCGGTTGTAGATCATCGCATAAGATGTCACCGCGGGGTCGTATCCGAGCGGACGATTGGCGACGACCAGCACCGCCACAAAAATCGTCAACAGCAATGCGGCCGCTGGGCTCAGCCTTCGGTAGCCGACGGCAATGGCCCACGGGGCCAGCATCGCCATCAAGACAAGGCTTCCCAGAACTTGCGCCTCCAGCGATGGGCCGCTGAGCTCCATTCCCAGCGCGATCAGCGCATAGGTCAAGACGCCGATGGGATTGTGAAAATCCGTGTGCGCGACCTGTCCACTGAAGATGTGCCAACCGCCGTCCATAAGTATGAACACATCCCATGGCGCCATGATGTGCGACGGACCGACGACCAGCACGTAAGCACCGAGCAAGCCCACGCCCGCCGCCGACACCAGCACCCAGTTGCTCAGAAGTGTTGCGAAAAGTCCGGAGCCGAGCGCTCGCGGACGAAACGGCGTCTCCAGCATCCTGAAGTGGAGCGAACTCATGCGTCTTGCCCCTTCGTGTCTATCTATGACCGGGCCGCCCGATAAGGCGACCGGGCCTCATAATGGAAAGCCGACCCAGGCGAGCAGGAATGCCGTTGCCATGACGCCGCCCAAGCCCAAGCTCTGCGCATCGTTTATGGCAAAGTGGACGGGGTCATCATCGAGTGCGCCGCGCGCGCCGATGAGCCACACGCGCATCACCCAGAGGAACACCACGGCGGGGAATGCCCAAAGCCAATGAGGATTGCCGTAGAAGTCTTTGTTGAAGGCGTCGAAGATCAGATACATCACCAAGATGAGAACAGAGGCGATGGCCGTCGATACTCCGACCGAAAGAACCAGAAAGCTGTCCGTCGCGACGTAGCCGCGTCCCGCCAAGGCTCGTCCCGTTTCGCCGGCGCGCTGGATCTCGGTATAGCGTTTGGCAAGCGACAGCGACGTGAACAAGAAACATCGAGAAGACCAGCAGCCAGGGTGATGCAACGACGCCCGAGGCGGCAATGCCGAGCACGAGGCGCATCGTGAACAGCCCCGCGAGCGTAAAGGTATCGACGATGGGAAACCGCTTCAGCCGAAACGAATAAGCAAGCGTAACAGCGAGGTAGGCGACAAGCGCCAGCACTACGGGCAGCCCAACGGCGGCAGCGAGGGCGAGCCCGGATACGATGGCGACCGGCGCAGCGATGACCCCCACCTTGATCGGCAGCTCGCCGCTCGCCAGCGGACGATGGCGCTTCGACCAATGAGCGCGATCATGCGAGAGGTCGGACAGATCGTTGATAAGGTACGTGCCGAAGGCCACGAGGCCGAGCGCGAGGAACGTCAAGCCGCACGAGACGGCAACCGGCGCATGCAAGATCTGCCCGCTCAGGATGGCCGGCAAGAAGATCAGCGTGTTCTTCGCCCATTGATGCAGCCGCGCGGCGCGCATCAAGCTCGGCCACACCGGCGCTCGCTTTACGATCTTGGTCGGCTTGTTCAGCTCTCGAATGGATCGCAGCAGCGATGCGCTCGGCTCGACCGCAATAACGGTTTGTGCGTGACGCCAGACGTGCAGGTCGTCGTGGCAGTCGCCAATGTAGTCGAACCCGCTCGGAAATCTCGCGCGCGCCACGTCGGCTTTGCGGCGCCCTTTGAAATTGTTGCGACCATCGCTAGCCACGACGCCATCCAGGAACTCGAACCGCGTCGCGATCTTGCGGGCAATGAACTCATCGCTGCCCGTCATCAGATAGATGTCGCGTCCCTCGCGCTTGCCCTGACGAGCGTAGGCGGCAATCGTCTGATTGATCGGGATCAATGAGAGGTCGAGGATCGCGACCTCCGCGAGCTTCTTCTTCAGGTGCGCCCGGCCGGAAAACAACCACCCCAACACGCGAAAAATCCGCAACGGGTGCGCGCCGACATAGGCCAACGCAGTCTCAAAAAGCAGGTCAGTGCGGATGAGGCAACTGTCCAAATCGACAAGTAACGGCACACCCGCAGCAGCCGTGCGCCTGTCGGGATTAACGGGGCGATTGTCGGCGCTTCTTATGTCGATAAGCGCATCGGCGGCGCCAGCTCCCAGCGCGCGTTGCTCCGCAATGGCCATGAATGCCACTCCAGCTACATAGGACTATGGACCAACAAATTCAGCATCTTCGAGGAGCAATAGGCGACGCGGCAGGGATTGAACACATGCCTATAGGTCGTGCGCGAACTAAGCCTTTTGGTTAGGGCGCAACGGGCAATCGAGCGTGATACCGCTGGCAAGCCTCAATGGTTGACGCGGAGATCCCATGCTCGGGGCAAACGTGCTGCACACGCTGATCCCGTTCGCGCTGCTGGTCCTCGTTTGCTCGACGCCGGCGAGCCTTAACGCAGACTCAGATCCCGCGGAACGGCACGCCGTAGGACGCGTGGTCCCTTTGGCGCTCCCAGATAGCCCGACTCCCACACGGGCGAGCCCGGCGTACCCGCTCAAGGTTGCCGCAAACCATCGTTACCTGCAGGATTCCTCCGGGGCGCCGTTTTTAATCAAGGGGGACGCCGCCTGGTCCCTCATCGCTCAGCTCAAGCGCGATGAAGTGGATCTCTATCTGCAGGACCGCCGCGCGCGCGGATTCAACACGCTCCTGGTCTCGCTCATCGAGCACCTCTATGCGACCAACGCGCCGGCGAACGCATACGGTGACGCACCCTTCCTGGCCCCCGGCCATTTCGATGAGCCCAACGAGGCCTACTTTGCATATGCCGATTGGGTGGTGCGCCGTGCTGCAGCCGAGGGATTCCTCGTCCTGTTGACGCCCTGCTACACGGGCAACAACGGCAGCAACGAAGGCTGGTATCAGGAGATGACGGCCGCCGGAGCGGAAAAGCTGCGAAACTACGGCCGTTATGTCGGACGCAGGTACGCCGGCTTCAAGAATATCATCTGGGTCGCCAACGGCGATTATGATGCGCCCGACAAGAGCCTCGTGAAAGCCGTCGTCGACGGGATACACGAGACCGACCCCTCAGCCCTCTTTACCTCGCACAACGGCAACGGGACGCCGGGCATCGACTATTGGCCCGGTGAGACCTGGGTCGATCTCAACAACATCTACACCTGGGGTGCGGTTTACCCCCACGCCAGAGCCCAGTACCTGCACGATCCCGCGCTGCCCTACATCCTCATCGAAGCGCAGTACGAGAACGCCCCCCACGTCACGCCGCAGCGCCTGCGCGCGCAAGCATATCAGTCGCTCCTGACCGGGGCGGCGGGGCACGTGTTCGGAAACTCTCCCATCTGGTACTTCGACGCCGCCCCTGACCCAACCTGGGCACGAGGATGGCGCGCGGCACTCGATAGCCCCGGCTCGCGCAGCATGGCGCATCTTCATGAGCTCTTTGCGCGATTGCCCTGGACCGAGTTCGAACCGGATCTGTCCGGTGCATTTCTCGTCGGCGGGGAGGGAGACGGCCGCGAGCGGGCTGTCGCGGCTCGCAGCCGTAATGGATCGCTGGCGCTCGTCTACATTCCCGAGGATCGCACCGTCACCCTGAACCTGTCCCGGCTCACGGGACCTCACGTTCAAGCGTTCTGGTACGACCCCGCCGCCGGCGTCGCGTACGATGCCATGGGATCGAGCCTGCGTTCGCAAGGCATCGAGAAGTTTCGGCCCCTGCAGAAGAATGCGTCCGGCGAAGGCGACTGGTTGCTCATCCTGCAGTCCGGGGACCGGCGCGACCAAGCGTTTAGCAGCCCCAACTCTGGCCAATTCTCCAAAAGGCGTACGCCTTCAGGATAAGGAAGGGCGGCATGCGTCCTCGCTTTGCCCGAGCCCGTGAGCATATTGCCGAATTGCCAGCGGAACGCCGAGGGATGATGACGAGCGTCGGTATCGTCATCGCATTCTCAGAGGCAAGCGGGTCATGACCTATATGCTGCGACCCGACGTGCTTTCCTGGGGCCGCGTGGTCCGGGTTCCGCAGCAGCTTGCTGCACCACGGTTCAAGGAAGACCTGCCGCGGATGATCAAGGCGCGCCCGCGCGCAACCATCCTTCCGGTCGGCCTCAGGCGATCCTACGGCGACAGCGTGCTCAACTCCGAGGGCTGCGTCATCGATATGACGGGGCTCGATCGATTCATGGCACTCGACTGGGCAGCCGGCGTGCTGCAGGCCGAGGCCGGCGTGACGCTCGGCGAGATCCTGCGGCGCATCGTGCCGCACGGCTATTTCGTGCCGGTCACACCCGGCACACGCAACGTCACCTTGGGCGGCGCCATTGCCAACGATGTGCACGGCAAGAACCATCACCTTGCCGGCACCTTCGGTCGCCACGTCCTCCGTCTGGGACTATTGCGCACCGACGGGTCGAGATACGTGATCGGTCCACAAGACAACGATGAGCTTTTCGCTGCCACCGTCGGAGGGCTCGGGCTGACCGGCGTCATCGAGTGGGCGGAGATCAAGTTGCAGCCCATAAGAAGCAGCCAGCTCGACGTCGAGATCATCCCCTATGATGACCTGTCTGAGTTTTGGCACCTTGCCGAAGCGTCGAGGGCCTCGCACGAGCACACGGTTGCTTGGATCGACTGCACGGCCCGGGGCCGCAGGACCGGTCGGGGCATCTTTTCGCGGAGCAACTGGAGTAGCGAAGCCGGCCTTGTCGTTCACGACGAGGCTGCGCGCAAGCGCGCACACTTCGACGCGCCGAGCCAGCTGCTCAACCACATCACCATCGGCCTCTTCAATCGGCTCTATTACGCGGCGCAAAAGCGCAAGGCCGGCATGAGTGGGCAGCCCGTGCACTATTCCGGGGTCTTCCACCCCCTCGACAGCATCGCGGACTGGAACCGCCTCTACGGCCGCCGCGGCTTCTGGCAATATCAATGCGTCGTGCCCCCATCGACGATGAAGGAAGCGATCGCCGCGCTCTTGCGCGAGATCTCAGGCAGCGGTCAGGGATCATTCCTTGCCGTGTTGAAGACCTTCGGCGATGTGCCCTCCCCCGGATTGCTGTCCTTCCCGATGGAAGGTGCCACGCTCGCCCTCGACTTCCCCAATCGCGGCGAGCAGACGCTTCAGCTCTTCTCGCGCTTGGATGCGATCGTGCGCGAAGCCAAGGGGCGCCTCTATGCCGCCAAAGACGGACGCATACCCAAGGAGATGTGGGCGGCCGGCTATCCGGGCCTCAGCCGCTTCGTTGAGCACATCGATCCCGCGATTGCCTCCGACTTCTGGAGGCGGGTTGCGCCATGATGACAAAACTCAACGGCAGCAGTCCGCAAAAGATCATTGTCCTCGGTGCGCTCTCGGCCATTGCCGAGGGGGCCGCGAGGATTTGGGCCGGTCAAGGCGCCCATCTCTTGCTTGCGGGGCGTGACGCATCGCGGCTTGAAGCCATCGCAGCCGACCTGCGGACACGCGGCGCAACCGTTGAGACAATCGCCGCAGACTTGGCGGCAGTGGAGCCGGGGACGGCGTTCGCCGATATGACGCAGCGGCTCGGCGGGGTCGACGTCGTCCTCCTTGCCTACGGCGTGCTGGGCGACCAGCAGGCGGCCGAGGCGAGCTTGAGCGAGGCCCAGCGCCTGCTCGCCCTCAATTTCACGAGCGCTGCCGGCTGGTGTCTGGCGGCAGCCCGCAGGCTGGAGAAGCAGGGACACGGCAGCCTCGTTGTGATTGGCTCCGTCGCCGGCGATCGGGGCCGCGCCTCCAACTACGTCTATGGGGCCGCGAAAGCCGGCCTTGGCGTCTTGGTGCAGGGGATTGCGCACCGCCTCGCTCGCTCCGGAGCCCGAGCGGTGCTGATCAAGCCCGGCTTCGTCGACACGCCGATGACGGCACATATCCCCAATAAGGGGCTGCTTTGGGCCAAGCCCGCAGACGTCGCTCAGATCATCGTCAAGGCATCCGAGCCCGCGGTGCGCACCGGACCCATCGTCTATGCACCCGGGTTCTGGCGCTGGATCATGTCGGCCATTCGCCTGACGCCAAGCGCGATCTTCCACAAGACGAAGCTGTGACCCTGATGCAAACAACCGCGTGCGCCGCCTCTCCTGCCCCCGCCAATGCGACGGGCAAGACGGAATTCCAATACTTGCGTTTCCTTGTCACGGGAGGCTTCGCCGCCACCGTCAACGTCGCCAGCCGCTTTGTGCTGAACCCGCTTCTCGGTTTCGAGACCGCGGTTTTCTTGGCTTATCTCATCGGCATGGTGACGGCGTATCTCTTGTTTCGCGCTTTCGTTTTTGGCCACTCCGGGCGCAGCATTTCCTCCGAAGTTTACCGGTTCACGCTCGTCAACATCGGTGCCCTCGCAATCGTCTGGCTCGTCAGCGTCGCGTTGGCGCGTGCGGTATTTCCCTCGATCGGTCTTATTTGGCACGCCCAGGACATCGCGCACCTCATTGGCGTCTCCATACCCGCGATCACCAGCTATTTCGGCCATTTGTGGTTCACGTTCAGGAAGACGCCAGCCGTCTGACAGCCCCCGGCCCTCCGCCGCCGGCAGCCGCCGGCGTTTGGCGCCGCGTTGACCGGTGCCGGGGCGATGCCTTAGTGACGTTAACAACGTATGATGGCATTGCCATCTGCCACGATCAGGCGTCGTGGAAACTTGGTTTTTTCAAGGGGGGCCGCTCAATGAAACGCTACCTCGTCGCAACAGGCGCCGGACTGTTGGCCCTCGGCGCCATCATTGGGACCACGCTGGCGCAAAGCCCGCCGGCGCCCGTCGCGGCTACGCCCCCGACGAGCCAGACGGCGACGGCGGAGACGTGGCCCATGCCGGTGGAGGACTTCCTCGCCGGCAACTATCTGGAGCTCGCCGACGTCGTGCTGACCCGCCGCGAGTGGAACCTGACCTCCTGGATCATTCGCTCCAACACCAACTCGGCGTTCTCGCACGCGGCCATGTTGTTCACGACGCCCGGGTCGGATCCCGGTATCCAGAACACCTTCGTCATCGAGGCGAGCCCCGGCGGGGTCGATCTCACCGACATCCGCGAGTACCTGGCCGATAAGAGCACATTCATTGCCATCAAGCGCATGCAGAAGCCGTGGTTCGATGAGCCTAAGCAAAGCCGCGTGCGCGGACTGCTGCTCGACGAGATCAAGGCCAGCTACAGCTACGGGTCGATCGGCGCGCTTGCGCGCAGCCTCTGGTTCGGCTTCGGGCAGAGCGTGTGGGGCAACGAGACGGCGGTGAAGAGCTTCCATGATCAAAAGTGGGACCTGCCCAACGAGTTCATCTGCTCGGGCCTGGTGCAACTGGGATTCTACCGGGCCATCAAGGAGTTCATCCTCTCCGACCAAGTGCCGCCCTCGGCCTTGAGCGCGGTCGTGTTCGATAAGGTTGCCGCGAGCCGGCTCCCGGCGACCGAGGAGGACTGGAGCTACATCGACCCCGAGCAGGCCAAGTCCACGGCCCAGGTCTACTTCCGGCAGCAGCTGGTCAATTTCAACGAGGTGATGCCCGAGGACCTCGCCGCGAGCGACAAGCTCACGTGGGAATACTTCATCAAGGACGGGCTCGTTCACAAGGTCTCGTCATATGACGAGGTGCGCAAGCTCATCGGTGAGTGAGCCCCCGCTCAAGGGGCAGGGCCGAGCGGCACGTAGGGTTTTTCCCTGCTCGCTCTCGGCGCCGCTCTGGCGGGCGGGGGCAGGTCGGAGATGCGCTGCACGACCTGGCCCGGTCGGCTGATGCAGCCCGCTAGGCAAAGCACGTCGTCGGCTGTCCCTGCATTCTTGTCGGCGAGTGCCGTCGGCCGCGGCGGTCCGTAGGTCTCGTTGCCCATCTTGGCTGTGCTCGGCACGAACCCGCCCACGCGCGCCCCCACGGGACGCGGCAGGATATCCACGGCATGAGGCTTGCCGTCGCAACCGGCAACGCAGATCACGACGAACTGACCGGGATGGGCTGCAAGAATGGGGCTCACGCGTGGGTTGGAGCTCGGCATGCCTCCGCCCGTGTCCTCCGTGTCGACGACCTTGCCGGCATCGTCGAGCTCGACCTTGCTGTCGGCGCGCGCGGGGTGGGAGGAGAGAACGCTCAGGGCTGCCATCAGGCTGAGGACGGCGAGCAGCTGCCATCCCAAGGACGGCAGACGCTCAGGGCTGCGGGCTGTGGCACGCGCGCGGGAAGCGCTCACGCAAGGGCCGGGTTGGCGTTGCCGTTCACTACGCACATACACCACGCTGCGACGCGCCGCTGCCGGCGCGCGTCCTCTGATCCACCGGAGCTGAGTGTCGCAAGTGTAGGTAAACGAATCCCTTCCCGCCGCGCGCTAGGGGGACGGCGGGGGCGGGGCGTAGAGCCAGTAGGCACCGTGATCGGTCGTCACGCGCTTGGGCTTGAGGGAGCGGGCCCCGGGCGGGCGCTTCCCCGTCGCGATCAATTCGGCGATGTCGTCCAAAAGCTGGGAATTCTGCGCGTACTCCGAATGATTGAGCGCGAAGACGTCCGTGCTGGCCGCCGTCACGTCGATCGTATCGATGCCCGGCAGCACCAGCGGACCGCCGGCCGGAACGTCGCCGGCGCGATAGTGACCCCAGAAGTTGCGCGAGACGATGAGCGCGCGATCGTTGGAGGCGGCATAGAGCGTGACGCCCTTGGCCAGCCCGTTCATCGCTTCGGCGAGCTCGGCGAAGCTGTCGGCATCGACGTCGGGCGCAGCGAAGATGACCTGATTGATGACAACGCCCTGAGGTGTCGCCGCCTTCATGTCCTTCAGCACGTCGAGAAGCGGCTGGTTGCCCATGCTGTGGGCGATAATGCTGACGCTCTTCGCCCCGGTTTCCTTGACCACCATCTCGAGGAACTTGCGCATGTAAGGCTTGGACGCTTCGGCACTCTCGCGGTCGTAGGTGTAGCTCGCCACCCCGCCCCCCGACGGCCAGCTGTAGAGGAACGGCGCCCCGTCGAACTTGAGGTCGTAGGCGATCTGCGCGGTGCGGTAGACCGCGTTGTCGAACGACGTGTTGTAGCCGTGCACGAAGACCAGCGCCTGGTCCTTGAAGCGGCTGGAGCTTGCAAGTTTCTGGCGTACCAGGCGCAGCAGGTCCTCCTTGGAGAGCTTCTTGATCTCGCGCATGGTGAAGTGCTTGTTGGGGTCTTCTGCCTGCTCGTAGACCGTCACGTTGAAGTAGGGGATGCGGATCGCCCAGGGCCGCTCGATCTGCGGCACCTCGTGCACTTTCGGCACCGTCACCAGCACGCGCCCGAGCTCCAGGCGACGGCCGCGATCGGAGCCATAGGAGAGGCGCTTGGGGTTGGGCTCCTCGGCGCGATCGGTGCCGAAGAACACCGGCACCACGTCCCATTTCTCGTCCTTGGCCGCCACCGTGCTCTCCGGCGCCGCGGCACCCTGGCCAGACGAGCGCGCCGCCGCCTCGGGCTCGGATGGGGGCGCAGCGCCGCCTGCCGGCGGTGCGGACCTGCGAAAGGCCCTGGCCTTAGGTTGTGCGGCCCGAGATTGCTCCTCGGCTTGCTTCTTGGCTTCCTCGTCGCGGCGCCTGGCCTCGGCCTGGCGCTGCTCGTCTTCGGCTCTGGCCTTTGCCTCGGCCTCGGCCTTTGCCTCGGCCTCGGCCCTGAACTTGGGCTCTCCCGCGGCGCCCCCGCCTTCACGCCTCTCAGCCTTTTCCTCGCGCGGCTTGGCTGGCGCGGGCGGCTGAGCCACTTTTGCCGGGGGCTGCTTGCTCTCCGGCTTGCGCAATGCGACCGAGCGCTTTCGCAAGGCCGCCGCGTCGGCCGTGCGGCCCTGCTTCTCGTAGAGCCCGCCGAGGCTGTCGAGCGCTTGAGCAATGCTGCGCGCATCCTTGGATTTCTCGCGGATCGCCAGCGCGCGCTTCAGGAGCGGCTCGGCCTCCTTGTAGCGCTTCTGCTCGACAAGGAGCTCCGCAAGTCTCGTGAGCGCCACCGCTGTTGCGGCATGATCGGGCCCGTAGCGCTTCTCGGTGAGGCTCAGCGCGCGCTTGGCTGCAGCAATCGCCTCGGCCGTCTTGCCGGCGTGGCGCAACTCCTCGACCTGCTTGTTGAGGACGTCGATGTCGCTTTGCTGCGGCGCCGCGTGTCGCTTCCCCTTGGCGCGTGCGATCCTCTCCGCCTCGCCGTAGCTTTGCCAGGGCGGCCAGCGGGTCTGGGCGCTGGCGACGTCGCACGCGAAGGCGGCGAACAGGAAGAGAAGGAGAAATTTGGCGGATCCGAACGGCTGGTGCGTACCCACGGCTCTATCCTCCGACCGCAACACTCAATAAGAGTCGCCCGGGACCATCAAAGGGACCTGTGGCCACATCAGGGCGCGGTATAGCGCCAATAGTCGCCTCTATCGGTGTTGACCCGCTTGAGGTTGGGAAGGCGCTCGTCCGGGGGCCGCACGCCGCCCTGGATCAGCTTGCCGATGTCCTGCAAGAGGTCGTTGTTTTCCGCATAGCCTGAATGATTGAGGGCGAAGACGTCGGTGCTCGCTGCCGTGACGTCGATGGTGTCGACGCCCGGCACGATCATCGGCCCGGCGGCCGGAACGTCGCCCGCACGCGGGTTCTGCCAGAAATTGCGCGAGATGATGAGGGCGCGGTCGTTGGAGGCGGCATAGAGCGTCACGCCCTTGGCGAAACCTTGGATCCTCTTTGCCAGATTGGCGAAATTGTCAGCATCGACGTCGGGAGCGGCGAGGATCATCTGGTCGATGACGACTCCCTCTGGCGTGGCCGCCCGCATGTCCCTCAGCACCTCGAGCAGCGGCTGACTGCCCATGCTGTGCGCAATGACGCTGATCGCCTTGGCGCCCGTCTGCTTGACGACGAGCTCGAGGAACTGGCGCAGATAGGGCTCAGAGGCCCCGGCGCTTTCCCGGTCGTAGGTGTAGCTCGCGACGGCGCCGCCCGACGGCCAGCTATAGGCGAAGGCGGCCCCGTCGAACTTGAGGTCATAGGCGATTTGCGCGGTGCGGTAGAGCGCGTGATCGAACGAGGTGTTGTAGCCATGCACGAACACGAGCGCATGGTCCTTGAAGCGGCTGGAGGCTGCGAGGCGCTCGCGCACGAGCCGCACGAACTCGTCCTTGGAGAGCTTCTTGATCTCCTCGATGGTGAAATGCTTGTTGGGGTCCTCCGCCTCCTGGTAGAGGACCACATTGAAGTAGGGAATGCGCAGCGTCCAAGGGCGCTCGATCTGCGGCACCTCATGGATCTTGGGCACCGTGATGAGCGCGCGCCCGAGGTCGAGCCGCCGCCCACGCTCGGCGTTGTAGGTGACGCGCGTCGGATTGGGCTCCTCCTCGCGGTCGGTGCCATAGAACACGGGCACGACCTGGAAGCCCTGCTCCGCGCCGAGCGTTCCCAGCGCGCGCCCAGCCGGCGCTGCGCGCTCCTCCGAAGTGACGCCGCGGTCTCCACGCGGTGCAGCGGGCGCCTCCGGCGCGGCGGCTTCTGGAGTAGGAGCGGCCGCCTCGGGCGCTGCGGCCTCCGGCATGGGCGCTGGCGCCGTCGCGGCGGGCGGCTCGATGATCATGGGCCGGGACTCGGGCTCGCCATCGGCAGCGGGCGGCGGATAGGCATCGAGCGGCTCGCTCTCGCTATCCTCGGCCGGCAAGCGCTCCTGCGAGGCCTTGCGGTCGGCCTCTCCGGTTCCGTCCGCGCCCGGAAGGCGCGAGTTCGATCTTTTCGAAGGGCGCATGCATGGTGGGCGTCAGCACTACCAGCGCCAAGGGCAGAGCCAAGATCACCGCGAGGCCGCCGCGCACGAGAAGCTGCATCACGGCCGTGCGGCTGCGCGTCGCCCGCCAGGCAAGACCATAGATGACGACCGCAACCAGGGCGGCGAGTGCGCCCAAGACCACGCCTGGAATATCCGGCACTGGCGCCTCCCCCTCGATTCGGCCGTCCTCGGCCCTTGCAACACCTTAGAAAATTGCGCGCGCGGGCGGCAAGCGATGACTTTCGCCGCGCGAATGCTAATCGATGTCAGTGCCAGCCGCGCGTGGCAGCGAAATGACGGGCTTGCAGATGACGATTCTTTCCAACTATCACGGACTGGCCGACGACGTGAGAGGAACATCGATGCCGAGAGCCGCCGCGGCCAGTCCGAGAATAGACGATTACGTCACGGGCGTGCGCTCGGGCGACCGCGCCATGCTCGCGCGCGCGATCACGCTCATCGAAAGCACCAAGCCCGAGCATGCAGCGCTGGCCCAGACCCTGTTGCAGGCGCTGCTGCCGGGGACGGGGCGCGCCTTGCGGGTCGGCATCACCGGCGTGCCGGGCGTCGGCAAGTCGACGACCATCGATCAACTCGGCATGAACCTCATCGCCGCCGGCCACCGTCTTGCCGTGCTTGCGGTCGACCCGACGTCGAAGCGCACCGGCGGCTCCATCCTCGGCGACAAGACGCGCATGAGCCGGCTGGCGCAGGAGGCGAACGCCTTCATCCGACCCTCGCCGACGTCGGGCACGCTCGGCGGCGTCACGCGCAAGACGCGCGAGACCATGGCGCTGGCGGAAGCGGCAGGCTTCGACGTCGTCATCGTGGAGACGGTGGGCGTGGGCCAGTCGGAGGTCGCGGTTGCCGACATGGTCGATTTCTTCCTGGTGATGCTGCTGTCGGGCGGCGGCGACGACCTGCAGGGCATCAAGAAAGGCATCATCGAGATCGCCGACATGATCGCCATCAACAAAGCCGACGGCGACAACGTCACCCGTGCCGAGCGGGCGGCGGCCGAGTATCGCGCCGCGCTGCAGATCCTCACGCCCCAGTCGGCCACTTGGTCGCCACCCGTCCTCACCATCTCGGGCCACGAGAACAAGGGGCTCGACGAGCTATGGGCCAAAATTCTGGAGCACCGCAACAAAATGACGGCCTCCGGCGAATTCCAGTTGCGCCGCCAGCGCCAAGCGGTCGAATGGATGCGCGACATGCTGAGCGACCAGGTGATGACGCGGGTGAGATCGACGCCCAAGGTGGCCGAGCGGCTGCCCATGCTGGAGGCCGAGGTCCGCGCCGGCCGGCTGCTCCCCACCCTCGCCGTCGACGAGATCCTGAGCCTTGCCGGTATCGGCTCCAATTGAGCAAATCGCGCAGGCATCCTATCGTGTGCGCCATGCCCGGGCGACCCACCATCTTGCTGACCGGTTTTGGCCCCTTCCCCGGGGTCCCCAACAACGCGACGGAGACGTTAGTCCCCCGCCTCGCGCTAGCGACCCACGCGCTGTTTCCCTCCCATGACACCATCGGCGAAATCCTGCCCACCAAGTGGCGGGAAGCGCCGGCCCGACTGAAGCAGCTCGTGAATACCCGCAACGTGGTGCTGACGTTGCACTTCGGCGTCGCCCACGATGTCAAAGGCTTCCAGTTGGAGCTCGTCAGCCGCAACCTACAGACCGCGCTGCAGGACGCGGCGGGAGACATGCCCGAGAGCGTCCGCATCATCGAGGAGGGCCCTGACCTTTTGGCGACGACGCTCCCCGCCGATCGGATCGCAGCCCGGCTCCTGAGCCTCGGATTTCCCTGCGTCACCTCCGACAACGCCGGCACGTACCTGTGCAACGCGCTGCTTTACCATTCGCTGTCGGCGGCCCGCTGCAAGCCGGTCCCGCGCCTTGCCGGGTTCGTGCACATACCGGCAAGCCTCGTCGGCCACGGCCCGAGCGGCGAGGAGCCGCATCCCAACTGCCCACTCGACTGGCGCATGGCGGTCTCGGGGGCCCTGGAGATCGTGTCCGCCTGCCTGGACCACCTCGCCGAGCAAAAGCCGCCGGTAAAGAGCGGTTAACCGGCGCTGGCCTCAGACTTGCTTCGCAACATTTGAAAGTTCGGAGCTCTCATGCCCCTCGATCGCCGCAGCGTGCTTTCCGCCGGCTTCGGCGCCGGCCTCCTCGCCGCCGCACCGGCGCATGCCGGCCCGCGCCGCGACGAAGAGCATGCACGTTCCCCTGGTGCTGCGCCTTCGGCGGCGGAGCTCGGGCTCGAGCCCGGAGCCGCGCGCGACCAGAGCGCTGCCTTGCAGAAGGCGATCGACGAGGCGGCCAACCGCGGTGTGCCGCTGCTGCTGCCGCCGGGCCGCTTTCGCGCGGGCGCGCTGGTGCTGCGGCCCGGCACCCGGCTCCTGGGGGCGGCGCGAACCACCACATTGGAGTTCATCGGCGCTACGACGTTCCTGACCGGAGAAACAGCCGACGGTGCGCTCCTCGCCGACCTGGTGCTCGACGGAGCCTACAAGCGGCTCGATGGCGAGCGCACCGACGCGCTCCTCAGCTTGAAGACGAGCCGCGGCGTGGCGCTGCGCGGCCTCGAAATCGTCCGCAGCGCCGGCAACGGCATCACCCTTCAGGAGTGCGCCGGAAGCGTGGCCGACTGCACGGTGAGCGGCGCCATGCAGGCTGGGATACACAGCCTCGACGCGACGGGCCTCGACATCCTCCACAACGATGTCGTCGACTGCGCCAACAACGGCATCCAGGTGTGGCGGTCGGAGGCGGGCGAGGACGGCAGCCTCATCGCCAACAACCGCGTCGCGCGCATTCGCGCCGACAGCGGCGGCACCGGCGAGAACGGCAACGGCATCAACGTTTTCCGAGCAGGCAGCGTGCTCGTGACCAGCAACCGCATCTCCGACTGCGCCTACTCGGCGGTGCGCGGCAATGCCGCCTCCGACATCCAGATGATCGCCAACTCCTGCACCCGCCTCGGCGAGGTCGCGCTCTATGCCGAGTTCGGCTTCGAAGGCGCGCTTATCGCCAACAATCTCGTCGACACGGCCGCGACCGGCGTCTCGGTGACGAACTTCAACGACGGGGGCAGGCTCGCCGTCGTGCAAGGAAACCTCTTGCGCAACCTGTTTCGGCGCGAAGCGGAGCCGAAGGACAAGCGCGGCGAGGGCATCACGGTCGAGGCCGACACGCTCGTCACCGGCAACCTCATCGAGAACGCGCCGACCGCCGGACTGGTGATCGGCTGGGGCGTTTACGTGCGCGAGGTGGTCGCCACCGGCAATCTCATCCGCAAGGCGCGCGTCGGCATCCTGGTGTCCGCCGACGCTGCGCGCCGCGGCTGCCTGCTCGCCAGCAACATTATCTCTGGTGCGGCCGACGGAAACATCCGCACTATGGATTCTGCGGGCCAGCCCACGGGACCGGATCTCGCACTCGGCGACACCGACGGCTCGCGCCTTTCGGTAGTCGGAAACCTGGCAGTCTGAGAAACATCAAACCTTGAGGCTGGCGAGTGCAGCCTCGAGCGCCGGCGCGGAGCGGATGGCGCCGACCTCCACGCCCCACCAGGTCTTGATCGGACCGTACGGCATCAGCCCGCGGGCCGCCGGATAGAGCCGCTCGATGAGCGCCATCGCCGTACCGGCCGCCGCCCGCTTGGTGCCGTCGTCGATCTTGAGGGCGAAGCCGAGACCCAGCTCGGGAAAGGCACCGCAGTAGACGCCTTCCGCGCCCGTCTTCATGAACACCTGACGCGGGAGCGCGCGCATGACGACCGTATCGGCGCGGCCGCGGCCGGCGACGAGCTCGGGGTTCTCCCAGCAGGCAGCGAGAATGCGGGCAAGCGCTTGGCGCCGCTCGCTGCTGAGACCCTCGCCCGTCACCAGGCGCGCGAACGTGGTTGCGAGCACCGACAGCGGCATCGCCCAGTTGGGCACCGAGCAGCCGTCGATACCCTGCACGTCGGGGCCGAGTGCAACGCCGGAGATCTCGGCGAGCGCCTGGTGGATGCGCTGTTGCACGGGATGACCCACCTCCCAGTAGCCGGCGGTCGGCTCGCGCATGTGGACCGCGGTCGCGAGCATGCCGGCGTGCTTGCCGGAGCAGTTGTTGTGCAATTGCGTCGGCGCGCAGCCTTCGGCAATGAGCGCGGCGGCGGCCGAGGCGCCGAGCGGCGCATGCGCCCCGCAGTGCAGGTCGTCGGTGCCGAGGCCCGCGCGCACCAGCATCGCGGCGGCGAGACCGGCGTGCTTCTCGGTGCCGGCGTGCGAGCCGCACGCGAGCGCGATCTCGGGCGCCCCGAACCCGAAGCGATCGGCAGCCCCCGTCTCCAGCAGCGGCAGCGCCTGCAGCGCCTTGACGGCGGAGCGCGGATAGACCGCGCGCTCGACGTCGCCGAGCTGCAAGGCGAGCGCGCCCGAGGGGGCAGCGATTGCGATGGCGCCGCGGTGCCAGCTCTCGACCAAGGGGCCACGCACGGCTTCGATGAGAATGGGATTCGCCATGGCCTCGCGAAAGAAGAAAGACAGCCCTACCCGTCGCCGCAGCATCGGGGGACTGGCGCGCCGGATCAAGTCTGATGTGGCGTTTCACCGCCGCGCGATGCACATCGCTCAAATGAAAGGCCCCGCCGGCGACTGCCGCGGGGCCTGAAACCTTGCAGCCGCGCGAGGCTGCTACTTGCTCTTGCACTGGGCGAGCGCCGCCTCGCGTTTCTGCGCCATGGCGCGCGAGACATCGGGCCCGACGCTTGCACACCAGGAGGCGTGCGCGCTCTTGTCCACCGACCACTCGGCTCCGGAGAGCCCGCACTTCATATTGAGGTTCCGCTGCTGCTGCTCGAGCGCGGTCTTCACGTACCAATCGCAGTTGGCGCTGGCGGCAGTGGGCAGCAGTGCGAGGAGGGCAACCAGCCCCGAGAATGCAGCACGCAGCCAAGTGGTCGTCATTGTCTTTGTCCTCACGTTTTGGCTCTCACCAACAGGGAGCAGCTTGATGGCAAGCCTACCGCCCAAGGCATGAACCCACACTGAATGTTGATTGCGGCTGCAGTTCAGCTGGCCCCTGCCGCTCCCACGTTCCCCCAAGGCGCCGTGCGCCTGCCTGCTCATATAACGCACTTGGTGCGCGCGCGAATAGTTGCGGGGCGCAAATGGGCCGGAAGGGACGCCCGCTGCCCGCCCCTCAATCGCGCTTCCACGCCCATTTTAGCGGCCTTTCGCGCCTGTTTCGCCCGGAACAGCGCGAGGCCGGCTTTTCGGCGAAGCTCCCCTCGAACAGCCGGCAAGAGCCGGCCCGTCAGCAAGGAAGCAGGTCATGTACGGACGGATCACAAAATTCAGCGCCAAGGTCGGCTTCGGCGTCATCGAGGCCGAGGACGGCTCCAAGTACCGGTTCGACAAGGCCGAGATCAAGAATCTCAACGGCCGCCTCGTCGGCCACAACGTCGACTTCCTGGTGGCCTCGCGCCGCCCCAAGGAAATCATCCTCATGACCGGATCGCCGTGGACCGCCTTCGGCGGCACGGCCGCCTAACACACACAGGGACCGACGCACATGGCCATGACCTGGGATCTCACCGACGTTCCGACCGTCGCCGCGGCCGACCTCGCCGCCGCCATGCGGTCCCTCATCGACAACGAGCGCGGCCTCGTGCTTCTGCGCGGACTGGCCGAGGAAGATCTCGACGCCGTGCAGGCCGAGCTGCAGCGCCGCTTCCATGGCGAGCCCCAGCGCGCGCTTGCCACCTTCGTGCGCTTCCGCCACATGGTCGAGGTGTTCTCGGCCCGCCGCCTCAAGGAGCTGATGCTCGATCGCGGCTACGGGCTGCTGGCGCCCGCCATCGCCATTGCGGCCTCGCTGCGCCTCAACGCCAACCGCGGCTTCAACCCGCAAGCCTTCCTCTTGTCGCTGCAGTCCGCGCTCACCGACAACGTGGTCGCGCTCTCTGCCCACGCCGCGGCACCGGAGGAGATGGCAGCGCAGCTGCTCGCCGCTTAGCTGATCTTCTTTGTCCTGCGGGTTGGCCGCTCTCTCGGGTCCCCGCCGCTCTCTGACAGCGTTGACGTTTGCCCGCGCCCACGCGATGATTCGCCGTGAATCGTATTGATTCTGCCGCACCTGCGAGAAAAAAGCCCTCCTCGTCCAAATATCGCTGACGGGATTATGACACCTTCCTCATTTTCGGCTCTAATTGCCGCGCCCAAACGAAATCCGCTCAGGTCCCGCAGAGGACCGGGCCTCGGGCGCGGCCGCGGAACTAGCAAGGGGGGGAGTATGCGGCACACGCGTCGCAGGATTTGCAATTTTTTCGGTCAACTGGTGGGAGTGCAAGCGGACCTGCAGATCTGGTGGACCCCGGGGTTACCCCTCGTCTACATCTCCAACCCCAAGTGCGGTTGCTCGACGATCAAGCACAGTCTGAAGGGCGCTCAAGCGGATATCTACGCTGGCTCCGGCAAGCACTTTGAGCGTGTCGACGAACCCCACATCGGTGACGACTGCCTGAAGCAGGCGTGGCTATCCCCAACAGGTTGCAGGCAGCGATATCTCATCTCATGCGTGCGCAACCCGTTTACGCGGGCGCTGTCAGGATTTCTAGACAAGGTCAATGAGCCTGACGCGGCACCGTTGCGCGAATTCAGGTATCGCCGCCTCGATGATTTCGAGGCGTACCTGCAGGCGCTCGCCAAGTGCGATCCCGTGTACACGAATTCGCATTTCAGGCCGCAACGCGTCAATCTCGATTATCCCAGGGTCAGCTACGACGCCATCTTCTTCCTGGAGAATCTTGCCGCGCTGCCGCGTTATCTTTCGGCGATCTGTCCCGACTTCAAGCTCAAGACGTTTGCGCCCCACTCACGCGCAGCCCGCTCAAAGCTGCCCGAGTACTACACGGACCGGGCGGTCGACATGGTCCGCGACCTCTTCGCTGAGGACTTCGAGCTGTTCGGCTACAGCCGCAACCTGGAGGACGCCGCTGCTCCCCCCGGTGAGATGATCGCCTCTGGCCGGCTCGTGCCCACCCGCGCCGAGGCGCCTGGCTTGGCGCAGCCTCGGCATGCAACGGCCGGAATGGCGTTCGAGAAGGTGCTGCGCTTCCGCCGGCTCGTAGACATGCGCCTCATCTGACACGCCGGGCTTGGCGTACGAGTTACCCTGAGGTTGGAAAAGAGCGCCGATTGGCACCCCAAGAGGGCCCGCCTGCACTATGCTTGACGGGATCACTCTTCGCGAGGCTCGCCGATGCACGCGCCAGCGCCCAAGCCCGCTCTGCCCGCCGTCGGGATCTTCGCCGATCTCGAGGCGGCCGAGCGCGAGGTGCTGGCAGCCGAGCTCGAGACCCAGACCCTGAAGCGCGGCGACGTGCTGGTGCGCCAAGGCGATGCGGCCGACGCCCTCTACATCGTGCTCACCGGGCGCTTCGCGGTTACGCTCGAGGGCCGCCGCGAGCCCATCACCGAGATCGGCCCCGACCAGCCCATCGGCGAGATCGCGTTCCTGACCGGGGGCGAGCGCACCGCCACCGTCACCGCCATGCGTGACAGCCTCGTCTTGCGCCTGGGGCGGCCCGAGTTCGAGAGCCTTTCTGCCAAGTGCCCCAGCATCTGGCGCACGTTGACCTGCACGCTGTCGCAGCGGCTCGCGGCAACGACGGTGTCGGAGGCGCCTGCGCCCGACCCGCGGCCGCGCACCATCGCGATCGTGCGCGCCGGAGAGGCGCCCGTGCCGCAAGATTTCATCGCCGCGCTGACCTCGGTGTTCTCCGCCGCCAGCAAGACGCTGGTTCTCGATGCCGCCACGGTCGCCGATATTCTGCCCAAGGGCGTGGCGCTCGACAGCGCCGAGGCGACGCAGGCATTGAACGAACTGGAGGGCAGCTACGACTACGTCATCTTCATCGCCGATGTCGACGTTACGCCCTGGTCGCAGAAAGCCGTCCGTCACGCCGACCTGGTGCTGGGGGTCGGCACCCATTCGGCCAATGCCAAACCTAGCCGCCTGGAGAAGCTGGCCCACGAATTCGTGAGCCCCGAGGCGCGTCGCCTGGTGCTGCTGCACCCGCACCGTGAGACCATTACGGGCACGGCACGCTGGCTTCGCTGGCGGCACGTCGCGATGCACCACCACGTGGCCATGGACACCCCCGGCGACATCGAGCGGTTGTTTCGCTTCATCAACGGAACAGCCGTCGGCCTCGTCGCCTGCGGAGGCGGCGCGCTATGCGCGGCCCACGTGGGCCTTTATAAAGCGCTGATCGAGCGCGGCCTCGAGTTCGACATCATGGGCGGCACGTCGGCCGGCGCCGCGATGGTCGGCGCCTTCGCCATGGGCAAGCATCCCGACGACATCGACCGCGGCACCCACGACATCTTCGTCACCAACCGCGCCATGCAGCGCTATACTTGGCCGCGCTACAGCCTGCTGGACCACAGCCACTACGATCGACAGCTCCACCGCTATTTCGGCGGCGTCAACATCGAGGATCTGTGGATCCCTTATTTCTCCGTCTCTACCAACCTTTCCAGTTACGAGCTGCACCGCCACGATCGCGGCGACCTATTCAACGCGATCAGAGCCTCGGGCTCGATTCCCGTTCTGCTGCCGCCCGTCTACACGAAAGACGGCGAGATGCTGGTCGACGGCTGCCTGCTCGACAACGTGCCGATCCGCACCATGCACCAGCTGAAAAGCGGACCGAACGTCGTCGTGAGCTTTGACATCCCCGAGTTGCAGCGCTTCGACGTCGACTACGAGGCGCTGCCCTCGCGCGCCGAGCTCATCCAGATGTCGCTCAACCCATTTGCGCGCCACAGGCTCCCCGAAGCCCCCGGCCTGACGACCGTGCTCATGCGCTCACTCATGGCCAACCGCCACGACTTCAACCGGCAGCTCAAGCCTGACGACCTGCTTCTGGTGCCGCCGATCCCCGACGACATGGGGATCCTCGACTGGCAGCGGCATGCCGAGCTGGCCGAGGGCGCCTACCGGTGGGGGCTCGAGGAGATGGCGCGCCTCAAGGCGGCCGGGCACCCCCTTGCCGCCAATGCCAAGTCGCAAGCGGCGTCGCGCGGCTAGTGGTTGATGCTGCCCGAGAAGCCATTGATCAGTATGACGCCCGCTGCGATGAGGGCGACGCCGATGATGGCAGGCAAGTCCAGCGTCTGCTTGTAGAGGATCCAAGAGACGAAGCAGATGAGGACGATGCCGACGCCGGCCCAGATGGCATAGGCGATGCCCACGGGAATCGTGCGCAGCGTCAGGGTCAGGAAGTAGAACGCCGACGCGTAGCCGACGACGACGATCAGCGAGGGGACAAGCCTGGTGAACTCCTGCGACGCCTTGAGCGCCGCAGTGCCCACGACCTCGCTGACAATGGCGATTGCCAAATAGAGATAAGCCATTGCCCCTCCGGCTCCGGCCTTTATGTTTACTCAGTTCTGTTGCGGGCGTCCTGCTCGTTTTTCAGGAATAACTCCCGTCGCGGTGCGACGACCCCGATCCGTGCCGCGTTGCGTACAGTCCCACAGGCAACAGCACCGGCAAGAGCCATGCGACACCTTGCGCGCCCTCCAGCGACTGATTTGAGCATGCGCGATGTTGATCGTGGACCTATTGGAGGCTCGCCATGAGCCAGCTTCAATTTTTGCGATTTGCAGCGCAGCGTCCGCCCCATTTCAGCGTCAGCCGGCCCCCGGCGCGGCGAGCAGCCTCATGATCGGCGGCAAGCCTCTCCTCGCGCGGCACCTGCCGAGCATCACGGACATCCCGCGTGAGGACTGGGCGCGGCTCTTCGACCCCAAGGCCGAGGACTGGGATTACTTTCGCGCCTGCGAGCGGGCGAGCCCTGAGGACTTCGCGGCGTCGGCAATGGGAGTCTATGCCGGGGATACCCTCATCGCCGCGGCACCGCTATTTCGCACCGACTACCGGCTCGATCTATCGCTGGAGGGTCCCCTCAAGCCGGCCGGCGAATGGCTCTATAGGCACGCCCACAAGTTCGTCGTCGTCCCCGTGCTTGGGCTGGGCTCGCCGCTGACCGAGGAGTGCCCGATCGGATTTCAGCCCGGCTTGCGCGCCGACGAGCGCCTCGCAGCTTTCGCGGCGCTCACGCAAGGCATGGACGCGTACGCCAAGGCGGAAGCGATCCCGCTCCTGGCCCTGAAGGACATCACTGACCGCGACGCCGTCTGGGCGCACGAGCCGCTGCGGCAATCGGGCTTCACCCGCGTTGCCACGCTGCCGCTCGCAACGCTGCATCTTCCGTTCAAGACCGAGGACGAGTACTTGGCGAGCCTGTCGGCCTCGATGCGCTCGGATTTGCGCAAGAAGATGCGCCGCGCCACCAAAGTCACCATCGAGATCCGCGACTCGATCGACGGCGTCGAGGACGAGATCGTTCAGCTCTTCGAGGAGACAAAGGCCAACCGAAAGACCGACTACGGGTCCTTCGACGAGGTGCCTGCGAACTATTTTGGCGAGGTGATGCAGGCCATGCCCGGCAAGGCGCAACTCATGCTGTGTCGCGTCGACGGCACACTTGCGACCTTCAACATCTTCCTCATCGAGCCGGACCGCATCATCGGCAAGTATGTCGGCATGCGCTATCCCTTAGCGCGCGAGCACAATCTCTACTTCGTCAACTGGATGGCGACGGCACGCCTGTGCATGGAGCGGGGCATCCCGTGGCTGCAGACGGGGCACACCAGCTACAAGCAGAAGGTGCGGCTCGGCTGCAAGCTGAAGCGCAGCTGGATCTACTTCAGGTACCGCAACATGGCTATCAACCCGCTGTTCAAGCTGTTCGGACCGATGATGGCGTTCGACGCCATGGACCCCGACCTGCAAGCGCTCGGTGCGGATGCGCCCTACCTGGAGCCGGGGGCGGCGCCTTAGGGCCCGAACTCTGGCGCTGGCGCATCTTCGAAGCACACCTGAGGCTAGCGGATCACGTATGCCGACATCCCCGATCCACGACCTGCACCCGATCCGCTTCCCCCAAAGGCCCTCGCGCCGCCAATTGCACTGCTGGAAGCAGCCGGGATCGAGGTCCTGCCCGTCAGCGCGGTCTGAATGAAGACCTGCATCTGTTGCAGCGTGCAAAGGCGCGCGTAGCCCTGCACGATGTTGTGCGCCTTTGCTTGCACCTCGCCGACTCCGATGGGGCCCCTACTGATCTGGTCATATAATTCAGTGACCTGAGCATTCTCAAACTTATAGTGGTTTTGCGCGCTTGTCGTTTGAACCCAAAGCTCGCCGCTATACTGTGCAACCCCCGAGAACTGGTTGAAGTAGTAGTCATTCGAATAGTTGGCGATCGACTGGCTGACGAACATCCCGGCAGCGCCGACGATACCGATACTCTTCTGTGAACTCGTAACGAGGGCCAGGATTGAATTCGCTGCGCCAAAACCAGCGACTGAGGTGTCCCTCGCAAATGCGAGCCGCATGCGTCCTAGCTCCAACCCGCGAAAAAACTCGCTGCAGTGATAGTCAACGTATGCGTAACCGGCCCAAACGTAATCCCCGCCGGTCTGAATGGGTGCGGCCGAGTAGGGACTGAACATGCTCATGTAGTCGATGACGGCACCCGCCGTGGGCTCATCCAGTTCCTGCAGCAACGCCGGGGAGCAGGCGGTCAGTGCCATGATTGGAACAGCTTGGGCAAAGCCACGACCTTTCGAGCACAATGCATCGAACATCCCAGTCCCCCTCGTTAAGAATGAAAAAATGAATTTCCTGAACTGGGCGGGAATTGTTCGTCAAATTCGTCGAAACAAGCAGCTCGTTATCCACCGCCATCCGCAACGTCAGGTAGCGAGATCGCCGATGGTGCAATTGCGCAACAAGAGAGCCGCTCACGCGGTGGCGACTGCCTGCAATGCGGATATTGCAACTAGCGTTCAATCTCCGGCTTGCTCCGGCGCAGATGCTTGACGCGCGAGCGCTTGGCCTTGGCTTCGTGCCGGCGCTCCTTGGACGCGCGCGTCGGCTTGGTCGGGATGCGCCGCTTCGGCACGATCGCGGCGCGGCGCACCAGCTCGACGAGACGCTCGCGCGCATCGCCACGATTGCGCTCCTGCGTACGGAAGCGTTCGGCGCGGATGACGAGGACGCCCTCGTCCGTCAGGCGATTGCCGGCGAGACGCGCCAAGCGGGCCCGCACGTGCGGCGGCAGCGACGGCGAGCGCCCAACGTCGAAGCGCAGCTCGACCGCGGTCGACACCTTGTTGACGTTCTGGCCGCCGGGCCCCGAGGCGCGCACGAAGCGCTCCTCGAGCTCGCGCTCGTCAATCGCAATGTCTTTGTTGACCTTGAGCATGGCCGCTGCCTCAAAGCGCCGTCACGCAACGCGGGCGCGCGTCCCCGAATATCAGCCGATTCGCGAACTGGGTGGCCTGCTCCTTCATTGTCGCGCACGCCACCAGCCCCTGAGATCGCGGATGATCTCGGCGGCGGCGTTGTGGCCAGGCGCGCCGGTCACGCCGCCGCCGGGGTGGGCGCCAGAGCCGCACAGGTAGAGGCCGGGAAGCGGCATGCGGTAGTCGGCATAGCCGAGCTGGGGCCGGCTTGAGAAGAGCTGATCGAGCGACAGCGCGCCGTGGAAGATGTCGCCGTCGACCATGCCGAAACGCCGCTCGATATCGAGGGGCGAGAGGATTTGCCGGCCGAGAACGGCGGCCTTGAAGTTGGGGGCGGCCTGAGTGACCGTGTCGATGACGAGGTCGGCGAAAGCCTCCTTCTCGCGGGCGTCCTCCCAGCTGCGGCCCGAGGGCAGGTGCGGCGCCACGTGCTGCACGAAGAGGCTTGCGACGTGCCGGCCCTGTGGCGCCAGCGTCGAATCGAGCGTGGAGGGGATCAGCATCTCAACGACGGGCTCTTTCGACCAGCCGTCACGACGCGCGTCGAGATAGGCGCGCTCCAGATAGGCAAGCGTCGGCCCGATGACGATGCCGGCGCCGTGGTGGTCTTGCGGCTCCTTGCCAGGGCGGCAAGTGAAGTCGGGAAGCTCGGCCAGGGCGACGTTCATGCGGAACGTGCCCGAGCCCGACTTGATCGCAACGAAACGGCGGCGCAGCTCCGGCGCAACCGCGTCTTCAGGGACGAGATCGCGAAACAACAATTTGGGAGGGATGCCGGCGGCAACGGCACGGGCTGCGATCTCCTCGCCCGATTGCAGCACCACGCCGCTCACCTTGCCGTCCTTGGTCGCGAGCCGCGCGACTGGAGCATTGGTGCGGATCGCCGCGCCCCGCGCCTCGGCCGCCTTCGCCATCGCCTGCGTGATCGCGCCCATGCCGCCGACGGCATGGCCCCAGGCGCCGCGCTTGCCGTTGACCTCGCCGAAGCAGTGATGCAGCAGCACGTAAGCCGTGCCCGGCGTCGACGGCGCCGCATAAGTGCCGACGATTGAGTTGAAGGCAAAGGCGCCCTTGACGACGTCGCTCTCGAACCAGCCATCGAGGAAATCTGCCGCGCTCTTGGTGAAGAGGTCGAGGAGCACGCGCTTGTCGGCGAGATCGAGCCGCAGCATGCGCTGCCCGATGGCGGCGCCCTTGATGAGCTCCGAGAGGCCGCCGCCGAGGTTGGGCGGTGTGCGCAGCACGAGATCACGCAGGACGTCGGCTGCGCGGGTCAATGCCGCCTCGTAAGCGGGAAGCCGCTCGGCATCGCGGGCAGAGAAGCGCGCGACCGCGGCCTGGCGCTCGGCGAGGCCGCCGCGCAGCAACAGGAACCGCGTTGCATCGACCGGCCAGAAGTTGGCGGCCGGCCGCTCCACGAGCCTGAGGCCGTGCCGGGCGAGCTCCAAGTCCGCGATGACCTTGGGGTTGAGCAGGCTGACGGTGTAGGCCGCCACCGAGTTGCGGAAACCGGGGTGGAATTCCTCGGTCAGCGCCGCGCCGCCGACGACCGCGTTCTTTTCCAAAACGACCGTGTCGAGCCCCGCCGCCGCCAGGTAGGCCGCGCAGGCAAGACCGTTATGGCCGGCGCCGATGATCGCTACGTCGACGCACCCTGCAGCCTTCATGACATCCCGCCGAGCTATCCCCGCTTTGGGAATGCAGGGCATAACGCGCCAGGTCCGCTTGTTCCACAGGGGACGCCGCGTCATGCTTCGTTAATGCTTATTGCGCTCCGGGCGCGCGCGCCAAAGCGCGTTAGGTGCGCGTTCACCGTCCGGGCCTAGCGTTCCGACATCGGACGTTCGTATGGAGAGTTGCGCGCATGATGCGCAGAGCAGACACCCTGGCGAAAGAGCGCGCGATCGCGGCCCACGAGGACGCGGCCTACCGGCTCATTGGCCTGACCATCATCGCGCTCGTCCCGGCGCTGTTCTGGACCGGCGTCGTCGCGCTCATCGGAACGGCGGTCGGGCATGCCCCGAGCGCGATAACGCTCACGACGGTCGGGGGCGCCATCGCCACGTTCCTCTTTACGGCTATGAGCACGCTTCTAGCGCGGGCCGGCTGAGCCCGCTCTCAGCTAATCCCACCCCAGGTGCAAACGAGCTTGCGGCACGTCCCCCGCCGCCCCAGCCCCCTGCAGGAGCCGCGCACGAAGCGGCACGTGCGGCAGCTGTAGCTCGACAGGCAGCCGCGGTAGGAGCCGCCCCTGCGGAAGTTGCAGGTACGGATGGTCTGGCAGTCGCGCTGCGGGTTGATGAGGCCGCCGGGGCCTTCCTGCGCCGAGGCAGCGCCAAAAAACGCGCTTCCCGCCAGCGCGGAGAGGAACACGATTGCAGGCAACGACAGGCGGTTCATGAACGGCGGACCCCGCTTCATGGCGATATTGCGGCAGTGTCTGCGACTTGTCCCCTCAAGGCAACGGCAGGACCGGCCGAGCGCTCACGACGTGCGCAGGGGTGTGCCGTTGCGGCCACGCTGGCGCGCTCGAGCCCCATCGCACCGGGACTTATCCTCGCACCGACGCCCTAAGGACTTGTGGATTTATTCGGCGGCTTTGCGCGCGGGCTGCACCACGGCCATGTAGTCGTTGAGCAAGTTCTCGCTGATCTGGCCCGGCTTGTAGTGGTGCTCGCCGATCTCGGAGACGGGCGTCACCTCCGCGGCGGTCCCCGTCAGGAACGCTTCCGAGAAGCTGCCGAGCTCGTCCGGCATGATCACGCGCTCAACCACCTCGTAACCGCGCTTCTTGGCGAGCTCGATCACGGTGCGCCGGGTGATGCCGTCGAGGAAGCAGTCGGGATCGGGCGTGTGGAGGACGCCATCCTTGATGAGGAAGATGTTGGCCCCGGTGCACTCGGCGACGCGCCCGCGCCAGTCGAGCATCAAGGCGTCCGCATAGCCGGCGCGCTCGGCGCGGTGCTTCTCGATGGTGCAGATCATGTAGAGGCCCGCCGCCTTGCTCTTGCAGGGCGCGGTCGCCGGATCGGGGCGGCGGTACTTGGCCATGGCGAGGCGGATGCCCTTGAGCCGCTGCTCGAGCGGGAAATAGGAGCCCCACTCCCAGGCCGCGACCGCCATGTGGATCTTGGTCGCCTGCGCCGAGACGCCGATCTGCTCGCTGCCGCGCCAGGCAATCGGCCGGATGTAGCAGTCCGACAGCTTGTTGGCTGCGACCACGTCGCGGCAGATCTGATCGATCTCGGCCACCGTGTACGGGACCTCGAAGTCGAGCCCCCGCGCGCTGTCGAGCAACCGCTGGGAATGCTCGGAAAGCTTGAAGATCTCGCCGGAGTAGGCACGCTCGCCCTCGAACACGGCGCTGCCGTAGTGCAGGGCGTGGGTAAGCACGTGGATGTTGGCCTGGCGCCAGGGGACGAGCTTGCCGTCGAGCCAAATGAAACCATCGCGATCGTGAAAGGGAGCTGGCTCGGGCATCAATTCTCTCCGTGGACTTTTGCGCAAAGATTTGCCACTAAGGGCTGGCTCGGAGGCGGGGCCGGCTCGGCGGCCGGAGGTCCCCCAACCGCGGCGCCCGTGCAGATAGCACGAGCGACCTAGCTCGCGCGAACACGTTCACCCGCTTGCGCAAAATGACTTGCCACGACTACCAATCGGAGCCAAATAAGTCAACATGACTGACATAACGTCCGACAGCGTAACGGGGCGCCGCGGCACCCGGTCGGCAGTGGCCACGCCTGCCACCAACGGCGCAGCCTGCGAACCGCACGATCGCCCCTCGCACGACGAGCTCGTGGCCTGCGCCGAGCTGCTGTTCTTCGCCTACCGTGACTTCACGGCGGGCCCCGATGCCATCCTGGCCGAATACGGCTTCGGACGCGCCCACCATCGCGTGCTCCACTTCGTCCATCGTCATCCCGGGCTCAGGGTGGCCGATCTGCTCGACATCCTCAAAATCACCAAGCAAAGCCTGGCGCGCGTCCTCAAACAGCTCATCGACAAGGGCTTCATCCTGCAGCGGGCCGGCAACGACGACCGGCGCGAGCGCCGCCTGTTCGTGACGGCCAAGGGCGGCCGCCTCGCCGACAAGCTCACCGCCTGGCAGATCAAGCGCATCGAGGCGGCCCTAGGCAAGGCGGGACAAGGGGCCCGCGAGCTGACGCGCCGCTTCCTTTTTGCCATGATTGCAGAGTCCGATCGCCCAGGCGTAGAGCAGCTGATTAAGCTCACTGACGGCACCCGCAACGTCGGCTGAACGAGGGGCGAAGCCATGAACGCCGCAAAGACCGCACCCCAGTGCGCCCCCATCCTCGACAACGCACCGCACGTGCTCGTGGTCGATGACGACCAGAAGATCCGCGAGCTGCTCGGACGCTACCTGGTGGAGCACGGCTTCCGCGTGACGACGGCCGCCGATGCGGCCGCGGCGCGCGCCGGCATGCGCGGCCTCGCCTTCGACGTGGTGCTGCTCGACGTGATGATGCCGGGCGAGAACGGTCTGGAGCTTGCCCGCGACCTCAAGGCGACACGGTCCGTCCCCATCTGCATGCTGACGGCGCGCGCCGAGCCCGAGCAGCGCATCGCGGGCCTGGAGGCCGGCGTCGACGACTACATCCCCAAGCCGTTCGAGCCGCGCGAGCTGCTCTTGCGGCTGCGCAACATCCTGCGCCGCGCCGCGGGCCCGGCGGCCCCCAACGACGAGGTGCGTATGGGCTCTTACACCTTTCACGTGGGGCGCGGCGAGCTGCGGCTCGGCGACGAGACGATCAAGCTCACCGAGCGTGAGCGCGACTTATTGCGCATGTTCGCCCAGCGCATCGGCACCCCGATCGCGCGCCACGAGCTGTGCAGCGACGATTCGACCGGCAACGACCGCGCCATCGACGTCCAGATCAACCGGTTAAGGCGCAAGATCGAGACCGACCCCTCCAACCCCGTGTACCTCCAGACAGTCCGCGGCAAAGGGTATATTCTTTATTCGGACTGAGGAGATAGCCGAGACCCGGGTTCAGATGCTCGCAAGAAGCGACGAGCCGACGGTTGGATTGCGCGCGCGCTGGCGAAGCTTTCTGCAATGGGTGCAATCGGCGCTCCCGCTGCAGCGGCTGCAGCTGCCGGGCTCCGTGCGCATGCCGGCATGGCCGCGGCTGCCGGCGTGGGCGCTCGCCCCGACCGCGTGGCGACCCTCCTGGCCGCAGCTGCGACTACCCAAAGGGCTACGGCTGCCCAATCTGCCCCGACTGCGCCCGCTGCCGCCGTGGGCGATCGCGGCCTTGACCTGGCTCGGCAAGACGCATGCTGCCAACATGCGCCGGCTCTCCAACTGGATGTCGGACGTGCTGCCCAAGGGGCTCTATGCGCGCGCCCTCATCATCATCATCGCGCCCATCGTCGTGCTCGAGGGCGTCGTCGCCTTCGTCTTCATGGAGCGGCACTGGCAGGCGGTCACGCGCCGGCTCTCGGAGGCGACCGCGCGCGACATCGCGGCCTTGATCGACGTCTACGAGGAGAACCCGCACAAGAACGACTACAGCAAACTCATCGAGATGGCGCGCGACCGCCTCAACCTGTCGATGCAGATCCTGCCCCCGGGCGATCTGCCGCCCCCGCGGCCCAAGCCCTTCTTCGCACTACTCGACCGGGCGCTCTCCGACGAGATCCGCCGCCAGGTGCAACGCCCGTTCTGGATCGACACCGTGGGCCAATCGCACCACGTGGAGATCCGTGTCAAACACGCCAATGCCATCCTGCGCTTCGTCGCCACCCGCTCGCAGACGTACGCCTCCAACTCGCACATCTTCCTTTTGTGGATGATCGGCTCCTCGGTGATCCTGCTCACCGTCGCCATTCTGTTCCTGCGCAACCAGATCCGGCCCATCCTCAGGCTCGCCGAGGCCGCCGACGCCTTCGGCAAGGGCCGCAAGGTGCCCGCGGACTTCCGCCCGCGCGGCGCGCGCGAGGTGCGCCAGGCGGCCATCGCCTTCCTGGAGATGCGCGACCGCATCACCACGCACGTCGAGCAGCGCACCACCATGCTGGCGGGCGTCAGCCACGACCTGCGCACGGTGCTGACGCGCTTCAAGCTCGAGCTGGCGCTGCTGGGCGATACGGACGAGGCGCATTCGCTGCAGGCCGACGTGCGCGAGATGCAGAGCATGCTCGAGGACTATCTGGCGTTCGCCAAGGGCGACGGCGGCGAGGAATCGGACGCCACCAACCTGTGCGAGCTACTGCAGGAGATCCACGACGAGGCGCAGATGTTCGGCACGCCGATCGAGCTCAAGATCAGGAAGCGGCGCGAGGACATCGTACTGCCGCTGAAGCGGCACGCCTTCAAGCGCGCAATCACCAACCTCGTCTCCAATGCCGTGCGCTTCGGCGACCGCATCATCATCCGCGCGGCGGTGGAAGGGCAATGGGTGCGCATCGAGGTCGACGACAACGGCCCCGGCATCCCTCCGGACGAGCGCGCCAACGTGTTCAAACCGTTCTACCGGCTCGACCACGCGCGCAATCAGGATGAGGGCAACACCGGTCTCGGCCTCGCGATCGCCCGCGACATCTCCAAGAGCCACGGCGGCGACATCACGCTGGGCGAAAGCTCGATGGGCGGCCTGCGCGCCATCATCTCGGTGCCGCTGTAGCGGAGCCTTCTTCTTTACCCGTCATCCCGGAAGCTGGCGCGATAGCGACAGCTATCCGGGATCTCGCCGCACGCGCCACGGCCAGCCGCAAGATCCCGGGTCAGCAGCGCACCATTCATGCTGCGCTGCGCCCGGGATGACGGGTAACAAAGTCTGGCTAGGCCGCAGGTGGAGTATCGGGCGCGGCCTTCGGCGCGCTGTCGGACGTGCGCTTGCAGGCGCCGGCGAAGACGGAGGCCACGTCGCACACCCGGCTCTTGATCTCATCGAGCGTGCTCAAAGTGCGCTCGCCGCGCCGCAGCCGGCGATCGAGTGCCGCCATGGTGCGCGCTAGCCCCGGATCGTCGTCCTTAAGCCAGGTGCGGAACACCGAGGCGTAGATCACGCCGAGGCCGCCCGCGCGCAACTGGCCTTCGACACCCTCGGGGCGGATGCCGGCGGCGCGCAGCATCCAGGCCTGCGAGGCGGCGAGCGCGCGCAAGAGCGCCGGATCGGCGGGCCAGGATTCGGCCATGGACTTGAGCGCGGGCTTGTAAGGGGCGAGCACGTCGAAGCGGCGCATCACCACCTCGAAGAGCGCGTCGCGCGCCGGCTGATCGGCGCTGCGCTCAGGCGCGCGTGCCACCACCTCGTCGTCGACGGCGCGCACGAAGGCGGCGAGGATGTCACCCTTCGTGCCGAAGTCGCGGCGCAGATCGACGAGGCTCACCTGTGCCGCCACGGCAATGTCGGCAAGCGTCACGTCACCCCACGGGCGCTCGCCCGCCAGCCGCAGCGCGGCGGAGACGAGGCGGCCTTTGGTGGTCGTAAGATCGAGCATGGGCGGCCCTCCTTCGAAGCGATGCCTTGGACGTAGGGACCCTTCGCGACGAAAGGAAGGTGCCGGCCCAGGGAATAGGGGCCGCGCGGGGGGCCTCACGGGGGCTCAACGGCCTGACACGATCGCGTGAGCGCGACGGTTTGCCTGTTGCCATAAGTGTAACAGTATATCATAACCAGAAAACGCCGTTGGTCCTCTGGCCGGCGACGTGAGGTGGGCGAACAGACCTCTAAGCTTCGCGCTGCCACCGGGATGCGGAAGGGCGCCACACGCGCACTGGGCCTTAAGCTTTATCCTCCTTGAGCTTGCGGCCCTTGGTACCTTGACGCACCACGACGACCTGAGCCGCCGGGGCTGCAACGCCCGCTCAGGTCCGCAAGCAACGCGGCCGCGGCCGGCGCCGAGCGATCCCGCTCACTTCGCCAGCTCGCGGCCGCGTTTCGTTGCAGCGGCCACTGCCGCCGTCATCAGCTTCTGCAAACCCTCCTCGCCGCCCAGGATCTCGAGCGCCGCCGCCGTGGTGCCGCCGGGCGAGGTCACGTTCTGGCGCAAGGCCGCGGCGGAGAGGTCGGACTGCTCAAGCAGCGCCGCCGAGCCGGCGACGGTGGCGCGCGCCAGCCGCTCGGCGAGATCAGCATCGAGGCCGGCGGCGCGGCCGGCCTCGGCAAGGCATTCCGCCAACAGAAAGACGTAAGCCGGGCCCGAGCCGGATACGGCCGTGACAGGATCGAGCAGGGCCTCGTCCTCCACCCACAGCACCTCGCCCACCGCACCCAGGAGCTCCTCGGCGAGCGCCCGCTGCACCGGCGTGACGCAGCGGTTGGCCACCGCAACGGTGACGCCGCGCCCGATCGCGGCGGGCGTGTTCGGCATGGCGCGCACGACCGCGGTGCCCTCCGGCATGTGCTTGGCAAGCTCCGCCAGACGCCGCCCCGCCGCAATGGACAGCAGCAGCGTATAAGGGCCGGCAAGGCGCCCGAGACCCGGCAGCACCGCGTCCGTCATCTGCGGCTTGACGGCGAGCAGGATGACGGCCGGCGGGCTCGACAATTCGTCGATTACGGGAAGGAGATCGATGCCCTTATCGGCGATCAGGTCGGCGACCTCGACCGGCGGGTCGGGATCCTGCACCAGCACGTGCATGGGATCGAGGCCGCGCTCGAGCAGCCTGGCGAGGATGGCGCCGCCCATTCTGCCGGCTCCGGCCAGCAGGAGCGGGCCCTGGAGCATGAGGCTCATGGACGGGACCCTGGCGATTTAGGCTTGGCCCTCGGTCTCGAACATGGTCGATACGAGCGCCTCTCGGCTCTGCTTACCTGCCCAGACCACGAACTGGAAGGCCTGGTAGTAGCGTTCGCAGCCCTCGAGCGCCGCTTTCAGCATGGCCTCGCACTGGCGCGGGCTCACAATCGAGCCGTTGAGCAGGAGCGCATGGCGGAACATGACGAGGCCTTCCGTCGTCCACAAATCGAAGTGGCCGAGCCAGAGCTGCTCGTTGATCTGGGCGACGAGACGGTACATCTCGGCCAGTCGGTTCTCCGGGATGCGGAAGTCGAAGGCGCAGGCCAGATGCAAGGCCTCGAGATCCTCGCGCCAGTTGAGCGACACGTGATAGTCGGTCCAGGTACCGGCGATGATCAGGGTTAGCTCGTCGTCGTTGGTGCGATCGCAGGCCCAGTTGTGGGCCGCGGCGAGCTGCTCGACGAGATCGATGGGGTTCGTCACCCGCTCGTAGGCGAATTCAGCCGACATTCTTGTTATCCCTCTATGCCGCGCGGCTTTTCGTTAGCGTAGGAAAGCAACGCGTTACCATCAGAGCGACGAAAAACCGACCGACCGGCGGACGAAAACAGAGGGCCGTGCGAGTCGCAAGCAAGGGTGGATATTGTCCACGGTCAAAGTGACGAAGAGAGGGCATGGCGCGCGCATGCAGCGATCTGTGGTGCACATCTTTGTCGTCGTGCTTGACCACGCTCACACGCCATCCTTGCGCGTCGCCGCCGCCGCCTCGAGCGCGGCGATGCGCGCTTCGAGACGCTCGTTCTCGGCGCGCGCCTTCTCGGCCATGGCCTTCACCGCCTCGAACTGCTCGCGGCTCACCACGTCCATCTCGTTCAAGAGCCGCTCGCTCTGCGCGCGCACGAGCGACCCGATCTCGCGCTTGAGGCCGTCGGCGGCGCCGGCGGCGTCCGTCATCAGCTTGGCGATCTCGTCGAGGAAGCGGTTGGTGGTCTGGGTCATGGGCTCAAGCCATCGCGTGCGGCGGCGGCGACTATGGCGGCGCGAGCGGCCCGGTTCAAGCCCAACGCTTGACAGGGCGGCGCTGGTGCCGAAAACGTGCCACGCGGACCCTACAATCTCGGTCACAACCTTGGGCTAAGGCCATAGGGCCCCGAATGGAAATGGAACCCCTGATGAGCGTATTGGCCCTGCCCTTCCCCAACTTCGACCCCGTGGCGCTGCAGATCGGGCCCATCGCCATCAAGTGGTACGGGCTTGCCTATCTCGCGGGGCTGCTGCTCGGCTGGCTCTATATCCGCCGACTTTTGACGCAGCCGGGCCTCTGGGCCGACAACAAGCCCCCCTTCACCCCGGCCAAGGTCGACGATCTCCTGCTCTATATCACCGTCGGCGTGGTGCTGGGCGGGCGCCTCGGCTTCGTGCTGTTCTACGAGCCCGGCTACTATTTCTCCAACCCGCAGGACATCATCGCGGTGTGGAAGGGCGGCATGGCGTTCCACGGCGCGCTTTATCGGCTGCGCCATCGCCATCTGGATCTTCGCGCGGCGCAACGACCTCAACCCGTGGAGCACGGGGGATCTGTGCACTGCGGCGGTTCCAATAGGTCTCTTCTTCGGCCGCATCGCCAACTTCATCAACGGCGAGCTGTTCGGGCGCCCGACCAGCCTGCCCTGGGGCATGGTCTTTCCCGAAGCGCGGCTGCACTACCCCCAAATCGAGCCGACGCCGCGCCACCCGAGCCAGCTCTACGAGGCGGCGTTGGAAGGACTCGTGCTCTTCATCGTGCTGCGGCTCTTGACCCACCGCTACGGCGCGCTCAAGCGGCCGGGCCTCGTCTCCGGCGCCTTCCTCATCGGCTACGCGCTGGCGCGCTCGGTCTCCGAGGAGTTCTTCCGCCAACCGCACTTCGGGCACGCCTTGAATGTCGGCCCGCTCACCGTCGGCACCGTCTACTCGATCCCCATGCTGATCGGCGGTCTCCTCATCGTCTACCTCGCGCGCGCCCAGCGACTGAGATGACGCCGCTTGGCGAAGAGCTCGTTGCCCGCATAAAGCGCGAAGGTCCGATCAGCGTCGCCGCGTACATCGAGGCCTGCCTTTATGATCCCGCGCATGGCTATTACCGCAAGCGCGACGCGATCGGCCGCAGCGGCGACTTCATTACTGCGCCCGAGATCAGCCAGGTGTTCGGTGAGCTGATCGGACTGTGGTGCGCCGTCGTATGGCGGCAGATGGGGGAGCCCGGCACGCTGCGTCTGGTGGAGCTCGGCCCCGGGCGCGGCACGCTGATGCGCGACGCCTTGCGGGCTGCGCGCGCGCTCCCCCCTTTTCGCGCAGCACTCCACGTTCATCTCGTCGAGACCAACACAAGCCTTGCGGCGCAGCAGCGCGCCACGCTCGCAGATGCGGACGTACCGCTGACGTGGAGCACGGATCTCGACGCTGCGACGTGCGGCGGCCCCGTCATCATCATCGCCAACGAGTTCCTCGACACGCTGCCCATCGCGCAATGGGTCCGGCACGATGGGCACTGGCGCAAGCGCTGCGTCGGCCTCGGCGGCGAGGGCCGGCTCGCCTTCGTCGACGGCGCGTCCGACCCTGACGTGCGCCTGCCGCCGGCGATCGCAGAGAGCGCGCGCGAAGGAGACATCCTCGAGACACGTGCGGCGGCGCTGGCAAGGTGGAGCGAGACGCTCGCCGCGCTCGGAACTCCGCTCGCAGCGCTCTTCATCGACTACGGGCACGTCGCTCCCTCCCTGGGCGATACCCTGCAGGCGGTGCGCATGCATCGTTACGATGATCCTCTCGCGGCACCCGGCGAGGCCGACCTCACCGCGCAGGTCGACTTCTCAGCCGTCACCGCGGCGATGCAGCGCTGCGGCCTTGCCTGCGACGGACCGGTGACGCAGGCCGAGTTCCTCGGCGCCCTCGGCATTGCCGAGCGCGCCTCCCTCCTCATGGCCACGAACCCGGCAAAGGCGGCGGGCATCGAGGGGGACATCGCGCGTCTGATGGCGCCGGGCGGCATGGGCACGCGCTTTCACGCGACCGGCGTCAGGAGCAGAGAGCTCGCTGCGCTGCCGGGATTTGCCCCGGTGGACATCGGACCCGGCGCATCTTAAGTGCTCGGGCGATGCTTGCGCCCATCCAAGCCACCAGCCTTGCGCACCTGCCCGGCATCCGGCACGGGTTCTTCACCCGCGCCGGCGGCGGCTCGCAAGGGATCTATGCCGGGCTCAACTGCGGACCCGGCTCCGCCGACGATCCCCAACAGGTGGCGGCCAACCGCGTGCGCGTCGCCGAGCACCTCGGCGCCGCGCACGCCGACGTCGTCACGCTCTATCAGGTACACAGCGCGACTGCGCTCTGCGTCGCCGCGCCGATGCCCGCGAGCGATCGTCCCAAGGCCGATGCCGTCGTCACGCGCACGCCCGGTCTCGCCGTGGGCGTGCTGACCGCCGACTGCGCGCCGGTCCTCTTCGCCGACCCGCAAGCGCGCGTGGTGGCGGCGGCGCACGCAGGTTGGCGCGGCGCCGTGGCGGGAATTCTCGAGGCGACGATTGCGGAGATGGAGCGGCAGGGCGCAACGCGCCGCCACATTCGCGCGGCGATCGGGCCGGCCATTAACCAAGATTCCTACGAGGTGGGACCTGAGTTCGAAGCGGCGCTTCTAGAAAGTTGCCCTGACAACGCGCGTTTCTTTTCTCGCGCCAACCCCAATGCCCGCGCCCGCTTCGATCTGCCGGGATACGTCGAAAACCGGCTTATTGCGGCGCAATTGGCGCAAGTCGCGCGTCACAGCCCCTGCACCTACGAGAACGAATCGCTTTTTTACAGCTTCAGGCGCTCCCAGCACCTCAATGAGGGCGATTACGGCCGTCAAATCTCCGCCATCGTCGTGGCCTAATTGCATAATCCACAAGCTTGTCTGAGCATTCTCGCGAGAACTTCAGTCGAGAGCGAGCTTGATCGGATTCGACCTGGACGCGGCGTATTTGACTGGTTAGACGATTCTACGAGAGGTACCGGTCATCGAGGAGTTGAAAGGCCGCAAGGTTCGTACGCCGGCCGCCGGAAGAAACAGCGGGTACTCAACGGGGGAGCGTCGCCGTGACGACCTTTGATGCTGCTGCGGCTAGGCAAAAAATGAAACCAATCGCGATGGCGCTCTGCGCATGCTGGTTAGCCATCGGATTGGGCGGCTGCGAAACTGCGTCATCCTTATTCGGATCATCGAGCGACACGCCGACGGCGTCCGTCGCCAACCCGCCACCTGTGGCGGCACCAACGCAACCGGCACAGCTCGCGATCGCGCCGGTGATCGGTCCGCCCGAGACCGTGTCGAAGGAGTTGCTGACGCAGCTCACCGCCGACATCGAGCGCCAGAACATTCGCGTCGCCAAGTCGCCCAACGAGCCGGCGGAGTACACGCTGAGAGGCTATGTCGTCTCCTCGCTGGAGAAGAAGGGCCAAAAGGCGAAGGTCTCCTATATCTGGGACGTGACCGACAGCTCGGGCAAAGGCGTCCACCGCGTGAGCGGCGAAGAGACGACTAAGGGCTCGGGCAGCGATCCCTGGGCAGCGGTCACGCCGCCCGTCATCTCGGCCATCGCCACCAAGACCGTGTCCTCGATCGCCGCTTGGCTGCCGGCTCACTCGAGTCCGACGGTTGCGAGCGGAGGCGGCGGCCTGGTGCAGACCGCCGCAGTCGCCCCGCCGAGCACGCCGATGCCGCCCGCCCAGCAGGCCGCTGCCGCACCTACACCAGCCTCGACACGGCCGGCCGCGCCGAGCACCGTTACGGGCAGCATCAAGGCTGCGGGTCTCAAGGCGAGAGTTCCGAGCGTCACCGGCGCTCCGGGCGACGGCAGCTCCTCGCTGCGCTCAGCGCTCCAACGTGAGCTCGCGCGCAACGGCGTAGCGCTCGCCGACACGCCCTCAGCCCAGACCTACACGGTCGAGGGCAAGGTCGCGCTCGGCGCCGGCTCGGACGGCAAGCAGCCGATCACCATCGACTGGAGCGTCACCGACCCGCGCGGCAAGAAGCTCGGCACCGTCTCGCAGAAGAACGAGGTGCCGCAAGGCTCGCTCGACGGAGCGTGGGGCAAGACGGCCGATGCCGCCGCAGCCGCCGCGGCCCAGGGCATCCTCAAGCTCATGCCACAGGCCACGCAGACCACCAGCACCAACTGACCAGGGTGCTACCTGTCGGTCACTTAGCGTCAACCTTCCGTCGGCAAATGGGGGCCCCGCCGTTTACAGGCGTGGGCCCTCTTGCTAGAAGCGCCGGGCGAACGGCCGTGGAGGCGTGCCCATGCCTTTCGATGCCCGTACCGGAGACGGCCGCGGTCCATTGTCCATGAAGCTGGTGGCCGGCAACTCCAACCGGCCGCTGGCGGAGTTGATCTGCACCTACCTCAAGGTCTCCGGGACCAAGGGGCAGGTGAAGCGCTTCGCCGACATGGAGATCTTCGTCGAGATCCAGGAGAACGTCCGCGGCCAGGACGTGTTCGTGATCCAATCGATCTCGTTCCCGGCCAACGACAACCTGATGGAGCTGTTGATCCTGATCGACGCCCTGAAGCGGGCGTCGGCTGCGCGCATCACCGCCGTCATCCCTTATTACGGCTACGCGCGCCAGGACCGGAAGCCGGGCCCGCGCACGCCGATCACCGCCAAGCTCGTCGCCAACCTCATTGAGCGCGCGGGCGCCGACCGGGTCATGACGCTTGATCTGCATGCCGGCCAGATCCAGGGCTTCTTCGACATCCCCACCGACAACCTGTTTGCCGCCCCCGTCATGGTGCGCGACATCCAGGAGCATCACAAAGCCAACAACCTGATGGTGGTCTCGCCCGACGTCGGCGGCGTGGTGCGCGCACGTGCGCTGGCCAAGCGCATCGAGGCGCCGATCGCCATCTGCGACAAGCGGCGCGAGCGTCCGGGCGAGTCGGAGGTCATGCACGTCATCGGCGACGTGGAGGGCAAGCGCTGCATCCTGATCGACGACATCGTCGATTTAGGCGGCACCCTGGTCAACGCGGCGGAGGCGCTGCTGCAGCACGGCGCCGTGGAGGTGATGGCCTACATCACGCATGGCGTGCTGTCGGGCGGCGCGGTCAGCCGCATCCAGAACTCCAAGCTCAAGTCGCTTGTCATCACCGACTCGATCCAGCCGACGGCGGCGGTGCAGGCCGCCAAGAACATCCGCGTGCTCTCCATCGCGCCGCTGATCGGCGAGGCGATCTTGAGGACGGCGCGCGAGGAAAGCGTCTCGAGCCTGTTCTACTGATCCACAGCTGGTCCATCCCCTCACCCGGCTGTCGCGCTGACGCGCGTCCAGCCGACCTCTCCCCCTGGGAGAGGTGGTGTTGTGCCCGCCGGCGCGGCAACGCACACGCATACGCGAACTGACATTGAGGCCTCTGTACTCGGTTATTCGGATGTTATAATATCCGAATAGCGGACAGCCGGCGCCGGCTCAATCGCTGCGCGGCCGCTCGAGCGCGGCAAGGGGTCGTTTGCCAGAGGCGCGTGCCCTCGGCGTCACAGCGAGGCGCAGCGCGATGACGCTTGCCAAATCGCTGTCACACTCTTTGGGGATGGCGCAGGTTGCGCGATCACAAGCATTGCGCGCGTGAATGCGAGACGCGGGCTCAGGCCCCCGGACGGATTGAGCAGGCGCGGCAGCGCCCGCGCAGCTCGAGCGTCATCTGGTCGACGGCGAACTTGGCCTTCTTCGCCCAACCGCGCAGGCGCTCGACCGCTTGCGGCTCGTCGAACTCGGTGACGGTGCCGCAATCGTCGCAGATGGCGAACACGGCGGCGCCCTCGTGGCTCGGGTGGCGGCAGGCGACGAAGGCGTTGAGCGATTCGAGCCGGTGCGCCTGCCCATCGGCGATCAGCCGGTCGAGCGAGCGGTAGACGGTCTGAGGCGCCAGTGTCGCCTTCTCGCGCAGCTCCTCGATCAGCTCGTAAGCGGAGATCGGCCGTCCGACGCCGCGCAAGGCCTCGGCGATCATCTTGTCCTGCTCCGGCGCCGGCCGGCGCTTTGCACCCTTGCGCACCATGCTTCTTTGCTCTTTGCCTTGCCGCCGCCATCTGGCGGCGCGCCCAAGGACGCCATATGAGCGAAGGAAAGGTCGAAATGTCAAACGGTTGCAGGGGCCCTCCCAGCACCCGGACCACGCCAAGCCGTGGCGCGCCACCCCATCCCCGGCGATTGCCAAGCCCCTGAGCGGCCGCTATAACCCGCGCCATCTCAAGCAAACCGCATGAGACGCCGCCCGGCACCCTTGGAGGCCGGGCGCGGGATTTCGGGCCGTATCGGCCCTTTTTTATCGGAGATCATGCCATGGCTCAGACCTCGACCGAGCTCAAAGCCACGGCGCGCCCACGTGCAGGCAAGGGGGCCGCACGCCAAGCTCGCCGCGAAGGGAAAGTGCCCGCCGTCATCTATGGCGACGGCCAACCGCCGGAGCCGATCGCGCTCGACTACGTCGAGCTGTGGAAGCAGGTTCTCAAAGGCCACTTCACCTCGACCGTGTTCGAGATCGACGTGGAGGGCAAGAAGAACCGCGTCATTCCCCGCGACCTCCAGGTCGACCCCGTCAAGGACCAGCCGATCCACGTCGACTTCCTGCGCATCGGCAAGGACGGACGCATCCGCGTCGCAGTGCCGGTGCGCTTCGTCAACGAGGCGCTGTCGCCGGGCCTGAAGCGCGGCGGCGTGTTGAACATCGTGCGCCACGACATCGAGGTCACCTGCCCTTACGACCACATCCCGGCCTTCTTCGAGATCGACCTCACCGGGCTCGAGATCGGCCGCTCCATGCACGTCTCCGCCATCGCCATGCCTGAAGGCGTTGCGCCGACCATCAAGGACCGGGACTTCACCATCGCCACCGTCGCCGGTGCCGTGAAGCAGGAAGAGGAAGAGGTCGCAGCGACAGCGGCACCGGTGGAAGGCGCAGCTGCTGCGCCGGCCGAAGGCGCGGCGGCAGCAGGCCCAGCCGCGAAGGGTGGTGCGGCACCGGCAGCCGCCAAAGGCGCGGCACCTGCCGCCAAGGCCGGCGACAAGAAGAAGTAGGCCGCCTCATCCGGGCGCGCGCTTAGAGTGCGCGCCCGCCCGACCTCCACGGGGCCGCGCCCATGAAGCTCTTCGTCGGACTTGGCAATCCCGGCGCCAAGTACGCGCGCAACCGCCACAACGTCGGCTACATGGCGGTCGAGCGGATCGCTGCGCGCCACGACTTTGGCTCGTGGCGCCGCCGCTTTCACGGCGAGACCGCGGAGACGAGCCTCGGGGGCGAGCGCGTCGTGCTGCTCAAACCCACGACCTTCATGAACGACAGCGGGCAGAGCGTCGGCGAGGCCCAGCGCTTCCTCAAGATTGCGCTCGACGACGTCTACGTCTTCCACGACGAGATCGACCTCGCCCCCGGCAAGCTCAAAGTAAAGACGGGCGGCGGCAACGCCGGCCACAACGGCCTGCGCTCGATCTCCGCCCACATCGGCAACGAGTACCAGCGCGTGCGCATCGGCGTGGGGCATCCCGGCGTCAAGGACGCGGTGGCGCACTACGTGCTGCACGACTTCGCCAAGGTGGAATACGAATGGCTGGAGCCGCTGCTCGACGCCATAGCCGCCTCTGCCCCCTACCTGGCGCGCGGCGACGCGGCCCGCTTCCTGTCGCACGTGGCGCAGGAGCTGCGCACCGAGGCGCCGGCAAAGGAGCCGCCGCCCGAGCGCGTGCGCAAAGAGACGGAGGCGCCCGCAAAGAAGCCGCATCCCGCCGGCGAGCGCGTAGTCAAGCGCGCCGGGGCCTTGGCCGAGAACCTCAAGAAGTGGCTGGCGGGCCGCGGTGGCAGTGAGTGAGCGGCAGGCAAACTTCAAGTCTTGCAGCCGACGCGAACCGCCCCTAATCCTCCCGCCATGGCGCCCATCATCTCCGTCGAGAACCTCTCCAAGACCTACGCCACCGGCTTCGAGGCCCTAAAAGGCATCGATCTGTCGATCCGCCACGGCGAGATCTTCGCCCTGCTCGGCCCCAACGGCGCCGGCAAGACCACGCTCATCTCAATCATCTGCGGCATCGTCACGCCCAGCGCCGGCAGCGTGACGGTCGACGGCATGGATATCGCGGCCAAGTACCGCCGTGTGCGCGCCATGATCGGTCTCGTGCCGCAGGAGCTGACCGCCGACATGTTCGAGACCGTGTGGAACACGGTGAGCTTCTCACGCGGCCTGTTCGGCAAGGCGCCGAACCCCGCCTACATCGAGAAGGTGCTCAAAGACCTCACGCTTTGGGACAAGAAGGACTCCAAGATCATGACGCTCTCGGGCGGCATGAAGCGGCGCGTGATGATCGCCAAGGCGCTGTCGCACGAGCCCGAGATCCTGTTCCTCGACGAGCCGACGGCCGGCGTCGACGTGGAGCTGCGCCAGGAGATGTGGCAAGTCGTGCGGAACTTGCGTGCGTCGGGCTGCACCATCATCCTCACCACGCACTACATCGAGGAGGCCGAGGAGATGGCCGACCGCGTCGGCGTCATCACCAAGGGCGAGCTGATCGTGGTCGAGGAGAAGGTCGAGCTGATGCGCAAGCTCGGCAAGAAGCAGCTCGTGTTGCATTTGCACGAGCCGCTTTCCGCCATTCCGCCGCAGCTCGCCGTGCACAAGCTGGAGCTCGCCCCCGACGGCCGCGCGCTCACCTTCACCTACGACGCGCGGGCGGAACGCACCGGCATCACGGCCCTTCTCAACGACATGCGGGCAGCCGGTGTCGGTTTTGCCGACCTCAACACGACGCAGAGCTCGCTTGAGGACATCTTCGTCGACCTGGTGCGAGGCGCCCGATGAACCTTCACGCGGTCAAGGCGATCTACACCTACGAAATGTCGCGTGCCTGGCGCACGATCATGCAATCGATCTTCTCGCCGGTGCTGTCGACCTCGCTCTATTTCATCGTGTTCGGGGCCGCCATCGGCTCGCGCATCACGCAGATCGACGGCGTGAGCTACGGCGCCTTCATCGTGCCGGGGCTGATCATGCTGCAGCTCTTGACGCAGAGCATCATGAACGCCTCCTTCGGCATCTACTTTCCCCGCTTTGCCGGGACCATCTACGAGATCCTGTCGGCGCCGGTGTCTCCGCTCGAGGTCGTCTTGGGCTACGTCGGGGCGGCGGCGACCAAGTCGATCATCATCGGCCTCATCATTCTGGCCACGGCGTCTCTGTTCGTGCCCTTGCACATCGAGCACCCCTTGTGGATGCTGGCGTTCCTGGTGCTGACCGCGCTGTCGTTCAGCCTGTTCGGCTTCATCATTGGCATCTGGGCCGACGGCTTCGAGAAGCTGCAGATCATTCCCCTCCTCATCATCACGCCGCTCACCTTCCTCGGGGGCACCTTCTACTCGATAAAGATGCTGCCGCCCTTCTGGCAGACGGTGACGCTGTTCAATCCCGTCGTCTATCTCATCTCAGGCTTCCGCTGGAGCTTCTATGGGATCTCCGACGTCAACATCGCGGCGAGCTTAAGCGCCACCTTGGCGTTCCTCGCGCTTTGCCTCGCCATCGTGGGGTGGATCTTCAAGACCGGCTACCGCCTGAAGGCGTGAGCGGGGCCGCCTGGCAACGCACCGGCACCCGACCGCGTCTTCCTTCAGGCGCGCTATTGATTGAACTGCTCGCGCATTGCCGCGTGATCTATATCGGCGGCAAGCGCCTCGGGCGCGATTTCCTCGACGGGAGTTGCGCGCATCGACCTCATCGACTCCATATCCTGCGATGAGGCAAACGGCGCCCCTTCCTGCTGTCCCAGGCTGGCCTGGAACTGGCGGACGAGATCGATGAAGGCCGTCCACTTCGCCCCCAACGCTTCGTGGTCGAGCAGAAGATGCGGACAAATTTTGCCCGTCCACTTCTTGTGCGGCACCACGTTGTCGATGGCAACGTTGAGGCTGTTCAATAGACCGGCGGTCAATAGAGCGGCCCGCTCATTGGCCGCGGCTTGATCGATGCCCTGATTCATGCAGATCTCGATGGCAACGCTGACGCCGTTGCCTGGGCCGGCGTGGTATGCAAGCTCGTTGAGCGGCAAATGCTTGATCGCGACCTTGTCGTCGACGGTGAAGTGCCAGGATACCCAATGCTTTGACCCATTGAGCATATAGAATCCCGTTTTGCGCACAAAGCCGGAGTGCGCCGGCGCGTCCGCCCCCGGGCTGTCATTGTCCGTGTTGTGAATCGTTACGTGGGTCGGGCGGATGATCGTGCCGGGCCGGTTGTGCTTGCCTTCGGCGATGAATTCCTCGCGCAAATTGAGGTCCTGAGCCTGTAGCATGATGGATGTCTCCTCATATGCTTTCACTTGAAATGATTTTCTGGCAGCGCGGTACTGCCGTTACGTCTGCATGAATGGTTTGTCGGCAACGCGCGCTTGCGTGATCGCGTCGTACATCGCGCTCGTCATGGCGCCATTGTCGGCCAAATTGATCTTGTGCCCGAAGTGCCACCAGTTCGCTCCGACGAGACGCTGCCATCCCGTGAAGTCACGCAGAAAATCCTTGAGCTTGGCCTCGGCCGTCTCCCTCGGGAAGTGCTCCCAATAGGACTGGCCGGTCAGTATCAGGGGCGCCTCGTCGCCGACCGCCGCACGCCACCAATCGAGGCAGAGATCGGCGTAGATGGCCGGGTTGTGCAGATGCTGCTGCGGGCTGTAGTCGTGCGTGGGATGCGGCGGCAGGTTCCCGCGCTCCAGCATGTAGGCGGCGGGATAGTTGTGCCAGTAGATCTGCGGGGCAAAGCCGTCAACGTGAGGCACGGCGGCCGTCATGAGCTCAGGATGCTTGGCGGAGATATAGGGGTAGCTCGAAACGAAAATCTGCGCGCCCGCGGGGAGTCCCTCGCGCAGCTTTGTGAGAAAGATCGATATATTGCCGGTCGTCCAACGCGAGTTGTGCTCGTCCTGCTCGATGTCGGCGATGTAGTGGGTGAGCCCGTACTTGGCGACGAGATCCGAGGCCACGCTTGCGTCGCGCTCGGGCTCGGCGCCGCGGACAAAACCCCAGCCGGCCAGCTCAATCCCGCCTGCCCGCAAGCCGTCGATCAGGCGCCGTGTCGGGCCCTCCGGCTCGGGCCGGTGCTCATGGTCGTGCAATCGAACCCAGGCATGGCTCATGCCTGCCGACTTCATGGCAGCGACGAGGCGCCCGGTGTCATCATCGAACTTGGCGAGGCTTTCGGCGGCCAGATAGAAAAACGTGCCGTGGCCCTTGAAGGCTTGAGCAAGCATGGAACGGCCTCAATTCATAAAGCAACGAAGGCGCCCCGCGTCTCAACATGCCGACGCGTGTGTGCACCATCAGCGATTGCGCGAGACCATTACGCTGTCAAGGGCTATGTCCCGCCGGAGTCTGGCCCTTTGCCGGGGCGCCGTCTTCAGCAATGCACGCTATGACCAACACTGCGGCAAAGACGGGCTTCACAAGGGGCGCCGAACCCCTTAGGGCTCTGGGCGACCTCTTGGGATGTAGCGGCTCTTCCGCCCGTCCCCTCCCAACCTCCATCCAGGACATCGAGATGGGCTTCAAATGCGGCATCGTGGGCCTGCCCAACGTCGGCAAGTCCACGCTCTTCAACGCGCTGACGCAGACGGCGGCGGCGGAAGCCGCCAACTATCCGTTCTGCACCATCGAGCCCAACGTGGGCGAGGTCGGCGTGCCCGACGAGCGGCTGGAGAAGCTCGCCGCGATCGCCAAGTCGGGGCAGATCATCCCGACACGGCTGACCTTCGTCGACATCGCCGGCCTCGTCAAAGGCGCCTCCAAGGGCGAAGGGCTCGGCAACCAGTTCCTGGGCCACATCCGCGAGGTCGACGCCGTCGCCTACGTCTTGCGCTGCTTTGAGGACGATGACGTGACCCACGTGGAAGGCCGTGTCGATCCGACCTCCGACGCCGAGACAGTCGAGACCGAGCTGATGCTCGCCGACCTCGACGGCCTGGAAAAGCGCCGCACCAACATCGAGAAGAAGGCCAAGGCCGGCGACAAGGAGGCCAAGGCCCAGGTCGCCCTGATGGACAAGGCCTTGGCGCTCTTGCGCGAGGGAAAGCCCGCGCGCCTTGCCGAGCTGACGCCGGAGGAGGCGCCCGCTTACGCCGCGTTGCAGCTCTTGACCGCCAAGCCCATCCTCTACGTGTGCAACGTCGATGAGGCCTCGGCGGCGTCCGGCAACGCGCACTCGCGCGCGGTCGAGAAGAAGGCGCAAGCGGAAGGCGCCGGCTGCGTCGTCATCTCGGCCAAGATCGAGGCGGAGTTCGCCGGCCTGCCCGAGGCCGACCGCACCGAGTTCTTGAAGGACTTGGGGCTCGATGAGCCTGGCCTCAACAAGCTCATCGGCGAGGGCTACAAGCTCCTCGACCTCGTCACCTACTTCACGGTCGGCCCCAAGGAGGCACGCGCCTGGACCATCCATCGCGGCACCAAGGCGCCGCAGGCGGCGGGCGTCATCCACACCGATTTCGAGAAGGGCTTCATCCGCGCCGAGACCATCGCCTACGACGACTACGTGGCCTTGAGCGGCGAGACGGGCGCCAAGGATGCCGGCAAAATGCGGCTCGAGGGCAAGGAGTACGTCGTCAAGGATGGCGACGTGATGCACTTCCGGTTTGCGAACTAGACGCCCAGCGCGAATGTCCGCTTCAAGGAGCAAACAAGACCCGTTGCACGCACCGAGGATCTTCGGCTTTTGACCCATAGCGGACAATCAGGGGTCGATCCGTCAGGGCCAACAGAACCAGCAGTCACGTCCGAGGCCAGCCCGCGAAGCGGCGGTGTGCGCGCGAAACTTTCGCAAGCTCGACGTCCCCGGAGTGTTCGTGTTGGGGGGCCAGTTCCGCGGCAGGCGTCCACCCTTGTGGCAATACATGCGCCCGGGCAGGTTGTGGCAGTGCAAGTAGTTGCGTTCGTCCACAAGCTTCAACTGCTCAGCAGCATACCCGCCGAAGGCCTGGGCAAGGCTCGGCTCGATGCGGCTAGCTACGCCGTAGTCGTTGTCCTGGATAGGCGTGCCTTGGCTCAGCACGATCATAGCCGTAAGCACCATACTCACTCGATACATTGCGTCAGCTCCACTGCTTACGTGTTCATTGCGGTCCCCTCTTAGCGATCAGAACTTTTGCGATAGCCCGACGAAGAACTCCCGGCGCGGTCCGTATTGCGGCGCGAAGACGCCGATCCCGTCGCCGTTGCGGATCTGGTAGATGTTGTCGAAGAGGTTGATGATGTCGAAGCGCAGCGTGACCGGCTTTTCCAAGCCGGACGTGAACTCGTGCGACGTCCCGAGGTTGACCTGGGTATAGGCGGGCACATGCGCGCCGTTCGGGACATCTCCATCCGTTCTGAGACCGCTGCCGTAGATCAGGTCGGCGCTGAAGGTGGTGCCCTGCCACAAATAGGTGAGGCCGGCAGAGGCGGTGACGGTTTGGGAGTGGTCGGTGAAAATGTAGTTGTTGGCGATATACGCGAGATCGGAGAAATCGATCAGATACTGGTTGGAGACGATGTCGGTGCCCTTCTGTTGTGCGATGGCGATGTTGCCGTAGGCCTTGAAATTTCCCGCCGTGTAGTTGGCCTTGATCTCGATGCCTTCGTTGTAGGCTTTGGCGTAGTTGAAGCCATCGAGCACCAGGGCAGCGCCAAACTGCCCGTCGTCGAGAAGGTCGCGCGCGAGCTTGTAGTAGCCATCGACCCCAATCTCGAGCCCGGGGAAAACGCGCTGGACGATCCCTACGTCGAAATAGTGCGCGCGCTCGGGTAGGACCGGACCGCAGGCAGGTTGCGACGCGCCTCCGCACGTCCCGGACTCCTGTGTCGTGTTGTCGAAGGCCGCGACATTCGCCGGGGTTGCGATGACCTGCGATGGCGGGGTGAAGTAGCGCGCGTAGCCCGCGTGCAGCGTCGTGCCGTCGAAGGGCTTGTAGACCAGGCTGACGCGCGGGCTCCACTGGTTGGCGTCCACGAACTGGTACATCTGGTCGAAGCGGATGCCGGCGTTGAGGGTGAGCTGGCTCGTAATCTTCCATTCGTCCTGGAGGTAGACGCCGAGCAGCCAGCCGAGCTTTGAGTCGCTGTCGGTCACGTTACAGGGCGTGTCGAGAGACGCAGAGTTGCAGGGCGGCACGCCCGTGGCAGTCGGCAGCAACAGCGAAGCATTGCTGACGTCAGTCTGCTCGCCGCTCACGAAGAAGCCGCCGCGCAGCGTGTGGACATCGTTTAAGCGGTACGAGCCGTCGCCTTGCACCCCGTTGATAGAACTCTGGCGCTGCACGTTGGAGGCGACGCCGTTGAAGGCTAGGTCGCCGATCTCGTCCGGCGTGAAGTGCAGGTCGCTGTAACGGGAGAAGTAGGCGAGCTGCCAGTCGACGTTGTCGACCTTCTTCTGCAGAGCCACCACGTTGTAGTAGTTCTGCTCGAACTGGTTCTCGTTAAGCAGCGATGAATTCGAAAGTGAAGCCTGGCAGCGGCGTCTGACCAGGAGTGTTGGGGATCTGGAATTGATTGATGGTGCTGCCCGAGATCCAGCTCAGCCGGGTATCGGGGTCGAGCAGCCTCGAGACGTAGCTGAAGAACGCGCCCTGCTCGGTGTCGTCGTGAATGGGCACGACGCTCGGGGTCGGATTCTCGATGCCTTCGTTGCTTTGGAAATAGCGGCCCGTGACGAAATACTCCGTCTGGCCGCTGGTGCCGCCGTACTCGAAGCTCGGCGTAAGCGTGTCGCGGCTGCCGCCGTAGACGCCGACGCTTCCGCCCTCGTTGAAGGCTCCGCTGCGCGTTTGAATATCGATGAGGCCGGATGTGCGTAAGCCGTACTCGGCCGGCAACGCGCCGGTGATGAGCGCCATGGAGCCGATGAAGGTCGTATCGAGGACCTGGCTGAACCCGGAGACGCCGTCGGGCAAGATGATGCCGTTGATGCGGTATTGCACGTTGGCGTGCTCGTTGCGCACGTGGATCTGCCCGCTCGCCACCGAATCCTGCGTAACCCCCGGCGCCTGCAGCAGCGCCTTGCTGAGCGGCGCGTTGGTTCCTTGCGGAAGCGATTGCAGCGTCTCTTGGCTGAACGTGTAGGCGTTCGTTCCGAAGGTCGTCAGCAGGCTGTTGCGCGCGTCGTTGAGCGTTGTCGTCTCGGCGGCGAGAGCACTCGCTGCAGCCGACACCGGGTTTTGGCCGCCCGTCGGCTGCGTGGCCACTGGCGGTGGTCCGCCTGGAACCGACGGACCCTTCGCGGCTTTGTGGTGCACCTTCTTTTTTTGCGGTGCTTCGTTGGGCTCGATAACAACGACCGGCGGGAGCTCTGCTCCCGAAGGCTGCTGCGCCGGCGCTGCGGGCGCCTGAGTTGTCGGCGCGGTTGACTGTGGAGCAGTCGATTGCTGCGCCCATGCCGTCTCGATCGCAAGCGATGAGACCAGCGTGACTAGAAGACCAACTACCAAGAGACTATGCACGCGCACCACGGCTCTCCCATGGTTTGAACTCTGAAACTGCAGGGATGGACTCACGCGCTGGCCAACGCGCGAGCGCCGAGCCTCAACCAAGATCTCAGGAGGTTGCAGGGCCGGCGCTTGATGGCCGCTTAGGCGAGGGGTGGGGCACGCGCCTGAAATTGGACCGTCTCACTGCCCCAGAGCGATCCGACGGACAGTAGGGGCTCGACGCGCATGCGCTCGCGCGATGGCAGGTCCAATACCGGTGCCGCGGGAACAACCAGCGTTCCAGCAAGGCTTATGGTCCAGCAAAGCGCGCAGTGGTTATCGTCATCGTCGTGAGCGGGGCATGGTGATTGTGTCTGGGAGCCGCAAGACCCCTGTGAAATCGCATCCGCGTGGGGCTGGACGCCGGAAAGATGAACGTGACCGAACGTCAGCACGAGCTGCGCGGTCAACGCAAACAGCGCAAGCCAAGCAAATCTTCGATTTCGTCGAAAGAAGCACATGTCCGTCTCCGACGGGGTCGGACTGTAGACTGCCGCGGGACATGTGCGCAAAGTTTCGTGGCCGGCTCAGGCCATGGTAGGGCAGCGAGTTGCCCGCAAGTCACACTTCCCGCGCTGACCCTCGGAGCCAAACCAGCCGCACCCTCGCGCCTGCTTGCCGTCTTCCCTTCGCCCCATTCTCGCCCTAGCGCTTGAATCGACATCGCCGGAGATACGATGCGATTCTTTAGGCGTCACCCGAGACTCGGACTTGTAGCGCTGCTCGCGCTCGCGACGCAGGCCTACATGTCGTTCGGGCACACCCATATGCATGCGCACCGGGGCTCCGACGCAGTTGCGACGCCGGTGGTCGCCATCGGTAACTGCTCGTCGGCGGCGCGACCGCCGTGTCCTCAACCGGCCTCCAATGACAACGATGCGGCGTGCGTCATTTGCTGGACGATGGGTCTTGTCGCCTCGCTCGTGCTACCGGAGCCGCCGAGCGTCAGCTTTCAACCGCTGCCCAATTTGGCTCCCGGTCCGGTCCGCGTCGTGCTGCGCCCGGCGGACAATACGACCGTCCAATTCAATGCGCGCGCCCCTCCTCTCGCTTTGAGCGTTTAGAGACGCTGCTCCCCGTGGGACCGGTGTCGGAGCCTTTGCGCCCGACGCGTCATCTCCTGACCATCCCAATCGCCAGCTGTCACGCGGCCGTCGGCCGTCTCGCCCCGCTGAACGTCAACTGACGACAGTCGAGATCTCAAAGTGAGAGGTAGCCCTTGATTCCGCTCGCTGCTGCAGGTGCCATCCACGACTACTCGCTCTTCGGCATGCTCTCGACCGCCGATCCGGTGGTCAAAGCCGTGATGCTGGGCCTTGCCATCGCCTCGCTCGGCTGCTGGGCCATCATTATCGAGAAGCTCGTGCGGCTGTCGTGGCTCAGAGGACAGGTCCGCCGGCTTGAGGCGATGGCGAGGACGGCGTCGCCCACCGGCGACGCGCGTGGACTGGTCAAAGTCGTTCTCGCCGCCGCGCAGAGCGAAGCCGAGGACGGCGCCTCACGCGGCGAGGACCGCAGCGGCGTGCGCGCCCGCCTCGACCGGGCCATGCGCGGCTGCCTCAGGAGCGAGTTGCAGCGCCGGGAAGGCGGGCTGCCGTTCCTCGCCACCATCGGCTCCTCGGCGCCCTTCATCGGCCTCTTCGGTACCGTGTGGGGCATCATGAACAGCTTCACGGCTATCGGCATGCAGCAGGACACGAGTCTTGCCACGGTGGCGCCCGGCATCGCCGAGGCGCTGTTCGCCACCGCTCTTGGCCTCGCCGCAGCCATTCCGGCAGTCATGGCCTATAACGCCGTCTCGGTGTCGCTCAGCCGTCTCGCGGCCCGCGGCGCCTCGGCTATCTCCGAGATCGCCAAGAACCTCTCGAAGCCCTCGCCCGACACGGTCGTGCGCGTCGGAGAGCCAATGCGCGCCAGCGGAGGCCACTGATGGGGAACGACCGTAAGGACGTCGTCTAGCCGATGCGAATGCTGCGCCCCATCTCCTGGCTGCTTTCGTTCGGGCTGCACGCCGGACTTCTGATCGCCTTGATCGGGATCACCGGCGGCGCGGCGCTCGAGGCGGGCTCCGGCAACGACCAGTTCGTGGTCGAGCAGGGAATCGCGCTCGAGGGCATCGCCAAGCTCGGCGACGCCCAGGAGACGATCGAGACGGTCGACGTTGCGCCCCAGCAGACGACCGAGCGCCCCCTCGAGGAGATCAAGCCCAACCTCGCCAACGTCATCACCTCGACGGACGGCCCCGACGAGGACGAGGTCGCAGCCAAGGAGCCGCCGCCGATCCAGGACGAGAAACCGGACCCGGTCCCCGTCCAGGAGCAGGCGCCGCAGGTCGCAACCTTCAGCCTGAAGAGCTCGGGCGCCGCGCAGCACGGCGGGAATGCGACGCTGCGCTTGGCTTATCTCGGCGAGGTGCGCAAGACGCTGGAGAGAAGCAAGGTCAATCCGCGCATTCACCGCGCCGGAACCGTGCTGATCGCTTTCACGGTCGGTCCTTCGGGCCGCATCCTGTCGCGCGAGGTGAGGAAGACTTCGGGCTCAAAGCTTCTCGACGAGGCGGCCTTGGCGGCAATTGACAAAGCGGCTCCCTTTCCACCCATGCCCCACGACGTCGCGCAAGGACCGCTTGAGGTGCAAGTCCCCTTCCAGTTCGTGGCGCATTGAAGCTGCTCTATTCGCTGCAGCGCCCCCAAGCCGGCCTGACGAACCTAGTTGGCCGGCAGCGCGAGCGGCAGCATCTTCTGTGGCCCCTCGTCGATGTCGCCCACCGCGATCGATTTGCCGTCACGACTGAAGCGCGCGTAGGTGTCGAACGCGGTTGCGTCTTTCGGGCCGACAAAGACCGAGGTGAGGAGCTTGCCCGTGCGCGCGTCCCAGACCTCGGCCCAGCCATTCCCGCCCGAGAGCACCCAGCGCCCGTCCGGGCTGAAGGAGACGGTGTCGACGTAGAGGCCGCCGCGCTGCTTGTGGGCGAAGAGCTGGGCGCCCGTCGCCGCATCCCACGTGCGCGCGGTGCCATCGCGCGCAGCACTCGCGATCATGCCGCCGTCGGGGCTGAAGCGGGCATCGTGGATCTGGTCTTCGTGCCCACGCAGCAGCATCAGTTGCTTGCCCGTGCCCGCGTCCCAGACGCCGACGATGCCCCTGCGCTCGGCGGTGACGACCTTGCCGCCATCAGGACTGATATTGGCGGTGTTGACGACGCCCGACAGTCCGCGGATCGCGCTGAGGCGCTTGTTCGCCTTAACGTCCCATACCTCGACATCATAGTCGTTGGTATCGCTGCGCTTGACCACGCGCGTCCCATCGCGGCTGCGGCTGAGGTAGGGAAGATTCGGCTCGTCGCCGGATTGCACATAGCCGTCCGCCCACGCGGCCATGCCGCCGTCGGGCGTTGGGAGCGCGACGATCGCCAGCAATGCGAAGGCTGCGAGCCGCAAGACGGTCAGACGCAGGAGAAATCGCAAGCTCATGGACGATCCCGGTGCCGGGCAACCTCTCAGGACGTGAGTCTCTACACGGGAGACTCTCACCGCTCTAGGGCTCCGGTAGCATTCCGCGGAAATGGTTTACCCTTGATCGGCATCTGCCGGGCCCCATATGCGCAAAATCGACCATGCATTTGGGAGGACGAAACCATGCAGGCGATGGAGATCCAGGAGCACGCCCGCAAGCTGCGCGACGCACACGGAGACAAGGCTGCCGCCGAGGCGGCGCAGAGGGCCAAGGCTTTCGAGCAACAGGGCGACACCGAGCAGGCACAGACGTGGCGGCGCATCGAAGCCGCCTTGCATCAGATGCAGGGGCCACACGTCAGTTAAGGTTTAAATGGTGCGGAACCAAAGGTCGCGCGTGCAGGTACTTATTTTCGACGCGATTAGTACCTAGCTCTCAATTTATGAGATACATGCCCGCACTCTCGGCTCCGGCCGCACTTCTGATCGCAACCATGCTTCTGGCAGGCCCCGTCAACGCGCGCTCGAGCTCGCAGGCGGCGGATACCGCCGCGCCCGCGACGGAGCACGCGGCCGATCCGGCGAGCGATGCAGACTCGCTCTCCACCGGCAGCATCGACTTGACGCCCGCCGCCAAGCGCAAGAGGCAGTTCGACGACTGCATGGCCATCTGGGAGCCAGCGACCCACATGACCAAGAGGGAGTGGCGGCGTACGTGCAACAACACGACCGAGGACGAGCTGCCGAACCTCTAGGCCCGTCTCGCCTCAGCGCTGCGCCCGCTGCCCGTAGGATTTGAAGCGCTTCAACACGCGCGCCATCTCCTCCTCAGACAGGAGATGCGGCTTGCCCAGCGCCAGCACCCGACAATACTGCTCAGCCAACGTCTCCACCTCGCGCGCAAGCTCGAGCGCGGCGGGAAGCGTCGCGCCGACGGCGATCTGACCGTGGTTCGCCATCAGGCAGGCGTTGCGGTGGCAGAGGCCCTTGGCGACATGGCGGGCGAGCTCTTTGGTGCCGAAGGTATCGTAGGGCACCAGCGGGATGTCGCTGCCGCCCGCCACCGCCACCATGTAGTGAAAGGCCGGGATCGGCTTGTGCGCGCACGCGAGCGCCGTGGCGTGGAGCGAGTGCGTGTGCACCACCGCGTTCATGTCGGGGCGCGCGTGGTAGGCGGCGAGATGAAAGCGCCACTCGCTCGACGGCTTGCGCGCCCTCTTGTCTGGCACCTCGCCGTGAGCGTCGACGAGCACCACGTCGCGCGGGCGGATGTCCTCATACGCCATGCCGGTCGGCGTGATGAGCATGCCCCGCTCCCAGCGGCACGAGACATTGCCCGAGCGTCCCGGCGAAAGCCCTGAGCGGCTCATGGCGAGCGCCGTCTCGATGACGGCGCGGCGCGCTTCCGTCTCCGAGCCCTTGGTTGAAGCTTTGTCCTTGGCGCCCACGTTACTCTTTCACGCTACTCAGACTTCTCGCCGTAGCGGATGACGACGAGGCGGTCGGTGCCCGAATTCCGCCCCCCACAGCTCGCCCGGCCGCCCCAGCATCTGGCGCACGTCCGCGTGCTCGCGGTCGGAGACGAAGCTCAAGTATTCCGCCGTCTCTGGATCGAAGCGCAGAATTGCGTTCCCTGGAAAGTCTGACACCCAAACCTTGTCCTTCTCGTCGACGAACACCGCGTAGGCCCGCGGCGTCTCGCCCGGCAACGGCCATGTCTGCCACACTTTCTTTTGCGGATTATAAACGCCGAGCGTGCCGGCGTTCCATTGGCTGACCCAGAGCCGGCCGGCCTTGTCCGACCAGACCCGGCGCGTGCCGCTGCCTTTTCCCGGGGGATCGATGGGGGTCACGGCGCCGGTCTCGAGATCGGGCTTGGCCAGGTAGCTGCCGGCAAGCGAGACGAACCAGATATCGCCCGAGGGCGTGGCGGCGATGCCGTAGGGCCCGCGCCCGCGCGGGGCGTCCCACACCTGCATGGCGCCCGTCGCGGGATCGAGGCGCCCGTAGATGCCGGCCTGGCCGGTGAACCAGATGCGGCCCTTGGCGTCGAACGCGGCCGTGTTGAGGTTGGCGTCCTCGCGGCCCTTGGGCAGCGGCCAGGTCTTCACCTCGAGCGTCTTGGGATCGACGCGCACAATCGCATTGAGGCCGCCGTCGGTGACCCAGGCGGCGCCGTCGGGGCCGACGATCACGCCGTGGGGTGCGGAGCCCTCGCCCAGCGGCACACGCTTGATGGCGCCGGTGTTGGGGTCGAGGCGGCCGAGCACGCCGGCGCCCTGGCCGGTGTACCAGACGGTGCCGTCGGGAGCCGGGGCGACGTCGTGCGGCCGGTCGCCCTTTGGCAGCTCGTAGTAGGCCACGTCGCTTGTAATTTCGGGTTTGGGCGGCTCGACGTACTGCACGTCCTGCGCGGCGGCGGGCAAGGAGAGGACAAATCCGGCGGCAAGGCCGGCGGACACGAAACCAAGTCGAGACGGGCGATGCTGGTGCATGACGGCCTCCGTTCTCTCTGCCTCCGCCTCAATATAGGGATGCGGGAGCGGGCGTCGTCTTCGGTGTCGGACCCTCCGGGTCAGACACCCGTCATGGCTCATTCCTTCGCGTGCTCGGGGTAGAGCGACAGGAGGCCCTCGCGGGAGGCGGCGCAAACGCCGCGCTCGGTGATGAAGCCGGTGACGAGGCGTGCCGGCGTCACGTCGAAGGCGGGGTTGCCGGCGGGCGAGCCGGGCGCCGCAATCTCCACCGTAACCACCGTGCCGTCCGGCAGCCGCCCGGGCATCTTGAGGACCTCGTCGCCCGAGCGCTCCTCGATGGGGATCTTGAGGCCTGTCATCGAGCGTCCAGTCGATGGTCGAGTGCGGCAGCGCGACGTAGAACGGGATGCCGTTGTCGTGGGCCGCGAGCGCCTTCAGGTAGGTGCCGATCTTGTTGGCGACATCGCCGTTCGCCGCCACGCGGTCGGTGCCGACGATGACGAGGTCGACCTTGCCGTGCTGCATCAGGTGGCCGCCGGCATTGTCGACGACGATCGTGTGCGGCACGCCGTGGCGCCCCAGCTCGTAGGCCGTCAGCGATGCGCCCTGGTTGCGCGGGCGCGTCTCGTCCACCCACACATGCACCCGCGTGCCGGCGTCGTGCGCCTGGTAGATGGGCGAGGTCGCGGTCCCCCAGTCGACGCAGGCGAGCCAGCCGGCATTGCAGTGGGTGAGCACCTCGACCGGCTCTCCCGGCTTCTTCTTCTTGGCGATCGCCTCGATGATCTTGCGCCCGTGCACGCCGATCATGCGGCAGGTCTCGACGTCCTCGTCGCAGATCTCGGCGGCGCGCTTATAGGCGGCAGCAACGCGCTCCTCGCGGGGGAGGTTCTGCACGGCGCGGCGCATCTCCTCCAAGGCCCAGCGCAGATTGATGGCCGTGGGGCGCTGCTTGGCGAGGAAGGCGATGGCCTGATCGATCGCCTCGTCGGAGGCATCCTGCCGGATCGCCATGGCGAGGCCGTAGGCGGCGGTGGCGCCGATCAAGGGCGCGCCGCGCACCTGCATGGTGAGGATGGCGCGGGCGGCATCCTCGGCGCTCTTGAGCGGGCACGATGACAAGCTCGTGCGGCAACCGCGTCTGGTCGATGATCTCGACCGACCAGCCATCGGGGGCGAGCCAGATGGTGCGGTAGGCCTTGCCGTCGATTTTCATAAGATATCACCGCCGGGAAAGGGTGGGGCCATGGGGAGCTGCAGGATCGCATCTAGGCCGCAGGCGGCGCACTTCAAGGCGTACCACTCGGCGTAGGGCCGCGCCGACTGGTCGATGATCTCGAGCCCCGCCGCCTCGCACGCCGGGCAGGCGACCGGCTCGGCCGGGGCCGCCCGCCATGCCGCGATGCGATGCAGCGCCACGCTGATCTTGTCGGGGGGCAGCGCCTTGGCGGTCATGGGCTTCACAACTCACCTCTCCCATGGGGAGAGGTCGCGAGCCGCGCGCTCAGCGGGGCGAGCGGGTGAGGGGTTCCGTCCCTCAACGAAGCACGATGCCCCCTCACCGGAAGCTCATTTGCATTCGCTTCCGACCTCTCCCCCGGAGAGGTGTAGGGAGCTTCGCGTCAACGCGCGCGCTCGGTGCCCCCCGAACTCCATCAGGGCGCCGTGTCGGCTCACCTTCCAGAAGCCGACGCGGCGCGGGCTGCCGGCTACTGCCAATTTCGACAGGCTTCGCTGCAGCCGACTTACAGATTGCGCGTCGACCGCTTCGGGGTAGGATAGCCGACGCTGAGGAAGGGCCAAAGGTCGGCAACTGCATCGCAACGTCCTCATCCTCGAAAGCCATAAAAAGACAGAGCAAAATTTCGCTCCAACAATTCGTGACGTGATCACGCGCTGCATAATGGATGAAGCAGTTTCAACGCGACAAACGAAATATTTTGGGGATGCCTTGATGTGGATGCTGCCTTGGTGGGCCGGAAATAACTCGCTCTTGATCGGCTTCTTTGCAACCTCCGTCGTTGCGGGTTTTCTCCTAATGAGGCCGCTAAAGGGAAAAAGGAATTCTGACTGGAGACGTGTCGATCTCGCAATTGTTCTGGTCGGGACCTTGGGCCTTTTTGGTCTTACGTTTCAGGCGAACCTGACGGCGACACAAATCCAAGCTCCATTTAGCAAAGGGAACATGGAGTATTTGCGAAAATGGATTGCAGGCCTAATAGAGACTGGCGACAAAACCGTTTGCGTGTCCCATCCCCGACCATCTTCTTCCTTGCCCAACAATGAAGATATCGAGAATGATCGACGGCTTCTGTGTGATTGGCTAACATCCAATTTCAAATCTCATGCGGTACTCATTGTGCAAGGCAGGTGAGGAGCCATTTAATGTGGACGCATGGGCACCTTTCCCTAAGTTAAAGACCGACGTTGGCTCCGCTACGATGCTTCATAAGGGAGGAGAGTTGTTCCTAGACGCGGCCCGGAAGTGGGACGCGGATGTCGCGGTAATTAAAGAAGCGAGCGCGCCTGTCCCACGGAGTGGCATCAATTTGTTTCTGATCTTCGTAGGGCCATACATTCTTTGCATCGCGATCGCCGCACAGATAGTCAAAATTTGCTACGAGAAAAGAGACTAGCCACGACTACCGAGCTGCTGCTGACGTAGGCAGCGATGCTCAGGACCGGACATGCCCTGATTGATAGACTATCCGATCAGCTTTGGCCGAGTAGGGTCAGGCTCGGCTGTTTTCTGCACCAAAAATGCGGCTGGACTGCCCCTGCCAGCCGACATTTCGCGCGTGCTTCCTGGCTCGGTAGCGAAAACTAATCCCCGCCTTTCCCACCTCCCCCATACTCCCCTCACCCCTGTCCACATGGGACGCATCAGCTGAGCGGCCGACGCGGGGCGGGGGCGGTGACCCGGTTGAGGCAGGTGTCTGTACCGTCATGGGCGTCTGACGCGCGGTTTAGCTCGCCGCAGATTCCGGGGCCGCGGATCGAGGCTGTGCAAAGGTGGCAACACCCTGCACGGACGCCCGTCGCGCAGCGGCGCTCTGCTCTAAGCGGCGCGCAGCAGCTCTAGGTCCTGGACGCGAGAGGCTCTCCCGAAGCGAGCGAGAGTCGGACCGAAAGCCCGCTGACGATGTGATCGCACCCTCGGCACGGCAAGCAACCGGCGCGGGCGCTGAAGAGCTGCCCTTTGTCGCGACAGGATCGCAGTGTTTCGGCGCCCGCGCTCCCTTCGCTCTTTGACAAACCCTCGGGCGTTCGCGCCGCGAGGCCATTGAGGCTTGCGCCACACCACCTCTCCCGTCATGGCGGAGCCATGCTTCGCATGGACGGAGAGGTGAAGAAGAGGCGAGAACGAGCCAGCGTGGAAAGCTCGAAGCTTGAGGCGTTGGGCCTCCCTCCCGCTACTGGTCCCCTCTCCCCATGCCATCTTGCATGGGGAGAGGGTTAGGGTGAGGGGCAGAAACTCGCACCGACGCAAGCGGCTGCCCCTCACCCCAGCCCTCTCCCCGCAAGCGGGGAGAGGGGGAGTGTCAATGCCCCTCGAAGGCCATCAGCGCGTGGGTGCGGATGCCGTGGCTGCGCAGCAGGTCGAGACCGCCCAGATCCGGCAGATCGACGAGGAACGCAGCACCCGCCACCAGGCCGCCCGTGCGGCTGATGAGCTTGGCGGCCGCCTCCGCCGTTCCCCCGGTGGCGATCAGGTCGTCCACGATGAGGATGCGCTCGCCCGGCTTGATGGCATCCTCGTGGATCTCGATGATGTCGACCCCGTATTCTAGCGAATATTGCTGACCGATGGTCTTCCACGGCAGCTTGCCCTTCTTGCGGATGGGGATGAAGCCGCACCCCAGCCGGTCGGCAACCGCCCCGCCGAGGATGAAGCCGCGGGCCTCGATCCCCGCCACGGCGTCGATGCTGTCGGCGGAATAGGGAGCCGCCAGCCCCGCAACCGCCGCCTTGAAGCCCTGGGCGTCGCCCATGAGCGTGGTCACGTCCCGGAACAGGATCCCCGGCTTGGGGTAGTCGGGAATTGTACGTACCAGGCGCCGTAAATCGTCCAACGCGTGCCTCCCCGTCAAATTGACGGCGCAAAATAGCAATATCGGACGCCATACGGTAGAAAGTTTCGCCTCCCCAACAGGTTTGCCGAGGCGCAAGCGTTACCGTTGCTCCGGGGTTCGTGTGCACTGCGTTTGGAGGAGGTAGGACGCGTGACCGACACCGATTTTCCGCTATTGGCGGACAGCGACATCGACGATCTGCCGCGCACGCTGCGGCGCGAGCGCGAGGCCCGGGAGCGGGAGAAGCGCGAGCGCGAGGAGAAGGCGCGGGCTGCGACGCTGACCCACGACTTCGGTGCGTCCGACGCCCGGCGCGAGACGCAAGTGCTCAGCGCCGAACCGGCGACCGTCGTTCGCTTCGACGTGCCGTTCACCCACCTGATGGGCTTCTTCATCAAGGCGGTGTTTGCGGCGATCCCGGCGCTGATCATTCTGGGCGTGCTGCTGTGGTTTGCCGGGCTCGCCTTGAAGACCTTCTACCCGCAGCTCGTCCACACCGAGGTCATCATCCGCATCCCGCGCTAGGTGCGAGCGCCGTTCGTGCCGTCAGCTCATGTGCCAGCCGTGGCTGACCACGATCGACTGGCCCGTCAGCGCGTTGGTCTTAAAGGCCGCCAGCGTCAGCGCCACCTCGGCGACGTCCTCGACGGTGGTAAACTGCTTGTCGACCGTCTCGCCCAGCATGATCTCCTTGACGACGCGGTCCTCCGAGATGCCGAGCTCTTTCGCCTGCTCCGGGATCTGCTTTTGCACGAGCGGCGTCAGCACGAAGCCGGGGCAGATGACATTGGCGCGCACGTTGTGCTTGGCGCCTTCCTTGGCCATGGTGCGCGCGAGCCCCAAGATGCCGTGCTTGGCCGCCACGTAGGCGGACTTCAAGGGCGAGGCCTCGTGGCTGTGCACCGAGCCCATGTAGATGAGCGCGCCGGAGTTCTGCTTGTACATGTGCTTGACGCAGGCCTTGGTGGTCAGAAACGCGCCGTCGAGATGGATCGCCAGCAACTTCTTCCAGGACGCGAACGGGAACTCCTCGATCGGGTAGACGATCTGGATGCCCGCGTTGGAGACGAGGATGTCGATCTGCCCGAACTTGGCGACGACTTGCTCGACGCCGGCGTTGACCTGCTCCTCGCTCGAAACGTCCATGCCGACGCCGATCGCGGTCGTCTCGCCGCCGAGCTCTTTGGCGGCCGCCGCCGCGCCCTCCATATTGAGATCGGCGATGGCGACGCGGCCGCCGGCCTCGACGTAGCGCCTGGCGATGGCATGGCCGATGCCGCTGGCAGCGCCTGTGATCAGCGCAACCTTGCCGTCGAGCTTCATGGGGCTCACTCCTTTGCGAGATAATCGTGGACGACTTTGCCGAGCCCCAGCGTCAGGTCGGCGACGAGGTGGGTTGCCGAGATCACCTCGAGCACGGGCAGATCGGCGACCGGGGCCATGGCGTGCGGCTTGAACGCGAGCGCCGCCGGCCCCGTCCAGGCGCCCTTCAGCACCACGTCCTCGAGGCGATAGTCGACGAGCTCGCAGATGCGCGGGGTTCCGTCGACGTGGGGAATGATCTTCAAGAGATAGTTCGGCTTGAGGAGCGAGGCCTCGATCGGCCCCAAGTCCAGCGCCTTGTGCTTGAAGCCCATGGTGGCGGTGGCGACGCGCACGGGCCCGTAGTCGAGCGTGCCGATGAGGGTGTCCTTGTCGACCGTCAGGCTCGGCTGAGCATACTTCTTGGGAAAGCCCCACAGCTCGCGCCCGCCATAGATCGGCGGCCCGTCGTTCAGGAACATGGCGTGGCTGTAGCTGCCCTCCTGGCCCTTGAACTTGACGGGGATGACCTGGCCGGTCTCGGTGTAGTCGCCGAAGCCGGTCGAGTCCGGCATGCGGATGAACTCGTACTTGACGATCGGCTCATCAAACGTGAGCGGTTCGGGCACCACCGCCTCGAGCGCAGCAGGATCGGTGCGATAGGTGATGATGAGGAACTCGCGATTGATGAAGCGGTAGGGCCCCCTGGGGAAGGCGGGGCTCGTCAGCGGCATGGCGAAGGCGCGCTTCACGACGTCGGCGATCTTCATGACGATGCTCCTGCGTAGCCGGGCACGAGATCGCGCGTCAGATCGAGCACGGTGACGCCCTCCTTGGGGGGAGCGCGGTTCTTCCAGGCCGGATGATTGAACGTGTGCTCCACGTCGGCGCCGCCGGCGCTCCAGTGCTCCTCCATGGTGTAGCGCGAGAACTCGTAGTCGTTGGACTGCGTCCAGTACGCCGCACGCCGGTGGATGAGGTGCACGATGGTGATCGCGGCGTCGCAGCTGACCCTGTCGAGGTGCAACCAATCGGGATGGTCGCGCAAGCTCTCGGGGATGTGCGCGCGCAAGCGGCGGATGGCACGGCGCAGGGCCTGCATGTCGCGGGAGATGTCGGTGTTGAGCCGCGTCCGGCTCGAATAGCGGATCTCCTTTTCGCGTTGCGCGATATCGAACACGGACTCAGGCACCGGACCGATCGCGCTGAAGAGGTCGAGCTGGAAGATGCACATGTCCGGGCGCGGACCGGTCTCCTCAAGCACATGGTGCAGCGGCGTGTTGGAGACGAGGCCGCCGTCCCAGTAGGGCTCCTCGTCGATCACGATCGGCGGGAAGCCCGGGGGCAGCGCGCCCGACGCCATGATGTGCTCAGGCCGGATCTCGTGCTCGGCTGAGTCGAAATACTTCATGTTGGCGGTGCGCACCTGCACTGCGCCGATGCTCAAGCGCACGGGACCGGAATTCAGAAGCTCGAAATCGATGAGCTCGCGCAGCGACTCCAACAGAGGCGTGGTGTCGTAGAGGCTCATCGCCTCGGGCGAGCCGCGCGGCATGAACACCGCTGGCGGAATGCGCGGCTCGAAGAAGCCCGGCGCTCCGGTGATGGCGACGAGCGCGGCGCTCGTTTCGCCGAACGCCTTGCGCGAGGTGTCGTCATTGAAGAACGGTGCTGCGGGGAGCAGGCTCGAGACCCGCTCCCAGAACTCGCGCAGGCGCGGTACGCGGTTCTCGGGACGGTTGCCGGCGATGATCGCGCCGTTGATCGCACCGATGGAGATGCCGGCCACCCATTCGGGCATGTGCCCGGCCGCAGCGAGGGCCTCGTAGGCGCCGGCCTGGTAGGCGCCGAGCGCCCCGCCGCCCTGCAGGACGAGAACGTGCTTTTCCTTCGCCCGTGTCATCGGTTCGTCTCCGCGCTGCCTGCACAAGCGGCTCGAATATCGACGTGGGAGGCTAGGTCCGATCTCTCAATGGATTGCTACCAACTCTGAGCGAGACAAAACTATGACAGCGCATGGGTGCGGCCGCCTAATTTTGCGGCACTTGCAGGCACGCGAGCGCGCCGGCTCACTGCAGGCGCCTCCAAACCTGGCTCTGGCCGAAGAGCGGGATGCCGACGTAGCCGCGCACCGAGAGCGCGTTGCCATCGCGGCTGAGCTGCATGTTGGCGCTGTAGAGCGTCCCGGTGTCCGGATCGAGGATCGTTCCCCCCTCATAGGCCAGGCCGGAGCGCTTCATGCCGTCGATGAACATGAGGCCGAGGAGGGGCTTGCCCCGCTGGGCGCCCGGACACTTGCGGCAGAGCGGATTTGGATCGTCGCCGGGATCGGGAAACAGTTTCGATAGGAAGCCGCGATAAATGCCGCCGCTCTCGGTGAAGGTGACCAGAGCGCCGACCTTGCCGGTATCGGGATCGATCTGTTGCCAGACGCCGGCGACGGTCTGAGCTCCCGCTAATGCGGTCTGGGCCACGATGAGGAACGCGGCAATGGCGCAGATGAGCTTCAATTACGCACCTTATCGTTGCAGCCGAGGTCAAGTGCCGACGATGACAGCTCCCTGAGACTGCATCGCCAAAGCGGAGCAACTTGGGCAACCATCGTCATCTTGGCGCTCACTCCCGCGCCATGTAGGTGAGATAGGCGATGAGCGCGTCGAGGTCGGCGTCGGGCAGCTTTTCGGCATCGAACCCGGGCATCTGTTGTTGCGGCCATGTGCGCACCGCCTTGGGGTGGCGGATCAATTGTCGCAGACCTTGGGGCGTCAGATATTGGGTCGGGCTCATCGGTGCCCCGAGATCCGGGCCCACGTCGGCGGCGCCGGCACCCTTCATGCGGTGGCAGGCCAGGCATTGCTTGATGAAGACGGCCTCGCCGCGGCGCGCCGGCGCCTCCTCTGGCAGGTTTGCCGCGACCGCCATCTGGGGCCAGCGATGGGCGGGCGACTCGACGGCCGTGAGCGCGGCGAGCTGGTAGGGCCACTGCTCGCCGCCGATGTTGGAGCGCTCCGGGTGCTCCCACACCAGGTAGAAGGGTCCGGCACTGGCGTCCTTGCCCGGCAGCGGCGGCCACGGGGCGCCAGGGTCCTCGACCGCGATCCAGGCGATACTGCCGCCGCCGGCGCCCTTTTTGACCAGCGACAGCGGGACCTGCGCCACGAACCCGTCGGTTGCGCGCGCCTCGAGTGTGTCGAAGGCGGGGTCGAGGCGCTCGCCCAAGAGGGCGAGCAACGGCACGGCGCGGTAGGTCATCGGTCGGCCATAGGCGGCGTCGGCTGGAACCTTAAGCGTTGCCGCGTCGGGGCGCGCAAGCAGCTCTGCGGGCGCGAAGCGCTGCGGGGCGCCCCCGAGCGTCAGGGTCAAGGTCGGCGCCTCGGCACGCGCCGGGCCCGGTATTGCCAGAGCGCCGATAAGCATCACGACGGCGAGCAGCGCGCGCATGGCAAACCTCTCTTAACGGACAAGTGAAAAATTGGTGGCCAGCGGCCGGGGTTGCTATCCTTCGCTTAAGAAAACCCCGGTGATCAAGTCTCGCCGCTCACCGGCACATAGGAAATGGGTCTCCACATGGCCAATACGAACGCGGTGACGCCGGAGCAGGAGCTGCACGAGGCCATCGGCGCGCTCGATGTTCTCTTCACGCTGCGCGAGGAGTTCGCCCAGTGGCTCGAGGAGGCGCAGGACGAGGCGCGCAGGGAGGAGCTCGAGAACGTGTACCGGCACGTCTCCGCCATGGAGGAGGAATATCAACGCCGGCGCGACGCAGCGGCAAAGAAGCTCGCCGGCGGATGAGCCTCACTTGGTGAGCGTGCGCACGGCCTCGGCCATGGCGTCGGCCACGCCGGGCTCGCTCATGCAATGGCCGGCGCTCTCCATGAGCTGCAGCCGGCACTGGGGCCACGCCGCGGCCAACGCATAGGCGTTTTTCGGCGGGCACAGGAGATCGTAGCGGCCCTGCACGATTGTACCCGGGATGCCGGCGAGCCGGTCGGCGTTGCCCAACAGCTGACCGGGTGCAAGAAAGAAATCGTGGCGGATGTAGTGCGCCTCGATGAAGGGCGTCGGCGGCAGGCGGCCCTCGGCGACGGCCTCGGGGGCAAGCCGCGTCTGCCCGGGCGCAAGCTTCGACAGCGCGCGCTCATAGGCGCCCCAGGCGCGCGCCGCCGGGCCGTGCACGGCCGGATCGGGGTTCGCGAGACGCACGAGATAGGCTTGCAGCGGCTCTGCGCGCTCGGATTCGGTCAGGAGCGCAACGAAGTCGGCGTAGAGATCGGGGCGAAAAAGCTGCGGGCCCTCGACAAAGGCCCAGTGCGCCTCCTCGCGCGTGCCGAGAAAAATGGCGCGCAAGACGAGGCCGCTGACGCGCTCAGGGAACGCCTCGGCGTAGGCGAGCGCGAGCGTGGAGCCCCACGACCCGCCGACGACCAGCCACGTGTCGATGCCGAAATGCGCGCGGATGGCCTCGATATCGGCGACAAGGTGGTCGGTCGTGTTGGCGGCGACGCTGAGATAGGGATGGCTGCGGCCGGCCCCGCGCTGGTCGAAGAGAAAGGCGTGATGCCGCTTCGGGTCGAACAGGCTGCGGTGCGCGTGCTGGGCACCGCTCCCCGGGCCGCCGTGCAGGAACAGCGCCGGGATGCCGTCCTTAGCGCCGACCTCCTCGACGTAGAGCCAGTGGCCGTCGCCGACATCGAGCATGCGCGCATCGAACGGGCGCAGCGGCTCGGGGGAAGGGGACTGATCAGGCATTCCTGCTCGCAAGCTGGGCCCCTAAACACATCATCATAGCTCCTCTGCGGGTCGGGCCACGGCTACAGCACGGGAACCAGATAGGTGACGACGCTGCGCAGCTGCGGCTGGCTCTCCTTCTCCGGGGGCGGCGCACCGGGGAACTGCACGCCCGAGTAGAAGATCTGGAAGTAAAGATTCTTCATGGGGCCTGCGGTGGGGTGATATTCGAGCTCCAGGTTCAGCTCGTTCTGATCGGAGCAGCGGGGCACCCGTCAAGAAATCGACGACGCCCCACCCCATCCCATACCGCGCCTGGAACTTCAATCCATCGGTGACGAGATGGGAGAAATCGTAGGCCGCGCCGAGCACGATGGTGGTCTCGCCCGCATCGTTGAAGTTGAGCTGATCGAGGACGGTGTAGGCGGGAAAGCTGCCGAAAGGCCCGACGAGATCGGCGTCTTGGCCGTTGGACGAGACGGCGGCCAGCACGGTGGCGTCCGCGTAGCTTGCGGCCAAGAGCGCCGAGACCTGGGACGTGGCAAAGGCCGCGCCGTTGAGCAGCGCGTCGCCGAGCGTCCTCTGGTCGGTGTAATTGACGGCAAGATGCGACTGAACCCCACCGACCGGATGCGGCAGCCAGTCGATCTCGGCGTAGGCCGTGTTGAGCGCGTCGGGGATGCGGTACTCGATGGCGCCGACCGTCAGTCCCTTTATCGGCGTCACCTTGAAACCCGCAACGAGCATGCCGCGATCCTCGCTGAGCCCGAGCTCCTCGGAGAACGGCACGAAATAGCTCAAGTCGCGCGCCTTGAAGCCCCAAAGATAGCCCACGCCGTAGTCGAGCATCCCGGCTTTGTCGCGCCGTCTTTCGAGCACGGCGCCCTCGACCGCGTTGGGGATCATGCGGTTGTCCTGCGGATTGACGTAGGGCGTCTTGATCAACTGGCGCCCCAGCACGACCTCGTTCTCGGGCAGGCGCAAGCGCGCGTTAGCGACCGCCAACGAGCTCACCTCCGCCTGCTGCCCGGTGAGCAGCAGCGTGCCGCCCTCGTCCTCCGGCGCGAACACGGGCTGCGAGGTGGCAACGGCAGCCTCGAGCTGCAGCCAGCCATCGAAGTACCCGGATTTGACCGCGAGCGCCGTGCCGGCGGCCCAGGCCTGCGCGATTGAATCGTCGGCGTTGTGCCGATCGAGGTAGTGCGTGCGGCCGTAGAGGTTCACGACCGCGTCGCGAAAGAAAGGATCGGTATACTGCAACCGTTGCTTGAGGCCGTCGAGGAGAACGGGACCCTCCGCTGCCGGCGGCGAAGGCCCGTACTCAGGCGCCCGCTTGCGCGGACCGCCGGGCAGCGCCGGCTGGCGCGTGAAGGTCCGCGCGATGGGGCTATAGATATCGGCGGCGTTGGAGGGCACGCGCTCGGCGTCGTCGTCCTGATCGGCGCATGCGGGAAAGGCTGCGAGCGTCGCAACCGCGAGCACGGCAATGGCCAGAGATAGGGCGGCCGGCGACGGGAGCCTCCGGCCATCGGAAGCGTGCATGGGACGCCGATCGGTGAATCAAGGAACGCGTCCACTCCACCTCGGCGCTAGCAGATCGCCCCCTCGCCCACAAGATTGGTCAGACGTCGGAAGCTCCGCCACAGAGGCGATTCTGTGCCAGGATGCGCCATGATCAACCTCTCGGACATCGACTGGTCGAAGCTGCCGGTGCCGCCCGACGACGGGGCCGCGGACCACCTGGTTGGCCTCACCCTGCCATCCGTCCCCTTGCCGGCAAGCGACGGGAGCAGGATCGATCTGGCGGCGCTCGGCGGCCTTGCCGTCGTCTATGCCTACCCCATGACCGACCGGCCCGGTGTCGCCCTGCCCGAGGGCTGGGACATGATCCCGGGGGCGCGCGGCTGCACGCCGCAAGCCTGCGCCTTCCGCGACCACTTCGCCGAGCTGCAGGCGCGCGGCGTGAGCCACGTAGTCGGGCTGTCGGCGCAAAGCACAGACGAGCAGCGGGAGGCCGCCGCCCGCCTCCACCTGCCGTTTCCCCTGCTGTCGAATGCGGACCTCGCGCTCGCTGACGCGCTTTCCCTGCCGACCTTCACGGCGGCCGGCCGCAAGCTGTTGCGGCGCCTCACCATGATCGTCGTGGACGGGCGCATCGCCCACGTCTTCTACCCCGTCTTCCCACCCGATAGGAGCGCGCAGGACGTGATCGCCTGGCTTACCGCCGAGGCGCCGCCGGGGCCCCGGACCTGACGGGAAACTCCTGCCGACGCCTCGGCGTTTCGGCGCGTTTTCGAAAACTTCACGCGCCGCGGCTAAGACCTCAGGCATCGAAGAGTTGAGACCAGTGACCGTCAATATCGAGAGACCGCCGCGCGAGACCAACCACGCCGGTGAGCCGCGCCGCGTCGGCGTCGAGCTGGAGTTCGCCGCCGTGACCGCGCGCGATGCGGCACGGCTCGTGCGCAAGAGCTTCGGCGGAACCGTGACGGCGATCGACCATCACCGGTTCGCCATCTCCGGCACCGAGCTCGGCGACTTCCGCTCCGAGCTCGACTCGCAGTTCCTGCACCGCGCCGAGACCGGAGCGGAAACGCCCACCGGCCTGCAAGTGCTGCTCGCGAACTTTCAGGATGCCTTCCACGGCGTGTTGGGCGACATCGGCTCCGCGGTCATCCCCTGCGAGATCGTGTGCCCGCCCATCAAGATCTCCGACCTGCCGCGGCTCGACAGCCTCCTGGAGGAGCTGCGCCGCGTCGGCGCGCACGGGACCGACGTGAGCCCGCTCTACGCCTTCGGCACGCAGCTCAACCCCGACATCGCCGAGAAAAGCGCCGATTGGATCGTCTCCATCCTCAAGGCCTATCTGTTGCTGTCGGACTGGCTGCGCGCCGTCATCTCCGTCAACCTGACGCGCCGCGTCCTGGCTTTCGCCGATGCGTTCCCGCTGGATTACGTGCTCCACGTCATCGACCCGGACTACCGGCCGGACATGGACACGCTCATCGACGACTACCTCGCCCACAATCCCACGCGCAACCGCGAGCTCGACCTCTTGCCGCTGTTTGCATGGATCGACGAGAGCCGCGTGCGCGCCGCAGTCGACGACAAGCGCATCAAGGTGCGCCCCACCTTCCATTATCGGCTGCCCGATGCGCGCCTCGACCGTCCAGACTGGACGATCACGACCGAGTGGAACCGCTGGTGCGTCGTGGAGCGGCTCGCGGCGCGCCCCGACAAGCTCGCGGCGATGGCGCGCGCCTACCGCGAGAACCAGGGACGGCTGTTGCCGCGCGACTGGGCCATCATGGCGAGCGAATGGATCGCGCTGTCATGAGGACGCCGCACATCGGCGTGACGAGCTCGCTCGGCGGCGGCCGCTATATGTGGTGGTTCTACCGGCTGTCGATGCGCCTTTTCGGCGAGCACCCCATCCGGCTCGTCGCGCCTGAAGGCGAGGCCGCGCTCGACGGCCTCGACGGGCTCATCATCGGCGGCGGCGACGACATCAGCGTGGAGCTCTACAACGGCGAGCTTATGCCCGACGTCCGGGTCGATGCCGCGCGCGATCAGCTCGAGCTCAAGGCGCTCGCCTACGCAGCGCGCCGCGACCTCCCCGTTTTGGGGGTGTGCCGGGGCGCGCAGATGCTCAACGTCTTCTATGGCGGGACGTTGCACCAGGACATCTACAAGGCCTACGCGGGGCTGCCGCACCGCTGGACGCCACTGCCAGCGCGCCACGTGAGGATCGAGCCCGACAGCCTCCTGCATCGCGCCCTCGGCGTCGGACATCTGCACGTCAACAGCCTGCACACGCAATCCGTCGACCGGCTCGGGGCCGGACTCAAGGTGACGGCGCGCGACCGCCACGACATGGTGCAGGGCGTCGAGGACGCATCAGCCTACTTTCGCGTCGGCGTGCAATGGCACCCGGAGTTCATGATCTATCACGCCTCGCAGCGCCGCCTGTTCCGCGCCTTCGTGCACGCGGTTGACGCCAGGAGCGGCGCTTGAGGGTCCCCGCTAGAGCCGCTGCTTGAGCTTGAGGTTCATGATGGAGACGGCGTTGAGGCGGGCGACCTTCGCGCGCACCTCATCGTCGATCGCCGCGGAATCGAGGAAGCGTCCCGCGACGGCGGAGATCGACCGAGAACAGCCGCCTTCTGTTGGCCGTGTTCGCTGCTACTTGCCCAGCACGCGGCCGGCGACGGCGTCGAGCTTCTGCATGAGGGCAGGATCGCGCGCCTCAGGCGCGGTGATGATCGCCACGTCGAGCGCGGTATCCGACCCGATCGGACAGGGCGGGTGCTCGCGCGGAAACTGCGCGGCAAGCCGGTGCACCAGCCGGTGCGCCTTCTCGGTGTTGTCCTTCATCACGGCAATCACCGAGGCGACGTCGACGTGCGCGTGCTCGTCGTGCCAGCAATCGTAGTCGGTGACCATGGCGACGGTGGCGTAGCAGATCTCCGCCTCGCGCGCGAGCTTGGCCTCGGGCATGTTGGTCATGCCGATCACGTCGCAGCCCCAGGAGCGGTAGAGGAAGGATTCAGCCCGCGTCGAGAACTGCGGGCCCTCCATGACGAGGTAGGTGCCGCCCGTGGTCATGTCGATCGCCTCCTCCTTCGCCGCATTTTCGATCGCGGCAACGAGGAGCGGGCTCACCGGGCGGGCCATGGAGACGTGGGCAACGCAGCCGTCGCCGAAAAAGCTCTTCTCGCGCGCGAACGTGCGGTCGATGAACTGGTCGGGGAGCACGAAATGCCCCGGCGCGTACTGGTCTTTCAGCGATCCGCAGGCGGAGACGGAGACGAGGTCGGTGACGCCCGCGCGCTTCAGCGCGTCGATATTGGCGCGGTAGTTGATGTGGGTGGGCGAGATGCGATGCCCGCGCCCGTGACGCGGCAGGAAGCGGAAGGGCAGACCGTCGATCTCGGCGAACAGGATCTCGTCGGAAGGCTCGCCCCAGGGGGTCGCGACCTTCTCCCAATGCGGATTGGCGATGCCGGGCAGATGATAAAAGCCGCTGCCGCCGATGATCCCCAGGACGGACTTGGTCATCGCGCTCATCCCCTCGAAGCCTCATTCGCACGTCGCACTGCCTTGCGAGCGCGAGCGGGCCTCCTATCGCATGGGAGCATGCAGGCGAAAAGCAAAAAGCCGAGGTTGCAGCGCGCCGTCCGGCTAGTGCTTCACGCGGGCCCAGATGCGCCGCTTGGCGACGTAGAGCAGCAGCGTCGTGATCACGAGATAGAGCAGCACTTGCCAGCCGAGCTCCTTGCGGGCGTCGAGGCTCGGATCGGCCGCCCAGGCGAGGAAGGCCGTCACGTCGCGCGCGTTCTGCTCAAACGAGCCTCGGTGCGCCGGCGTCGGGCTGGTACTCGATGACGTTGTCCTTCGACAACGGCGGCGGCATCGCCAGCTGATGGCCCGGGAAGGCGACGTTGTAATACTTGCCCTCGGCCATCTCGACGCCTGCGGGAGGCGTGTCCCGGAACCCCGTCAGCAGCGCATAGACGTAGTTGGCGCCGCCGTCCTGATGCGCGTTGGCGATGTCCCACAGCATGTGCGGCACGTGGGTGTACCAGGGCGCGTGGTTTTCGGTGGTGCGGGCCCTGACGATGAGCGACAGGTCGGGCGGCAAGGCGCCGTTCTGGGCGGCGCGGGCCTCCTTGTCGTTCTTGTAGGGACCGATGATGGGGTCGGCGAGACCGGGAAGCCGGTCGATCGGGTGGCCCTCGTCGTCGAGATCACCGGAGATCTGGTAGGGCCAGGAGCCGGCGAGCTCCTTGACGGCCGCGACGGGGAACTCAGGCCCGCCCGGCTCGGCGAGATTGCGAAAGCGCACCCGATCCAAGCCATGGCAGGCCGAGCAGACTTGCTGGAAGACCTGGAAGCCGCGCTGCAGCTGGGCCTGATCGTACTGGCCGCGAAACCCGCCGAACGACCACGCCTGCGGCTCGATGGTGTGTTCTGCGGCCGCCTCCTCGGCGCGCGCAGCACCACTGAGCGCCAGGGCGGCCAGGAGAACCACCACCGCCAAGCGGCCCGGGCCCGGTCTTGTCATTGGAAGTCCCCTCCAGCCTTATTCGGCCGCAACTTTGGCCGGTTGCGCCGCGTCCTTGCCCAGCACCGCCTCCGTGATGGAGCCCGGCAGCTTCTTGGGCCTCTCGAGCCAACCGACAACAGGCATGACGATGAGGAAATGCGCGAAGTAGTAGGTCGTGAAGATGCGCGCCCAGAATACGTACGCTTCCGTCGGCGGCTTGGAGCCCAGATAGCCGAGCGCCAGGCAGGTGATGGCGAACAGCCAGAAGAACCACTTGTAGAGCGGCCGGTACTTGGTCGAGCGCACCCGGCTGGTGTCGAGCCAGGGCACGAACAAGAGCACGCCGAGCGAGGAGAACATGGCGATGACGCCGAAGAGCTTGTTGGGGATCGCGCGCAGGATGGCGTAGTAGGGCAGGAAGTACCACTCCGGCACGATGTGCGGCGGCGTCACCAAAGGGTTGGCGGGCGTGAAGTTGTCGGGATGGCCGAGGTAGTCCGGCAGGAAGAACACGAACCAGGCGAAGAGGATGAGGAAGGCGAACATGCCGACGGCGTCCTTCGACGTCGCATAAGGGTGCATGGGCACCGCGTCGGACTTGGTCTTCACATCGAGCCCGGTGGGGCTGTTCTGGCCGACGATGTGCAGCGCCCACAAGTGCAGGCCGACGAGGCCGGCGATCACGAAGGGGAGCAGATAATGCAGGCTGTAGAAGCGGTTGAGGGTGGCGCCCGTCACCGCGTAGCCGCCCCACAGCCATTGCACGATGGTCGTGCCGAGCCCGTCGACGATGCTGTCGAGCGAGGAGAACAGGTTGGTGATCACAGTGACGGCCCAGAAGCTCATCTGCCCCCAGGGCAGCGAGTAGCCCATGAAGGCGGTCGCCATCATCACGACGAAGATCAAGACGCCGATAATCCACAAGACCTCGCGCGGGGTCTTGTAGGAGCCGTAGTAGAGGCCGCGGAAGATGTGGATGTAGGCGGCGAGGAAGAACATCGAGGCGCCGACCGCGTGCAGATCGCGCATGAGCCAGCCGTAGTTGACGTCGCGGCGGATCGTCTCGATGGAATCGAAGGCCGCCGTCGCGCTCGGCTGATAGTGCATGGCGAGCACGATGCCCGTCAGGATCTGCACCATCAGGAAGAAGGTGAGGATGCCGCCGAACGTCCACAGGTAGTTGAGGTTGCGCGGGGTCGGGAAGTCGACGAACTGCGTATGCATCAAGCGCCCGACCGGCAGGCGCTCATCCAGCCACTTGCCGAAGCCCGACTTGGGTTCGTAGGTCGAATTCGTGAAGAGCCATGTGGGCCTCGCGCGCCTCAGCCGATCTTGAGCTTGGTGTCGGACAGGTATTCGTAGACGGGCACCTCGAGATTGCGCGGCGCCGGGCCTTTGCGGATGCGTCCGGCCGTGTCGTAGTGCGAGCCGTGGCAGGGGCAGAACCAGCCGTCGTAGTCGCCCTTCGCGTCGCCGAGCGCCTGGCCCTTGGGGATGCAGCCAAGGTGCGTGCAGATCCCCACCATGATGATCCAGTTCTCGTGCCCCGCCTTGGTGCGGTTCACGTCGGTGGCGAGTGCGTCCGCGGGCAGGCCCTCGTTGCGCGCGTACTCGTCGCGCAGCGTCGTCACGTCGACCGCCTTGCCCTCCTCGATCTCCTTGGCCGTGCGATGACGGATGAACACGGGCTTGCCGCGCCACAGCACGGTGATCGCCTGGCCTTCCTTGATGGGCGAGATGTCGACCTCGATCGAGGCGAGCGCCTGCGCTCCGGCATCGGGGTTCATCTGAGCGATGAATGGCCACAGCGAAATGGCGCCGCCGACCGCAGCGAAGGCGCCACCTGCAAGGATCAAGAAGTCCCTGCGGTCCGGTTCTTCGGCGTCAGTTGCCACGAGTGCCTCCGCTTTGAGAATCGCAAGATTAGAAGACGCGCCGCACTTAAGTCCCCACTGGCGCCCAACCCCACCTGCCAACGCTTCTGGCCCAAATTCGAGCCCTCGCGCCGGAAGCCGGCTCCGCCGCGATAGGCCTATAACTGCGGTAGAATAGCCATGCGGTTTTTTGACATTGTTCTAAGCTGCTCTCAAGCCTCGCAGACCACAAAAGCGGAGGCAATTTGGCGCACGGCGCGTGACGGGCATCAGGCAAAAAGGGCTGTGGCGCCGTCGTTTACCCAGCAGCGCTCATCGCGCCTCTCACGCTAGCTGAGCCAAAGGTTGCAGATCATCGGGGGACCTGTCCCCTCACTCGGCGGCGTCTTGGGCAAGAAAGCCGCCCGACTGCCGGGTCCAGAGCTCGGCATAAAGGCCGCGCCGGCGCAGCAGCTCGCCGTGGTTGCCCTGCTCGACGATGCGCCCCTCGTCCATGATGACCAGACGATCCATGGCGGCGATCGTCGACAGGCGGTGGGCGATGGCGATGACGGTCTTGCCGCTCATCAGGTTGACGAGCTGCTCCTGAATCGCGGCCTCGACCTCCGAATCGAGCGCGCTCGTCGCCTCGTCGAGGACCAGGATCGGCGCGTCCTTCAGGAGCACGCGGGCGATGGCGATCCGCTGGCGCTGGCCGCCCGACAGCTTGACGCCGCGCTCGCCCACATGGGCCTCGTAGCCCCTGCGGCCCTTGTAGTCCTCTAGCCCCAGAATGAAGTCGTGGGCCGCCGCCTTTTTGGCAGCGGCAAACGCCTCGGCCTCGCCGGCGTGCGGGCGCCCGTAGAGGATGTTGTCCATGACGGTCCGATGCAGCAGCGAGGTGTCCTGCGTGACCATGCCGATATCGGCGCGCAGGCTGTCCTGCGCGACGTGGGCGATGTCCTGGCCGTCGATCGAGGATGCGGCCGCCATCGAGGTCGTAGAAGCGCAGCAGCAGGCTGACGAGCGTCGACTTGCCCGCGCCCGAGCGGCCGACAAGCCCCACCTTCTCGCCCGGCGCAATGGTGAGCGTCAGGTCCTCGATGACGCTGCCGCGCCCCGTCTCCATGTCGCGGCCGTAGTTGAAGCGGATGTGCTCGAAGCGGATCTCGCCCTTCGTCACGACGAGTGGCTTGGCGTCGGGGGCATCGACCACCGTGCGCTCGCGCGCGATCGTCTCCAGCCCGTCCTGCACCACGCCGACGTTCTCGAACAGGCCCGCCACCTCCCACATGATCCAGTGCGACATGCCCTGCAGGCGCATGACGAGGCCGACGGAGAAGGCGATGGCGCCCGTCTCCACCGCACTGATCGTCCACAGCCAGATCGAGGTGGCAGCCACCGAGAACAACAGAAACGCGTTGAGGATGTTCAAGGCGATCGTCAGCAGCGTGACGAGCCGCAACTGGCGGTGCACGGTATCGAGGAACACCCCCATGCTGGCTTGCGCATAGGCATCCTCGCGCTCGGCGTGCGCGAACATCTTGACGGTGGAGATGTTGGTATAGGTGTCGACGACGCGCCCGGTCATAAGGGAGCGGGCATCCGCTTGCTCGCCCGAGACGGCGGCAAGTCGGGGCACGAAGTAGTACATGGCACCGAGGTAGCCGACGAGCCACAGGAGAAGCGGCGCGGAGAGGCGCAGATCGCTCGAGGCAAAGAGAATGACGGCGCCGGTGAAGTAGATCGCCACGTAGAGCAGCACCTCGGCGATCTTCATGACCACCTCGCGCACAGCCATCGACGTCTGCATCACCTTGGCGGCGACGCGGCCGGCGTAGTCGTTCTGGAAGAACTCCATGGACTGGCGCAGCACGTAGCGGTGCGCCTGCCAGCGCGTGCGCATGGTGAAGTTGCCGAGGATGCCCTGGTGGATCACCGCCTCGTAGAAGAACTTGAGGATCGGCAGCACCACGACCACCACCAGCGTCATGCCGATCAGAAAGGCGGCATGATCCGACCAGAAGGTGGTGCGGTCGGCCTTGGACAGCCAGTCGACGAGCCTGCCGAGGAAGCCGAACAGCGACACCTCGATCAGCGCCACCGCCGCCGCCAGCAGCGAGGACGCGATGATGAGCGGCCAGAACGGCTTGGTATAGTGGAGGACGAAGGCCCAGAACGTCGTCGGCGGCATCCCCGGCGTCTCCGCCGGGAACGAGTCTCTGCGCGTCTCGAGCCAGCGGAAGATGCGGGCTATCATAGTGGGGCTCCAGATCCACAAAGGATCAGCGACGCAAAAGGCGCAACGGGCGGCAAGGTCCGTCAGCGCTGCGCCAGCGCGAATAGAATTGGGTCTTGGGGGCGGCGGCGTGCCTCCCTAGACATCGCCGCCCTGGATATATAGGGGGAATTGCGCCAACAAAAGGGGCGAGGCCAAGAATGACAGAGCTGCAACAGCCCGTCGGCGACCCGCCCGAGCTCGCCGCCCACAAGCAAGCCGCGCAAGCCTGGTTCGAGGAGTTGCGCGACCAGATTTGCCAAGCCTTCGAGGCGCTCGAGGACGGGCTGCCACAGGGCGCGCCGCTGTCCGAGCAGGCGCCGGGACGCTTCAAACGCTCCCCTTGGGAGCGCACCGATCATTCGGGGGCCCCCGGCGGCGGGGGCGTCATGAGCCTGATGACGGGACGGGTCTTCGAGAAGGTCGGCGTGCACACCTCGACCGTCTATGGCGAGTTTGCCCCGGAGTTCCGCACGCAGATCCCCGGCGCCGAGGAGCAGCCGCAGTTCTGGGCCTCGGGCATCTCGCTCATCGCCCACCCGCAGAACCCCAACGTGCCGGCCGTGCACATGAACACGCGCATGGTCGTCACCTCCAAGTGGTGGTTCGGCGGCGGCGCCGACCTGACGCCGGTGCTGGAGCGCCGGCGCCGCCAAGAGGACACCGACACGCTCGCCTTTCATGCCGCCATGTTTGGTGCCTGCGAGCCGCACGCGATCGCCGACTACGCGCATTTCAAGACATGGTGCGACGAGTACTTCTACCTGCCCCACCGCAAGGAGATGCGCGGGATCGGCGGCATCTTCTACGACTACCTGACGCCGCCCGAGGCGGCAGGAGGGTGGGACGCCGGCTTCGCCTTTACCCAAGACGTCGGCCGCGCCTTCCTGCGCGTCTATCCCATGCTGGTGCGCGGCAACTTCCAGCTGCCGTGGAGCGAGGCCGACCGCGAGGAGCAGCTTCAGCGCCGCGGACGCTACGTGGAGTTCAACCTGCTCTATGACCGCGGCACCGTGTTCGGCCTCAAGACCGGCGGCAACGTCGACTCCATCCTCTCCTCGATGCCGCCCGTCGTTAAGTGGCCGTGAGGTCGCTCACCGCCAGGGGAGCTTCTCGCGCACCTGATCGAAGGCCTGCGCGAACTCGATGGCGCCGGGCTGCTTGGAGCTGGTGTCCATGCGCCGTGTGAACTCGGCCAACAGCTCCGCCGACGTCTTGCCCGTCACCATCTTGTTGACGTAGTAGGCGCGCCGCGAAAAGAAGTTGGGCGTGGGTGCCGTGAGCCCCGCCGGCTGCATCATCTCCAGCCCGGTTGCCGGGCCCGACAGGTTCATGAGCTCGATCTCCTCGCCGGAGAGGTTGGTCACGCCCTTGCGCGCGGCAAACTGCTTGAGCCCCTTCAGCTTCTCCGACTGCAGCCAAGGGCCGATGTCGCCGTCGAGGTTGATCGCGTGGATGCCGTAGCCGCGCGGCGTCTGTGCGAAAGCGACGTGACGGTACCAGTCGTTGGGCACCGAGCGCGCCGACCGCAGCATGCGCTCGAGCGCGGCGATCTTGTCCTTGAGCTCGCGCGCACGCGCCGGATCGCGCGTCGCCGCGGCCATCCTGCGCAAGCGCGCGATGAACGTGTCGCCGTGAGTCACGAGCTCGCCCACCGTGTTGGCGTGCAACAGCTGGGCGTAGCCGAGCGCCGAGGAGATCGGCCGGCCTTTCTTGCTGATGGGGTGGACGCCCGCCTGCATGTCGGCGGTGCCGTTGCCGCCCGTTTCCAGCGCGTAGACGCGCACGACCTGATCCTTGGTGAGGCCGAGCGCGAGCGCCTCTTTGGCGTAGCGCCGCTTGAACTCGGCCTCGGGCACCCGCTTCGGCACGAATCCGTAGTAGGTCTTGGCAGCGGCGAGAAAGTCGTCGATCCCCGGCTGCGCGCGCTTCGCCTTCTCGGGGTGAGCCCTCTCCTGCGCGGCCTCAAAGCGCTTCCAGCGCTGCTCCAGATCCGCGCTCAGCTGCGGGCCCTTGTACTCGGGCGGGAAGGTCCAGACATAGTCGTCTGGTTCGAAAAGCCGCCCGCTTCCGCGTTTGGGGCGGCGCTGCTGGCGCTTTTTCTCGACTTCGTGCCAGTAGACGTCGAGCCGGCGCTCGAAATGGGTCTGTGCCTTGCGCCACGCCGTGAACTCCTGCGCCTGGGCAGGGCTCAGGCCCGCCACGAAGGCCGCCTCCGACGCCATCACCCTCGGCGCCGGCAGCAGCAGCGCCAGGCAGACAAGGGCCCCCAACAGCGGGCGCGACAGCGGGAAGGTCAATTACGTCCTCCTGGCAAAGCCGCGAATCTCGCAAGGCTCGCGTCAGAGTTTGACGGTATCGTGATTGGCGTGTGCCGACGCTTGGCGGCCAGCTTCATTGATCCCTAGCACAAACGACGGTGGTATGCTCGCCGCCATGCAGGACGCACGCGCAACGCTTGCCTCGACCTTCTCGGAGGCCCGATTTCGGGCGCTCGCCGCCCGGGCGCTGCACAAGGAGCCGCCGGGGGGCCCGTGGTCTAGCAGCGAATCGGGGCGCGCCGATTGGCGAGGCGCGACGGGGCCCAGCGATTTCGATTTGAACCCGGAGCTCGTGCCCGAGTTGGTGCAGCATCCTCCGCCGCGCGCGGCCGCCGTTCTGGTGCCCATCGTCGCCCGCCCAAACCTTACCGTGCTCTTCACCCAGCGCAGCGTCCACCTGCCGAGCCACGCCGGACAGATCTCGTTTCCCGGCGGCAAGATGGAGGAGCGCGATGGCGACGCGATCGCCACGGCGCTGCGCGAGGCGCAAGAGGAGATCGGGCTCAACCCCAGCTTCGTCGAGCCCTTGGGCTTTCTCGATGCCTACCGCACGGGAACCGGCTACCGCATCGCTCCCGTGGTGGCCATCGTGCGCGAGGGCTTCGAGCTGACGCTCGATCCCAACGAGGTCGCCGACGCCTTCGAGGTTCCGCTCGCCTTCCTCATGGATGCGCGCAATCACAAGACCCACGTGCGCCCGTGGCGGGGAGCGGAGCGCCGCTACTACGCCATGCCGTTCGAACACAGGTACATTTGGGGCGCCACCGCTGGTATCATGAAGAACCTGCATGAGAGGCTTCTTTCCGCATGATCCGCATCGTCGCCGAGAACGTTCTGCTCTTCCTGCTGCCGACCATCGTCTACGTCGCCTATGTCTACATGACCCGCGACGAGAAGCCCGGCACCGCCAGCGTGCTCAGCGACGCGCCGCTCATGTGGCTGTTCGTAGCCGGCGCGCTGGTCTTGCTGGTGACCTTGGTGGCGTTCGGGTCGGAATCGGGCGGCAGGCCCGGGCAGATCTACACGCCGCCCATCCTCAAAGATGGCCGCATCGAGCCCGGTCACGTCGACTAGCCACGGGGACGAGCATGGTGCGCGCGAAGAAGAGCGGGCAGCTTCCCGATCTGAGGCAAGCCGAATGGCTGCGGCGCCCGGCGACGGTTGCGGTGTTCGCAGCTCTCACCGCCAAAGGCGCCGAGGCGCGCGCGGTGGGCGGTGCGGTGCGCAACACGCTGATGGGCACGCCGGTCAAGGACGTCGACATCGCCACGACGGCATTGCCGGCCGACGTCATGCGCCTTGCCGCCGAGGCCGGGCTTCATTCCGTGCCCACGGGGTTCGAGCACGGTACGGTGACCGTCGTGGCCCAACACGTGCCCTACGAGGTCACCACGCTGAGGCGCGACATCGAGACCTTCGGCCGCCACGCGCGGGTCACCTTCACGACGGACTGGGCGGAGGACGCGCGGCGGCGCGACTTCACCATGAACGCGCTCTATTGCAGCGCCGACGGCGTCGTGCACGACCCGCTCGGCGGCTACGACGACCTCTCGGCGCGGCGCGTGCGCTTCATCGGCGACGCGCGCGCGCGCATCCGCGAGGACTACTTGCGCACGCTGCGCTTCTTCCGCTTCCTCGCCCAGTACGGCAACGGAGCTGCGCCCGACCCCGAGGGGCTCGCCGCCGCGATCGCGGAGAAGGCCGGCCTTGCCGGACTCTCCGGCGAGCGTATCCGCGCCGAGCTCTTGCTGTTGCTGGCGGCCCCGGGGGCGGTCGAGGCCGTGCGCGCCATGCGCGAAGCGACCCTGCTCGAACCGGTGCTCGGCACCGCCGGCGACGCTGGAGCAGCTTGAACGGCTTACGGCAGTCGAAGCCGCGCTCGGGCGTCCACCCGACCCGGTTCTGCGCCTCGCTGCGCTCGCGCTCGATGGCTCGCAGAGACTCAGCGGCCCTGCAGCGGCGGCTGCGCCTGTCGGCGGCCGAGACGGCGCGGCTTGCGCACGCGAGCGTCAAGCACCGTGCCTTCGATCCCGAGGCCGCCGAGCCCGAGGCGCGGGCCTTCATTTACACCCATGGCCCGCAAGCCTACGTGGACGGCGCGCTGATGGATTGGGTGCGATCGGGCGACGCCGCCGATTTTGGTCCGCGCGCCGAGCGCGTTCGCCTCACCGAACGCTGGCAGGCGCCGAAGCTGCCCGTACGCGGCGCCGATATCCTGGCACTCGGCGTGAAGCCGGGGGCGGAGGTCGGACGCGTGATGGCTGCGTTCGAGACGTGGTGGATCGGGGAAGGCTACCCCACCGACCCCAAGCAAATCGCGGACAAGCTCAAAGAGCTCGTCCGCGGCTGAAGCGCCAGAAACCCCGGCTCAGGGCGAGAACATGTCCGAGATTGCGTCCGCGAGCGTCGGCGGCCCCTGCTGCTTCTTGCGGGACTGCCGGCGTGACTGATTGGACGAGTTAGACGAGAAAGGCGCCGCGGGATCGGCGGAGGACGCGACAGTATCGTCGTCTCCGTAGGCCGGTTGCTGGAAGCGCACGTTGCGCCCGGTGAGTGCGGCGGCCGTGCGACCGTCGAGACCGTAGAAGTCCGGGAACGTGAGCAACTTGCCGTTGTCGTCGACACGGGCCGTGAAATACGTCACGTGCACCGGGATATGCTTATCGAGCGCCACCTGGTTGCTGTAGCCGTTGAACATACCGCGCACCTTATCGGCCGACCATCCCTTGTCCTGGGCCAGGATGATCTCGGCAAATCGGTGCGGATCCTGGATGCGCATGCAGCCATGGCTAAAATTGCGCGGTGATCTGGAGAACAAGTTGCGCTCTGGCGTGTCGTGCATGTAGACGTCGTGCTTGTTGGGGAACAAGAACTTGACGTCGCCCAGAACGTTCTTGGGTCCCGGCGGCTGCTGGAAGCTGTAGGCGGCGATATTGGCGCTGCTCCAATCCACCTGATTGGGATCGACCTGGCGCCCGTTGTAGTAGGCCTTGAGCTGGTAGGCATCGAGCACGGCCTGGGCCGAGTAGCCGCCGCCGAAGATGCCGAAGAGACCAGCACCACCCGAGCTCTTGCGCAGAAGCGGCGCCAACTCCTTGGCCTTGATGCCGTCAGGCACGCCCCAGCTCGGATGGAAGACGACGAACTTCATGTCGGCGGAGAAGACCGGCGTCGGCCAGGACGGCTGCCCGACGATGATCTTGTCGGTGTGGATGACCTTGCCGTCCTTTATGATGCGCGTAAGCGCCTCCGGCACGTTGTCCCACACGTAGAACTCGCCCAGGTCCTCGGGCTCCCAGCGCCAGCGCTCCATGTTGATGAGGATGCGCTCGATCTGGGCGTCGCCGGTCGGTGCCACGGGCTTGGGCTGCCCATTGAGGACGGCGCGCGTGTTGTTGCCGATGAGGGCATCCTGGCGCAGCCCCTTGGAACGCTGGAACTCGCGCACGGCCGCCTGCAACTTGTCGTCGTAGACGTTCTCCTTCGTCTTGTCGTCGGCCGGAACCTTGAGCCGCTGGCGCAGCAGCGCCACCTGCGGGTCCTCCACGCCGCCTCTGAGGAGGCGGCCAGGAGGCAGCTTGACGCTGAGTGCGGGATCCTCTTCCGCGGGCTCCTCTTCCTTTGCATCCGAGCCGCGCAGCTTCAGGAGCACCTGGCGCAAGCGCTCGAACTGCTCGTGCTTGGGTTGCAGCCCGCGCAGATAAGCGTCCGGCTGCTCCCGGACCGAAATGTCGTTCAAGACGGTCTTGGGTGCGAGCAGCGGCGGGTCCACGTCAATGAGCGCGGAAATGCTGGACGGGTTGATGCGGCCGCCGCGCGCATAGCGAGCGTACTTGAGAACCGCCTGCGCGATCTTGATCTCGGCCTTTGCCGCGTCGTCCGATGACAGGGGCGCTGGCCCGATCTGCGGCACATCGAAGTCGGCGGCCCTGAGCCCCCAGTCATCGGCCTTGCCGATCTCCTTGACGACGGCCTTGCCTTTGTCGGTGAGCCCGTTTGTGGAGACCCAGATCGCCGGACCGTTCAGCTCCTCATAGAAGGCCGCGAGTGCGGCGACGTCGTCGGCGTTCGAGCCTTTGGCGACGTCGGGGATCATCTGGCGAACGGTGGCGACGATCGCGTCGGCCGGCGGCAGCGCCTGGTCGGACACGCCGACGCTCGGAGCGGCTGCAGCTGCATCGGGAAGCGCAGCGGTGGTGCTCGGCGCGTCCTTGACGGGAGGAGCGTCAGCTTTCTTTTCCGTCTCGCCCTTATCGCTCGCCGTGTCGGCTTTAGCCGTAGCGCTGGACGGCAGCTGCGGCTCGGGAACGCTTCCCTTCGCAGCGGTGTCGGCATTGGCCGGGTGTGCTGCGGCGGTGTCCGCGGCGCCATCCGGCTTCTTGTCGGTGCCGGGGACTTCCGCGGCCGCGCTCTTGCCGGCGTCAGGCTCTGGCGTCTTCGCGGCCTCGGCGGAACTATCGCCCGCCTTCTTCTCGGCGGTGGCGGCCTTGTCTGCGGGACTTGCGTCCGCAGCCTTCGCCGCCGCGGCAGGACTGTCGCCCGGCTTCGTCGCGGCTGCGGTTGCGTCGCTGGCGGTGCCCGATTTCTGATCGGTCGCTGCGGTCGTGCCGGTGGCGTGCGACTCTTCGGCGCTCGCGCAGAGCGAACCGATCAACAGCAACGCCGCCGCGGCCGGTAGCAAGCCGACCCGCGTGCAGGCAGCCTTCAATGTGGTCATCCCTCAGTCTCCAAAAGCACCTGTCTAGCTAGATGGAGAAAATGGCCGCGACTAGGCCAATCACGACGCATTAATGAGAGGTGGCATAGGGCAAGCTTCGCGCCCCACCGTCAAGTCCGGGCCATTGCCCTGGGGCGCACGCGCCACACTCGGGTACAAATAAGCCCAGAATCACAAAAAAAGCCCCGGCGAAAACCGGGGCTTTTTGCGTTCGTCCACAGCGAAGGACTTAGAAGTCCATGCCACCCATGCCGCCGCCGGGCATCGGGGGGTGGGCGTGCTCCTTCTTGGGCAGCTCCGCCACCATCGCTTCGGTGGTGATTAAGAGTCCGGCAACGGAGGCGGCGTCCTGCAGCGCGCAGCGCACGACCTTGGCCGGGTCGATGACGCCTTCGGCGACGAGATCACCGTAGGCGTGCGTCTGGGCGTTGTAGCCGAAGTTGTACTTGGCGTTCTCCAGGATCTTGCCGACGATCACCGAGCCATCCTCACCGGCGTTGGTAAAGATCTGGCGGGCCGGGGCCTGCAGCGCCTTCTTGACGATGTTGATGCCGACCTTCTGATCGTCGTTTTCGACGTTAAGCGCATCGAGCGCCTTGATGGCCCGCAAGAGCGCCACGCCGCCGCCGGGCACGATGCCCTCCTCGACGGCCGCGCGCGTTGCGTGCAGCGCGTCGTCGACGCGGTCCTTGCGCTCCTTCACCTCGACCTCGGTGGCGCCGCCGACCTTGAGGACGGCAACACCGCCGGCGAGCTTGGCCAAACGCTCCTGCAGCTTCTCACGGTCGTAGTCGGAGGTGGTCTCCTCGATCTGCGCCTTGATCTGCTTCACGCGCGCCTCGATGTCGGCCTTCTTGCCGGCGCCGTCGACGAGCGTGGTGTTCTCCTTGTCGATCGTGACCCTCTTGGCGCTGCCCAGCATCTGCAGCGTCACGTTCTCGAGCTTGATGCCGAGGTCCTCGCTGACCACCGTGCCGCCGGTGAGCACCGCGATGTCCTCCAGCATGGCCTTGCGCCGATCGCCGAAGCCCGGCGCTTTGACGGCGGCGACCTTCAAGCCGCCGCGCAGCTTGTTGACGACGAGCGTCGCCAGCGCCTCACCCTCGACATCCTCGGCAATGATGAGGAGCGGCTTGCCCGCCTGCACCACGGCTTCCAGCACGGGCAGCATCGCCTGCAGGCCGGAAAGCTTCTTCTCGTGGATGAGGATGTAGGGGCTCTCCAGCTCGGCGATCATCTTGTCGGCGTTGGTGATGAAGTAGGGCGAGAGATAGCCGCGGTCGAACTGCATGCCCTCGACCACGTCGAGCTCGGTCTCGAGGCTCTTTGACTCCTCGACCGTGATCACGCCCTCGTTGCCGACCTTCTTCATGGCCTCGGCGATCTTGGCGCCGATCTCGGTGTCGCCGTTGGCCGAGATGGTGCCGACCTGGGCGATCTCGTCGTTCGACTTGATCTTCTGGGCCTTGCCCTTCAGCTCCTCGACGATCGCATTGACGGCGAGGTCGATGCCGCGCTTCAGGTCCATGGGGTTGGCGCCGGCCGCGACCGACTTGGCGCCTTCCTTGACGATGGCCTGGGCCAGCACCGTGGCCGTGGTGGTGCCGTCGCCGGCGATGTCGGAGGTCTTGGATGCGACCTCGCGCACCATCTGCGCACCCATGTTCTCGAACTTGTCCTCAAGCTCGATCTCCTTGGCGACGGTGACGCCGTCCTTGGTGATGCGGGGCGCGCCGAACGATTTCTCGATGACGACGTTGCGGCCTTTGGGGCCCAGCGTCACCTTGACTGCGTTGGCGAGAATGTCGACGCCGCGCAGCATCTTCTCGCGCGCGTCCTGGCCAAACTTGACCTCTTTGGAAGACATGTGAAGCAGCTCCTATCGATTGGGCGGATATGCTGGTGCGAAAAGCCGCATCAGGCCGCGGCGCGGACGTTGGCCTTGCCTTCGACCACTCCGAAGATGTCGCTTTCCTTCATGATGAGCAGCTCCTGCCCATCGATCTTGACCTCGGTGCCGCTCCACTTGCCGAACAGCACCCGGTCGCCGACCTTGACGTCGAGGGGCACGACCTTGCCGCTCTCGTCGCGCGCACCCGGGCCCACGGCGATCACCTCGCCCTGCATGGGCTTCTCCTTGACCGTGTCCGGAATGATGATGCCGCCGCTGGTCTTGGTGTCTTCCTCGACGCGGCGAACGACGACACGATCGTGAAGAGGACGGAACTTCATCTGATCACCCTCATGATTATTGGCGTATGGGCGTTGGAATCGGCGCCTCGCGGGTGCTCCCGCAAGGTCGTCCATGACGGGGCCGGCTGCTTGGGCCTGATCTGGCCGCCCGGCACCCCGCGCGAGGTATATGCTCCGGCCTGTTAGCACTGTCAAGGTGCGAGTGCCAGCCTGCGGCCGGCCCCGAAGCGGCGCGACTATCGGTAGCCAGCTCTTAATTTAGGCTTACCTGCTGCCCCGCACAGACCGGGAGGCGTGCGGGCGAGCCAACACCTTTCCTGGCACCTTTCGTGGCGCGCTTCGATCTCGCCGCTCATGCGGCCGGGGCTCAGACGAGGCGGCGTCGCCCCTCCCTCGAGATGCCCGAAAGGGAGGCAGAGCCCTGCAAGAGCGCGCTCGACAATCGCCGGCAGCGCGCGTGCAGATGGCGCAGGGCGGGCGCGCGCAGACTTGTGCGGGAGCGGCCAGGCGCGGCGTATTTTCCAGCTTGCTCCAAGACGTTGAGCGCACCTGCACCGGGACAGATCGACGCAATTCGATCGTCCCTCATCCCCGCTTCCGGTGCGAAACTGCGCCGGTTTTTGGCGATGGGCGTTTGCTCGGCGCGGGGCGAGATTGAAAACCTTCCGCTGTCACGAGGCGCAAGGCCGCCTTCCACAAACGCGCGGGGCCGCACCAGCGAAGTGGTGCGGCCCCTGATACGGAAATGCAGAGTGCTTTTCCCGGGCCATTGATGGGCGCCCGCGCCCCCGTCGTCAAATAGCGAAGTCGGCCATATTGGCACCCTTCTTGAGCTTGGCCACCAGCCAATTCGGCTTGCGTCCGCGCCCCGTCCAAGTCTCGGCACGATTGTCAGGATTCACGTATTTGGCGGCGCTTCCCTTGCCGCGGCCGCGACCACCGAACAATTCAGAAACAGAAAAGCCCCGCTTTTCAGCCAGGGCAGCCATTGCCTGCTTTACCTCGGCGCGCTCGCGATCCCGGGCGGCGCCAATCGCCTTTTGCACTTTCGCTTCCAGCTCGATCAGGTCTTTCAGCGACATCTTGTCGACGTTGACGGTGGCCATCCAACTTCCCTTCCTCTTTGCGCGCGATATTGGCTGTCTGCCATTCTTGTTTTTCATCATGGGTTGAATTGCTTTTTGCCTGCGATTTGTCAAGCACATCATAAAAAGATTGCCCATTCGTTTGGGTGGCGATAACCGGGCGCGATGCAACCAAAACGCGCATTGAACGGCACTTACCGCCAACCCCGGAAACATGCTGGCTAACACTCACACCACACATATGCTTTCGTGCGATGTTCTTTATTGCAAATGTTGCAAGTGGGAATGCCGCTAGTCACATTTGACCGCCGGCGCCGCCCGGACCGGCGATGAATGAGCCGTTCAGATGCCATTCATTTGGCCGCGGCTAGGCTTCAATCACCCTGAAAACCTATCTTCCCCGGAGTGATCCAAAGGGGCGCAGCGCTCAGGGTCGCTGCGCTCCTTACTCCGTCTGCGATCGGCGTCCGCCGGGCATCGAGGCGGAACCGTAATCCTCTAACGTACGTTTGATTTCAGGGCAGCGAGCCGGTACGGTCGCGCCTCCGCACACCCATTGGCATCAGCTGAACGCCCATTTCGGAGGCCCTAGACCATGGCTTTTTCGCTTCCCCCGCTCCCCTACGCCTACGACGCGCTCGGGCCCTTCATGTCCAAGGAGACCCTCGAGTATCACCACGACAAGCACCACCAGGCCTACGTGGACATGGCCAACAAGCTCGTCCCCGGCACCAAGTACGAGGGCAAGAGCATCGAGGAAATCTGCAAGGAAGCCTTCGCCGACAAGAACCAGCCGATCGTCAACAACGTCGGCCAGCACTTCAATCACACCCATTTCTGGCAATGGATGAAGAAGGGCGGCGGCGGCAAGAAGATGCCGGGCAAGGTTGAGAAGCTCGTCGCCGACGCGGGCGGCTACGACAAGATCCGCGCCGATTTCATCGAGGCCGGCAAGACGCAGTTCGGCTCCGGCTGGGCCTGGCTCGTCCTCAAGGACGGCAAGCTCGCTGTGATGAAGACGCCCAACGGCGAGAACCCGCTGATGCACGGCGCCACGCCGATCCTCGGCTGCGACGTGTGGGAGCACAGCTACTACATCGACTACCGCAACGCGCGCCCGAAGTACCTCGAGGCCTGGTTCGACAACCTCATCAACTGGGAGCACGTCGAGCAGCTGGCCGGCTGATCGGCCGCAACCCGACATCTTGAGAAACGACGAACGGCGCCCGCTCATCGCAGGGCGCCGTTTGCGTATTCTGCGAAAGCCGCAGCGCGGGCCTCATTCCTTGCCCTTCTTGGGCTCCTCTTCAGGCGCTGCCCCCTTGTCCTCCTCGGGCGCCGCCTCCGGAGTGGGCGTCAGCGTGCCGAGATAGGCGAGGATCGCCTCGATCTCCGGCGGCTGGAACACGAACTCGGGCATGTCGGGATGGCCCGACACGATGCCCTCGGCCAGCGCCTCGGCCAGATCCTCGGGCGGATAGCGGGTGACGACCACGCGGAACGGGGGCGCCTCCTCGTGGTGACTCGTGTCGTCCATGCCGATCGCATGGCAGCGCGCGCAATTGGACTCGAGGATGGCGCGGCCCTTGGCAACCAAGTCCGCATCCGTCGTCGTATCCGTGGCGGTTGTATCGGTGCCAGTCGTATCGGTGGCGGTCGTATCCGTGGCGGTGTCGGCCTCATCCGCGCTCATTGCCGGAGCGGAGAGAACGGCGATGCTCAGCGCGAGCGCTGCCGCGGCTTTGGCGAGTTTGCTCATCGGTAGCTCTTTTTGCGCTTCCCCCAAGAGGAGGCAGCATAGCGCAGCGCGACGGCTCGGTCTTGCGCTACGTCAACTCGCGCTACCGCCCCCGGATCGACTTCACGATGATGCTCCGGATCACGGAGGCGGCGGTACGCGCAAACGAGCGCTGCAGCTCGCGCGCAACCATCTCGCCCGTGCTCTGGCGGCGGCGCCCGGTCGGGCCCCTCGAGCTGCCGAACACGCTGTCGAGCCAACCTCCGCCCGAGCCGTCGGCTGCCTTGGGCGCCTCCGCGGCGCGACGGCCCAGCATCTCGCTGGCGCTGTCGCGGTCCTGCGCCTGCTCGTATTTGCCGTAGAACGGGCTTGCCGCGATCAGGCTGCGCCGCTCCGCCTCCGTGAGCGGGCCGATGCGCCCTTGCGGTGGCCGGATCAGCGTGCGTTGGACGATCTCGGGCTCGCCCTTGTTCTCCAGCATGGAGACCAGCGCCTCGCCCACCTTGAGCTCCAGGATGGCGCGCTCGGTGTCGATCTCAGGGTTGGGGCGGAAGGTGGTGGCGGCGGCCTTGACGGCGCGCTGCTCTTGCGGCGTGTAGGCGCGCAAGGCGTGCTGCACGCGGTTGCCGAGCTGAGCGGAAACCGAGTTCGGAACATCGAGCGGATTCTGCGTGACGAAGTAGACGCCGATGCCTTTCGAGCGCACGAGGCGCGCGATCTGCTCGATGCGCTCCATCAGTGCACCAGGCGCATCGTCGAACAACAGATGCGCCTCGTCGAAGAAGAACACGAGCTTGGGCTTGGGCTGATCGCCGACCTCGGGCAGCGTCTGCCACAGCTTCGTCAGCATCCACAAAAGGAACGTCGCATAGAGCCGCGGCTTCTCCATGAGCTTGTCGGCGGTGAGAATGTTGACGATCCCGCGTCCGTCGGGCGCGAGGCGGATGAAATCCCAGATATCGAGCGCCGGCTCGCCGAAGAATTTGTCAGCGCCTTGCTCCTCGAGCACCAGCAGGCGGCGCTGGATGGCGCCGACCGAGCTCGTGGCCACGTTGCCGTACTTGGTGGTGAGCTCCTTGGAGCGCTCGGCGACGTTGTTCACGATCGCGCGCAGGTCGGCGAGGTTGATCAGCGGCAGCTTCTCGTCGGCGGCCACGCGGAAGGCCACGTTCAAGACGCCTTCCTGCACGTCGTTGAGCTCCAGCATGCGCGACAGGAGCAGTGCGCCCATGTCGGCGACGGTGGCGCGGATGGGATGCCCCGTGTCGCCGAACACGTCCCAGAACACGCACGGGCTGGCGGCGTATTGGAAGTTGTCGAGGCCGACCTGGGCGGCGCGCTTGACGATGAAGTCCTTGGGCTCGCCGACGGCGGCGATGCCCGACAGATCACCCTTGATGTCGGCGGCGAAAACGGGGACGCCGGCGCGCGAGAAGCCTTCGGCGAGAACCTGCAGCGTCACCGTCTTGCCGGTGCCGGTGGCGCCGGTGATGAGCCCGTGGCGGTTCGCCAGGCTCAGATCGAGGTACTCGGGCTTGACGCTCTTACCGAGAAAGATCTTGCCGTCTTGCATCACCGACTGGCTCATGACCGTCTCCGGGTTCGACCGCGAAGGGCGCGCGATTCGTGCACTTGGCCGTCAGCCCTCTTGGCATGGGAGGTAACCCTTTGCAAACATCAGTTGCATGACCGACCGGGGTAACACCAGAGGCGAAACGCAGAAGCTCTATGCATGGCGCGTTGAAGCGACGCGGGACCGCTGCAAGGCGCGATTTGGGCGTGCGAAACCGCGCCGCGAGCGACTATGACTATGGAGACGGCAAAGGCACGGGGCGCGCCGGACGCGGGCGGCCACATCCGCCGCGCCAAGGCGCAACGACGACGTGAGGACCTCAGCAGACATGACCGAGACGCGCGCGCCCCTCGAGCTCGCCGGCGGCTTTGCCCCAGCAAGCTACGACATGTGGCGGGGGCTGGTGGAGAAGGCCCTCAAAGGGGCCGATTTCGATAAGCGCCTCGTTGCGCACACCATCGACGGGTTGCGCATAGCGCCGCTCTACACGCGTGCCGATGCGCCGGCCGGCGCCGAAACGGCCGTTCCGGGTGCGGCGCCCTTCACGCGCGGTACGGCGACGCGAGCCGACGGGCTCGGCTGGGAGATCACCCAGCGCGTCACCGAGCCAGATCCGAAGGCTGCCAACGCCGTGATCCTAGAGGAGCTGGAGGGCGGCTCAAGCGGCGTCGTCTTGCAGATCGCGGGGCCGGGACAGGGCGGCGTGAAGATTGCGAGCGCGGCAGACATGTCCGCGGCGCTCGCCGGCGTGCATCTCGACTTTGCCTCCGTCGCACTCGCCGGCGGCATCGAGGGCCTCGCTGGCGCGCGCCATTTTCTCGAGGCGCTTGCCACGCTCAAGGCCGAGCCCGGCACCGCCACCTCGCACCTCAACGTCGATCCCATCGGAACCTTGGCCCGGCTCGGCGCGTGCGGGGCCCCACGCGAAACGGCGCTCGCCGACACCGTCAAGCTCGCGATCAAAGCCCGCGCGAGCGGCTGGCACCTCACGACCGTCCTCGTCGACGCCACCGTCCCGCACGAGGCCGGCGCCAGCGAGGCGCAGGAGCTTGCCTTTCTCGCCGCCGCGCTCGTCGCCTATCTGCGCGTGTTCGAGGCGGCCGGCATCAAACCAGCCGACGCGATGGCCAACATCGCCTTCGCGCTCTCCGTCGATACCGATCTGTTCCTCACCGCTGCCAAGCTGCGCGCCGCCCGCACGCTTATCGCGCGCATTGCGGAAGCCTCGGGCGCCTCGGCCGCGGCCATGCACGTCACCGCCGTGACGTCGGCGCGCATGATGGCCAAGCGCGATCCGTGGACCAACATGCTGCGCACCACGGCGGCATGTGCGGGCGCGGCCTTCGGCGGCGCCGACGCCGTCACCGTGCTGCCCTACACCTGGGCGCTCGGCGCGCCTGATCGTTTTGCGCGCCGCATTGCCCGCAACACGCAGCTGGTCCTGCAGGAGGAGTGCGCACTGGGGCGCGTCGTCGATCCGGTCGGCGGCTCCTGGTACGTCGAGCAGCTGACAGCAGAGCTCGCCGCCAAGGCCTGGGCGCTGTTCCAGGATATCGAGGGCAAAGGCGGCATCGTGAGCGCGCTCGGCTCGGGCGCGCTGCAGGACGACATCGCACGCGTCGCCGAGGCCCGCGCCAAGGCCGTCGCCAGCGGACGCCTGCAGCTGACCGGCGTCTCCGTCTTCCCCTTGCTGGGCGAGGATGGCGTGAAGGTTGCGCCCAACCCTGCCCCGCCGCCGCTCCCCGGCGCGCCCGAGGTGCGCCCGCTCGCGCCCCATCGCCTCGCCGAGCGGTTCGAAGCCTTGCGCGATGCGGCCGACGCCTATCTCGCCAAGACCGGGGCCCGCCCGCTGCGTCTTCCTCGCCAACCTGGGCGAGATCGTCGAGCACAACACGCGCTCGACCTGGGCGTGGAACTTCCTGGCGGCTGGCGGCATCGAGGGGCTGACGAGCGACGGCTATGCGGACGCCGCTGCGGCTGCCGCTGCCTTCAAATCGTCGGGGGCCAAGATCGTCTGCCTGTGCTCGTCCGACGCGATCTACGCCAAAGAGGCCGAGGCGGCGGCCAAGGCCTTGAAGGCGGCAGGCGCGGCCCGCGTGCTGATGGCGGGGCGGCCGGGCGAGGCGGAGGCAGCGCTGCGGGCCGCGGGCGTCGACGGCTTTCTCTTTGCCGGCCAGGACGCCATCGCCGTGCTCGGCGACTTGCACAAGGCCCTGGGTGTGGGCGGATAGGCGGGCGGCGCCAGCCAACGCCTTGCGCAATAGCGCAATTGGCCCTAGCTCAAAGGGGCCCGCGAGATGAGAAGGAGCGACGCGTCTATGCCCGTCCTGCGCTTTCTTACCAGCCTTTTTGCGCTCGTCGCCCTGGTGGCGCTGGTGGCCGACGCCACGCCTGCGCTCAACGGCGCTGCCCCCTTCAAGCTGACGACCGTGGGCGGCGATTGGCACCTGCTGGCGCCCGCCACGCTTGACGCCACGAAGACCGCCGTGGCGCATGCGACGGCGCCCTGGGTGTGGGACAGCGTGGTGATGAGCGTGCTCAACCTGCCGACGCCGGTCTTGTTCGGCCTCCTCGCCCTGGCATGCGGCATCCTCGGCCGGCGCCGCGAGGAGATGAAGCTGCACATCAACTGAGAATGCTACGGGCGGCTATTTCGGCTTCTTCGCGGCCGGAGTGGAGGACGGCGTGCCGGTGACGAGGCTCTTGAGGCTCGTCAGCGCCGGCGGCAATCCGCTGCTCGGCGGGAAGATGATGTCCATGGCAATGCCCAGCACGACGAGCCCGGCAAGCAGCCAGACCAGGCGCATGACCCAGCGCTCGTGGCGATTGTTGAGCACCACCATCTCGTAGTCGCCGACGGGCTCCTCCACCTCATTGATGAGCGTGCGCTTGAGCCCGAGGAACTTCTTCTGGGCGGAGCGGCGCACGCAGCCCTTGTACTCGACCGGAACGCCGGCGCGCGCGGCGATCTTCTGGGCGATCTCGGGGAACGGGAAGCAGGGGTCGGCGTTGGCCTCGCTCACGTAGCCGAGCTTCACGGCGCTGTCGTCCTTGAGGATGAGGCGCGCGCCCTTGAGCAGGACGGGCATCGCCGAGCCGCCGTAGACCTCGCCCCGCGTTTCCACCGCCTTGATCTGATCGTAGGGAACCTCGTTGGTGCGGTAGCGGACCAACGGCGTCGGCCCGCGACCCGACGGCAGCGTCATCTTCACCGATGTGTCGCCGAGCTCCACGCGCGACCTCAGCGACTGCATGAGCTCGACCACAACCAGGAGCATGATGAACGCAAATCCGACCGCCAGCACCACAAGGCCGAAGGTGCCGAGCCAGTGGCCCTGCGAGACGCGCCAGAACAGCATGGCGGGCAGGCTCGCAAAGAACGGAAGCAGAAGCAGGAAGATGAAGGAGAACGCCAGTTTGCGCCCGCCACTCGCCTCATAGACGGTCCGCTCGGGCTTGGGTGCAGAACCGGTGCCCTGCTGCCCTGCCGCTGCCATCGCTTCGGCCATGGGTGACGCTCCCTCGAGATTTACCCCGTCCCGCGATCACGACTTGCTAAGGTCGCGGGGACTGCTCCCGTCTCGTAACAATCACTATATCAGGAGCGAAATCGGTATCAAAGAAATCAGGGCCGGAAGCCCTGCCAAGCCCCGGTGATCGCCATGCTTTTTCGCAAGAACAAGTCGCAGATGCCCACGCCCGAGGCGGCCCTTCCCGGGCGCCCCGACCCCATCCCCACCGCCGCCGAGCACGACATCTTCTCGCGCCCGCTCAAGGGCCCCTATCCGCAGGGGAGCGAGAAGGCCATGTTCGGGCTGGGGTGCTTCTGGGGCGCAGAGCGCAAGTTCTGGAGCCTGGGCCCCGGCATCTGGATCACGGCTGTCGGCTACGCCGGCGGGCTCACCCCCAACCCGACCTATCAGGAGGTATGCAGCGGCCTGACCGGGCACAACGAGGTGGTCCTCGTCGTCTACGACCCCAAGCGCATCAGCTACGAGACGCTGCTCAAGACCTTTTGGGAGAGCCACGACCCGACGCAGGGAATGGGCCAGGGCAACGACGTCGGCACGCAATATCGCTCCGGCATCTACACGTTCAGCGATGCCCAGCACGCCGCGGCCGAAGCCTCGAAGGCCGAGTACCAGAAGATGCTGACGAAGAGCGGCTTCGGAGAGATCACCACCGAGATCTTAGCTGCGCCCGAGTTCTACTTCGCCGAGGACTACCACCAGCAGTACCTGTCCAAGGTCCCGCACGGGTACTGCGGGCTCGGCGGCACGGGCGTGTCGTGCCCGATGCCGGCCGGCGTGCAGGCGGAGCCTGGCGTAGCGGCGAAGTAGCCGACGCAATCACCGCCGACAGACAGACGAGCTCCGCGGTGGAGACTAGTTCTTCACCGCGGCTTGCGGCCGTCTTGCATCCGCTGAGGGCGACGGTCGCAGGGAAGGCACGGGGATTGGCGGCGGGGTCGGCAGCACGGCTCGGGCCGGCTGCGGGACGGGAACAGACTGGTCTGTCGGGTCTGCCGGCGCCGCCGCGTCCCGAATGGGAATGATCTTCGCCCCCGGAGCGGCCGCGATGTAGCCGGGGCTATCGAGCACCGTCTTGCACTCGGCCGGAAGCTGATTCATCGTGATCCTGCGCTGATCGCTCGCGCCAGCGACCTTCTCGCCGGGCTTGGGCGGCTGCTTCTTGAGCGACTTCGCAATCTCCTTCAGCCAGTGGTCGACCTCCTTGCCGCAGCCGTCGTCGCCGCGGACGGGCGGCTGCGACTCGCAGCCCGAGTTGGTGCAGCCGATGCGGATGTGGAAGTGGTAGTCGTGGCCCCATAGCGGGCGCACCTTGCCGAGCCAGCCGCGGTTCTTGCCCGCCCGCTCGCACAGCGCCTTCTTGATCGCCGGGTTGACGAAGATGCGCTCCACCTCCGGATAGGACGCCGCCCGCTTGATGAGCTTGAACTGCTTGTCGGTGAAGATCTTGGGATCGACTTTCAGCTTCGTGGCGTCGAGCATGCTCTTTGCGGAGATGTCCTCGCGCTCGCGGTAGCTGAGCACGTGATCGGGCATCGGGTTCAACCAGATGTCGGCATCGAGTCCGACCTCGTGGCTCGCATGGCCCGACGACATCGGGCCGCCGCGCGGCTGCGAAATATCGCCGACGAGCAGGCCAGGCCAGCCGTCATTCGCCTTTGCCTCTTTGGCGAGACGTTTCAGAAGCGCGATCAACTTCGGGTGCCCCCAGGCGCGGTTGCGCGACGGGCGCATGACCTGCCACGCGGGGCCCGCGGCGTTCATTTGCACGCCGCCCGCGAGACAGCCTTTCGAGTAAAAGCCTACCGCGCGGGCAGCAAGCGGGGCGCCGACCTTCTGCGCACCGAATAAGTATTTGGCGACGGGGGAGTTGTCCTTCTTCTTCGCGGTCTTCTTGCCTTTGGCCTTCCTGCCGGCGGTCTTTTTGGACGTGGCGGCGGCGACCTTCAGCTCGTGGCCGGCGGTCGAAGCGCTCGTGCCCCTTTCAGCTGCGATTGTCGGCACGACGCAAAGCGTCAGCAGAGTTGAGGCCGCAAGCAGGGCGAGGAATTGGGCGTGTCGCATCGAACTCCCCTTTGTTGACGGCAGTTGTGCGATAGTACGGCTGTTCGCTGAAAAAGTGACCCCTCTCGCAGAACCGCAGGCGCCGATCTGCACAGCAGTATTACTGTGCCGAATGCTTCGTAATGATGATTTTATGGCCGAATTCTTGACCACCGGTGCCAAATCAGCACGCCTGCACCTGTTGCTCGCGCACGGAGCCGGCGCCCCGATGACGAGCCCGTTTCTGGAGACAATGACCCGGCTGCTGGTCGAGCGCGGCTTGCGCGTCTCCCGCTTCGAGTTCCCCTACATGGCGGCGCGGCGGGAGGGCGGCAAGCGCCGGCCGCCTCCGAAGGCCGAGCGCCTCGCCAACGATTACGCCGAGGCCGTCGCTGCGCTTGCCGCGACGCTGCCGCCCGACCAAGCGCTGCTGATCGGCGGCAAGTCCATGGGCGGGCGCGTCGCCAGCCTCATCGCGGATCCGCTGTTCGCCGAGCACCGCATCGCCGGGCTCGTCTGCCTCGGCTACCCGTTTCATCCGCCGGGCGCCCCAGCAAAGCTGCGCACCGCACACTTGGAGACAATGCGCTGCCCGACCCTGATCGTGCAGGGTGAGCGTGATCCCTTCGGCACGCGCGCCGAGGTCGAGAGCTACAAGCTCGCGCCGTCGATTGCGTTTCACTGGGCCCCGGACGGGGATCACGACCTCGGGCCGCGCAGGGCCAGCGGCTTCACCCGCGCCGGCAACCTGGCGGCAGCCGCCGATGCCGTCGGTGCTTTTGCAGCAAGGTTGGTACCTGCCAAATGAAAAGGGCCCGTGCTTGGGCACGGGCCCCGCAGAAACGTCGGGCAAGCGCCTCAATCCTTGTCGGCGCCCTTGTCGTCGTCATCGTCGGCCTTCTTGCCGATCATCTTGTCGATGTTGTCGATGCCGTCCTTGAAGATGCCGTCGATGGTGTTGCGCGCATCCTTGTCGTCCTTGCCGTCGGCGGCGTCGTAGGTAGCGGCCCACACGATGTTGATCTCGTCCTCGTCGTCGTCATCGGGGACGATGGAGAACTGCGCCTCGTAGTTTTTCACCGGCAGCGGGCTTTCGACGATGGCGTAGCGGTAGCTCTCGCCCGCCTTGTTGAGCAGCTTCTCCTTGATGATCCCACCGTCCTGCAGGGTGAGCTTGCGGTAGACGTCATCGCCCTCCTTGACCTCCTCGCACGACTTGACCGCGGGATGCCACTCGGCGATGGCGCACCAGCCGCCGAAGCGGCTCCATAGCGCCTTCTTTTCCGCGTCGACCTTGGCCGGATCGACCTTGACCTCGAGCTTCTTGCCGGAGGTGAGGCTCGCCGCCTCGGCGGCAGAAAGAGGCGCGAGAAGCGCGCACGTGGCAACAAGGGCGGTGAAAATAGCCTTCATCGTTTGCTCCCTAATTGGGCGTCAATACCCGTGTTCTCTTTGTGCCGCCGTGACGGACGCCGGCGACTTGCGCTACATTGTAACCCCCACATGGTGGCAGCGCGAGGGCTTTCCTTCACCCGGGCGGCGCTCGCGATGAGGCCGCAACGGGCTGCCGACCCTTCACACCGTGCGATGCCTGGCCCGGGCGCCCCGCTCCAGCGCCATGCAGATCAGGTCGTCGAGACCCAGCTCGTCCGCCAGCATCTCGAGGAAGTCCATCTCCTCGTCCTTGACGGCGAGATCGCTCGCCGCGACCTCGGCGGCAAGCGCGTACGCCGTCTCGCGCAAGTGCCCTGGCAGGCCTTCGCCGACGAGCGCCAGGACCCGGCGCACGCCGTCCGGCTTGGCCAGCACCTTGCCGCAGTCCTGCGCCTCGCGCATGAGCCAGTCGCCGTCGGTGTCGCGAAACACCGGGAGGTCGTTGACCATCGAGCCGATGCGCTGCAGCTCGACCTGCGTGATCTGCCGATCCGCGGCGGCGACGGTCACCATAACGTAGATCAGCGCTTCCTGGGGCGTGAGCTGCGGCGTCATCGCGGGCCTCCGAGAATGCCGGGCTGCTATTTAGCGCACAACCGGCGCCTCGTCATGCGCGCAGCGTGGGCAGGACGGCCAACGGCGCTTCCATAAGGGGGCGTCTGGCACTAGTGTCCCGATCGCGAAGTTCGTCACACCTAACGGCTAGGACTGAACGAACTTCGCGATCGACGGGACACTAGCAAGATCATGCTACTAGTGTGATTCAGATTGAGAAATTCGCTGAGGCCCGTACCGCGAGCACCGGCGAATTTCTCAATCATCACACTAGGGTGCCGGCCACGCGACCCCCCAACAGATGCCGCCGTTCCGGCGCCTTCGCTCACGCAACCGAGATGACATTGCAGAACGACACCGCAACTGCCTCAGCCCTCACCGACGCCAAGGCCTGGCCCTTCGAGGAAGCCCGCCGCCTGATCGCGCGCCTCGACAAGCTCAAGGGCGGCAAGGACAAGACCGTCATCTTCGAGACCGGCTACGGGCCCTCCGGCCTGCCCCACATCGGCACCTTCGGCGAGGTCGCGCGCACCAGCATGGTGCGCCACGCCTTCGAGGTCCTGACCGAGGGCAAGCGCCAAACGCGGCTCATCTGCTTCTCCGACGACATGGACGGCTTGCGCAAGGTGCCGGGCAACGTGCCGAACCAGGAGATGCTGCAGGCGGCGCTCGACAAGCCCCTGACGCGCGTTCCCGACCCGTTCGGCAAGTTCGAGAGCTTTGCCCACCACAACAACGCGATGCTGCGCGACTTCCTCGACCGCTTCGGCTTCGCTTATGAGTTCATGTCGGCGACGGAGGCCTACACCTCGGGCGTCCTCGACGAGACGCTTCTGGCCATGCTCAAGGCCTACGACAAGGTGATGGACATCATCCTGCCGACGCTCGGCCCCGAGCGCCGCGCGACCTACTCGCCGTTCCTGCCCATTTGTCCCCGCACCGGCCGCGTGCTGCAGGTGCCCATGGTGGCGCGGCACCCGAAAAAGGGCACCGTCGTCTATGTCGATCCCGAGACGGGAAAGAAGGTGGAGACACCGGTGACCGGCGGTCACGTCAAGTGCCAGTGGAAGGCCGACTGGGCGCTGAGGTGGACCGCGCTTGCCGTCGACTACGAGATGGCCGGCAAGGATCTGATCGAGTCGGTGACGCTGTCGTCGCGGATCTGCCGCGCGCTCGGGGGCACGCCGCCGGAGGGCTTCAACTACGAGCTGTTCCTCGACGACAAGGGCGAGAAGATCTCCAAGTCACGAGGCAACGGGCTGACCATCGACGAGTGGCTCAGGTATGCGAGCCCTGAGAGTTTGTCGCTCTTCATGTTCCAGAAGCCGAAGTCGGCCAAGCGCCTCTACTTCGACGTGATTCCGCGCGCCGTCGACGACTACCTGCAGCTAATCGCCGCCTATCCCGGGCAGGGCGCAAAAGAAAAACTCGACAACCCGGTCTGGCACGTCCACTCCGGCGAGCCGCCCGCCGCGGAGCTTCCCGTGACGTTTGCGCTTTTATTGAACCTCGTGTCGGCGTCGAACGCGCACGACAAGGAGGTGCTGTGGGGCTTCATCAAGAAGCATTCGCCCGATGCGAGCCCGCAAAGCCATCCGCTGCTCGATCACCTCGTGGGCTACGCGGTGCGCTACTACGACGATTTCGTGCGGCCGGCAAAGCAGTTCCGTGCGCCCAACGAGGCCGAGCGCGCGGCCCTCACCGCGCTCAACGCCGCGCTCGCCAAGGCAGCGCCGGGTGCGAGCGCGGAGCAGCTGCAAACGATCGTCTACGAGACCGGCAAGGCCAACGGCTATGCCGAAAACTTGCGCGATTGGTTCAAGGCGATCTACGAGGTCCTGCTCGGTCAGTCGCAAGGCCCGCGCTTCGGCGGCTTCATCGAGCTCTACGGCATCGCAGAAACGCGGGCGTTGATCGACAAGGCCCTGAAGGGCGAGCTCGTCAAGGCCGCGTGAGCCCGCGCGCGGCGCCCGTCACCCGCAGAACGGCGCTTGCTTAGGCGACGTCGCTGCGCAGCGGCAGAGCCTCGGCGTCGCGTTCGCGCGGCTCGTTGCGGGCTGCCAGCAGACCGCTGGCCTCCACGCCCCAGATGTCGCGCACCAGACCTAAGAGCTTCGCCTCGCGCGCGCGGATCTCCGAGGCGCGCCACACGCTGGCATCGGCCGCGTCGCGGGTGATGGGCAAGACCGGCGTATCGTCGCTGCCGCGGTAGATCTCGCGCTTGCGCGCGAACTCCTGATTGCGGGCGCGGTCGTTCTGCTTCTGGGTCACCGCGACGAGATTGCCGAGGCTCTCGGTGCACATCTCGCGCTCCTCGCCGTCGGCAAACCAGCGGCGCCATTCGCTGGTGGCGCTCGGCCGCTGCGGAAGCACGTGCTCGACGCTGTAGTCGCTCGGATCGAGCAAGGTGGTGGAGCGGGTCATCTCGTCGTTGAGGCGCAGCAGCAGCAATTTGCAGACCTGCTGATCGCGCTTGTAGGGGCTGCGCAGATGGTAGCCGACGTTGCGCATCTCCTCGCGTGACAGCTTGAAGGGGGCTTCCGAGGATCTGACCGGCGCCCCGCTCTTGATCAGCGCGACCACCTCGGCAAAGCGGCGCTTGCGCTTGGTGGTGCCGTAGCACAGCAGGCGCAGGAGGTGCGCAAGCCGGTCGATCTCTTTGAGCAACATGGTCCCGCGCGGCGGATCGTCGGCGTATTGGCGCAAAGCGAGCATGGCGGCCGGCGCCCAGTCGCCTTCCGCAAGCCGACCCAGGTAGACCAGATAGCGGCGCGCCTCCGGATCGATGCTGACCTCGACGTCGGCTGCATGGCGCACGCGGTGATAGGCGTCGGCGAGCGGCGTCAGCACCTCGTCGAGGAAGGCCTCGGGGCCGCCGGTCTGCGCGACGGTGCGCCGAATTCCGGCAATGATCTTCGACTCCCCGCGCCCATAGATGCTGAAGAGGTGGCTGAAGAAGACCTCGAAGTCCGCTCCCAACGACTGGGCCGCGTGCTCCCATTGCGCCAGCGCGGTATCGACGCGCCCAGCCGGAACGCTCTTCAACAGCTCCGCCTTCAGAATGTCGTTGCGCTGCAGGACCCGCCCGCGCTCGTTCAGCACCGTGAACAGACGATGCGCGCGGTCGATGTCGCGCGTGAGCACGACGACGAAGTGGCATTGCTCGCAAACGTAGTCGGTCAGACGGCGGCGGTCGCCTTCATCCAGCGAGGCAAGCCCGCTGCGGAAGTGCTCACGCACCGCCAAAAGCCGCTCCTCCGCCAGGCTCGGCGCCTCTAGGGCCGGCATCGCCGTGCAGGCGCCACGCGCTTGCACGTAATTTTCGAGGAATGCCTGCTCGCGCGCGCGCAGCTCGATGCGGAAGCGCACGCCGTGCGCTTTCGTTGCAGCCGAATTGGCGCCCACCAGCTGATCGAGACGATTGCGTCCGCCCCAGCGCCATCGCTCGCTACCGAAATCGCGCAGCACGGCGGCTAATATCGCCAGCGTCACCAGACGCTGTTGACCGTCGACGATCTCGAACAGACGCGGCTCACGCTCGCGCCCCTTGGGCAGATCGCCGCCGCCGGCCTCGAGCAGGAGTATGGCGCCCAAAAAATAGTCGGGCTCCGTCGCCGCCTCGTCGCCCCCAATGCCGGCAGCCGCCAGCACGTCGTCCAGAAGCTGTCCGGCCTCCGCAGTGGTCCAGGAGTACGGCCTCTGGTAATGGGGAACCGAAAAGTGGAACGGTGACGAGAACAAATCGCTGACGGTGAGGGACGCTGTTGGCAGACCTGGAAACATAGAATTTTCTTTTTCGTCGTTACGTACGCACGCGAAGAGCGCGTGCGACCCAACCAGGAACTGTGAAGCTACCATGACTGGAAGGGTCGCGACAGCTGCCTTGGCGGAAAAGGTGCCATGCAACGACACAAAGCAGGCGCGGTGTTGATGAAATGAGACAAGACCGACTCTGATCATCGCGCTGCGGTCGCGACACGCTATCGTGGCCCAGAGGAAAGGGTTGCGCCACCATCCGGAATGGAGTCACGATGACGCCGCCAACGTCCCACTGCGTGTTCAAGGTCGCAACGCGTCAAGCGTGGGACGACGCGTGCCGGCTTGGCAGCTTCAGCGGGTCCGACGACGACTTGAGGGACGGATTCATACACCTGTCGGCGCCGCACCAGCTCGCCGAAACGCTCGCCAAACACTTTACGGGGCAGACGGACCTGGTACTGATCACGCTCGATGCGACCGCGCTCGGGTCAGAGCTCAAGTGGGAGCGATCGCGTGGCGGCGATCTCTTTCCGCACCTTTACGCAAGTCTGCCCACGACGGCAGCGCGTCAAGTCCGCACGCTGAGGCTCGACGACAGCGGCGTACCAATCATTCCCGAGGACGAGCGGCAATGCTGAGCGGGCTTTTCGATCTCGCACCACGACTGCTGGCAACGCTACCGCCGGAGGCGGCGCACGAGGCGACGCTCAGGTCTTTGGAGCTCGGACTCTTTCCGCGCGCGACCATTCCCGATCACCCTTGCCTTACGCTGAGCTTCGCCGGGCTCACGCTGCCCAATCCGGTGGGAATTGCCGCCGGATTCGACAAGGACGCGCGCGTGCCCGACGCGCTTCTGGCGCTCGGCTGCGGCTTCACCGAGGTGGGAACGGTGACGCCGCGCGCGCAAGCCGGCAACCCGCGTCCGCGCGTCTTCCGGCTGCCGCGCGACCGTGCCGTCATCAACCGGCTCGGCTTCAACAACGCCGGCCACCATGCAGCGCTCGAGCGTCTGCGCTGGCGCTTCGCCACGCAGGGCGTCATCGGCGTCAACGTCGGCGCCAACAAGGATGCGGCAGATCGCATCGCCGATTATGTCGCAGGGCTCCAAGCCTTCGTCGACGTCGCGAGCTACCTCGCCATCAACATCTCCTCGCCCAACACGCCGGGCCTGCGCGACCTGCAGGCGCCGGCCGCACTCGATGAGCTTCTTGCGCGCCTGAGCGAGGCGCGGGCAAATCTCGCCGACAAGGGCAAGCGCACACCGCCCATCGTCGTAAAGCTGTCCCCCGACATCGCCGAGGACGACCTGGGTGCGATCGTCGAGCGTCTCCTCGCCCACAAGGTCGACGCCATTGCCATCTCGAACACGACGCTGGCGCGCCCCGGCTTGACCGACCCTGCCGCGCGCGAGGCAGGCGGCCTGTCGGGACGGCCGCTGTTCCACCGCGCCACCGTCACGCTCGCGCGCGTCTACCTTGCCACCGATGGCAAAGTGCCGCTGATCGGCATCGGCGGCGTCGATAGCGGCGAGACGGCGCTCGCCAAGATCGAAGCGGGCGCCACGCTGGTTCAGCTCTACACGGGGCTCATCTATGAGGGGCCGGGGCTCATCGGCCGCATCAAGAGCTATCTCACGCAAGCGGTGCGCAACGCCAACGTCGCCGCCGTCACCGACCTTGTCGGCACGCGTGCCGGAGCGTGGGCGGCCAGACCGTTCGAAGGCTAGTGTGATTCACTTCCGCTCGATCTCGTTGCTGCCGCGCTTAGCCGTCTTGATGATGCGGGCAACGAGCCAAATCGGCACGACCACGATGGCCCCCAGAACCAGATACCTGAAGATGCTCTTGAACGTATCGAAGCCAAGGTCGTAGATGTTCCGCAGTAGGATCTGCAGCCGTTCGATGATGTTAAACGGCGTGATGCCGAGCACGTCGAGGACGACGCCGACGACGATCGAGAGCAGGACGAGCCGGATGAGCACACCCAGCGGGCTGCCGCCCAGGAAGGTTTCGCGGTCCATCGGTTGCGTGCTCCTCTCTTGACGCTCACGACAAGGGCCAAGTGCGACGGCCGATGCCCATAGCATAGCCGCGGGACGGTGGCGACCCAAGAGGCGTGCAGTAGAGTGCGGGACATGGGGGAGGCAGCGACAGCACACGTCACAAAGCCGCGCCGCGCGGGCGTGCGCGCCCGCGCGCAGCCGGCGCCCATCTTGCCGGAGCCGTTTGCCCGGTGGTTTGCCGCGCGCGGCTGGACGCCGCGCCCACACCAGCTGGCGCTGCTCGAGGCCGGCACGCAGCGACGCTCCACCCTGCTGATCGCGCCGACCGGCGCCGGCAAGACGCTCGCCGGCTTCCTGCCGAGCCTGGTGAGCCTCACCCAGCGCGGGCGCGAAAAGAGAGGCGCCGGACTGCACACCCTCTACATGTCGCCGCTGAAGGCACTGGCCGTCGACGTAGAGCGCAACCTGACGACGCCGATCGCCGAGATGGGTCTTGCGATCCGCACCGAGACGCGCACCGGCGACACCTCCGTTGCGCGCCGCCAGCGCCAGCGCACGCGCCCGCCGCAGATCCTGATGACGACGCCGGAGCAGCTGACGCTGCTCTTGAGCCACGCCGACTGCGGCCACCTCTTCGCCGATCTCGACACCATCATCCTCGACGAGCTGCATGCGCTCTCGGCCTCCAAGCGCGGCGACCTGCTGGCTCTCGACATCGCGCGGCTGCGTACGATCCGGCCGGAGCTGATCACGCTCGGGCTCTCCGCCACGGTGGCGCGCCCCTCCGAGCTCAGAGCCTATCTCGTGCCGCAGCGCGCCGGCGAAAGTGCGATCGCGCTCGCCGACCTCGTCGCGATCGGCGGCGGCGCCAAGCCTGAGATCAAGATCCTCGAGCTCGACGAGCTCCGTCCCCTGGGCCGGCCACACGACGCGCTACGCCATTGCCGAGATCTATGCCGCGATCGCGGCCCACCGCCTCAGCCTGCTGTTCGTCAACACGCGCATGCAGGCCGAGCTCTTGTTCCAGGAGCTGTGGCGCGCCAACGAGGCTGGCCTTCCCATCGCGCTCCATCACGGCTCGCTCGAGGGCACCCAGCGCCGCAAGGTCGAGGCGGCGATGGCGGCGGGCAGCTTGAAGGCCGTGGTGGCGACCTCCACGCTCGATCTCGGCATCGACTGGGGCGACGTCGATCTCGTCATCCACGTCGGCGCGCCCAAGGGCGCCAGCCGCTTCATCCAGAGGATCGGCCGCGCCAACCACCGGCTCGAGGAGCCGTCGCAGGCGATCCTGGTGCCGTCCAACCGCTTCGAGGTGTTGGAGTGCCGCGCCGCCGTCGACGCGGCAGAGGCCGGCGCGCAGGACGTCGCCCTGTCGCGCACCGGCGCGCTCGACGTGCTGGCCCAGCACGTGCTCGGCACGGCGTGTGCCGGGCCATTCGACCCTGCCGCGCTCTATGCCGAGGTCACATCGGCCACACCTTACGCCGCGCTGTCACGCGCGACATTCGACAGGGTGGTGGAGTTCGTCGCGACCGGCGGATACGCGCTCAAAACCTATGACCGCTTTGCCAAGCTGAAACCGACGCCAGAGGGCGCGCTGCGGCTGTCGCATCCGCGCTTCGTGCAGGCCTATCGCCTCAACGCCGGCACCATCGTGGCCGCCCCCCTCATCAAGGTGCGGCTCGTCGGCCGCAAGGCGATCGCGTCGCGCTCAGCGCTCGCCGGCGGGCGCGTCCTCGGTGAGGTCGACGAGTACTTCATCGAGCAACTGCGCCGTGGCGACGCCTTCGTCCTGGCGGGAGAGGTCTGGCGCTTTGAAGGCATGGGCGAGACGGAGGCGTTCGTGACGCGGGCGTCCGCCCGCGACCCCATCATACCGAGCTACAACAGCGGCAAGTTTCCCTTATCCACCCACCTCGCCGAGCGCGTGCGCACGATGCTGGCCGACGTCGGTGCCTGGGAGCGGCTGCCGGCGCCGGTGGCGGAGTGGCTGCGCCTGCAACAGATGCATTCGGCCATCCCTGCGCGCGACGAGGTCCTGATCGAGACCTTTGCTCACCGCGGCCGCCACTATCTCGTGGCTTACCCTTTCGAAGGGCGCCTTGCCCACCAGACGCTGGGCATGCTGCTGACGCGGCGGCTCGACCGCGCGGGCGCGCAGCCCTTGGGCTTCGTCGCCAACGATTACGGCATGACCGTGTGGGGCCTGGGCGATGTGTCGGCGCTCGTCGCCGGCGGCAGGCTCGACCTGGCCGAGCTTTTTGCCGAGGACATGCTGGGCGACGATCTCGACGCTTGGCTTGCCGAATTGAACCTGATGAAGCGCACCTTCCGCCAGGTTGCCCTCATCGCCGGTCTCGTCGAGCGCCGTCACGCAGGGTACGGAGCGACGGGACGCGAGAAGACCGGGCGCCAGGTCGCCATGTCGACGAACCTCATCTACGACGTGCTGCGCCGCCACGACCCCCACCACATCCTCATCGAGGCCGCCTGGGCCGACGCGGCCACAGGCCTGCTCGACATCGCCCGTCTCGGCGATTTTCTGCGCCGTGTCGCCGGGCGAATCAGGCATCAACCCTTGGAGGGCGTGTCGCCGCTGTCGGTCCCGATCCTGTTGGAGATCGGCAAGGAGGCGGTCGCCGGATTTGCGCGCGAGGAGCTGTTGCGCGAGGCCGCCTCGGTGCTGATCGGCGAGGCTGCGAGAGAGGAGCCGCAATGCTCGAGCTGAAGCCGGAACGTCTCGACTTCGACGATTTCCAGGACCAGAGGCTCACGATCTGCGGCAAGGTGTTTCGCGCCGACATGTCGGGCGCGCTCTACTGGCCCAGCCAGGACGTGCTGATCGTCGCCGACCTGCATCTGGAGAAGGGCTCGTCCTACGCGCGCAAGGGCCAGCTCCTGCCCCCCTACGACACGCGCGATACGCTGCAGCGCTTGGCCGGGGTCATCGACCGCTACGATGCGGGCACCGTCATCGCGCTCGGCGACAGCGTGCACGACCTCGACGCCTGTCAGCGCATCGGGATGGAGGAGCTGGAGATCCTGCAGATCATGCAGGAGGACCGGGAGTGGATCTGGGTCACGGGAAACCACGACCCTGAAATCGGCGAGCGCCTCGGCGGCACCGTCACCGGCGACATCGAGGTGGAAGGGATCGTGCTGCGCCACGAGCCGCGCCCGGGCCACATCACGCACGAGATCGCCGGGCACCTGCATCCGGCCGCGCGGCTGTCCGTGCACGGCTACACCATCAGACGCCCGTGCTTCGTCGGCAATGGCCGGCGCCTCGTCATGCCGGCGTTCGGCACCTTCACCGGCGGCCTCAACATTCTCGAGCCCCCGTTCGAGCCGCTGTTCGGCAACGACGGCCTGCGCGTGTGGATGCTCGGCCAAGAGGGCCTCTATCCGGTCGCAACGCGCCTCCTCAAGGAGGATTGAGGGCAGAAGCGCTCAGGCCGGCTCGCGGCGGAAGAAGGCCGAGGCGAGCAGCCCCGACAGGACCGCCAGGATGACCGCGAGAACACCGTAGGTCAGCGGATTGCGGAACGCGAAGTTGTGCAGGACCCGCTCGATGCCGGTCCGTTCCAGCGTGACGCGCGCAATGTGGGCGCTCAAGACCTCGCCGTCGCGGAAGAGATACGTGCGCGCCACCAGCGGTCCGACGGGAACGTTGGCCGGCAGCGAGATGGTGGCGCGAAACAGGCTGCGGCCGGTGAAGGTGACGCCGTCCTTCGACTGCACGACGTAGAGCCCTTCCTTCTGCTTTAAGCGGATGAGGGCCGCCTTGAAGGCTGCGAGCTCGTAATCGTTGTAGCTCCAGCGGTAGCCCGGAGCCGGCGTCATCTTGATGTGGGCAAAGCCGATGGCATGCCGCTCCAGCACCTGCGGGCCTGCGACCTCCTCCACGGGTTTGGTGGAAGCAATGGCATAGTAGCTCGGCACCGAGGCGAAGATGACCGAGGAGGTGTTGATCCACACGCCGGCAACGTCGCTCTTGCGCCGCACGACGACGGGCAACGGCGTGCCCTCGACCACCACCACGACGTCGTAGTAGCCGCCTTTGTCGCCGGGCTGCTGACTGTTGTCGATGGCGCCGAACACGAGGATCTCGTGACCGGTGAAGTCTGTCGTCACCGCAACGCTGCGGGTCGAGACGTCGGCCTCGACCCTCTCGACCGGCGGCTTGGGCGCCAGTGCCGGCGCGCGCGCCGGCGGCGGGCGCCGCGGGCCCATGCGCACGGGGGGCAAGGTCCTCTTGGCGGCAATCTCGACCTCAGCGCCCTGCGCGCGCGCTTGCACCAAGGCAGACCCCAGGCCCGCAAGGACGCAGATGCCTGCGAAGATGCCGACCCAAGCTCGTCTGGCGCCCGCTGCTCGCATCAGATGCCCCCCAGCACCGGACCGATGGAATAGATCTCGCCCGGGCGGGAGATGAGATCCCAGCCGAGCCGGAGGCAGACGAGCAACACGAGCGCGGCCAGCAGAAAGCGAAGCTGCTCGCCCTTGAGGCGCCCGCCCGCGACCACGCCGAACTGCGCCCCGATGACCCCGCCCAGGATCAATAGCAGCGCCAGCACCACGTCGACGGTCTTGTTCTGGATGGCCTGCAGAATGGTGGTGGCGGCCATGACGAACAGGATCTGGAAGAGCGAGGTGCCGATGACCACGTTCGTGGGCACGCGCAGCAGGTAGATCATGGCCGGCACCATCACGAAGCCGCCGCCGACGCCCATCAACGCCGCCATGAAGCCCACGAACGCCCCGATCAAGGCGGGCGGCACGGCGCTGATGTAGAGCTTGGAGCGGTGGAAGCGCATCTTGAAGGGCAGGCCGTGCACCCAGCTGTGCTGGCCCGTCTTGCGCGAGCCCACCGCCTGGCCCGAGCGTGATTTGCGGATGGAGCCGACGCTCTCGATCAGCATCAGGGCGCCGACGGAGCCGAGGAAGGTCACGTAGCTGAGCGATACGAAGAGGTCGAACTGGCCGATCTGGCGCAGGATCCGCACGATTCCCACACCCACGACCGAGCCGATGACGCCGCCCACCACCAGCACGACGCCCATCTTCACGTCGACGTTCTTGCGCCGGTACTGGGCGATGGCGCCCGACACCGACGAGGCCAGGATGGGCATCGAGCCGGTGCCGACGGCGACGGCCGACGGGATGCCCATGAAGATCAGGAGCGGCGTCAGCAGAAAGCCGCCGCCCACGCCGAACAGCCCCGACAGAAAGCCCACTGCGCAGCCCATGCCCAGGAACACCGCAACATTAACGGACATTTCGGCTATGGGCAGGTAGATGTTCATCAGTCTCGCCCGGCACAAACCCTTGTGCGCACCGCGGTCATGGAGCTAAGCACCGGCGCGCTGCGGCGTCGGGTGCCAATACGGCCGCCGCGGGCTACCTGTCGACCGGCTTGGGGCAGCATTCCCTGATGAGGCTAGGCCGTCGCGCAGCCGCGCAGCCGGCAGCAAGGAGAAGGCGGCGCCCCAACTTTGCGCACAACCTTCGACCTCACGAATGCTCCGACACCATGCGTTGTGTCAAGGCATGACCTGGGCGAATTGGGCTTCGCCTGTGTGTGCGGTAAAAAAAGCAACCCCGTGCGCCGGCTGGATCCTGCGCACGGGGTTTGTTGAAGCATGTGCCTCTTGGGCCTCAGCCGTTGTTCGGACCCTGCTGACGCCGTTGCCAAGCTTGCCCGGCCAGCTGCGAATTGTTGGCCTCAGGATCGATGGGCCTGGCATGCCAGGAGCCCGCGAAAGCCTCCGCGGCCGCACGATCCTCCTCGCTGAGCCGCGCCTTGAGTACGTCGCGCCGGCTCGTGGCCTCGGCATCGCCCGACTTGGCGGCGAGCAGCAGCCACTTGTAGGCTTCCTTCTCGTCCTTGGGGGCGCCCATGCCGTTATCGTAAAGGATCGCGAGATTGTATTGGCTGTCGGTCAGGCCATGCTCGGCGGCCTGCGTAAACCAGTGCACGGCGTTGGGGTAATCGGGCTTGGCGCCGCCGCGTCCGGCCAGCAGCACCGCCAGGTTGTGCATGGCCTTGACGTTACCCTGCTCGGCGGCGCGGGTGTACCACACCTTGGCCCGCGCCAGGTCCATCTTCAGGCCGACGCCGCGCTCATAGAGCGTGCCGAGCCGGAACTGGGCCATGGCGAACCCGCTCGTCGCCGAGCGCAGGAACCACTGGGCGGCGTCCTTGAGGTTCTGACCAGGACCTTTGCCTTCGGCGAGCCGCGAGGCCACCTCGTATTGAGCCGAAGGCTTGCCCTGCACGGCAGCGAGGCGCAGCGAGAAGGGGCCCACCATAGCGGGCGGCAGCGCCAACGGTTTGCCTGCGGTCGCCTGGTCCTCGGCACCGCCCGTCGCCACGCCGTTCATGCGCAGGACGCGCTCTTCCATCAGCGCCGCCGGCGTCGCGGAAACGCCGGGCCCGCCCGACACCTCTGAAATCCGTCCGTCCTTATGACGCGTCACCAGGCGCCCCGCCGCCGGCTCGGCGTCGGGCTCCGATGTAATCCCGTCGGGGAGGGAGGCGGTGTCGACTGGATCGGAGAGGGCGCTTCCCGGAGGAGCGCCGACATCCTGGTATTGGCCTGCGTCCTGGGAGCCGCCGGCAGGAAATTGCTGTGACTGCTTGGAGGGGACCTCGCCCGTGGGGGCAGCGGTCCCGTTCTGCTCCGGCGCGGCCGGGGCCGCGTCCTCCGGTGTCACGACACCCGCGGCAGGCGCACCGTGAGCAGCGGAGGCGCCGTCGTCGGCCGCCGGGACGACGCTGCCGGCGGCGGCCGCATTGGCACCGGGATCGACAGGCGTGCGCGGCATGAAGAACAAGGCGGCGGGGATCATCGCGAGCAGCGTGAGGATGCTCATCAAGACCCGGGGCGATTTGAAGAACGAGCGTCGCGTGCGCGCCTTGGCGGGCGGCGGCGCAGCCTTCTCCGCCGGCGCCCCGCCCTCGCCCATGCGGGTCTGCCCGAGATCGCTGAAGCTATCGAGCTTGCTCGCGGCCTTGAGCTTGGCCCGGTGCGCATCGGCGATGAAATCGTGGCGGAGCACGTTCATGCGGCGTGCAGGCGGCTCGACCGCTTGTGCCTGCGGCGCACCGGCACCGCGATCGCTGGCGAAGGCCGCGTCGAAGTCGAAGGGCGCCGTCTCGAAGCCGGCCTCCGGGTCGGGCGGCAGAAACGAGTTCTTCGTCGCCAGGCTCGCCCATGGCGGCCGACTGCGGCGGCTCGTACTCTGCTGCCGGCTCTGCCGGCTCGGGCTGGTGAGCAACGGGCTCTGGCTCGCCGGCGGCGGGCTGTGCCTCCTCGGGCGCCGGCATGGACGCGGCAGCGGCAGGCGCCGCCTCCGCCGTCTGGCGGCCGAGCTCGAGAGCATCGATGCGGTCGAGCAGGCGAATGATGGCCTGCTGCATCGTCTCCAGCATGCTGGCGTTATTCTCGTCGCTGTTGCGGCGCTCGCTGATGAGGTTTTCGATGAGCCCGCGGACCTCGCCGATGTCACGCGTCTGCGCCTCCAGAAGTCCCTTGTCGGCGAAGTGCGCCGCGGCCTTGCGCGCGGCCGCGTCCGCCAGCCCTTCGAGGTCGGCGTTGTGGCCGACGCTCTGGTTGACGATGTCGGCAAGCCGGTCGTGAGACAACTGAGCGGCGATGTTGGCGAGCTGAGCATCGATGGCCCCGAAACGGACGCTGTCGCGACCTGCGTCCTCGCCGAGGCCGAACAGCTTAGTGAGCCGCTCGTCGGAGAGCTGCGTGGACAGAGCATCGAGGTGCGTGTCGATGATATCGAGGCGGGCCAGCTGGCGCCGCAGCTGATCGAGCTGCGTGCCGATATCCTCGATCTGCGCCTCGGCCACGCGCAGCTCCTCGATATCGGTGCGCATCGCGACCCCGCGCAGCGCCGAGGCCATGTGCATCTCGAGCTCGTCGAAGCGGTGCCCGAGCGTCAACAGCGAGCTCTCGGGCCTGATCTCGGCCAACGACTGCTCGATGCGCTCCGCGATCTCGGCAAAGCGCCGATCGAGCCAAGCGGGCTCGACCGTTACGACGGTGCGCGCGGCTCCTTGCGGCTCGCCGGCTGCAGGGCCGGCGGACTGAGCCGCCTCGGAGCCGAGGCCCGCGTCACCCAACTCGTAGAAGCGGGTCAGCGCATTGGCGGTGTCGGCGTCCCAGGGATCGTCCGACCTTGCGGGCCCGCCGAGCAGAATCACGTCGTCGGCAATCCTATTGGGATCGGTCTCGGCGCCCTCTTGCGAAGGATCGGCCCCGGCGCCGCCGTGATAGAGGGCGCCGGCGCCCAATTCCGACAGCCGTTCGCCGAGGCGTTGCATCTGCTGCTGGATGCGCTCGACGTCGGGCTCGAACTCGTTGGGCACCTGAGCGCGGATCGAGCGCGCCTCCTCGCTCAGCGACGTGAGCCGATCGCGCATCTGAGTGAGCTTCATCGCCTGGCTCGGCTCGTCGGAAGCGTCCGCGGACGCGTCCGGGCGCGCACCGTAAAGATCCTTGGGGGCTTGTGTAGGCATCTCGTTCCCTTGGCGCGCGCGCTGACCAGTCGATAAGGCATCGTTCCCGCCGCCAGCGAAGGAGGGCATTCCTCCGGTTCGCTCGCGCGGGCCGGCGAGGCCAAATCCAAACGCCGCATGAATTCGCCACCGCTCCCCCTAAAGGTCCGCGAGTCGCAGTAAATGTTCGGTTAAGCGGCGATGCAATTCGCACCGACCGGGTCCGAAATCGGCCGAAATCGGGCTTTTCGCCACAGTCTGGGGTTATGCTCACGTCGCGGTCAGAGCTGCCGGGCAAGGCCGGCTGCAGAGGTGGAGGACGCCATGCGCGCTTCGAGGCTGGTCGTTTCAATGGTTGCTGTGACAATTCTTTCTGGTGCAGCCTATGCGGCCGGCGAGCCAAGTGGCCGCTACACCATGTCTCCTGCCGCGGACGGGGTCGTGCGCCTCGACACGCAAACGGGCGCGATGGCGCTGTGCCGGCACAAGGACGACAAATGGGCGTGCGAGGACATGGAGGACAGTCAGCGCGACCTCTTGGCCGAGATCGACAAGCTGCGCGCCGAGAACAAGACGCTGAAGGACCAGGTCGAGCACCTGGGGGGGACGTTGGGGCCCGATGAGAACCAGGCGGATGCGGCGCCGGCGCCCGGCGCCAAGCTGGTGCTGCCGAGCGAGGAGGATGTCGACAAGGCCTTCGACTACTTCGAGCGCATGCTGAACAAGCTGCACGATCGTATGGAGAAGCTCGAGAAAGAGCACACCCGCAAGCCGGAGACGGCCCTCTAGAGCCGCTGCCAACCACGCAAAGTCGCATGACGAACCCCACAAAAACACGGGGCGACACCGACCTCGCTCAAGCCTTGCAGACGCTCAGCGTCGACACGCGCGGGCCGGGGCTCGTCATGATCACCGAGAAAGTCCGCACCTGGCTCTCGCAGATCGAGGCCGGCGACGGCTTGCTCACGCTCTTCATCCGCCATACCTCGGCCTCGCTCCTCATCCAGGAGAACGCCGACCCCGACGTGCACGTCGATCTCGTGCATGCGCTCGAGCGCCTGGCTCCCAAGGACATCCCCTATGTCCACGACGTCGAGGGGCCCGACGACATGCCGGCCCACATCAAGGCCGCGCTGACGGCGACGTCGCTGCCGATCCCCGTGCGCTCCGGCTCCATGGTGCTCGGCACCTGGCAGGGCATCTACGTGGTGGAGCACCGCGATCGGCCGCACCGGCGCGAGGTGGTGCTGCACTACCTGGGCACGCGGGCGCTCACCTGAGCCGGCGCTCAGTCGCGCTCGCGGTTCTTCAGGCGCAACAGGCGCATCTCGCGATCATAGACGACCTCGCCCCCGGGAATGCGGAGCTCGCGCACCAGCTCGAGCATACTGCGGCTGGGGCCGGGCGTCGCAATGCTTGCCAACAGAACGCCGAGCGCGCCCGCCGGGAGGCCCAGAAGGCCCGCAAGCGCCCCGTCGATGCCCAGTATGTTGGCCTCCCCGGCGAGGATCGTGAGCACCGCGACCGTGAACCCGCACGCTAAGCCCGCCATCGCTCCGAAAGCGTTCATCCGCTTCCACCAGATCGATAAGACGAGGACGGGAAAGAGCGTGGAGCCGGTGAGAGCCAGGCACCAGAGCACGAGCCGCAAGGGATCGGTCGGCGCCAGAAGCGTGATGACGCCGCCGAACACGGCGACGCCGACGATGGCAATCCGCGTCACCCACAGGCGCGCGTCGCGCGGCAAGGGCTCCCACGAGAGCCCGTTGACCACGTCCTCGCACAGCACGTTGGCGAGCGTCACCGTGGCGGCGCCGATCGCCACGAGAGCGGCGGCGACGATGCCGGCGGCGGCAAAATAGAGGAAGACTTTCGGCAGCCCGGCCGCGATCGGCAGGCTCAAGAGCACGGTGTCGCGCGCGAATTCGAAGCTGGTGAAGCTCAAGGTGCCGGCGGCCTCATTCACCCGGGCAAAACCCAGCTCCACGAGCTGGCGCATCCAGTCGGGAAGCGAGGCTGGAGGGCCGTCCTTGACGATGTCCATGACGAAGGCGCGCATGTAGACCGACACGGAGGCCGCGGTCAGCATGATGAGGCCGAAGAACACGGTCGCCCATCCGAGCGACTTGCGGGTCTCGTAGACGCCGGGCGTCATCGTCACCCGCGGCAGCAGCCACGGCGAGGCGGCGACGCCGGCCATCACGGTCAGCGTGGCGACGGCAAAGGCCGTAGGACCCACGTTGCCGAAGGGCGCCGTGAACCGCTTGGCGATGGCCGCGAAGCCCTCGCCCGGCAGCATGAAGGTGAGGCCGGGCGCATCGACGATGGGCACGCCCTGGGCCGCCTCGTTGTAGACGAGCGCCCGCAACAGCGGCCCGTGCGTGAGCTGCGGCAGGGGGAAGTTGGTCACCATGACGGCGACGATGGCGACCGGCACGATCAGCGCCAGGATGGCGGCGATCGCCTGCGCGCTGCCCGACCACGTCAGCGAGCGCGTCCCGCCCATCACCACGCTGACGATGATGGCGAGCACCAGCATCGCGACCATGAGGCCTTGGGGTTGGCCGACGAGCCAGCCGGCGGCGAACGCGCCCATCCTGAGCTCAGCCGCCAGCAGCAACAGCAGCGGCACCGAGATGAGAGCGGCCGACAACAAGCGCACGGCCCGGCTCTCGAAGCGCCGGCCGAGATAGCTCGGCACCGTGAGGCTGCCGAACTTTCGCAAGAACGGCGCCAGCATCACCGCCATGATGACGAACCCGGCCAGCGCGCCGATCATGAGGCACAAGGCGTCGAACCCGATGAGGAAGAACGTGCCGGTCATGGCGACGATGCCGGTGGCGCCGAGCGTCGCATTGGCGATGCCGAGGCCGGTGTAGCCCGCGGGCACGCGGCGGCCGGCGGCGAAGAACTCCAACGGCTCGCGCGTGGGGACCAGGAGGCCGATCGCGGCGTAGAGCGCTAAGGGCCCCAGCAGCATGCACCATCTGAGCACCACTTCGGAGGTGCCCAACTGCTCGAAGATGATGAGCAGCAGAACGAGCCCGGCGAGCGAGCTGGTGAAGATGCCGAAATAGGTGCCGAGCCGCGGATTGACGAAGCGGGTGCGAGAGGTAACGGACATTGGTCGGGACCCGCCGGCTGTCTCAGGTGTCCTCGTGCGCCCCGTGCCAGTGGTCGATGGCGTCCTGACGGTTGACGAAGCTCGCCACGGTGAAGATCGCGATGCCCACGATGCCGTGCGCGCAGAGGAAGTAGCCGAGGGGGAAGCCTAAGAACTTCTCGGTGTTGAGGCTCGCGGCATAGAGCGGCAGCACCAGGATCAGGATCAGGAACGGCACGACGCTCGCCAGCATCTGCCACTTGGTGTGGCGCCAATACGGCTTGCGTTCCTTGCGCTCCATCATGGCGGGCCCCTCCGATGCTCCCCCGAGCCCAACCGGCCCGGCATTAGAAATCATGCCAACACTGCGACGCATATATGGCGCAAGCGCACATCGACAGGGTAAACGCGCTATTTTACGGGGTTTTCGAATTGGCTAGTGTCTGTCCACGGAGCACCTGCGCAACAGCTGAGAGGGAGGAGCAAAGCTCATGTGGCAAGAATTCAAGGAGTTCGCGACCCGGGGCAACGCGCTCGATCTTGCCGTCGGCGTGATCATCGGCGCCGCCTTCACGCCCATCGTGTCGACGCTCGTCGCCGACATCTTAATGCCGGTGATCGGCTACATCACGGCCGGCATCGACTTCTCCAACCTGACCGCTACGCCCTTGAAGGGGATCGAGATCAAGTACGGGCTCTTCTTGAACACCATCGTGCAGTTCCTGCTGACGGCGCTCGCGCTGTTCTTCCTGATCAAGGGCATCAACACCCTGCGCCAGCCCCAAGCCAAGCCGGCGGCCACGCCGTCGCAGTCGGAGGTCTACCTGAAGGAGATCCGCGACGCCCTCGTCAAGGCGAAGTAGCGCGCCTCTAGGAGCAGCTGCCGCCGCCCAGCACGCAGAAACGGGCGCAGTGCGGGTGGCAGAGCTTGACGGCCCCGTCCGCGAACATGCCGCCGTCGGCGGCTGACGCGGCCTTTAGCGTCGGCCCCATCTCGAAGGCCGCGTCGTAAGGCAGCAAGGTGCATGGCAGCACCACGGGCGCGGCGGCCGCCTTGCGCTTCACCACCATGCGCGAGGAGGCGCACATCACATCGCGCGGGCTTTTATGCAGAATGCCCCAGCAGGCGGTGGTGATCTCCGGCACTTCGTGGGCGCCATCCATCTCCGGAAAGAGCGTGAGCTCGGCAGGATCGTTCGCGTCGATCGGCCAGCCGCGCGCCGCAAAGAGCTCAGCAAAGCCCTCGCGCTCGGAGGCCTCGCTCTCGCCCCAGCGCGTGCGCCCGGCAATCGTCACGCGAAAACCGTGCGCCGCCAGCCAGTCGAGGCCCTCGATCGACTTGTCCCACGTATTGAGCCCGCGCTCGGTCTCGTGCAGGGCTCGCGTATAGTGATCGAGGCTGACGCGCAGCGTAAGCTTGGCGCCGTAGGCCTTGCCCAGATCGACAAGGCCGCGCTGCATCTGCGGGCGCTGCATGGGCTGCATGGCGTTGGTGAGCACGAGCACCTCGAAGCCCGAGCCCAGCGCGTCGGCGAGCATGCCCAGAAACTCCGGGTTCATGAACGGCTCGCCGCCGGTGAAGCCGATCTCGCGCGTGCCGAGCGCTTGCGCCTCCCTGAGGAAGGGCGCCACCTCGGCTGCGGTGAGGTAGACGAGGCGATCGTTGGTCGGGCTCGATTCGATGTAGCAGTTCTCGCAAGTGATGTTGCAGAGCGTGCCCGTGTTGATCCACAGCGTACGCAGCTCGGTGAGCGGCACGACGGCGCGCCGCTCGCCCTTGGCCGTCCAGTCGGGATCGGAGAACTTCTCGTTCGTCGGCGCCTCAGGCGCTTTGGTGGCGAGCGACAAAGCGGTGCAATCCTTTCAATCGAGCTCTGGCAGGGGAGCTTTGCGGGTCCAGCATGCCGCCGGATTGGGCCCGGCACAACCGGGCTCCGGCACGAGCGCCGGCCTTGGCCTGTTCTCTGGGGAAACCCCGGCAAACGGACGGCCCGGCTCACCTTCGGCTTTTCGGGGGCGGCCCGGTTATGTTACATCCCCGGTCCAGTGCGGGCGTAGTTCAGTGGTAGAACGTCAGCTTCCCAAGCTGAATGTCGTCGGTTCGATCCCGATCGCCCGCTCCATCCCGCCCTTGCCGCGCCATGCCCGCCCGACCGAGGCCGCAACCAGCAGCAGCGACAACATCAAGGCCGGCCATACCGAGGCCGTGTAGCGCGGCGCGCCCCCGCCGAGAACGGCGCTGAAGACGAGGGCCGCATGGGCGCCCGCCGCGCACAGAAGCCCCAACAGAAAATAGTCGTCGGCCTTTCGCGCCAGGACGAGGAGCCATCCGAGGATCGCGAGGACCCCCGTTGAGGCGCCGACCGCGATCATCGCAGGCCGGATCAAGGCCGCATGCTCCGACAAATACGGTGACGGCGCCGATGTCAGCGGTTTGACCAGCTCCTCGAAGGGGAGCGGCCGGCGCGCATCGATATAGGCCTTGAGGCTCGGCGCGAACGCGGAATGCTGCTGGGAATAGACCGCCCACAACCCGCGATATTGCAGCCACAGCAGATAGGCGTACGCGCGCGGGGCGGCGAGGATTCTCCTCAGTCCGACGCGGCGCTTCTCCTCCAGAGGAATTTTGAACTGATCGGAGCACGCGTGCTGCACGCAATTGATGTACTCGATGGCGATCGTCTGCTTGGCGTCCGTGTCGGGCGCCTCCCGTATGAGCGCGCGGATGGGTGCGAAGCGGGCAACCGAGGCCGTTTCCACCGGGCTGTCGATCAGCGCGCCTTGCGAATAGAGGTGCTCGCTCAGTTGCGAGCTGAACATCGCCTGCCCGCGCAAGAGTCCGGAGGCGCCCCGCTCGACGGAAACGACGAGGAAAGCCGGTGCCAGCGCCGCGATCAGCGCCACAGCCAGGCGCCCCCTGGGAGAAACGAAAAAGGCCAAGACGAGCGGCAGGATGGCGAAGAAGAGCCCGGCTTGGCGGACGATCGCTGCAAGACCGACCAGAAACGACAGATACGCCAGCGAGGCGACGTCACGCACGCGCATGCAGCGCACGGCAGCTGCGAGTACGCACAGTTGCATGGTCAGAAACAGTGACTCCGACATGACGCAGTCATGCCACTTGTTGAGTGCCGGGTTTGCCGCCAGGCACACAAAAAGCGCGACCGCCAGCCATCGGAAACGCGTCCACGCGAGCACCTCGCTCAAGAGCCACGCCAGCGCCGCCGCATAGGCGACGGGCTGCAGAAACACCGTGGCCTTTGTGCCCAGGAGCCAGAGGGCAATCGGATACCCTGACGGACGCGACGGAAAGAAGATGATGTAGGCGTAGGAGTCGCCGCCGGTGATCGGCTCGGCCGGTGCGGTTGCTATCTGCACCGCGGCATAGGCGAGACAGGCGCCAATGATCAGAAGCGTGTCGGGCAAGACCCACCGCTTGCGATCCCCGCTTGCGCCGGCTTGCTCTCGCGCCGGGGTGAGATCAGGCATCAATGCCTGCGCCATGTGGGTCCCCTCCCGCTCCCGAGCAGAATTCGCGTTCTGCTTTTTCCAGCACGTCCGACACTAGCCGATGGGCGCGGCGGCGCTGCCCAAAAGGCCAAGCCGATCCACACGATTGTCATGTTGCTGCCGCGATGCCGCCCTGCGCGTTGCGGGCACCTGGGGCGGGAACCAGCCTGCGCGCCGGCCGTTGGGGCATCATGAATTGTGTTTCGAACGCCGCCGCCACCGTGCTTGTCGTCGAGGACGAGCCGCTGTTGCGTGACTACGTGGCTGACATCCTTGCGCAATCGGGCTTCGACGTGATCGAGGCGGCGAGCGGCGAGGAGGCGCTGACCCTTGTCTCGCGGGCGCGCGGCATTTGTGCCGTCGTCAGCGACGTGGCGATGCCGGGGGCTGTCAACGGCATCGAGCTGGCACGCCGGCTTCGCCGCGCGTCACCGCGCATGGGCATCGTGCTGGTGTCGGGCGTCTTTGCGCCGGACCGCGCCTTCCTGCCGCTCGGCGTGCCCTTCGTCAGCAAACCGGTGCGGGCGGCAACGCTTTTGCGCCTGGTGCGGCAGGTGGCAGACCCTCGCGCGCAACTCCCCGAGCCACCGGCCAAGGCGGCCCTTTAAAGGGAACTTTACGACTCTCGTGCCGGTTATGTTATTTACATCGCAGCAGTTTTGCGTGCCCGAGGCACCGCATGCGCCGCACGGCAGCTCTCAAGAGCTATCAAGAAAAACGCGACTTTGCCCGCACGAGGGAGCCCGAAGGCAAGGTTCGGCGCACGCCCGCGCGCTCCTCGCGCGGCGATCGCTTCGTCATCCAGAAGCACGACGCGCGGCGGCTGCACTTCGATTTCCGCTTGGAGCTCGACGGCGTTCTGAAGAGCTGGGCGGTAACGCGCGGGCCCAGCCTCAATCCCGCCGACAAGCGCTTGGCCGTGCGCGTCGAGGACCACCCCATCGACTATGGAAGCTTCGAGGGCACGATCCCCAAGGGCCAGTACGGCGGCGGCACCGTGATGCTGTGGGACGAGGGCCGCTGGCGCCCGCAAGGCGACCCGCATGAGGGGCTCGAGAAAGGCCTGTTGAAATTCGACCTCGAGGGGAAGCGCTTGAAGGGTGGGTTCGCGCTCGTGCGTCTGCCGAGGAAGGGAAAGGAGACGCGCGAGAACTGGCTGCTGGTGAAGGAGCGAGACCGCTACGCCGAGCCCGACACCGATCCCGTCAAGGAGTGGACGACGAGCGTCGCGACGGGGCGCAATCTCTCCCAGATCGCGGCCGGCGATCCCGATCCGCCGGGGCGCAGCCGTGCCAAAGGACGGCCGCCTCAGTTCATCGCGCCCGAGCTCGCAACGCTGGTGACGACGCCGCCAGCCGGCGACGCCTGGCTGCACGAGATCAAGTACGACGGCTACCGGGCGATCGCCGCGGTCGGCGGCGGCCGCGTCCGCATCTTCACCCGCTCGGGCCAGGACTGGACCAGAAAATTCGAAAGCGTCGCCCAGGCGCTGCAGACCCTCGCCGTGAAAAGCGCGCTGCTCGACGGCGAGATCGTCGTCCTCGACGCCGACGGCCGCTCGAGCTTCGCAGCCCTGCAGCACGGCCTCAAGGAGGGAAAAGTTCCCCTCACCTACGTCGTCTTCGACCTGCTCGAGCTTGATGGAAAGGACCTGCGCAAGGAGCCGCTCCTCCGCCGCAAGCAGGCCCTGCGCAAGCTGCTCGACATTCCACCCGCGGGCATTCGCTACAGCGACGACGTCGTCGGCCACGGCGCGGAGGTCCTCGCCAAGGCCTGCCGCTTGGGGCTCGAAGGCATCGTGTCCAAGCGCGCCGACAGCGCCTACCAGTCGCGGCGCACCAAGAGCTGGCTCAAGACCAAGTGCTCGGGCAACGACGAGTTCGTCATCGGCGGCTACCGGCGCTCCGACAAAAAGGGCCGCCCCTTTGCGTCCTTGCTGCTCGGCGAGTACGTGGGCAAGGATCTCCACTATCGTGGCCGCGTCGGAACCGGCTTCGACGAAAAGGGCCTCTCCGAGCTGGGCGCGCGATTAGCAAAGCTTGAGCGCAAGACGAGCCCGTTCGTCGACGTCCCGCACGAGATTGACCGCGATGCCCGCTGGGTCGAGCCGCGGCTCGTCGCGCAGATCGCCTACACCGAGCGCACGCGCGAGGGCCGCCTGCGCCACCCGTCGTTTCTGGGCCTGCGCGGCGACAAGCCCGCAAGGTCCGTGCAATCGCAGGCAGTGGCAGAGATGGCGAACAACGAGGCGTCCGACCCCGACATGGCAGGCGTGAGGCTCACGAGCCCCGGCAAGGTGCTGTTTGCCGAGGCCGGCATCACCAAGGCTGAGCTTGCCCGCTACCTCTTGAGCGTTGCCGACCGCATGCTGCCGCACGTTTCGGGCCGCCCTCTGAGCCTCGTGCGCTGCCCCGAAGGCACCGGCGAGGAGTGCTTCTTCCAGAAGCACACCGCGAAAGGCATGCCGCGCGCGCTCCACGCGGTCCCCATCAAGGAGAGCGACGGCAAGACTGCCAAGTATCTCATGATCGACAGCCCCGCCGGGCTCGTCGCCGCGGCGCAGATCGGCGCGCTCGAGCTGCACATCTGGGGGGCGCATGCCGCCAGCGTTGAGCACCCCGACCGCCTGGTATTCGATCTCGACCCCGACAGCGGCGTCACCTTCGCCGAGGTGCGCGAGGCCGCCCGCGACGTGCGCAAATTGCTCGAGGCCGCCAATCTACAAAGCTTTCCGCTCGTCACCGGCGGCAAGGGCATTCACGTCGTGGTGCCGCTCGACGCGCGCCAGGGTTGGGACGAGGTGAAATTGTTCGCCAAGGGCATGGCAGCGAAGCTGGCTGAGACCGAGCCCCAGCGCTTCACCGCCACCATGTCGAAAGCCAAGCGCAAGGGGCGTATCTTCATCGACTGGCTGCGCAACGAGCGCGGCGCAACGGCGATCGCGCCCTATTCGCCGCGCGCCCACGCCAACGCCAGCGTGGCAACGCCGGTGTCGTGGCGAGAGCTCGATCGCGTCGAGCATGCGAACGCGTTCACCATTCCGTTGGTCTTGCGCCGCCTGAAGCAGCAGAAATCCGATCCGTGGAAGGGCTACTTTGAGCTGCGCCAGCGCCTCAGCGCCGAAGCCATGCGCTTTTTCACGCCGGGCAAGAGCAAGCGCTAGCGCTTTCTCGTGGTCTTTTTCTGAGGCAGTCCCTTGCGCGCCGTCGCGGCGAACTCCTCGAGCTGCTGCTCCGACATCGATTGATACATCGATCTCGATGCGCCCTTGAGCTTAGACACCGCGAACTCGCCGCGCTTGGCCGCGAGCGCGATGCCGGCGGCCTCCTGCTGTGCCTTGGACCGTGCCGGCATCGACCTGATCCTTTCTCGCGGATCATGGCGGCCGTCGCCGAAGGCGAGCATGACGCCAAGCGTTTGAAGCCCTTGGCGCTTCATGCGATCGACGGGCGGGACCTGCGCTGAGCGCGACCTTCTCGGCACATCGTTCTCTATCTCGCGTTCAGCATTGATGATCAGCTTTCAGAGCTTCTTGGGATTGCCCTTATGTTAGGCAGGCTAATTCATCGGCCACGATGGTCAGCACGCCCATGCACTAAGGTCGCCCAACCGCTGTCCGAGCCTTTTGCGGGGCCGCTGGATATGCAGAGAGCGAACAATCTGGGCTCTGAGTGAACTGGCGTCCCGAAAGAACAGCGCCGGCCCAAAGGCCCCGATCGCATTTAGCGCGATCTCGTAGCCGGGTACGCTAACACCCCATTTGCCTTTTTCTCAACTCAGCTCTCAGTGTTGGCCCGTCAGCCACGCGCCAGCGCTTGCCCTCATAGGCCTCAATCGCATTTGCGAGCCGCTCGAGCTCCTCCTCTTCCGGTGAGCTCTCCTCGCAACCAACGAGTTCCGCGGCGCGCTTGACCTGCAGCGTCAACATTCTATCGGCCTCGTTCCATGCAGACGGGCCTTGCGGCTTGAGCTTGATGGCCATGAGCACCCCTGCGGTCCGCGGTCCATAATAGTTGCAGAGGAAACCAAGTACAAAGAGCCAAATAAGCCACGCTTGCTTCTGCTGGAGCGCGGACGCGGGCCGTACCTGGCACAGGCCCAGGATGCGAAAGCCAACCAAGTCCCAGAGGGTAATTGAGCGTGTGAGTTTCAGGGGCTCGCAGGATGATCGTTTCCGGACAAAGCCGCTGCAGCTAGAACGGCTCCACCCACCACCAAACCGCCGATGATCAGCAGATCGTGATCCCATAGGCACTGGTCTGCGGTCTCTGGCGGTTTTGGCTTGCGCTTGATTATCTTAGTTTTTTGAGAGCCGTGCTGATCATCGGCCTCCACCACCGCCGGAGAGAAGTGCATGGGTTCGGGGAAATCGAAACATTGCGGTTGGTCCTGAACGATGGTGACGGCAGCAGACGCGGCTGCCACCACGCAATCCTTCGCATAAGTGATGAAGGCAGATCCCTCTGGGCTTACCATAATCTTGGTGCCCGGAGCGACTTCGGTCGGTATCTTGATCAGCTCAAAGCCTTGACCAGTGTTGACTCTCACTTCGCCGGACATCGGCGCGACCTTCACCGCGAGTGCCTGCGCTGGAAAAAACGCAACGGCGACAATCGCCAAAACCGCAATACGCATTGGACCCCCGGCCCTACACAAACTATGGCCCTGCAATACCACGATCTCGACGACTGCTGCCAGATGCGAGGCATTCAATGCCTCACACCTGTAACCGACGAGCCACAAGCGACGAGCAGATGTGGGGCGCCGCGCCTGTCACACCGGTGGCCGTTGCCTCGGGCATCCTCGTGCAGGAGCGCCGCTCAGGCCCCCCTGGGCCTCAGCCGGGTCGCGGGCACGCTGCACGAAAAAACCCCTCCCCCCAGGAGGTCTGAAAGTATGATCTTGCCACAGTGTTCGCTATATCCATAGCGGGATCAATTCTTAGCCCCGCGCCGCAACACACCTCAAGCGAAGCATGCGCTCAACATCTCTGACCCGCTCCGGCCACTCCGCCTGTGAGACCTCCTCGCAGCGGCATTCTGTTTGGTGGGCGCTGTGCGCCGCGCTGGCGTTGCTTCTCGGCGCGCTGGCACCGCCGCACGCCGCTTTCGCGCAAGACGACGAGGCCCCGCCCGTCGTGGAGGACACCACCCAGCCGACCAAGCGCGTCGTCATACGCTTCCTCACCGAGAGCGATTTCCCGCCGTTCAACTTCTATGACGAGGATGGCGTTCTGGTCGGCTTCAATGTGGACGTCGCCCGCGCCATCTGCCAGGAGCTCGAGACCGCCTGCGATATCAAAGTGCGCCCGTGGGGCGAGCTGCTGCCGGCTTTGAAGCGCGGGGAGGCCGACGCCGTCATCGCCTCGCACGCGGTGACGCCGGAGGCGCTGGCGTCGGTCGACTTCTCGGATCGCTATTTCTACACGCCCGGCCGCTTCGTCGGCAGGCTGGGCGGCAAGCCCATCGAGATGACGCCCGAGGGCCTGGAAGGAAAGCGCATTGGCGTCGCCAGAAACACCGCGCACGAGGCCTACCTCAAGACCTTCTTCCGCTCGAGCGCCATCAAGAGCTACGAGACCCCCGACCTTGCCCGCGACGCGCTCATCCAGAACCAGGTCGACTACGTGTTCGACGACGGCATCAGCCTCATCTTCTGGCTGCACGGCACCGCCTCGAAGCGCTGCTGCGAGATGAAGGGCGGCCCGTACCTGGAGCCCAAGTACTTCGGCGACGGGATCGCCGTTGCCGTCCCCAAGAACGACCAGCAGATCAAGACGCTCATCAACAGCGCGCTCGCCCGGCTGCGTGCCAACGGCCGGCTCGACGAGCTGGTCGAGCGCTATTTCCCCGTCAAAGTATACTGAGCCCTGAGGCTGACCGCCGGCGCGCGGGTCTCGTGGACCGAGGGCATCTACTGCCGGACCCGCAACCCCCAGTACGCAACCATCATCCCGCCCTACGCAGGGTTGGCGCTTGCCGCCGGCCGGGCGCCGGCCTGCGGCCTCATCGCCCTCGTGGCGGCGGTCTATGTGCTGATAGCGTTCGCCGAGGAGCCCTGGCTCGGACGCGGCTATCCCGGGGGCCAACGACCGCTATGCCGCGCCTGGCGTGCGTCACCTCGCAGCAACCGGTTTACCAAGAAAGCGCCAATAGAGGCGCCCCTTGTCACAATCCTGCAATTTGAATCCGGTCATGGTCGTGCTTAGACGTTGATAAGGAGATCGAAATTGCTCGAAAGGGCTGAAACGCATGGCCGAATATCGCACGCTGTTCATATCTGACGTGCACCTCGGGACGCGGGCGGCGCAAGCCGACTTGCTCCTCGACTTCCTCAAGGAGTACGAGGCGGACACGATCTACCTTGTCGGCGACATCATCGACTTCTGGCGCATCCGCCGCGGCGCCATCTGGCCGCAATCCCACAACGACGTGCTGCAGAAGCTCCTGCGCAAGGCGCGCAAGGGGACGCGCGTCGTCTTCATTCCGGGCAACCACGACGAGGGTCTGCGCCAATATTGCGGCTCGCACTTCGGCGGCATCGAGATCGAGCATCAGACGGTGCACACCACCGCTGACGGGCGCCGCTACCTCGTCATCCACGGCGACGAGTTCGACGTGATCGTGCGCTACGCCCGCTGGCTCGCCTTCCTCGGCGACCGCGGCTACGAGCTGGCGCTGTGGACCAATCATCCGCTGAACTTCATCCGCCGCAGCTTCGGTCTCGGCTACTGGTCGCTGTCGGCGCATCTGAAGCTGCGCGTCAAGACCGCGGTCAACTTCATCGGCGAGTTCGAGAAGTCGCTGTCGGAGGAAGCCAAGCGCCACGGCGTCGACGGCGTCATCTGCGGGCACATCCACCATGCCGCCTCGCGCCAGATCGGAGACGTGCATTACGTCAACACCGGCGACTGGGTCGAAAGCTGCACCGCCATCGGCGAGAAGCATGACGGCTCGTTCGAGCTGATCCGCTGGCACGAGATCGTCGAGGCACGCAAGCGCCAGGCCCAGGATAAGCTGTCGGAAGCCTTGCAGGTCGCCTGATGCGGATCCTCGTCGCGACGGACGCTTGGCACCCCCAGGTGAACGGAGTGGTGCGCACCTACGAGCGCCTGTCGCACGAGCTGAGAGCGCTCGGCGTCGAGCTGTCCATGCTGGCGCCGCACGAGTTCTACAACGTCCCCTGCCCCACCTACCCGGAGATCCGCCTGGCGATACCCGGCTGGAGCCGCGTGGCGCGGCGGATTGGGGCCCTCAAGCCGGATGCCGTGCACATCGCCACCGAAGGGCCGATCGGCTGGATGACACGCCGCTATTGCCGCGCCCGTGCGATCCCCTTCACGACGAGCTTCCACACGCGCTTTCCCGAGTACCTCGCCCAGCGCTTCTCCATGCCGACCGCATGGACGACGGCGGTCCTGCGCCGGTTTCACAACGCCGGCCGCGGCTTGATGGCGGCGACGCCCTCGCTTGCACGCGAGCTCGAGGCGCAAGGCTTCGAGCGCGTGATGCCGTGGACGCGTGGTGTCGACACCGAGCTCTTCCGGCCGCGCCCCGTGCGCCACTTCGGCTCCGGCCCGGTGTTCCTCTACGTCGGGCGCATCGCCGCGGAGAAGAGCATCGCCACCTTCCTCGACCTCGATCTGCCCGGGCGCAAGGTCGTGGTCGGCGGCGGCCCGCAGCTCGCCGAGCTGAAGGCGCGCTATCCGGACGTGCTCTTTACCGGCAAGAGGACCGGCGAGGCTCTGGCCGAGTGCTACGCCTCAGCCGACGTGTTCGTGTTCCCGAGCCGCACCGACACCTTCGGCATGGTGCTGCTCGAGGCGATGGCATCGGGGCTGCCCGTTGCCGCCTTCCCGGTGACCGGCCCCATCGACGTCGTGACGCCGGAGACGGGTGTCCTGTCGGAGAACCTGCAGGAAGCCGCAATTGCGGCCCTAAGGCTCGATCGGGGGCGCATCAGGACGAAGGCCGCCCACTTCGGTTGGGAAGGAGCAGCGCGGCTGTTCCTCGCCAATGTCACCTCGGCGTGCCTCAAGGAGCCCGCGCGCACGCAGACGCTGCGGCGCTTGCGCCTCGCGAAGACCGCCCAGCGCCATTAGGCGCGCACGGCGCGCAAGAGCGTGGGTTACTTCGCGCGCTTCTCGTCCGCGGCGAACTCCTCCTCCAGCGCATGCTCCAGGTCGACCAGGTCCTGCGGCAGCGGCATTCCGTACGCCTTGATCTCGTTCAGCTTCTCCATGAGCTGGAGGTAGAGCTCATGGCGGTCCTCGGGCTCGTTCTGCATGCGCGTCATCAAGAGGCCGATCTCGGCTTGGATATTCTCGAAGGCCATAGGCGCTCCCTTCGGCTGCTCAACCGTTTCGCTTAAAGCTTATATGGGAAGTGGTTAGCACACTACTTTACCGGAAAATCAAAGTAGGTGCCGCGGTAAGGCTCGTCGCGCAAGCTGTAGTGCCACCATTCGGTCGACAGATTGCGGAAGCCGTGCCGGGACATGACCGACTTCAGGAGCTGGCGGTTCTTCCTCTGCTCGGGCCCGATGCCGGCATAGGCGGTGTGCGAGCGCACACTGAAGCAATCAAAGCCCGTGCCCATGTCGAGGCTGGTGTCGGGCGCGCGCGCGTCCTTGGGGCCCTCGCAGGAGGCGAGCGGCGCGGATGGGTCGTAGGCCGGCTGCTCGGCCAGGGGCAGCGGCACGATGGTGAGGTCGACGGTTGAGGCGCGGCTATGGCCGGACCGGCTGGCGATGTAGCCATCGCGGAAGAGATGGCGCTTCGCGACGTTGGGATAGAACCGCGCCTTCATCTTCTTGTCGCCGAGGTCCCGGCCCCAGCGGACGAAGTCGTTGACGGCGCGCTGCGGCCGGTAGCAGTCGTAGACCTTGAGACCCAGATGCTGCTTGCCGAGCTCCTCCGCCACGCCTTTCAGGGCCTCCGCCGCGCGCTTGCTCAAGTAGCACTTGGGCGCGAAATAACCTGCAATGGGCCGGCCGATGAAGTTGTTGGCGCCGACATAGCGCATATCGAGCGCAAGACCGGGAACGACCGTCGTGGCATCGACGATGCCCGGCGGCCGTTCGGCGGCGAGGAGCGATCCTTGTGTGGACACGAGGGCCACAAGCGCCAATGCGCGCGGGAAACTTCGCATTCTCAATCCTGTTAAATCCTGTTTTTGGCCTTCACGGCCGCCATAGCCGGGCCCGATGAATGGTTGCTCAATGCATCAATGCTGTCGACAGAAGAAAGAAAAGGGGCCGCGCCTGAGCGCAGCCCCAATTCCAAGCCCGCAAGAACAGCAAGCTTCTAAGCGGTCTCAGTAGCGGTCGACCATGTCTTTCACGTTCTCCGGCGTGAAGTGGTTTTTCTTGTCCTCCGCATACTCGCGGTTCTCCTGGACGATCTGGACGACGTGCCAGATGAGCCAGAAGGCGCAAGCGGCGGCGACCATCACCACTTCCCAGCCTTGGAAGGGGTAGACCGCGGCGACATCTTTGAGGTCGACAGCCCAGCTGCTGTAGCCAATCGTGGACATGGTGCTTCTCCTAAGATTGCATTGGGCTCAGGCCGCGGCCTTCTCAGCTTGCTTCACGTCGGCGACGGCCTCGTCGTAGGCCGATTGGGCCTTGTAGTCGAGGCCGAGCAGCTCAACCTCGCGCGGCACCCGCAGGAGCCCCGCTGAATCGAGCAAACGCGAAATGATGAGAATTGGCACGAAGCCGAGTGCGAACATAATCACCGCGCCGATGGTATTGCCCCATGGCGTGACGACGGCGTAGCCCGCGTACGGCGAGGACGGTGCTCCCCACAAGAGGAAGCCCGCAACCACGACGCCCAAGAAACCACAATAACCGTGCACGGCGACGGCGCCGACGGCGTCGTCGATCTTGAACGTGCGCTCCACCATGTAGTGCAGCTTGTAGGCGATGCAGGGCACGATCGCGCCGATGAAGAACGCCTGCATCGGATGATAGAGGTCGTTGCCGGCGGACGCGGCAATGATGCCGGCAAGGCCGCCGGAGTAGGTCCAGAAGGCATCACCCTTGGAGATGACGTATACGGCCAGCATGCCGCCGCACAGCGCCAGGATGAAGTTGACGGTAATGGCACCGAGGCTGGTCGGCGTGAAGTAGATGGTCGTTGCCGTCCAATTTGCTCCGATGATCTGCCCGCCGATCCCCTGCGGGCTGATGATGGGGATGTTACAGGCGGCATAGAAGCCCCAGAAGCCGGTGTAGATCAGGAAGATGCCGATCGTGACCAGCCAGGGATTGTGCGGCGGGATGTCTCTCGGCGTGCCGTCGGCGGCGAACTTGCCGAGGCGGGGGCCGAGGACGATGAGGGTCGCAAGCGCAGCGCCGCCCGCAATCGCATGCACGACGCCGGAAGCGTAGGCATCGTGATAGCCGAGCACCTTCACCATCCAGCCGTTCGGATGCCAGCCCCAGGACGCGTCGAGGATCCACAAAACCGAGCCGACGAGCACGGCGATGATCCAGAACGCACCCGAGCGCATGCGCTCGATGATCGAGCCGGAGACGATTGATGCGGTGGTCCAAGAGAACAGCAGGAAGGCGGCCCAGAAGACGCCGGTGATGTGATCCTGCATGTTGGGGGCCATGGTCTTCGACCAGGGCAGCGAGGCGGCGGCGGCTTCAAGATTGAGCGGGCCCGTGATGCCGGGACCGTTGATGAAGGCCGTGTAGATCCACCAGCCGAACAGGTAGAATGATATGCCGATCGTCGGGATCAGCATGGTGTTCTTCATCAGCGTGTGCATGTGATTGCGGCGTCGGCTGACGCCGACCTCGTACATGCAGAAACCGACGTGGATGAGGAACATGAAAACGACGGTCACCCAATAGTAGAACTCGGTGAAGATCGTCGTTAGTGCGTCGAGATTGTTACCCATGGGCCCAAGCCCCCCTTCGTTTCGCCACCGCAGCAGCCACCCCTGACTTTGACTGGCAGTCAATTCATTTTCATAGGGGGAAAATCTTGCGACGCGTGGACGCAGCTTGTCAAGCGCTCCGCGCGTCTCAGGCTGCACAGTTTTCGAGCAGGTGGAGGCTAGTTTCTGCTCGCTGCGCTCATGTATCGGTCTTGTCCTTGCCGGGCGCCGGCGGGGACGCGTCCGTGCGGCCTGCGCTCTGCCGCGCCCGCGCCTGCTCCTTGCGCTTCTTCAGGTTGGCCTTGAGCTCGGCGGCAAGCCTTTCGGCGCGCGCCGTCGCGCCGGATCGAGGCCTGCGGGGCCCCTCATCGTCCCCTGACATCTCAAACCGCCTCCACCGCATCAGGACCCCGGCCATGCGCACCGCGCGGGAGCACGCGGCTCAGGGCGTCTCACCCGTCTCCGGCTCGCGCGCGATCTGCAGCTCGTCGTACCACACCGAGCCCGACACGAGCTGCTCAGAGGCCGAGCGCGCCGCAAGCGCCAAGCGCAGCGTCTGGGCGCGGCAGTCTGCGCCCGGCACCGTGAAAGAGAATTCGAACTCTTTCCAAGTGAGCGCCACGCCGATGAACATGGGGCTCTCCCCGATGGGTGGCTTGCTGGCGCCGGCGCAGTGAACGGTCCACTGCAGGCCGCGCTTGCCGCGCGTTTCGCCCTTCAATTTGCCTTTGAGCGTGTAGGTGCCGGGCGGCAGCATCAACAGCTGCGACACGCCTTGAAAATTGGCGCGCCCTGGCCCGAGATCGAGCAGAAGCGCATGCGCATCGGCCGCACCGGGCACCGCTGCGATGTCGATGGTGGCGCCGGCTCCCTGCGAGATCGTCCAGTCGAAAGGCAGGCCCGAGGGCTTGGTCTCGAAACTGGCGTTCGCGAGGTAGCCGATGCGTCCAAGCTCGTCGGCCGGCAAGAACTGCAGCCACGTGTAGTAGGCGAGCTCGAAGAGCTTGCGATCGATCAGGAACCTCAGATAGGTGCCGAGCTCGGGCGTCGTCGGCGGCGCGGTGCTCGTCTTGAGGCTCAAGAGAAGATTGAGCGGCGTGCGCGCGTCCGTGATGGCGCGCGGCAGATTGCCAAAGAAAGACAGCCGCCACGGAGGCTTTGACGCCAGCGTCGCCTCCAGCGCGGCCACGGCCTCCTTGTCGGCGCTTTCGGCCAACTGCCCCAGCACCGGGGCGAGGTAGGCCATGAGCTGGGGACGCTTGCGCAGGAGGATGTCGGCATAAGACATCGTGCGCGCGTACTCCTTGGCCTCCAAGGTCTGCTGCAGCATCCAATAGACGGCAACGCTTTCTGCGTGCGAGCGATCGGCGGCAGCATGCATGAGCGTGGCGGCGCGTGGCTTGTCCCCGTCAGCGTCGGCGAGCTGGCCCAGAATGCGCAGCGCGCGCGCATTGAGCGGCTCCTGCGCCAGAACGGCCTCGGCGCGCGCGCGGATCGTGGCTTGCTCCGCCTCGGTGAGGGCCGTGCGTCCGGAGGGCTGCGCCACCTCGCCCGTATCGAGCGGCAGCCGGGCCGCGACGGCCTTCAGCGCTATCTCGGCCCAGCCAGAGATCCTGGCGCCGTCGGCTGGGGAGTCGGGGCCCTTGCCGTCAAGCACCTGCCGCGTCACACCTTCCTTGGTCGCCTCGGTGCGCGGATTGAGCGCAGCATCGGCAAGGGCGAGGAGCGCGGTCGGCTCGTTGGCGCGCAGAGCGAGCGCGGTCGCCGGCGCCTCGTGTGCGAGGTAGGCCGCGAAACTGCGGGTGACGATCTGCCAAAGGAGAAACGCGCCGAGGCCCGCCACCACCACGGCCCGGAGCCACCGGGGTCTGTCCGCTGCGAGCGTCAATGGTTCCTCGCCAAGAGGCATCTCGTTGCGCCTCGCTCGTGCATGGTCAGCAAGTCCTCAGTGGCGCATGCCGCCCAAGAGCAGCCACATGGCACGCTGCAGCAGGCCCTTGGGCGCGAGGGGCCAAGTGTCAGACCGGGCGCCCGGGCTGCGACGCTTGGAGCGCGCCCTTCGACCGCGGCTGGATCGGGCTTTGGCCTCGTGTGCCGATCTCTGCTGATCATAGGCCGCGCGCCGCTCAGGCGTCTTGAGCGTCTCCCAGGCCTGGGTGACGCGTCCGGCAAAAAGCGAGCGGACGCCGTGACGGTCCATGTCGGGATGCAGCCACCGGAGCAGAAGCGCCATGTTGCGCCTGAGCTCGGGCGCGGTCGCCGTGGCGTCGGCGCCGAGCACACGATAGCTGTCGGCGTCGGGGCAGAGCAGGATCTGCTCGATGTAGAATGCGGCGGCCTTGCGCACGAGCTCGCGCGGGCGTCCCACAGCCAGGGCGGCCGCGGCTTCCACGCTCTCATCGCCCGCGGCAACGCGCAGGAGCGTCTCGATGCCGTCGGGGAGCGGGGCGTCGCGCACACGGCGCACGCGGGAGGGAACATGCACCAGATCGATGGCAACCCGCACTGCCGCCGCGCCCGCCATTATCCGATCTCATGGCTCAACTGGCGTGACGGCGACCGTTCGCCGGCGACTGCCTCGCGGTCGCCGCCGTAGCCATACCCATCACCGTAGCCATAGCCGTACCCGTAGCCGGCAGCCTTGGCGTCGAACTTGGTGAGCACCGTGCCGATCACGGCGGCGCGGCCGAAATGCAGCCGCTTCAGGGCGCCGCGCACCGACCCCAGACGCGCCTGACCGGCCCCGACAACGAAGACGGTGGCAGCGGCGGCGTTCGACAACAGTGCGGCGTCCGCGAGCCCCATCACCGGCGGGCCGTCGACGACGATGAGGTCGAAGACCTCGAGCCCCACCGACAACAACGAGAGAAGACGAGGGTTGCCCAGGAGATCGGCGGCATTGGGCGGCAGCGGACCCGACGCCATGAACGCCAGGTTGGGGAGATCGGTCGCCTGGAAGGCGTCCGGCGGCGCGCAGGCGCCCGTCAGGTAGTTGCTCAAGCCCAATGCATTGTCGCAGCGCAGCTTCTTGTGCAGCGAGGAATTGCGCAGATCGGCATCGACGATGAGGACCTTCAGCCCCATGGTGGCGAAGTGGCGCGCGATGGCGACCGAGCTGATCGATTTGCCTTCCGACGGTCCGGCGCTGGTGACAACCAGCGACTTGGGCAAGCCGCTCTCGGTGGTGAACTGCAGCGCAGTGCACAGCGAGCGATAGGCTTCGGTCAGCGTCGAGCGCGGATCGGCGAGCTCCGTCTCGACGGCCTCGCTGCCGTCGATCTTCGGGATAATGCCGAGGGTGGCAAGACCCGTCGTGCGCTCCATCTCCTCCGCCGAGCGGATGGTGTCGTCGAACTGCTCGATCACGTAAGCGGTCGCCAGCCCCGACGCCGAGGCCCAGCGCCAGAGCGATGGCGAGCGAAAGCGGCGACATTGGGCGAGGAGGGAAACTTCGGGATCTCGGCCTTGTCGACAATGAACACATTGTTGGCCCCAACGCCGCCGGCAATGTCGACCTCCTTCTGCCGCTGCAAGAGCCCCTCGTAGAGCGAGCGGTTGGTGTCCACCTCGCGCTTCAGGATGTTGTACTGGATGCAGCGCTTCTGAAGATCGAGCACCTCGGTTCGCAAGGACGTCGATCTGCTTCTTCATTTCCTCTTCTTGAGCTCTTGGAGGCCTCGTAGCTGGCCTTGAGCGAATCCTTGATCGCCTGAATCTGGTGCGCGATCTGGCGATCGATCTCCTCGATCTTGTTGTTGATCTGCACCATCGCCGGGTAGCTCGGCTTGAAGGTCTCGAGCTTCTCCTTGTACTCGGTGACGAGCGAATTACGCTGATCGCGCAGTCCCTCGATGACCTTGTTGGTCAGAAGCTGCGGCATGTTGATCGCGTCTGCCGGATTCGACCTGCTTCCACAGCTGCTCGTTCTTGATGCGCTCCGACACGAGCGTGCCGAGGTCGGCGTTGGCGCTGGCGAGGTTGTTCTCGGCGATCGACGACTTCTGCGTGACGGCAACGATCTGCTCCTTCTGGGCGAAGTCGAGAAGCTGCTGCTCGGACTCCTCCAAGCGCAGCTTCAAGTGCTTGAGCTGATCCTCGAGAAACGTCTTGGCATAGGCGTTCGCTTGAAAGCGCTTGTCGAGGTTGGAGGCGATGAAGGCGTCGGCGAGGGCCGCGGCGATCTTCTGGGCGCGTCGGCGGATCGGGATCGGAATAGCTGACATCGACCAGACGCGAGCCGCTGACTGGCCGCACCGCGCGGCGGTCCAGGATGATCGCGGCGGCCTCGCGCTCGCGCTCCATGCGGGATTTCTTCGCGTCAGGATCGCTGCTCGAAGACTCAGCATGCGTTGAGATGGCTATGACCGGCGAGAAGCCCTTGGGCTCCAGAAAGTCGGTGTCGTCTCCAAGCTTGAGGCCCACGGCAACGCGCTCGGCGAGCGTCCGGCTCTGCAACAGCTCGTATTGGGTGCTTGCAGGAATTCGAAATCGAGGCCTTCCACCGGCGTGACGTTGCCGCCCTCGACCACCTTGGCGACGTTGCGGTCGATCTGCAGGCGCACCGTCGCGGTATAGAGCGGCGTCTTCATCAGCGTGTCGACGGCGCCGAGCGCCACGAAAGCGATGATGACGCTGAGCACCAGCCACTTGCGCTTGTTGAGAATGCGCAAATATTCGCGCAGATCGGCTCCGGAAACTCAGCCGTCGTCCGCAGCCGAGTAGTAGGCGCCGAGCTCACCATAAGGGTCGCGCAGAGCCGGAAGGAGGCGTGGACGCAACGAGCCTGCCCGGCGCTAGCGCGGTTGTCGTCCAAGGGGCGGCTTGACTTGTCACTCATTGCACCAACTCAGAGCCCCCTCGTCCGCTTCACCTCACAAGAGCGGTACGAAGACGCTCGTGAGCGGCAACGCCTTGATGAAATTCTGGAAGGCCGTCTTGGTCATCGACTGGCTGACCACGATGACGTCACCTTCCTCGATGTCGGGATCGTCGGCAGCGCCTGATCGGATCTCGTCGAGATCGAACCTGGCGGCGGAGCGTTTGCCCTTCACGGTTCGGAAAACGACGATGCCGCTGGCGTCGGAAGGTCGGTGAGCCCCTCCGCCATGGCGATGAGCTGCACGAGCGTCGTTTGGCCACGGATCGGATAGACGCCAGGCTTCTTGACCGACGCCGTCGATGGTCACGCGGCGGCTGTTGAACTCCTTGACGTAGACGGTGACCTGCGGCGACTGCAGATACTTGGCGCCGAGTTTCTTGGCGAGGTCGCGCTCGAGGTCGCGGGCCGTCCGCCCCGCAGCCTGCACCTCGCCGACGAGCGGAAGGTTGACGGTGCCGACGTCAGCCACCTGCACGGTGCGCGAAAGCTCAGGCACCTTGAAGACGGAAATGTCGAGAACGTCCTGCGGACCGATCTTGTAGGCGGCGGTTCCCGGCGTGGCCGACGCGACGTAACGTCTCGGCCGCCTTGGCGAGATGCTGAGGCGCGACCTGCGCTTGGCCAGCCGTACCGGGTGCTGCTCCGGCGCTCTCCGCCAGCTCCGGCGGAGCCAGTCCGCTCTGGACCCCGTTATCCAAAGAAGCGCCGCAACCGGCGAGAGAGACCGCGCAAACGATCAGCATTCCCGCTGCCGGAGCCGGCGCCAAAGTCCGGCAGTCCTCGTAGCGCGGCGTCCGGCGACATGACAGCCTCCGGAACAGGCAGACCGGATGGCGCAACATCCCCAAGAACTCCCATCGGTCGCGTCACTACCAAATGCTCAGCCTCGCGTGCGCCAACTCGGGCTGCAGCGAGGTCACGCCCTTCGCTCAAATTTGGAGGGCGCTGTCTCGTATCATGAGCATCCGTGGCGAGAATGCGGACGTGCCCCTCGTCCAGCATTCGCTCGGCCCAATATCGCGCATTTCGGCCAAAGGCGCCAGAGAGGGAGCCGGCCGTGACCTGCATCCAGACCCCCGCCCTGGCCAGCCGTCGGATGGCGCCATAATGGGCACCAACCCAGGACAGGCGCTCGGGATGGGTCAGGATCGGGACGTACTGGGCCGCCAGGAGGCTGAAAAACAGCTCCTCGAGCCGCGGCGGGGGGACGTGATGAGGGGGCTCGACGAGGACATAGCGCGTATCGGCGAGCGACACGAGATGGCCGGCCCGCAGGCCTGCGACAAAGTCCGGCACGACGTGATTGTCCGCCCCCACCACGAGCTGCAGGGCAATGCCCTCATGGTCCAGCGCCAGCTGTAGTTGCCGAACGGCCTCACGGATCTGCGGTCCGGAGTTGTGGTAAACGCCGGGGAGGATGTGGGGCGTGCAGGCGACATGCGTCACCCCATCAGCGACGAAGGCCCGCGCCATGGCGAGGGAAACCGAGACGTCGGACGCACCGTCGTCGATGCCTGGCAAGATATGGCAGTGCAGATCAATCACGCGGGCTCGGGCACGCTGGGGGTCAAATGCATTGGTCGTCTCAGGGAACCGCGGGAACGTGTCAAGCGCGTGACCAAGGGGGCGCATACATTTCGGCCACAGTTGCCCGCAAAACGAGGGTTGCAAGCGCTTCATTGTTTTGATTCACTATGATGGGGCGTTTTTCGTTGTGTTGGCGCGCTCAAAGTCAGGGCGCGGATGTAGCGTTGCGTTGCCGGAGTTGACTATGAGGGTTCGGCTTTTCTTTCTGGTCGCCACAGCAATCCTGCTGCCGTCCGTTGGCAGCTCCTTGAAGGCGGCGACGCTCAGCGACGTTCAAGGCGAAGTGCTGGTCGATCACGGCAGCGGCTTTGACATCGTCAACGGGTCGACGACCTTGAACCCCGGGGACTCGGTAATCGTCAATCCCGGCGGCAGCGCTCTGATCGTCTACGACACCGAATGCAAGGTCCCGGTCCAACCGGGCGCCGTGGTCACGGTGCACAAATATTCGCCATGCAACGGGGGAGGCGATGGGCTCGCGCTCAGCACCACCACCCTCGTCGTCGGAGGCGCCGTCATCGGACTAGGGGCCGCTGCGGCGGTTCTGCTGACGTCCAACAAAAACGAAACGCCGGCGAGCCCCTAAGAGCCAGCGCCCGCCTTAGCGCGATTGCCTCGTTATTTTTCGGCTGATATAGAGCCAGGGCTGCGGCGATGGCTGGCCCGGATCATATCCAGGCCGGTGACGCGGGGTAAGAAACGGGCCGGAGTTGCCAGGCAAAGCAAAGGACGCGCGTTTGCCTGACGTCGCCAGGAAGATATTGGAGCGGCGGGATCGTCGGATCAAATTGACGACCGCGCCGGCTCTTGACCGCCTTCGGAGCGGGCAGCCTTGCGCAATCTAAATCGGTTTCAGCCGGGCGACGGTTTCTTCTACTTGTGCGCTTTCGTCGTCATTGCAGCCCTCGTGCTCGGTGGCGGCACCCGCAGCGGATTTGTCTCCGACGCGATCCTCCAGATCCTCGCCGTGCCCCTGCTCCTCGCCTCGCTCTGGCGCATCGACGACCTTCGATCCGGGAGCGGCGCAGGCTGGGTGCTCACCTTCTGCGCCGCCATCGTTCTGGTGCCACTTCTGCAGACGATCCCGCTTCCGCCCGAGATCTGGACGGCCCTGCCCAACCGCAAGCCGGAGATCGAGGGACTCGAACTCGCCGGCCATGGCCTGCCGTGGATGCCCATCAGCCTCGCGCCGCAGTCGACCTTGCTCAGTGCCCTGTCTCTGATCGTTCCCCTTGCGGTCTTTCTGGGCACACTGCTGCTCGGCTACAGGGAGCGCCGATTGTTGAGCCTCGTTCTGCTCGGCGTCGGGATCGTGAGCGTGTTCGTGGGCTTGAGCCAGGTCGCGCAGGGGCCGTCGAGCCCGCTGCGATTTTTTGATTTCAAACACCCGACGGACGCCATCGGCTTCTTCGCCAACAGGAACCACTTCGCGGCGCTGCTCTATTCGCTCACGCTGTTCGCGGCGGCCTGGGCGGTCGAAGCGGCGCAGGGCGGCCAAGCCGGCACGCCGCGCGAGGGCTATCGCACCTCGACCCTCGTGGCGCTCGTGGCGAGCTTTACCGTGCTCGTCGCTCTTGTGGCGGCACAGGCGATGGCGCGCTCGCGCGCGGGCCTCGGCCTTGCCATCATCGCGCTGCTCGGCGCACTCGCGTTAGCCCTTGCCGATCGCCGCAAAGAATCCGGGCTGACGCCGGCAAAGGTTCTCGGAGCCGCGGTGGTGCTCGCGATCATGTTCGCAACCCAATTCGCGCTCTACCGCATTTTGCAGCGGTTCAGTGTCGATCCGCTGCAGGACGCCCGCATCCCCTTTGCGCGCAACACGATCGAGGCGGCGAAGGACTTCATGCCCTTCGGCTCCGGCATGGGCACCTTCGTTCCCGTTTACGCCCTGTTCGAGCAGCCGCAAGACATTTTGAGCAACATCTTCGTCAACCGCGCGCACAACGACTTTTTGGAGCTCTGGCTCGAGTCCGGCGTCGCCGGGCTTGCCTTGATGGCTGTCTTCGCGGGCTGGTACGTCACCAGGGCAATTGCTGTTTGGCGCGCGGGCTCCAGTGGCCGCCGCCCGATCGACGGCTTGCTGGCACGGTCGGCAACGCTGGTCGTGGGGCTCCTCATCGCCCACTCGTGCGTCGACTACCCGCTGCGCACGAGCGCGATGATGGCAGTGTTCGCCTTCGCCTGCGCGTTGATGATCGATCCGCCGGGGCGCATGCGCCGCGCTGAGGCCAGCGAGACCGCCGGCCACCCGATGCGCCAGCCGCTCGAGAGCGCCGCTGCCGGGCCACCCACCGTCCCCATGCCCCACCCGATCGGGCCTCGGAGCGCGACGCCGGGCCCTGCGCCGGTCTGGCCCGACGCCCCCCGCCCCGCCGGCAAGCGGTGGGGCAAGGACGTCGAATGGCCCGAAGCGTGGCGCCAGAAGCCAAAGGGCGGCCGGTCGGACCCCGACGAGACGTGACCGCCGAGGTGGCCGCGGCGCGGGGCCCCTTGCAGCCGGTCGCCGGCCGGTCGCCGGCCGGCATTTTGTTGCCGGAACGCCACATGCGCCTTCACAAAAAACGGCGTTCGGCCGAAGGATCGCCAAGCGAAATGCCATCCGTTATTGTCGGCGCATTGTAACGACGTTGCGTTTGCGTACGGGGGAGTCATGCGTCGGAGCGCCTTTCGGCCGATCTTGCTGATCGTCGACCTCGGACTGATCGCGCTGGCCACCCTCCTCGCCCTGGTGCTGCAGGACAATCTCGAGCTGTCGGCTGCAAGCGTGGAAACGCTGCTGCCTTATCTCGCCTTGACCCTCGCCACCGCCGCCGTGGTGCTGCCCGCATCGGGCTTGCCACAGTCCATTTGGCGCTTCAGCGTCATGGCCGACTACCTGCGCGTGCTGATCTGCGTGGTCGCCGTCGTTCTCGCCGCGGTGGCGACGGCCTTCCTGATCGATCACCTCGAAGGGGTCGCGCGCGCGCTCCCGCTCATCCAGGGCCTGCTGATGGCGTTTTTGCTCATTGGCGCCCGCGTCGCCATGCGCCTGCGCCACGCGTCCCGGCAAAATCTGCAGTCTCGCCCGCCGGTGTCGGCTCTCGCCGCCGGTCCCCACGAGACGGTTCTCGTGGTCGGCATCAACGCCGTTACCGATCTTTTTCTGCGCGCCGTCGCCGAGTTCGCGCCCGAACGCGTCAAGGTCGCGGGTATCGTCGGGCGCAGCGAGCGCCACAGCGGGCGGCTGCTGCAGCAGCACTGCATCCTCGGTGTGCCGGACGAGATCGAGAGCATCGTGAAGACGCTCGACGTGCATAACGTCTGCGTCGATCGCATCGTCGTCACCATGCCGTTCACAGCGCTTTCACCGATGGCGCGTCGCGCCCTGCTCGACATCGAGCGGACGTGCGACATGCGCCTCGACTTCTTCGCCGAGCGCATCGGCCTGGCCGAGGCTTGCGACAGGTCGGCAGAGCTGTACGAATTCCTCTCCGGCGATGCGCTGGCGCCGATGCCGCCGGATGGCGGGCACGCCCTCGACCCCAACTTGGCCGCGCTCGAGTCTGTGGTTCGGCGCTCCTATTGGCGCCGAAAACGCGCCGTCGATATCGTGATCACCACCGTCCTCATTGTGCTCATGGCGCCGCTCATTCTGCTCTTAGGGCTTATCGTCGCCTACGACGTCGGCCTGCCGACGGTCTTCTGGCAGCAGCGGCCCGGTTTGCGCGGGCGCCCCTTCAAGCTTTACAAATTCCGCACCATGCGCAGCGCCCACGATCGCAACGGGGCGCGCGTCCCCGACGCGCAACGCCTTACCCCCATCGGGCGCTTTCTTCGCCGCACGCACCTCGACGAGTTGCCCCAGCTCTACAACATCCTGATCGGCGATATGGCGATCGTCGGCCCACGGCCACTGCTGCCGATCGATCGGGCGTCTGAATACACAGCGCGGCTCTTGGTTGCGCCCGGCCTTACCGGCTGGGCGCAGGTGAACGGCGCCAGCGATATCCCGGCGCGCGACAAGGCCGCGCTCGACATTTGGTACCTGCGCCACGCCACGCTGCGGCTCGACCTCAGCGTAATGGCTCGCACCCTCCTCACGATCCTGCGCGGCGAGCGCACCCGGACCAAGGCGGTGCAGCGGGCACGCGACGAATTCGCCGACAATCCGGCCTTTGCGTTGCGGCACGCGAGCCAACGGGCGGCGAACGGAGCCGACGAGCTGGCGCTCACAGACGCGACCGTCGAGGCCGAGCCAATCGGCCTCGTCATGGCGAAAGCCGGGACGTAGAGCGGCGCGCCCTCACGAGATCACGGCCCTATCGGTCACGCGCCGCCAAGCCGTGCCGTCCGAGAACGCCAGGACCGCGCCGCCCGCCTCGTCGCTGACATAGATGATCGCGCCGGCGCCGACGGTAGCGGCGTTGGGCACCGTTGCCACCGTATAGGAGGCGACGCGTACAGGGCCGTCGACGTCGAGCTTGGTGGAGGGGCTCGTCGTCCCGATGCCGACGTTGCCGGCGTTGGTGACAAGAAGCCTCTCCTGGTACGCGCCACCCGTCTTCGTTCTAAAGATTATCGAGCCGACGTTGTTGTTCGCCGCAGTGAGTAGCAATGCGCTGGCCCACAACGCGGGGCTCGCAAAAGTGCTCCCAATAATAGTAATTGCGCCCATGAACGTAGAGCTTTGGTAGGCGTTCCATTCTCCGTAGGAAGCCGTGTCGGTCCAAGAAGTACGGAAGCTCGCCGAGCCGGCCGAAGCCCCTTTATGCAAATGCAAGAGATCGCCGGGGCTTGTCGTGCCGATCCCGACTCTGCCATCAGTCTGCACCGTGACAAGCGTATCGGTGCCGAAATCGGGTGTTCCCGTCGTCGAGGCGAGCTTCCACTTGTCGCCGTCGGAGTTGTCGATGCCCGCGTACCAGGACCGCGTCGCGGTCAACAACCACTGCAGCACCGTGTCGCCGCCGCCGTCCTGCTCGATCGTGGCGGCGGCGCCCGCAACTTCGCCTCCGACGTTGTCGGCGTAGACGCCGACCGCGCCCCCGGAAGGTGCAATCGCCAGGTTGCCGTTACCGTCAACCTCGAGATCGGCGAAGTCGACGCCATCGGTATTGGTCAGTCGCAGCTGCGGACCGGAAGCATCGAGGACATCGAGCCTGCGCGCCGGCCCCGCCGTCCCCAGGCCCACACGGCCCGTGTCCTTGTCGGCGACCAGCGCCTCGTACCAGGTGGTGCCATCGGGACTCACCTTGACGTGCCAATCATCATCGCCCGTGGTGCCGAACTCCGCCCGCCCGGAGAAGCCCGTCTGGAAGAGGATCGAGGCCGTGTCGCCGGCGGCGTTCTTGTTGATCTTGTGCTGATGGCCTGCTCCGGCGTGATTGAACAAGCTCGCCTCGGAGGCAACGGCCAGCCTGTTGGTGGCGTCCGCCGTGGCGTTGACGCCGACAAGGGGCACCTGATCGGTGAATTCGAGCGCCGTCTCGCCCGGGTTGACGACCGCGATTTTGCCGGCAGCGCCAGCGTAGTCGGCGGGCGTATCGGCAAGCCCCGTAAACGCGCCCGCGCCGCCGCCGCCCACCGCACCCCATGCCGAGCCATCCCAGGCAACGAGCGCGTCCTCGTCCGCGACCCAGGCGAGCCAGCCTTCGAGCGGCGCATAGAACATCCAGGCGCCGTCCTGCCACGCGGCAACCTGCCCGTCCTTTCCCGCCCAAGCCCCCGTCGCACCGGCGCCGACGATGTAGCGATCGCCGTCGGCGGGACTTACCGGGGGTGCGGCGAGATCGCGGTCGGCGACGCCGATCTGCACGATGGCGTCGAGGGCCCGGATCGCCTCGTTGTGCGTGACGTGCTTCTGCGCCTGCGCCGCCATGATGTAGGGGAGTTGCAAGTTCGGCGTGTCGCTCATGCGTTTCGGTCCCGGCGCTCTCGTTGCGGCACCGGCAGTATGGGTCGGGCGCGAGAAGCGGGCATAAGTTCGTCTTTTGGATTTTCGCCGGCTGCGAGGCCACGCCCGCCAAGCCGAGGGCCTATCGGGCCCCATCCGCGAGGAATGCCGCGTAGGCATCGGCGAGACCCTGCCGCAGCGGGATCGTCGGGCGCCAGCCGAGGCCCGCGAGCTTGGCCCCGCTCATGAGCTTGCGCGGCGTGCCGTCGGGCTTGGAAGGATCGCAGACGATCTCGCCGGCAAAGCCGACGACGTCGCACACGAGCCGCGCCAGCTCCGCTATGGCGAGATCCTCGCCCGAGCCGACGTTGATGTGCTCGGCCTCGGAGTAGACCTTGAGAATGTGCACGAGCGCATCGGCGCAATCGTCGACGTGCAGGAACTCGCGCCGCGGCGTGCCCGTGCCCCAGATCGTCAGCGCCGCGTCACCGCCCGTCTTGGCCTCGTGCGCCTTGCGGATGAGCGCAGGGATGACGTGGCTCGTCGCCAGATCGTAGTTGTCGCCCGGCCCGTAGAGGTTGGTGGGCATGGCCGAGATGAAGTCGCAGCCATATTGCCGGCGGTAGGCCTGGCACAGCTTGATGCCGGCGATCTTGGCGATCGCGTACCACTCGTTCGTCGGCTCGAGCGGGCCTGTCAGCAGCGCGTCCTCGACGATCGGCTGGGGGGCGAATTTCGGATAGATGCAGGAGGAGCCGAGGAAGAGCAGCTTCTCTGCCCCGCAGCGGAAGGCGGCGTCGATGATGTTCGCCTCGATCATGAGGTTTTGCCAGAGAAACTCCGCCGGGTAGGTGTCGTTTGCGAGAATGCCTCCGACCTTGGCGGCGGCAACGATCACGGCCTCGGGCCGGGCAGCCTCCATCCACCGCGCCACGGCCGCCTGCGAGGTGAGATCGACCTCGCCGCGCGCCACGGTCACGACCTCGCAGTCCTCGCGCGCGAGGCGGCGGACCAGCGCGGCGCCCACCATGCCGCGGTGGCCGGCCACCCACACGCGCTTGCCCTTGAGCGCGTAGTGCTCGCCTTCGGCCTTGGGCTTCGCCTGCATCGTCTCCGCCCGCGCTGTGCCCGACCGCGTCACCTGGCCGTCCGGTCGTTGCGCCACGCTTCCTGCTCGACCGCCTTGAGATCGGCCTCGACCATCTCGGCGACGAGCTCGGCGAACGTTGTCTTGGGCGCCCAGCCGAGCTTGGCCCGCGCTTTCGCGGCGTCGCCCAGAAGCTCCTCCACCTCCGTCGGGCGGAAGTAATGCGGATCGACGTGCACGATCTCCCGGCCCGATTCCTCGTCGACGCCGACCTCGTCTGCGCCCGAGCCGCGCCACGTGATGCGGCGGCCCACGTGCGCAAACGCGCATTCGACGAACTCGCGCACCGAGTGCGTCTCGCCGGTGGCGAGCACGTAGTCGTCGGGCTCGGGCTGCTGCAGCATGAGCCACATGCCGTACGACGAAATCGCGCGCATGCCCCCAGTCGCGCTTAGCGTTGAGATTGCCCAAGTAGAGCTTGTCCTGCAGGCCCCGCTCCATGGCGGCGACGGCGCGCGTGATCTTGCGCGTGACGAAGGTCTCGCCGCGCATGGGGCCTTCATGATTGAAGAGGATGCCGTTCGAGGCGTGCATGCCGTAGGCCTCGCGGTAGTTGACCGTGATCCAATAGGCATAGAGCTTGGCGGCGCCGTAGGGCGAGCGGGGATAGAACGGCGTGGTCTCCCGCTGAGGGACCTCCTGCACCTTGCCGTAGAGCTCCGAGGTCGAGGCCTGATAGAAGCGCACCTTGTCCTTGATGCCGAGGATGCGGATCGCCTCGAGCAGGCGCAAGGGGCCGAGCGCGTCCGAGTTGGCCGTGTACTCCGGCGTCTCGAAGCTCACCTGCACGTGGCTCTGGGCCGCGAGGTTGTAGATCTCGTCGGGCTGGTGCTCCTGGATGAGGCGGATCAGATTGGTGGCGTCCGTCAGATCGCCGTAGTGCATGAAGAAGCGCGTGGCGTGCTCGTGCGGATCGACGTAGAGGTCGTCCACCCGCGCGGTATTGAACGACGAGGAACGCCGCTTGATGCCGTGGACGATGTAGCCTTTCTCGAGCAGCAGGCGGGCCAGGTGGGCGCCGTCCTGGCCGGTGATGCCAGTGATAAGTGCGACCTTGGGTTTCAATCCCTCATCCTCGCTCGCACGAGCGCACAACGCGCCCCCGGACCACGCAAGTACCTGCAACGGCACGAAAAGAAAACGGGTCTTAGCCTCCGCCGATCTGTCCCGCAAGTGGACGGCGCTGGAACCGTCCAATTGCAGCCCGCTTCAAACTAGCCGCAGCCTGGAGCGAGACAACGCCTTGCCATCGGCTCGGTTAAGCGCCATTCGAAGCCGGCTCTTTGCCGCTAAGATGCCGCCCTCTGCCATCTGATGGGAATCGCCGGCCCGGGACCGTTCTCGACCATCATCTGAAACATGCGACCGAGGCCAAGCACCGTGATCAAATCCATCGCGCACCCCACCGACTTCTCCGAGGCGAGCGAGCAAGCCTTCGTCCATGCCTTGTGCCTTGCGCTCGTCACGCGAGGCCGGCTTTGCCTGATGCACGTCAAAGGCATGGGAGACGAGGATGCCTGGACCTCCTTTCCCCACGTGCGGGCGCTGCTCGAACGCTGGGGTTTGCTGGGGGCAGAGGCGCCGCATGCCGCGATGCAGTCGAAGCTCGGCATCACGGTCGAGAAGGTCGAGATTGCGCACACCGATCCGGTCGCAGGCCTCGCCGAATTCATCATCAGTCATCGACCCGACCTCATGGTGATGGCGACGCACGGGCGCGAGGGATTGAGCCGATGGCTGCTCGGGTCCGTCTCCGAGGAGATCGCGCGGCGCACCCACGTGCCGTCGCTGTTCATCGGCCCCCAGGCGCAAGGGTTCGTCGACGAGACGAGCGGCGAGATGCGGCTCAATCGGGTGTTGCTCCCGGTCGCCCACGAGCCTTCGCCCCGCCACGCGCTCAGCGTGCTCACCAGCATCCTCGCCTGCCTCGGCACGGCGCCATCGGCCATTCGTCTGCTGCACGTCGGCGAGACGGCCCCTCAGCTGGACGTCACCGCGGAGCAGCCGCAAGTGGAGCTCGCGAGCGGGCCGGTCGTCGAGACGATCCTCGAGGCCGCAGACAGCGCGCTGGTGGATATGATCGCCATGCCCACCGCCGGACACCAGGGTATCCTCGATGCCCTCAGGGGGAGCACGACGGAGCAGGTGTTGCGGCGCGCTGCCTATCCGCTGCTGGCGCTGCCCGCGCCCCCGAGCCTCAGCACTTAGCAATCGCGCGATAGCCTGTCGGGCGCGCTTGCCCCTCCGCAGGCCTTGTGGCAGTGTCCCCCGCGCCGCGCCTCCCGGGGGCGCGCAGCCGCAGTCTCCAGGCGAGCTGACGGTCCGAAATTCGCTGCCGTAGCTCAGTGGTAGAGCACTCCCTTGGTAAGGGAGAGGTCCTCAGTTCAATCCTGAGCGGCAGCACCACAAGACCGCCAAGCGCAACGCCAGCAATTCCAGCAACAAAAACGACGCGCGCCCTGGCAGAGCGCGCGCCGATATCGACGTCCGCGGCTCGCTGCGGCCGAACGGACCAAAGCAGCGGAATTGTCGTCAGCAGTGCGGGAAACCAAAAGCCCGCGGGAGCTCCGCCACGGCGTGGCACGGCGGAGCAAACTGTTCCCGCGGGCTGTTCGAGTGGTCGAGACGAAGCCGATCTCTAGGGGGAGCTTTGCGGCTTAGTCCTCGATGTCCTTCTGCTCCTGCGTCGGGATCGACTCCTGCGACTTGGAGGCCGGGCCCGAAGCGTCGGGAAGCACGTCGGGCTGAGCCGAGTTGTTGAGCTCGCTGCCCTCCTGCTTGACGATCGGAGCGTCAGGGCCCTTAGAGGCACCCGGATCCACATCCGGCTGCGAGGAGTTGTTGAGCTGGTTTTGCTCTTCCTGGGGAATGTCCTCGGCGAGAACTGGCGACAGGTTGAACAGCGCCAGCACGCTCGAGGCCGCGAGAACTGAGAGGGTCTTGTTGATCGACATGTTTCCTCAACTCCACAAAGATCAAATTGTCACGATCTCACCTTCGAGCGCTTGGCACATGGCGCGCCCCGAACGTGCCACCGTCCGACGCGGGCGATTTAGGCGCAAAAGTCCTAAGGTTCCGGTCGCTGAAATCCGACAATTGCAACTGTGCGAAACGTTGCATCGAATGCGCGCGGGCCGAATGCTGTTCATCGCCGATCGCGGCCGCGCCGCGGATCTAAGCCCGCAGCCAAATGCACGCGGGGCCGGATTTGCACCCGGCCCCGCGGCTTCCTCCCGTCGTGTTGGCCTCGTTGTTATTTGATCTCCGGCCGGAAGGCGCCAGGCGGCACGTGCCCCTCGACGTAGGCGTGCTGCAGCGCGTCGAGCTGCGCCCACAGGACGTCGCACTTGAAGCGCACGGCGGCGACGCATGCCTCCTGCTCCTCGCGGCTCCGGGCGTTGGCCTTCACGTATTCGAGCGCGAAGGTGGCGTCGCGCGGGGCCTGCGTCAGGCGCCGCTTGAAGTAGGCGAGCACGTCGTCATGGATGAAATCGTAGTTCTCCAGCATGCCGGCGATGCGCTCGCGGTGGATCGAGGGCGCAAAGAGCTCGGTGAGCGAGGAGGCGATGGCGACGGTGAGCGGCTCTTCGCGCACGAAGTGCACGTAGGCTTCGACCGCGAAGCGGGTGGCGGGCAGCGCGCCCTTCATGGAGGTGACGAACGCGCGGTCGAGCCCGAGCCCGTCGGTGAGGACGAGCCAGCGCTCGATGCCGCCCGGCTCCTCCGGCGGCAGGCCGTCGTGGTCGTGCACGCGGTGCAGCCACTCGCGCCTGAGCTCGCGGTCGTGCACGCGGCTGATCAGGGCTGCGTCCTTCCTCGGCACCGCCTCCTGATAGCAGTAGCGGTTGAGCGCCCACGCCTGCACCTGGCCCTTGGTCAGCTTGCCGCCGTGCAGAAGCTTATGGAAGGTGTGCTTGTCGTGGTAGCGCTCCGCGCCGACGGCGCGGATGGCGGCATCGAACTCATCGAGGCTCATGAGAGTGCTGACGGGCACGTTCGCGAAACGGCGCTCGCTCATTTTTGGGTTTCCTCCTGCTGGCGCCGGCTCCAGTCGGTGTCCGAGCCAGCTCGTGTTTCACATGCATGGGATCGCCGAACCCACTGGCGTGCGATGGTGCGGAGCCGGGCCTTTGCCGCCTTGACGCTTCTCAAGGCCCGGTGCGGCAGCTGGTCGCAAAAGATGAGCGCGGCTGCCCGTGTCGTGATCGCGACGCGCTCCACCCCGCGCGGGCTTGTCATCGACAAACCGTGTTTTCGCTCGCGGCGCCCTCACCGAATTCTTGAAGGTTCCGGCGGGGCTAGCCGGCAGCGAAGGCGGCCTCTCGCATCGGCGGCTTTCCGACAGGCGCTCGGGCGCCTATATGACTGCGGGGGCCAACAGGGCCTCCGAAAGCGCCACAAGACCCCGCTAAGAGCGATCGAGGGCTCGGCAGAGCGGCCCCGGTGTGTATAAATGCCCGAGCACATGCGCCCTATTGTTGAGAGCAAAACCTAAAGACACGCACATGGACCAAATCGTTCGCCCCAGCCGCTCGGAAGTCGAGGCGGCCTTCCGCACCATCATCCGCTGGACCGGAGACGACCCCGACCGCGACGGCCTCCACGAGACGCCCGCGCGCATGGCGCGCGCCTACGAGGAGTATTTCCGCGGCTACGGCGAGGACCCCGAGGCGATCCTGTCCAAGACCTTCGAGGAGACCGAGGGCTACGACGAGATGATCGTCTTGCGCGGCATCCGTTTCGAGAGCCATTGCGAGCACCACATGGCGCCGATCATCGGGCGCGCATGGGTCGCCTACATCCCCAACGGACGCGTCGTCGGCATCTCCAAGCTGGCGCGCGTCGTCGAGGTCTATGCCAAGCGCCTGCAGATCCAGGAGAAGATGACGGCGCAGATCGCCAACGCCATCGACAAGGTGCTGCAGCCGCAGGGCGTCGGCGTGGTCTTGAAGGCCGAGCACTTCTGCATGACGGCGCGCGGCATCATGAAGCCCGGCACCGACCTGGTGACGAGCCGCATGCTGGGCGTATTCCGCGACAGCCCGATGACGCGCCAGGAGTTCATCACGCTGGTGGACTAGGGCGCGGGGGGCAGCGCATTCGCCTCCCTCGCTACCTCGGGCTGGCCCGTGCCCTCGGCGCAGGCCGAGGGGTCCCGCGGCTAGCCCGCACTCGGCAATTCAGCGCCAATCTCATAGGCGCCCTGCTCAGCCGCGACGCTAACGGGCCGGTCGGTCGCAGCGGTAAGCGGACCGCAGTGCAGGCCGTAGATTTCGTGCACGCGGTCGAGCGCCTGGCGGCAATGCGCGATATACCGCCTGCCGTTGAGCTTCAGATCGATAATTGCCGCCGCCCGCCGATACAGCGGATACAAACGATCGAGGTCGAGCCCGCAGCGGTCGAACACGCGGAACGGCAGCGTCTGCAGGAGCACGAGAAGGTTCATGAAGCTGACCGACATCGCAGCGGTATGGCACATGCGCCGATTGTTGCGGAACGCCGCCTCGGCGTCGAACTCATAAAGCGGGGCATCCGCCAGCTTGCCGAGCAAGAACGTGTGCGTCAGGAAATACGCCGACACGCTCGAAAGGTAGTGCACCATCGAGCGCGGCGTAATCGTGAGGATGGCCCCAAGCCGTGACAGATACGGCTCGTATGGGTGCGTGTGGCGCACGAGATAGCCCGTGCAGTTGACGAACGTGCTGCCGGGCGCCACGGCCATGTGCTTGCCGCTGCGCAACACGATCTCGGGTCCTTCTGGCCCGTCGACCACGTCCTCCAGATAGTCGTTGACGATGCCGGTGAGCCCGCCGGCGATCACATCGCGCTCCTCCTTGGAGAGGATTCCGAACAGGAACTGCTCAGCCGAGCCGTGGAGATGGATGGAGTACTTGCGGCGGAAATAATCGAAGGTCTCGTCCTCGTTGGTGCCGTCATAGCGCATCGCCATGTCGCGGAAGGCCGATACGAGCAGCCGTCCGTCCCACCAACGCCGCGCGCCGCGGGGGAAAGTATGGCGCGGTTCACGAAAACGGTGCCCTTGCCGTTGATGAGGGTAACAGGGCGCTCGGGCGCCCGCTCGATGAGAGCGTGGGCGCTATCCATTCCCGTCTTGCCGCCCCCGACCACATAGACCGGCGCGCTTCCCTCAAAACCTCCGTCCCGGCTCAAGCGCAGGGGCGTCGTCGAGATCACATTCTGGCTGGTCAGCGCCAGCGGATCCGGCAAGGGAACATCAAACCCAAAGGCCTTGATGACCCTTTTTGCCTCAATGACGCGTGGGCGATCTGGAGCGTCGTTCACATGGTATCGGATGCGGGCGATGGGGCCGCGCTTGGTCGCAACCTCATCCAACGCGGTGACGGTGTGGCCATAGAGTTCTTGCAACACCACTTTTGCACGAAGCTCGTCGAGGCAGCGCACCAGATGCGCCTGCACCTCGCCGCCGGTTGCCAGATAATGCCTCGGCTTCGACCAGTTCCACGCGATGTCGCCAACCGTGAAGGTGGGATGCGGCGCGTGCAACCGGCAATAGTCGTAGACATCGTTCCACATTCCGCCGGGGCCGGAATTGCGGTCGATGATGATGATCTTGTCGGTCTTCCCCAGGTATTGGGAGGCCACGAACAGGGCATTCAGCCCGGCAACTCCCGCTCCTATGATGCACAGCTCGCAGCTCTGCACCTCCTCCGCATGCGTCTCGGCAAGGCGGTTGCTCATAATTGCGTCCCCACGAAAATAAGTGGTTAACAAAGTGTGTAGATAGTCCAGCGCATTGTTACTATGTGGCGCGGACTTGTCAAAAACTTGACGCTGAAAAAATCAAGCGCGCAAAAGGTCATGCACACCATTCGGCTCGGTCTTCCGCTCGACCGATCGAACGCCTGCACGGCTTCGAGCGCCGTTTCTTCCCACCCTTCATCGTGTGCGGGCGCCTCAAGCGCCCACTTTCTTCCGTCATCGCGCTGAAGAGCGGGACCCACGCAAGTTTCCGCAAACGCTACGTCAGCGCTTCTCGCGCGTTGGCCGCAACAAGTGTCAGCGCAGCGATCTCCTGCGCCAGAAGCGATTGCTGAAAGTGGCGTGGGTCCCGGCCTTCGCCGGGATGACGGGTGGAGAGTCGGCGCGGCCGCCGCCGCCTCTCAATGTCATCCCGGGCGAGCGACGGCACGCCGGAGCGAGACCCGGGACCCAGCGTCAGGGTCGTCGCAGACACGAATGTGCCTTCGGCACGCCTCATGCTGGGTCCCGGCTCTGCGCTCGGATGACGCCTCGCTTGGCCGGGATGACAGATTGAAAAAAAACTAATCCCCGCCCCTCGCGCCGCCCCTATCCTTCCCGCACCCCTGTCCACATGGGACGCATCAGCTGAGCGGCTTTGCGGGGCGGGGGCGGTGACCCGGTTGAGGCAGGCGTCCGCACCGTCGCGGGCGTCTGACGCGAGGTTTAGCTCACCTCGGATTCCGGGGCCGCGGATCGAGGCTGTGCAGGCTTGGCAACATCCTGCACGGACGCCCGTCGCGCAGCGGCGCTCCATGTCTTCATGGGCGCGCAGCAGCTCGAGGTCCTGGACGCGAGAGGCTCTCCCGAAGCGAGCGAGAGCCGGACCGAAGGCCCGCTGACGATGTGATCGCACCCTCGGCACGGCAAGCAACCGGCGCGGGCGCCGCGAGGCTGCCCTCTCGTCGCGACAGGATCGCAGCGTTTCGGCGCCCGCGCTCCCTCGTTTCTTGCAAACCCTCGGGCGCATCCCGCCGCGAGCTCATCGCGGTTCTGCATGTCCGGGTAGACAGCCGGCGTCTAACCCCTCACCCGCTCGCGTACACCGGGCTCGCGACCTCCCCCCGGGAGGGTGAGAAGTCGAGGCCCGCTGAACGCCACCTCTCCCGTCCCTGCGAAGCATGGCTCCGCCATGACCGCGTCGGCTTCCGGGATGACGGGTGGAGAAGGACTGCGCGTCGCTGAAGGCATGCAAGCCCCAGGATAAGAGGAGACAAAATCAATCGTCGTCCACAGCGATCTCCTCGCCCGGCCCGCTGCGCGTGCCGTAGTCGACCCGCACCAGATAAAGACCGCACGCGGGCGCAACCGGCCCGCAGGCTGCGCGATCGCGCGCTTGCAGCGCGGCTGCAAGATCTGCAGCGCGCCACTTTCCCTCGCCGACGAGCTTCAGGCTCCCCACCATGGAGCGCACCTGGTTGTGCAGGAACGAGCGCGCGGACGCCTCGACGACGATCTCCTCAGCCTTCCTTGCGACATCGAGCCGGTCGAGCGTCCTCAGCGGCGAGTTCGCCTGGCATTGCGCCGCCCGGAAGGTCGTGAAGTCGTGACGCCCCAGCAGCACCGGCGCGGCCTCGGCCATGGCCTCGGCATCGAGCGCGATCGGCATCCACCACACGCGCTCGCGATCGAGCGCGGGCGGGGCGCGGCGGCAAAGAATGCGGTAGCGATAGTGGCGCTGCGTGGCGCTGTAGCGCGCGTCGAAGTCGTGGGCGGCAAGCTCGCATTCGACCACCGCGACCGGCGCCGGCCTCAGATGGAAGTTGAGCGCCTCGCGCACGCGGAAAGGCTCCCAGTCTTTCGCAAGATCGAAGTGGGCGACCTGAGCCAGCGCGTGCACGCCGGCATCGGTGCGCCCCGCTCCGCGCACGCTCACCTCCTCGCCGCAGAAATTGCGCAGCGCGTCCTCGAGCGCGCCCTGCACGGAGGCCCCTTGCGCCTGGCGCTGCCAGCCGAGGAACGGCGTGCCGTCGTACTCAATGAGGATGCGGTAGCGGGGCATGGGTCGAGAGGGGCTCAGCGCGACGAGGACGGCGCACCATCCCTAATGGGCTTGCGCGAAAGTGCAAACGGCTTTGCGAGCAACAGGCGATCGAACGAGCCAGCGCGATCGCGCGGCGGCCTACCTGCGGTCCTACTCGTCGTCGGACTGCGCCGACGCCGCCGGCGATCCGACCGAGAGGGCGCCGGTGCCGCCGAGAACCAGCGGCGTTGCGCCATTCGGATTGATGATCAGGTGCTGGGTGGGAGGCAGAGGCCGGATCACGCGGACACCATGCTCGATGGTGACGACGGCCCCGTAAAAGGGGCGCGTCTCGATGCGGGTGGTGTACGCCTCCTGGCCGCTGGCACCCTGGGCGAGCACGGCCACCGCGGCTGCGGCGAGCAAGACGGTGAGGAGACGCATGGGACACTCCGGGACGCGCGACAAAACATGGCTAATCATACCTTAACGCGCTCCCCGCCGTCCGCGGCAATGGAGCGCTGCCATGCTTAACCGGTCAGATTTGCGTGCCGGCCGGCAGGGGAAACCCGCGCGTCAGCTCCTCGGCCCGCATCGGCTTCTTGCCGGCACGCTGCAGCTCGACGAGCCGTACCGCGCCCGCGCCGCAGGCGACCGTGAGGCGATCATCGAGCACCTCGCCCGGCGTGCCGCGGCCGTCGGCGAGCGCCGTGCGCAAGACCTTGATGCGCTCGCGGCGCCCGCCGGCGTCCGTCTCGAACCAGGCCCCGGGAAACGGCGACAGCCCGCGCACGCGATTGTGGACCTCGGACGCGGGCCGCGCGAAATCGATGCGCGCCTCCGACTTGTCGATTTTGGCGGCATAGGTGGCGCCCGCTTGCTCCTGCGGCACGCAGTCGAGCGAGCCGCGCTCCAGCGCCCCCAGCGCGCGCACCATGAGGCTCGCGCCGCGCGCGGCCAGCACGTCGTGCAACTCGCCAGCGGTCATGTCGGGACCGATGGCGACGGGCTCGGCGAGGCAGACGGGCCCGGTGTCGAGCCCTTCCTCCATGCGCATGACGGTCGCCGCCGTCTCGGCATCCCCTGCCATGATCGCCCGCTGGATGGGCGCGGCCCCGCGCCAGCGCGGCAGCGCGGAAGCGTGCAGATTGAGGCAGCCGAGGCGCGGTGCGGCGAGGACCGGCGCCGGCAGCAAGAGCCCGTAGGCGACGACGACGGCGGCATCGGCCGCCAGCGCGGCAAAGGCACTCTGCTCCGCTTCGCCCTTGAGGCCGTTGGGCGTGCGTACCGGAATGCCGACGCTCTCGGCGAAACGCTGCACCGGCGATGCCTGCTCGGACATGCCGCGCCCGGCGGGCCGCGGCGGTTGCGAGTAGACGGCTATGACCTCATGTCCGGCGCCAACGATCTCGGCCAGCGTCGGCACGGAGAAGTCCGGCGTGCCCATGAAGACGATGCGCAACGTCATCGGGTCGGTCCGCTTGCGGGGTCGATGGGAACGGCGTCAGAGCGCCTCGGCGGAACGCGCCTGCTTTTTGAACTTGCGCACCACCATGTCGCGCTTCAGGGCCGAGAGGAAGTCGATAATCAACTTGCCGTCGAGATGATTGATCTCGTGCTGGAGCGCGGTGGCCAAGAGCCCGTCGGCGGCGAGCTCCTTGCTCTTTCCCTCGCGGTCGATGTAGCGCACGGTAAGCGTCGACGGCCGCTCGATCTCGACGCGCACGTCGGGGATCGACAAGCACCCCTCCTCGTGCAGGCGCGTCTCCGGGCCCAGCGTGACGATCTCCGGATTGACCATGCAAAAAGGCGCCGGCTCTTGGCCTTCCTCGGCCACGTCGAGCACGAGGAGGCGGCGCGGCACGCCCACCTGGATGGCCGCCAAGCCCACGCCCGGCGCCGCGTACATGGACTCCAGCATATCGTCCATCAGCGTGCGCAGCGCGTCGTCCACGCGCTCCACCGGAGCGGACACCTTGCGCAGGACGAGATCGGGCAGCGTGATGATCGGAAGCTTTGCCATAGGCGTGAAATAGGAAAGTACGGCTGTCGGGTCAATCAGAGGGCCGTCTGCCAGCGCCGTTCCTGCACCGCAGATGCGTCAAATGGAGAGGCCCCGACGCCTTTCCTGCGAAAGGAGCCGGGGCCCAATCGGTGCCCTGCCCAAGGACAAGGCAACAATGCTTTACTGAGGCTGGGAGTCGCCGCCGCCCTCGGATCCGGACGAGTTGCCGGTTGTGCCTTCGTCGGTGCCCGGATCGGGTGCCGCGTCGCCCTGGTCGGTGGCGCTGCTATCGGGATCGGCCGGGACATCCATGGTCGAGCTATCGTCGGCCGGTGGCGGGGGATCCTCGGCGTAAACCGGCGCCACGGATCCGAATGCGAGCAGGCTGGTAGCTGCCAATGCCAGCAAGACTTTCTTTGTCGACATGTTTGTTAGTCTCCATAGGCGTTGTGGCTCCCCCGGAGTGACCTCGGGTATGGGCACATCGCAGCCGGTCGGCTTTCCGATCCGGTCGCGGAGCCGGACGGGATCAGCAGCTCAGAAAAAAGCGGATTTGAGGCGGGGATTCCCCTCCGTGTAAATACGGCTTAGACGTGCTTGGGCGGCAACGCGGCGGCGGCTTTCGGGCCCGGATGGACCGGGTGCCGGAGCCGGCCGGCCGCGCAGAATTTGCGGTACGGCGGCCTCCGGCACCCGCTCGCCTTGCTGCGCCAGGGGCGGCGAGACGGTAAGTAGATGGAGACAGGGGCCCTTTGGCCCCTAGGTGAAGGCACAATGCCCGTGCACCAGATGCCGACACGGCTCATCCTCGGCTGGCAGGAATGGATCGCTCTGCCCCAATTGGGCTTGCCCGCGCTCAAGGCCAAGATCGACACCGGCGCCAAGACCTCCGCCTTGCACACGCATCTGATCGAGCCGTTCGGCACGGTGAAGCGTCCCATGGTGCGCTTCACCGTGCGGCCCAACCCCAAAAGCACGGATTTGGAGATTGCAGCTTCTGCCCCCGTCATCGACCGCCGCGAGGTGAGAAGCTCGAACGGCGAGCGGCAATTGCGCTTCGTCATCGCGACGCAGGTGCAATTGGGCACGTACTGCTGGCCGATCGAGGTGACGCTGACGAACCGCGAGCAGATGTCCTACCGCATGCTGCTGGGACGCCAGGCAATCCGCTCCAACGTGCTCGTCGATCCCGACGCGTCGTTTCGCCAGCCGCGGCTCAGCTACACGCTCTATGATGGCAAATGACGAGGCGCCGCCATCGTCTCACTCGAGGCCGAGTGCCGTCAGCAGCGTGCCGTTGACGGTCTCGATCGCGCAGAAGCGCTCTGCCTTGGCGCGGCTTGCGCGCGCGATCGGCGCTATGAGATCGGGCCGCTTCAGGAAGCTTTCCATGGCGGCGGCGAGTGCGCGCGGATTGCGCGGCTCGATGAGGCAGCCATTGACGCGCTCGTCCACGGTATCGCGGCAACCCGCGACGTTGGTGGTGATGATGGGACGCCCCGCCGCCATCGCCTCCAGCACCGGCTGCGGCATGCCCTCCGCGTGCGAGGGATAGACGAAGACGTGGCATTGAGCCAGCAGGGCCGGCACGTCGTCGGGCCGTCCCAGATACTCGACCGCTCCGCCGAGATCGGCGAGCACGTCCGGGCGCAGGCCGCGCGAGCCTTCGCCGGGAGCCCCTGCGAGCAGGAAGCGCGTGTTCGGCGCCCGCGCGCGCAGCTCCGCCGCGGCCTTGCAATACTCGATGACCCCTTTGCGCTTATCGAGCGTCGCGACCATCAAGAAGACGAGGCCCTGGCCCAAGGGCGACAGTGGCAGCAGCGCGTGGCTCGCGAGATCGACGCCTGCGCCCGGCACCACGACGGTGGGCAGATGCGGGGGCAGGATGCCGAGCCGCTGCAGGAGTGCGAGGTCGTCGCGATTGTGGAACACCGCTTCGTCCGCCGCCCGCAAGGCCTGCCCATAACGCCAGGCCGGCATCTCGTCGGGCGCGAGCTCGCCGGCGAAGCGCTGCGCGGGCAGCGTGCCGACAACGAGCACGACGCGCTCCACGCCGGCAGCCTTGGCGGCGAGCGCGGCATAGATCATGGATCTTCCACCGCATCCCAGCACCACGTGCGGGCCCCAGCCGGCAAGCACGGGCTTCAGCGCCCCGATGGCTTTCCAGTCGCCGAACAGCTTCAAGGCGTGCGGCTCGGCGCCGAAAGCGGCACGCTCCGCCCCGACCTCGTCGAGCGCATCGACGTCCGTCTGTGCAAATTCAGGGGCAATGGCGAGGATGCGGTGACGGCGTACGGCAATCTCGCCGAGGAGCCCGCCTTCCAACTGGCGCAAGGGCTCCCCTCCAGGGGTCACGATCGCGACGCGCCTTGCGGCCGTCACCGGAGCGGCTGCCGGCATCGCCATGTCAGTGCAAAGTCCGCGAGGTCGGGGTCCAGGCCGCGAGCGCCACCTCCTCGCCTTGCGCGATCGGCCGCGGTCCGGTCTGGTAGCCTTCCACCGTGCGCATGAGCACGGCCTGCAGCGTGTCGACGTCGCGCAGCTTCATGGCGGCCTTGAGCAACTCCAGCTCCCGCTCGAGCTGCTCTGCCGGCAGGAACGGCTCGTCGGAACGCAGAATGCGCGGGTGCTCCGTCACCGTCGTGTTGGCCCCGATCAACAGCTCCTCGTAGAGCTTCTCGCCGGGCCGCAAGCCGGTGTAGGTGATGGCGATGTCGCCGTCGGGGTTCTCGGGTCCCTTCACATCGAGGCCGGTGAGCCGGATCATCAGGCGCGCCAAGTCGTCGATGCGCACCGGCTCGCCCATGTCGAGCACGAACACGTCGCCGCCTTGCGCCATGGCGCCGGCCTGGATCACCAGCTCGGCGGCCTCGGGGATCGACATGAAATAGCGGATGATCTCGGGGTGGGTGACGGTGACGGGGCCGCCCGCCTTGATCTGGTGGCGGAATTTCTTGACGACGGAGCCGGAGCTGTCGAGCACGTTGCCGAAGCGGACCATGGTGAAGATCGTGGGGCCACCGGCGGCGGCCGCGGCCTGCAAGATCATCTCGGCGAGCCGCTTGCTGGCACCCATGACGTTGGTCGGGCGCACGGCTTTGTCGGTGGAGATGAGCACCACGAGCTCCACGCCCTCGGCTTTGGCGCAGTCGGCAACGACCGAGACGCCGAAGGTGTTGTTCCACAGCCCGCAGATGGGATTCTGCTCCACGATCGGCACGTGCTTGTAGGCCGCAGCGTGGTAGATCACCTCGATCTCGTAGCGGGCGATCGTCTCGCGCAGCTGTGCCGCATCGAGCACCGAGCCGAGCACGGCGGCGATCTCCGGCTGCACCACGGTCGCGTCCGGGGCACCGAGGATCTCCAAGACCTCGCGCTCGATCTCGTAGAGGGCTGCCTCGGAGATATCGAGCAAGACGATGCGGCGCGGGTTCTCCTTCAGGAGCTGACGCACCAGCTCGGAGCCCACGGAGCCGCCGGCCCCGGTCACCAGAATGGACTTGTCGCGCGTCTTGCGCGCCAGCAGATCGACGTGGGGCGGAACCTTCTCGCGCCCGAGAAGATCGTGCACCTCCAGCGAGCGCAGATCGGAGACGCGGATGCGGCCCGACGTGATGTCGTCGACCGCCGGCAGGACCTTGACCTCGACGGGATGCGTCTGCAGCTCCTTGAGGATGCGCCGACGCTCGCGCTGACGCCCCTCGGGAAGCGCGATGAGCACCTCGCGTACCTTGTAGCGGTCGATGAGCTGACCGAAGCGGTCGGGGTTGTAGACCTTGACGCCAGAGACGTACTGGCGCCACAGCGAGGGATCGGAGTCGATGAACGCCACCGCATCACGCTCATAGCCGCGGCGCAGGGCCGCGAGCAGCTGCACGCCGATGCGGCCCGCGCCGAAGATGATGACCGGCTTGCGCTCCACGTTGCCCGGCAGCTCGGAGAGGCGGATGCCGGCACCCTCGAGGAACATGGCCGCCGCCTCGCGGCTCGCCGTAATGAGCAGCGTCGCCAGCACGCCGTAGCCGAGCACGGCAGAACGCGGGATGCCGAGCTGGCCGAACATGAACACCAGCATCGACCACATCAGCACCGACAGCCAGATGCAGCCGATGAGGCGCGTATGCCCGCGGTAGCCGAGATAGCGGGTGACGAGACGGTAGAGACCGGAGAAGGCGAAGGTCGCCACCGTGATCACCGGCGCGCTCACGAGCAACAGCCCCGACACCCAGTCGGGCACGTAGAGCGTGTTGTAGCGCAGCGAAATCGGGAACCAGAGCGCGAAGCTCAGGATCATCAGGTCGAAGCTGACGAGAACCAGGCGCTTATAGAAACGCGGCAACTCGAGCAGCCGCGTGCGCCACCGCACCCAGACGGGATCAAACGTAGGAATGACGGTCACCTTCCCCCGCAGCGAACACACAGGCGAACCGGCAAACACCAACGCAATACAGACCGGAGACGGCATGATAGCCGGATCGACGGCCGTTGCGAGTTGCCGGCCGACGAAAACGGGGGATAGCTTCGGCGCGGGGGAGCCACCAGGGCGCCGATGCAGATATTCACGAATCGATTCTGGGAGGGGATGGCGCTGGCGTCACACTCTCGCGGCCGGCTTGCAGCTCCAATTGGTCGATCCAGCGGTAGGCGAGCCACACGGCAAGGACGCCGAACACGAGGTTGCCGAGCATGCTGCCGGTGAGGACGCCCGGAGCACCGGCGAGATAGGCACCTGCCGTGACGAAGGGAATCGTCCCCAGCGTGGCGCGCGCCCAATTGAGCCCCGTCGAGTAGTGCGGACGCCCAAGCGTGTTGAAGGTGGCGTTGGCGACGAAGAGCGCGCCGAGAAACACAAACAGCGGCGCCAGCATCCGACAGAAGAACACGATGAGGCTCGCGGTCTCGCCGCGCGCATCAAAGCTTAAGGTGATGGGGTGCGCGAGCGCGGCGAGGAGCACCCAGGCAAGGCCCGTGAAGGCCGCCGTCACGATGAGCGAGTGGGTGAAGGTTGCGCGCATACGCGCAAAGTCGCCGGCGCCGTAGTTCTGGCCGATGATGGGGCCAATGGTGCCGGACAACGCGAAGATGGCGCCGAAGGCAACCGGAGTGAGCCGCCCGAGAATGGCCCAGCCGGCGACGGCGGCATCGCCGAATGGCGCCATGGCGCGCGTCACGTAGGCGTTGGCAAAAGGCGTGGCGATGTTGGTCAGCACCGCCGGGACGGCTATGGCGATCAAGGCCGGCGCATCGGCCACGACGGTGGGCAGGCGCAGACGCCCCCAGAGATCATGCACACGGATCACACCGTAAAGACCGACCGCCATCATGATCACGCGCGCGATCGCAGAGGCGATGGCGGCGCCGTGGATGCCGAGCCCGAGGCCGAGGATCAGCACCACGTCCAGAAGCGTATTCACCACGGCACCGATCAGCGTCACGTTCATGGCGCGGCGCGCGTCTCCCACCGAGCGCAACACCGACGCCGACGTCATGGCGACGGCGAGCGGCGGCATGGCGGGAACGAGGATCGAAAGGTAATCGGCGGCGAGAGCGTGCGTGCGGCCGGCCGCGCCCAGGAGCGTCAAGGCCTGCGGTATCGCCAGCCAGATCAGCAAGCTCAAGACGGCCGCGGCGGCAAACGTGAGCACATGCGCATTGAGCGACAAGCGGCGCGCGCGCATGCGCCGCCCCGCCCCCAGCGCCGGCGCGACCACCGAGGTGGCGGCGATCGACAGACCGATCCCCATCGCCACCGTGAGGAAGACAATGGGGCCGGCGTAGCCGATGGCCGCCACGATGGCCTGGTCCTTGAGCCAGCTTAGGAAAAGGATGTTGGCGAGGTCGCCGAGGAAGATGGCCATGAGGCCGATGGCACCCGCGCCCGTCATCACCAGGATGTGGCGCGGAATTGAGCCCGACACGAACTTCGGCGGCGCGGTGGGGGCGCGGCGCGCGCGGGCGCCAGTCTCCATTAAGGTCAACCCTTTCGCCTTCCGGCGTGCGCGCCCGACTGCCGCTCAAAGAGGACGCCGCGCCTTAATGGCAGCCGCCAGCGTGCCCTCGTCGAGGTAGTCGAGCTCCCCACCCACGGGAACACCCTGCGCCAGGCGCGAGACCAAGACCCCCGTGGGCGCGAGCTGCTCCGTCACGTAATGCGCCGTCGATTGACCTTCCACCGTCGCGTTCAGCGCCAGCAGAACCTCCTTCACCTCACCCGATCCTGCGCGCTCGATCAGTCGCGCGATGTTGAGCTTGTCGGGGCCGATGCCATCGAGGGGAGACAGATGGCCGCCGAGCACGTGATAAAGGCCGTTGACGACGCCGGCCCGCTCCAGCGCCCACAGGTCGCCGATCTCCTCCACCGCCACGATCAAGGATGCGTCGCGGCGCTGATCCTGGCAAAGGCTGCAGGGCGACACGGTGTCGAGGTTGCCGCAGACCGGGCATTCGACGATCTTCTCAACCGCGCTCGCCAGCGCTTCCGCCAGCGGCACCAGAAGCTCGTTGCGCCGCTTGAGGAGCGCCAGCGCCGCCTTGCGCGCCGAGCGCGGCCCGAGCCCGGGCAGGCGGCCGAGCAGCTGCACGACGCGTTCGATTTCGGGACCTGAGACTTTGCGGGTCATGGGGACGTGGGCTGCAGGCTTGGAAACGGAATGGCATGAGTTGGCGGCGCAAGCGGCCGCCCTCCTATATGGCCCCCGCGCCCTGCCTGCCAAGGGCGCAGCGCAGCCCTAGCTGCGCGTGATCGGCAAAGAAACAGCGCCCGTCTTGCGACGAGCGCTGTAAACCGTGCAAACCTGTCGATGGCTTAGTTGGCGTCCGTCGAGCCCGGCTTGACGCCGACGGCGACCGGATAGGTCTTGCCGTCCTTCATCGCAGTGCCCGTCCAATTGCCGTGCGCGTCCTTCTGAAGCTGCGAGACGGCCGTGTAGCCAAGGTGCATCAAATGCTGGCGCGCCTGGTTCTCAGTGAAGGGATTGCCGGCATTTGCCGTGTCGGCGGCGAGAGCGGGGATGGCAAGGCCAGCGGCGAGCACGGCGGCCAGCAGAGATGTGCGGATCATGTCTTAGCTCCTGACGATTCCTGAGGGGAGTTTCTATTAATCAGCAGCGATGCATGTGATCGCTCCTTGCCTCTCTATGTGGGGAAGAGGGCCGATCACTACCACTCAATTCGCCGTGCGATAGAGCGAGCGTTTGTTCAACGCGCGTGAAGTCCGGCGACTGCCGCAAGCGCGCGATGCCGGAGCACCGCGACCCTCCTGGGACAGTGAAATCAGGAAAATGGCGGGGCCAGACCCTCAAAAGGACGCCAATCTATTGAAAGACATAAATCTTTAATCCCGCAATAAATCAATAAATAACGAGCTGCAGTCTGATTATCAGGGACTGCCGGGTCATCCTTGGCCTCCGTGCAGCTTCGCTGAAAGCCTTGCACCCCATGGGTTCCACATCCCAACGCATTGCCGAGACACCGCCCCATCCACGCGTGTTGGGGTGGTTCGGCACGGCCGCGCTCGCCATGGGTGGCAGCAACCAGATGATCTTCATCATCACCGCGCTGTTCGTGGGCCAGGGTACGATCCTGGGTCAGGGGAGTGCTGCGGTTCCTCTGCTCATTACCGGTGTTCTGCTCGGCTGGGCCGCGGCGCCGGCGTGGACCGAGCTGGTCCTGATGTGGCCGAACCGTGTCGGCGGAATCTCGGCAGCTTGCGCCGAGGCGTTCCGTCCCTACAATCCGGTGCTCTCCTCGCTGACCGGCACCTGCTACTGGTGGGGGTGGATCCCGACGTGCGGCCTGACCGCTCTGTTGTCGGCGTCCGCTTTCCAGCACTGGTATTTCCCTGGTCTGCCGGTCGAAGCGGTGGCGATTGCCATCGTCGGCTTTTTCACGTTCGTGAACCTGTGCGGCATCAGGTGGGTCGCGCTTTTGGCGATGCCCATTGCCACGCTGTCGGCCAGCCTCGCCTTCCTCTCGGCCCTCATTCCCATCTATTCCGGCACCGTCGATTGGCACCAGGCGTTCAGCTACGATCTGACCACCCCCTTCGAAGGCTGGTTCGGCGATCTGACGTCGATTATGGCGGGGCTCTACCTGATCGGCTTCACGGCGCCGGCGTTCGAGGCGGCCGCCTGCCACGTCGGCGAGACGAAGGATCCCAATCGCAACGTGCCGCGTGCCATGCTGGCCTCGGCTCTGATGGCCGGCGTCTACTTCATCGTGCTGCCGGTCGTGTGGCTCGGCGTGCTGGGACCGGACAGGCTCGGCGAGGATCTCGCCAGCGTGCTGGGCCCAACCTTTGCCCCGCTGCTCGGCAGCCTCGGCAAGGCCGCCGCCATCTGGTTCGTCATGCTCAACATGTTCCACGGGACGCTGCAGCCCCTGGCGGGAGCTGCGCGCACCATGTCGCAACTCGCCGACGACGGCCTCCTGCCCCGCTTTCTCTCATTGCGTCTGCGCTGGACGGATTGCCCGTGGGCGGCCACGCTGCTCACCGCCGGCGCCGCGAGCATCTTCCTCCTCGCCGGCGATCCTGTGTGGATGATCGCGGCTGCCAATTTCACCTATCTCATCGGCATCTGCATGCCGAACATTGCGGCTTGGCTGCTGCGACGCGACCTCCCGGATGCTAAGCGCCCCTACCGGGCCCCGCGCGGCACCATCGCCCTCGGCGTGGGTGCGGCCGTGATCTGGCTGCTCGCGGCGATCCTCGGTTTCCAGCAATTCGGGCTGCCCACGGTCCTCTTCGGGCTGGCGCTCGCCTACTCGGGCGCCGCGCTTTATGCGTGGCGCGTCATCGAGGACCGCCGTCGCCAGGGATTGCCTGCATTTGCCAAGACGCTGCACGTCAAGCTCACCGGCGCGATGCTGTTCGTGCTGATCCTCGACGGCATCGCCTACCTCTTGGCGGTCAACACCGTCTCGGAGGGTCACCACGAGCTGGTGGCAGTGCTCGCCGATATCTTCGTCGCCGTTGCGCTTCTGACCATCAGCGTCGGTCTCGTGCTGCCGGGCATGATCACCTACTCGGCCAAGGAAGTGAGCGCCGCGGCAAAACGCCTGACGTGGGGCACGCTGCGCGAGTTCTCGCTGGCGATGAAGGCCCTGGGGCGAGGCGATCTCGAGACGGCGCACGCCTCTGTCAACATCGTGCCGGTCCGGCCCAATTCCCGCGACGAGCTCGGCGAGATGGCGGAAAGCTTCAACATGCTGCAGGAGCAGGTTCAGGATGCGGCATTCGGCCTCGATGAGGCGCGCGAGAATATGCGCACGGCCCGCGCCGAGCTGCTCGAGCGGCACGAGCAGATCGCCCGCCTCGCGCACCACGACGCGCTGACGGACCTGCCCAACCGCACCTCGCTCGCAAGACAGCTCGCCCAAACCTTCGAGCACGCCCGAGAGCGCAGCGAGAACTTCGCCGTGCTGACCGTCGATCTCGATCATTTCAAGGACGCCAACGATGTCTTCGGCCACGTCGTGGGAGACGAGCTGCTGTGCGCCATATCTCGCCGACTCGAGGTTGCGGCCGACGGCGCCTTCATCGCGCGCGTCGGCGGCGACGAGTTCACGCTCATAACCGCTCCGGGGTTGGACGAGGACGCAGCACAGGCACTGGCCGAACGCGTGCTGCAAGCGGTGGCCGATCCGTTCGAGGTGCGGGGCCAGAAGATTCCCATCGGTCTCAGCATCGGCGGCGCTGTCTATCCGCGCGATGCCAGCGACACGCCGACGCTGCTCGCCAATGCCGACGCCGCGCTCTATCGCGCCAAGAACGACGGGCGTCACATGATAAGGTTCTTCGATCCCGACATGGACCAGCGTTTGCGCGAGCGTTTCGCGCTGCAGCTCGATCTGCACTCGGCTGTCACGCGCAACGAGCTCCTCTTGAACTATCAGCCGCAAGCCAGCATCGATGGGGCCGTCTTCGGCTTCGAGGCTCTCGTGCGTTGGCAGCATTCGAAGCGGGGACTGATCGGGCCGGATCAGTTCATCTCCCTGGCCGAGCAGAACGGCATGATCGTCGAGATCGGAGCTTGGACCCTGAAGGAAGCCTGTCGCGAGGCCGCGAGGTGGGCTTCCCCGATGCAGATCGGCGTCAACCTGTCGCCGGTGCAGTTCCGTTATGGCGACCTCGCAGGCCTCGTGCACCTCATCCTGCTCGAGACCGGTCTGCCGGCCCGGCGCCTGGAATTGGAGATCACCGAGGGCGTCATTTTCGATGACCCGGTCCGCGCGCTCGCGGTGCTGCGCCGGCTGAAGGCCCTCGGCGTCAAGATCGCCATGGACGATTTCGGCACGGGCTATGCCTCGATGTCGTCGCTGAGATCGTTCCCGTTCGACAAGATCAAGATCGACCAGGGCTTCGTCTCGGGCGTCGAGAGCAACCCGCCCTCGGCCGCGATCGTGCGCTCGATCATAGGCTTGGGCAACGCACTCGGGATCCCCGTCATAGCGGAGGGTGTCGAGACCGAAGGCGAGCGCCAATTCCTGAAGCGTGAAGGCTGCGAGCAGATCCAGGGCTTTCTCATCGGACGCCCGGCTCCCATCGCGGACTACGCCGACCTGACATGCGGCGCCGGCGCCGGCAGCTACCGGGCGCAGGCCGGGTAGAGCGGGCTACGTGGCGGCCTCGATCGGTTCGGGCCGAACCGGCGTGGCGACAGGATGCGCAGTCGACGCACCCGCCCCCATCGCGTATCAGCTCTTGGACGGCTTGCGGGGCGCGCGCGAGCGCCTTTCGCCGGCGGCCTGTGGCTTGCCGGCACTAGGAATGGGGACAATTCGCACCGACATTTGCCGCGACCCATTGCCGGTCACGCCCCGGCCAAGGGATGAGGCGCTACTCTCTCGGGCATGATCTCAATGCGAAAGCCTTTCGTCGCGACACTGGCGCTGTGCGCCGCCTGCTGCCTGTCGAGCGCAGCGCCAAGCATCGCGGCCGACGAGTCCCCCTTCAAGAACCTGCCGGGCCGCTGGGTCGGCGACGGCCGCCTCGGTCTGAAGGACGGAAAGATCGAGCAGGTGAAATGCCGCGCGACCTACTTTCTGTCCAACGCTGCCGACGAGCTCAAGCAGAACATTCGCTGCGCGTCGGCAAGCGGAAAGATCGAGGTGAAGAGCGTCGTCGTGCACAAGTCGGGCCGGCTCTCCGGCACCTGGAACGAGCTCATCTACAATCTCGGCGGAAACCTCGCCGGCGAGGTGACGCCGAACGGATTCCGCATAAAGGTGCATGGCTCCGACCTGACCGCCAACATGGAGGTCATCGTCAGAGACGGGCGGCAAATCGTCGAGATTCAGTTCTTCAACAGCACGCTGATCGGCCTGACGCTCGTTCTGCAGCAAGGCTGAGCCCTGCCGACCGCGCGCTTGGTCGTCAGGCGCTCTTCCTGAAGCGCGTGGCAAGCTGCTCTTCCCGGTCGCGCAGCTCGTCAAGAACGGTTTGCCGCAACGTCTTCTCATCGACCTCAGACTTGATGAGAGCTGCAAGAGCGGGCGGCAATGCCGACGGGTCTTTGTCGCTCGCACTGTAGAGCACAATGGTCGGCACGGGACCGCCTCTGTCAGACACTGCTTGGGAGATCACTGCGCCATCGCAGGTGAGACCTGCGCGGTCGAGGATAACGAGGTCGAACGCCCGACGGGCCAGAAGCGGGGCGGCCTCCCGACACTCCGACACCGTCGTCAGCTCGGCCAAGTCGCTCACCTGCCGGGCAATCGCCGAACGGGAATCGGTGCTGGTCGCCACCAGCAGAAGGCGCGCGAGGCGCGGGTGCTCGATCTTCCCTGTGGGTATGCCGACGACCTCGGGAAATTCCGGCTTTACGGGAGCGGGCGCCGCGCCGAGCTGAACTGTCGGCAGATCGAAATAGAAGGTGGTGCCCTGTCCGTCGGTCGTATCGAACCCGATCGTTCCCTTGTGCGCCTCGACGATGGCCTTCGCGATATTCAGCCCCAGCCCGGTACCGCCTTTTTTCCTGCCGTCGGCCTGAGCGAAGCGCCCAAAAATGCGAGGACGGAACTCTTCGGGAATTCCCGGTCCCTCGTCGGAGACGCTGATGCGCACGGCGCCGTCGAGAGGCTTGGCCGCGATGGTTATCTTTCCGCCCGCAGGCGAGTACTTGGCCGCATTCGACAGAAGGTTGGCCATCACTTGTGCGAACCGGCCCTCATCCACCTCGAGCGTAATGTCATGCGCAAGCGGCTCGACGACGATGGTTGCCCCATGCTGATCGGCAAAGAGCTCATTCTGCTCCTTCGCCTGCATCAGCAGGTTCTCCAGATTCTGCGCCTTGAAATCGAATGCGATCTTGCCGGCCTCCATCTTCTCGACGTCAAGCAGGTCGTTGATGAGGCATACGAGGCGGTCGCAGTTGTCGTAGGCGATTGTCACGAGGTGCTGCGCCTTTTCGGAGAGCTGCCCCACGACGCGCGAACGCATCAAGCCAAGCGCCCCCATGATGGAGGTGAGCGGCGTGCGCAGCTCGTGACTGACGGTTGAAACAAACTCCGATTTCATGCGCTCGGCTTGCACGCGGTCGTCGATGTCCTTGATCGAGGTGATCAGACGCTGCGGCACGCCGTCGGGTGTCCACTTTGCTTGGCCGGTCACTTGGAACCAGCGGTAGCCATGCGTCTTATGCAGCAGACGACACTCGAATTCGAGTGTTGCATGCTCCTCCAGATGACGCGTCACCGCGTCATGAAAGCGCTGACGATCGCTCGGGTGCACGAGCTTGTTGAACGATGAGGCGCGCGGCGCCACCTCACCGGGCACAAGACCGAGGAGGTGATAGAGCTGAGCGGACCAGTATTCCTCGTCCTGGCGCGGATCGAAATGGTCGCGAATGCCGACGCTGGCGCCCTGCGCGCCGAGTGCAAACCGCTCCTCGCTCTCCGCCAGAGCCGCCGTCACAGCCGCCATCTCGTCCAGGTTCTGCTTGAGGCGGCGCACCATCGGCGCAAAGATCAACAATCCGGTGCCGAGCAAGACCACGAGCCCGAGCAGCCAAACGATGACCTCGAGCAATCGCAGATACGTAACACTGCCCTCCCCCTCGGCTTCATAGTGACTAACCGCTCTATCGAGTGCCGTAAGGAGATGCTTCGTGCCGACCTGGTTCACCACGGCAAGGTCGGGATCGTCAGCCGCGATAGGCCCCGACGCGGACTTGGACTTTAGCGAGCGCGCTGCAGCAATAAATCTCCTCATCAGCGGATCAATGGCATCGGGGCCATCGAAATAGATGCGGCGCAGCGCTGGCGTCATGCCTGCCGGCAGACCCAAACTGCCGCCGTCCGTCGACAGCACCGCGTGTCTCTGTTCGAGCTTTTCAAGCGTATCGAGCAACTCTTGGCGCGCTTCCTCTCTCTGGACCGCCTGCATGGACGTGAGGCGCGCGGCGTAGAGCACGGCGCGTTGCGAGCGCATGCGCTGGCGTCCAGCAATATTGATGAGCGCTGCAGTTCCTTCTTGTCGGGAGATGACGAAATCCGTGCCGACCAGCGCGGCCGTCGCGAGCACCGCCAGCACGACAAGCGCCAGGATGTATCGCCCAGTCAGCGTTCGCGGCATGTCGCCCGTCTGAGGCATCTCCCAAATCCCTATTGGCCACGCGGCGTGTTCGCCAGGCAGGTGGCCTGCACGAGTCCTTTTGTGGGAAGGGAATGGTTCTCGGGTGATTAAGGACGCCGACGTAATATCTGTATTCTGATTGAGTTTAGACCAAAGAATGATGGCCCGGCCCCTGAACCAAGGGCCAACGCGGCGTTCCTAAGGCGCCGGGCGCGGCTAGCTGCCCTTCTGGTAGGTCCCGATGAGTTGCGCCTCGCCCACGACGTGGCCGCGCATCGCGGTTTCCACCTTGGCCTTGGTCGGCGCGCTCAAGCCGGAGAGTGCCGTGTCGAGCGCATAGAGCTTGAAGAAGTAGCGGTGGCGGCCGATGGGCGGGCACGGGCCGCCGTAGTCGGCGCGCTTCCAGTCGTTGAGACCGACCTTAGTTCCCGCCGGCAGCGCTGCGGCCGCAACCGCTTCGGCAAGGCCCGTGGCAGCGGGCGGCAGATCGTAGAGCACCCAGTGCACCCAGGTCATGCGCGGCGCCTTGGGATCGGGCGCGTCGGGGTCGTCGACGATGAGAACGAGGCTCTTGGTCCCGTCCGGCACGCCGGACCAGACAAGCGCCGGCGAGATGTCCGCACCCTCGCAAGTGTACTTGGAGGGAATAGCGGCGCTGTCGGCGAAAGCCGGAGAGCTGATCTTGAGCGTCATCGTCGCCTCCTTGCCGGCGGCCCCTCCGCCTGAGAGGAGCGCGGCGGCGCAAAGTCCCGCACAGCATGCTCGCCAATGATGGCCGCGAGCCATCGTCTTGGCTCAGAACAGCTTGAGGCCGGGCGGGAGCGGCAGACCGCCGGTCATCTCCTGCATCTTCTCCTGCAACTGTTGATCGAGCTTTGCCTTGGCGTCCTGTGCCGCGGCGACGATGAGATCCTCTAAGATCTCGGTCTCGTCCGGCTTCATCAGGCTCGGATCGATAGAGAGCCGCTTCATCTCGCCTTTGCCCGAGAGCGTGACCTTCACGAGACCGGCGCCGGCCTGCCCTTCGATCTCCAAGGCGGCAAGCTCCTCTTGCATCTTCTGCATGCGGGCCTGCATCTCGCCCACCTGCTTCATCACGCCCATCAGATCTTTCATGTATGCCTCTCTGCTGACGCCCTCTAGCCGCCCGTGCCCGTCTCGTCCGTACTGGGGCCGAGCAGCGGCCGCACCGCCGCGATCTTTGCATCCGGAAACTCGTCGAGCACGGCCTTGAGCGCGGGATGCGATTTCAAAGCCTCGAGCTCGGCCGCCTCGCGCTGGCGCCGCACCTCGCCGATGGCGCGCTCGCCCGCCTCCTTCGACAGCATCACCACCCAACGGCGCTGCGTCCACGCGATCAGCTTCTCGCGCAGCTCGTTGGCGATCTGCGGTGGCGCGCCCGGCAACAGACAGAGATCGATGGAGCCGGCACCGGCGTCGAACTTGACGAGGCTGACGTGCTCCTCCAAGTGGACCTTGAGCTTGGCATCGCGCCGCTCACCGACAAGGGCCACCACCTCTGCAAACGAGCGCGGATCGGGGAGCGGAGAGGCGGCCGTCTCTGCCTCCTCGGGAGCGAGACCGGCGCCGGAATCCGAGTCCTCCTCGTCCACGAATTGATCGTCACGCTCCGTGCTGGCAGAAGGCGCGGAGGCTGCGCGGTTGAGCGGAAGCTCCCGCGCCCCGCCGTCGTCGCGTTGAGCCGGCTTGCCGCCGAAGCTCAAGGCATCGGCACCGCCGAGCGAGCGGATCACCTCGTCGGGGGCTGGAAGATCGGCGGTGTGCGCGAGCCGGATCAGCACCATCTCGGCGGCAGCCCGCGGATTGGGCGCGCGCGCGGTTTCCTCCCAGCCCTTGAGCAGCATCTGCCAGGCCCGCGCCAGGAGCGGCGTCGACAGCTGCTTGCCGAGCGCGTCGGCGCGCCGCTTCTCCTCCGCGCTCAAGGCTTCGCTGCCGGCCTCGGGGCCGACCGCCTTGCAGCGCGCGGCGGCGTGCACCGCCTCGGCGAGATCGGCGAGGACCTGGCTGGGCTCGGCGCCGTCGTGATGCAGAGTGTCGAGCCCTGTCAGCGCCGCCTTGGTGTCGCCGCGGAAGATGTGCTCCAGAAGGTCGAAGATGCGCCCGCGGTCGGCGAGCCCCAGCATGGCGCGCACGATCTCAGGTGTAACCTCGCCCTCACCCATGGCAATCGCCTGATCGAGCAGCGACAGCCCATCGCGCACCGAGCCCTCGGCCGCGCGCGCGATCATGAGCAGCGCCTCATCCGCCGCATGAGCGTTCTCGTTGACGGCGATCTTGCGGAAGTGCTGGCTGAGCTCGGGCACGTCGACGCGGCGCAGATCGAATCGCTGGCAGCGCGACAGCACCGTCACCGGGACTTTGCGGATCTCGGTGGTGGCGAAGATGAACTTGACGTGCTCGGGCGGCTCCTCGAGCGTCTTCAGAAGGGCGTTGAAGGCGCCCTTCGACAGCATGTGCACCTCGTCGATGATGAAGACCTTGAAGCGGGCGATAAGCGGCTTATAACGCGCGCTCTCGATCAGCTCGCGGATGTTGTCGACGCCGGTGTTGGAGGCGGCGTCCATCTCGACCACGTCGGGATGACGGCTCTCCATGATCTCGGCGCAGTGGCGCCCGGGCGCACCCATGTCGAAGGTCGGCGCCGTGACCGTGTCCGTCTCGTAGTTCAAGGCGCGCGCGATGATGCGCGCCGTGGTGGTCTTGCCGACGCCGCGCACGCCCGTCAGCATGTAGGCCTGCGCGATGCGCCCCGAAGCGAAGGCGTTGCGCAAGGTGGTGACCATGGCCTCCTGGCCGATGAGGTCGTCGAAGGTCTGCGGGCGGTACTTGCGCGCGAGCACGACATACGGCGCGTCGGCGTCGCCGCCGGCCGTCTTGCTCTTCACGCTATCGGGTTTCTTCTTCGCCATGGCCTTCGCAGTTGCCGCCGCCTCTTTGGCCCGTAGGGCCTGGGCCGCAAGCGCGGCCCGGTGCAAGCACCGCCCCCGCGGAGGGCGCCCGATCGTCGTGATGATCGGATCAGCGCCCGTGAGCGAAATAGAGGAGGCTGGCGAACGACCCGCGTCCTGATCGTTAGGGCTGCTTCCTTCCGGACCTGACCCGGTTGGCGAGGGATGCGTCCGCCGCCAACCTCCCGCGCCGATTATGGGGGCTGGCGCTCAGGCTTACAACCCTCGTCCCGGAGCCCGGCCAAAGCTACACACAGCGGCCGCCGTCGACCTCCAGCGCCACGCCGGTGATGAACGAGGATGCCGGCTCGGCGAGGAAAAGCGCGGCATTGGCAATGTCGTGCGGGCGCGACAGGCGCCCCAGTGGAATGGTGCCTAAAAACTTCGCGCGGTTCTCGGGCGTGTCCGCCATCCCCATGAACTGCGTCAGCAGCCCCGTCTCGCCCATCACCGGATTGATGGCGTTGACGCGAATGTTTAAGGGCGCGAGCTCGACGGCAAGCGACTTCGTCAGCGTGATCACCGCGCCCTTGGAGCCGTTGTACCAGGTGAGGCCTGGGCGCGGGCGCACGCCGGCGGTGGAGGCAATGTTGATGATGACGCCGCCGCCGCGCTTCTCCAGGCGTGGCACAGCGGCCAGCGTCGACAGATAGATCGACTTCACGTTGACGGCGTAGATGCGGTCGAACTCGGCCTCGCCAACGTCGAGCAGCGGCTGGTTTTTGTGGGTGGTGCCGGCGTTGTTGACCAGAATATCGAGACCGCCGAAGGCCTCGGTCGCCGCCCGCACCATGGCATCGACGTCCACTTTGTGTGCGACATCGCAGGTCACCGCAACGGCGCTGTCGCCGAAGCCGGCCGCGACCTCGCGCACCCCGGCCCCGTTGATGTCGGCCAGCACCACGCGCGCGCCCTCGAGCACGAACCGCTCTGCAATTCCCGGCCGAAGCCGGAGGCCGCCCCCGTCACGATCGCGACCTTGCCTTCGAGCTTCATGCGTCTCCCTCAGCGGCCGCGGCGCTTGACGGGAATCTGCCCCGTCGCCACCAGACGCGCGGCCTCGGCGCGGTAGGGGCTCGCGGGGTAGGTGCCAAGCAGCTTCTTGTCGCTGGAGAAGAAGGACAGCTCCTCGAGCGCGAGCTGCACCGGGCGCTCGGCGGGGTGTCCCTCGATGTCGGCGTAGAACATGCTCGCGTTGAAGCTGCCCTCGAGCTGATAGCTCTCGAGCTTGGTCATGTTGACGTTGTTGGTGGCGAAGCCGCCCAGCGCCTTGTAGAGGGCGGCTGGAATGTTGCGCACCTGAAAGATGAAGGTGGTGATCACCGGACCGTTGCCGGGCTCGGCGTCGTCGGGCTCGGCTGAGAGCACGACGAAGCGCGTGGTGTTGTGCACCTCGTCCTCGACGTCGCCCATGAGAATGTTGAGGCCGTAGATCTCGGCAGCGAGCGTTGGAGCGATGGCGGCGAGCTCGGGGTCTGCCGCCTCCTTCACTATGCGCGCCGAGCCCGCCGTGTCGGCCTCGGGCACCGCCCTCAGGCCAAGCTCGTGCAGCTTGCGCCGGCATTGGCCCAGCGCCTGGGTATGGCTGAGGACGCGCTTGATGGTCTTCAAGGTGGCGCCCGGCGCGGCCATGAGCTGGTGGCGCACGCGCAGGAAGTGCTCGCCGACGATGTAGAGATCGGCGTCGGGGAGCAGGTGGTGAATGTCGGCGACGCGGCCTGCGACCGAGTTCTCGATCGGGATCATGGCATAAAGCGCCTCGCCGGACTTCACCGCCGAGAGAGCATCCTCGAAGGTCGGGCAGGCGACGGCTTCCAGATCGGGAAAGGCCTCGCGGCAGGCAAGATGCGAGTTGGCGCCCGGCTCACCCTGATAGACGATGCGCTCGCCGGCGGCCTGTGTGCTCTGGGCTGCGCCGCGCGCTTTGGTGGATTGATCTTTTGTCGCTGACGTCATTAACGGAGTCCGACATTTGCAAGGCCTCCGAGCGGCAAAGATGCCAGCCTCAGGGCCTTAGGGAGGAGGTCTCTATGCCCGCGCCGGGCACTGGCTGCAAGCCACATCGCAGCCGGGTCGCGACCCGGCATCGATCGGACCGCTTCAGTGCTTTGGCGGGGTTGCCGCCGCCACAACCTGGAGGGCCTGAGTTACTGAGATTTAACCCGAATTGACACAATGTGGCGGCCGGTGCGTTGCGGGAGAGTGTCGTCATGAGATCCGTTATCGGGCGCTTCGTAGCGGACGAATCCGGCGCCACGGTCGTCGAGTACGCCGTCATTGTCGGCGTCATCGCGCTCGGCATCATGGTCAGCATGACCCCCATTCGCGACACTCTCAACGGCATATTCAACAACGCCGCCGATGGCTTCAAGTGACGCACCAGATGCGCCAACCGCCCCGAGATCCTCTCCCGATCTTAGTTTGAGCAAGTGCTCAGCGCGCGGGTGTTGTTGCGCGCGCGAGCAGCACCCGCGCCCGCTCCAGATCGGCCGGCGTGTCCACTCCGAGTGGAACCGTGTCGACGATCGCCACGTCGATGCGCATACCGGCCTCGAGTGCGCGCAGCTGCTCGAGCTTCTCACGCTGCTCCAGCGGCGACGGCGGCAAGGCGACGAACCGCTCGAGCGCCCGGCGGCGATAGGCATAGATGCCGATGTGGTGATAGAGGGGGCCCTCTCCGTAGGGGGCGGTGGCCCGCGTGAAGTAGAGCGCGCGCAGGCGGCGGTCCTGTGCCAGCGGCGTGCCGACGACCTTGACCACGTTGGGGTTGGTGCACTCGTCGGGCTCGACGATCTCGGCGGCGAGCGTGGCAAGGTCGGGTCCGGCGACGCCAAGCGGCTCCAGGCACGCACGGATGAGATGCGGCTCGAGCGTCGGCAGATCGCCTTGCAGGTTGACGACGAGCTCCGCCGCGCCCTCCGGATCAATGCGGGTGACCGCCTCGTAGACCCGGTCGGAGCCCGATGCGTGATCGGGGCGCGTATGGAATGCCTCCCCGCCCAACGCCGCAATGGCGCCGACCACCTCGTCGGCGTCGGTTGCAACGACGACCCTGCCGGCGTTGGCTTCCACGGCCCGGCGCCAGACGTGGGCGATCATCGGCTCTCCGCCGATGTCGACCATCGGCTTTCCGGGCAGGCGCGAGGCTGACATTCGCGCCGGGATCACGATCAGCGTGCGCGGCATCCAGGGAGCACCCTGCTCAAGGTTTGACCGGTGGCAATTCGTCTCGGGCGAACGCACTTAGAACGGAGCGAAGCTCGGTTGCAAGCCGAAGCGGAGTTTCTATAGTCGCGCCAGCTCGTTCGGCGGACAGCAAGCGCCGAAGTCCACAGCGGGGTGCATGTCATGGATTCCTTCGAGGTCGCCAAAATTGCGGGGGCAGTCCTGGCCGCCCTGATCGTCATTGTTGGTTTCCGCGTGGCGCTCGAGATCGCCCAGGAGGACCGCCCGCCGGAGAAGCCCGGCTACACGCTGCCGATGCCGAAGACGGCCGGACCCAGCGACGTGCCGCCTGGTGGCGCCGCGGCCGTCCCCTCGCCGGTGGACCTGCCGGCGATCCCCGCTTTCGACGCCGCCGGCGTGGCCGAGGCGGCAGCAAGCGCCAACGCCCAGGCCGGCGCCAGCATCTTCAAGAAGTGCCAGGCGTGCCACTCGGGCGAGAAGGGCGGCCCCAACAAAGTCGGCCCCAACTTGTGGGGGGTCGTTGGCCGACCCAAGGCGAGCCACGAGGGCTTTAACTATTCCGAGGCGATGAAGGCGAAGGGTGGCGACTGGACGCTCCCCGACCTCGCCGCTTTCGTGCACAGCCCCAAAACGTTTGTGCCGGGCACCAAGATGCTCTTCCCCGGAGTTTCCGATCCCTCGGATGAAGCTGATCTTTTGGCCTATCTGAACACGCTCAAGTAGCGGTCTCAGCCGTCAAAATGACAGCAAGTTAACTCGCGCTCCGGCCCGGATTTTGCGACGCTTATCGCAAGCATGCCCCGCCTTTCCGGCGTCAGCAGGTCTGCGACTCGACGCTTCGTCACAGGAAGGAACAAGCCCGGTGCATCCGCGTCTCGCGCTCCCCGCCCTTGTGCTGGCCGCGCTCTCCATTTTCGCGGCAGTGGCTCTCCCGGCCCGAGCCCAGACCGAGGACAAGGGTGCTGCGACACAGGCCGCCTCGGGCCAGAAGCGCCATCACGCGCTCTCGCTCGTCGGCGCGCCCAAGTTCGGACCCGACTACAAGCACTTCGACTGGGTCAATCCGGACGCGCCCAAGGGCGGCACGCTGCGCGGTTTCGTCGAAGGCTCATTCGACAGCCTCAATCCGTTCTCCGTGAAGGGTGACTCGGCCGCCGGCCTCTCGCTCATTTATGATTCGCTTTTGGCCTCGAGCATCGACGAGCCCTCCACCGAGTACGCCCAGATCGCGGAGTGGGTCTCCTACCCCGACGACTACTCCTCGGTGACGTTCGGTCTGCACCCGGAAGCGCGCTGGCACGATGGCACGCCCATCACGCCCGAGGATGTGATCTTCAGTCTGAAAGCGCTGAAGAAGGCCCACCCGCGCTATGCCTTCTACTACAAGAACGTGGTCAAGGCGGAGAAGACCGGGGAGCACGAGGTCACCTTCACCTTCGACGTCAAAGGCAACCGCGAGCTGCCGCAGATCGTCGGGCAGCTGACGGTGTTGCCAAAGCATTTCTGGGAGGGCACCGGTCCCGACGGACAGCCGCGCGACATCACCAAGACGACGATGGAGGCCCCGCTCGGGTCAGGCGCCTACAAGATCAAGTCGTTCGATGCCGGCCGCTCGATCACGTATGAGCGGGTCAAGGACTATTGGGCCAAGGACCTGCCCGTCTCCAAAGGGCAATGGAACTTCGACGAGATCAAGCTCACCTACTTCCTCGATCGCACGCCGGCCTTCGAGGAGTTCAAGTCGGGCAAGCTCGACTACTGGGCCGAGAGCATCGCGAGCCAATGGGCAACAGGCTATGACTTCCAGGCCGTCAAGAATGGATGGGTGAAGAAGGAGGCAATCCCGGTCGAGGGTGATCCCGCGCCCATGCAGACGTTCGTGTTCAACCTGCGGCGCAAGCAGTTTCAGGACCCTCGCGTGCGCCAGGCCTTCGCCCTCGCCTTCAACTTCGAGGAGACCAACAAGCAGCTCTTCTTCGATCTCTATCGGCGCGCCAAAAGCTATTTCGACAACTCCGAGCTTGCCTCGAAGGGCCTGCCGCAGGGGCGCGAGCTGGAGATCTTGAACGAGGTGCGCGATGAGGTGCCGCCGGAGGTCTTCACCACGGAGTGGAAGAACCCCGTCAACAAGTCGCCTGAGGACTTCCGCAATCACATGCGCGAGGCCTCCAAGCTCTTGGCCGAGGCCGGCTGGACGTTGCAGGAGAACATCGTCGAAAAAGGAAGCTGCGGCTTCTTCTGCTCGATCCTGCGCACGGTCGGGCTCTCCTCGGTTGAGAGAGAGAACGTCTTGCGCAACGCCGACGGCGAGGTGCTGAAGGCAGAGTTCCTTCTCGACAGCCCCGTATTCCAGAAGATCGTGCTGCCCTACGTGCAGAACCTGCAAAAGCTCGGCATCAAGGCCAGCGTGCGCATGGTCGACAGCGCCCAATATAAGCGTCGCGAGGAGACCCACGACTACGACATCATCATCGGCGGGTTCCCCCAGTCGATCTCGCCCGGCAACGAGCAACGCGACTATTTTGGCTCGATATCCGCCGACAAGCCGGGGACGCGCAACCTCGCCGGCATCAAGAACCCGGCCGTGGACAAGCTGATCGACCGGATCGTGTTCGCCAAGGACCGCGCCGAGCTCGTTGCCGCGACGCACGCGCTCGATCGCGTACTTCTGTGGAACTTCTACGTCGTGCCGCAGTGGTACTACCCCTTCGAGCGCCTCGCCACCTGGGACACCTTCGGGCGGCCGCAAAAGCTCCCCCGGATGACGGCCGGCCTGCTGCAGACCTGGTGGATCGACCCGGAGAAGAAGAAGGCGCTCGACGCCGCGCGAGGCAAATGAGGGCGCGCACCCGATCCACTCGCGCGCTGGCGCCTCTATGGGCCGGCGCGCTCGTTTTGGGTGCGCTCCTTTCGGCTGCAGCGACTGCCGACGCCGCGCCGCGCCACGGTCTTTCCGTCTTCGGCGAGCTCAAGTATCCGCCGGACTTTACCCACTTCGACTATGTGAACCCGGATGCCCCCAAAGGCGGCCGCCTGGCAATGGTGGGATCGGGCGGCACCAAGACGTTCGACAGCTTCAACAACTTCATCCTCAAGGGCGACGCCGCGCAGGGTCTCGGGTATCTGTTCGACAGCCTGATGACGCGCGCCCAGGATGAGCCCGACGCCGTCTACGGCCTCATCGCCGAGAGCGCCGAAGTTGCCCCCGACAAGAAGTCGGTCACGTTTCATCTGCGCCCAGAGGCCAAGTTCGCAGACGGCACGCCGGTCACCGTCGACGACGTCATCTTCTCCTTCGAGACCTTGAAGGAAAAGGGACACCCCAGCTACAAGCTGTCGTTGCGCGACGTGGAGAAAGCCGAGGCGCTCGATACGCACACGGTGCGCTATACTTTCAAGGGGGACCTGACGCGGGACCTGCCGCTGATCGTGGCCGAGCTGCCGGTGCTGTCGAAGGCCTTCTACACCGCGCATGCCTTCGAAGAATCCTCGCTCGACCGTCCGCTCGGCTCCGGCCCTTATGAGATCGCCGACTTCAAACCCGGCACTTACGTCAGCTATCGGCGCCGGCCCGATTATTGGGCGAAGGATCTGCCCGTCAACCGCGGCCGCTTCAATTTCGACGAGTTGCGCTACGACTACTTTCGCGATCGCCGCATCGAGCTCGAGAACCTCTTTTCAGGCACGTTCGATTTCCGCGAGGAGTTCACCTCGCTCGACTGGGCCACGGCCTACACCGACGTGCCCGCCGTCAAGGACGGACGCATCGTGCGCCTGACGCTGCCCGACGAGCAGCCGTCCGGCGCCCAGGGCTTCTTCATCAACACGCGGCGCGCGCCGTTCAACGACAGGCGCGTGCGCGAGGCGCTCGGGCTGGCCTTCGACTTCGAGTGGTCGAACAAGAACCTCTTCTTCAATCTCTATACGCGCACCCAGAGCTTCTTTGAGAACTCCGACATGAAGGCCTCCGGGCCGCCGAGCCCCGACGAGCTGAAGCTCTTGGAGCCCTATCGCGACCAGCTGCCCCCGGAAGTCTTCGGCGAGCCCTATACGCCGCCGGTCACGGACGGTACGGGGCGCAACCGCGAGAACTTGAAACGTGCGCTCGATTTGCTCACCGCTGCCGGCTACGGTCCGGGTGGAAAGCCGCTTACCGTCGAGATTCTCTCCTTCGAGGAAGGCTTTGACCGGATCATCCTCCCCTATCTCAACAACTTGAAAAGCATCGGCGTCAACGCCTCGCTGCGCCGCGTCGACCCGGCACAGTACGAGCGGCGCATGAAGTCGTTCGACTTCGACTTGACGACCGAGCGCTATTCGCTGCGGCTGACGCCCGGCGTTGAGATCAAGACCTATTGGGGCTCGGAAGCCGCCGGCTTGGACGGCAGCTTCAATCTCGCCGGCATCAAGGACCCGGTCGTCGACGCGCTCATAGCCAAGGTGATAGAAGCCAAGTCGCGTGCCGAGCTGCTGACCGCGACGCACGCCATCGACCGCGTGTTGCGTGCCGGCCATTATTGGGTGCCGCACTGGTACAAGGCGGCGCACACGGTTGCCTTTTGGAACAAGTTCTCGCGGCCCAAGGTGCAGCCGAAATACGATCCTGGCGTGATCGACACCTGGTGGTACGATGCCGACAAAGCTGCCAAGCTGACCAAGAACTGAGAACCCCCGCCGATGGCCGCCTATCTCCTGAAGCGTCTCTTGCTGATCATCCCGACTCTGTTCGGGATCATGCTCATCAGCTTCACCATCATCCAATTCGCGCCCGGAGGCCCGGTCGAGCGCATCATCGCGCAGCTCACCGGCCACGACTCCTCCATCATCAGCCGCATCGGCGGCGGCGGCGGCGAGACGCTCGGGGGCGGCGCACAATCGCAGATGGGTCAGGGCGCCGCCGACGCCATCACCTCGAAGTATCGCGGCGCGCAGGGGCTCGACCCGGAGTTCATCAAGAGCCTGGAGAAGCAGTTCGGCTTCGACAAGCCGGCGTACGAGCGCTTCTTCCTCATGATGAAGAACTATCTGACCTTCAATTTCGGCAAGAGCTACTTCCGCGACGTCTCGGTGATGCAGCTCATCAAGGAGAAGCTGCCCGTCTCCATCTCGCTGGGGCTGTGGATGACGCTGCTGACCTACCTGATCTCGATCCCGCTCGGCATCCGCAAGGCCGTGCACGACGGTCAGCCGTTCGATGCCTGGTCGAGCGCCGTGCTGGTCGTTGGCTACGCCATCCCGGGCTTTCTGTTCGCCGTGCTGCTGTTGATCTTATTTGCAGGCAGCTCGTTCTTCCAGTGGTTCCCTTCGCGCGGTCTCACCTCCGACAACTGGAATCAGCTGTCGCTGTTGGGCAAGATCGGCGACTACTTCTGGCACTTGACGCTGCCCATCATCGCCATGGCGGTGACCTCGTTCACCACCATGACGTTCCTCACCAAAAACTCGTTTCTGGAGGAGATTCGCAAGCAGTACGTGACCACGGCCCGCGCCAAGGGCTTGAGCGAGCACCAGGTCCTTTACGGCCATGTGTTCCGTAACGCGATGCTGCTCGTCATCGCGAGCTTTCCCGGCGCCTTCATCTCGGCCTTCTTCGCCGGTGCGCTGCTGATCGAGACCATCTTTTCCCTCGACGGGCTTGGCCTCTTGTCCTTCGAGTTGATCGAGAAGCGCGATTACCCGGTCGTGTTCGCCACCTTGTGGATCTTCTCGCTCATTGGGCTCGTGGTGAACCTCATCTCCGACTTCGTCTACACGCTCGTCGATCCGCGCATCGACTTCGAGAGCCGGGAGGTTTGAGAGGTGGACACCCGCGCGCTCGAGACGCCGCTGCCGCAAGCGCAGCCGCCGCCCGAGGAGGAAGGCACCGGTCCGATCCCTCCGTGGCAGCAGCGCCGGCGCGGTCTCCTGCGCGGGCCGCTCGGTTTCAGCCCGCTCAACCAGCGCCGCTGGGCGAACTTCAAGGCCAACAAGCGCGGCTATTGGAGCCTCGTGGTCTTCCTCTCGCTGTTCGTCCTCTCGCTGTTCGCCGAGTTCCTCGCCAACGACCGCCCCATCATCATGAGCTACAAGGGCGAGATCCTGTTTCCCGTTTTCGTCGATTACCCGGAATTGAAGTTCGGCGGCTTCCTCGCCATCACCGACTACAAGGACCCGGTGATCCTCGACGAGATCAAAGAGCACGGCTGGGCGCTGTGGCCGCCGGTCGGCTACTCCTACGACACGATCAACAAGGACTACCCGGGCCGCAAAGGCCAGGACGGATTGTGCCTCGGCTACCCGGCCCCGCCGCCATGGGCCTCGAGCGAGCCCTTGTGCGAGGCCCCAGCGTCGCAAATCGCCCGCTTCGAGGCGATCGGCAACCGCGATTGGCTGGGGCTCGATGATCAGGGACGCGACGTGGTCGCGCGCGTGATCTACGGGTTCCGCATCTCGGTGCTGTTCGGCCTTCTGCTGACCATCCTCTCATCCGGCATTGGCGTCGCTGCCGGCGCGGTGCAGGGCTATTTCGGCGGTCGCACCGACCTCATCTTCCAGCGCTTCCTCGAGATCTGGTCGTCGATCCCGTCGCTGTTCGTGCTGATCATTATCTCCTCGGTGCTGGTGCCCAGCTTCTGGACCCTGCTCAGCGTGCTTTTGTTGTTCTATTGGGTCAACCTCGTCGGCGTGGTGCGGGCCGAGTTCCTGCGCGCGCGCAACTTCGAGTACATCACGGCGGCGCGCGCGCTCGGGCTTTCGCATATCAAGATCATGCGCAAGCACATGCTGCCGAACGCCATGGTGGCGACGCTGACGTTTCTGCCCTTCCAGCTGTCCGGCTCGATCTCCGCACTGACCGCGCTCGACTTCCTCGGGCTGGGGCTGCCGCCGGGGTCGGCCTCGCTCGGCGAGTTGCTGCTGCAGGGCAAGCGGCATCTGGAAGCGCCATGGCTCGGCCTCACCGGCTTCTTCTCCCTCGCCGTCATGCTGTCGTTGCTGATCTTCATCGGCGAGGCGGTCCGCGACGCTTTCGACCCCCGCAGGACGTTCCGCTAGGAGACGCCATTGGCACCCAGACGCGTACTCCTCGACGTCAGAGACCTCTCGGTCAGCTTCGGCTCGGGCGAGACGCGGCTTCTGGCGGCCGATCGCGCCTCGTTCCGCATCGGCCGCGGCGAGACCGTGGCCCTCGTCGGCGAGTTCGGGCTCGGGCAAGACGGTCTCGGCCTTGTCCATCCTCAAGTTGCTGCCCTATCCCTCCGCCGCGCATCCTTCAGGCGAGATCTGGTTTGAGGGCCGCAATCTGTTGAAGCTCGACGAGCCGCAGATGCAGGCGATCCGCGGCGACCGCATCTCCATGATCTTCCAGGAGCCGATGACGTCCTTGAACCCGCTGCACACCATCGAGAACCAGGTGGGCGAGGTCTTGAAGTTGCATCGGCACATGGATGACAAGAGCGCCAGCCGGCGGGTGCTGGAGCTGTTGCGCCGCGTCGGCATCAAGGAGCCGGAGAAGCGCCTCGGCGCCTTCCCCCACCAGCTCTCAGGCGGCCAGCGCCAGCGCGTCATGATCGCCATGGCGCTGGCCAACGAGCCCGATCTTCTGATCGCCGATGAGCCCACGACCGCGCTCGACGTCACCATTCAGGCGCAGATCCTCGAGCTCTTGCGCGAATTGCAACGCGAGATGGGCATGGCGCTGCTGCTCATCACCCACGACCTCGGCATCGTGCGCAAGATGGCCGAGCGCGTCTACATCATGCAGGGCGGCCGTATCGTCGAGGACGGCCGCACGGAGGAGATCTTCACCGCCCCGCGCCACGCCTACACCCGCCATCTTCTGGCGGCCGAGCCGAAGGGAGCCGCACCCGCAGTCAACGACCGCGCGCCCGTCGTGGTCGAGACCGATGACCTCAAGGTGTGGTTCCCGATCAAGAAGGGGGCCCTGCGCCGCACCGTCGACTATGTGAAGGCGGTCGACGGGCTCTCCCTCAAGCTGCGCCAAGGGCAGACGGTGGGTGTCGTCGGCGAATCTGGCTCGGGCAAGACCACGCTCGGCCTCGCCATCCTGCGGCTCATCTCCTCTCAAGGTCCCATCGCCTACATCGGCAAGCGCATCGATGGGCTCACCAGCCGGCAGATGCGGCCCCTGCGCAAGGACATGCAGATCGTCTTTCAGGATCCCTTTGGCTCGCTGTCACCGCGACTGTCGGTCAGCCAGATCATCGAGGAGGGGCTCACCATTCAGGCGCCGGAGCTCAGCTACATCGAGCGCCGCCGGCGCGTGGGAGAGGCGTTGAAGGAGGTCGGGCTCGACCCGGAGGCGCAGGACCGCTACCCGCACGAGTTCTCCGGCGGCCAGCGTCAGCGCATCGCCATTGCCCGCGCCATGGTGCTGAAGCCCAAGTTCGTGATGCTGGACGAGCCGACGAGCGCGCTCGACATGTCGGTGCAGGCGCAGATCGTCGACCTGTTGCGCGATCTGCAGGAGAAACGCAATCTCGCCTACCTGTTCATCAGCCACGATCTCAAGGTCATCCGCGCCTTGTGCAACTACGTGATCGTGATGCGCAACGGCAAGGCCGTCGAGGAGGGACCGGCCGAGCGGGTCTTTGCCCACCCGAAGGAGGAGTACACGCGCGCACTCCTCGCCGCCGCCTTCAACTTGAGCGTCGAGCACCAGAACGCCGTGGATGCCTGAGGCCGATGCGCCGGCCGAATTGGGGAGATGCGCCGTGCCGCAGACGAAGCTCAAGCTCTATTACGCAATGCCGTCGCGCGCCTCCACCGTCCGCTGGATGCTGGAGGAGATCGGCGAGCCCTACGAGATCGAATTTCTCAAGCTCAAGGACGGCGACCAGCGCAAACCCGCCTATCTCGCCATCAACCCCATGGGGAAAGTGCCCGCGCTTGCCGACGGCGACGTGATCATCACCGAGGTCGCGGCCATCTGCTGCTATCTGGCGGACGCCTATCCCGCGGCAAAGCTTGCCCCGCCGATCGGCGATGCGCGGCGCGGCCCCTACCTCAAGTGGCTGTTCTTCGGACCGAGTTGCGTCGAGCCGGCCATGATCGACAAGGCACTCGACCGCCCAGCGGCGCCCCGCTCGACGGCGGGATGGGCCGACTACGACACCGTGGTCGAGGTATTGAGAGCAGCGCTCGCCAAACCTCCCTACCTGCTCGGCGAGCAGTTCACCGCAGCCGACGTCGTGATCGGCGCGACGCTCCGCTGGGGCATCATGTTCAAACTCCTGCCCGAGCTGCCGGAGTTCGTCGCCTATACCAAGCTGCTTGCCGAGCGTCCCGCCTTACAGCGCCAGATCGCGAAGGACGAGGCGTTGGCCCAACAGGTCGACGACTGAGGAAATCGGGCATATTCCGCTTGCAAGTCCTCGGCTTTGCGTCATCGTGCCGGCATCGCTCTCCTATCATCCAACGGCCATGCTGCCCGACGACCTCTTTCGCTCGCGCCTGCAGACCACGATCACGGCCCTGAAATACTGGGCCCCGTCGATCGCGGACGCTGCGCGCATAGAGGAGACCGAAACGGGCAACTACTGGAAGATCACGGTGGGGCCGCACCTCGCCAACGCTTGCCCGTTCGAGCTCATATTGCACTTCGATCAGCACTACGACCTCGCCGTCGCCGAGGAGAGCTATGAGCATCTTCCCATCGAGTTGTTCGATCTCTTCCTGCCCTTCGTCGAAGCCATTGCCGACGGGCGCGTGGTCGAGCGCCGCTGGGTGAGCTACCTAACCGGCATGGAGCGCTCCGTGGAGACCCTCGTCATGCTGGCGGGCGGCGGCATCTGGCGTGAGGCGCGCGGCACGGCGCCGGGGACGGGGCTTCCCTCGCTCGACGACGATGGCACCGAGCTGCGCGAGCGCCGCTTCCTGCCCTACCGCCGCTAGCAAAGCCTCTGCAGTGACCGGATCGATCAGGCGCCGAGGCCCGGCAGCCGCTTGATCGCGCGGATCTCCGTTCCCGACTTGGCGATCCGCAGGACCGCCTCGGGCAGCGTCTCGGCCGCGACCATCATGTGATGCGCGTTGGCATGGATGAGCGTCACGCTGTCGGCCATGATGCCGACGTGCCCCTTCCAGAACACGAGGTCACCGCGGCGCAGGTCCTCCTCCAGATTGGGAAGCGGCACCTCGGTGCCGACCTCGGACTCCTGCATGTCGGTGTCGCGCGGCGCCGGGATCCCGGCCGCTTCCAGCGCCAGCTGCACCAGGCCCGAGCAGTCGAGACCCACGCGCGTGCGTCCCCCCCACAGGTACGGCGTGCCGATGAAGCGCTCGGCAATCTCCACGAAGTCGCGGGCGTGGCGACCGCGCTCGGTCACGTGGCGCAGCACGACGAATCCGCCGCCTTGCAACGCGCAGAAGCGCTCGTCGGCGCCGACGACGCTGAGCTCGGCATTGAGGCTTAAGTGCATGAGCGGCGGCGACTTTATGTCGGGCGTGGGATAGACGAAGGTGCCGAGCGCGCGCACCCGGTGCGTCGGCGTGACGATCTCCTGCGACAGCGTATCGACGGGCACGTATCCGACGTACCTGTCGCGCGTGAGCTGCACCCAGGCCCAGCCGTCGCGCTCCTCATAGACGGTGACCATCTCCCCGTAGAGCGCCTCGGTGGCAAAGCCGTTGGAGGATGACGGCAGGCTGCGCAGCGGCACGGCGGCGCGGATCACCTGCGCAGGAAAGCCTTGCACGTAGCGCGGGGCGCTGACCTTGCCGTAGAGGCTCTTGGCCGCCAGATCCCGTCGAAACACGTTGCGGCGCGAATCGAGGCCGGCCCCCGGCAGCGATGCCTTCTTCCTCTCGACCGCCTCCTCGCTCATCGGGCGCACTCCTTCTGTAAGAGAGCAAACACCGCGCGTGCCGCCTGCGGCTCGCCGCCCTTGGGCCCCAACGGCGTCGCCGCGGGGCGCCATCCGTAGATGTCGAAATGGGCAAAGCGGTGGGCCCGCTTGGCGAAGCGCTTCAAGAACAGCGCCGCCACGATAGCGCCGGCGAACGGCGCCTCCCAGATGTTGTTCATGTCGGCGACCTGGCTGTCGAGCTTGGCGTCGTAGCCGGCCCACAAGGGAAGGCGCCACACCGGATCGCCGACGGCCACCGATGCTGACACCATGTCGCCGCCGAACGCGTCATCGCCGGTGAAAAATGCCGGAAGATCAGGCCCGAGCGCGACACGGGCGGCGCCGGTCAGGGTCGCAAACACGAAGAGGCTCTTCGGCGCCTTCTCGTCGGCGAGTGCGATGGCGTCGGCGAGGACTAGCCGTCCCTCAGCGTCCGTGTTTCCCACCTCGACCGTTGCGCCCGAGCGCGCACGCAGCACGTCGCCGGGGCGGAACGCGTTGCCCGCGATGCTGTTCTCGGCGGCCGGGATGAGGATGCGCAGGCGCACGTCGAGCTTGCCGCTCATGATCATGTGCCCGAGTGTCAGCGCGGTCGCCGCGCCCCCCATGTCCTTCTTCATCAGGCCCATGCCGCTCGCCGGCTTGATGTCGAGACCGCCGGTGTCGAAGCAGATTCCCTTGCCCACCAGCGTCACGGTCGGGGCCTTGGCGCGGCCCCACGTGAGGTCGATGAGCCGCGGCGCGCGCGCACTGGCGCGGCCGACGGCGTGGATTAGCGGGAAGTTGCGCTCCAGGAGCTCGTCGCCCTCGATAACGGCAATGTCGGCGCCGTGGCGCTCGGCGAGCGCACGGGCTGCGAGCTCGAGCTCGCGGGGACCCATGTCGGAGGCGGGCGTGTTGATCAGATCGCGGCCCTCCCAGACCGCTTCGACGGCGGCGAGCACCGCGGCCCGGTCGGCGCCGCTCGGGATCCTGAGCTGCGGCCGGCCCGCGTCCTCGCCGTTCTTGTAGCGGCGGTAGCGGTAGGCGCCGAGGCCCCAGGCCACCGCCGCCAGAGTGGGATCGCGCGGGCCGCCCTCCAACCGGTAAGATCCGGCGGGCAGCGCCTGGGCAAGTTGCCCGATAAGAAGCTCAGCGGGACCGCTCGGCTCGCCGGTGGCACCTTCGCCCAAGCCGAAAAGGACGCCGGCAATGCTCCCGTCCGCGCCCGGCAGGAGCGTGAGTTGCTTGGCGGTACCCTTGAAGCCCGTCGCCTCGACCCAAGCTTTCTGGGCGCCCTCGAGCGGGACCGGCGCGCCCTTCTCGGCAAGCCAGATGGGAATGTCCGGCCCCTGCACCCCGGCAGGCAGGAATGCGTCGTCGGGACTTGGGGCAGCAGTCGTGCGGGTCATGCGGATTAGTCCGGTCCTTGGTAAAAGAGCGTGTCGTGGGGGTGAAGATTGGTATTCGGGCGACTCGCGGCGGCACACAATAGGATCATGGGGGGCAAGGCAACAGCATGACCACCACTGCGCGCTACTGTCTCGTCATCGGCAACAAGGCCTGGTCGAGCTGGAGTCTGCGGCCCTGGCTCGCCATGCGCCGCTTAGGCTTGGCGTTCCAAGAGATCAACGTGCCGCTGCGGCAGCCTGGCTCCAAGGCGGCCATCCTCGAGCGTTCCCCCTCGGGCCTGGTGCCGACGCTGCTCGACGGCGACCTGGCGGTCTGGGACAGCCTTGCCATTCTCGAATACTTGGCAGAGCAACATCCTGACGCGCAGCTATGGCCCACAGACCGAGTGGCACGTGCCACGGCGCGCTCCATCTCAGCCGAGATGCATGCAGGCTTTATGGGGCTGCGCCGACACTGCTCCATGGACCTTCTCGCCCGCATGCCGCAGGCCGGGCTGCCGCCCGAGGCCGAGAGCGACATCCGCCGCATCGTGGCTTTGTGGAAGGACTGCCGCGCACGTTTCGGCGGCGCTGGCCCGTTCCTGTTCTCCCGCTTCTCGGGCGCCGACTCGATGTATGCCCCCGTCGCCTCCCGCTTTCGCACCTACGTGCCGGACTTAGCCCCTTACGGCGACGACGGGACGGCGCAAGCCTACGTGGAGACGATCTTCGCCATGCCGGAGATGGAAGCCTGGGCCGAAGGTGCGCGCGCCGAGCAGGTCTCTGCCGCTTAAGCCCGGCAACATCCTACCGGGGAGTTAAGAACGGTTAATAGTTTGTTGACGAGTGTCCCGCACCCTGACGGACAAAGGACAGATTCGGTCCGAACGCCGGTCAGGGAGACTACGGATGGCACGCCTCACGCAAGGAAAGGCCGCGCCCAGCGCGCTGCGAAGCTGCCGGGGACCGGCGTTGCTCGCGGCCTGCCTGATGCTCGGGGCCTGCGCGCAGTCCGCCAAGCCGAGCCTGCCGACGATGCTGTCGCAGAGCGACGCCGCAGCCCAACCCACCGGCTCCCTGCCGGCCGCCAAGCCGGACAGAAGCGAGCTGATGAGGGCCGTCGAATTCTGGGGCCAGAAGTACGCCAAGGATCCTCGCGATCTGGAGGCGGCCCTCAGCTACGCCAAAGACCTCAAGGCCATGGGCGAGAAGAAGCGGGCGCTGGCGGTGCTGCAGCAGGCTTCGGTCTTTCACGGAGACAGCCGCGAGCTCGTCAGCGAGTACGGCCGGCTCGCGCTCGAGTTCGATCAGATAAGCCTCGCCGGCCGGCTGCTCGCCGCCGCCGACGATCCGGCCAATCCCGACTGGCGCGTCATCTCCGCGCGCGGCACGGTGCTCGCCAAGGAGGGCAATTACAAGGACGCCATTCCCTTCTACGAGCACGCGTTGACGCTCGCGCCCGATCATCCCTCCGTCCTCAGCAACCTCGCGCTCGCCCATGCGATGAACGGAGAGCCAAAGCGCGCGGAGGCGTTGCTGCGCCAGGCCGCCACCACCGACCGCAACTCGCTCAAGATCCGCCAGAACCTCGCACTCGTGCTCGGCCTTGAGGGCAAGTACGACGAGGCCAAACTGCTCGCCTCACGCGATATGTCGGCCGAAAGCGCGGCGGAGAATACCGAGTACTTGCGGCGCGTCGTCAAGCTGGAGACCCAGAGACCGCCGAGCTCCAAGTCCGCGCCCTCCAAGGCAGCGGCAAGTATCGCAAAAGCCAAGCCGCCAGCGAAAGCGCCGGAGCAAGCCGAGGACGACGCCGAGTTCGCCCCCGCGCCCGGACCGGCGCAGACCTCCGAGCACGACACCAAGGAGCCCGCCACGAAGATGACGAAGGTCGGCAAGCTTTTGCGCGGGACCGAAACGCCGGATATGCAATCGGCAGAGGCTTCCCAGGCCCCGAAGGCGCCCAACGAGGCGCCGGGCTTCGAGGAGGCCTTCAGCGTCGCGCAGTGGTCGCCCAAGACCAATCCGACTCCCGGCGAGGTCGGGGCCAATGGAGCGGCCGCGGCCAAGACCGCCTGGCAAGCGACGCAGGACAAGTAAGAGTTCGCAGCCCCGCGTCGAGGCGCGAGCCTCTAGCCAAAATGCCAGAAGCGGATCGCCGCCGGCCCGAGGATCACGATGAACAACACGGGCAAGAAGAACAAGATCATGGGGACCGTAAGCTTGGGCGGCAGCGCCGCCGCCTTTTTCTCGGCCTCCGCCTGGCGGATGTCGCGGTTCTCCTTGGCCATGACGCGGAGCGCCTGACCGATCGGCGTGCCGTAGCGCTCGGCCTGGATCAGGGCCGTGGTCACCGACTTGACGCCGGGAATCCCGGTGCGCTTGCTGAGATTCTCGAAGGCCTGCCGTCGATCCTGCAGGTAGGAGAGCTCGGCCGTGGTGAGGCTCAGCTCCTCGGCGAGCTCCATCGACTGGGCGGCGATCTCCTTGGATACGCGCCCGAACGCCGCCTCCACCGACATGCCCGACTGCACGCAGATGAGCAGCATGTCGAGCGCATCGGGAAACACCTGCCGGATCGCCTGCTGGCGTTTCTGGGAGAGGTTCTGCACGAACACGTTGGGCAGGTAGGAGCCGACGAATGCCGCGCCGAGCGCGATCATGAGCTTGATCAGCGGCGGGTATGACAGCGCCCCGACGACGAACAGATAGAACAGCGCCACCGCAAACACCATGATCGGCACGGCCAGGCGAAAGAACATGTAGGCGACGAGCGGGGCCTGTCCCCTGAGGCCGGCGCGCTTGAGCTTGTTGCGCACCTCGTCGTTGTCGAACATCTGGCGCAGGTTGAGCTGGTCGACGATGTCCTGCATGAAGCCCTTGGAGGTCATGCGCAGGCGTGCCGATTGGCGATCCTTGGAGCCCACCTCGGCCAAGCGCGTGGCGCGCATCTTCTCGCGTTCGATCGCCATCACGCGCATGCGGTGGTTCATGCGGTCTCGCGCCAGGATCGGCATGGCGATCGTCAGCACGGTGGCGAAAGCGCAAATGGCCGTCAGCACGGCCGCGATGAAAGTCGGGTTCGTAAGGGTTTCGAGCAGATCCATTGCCACTTACCGTCTGTCCGCCAGTCTGCCTGGCGCGCTGAGCCTCAGAACTTGAAGTTGATCATCTTGCGCATCACCAGGACGCCGGTGAACATCCACATAACGCTGAACAAGATCATCAGTTTGCCCGTGTGCGTGGCAAACAGCGGCATGATGTAATCGGGCGAGGCGCCGTACACCATGAACATGACGCCCGGGGGCAGCGAGGCGAGCACCACAGCCGAGGCCTTCGCCTCGGCGCTCAGCGCCTTCACCTTCATCTTGAGCCGGAACCGGTCGCGCAGCACCGTCGCCAGATTGCCCAACGCCTCGGAGAGGTTGCCGCCAGCCTGTTGCTGGATGGCGATCACGATCGTCAGGAACTTGACCTCGGCCAGCGGCATGCGCGTCACCAACCGATCCAGCGCCTCGCTCAGCGAGACGCCGACACGCTGCTGATCGACGACCTCGCGGAACTCGCCTGCCAACGGCTGCGCGCACTCGCTGGCGATGGTCCCCAAGCATTCGTTCAATGGCAGACCCGACTTCACGCCGCGCACCACGATCTCGATGGCATTGGCGAGCTCGCCCTGAAACTTGGCTTGACGCCGCTTGGTAAGCTTGCTCAGCACCCAGCGGGGCACACCGAACGTCCCGATGACCGCGACGGCGATCGCTATGAACTGGCGGGAGCCGGAGTATGGAAGCGACAGGCTGATGGCGAAGGCCAAGGTCAGCCCGCACAGCACGCTCATGAGCCAGAAGACCTTCGGAGTGATATTCAGACCCGCCCGCTGCAGGCGCAAGCGCAGCGTGATCTTCTCGGCGGCCTTCTGGCGCTCCTCCAAATCCTTGAGCGTGTCGACGACGGTCTTGCGCCGCTGTGCCGCCAACTCGTTGACGGAGCGCAGCGCCGCCGCGCGCGCCCTGCTGTCGGAAACGGCGCGGTAGCGCTGCGCGGTGTGCCGCTCGCCCGAAATATATGGATAGACCAGCACGAACACCATCGCAGCGGCCGCGATAGCGGCCAGCATGGCTACGACGAGACCCGAGAGCTCGCTGTCAAGCATGGGCATCTCCCAGCGGGTTGCCGTTGTCGTCGAGCACCTCTGCCTGCGCCAACGCCTCTGCGAGACGGCTTTCCTCGCCGTAATAGACCGCCCGATCCCAGAAGTGCGGACGCGCAATCCCGGTGGAGCGCTGGCGCCCGAGAATCTTGCCGTTGGCGTCCTCGCCGAGGACCTCGAACAGCACCAGGTTCTGCAGCGTGACCACATCGCCTTCCATGCCCAGCACCTCGGTGATGTGCGTCACCTTGCGCGAGCCGTCGCGCAAGCGCGCCACCTGCACGATGATGTCGACGGAGCCGGTGATCATCTCGCGGATCGTACGCACGGGAAGCTGATAGCCGCCCATCATGATCATCGACTCCAGACGGCTGATGGCCTCGCGCGGGCTGTTGCAGTGAAGCGTGCCCATGGAGCCGTCGTGGCCGGTGTTCATGGCCTGCAGCAGATCGAAGGCTTCCGGACCGCGCACCTCGCCCACGATGATCCGCTCGGGCCGCATACGAAGACAGTTCCTGACGAGGTCGCGCATCTTGATCTCGCCCTCGCCTTCCAGGTTGGGCGGTCGCGACTCGAGGCGGACCACGTGCGGCTGCTGCAGCTGCAGCTCGGCGGAGTCCTCGCAGGTGATGATGCGCTCGTCGTGATCGATGGAGCCGGTGAGGCAATTGAGAAGCGTGGTCTTGCCGGAGCCGGTGCCGCCCGAGATCAGCACATTGCAGCGCACTCGGCTGATGATCTCGAGGATGGTGCGGGTGTAGGGCGCGATGGTGCCGATCCGGACCAGCTGCTCGAGGTTGAGGCGGTCCCGCTTGAACTTGCGGATGGTGAGGACGGGTCCGTCGATGGCGAGCGGGGGCGCGATCACGTTGACGCGGGAGCCATCGGGCAGACGCGCGTCGCAGATGGGGCTCGAATTCATCGACGCGACGGCCCACTTGGCTGACGATGCGCTGACAGATGTTCATGAGCTGCAGGTTGTCGGCGAAGCGCACGCCGGTCTTCTGCACCTTGCCGCCGACCTCGATGAAGGTCGTGTCCGCCCCGTTGACCATGATGTCGGCGATCTCATCGCGCGCCAGCAGGGGCTCCAAGGGTCCGTAGCCCAACACGTCGTTGCAGATGTCCTCGAGCAGCTCCTCCTGCTCGGCAATCGACATCACCACGTTCTTGATCTGGATGATCTCGCTGACGATGTCGCGGATCTCCTCGCGCGCCGAAGTACTGTCGAGCTTGGCGAGCTGCGTCAGGTCGATGGTGTCGATCAGCGCGTTGAAGACCGTCGTCTTGACGTCGTAGTATTCTTCCGAGTGCCGCCGTTGCAATTCCTGCGCCGCCGCGGCCGCGGCATCAGCCGCGGCCGAAGCCGGACTGATCTTCGATGGAATCGGCGCGGTCTCCGCCGCCTTCGCCGGAGGCGCCGACGCCGCCGGGTGTTGTTGCGGCGGGTGGGGAGACGTGATCGTGGTGGTACGCTTACCGAACATTGCGCTCAACCCTTACAGCTTGATCTTGAGTTTCTCGAGCAGCGGCGCCAGCGGCGAGGACTTCTTCGCAGCCTGCGCCTCGCGCCGGTGCGTCATCGCCAGAGCAATCTCGCGGAAAGCGGCCGTCGACTTGGCCTTGGCGTTGAGCTCCTCGATCATCTGACCGTTGTTGGCCGCCTGGCCGAAGGTCTCGGCGTCGAACTCGATGACGCTGATCGCCGTGAGGCCGATGGCGCTCTCGAACTCCTTGACGCTGATTTCCGGCCGCTTGGGCATGTTGACCATATTCATGACCAGGCTCGGCTTATTGTCGTTGCGCCGCGCCTGCTTCAGGAGGTCGACGATGCTCTTGGCGTTGCGCAGGTTGGCGAGATCGGGGGCCGCCGTGATGATGACCTCGTCGGCCTGAAAGAGGATGCTCTTGGTCCAAGCCGTCCACGTGTGCGGCAGATCGACGGCGAGGTAGGGCACGTTCTGGCGCACGACGTCGATCACCTGGTCGCAGCCCGCAACCGTGATGTCGTACTCGCGGTCGAGGACGACGGGCGCAGCGAAGATCGACAGATGCTCCGAGCACTTGGTCAAGAGGCGGTCGAGCAGCACCTCGTCGAGCCGCTCCGGGCTCGACAGCGCGTCGGCGATGCCCTGCACGGGATCCTGATTGAAATCGAGCCCCGTCGTTCCGAAAGCAAGGTCCAGATCGGCGATGACGACATTGGCCTTGAACAGCTCCGACAGCGCCCAGCCGGCGTTGTGGCAGATGGTCGAGGACCCCACGCCGCCCTTGGCGCCGATGAAGGCGTACACGTGCCCGACCGGCTCGGTCTCCGGATTGTTGTAGAGGTTGGAGATGGCCTCCATCAGCTGCAACGGCTCGATGGGCTCTACCAGGTACTCGCTGACCCCCCGCTTGAGAAGGTCGCGATAGAGCACGACATCGTTGACGTGGCCGATAACGATGACCTTGGTTCCGGGATCGCAGCACTCAGCCAACCGGTCGAGCGCCGCCAGCACGTGATCGCGCGGCAGGCTGCTCTCGACGACGATGAGGTTGGGCGTGGGATTCTGTTCAAAGTGCGCCACTGCCGCTTCGATCCCGCCCATGTGCACGCTGACGTGCGCCTTGGCGAGCCGACGGTCCTCGGCGGCGATCTGCACGATCTCCGCCATCGCTGCGTTCTCGCAGAAGGCCTGGATCGAAATGCGCGGAATTGGCCGCGCCCGCGTAGAGGCGGCTGCCTCCGCATTGCCGGCTCCCTCGCCTGGCAGCGCGACATCCAAGCCGCTTCCCTCCTCGGCGCCTGGAACGGATAAGGCATGGTTCGACATGAGCTTAAACGACCTCAATTACCCTTCGTGCCTCAATTGCTATTGTCCTTGTTCACTCTCTCGTCCGCCGAATGGATTGCACCCGTCGGCTGGCCCTTCACGTACTTGCTCCACACCTGATCCCGGCGCTCGCTGGAGCGGGCGGTCTCGCTGCGCGGGCCCAGGAGATCGGCCGGGTTGGCCACCATGGCAGCGAAGTTGTGCTGGCCGGCGCAGGCGAAGTTGGGATAGGGCAGGTTCGTGGGCTCATGAGCGAGATTGGTCGACCAATCGCCGCACTGCGGCGGCTCCGCCACGTAGCGCAGATAAGAGACGCGGATGGGCGGCTCGCGCGCGCCCTCCGCATCGTAGGCCTCCACCGAGATCGTCGCCTCGGAGAAGCCCTGGTCGGTCAGCAGCGACCTGATCTCGCTCACCGCGTACATGGCCGAGACCTCGTTGGTACCGCCGCTGGGGGCCGCGATGACGAGCCGGCTGTTGCCGGCGTCCGTGGTGCGATAGTGGCCCGCGAAGTCGAGGAGCTCAGCGCGCTGCGCCGGATTGAGCCCGTTGGCGCCGCGCCGCACGTGCACGCTGTACGTCGTCGGCTCCTGCGAGACCAGGATCGGATGGCGCTGCGCGCCGTCGACCAGCGTCCAGCCGGCAACTCGCGTGGGGTCGTCTGTGGTCTTGCAGCCCGCCAGTGCGAGCGCAAAGGCGCAGACGGCCGCGAGCCGCAGGCCATTGCCGATGGCCATTCTGGCGGGTGCCGGCTTTGTCGTTGCTCTTGTCATGTCGCCACTTCTGCCCGTCCGCTATTCGACGATGAATCCGTAGTCGCCCTTGAGATCGCCGACCGGCGCCGGAGCTCCGCCTCCGTAGACGCGGTTGATGTGACCGAGGAAGTTCGCCTTGCGATCGGTCGGATCGCCCATGCCGTCCTGCGGAAGCGCGAGCTGTTGGCGCGCCACGGGCCGCACCATGTAAGGAGTGACGATGATAACGAGTTCGGTCTCGGACTTCTGGAAATCGCGGCTGCGAAAGAGCGTGCCGAGAATTGGCAGATCCTTGAGACCGGGAAACCCGTCGATGTTCTGCCGCGTGTCCTGCGAAAGCAGGCCGGCGATGGCAAGTGAGCCGCCAGACGGCAGCTCCACGGTGGAATTGGCCTGGCGCTTCTTGAGCGCGGGGATGGAGATGCCGGAGAGCACGACGGCGCCGTCGTTGGTGAGCTCGCTCACCTCGCTCTCGATCTTGAGGCTGATGCGTCCTTCCGACATCACGACCGGCGTGAAGGCGAGGCCGATGCCGTACTCTTTGTAAGTCACGCTGACCTGGCCGAGGCTGTCGACCACCGGCACGGGATATTCGCCGCCCGCCAGGAACTTGGCGGGCTCGCCGGAGACCGCCGTGAGGTTGGGCTCGGCCAGTGTCTTCAACAGACCATCGCGCTCGAGCGCCCTCACGACACCGGCAACGCTCTGCCGGCCCGACTGCCACACACCGCCGACGCCGGAGTTGCCGAACGCCGTAGTCAAACCGTCGGTTGTTGTGGGCCCGGCGTTGAAGAGCTGCAATGCACCATTCAGAACCCCCGGCGTTGGCAGCGTGCCCAGACCTGCCGCCGACGTAAGCGGGAAGGCGTTGTCGCTGAGGACCGACCAGGTGAAGTTGCCCGAGTTCAGCAGCGCACCGAGGTTGATGCCGAACTGCTTCAGCATGGAGCGCTGCACCTCCGCTACCGTCACGCGCAGCATGACCTGCTCCTCGCCCTCGACCGAGATCAGATTGATGATCGGTTTGGCCCCATAGGCATCTTCGCCGGACGAGCCGCCACCGCTGCTTGATGCCGACTGTGTTTGCGATTGGTAGGCGGAGGTCGCCCCGCCGGCGGCCAAGTTGCTTTGGGCGTTGGTGTTGGAGTCACTGGGGGTGGACGATGTCGATTGGCCCGTCGTGCCGGTCTGGCCTGAGTAGGCCGAGGCGAACTGGGCCGCGATCTGCGCGGCCCGGTCGGAATCGATCGGCGTGCGCACCGACCCGGTGAGGATGATCGCCTTGCCGGCAAGCTCGCTGTGAATGTTCGAGCCGGGAATAAGGCGCATGAGCAGCTGGTCGAGCGCGGAAAGGTCAGCGCCCACCGCAACCTCCAGCGTAAGGATCTGCTGTCCGTACTCATCGAAGAAGAAGGCGTTGGTCTGACCCGACTTCTTGGCGATGAGGAAGACGCGGTCCGACGACTGCACCACCGCATCCATGAGCCGTGGATCGGAGACCAGCACATCCTTGAGCGGGACGGGGAACTGCACGACGATCGAGCGCCCCACGCCGAGCGCGATGCGCTTTGTCAGCGGAAAGGCGGCATTTGCCGGGATCCGCAGCACAGAGTTGTGGATGCCGGCCTCTCGACCGCCCCGCTCCTCAGCCCTTTGTGCGTGAGCCGTCGTGGCCATGCTGGCGATGAGAGCCGCGGCCATGCTCGCGCAAACCCACTTCAGGGTCGTTCGCATTCTCGAATACCTTCTCGGACAGCCGAAACTGAAGCACTGCACTCAGTTCACGCCGTACGCGCGCGTGGGGACGCCGTATTTGAGGACGCGTACCGCGCTGCTGCTGCGCTGATGGTCGAAGGGGTCGCTACCCTGCCCCGGCCCATTAGGATCTGCGTCCGCGATACTGCGCAGTGACAGGCTGATCTCGCCCATCGAGTTGGCGCGCGCCAACGACTCGGCCTGTACCGGTGCAAGCTCGAGCGTTGCCGTGTTGGCGCCTCCTTGGGGGGACTTGTCGTCCTTCTTGGTCTCGATCTGCTGGCCGATGGCCAGCACCCGCACGTTGCGGAACAGCGTATCGCTTTGGATCTCCTCTTGACCGTCGGCCCCGCGCGTGTGCTGCGTCAGAATGACGTCGACGTGGTCATTGGGGAGGATGAGGCGTCCCGCTGAGGTCTCTTCCTTGATGCGCGTAGAGATGGCGCGCATGCCCTTGGGGAGAATGGCGGCCAGCACGCCGCCGTCGCCGGCCCTGATGAGCTTCTGGCGTGTCACCGGCTCGCCGGCGAGCATGGGCGCCCTGGCGATGGCACCCGACACCATGCGTAAGGCACCGTTCTGCTTCTTGGTGATGAACGTTGGCGTAACGGCATCGGCTGGCCACGTCTGCCAGCGGAAGTCGTTGTCCTTGGTAATCTCCCCAAGGGAAATGTCTTTGCGCGCCACCAGCACCTCGGTTGCATCTACCGGAACGGCGACTTGGGTGGGCGCCGAGGGGCCGCTCACGAACGAGCGCATGAGCACAAAAGCCAGCAGGCCCGCGCCTCCGGCGATGGAGATCCCGATCAATTGTGCTCGCTTCATCGGCAACGGGTCCTTTCAACCCGAGACTCGATCTCCGGCTCCGATCGAAGGTGCATCACAATCGTCAACGCGAAGTTAACCGGCGTTGCGGATTGACGCTCCGCGGCAGCTCTGCCGCCCCCCGTTGCAGGGTTGCCTCAGCCGGAGAGCGCCGCGTACCAGCCGGTCGACGGGTAGATGGTCAGCGCCCCCGCAGCGATGGCCACCCCATAGGGAATGGCTCCGCCCTTGGCGTGGAGACGCGCCGCCCAGCCGGGGAGCGGGAGAGCTCCTGCGGGCACGCTGCGATAGGCCAGGATCGCGATGGCCAGCGCTCCGCCGAAAATGGCGACATAGCTGAGGAAAGGCACCAGCGGCTCGAAGCCGAGCCACAGTGAAGCCGCGGCCAGCAGCTTGGCGTCCCCGCCGCCGGCCCAGCCGAGCGAGAATAGAAAGATGCCGACGAGCAACATCAACGAGCCCGCCGCAACGTGGCCCAGCAACTCCTGCCAGGTGAGCCCTGCAACCGGGCCGACCACAAGGAAGGCCGCGCACAGGCCGAGCGATAGGAGGTTCGGGATCCGCATCGTCAAGAGATCCGTCGCGGCAGCGAAGGCCATGGCGAACGGAAAGACGAAGAGCAGCGAAAACTCCAACACCCCAGCGAACTCCATACCAGCGATGGCTCCGGATACTCAGGCGCAGGGCCCGATCGAGAGTCTCCAGCGCCGGTCTTAAGCGAGCCTGAATAGGGTTGCCCCTGAACGGGAAAGCCACCCGGCGCTGACGCACCGGGTGGCTGCCGGACAACATGCGCGGCAAGACTTGAGCCGCGACAACTAGCCCAGTTCGATTAGCCCGGGTTGGCGAGCTTATCGTTGACGGTGTTGAACAGACCGTTCAGGCCGTCGCGAAGGTTATCCAGTCCGAGAATGATGCCGACGCCGACGATGGCGGCGATGAGGCCGTACTCGATGGCTGTGGCACCGGACTCGTCCTTCGCGAAGCGCGTGACGATGGATTTCATGACAACTCTCCCATACTTGATTTGGAATGCTCATTCCCGTTCGGACGAGGAGTTCTCAGGTCTCTTTGGCGCCGAACTGATGGGAGATTGCGCCATCATGTATTAAATCCAGGTAAAACTCGCGTATTTCATCATAAAGACGTCCTAATAGCCAGTTAACTTCTTCGATTGTAATTGATAAAATTCGCTATAAATGCTGTTTTGTAAGAATAGCGTCCAGACACAGCAAGTATCGTATGGTGATATTTGATGTATTGCGCGATTTCTCTGCGATCAGACGTTCTCATGTACCAACATGCAGCGCGATGATGCTTTCAGAATATCCCAGAGTAGCGGCAGTTGCTTATGACCGGGGCTGACAGCCGCCGCCGGCGCGGACCAGAGCAGCTTTGGCTAACCCGCCGGGGCGCTCATGAGCCCTTGGCCTCGCCGTGGCGTTTTCCCTTCATTCACCATTTCCTGAGGTAATGCCTCGACAAGACCAAACGCTGATCCCCGTCCATGTCGTCCGTGCACCTGTTGCAGTCCAATTCGATGGCTCCTCACCTGTCGGCTATGTCGCGTTATCCCGCGTTGGCGCGCACGGCGCTTGCCGTCGCCGTCGGCTTTGCGGCCATCACCGTTCTCTTGGATCGGCAGGCCCGCGCCGGTGATCTCATGGTCCGCTACGACCAATCGCAGCTGCTGCGGCTGCCGCGTCCCGCCACCGAGGTGATCATCGGCAACCCCTCGATCGCCGACGTGACCATCCAAGGCGGCAATCTGCTGGTGGTGACCGGCAAGACGTTCGGCATCACCAACATCATCGCGCTCGATCAGCAGCGCAACGTGATCCAGGACCAGAAAGTCATCGTCGAGCGCGACGACCAGCGCATGGTCGTGCTCTACCGGGGTCCCTTGCGGCAATCCTATTCCTGCACCCCGATCTGCACGCCCACGATCACCATCGGCGACGAAAGCACGTACTTCGACACCATATCCAAGCACGCCCAGAGCAAGACCACGACTTCAAACTACGGCATCACAGGCGGCTCGCAGCCTTCCGGGCGATAGCGCGTAGGAAGACAAACGCTCCCCAAGCGCATCACCCCGCACTCCGCCGAGCAGCGTTCCCGCTTTGGCAGCGCTCTTAAGTCTTCATTCACTGATTCCGCTCAATTGGGCGCCACTCAATACATATTTCATAGAAGTAAAGCTATGTTCACGCCTGCTGATCGAGTTGAGTTGCGTACACGAGTCGCTGCCCATGCGTTTGCCCTTCTGCACCAATGGAAGGCTCCCACCTGCCCCGCGCAGGACATGGGACCGCTGGCTGCGTAACGATCGGGGCGCAACGGCGATAGAGTTCGCGATCGTCGCCGTGCCGTTCTTCATGTTCGTCTTGGGGACCATCGGCGTCGGTCTCTACTTCTTCACCACCAGCTCGCTCGACCACGGCGTTGAGGCGGCGGCCCGCAAGATTTCGCACCGGCGAAGCACAGAAATCCGACCTCACCGTCGGCGCGTTCAAGCAACTCGTCTGCGACCAGGCCGGCGGCTACATCGACTGCAACAAGCTGCATGTGCTTGTCCAGCATGCGTCGAGCTGGACCGGGATCACGCCGCAGCCCTGCGTCAACGCCGACAACTCCATGGCCGCGTCCACGGGAGATTCAGGCGACCAGATTTACGACTATGCGGGAGGAGCGAGCTCGGTCGTGTTGATCACGCTGTGCTATGAGTGGGACTTGGCGCAGTCGTTCAGCTTTCTGCATCTGGGCAGCAATGCCGACGGATCGGGCTCCGCCATCCTTCAGTCATCGACGGCATTCCGCGTCGAGCCCTACGCTTCGACGTGACGTTCGTATCGAATTCGTTGCCCGGAACCCCGCGAGTGCAAGAGGTCGTTATGAGTATCGCCCCCCTTCCCCGAGCCTCGTCGCCGTCTCACGGCCTGTTGCGCCGCTTGTGGCGCCAATCGCACGGCACGGCGGCCACCGAGTTCGCCTTCCTGGCTCCGCTCCTGCTCTTGATGTTGCTTGGAACCGTCGAGATCGGTCGGGCCGTCAGCATGGATCGCCACTTCTCCATGGTCACCTCGTCATTGGGCGACCTCGTGGCGCGCGAGGAGTGGCTTGGGACCACGACCTCGGACGCGACCGCCAATCTCAACAGCATCATGGACTCCATCCAGCACATGATGAAGCCCTACGACACCTCCACGCTGAAGGTCGCAGTGTTCCAGGTCAGGGCCTCCCCCACCAACGCCAACGACACGCGCGTCGACTGGTCGTATTCCCATAACGGGCAGACCGCGCCTGCAAAGTGCGCCAAGTACACGCTTCCTAGCGGTATTGTCGACAAGGGCGGATCCGTCATCGTGGTCGAATCGAGCTACGTCTTCCATCCGCTCTTTGCTGACTTCGTGCCTGGCATAACGGGTGACGTGACGTGGACCGACAAATCGCTCCACAGCCCGCGAAATAGCTGCGTCGACTACGTTGAGGGTGACAATTGCAGCTCGCTCAATTGCAGCTGATCCCCACGGGGCCGGCGCCGAGCGCAAACTCGCCTTTGGCTCATTGCGGAAATAATATTTCCGTTGACTGAGCATATTAGACGGCTTTGCCGGAACCCTCAGCCGTCCTATTGTTCAGAATCGTCAGACGTCAAATCAGCTGGGCTGGATATAAGCAAGAAAATGGGTCGGCGCTCCATCCACAGCCCCGAGCAACTGCGGGAGCTGATCATCCATGCGACCACGGAAATCGTGGAGCAGGACGGTCTCGAAGGCCTCTCGGCCCGCGAGATCGCCAAGCGGATCGGCTACTCTCCGGGCACCCTCTATAACGTATTCGAGAACCTCGATGACATCCTGCTCACCCTCGAGGCCCGGTTGCTCGACCGGCTGGCGGAGCGGCTGGCGAAAACCGATGCGTCGGGATCGCCCCAGGAGCGCCTTCGGCGCCTGACCGACGCCTACTTCGCCTTCACGCAGGAGCAACCCAAGCTCTGGAACCTTCTCGTCGAGCACCGCTTGCCGGCCGGACAGGACGTGCCGCCGTGGTATCAGGCCAAGGTGGAGAGTCTGGTCGCACCGCTGGAGGCCGCGCTCGCGCCGCTGATCGAGGAAAAGGACGCTGGCGCACAAAAGCGCGCAGCACGCACGCTTTGGGCGAGCGTGCACGGCATGACCTCGCTGTCGACCGGCGCCAAGCTCTCACCCGTCACCGGGCAAGCGGGCGCGGCGCTCGTTGACGACCTCGTCTCCACCTATTTGGCCGGTCTGGCAAAGCGGCGCGCCTGAGGACGTGCCTCGAAGCGCTCCGCCCCGCCGCGGGATCAGGGCGTCGCCGGCTCGCCCGCAGCGCCGGGCGATGACGCCCGCTCCGGCAGCGCACCGGTCGTTTGCTCGGAGGGTTCCGCCGGGACCGCGGCCAGGCGCCCACGCTCGACGAATATTCCGAACCAGTTGTCCTCCGGCACGAGGCGGTGCTGCAGACCGGCCCACAGGCTGCGCGAGGAGATCCCGTCAACGAAGGTGTGCGTCGACGGAACGATGAAGAGCAGCAGCAAGCCGGCAACAACCATGGCGCTCGTGGCGGCCGGGTGGCGCGTGTCGACGAATTTCAATGCCGTTCCGAAGGACTTCTTGATATGGGTGCCCATCACGTCGACGGAGTAGATCTCGTCGAGGATCAGATGCGTCAGGAAGCCGACGAACAGGAAGCCGCCGGCGAGCCAGGCGACGCCGTCGGGGCGGCCGAACGCATAGTAGAAGACGATGGCGGTGGCGAAGGCGCACACGATGCCCGCAAGGATGGAATGCCAGATGCCGCGGTGCACTGCGTAGCGGTGAAAGAGCGTATGCAGGCCGTAGCGCACGAAAAGCAGCGTGCCGACCCAGAGCAACCACATCTCCGCGATCGACAGGCGAGGGGCGAAGTGAAACAGCACGGCGAACGAAAGAAAGATCGCAAGGCCCGCGAAGAGGGCGCGGCTCGGGCGCGACTCCTTGAGATCGATGTCGGGCAGCACCGAGCCGAGCGCTCCTGCCATGGTGACGGCGACGAGGTTCTCCGGTGCGATCACGTCAGCCGCCAGCGTCAGGGTGGCGAGGCTGCCCGAAACGATCGTGCCGACGACGATGTGTGTGGTGAAATTGGCCATGGCGCATGCCCTCCGGCTCAGGTGCGCGCGACTGCCTCCCCATGGAGCGCGGCGCGTCCCACGCCTCCCCATCAGATTCTCGGGTCCTGCGGGAGGGCGCGAGGCACCGAGAGTGTGGAAAAGACCGCAAGAGGGCCCGTGCCGGCGCCGGCCGGCTTGACGGCGCCGGTATAACTGCGGCCTTGAGTGAGGAAGATGCCCGCGCTCTCACCCACACAGAAGAAGCACCAGTCGGTCGCCGCCACCAGCATCGGCGTCGCCTTTGCCGTCATGGGCATCAAGTACGTGGCCTACCTGATGACGGGCAGTGTGGCGCTGTTCTCCGACGCCTTGGAAAGCATCGTCAACGTGCTGACCGGGATCGCCGCGCTCGTCGCCATCCGCGTGGGCGCGCATCCCCCCGACCGCCGCCACCCGTTCGGTCACCACAAGGCCGAGTACTTCGCCGCCGTGCTCGAGGGCGCACTCATCATCGTTGCCGCCCTCGTCATCTTCCACGAGGCCTACGGCGCCCTGCTCAAGCCGCGCGCTCTGACGGAGCCGGCCGCGGGCCTTTTCGTCAACGGCGTGGCGACAGCGCTCAACGCCGGCTGGGCCTGGCTCCTCATCGACCGCGGGCGCGCCTGGAAGTCGCCGGCCCTGTCGGGGGACGGCCGCCATCTCTTAAGCGACGTCATCACCTCCGTCGGCGTACTCGGCGGGCTCATCCTCGCCACGGTGACCGGCTGGTCGATCCTCGACCCGCTGCTCGCCGGCGCGGTGGCGATCAACATCCTGCGCATGGGCTACGACCTCGCCACCTCGTCGATGAGCCACCTCATGGACGAGGCCGCCTCGCCTGACATCGAGGCCCGCATCCGCGAGGCGATCAAGGCCAATGCCGGCGGCGCCCTGCAGGCACACGACATACGCACGCGCACGGCGGGGCCTGCGACCTTCATCGAGTTCCACCTGGTCGTGCCGGGCGCCATGACGGTGGAGGACGCCCACGACATCTGCGACCGCGTCGAGGCGGCGATCGGAGCCCAGATCTCCGGCGCCCAGGTCGTCATCCATGTGGAGCCCGAGTACAAGGCCAAGGGCAAGGACGCCGTGGAGGTCTAGCGCCGCTGCGAGCGGCGCGGTCGGAGCCCCATTCAGTCGGCCGCATCCTCGACGTCGGCAGCGCGCAGCGCGCTCGCCTGCAGCGCCAGCGCCTTGTGGCCCTGCCACTTGGTGCGCATCACCTCCCGCACCATAGCGCCCACCGCCGGGGAATGGCGCCGGCCGCGCACCGTCACGAGGTTCACCGTGCGCCAGAACTCGGGCTCGACGATCGGGCGGAAGACGATGCCGGGATAGTCGGCAGAGGAGCGCGGCAGGAACCCGTAGCCCATGCCGGCGGCGATCATGGCGAGAATCCAGTCGTCGCGCTCGCTCTGATAGACGGTCGGCCCATCGATCGAGCGCTCGGAGAACAGGCGGTCGGCGTAGCCGGTGAACTCGCAGTTGATGCGGTCGAGATAGGCTTCCCCGTTCAGGTCGATGCCCTTCAAGATCTTCTTGCGCGAGAGCGCGTGCCCGCGGCAGACCGCGATCACCATCTGCTCCTTGAACAGCGGCATCACGTGCGTGCGCTCGTGCGGGGGCTCGCCGGGGAGGCAATAGATCGCCGCTTCCAGATCGCCGGCGAGAAGCGCTGTCTGCAATTTGCGCGCATTGTCGTCGACGATCTGCAGGATGACGTTGGGGTAGCGCTGGCGAAAACCGGTGATCAGCTCGACGAACTGGCCAGGCGCGATCGTGCACATGATGCCGAGCTTGAGCGTTGCGTCCTTCAGGTTGAGGAACTCGTGCGCCTTGCGCTTGGCATCGAGCGACTCCTGCAGCAGCTGCTCCATGTGCGGCAGCGCGATGCGCCCGAGCTCGGTCAGGTGCGTGTGCGAGCGCTCGCGATTGAACAGCTGCCCGCCGAACTCCAATTCGAGCAGCTTGATGCCCTTGATGAGGGAGGGCGCGGCAACGCCGCACTCCTCGGCGGCCTTGGTGAAGTTGAGATGCCGTGCGGAGGCCAGGAAATAGCGGACCTGATGCATCTCCATGGGGGCGTGTCCCTGTTGGCGGCACGAGGGGACGAGAGTTTTAAGTGCCAGAGGGGGCGGGAGCCCGCAAGGGGCCGCAGCGTTAGCCTGCGGCTAACCAGTCGCGAGCCCCGCAGCATGCCGGCCGGCGCTACAAGGGCGTGCCGCAGCCGACGATTAGCGGCGCCCCCTTGCAGGCACGTGCAGGAATTCATTTGGAGGATCACAATGCTCAAGAAATTGCTGGGCGCCGGCGTCGCCCTCACGCTGTTGGCGGCTCCCGCCCTCGCCGGCTGCGAGGAGGAGCTCGACGCGCTGTCGAAGGCGATCAGCGGGCCGGTGACGATGGCCGCGGGCCACCGCGCCGCGATGATGCGCATGGCGCTGTCGGGCTACGATCACTGCATGGCGGGCGACCCGAAGTCTTTCGCCGCCACCCGCGACCAGATCATGGAGCAGATCCGCACCTCGCTCGGCGGGAAGTGAGGCCCCTCCTACCGAGTCTGACCCTCTGGGTCTGACCCCGACTTTAAATGTCGTGCCCTTGTACTTCTCCCTCCCCTCGTCTTGGCGAAGCCAAGCTCCGCTTGAACGTGGGGGAGGGTGAATGTTGTTATGCGCGTTAGCGCGCACGTCCTCTCGAGCTCGCGGACTTGACGTCCCGAGGTGATGAGAAAGAGCAAGGGAGCGCGGGCGCCGAAGCACTGCGATCCTGTCGCGACAAACGGGCAGCCTTCAGCGCCCGCGCCGGTTGCTTGCCGTGCCGAGGGTGCGATCACATCGTCAGCGGGCCTTCGGTCCGGCTCTCGCTCGCTTCGGGAGAGCCTCTCGCGTCCAGGACCTCGAGCTGCTGCGCGCCTCTTACGAGGAGCGCCGCTGCGCGACGGGCGTCCGTGCAGGATGTTGCCAAGCCGATGCACAGCCTCGATCCGCGGCCCCGGAATCTGCGGCGAGCTAAACCGCGCGTCAGACGCCCGCGACGGTGCGGACGCCTGCCTCAACCGGGTCACCGCCCCCGCCCCGCAAAGCCGCTCAGCTGCGCGTCCCATGTGGACAGGGGTGACGGGAGTATGGGGGAGGCGCGAGGGGCGGGGATTAGTTTTTTCGATCTGTCATCCCGGCCAAGCGAGCGAAGTGCACTAGGTTCCCGCCTTCGCGGGGATGACGCCGAGGGGAGGCAACCACCGGCCGCACCCACACTCGTCATCCCGGCGCAGGCCGGGACCCATGCCAGCCTCAGCGAGCTCTCTTGGCTCAGGAGGACGCTGCAGCCGCCACGTGGGCAACGACGGAGCGAAAACGCCAGCGTTGCAATCGCGGCGGCTTGCGTGGGTCCCGCTCTTCAGCGGGATGACGTTGAGAGGAGGTGAGCCTCGTGTTTTGTCATCCCGGCCAAGCGAGGCGTCAGCCGAGCGCTGAGCCGGGACCCAGCATGAGGCGTGCCGAAGGCCCATGCGTGTCTGCGACGACCCTATCGCTGGGTCCCGGGTCTCCCCGGCTGTCATGGCGAAGCCATGCTCCGCATGACGCCGGCTCGCCCGGGATGACAGGTGTTGGGGATCGCTGCCCCTTCACCTCTCCCGTCCATGCGAAGCATGGCTCCGCCATGACGCGGGAATGACGTTGAGAGGAGGCGGGCGCTCGACCAACCGCCAAATCAACGCTGGTGGCGGGCGAGGATCTTGCGGACCTCGGCGACGAGATCGGTCTCCTTGACCGAGACCTGCGCGGGGCGCGCTTCCTTCCATTCCTCGTGGCCTTCGATCGAGGCTGCGGCCTTGGCGCCTTCGATCAGGTCCTTGAGCGTCACCTCGCCTTTGTCGCGCTCGTCCGAGCCCTGGATGACGACGCACGGGCTCCCGCGCTTGTCGGCGTATTCCAGCTGCTTGCCGAACTTCTTGGGGTTGCCGAGGTACAATTCGGCGCGGATGTCGGCTGCGCGCAAGGCCTGCACCATCTTCTGGTAGTCGGCGATGCGATCCTTCTCCATCACCGTGACGATGACGGGCCCGGCGGCCTGAGCGGGCGCGTCCTTATTGAGCACGGCCAGCGCGGCCTGCAGACGCGAAATGCCGATGGAGAAGCCGGTGGCGGGTACCTTCTGGCCGGTGAAACGCTCGACGAGGCCGTCGTAGCGCCCGCCGCCGCCGACCGAGCCGAAGCGGACGGGGTTGCCCTTCTCGTCTTTCACCTCGAACGTGAGGTCGGCCTCCAGCACGATGCTCGTGTAGTACTCCAAGCCGCGGACGACGGAAGGGTCAAAGATCACACGACCGTCGTCATATCCCGCGGCACTAAGTACCGACCCAATCTCTTCTATCTCTCGCAACCCTGTTTCGAGAATTTGGATTTCGCGAAGATCGCGTTTCTGTTCTTTCTCGACATAGTACCGCAAGGCAGACGCGATTGTTGACGTCAGCGTTCTATCAACAGGAGCCTGAATACTACCTGTGGTTAGAACAGGATTGAACTTTGGTCCTGTGGTGGTCTCCTGAAGGTTCGCATTGAGACGCAGAGTCAATAACTGACCCAGGCGCATTATCGATGCCTCGTCGAGTTCAGCACCCTTGGTGAAATCACCGCTCTCGTCTTTCCGCCCTTTTCCGAGTAGCAGTTCGACCCCATCGCGCCCCAGTCGATCAAACTTGTCCAAGGCACGCATCACTGTGAGCCAACGCTGCTCATCTTCAACGCCGCTTAGTCCTAAGGCATCGCGATACCCATCAAGAACTTTGCGGTTGTTCACCTTGATCACGTAGTCGCCACGCTTGATGCCCAGCGCCTCCAGCGTGTCGGCCGCCAGCATGCACATCTCGGCGTCCGCGGCGACGCTGTCGGCGCCCACCGTATCGGCGTCGAACTGCAGAAACTGGCGGAAGCGCCCCGGCCCCGGCTTCTCGTTGCGCCACACGTTGCCCACCGCATAGCGGCGAAACGGCTTCGTCAGCGTCTGGAAGTTTTGCGCCACGTAGCGCGCGAGCGGCGCCGTCAAGTCGTAGCGCAGGCTCAGCCACTGCTCGATCTTCCCACGCCTCCGGCAGACTCCTGAAACGAGAACACACCCTCGTTCGGCCGGTCCTGGTCGGGCAGGAACTTGCCGAGCGCGTCGGTGTACTCGAACGCCGGCGTCTCCAAGGGCTCGAAGCCGTAGCGCTCGTAGACGGCGCGGATCTTCTCGATCATCGCGGTCTGCGCGCGCAGTTCGGCCGCCTCGATGTCGCGAAGGCCTTTCGGCAGGCGCGGGGAGGGCCGCGCGTCTTTGTTGGGTTTGGCCATGAGCTGAGATCTGATTGCGGGCGCGCAAGGCGCCCCCTTGTGCCTCGGGTGAGGCCTTATAACGGATCGCGGCGCACGGGCAAACGCGGTCCCCTCTCCCCATGCCGACTTGCATGGGGAGAGGGTTAGGGTGAGGGGCAGAAACGTGCGTTGCGATTTGCGGCTGCCCCTCACCCCGCCCTCTCCCCGTAAGGACGGGGAGAGGGGGAAGTGCGCACAAGTGGCGCTATCAGTTCGATCTCTCATCCGTGGGGCGCGGGGGCGGCAGACCGAAGCCGCGGCGCAAAGGCGCATACGATTTCGTGCGCCGGCACCCAGACGATCTCCTTTTCCGGCCACCGCAGCGCCGTGAGCTTGCCGCCGAAGACGCACCCCGTATCGATGCACACCGAGTTGCCCTGCCACGCCGGCTCGGCAACGGGCGTGTGGCCGTAGACGATCATCGGCGCGCCGGAATAGTCGAGCGCCCAGTTGAAGCGCTCCGGCAGCCCAGCTGCATCGAGCGTGCCCGAGATGTCGCCGTAGAGGCAGAAGCGGCGCACGGGCAGCGTGTTCCGCCCCAGCATCTCCTCCTTGAGGCCGGCGTGGGCGACGACGAGGCGGCCGTCGTCGAGCCAGAGGTAGCTCGGCAGGTTTGCGAGAAAGGCGCGCGTTTCCTCTTTGAAGGCGTCGCTTTCGCCGGCGAATTGCTGAACCGTGCGCTCCAGCCCGTGCGTGAGCTTGACGTCGTTGCCCTTGAGCCAGCGCAGGAAGCGATCGTCGTGGTTGCCGATGACGGCGAGGGCCTCTCCGCGCGCCACCATCGCCATGACGATGCGCACCACGTCGGGCGAGTTGGGGCCGCGGTCGACGAGGTCGCCGACGAAGACGGCGCGGCGGCCTTTGGGCGCTGTCGTCACCGCGCGCCGTGCTTCGCCCTTGCCTTCGAGGCGCGCGCCATAGCCAAGGCGCTCGAGCAGCGCGCATCAATCTCATCGGCACACCCGTGCACGTCCCCGATGATGTCGAAGGGGGCAAGCTCCCGCCGCCAGTCAACCTTGGGCAGCCGGGCCTTGGCAGACGCCGTCTTGGGCTTCGTCACGAGCTTTGGCAGCGGCCCTTCCTCACGCGTCGATGAACTCCTCGACGTAGCGCTTGGGCTCAGGGACATTCGACATGAAGCGGGCGAGCGGTTCGAGCCCGCGCGGCACCGGACCGCCGTAAGCCCAGTCGAGCAGCTCAACCGTGTGCACCACGGGCACGTCGAGATGACCGGAGAGCTGCGTGATGCAGCCGATGTTACCGGTGGCAACGAGATCGGGCTTCACGCCCCTGATGTTCTTCTCCTTGCGCTCGCGCAGTGCCGTGGCAAGCTCCGGCTGCAATATGTTGTAGGTGCCGGCGGACCCGCAGCAGATGTGGGATTCAGGGATATCGACGACGCTGAAGCCGGCCTTGACCAGAAGGGCGCGCGGCTCCTCGACGACGCGCTGGCCGTGCTGCAGCGAGCAGGCGGGGTGATAGGCGACGCGCAATGAGGACCAGCGCTTGGGCGCCCCCAGCTCGTACTTGGAGCCGACGAACTCGCTGATATCGCGCGCGAGCTCGGAGATGCGTTGGGCGCGCGCGGCGTACTCGGGATCGCGGCGCAACATGTGGCCGTAGTCCTTGACCGTGGTGCCGCAGCCCGAGGCGTTGATGATGATGGCGTCGACCGGGCCCTTCGACAGCTCCTTCGACCAGGCATCGACGTTGCGTTTGACGAAGGCGAGGGCCGCTTCCTCCTCGCCCAGATGATAGGTGAGCGCCCCGCAGCAGCCGGCGCCGGCCGAGACGACGACGTCGACGCCGCGGCGTGCCAAGAGGCGGATGGTCGAATCGTTGATGCCGGGACGCAGCACCTGCTGGGCGCAGCCCGCCAGCAGGATCACGCGCGCGCGCCGCGCCAACTCGGTCACGGCAGTGCCGGGTCCCTCGTACTTGGGCGCCGGCGGCAGCACCGCGGGAGCGAGCTCGATCATGGCGGCGAGCTCCTTGAGGCCCAGCCGGCGCAGCAGGCGCACCCAGGGGCGTCCCAGCGGCGCAAACTGGAGCGCGAGACGGAAGCGCTCCGGATAGGGCAGAACGCGTGCGAGCTGCTGGCGCACGAACCGCTCCTTGGAAGTGCGCTTGCCACTTCGCGCGATGTGGATGCGGGCCTCGTCGACGAGATGCATGTAGTCGACGCCCGAGGGGCACGTCGTCATGCACGACAGACACGACAGGCAGCGGTCGATGTGGGTCTTGAACTCGCCTGAGACCTTGCCGCCCGCCTCCAGCATGTCCTTGATCAAATAGATGCGCCCGCGCGGGCTGTCGCGCTCGTCGCCCAACAGCACGTAGGTGGGGCACGTGGCCGTGCACAGCCCGCAATGGATGCAGCGGCGCAGGATGGCGTCGGACTCGGCGACGCGCGGATCGGCAAGTTGCTCCGGCCTGAAGTTGGTCTGCATCGGTTGCCCTTACACGCCCGCGTACATGCGGCCGGGGTTGAGAATGCCGGAGGGATCGAAGGCCGCTTTGAGGTCGCGCGTCAAGCGCTCGACTGGCGGGCTCAGCGGCTGGAACACCTCAACCGCGGCGCGCACGGCCGGCTCGGCGCGGATCAGCGTAGCATGCCCTCCATGAATGGCGGCGGCGCGGCGGATCTCGGCGGTGCCGGCATCGGCGGTTGCGGGCACCTCCAGCCATATAAGCCCTCCCGCCCAGTCGTAGAAGGCATCGGCCGGCATGTAGCGCTTGATGGCGGCGACGAGCTTGGGCGCCGTCGTCGGCTTGGTGGAGATGCGCCATAGGAGCGTCTGCCGGTTGGGCATCACCGAAAGCCGTCTGAGCTCGCCCCAGAACTCGAGCGACTCCCGGTGGTCGAGCTCCAGCGCCTTGCCGTAGACCTTCAGCGCCTCCTTGAGCTTGAGCTTGCGGCCGGCGACGGCGGTGGAGAAGTTCTCCAGCCGCAAGGCCGTCACCGCCTTGCCCATGGTCTTGAGGCCGGCGTGGCTTAGGCGGGCTGCGACCGAGGCCTGCAGGTGCACGGCCCCCGACACCTCGACTGGCTGCGCCATGGCGGCGCACAGCAGCTCGACTGCCAGGTTGTCGGGCAAGCCCAGAAAGACGATGGTCGCCGCCGTCTCCGGCCACGGCACCACCTTGAACGTCACCTCGGTCATCACCGCGAGCGTCCCCCAGCTCCCGGTGAGCCCGCGCGCCACGTCGTAGCCCGTCACGTTCTTCATCACGCGGCCGCCGGCGTGGAACATCTCGGCCCGCCCGTTGACGCCCTTGAGGCCGAGGAGATGGTCGCGGGCGGCGCCCGCCTGGATGCGGCGCGCACCCGACAGGTTGGTGGCGAACACGGCGCCGATCGTTTGCGTCCCCTGCGGGCCGCCGATGGCGGGCGCCACGTCGATCGGCTCGAAGGCGAGCATCTGCCCGTGCGCGGCAAGCTCTGCCTCAATGTGCGAGACCGGCGTCCCCGCCCGCGCCGTCATCACGAGCTCGGTCGGCTCATAAAGGGTGATGCCCCGGAGCGAAGCGGTGGTGATGGTGATGGCGCCGTCGATGGGGCGGCCGAGGGCGCGCTTGGAGCCCGTGCCCATCACCTCGATGGGCAGCCTCTTCTCGGCGCAACCCGCAATCATGAACTGGAGCTCCCAGTCGGCCGCGGGCTTCTGTAGGTCGCTCAAGGGGAAACTCTCCGTAAGGCGCTTCTCGCGTCAGGCGGCGCGGGGCGCTACCGCGCCCTGGCTCTCGCTCGCATCGAGCGGGAAGACCTTGCCCGGGTTGAGGAGCCAATTGGGATCGAACACGCTTCTGATGCGCATCTGCACGGCAAGATCGGTCTCGGTGAATTGCACGCTCATCAGGTCGCGCTTCTCGATGCCGACGCCGTGCTCGCCGGTGAGGCAGCCGCCGACCTCGACGCACAGCTTCAGGATCTCGGAGCCGGCCAGCGCGGCGCTCTCCGCCTCCTCCGGCTTGTTGGCGTCATAAAGGATCAACGGGTGCAGGTTGCCGTCGCCGGCGTGGAACACATTGGCGACCTTCAGCCCGTGGCTGGCGCAGATCTCGGAGATGCGGGTCAGCACCTGCGGCAGGCGTGACAGCGGAATGGTGCCATCCATGCAGTAATAGTCGGAGATGCGGCCGATGGCGCCGAAGGCGGACTTGCGACCCTTCCAGATCTTGGCGCTCTGCTCGGGCGAGGTGCTCATCTCGACGACCTTCGGCCTGAAAGGCTTGGCGATCTCCACGATGTCGTTCAAGAGGCGGGCGATCTCCTCGGGCGCACCCTCGACCTCGACGATCAGCAACGCCTCGACGTCGAGCGGATAGCCGGCCTTGGCATAGGCCTCCGCCACGGCGATGGCCGGTCGATCCATGAACTCGATGGCCACCGGCAGGATGCCGGAGGCGATGATGGCGGCGACGCAGCGCCCGGCCGCCTCGCTCGTCTCAAAGCCCAGGAGGATCGGGCGCGCGCCTTCGGCTTTGGGCAAGATGCGCAGGGTTGCCTCGGTGACGATGCCGAACTGGCCCTCCGAGCCGACGATCAGGGCCATGAAATCGTAGCCTTCCGCGTCGAGGTAGGGCCCGCCGACGTCCACGATCTCGCCGTCCATCAAGACGATGCGCAAGCCGAGCACGTTGTTGGTGGTGACGCCGTACTTGAGGCAGTGGGCGCCGCCTGAGTTCATGGCGAGATTGCCGCCGAGCGTGCAGGCGAGCTGGCTCGAGGGATCGGGCGCGTAGAAGAACCCTTCGGCCGCGACGGCGTCGCTGATGGCCAAGTTGGTGATGCCCGTCTCCACCTTGATCGTACGGTTCATGAAATCAACGTCGAGAACGCGGTTCATCCTGGAGATGCCGACGACGATTGCGTCCTCGGCCGGGAGCGCCCCGCCCGACAGCGAGGTTCCAGCGCCGCGCGGCACCACCTTGATCCGCTGCTCGTTGCAGTATTTCAGGACCTTGGCCACCTCCTCGGTGGAGCGCGGCAGCACCACTGCGAGCGGCACGCGGCGGTAGGCGGTCAAGGCGTCAGCCTCGAAAGCGCGCCGCCCTTCCTCCTCGGAGATCACCGCATCGACGCCGAGAAGCTGCTCAAGATCCTTGATGATGGCGCCCGCGCGCGCGAGCACGTCCCGATCCGGCTCCGGCAACTTCGATAGCGACATGCCCAGTCCTCTCGCTCAACGTCCACATATCAATGCAACGAGACTTTCGATTATGGAATTGGAGCGTAGACTTTGCCAGCCTCCGATGTGGATCGTACACGTGCATATTGTACAACAGTACAACTTTTCGAATATTCCGCTGATCGCTTATAGTCCTGGACGGTCATATTTCCAGCGCCTTCCCGCGTGATCGCTGGATCGCTGAGTTTTTTTCCCGTGTTTGCCGTCAAACCCGAAAGTGTAGGTCGAAGCCAGTGACGTTCTCAGGGGCCCAAGTGACCGCCATCAGCGATCTGGAAATCTTCGCACGCGTCGCGCGCACCGGCAACATGTCGGCGGCAGGGCGCGAGATGGGGCTGTCGCCGGCCGTCATCTCCAAGCGCATCAGCCAGCTCGAGGACCGCCTCGGCGCGCGCCTGTTCCAGCGCACGACGCGCCACCTCACCTTGACCGAGACGGGCGCGGGCTATTTCAAACGCGTCGTCGACATCCTCAGCCTGTGCGAGGAGGCCGAGGACTTCGTCAGCCGGCGCAACACCAAGCCGCGCGGCGTCCTCAAAGTCACCATGCCGACCACGTTCGCCCGGCTGCACATCGCTCCTTATCTCGGTGCCTTTCTCGCCCGCTATCCCGATATCGAGCTCGACGTGCATCTGACCGACAGGTTCACCGACATTATCCGCGACGGCTTCGATCTCGCCATCCGCATCGGCGAATTGGAGGATTCCTCCCTCGTCGCGCGCAAGCTCGCCACCGACAACCGTTTCATCTGCGCCTCGCCCGCCTACCTCGAGCAACACGGGGTTCCAACCTCGCTCGCCGACCTCGACCTGCACAATTGCCTCTCTGCAGGCGCCCAGGACGTGTGGCGTCTGGAGGGGCCCGAAGGCCAGCGCCAGATCCGGACCAACGGCAACATCCGCTCCAACTCCGGCGAGCTGATCCGCGAGACCTTGCGCAGCGGGCTCGGGCTCGGGCTGCGTTCGACCTGGGACGTCGGCGCACTGTTGAAAAGCGGTGAGCTCAAAATCGTGCTGCCGCAGTATCGCGGCTCCTCCAACCTCGCGATCTACGCGGTCTATCCCTGCCGCGAGTTCATGCCGGCCAAAGTCAACGTGTTGATCGAGTTCCTGGTCGAGCTTTACGGCCCCGAACCCTATTGGGACAAGGGCATGGACGCCGCCAGCCTGGGCTTCGGCAAGGGGGCCCCCAAGGGGAAAAGCCGGAGCGCCGCCAAAGGCGCCAAGACGGTGGTGACCGCTCGCTGACGGCGCGGGAAGCGGTGCGCGAAAGCAGCAGGGGCATTTCCCAGATCCGATGCTCCCTTGATCGACGTCGCGGCATTTGCTGAGGTGGTCCGCAAACAAGGGGGGAGCGAGAGCATGAAACGCACGCTACGTCTGGCAATGTCGGTCATTGCTGTCGCAGGCGCTGCGCCCGCCTCGGCGCAGGACGCCGCCCAGGGTCAACAAGTCTTCAATCGCTGCCGTGCCTGCCACGCCGTTGGTCCCGCCGCCAAGAACAAGGCGGGCCCACAGCTCAACGGCATCGTCGGGCGCAAGGCCGGCGCGGTTGCCGGCTTCAACTACTCGGCTGCCATGCGCGAGGCCGCGGGCAAAGGGCTCGTGTGGACGGAGCCGAAGCTCACCGCCTATCTGGAGTCGCCCGACACGTTCATGCCCGGTGGCGTGATGGCCTACGCCGGGGTCAAGGACGCGGGCGACCTCAAGGACCTCATTGCTTTCCTGAAGACACAGAAGTAGAGGTCCCCGCGAGCGGCGCGCACCGCGCACCGCCTGAGCCAGCGGGCCCACCGATGCCAAAAGGTGATACCAAGCGGCCGCGCGTCGCCCTGTTCGTCACCTGCCTCGTCGATCTCATGCGCCCCTCGGTCGGGTTCGCGGCGGTGCGCCTGCTGGAGGCGGCCGGCTGCGAGGTCGCGGTGCCGGCGGCGCAGACGTGCTGCGGCCAGCCGGCCTACAATAGCGGCGATCGTGAGAGCGCCAGATCGCTCGCCATGATGACCATCGCGGCCTGCGAGGGCTTCGACTACGTGGTGGCGCCGTCGGGCTCATGCGCGGCGGTGCTGAAGCTGCACTACCCTTCCCTCTTTGCCGGAGACGACACGCTGCAGCGCCGCGCCCGCGCCTTCGCCGAGCGCGTCTACGAGCTCACCTCGTTTCTCGTCGACGTGCGCGGCCTTGCCGAGGTGCCGGGAGCCTTCGCCGGCCGCGTCGCCTGCCATGACGGCTGCTCGGGCCTGCGCGAGCTCGGCGTCGCGCGCCAGCCGCGCGCCTTGCTCGCCGCCGTCGCCGGCCTTGAACTTGTCGAGCTCGCCGACGCGCAATCGTGCTGCGGCTTCGGCGGGCTGTTCTCGGTCAAGTATCCCGACATCTCCAATGCCATCGTCGCCCGCAAGACGGCGGCGATCGCCGCCGCCGCGCCGGAGCTCGTCGTGTCGGGCGAGCTCGGCTGCCTTATCAACATCGCCGGCAAGCTCAAGCGCGAGGGCTCGGCCATCCCCTGCCGGCACGTCGCCGAGGTGCTCGCCGGCGAGACGAGCGAGCCTCCCATCGCGCAGGCAGGGCGGGGACGCGCGCCATGAAGCAGGCCGCATCCTTCGCAGCAAACGCGACCGCAGCGCTTTCGGACCAGCCCCTGCAGCGCAATCTGGCCAAGATGCCTGACGGCTTCGCGGCAGCGCGCGCCAAAGCGCGCGCCCGCCTGCCCGAGTTCGAGGCGCTGCGCCGCATCGGACGCGACATCAAGGATCACACGCTCGCCCACCTTGACCTCTACCTGGAGGCGTTCGAGCGCAATGCGACACGGGCCGGCGCAAACGTGCACTGGGCGGCGACGGCGGATGAGGCGTGCGACATCATCTTACGGCTCTGCCGCGAGGCGGGCGCCCGCCTCGTCACCAAGAGCAAGTCGATGGTGTCGGAGGAGATCGGGCTCGGGGCCCGGCTCGAGGCTGCCGCGCTCGAGGTGGTCGAGACCGACCTTGGCGAGTACATCGTGCAGATCCGCGGCGAGCAGCCGAGCCACCTGATCGCGCCGGCAATCCACCTCGGCCCCGACGACATCGCCGCCGACTTCCGGCGCCATCACCGCCATCTGCCCGCCGGCCGCGATCTTTCAGAACCGGAGGCCCTAGTCGCGGAGGCGCGCGGCGTCTTGCGCGAAAAGTTCCATTCAGCCGACGTCGGCATCACCGGCGCCAATTTCCTCGTCGCCGCGACCGGCTCGGCCATCATCGTCACCAACGAGGGCAACGCCGACCTGACGCTGTCGCTGCCGCGGGTGCACATCGTGCTCGCTACAATCGAGAAGGTGGTGCCGACGCTCAACGACGCGTGGACGCTTCTGAGGCTCTTGGCACGCTCGGGCACGGGGCAGGACATCACCGCCTACACCACGCTCGTCACCGGGGCGGGGCGTGCCGACGACAGCGACGGCCCCGGCGCCTGCCACGTCGTGCTCCTCGACAACGGGCGCTCCGAGTTGCTCGGCACCGACATGCGCGAGGTCTTGCGCTGCATCCGCTGCGGCGCCTGCATGAACCACTGCCCCGTCTATTGCGCCGTGGGCGGTCATGCCTACGGGTCGGTCTACGCCGGCCCGATCGGAGCGGTGCTGACGCCGGCACTCGCGCTCAGACCCCACGCGCACGAGCTTGCCGAGGCCTCCACCTTCTGCGGCCGCTGCGAAGAGGTGTGCCCCGTCGAGATCCCGCTCGTCACGCTGATGCGCCGCTGGCGCCAAGCCTCCTTCGCGGAGGCGACGTTGGGGCAGCGGGCGCTCCTGCGCGCCTGGGCGAGCCTCGCTTTGCATCCCCGCGCCTATCATGGGGTCGCGCGCCTTGGCGCAGCCCTTCTCGGCCGGCTCGGGCGCCGACGCGGCGCCTTCCGGCACCTGCCCCTCGCCGGCCGGTGGACGCGCCACCGCGACTTGGCCGCGCCGCAGGGGCCGACGTTCCAGCACCTGTGGGCGCGCAGAGACCGGAGCGAGCAGCCATGAGCCGCGCAGGTATCCTCGGCAAAATTCGCTCAAGCCTTCACGCCGACCCGGCGGAGTTGGAGCGCCGCGCTGCGGTCGCGGCCCGGCTGGCGGAGCCTCCCCGCCATCTCATCCCGGCGCACACGAGGCGCCCGGCGGCCGAGCTTGCCGCCATGTTCAAGGCGGCGCTCTCGGCGCAGGGCGCCGATCTCATCGCCGTGGGTGCGCCCGCACGTATCCCCGTGGTCATTGCCGACTATCTGCGCGCCCACGGCCTGCCGCCGCGGGTGCGCACCGGCAGCGACCCTTATCTTGCGGCGCTTGCGTGGGACGAAACCCCCGCTCTGGCGCACGAGCAGGGCCCGGCGCAAGCGGGTGACGTCGCCGGGCTGTCACGCGCGGTCGCGGGCGTCGCCGAGACGGGCACGCTGGTACTCGCCTCGGGCCCGCACAATCCTGTCACGCTGGCCTTCGTCCCGGACACGCACCTCGTCGTCGTCGATGCGCACACGATCGTGGGCAGCTACGAGGAGGCTATGGCGCTCGTTGCGGCCGAGTGTGGTTTCGAGGCGCTGCCGCGCACAGTCAATCTCGTTTCGGGACCATCGCGCACGGGCGACATCGGCGGCAAGATCGTCATGGGCGCGCACGGGCCGCGGCGTCTTGCCGTCATCATAGTGGGCGCGAGCTCAGGCTAGCGCGCGCGTCACTTCTTGCGGCAGCTCTGCAGGCAGCGCGTGAACTCCTGCTCGCAGGACGGCGAGTTCTTCGTCTGTATCCGGCACGCGTTGCGGGCGCCCTGACACCCCGCCAGACAACTGTTGGCCGCGGCCTGGTCGATGGAGACGAGGCCCATGCCGGTGAGGATTGCCGCCGCAACGGCAACCGCACCCAGTGCCCAGGTCAGCTTGCGTTCGAGCACATCCGTTCTCCCGTCGCCAAGAGGGGCATGCGGGGCTGCGTCGCGTCGCGATGGACGTTCAAGGATCTCGGTCTTTCCCTCACCCGCTGATCCGCATTTAAGGTTCCAGAGAATGAACACAAGCTGAACCGCCGCGCCAGGGCGCCGGAGCACCACGCTTGCGCAATTCTTGCCCTAAAAGGCATATTCTTCAAAGACATGGTCGATGTCCTGGCGCCACGGCCCCTGGAAATGCTCGATCAACTCGTCGGCAAGGGTGCGCCCTCTGGCGGCTACCTCCTCCAAGGGCTCCAGATAGATCGCCTCGTCCTGACTGGCGCGGTTTATGCGCGCCCGCGCCCGCAGCCCTTTGCGCGCGATGCGTAAGACCTCACGCGCGATCTCCTGCACGGTCGTTGCCCGAAAGCGCGTCGCCAGCGCGGTTTGTGGCACCGCTATCCTTAAGCCCTCGCGCTCCTCCGCCGTCCAGTCCTTGACCAGCGACCAGGCGGCCTCGAGCGCGTCCTTGTCGTAGAGGAGGCCCACCCACAAAGCCGACAGCGCGCAGATGCGCTGCCAGGGGCCGCCATCGGCGCCGCGCATCTCTAAGAAGCGCTTGAGGCGCACCTCGGGAAAGAGCGTGGTCAGATGATCCGCCCAGTCATCGAGCGTCGGGTGCTCGCCCGGCAGCTCCGGCAGGCGCCCGGCCATGAAGTCCTTGAAGGAGGCGCCGGAGGCGTCGATATAGCGGCCGGCGCGGTAGACGAAGTACATGGGCACGTCGAGCGCATAGTCGACATAGCGCTCATAGCCCATGCCGGGCTCGAACGCGAAGGGGAGCATGCCGGTGCGCGCGGGATCGACGTCGCGCCACACCTCGCTGCGCATCGACTTGAAGCCGTTGAGGCGTCCCTCGGTGAAGGGGGAGGCGGCAAAGAGCGCCGAGGCGATCGGCTGCAGCGCCAGCGACACCCGCAGCTTCTTGACCATGTCCGCCTCGTCGGCGAAGTCGAGATTCACCTGGATGGTGGCGGTGCGGTACATCATGTCGAGCCCGTGCCTGCCGACTTTGGGCATGTAGCGCGTCATGATCTCGTAACGCGCCTTGGGCATGCGCGGGGTCTCGGCGAGCGTCCACTTGGGCGAGAAGCCCAACCCCAAGAACCCGATGCCGAGCGCCTCGCCGACGCTCAGGATCTCGTAGAAATGGTCCTGCGTCTCCTCCGCCGTCTCGTGCAGCGTGGCGGCCGTGCGGCCTGAGAGCTCGAACTGGCCGCCGGGCTCGAGACTGATGGTGCCCCCCGCCTCACCCTCGGCGCGCTTCAAGGCGATGATGTTCTCGCCCTCCATGATCGGCTCCCAACCGAAGCGAGCAATCAAGGCTTCCATCAAGGCGCGGATCGAGCGCTCGCCCTCGTAGGGGACCGGCGTCAAGGCGCCGGTGTGGAACACGAACTTCTCGTGCTCGGTTCCAATGCGCCAGTCCGCCGGCGCCTTCTCGCCCTCGGCAATCCAGGCGACCAAGTCGGCGCGCGAGCGCACGAGCGGGCTTGGCGCACCTTCTTGACGGGTCGACATTGAGAGGCCTCGGGTTCGGGTGGAAAAAGCTCGTGCAGATTTGGGGGTTTATGGCCTTCCCGGTAAGAGGGGACAAGTGCGACGCTCGGGCAAGCGGCCCGCGCAACCAAACTTCGCGCCCCTCCTCGGCCGCTGGAGCATGGATCACGAGGCGCAACGGGACGGCTTGTGCGCCGTTGCGCCTCGTGGTCTATGCGGAGGCGGTGGGGAATCGCTCAAGCCCGCATGCAACCACAAAAACACCATTTTGGCCGTGACGATCTCAGCCGTCTCGACGGCTCAGGCCTCTTGCCGGCGTTGGTATGGGCCCGGATAGGAACGGCCCGGGGGCGACCGGGCGACCAAGGTTCTCGGCACGCCCCGCATGCAAACCTATGGAGCAGAAAATGAAAAAGATCCTGGCCGCGCTCGCCGTCTGCGGCCTTTGCGTTCCTGCGGCCCACGCGGCCAACGCCACCGTCGAGGCCGCCGTCAAGACCTTCGACGCGGTCGCTGCCGACCCGGCCAAGCTCAAGACCTATTGCGAGATCAACAAGCTGATGTCGACGGCCACGGACGACGACGACGATGCCAAGAGCGAAGCCCTCGACAAGCAGGTGCAGGCGCTCATGAAGCAGCTCGGTCCCGAGTTTGAAACCGCCTTCGAGGCCGGCGCCGATCTCGATCCCGACTCCGAGGACGGCAAGGCCTACGACGCGGCCATCGACAAGATCGACGGCAAGTGCCAATAGCCGGCGCGGCTTGAGCTGAGGCTGCGCGCCGCCGGCGGCGGCGCGCAGCCCTCGCAGCCTTTTCGACAAGCCTCTAGCGCCAATCGCCCAGCACGGCATTGACGAGCGCAAGTGCCGCCACCGCGGCGGTGTCGGCGCGCATGATACGCGGCCCGAGCGACACGCGAAGCACGAACGGCTCGGCCCTCAGGCGGTCGCGCTCGGCGGGATCGAAGCCGCCCTCAGGGCCGATCAGCACCGCGAGCGGGCCCGGCTTCACCCCCGACAAGGCCGCAAGCGGGCTTTCCACCTCGGCCCCCTCGTCGCACACAATGAGCCGCCGCGCCTCATCCCAGCTTTCAAGCAGCGCCTCGAGCCGCTGCGGCTCGTCAACCAGCGGCACCCGCAAAACTCCGCACTGCTCCGCCGCCTCGATCACGTTGGCGCGCATGCGCTCAACGTTCACCCGCGCCGCAATCGTGCGCCGCGTCAGCACCGGCTGCAGGCGCTTAACGCCCATCTCGGTCGCCTTCTGCACCATGTAGTCGAGGCGGGCGTGCTTTAAGGGCGCGAACAGATAATGGAGGTCGGGCCCCGATGCTTGCGCGCGGGTGCACTCGGTGCTCAAGAGCCCGCAGCGCCGTTTTCTCACCTCGACCAGGTGGGCCCGCCATTCGCCGTCGCGGCCATTGAAGAGCAGGATCTCGTCGCCCTCGGTGAGCCGCAGCACCTTCAACAGGTAGTTGGCCTGCTCGGGCGTGCAGGCGAGGCGCGCGCCGGCATCGAGCGGCGCCTCGACGAACAGCCTCGGCGCATGAAATTGGCTCCTTTGCATGCGCCCTCTTAGCCCAAGGCGGCCGCGGCGCAACCGCGATTGAAGGTGCTGCCGCGATTGCAGCGACGACAGGCCGCCGCTAGGCTCCGGGCGACCCCACAGCCGGCGACCGCTGAGCCTCAGCCGACATGACCACCGAACCCACTCAAAGCGAGCGCAGCTCCCAAGTTGCCGATGCGCCGCCCGACAACTGGGCCGACCGCTACGCGCCGGCCTACGCCCGCCCCTACCTGCGGCTCGCCCGCCTCGACCGGCCGATCGGCGTGTGGCTTTTGCTGCTGCCATGCTGGTGGGCGGTGGGGCTCGCCGAGGTCGCGCAGGAGCGCCCCTTTCCGAGCCTGTGGCTGCTGGCGCTGTTCGCCATCGGCGCGATGGTGATGCGCGCGTCGGGCTGCGCTTACAACGACTACGTCGACCGTGAGTATGACGCACAGATCGCGCGCACGGCGAGCCGGCCCATCCCCTCAGGGCAGGTGGCGCCGGCGGAAGCGCTCGCCTTCGCCGTCGTGTGCGCGCTCGTGGGGCTGCTCGTGCTGATCCAGTTCAACGGCTTCACCGTAAGGCTCGGCGCCGCTTCGCTGCTGCTCGTTGCCGTCTATCCGTTCCTGAAGCGCTACACCTATTGGCCGCAGATCGCGCTCGGCCTTGCCTTCAACTGGGGGGCGCTCGTCGGCTGGAGCGCCGTCACCGGCTCGCTCGCGCTGCCGGCGATCCTGCTCTATTGCGGCTCGGTGCTGTGGACGATCGGCTACGACACCATCTACGCCCACCAGGACAAGGAGGACGACCTGATGGTCGGACTGAAGTCGACCGCCATCCGCTTCGGCGACAGCACGATCACGTGGGTCGGAGGCCTCTATGCCGGCGCTGTGGTGCTGTGGCTGGCGGCGGGGTTTCTCGCCGGGACCCATCTCATCTACTTCACCGCCATTGTGCTCGCTTCGCTGCAGATGGCCTGGCAGGTGATAACGCTCGACATCATGGATCCGACGAACTGCCTCAGGCGCTTTCGCTCCAACCGCGATGTCGGGATGGTGATCTTCTTGGGGCTCGTCGCAGATATGGCCCTGTCCTCGCTCGCCGGGCTCAATTGACGCGGGGGAGCGGCGGCAAGGCCCAAAACAACTTCGGCTTGGGTCCGGGTCCCGGATCCAAGCCGAAATTGCGGCGCCCCGCCGTTGCCTTCAGAGCAGCCGTCTTAAGCGGCCATGTCATCAGATTGCCACACGCGGCTTCCTGCCGGCTTAAGGAATAGCGTAAATTCGCCGTAAGCTTGCGGCCTGTTTCGACCATTCTAGCCTGTGCAACCACGCTCCCTGCGGGCTTGCACGGGTCGGCTCGTTCCGGCAGGAAGCAAGGCGCCAATTGAATGCCAAACTTGAGGACGCCCCCACGATGAGTGAACCCAAGAAGCCGCCCAAGCAGCTCCTGCATCTTGTTTTCGGCGGCGAGCTCGCCTCTCTCGACGGCATTGAGTTCCGCGATCTCAAGGGGCTCGACATCATCGGCATCTACCCCAACTACGCCGAGGCCTATGCCGCGTGGAAAGGTGCCGCGCACCGCACCGTCGACAATGCCATGATGCGCTACTTCATCGTCCACATGCACCGCTTGCTGGACCCCGATCACGATGCCGCGGACGCCGACGCCAAGGCGAAGCCGTGACGAGCGCGCCCACCGCGGCCCCTAAACGCGCCTCGAGGCTCACCCTCGACGCGCACCAGCGCGGCCTCCTCAAGCGGTTTGGTCGCGACTGGATCGCACCGCGCTGGCGCGAGCTCGTCTTCGCCCTCATGCTGACGGGGCTGCTCGCCGCCGCGACCGGCGCCTACCCGATGATCATCAAGGCCTCCTTCGACGCGCTCATGAAGGAGCAGCAGGGGGCGCTTTTCTACGTGCTGGGCGCGATCGTCGGCGTGACGATGATGCGCTCGCTCTTTCTCTATCTGCAGACGGTCGAGACCAACCGCATCGTCATGCGCCTGACGACCGACATGCAGAGGCGCGCGTTCGCGCATTTGATCTGGTCGGACTTTGCGCGGCTGACGCGCGATACGCCGGGGCGGCTGGTGTCGAAGCTGACGAACGACATCTCGTTCATTCAGCAGGCGACCCAGGCCGCGCTCAACACCTCGGTGCGCGACGCCCTCTCCGTCGTCGCGCTCGTCGCATCGATGTTCTACCTCGACTGGGTGATGTCGCTGATCGTGCTCTGCGTCTATCCGATCGCGGCGATCCCGGTGGCGGCCATCAGCAAGAGGCTGCACCGCGTCGCCAAGCGCACGCAAGCCGAGCTGGGCGACATGACCTCGCACTTGACCGAGAAGCTGTCGAGCGCGCGGCTCATCAAGTCGTTCCGGCTGGAGGATTACGCCGCCCAGCGGCTCAACAACAGCTTCGAGCAGCTCTTCGATCTGCGCATGAAAGCGGTGCGCAACCGCGCGCGCATCGATCCCATGCTCGAGGCCTTGGGCGGTCTCGCCGTCACCGGCGTGATCGCGCTCGCCTACTGGCGCATCGCCAGCGGCATCTCCACCGTCGGCGACTTCATGGGCTTTGTCACGGCGCTGTTGATGGCCTCGCAGCCCATCCGCGCGCTCGGCAATCTGTCGGGCCGCGTCAGCGAGGGCCTGGCGGCAGCCGACAGCTTCTACAATCTCGTCGACGAGAAGCCGCGCGTCGTTGATCGTGCCGGGGCCCGCGCGCTGGCGATCGACAAGGGCGCCATCCGCTTTGAGAAAGTCGAGTTCCGCTACGACGAGCAAAGGGGCCTTGCCGCCATCTCCGATTTCACGCTTACGGTGCCGGGCGGCAAGACGGTGGCCCTGGTCGGGCGCTCGGGCGCCGGCAAATCGACGATCCTGAACCTGGTGCCGCGGCTGTTCGACGTCGCGGGAGGCCGTATCTCAATCGACGGGCAGGACCTGCGCGAGGTGACGCTCGCCTCGCTGCGCGACGCCATCTCGATCGTCTCTCAGGACGTCACCTTGTTCGACGATACGATCGGCGCCAACATCGCGCTCGGGCGCCTCGGCGCCTCGGAAGGCGCGATCCTCGCCGCCGCCAAGGCCGCCGCGGCGCACGAGTTCATCCTGGAGCAGCCCCACGGCTACTCGACCCAGATCGGCGATCGCGGCATGCGGCTCTCGGGCGGCCAGCGCCAGCGTCTGGCGCTCGCGCGCGCCATCCTCAAGGACGCGCCCATCCTGCTGCTGGATGAGGCCACGAGCGCGCTCGACACCGAATCGGAGCGGCTGGTCCAGAACGCGCTCGCCAAGTTCACCAAGAACCGCACCACGCTCGTCATCGCGCACCGGCTGTCGACGGTGCAGAACGCCGACCTGATCTGCGTGATGGAGGAAGGCACCATCGTGGAGACGGGAACCCATCGGGAGCTCTTGGCGGTCGGGGGGACGTACGCACGCCTGGTGCGCTCGCAGACGCTGGTGGAGGTGCCGCAGGCATCCTAGAACGTGATCTACTCGCGCTGCAGGACGCTGTCGACCAGCCGGTTGGCCCAGCCCTTCGAATGAAAGGTGCGCTTCAACTCGTCGGGGTCGTAGACGGTGTCGACCCAGTCGAAGAAGGGCATGGGGCGAGCGGCATTGTCGGCCAGATACGTCTCGAAGAAGTAGTCGAGGATGCCGGTGTCGGCCTGGCGGATGTGGCCATACTTGAAGGAAAGCTCCTGCACCGCCTCCTTGAGCGGCACGCCTTCGTGCAGGAAGCGGTAGAGCACGCTCATCAGGCCGGCGCGGTCGGCGCCCGACTTGCAGTGCATCAGTATGGGATACTCGATCTCCTCGAAGAGACGCTTGGCACCCAACAGCTCCTCGCGCGTGGGCGCGGCGCGCGAGCGGATCTGGAAGTTGACGAGCTTCAGTCCGTGTCGCGCGCACGCCTCCTCCTCGAGCCAGTAGCTTCCGCACTGGCGCGCGCCGCGCAGGTTGACGACGGTGCGGATGCCGGCTTGCGCAAAGCGGCGGATGTGGTGGGGGGCCGGCTGCGCCGACCGCCATGCCTTGTCGGATATCTTATGGCAGTTGGCGTAGACGAGGCGGAAGATGCCGTGGTCCACGAGCAGCATGTCGAGATAGCTCGCGGGCGCCCCTAGGCTGCGGCGCAGCCATTGCGGTGACCCGTGGACGAGCGCCTCGCGCCAACGCCTCTCCACACCGCGCCAGGAGCGCTTTGCCCGCTTCAGCAATCCGGCCATGTTCCGCTGAGATCTTACTCTTTCGGGGGCGCAAACAGCCGAGCGGGCCGGTCGCCAGGCGCCCCGGTGCGTGTCCGTACGTCCCAGTTTGCCATCGCTAAATATTCGCTATAGGAACCACCTGCAAGTGGTTCGCTGAGAACCGCTGGCGTTGGAGGCGTTTCGCGCCGAGGCACCCGTAAGGATGGCACGTTCGCCCCGCATGAAATCCGCGTTGAGCCGGCTCGGCGGCCATGGCGTCGCCGGCCTGATCCGGCTGGTGGGGCGCACCTCGCGCACCCTCTATGAGCCGCCCGATGCGCTGGCGCGGCTCAGACGCGAGCATCCCCTCATCGTGGCCGTCTGGCACGGCCAGTTCATGTTGACGCACGGCTTCAAGCCGGCGCCCGACGTCAATGTGGCGGCCATGGTCGCCCGCCACGGCGATGCGGAGGTGATCGGCACGGCCATGGCCGACTTCGGCATCGAGCTGATCCGCGGGGCCGGCGCCGGGACACGGCGCAAGAACAAGGGCGGCGCCTATGCGCTGCGCCAGGCCGCGCGCGCGCTAAAGCAGGGGGTGTCCGTGGTGATGACCGCCGACGTGCCGCCAGGGCCGGCACGGCGTGCCGGTCTCGGCATCGTCACGCTTGCCCGCCTCTCCGGTCGCCCGATCGTGCCCGTCGCCTCGGCGACCTCGCGCTATCTCGCGCTCGACACGTGGAGCCGCATGACCATCAACCTGCCGTTCTCCAGGGTCGCCTACGTCGCCGGTCCGTTGATCCACGTCGCCCCCGACGCCGACGAGGCGGCACTGGAGGCGGCGCGCGCCGAGGTCGAGCGCTATCTAAACCTCACCACCCAGCGCGCCTACGAGCTCGCCGGCGCCGATCCCAAACGCGCCACGCCGGTGCGGCCTGACGATCGCGACGCCCCGCCGGCCGACCCCGATCTGCGGCTCAAGATCTACCGCGGTGCCATGAACCTCCTGCGGCCGCTGGCGCCGGTCCTGCTCAAGGTGCGCGAACGCTACGGCAAGGAGGACCCGCGCCGGCGCCCTGAGCGGCTCGGCCGGCCGAGTGCGGCCCGGCCCGAGGGCGTGCTCGTCTGGGTGCACGCGGCAAGCGTCGGAGAGACCAACGCCGTGCTGCCGGTGATCGAGGCGCTCGGCGCGGCCCGCCCCGATCTCAGCATCCTGTTGACGACGGGCACCGTCACCTCGGCAGGCCTCGCCGAGCGGCGCCTGCCGGAGCGCAGCCTGCACCAGTACGTCCCGCTCGATGCGCCCGAGTACGCCCGGAGCTTCCTCGACCATTGGCGCCCCGACCTCGCCGTGTTCACCGAATCGGAGATCTGGCCGTCGCTGATCCTCGCGACCTCGGAGCGCGGCATCCCCTTGGCCCTCGTCAATGCGCGCCTGTCGCATCGCAGCCGGCGGCGCTGGCAGCGCAACAAGGGCATGTCCCAGCCCCTCTTCAACCGCTTCAACGTCGTGCTGGCGCAGAACGAGCGCCTCGCCATGGGCTTCTCGGTGCTGGGCGCGCGCAACGTGCTCGCCGTCGGCAATCTCAAGATCGATGCCCCGCCGCCGCCCGTCGACCTGGGCGAGCTCGAGCGCCTCCGCCAAGCGCTCAACGGGCGTCCGGGCTTCGTCGCCGCCAGCACGCACGAGGGCGAGGAGGAGATCATCGCCGAAGCCCACCGGGAGCTGGCGCGAACCTTTGAGAATTTCTGCACCATCATCGCCCCGCGCCACCCCGAGCGGGGCACCGCGATCGCCGAGCGCCTCAAGGATCTGGGATTCTCGGTGGCGCAGCGCTCGCTCGGCGCCCTGCCGAACGCGCGCACCGACATCTACATCGCCGACACCATCGGCGAGCTGGGCACGCTCTACGCTCTAAGCCCCATCGCCTTCATCGGCGGCTCGCTCGTCGACCGCGGCGGGCAGAACCCGATCGAGGCGGTCCGCCACGGCGTCGCCGTGCTCACCGGACCGCACCGGCAGAACTTCCGCGACGCCTACCGCACGCTTTTGCGCCATCAGGGCGCCATCGAGGTGGACGGCGCCAAGAGCCTGGCCGCGGCGGTCACCCACCTTTTGAACAGCCAGTCGGAGATGGCACGCATGCGGACGGGCGCCACGCAAGCGCTCGCCACCCTGTCGGGGGCTCTGGAGAAGACCGTTGCCACGCTTCTCGACTATCTGCCCGACGAGAGACTGAAGCGTGCGTCTTGACGAGCCCGGCTGGTGGTATGGCGCGGGGCACGACGGGCGCCCGCGCCTCTTGGCCCGCCTGCTTTCCCCATTCAGCCGCCTCTACGGCACCATCGTGCTCTCCCGCTTTCGCCGGCAGCAGCCCTACCGCTCGCGCTACCCCGTCATTTGCGTGGGAAACTTCACCGCCGGCGGCACCGGCAAGACGCCGCTCGCCATCCTGATCGCGCAGCTCATCAGCGCACGCGGCGGCACGCCGGTGTTCTTGACGCGCGGCTACGGCGGGATGGAGACGGGCCCGGTGTGGGTGGAGGCGGGAGCTGACGCGGCGCGGCGCTTCGGCGACGAGCCGCTGCTGCTCGCCCGCGTGGCGCCGACGCTCGTTGCCCGCGACCGCAAGCTGGGCGTCAAGATGATCGAGGACAGCGGCCGCAGCGTCAGCGCCGTCATCATGGACGACGGGCTGCAGAACCCGGCGCTCGTCAAGGACCTGTCGATCGGCGTCGTCGACGGCGCGCGCGGGCTCGGCAACGGCGAGGTGATCCCGGCGGGGCCCTTGCGCGCGCCCATCGATTTTCAACTGCGGCTCGTCGATGCGATCGTCGTGCGCGACCCGCCAACGCAGGCGAGCGAGGTCGCGCCCGACATCCACGCGCTTCTCAAACGCAACTTTCCCGGTCCGGTGCTGGCGATGCGCGCCGTCACAGAGGACGATCCCGCCCCGCTCGCCGCAATGCCGGTCGTCGCCTTCGCCGGGATCGCCAACCCGGAGCGCTTCTTCACGCTCCTGGAGAGCACAGGCGCGCGCGTCCTGCAGCGCGTCGCGTTTCCCGATCACCATGTCCTGTCGCGGCGCGACGCCAAGCGTCTTCTGGCGCTGGCCGAGACCCATGCCGCGCGCCTCCTCACCACCGAGAAGGATTGGGTGCGCCTCGAAGGCGACGCCAGACTGCCGGTGGCGCTCAAGCAACGCGCCCAACCGATCGCCATCAAGCTGGAGTTTGAGGAGCGCGATCTGGGGCGCCTCGTCTCGCTCATCGAGAGCGCAACGCAAAACCAGAATTATCCCCGGCGCGCCATGCGCCCGCCGCAGCTCTAGCGCCGCGTCTCCCGGTACCTTTGCATCGAGACTTCGGGGGAGACGTAGGCCTCCTGCAGCTCCACGCTCCAGTAGCGCAGATCGGGAAGCATGATCGGCTCGCCGGTCACCGCGCAGCGCACGAAATCGCCCGGAGAGATCACCTGGAACTCTCCGTCGAGGTAGCGCACCTTGGCCTCGCCTCTGAGACCGAAGAACCTGTCGATCCGAATTCATGTACGCCTCTGATGGCGGCTATCGCAATTGGGGCATTTCACATCGCCAATCGCGCGCGCCGCGTCAAGCGAGTGTTGCAAAGTCTCCTTCAAAAGAGCGAGCCTTGGCTGCCGCCGCCGCGCCGCCCGGAGCGGCGCACGCCGGGATCGTGCGGCGTTGGTGCCGCCTGCGGCGACGGCCGCGCGCCGGCAAGCTCGACTGAGCGCGTCTCGACGTCGGCCCGCCCGTCGCGGAACTCGACCTGCAGCTTGTCGCCTGGATGCAAGTTGGCTGCGCCGCGCACCGTCTGCCCCGCATCGTCGCGCACCAACGCGAACCCGCGCTCCAGAACGTTCTGGTAGCTGAGCGAGTCCAAAAGCTTGGCATGCCCGTCGAGCAGGCGGCGGCGGCCCATGATCCCGTTTCGCAGCGCCTGCCCGGCGCGCGCGTTGAGGCTCGAAAGCTCCCTGCCGCACAGCGCCACGCGCTGCGCCAACGCCCTCGGGCGCAGCCGCGTGGCAAGGCGCACATAGCGCGTGTGGTGAGCGCGCGTGTTGGCGAGCAAGGCACGGACCAGGCGCTTCTCGCACGCGTCGAAGCGCTGGCGCGGCATGGCGATGATGTCCTGCAGCCGCGGCAGTCCGCGCGCGGCCGCCTTCAGGTGGGTGCGCCCCTGCTGCAGCGCGCGCCGTGCCGCCGTCGAGAGGCGCAAAGCCAGCTTGTCGGTGCTGTCGGCGAGGTCGGCAAACTTCGGCACCGCCCATTCGGCAGCCTTGGTGGGCGTGGGCGCGCGCGCGTCCGCCACGAGATCGATGAGCGTCCAGTCGGTCTCGTGGCCGACGGCGGAGATGACGGGGATCAAGCTTGCCGCCACCGCGCGCACCACGATCTCCTCATTGAAGCCCATGAGGTCCTCGAGGCTGCCGCCGCCGCGTGCCACGATCAGGACGTCGGGACGCTGAAACGCGCCGCCCGGCGGCAAGGCGTTGAAGCCGGCGATGGCGGCGGCGACCTCAGCTGCGCAGGTCTCGCCCTGGACGCGCACCGGCCACACCAGCACGCGCGTGGGAAAGCGCTCGGTAAAGCCGTGCAGCATGTCGCGGATGACGGCGCCCGTCGGCGAGGTGACGATGCCGACGAGGCGCGGCAGGAAGGGGCGCGGCTTCTTGCGCGCCTCCTCAAACAGGCCTTCGGCTGCGAGCTTGCGCTTCCTCTCTTCGAGCAGCGCCATCAGCGCGCCGAGGCCCGCCGGCTCCAGGCTCTCGATGACGATCTGGTACTTGGAGGAGCCGGGATAGGTGGTGACGCGGCCCTGGACCACGACCTCGAGGCCTTCCTGCGGCTTCACCTTGAGACGCTGATAGGTGCCCTTCCACACCACCGCCTCGATCTTGGCCTTGTCGTCCTTGAGCGCAAAGTAGCAGTGACCGGAGGCGTGCGGGCCCCTGAAGCCCGACACCTCGCCGCGCAGGCGCACGTAGCCGAAGCCCTCCTCGAGCGCGCGCTTGATGGCGCCCGAGAGCTCGGAGACGGTGTACTCGGCGACGTTGGCGCCAAGCGGCATCTGAGCGGCGGTTTGCGTCACGGCTCCTCGCATGTTTCTAGCTAGTGTGGCGGTTCAGAAGTTCCCCGTCGCTCGCGACCTGGTTCGGAGGGAACTCCTGAACCAAAGCCACACTAGAAAACTTTGCTACTGCCAGTGTCCCTTTAAATCCGAAGTTCGCAAATGGGCATGCCGCACGGTGTGTGCGAACTTCGGATTTGGGACACTGGTGCGATTCGATGATACATCAGTCCACGGTCGTGCGGCGCACGGCGCGGCGAAAGATCCCCCACGCGCGAGAGTTGCTTAACGATGAACGTCCTCCTCATCGGCTCCGGCGGACGCGAGCACGCGCTGGCCTGGAAGCTGCGGGCAAGCCCGCTGTTGAAGCGACTCTATTGTGCACCCGGCAACGGCGGAATTGCGGAGGTGGCGGAATGTGTGGGGATAGCCGCGGCCGACCATACGGCGGTGATCCGCTTCTGCAAGGATAACGCCGTCGGTTTGGTGGTCGTCGGGCCCGAGGCGCCGCTCGTGGCCGGGCTTGCGGACGACCTTGCCACCGCCGGCATCAATTGCTTCGGGCCCACGCGCGCCGCGGCCCAGCTCGAAGCCTCCAAAGGCTACGCCAAGGACCTGGCCCGCGAGTTCAAGATCCCCACTGCGGCCTACAGCCGCTTCACCGACGCCGCCGCGGCCAAGGCCTACGTCGAAGGCCAAGACCTGCCGGTCGTGGTCAAGGCCGACGGGCTTGCCGCAGGCAAGGGCGTGACCATCTGCGAGACGCGCAAGCAAGCCGGGGCCGCAATCGAGGCGTGCTTTGCCGGCGCCTTCGGCCAGGCCGGCGCCGAGATCGTGGTTGAGGAATTCCTCCAAGGCGAGGAGGCGAGCTTCTTTGCCCTCGTCGACGGACAGAACGTGCTGCCGCTCGCCGCCGCCCAGGACCACAAGCGCGTCGGCGATGGCGACACCGGGCCCAACACCGGCGGCATGGGCGCCTACTCGCCCGCCCCGGTGATGACGCAAACGATGGTGAAGCGCACGATAGACGAGATCATCACGCCGACGGTCGCGGCGATGGCGGCGCGCGGCACCCCTTTCCAGGGCGTGCTGTTCGCAGGCCTCATGATCACCGGCGATGGCCCCAAGCTCATCGAGTACAACGTGCGCTTCGGCGATCCCGAGACGCAGGCGCTGATGGTGCGCTTGCAGTCCGACCTGCTGCCGGCGCTGCTTGCCACCGCCGAGGGCGGCCTCGACCAAATCGCGCTCGAGTGGAGCCATGAGACGGCGCTCACCGTGGTCATGGCGGCAAACGGCTATCCCGGGCCGCCGCAGCTCGGCAGCGAGATCAAGGGGCTCGACGCAGCCGCGGCAACCGAGGGCGTGGAGATCTTCCATGCCGCAACCAAACGAGACGGCGACCGCATCCTCGCCAACGGCGGCCGCGTGTTGAATGTCACGGCGCGGGCCAACACCGTGGCGGAAGCGCAGGCGCGTGCCTATGCCGCGATCGCCAAGATCGACTGGCCGGGCGGTTTCTGCCGCTCCGACATCGGCTGGCGCGCCGTCGCCCGCGAAAAGGCCAAAGCTTGAGACATTGGTCCGCAGCCCGTACCGGGCCTATATGTGGCGGGAGGCTGTGGCGGCAATTCCCTGGCGGTCACAAAGACCGTAAGACTTGGCCGCTATCCTCCGCCTCGTCCTGATTCGCGCAAAGGCCGTCGCCCACTTGGCCCCAATGACGCACAAGCCCGTCCCCCTAGACGCGAAGCCGCGCGGGATCGCGCTGCCGTCGCGTGAGCCGACGATCGCTCTGGCGCTCGGCGGCGGCGGCGCGCGCGGGCTCGCCCACATCCCCATCCTGGAAGCCTTCGACGAGCTGGGCCTGCGCCCCAAGATCATCGCCGGCACCTCGATCGGCGCCATCTTCGCTGCGGCCTACGCCTCGGGCCTCAGCGGGCGCCAGATCCGCGCCCACACGCAAGAGGTCCTGAAGAAGCGCCTCGACCTCGTGCGCGACCTCTACGCCGCCCGCGTCAGGACCACACGGCGCATCTGGAACGTGTTCGCGGCGGGCCGCGCCTTCCTCGCGCCGGACCGGCTCTTGGACATCATCCTGCCGCCCGGCATCGGCCACGACTTCGATCATCTGGCGATCCCGTTGAAGATCGTCGCCTCCGACTTCTATGCGCAAGAGCCGGTGATCTTCTCCTCCGGCCCATTGCGCCGGGCGATCGCCGCTTCGATCGCGCTTCCCGTCATCTTCGAGCCGGTCGTGCATGAGGGACGCGTCCTGATCGACGGCGGCCTCGTCAACCCGCTGCCCTTCGACATCTTGAACGGCGAGGCCGACTTGACGGTGGCGATCGACGTGAGCGGGGCGCCGGTGCGCCGCCCGGGCCAGGAAATGCCAAAGCCGTGGGAGGCGCTGTTTGCCGCGAACTTCATCTTCGAGCGCACGATCATCAAGGAGAAGCTGCGCTCACGCCACCCCGACGTCTACATCGACGCCGGCACCAGCCGCTTCCAGATCCTCGATTTCCTGAAGCTCGACGAGATCCTCGCCGCCGCCGAGCCCGCCAAGGAGCGGCTCAAGGCCCAGCTGGCGCGCGTGTTGGAAGCCGAGACCCTCGAGACGGTGGAGGCGATCGAGCTGCCGGAGGCGACGAAGGAGATCGCCGCGCCCAAGCGGCCCCCGCGCCGCCCGCTTCTGCGCCGCGGCCGCTCATCTAAATCTTAGAGCAGCTCCCCCCTCACCCGGAAGCGCGCGCCATGCCTCGCATGAGCGCCCGCTTCCGACCTCTCCCCTTGGGAGAGGTGGCGCTGCCCGTTTTGGCTGGGTGAGAACTCACCTCTCCCAGGGGGAGAGGTCGCGAGCCCGGTAGCAACCGGGCGAGCGGGTGAGGGGCTAGGCCGCTTCAACGCTTTTCTTGGAAGAACGCCTTGAGCAGCGCGGCGGCGCGCGCCTCGTCGATCCCGGCATAGATCTCCGGCCGATGGTGGCAGGTGTCGTGGCTGAACACGCGCGCGCCGTGCTCGACACCGCCGCCCTTGGGGTCGGGCGCGCCGTAGTAGAGCCGGCGGATGCGCGCAAACGAGATGGCAGCCGCGCACATGGCGCACGGCTCCAGCGTCACGTAGAGGTCGCAGCCGCTCAAACGCTCGGAGCCGAGCGCGGCGCAGGCGGCGCGGATCGCCAGGAGCTCGGCGTGAGCGGTGGGGTCGTTCAATTCCCGCGTGCGGTTGCCGGCAGCGGCGAGCACCGCCCCATCAGGGCCGGTGACGACCGCGCCGACCGGCACCTCGCCGCGGCTTGCCGCGGCCTCCGCCTCGATGAGCGCACGGGACATGTGGCTCGACTCAGGTCCCGATGTCATAAGGGGGTCCGCCGAGCAACCCGTTTCATGCCCCGTTCCATGGCCCCTAGACCTCCCATGTCCACCAATCCTTCGAAGCGGCCGTCGAAACGCGGCTCCCGCGACAAGCCCGAAACGCCCGCTGGCCCCGACGAGCCCATGCGCATCGCCAAGGCGCTCGCCCGCGCCGGGCTGTGCTCGCGCCGCGAGGCCGAGCGATGGATCGCTGAAGGCCGCGTCAGCGTCAACGGAAAGATCCTGAAGACGCCGGCCTTCGATGTGAGCCCCAAGGACAAGGTGCTGGTCGACGGCGCGGCCCTGCCCGTGGCCGAGCCGGCGCGCCTGTGGCGGTACTACAAGCCCAAGGGCCTCGTCACCACCCACAAGGACCCGCAAGGCCGCCCCACGGTGTTTGCCAACCTGCCGCCCGAATTGCCGCGCGTCGTCTCCGTCGGCCGGCTCGACTTCAACAGCGAGGGGCTGCTGCTTCTGACCAACGACGGCGCGCTCGCCCGTCATCTGGAGTTGCCGGCGACGGGGTGGCTCCGGCGCTACCGTGTGCGCGCGCACGGGCGCGTTGCCCAAGCGCAGCTCGACGCGCTCAAGGACGGCGTCGAGATCGAGGGCGTGCGCTATGGGCCGATCGAGGCGACGCTCGACAGCGTGCAAGGCGCGAACGCCTGGCTGACCATGGCGCTGCGCGAGGGCAAGAACCGTGAGGTGCGACGCATCCTCACCCACTTGGGGCTCGACGTGAACCGCCTGATCCGCATCTCCTACGGCCCGTTCCAGCTCCTCGATCTGAAGCCCGGCGTGGTCGAGCCGGTGAAGCGGCGCGTGCTCGCCGGGCAGCTTGGGGTCCGGCTCGCGACCGATCTCGGTCTCACCGGGCCGGGCGAGGACGAGCGTGCCCGCAGGACGGCGCGGGCAGCCAAGCGCGGCGCCGCCTCATGAGGATCGTCGGCGGCAGGTTCCGGGGCCGCGCTATCGCGGCGCCCAAGCACGAGGGCCTGCGCCCCACCGCCGACCGCGTGCGCGAATCTCTGTTCAACATCCTGGAGCACGGGGTCGCGGACTTCGCGCTCGAAGGCGCGCGCGTCATCGACCTTTTTGCCGGCACCGGCGCGCTCGGGCTCGAGGCGCTGTCGCGCGGGGCCGCCTTCTGCCTCTTCGTGGAGGAGAGCCCGGAGGCGCGCGCGCTGATCCGCGACACCATCGAGGCGCTGCAGCTGACGGGGCAGACGCGCCTCTTCCGCCGCGACGCGACCGACCTCGGACCGGCCGGCACCGTGGCACCGTTCACGCTCGCCTTCCTCGATCCGCCCTATGGCAAAGGGTTGGGCGAGCGCGCGCTCACCGCGCTGGCAGACGGCCGATGGCTGGTGCCAGGCGCCCTTGCCGTCGTGGAGGAGCGCGCCAATGCAACGATGGCGCTGCCGCCAGGCTTTGCGGAGATCGACCGGCGCACCTGGGGCGATACGCAAGCCGTTCTCGCCCGCTATCGGCCGCTCTAACCCCTCACCCGCCGCTCATGCTTTGCACATTTCGCGGCGACCTCTCCCTCAGGGAGAGGTGGCTGGAGCAAGCACACCAAACTTCACCTCTCCCAGGGGGAGAGGTCGGATGCGAGTGTAACGAGCGTCCGGGTGAGGGGTTGCTACCTCGATCTTGGAATGCCTACTCGGGCTCGAGCGGCATCAAGATCCACAACAGGATGTAGACGAGGATGCCGGGGAAGGCCGCCGACAGGATCGACAGCACCACATAGCCGAAGCGCACCAGCGTGGGGTCCCAGCCGAGCCACTTGGCGATGCCGCCGCACACGCCGGCAATCAGTGCGCCGTCGCGCACGCGCATCAGGGGATGATCGGTAGGATCGCTCATGATCAGCGGCAGGATAGGCGCTGGCACCCGATTGGCAAGCTCGCTCGCCAGGTTGCAGCAGCCCATGCCGCGCTTTGCTTAAGGCATGCCTAAGGCCCGAGGCTGTTGATGTAGGCGACGATGGTGTCGATCTCGTCGTCGGTCAACCCGAACTTCGGCATCTCGTCGTGCGGCCGCCCGATCCCGCGTGTCAAGGGATCGCGCAGGGCGAGGATCGGATGGCGCTTGTAGAGATCGCGCCAGGCGGGTGCGCGCGGGTTGGGGCTGTCGCCTTTTCTGCCGATGGCGTGGCACCAGGCGCAGTTCTTCTCGGCCAGTGCGCGGCCCTGGGCGATGAGCTTGTCGCTCTCGAGCGATATGATCTGCGGCTCACCCAAACGCTTCAGCCCCTTCTTGGCGCCGACGAGCGAGGGATCGAGCGACAGCGCGCGGCGGAAGTCGGCGGCGGCCGCTCGTCTGTCGCCCTTCGCCTCGAACACGTAGCCGCGGTTGTTGTAGGCGAGCGCGTAGATCGGGTTGAGACCGATGGCGGCGGTGTAGTCCTTGATCGCATTGTCGAGGTCGCCCTTCTTGCGCCAGGCGAGGCCGCGGTTGTTCAAGGCCGATGCGTTCTTGGGATCGAGGCGGATGGCGACCGTGAAGTCGGCGATCGAGTCGCCGGCGTTGCCCTTGACGAGCTGCGCGTAGCCGCGCGCCACGTAGAGACCCGGCTGCTCACCCATGTAGCGGATCGCTTGCGTGAAGTCGGAGATGGCCCCGTCGACCTGGTTGAGCGCGAGCCGCGCCTGGCCGCGTCCGTAGTAGGAGGCGCCGTCATCCGTCTTCAGGCGCAACACTTGCGAATAGTCGGCGATGGCCTCCTTGTTGGCGGCGCGCTCGGCGTAGGCGTCGGCGCGGGCGCGGTAGGCCTCGATGCGCGCTGCAGGCGTCGTCGTCTTGGCGTCAATCAGCTCGCTGCACGCTTTGATCCGCACCTCGCCGATGCGGCTTTGCTTGCAGTCGGAGAGCCGGTCGGCCTCAGCCGCGCTGCAGCCGAGCGCGAGCGCGGCGGCTGCGAGCGCCAATCTCGCCATAAGACCCATGGTGACGTCCCTCCCCAATTATCTTTGGCCAAGCGTTTAGCGCGGGCGCTTCGGTCGGGCCTTGCGCCGGATCAATCCGCGCAACGAGCCGTCACCGCCGGCCGAACAGGCGCTCGATGTCGGAAAGCTTCAATTCGACGTAGGTCGGGCGCCCGTGGTTGCACTGGCCCGAGTAGGGCGTCGCCTCCATGTCGCGCAGCAATGCATTCATCTCTTCCGGCGTCAGCCGGCGGCCGGCGCGCACGCTGCCGTGGCAGGCGAGCGTGGCGCACACGGCTTCGAGCCGCTCCTTGAGCGCGAGACCGTGCCCCTCGCCCGCGATGTCGGCCGCGAGGTCCTTGACGAGGCCTTGCACGTCGGCATCGCCCAGGAGCGCCGGCGTCTCGCGCACGGCGACCGCGCCCGGCCCGAACGGCTCCACGACGAGGCCGAGCTCGGCGAGCTCGCCCGCGCGCTCGGCAATTGCCGCGGCCTCGGCTGCGTCGAGCTCGACCACGACCGGAATGAGCAGGCCCTGGCGCGCCACACCGCTTGTCGCCAGCATCGCCTTCATGCGCTCGTAGACGAGGCGCTCGTGCGCGGCGTGCTGGTCGACGATGACGATCGCATCGCGCGTCTGCGCCAGAATGTAGGTCTCGTGCACCTGAGCGCGCGCCGCCCCGAGCGGCCGGTCGAGCAGCGCCTCGGGCACCGGCTCGGCGTCGGCGCGCGCGTCGGCACTCGGGCTCTCGAAGGCCTCGAAGGGCGCCTGCATCGCCTCGGCGAGGCCGAACGAGACGGAAGAGCGCCCACTCGAATAGTTGGTGCGCCGGCGCTCGAACGGCACCACGTTGGGTCTCAACTCGTTGAGCGTCGCCGCCCCGCCGCCGGCCGAGGCGCGATGGCCGGCGGCGTGCAAGGCCATGCTGAGCGCGGTGACGATGAGTGCGCGCACGGTGCCGGCGTCGCGGAAGCGCACCTCTGCTTTCGCGGGATGCACGTTGACGTCGACGGCGTCGGGCGCCAGCGTGACGAACAGTGCCAGCAAAGGATGGCGCCCGCGCGGGATCAGGTCGCCGTAGGCCGCGCGCACCGCGCCGATCAGGAGCTTGTCTTTGACAGGCCGGCCGTTGACGAAGAGGTACTGCTGGGACGCGTCGGGCCGGTGCAGCGTGGGGAGCCCGGCGAAGCCCGTTACGACGACATCCTCGCGCGTCCCGGCAACGCTGAGCGCATCGTCCAGGAACGCTCGGCCCATGATGCGGCCCAGACGCTGCAGGTGTCCCTCGGGGCCCGCCGCCTCGCGCGGAAAGCGCAAGCCGGTGCGCTCGCCCGTCGTCAGCGTGAAACCGACCTCAGGGTGCGCCATGGCAAGCCGCTTCACGACCTCGGAGACGGCCATGTTCTCGGCGCGCTCGGACTTCATGAACTTGAGGCGTGCCGGCACGCTCGAGAAGAGATCGCGCACCTCCACCCGCGTGCCTGTGTTGCCGGCAGCGGGCTTCAACGCCTCCTTGGTGCCGCGGTCGACCGTGATGGCGAAAGCGTCGGGCGCGCCATCAGCGCGCGACAGGATCGTCAGCTTGGCGATCGAGCCGATGGACGGCAGCGCCTCGCCGCGGAAGCCCAGCGTGCGGATGGCGAACAGGTCGTCGTCGCTGAGCTTGGAGGTGGCGTGGCGCTCGACCGACAGCGCGAGATCGTCAGGGCCCATGCCGCAGCCGTCGTCGCTGACGCGGATGAGCGACAGCCCGCCAGAGGCGGTGACCACGTCGATCTCGGCTGAGCCGGCATCGAGCGCGTTCTCCACCAGCTCCTTGACCACGCTCGCCGGGCGCTCGACCACCTCGCCCGCGGCGATGCGGTTGATCGTCTCCGGCGACAGCTGGCGGATTGCCATGACCCCTCCTGCTCCCGCCCGAGGTTAGCCCATCCCTCGATTCGTGCCGAATCTGCGGCTTTTTATGGAATCCCCTAAGCCGTCCCCAATCGCCATCGGACAATCTGCGTGCGTCGCAACGTCGATCGGGACGCCCACTCATGACCAATCGCCTCTCTCGCCGCCAAGCCCTTGCCGCTCTTGCCGGCGCCGGCACAGTCGCCGCGCTCCCCGGCGCTGCGCACGCCTGCAGCCGCGTGTTCTGGAACGACAATCCGGTGAAGCTCGTCGGGCGCACGCTCGACTGGAGTCAAAGCTTCAACGAGACATTGTGGGCGCTGCCTCCCGGCATGAAGCGCGAAGGCCGCGTCGAGGATAACCCCGCAAAATGGACGTCGCGCTACGCGAGCTTGGTCATCGCGGGGCTCGACATCTGCACCGAGGAAGGCATCAACGAGAAGGGCCTCGTGGTCAACCTGCTGTTCCTCGACGGAACGAAATACGAGAAGAGAAATTCGAAGCGGCCCGGCATCGCCTTCTATCAGTGGCCGCAGTTCTACCTCGACCAGTACGCCACCGTGAACGAGGTGATCGGCAACCTCGACCAGGTGCAGGTCGTCAATACGGCGCTTGGCGAGGAGTATCCGGACGGGCTGCCGCTGCACGTCGCCATCGCCGACGCCAGCGGCCAGTCGGCCATCATCGAGTTCATCAAGGGCGAGCCGGTCGTGCATCTGGGCCGCGAGTACCAGGTGATGACCAACGAGCCCGCTTACGACAAGCAGATCGCCAACATGCTGCGCTACAAGTGGTTCGGCGGCACCGAGACGCAGCTTCCCGGCGGCATCCAGCCCGATGACCGCTTCGTGCGCGCCGCCTACTCGCTCAAGTACCTGCCCAAGACCAGCGATCCGGCGCAGGCGGCAGCCAACATGATGAGCGTCATGAACAACGTATCGGTGCCGTTCGGCAGCCCCTACTCCGGCGTCTCGGGTACCTATCCCACCTGGTATCGCTCGATCATCGATCCCGACTCCCACCTCTACTACGTGCAGACGACGATCACGCCCAACACCTTCTGGGTGGAGATGGACAAGCTCGATCTGAAAGCCGGCGCTGCGCCGCGCAAGCTTCCCATCTATGACCCCAAGCTCGTGGGCGAGGTGAGCGCCCACTTCACCGAAGCCACGCCCGGCGTCTAAAGCGCAGCGCGCGTCAGCTCTTGACACGCGTTCGTATGGTCTGTATTTAACCTGTTAGTTATTTAACCGAATGGCTCATAACAACCGATGATGACCGATCCCTTGAGCGCCAAGTTCTCAGCCCTCGCCGACCCGACCAGGCGCGCGATCCTCGCGCGCCTCGCACTCGGCGAGACATCGGTGTCGGAGCTGGCCGAGCCCTTCGCCATGAGCCTGCCCGCCGTCTCCAAGCATCTCAAAGTCTTGGAGAACGCCGGCCTCATCACCCGCGGGCGCGAGGCGCAGTGGCGCCCAGCGCGCATCGAGCCCGACGCCTTCAAGGACGTCGACGGCTGGCTCGAGAAGTACCGCCGGTTGTGGGAGGAGCGCTTCGACCGGCTCGACGCCTACCTCAAGACGTTGCAGGCGAAAGAGAAGAGGAAGCGCGCGCCTGCAAAGCGGCGGAGGACGCAGCGATGAGAAAGCCCGATACGCTGAAAGCCAGGGAGTAATCAGGTGGCAGCGAAATTCAGCCTCGATCTGACGCAGGATCCCAAGGTCATCGCCGGCACGCGCATCTTTGATGCCCCGCGCCATCTCGTGTTCGCGGCGTGGACCGAGCCGCGCCACTTTGCGCAATGGTGGGGCCCCAACGGCTTCTCGACCACGACGCACAGCTTCGACTTCCGCCCCGGCGGCGTCTGGCGCTTCGTCATGCACGGCCCCGACGGGCGCGACTATCAGAACCGCATCACCTTCGACGAGATCTCACCGCCCGAGCGTATCGCCTACCACCACGGCGGCGGCGACGACGTGGAGCCGGTACAGTTCCAGACGGTCGTCACCTTCGAGGACATCGGCGGCAAGACCAAGCTCACCATGCGCGGCATCTTCCCCTCTGCCGAGGAGCGCGACCGCATCATCCGCGAGTACGGCGCCGACAAGGGACAGGTGGAGACACTGGCGCGCCTCGCCGACTATGTGGAGAAGCTGGCGCAACAAGAGAATAAGCGCTGACGCGGCCGGTGGGCCAATCGAATTGGAGCTACCAAGCGATGTCTCTCACGCTCTACTTCCATCCGCTGTCCTCGTTCTGTTGGAAGGCGCTCATCGCCCTCTACGAGAACGATACGCCGTTCGTCCCGCACATCGTAAATCTCGGCGATCCCGATGCAAACGCGGCGTTCAAGAAAGTCTGGCCGATCGGCAAGTTCCCGGTGGTGCGCGACGAGGCCAAGGATCGCACGATCCCCGAGTCGAGCATCATCATCGAGTACTTGAGCCAGCACTATCCCGGTCCCACCCAGCTGGTGCCCGCAGACGCTGATCTCGCGCGCGAGACGCGTCTGCGCGACCGCTTCTATGACCTCCACGTGCACGTTCCGATGCAAAAGATCGTTGGCGACCGGCTGCGCCCCGCAGACAAGAAGGATCCCTTCGGCGTCGAGCAGGCGCGAGCGCAGCTTGGCGCCGCGCTCGACATGGTCGAGGCTGACATGGCCGAAGAGACGGGGGCGACAAAGACCTGGGCCATGGGCGACGCTTTCACCATGGCAGACTGCGCAGCGGCACCGGCGCTCTACTACGCCAATCTCGTCATGCCGTTCGCCGACACCCACAAGAACGCGACGGCCTACCTCGCCCGCCTCACGCAGCGCCCGTCGTTCGCGCGCACGCTGCGCGAGGCGGAGCCCTACCGCCACCTCTTCCCCACATAGCAGATGCCCGTACTGGAGTAGCGCACATGGCCAAAGCCACCAATCCGAGCACTGAGCCCGAAGAGGGCGACTTCGTCATCGCCCGCACCTTCGACGCCCCGCGCCCACTCGTGTGGAAGGTGTGGACGGAGCCCGAGCATCTTGCGCAATGGTGGGGGCCGAAGGGCTGCACCATTCGCGTCGTGAAGCTCGACGTGCGCCCCGGCGGCATGTTCCACTACGCCATGGCCTATCAGCCCGGTCACGACATGTGGGGCCGCTTCGTCTACCGCGAGATCGAAGCACCTGAGCGGCTCGTCTACGTCTCCTCGTTCTCCGACGCGGAGGCCGGGATCACGCGCGCACCCTTCCCCCAGCTTCGCGACACCTTCCCGCTCGAGGTCCTCAACACGCTGACGCTGCACGAGGATGGCGGCAAGACGACGGTGACGCTGCGCGGGCGCCCGCTCAATGCCACGGAGGAGGAGCGCGAGACCTACCGCGGCATGTTCGGGTCGATGCAGCAGGGCTTCACGGGCACCTTCGATCAACTGGCCGCCTACCTGGCCAAGCAGCAGTAGGGCTGCGCTGTAGCCGGCGCGCCACACGGGCGCGTCATTCGCTGTTGGGATTCCGGGGGCCTATTCAGGCCCTTACCGCGGCCGCAAATTCGCGCTACGCTTGGTGTGAGCAACAAGGGCACCCCGCTCCCGCATGCGCATCCGACTTCTCATCGTCGTATTGATAGCGGCGCTGGCGCTGCTCGCGCCCGATGCACCGGCCTCGGCAGGCGGTCTCATCGACGAATTGAAGATCGGCGTGCTCGCCCATGACGTGCCCGACCTGTGGAGCGGCTTCCAGGCCGAGCCGAACGCCGCCGACATCAACGTCGAGGCGATCTTCTCGCCTTCGATCGCCTTTCTCGGCGGCACCATTAGACCCGCGCTCGGCGCCTCCATCAACACGCAGGGCTACACCAGCAACGTCTATCTCGACGCGCGCTGGCAGTACGAAATGGACTGCGGCGTGTTCCTCGGTCTCGGCGTCGGCGGCACGGTGCACGACGGGCAGTTGAAGCTTAAGGACTGGGACCAGAAGGCGCTCGGCTCGCGGGTGCTGTTCCACATTCCGGTCGAGCTCGGCTACCGCTTCGATGCCCACAACTCCCTGTCGGCCTACTTCGAGCACATGTCGAACGCCTACACGGTCGACCCCAATGAAGGGATGGACCGCATCGGCGTGCGCTACGGCTACCGCTTCTGATCGCCGCCCCGCGCTCGCTACTTCGGCGTGGCAGGCGCGGACTGCGACGGGGTGGATTTGCCGGCCCCACCTGAGCCAGCCTCCTTCGGTGGAGTAGCGGCATCCATGGAAAACCAGATAAAGGCGATCGCGGCGAAGAGCGTAAGCACCGACGGCCCGGCTTTGCTCAGGCTGTCGATGACCTTGGCAACGTCCCCAAGGTTGGGCAGCGCACTTTCCTGAACTGCGCCTATAGGTTTCGCCAGTTCTTTTTTCAGCGCAATGATGATGGTGATTGCGAAGAGGACGAATGAAGCGACCGACAGGATCAAGGCAACGATCGAAATCCAATGTTGCATGAGCCTCTCCTTTTGAAAAATCGCCGTCTGAATATTGCTGATCGAAATGCGCGGCGACCGTAATCCGCAAATCAACGACATGCAAATGAGCGCCCAGCGTCTGGGCGCTCAGCCGGTGACGTGATAGCCGGCGTCCACGTAGCAGATGTCGCCGGTGATCGCCTTGGCCGCATCGCTCACCAGGAAGGCCGCCAGCGCGCCGACGTCATCGAGCGTCACGAGCCGGTGCTCCGGCGCCGCCTTGGCGGCCCGCTCCAAGAGCTCGTCGAAGTCCTTGATGCCGGAGGCCGCCCGCGTCGCCACCGGCCCCGGCGACAGCGCGTTGACGCGGATCTGCTTTTCCCCCAGCTCCACCGCCGTGTAGCGCACGACGGCTTCCAGTGCCGCCTTCACCGGCCCCATGATGTTGTAGTGGGGAACCGCCTTGTCGGCGCCGTAGTAGCTCATCGTCAGCAACGCGCCACCCTTGGGCATGAGCGGCTCGGCGAGCTTGGCCATGCGCAGGAACGAATGCACCGACACCTGCATGGCGAAGGCGAACCCCTCGGCCGAGCAGTCGATGATGCGCCCGTGCAGGTCCTCGGCCTTCGCGTAGGCGATCGAATGCAAGAGGAAGTCGAGCCGGCCCCAGTCGCGTGCGATCCGCTCATAGACCGCCTCGAGCTCGCCGGGAACGGTCACGTCGCAGGGCGCAATGATGGGGCTGCCCAGCGCCTCGGCCAGCGGGCGCACGTGCGGCTCGGCCTTGGCGTTGAAATAGGTGATGGCAAGCTCGGCGCCGGTGGCATGGAACGCGCGCGCGCAGCCATAGGCGAGGCTGTGCTCATTGGCGATGCCGACGACGAGGCCTTTCTTTCCACTCAGCGGGGACATGGTACGAGCTCGGGTGGCACTCGGTTAAGGGCAGCTTAATCGCGGGCAAGACGCGGCCCGTCATCGATATAGGGATAAGCCTCAACGCCCGTTAACGGTCGGGCGGCTATCGGTCACAGGGCGAGCGCTGGCACGCTTCCTATGTGAAGAAGCAGCACCTCAAGAACGGCAACGCGCAGGAGGTCTGCCATGCGAGCTCAGCGCCATGAGGCAGTGGCAAGCGCCCATCATCCCGCCAAGACGGAGAACACGGTTCCTCTGTTTTGGCCCTTGGAATTCGCGGCGGCGGCAGCCGAGGGGGAGATCAAGCTCTTCGGGCGCGGCCTCAAGACTCTGGCCGAGTCAGAAAAGCTCGAGCATGGGCTCGAGCCGCGGTTCGCCACGCGCAACACCATCGCGCTCGAGCTGCATACGCTGCGGCTGCGCGATTTTTCGCGGCAAGCCAAGCCCGGCGAGGTGCCGACGCTGATCGACGCGCCCTACGCGGGCCACACCGCCGTCATCGCCGATTTTCATGCCGACCAGAGCCTCGTCGAGACGCTGCTCGCCAACGGACTTTCGCGCGTCTTTCTCACCGACTGGAAGAGCGCAACGGAGGCGATGAAGGATTACGACATCGACACCTATCTGGCCGAGCTCAACGTGTGCGTCGATGATCTGGGCGGGCAGGTCAATCTCGTCGGCCTGTGTCAGGGCGGCTGGATGTCGGCCATGTTCGCCGCGCGCTATCCCCACAAGGTGCGCTCACTCGTGCTGGCCGGCGCTCCCATCGACACCGACGCCGGCAACGGCCCCATCAAGGCCATGGCGCACGATCTGCCGCTCTCCGATTACGAGGAGCTGATCGCGCTCGGCGGCGGCCTGATGCGCGGCGCCTTCATGCTCGAAGCCTGGAAGAACATGCACCCGGGCCAGCACTACCTGAAGAAGTACGTCGATCTCTACGAGCACATCGACGACCCCGCCTACGTTGCCAAGGAGGAGGCGTTCGCGGCCTGGTACGAGAACCCGATCGACCTGCCCGGCCGCTGGTACCTGCAGGCGGTGAAGGAGCTGTTCAAGGAGAACCGGCTGGCCAAGGGAAAATTCAAAGGTCTGGGGCGCGTGCTCTCGCTCAAGGACATCCGTTGCCCCGTCTACCTGCTGGCGGGAGCGAACGACGACATCACCACCAAGGAGCAGGTGTTCAACTCCGTGAAATACCTCGGCACGCCGGCGCAGAAGATCACGCAAAGCCTCGTCCCCGGCGGCCACGTGGGGCTGTTCATGGGGACGCATACGCTGCGCGAGGATTGGCCCAAGATCGCCCAGTGGATCGCCGACGCGGCCTAACGCCTCGACTTGTTGCGGCAATAAGCTTCTAGCCTTTCGGCGGATTGCGCATGCTTGCGGCATCTGCGATTGATCGCGTACGGCGCCGCAAGCCGCTGCATACCAATCGGGAGGGGATCATGCGCCTGGAGGCCATCGCGGTCGGCAAGAACCCGCCCCATGACATCAACGTGGTCATCGAGGTGCCGATCGGCGGCGAGCCCATCAAGTACGAGATGGACAAGGAGGCGGGCACGCTCGTCGTCGACCGCTTTCTCTATACGCCCATGCGCTATCCCGGAAACTACGGCTTCGTGCCCCACACCCTGTCGGCCGATGGCGATCCAATCGACGTGCTCGTGTGCAACACGCGCTCGATCGTGCCCGGTGCGGTCATCAATTGCCGCCCCGTGGGCGTGCTGGTCATGGAGGACGAGGGCGGTGGCGACGAGAAGATCATCGCAGTCCCGAGCAGCAAGCTGACCATGCGCTATGACGAAGTGACGAACTACACCGACCTGCCGCCGATTTCGCTGCAGCAGATCGAGCATTTCTTTGGGCACTACAAGGATCTAGAGCCGAACAAGTGGGCGAAGATCGACCACTGGGGCGACGCCGCGGAGGCGCGGCGCATGATCAGCGAGGCGATCGAACGCGCCAACGGCAAGATCAAGACCCCGGCCAAGCCGGCAAAGTAAGCCACAAAATGCAAACGCCCGGGGCCGCAGGCCTCGGGCGTTTGCAAGATTGGGGCGTTCGCAAGATCGAGCCGGTCCGAAGCGACGCCAAGCCTCGCTCTCAGGCAGTCCGATGCAAATCGCCGGCGGCCTTGCCGGCGAAAGCCGCCATGGCATTGGTGGTCTCCTGGGCGACCTTGGCCGAGAGCTCCAGCAACCCCTTGCCTTGCGCGTTCAAGGTGGCGAGCTGCGCCTGCGCGTAGGAGGCCTGCAGGCGCGCAACTTCCGAGACCGTCCTGGCCTGGGCGACCCCATGCGCTGCGGCAAGCGCGGTTTCGGTATTGGCAACGGCGTCCGCAACCAACTTCTCGCCGACCATCCTGGCGCCCGACTGGGCCACGTGCAGCAGCTCCTCGAAAGCTTTGGAGCCATTGCGGGTAGCCGCGGCCCACGTGGCGACGGCCTCGCTGGTCTTGGCGACGCCCTCCTGCGCGAAGGACCGAACGGCCTCCGGGATCTCGGACTTTGCGGCGGCGGCCCACATTTCCCGGGCCTGCTGAGCAATCTGATCGTGCATGGCAATCTCCCGATTTCTATGGCTGGGGCCTGCGCCCAGCGCTCCACACCTCCTACATAGAGATCCATTTTGTGCACTGCAACATACGAAATGTCGCACTGCACAAAAGTACTGTTGCGCTGCAGCATAGAGCCGCTCTATGACGGCATTGGTTGGGCCCCAGTACCGGCTCTCGCGCCGCCCAACTGCTAATCGGGAGGATTGAAATGCCAAGCAAATTTCTGATTGTGGAGGACCATCCGATGTTTGCCGATGCCCTGCGCGTGGTCCTTGCGGGCGCAATGTCCAACGTTTGCTTCGCGCATGCGGGCACGCTGGCGCAGGCCAAGGAAACGCTAGAAGATGGGACGGAGTTTGACCTCGTTCTGCTCGACCTTTGGCTCCCCGACACCCATGGCTTCGCCGGCCTGATCGAGTTGCGAGGGCACTTCCCCAAGCTGCCGATCGTGATCATTTCCGCATTTGCCGATCAAGCCGTCGTGCAAAAGGCCATTGTCTGCGGCGCCGCCGGCTTCATCCCCAAGTCGGCAAGCAAGGAGTCATTCCTGCAGGCGATCCAAAGCGTTCTCGGCGGAGAGATTGTGCTGCCATCCGACTGCCTGCCGCCCGACTCGGTGGCCAACATCGAGTTGGATGTGCTGACGGCCAAGCTGCAGTCCTTGACCAACCAGCAGCTGCGCGTGCTGCAGATGCTGTGTCAGGGCATGCTCAACAAGCAAATCGCGCATGAGCTCGACGTCGGCGAGGCGACGGTGAAGGCGCACATCAGCGAGATTTTGCGCAAGCTCCACGTTTGCTCGCGCACGCAGGCCGTCCTCGAAGTCTCGAAGCTCGATTTCGGAGCCGTGTTGGCGCTCTACATGGGCCACAACGGGACTTGCATACTGCCTGAACCACAACGGGCCAATTGATCGTTTGACGGAGTACGCCACGTGTCGGCTTGCGAAAGTCCAACACGACGAAATCGGCTATTGGCCGCACGTTGGGCTCGCGGTTGCGTGCGCTGCCGCCATAGCGGCGCTTGCCGCGATCTTCGGCTTGTGGGTGCCGATGCCTTGACCTGGCGCGTTCCATTCGACTGGCGCCGCGCCCGGTAAAGGCTCGATCGCATGCAATCTATGCAGTGCGTCCTTGTGAGGCTGCGATCAGGCGGCCCAGCTCCTGCGCCTGCTGCAAATATGCCTCCGATTGCTGTTTGATATGCCGCTGGTAGGCTGCAACCCACGTCTCCAGGTCGCGCGCCTTCGCAAGGTCGCCGGCCATGGCAAGGCCTGACTCCGAGTTCTGCTCGGCGTATTGCATCAATCGTGTTTGAATCTCCTTGGCGGCCGCGGCCATGGAGTCGCCCGAGGCGGCGCCCACGATTTGCGCCTGACGTGCCGCGGCCATGAACTGCTCGTAGGCACTTCTGGCTTGGCGCACGCTCTGCTCTGCGAGGTCACGCATCGTGCCAGGGATTTCCCAGTTCTTATCCAAGATGTCCATCGTCTCTCGCCTCGATGCCGATCCAACACCGTTGGGATGCTAGTAACGCCGGCGCTGGCGAACAATTCGACTTTGGTCAAGGCGGCGTCGATCGAGGCGCGGCGCAATAAACATGCGCCCCGGGGACTTCGTGCGATGGCGAAGGAGTTATGCCCTGCGTCGGCGCCCGCATACGACGGAGCGGACCAGCCAAACAATTCAGCCCTTCTTGGCCTCTTTGTCTTTCTTGGCCTCTTGCAGCGTCGGCTTGCCGACGATCGTCACGATGAGGTCTTTCGTGTCGAGCAGGCGCTTTGCCACCCGCTTCTCGTCGTCGAGCGTGACCGCCGCGATCATGGCGTTGCGGTTGTCGACGTACTCAGGGCCAAAGCCGTCCATCTTCAGCCCCAACAGCTGCGTGGCGATCTTGGCGTCGGTATCGAAGCGTAGCGGATAGGCGCCGATCAGGTAGCTCTTGGCGTCGTCGAGGTCCTTTTGGTTCGGCCCCTTCTCGGCCATCTTCTTTAGCTCATCGCGGATCACCTCCAGCGACTGGCCCATCATCTCGTTGCGCGTGGCGACGCCGCCGGCAAAGATCGAGGCGTCCTCGTAGGGATAGACGTAGGTGTAGACCGAGTAGGCGAGCCCGCGCTTCTCGCGCACCTCCTCCATGAGCTTGGAGGCAAAGCCGCCGCCGCCCAGGATCTGATTGAGGACGAAAGCCGGGATGAAGTCGGGGTCTTTGCGCGGCATGGCGCCGAGCCCGAACACCGCCACCGACTGCGGCACGTTCATCTCGACGACCTCTTGGCGGCCGCCGGTCACCGGGGCCGTCTTGGCGACAGGGATGAGATCGGCCTTCGCGGGCAGATCGCCGAACACCTCGTCGAGGAGCTTGCCGAGCTGCTCGGCGTCGATGTCGCCCACCGCGACCACCTTCAGCGTGTCCTTGCCGAAGACGCGGCGACGATAGGCCTCGAGATCCTCGCGCGTGATCTTCTTGCCGACTGTCTCCTCAGTGCCGTTGGCGGGGCGGCCATAGGGGTGGCCGGCAAAGGCGGTGGCGTACCATTGCTCTTGCGCGACCTTGCTGGGATCGCGCGCGGCATAGACGAGGGAGGCGAGCAACTGCTGGCGGATGCGCTCCACCGCATCCTCGTCGAAGCGCGGCTTGTTGAGCGCCAGCTTCAAAAGCTTTGCCGCCTCGTCGCGGTTGGCGGTCAACGTCTCGAAACTGCCGTAGAAGGCGTCCTTGGCCTCCTCGTAGCTCATGCGCATGGAAAGGTCCTCCATGCGCTCCTGGAACTCGCGTGAGGTGAGATCGCCGGCGCCCTCATCGAGCATGGCGGTCAGAAAGTTGGCGAGCCCTTCCTTGCCCTCCGGATCCTGCGAGCTGCCGCCGTCGAAGCCGAAGCGCATGGCCATCATGGGGACCGAGTGTTCCTCGACGAGCCAGGCCTCGATGCCGCCGGGGCTCGTGATCTTCTGGATCTTCATCGCGTGTGCGGGCCCGCTGAAGGTGGTGAGAAAGGCGAGGAGAAGCGCGGCAAGCGGCGCGAGCGCGCGCGGCGCTCGACCGAAGTCTACGCGCGAGACGTGGGCTTTAGCCATGGGGGAACCCTTCGAAGCTGTCGGGGCCGCTCTCACGAGCGCGTGTGGGCGACGGGCTGCTCGACGCGCTCGACGCTGCCCTCGGGCTCCTCCGGCAGAAGCCAGCCGGTGGCAGACCGGCGCGGATCGAGATAGGCGTCGGCGGCCTTCTTGACGTCCTCGGGCGTGACTTTGGCGATCGCCTGCGGCCAGGCCTCGATGTCGGCGATCGAGCGGCCCACGGCGAGGCCCCAGCCGTAGCGGCGAGCGAGGCTCGCCTGGTTGTCGCTCTCGTAGATGTAATCGGCGAGGAACGTCTTCTTGGCGCGGTCCAGCTCGGCGCTGGTCACCCCGTTCTTGCGAACGTCCTCGAGCACGCCGTCGACGGCTGCCTCGATCTTGTCGAGACCGACCCCGGGCCCGGCGACCGCGTAGAGCGAGATGGCACCGCTGTCGAGGGCCCAGCCGGAGAAGTCGCCGCCCGTCGTGGCCGCGATCTTGTCGTCGACGACGAGCTTTTTGTAGAGCCGGCTCGTCGCCCCGTCCGCCACGATTTTCATCAACAGATCGAGCGCCTCGGCCTCACCCGGCTTGGCCGTGGAGTAGCTCGGGGTCATGTAGTAGCGGTGGAACGAGGGGTTGCCCGCGCGCGGATCCTTGAGAATGACGCGACGGGCGGCAATGGGCTTGGGCTCCTGCGGGCGCGAGCGGACGCCGACCTCTGGGTTGGCGGGAACCTTGCCGTAGGTCTCTTCGGCGAGCCGCTTCACCTCCTCGGGCGTGACGTCGCCGGCGACGACCAGGATGGCGTTGTTGGGCGCGTAATAGCGATGGTAGAAGTGCATCGCGTCCTCGCGCGAAAGCTTCGCCATCTCGTGCTCCCAGCCGATGACCGGTATGCCGTAGGGGTGGGACAGGTAGAGGGCCGCGTTCATCTGCTCGTCGAGCAGCGCGGTGGGATTGTTGTCGATGCGCGAGCGGCGCTCCTCGAGGATGACCTGACGCTCGGTGGCGACCTCCTCGGGCGTCAGGCGCAGATGCGCCATGCGGTCGGCCTCCATGTCCATCACGGTGCCGAGCCGAGCCTTGGCGATACGCTGGTGATAGGAGGTCACGTCCTGGCCGGTGAAGGCGTTGTCCTCGCCGCCGAGCCTGGAGATGATCTTGGAGAACTCGCCGATCGCGATCTTGTCGGTCGACTTGAACATCAGGTGCTCGAGGAAGTGGGCGATGCCCGAGACCCCCTTGGGCTCATCGGCGGCGCCGACCTTGTACCAGACCATGTGGGTGACGACGGGAGCCCGGTGATCGGGGATGACGACCACCTGCATGCCGTTCGACAGCGTGAACTCGGTGGCGCGAGGATCTGCGTGGGCGGGAAGGATGGGCTGGGCGAAAGCGAGCATTGCGACTGCCATTGAGAGGGTTGAGAGGCGGCGGAGGCCGAGTTTGTGCATCGATCAAACCCCGATCAGGTTGGCCCGAGATGTACCCGCCACAATCTTGCATTCCCTCCCGCGACAACCCTCAGCAAAGCCTTGGTATAGTTATCGGAAACGAGGGGTGCACCAGGGCCGGTCCTGCGAACACCGCGATATCGCAACATCTCGGCATTTGGGCCGGCCTTGTCAAATGACAACGCGTTCATCTCACCGTTCATCTCACCGTTCATCTGGCCGCACATTCGGGCCCCGGCAGCCCCCCGCTGCTTGAATTGCGGGCAATCGTCGCCATATCGTTTTACGAGTTCCCGGCGCCCCGTAGCGGGGCCGGACCGGCAGGGGCCCTGCGGGGCCTTGCCGCATCGATGAGAAGGTCGCTTATGGAAAGGGCTTTCGAGGAATGTCGCGCTTATCTCTGCTTTCGAACCCGCTGCTTTTAGGGTTCGATGAGATCGAACGGCTGATCGACCGCGCCAGCAAGGGCGGCGGCGACGGCTACCCACCCTACAACGTCGAGCGCATCGCCGCCGCGGGTGGCGAAGGCGAAATGTTGAGGATCACGCTCGCCGTCGCGGGATTCACGCGCGGTGAGCTTGAGATTACGCTGGAGGATCGCCAGCTCACCATCCGCGGCAAGCAGCAGGAGGACAAGGACCGCGAGTACCTCTACCGCGGCATCGCCTCCCGTCAGTTCGCGCGCACGTTCGTGCTGGCGGAGGGAATCGAGGTAAAGTCTGCGAACTTGGCCAACGGACTGCTCGCCATCGACCTGGAGCGTCTGGAGCCGGAGCGTCTGGTGCGCACGATCACGATCGGCGACAGGAAAGCGCAGCCGTGATCGTTGAATTAAGGAAGCTGCTGGTCTCCGATGAAGCGGGGGCCGGCGTCGGGGCGGGAAAGCGGCGAGCGCTCAACCCCGTCGATTGCGGTGACGCACCGCGCACGATTTTGAGAAGAGGAGTTGCGTCATGACCGAGCACGAAAAGACCACGCAACCGAATACCGTCATGACCGAGAAAGAGCTGGCCACGCTCGGCGGCGGGGTCGTCGCCTACATCAAGACGCTGACCGCGGACGAGGCGAGCCGCATGTTCCCGGCCATCGAGGGGCTGCCGCAGGGCATCAACCTGTTCTCGCTGCACGCCGCCGACGGCACGCCCTTGGCGCTCACCGATACGCGGCAGGCGGCCATCGGGCACGCCATCGACGATGACCTGCAGATCGCGAGCGTGCACTAAGCCTCTCACAGCGCACGTCTGAGGCACGACGGGCCCCGGCGGCAACGCCGGGGTCTTTCTTTTTGCTGAAGCGGGTGTCTGACCTTCCGGGTCTGACACCCTTAGGCAGACATCCACAGGGCAACGACGACACACCGTGTCAGACCCAGAGGGTCAGACACGGGTCGGTTGCAGTTCAGGTGCGGTAGCTCGCGAACTGGCCCTTGGGGCGGAAGCGCTCCAGATAGGTCGGCACGATCGCCCCCACGCCGTGCGGAGCCGTGATGCCGAGGCCCTGCAGCGTGCGCCGCGCGCTCTTGGCCGTCTCGCTCACCACGGTGTCGTGCTGCAGCAGGCGCACCTGATCGTAGGTGATCGGCCGCAGGCTGTTGGGAAGCGGCCAGGTGAGCGCGGCCTGCAGCTTGGCGAGCCAGAAGGGCAGCGGCAGATAGGCGCGCGAACGTCCGCTCCACTCCTGCGTCAGATCGAGGATCTCGCGGAAGGTGAGCACCTCCGGGCCGCCGAGCTCGTAAACCGTGCCGGGCTTGGCCGCGCCCATCAGGCAGGCGGCGATCGCTGCGGCGACGTCGCCCACGAACACGGGCTGGAAGCGTGTCTTGCCGCCGCCGATCAAAGGCAGGAACGGCGAGATGCGCGCCATCGCCGCGAACCGATTGAAGAACTCGTCCTCCGGCCCGAACACGATCGAGGGCCTGAGGATGATCGCGTCGGGGAACTCCTCCAGCACGGCGGCCTCGCCCTCGGCCTTGGTGCGGGCGTAGCGCGCACGCGACTTGGGGTCGGCGCCGATCGCCGAGATGTGCACGAAGCGCGTGGCCCCTTCCTCGCGCGCCGCCTTGGCGACTGCGCGCGCGCCCTCGACGTGGATGGCGCGGAACGTTTGCCGCCCGGTCGAGGCGAGCACGCCGACGCAGTTGACGACGGCCTTGGCGCCCTCGACGGCGCGCCCGACCGAGTCCGGATAGCGCAGGTTCGCTTGCACCGCGAACACCTGCCCGACGCGCCCCGACGGCTGCAGGAAGCCCGCAAGGTCGGGCCGGCGGCAGCCAGCGCGCAGGCGCCAGCCGTCTTTGGCAAGTGCGGCCACCGCGTAGCGGCCGACGAAGCCCGAGCCGCCGAACACCGTCGCCAGTCCCTGGTCGTCCAGACGATCCGCCATCGTGAGCCTCTCTTGCCGCCGCCAAGCCTCGGTCCGCCGCCGACTATACGGGGCCGGCCGGCGCTGTGAAGCGCGCTAGACGAATTGCCAGCGTAGAATTGACAAGGGCGCCGACGCTCTCTAACTCATCGGCCTCGTGCCCAGGTGGCGGAATTGGTAGACGCACTAGCTTCAGGTGCTAGCGCTCGCAAGGGCGTGGAGGTTCGAGTCCTCTCCTGGGCACCACCCGACGGGCACGACCCGGCCCGGGATCCCCTTTCCGCAAGCGCTCGACTGGCCCTCTCGCCGCCCCCGCATTCGGGGATGCCAGGGGTGACGGTCTTCCCGGCGCGCAAGCCCGGTTAACCGGGACGGGCCCCGAACAAGCGGAACCCGATGTTGCGTCGTTTCTTTGCAGCCAGGTCGATCACTCTATTCAGCTGACGCCGAATTGTGAAATTGTTGATGTTCATCGGATTGTCTTTTCGTTCCGACAGGATGTGCGACGGCACGTCACGCTCGATAACCGGGAAAGGGAACAGCCCGAACAGATCTATCCCCGTCTCCCAGAACCTGCCGTAGAAATCGTCGATCGGCATATCGATGCTGCAAACTGCAGAGCGGAAGGCCATCGACGCTCTTTTGTTCAAAAGATAGGCCTGGGTGCCGTACGGGTCGGTGCTGAACCGTATGATCTGACGCTCACCGAAATCGGCCACCACATCCGATCGCTTCCATTGGCGGCAATACAGGCGAAGGTAATCGATGCGCCTCGGGGACAGGAAGTCGATCAGCCCGTGAAAGTCGAAGTTCGTGTCGACCCACACATCGTCTTCCAATACGAGCAGCCACTCGAGCTCGGGGTTGGAATCGAACTCGGAAATGGCAGCCATGTGGCTCTTGAAGCAACCGACCTCGCCGGGCGTAAGACGTCTGCCATAGCGGTCCAGCTGGGCGCGAGCATCGGGAGCATACTGGCTTGGGCCATTTGCATCGGACGCATCAACAAAACGCCAGGGAATGGAGAAATCCCGCAAGTTGCCTCGAACCAGCGCGCGCCGCGCGCTGCTGTTCAAGCTGATGACGCGCGCCTGCAGGTCGCGGCGGGCTCCGGATAAATCCGAAGTTGGATCTGTTGCGCGAGGGTTTGCAGAAAGAGGCGGGGTATCCGCAGCCTGCGGCGAAAGCATCTTTGGGGCAACCTCGCACGTCATTGTTCTCTCGCTCGGCGCCGGGTGAAGACGCGTGCCTGCGTGCCGGCGGTTGCGACGCAATATGCGAAATCATCGTTTTTGCTGGCCCGGCTCGCAATGAACAAATCGAAGTACACCTGACACAGCCATTCGACGTAGTGGGCGCTGACGGCTCTGCCTCGCGCCCGCCAGTGCGCATTCCGCGCTGTGCGACCCTCTCCTGCGACCCTCCTGGGCACCATCCGGCCGCCGCAATCGTGCTCCCCCTTATCGCCAGACCCCGGCAGGGTTCCTTGCCTCGCCGTGAGCGGCTAGGCTTGCACCCGGTGTGCCGCCACGGGCGCACGGGCAATAGGGACTTGCGGCATCCGGCCCGTCCGCCGGGCTGCCTAAAGTTTCCTCTTGCGAAAGTTTTTTGCTTGATGTGAAAGTAGCGGCAGTTGGGCGCTGATGCGCAGCCTCGTGCCGCAGGCGGAGGGAACCCACTTGGCAACGGCTGGCGGTCAGGCGACGGAGCCGGGAGATGGCGACTTCGCCGTCGCCCATGTCGGCATCTTCGATTTTACCGGCACTTTCCGCGAGAAGCGGCTCGACGCGAGCGGCTTTCTCGCGGGCCTGGAGAGCGGCTGGCGTTTCATCGACGCGCTGCCCTTCTGGATGCACGACGAGACCTGCTTCCGCGAGAAGGGCTTCGTCGACGAGGCGGTGCGCATCGACCCCAATTCGGTGCGCCGCTATGCGTTCGAGCCTGCGGCCCTGCTCGCGATCGCGGATTACACCGGCCCCAGCGCCGCCATCTCGCCGCGCGCCACGCTGGCGCGCGTCATCAACAAAGCCCGCGACCTCGGCTTCGAGGCCTTCGCCGGGTTCGAGTACGAGACCATTTTCCTCGCCGAGGACGGCGCCTCGCTGCGTGCCAAGAACTGGCAGACCCTGCAGCCGGCGCTGCCGCACAACCGCTGCTGGTCGGGCGTGGCGCCCGCAGCCGACACCACCTTGCTGAAGTTCGTGCACGACCAGCTGCGCGCCTGCCATATCAATCTGGCGCATTACTGCATGGAGCTGGGGCCGGGCTGCGTGGAGTATTGCCTCGGCCCCGATCCCCTGTTGAAGGCGGCCGACGACGCGGCGCTGTTCAAGGTCTTCACCAAGGCGCTCGCACGCCGCCACGGGCTGACTGCGAGCTTCCTCGCCCAGCTCGACCAGGGCTATCCCGGCCTCGGCGGACATCTCTCCATCTCGCTGCGCGACAAGAGCGGCAAGCCCTTGCTCGAAAACAACAGCGAAGGCGGCTTGAGCCCCACGGCGCGGGCGTTCCTCGGCGGCATCCTGGCGATGGCGCCGCATTGGATGTGCATGTTCGCACCGACCGTGAATGCCTACCGTCGTCTGCGGCCCGGCAACTGGGCCCCGCGCGCGGCCAACTGGGGCCTCGGCAACTATTCGTGCGCGGTGCGCGTCGTCGCCGCCGACCCCACATCGACGCGGTTCGAGTTCCGCCTGCCCGGCGCCGACGCGGTGCCGCACATGACCGCCGCCATGGTGCTGGGAGCGGGCCTCTGGGGCATCGAGACGAGCGCCAATCCGGGAGCGCCGGTAACGGGCGACGGCCGCCTCGCGCAGACCGCACCCGGGGACGAGCTGCCGACCTCGCTGGAGGAGGCGGCGCGCCGCTTCGCCCAATCGGAGCCTGCGCGCTCCCTCTTCGGCGCGCCCTTCGTCGACCACTATTCGGCCTGGTGCGCGGCGGAAGCCGCAGCGTTCCACGCCCACGTATCCGCCTTCGAGCGGGCCCGCTACCTGGAGACTGTGTAATGACTGGCATGAGGACCGACATCGAAGCCTTCGTCGACGCGAGCGGCCGGGCCGAGAAGGTCGCGCAGGTGCGCAAGCTCATCGACGAGCTCGGCATCGACTATCTCTATCTGCAGTTCGTGTCGGTCACGGGCCGCATCTGCGGCAAGGGCATTCCAGCCGATCACTGGGAGAGCGTCGCCAAGAAGGGCTTCCAGCTCGTCTACGGCGCCACCGTCAATCTCTTCACCAACCGCCACGGCGAGTACTCTGGGCTACGGACCGGAGGCCGCCGAGCTCGTCGGCATCCCCGAGCCCGAGACCTTCTGCCAGCTGCCCTGGGACAAGCGGGTCGCGCGCATCTTCTGCACGCTCTTTCGCAACCGGGAGGAGCGCGCCGAGCCCGGCGCCTTCCTGACCTCCGATTGTCGCGGGAATTTGCGCCGCATCCACGAGCAGTTCCAGGCCGAGCACGGCGGCCTGCACATGCGCCACGGCACCGAGCCGGAGATGATGTGGTTGAAGAAGAATGCCGATGGCAGCCCGGCCGGCGGCTTCTCCAAGCCCTACTGCTATCACATCGACCAGTTCGAGAGCCTGCGCCCCGTCTACATGAAGGTGATCCAGTACGCGCGCGCCATGGGCCTCGACATGATCCAAGGCGACCACGAGGACGCACCGGGGCAGCTCGAATTGAACTTCACCTTCGACGAGCCGATGCGCACCGCCGACCGGCTGACGACCTACCGGCAGATCTGCGCGCAGGTGGCGCGCGAGCACGATCTCATCGCCTGCTTCATGTCCAAGCCCTTCATGGGCGTGTCGGCCTCGGGCTGCCACCACAACATCTCGTTCTGGCGCGGCGGCGAGACCGTGACCAAGAAGCTCGGCCAATACCGCGCCGCGGCCATGCCGGAGGTGTTCGCGCACTTGGAAGGCGGCGACAACACCTTCATGCCCGACGGCGACGACGTGCAGATGCCGGGCAAGGTCGGCAAGCAGGTGATCGCCGGCATCGTCGACCACCTCTATGCACTCACCGCCATCGGCTGCTCGACCGTCAACTCCTACCGGCGTCTGTGGGACACGGGCTTCTGGGCGCCGGTGTTCGCCGACTGGGGCTTCCAGAACCGCACCACGGGCCTCAGGATCTCGGCACCCGGCCGCTTCGAGTACCGCGCGGTCGATTCCATGGTGAACCCCTACCTGATGGCGGCCGCCATCCTCAAGGCGGCCGACGACGGCATCAAGCGCGACCTCGATCCGGGCCCGCCGGAGGAGCGCAACATCTACGTGGCGATGGAGCAAGGCAAGCAGGTGAAGAAGCTGCCTATGACACTCGGCCACGCGCTCGAGGAATTATCCAAGGACGAGGTGATCAAGTCGGCGATGCCCGGCGAGATGTACCGCCTCTACCACGAGTACAAGACCGACGAGTGGGAGCGCTTCAACCACACCGTCACCAACTTCGATGTCGAGACCTATCTCGATTGCCTGCCCTAGGGCGCAAGGTGTCAGACCCTCTCGATCTGACACCATTGCGATGATGAGGACGTGAGGACCATGGCTGCGATCGCCACGCTGGAAGGGGTGCCGTTCCTCAACCTCGCCGACCCGGCGCTGTCGATCCGCTCCAAGCCCATCAAGGACGCGCGCGACGAGAGCTGGTATGCGCGTACGCCCTACGGCATCGCGGTGCTACGCTACCCCGACATGCGCAACCTCTTGCTGCACAAGAGCCTGCGCCAGGGCAGCCACGCCTGGCCCGCCCACAACGACGTCACCGGCATCTTCGCCGACTGGTGGGCGCGCACCATACTGGTGCAGGAGGGCGCCGACCACGCGCGCTTGCGCAAGCTCGTCAACCCGGCGTTTGCACCGAAGGTCGTCTCCGGCATGCGGCCCGAGTTCGATGCGATGGCCTCCGAGCTCGCCGATGAGTTCACGCATCGGGGCGCATGCGATTTCATGGCCGACTTCGCCGACCGCTACGCCGCGCGCATCCTCTGCCACATCCTCGGCCTGCCGCGCGAGGAGGCCGATCACGTGCTGCGGCTGTCGGCCACCATGGGGCTGGCGCTCGGCGTCTCCTTCAAGGAGAACGAGGCGCGCATCAACGCGGCGACCGAGGCCATGTTCGCCTATGCCGACGAGCTGGTGGCCAAGCGCCGAACCGCGCCCGGCAGCGACTTCATGTCGGCGCTGGTCACCGCCAGCGAGGATAACGACCGCCTCTCCAACGAGGAATTACGCGACACCATCCTGATGCTGGTGTTCGCCGGCATCGATACGACGCGCAACCAGCTGGGGCTGGGCATCGCCACCTTCCTCGAGCATCCCGACCAGTGGGAGCTGTTGGCTAAGCGCCCCGAGCTTGCGCCCAAGGCGGTGGAGGAGGTGATGCGCGTGCGCCCGACCATCACCTGGGTGACGCGCGAGGCGATCGAGGATTTCGTCTACAACGGCCTCACCATCAAGAAGGGGACGACCCTGCATCTGTTGTCGGAGGCGGCGGGCACCGACCCCAACGTATTTCCGCCGGGCTTTGACATCGCGGCCGAGCGCGAGCGCCACTTCGGCTTCGGCGGCGGCCCGCATCACTGCCTGGGCCATGCCATTGCGAGGAGCGACATGGCGGTCGCCTTCACGATCTTGCCGCCGCGCATGCGCAATTTGCGCGCCGGTGGAGAGGCGACCTATCTGCCCGACAGCGGCAACACGGGACCGATCTCCCTGCCGGTGCTGTTCGACCCGGCGGGGTGAGGCGATCAGGCCGCCGTCGTCCCGCCGCCCTCCGACGCTGAGCGCAGGTAATAGTAGCTGACGGCGATAATGGCCCAATAGTACGGGACCTCGGCGGAGAGGATCGCGTTCCGCGCCACCGTGACGATCGGACTGAAGAATGCCGGTAGTCCGAGCACGGCGGCGGCGGCAGCGAAAAGAGTGCCGTTGAACACCAAGAAGATCAGCGCCGCCACGGCGAACATCCCGAAGAGCGGCCACAGCCTCCCTTGCGTGAGCTCGGCGCTGCGCTTCATGGACTGGATTACGCCCGCACGCTCGGCGACGATGACGGGAACCGCAAGGCAAAGCTTGAGCCCCACGATCACGACGGGCACCACAAAAACGGGGATCAGGATGGCGGCATAGGGCGTTTTGGGATCGGCGAAGATCCCGTAGGCAAGAACGGCCCAGGCGAGCCCCACCGCCAAGCCCAAGCCCAAGAACAGCAGGAACACGATGGCGGTGACCCCGAGCATAGGAGGCAGCGCACGCACCCCGCCGAACAACGCCTCGCCAAGGGAGAAATGCGTGCGCCTCAAGTCCGCGATCATGATGTAGGTCGCGGCCGCCGACAAAATGACGCTCAACACCATACTCGCGATTAAGACCGTCAGCGTGAGCCAGGGCGAGACGGCACTTGCCGCCGCCTCGGCGGTCGCCGGGGCGTCCGCAGCGGCGCCACCGAGCCACGGCGGCGGTGTCGGGGGCGCCAAGAGGTCGAGCACGAGGCCGGGGACGTTGGCGACGAACGCCAGCGCGAAGAAGAGGAGGAAGTTGCGAGCAAAGACATCGTAGCTGGTCGCCAGGACCGCCCCGATGCGAAAAGCGCCGCTCTCATTGCTCATCTGCGCCTTCCCCCCGGCCTGACAACCCACGAACTTGAGCGCGATATCAACCACAAGGGTTGCAAGCCAATGTCAAGCGAGCCGAGCCGGCTTGCCTCGCGCGCGCGAAGTCCGTAAACGCCTGCTAACCGGCGGTGCACCTGTCATAAATCTTTCTGGTGTATCAGCCGGCTCCGGGAGCGGGGCTCTCGGAGCCACCTTGCGAGGGCCGCTCCGGCGAAGGACCGATGGCGAAACCGACCATTCATCTGCACAAGGGCGACCTTCCGGCGGGAGTCGCCTTCACAAAAAGCGTGGCGGTCGACACCGAGACCCTCGGCCTCAACATCCTCCGCGACCGGCTCTGCCTCGTCCAGCTCTCGGCGGGCGACGGCACGGCGCACCTGGTGCAGTTCGATGGATCGGACTACGCCGCGCCGCGGCTCAAGGCGCTGCTCGCCGACCCCGCGGTCACCAAGATCTTCCACTTCGCCCGTTTCGACGTCGCCGTGCTCGAGCGGAACTTGGGCGTCGCCACCGCACCCATCTACTGCACCAAGATCGCCTCCAAGCTGGTTCGCACCTACACCGACCGCCACGGGCTGAAGGACCTGGCGGGGGAGCTCTTGGGGGTCGAGATCTCCAAGCAGCAGCAGAGCTCCGACTGGGCGGCAGCCGAGCTCTCCCAGCAGCAGCTCGCCTATGCCGCGTCCGACGTGCTGCACCTGCATGCGCTGAAGGAGAAGCTCGACGCCATGCTCGACCGCGACGGGCGCCGCGCCTTCGCCGAGGCCGCGTTCGGCTTCCTGCCGGTTCGTGCCAGGCTCGACCTCGCCGGCTTCCCCGACGATATTTTTGCCCACTGAACGGGCGAATGACCGGGCCGCCGGCGGGTAATTGCCTTAAGTCCCCAATTGGCCGCTTTTTTGCGCTATGGGGCGCACAGTCCCAATCCTCCGACGGAGCGCATGGCGACCACAACACATCTCGAGCCGGATCGCGGCTGGGCCATTGCCACGTCCACGGCGAGCGATCGGGCCAAGAGCTTTGTCCGCGCGCGCCGCCACACGCGCGTGGTGCGCACCATGCGCCGTCTGCTTCCCGCGATCGCCGCCGTCGTGATCGCTGGCTACGTGGTGATCGTGCTGCAGACCCTAGGCTGGGTGGAAGGGCTGCCGCAGATCGAGATCACAAACATCATTCCTGAGAACCTGACCATGCATAACCCCCGCTACGAGGGGTTCAACGATGATGGCGGCAAGTACGTGGTGACCGCGAAGACCGCCGTGCAAGACCTGACGGATCTGTCGCGCGTGACCCTCAACGGCATCGTCGGCGATCTGGAGGACGCCAACAAGCAGAAGACCAACCTCAAGTCGGTGCACGGCTTCTATAACAGCAAGACCAACGAGCTGGAGCTCTACGACGGCATCGACATCGTCTCCGAGAGCGGACTGCACGCTAAGCTGACGCGAGCGAGCGTCCGCACCAAGGAGAACCTCGTCGTCTCCAAGGAGCCGGTCGTCGTCGAGATGCCGGGAGGAACCATCCACTCCAACGAGATGACGCTCCACAACAAGACCCGCCAGGTGTCGTTCCAGAACAGCGTGGTGGCGCATCTGGTCCCCGCCCAGCCGCCCAAGGCCGCGCCGGCGGCCAAGGCGGCAGCCACCGGCGCGCCGTTGATCAGTGCCACTAACGGCCCCATCGACATCACCTCTGATCGGCTGGAGATCGACGATTTGAAGAAGATCGCCACCTTCTCGGGCCGCGTGCGCGCCGCGCAGGGCGACGCCGTGCTGGAGACGGCAGCGCTCGAGGTTCGCTACGAGGGGGAGAACGCCGCCCTCGCAGGTGCCAATCCCGCCGGGGCCCCCGCCGGCGCCAAGATCCGCCGCATCGCGTCGTCCACTCCTGTCGTCATGACACGTGCGCCGCAGGACCGGGTGACGAGCAACAGCTTGGAGTTCGACGCCCTCAATGAGGTCGCCGTGCTGACGGGCGACGTCGTCATGACGTCGGGAGCGGATCGGCGCGCCATGGGCAACGTGGCGCGGATCGACCAGCGCGCCGACACGGTGCTGCTCGCCGGCAACGTCGTCGCCATTCAAGGCCGCAACCAGCTCGCCGGTGGACGGCTCTTCGTCGAGCGGGCGACGGCACACACGCAGCTCACCAATCCCGCGCCCCCCGGAGCCAAGGAGCCCGGCCGCATCACCACGCGTTTCTATCGCAACGCCGTCGGTGCCCAAGGACCGCTCGCGGGCGCAGCCGGCGCCGCGAGCGCGGCGACGGTCGGTGTCTTCAAGACCGATCCCACCGCGCCCATCGACGTGGAGGCCGACCGTCTCGACGTCGATGACCGCGCCAAGCTCGCGGTCTTCAAAGGTAGTGTGCACGCCGCGCAGGGCGACTTCGTCGTGCGCACGGCGGCGCTGCGCGCCTATTACACCGGCCAGGCGGGGCTTGCCGCGCCGACGAACCCGGCCGAAACCAAGCAGCAGCAGCCGGCGCAGCTGACGCGCATCGAGGCGCGCGGCAAGGTGATCGTCACCTCGAAGAACGGTCAGGACGCTACCGGCGACTGGGCCGACTTCGATGTGAAGGCCAACCAGGTGACGCTCGGCGGCGACGTCGTGCTCACGCAGGGCAAGAACGTCGTGCACGGCACGCGCCTCGTCATCGACATGGCGACCGGCCAAAGCGTGATCCACAACGACCCCGGCGCGTCGTGGACGGCGAAGGCGTCGCCAGTCGGCGACAAGGAGGGCTATGTCGTGCAAGCTCCGACCAGCGGCGGTCGTCCGAGCGCGATATTTTACCCTAACCAGAGAAAGGCGCCGCAGCCAAACGGTGCGCAGCCGGCACCCAAGTCGCCACCGACGTCGGGCGGCACGTGGGGCCCGACAGGCGCAGCGCCCTGAATTGGCCTTCAAGCGCGTTATTCCTTCGCGGGCGCGCGACGAAACGTCGGCGTCAGCCGCTATATGACGCCGATTGACAGGGACCATGATCGGCGCACCATGGTGGTGCAGCCGTTCCCCCGGACAGGCTCAACCCCGAGGTTGTTCATCCGTGCTCAAGATTCTCCCCTTCGGCCCGAAGCGCGCCCGCGCCGGTGCGCGCCCCTCACGCCCGGCCGCACGCGGCACCAGCCTCGTTCCCGCCAACGGGTCGGAGCAGCCGTTCGGCGCCGAAGGTTGGCTCACCATTCACAACGTGCAGAAGAGCTATAAGAAGCGCCTCGTCGTGCGCGGCGTGACGCTCGCGGTAGGGCGCGGAGAATCGGTCGGCCTCTTGGGCCCCAACGGCGCCGGCAAGACCACCGTGTTCTACATGATCACCGGTCTCGTCCCGGCCGATCACGGAACGATCACCATCGACGGGCAGGACGTCACCGGCCTCCCCATGTACCAGCGGGCCCGGTTAGGCATTGGCTATTTGCCGCAGGAGGCCTCCATCTTCCGTGGCCTGACGGTCGAGCAGAACATCATGGCCGTGCTGGAATTGGTCGAGCCCTCGGCCAAGCAGCGGCGCAAGCGCCTCGACAGCCTCCTCGACGAATTCGGCATAACTCGCTTGCGAAAATCGCCTTCCATCGCCCTTTCGGGCGGCGAGCGGCGCCGTGTGGAGATCGCCCGCGCGCTTGCCACTGGCCCCTCGTTCATGCTGCTGGACGAGCCCTTCGCCGGAATCGACCCGATCGCCGTCGGCGACATCCAGGAGCTCGTTCGACACTTGACCGAGCGCGGCATCGGCGTTCTCATCACCGACCACAACGTACGCGAGACATTGAGCCTCATCGATCGCGCCTACATCATCTACGACGGTCAGGTTCTGACACAAGGTAAGCCGGAGGAAATCATAGCCAACGACGACGTGCGGCGCGTGTATCTGGGAGACATGTTCGTTAACGCGCGCTGACTAGACCTCGGCCGGGACGTCGGAGGATATGCTAGGTTCTTACGCATGGCGCTTTCGACGAAGCTGGAGCTGAGGCAAGGCCAGCAGTTGGTGATGACACCCCAACTGCAGCAGGCTATTCGTCTCCTGCAGCTTTCGAACATGGAGCTGATTCAGTACGTCGAGACGGAGCTGGAGCGCAACCCGCTACTCGAAACCGACGAAAGCTCCGATGGCCCGGTGCGCTCCGAAGCCGATGCGACGCCCGAGTTCGCCAAGCCCGAGGAGACGGCCGCAAGCGCCGATGACAATTGGCTCGACCTCGGCAAGCCCGTGGCGGATTCCGAAAGCGCTCTCGATACCGACTACGACAACGTCTACCCCGATTCAGCGCCGAGCGAGCAAGGCGGCGATCCGGGCCAGTCCGGCTGGGCCAACGTGCGCCAGCGCGGCCCCGGCGCCGACGACGACGTCAACATCGAGGCCTTCGTCGCCAACGAGGTCTCTTTGCACCAGCACTTGAGCGAGCAGATGCCGCTCATCCTCAAGGAGCCGGCCGAGCGGCTGATCGGCCAGTACCTTATCGACCTGGTCGACGAGGCGGGCTACTTGCCCGCCGACCTCTCCATGCTGGCGGAGAAGCTCGGCGCCCCGCAGGAGCTGGTCGACCGGGTGCTCGCACTTCTGCAGACGCTCGATCCGCCCGGCGTGTTCTCCCGCTCGCTGAAAGAATGCCTGGCGCTGCAGCTCAAGGAGCAGAACCGCTACGATCCGGTGATTGCCGCCTTCCTCGACAACCTGCATCTGCTGGCGAACCACAACCTGTCGGCGCTCAAGAAGGCGGTGGGCATCGAGATGGACGAGCTCATGGAGATCGTCGCCGAGATCAAGCACCTCAACCCGAAGCCCGGCTTGAAATACGGCTCCGTGCAGATGCAGCCGGTGGTGCCCGACGTGCTCGTGCGCCCCTCTCAAGACGGCAGCTGGATCGTCGAGCTCAACAGCGACACGCTGCCCCGCGTGCTCGTCAACCGCACCTATCTGACGAGCGTGTCCAAGGGACCGGCCTCGGCCGCCGACCGCAATTACCTGCTCGAGTGTCTGCAGACCGCCAACTGGCTGGTGAAGAGCCTCGACCAGCGCGCGCGCACCATCCTGCGCGTCGCCGAGGAGATCGTGCGCCAGCAGGACGGCTTCTTCACGCACGGCGTCCAGTACCTGCGCCCGCTCAACCTCAAGACGGTGGCGGACGCCATCTCCATGCACGAATCGACCGTCTCCCGCGTCACCTCCAACAAGTACATCGCCACTCCGCGCGGCATCTTCGAATTGAAATATTTCTTCACCTCGGCGATTGCGTCGGCCGAGGAGGGCGAAGCCCACTCATCGGAGGCCGTGCGCCATCGCATCAAGCAGATGATCGACGGCGAGACGCCGGCAGCCGTGCTCTCCGACGACAAGATCGTCGAGAAGCTGAAGTGCGACGGAATCGACATTGCGCGGCGCACGGTGGCCAAATACCGCGAGGCCATGCGCATCCCCTCCTCGGTGCAGCGCCGCCGCGACAAGCGGCTGTTGGAGCGCGTGGAACGGCCGCATGGGGTGCAATGACGGGCGCCGGAGTTGCCTACAAATTAGCCAAGAGAAGGCTTGTATACGCGGCGGCGCTGCCATATAGGCTTTCCGCAGGAACCCGCGGAGAGCCCCGCGATGGCGCTTTCGCGCCGGTCCACGTCGCTTAAGCGACCTTGAACTGAGACAACGGACTAAATCACGTCTTGTATCGGCTTGTTTCGGGGCGCTCCCGTGGCCCCGTTTTTGCAGTAGTTGTGTTAGGCGGGCGGCAGGCGGGGCCACACGGACCGCCGTTGCGCGGTGTTGGGAAGGGCGCCAAGCTGGTCTGGGGTTCCGAGAGTCGCGAGGCGGCTGGCGCAGGGACTGGCGAGAGGCGGCAAGCGCTCGCGGCGCAGCCAGGCCTCTGGGCGGTTTCGCAACGATCTTGGGGTATACGTCGCCGGAAGACGGCCAAGGTAACAGGCAATCGGTGTGCAAAATTGTTGAGCAACGCGACCTTCTCGATGCCATTTTTTTGGTTTCTCAGAGGTGCGCCGATGGCGAGCCGGGAGCACGGTCAGGGCGGCCCGCCAGGCCGAGCCGACAGGGAAGGCGAAAGTTTAGAAGTGCAATTGCGCAGGACCAGCGGCACTCTTCCGTGCGTCCAGAAGCTACATCGTGCGACCTGACGCGGACCGCGCGTCGCAACCGGGTGGAATGGGATTGAGCGATGGATCTTTGTGATCTTCTGGCCCCCGACGACATCATTGCCTCGCTGCAGGCTGCGAGCAAGAAGCACGCGCTGCAGGAGCTGGCGAACGTCGCCGCAGAGCGGACCGGCCTCGACGCGCGCGAGATCTTCAACACGCTTCTACAGCGCGAGCGGCTGGGCTCGACCGGGCTCGGGCGCGGCATCGCCATCCCGCACGTCAAGCTCGAAGGCCTCAAGCGGATCGTGTGCCTGTTCGCCCGTCTGGAGCAGCCGATCGAGTACGAATCGCACGACAGCGAGCCGGTCGACCTCATGTTCCTCTTGCTCGCGCCCGAGCACGCCAGCGGCGATCACCTGAAGGCGCTCGCCTCGATCTCGCGCGTCGTGCGCGAGCCCTCGATGCTCGATGCCTTGCGCAGTGCCGCCGATGCGGCCGCCCTTCGCTCCGCGCTCACCACGACGGCAGCCTCGCACGCGGCCTGACGGGGCGTCAGGCGTTTCAGCCGCTGACCGGGCAGCCGTTTGTCTGGCCCAGCACCAGCATCGCCCCCAGCGCCAGACCGCCGACGATGATGCGCCACCAGCCGAACAGCGCAAAGCCGTGGCGGCTGACGTAGTCGAGCAGGTAGCGCACGACGAACACGGCGGAGATGAAGGCGACGACGAAGCCCAAAGCGATGTTGTCCACGTCCTCGGGCTTGAGGATCGCCCAATTCTTGTAGAGATCGAGGGCAAAGGCGCCGGTCATGGTCGGCATGGCGAGGAAGAAGGAGAACTCGGCCGCCGAGCGCTTGTCGGTGCCCATCAGCATAGCGCCGACGATGGTCGAGCCCGAGCGCGACACGCCGGGAACCATGGCCAGGCACTGGAAGAAGCCGATCTTCAAGGAGAGCAACGGCGGGTAGTCCATCACGTCGTCGTAGTGCACGGCGAGAGGCATGCGGTCGATCGCCAGCAGGATGATGCCGCCGACGACGAGCATGATCGAGATGAGCATCGGGCTCTCGAACAGCACCCCCTTGATGAAGTCGTGAGCCAGCGCCCCGATCACGGCGGCGGGCAGGAACGCCAAGAGGATCCCGAGAACAAAGCGGCGTGCGCGGTGATCGTAGGGAAGCGCGAAGGCGATGCGCGTCAGCTTGCTCGCGTAGACGCTCAGAATAGCCAGGATGGCACCGAGCTGGATCAGCACCTCGAACGTCTTGCCCGGCGAGCACACGCCGAGGAAGTGCTCGGTCAGCAACAGATGCCCCGTCGAGGAGACGGGCAGGAACTCTGTCACTCCCTCGATGAGGCCGAGGAGGATGACTTCCCAGATCGGCATTGGCGGCGTCTCGACGCTGTTGGGGCGCTGGCGGCTTGGCGGGAGCGCGGATGGTGCTCGGGCGCGAGCAGTAGCAGGATTTGGGCTGCGGCGGTGCCACATCCGCGCCACACGAAGCAACTGTCTTGGGGAGACTAGCCGCAGGAGCGCCTTGACGGACCGTGGCGTGGCGTCCCGTGTTGGGGACGCGCCGATTCGGGCCCGCAAGACCGCCAACGCCACCCTATGGTCGATGCATAAGCTGACACACTTCAGGCTCTGCCCCTTCTCGCGCTCGATCCGCCTCGCGCTCGGAGAGCTCGACATCGAGGTGGAGCTCATCGAGGAGCGGCCCTGGGAATGGCGCCCAGAGTTTCTGGCCCTAAATCCGGCCGGCGAGCTTCCCGTGCTGCAGCTGCAGGACGGGCTGGCGCTGTGCGGGGCCTACGCCATCTCCGAGTACCTGGCCGAGGCGACGCCCGGCGAGGACGAGGAGCCGGCACGCCCGCTCTTTCCGGGCGGGCCTGCGGACCGGGCCGAGGTGCGCCGCCTCGTCGACTGGTTCAGCGGCAAGCTTAACCGCGAGGTAACGCAGGCGCTGCTCAACGAGAAGGTGTACGCGCGGCTGCAGCCTGGCGGCCAGGCAACGCCCGATGTGGATGTCCTGCGCGCCATCCGCTCCAACCTGCGCTACCATATGAGCTACATTGGCCATCTGGCGGAAAGGCGCCGCTGGCTTGCGGGAGAGGACCTGTCGTTTGCCGATCTCGCGGCGGCCGCGCATCTGTCGTCGGTCGATTACCTGGGCGAGGTGCCATGGGAGGAGTTCGAGGCGGCCAAGATCTGGTACGCGCGCTTGAAATCGCGGCGCGCGTTCCGCTCGATCCTGGCCGATCGCGTGCCCGGCGCCACGCCGGCAAAGCACTACGCCAATCTCGACTTCTAGAGGCGGCACAATCCCCGGAGTGCGGACGGTGACGACCGCGCTCAAAGACGCGCTCTGCCGCGAGGCGGACGCGTTGGGGTTCGATGCGGTGCGCGTGACGACGCCCGACGCGGTCGGAGAAGCCGGCGAGCGCCTGATTGAGTTCCTCGACGCCGGCCGTCACGGCGACATGGCTTGGCTCGCAACCACCGCCGAGCGCCGCCGCAGCCTGCACGCCCTGTGGCCCGAAGCGCGCTCGGTCGTCATGCTCGCCATGAGCTACGCACCGCTAAGCGACCCGCTCGCCGCGCTGGACGAGCCCACGCGCGGCGTCATCTCGGCCTACGCGCAAGGCAAGGACTACCACGACATCTTGAAGTCCAAGCTCAAGACGCTCGCCCAAAGCCTCGGCGCCAGAAGCGGCGCCGCCGTCAAGGTCTTCGTCGATACCGCGCCCGTCATGGAGAAGCCGCTTGCCGCCGCGGCCGGCATCGGCTGGCAGGGCAAGCACACAAATCTGGTGTCGCGCACGCACGGCTCCTGGCTGTTTCTCGGCGCCATTCTGACGACCGCCGAGCTGCCCGCAGACGCGCCTGAAACCGACCATTGCGGCAGCTGCCGGCGCTGCCTCGACGTCTGCCCGACGGATGCTTTTCCTGCGCCCTACGTGCTCGATGCGCGCCGCTGCCTCGCCTACCTCACGATCGAGCACAAGGGGCACATCCCGCTGCAGTTCCGCGAGCCCATGGGCAACCGCGTGTTCGGCTGCGACGATTGCCTCGCCGTGTGCCCGTGGAACAAGTTCGCCGCCGCCGCCCGCGAGGCGCGCTTTTCTGCCCGCGCCGAGACCGACAATCCGCCGCTCGCCGAGCTGCTCGATCTCGACGACCGCGCCTTCCGCAGCCGCTTTGCCGGCACGCCGATCAAGCGCACGGGCCGCGACCGCTTCCTGCGCAACGTGCTGATTGCCGCCGGCAACGCGCGCGATCAAAGCCTGCTGCCCAAGGTCGAGGCGCTGATCGCCGACGCCTCGCCGCTGGTGCGAGCCATGGCGGTGTGGGCGATGCGCCGGCTCGCGGGCGAGCGCATGGGCGAGCGCCTGCGCGACCGCCATCTCGCGCGCGAAGGCGACGTCGCCGTGCGCGCCGAGTGGCAGTCGGCACCATGAGCCGGCTCTTGTGCCTGGGGCTCGGCTACAGCGCCCTTTACCTAGCACGTCGTCTGCGGCGCGAGGGTTGGCATGTCACCGGCACGGCCCGCACGCGCGAAGCTGCCGACGCCATCGCTGCGGAGGGGTTCGCCGCGCTGGTGTTCGACGGCATCGAGCCCTGCGTCGGCCTTCCGGCGGCGCTGCGCGACGCGACCCACGTGCTCGTCTCCGTGCCGCCGGGCGAGGCCGGCGATCCCGTGCTCGCGCACCACGCCGACGACATCGCGGATGCTCCGGCGGTCGCGTGGATCGGCTATCTGTCGACCATCGGCGTCTACGGCGACCACAAGGGCGGCTGGGTCGACGAGACGACCCCGCCCCATCCCGTCTCCGCGCGCAGCCGCCAGCGCCTTGCCGCGGAGGAGGCGTGGCGGGCGCTCGGAGCAGGCGCGGATAAGCGGGTCCAGGTTTTCCGCCTCTCCGGCATCTACGGGCCGGGGCGCAGCGCCATCGACCGCCTGCGCGCGGGCACGGCGCAGCGCATCGTCAAGCCGGGCCAGGTGTTCAACCGCATCCACGTCGCCGACATCGCCGCGGTGCTCGCTAGCGCCATCGCCGGGCGCGGCAGGCACGACCTCTACAATCTCGCCGACGACGAGCCGGCGCCGCCTCAGGACGTGGTCGCCTACGCCGCCCAATTGTTGCACATGCCGCCCCCGCCGGAGATCGCCTTCGAGGACGCAGACCTCTCGCTTATGGCAAAAAGCTTTTATGTGGAGAACAAGCGCGTGAGCAACGCGCGGCTGCACCGCGACCTCGGCCTCGACCTCAAATTTCCAAGCTACCGCCAAGGGTTGCGCGCCATCCTCGCGGCCGAGCGCGGATAACGCGGACGCCACAGTGGCGCCGTTCAGGCGCGGTTCAACCAAGCTTCGCTTTATTGACCCAGTCCGGTCGCGCTTTCGCCGCTCCTACGGCAACAGCGCGCTTTCAGGACCCACTGATGGCTTCGCGAGGGGTAGAAATGCGTACTGCAGCGATCATTTTCACATGCGCCGCGGTATCTGCCGTGGCGCTCGCCGGTCCGCTGGCCCCTCCCGCCGCCGCCGCCGAGAACGCCGCCGCCGACGCGATCGCCGAGAAGTTCGCGCACGCGGCTGAGCAGGCAGAGCGCGCCGAGGAGGCCAAGAAAGAGGCCGACCAACAGGCGAAGAAGGCAGCCGAAGACGCGGCCAAGAAGGCGCAGGCGGACCGTGTGCGCAGAGCCGCCGCAAAGGGCGCCGCCCGCCGCAAGGCCGAGGCGCAGCGCGCCGCCGACGAGGCCGAGATGCTGCGCCAGGCGCGCGCCGAGGCCGAGGCGCGCCGCGCCGCCGATGAGCGCGCCTTCGAGGAGCAGGCCCGCATCGAGGCCGAGAAGGAGAAAGCCCGCGTCGCGGCGGAGCAAGAGAAGGCACGCGTCGCGGCGGAACAAGAGAAAGCGCAACTCGCGGCCGAGCAGGAGAAGGCGCGCGTGGCGGCGGAGCAAGAGAAAGCACGTATCGCCGCTGAGCAGGAGAAAGCCCAGCTCGCGGCCGAGCAGGAAAAAGCCCGCGCCGAGGCGGAGCGTCTGGCGCGGGAGGCCGAGGCGCGCCACCAAGAGGACGAGCGGCGCGCCGAGGTGGCGCGCAAGGCCGAAGCCGCGCGCCTTGCCAGCGAGGTCGAGGAGAAGCGGCGTGCCGACGACGAGGCCAAGGCCGAAGAGGCACGACGCGCTGAAGCGGTACGCGTTGCCAAGGAAGCCGAGGCGAAGCGGGTTGCCGAGGAGCAGCGCCAGGCAGAAGAGCAGCGCCGCGCCGACGAAGCGCAGGCCAAGCTCGAAGCCATGCGCATGGAGGAGGCCCGCCGCGTCGCCGAGAAGTTCCGGCTCGCCCGCGAGGCGCGCGAGCACGCCCGCGCCACGCGCAACAGCCTGGGCGGCCCGCCGGTTCCGCCCGAGACGCATGCGCCTGCGTGGAGCGCGGACACCAACAGCTCGGCGCCGACGCGGGTGACGGTGCTGCTCATCGTCGAGCCGCGGCGTCACCACTTTGCCGGCACCTACAAAACGGCGAACCCCGTGCTCTGCATGGGCAGCGGCTGCTACATCAGCTCCGGCCCGATGGCGGCAGCCGACTACATGTCGCGCTGGCAGGCGCTCGGCCCCGCCAACTCGATCGGCCGGCGCGCCGGTCCGTGCCGCAACCAGCTTAGCTGCGTCTTCCGCAACGTCCAGCTCCCCGGCGGCGCGGGGCTTATGCAGCCGGTCGACATGGGTCTGTGGCACCACGATCGCCGCGAGATCAAAACGGTGCGGGCCGACCGCACGTGCGACGTCATCGCCCGGCGGCTCTTCTGCGCGGTCCCTGTGGTGCAGCGCACCTACAGGGCCTGGATCGTGCCGGAGACCATCGCGGTCAAGGCCGGCGCGCGCGCGCTCGAGCGGGCGCTGGAGGAGGGTTTGCCCTCGGCACGCTCGGCCGAGCGCGAGGACTGGCTCACCGACGTTCAGGCCTTGCCGACCAGATAGCCGATCCGCCCCTTCCCTTCCTGACGCATCGCCTCGAGGTGGTCGAAGACCTCGCGCGCGTGCATGGGACGGCCGTGCTGCTCGATCGATTGCCGCTCGAAGGCCTGCAGCCGCTCGAGCAGAGGCTCGGCCGTCTTGTGCAGCATGGCCACGGCCTGAATGGCGGAACGGCTCATGTTGGGCGGCACCTTGGGGAAGACCTCGGCAATGAGCTGCTTGGTGCCATCCGACAGCCCCGACGACCCGCGCCCCAAGAAGCCGACGAGGCGGATGGCGAGATCCTCGTGGAACTTGTAGCCGTACTCGTCCATCCACCAGAACAGCTTGTCCATCAGCAGATCCTGCAGACGCAGCCGCGAGGTGACGCGGTAGTCCTGCCATTCCGCCACGACGTCGAAGTCGGGCTCGAGCTCGATATCTCCGGGTGCAAAAGTCTCCCGCGCGGTGACGCCGATCCGGTCCATGAAATCGCGGTTCACCATGTCGAAGCGCGTGGTGAACGTCGGCAGCACCACCGTGCCGCCTGAGGCGCGGTCAAAAGCGAGACGCACGAGCTTGGAGCAGAACAGCTCCTTCTCGCCCTTAAGCTCCATGGAGAAGTCGTACCAGATGCGCGTGCCGCCAGGCGCGCGCGAGCGGCGGATGACCTCGTGGATTTCAGCGCTGCTGCACGCCGCGCCAGGTCCCGGTCCTTGTGGCGGAAGACGATGCAGCGCCCCAGCCCGTGATGCAGCGTCGAATCGAGCAGGTTGATGATGCCCCCTTCCTCGATGAGGCTCTCCACCACCCACTGCACGCCGTTCTCGTCGGTGTGGACGATGGCGATGTGGCTGAACTGGGAATCGACGTTGCCGATGCGGGCGATGGCGGCGCTGTTGTGGTGCATGCCGCGCATCAGCAACAGGTCGCCGGACTCGAAGGGCAGGTCCGCGCCGGTGGCGAAGGCGGGATTGACGAGCGTATTGACGTCGATGCCGCGAAAGCCGCGCAGCGTCGGCTCGCCCGCTCCCAGCTGCTGGTAGCGCGATGTTGAGCTCGCCCAGCATGTCGGTGGCGTAGCGGGCAATGCGCAGCACGTTGCGCAAGGCGAGCTGCACGTTGAGCGACATGAACCCGCGCTGGTGCCAGTCGCTCACCCGGTCGCGCACGGTGAGGCGCAAGGCGAAGATGGCGCGCATGAGCTCGGGCGCGGTCGTCGAAAGCGCGGCGACGTCGTAGCGGTCGAGGCTGACGTTGAACACCGCCTCGTAGACCTGCGCCAGGTTGTCGGCCAGCTCCTTGGCGGTCGCGGCCGGGCGCCCGAGCAGCACCTCGATCGCGGCAAGATCGTCCTCGAGCCTCGCCCGGGGCGCGGTACGCAGCATGACTTCCTCCCCCGTTCCCCTTCTTGACGTCCCTTTCGCCCGACCGCCAGTCTACCTCAAAAGAAGTCGAATGCGTGATGGGCGCCGCCTGCCCCCTAGGACGGGCTGCGCCGCGCATTCAAGAGCTTCACCGAGCTCGCCTGGGGACCCATCGGCCCCTCCGTCGCCGCACGCGTGATGTGCACGACCGTTCCGACCTTGATGTCGTCGAAAGCGCCGGAGGCGACGACCTCGCGCGAGAAGTAGAGGTCGGGCGAGTCCTTCACCTCGACAAGGCCGTAGTTCTGCTCGGGAAAGATGCGGACCACGACGCCGGTATCGCCGGCCGAGCCGTGGTTCTTGACCTCGCGGTTCTTGATAGCCGCGGTCTGCTCGAGCTGGCGCTCGATCGTCTCGAACACCCGGTTGATGATGGCCGACTGGTCGCCCTTCATCTCGCGCCGGTCCTGCTCGCCCTTGGCCACCAGCGGCTTGTGGCCGGGTACATCGACCTCGACCGTGATGCCGACCGGTGTCTTGTTGCCCTCGGGGCTGCGGTGCGGCACCTCGACGACGACGCGAGCCCCGATGATGTTGTGATGGAAGCGCTGCAGCCGCTCCACCCGCTCGCGGATCAGTGCCTCGATGAATTCCGAGCTCGCCATGTTCTTGAAAGCGATCTGCAGGGGTCGTTCCATTGGTCTCTCCGGTTGGGCCCCCTTGTCGTTTTGCCTCGGCGCGGGGACCGCATTCACTGAAGCCGAGGCCTGTGGTGTTCCTGTGGCCGCGCGCAAAGCCGGCGTCAATCGCAGTTTGCGCACACGCCGCCTGACGCGCAATAAGGCAAGCTTCACCGGGGACTAGCCCGAGGTAAAGGGGGACTGCGAGATGACGCGACGCCTTCCCGTGGTGGGAGTACTGGGCTCGGGCGAGAACGAGCATGCCGCCAAGGCAGAGGCGATCGGCCGCTGGCTCGCAACCTTGAAGGTGCACCTGCTGACGGGCGCCGGAAAGGGCGTCATGGAGGCCGCGAGCCGTGCGTTCCAGGCCGTGCCCGGCCGCGCCGGGCTGGTCGTCGGCATCGCGCCGTGCGGCGACGACCCGGCGCTGCCGCGGCCCGGATATCCCAATCCGTTCGTCGAGCTCGCCATCCTGACCCACCTGCCCCTGAGCGGCGCTTCCGGCACCGAGCCGTTGTCGCGCAACCACATCAATGTGCTGAGCTCCAACGTGCTGATCGCGCTGCCTGGGGGGCACGGCACGTCGAGCGAGGTGGCGCTCGCCCTGCGCTATCGCCGTCCCATCGCGGCGTTCCTCGACCAGCGCAGCGACATCCCCGACTTGCCCGACGCGGTCCCCGTCTTCGGCACGCTCGCTGAAGTGCAGGACTTCGTGCGCTGCAGCCTCGGCACGACGTGAGCGTCGCCGGCTTGCGTCAGAACGCGTCGGGGTCGAGCGGGCTGGGGCCGCTGTCGACATCGGAGGGATAGAACGGCGTCGGGTCGTCGTTGACGCCGAGCATGCGCGGCTGGGCATAGGGGTTGGCCCAATCCGGCCGATAGCCGCGGTAGTTGGGAGAGGCGAGCGACCTCGGGTCGTCGAGCGACATGTGCCGCTCGCGATGGCGGTGGCGCCCCGCCTCTGCGAACGGCGCCTGCGCCGTCAGCACGATCACTACGACCGCCAGAAAAACGCTGAACTTCTGCATGGGTTTGCCCGCCAGATTACGCCTATTGGCGTTCTGTCACGGGGTTCGCCCCACTGTCGACGCGCTCAACAAAGCGTGCTTTCCGCAAGCTCATCGAGTGTCGCGAAAAGGAGCGCCGGGTCAGGAGCGCGTTTCAGTAATCGTCGTTGTCGAGCGGAAAGCGGCCGGTGTCGAAGTCGCCGGGATCGAACGGCGTCGAGTCGTCATTGATGCCCAAGTCGGGCATCTGCCCGTAGGGATCGGCCCAGGACGGGATGTAGATCCGGTCCTGCAGCGGTTCCAGCTCGGTGAGGCTGTACACGGGTCGTTGCAGAGGCAAACTCTCGTAGTCCGCCGCCGCGATTGGTGCATAGGCCACCGCGCACACCAGCACCGACAAGAGAAAGCCAATTTGCCTCATGATCGCACCCGACCCCCGAGCAAGGAAGCAAGTCTTTCATACGGCTTTGGCCAAGTCGACGGCGTTAGAAAAGCGTTCTTTCCACAAGCTCATTGATTGTCGCGAAAAGGAGCGCCAGGTCCTCAGGCCGCGACAGGCGGTGCTCGCCGTCCGGGATCTCGATCAATTTGACCGAGCCGCCTTTGAGAAAGCTTAGAAGCTCGCGCGTATGCGCGATCGGCACGGCCTCGTCGAGCCCACCTTGCAGGATCACCACCGGCCGGCCGGGGTCGAAGGGCTCGCGTGCGAGAAGATGCTTGCGCCCCTCCTCGATCAGCGCGCGCGTGATCGCGTAGGGCTCGCCGTACTCCGACGGCTGCAGGTAGACGCCGGTCTCCAGCAGCTCGCGACGCGCGTCGGCGGGAAACTGCTTCCACATCAGCTCCTCGGTCATGTCCCAGGCCGGCGCGATCAGCACCAGCGCCTTGATGCGCGCTGCCTCCGTGGGGCGCTCAGCGATGAGGCGGCGCAACAACAGAAGCGCGATGTGGCCGCCCATGCTGGAGCCGATGATGATCTGGGACCCTTGCGTGACGCGGGTGAACACCGCCTCGGCCTCGCCGAGCCAGGCGCCGATGGTGCCGTCCTCGAAGCGGCCGCCGGAGAGCCCGTGGCCCGAGTAGTCAAAGCGCGTATAGCCGAGACCCTTGGCGCGCGCGTAAGCGGCAAGCTCGGTCGCCTTGGTGCTCGCCATGTCGGACTTGTAGCCCGCGAGCCAGAAGAGACCGAGGCCTTCAGCCGAGGTTGCGGGCGCGTGCAGGACCGCGATGCGCCGCGCCGCTGCACCGTCGGCCGCGTCGATGTCAAGGAATTGCGGTTCTGGATCGCGCACTCTAAAGAACCCCTTCGCCTGCTGGAGAGAGCCTCGTGGCCGAAAAGCGCCCGACCATACTGCAGATCATTCCAGAGCTCGATACCGGAGGGGCGGAGCTGTCCACCATCGAGATCGCCGGCGCCATCGAAGCTGCTGGCGGCCGCGCCATCGTATTGAGCGAAGGCGGGCGCCTGGTCCAGCGCCTGCGCGACACGGGCGCCGACTTGCAGTTCTTTCCCGCCGCCGCCAAGAGCCCGATCCGGCTCGCCTGGAACGCACACCGCATCGCCAACGTGGTACGCCGCGACCGCGTCGACCTGATCCACGCCAGGAGCCGGGCGCCGGCCTGGAGCGCGTTTCTCGCCGCGCGCCGCACGCACGTTCCCTTCGTCACCACCTACCATGGCGCCTATTCCGAGAAGACGGCGCTGAAGCGGCTTTACAATAGCGTCATGGCGCGCGGCGAGGCCGTCATCGCCAACTCGCACTACACCGCCGACCTCATCCGCATGCGCTACGGCACCCCGCTGTCGCGTCTCCACGTGATCTACCGCGGCATCGATGCGGCCCAGTACGATCCCGCGCTGATTGCGCCCGAGCGCGTCGCAGCCTTGCGGGCTGAGTGGCGCGTCGGCGACGATCAGCGCATCGTGCTGCAGGCCGCCAGACTTACAAGCTGGAAGGGCCAGAGCGTGGTGATCGAGGCCGCGCGGCTGTTAAAAGCGCAGGGCCGGCTTGGATGATGCGGTATTCATCTTTGCCGGTGACGCCCAGGGGCGCAGCACGTACTCAGCGCGCCTCGCCGAGGCGATCCATGCCGCGGGGCTGGCAGGGCGCGTGCGCATGGTGGGCCACGTGGACGACATGCCGGCGGCCTTCCTCGCCGCGCACACAGCCGTCGTCGCCTCCACCGAGCCCGAGGCCTTCGGCCGCGCCGCTACCGAGGCGCAGGCGATGGGGACGCCGGTCATCGCCACCGACATCGGCGCGCCGCCCGAGACCGTGCTGAGCCTTCACCGTGCCGGGCCGGAGGCGGCGACCGGTTGGCTGGTGCCGCCGGCGGACGCCGCCCAGCTCGCCGACGCGATCGCGGCGGCGCTGGCGCTGACGCCGGAGCAGCGCGCGCGCATGGGCGCCCGGGCGCGCGCCCACGTGGCGGAGCACTTCTCGCTCGACGTCATGAAGCGGCAGACACTTGCCGTCTACGACGCCCTGCTCGGCACCCACCTCGCCGCTCCCCCCTCTCCCCCATGCTGAAAGTGGCATGGCGAGAGGGGACTGCTACACCCGCCCGTTCTTGCCCTTGCCGCGGCGCCCCTTGCCGTTGTCGCCGCGTCCCTCCGCGATCGCCGCCTCGACGACACCCAGCGCGTAGGCCGGCAGCGCGAACGCCGCGTTGTGGACGGCGGGCGTCCAATACCTGGTCTCAATCCCGCGCTTCTGCTGGCGCTTGGCGAGTTTCTTCTCGGACAGCTCCAGATGCTCGTCCTCGTCGCTGGCCCAGTTGAGGGCGAAGGGGCCGCCGAAGTAGCACGGCTGCGTGCACATGTAGGGCGCCACGTAGTCGAACAGCGAGGCAAAGGCGCGCGTCGTCTCGCGCAGGTGATCAGGAAACAGGAACGGCAGGCCGTTCTGGGTGATGAGGATGCCGTCGTCCTTGAGCGCGTGCTTGCAGTCGGCGAAAAACTCGCGCGTGTGCAGCACGGCAGACGGCCCGATCGGCTCGGAGCTGTCGACGATGATGGCGTCGAACCGCTCCTCCGTCTCGGCCACGAACTTGCGCCCGTCGGCGATGACGACGACGGTGCGCTCATCGTCGAAGGTGGAGCCCGGGATCTCCGGATAATACTTGAGCGCGGTGTCGATGACGGTGCGGTCGATCTCGCACAGCATCGCCTTCTCGACTGAAGGGTGCTTGAGGACCTCGCGCAGGACGCCGCCGTCGCCGCCGCCCACGACCAGCACCTGCTTGGGCTTATCGAGCACCATCAGCGGCACGTGCGCCATCATCTCGTGGTAGATGAACTCGTCCGAGGTGGTGAGCTGGCACACGCCGTCGAGCATCAACACGGTGCCCCAGGTCGCATTCTTGAAGATGACGAGGTGCTGGTGCTCCGTCTTCACCTCGTGCAGCACCTCGTCGGCTTCGAGACGCACGCGCCAGTGCGGATGAAACGTCTCCTCGACCCAGCGGTTCATGCTCTCCCTCCCCAAAACGATATGTGGCAGCGAGGCGCGCTACGCGCGCGGCCCGCGTCCGATTGGGCGCAGCAAATATCACGCTTAAGTGCGTTTGCTAGTGCTTATTGCCGCCAGCCCCGAGCGAGGCGGTCGCACGCAGGTGCGACAACACGGCCTCGGTCGGCCAGCAATCAATCTTCAAGCGGTTCTTCTTCTGGTAGGTGCCGACCTGGCGCCGTGTGTTGGAGCCGATCTTGCCGTCGACTTTCTCGAGCCCGTAGCCGAGCTCGATCAGCCGCTTCTGGATCTCCTTGACCTGGGCGGTGCGCGGCTGCGCGATCTTCGCCGACGGCGTGTGGAAGTCGCCGCCGCCGGCGATGCGATCGGCGAGATTGCCGACGAACAGCGCATAGAGGTCGGATGTGTTGTAGCGGCGGATCACCTGGAAGTTCTCGGTGGCGAGAAAGGCCGGGCCGTAGGCGCCCGACGGCATCATCAGATAGGCGCCGTTGGCGAGCTCGTCGGCGCGGAAGCGCTTCGGCCCCGCCCGCTCGAAGCCGAGCTTGACCCAGTCGGCAATGGGGCGCGCACCCGGCGGCCCTTCGAGCGAGCAGTCGCCGTGCGGCGGCAGGCGCACCTCGTAGCCCCAGCGCAGGCCCCTGACCCAGCCTTTGTTGGCGAGCTGGCGCGCGGCAGAGGCGAGCGCGTCGGGAACGGAATCGAAAAGATCGACCTTGCCGTCGCCGTCGCCGTCGTCGGCGTGCTGGTAGTACTCCGACGGCAGGAACTGCGTGAGCCCGATGGCGCCGGCCCAGGAGGCGCGCATCTTCGCGCGCGGCACGCCGTCCTGCAGCATCTTCAAGGCATAGAGCAGCTCCTTGCGGAACTGCTCCTTGCGCCGGCCGACGTAGGCCTGAGTGGCAAGCACGCGGATGGCATCGTGGGGCAGCTTGTAGGTGCCGTAGGCCGTCTCGCGCCCCCAGATGGCGACGACGATATAGCGGTCGACGCCGGTCGCGCGCTCGATGCGCTTAAGCGAGCGCTCGTTTTGCTTCATGAACCCCCGACCCTGGACCGCAAGCTGCGCGAGGTACTTGGGATTGAGGTAGTCCATGGCCGAGCTGGTGAACTCGGACTGGCCGGCGCTATCGTCGCGCTTGCGTCCGGGAATGATGAGGTCGGGCAGCTTGTAGTCGGGCGTGAGCCCGCGGAACGCAGTATCGAACGTAGCGCGGGAGACGCCGAGCGCCTGCGCCTCCGGCCACAGCCCGTCCAGCCAGGCGCGAAACGCGTCCGCGGCCGAAGCGGGCCCGATGACGAGGCCGGCGAGGAGGACGGCGCCCAAGAGGGGCGCAATCAGCCCGCTGCCGAAAGCCTTTGCCGTCCTTGCGATCAGCACGTGCGCCTCTTTGCCCCCCAAGTCGTTCGCTCACGGGGCCTAGCTGACCGCTCTTCCCGGCAATTTTGCGACCCTCAGCGCCTAGCTCGCGTGCTTGAACTGCTTCAAGTGCGCCTCCCAGGCGAGCGCCTGCCGGGCGATCGTATCGAGGTTGTCGTAGACCGGGCGCCAGCCGAGCCGCACGCGGATCTTGTCGGAGGCGGCGACGATCGCGGCCGGATCGCCCGGCCGGCGCGGGCCGATGCGCACCTCGAAATCGGCGCCCGAGACCCGCTTGACCGCCTCGATCACCTCGAGCACCGAGAAGCCCTTCGAGTACCCGCAGTTGAAAATATTGGACTCTCCGCCGTCGCGCAGATGGCGCAGCGCCGCCAGGTGCGCGCGCGCCAGATCGGTGACCTGGATGTAGTCGCGGATGCAGGTGCCGTCGGGCGTGTCGTAGTCGGTGCCGAACACCTCCAGATAGGGCCGCTTGCCGAGCGCGGCCTCGCACGCGACCTTGATCAGGTGGGTGGCATTGGGCGTCGACTGGCCCGAGCGGCCCTTGGGGTCGGCGCCCGCAACATTGAAGTAGCGCAGCGCCACGTAGCGGAAGTCGTGGGCGCGCGCGGTGTCGGCGAGCATGATCTCCGTCATCATCTTGGAGGAGCCGTAGGGCGACATCGGCCTCAGCTCGGCATCCTCGCCGACGGGATTCTCCTTCGGCATGCCGTAGACCGCAGCGGTCGAGGAGAAGATGAAATTCTTGACGCCCGTCTCCACCGCGACCTCCATCAGGGCGCGCGACTTCACGGTGTTGTTGTGGTAGTAGCCGAGCGGATCGGCGACCGACTCCGGCACCACGATCGAGCCGGCGAAATGCAGGATGGACTGCACGCCGTGCTTGCGCACGATCGAGCGGACGAGCTCCTGATCACCGACGTCGCCGACGACCAGCGTCGCGTTCGCCGGAACGGCCCAGCGGAAGCCTGTCGAGAGATTGTCGAGAACGATGACGCTTTCGCCTGAATCGAGAAGCTCCAGCACCATGTGGCTTCCGATATATCCGGCACCGCCGGTAACGAGTACGGTCATCGTTTGTGCCTTCCCGATAATGGCCCTGCTGGCCTTGGCTCTTTATCAGTGCAATGCTTAACCATGGCCTGAAACAAGTCGCGTCACATCCCCCCAGGATTGAAAATTTACACCAAATTTGCGCCCTGATCGCCTAATTCGAACCCCGCCCGAGCCTTGGAGTTCCCCATGCCCTCCCCCAAGAAGCGCATCCGCAAGGCCGTGTTTCCCGTGGCCGGCCTCGGCACGCGCTTTCTCCCCGCCACCAAGGCCATCCCCAAGGAGATGTTGACGGTGGTGGACCGGCCGGCGATCCAACACGTCGTGGACGAGGCCCGCGCCGCCGGCATCGAGCACTTTATTTTCGTGACGGGGCGCAACAAGGGCGCAATCGAGGATCACTTCGACCGGCAGCCTGAGCTCGAGGCGACGCTCGCTCAGCGCGGCAAGACGGCGGAGCTTGAGTTGCTCGCGCGCGATCTGCCCGAGGCCGGCGCCACCAGCTTCACCCGCCAGCAAGAGCCCTTAGGGCTGGGCCACGCCGTATGGTGCGCGCGCGAGCTCGTGGGCGATGAGCCGTTCGCGCTTCTGCTCCCCGACATGCTGCATCACGGGGCCCGCCCGTGCCTCGCCGAGATGATCGAGGCCTACGAGACGCACGGCGGCAATCTCATCGCGGTCTCGCCGGTGCCGGAGGAGGAGGCGCATCTCTACGGCATCGTCGGGGTGAAGGACCGCAACGCCAAGGTCTCGGCCATCACCGAGATGGTGGAGAAGCCCAAGCGCGGCACGGCGCCGTCCAACCTGCACATCACCGGCCGCTACATCCTGCAGCCGGAGATCTTCGAGCTCTTGGCGCGTCAGGAGCGCGGCACGGGCGGCGAGATCCAGCTCACCGATTCCATGATCGCCATGCAGAAGAGCGGCCGGCCGTTTTACGCGGTGCGCTTCGACGGCAAGATCTACGACTGCGGCACCAAGCTCGGCTTCCTTTTGGCAAACGTCGCCTATGCGCTCGAGCGCGAGGACTTGGGCCCCGCCCTCAAGGCCGCGCTCGGCAAGCTCACTTAGTCGCGTAGGTGAAAGCACACACAGTTCCGGGCACCTCGTCATTTGAGACCTTGAACGTAAAGGCTCTCGCGCGCAGTCTGTTGATCACTATTCAAATTGATGAGTGACTGGCATGTTTGGAGTTTTTCGAGTTGCCAAAGCACGACAAGCTTGTGTAACGGCGCTCAATCCTGTGATTAGACTACCCGAGAAGCTTCGGCCATGGCCGGCAGCGTTCTGGCGCGATCCTTACGTACTCGGTTTCGTCGTTGGCGTGATTGCCATCACATCATCAGTGATCACGCGCGTCAAACTTACGGCCGCGCAACGGGGCCGCGTATTGATTGGCACGCTCAGGGAGTTGGATGGCTACAGCCCGAATGTGGTGGGTCTGATTGAAGGCTACGGTCGCAACCGCAATCCCGACTATGAGCTCGGACAGCAGAACGGGTCCAAGCTCGCCCTTTTCATTTTTGGAAGTCACGCTTTCGATGACGACCCCGATGTGGCAAGCGCGACAGAAATCGCCAAAGACACAACACTAGACGGCCATATTGACCATGCGGCTGTAGGGGGTGCGCTCATGCACCTCCTTTTTCAGATGCCTGTCAGAGAGCGAATGGGAGGCTAATGTTCGATTTCGATATGCCACCGACGAGCACACCTCAAAGACATCACCATGTACCACGGTTTCTTCTCTCAGGCTGGTGTCGCAAGGATGGCAAGTTGGCCATATACTCCCGCGTGGGCAATCACGTAGCTGTCAGCTTTCGGGCGCCTAAACATACTGCATTTGAACCGCATCTCTACAGCATTTCCTCGCTACCCGAAGCGGACCGCCAATGGGTAGAGCGCGAGGTGATGAGCAGAGCAGTAGATAGTCCTGCTGCCAAAGTCTTGACGCGATTGCGATCCGGTGAATTGGGCAGCCTCGACTCGGATGAGCGTTCTCCTTGGACTCGATTTCTGATGGCGCAATGGCTCCGGTCGCCGGAAATTATTGCAAAACTGCGCAATGAAGGACGCGCAGCGCTCTGGAGGGCCCTGGAAGCCAATCCCGCAGAATATTTGGCCGCTAAGGGTGACAGTCCCCATGGGACACTTACAGAATGGGTAGAAGCGAACGCAAAAGGTCTCGATGAAATTGTCGCAATGGGGCGAGTGCTTCCTCGCTTGGTATCTGATGCCGGAGTCGGATCGATAATCATCAACATGCTATGGCAGGTCCTCCATCTCAACGGCTCCAAGGTCGATCTTCTCACTTCGGATAGACCAGTTCTGCGTTTCGATGGCCTAAAGTCCAACAAATGTTTGATCGCTGCCCCTCTCGCACCAGATCTACTCTTCGTAGCTAGTCACTATGACAGAGGCTTTGAGCGCCACTCTCCGGAGATAATCGCACGCATGGCTAACACATCAATGGTGCAAGCAGCCCATAGCCGCGTCTATGGAACGGGAAGCCAACACAAACCGCTAGTCCAAAAATGGCTGGGGCATTCAGCAGTTGGCTAAGCTGTGCGTAACTGGAGGCTAGTCGCGCAGGCGCACGCCGAGTTGCACCTCCTCGACCGTGTAGTTGCCGTTGGGGCTCGTCGTATCGAAGGCGGTGTGCTGGTAGCGGCCGAAGAGCACCGCCTGCCGGCTCAGGTAGTACTCGATGCCCGTCGCCGCCGTGAGCTGGTTCTCGTGGATGCCGGCACCGACGAAATCGCGGGTGAAGTAGCCGAGGCCAGCGATGCCGACGAGCCGCGTCTGGAAGCTGTGACGCGCCTCCAGGCCATAGGTGCGCTCCATGACGCCACCGGAATCGACCGTCGTCGTCTCGGCGACGTCGCTGCTGGCGGTGAAGAGCACGCTCGTAATAGGCGTGGGACGCCATGTGAGGCTGGCGTCGACGAGCAGCCCGTCGATGACCGCGAGCGTGTGGTTGTCGGGCGTCTGGCTCCCGTAGCCGAGGCTCACCTCGCCGCGCAGGAACTCGCCAACATTGCCAAACGATACGCCCAGGCGATAGCGCTCGCCGGTCGAGGAGCGGATGATGCCGTCGGTGAAGGCCGGGATCGAGTAGTCGCGCTGGTTGAAGGCGAAGTCGGAGAACAAGAACAGCGTCGGCATGAACTCCCACTGCGGCCTGAAGGCTTCCTCATAGAGCGTGTAGTCGCGGTCGGAGTTGCTCTCCACCATCCCGTCGAACACGTCGGTTGAGTAGCTCGTATCGACGATGGCGCCGCGCAGCTGCACCGACAGCCGATTGAAACGGTGGTTGAGCGAAGCCCGCCCCCGCTCGACGGTGATATTGGGACGGGTGCCGACGGAGCTGGCGTTGATCGCGTTGCGGCTTTCCTGCGCGTATTCGCGCGAGACGGCGCCCTGCAGGTTGGTGCGGCGCGCCACATCGAGCCGACCCAGGCCCTCCACGATGTAGGCGCGATTGTCCTCAGTAGGATACTTGTCGTGATAGCTCAGGTCGCCGCTCGCCCGCACCTCGATTGCGTGCGTGCTCCAGTTTGAAGCAAGCCGCGCGGCCGGTCGCACCTCCAGCGAATAATCGCCGAGCGGCACGGGCGAAGCGAAAAGATTGCTGTTGTAGTCGCCGTCGGCCTCCACCGACGTGAACAGCGTGAAGCTGCCGAGCCGCATGCCGAGCGGCACGAACGGGTCGGGGTCGACCGGGGACAGCGCAAAATTGCTGAAGACCGGGTTGGTCTCCTCCGCCTGCAGCAACAGAGGATCGAAGCCAAGGCCCGGACCCAAGGCGGCGATCTCCTCGGGCACGCGCAAGTTGACAGGCGTGACCCCCTCTCCCTCTCCGGCAAACGGGTTGGGCGCGCTCAAGTCGATGACGCCGTCATCGTTGGGCTGCGGCATGGTCGGCGATACCAGATCTCCATCTTGTGGAACCGGGGGCTGCCGGGGGCGCGCCTCTTCCTCGCCGAGCGGGCCAGCCGTCTCCGCCGTGTATTCCGTCCCCGTCACCCAACCCTCAGCCTGGCCGTCGGCTTGGGCAGGGCCGGCGTTCAGCTGGGGCGCGAAGCCGCGGTTTGCGTAGAACGACTGATCGATTGCACGGCTGACGGATGTGGCGAAGGCTCCCGGCGTGGTCGCGGGGCGGCGCGGCGGGGGGGCCCGTTCTGCCCGAGGGGGGGCATCGAGGATCTGGCCGATGGCCGGCGGGGACGCCAGGATCGACAGGACCCCGGACACGACGGCAAAGCCCAAGCAAACTGAGAACTCGCTGCCAGCTACCCACCAAAGCGCTCCCATGATCACTCGCCACGCGAACGCCCATACGTGCCGAGAACACTAAGGAACGACGGTTAATGGTCTGTTTAGGATAGGGGAGCGGTCCCTTGGCCTCGCACTCGTTGTCCGGCGCGGTCAAATTGGTTGACGAAACGTCACCGAGATTGGAGGATCGAGCGGCCTTTGATATATCAAAGGCTTGGAGCGCCAGGCGAGGCACGGGGGAAGCAGCCCATGACGGCGGCCGGCGGGCCTTTGCGGAAATTCAAGAGCATTGACGGCGGCAAGCGCTTGGCGCGTCTGCCCGTGGCCTCGGCGCTGCGCACCCTCGACCTCGAGTGCGAGGGGCTTTCGCAACTGCGCCAGGCGCTCTCGGGCCCCATGGCCAGCGCCTTCGGCACCGCACTGCGCATCTTGCGCACCGCGCGTGGCCGCGTCATCGTGACCGGCATCGGCAAGAGCGGCCACATCGGCCAGAAGATGGCGGCGACCTTCGCCTCGACCGGACGCCCGGCGTTCTTCGTGCACCCGACCGAAGCCTCGCACGGCGACCTCGGCATGATCACAGAGGACGACGTGCTCTTGGCGCTGTCGTGGTCGGGCGAGACGGTCGAGCTCAAGCCGCTGATCACCTATTCGCGCCGCTACAATGTTCCTATCGTCGCCATCACCTCGCGCGCCGAGTCCGCGCTCGGTCAGCAGGCCGACGTCGTGCTCGAGCTGCCGCGCACCAAGGAGGCCTGCCCGCACGGCCTGGCGCCCACCACCTCGACCGCCATGCAGCTCGTGCTCGGCGACTGCCTCGCCATCGCGCTTCTGGAGGCCAAGGGCTTCACGGCGCATGAGTTCAAGGCGTTCCATCCGGGCGGCTCGCTCGGCGCCAGCCTCAAGTACGTCACCGACGTGATGCACAAGGGTGATCGGCTGCCGCTGGCACGCGACACCGAGCCCATGAGCGGCGCCCTCGTCACCATGACGCAGAAGAGCTTCGGCTGCCTCGGCATCGTCGACGCCAAGGGCAAGCTCATCGGCATCGTGACCGACGGCGACTTGCGCCGTCACATGGGCGCGGATCTGGTGCGTGCGCGCGCGGCCGACATCATGACGCGCCGGCCGAAGACGGCGACGCCAAAAATGCTGGCCTCAGCCGCGCTGGAGCTGATCAACGCCTCGCGCATCACGGCGCTGTTCGTCGTTGAGAAGGGCCGGCCCATCGGCATCGTGCACATCCACGATCTGCTGCGTGCCGGCATCGCTTAGGCCTTAATCGCTATCTTTCAGCCTATCTCGCCAATAGATTGGATTGCGGCGCAAGTTCATGACCGCGAGCACCAGGATCGTTTCGCCCTCGATTGTGTAGACGATGCCGTACGGAAAGCGATTTAGCCGGCAGCGTCTGGCGTCGTCCTCCAACTGCTGCCAAGCGTGCGGATGCGCCAGTATCCGCTCAAGTGCGAGCCGACCTCTCCAACAAACTCATCTCCGAGGCCAGTCCGTTGCCGATCGTACCAGTAAGCGACTGCCTCATCGAGTTCGCGTTCGGCTAGACGGCCAGTCGTATCTTCAAATTTCACGGCTTAGTATGCTTGGTGAGCACGTCTGCTGCGGGACGCGACTGAGTCTCGCCGCGTCGCCAAGCTTCTAGACGATCCTTCGCCTCTCTTGCCCAAGCCTTGTCGATCTCCGGATCGGGCTCGCGATAGGTGAGGACCAATAGCTCGTCGATGAGATCGGCCTGCTCCTCGGGCGGAAGCTTGCGGATCTCCTCAGTCAGTCTCTTGACGCGCTCGTTCATGGCTCAATCTACCAGGGGACCGGGGCCATCGCCAGCCGCCCTATGTCGCCGAGATCTGCAATCTAGATCACCTCGACCGTCAGCACCGTGCCCTTGACGCCGGTGATGCGGACGCGGTTTCCCGGCGCCGCCGCGCAGCCCTCGGCGGCCCAGATGGTGTCGGCTGCGCGCACCGTTCCGCGGCCGTCCCGCTCGATCGCCTCCACCACCACGACGACTTGGCCGACGAGCTCGGCGCCGCGGCGGTTCAACTCCGGCTCGTCGCTGCGCGACACCCTCGGATTGGCCCAGAGGGAATCGATGACAATGTCGGCGAGCACGAGCACGACGCCGGCGCCGGCCCAGTACCAGCCCGAGCGATCGCCGGACGCCCCCATGAAAATTCCGTAGATGGCGGTCGCGACGCCGACGACGGGCAAGAGCAGGCCCGCCACGGCGGCGAGCCAGAGAAACGCGCTCGGCCGGTCGTCTCGCTCAGGGAACCGCATGCTCGACCAACAGCACGGTGCCCTGCGTTCCCGTGATCTTGACGCGCGCGCCCTGAGGTGCGTCGCCGCCTTGGGCCGGCCACAAGGTGTCGCCCACGCGCACCTTGCCGCGCCCTCCGGCGATCGCTTCCTCGACAGTGACCACGCGGCCGACGTATTGGACCGCGCGCAGATTGAGGGCGGGCTCGTCGCTGCCCGCCATATCGGGCGCGGCGTAGCGGCGCACGAAGAAGACGGTGATGCAGGAGATGATTGCGAAGGCGATCAATTGCCACTCCCAGGCGATGTCAATGGCGAGGCCCGCCAGGCCGACGATCACCGCGGCAAGCCCGAACCAGACGAAGTGCACGCCCGGCACGATCGTCTCCAGCACGAACAACGCCACCGCAATGACGAACCAGTTCCAGGCCCCGAGGCTCCAGAAGAATTCGCTCAACCGCATGGCTCAGACCTCCCATCCGACGCCCCCGCAGCATAGCAGACACGCATCTGCCTTTCCCAAAGCGAACTAAGCCTGTGGAACGCTGCCCCGCCGCACCGGTGCCGGCGCCGGGCCACCGCCGCCGAACGCCTCGCCCGTGATCTGCGCAAGCCCGGCAATGGAGCCGATGACGGCAGAGGCCTCGAGCGGCATCATGATGACCTTCTGATTTGGCGCTTTGGCCAGCAACTCCAGCGCCTTAATGTAGTTGTTGGCGACGAAATAGTTGATCGCCTGCACGTTGCCGGCCGCGATGGCATCGGAAACGAGCTGCGTCGCCTTGGCCTCGGCGGCAGCCGAGCGCTCACGCGCCTCGGCGTCCTTGAAGGCCGCCTCGCGCCGGCCCTCGGCCTGCAGCACCACGGCCTGCTTCTCGCCCTCGGCGCGCAGGATCGCGGCCTGGCGCAGACCTTCCAACTCCAGGATCTGCGCGCGCTTCTCGCGCTCGGCCTTCATCTGGCGCGCCATGCTGTCGACGAGGTCGCGCGGGGGATCGATGTCCTTGATCTCGATGCGTGTCACCTTGATGCCCCAGGCTTCCGTCGCCTGGTCGACGACGTGCAGCAGCTGGGCATTGATCTTGTCGCGGTTCGACAACAGCTCGTCGAGGTCCATCGAGCCCATGACGGTGCGCACATTGGTCATGGTGAGGTTGATGATCGAGGGCTCGAGCTGGTCGACCTCGTAGGCGGCACGCGCCGCATTCAGCACCTGGAAGAAGGTCACGCCGTTGACGCGCACCATGGCGTTGTCGCGGGTGATGACGTCCTGGCTCGGAATATCGAGCACCTGCTCCTTCATGTTCATGCGCGTGCCGACGCGCTCCATGATCGGGATCAGGATGTGCAGGCCCGGCTGCAGTGTGCGCGTGTAGCGGCCGAAGTTTTCCACCGTGTAGTTCCGGCCCTGGGGCACGATTTTGACGGTCGACCACAGCGCCGCGACGGCCAGTAGGATAAGAAGGATCCCGAGGATTTCGAAGCCGCCGGAAAGCGGATTGAGGGTGTTAGTGTCCATGGACGGTCCTTTTCGGGAGGCCTACGCAAAGCGCGACGCACCAGCCTGAAGCTAGCCCCGGGTTGCAAAAATATAGTTAAAAATATCTTTAAAAGCAGTTACTTATGGAACAGACATGGCTGCGCGCGGCCGACCGCCATGGAATAGTCTGGGTTGCATCGGTTTTGGTCACATGGGCAGCGATTACCTGCTCCGTTAGCCGCTGGTGGACGATGCGCGTTGGTGCCTTCCGGTATGTATCCCTGGCCTTGGCGGTTTCTGCCTGCGCCCAATCGGACGCGCCGATCTCCAAGTTCGAGACCGTCACCATCGAGCTTCCGCAGGAGGCGGCCGCGCAGCTTGGAAACACGGGTCGGGCCGTGCCGCTGCCCAAACGCAAGCCGGACCCATCGGCCGTGGCGAAAGCCACGTCGCAGCCTGAGCGCGGCAAGCAGGCGTCCCGCGCGGCCTCCCGGGCTCAGGTCCGCGAGCAAGCCGCGCCGACACTGACGCCGGAGGGCACCCTTCTGACAGCGCCGGAGGGTGCGTCCCCGGCGCTGGCATCGCAAAACGACCCGCAGGATTCCGCGCCTATCCTGCCGCGCATGCCAAATCTTCGACAGATGGGGAAATGCGAAGGCACAGGCGAAGCCGACTGCAAGGGGCTCTCCCAATGCAAGTGGGTCGCCGGCTACTCGGTCGGGCCGGGCGTCTATGTTGACGGCTATTGCGACAAGAACTGACGCTTGGCCTCAAAGCCAGCCTTGCAGCTCGCGCCGCACGACCGCCTCGATCGCGCGCATGCCCTCGGGGCTGTCGTTGAGCGCCGGCAGATAGGCAAACTTCTCGCCGCCGCCCTCCTCGAAATAATGGCGGTTCTCCTTGTCGAGCTCCTCCAGCGTCTCCAGGCAGTCGGCGGAGAACCCAGGTGCCACCAGAGCGAGCCGCTTGACGCCTTCTGACGCGAGCCGCTTGACGGTCTCGTCGGTATAAGGCTGCAGCCAGGGATCGGTGCCGAAGCGCGACTGGAAGGTCGTGAGCCACTTGTCCTCGGGCCAGCCCAGCCGCTCGCGCAGCAGTCGCGAGGTCTTCTGGCACTGGCAATGATAGGGGTCGCCCGCCTCCAGATAGGCCTGCGGCATGCCGTGGAAGGTGGCGATCATCACGTCGGGCTCGAAGTCGAGCGCGGCGAGCCCGCGGCGCATGGAGGCGGCGACCGCGTCGATGTAGGCGGGATCGTCGTGGTAGCTCGGCGCCACCCGCACCGCCGGCTGCCAGCGCAACTTCATCAGCGTGCGAAACGCCTGATCGCAGGCCGTCGCCGTCGTCGCCGCCGCGTACTGGGGGTAGAGAGGCACCAGAAGGATGCGGTCGCAGCCGCGCTGCTGCAGCGCCCGCAGGCGGCTGTCGGTCGTCGGGCTGGCATAGCGCATGGCCCAGTCGACCTCGATGCGCGCGTCGCCGGCAAACACTGTGCGCAAGTGCTCGGCCTGCGCCCGCGTGATGGTCTTGAGCGGTCCCTCGTTTTGCTCATTGTTCCAGATGGTGGCGTAGTCCTTGCCTTTGCGCCCGGGCCGCACCGAGAGAATGATCAGGTTGAGGATGGGCCACCACTTCCAGCGCGGCACCTCGATGACGCGCCGGTCCGACAGGAACTCCTTCAAGTAGCGGCGCATCGACCAGTAGTCGGTGGCATCGGGCGTGCCCAGATTGAGCAACAGAATGCCGATGCGCCCATGCGGCACTTGCGGATGTCCGGCGGGCCATGCCGCGCCGCCGCTCTCGAACCGGGCGCTCGCTTCTATCTCGTTCACGGTCGTCCTCGCGGTCGGCGGCGGAGCGGGGGCAGCAAAAGGGTGATGAGGCGAATATGTGCCCTATACGTGCCGTTGCAAAGCCTCGATGGGCGTGATGGCGCTTGCCCGGCGCGCGACTTAAGAGGGCTGCGCGATGGCAGGGCGCCGGCGGGCCGCGGGTTGGCGCTGCGGCTTCTTCGGCGTCTCTTTGGGCTCCTCCGCCTCGGGCTCGTGCTCCTTGAGCACGACGGCGGCGTCCCAGTAGGCGCCGATCCTGCGCCGCAGGCTTCTTGCCCCTTCGGCAAAAAGGCGAACGCCCTTTGGCTGAGCCAGCGTACGCAGCTCTCCCTGACGCTGGCGCGCCAGCTTCTCGACGGCCGTGACCTGGGCGGAGCTCAGCCCGCAGGCCCGCTCCGAATGGACGAAGCCGACGAGCAACGCCAGATCGTGGTCGTCGCCCAAGAGTTGCGACAGGGCGCGCGCCTCGGCGATCCGGGCGACTAAACACCCCTCCCAGGCGCGCACGAGCAAGGCCATGTGCCGCCAGTGCTGCTGGATCCCCTTGCGCCACTCGTGAAAAGCCTCATCGGAAGGCTCCGCATAAGCCCGGTGCAGCGCGCGGCGCGCCTTGCGGTAGCTCGCCTCGAGCCCGGGCCCCACGATCTCGAAGCCTTTGCCCTCGAGCCGAAGCTGCGCAAACCGCTTCTTGGCCTCGTTGAGGCGCCCTTGCGCCTGCTTCATCGCGGCCGCCTCGACGGCAGGGCTCTCTTTGCCGTTCATTTGGTGGACAACATTGCGCACCGCCTCGCCGAGGCCCTTGCGCGCCAGGTCGGCGTTCGCCTCGAGCTTGGCGAGTGTCTCGAGCAGAACGTGGCGGTCGCGCGCGCTCGACAGGCCGGCGCCGATCTCACGCAGCTTGGCGTTCTCATCACGAAAGTCAGCTTCACCCAGCGCGGGCCGGATGAGACGCAAAAGCGCCCGCAGCCGCTTTAGCGACTTGCGCGTCTCGTGCACGGCGACGACGGTATCGTCCGGCGACTTGAGCTGGGCGTGCGCGCGCTCGATTTGCTCGCGGGCGATCCGCTTGACGCCGTCCTCGAAAGGTTCCGCGAGCTTGAACCGAAATGCCATTCGCACGCTCGTGTTGCCGGCCCGGCACGCACCGAGACGATCTCGAACATATATTTGTTACTCTTATTTGAAGCCAGCGCCGCGTGAGCGCAAGCGCAGACGCTGCGGCAATATCAACGGATCGTGCCGTCGCGCTCCTCTGTGGACGGAACGGACACACCCCGGCGCGCCGCGGCCGCCCAGTCGAGCCACGACTGAACGCGTGCCTCTGGATCGGACGCCGTCAAGAAATCGGTAATCACGGCTGCGGATTGCGCACCTGCAGCAATCACGCCCGGCGCGCGGTCCGGGGTGATGCCGCCGATCGCAACCAGCGGCAAATTGCCGATGCGCGCCTTCCAGCGGCCGATCGTATCCAGACCTTGCGGCGCCCATTGCATCACTTTGAGCTTCGTCTTGTAGATGGGCCCCAGCGCTACGTAGTCGGGCGCGGCCGCCAGCGCGGTCTCGAGCTCCGCCTCGCTGTGGGTAGAAACCCCGAGGCGAATCCCTGCCGCCTTGATGGCGCGCACGTCGGCTGTAGCGAGATCCTCTTGGCCGAGGTGGACGTAGTCGGCGCCGGTACAAATCGCCTCGCGCCAATAATCGTTGACGATGAGCTGGCAGCCGTTTGCGCGCGCCAGGGCCAGGCCCGCTTCGATCTGGCGCGTGATGGTAGCGCGATCCGCATCCTTCACTCTGAGCTGAACCGTGCGCACGCCGAGCGGCACGATGCGGGCCAGCCAATCGGCGTCGGGGACGATCGGATAGAAGACGTCGAGGCCAAAGGCAGCGCGCTCACTCATCGCCGCGCTTGCCCGAAGGGGCCCCGAGATCGAAGAACGGCGTGTCGGCGACCGGCGTCGACGGCTCGGCCATGTCGCGCATGCCGATCAGGCCCAACTCGTAGGCGGCGCGGCCGGCCTCGATGGCCTTCGCGAACGCGACCGCCATGCGCACGGGATCGCCGGCCTTGGCCACGGCCGTGTTGAGCAGCACGCCGTCGTAGCCCATCTCCATCGCCGCCGCCGCGTGCGAGGGCGCGCCGATGCCGGCGTCGATGACGAGCGGCACGCTGGGAAAGTAGGCGCGCAGGCTTTTCAGTGCATAAGGGTTGGCGAGCCCGCGGCCGGAGCCGATCGGCGCGCCCCACGGCATCAGGACCTCGCAGCCGGCAGCCAGCAGCCGCTCGGCGACCGACAGGTCCTCGGTCGTATAGGGCAGCACCTTGAAACCGTCCTTGGAGAGAATGGCCGCCGCCTCGACCAGACCGAAGACCTCGGGCTGCAGCGTGTCGTCGTTGGCGATCACCTCCAGCTTCAGCCAGTCGGTGGCAAGCAGCTCGCGCGCCATGTGCGCCGTCGTCACCGCCTCTTTCACCGTACGGCAGCCGGCGGTGTTGGGCAGCACGCGCACGCCCAGTCCCGCGATCAGCTCCAAGAACCGCTCGCCCGTGCGCCCGCGCGCCTGCTCGCGGCGCAGCGACACGGTGACGAGCTGCGCGCCGGAGGCCTCCACCGCACGCGCGAGCACGTGCGGCGAGGGATACTGCGCGGTTCCGAGCAGGAGCCGCGAGGCAAGCTCGACACCGTAGAGCGAAAGGACGCTCTCGGCCCTGGCCGTTGGTTCGATGGCGTTCATGTGCTCATAAGCCTTGCGCCTAGCCGCCGTGGCGGGCTGAGACGATCTCAATTCTGTCGCCGCGCTGAAGCGGCGTTGCGACCCGCGCGCCCTCGGGCACGAAATCCCCGTTGCGGGCCGTGGCCACCCGCCGGCCGGCGTGCCCCAGCTCGGCCAACAGCTCGGCAAGCGTGCCAGCGCGCGTCGCGAGCGGATCGCCGTTCACGATGATCGTCCGGTCAGGGCTCGTCGTGTCCGTCACGGGTGATAGCCTCTCAGCGGCCGTGGCCTTTGCTACCGCTTTGCACCAATTCAACAGAATTCGCCGGGAAACCTCAAGACGCGCTGACCGCCTTCGCCTTCGCGTTGACAGCTGTCACACCCCGATGCCATGAATATCGGCGGCCGGGGAGACTTTAACTAGATAAGCAACCAAGATAGCCCTGGCAAAGGGGCTGGGGAGGCGCCATGGCGTCGACGGGGGTTGAGACGGCACCGGGGATGGCTGCGGCTCCGGCCGTGGCGGGAGCACCGACCGAGGTCCGCGTCTATCCGCACTCTCCCATCCTCTATTGGTGGGTCGTCTGGGCCTACGGGTTTTTCTGCGCGCTGCTGACCTACGCGCAAGGCGAGACGTTCGCCATCGGCGCCGGCAAGCCGCTGCTTATCTTCCCCGCGCCCTGGCTCGGCATCTCCTTCACCATCCTGCTGCTGTTCACCGCGCTCGCCACCACGGTGAAGGCGCGCGGCGTGGGCGCGATCCTGCTGATTCTGCTGTTGGCGGCAGCGGCCGTGGGCACGCAGTTCGTGATGAGCATCGACGGGCTGTTCAAGACCCCGCCGACGATCCTCGTCCACATGAACCTCGCCTTCTACATGATGGTGTCCTCGGCCCTGTGCGTGGTCTGGCTCGTCATCGTGTTCGTCGTCGACCGCTTGAGCTTCTGGCGCTTCCGCGGGTCGCAGATCGAGCGGGTGCAGCGCTTCGCCAGCATCTTAGGACGCGCGCCCGAGAGCTACTCGGTGATGCACGTGCGGCTCACGCGCTTCAGCGACGACATCCTGGCGCACAAGATCCTGGGCCTCGGCATCCTCGGGCTCGGCACCAGCGATATCGAGGGCAAGATCGCCATCTTCGGTGGCGGCAACGAGGTGTTCCGCATCGAGCACGTGTGGCGGGCATCGCGCGCGCTGCGACAGATCCAGGCCATGATGGGTGCCAAGGCGACGGTCGTGACCTGAGGCGCGCCTGCGCTCCTAGCGCACGACGACCAGCTCCGACGGCGCGCCCGTTTCGAGATAATCGGCCACCGCCTTCGCCAGCACGGGCGCCAGCAGGAAGCCGTGGCGGTAGGCGCCGTTGACGAAGATGCGTCGTCCCTCCTCGGTCACGATCGCGCGCGGCATGTTGTCGGGAAAGGCGGGGCGCACGCCGGCGCCGAGGTCGAGGATCTCGGCCTCGCCGAAGGCGGGGTGCACGGCATAGGCCGCGCCCAAAAGCTCCAGCGCCGAGCGCACCGTGACGGGGCCGTCGTTCTCGGTCTCGAGCACGGTGGCGCCGATCATGTAGCGGCCATCGCCCCACGGCACGATGTAGAGCGGGTGGCGCGGATGCAGGAGCTGCACCGGCCGCCTCAGCGCGATCTCGCGCGAGCGCACGATCAGGCGCTCGCCGCGCACGCCGCGCAAGTCGGCAAGGCAATCGCGCGCGGCAAGACCGCGGCAGTCGATGATCACATCGCCGTCGTCGGGCGCGCCACTGACGCCGAAGCGCACCTCCACGCCGGCGCGCCGCACCTCGCAGAGCATGAAGGCGAGCGCGGCGGGTGCCGGCATGTGCGCCTCTTGCGCGAAGAAAAGTGCTGAGGAGAAACGCCCCGCGAGGTCGGGCTCGAAAGTCTGCAGCGCCTTGGCATCGAGGCTCTCATGGCCCTGCGTGCGCTTGGCGAAACGCTCAAGCTCCACGCGGTCGCGTGCGGCAGCGACGACGAGGCTTCCTGCGGTGACGAGGTCGGGATAGAGAGCGCGCCACAGCGCGATCCCCTCGCCTCCCAGCTCACGCAAGCGCGGTGGCGCGGTCTCCGCCTCCCGTTCCGGCGCCAGCATCGCGGCGCCATAGAGGCTCGCCGCACGCGCGAAAGGCTCCTCACTCGCCTCGAGGAGACGCACGCGGTGATGAGCGCGGGCAAGCGTCAACGCCTGCCAGAGGCCGAGAATGCCGGCGCCGCGGACGGTGATCGCACGCGAGGTCATGGGCTTGCCTCAATCCCCCAGCGCGGCGCCTTCGCGGCGCCAGTCGGCTCCGCCCTCGAGGCGGTCGCCGCGGCGCATGACAATGTGCGTGCCCGAGTTCATGAGCTCGGGCACGATCGTGTGGCCGAACGGCTTGAGCCTCAAGGCGGTCCACACCGCGGGGCCCGCGAGCTCGATCTCGAAGCCGTGGCCCTTGCTGCCGAAGTTCAACAGGTCGGCAGCCTGCTGCGGGTCCATGCCCCAATCGAGGAGCGCAACGAGCGTCTTGACCACGTAGAGGATGATGCTGCTGCCGCCAGGGGAGCCGAGCACGGCAAAGACATTCCCCTTGGCATCGAACACGATGGTGGGCGCCATGGAGCTGCGCGGGCGCTTGCCCGGCCCCACGGCGTTCGCCACCGGTTGACCTTCGGCATCGGTGGGACGAAACGAGAAGTCGGTCAGCTCGTTGTTCAAGAGGAAGCCCGCCGCCCAGTTGTGCGAGCCGAAGGCGCCCTCGATGGTCGTCGTCATGGCGAGCGCATTGCCGTCATCGTCGATGATGGAGATGTGGCTCGTGCCGGGGCGCTCGCGCGTGGCGTCGCGGCCGAACGACTGTTGCTTGAGCCCCGGCGGCACGCCAGGGAGCACGTTCTCCATCGTCTTCAAGGGATCGATCAGCGCGCGGCGCTCTTTGAGATAGCCGGGATCGAGCAGGCCGTCTGGAATGGTCACGAAATCGGGATCGCCCATGTAGCGGTTGCGGTCGGCATAGGCGAGCTTCTCGGCTTCCGCGATCAGATGCAGCGCTTGCGCCTGCAGCGCCGCGCCGGGTCCGGTGCCGAGATCGAATGGCTCCAGCAGCTTCAAGGTCTGCGCCACCGTCGGACCACCGGAGGACGGCGGCCCCACACCGCACACCTTGTAGGCACGGTAGTCGACGCAGACGGGAGCACGCTCCTGCGCCCGATAGCCGGCGAGGTCTTTTAGCGTCATGCCGCCGGGCGCGGTCGGCGCGGTGGCGACCGCCTTGACGATCGCGTCGGCCACCGGGCCTTCATAGAAGGCGCGCGCGCCCTCGGCCGCGATGCGACGCAGCGTGGCGGCGAGCTCCGGGTTCTGGAGCGTGAACCCGATCGGCCAGGCGCTGCCGGTCTCGGTGAAGAAGTAGCGCCGCGCCTCCGGCACGAAGCTCTCCGGTCCCTGCCAGCGCAAGAGGAAATGCAGCCGCGGCGAGACATCGAAGCCCTGCTCGGCAAGCCGGATGGCGGGCTCGAACAGCCGCGCCCACGGCAGCTTGCCATGCTGCTTGTGGACCATCTCCAGGAGCCGCACGATGCCGGGCACACCGATGCTCAAGCCCGAGCGCACCGCTTCATCGAAAGGCATCGGCTGGCCGTCTACCAGAAAGCGGTCGGGCCGAGCGGACGCCGGTGCCGTCTCACGGCCGTCGTAGGCCTTGAGCTCCTTCGTTGCCGCGTCCCAATAGAGAATAAAGGCACCACCGCCGATGCCCGACGACTGCGGCTCGACCAGATTGAGGACGAGCTGCGTCGCGATCGCGGCGTCGATGGCCGAGCCGCCGGCGCGCAGGATCTCGCGGCCGGCCTCGGCGGCATAGGGGTTGGCGGCGGAGACCATGTGGCGCTCGGCGGTGGCGAGCGTCCGTGTTTCAAACCCCGTCGCCGTCTCGGGCGGCGGACGCAGGTCCTGCGCCGCCGCGCGCTGCCAAAGGCCGCCCGCGAGGCCGACGATGAGGAAGACGGCGCCCGCGTAAATGCAAACCCTGCTCGTCACGCGGCGCGCGAGGGGGCGGGAGGCTTTGGCTTGCAGCATGCGGGCGGCTTTGCGGGGTTGGCTTTCGCGGCGCGGGGCGCGCGCGCGCGCTCTTTATATCGGCGTCATGAGCCTTGCTGTCGAGCCCAATTGGTCGCCGCGGCGCGGGCTACGTAGGGGAACCTTAACCCGGAGAGGGCTCACTCTTTATTTTCGTGCGCTTTGCGCGCGTGCCGCTTGGTCGATCGCGAACGTCGAAAGGGCGCTTCCCCATGCTCCCCTCATCTCCTCTGCGCCGTCTTGGAGCGTGGCTCCTTGCGCCGTCCGCCCTCCCGCTCGCGTCCGGGCCCCTCGCGCGCACCTGCGAGCGCGGCAGCGCCGGCGAGCACGTTGAGACCTTGCTTGCGACGGGCAAGACGCTTCTTGGTCAAACCATCACCTATCCTGCCGACGCGCCGGCCAAGGTGACGGCCGACATCATCGCCATTGATCCGGGGGCGCAGACGGGCTGGCACGAGCACGACGTGCCGCTCTTGGCCTACATGCTGGAGGGCGAGCTCACCGTCGACTATGGCGCCGACGGCACGCACGTCTACCGCGAGGGCGACGTGATCATCGAGGCCATCGGCACACCCCACAACGGGCACAACACGGGACCCGGTGTGGTGCGCATGTTCGCGGTGTTTTTAGGGGCCGAGGGCGTGCCGGATACGAAACACGTCAAGCCGCCTCAATGAAAATCCCGCGATTTGGGAATGATGCGCTCGTGGCGCGGATGCCCGGCCCAGCGCGGGTGCGTTCTTTGTGAGCCCGCCTCCGGCAGGACTGGCGAGCCCGGCTGCTCGGAGCGGATGTCGGGCCCCCTGGCGAAGCCAGGATCTGGATGGCGCACATGGTCGGCATTGGCGACCGGCATGGTCAGCTCGTGGGCAGCCTCCGACAACAGCGCGAGCCAGTCGCTGCGGTCCTCCAATCGCGCGGAGACCACGTGAATAATGTCCTCATGCCGCTGGATGCGCCCGTGGATGACGATCAAGCGCGCGCCCATGACAACCTTGCGGAAGCGCTCCAGCGTCTTGGGCCAGACGACCGCGTTGGCGATGCCGGTCTCGTCCTCGATGGTCATGAACACCACGCCCTTGGCCGAGCCGGGGCGCTGGCGCACCAGCACGACGCCGGCGACCGACACGAACGCGCCGTCCTTACCTTTGCGCAACTCGTGGCAGGCGCGCACGCGCCGCGCCTGAAATCGCTCTCGCAGAAAGCTCATGGGGTGGGCTTTGAGCGAGAGACGAAGCGTCTGGTAGTCGTTGACCACGTGCTCCGACAGCGCCATCTCGGGCAGCGCCACGGACGGCTCCAGCTCCCGCCTCGCGCGTCTCGCTCCAGGAAAAGAGCGGCAGGGGCACAGCCGAGCCCAGCGCTTTGACCTCCCACAGCGCCTGGCGGCGATCGAGGCCGAGCGAGCGGAAGGCGTCCGCAGCGGCGAGCTTCTCCAGGGTCGCAAGCTTTAAGCCAGCACGCATCCACAGATCGTGCACATCGCGGAAGGGCTTTGAGCACGGTACCCCCTCACCCGGAAGCGATCTTCCGATCGCTTCCGACCTCTCCCCCTGGGAGAGGTGAAATGGCGACTGCCCCTTGACCTCTCCCCGGCCCATGCGGAGCACGGCTCCACCATGACGGGGAGAGGTCGACGCGATATGCGCAGCATGAGCGCCGGCTGAGGGGGCTCTTTCACGTGTGAGAACAGTACGTGACGCCACGAGCTTCTTTCCCTCCTCCTCTTGCATCCCGTCGATCTGGCGCAGGCCGAGACGCAAAACCGGGCCTCCGTCCCCTCTCCCCGTTCTTACGGGGAGAGGGTCATGCTGGAAGCATGTCTTCGACATGACGTGAGGGGCAGCCTCACACCGCAGCACGAGTTTCTGCCCCTCACCTCGTGCCGGAGGCACGGCTCCGCCGTGACCCTCTCCCCACGAAGTGTGGGGAGAGGGAGATTCCAGCGTGCAGTCCCAGTCGGAGAGGTTCACGTCGGCTGAGCGCGCTTCCACCCCGTGCTCTCTTGCATCGCGCACGATCTGCGCGGCTGCGTAAAAGCCCATGGGCTGCGAGTTCAGAAGCGCTGCCGCGAACGCCGCCGGATAGTGGCACTTGATCCACGCCGAGACGTAGACGAGGTGGGCGAAGCTCGCCGCGTGGCTCTCGGGGAATCCATATTCGCCGAAGCCCTTGATCTGGTTGAAGCAGCGCTGCGCGAAGTCCTGCGCGTAGCCGCGCGCCACCATGCTCGAGACCATCTTCTCCTCGAGAAGCCCGATGGTGCCGCGGCGGCGGAAAGTCGCCATGGCCTTGCGCAACTCGTTCACCTCGGCGTCGGAGAACTTGGCGGCAACGAGCGCGATGCGCATCGCCTGCTCCTGGAACAGCGGCACGCCCTTGGTCTTGCCGAGAATGACTTTGAGCTCGTCAGAAGGCCCGTGCTCTGGCGCGGGCGAGGGGTACTGCTCGCGCTCCACGCCGGAGCGGCGGCGCAGATAGGGGTGCACCATGTCGCCCTGGATGGGCCCTGGGCGCACGATCGCCACCTCGATGACGAGGTCATAGAAGGTGCGCGGCTTCAAGCGCGGCAGCATGTTCATCTGCGCGCGGCTTTCCACCTGGAACACGCCGATTGAGTTGGCTCTACACAGCATGTCGTAGACGGCGGCATCCTCGCGCGGGATCGCAGCGAGCGTCAGCGGCCGGTCGTGGTGCTGCCCGATGAGATCGAAGGCCTTGCGGATGCAGGTGAGCATGCCGAGCGCCAGCACGTCGACCTTCAAGAGCCCGAGGGCTGCGATGTCGTCCTTGTCCCACTCGATGAAGGTGCGGTCCTCCATCGCGGCGTTACCGACGGGCACGACCTCCACGAGGGGCCCGCGCGTCAGCACGAAGCCACCGACGTGCTGCGACAGATGCCGCGGAAAGCCCATCAATTCTTGGGTAAGCTCGAGCACGGTCGCGAGGAGGGGATCGGTCGGATCGAGGCCAGCCTCGCGCACGTGCTTTTCCGGCAGCACGCCGCCCGACCTCGTGCCCCACACCATGCCGGCGAGCGCCGACACCGTATCCTCCGACAGCCCCATCGCCTTGCCGACGTCGCGCACGGCCGAGCGCGCGCGATAGCTAATGACGGTGGCGGCGAGCCCGGCGCGGTCGCGGCCGTAGCGCGCGTAGATGTACTGGATCACCTCCTCGCGCCGCTCGTGCTCGAAGTCGACGTCGATGTCGGGCGGCTCGCGGCGCTCGGGCGAGACGAAGCGCTCGAACAACAGATCGATCTCGGTGGGGTTCACCGCCGTGATGGCGAGGCAGTAGCAGACGGCGGAGTTGGCGGCCGAGCCGCGCCCCTGGCACAGGATGTCCTGTGAGCGCGCAAAGTGGACGATGTCGTGCACGGTCAAGAAATACGGCGCGTAGTTGAGTTCCCCGATCAGCTTAAGCTCGCGCTCGATCAGCGCCTTTACCTTCTCAGGAATGCCCTCGGGGAAGCGCCAGCCGGCACCCTCCCAGGTGAGGTCTTCCAGATGCGCCTGTGGGCTTTTGCCCGGCGGCGTGGGCTCGTCGGGGTACTCGTAGACGAGCTCATCCAGCGAGAAGCGGCAGGCTTGCGCGATCTTAAGCGTGCGCGCGATCGCCGCCTCGTAGCCCTTGAACAGGCGCGCCATCTCACGCGGAGCTTTGAGGTGGCGCTCGGCGTTGGCCTCGAGCTTGAAGCCGGCTTGCGCCATGGTGGTGCCCTCGCGCACGCAGCTCAGAACATCTTGCAGCGGACGGCGGTGGGCCGCGTGATAGAGCACGTCGCCGGTGGCGACGAGCGGCGTGGCGCAACGCTCCGCGAGGCGCCCGAGGCCAGCGATGCGCGCGCGGTCGTCGCCGCGGTAGGCGTGGCTCGCCGCCAGATAGAGCGGGCTCTCCCCCACCGCCGCCTTCACGCGACGCAACTCCGCTTCGAAGCCTTGCTGCTTCAGAACAGGGTTTGAGCTTTTATTTTTTCGTCCCCTCCCCCGTCGCGCCGGAGACCCGCTTTCAATTTTTCCTTCCCTCCACATTGATGAGGAAGGGCCTTCCTTCTTCTCCCTCCCCCTTGATGGGGGAGGGTCGGGGAGGGGGTGGTGCTCTAACGTTTGACTTTGTGCACACCCCCCACCCTGTCCCTCCCCCGCAAGGGGGGAGGGAACCAAATTGGAAGGCTCCACCTCTCGTTTGCCCAAAGGTGTCTGGCTCGTCCGGGATGCGAACGGAATGATCTTGGCACTGCGGGGGGCTTGCGCATCGATGCCGTGAGCCTCCCGCCAATTCCAATCGTCAGGAGGAAGCGCGATGAAGATCTGGCCTTCAGCGTGCTCTGCAACGTCGTCGAGACAGAGCGAGCACTCGCCTTTCTTGGCGCGCATCTGGCCAAGCGACAGCAAACGCGACAGACGGCCGTAAGCCGCCCGGTCGCGCGGCAGGCACAGCAAGCTTGGGCCGTCCTGCAAATCGAGCCGCGCGCCGACGATGAGCTTGAGGCCCACCTCCTTGGCCGCAACGTGCGCGCGCACGACGCCTGCAAGCGTGTTGCGGTCGGTGACGGCGAGCGCTTCGAGCCCCAAAGCTTTCGCCTGCGCGATGAGCTCCTCGCCATGCGAGGCCCCGCGCAGAAACGAGAAGTTGGTCGTCACCTGCAGCTCGGCGTATCGCGGCATGGCTCTCACCTCCCCTCACCCATAGAGCCCGTGCAGGAACCAGGTGGGCTGCTCCTCCTCGCCCCCGTAAAGCCCCTGGCGGAACACCCAGTAGCCGGTCCCGCTTTCGTCCTCGAGACGGTAGTAGTCGCGCGTGCGGCCCGTCTTGGTACCAGTCTTCTTCCCGATCTCGCGCCACCACTCGGGCGCAATGCGCTCCGGGCCTTGCGCGCGCGCAACGCGACGCTCGACACGGCGCCAGGTGAAGCGGGCGGGCGGCCCTTCGGGAACCTCGGCGATGACGTCGATCGGCTCTGGCAGCGCGAGCAGAAAAGGCGGCCGCGACGGTCCCGACCTCGGCGCGACCTCAATGCGCGGCGATGCGCTACGAGCGTGGAGCGCAGGTCTCGCTGTCTCGGCGCGCTCAGGGATATGGCTCGCCCGCGGCTCCAAGCGCAGCACGCGCGCAGCCCCCAAGCGGTTGGTGAGACGATCGATGAGATGTGCCGGATCGGCGGCTGCCGTAACGCCGAGCCGGGACCCCAGTGCTGCCTGCTCGGCGTCGCGGCCCTCCACGTGCAAAGCGGAGAGGACGAGCGCATCGACCCCGAAGCCGGCATCGAGCGCGCCGAGCTTCTCTTGCAAAAGCGCCATAAGATGCTCAGGGCTACGGCAGGGAAAGCTTAAGCCAGCGCGCGCTTCCGCCACCGTGCCGTCGGCGCGATAAAGCGCGAGGCAGATGCGGCGGGCTCCCAGATTGCGTGCATCGAGGCTTTTGCATAGCTCTTGTGCGAGCCGCGCCGTCTCCGCCTCGAGGCCCTGGGCCGAGACGAGCGGATCGGCGAACGCGCGCTCTACGAAAAGAGCCGGCGGCTCGGCGAGCGGCCGGCGGGGCTCGGCGCGCACGCCCAAAGCCTGGTCGAGACGGCAAAGCACGGCCTCGGCCGCATCGGCGGAGCGGAAGCGGCGCTGCAGCGCGGCGCGCGGCAGGGCATAGAGCTGGCCGATGCGGCGGAGGCCCAGCCGCTTCAAGAGCAGCACGGTTTTGGCATCGAGCCGCAAGGCCTCGACCGGGAGAGGAGCAAGCCGCGCTTCCGTTGCACCCGCCGGCGCGATGGCGGCGGACGACGGCGCGAAGCGGGCGAGCGCGTGCGCAGCCCCCAGCGTATCGGCAAGACCGACCCGCGCCGTCAGGCGCAAGCGCGCAAGCTTAGCGCAGAGATCCTCGACGAGACGCTCCTCTCCCCCGTAGAGATGGGCGACGCCCGTCACCTCGATCCACAGCCCGTCCTCCCCGTCGGCATGGCGACCCGGACCATAGCGGCCGCACCAGCGCGCAAGCCGCAACAGCGCTAAGCGGTCGCGGCGCGGCTCGGCCGGACGCGACATGAGCGCAGGCAGGCCAGCGCGCGCATCCGCGAGCGCCTGGCCCACGCGCACGCCGTCTGCCGCCGCTCTCGCGTTGACGGCGGTGATGCGGATGCCGTGGCTGCCCGATTGGACGAGCGCGAGCGGCGCCTCATCCGGCACCAAGGCCGGCTCTGCGCGGGCCATGCGCTCGATCGGCCAGGCGGGAAGCCACACGGAAACGATGCGTCTCATCGGACCATTCCAGAAGCAGCGACGAAGCCTTCCTCGTATGCGCGCCCTCGCGGCAGCGCTCGAGCGCGACGGCGTAGCGGGGGGCGCCGGGAGCGCCTGCCTCGAGGGGATGGGCCATGCTCAAGCGCTGCTCCACGCGCCAGCGGGTGGCGGTGGAGCCGGCGGCGGGTGCGCGCGGATCGGTGATAATGAGGCACGGCGTGCTATGGCCCGCGGCGGCGAGGCTCAAGCGGCGCGCCGGCGTCAGCGCCAGGTCGGGCACGACGCCGATGACCAGCGCCAGGCTTTGCGATTTCAAACCCTCCTCCATGGCCCACAGCGTTTCACACGCGCGCGCCGTCTCCACGAACAGGCAAGAGGACGGATCAAGGCCAAGACCGGTGAGGCCTTGCCCATAAGGGCGGCCGAGCTCGCGGGCGAGGACGGACGGCCAGCACCAGAGGAGGTGCGCACGCGCGGCGCCAGAGCGGGACAGAAGCGCATCGACGCGCCGCAGCGCCAGCCGCAGCGCGAAGCCCAACGCCGCCACCCAGTCACCCGCTGCCGTGCCGCCCCCTTCGCCCTTCACCTCGTGCAGAGCGCCACTATCGAGACCGCCGACGAGGCGGCGGTCGATCTCGGGCGCGCCCAGCGTCCACGCGTGCGCCGTAGCGGCGATAGGCTCAAAGGAAGTTTGCGGAGGGCGCTCGAGCCCGGCAATGCGCGCGCGCAAGCCGGCAAGCAGCGCCGCTTTGCTCCCTTGCGGAGCAATCCATTGCGGATTGGCCCCCTCCGGAACGGCGAGGAGGGACTCGCCGTTCCGGCTCGGGGAAGAAGGCCAGAGCCGCACTCTACGCAAACGCGAACTTGGCTCTGGCCGCGAGATCCGCTGTAGACGGGCGGACGGGATGGGGGATGGGGCCGCCTGGTCCACGGGGAACGCTCTCGCAACAGCTCTGAGACAGCGGGGCTCGGGGCGCCCCGATGTTCTTTTTATGTTCTATGAAGCTTCGCGCTGGAGGTCAAGCCCAAAAAGCGAACAAACGAAGATCAAATGTTCCAAGCGCTCAACCCAGGCGCCCGCACCAAGGCGAAGCCGGAGGCGCTTGCAGGAGGCCATCCAGCGTTCCAGGAAAACCCTGTGCAGAAGAAAATCACCAAGCCGAACAGGCGGATAACTGCCACTCAAATGGACCACGGAGCCAAAAATTCGCGAAAACGCTCGCGCGGGGACGTTCCTGTTCCGGGTGTGTCCCCCATGCTCTGCCGCAAAAAAATGGGACTGCTATATACGCTGCATTCACCTTGATCCCGCAAGCTCGACCACGAGCTACGAGCTAAACGATTGGAGCCCCTCCAATATGCCCCTCCGCAGCCTTGTGAGTTCCTTCGTCTTTGCAGGTCTCGCCGCTGTTTCCCTCCTCGCCCCGACCGCCGCTCAGGCCCAGAGCCTGATCGATTTCCTGTGGGGCGGCAGCTCGGAATGGGGTGGCCAGCGCCAGACGGTGAGCTTCAACCCGAAATACACGCCCGACCAGATCATCGTCAGCTTCGGTGACCGCCGCCTCTATCTCATCACCAAGAAGGGGCAGGCGATCAGCTACCCGATCGCGGTGCCGCGCGATAAGAGCCGCTGGCAGGGCACGACGAAAATCTCCGCCAAGAAGATCAACCCGTCCTGGCGCCCCACGCCGGAAATGCTGCAGGAAAATCCCAAGCTGCCGCACTGGGTTCCTGGCGGCCATCCCATGAACCCGCTCGGCGTGCGCGCCATGTACCTCGGCGCCAGCGCCTACCGCATTCACGGCACGGACGCGCCCTGGACCATCGGCAAGGCGGTCTCCCAGGGTTGCATCCGCATGACCAACGAGGACGTGCTCGATCTTTACCCGCGCGTTCCGGTCGGGATGCGCGTGACCGTCACCTGGGAGCGCTTCTCCGACCAGTCGGTGGCCTCCTACGAGGATGCCTCGACCCACGAAGTGCCCACCACCACCTACAACGACGTGCCCCAACCGCTACAGCCGGCCGCGTATCAGGAAAGCTCGGCGCGCCACACCATTCGCCATCTGCCACCGCTGCCGGAATCGGTGCGCGACGCGCAGACGGCGGCCGTGCGCATGGAACCTGCAAACCGCGCGCCCGACGAAAAGAAACCCGCGAAGGCCGATGCGAAGAAACCCGCCAAGGTCGAGGACAAGGCTGCCGAGAAGAAGGCTGAGAAGCCCGTCAAGATGCTGACGGCAGCCCGCACGCCTGAGCCCAAGCCTGCGGCGAGCGTCAAGGCCGACACCAAAAAGGTATCGAGCACACCGGCTGCGACCAGTGCCATGAGCGCAGTTGAGGCAGCCAAGAAAGCGGCAGCCGCGGCAGTGAAGGCAGCCGAGGCTGCACGCAAGGCAGCAGACGCTGCCAAGAAAGCCGCCGAGGACGCCAAGCGCGCCGCATCGCCCGACGCTCCCAAGAGCGCAGCTCTCTAGGCGGCCAAAGCACCAGCTTAATGACGGATTGGGCAGCGGCAGATCCGCTGCCCTTTTCATTTGAGCCGAGACGGCGACGGCGAGGATCTACGACGATGCGCCGAGGCAGGCTTTGAGCCCGGCCGCCAGCTTGTGCATCAGCTCGAAGTAGAGATCGGCGCCCGGCGCCAGCGTGCTCCCCTCCGGATCGAGCGTGCCCGAGCGCGCTCTTGTCCCCTCGGTGACCGCGGCCACGAGGTTGGGCTGGAACTGGGGCTCGGCGAACACGCACACCGCGCCGAGCGACTTGATCTTGCGGCGCAGCTCCGTCAGCCGCTTGGCGCTCGGCTGCACATCGGGGCTCAAAGTGATGGCGCCCACGGCATCAAGACCAAATCGGTTTTCGAAATACTGGTAGGCATCGTGAAAGACGACGAAGGGCTTGTCCTTGAGTGGGTCCACCTCGGCCTCGATGTCGGCAGTTAGGGTGTCGATGCGCGCATTGAGGCGGCGCGCATTCGCTTCGAGCTTGTCGGCCGCCGCCGGCGCGCGCTCGGCCAGCACTTTGGCCAGATAGGACACGATCGCCTTGGCGTTGTCGGGATCGAGCCAAATATGGCCGTCCTTGCCGGCGTGATCGTCGCTCTCCTCATGCGCGCCGTCGGTGAGGGCGACGTGCGCCCCGGCCGGATGAACGTGCGGCTCGAAGCTGCCGCTCGTCCTGCGATCGAGCAGCTTCACACCGGGTGCGTCCGCGAGCGTCACCAGACGCACGCTGTCCGGCAGCGCGCGCACCAATTTGCCCGTGAACGGCTCGAGGCTCTCGGAGACCCGCACGAACACGTCGGCGGAGTCGATCGCGCGTATGCCCGAAGGCTTCAGAGCGAAGGCGTGCGGAGAGGCCGACCCTTCGACGAGCAGCGTCGGCGTGCCGATCCCATCCATCAGCTGGGTGAGGAGGGAATGGATGGGCTTGATCGTGGCGACCACCTTGAGGTCGGCCTTGCCGGCGTCCGCCGCGACCGCTGGCGCCCCCGCTCCGACGAGGACGGCGACCAGAAGCCAGCCCCGTATAATCCTGCACGCCATGCCCGCTCCTTCGCTCAAGCTTGCGCACCGCTCCTTTAGAGCCCGTGCTCGAAAGACCCCGATTTACGCCGCGCCGAATTGTGATAATATCCGGGCCGCGCACCCTAGGGCCGGCCGGCCCACCACGCAACCGCCTACTTCCTGCTGCATCGAGCCAAGGCCAAGACTTCTCTTTGAGGGGGATCTCATCTTGCGCGCTGCCAATCTCATCGGGCTGGCTCTGGCCTCGCTCACATTGCTGTCGTCCGGCGCCAGCGCCCACCCGCACGTGTGGGTGAGCGTCAAGGCCATCGTCCTCTATGAGAAGGGGGCGATCACCGGGCTGCAGGAAGCGTGGACCTTCGACGAGTTCTACACGGCCCAGGCCATCGAAGGCCTCGATAAGAACCACGACGGCAAATACGACCGGCAGGAGCTGGCCGAGCTCGCCCAGGTCAATGTCGACGGTCTCAAGGAGTTCGACTATTTCACCTACGCCAAGCTCGGAAAGGACGATCGGAAGTTCAAACCCCCGGTGAACTACTGGCTGGAGCATACCGACAAGGGCATTCTCACCTTGCACTTCACGCTGCCGCTGCAGCAGCCGATCAGCGCCGATACAGGAGAGTTCTCGTTCTCCGTCTATGATCCGAGCTACTTCATCGCCTTCGACCTCGCCGAGGGCACGCCCGTCAAGCTTGGGGCCGGCGCGCCTCCAGGCTGCGCCGCGGTCGTGCACGAGCCGACCAATGACGAGGACAGCGACGCCCAGAAGCTCAACCAGGCCTTCTCCGGCGTGCTCGGGCAAGGCGGCACCGTCAATCTTGGGGGAGACTTCAAGACGGTCGCCGTCCACTGCGCCAAGTCCTGACGCCTGCCTCTCAATTCGGGACAGCGGTTAACCACGGCTTCACTCAAGCCGCGGCGCGGCGCGCGCGTCGACTAAGGTGCCGGCTCCCCCCTGAACCCGCCGCCAGTGCCCGGGCCGCATGCTGCGTCATCTCCGACTTGCCTTGACCGGTCTTCTCGCACTTGCCACGCCGACCGTCGGGCGCGCGTCGCAGCACCCGGATACCGAGCCCAATCACCACCCACTCATGGCGCTGGTCGTCATCGAGGCGCCGGGCTGCTTCTACTGCCGCCTCTTCCGCCGCGACGTGCTCCCCGCCTACGAGGCCTCCACTCGGGCGCGCGAGGTTCCCATGTACTTTCTCGATCTCAAGGCGGCCCAAGCGCGCCAGCTTGCCTTCGAGCGGCCCATAGACGTGCTGCCGACCACCGTCCTCTTTCGTAACGGACACGAGGTGAGCCGCGTCCCGGGCTACCTGGCGCCTCAGAATTTCGTCCGGGTCATCAACTACTTGCTCTCCCGCATGCGCTGAGCCCCGAAATCGGAGCCGCTGTTGCCGCAACGCCCCGCCACGGCGTTGTCAACGCCGCGCCAATGGGCTTTGATACCGCTTGGTAACTTGGAAAGTCTGCAAGGGGGGGTGGCGATGGACCGGCGCGCATTCTTGAAGACGACCGGCGCCGCGGCTGCCGCCGCGACCGCGGCGAGCGCTGCTGCGGCCGAGGCCGCAACCCGGCAGACGACGGTGAAGGGCGCCCTTGCAGCACCCGCCGTCGCCAAAGGCCTGCGTGAGTTGCGGCTTGCCGTCGCCTGCCCCGACGGCGTCTCGGGTCCCGCCGACCAGGCGCGCCGGCTGGGCCAGCGCATCGCCGCCATGAGCGACGGCCGCTATCGTATCGTCCTCGCGCCCGATAAGGGCAACGGTCTCGCCGCCGTGCGCGCCGGCGACGCCGATCTCTATCACGCCAGCGAGCACGACCATCTCGACGCGCACCGCGCGCTCGCCTATTTCGCCGGTCTTCCCGGAGACCGCGCCATCGCCGCTCGCCACCTCACCGCTTGGATGCTGGTCGGCGGCGGGCAGACGCTGTGGGACGAGCTCGCCGGCGACCTCGGCATCAAGGCCCTGCTCGCCGGCCACTGCGGCGATGCCACCTCGTTTCTGGCCACGCGACGCATCGAGGCGATGAACGAGCTTGCCGGCAAGAAGGTCGCGGTGAGGGGATTGGCCCGCGACGTCGTGCGCGGCTTCGGGCTGGAGCCGGCAGCCGTCGCAGCCGCCGACGTAGCCGACGCCATGGCGAAGGGCGACATCCTCGCGGCCGAATGGGGCGGGGCGCTTGCCAGTCATGCGCTCGGCCTGCCGGCCGTCGCCCCCTTTGCCGTCGGCACCAGCATCAACACGCACGGGTCGGCGCTGTCGCTCGGCATGGCCCGCGCCTTTTGGGACAGCCTCGGCGCGACCGATCAGGCGATCTTCACCGCCGCCGCCGCGGCCGAGCTGCAGCTGGCACTCGCCGAGGACGAGGCGCACCGCCGCCTCCTCTCGCCGCAGCTGTCAGCGGAGCGGACCTGGCCCCTGGCACACGAGCTGCGCCGCGCGATCCCTCGCGTCGCCGACGCCGTGGTGGCGCATGTCGCCGCCTCGGACGGCCACGCGCAACGCATCAACGCGAGCTACATGGCGTTTCGCGCCATGCTGCTGGGCGAGCACGCGCGCGCCGGAGCCGCGATCGTCTGAGCGCGCCTTGCTCGCGAGAAATAGGCACCAGAGCGGAAAGATCCGCATGCGTCTGGTGCCAGCCTTGTGTATCTTTGAGGCCTCGCGGCGTGAGGGGTTTGCGCCGCGCAGCCAAGTGCAAAACAAGCCGAAAGCCAACCGAAGTCCGACCGGGTTCTGAACGAGCATGACCACCACAACGCAGTTGGGAGACAGCGCGGCGGCTTTGTCCGCCGACGACGAGATGGAGCAAGTCCGCGAGCTGCTCGTGGGCGAAATCTTGCGCCGGAGCGACGCTCGCATCGACGTGCTCGAGGCGCGGCTCAAGGAATTGGAGGCAGAGATCACGCATGGTCTTGAGGCGCTCGCAGCGCGCTTCGAGGCGGTCGGGGCGGAAACGGCCGCGGGGCAGCACGCGGCCTTCGAGAAGCTGTCGCAAGGCGTTGCCGAGCTGCGCCAGCGCATCCGCGGCCTTGCCAAAGGCTAGAGTGGCCGGAGACGGTACCGAGTAGACCGCGAGAGGCGGCCGATGTCCCAAGACGTCAACCGATTGAAGGAGCTGCTGTTTGAGAAAGAGAGCCAGGCGCTCTCCGATCTCAACCGCCGCATGGATATCGTGTTCGAGCGCGCCGGAACGAGGGAGCGCTTCACGACGAGCGTCGCCTCGGTTCTCGACGAGGCGCTGTCGCAGGCCGAGATCGAGCGGCACTCCGAGGTTGCGAGCGCCATTGCGCCGCTGATCGTGCAGACCATCAAGACCGAGATCCGCGGCAGCCAGGACGAGCTCGCCGAGGCGCTCTATCCGTCGCTCGGGCGCATGGTGAAGGCCTACGTGGTCAGCGCCATCCGGGACCTGATGGACGAGATCAACCGTCGACTCGAATCGAACCGCTTCATGCTGCGCCTGCGCAGCCTGCTGACGGGGCGCCCCGTCGTCGAGCTCGCCTTCGTCGAAGGCCAGAAGCTCGTGGTGGAGGAGCTCTACCTCATTCGGCGCGGATTGGGCGAGCTCCTCGGGCATTGGCCGGCGATCAACGGCCCCACCCCGCACGACCAGCGCGTCAGCGGCATCCTGACCGCCATCAACGAGGTGGTGACCGAGGCCTTCGACGCGGACAAAGCCGCGCTGCGGCGCATCGATCTCGGCACCTCGCTGATCTATCTCAGGGCCTCGCCGACGCATCTCCTGGCTGCCAAGTGCCGCGGCGTCGCACCGGAGAGCGTCGAGCAGATCATCGACGAGCAGTACCTCGGAACGATCGAGCGGCTGCGCGCGCTGTTCAACGGCGGGACCGACCCCAACGTGCCGAGCCGAGCCGTCAACCGCCTGCTCGGCGATCTCGCAGCGAGCCTCGAGGACGCCATCGGCGCGCAGCATGCCAAGCTCATGCGCCGCCGCACGGGTCTGTCGCCGGCGGTGGTCGTCGTCTGGGCGATCGGCCTGGCTTTGGCGGGATGGGCGGGGTGGAGCGCCTACTCCGGCTACCAGACCGCGCGGGTCCGCGCGATCGCGGCCGAGGCTCTCGCCGGCGCGCCGGCGCTCGCCGGCTATCCCGTGCACGCCGACGTGGCGCACCGCGGACGCGACGTCGCCTTGGCGGGGCTCGTTCCCACCACCGAGGCCGGGCAAGATGGCTTGCGCCGTTTGCGCGAGGCGCTCCCCGCCTCGCAGATCGTCGATCGCACCACGGCACTGCCGAGCGGGCTCGATCAGGCGCGCACCGACATCGCAGTGTTGCAGGCCGACCTCGCGCGCGCGCGCTCGGAGAGCGCCAAGGCCGAGACTGCCCTGAATGACCGCGTGGCCGGCCTCGCGAGCGCGCTGAAAGAGGCTGACGCGAGCCTGCATGGCGAGCTCAAGTCGCTCGCGGCACAGCTCGCCAAGGCCAACGCCGACACCCAGGCTGGCCTCGGCGGCTTGCGCACCGCCATCGCCGAGACCGCTTCGCAGGCGGAGAGCGCGCGCCGCGCCGACCTTTCCACCGTGCGCAGCGAGATCGCCCGCGCGGTAGCGCCATCCCCGCGCGCGCGCCTCGAGATGTGGATCCGCACCCACGCTCTCTTCTTTGCAAAGGATACCGATTACCGCGATCCGCAGGCTGCCAGTGCCGCGCTCGACGAGCTGGCGCAGCTCGTCAAGGACACGGACGTTCTCGTGCGGGTGGTCGGCTACACGGATGAGAAGGGCGGCGAGGAGCGCAACACGCCGCTTTCGCAGGCGCGCGCCCAAAAGGTGATGGCCGACCTTGCGAGCCGCGGCATTCCCACCGCGCGCCTCGTCGCGGTCGGCCGCAACGACAGCGCGGGCTTGAGCTCGTTCGCGGGCGACGCAAGCCCCAATCGCCGCGTCGAGTTCGAGATCGGCTTTGCGAGCGAAGGGCCGCCATGATGGCGCGCAAGATCATGCTGCTGGGTGAGATCGGCGTCGGCAAGTCGTCGATTGCCCGCCGGCTCGTGTTCGACCGCTTCGAATCCGATTACAAGCCCACGCTCGGCGTCGACGTCTACAGCTACGAGATCGAGGCCGGGCTCGGCCCGCTGCCGGGCGCGGGTGCCAAGTTCATCGTCTGGGATACCGACGGCAATTTCGGCGACAGCATTCTGTCGCACATTTATATCAAGCACGCGGCCGGCGCCTTGATCGTCGGCGACGTCACCCGGCGTGCGTCGCTCGAGACGATGCTGCATCTGGGGCGCAGCTTCATGAGCGCCATGCCGGGCCGCTATTGCGGCTTTCTCGTCAACAAGTCCGACCTCACCGGCGCAACGGCCGAGCTACCGTCGGCGCTGGTTCATTCCTCGATCCCGATCATGCGCACCAGCGCCAAGACGGGCGAGAACGTCAAGGAAGCCTTCCTTGGAGCCGCCGATGCCATCCGCCGCCGCGGACTCTGAGCTCGACCGCCCAGTGGCGCGCGCCCTCCTGCACGCCGCGGAGCTGCTGGCGGAGCGCAGCGTCTACGGCCTCGTCTGGCTCGACGAGGAGCTCGTCGTGCGCAGGCGCCACGGCAGCCTCGCGGATTTCGTCGAGGTCGGCGCGCCGATCGGGCAAAGCGTGCTGCCCGTCGTCGGTCTGGAAGACGACATCAAAGCGCTCAGAGGCCTTCCCGACCGCATGCTGCGCGTCCCCAACGTGGCGACCATCACGGCGGCAGGCGCCGGCCCGCGTTTCCACCTGATCTTCTATTCATTCGAGATCGACGAGCCCTACATGATGGTCATCGCGCCCACCGGCGTGAATACGAACCTGGAGATGGAGCTCAGCCGCCAGGTCCGCGCCCGCCTGATCGCGGAGGCGGAGTCCTACGCCAAGTCGGAGGAGCTGGCGCGCGCCAACGCCGAGCTCACCGTGGCGAACAGCAACCTGGAGCAGTTCGCCGCGATCGTCACCCACGACCTGAAGGCACCCATGCGCGCCTTGCGCTACATGGCCGACGAGATCGAAACCGCTATCGGCGCCAGCGACACGGAAACCGCGCGGGGAAAATTGGGCGAGCTGCGGCGCCAGACGGCGCGGCTGTCCTATATGCTCTCCGCGCTGCTGCATTACTCGAGCGCCGGCCTCAGCCAAGAGGCGATCGAGAGCGTCGACACCTTGGCTCTGGTGACGGAAATCGTGCGTTCGCTGCCGCTGGGCGGGATCGAGGTGGCCATTCGCGGCACCTGGCCGACCCTGAATACGCTCGTCGCGCCCCTCGACCTCACCCTGCGCAACCTGATCGACAACACCGTCAAGCACCACGATCGCGACAAGGGCCATCTCCTTATCGCGTGTGCCGACGCCGGCGGCACGGTCGAGTTCACGATCGAGGACGACGGGCCCGGCATCGCGCCCGAGCATCACGCCAGCATCTTTCTGCCATTCAGGACGCTCGCCAACGGGGGCGAGGGCATGGGGCTCGCCATCGTACAGAAAATGGTGGATGCGGCCGCTGGTGAGATTACGCTATCCTCAGATCCGGCCGAGCGGCGAGGAACGACATTCAGAATTCGCTGGCCCAAGCAAATTGCCCTTTGAGCATTAGTGGCGCACACTGAATAAGCAGGTGCTGTCCGAGCCGGCACGCCCGCCAGTGTGGTTTTTCCAATCAAAAGACTGCTCTTTGGGCACAGGAAACGGACCAACGAGGATGGCCTCAGGATTCATCTCGTGTGGCGGCAACCATCTCGCAAAGAAAAGCGAGCTCGTACGTGCGCGCACGAAGCTCGGCAAGTTTCGTGACATCCTGATCGTCGAGGACGAGGCCCACGATGCAGAGCGCCTCAGCGCCACGCTGCGCGTGCTGTTCGGATACGAGACGCAGATCCGCTGGGCCTCCACGCTCGGGGACGCCGTCGACCGCGTCATCGAGCTGAAGCCCTGCGTGATCTTTCTCGATGACATCCTGAAGCCCTCGGCCACCGCCTCGCAGGCGATCCCGCTGTTGCGCAACGCCGGCTACGACGGTCCCATCATCATCGTCAGCGGGCAGGTCACGCATGCGCGGCGCTCGGGTCTGCTCGCCGACGGGGCCAGCGACGTAATCCACAAGGACGACGTCGACAGTGTCCGCGTAGCCGAGGCCCTCGCCCCGTTCAGTAAGCCGGACACCGACGAAAAATCCGGCGTCTGAGCCAGGCGCATTAGCGTAAACCGCGCCCGCCGGCGCTCCCGGCACAGCTCTTGCTCCTCTCTGTTGTACGTGTGGTGACCTGTCGCAGGCGGGTCGCCGCCATCTTTCCGCTTGATGGGCGTGGTCACCCCCGCCTCGATCAGGGAATGATTTCAGAGGGAACTCATGAAGAGATCACGCGTCCTTATCTTGTGTGCCGCTCTCTCGGCAGCCCCCATCGCGGCCCCCATGGCAGCCTCAACGGTCCTAGCCGCGGAGTTGAAGCTGCCGCCGGAAGTCACCCCGTCGATGCGTGCAGCGTGCGAGAGTGACGTGCGCCGCCTGTGCATCGGCCGCTCCCCCACCATGGCCAAGGTGAAGCGCTGCGTCGCCTCCAAGTTCATGCAGCTCGGCAAGCGCTGCCAGATCGAGCTGGCCTCGGCCGGGTTCTCCGCCTTCTCGCGCTAGCAAGCGCTCGTGCGTAGCAAAATGGGTCAGACCGTGCAGGTCTGACCCAATCCATATTGCGACATGTGCCCGATCTCAGACCGCGAGCGTCTGCCCCCCCGGGGGCTCAGGCGGCCTGCGCCGTGGCGGGCCGCGCCGTCTCCGTGAGATAGGTCATCGCGGCGCCCACCCCGCCCTTCTGGTGCGGGATGCCACCAAGCTCGAGCCCCATCTCCACGCCTGCGAGCGCACCGAGGATCGTCAGCTCGTTGGTGTAGCCGAGGTGGCCGATGCGGAACGCCTTGCCGGCGAGCTTGTTGAGGCCGGTGCCGAGCGACATGTTGAAGGCTTCGAGCACGAGCTTGCGGAAGGCGTCGGCGTTGTGGGCGTCGGGCAGCGTCACCGCCGTCACCGCCGGCGAGTAGGACCTCGGCTCCCGGCACCAGATCTCGAGACCCCACGCGCTTACCGCGCGGCGCACCGCCTCGGCCAGGCGCTCGTGGCGCGCGAACACGTTGTCGAGCCCTTCCTCGTGCAGCATGGCGATCGCCTCGGCGAGGCCGAACAGGTGCCCGGTCGGCGGCGTGTAAGGAAAGAAGCCGTTGGCGTTCATCGCCAGCATGTCGTCCCACGACCAGTAGGAGCGCGGCAGCTTTGCCGACTTGCGACGCGGCGAGCGCCTTGTCGCTGATCGCCGTGAACGACAGGCCCGGCGGCAGCATCAGCCCCTTCTGCGAGCCTGAGACGGCGACGTCCACGCCCCACTCGTCGTGGCGGTAGTCCATGGCCGCGAGCGAGGACACCGCATCGACCATCAGAAGGGCGGGATGACGGCTCGCGTCGAGCGCCTTGCGGATCTCGTCGATGCGCGTGCGCGCGCCCGTCGAGGTCTCGTTGTGGACGATGCAGACGGCCTTGATGGCGTGGCCTTTGTCCTGCTTGAGGTGCGCCTCGAGCGCGTTGGCGTCGGCGCCCGTGTGCCAGTCGGTCGCCAGCACCTCCGGCTTCAAGCCGAGCTTGGCGGCCATGTTGCGCCACAGCACCGCGAACTGTCCCGTCTCGACCACGAGAATGCGGTCGCCCGGCGACAGCGTGTTGACGAGGCTCGCCTCCCAGGCGCCGGTGCCGGATGAGGGGAACATGACGACGGGGCGCGTCGTCTTGAACAGGGTCTTGATGCTGGCCAGGAGCTTAGTGCCGAACTCCTGGAACTCGGGCCCGCGGTGGTCGAGCATCTGCCGCGACATGGCGTTGAGAATGCGCTCGGGGATGGGCGTCGGCCCCGGAATCTGCAGGAAGTGGCGGCCGGCTGGGCGGCTCTCAATGGGCATCGGTCGTCCCCTAGGCGTCCTCTACGCTTTTCGCATGTGTGCCCGTAGGGCGTCCTGCCGGTTGGAACCGAGCAGAGGCGGCCCTTAAGGGCTTACTTTTGTCGGCGAAGCCATGAGCTATAGGTAGGAAAGCAAAAGCCCGTCAAGTCTGTCCGCGCCTGGGATTGAGCCGGCCGGTCCACGTCGTTAAGGGTGGGGGCTCCGGCGTCCCCGGTTGGGCCGGCGGAGTATCCTCTCGTTAAGGCTGCACGATCCCATGAGCCGCTGCCAGCCTCCCGATCTCACAGAGCTCTCGGCCACGGACGCGGCGCATGCCATCCGCACCGGCGAGACGACGTCGGAGGCCCTGGTGCGCGCCTGTTTGATGCGCATCGCCGCGCGCGAGGACGAGGTGCAGGCCTGGGCCCAAGTCGACACCGAGCTGGCGCTGACTGCGGCGCGCGACGCCGACGCGGCGCTCAAAGCCGGCACAGCCTCGGGGCCGCTGCATGGCGTCCCCGTCGGCGTCAAGGACATCTTCAACACCGCCGACCTCCTCACCGGATACGGCTGCCCCCTTTACGAAGGCTGGCCGCCCAAGTCAGACGCCGCCTGTGTCACGCTCCTGCGTGCTGCCGGCGCGGTGATCCTCGGCAAGACGGTGACGACGGAGCTGGCTCTGCTCACACCCGCCAGGACCCGCAACCCGCACAACCTGGCGCACACGCCGGGCGGCTCTTCGGCAGGCTCGGCCGCCGCTGTCGCCGCTGGCATGGTGCCGGCCGCGCTCGGGAGCCAGACGGCGGGCTCGGTCATCAGGCCCGCCTCCTTCTGCGGCGTCTACGGCTTCAAGCCGACGCTGGGGCTGATCCCACGCGCCGGCGTGCTGATGCAGTCGCACACGCTCGACACGGTCGGCGTCTTCGGCCGCTCGGTCGACGACCTCGCGCTCCTCGCCGGCTGCATGGCGGCCTTCGAGGCCGACGATGCGGTGAGCTATCGCTATGAGGGACCGGGGCTCTTCGAGACGGCGCGGCAGACGCCGGCTGAGGCGCCGCGCTTCGCCTTCGTCAGGACGCCGGCTTGGGACCTGGCCGACCCGCGCCTGCACGCGGCGTTCGCCGGCCTCGTCGCGAGCCTCGGCGACCGCGTGACGGAGATCGAGATCGGCGTCCTCGCCGACGCCATCGCCTGGCAGCAGATCGTGCAGCTGGCCGAGAACGCCTACTACTACGCCCCTATCATGCAGCAGGCCCCCGAGCTGCTCTCGGACGGCCTCAGGGCGCGCCTCAAGGCCGGGCTCGAGGTCGACGTGCAGGCCTACATCCGCGCGCTCGCCTCACGCGAGACTGCCTATCGCGAGGTGGTGCGCGCGCTCGCAGGCTATGACGCGATCCTCACGCCCGCGGCGACCGGCCCTGCGCCCGAGGGCTTCGGCTCCACCGGCAACCCGGTGCTCAACGGCCTGTGGACCTATCTCGGCATGCCGGCGGTCGGCTTGCCACTGTTGCAAGCGGACGGGCTTCCCATCGGCGTGCAGCTCGTCGCCAAGCGCCGCGACGACGCGCATCTTTTGCGCACCGCGCGCTGGCTCGCGGCCTGAGCATTCGGCCCAAGGTTAATCGTCGCTGCGACACTTGCTCTTCTCTCGCGCTCAACCGCAGCGCGCTATGGCGGACTGAGACAAAAGAAGACCTCGGAGGAACGCAAAGATGAGTGCGCGCCAAATCCTGCTGGCCCTTGCGCTCGGTGCCGCAACCGCTGCCAGCGCCGCTGCCGAAGACTTCAAGGCCGGGCCGCTCTCCATCGAACATCCGTGGGCGCGCGCCTCCATCGGGGAGGCCACGAACTCGGCCGCCTACATGAAGATATCGAACAGCGGCGATGCGCCCGACCGGCTCGTGGCGGTCAAGACCGACGCGGCCCAGACCGTCATGCTGCATGAAAGCCGCATGGACGGCGACGTGATGAAGATGGTGCACCTTGCCGACGGCATCGAGATCCCGGCGCACGGCTCGGCGGAATTAAAGCCGCTCGGCAAGCACGTCATGCTGATCGGGCTCAAGCAGCCGCTGAAAGCGGGTGAGATGCTGCCTTTGACGCTCGTCTTCGAGAAACAGGGCGACGTCGCGATCAAGGCGAAGGTGGGAGCGGGCCCTGCCGCAGCGGGGCGCAATTAGCCCCCGTCGCTGTGCGCGGCGAAGCCGCCGCGTTGGGCGCGAGACTTGCGCGCCCGTTCATGACCCAACTCGGTCATCGCAACGGTCTCCTAGATGTCAGAAGAACTGGAGCCAACCAACTCTATCCAATGAAGAAAAATGCACTTTAGCGCAATTGGTCCCCGCTTCTCTGATCGCATCGATTTGCGAATTTTGAATTGGTAGGAAATTTGGCCGATCATTCTTCTGTTAGCAGATGATTCGCTATCGGACATTGTTTGCCTGAATTTTCGCGTCTGAGAGGCCGACGACGCCCGTTTTCCATGCTCATTCGGCAGTTGCGAAGACCCCAAGGCGGGCGCTTCAGCTGACGAAGCCCGTTCGGATCATCGTGCGAATTGGAGCTCAAAGGGGTCGATCCTCGACAACTTTAGCCGGCGTTTGCGTCCTTGGACCTTGAAAATCAGGACCGGATCGCGAGCTGGCCGCCGTCATTTGTCGGGAGCGATTTGGGCACGAGGGCTGGTTCATGCCAGGAGGCCCGACGACTGATTTCGCGACGGCGCGGGTCTCCGCTCGGCTGCTTCGGCATGCCCTGTCCGGGGCGCCGCGCATTTTGCTGAAGGGGACCAGGCGACGTTTCCTGTTTATGACGGCCGCTCTCGCATTGAGCTTGGCGTCGGTCTCCGGGGCAACAGCGGGTTCTTTGGAGTGGTCCCCCAACGGCGTCACTCCGGGCGGCGGGGGCACGGGCACCTGGAAAACATCCACTGCCTTGTGGTTCAATGGAATTACCTTTCAAAACTGGAGCAACGCTGCCCTCGACGACGCCGTCTTCGGAGGGACCGCCGGCACGGTAACCCTTGGCGCTGCGATCACGGCGCATGATCTCATTTTCAATGTCACCGGCTACACTGTCACGGGCAACACCCTGACTTTGGGCGGCGTCACGCCCACGATCAGTGTCGTATCGGGCGGCAGCGCGACCATCGACTCGGCCGTCGCCGGCACGGCAGGCCTGACCGAGACGGGTGGCGGTACGCTGATCCTCACCAGAAACGACAACTACACCGGGGGGACGACGATCAGCGCCGGCACGCTGCAGCTCGGCGACGGCGGCACGCGTGGCTCGATCCAGGGTGACGTGCTCAACGACGGCGTGCTGGCGATCGACCGCAGCAACACTCTTAACTATGACGGGGTCGTCAGCGGCAGCGGCGCGCTCACCAAGACCGGAGCCGGCAGGCTGACGCTGTCGGGCGACAGCACGTATACCGGCGGCACGACGATCAACGCAGGCACGCTGCGGCTCGGCGACAACGGCACCACCGGATCGATCGTGGGCAACGTCGTCGACAACGCTACGCTCGAGTTCAACCGTAACGATGACTTGACCTTTGGCGGCATTGTCAGCGGCACCGGTGCGCTCACCAAGAACCGCTCCAACACGCTGACGCTGACGGGCGACAACACCTACACGGGCGGCACCACGATCAGCTCCGGGGGGGCATTGCAGCTCGGCAACGGCAGCACCACCGGCAGTGTCATCGGCAACATCGCCAACAGCGGCACGCTCATTTTCAACCGAAGCGACGACCTCACTTTTGGCGGCATTGTCAGCGGCAACGGCGCGCTCACCAAGAGCGCCAACAATACGCTGACGCTGACGGGTGACAACACCTTCACAGGCGACACGACGATCAGCGCCGGCACGTTGCAGCTCGGCGCCGGCGGCACCACGGGCAGCGTGGCCCGCAACATCGTCGACGAAGGTGCCCTCGTCTTCAACCACAGCGACGACCTGACCTATTCCCGCGTCATCAGCGGCAACGGCACGGTTGTCCAGGCTGGTAGCGGTACTCTGATCCTCACCGGGAACAACATCTATAACGGCATTACGACGATCAGTAGCGGGACGCTGCAGCTCGGCGACGCTACAAACGCCGGCAGCGTCACCGGGGACATCGTCGACAACGCTGCGCTCGTGTTCAACCGCAGCAACACGCAGACCTATACCGGTTCCGTGAGCGGCAGCGGCACGCTCACCAAGATTGGTACCAACACGCTGACGCTGACGGGCGACAACACCTATACGGGCATCACCACCATCAGCGCGGGCACGCTGCAGATCGGCAATGGCGCCACCGGCTCGATCGCCGGCGACATCATCGACAACAGCGCGCTCACCTTCAACCGCACCGGTACGCTGAGCTATGGCGGGGTAATCAGTGGCTCCGGCTCGGTGACCAAGAGCGGTACGGGCACGCTGACGCTGACGGGGAGCAACACCTACTCGGGCGCCACGACAATCAGCACCAACGGCAGCACGCTGCGGGCCGGGGCGGAAAACGCCTTCTCATCCGCGAGCGCATATACGCTGGTCAATAGCTCGTTCCTGGATCTCTTCGGCTTCGATCAGACCATCAGCTCGCTCGCCGGCACCGGCACGGTGACCAATTCGGGCGGCGCCGCTGCGACCCTCACGACCGGCGGCGGCAACACCAATACGTTGTATTCGGGCGACATCCAGAATGGCGTGGGCGTGACCGGCCTGACCAAGGTCGGCACCGGCACATTCACGCTGTCGGGAAACAACACCTACACGGGCAAGACGACCGTCAGCGCGGGCACGCTGCAGGCGGGAGCGACAAATGCCTTCACGCCGAGCAGCGCCTTCACGGTCGCCTCCGGCGCCATCCTCGGGCTCAACAACTTCAACGAGACCATCGGCTCGCTCGCCGGCGCCGGCACGGTGACCAACGGGGGCGCCGCCACCCGAACCCTCACAACCGGCAGCGACGGCACGTCGACGGCGTTCTCGGGCGTGATCCAGAATGGCGCGGCAGGATCGATCAATCTGACCAAGGCCGGTGCCGGCACATTCACGCTGTCGGGAGACAACACCTACACGGGGACCACGACGATCAGCGCGGGAGCGCTGCAGATCGGCAACGGCGGCACCACCGGCAGCGTCGCCGGCCTCAGCATCATCGACAGCAGTGCGCTCGTCTTCAATCGCGCCAACGCGCTCAGCTATGGCGGCGTTATCAGTGGGGTGGGGACCGTAACTCAAGCCGGCACTGGAACAACGACCTTGACCGGGGCCAACACCTACACCGGCGCGACGACGATCAGCGCGGGAGCGCTGCAGATCGGCAACGGCGGCGCCACGGGCAGCATCGCCGGCCTCAGCATCGTCGACAACGGTGCGCTCGTCTTCAACCGCACCGGCGTTGCGGTGACGTACGGCGGTGTGGTCAGTGGCACGGGCACGTTGACCCAGGCGGGGACCAACACGCTCACGCTGTCAGGCTCCAACACGTACACGGGCGCGACTACTGTCAGCGCCGGAACGCTGCAAGCGGGAGCAACAAATGCCCTAGCCCAGACCAGCGCCTACACGGTCGCCTCCGGCGCTATCCTCGCCCTCAACAACTTCGACGAGATCATCGGCTCGCTCGCCGGCGCCGGCACGGTGACCAACGGGGGGGCCGCCGCCAGGACGCTGACAACCGGCGGCGACGCCACGTCGACGGCGTTCTCGGGCGTGATCCAGAATGGCGCGGCAGGATTGACCAATCTGACCAAGGCCGGTGCCGGCACATTCACGCTGTCGGGAGACAACACCTACACGGGGACCACGACTATTGGCGCGGGAACGCTGCAGATCGGCAACGGCGGCACGACCGGCAGCATCGCCGGCAACATCGTTGACAACGGTGCGCTCGTGTTCAGCCATAGCAACGCGCAGGCCTATGCCGGTGTCGTGAGCGGTAGCGGCACGCTCACCAAAAATGGCTCCAACACGCTGACGCTGACGGGGAACAACACGTACGCGGGGGCAACGACAATCACTGCGGGGACATTGCAGATCGGGAGCGGCGGCACGAGCGGCTCGATCCAGGGGGACGTCCTTGACAACGGTGCGCTCGTCTTCAACCGCAGCGACGATGCGACCTATGGCGGCGTCATCAGCGGCGCTGGCTCGCTCACCAAGATTGGCACCAACACGCTGACGCTGACGGGTGATAACACCTATGGCGGCGCCACGACGATCACCGCCGGCACCTTGCAGCTGGGCAACGGCGGCACAAGTGGCTCAATCGTGGGGAACGTGATCGACAATGGCGTATTTGCGATCAACCGCAGCGATACGGTCACATTTGGCGGCGTCATCAGCGGGGCTGGTACGCTGACCAAAAGTGGCGCCGGCACACTCATCCTCACCGGTGAAAACACATTCGGCGGGGGCACGACGATCAACGCCGGCACGCTGCAGATCGGCAACGGCGGCACCACCGGCAGCATTTCCGGCAACATGATCGACAATGGCGTGTTCGTCTTCGACCGTAGCGACGCGCTGACCTATGCCGGCAACATCTCCGGCACCGGCTCGCTCGTCAAGAATGGCGCGGGAACGCTGACGCTGACGGGCGTAAACCCCTACTCGGGCGGGACGACGATTAACGCCGGAAAGCTGCTGCTCGCCGATGCCGTAGTGCCGGCGCCGGTGGTGGCGTTGCCCGCGGCCTTTCTTGGAGGAAACGGCATAATCGGTCCGGCAACGATCGCTGGCACGTTGGCGCCTGGCTTTTCGATCGGCACGATCACAGTTAGCGGCAACATGACGTTTGCCGCACCCGGGGTCTATGTCGTCGAGATCTCGCCGACGGCGGCCGACCGCACCGACGTCACCGGTGCGGCGACGCTGGCCGGCGGCACCGTGCAAGTGGAGGCAGCTACCGGCACTTACACGCCGGGTGCCACCTACACGATTCTCCATGCGGACGCCGGCGTGACCGGCACGTTCGCCGGACTGACGTCTGATTTCGTGTCCATTTTTCTCGCTCCTGCGCTCAGCTACAACGCAAACAACGTGCTCCTGACGATTGCGCGCAATGGCGTCAGCTTCGCTAGCGTCGGGGAGACGCCCAACGAGATTGCGACTGGCGGGGCAGTCGAGACGCTCGGCTTCGGCAACGTCATTTACGATGCCGTTTTGTCGTTGACCGCCGATCAGGCGCGGCATGCATTCGACGCGCTGTCGGGCGAGGTGCATGCGAGCCTCTCGGGCGTGCTCGTCAATCAGGGGCTCTACGTGCGCGAGGCGATGCTGGGCCGGTTGATCCAGGCCTCCTACGGCTCCAACGGCGCGGGCCCGGCCGTGGCTCTCGCTGCCGGCGGCCCGACCTCCGTTTCCGCATTCGACAATGGCACTCGCATGGCTCTCGGTGCGGGTCTCGATGCCGGCGCCAAGCCGGACTATGGTCACGGCCTCACGTTCTGGACCCGCGGCTTCGGCTCCTGGGGCCAATTCGACGGCAACGGCAACGCCGCCACCGCGCAGCGCACCCTTGGCGGTTTCGTCTCCGGAATGGATGCCGGCGTCGGCGATGGCTGGCGCGCCGGCCTCGCCACCGGCTACATCCAATCGGATATCAACGTGAAGGCCCGCGCCAGCTCCGCGGACGTCAACAGCTATCTGCTGGCGGGCTATGCCGGTGGCAGGATAGGACCCGTCGCGCTGCGCTCCGGTGCCGCCTGGACCTGGCACAGCATAGATACTTTGCGCGCAGTCAGCTTCCCCGGCTTTTATGAAAGTGAGAGCGCGAACTACGGCGGCGACACGGGCCAGCTCTTTACTGAGCTGGCCTATCCGATTGTTACCGACCAGTTCTCCGCCGTGGAGCCGTTCGCAGGTATTGCCTATGAGCATGTGGGGACGGATGCATTCACGGAGAGCGGCCCCACCGCGGCACTGACCACGCCGGGCAGCGAACAGAACGTCGGCTACTCGACGCTCGGCGTGCGCGCCGCGACGACGATACCGGTCGCCGGCATGCTGGTGACGCCGCGGGCCTCAGTCGCCTGGCAGTACGCCTTCGGCGAGCTCACGCCCGAACTTGCGCTTGCCTTTGCTTCTTCGGGCATCCCCTTCGGCATTTCGGGCGTACCGCTCGTGCGCAACAGTGCGCTCATCGAGGCCGGCCTCGACCTCGCGCTTGGGCCCGACGCCATGCTGGGAGTTCTTATTCCGGCCAACTCGCCAGCGACCTTCAGGACAACGGCGTGCAGGGACGCCTCACCTGGCGGTTCTGAAGCGCCCTTGCGGGAGCCCCTCCAGCTCGGCTGTGCGCGAGGTTGGGGTGTCCGAAATTGGCCCGTCTCGGAATACCCTGTCGGGCGTTGAGGCTAGATGCAGGACACCAATGCCCGCTTGCTCGAGCAGCGCCTCAGTCCGCCGAGGGCCACGGCGCCCACGGAAACGGCTTCATCTCAGACGCGCAGGTGACGAAGGCCACCAGCTCGGCGAGCCAGAGCGAGAGCGATTTGCCGAAGCGGGCGAGATTCGCATTCGCCTCGCCGGAGAAGAAAAGCCACAAGAACTGCACGATGGCCAGCAGCCACAACAGCCCCTGGGCGGCGCCGAACGCCAGGAGGAACAAGAACATGAACAGCCCCCGCATCCACATGGAGCGCCGCACCGAGCCGTCGCGCTCGACCACGGCATTTTCATCGGAATGATCCATCGCAAACCTCCGCGCAATGAAGGAGGGCGGCGCCTTGCGGCGTCGGAAGGGGCAACAAGCGCGCCGCGCCGACGCATGTCAAGGTCGCTGGATGCCGGCCCACCGGCAATTGCGGGAGCGGAAACGAAAAGGGCCCGGCGTGGCGCGCCGGGCCTTTGTCAATTGCGGCGTCGCGCGGCTCAGGTGAGCTTGAACGGCATATCCTTGCCGGCAAAGAACGCATCGATGTTGTCGAGCGCCTCAAAGCCCATCTGATTGCGCGCCTCGATCGCGGCGCTGCCTAAGTGCGGGAACAGGAACGTGTTGGGCAGGTCGTAGTAGCCCTCGTTGATCTTCGGCTCGCCCGCGAACACGTCGAGGCCGGCATAGGCGAGCCGCCCCGACTTCAAGGCCGCGATCATGTCCTCGTCCTTGACCAGGTCGCCGCGCGCCGAGTTCACCACGATGGCGCCTTGGGGCAGCTTCTCGATCGTCTCCTTGTTGAAGAACTGGCGCGTCTCCGGCGTCAGCGGGGCGTTGATGGAGAAGAACTGCGACACGGCCAGCAGGCTGTCGAGACTGTCATGATAGATCGCACCCAGCGCCTTCTCCTTCTCCGGCGGCTGGCGGAAGATGTCGTAGTAGTGGATCTCCATGTCGAAGCCGCGCGCCCGCTGCGCCAAGGCCTGCCCGATCTTGCCGAAGCCGTAGATACCGAGCTTCTTGCCGTCGAGGCGCTGGCCGACGAGCTGCAAGGGCTGCCAGCCGGGCCAGGAGCGCGTGCGGATCATGTGCTCGCCCTCGGAAGCGCGCCGCGCCGCACCCAAGAGCAGCAGCATGGCGATCTCGGCGGTCGCCACCGTGACGCCGTGGGGCGCGTTGCCGACCTTGATTGAGCGCGCCTTGCAGGCGTCGAGGTCGATATGGTCGAAGCCGATGGAGAACGTCGAAATGCACTTGATGTTGTCCGGGATCCGCTCGATGACGTCGGCGCGGCACTTCTCATTCAGCGTCAGCAGAATCGCGTCGACCGACTTTGCCGTCTCCAGCATCTCGTCGATGGTGATCTTGGGGTCGTCGCCATGCGCGATAACGTCGTAGGACGCTCGCGCCCGGGTCATGACGGCCTCCGGCAGAGGCCACGTGATCAAAATCTTCTTTTTCATCTGGGTTTTTCCCCTCCCGGGTCGTCAGGCTCTTGATGAGGCGTTTGCCGCTTCTAGCCGCAAGGCGCCCCCGCTGACAAGCCGAAGCGGCACGCCGGGCAACCCTTTCTTCACCATGGCGCGGCAAACTGCCGGGCACGCAGTAGCGGGCCATCGCGGCGGCGACCGGCGCAGCGATGGTCCCTCGTTCTCCGCGGGGAGAATCCGCCCATGATGAGAGCCCTCGTCGTCGTGCTCGCCGTTCTGGCTGGAGCCAAGATTCTGGCGCATGAGCGCCTCTACCGCGAAGGCGCGGAGGAAGCCCTCATCCAGGCCTACCGCGAGCGCGCCATGGCCGCCTGCCAGAGCCAGGACCCCGGCACGACCGGCACCGGCGGCGCTGCCGCCCCGCTGTGGACGCAGCCCGCCTCCGTCGCCCTCGAGATCGGCCGCAAGAGCGCGCACGTCAACCTGTGGGACGTCCACAACGCGCTGTGGGCGGCCCGCTTCAAGCATCCGCAGGTGGTGTTGAACGCGCACGACGGGTCATCGGGCTCCGTGTGCGAGTACGACGTGATCGAGAACCGCGCCTACCTGACGCAGCTCTAGAGCGCCGCCTCAAGCGACGCGGCGGCGGCTCGCCAGCTCGGTCGGCGCCACGCCTGCGTCGCTCGGCGGCTCAAAGCGCCCGTAGCGCAAGGCGAGCGTCGGCAGCACCAGGAGATTGAGCGCCATCGAGGTGGCGAGGCCGCCGACGATGACGAGCGCCATCGGGCCTTCGATCTCGCGTCCCGGCTCGCTCATGCCGATGGCCAGCGGCAACAGGCCGAGCGCGGTCACGATCGACGTCATCAGGATCGGCGCCAGGCGGTCGCCGGCGCCCTTGACGGCGGCTTCGGCGCCCCAGGGCACACGCTCGCGGTCAACGAGGTGCTCGAAGTGCGAGATCATCATGATGGAGTTGCGCAGCGTGATGCCGAACAGCGTCACGAAGCCGACCATGGCGCCGAGCGTCAGCACGCCGCCGGTGGCGAAGATCGCCAGCACGCCGCCGACGAGCGCGAACGGCATGTTGACGAGAACGAGCAGCACGTTGCGCCAGCTCCCGGTCACGACGAAGAGCAAGAGCAGAATGCCGAGGCCGGCGACCAGCGAGTTCATCAAGAGGTTGCGCCGCGCCTCCGCCTGCGCCTGCGCCGAGCCCGCAAACTCCAGATGCACGCCTTGGGGAAGCTGCACGTTGGCGGCAATCGCCTTGCGCGCATCGGCGACGAACGAGCCTACGTCGCGGCCGATGACGTTGGCGGTGACCGTCTGCACGCGCTGGCCGCCGAGGTGGAGCACCTGGTAGCGGCCGGCCGTCTGATAGACGTCGGCGATCTGGTGCAAGAGCACGAAGTTGCCGTTGGGCGTGCGCAGCGGCAGATCGCCGACCTTGGCCACGCTGTTGCGGCTCTCCTTGTCGAGGATCGTGATGACATTGAAGACGCGGTTTCCCTCGTAGCTCTGGCCGACAACGTCGCCCTGGTAGGCGCCGCGCAGCACGTTCAGAACGTCGACGGCGTCCATGCCCCAGCGTTCCAGATCGGCCTTGCGCGGGCGGATGGTCAACTGCGGCAGCCCCGGCGGCGATTGCAGCTGGACCTCGGTTGCGCCTTTCACCTCGCTCAATTCGCGCGCGACCTCGCGCGCGGTGTCGTCGAGCACGTCGAGGTCGTTGCCGTAGAGGTTGACGATGACGGAGGCGGTGTAGCCGGAAAGCGACTCCTCGACGCGCTCGGTGAGGAAGGGCTTCAGCGCGAAGTTCACGCCAGGGAAGCCGGACAGCACCTTGCGCATCTGGGCTTGCGCCCGGTCCGACTCCGCGCCCGACAGATTGCGCTTCAAGTCGACCTCGAACTCACTGTAGTGCGTGCCCCAGGTATCGTCGGCCTTCTCCGCCCGGCCGATGCGCTGCGAGATGACACGAACCAGCGGAAGCTTCAAAAGCGCCTTGGTGACGAGCGAGCCGATGCGCTGCGACTCCGCGACCGAGGTGCCCGGCACCGCCGCCATGTGCAGCGTGAAGTGCCCCTCTTTCAGCTCGGGCAGGAACTCAGTGCCGAAGAACGGCAGCGCCGCGCAACCCGCCAGCGTGAAGGCGAGCGCGGCAACCATGGTGGTGCGCGGCCGCGCGATGGTCTTGCGCAGGAAGGCCTCGTAGTGCCGCCGCATCCACCGCGTGACGGGGGGATCCTCGGCGATGCGCGTCTCCGGCTCGGCCGCTGCCACCGGCTTATTGGGGAACAGCAGAGCGCACAAGGCCGGCGTGACCGTGAGCGCCACGACGAGGGAAGCGAGAATGGCGAGGACATAGGCGAGACCCAGCGGGGCAAAGAAGCGGCCGGCAAGACCCGGCAGCAGCACCACGGGCACGAACACGAGGATGACGGCAAAGGTGGCGTAGACCACGGCGCCGCGCACCTCGAGCGAGGCGTTGAGGATCACCTGCGTCGTCGGCAGCGGATGCGGCGAGCGCCGGTTGAGGCGCAGACGCCGGGCGATGTTCTCCACGTCGATGACGGCGTCGTCCACGACCTCGCCGATGGCGATGGCAAGGCCGCCCAGCGTCATGGCGTTGAGCGTGGCGCCGAGCGCATTGAGCACGGCGATCGCTGCCAGAAGCGACAGTGGGATCGCCATGCAGGAGATGGTGGCCGTGCGCAAGTCGAACAGGAACAGGCACAGCACGACGACGACGAGCGCGCCGCCCAGCAGCAGCGAGTTGCGCACGTTGCTGGTCGAGATGGCGATGAAGTCCGCCGGCCGGAAGAGATCGGTGCGCATCTCGACCTGCTCTTTTTCGATGAGCGGCTTGAGATCGGCGAGCGCCTCCTCGACGCCGTCGGTCACGTCGATGGTGTTGGCACCCAATTGGCCCGATACCAGCAGCACCACGCCCGGCTTGCCCATGACGGCGGCGCCGCCGATGGGCGGCTCAGGCGCATTCACTACGTCGGCCACGTCGCGCAACAGCACGCTGGCGCCTCCCGAGCTCGCCACCACGGTGCGCGCGATGTCGTCGGGCTCGATCGACTGGCCTTCCGACTGGAAGACGATGCGCTGGTTGGCCGTCTCGATGAAGCCCGCCCCGGTGACGGCGGTGGCCTTCTTGGCCGCCTCCAGCACGTCATTGAAGGAGAGGTTGTAGCGAATGAGCTGATCGGGGTGCACCTGCACCTGGATCGAGCGCACGTCGCCGCCGAACACCGCCACCTTGGAGACCCCCTGCACCGCGAGCAGCCTCAGCCGCAGCGTCCAGTCGGCCAGCGTGCGCAGGTCCATGAGCGAGCGCTTTTCCGACGTGAGGCCGAGCACCAACACGGTCGAGGAGGACGACGTCAGCGGCGTCATGGTCGGAGCCGCCACGTTGGTGGGAAGCTGCTGGCCGGCCTCGGCGAGGCGCTCGGAGACGACCTGGCGGTCGAGATAGATGTCGCTCGAAGGCGCGAAAATCACGGTGATGACCGACAGCCCCTGGATCGAGGAGGAGCGCAGCGACTGCACGCCCGGCACGCCGTTGATGGCATTCTCGATCGGCTGGGTGACGAGCACCTCCACCTGCTCCGCCGTCAGGCCCGGCGCCTCCGTCTGAATCCCCACCTGCGGCGGGGCGAACTCGGGGAACACGTCGTACTTGGCCCGCGTGACGGAGATGGCGCCGTATCCCAGCAGCAGGATGGCGAGCGCGACGATGATGCCGCGAAAGCGCACGGCAAACCCGATGACGGCGGCCTGAATGCCACCCGAGCCGGGCGGTGCGGGGGTTTCCGTCGCCATCAGTCGTTGTCCCCGCCCACCTGGATCTGCGCGCGGAACTCCTCCGACAACAACAGCTGCGCCGCCGTGACGACGATCTCCGGCTTCGGCTCGGCGAAGGCCGTGACCGGCACCACGAAATCGCCGTCGCGCCCCACCGGCATGTCGGTCGGGATCTCGCGGCGCGTGAACTCATCGTCCGCGATCTTGACGTAGACCCAGGGGCGCCCCGACCACCACACGATGGCCGAGGGCGGAATGACGTAGCCTTCGACCGGCTTGCCCGAGACGAGGTAGGCGCGGGCGTTCATGCCGGGCAGCATGCCGCTGCTGGCGGCGGCGGCGTAGAAGAAGCTCAAGCCTTGGATCTTGGGATCGGTGCGGGTCGCAGGCGAGATGTAGCGCACCTCGGCGCGGCGCGAGCTGCCGCCGACCTCCACCGATGCGGTGGGCGGCGCATCGAAGCTCTCACCGGGCGGCAGCGTGATCTGCAAAAGGAACTCCTGACGCTCGATCAGGCGCATGACGAGACCGGCGCCGTTGACGAGCGCGTGTCCGATCACCGGCCCCCACTCCTGAATCGCGGTCGCTGCCAGCGTGCGCACCTTCGATTGCGCCGCCTCGACGGCGGCCTTGTCGCCGATGAGCGCGGCTTCCGTCGCCTGCACTTGCACGAGATTGCCGAAATTCTTCTGATAGAGCTCGCGCGCGCGCTCGTAGGCCGGCTGCGACGCCGCGAGCTTGGCCTGTGCGGTTCTGAGCTGCGAGGCCGCTTCCACGTAGTTGGTGTTGAGCGTCGTCAGGGTCGCAAGGTCGAGCACCGTTCCGAAGGCGCGGATCTGATCCTGATAGGGCGCCGACCGCGGCACGGTGGTCTCCAGGCCGATCGCGGCTTGCGCGTCGGCGTCGATGGTCACCACCGGCTCGCCGCGCGCGGGAAGGGTGACGCGCATGGGCGGCTTGATCGGCTCGCCGCGCTCAGCCTCGACGGCCGCCTCCTCACGCCCCTGCATGAAGCCGGAGATCGCCAGGGCTCCGAGGGCGCCGACGACGGCTATCGCCACCACCAGGCCGAGCAGCCTGCGGCGGATAGAGGGTTTTCCAGGGCCACGCACTTAAGACGCTTCCAACTCCTGCCGCGGGGGCGATCTCTGCCGCCCATCTGCGCTGCTTATCTGCGGTCGAGGGGGCCTAACCCCTTGACCTTTATGGGCGGCATTTAAGGACGGTTATCGCAAGTTCCGCAAGCCCGTATGAGGCCAAACGCAGCCGCAGCCGGTGTCAGCTGCTTAACGGCGGCGCTAGTAATGGAAGCGCACGCCGCCATAGGCCGCAAAGGGCGCGGCCGGCGTGATGGTGCGCGGGTCGGTAAAGAAGTTGCCGCCTAGCCCGTCCGCGACCGCCGCCTGGTTGGCTTGCGCCAAATTGAAATAGTTGCCGAACAGGCCGTAGTGCGAGTCAAACAGGTTGTTGATGATCCCGTACACCTGCACGTTCTGCGTCACGTCGTAGGAGCTATGCAGACCGACGGTGGTGTAGCCGGCGAGCGGAGCATTGTCGTTGCCCTCGTCGCCGAAGAAGATCTGGTTGCTGGCGGCGACGAGATCGGCGCCGAACTTCCACGCCGGCGTGACCCAGTAGTCGAATCCGGTCTTGAACCTGTGCTCGGGGATGCCGGGAATGCGATCACCCGGTGATACGTTCACGCAGGTTACGGTCGGATCGCCCGAGCAGGGAACGGCCGCAGGGTTGTTCGGTGAGGCAAGCTCCAGTGGCGTCTCGAAGGTAGCGCTGACGAAGGCGTAGTTGGCGTAGAACATGAACCGCTTCTCGGTGTACCTGAGCCCCGCCTCCACGCCCTGGCGCAGCGTATCGCCGGCGTTCTGGAAGTAGCCGCGCCCCTGCACCGGCGATGCGACAGCGATGATGTCGTTGGTGTTGAGCGCGTGGAAGAGATCGGCGGTCCACTGCAGGTTCTGGTCGGCGCCCCATGACGCGAGCTTGCCGCGCAGGCCAAGCTCGTAGGTCTGGGAGACCACCTGCTGCAGCGGCGGATCGGCGGTGAGGAAGCTCTCGATCAGGCACGGATTGACGGGATCGGCGCAGGCGAGCTCGGCCGGCGTGGGCGCGCGGTTGGCTTCGGCGTAGCTGCCAAACAGCGTCGTGCCCCATCCCAGCTGGTAGGTGGCGCCCGCCATCGGGTTGAAGCGGTAGTACCTGTTGTCGCCGTCGACCTCAGGGTTGTTGCCGGTGTTGTCGGTGATCTGGATGCGCGCAAAGTTGTAGCGGCCGCCCACGGTGACGGCGAAATCCGTCGTCACGTCGAGCGTGTCGGAGAAATAGCCGCCGACGTAGGTGTTCTGCGTGGTGAGGTTGCGCGCGGCGAAGTCGTCGGGCTCGGCGAAGATGAAGGGCGGGTTGAAGCCGTTGATTACGAACTGCTGGCCGACATGCGCGAGCTCGCTGCTGGTCTCATAAGGAACGTTGCCGTGGTCGAGGCTGGCGCCCAGCAGGAATTGATTGGGCAGCCCCCCGACCGGCGTCTTCTCGACGCCCTGCAAGGCCAGACCAAAGCTGTTGGCGGTCTGCGAGGTGCGATCAAGCGAGCCGTAGGCGATGTTGGGGTCGAATGGGAAGTTGTTGCCGTTGGTGTCCACGGCCGGCGCGTCGTCGTCCTCGATGCAGAGCAAGACCGGCATCGGTGCCAGAGTCGCACTCCAACGCATCGATGAGGTTGCCGTCGAGGTGGCGCTGGCGGAACCACCGGTAATAGCCGACACCGGAGAACGTCAGCGTCGGTGTCGCCTTCACCGAGCCGTTGGTGGAAATCATCGCCAGCTCGTTTTTGGTGGTCTGCGGCGAGGTGAAGGTGTTGCTCCATCCCAGATCCAAGAGCTGGACGGGAGCTGCCGCCGTCACGCCGAGGAAGTTGTTGGCGCCGGTGAAGTTCAGATGGAACTCGGTATTGTCGCCCTTGGCGCCGATGTCGGTGTACATGCGGCGGATGCGCGAGGGCGAGAAGTTGCGGTAGCCGCTGTCGTGGATGCCTTCGAGCGCCATGAAGCCGCCCCAGCTGCCGCTGTTGGCGCCGAGCGTCAGGGCCCCCTGGTAGCGGCCGAACGAGCCGCCGCGCGCGTCGAGCTCGGCGCCCTGATAGTTGAAGCCGTCGCGCATGAAGATGGTGACGGCACCACCCAGCGCGTTGAGGCCGAACACCGGGTTGGCGCCGATGATGGTCATGCCGTCGATGGAGTTGTCGGGCAGGAAGTCCCAGTTGACGATGTCGCCGAAGGCTTCGTTGATGCGCACGCCGTTCTGGTAGACGGCGAGCCCTTGCGGCACGCCGTTGACGGGCGAGGAGTTGAAGCCGCGGAACTGCAGGTTCTGCTGGAAGGCGTTGCCCTGCGCGTCCTCGAGGATGACGCCAGGCACGGTCTGCTGCAGCACCTGCGGCAGGTAGGTGTCGCCTGAGCGCTGGATGTCGGCGGCGCTGCCGCGGCCGACGGCGCCGGGATACTTGCCGATTGCGATGGCGCTGCCGTCGACGGGCGACATGAGCACGGTGCCGCTGTCGATGTCGCCGGTTCCGGCCTCCAAGGGCTCGGTCGGCGGCGGCTGCGGCGCGGCAGCCGGCTGCTTCTTGGGCGCGGCCTTCTTTTTGGCGGCCTTCGGTGCGGACGCGGCCTGTTTCTGGATGACCTCGACCGGCGGCAGCTCGGTCGCGCCGGACGGAGCCGGCGTGGGTGCGGTGGCGTCGCTCGGCGTCGGGCCGACGTTGTCTGAGGGTGCGGCTGCGGAGGGAGGCGTGGGCTCGGCCGGGGCTTGTGCGCTCGCTGGCAGGCAGAGCAACAACAGCGCTCCGGCTGCAGCCATGAGCCTCAGCTTCGAGCCTTGCATTCCGCCCCCCCTTAAGAGCCGTGATCGTCTGCGTTCTCTCAGCTACTCCTTGCCGACACGCCCTTGCCCAAACGCTCGCGCGCGGAGCCCCGACGGGGCTCTGCCAACGACGCTCAACCTGAGGAAAGGGACTCGTTACTTGGACTGAACAGCAGTGAGGACAGCTGCTGGCGTATCGTCAAGATCAGGGGCTGGATGTCATACTATAACATGTTTGACTGTGTCGCCCCGGCACCGATTGCATCTGCAGATCGGGAACTATTCCCGAGAACAGTCGGAAATATTCCTGGATGTCACGAAAACAAAAGGCAGGCCCTCTGCGCAGAGAGCCTGCCTTTGACTTAAGAGACCGAATTGAGTTTTTCGGCCTCTAGTATCTCAGCTTGACGCCGCCATAGGCCACGACCGGCGGAGCCGGCGTAATGGTGCGGTTGGAGGTGCCGTCGCCGAATAGCGCATCGCCATTGAGACCGCCGGCCGTGGCCGCATTCGCTGCGGCTTCGCTGTTGAAGAAGTTGCCGAACAGGCCGTAGTGCGAGTCGAAGACGTTATCGACCATGCCGTAGATCTGGACGTTCTCGCTGATGTTGTAGGCGGTCCGCAGATCCACCCGGGCGTAGCCGTCGAGCGTCGGCTGATCGTTGCCTTCATCGCCGAAGAAGACCTGGTCGCTGGCAGCAACGACATCGCCGCCGACCGTCCACTTGGGCGTCACCCACACATCGAGGCCGGCCTTGAAGCGGTGGCGCGGCACGCCGGGCAGCCGGTCGCCCGAGTTCACCTGGATACAGGCGGCTTCGTCCGCATCATCGGCCAACGGATCGAGATCGCACGTTTCCGGCGTCGCCGAGGGATTGTCGGGCGAGGCGAGGATGTTGGACGAACGGAACGTGGCATCGATAAAGGCATAGTTGGCGTAGGCCGTCCACCAGCGCTCGCGATAGGTGAGGCCGAGCTCCACGCCTTGACGCAGGGTGTCGCCGGCATTCTTGAAGTAGCCGCGGCCGTTGCTGGTGGAGGCGACGGTGATGATGTCGTCCGTATTCAAGGTGCGGAACAGGCCGGCCGTCCACTGCAGCTGGCTGCCGTTGTTCCACGTGGCGAGGTTGCCGCGCAGGCCCAACTCGAAGGTGTGCGAGACGACCTGCTTCAAGGGCGGGTCCGCCGTCAGGAAGCTCTCGATGAGGCACGGCGCATCGGGATCGGCGCAGGCGAGCTCGGCTGCGGTGGGCGCGCGGTTGGCCTCCGCATAGCTGCCGTACAGCGTCAGCCCGTAGCCAAGCTTATAGGTCGCGCCCGCCATCGGGTTGAAGCGGTAGTACTCGTGCGTTCCCGTCAGCTTGTCCACGACGCTGGGGTCGTTGGGATCGGGCTCGAAGTTCTCATTCTGGATGGCGATGCGGGCGTAGTTCCAGCGGCCGCCCAAGGTGAGGGAGAGGTTCTTCGTCACGTCGGTCGTATTGGAGACGTAGACGCCGACGTAGTCGTTGGTGGTCGAGAGCAGCCGCGGATGCACGTCGTCGGGGCCGGTCATGTAGATGGGATCATCGAAGCTCGAGACCACGAACTTCGGCAGGAAGAAGCCCAGCTCGCTGTTGGCGCTGTACTGCACGTTGCCGTGGTCGTAGCTGCCGCCCACCAGGAACTGGTTGGGAAGGCCGAATAGCGGCGTCTTCTCAACCGCCTGCAGCGAGCCGCCCCAACTCTGCGCGTCCTGGCTGGTACGGTCGAGAGACCCCAGCTCATCGGTGCTATGCCCCTGCAGGCGTGGGTCATCGATCTTAACGGTAGCGCCGTTCTGATCGATGACGGCATTCTCCGGATCGCCATCCTCCCAGCACAGATCGCCGTTGCCCGGGATGTTCGGATCGTCATCATCCGTCCCGCATTCCGTGGTGTCGGCGATATTGCCGTCGACGTGCTTCTGCTTGAACCAGCGGTAGTAGCCGACGCCGGCGAACGTGAGGGTGGACGTCGCTTTGACCGAGCCGTTCAGCGACAGCATCGTCATGTCGTTGTCGGTCGTCTGCGGCGACGTGAACGTCCGCTCCCAGCCGAGGTCGAGCAGCTGCTCGGGCGCCGCCGCCGTCACGCCGACGGTGTTCTCGGCGTGCGTGAGGTTGAGGTGGAACTCCGATCCGTCGCCCTTCACGCCGATGTCGCCGTAGAAGCGGCGGATCTCGGCCCCCGAGAAGTCGCGGAAGCCATCATCGTTGATCATCTGACCGGCGGCGAACACTCCCCAGTTGCCGCTGCGCGCGCCCACGGCAAGCTGGCCTTCCTTATGGCCGAACGAGCCGAAGCGGGTGTCGATCTCTGCGCCCTGGAAGTTGAAGCCGTCGCGCATCGTGATGCCAATGGCGCCGCCGATGGCGTTGAGGCCGTACACGGGGTTGGCGCCGAGAATGCTGATGCCGGCGATGGCGTTGTCGGGCAGGAAGTCCCAGTTGACGATATCGCCGAAGGACTCGTTGATGCGCACACCGTTCTGGTAGACGGCGAGGCCTTGCGCGTCGCCGTTAAGCGGCGAGGAGTTGAAGCCGCGATACTGCAGCGTGCGCTGGTAGGCGTTGCCCTGCGCGTCGCTGAGGACGACGCCGGGGACGGTATTCTGCAAAACCTCCGGTACGGAGGCCTGGTGGAATTTCGCAATATCGTCCTGGGACGCCCGTCCGACCGCGGCCGGATACTTGCCGATGGGAATGTCGCTGCCGGTGACCGGCGACATCATCACCGTGCCGGTGTCGATGCCGCCGGTGCCGGCGATCTCCGGCGTGACGGGCTCGGTCGGGGCCGGTGGCGGGGGCAGCGCGACGGCCTGCTTCTTCTTCGGCGCGGCCTTCTTCTTCGCGGTCTTAGGCGCCGGCTGCGGCTGCTTCTGGATCACCTCGACGGGAGGTAGCTCGCTCGCCGCAGGCGGCGTCGGCGCGGCGGCATCAGCAGGCTCTTGAGCAAACGATTGTGCAGGTAGCAAGCACGCAACACAGGCGACGAGCGCCCACTTCAACCCCAAACGCATCACATCCCCCAAACGCTACGCGGGCAACAACTTCACCCTCCGGGCGCGGCGATGGCCGCGCTCGGCTCTCCCTTCGGAACGAATCCGTGGGTCCATCCTCGACACGTGCGCTGCTGTTTGCTCGTTCGACCGACGTTTTTTTTTGCAGCGCTGCTGGTCGAGCTCACCCATCAATATCGGTCGCCTTATTTCGGTCAACCGAAGAGGGTCATGCTACTGTATAACATACGACGGGTGTGTCGTAAGGGCCTCAAACTCGGGAAAAATTCCCGATCCGCGTGGGAATTTTTCCCGATTTTGGTTGGCATGTTTTCCGTGTTTGACAGGGCGCGTCGGGGCCGTGCTATTTCACCAAACGCTAACGTGCGATCACGAGCGCGCGATGCTGAGATGAGCAAGCCGACGTCGCTCGCAACAAGAAACGGACGATGGCGCCGTGCGTCCACGGACGGTGTCGCGGGGCTCGGGAGGAAGGGCACGATGCGCAGAATGCGTGATGCTTGGCGTAAAACATGAGCTTGCATTCGAGCGCACCGTGCGCCGCCAAGCGGCAGCGCGCATCCGTCTCATCCGTCTTAAGCATGCGCGCTGGCGCATCACGCGGGGATGGCGCAACGGACGTGCGCCGCCAATCTCACAGAGAATTAATCCAAGTGAGGTGGTTTGCTGCGGCAAACAACGCTAGATGCCCTGACATGAATGTCGTGACGAGAGTCCAATGATCAAAAAAACACTCTTAACCCTTGCAGCAGCAATCGTGCTGGCGACAGCCGCCCTCGCCGAAGATGCCCAGCCCAAGCAAGACGAAGGCATCTCGCTCGAACTCAACAAGCTCGAGGCTTCCGACAAGGGCTGCCGCGCCTACGTCGTGGTCTCCAATCCCACCAGCACGTCCTACGACGCCTACAAGCTCGATCTCGTCATGTTCCAGCCCGACGGGATCATCGGCCGCCGCTTCGCCGTCGATCTGGCGCCGCTGAGGCCGTCCAAGCGCACGGTCAAGCTTTTCGAGCTCGACGGCACCAAGTGCGACCAGATCGGCAGCTTCCTGATCAACGACGTCATGGAGTGCCGCTCGGACGCAGGCCCGGTGAAGGACTGCCTGGCAAGCATGAAAGTAAACTCGCTCACCAAAGTCGAAATCTCAAAGTAAGAGGTACGAGGCGTGATCCCTCTCGTCGCAGGCACCGCACCCGACTACTCGCTCTTCGGCATGCTCTCGACCGCCGATCCGGTGGTCAAAGCTGTGATGCTGGGCCTTGCCATCGCCTCCGTCGGCTGCTGGGCCATCATTATCGAGAAGCTGGTGCGGCTGTCGTGGCTTAGAGGACAGATCCGCCGGCTCGCAGCCCTGGCGAAGAGTGGCGCGCCCGCCGGCGACGCGCGCGGACTGGTCAAGGCCATTCTCGCGGCCGCGCAGAGCGAGGCCGAGGACGGCGCTTCGCGCGGCGAGGACCGCACTGCGGTGCGAGCCCGTCTCGACCGGGCCATGCGCAGCTGCCTCAGGAGCGAGCTGCAGCGCCAGGAGGGCGGCCTGCCGTTCCTCGCCACCATCGGCTCCTCGGCGCCCTTCATCGGGCTCTTCGGTACCGTGTGGGGCATCATGAACAGCTTCACGGCTATCGGCATGCAGCAGGACACGAGTCTTGCCACGGTGGCGCCCGGCATCGCCGAGGCGCTTTTCGCCACCGCTCTTGGCCTCGCCGCAGCCATTCCGGCAGTCATGGCCTATAACGCCGTGTCGGTGTCGCTCAGCCGTCTCGCGGCCCGCGGCGCCTCGGCTATCTCCGAGATCGCCAAGAACCTCTCGAAGCCAGCATCCGACCCAGTCGTGCGCGTCGCCGAGCCGCTGCGCGCCAGCGGAGGTCACTAAACAATGGGCGCGGCGATCGACTTTTCTCAGTCCGGCGACGATGAGGATGTCGCCTACAAGCCCATGGCCGAGATCAACATCACGCCCATGGTCGACGTGATGCTCGTCCTCCTCATTATATTCATGGTCGCCGCTCCGCTCATGGTCGCCGGCGTGCCGGTCGAGCTGCCGAAGACCTCGGCGGCCCGCGTCGGCCAGTCGAAGAAGCCGATGGTCGTAACGCTGACCGCCGACGGCCGGCTGCAGATCCGCAACGAGTTCGTGAGCCGTGACCAGCTTGTGCCGCGGCTGCGGCAGATCCACGCCGCCGAAGGCGACGCCGTGATCTACGTGCGCGGCGACAAGAAGGTCGTCTACGGCGACGTCATGGAGATTCTGGGCCTCGTCGGGCAAAGCGGTTATGCCCGCGTCTCGCTTCTCTCGCAGCACTCGCCGTCAAGCACGGCGCCTTAAAGGACACGGCCGAAATCAATGCAAATGCTGCGCCCCATGTCCTGGCTTCTCTCGCTCGGGCTGCACGCCGGGATCGTGCTGGCGATCATCGGTGTCACCACCGGCGGGGCGGCGCTCGACGCTGGGACCGGCAGCGACACCTTCGTGGTGGAGCAGGGCATCGCGCTCGAAGGCGTGACCAAGTTCGGTGAGGCCGAGGAGATGATCGAGACCGTCGACATCCCCCCGGTGCAGGAAACCGTGGAGCCCAAGCCCATCGAGGAGGTCGAGCCCGAGCTGACCGACGTCGTCACCTCCGCCTTGAGCGATCATGAGGTCGTCGCCAAGGAGGAGAAGCCCATCGAGGACGCGAAGCCCGACACGGTGCCGGTCAAGCAGCAGGCGCCGCAGGTCGCGACCCTGATCGAGCAGAGCTCGGGCGCCGCGCAGCAAGGCGGCGACACCACGATCCGCCTCGCCTACCTCGGCTCGCTGCGCAAGACACTGGAGCGCAGCAAGGTCAATCCGCGCTCGCGGCAGTCGGGCACCGTGCTCGTCCGCTTCACCGTGGGTCCCAAGGGCCAGCTGTTGTCGCGGCAGGTGGAGAGGAGCTCCGGCTCCAAGCTCCTCGACGAAGCCGCACTTGCCGCGCTCGACCGTGCTTCCCCCTTCCCGCCCATGCCCGAGACCCTAGCGCAGGGCCCGATCGAGGTGCAGGTCCCCTTCAAGTTCATCACGCGCTGACGCCCCTAAATCGCCCCGCGCCGCTGCATCCGCCCAGCCGGGGGCGGGCATAAACCTTTCGTTTGCCTCGTCGAAAACAATACGTGGGTTAACTGCACGTTATCGTCTGCCGGCTAGGTTTTGCCCGCCTGGATCAACGTCACGGCAAGTGGTGCGTAATGTTCGGCGGGGCCTTCGGCAACCAGAAGAGCGGCTCATTGATGGGCGAGTACGCCTCGCTTCTGGGCGATGCGGTGCTGCGCCATCGCGCGCGCGTGGCCGAGCACTCCGCCCGCATCGAGGCGGAGCTGGCGAGCCGGGTCAAGTCCGAGTTCATCGCCAACATGAGCCATGAGCTGAGGACGCCGCTCAATGCCATCATCGGATTTTCCAAGCTCCTGGCCGAGCGGGGCGAGCGCCCGCTCGCGCCAGCCGAGATCACCGACTACGCCAACCTCATCCACGACGCGGCCGGTCATCTGCTGTCGGTGATCAACAACATCCTCGACATCTCCAAGATCCACAGCGGCAAGTGCATGCTCGACGCGCGCGACGTCAACCTGAGCGAGATCCTGGCCGCGTCCGCCTCCTCGTTCCGGCTCATGGCCGAGGCCGCCGGCGTCAAGCTCGTGGTCGAGATCGGCGCGGATCTGCCCAGCGTGCGCGGCGACGGCGTCAAGCTGCGCCAGGTCTTCACCAACCTCATCTCCAACGCGCTGAAATTCACCCGCAGCGGCGGCCGGGTGACCATCAAGGCCGGCACCGGCGCCGACGGCAGCGTCGTCGTGGAGGTGTGCGACACCGGCGTCGGCATGAGCGAGGAAGAAATTGCGGTGGCGCTCACGCCGTTCGGCCAGGTCGATTCCAGCCACGCGCGCTGGCGCGAGGGCACCGGCCTCGGCCTGCCCATCGCCAAGGCGCTGGCGCAGCTGCACGGGGGCGAGTTGCAGATCCACAGCCGCGAAGGCGTCGGCACGGAGGTTTGGGTGGCTCTGCCGCCCCGGCACCAGCTTTCGGTGACGGAGGCGCGCGACGCCGTCATGGGGCAAGGGCTCGATGAACGCAAGCTCGACGAACGAGGACTAGCAACGTGAGTGGCGCTGAGAAGATGCAGCTGAACATGCCTGGTGCCGAGCACACCGCGACGGCGGCCGACCGATCGGTCGGCCGCATCGTCTCCGTCACGGGCTCGAAGGCCATCGTTCTTCTGGATAGCCCCAAGGACGGCCACACGCATAGCAGCGAGCGCCCCGACATGGGCACGCTGCTCGCCATCGACACCGCCAAGACCGTGGTGCTGGCCATCGTCTCGGCCTTGAGCGTTCCGGTGCCGGCACAGCACGACGGCGAAGCGGAGATCCGCATCGCCGAGCTCGGCCTCGTCGGCGAGTTGTGGAAGGACGATGCCGGGCATGCAAACATCTTCGCCCGCGGCGTCACCGTCTACCCCTCGCTCGGCGATCGCGCCCGCGTCGCCTCGAAGGCGGAGCTCGAGGCGGCCTTCTGCGGCGACCCCAAGCGCAGCGTGCGCATCGGCTGCATCCGTCAGGACAACTCCATTCCCGCCATGGTTCGCGTCGACGAGCTGTTGGGCAAGCACCTCGCCATTCTCGGCACCACCGGCACCGGCAAGTCGTGCACCACAGCCTTGATCCTGCGCGCGATCCTCGCCAAGAACCCGGCCGCGCACATCCTCCTGCTCGACCCCCACAACGAGTACGCGACCGCCTTCAGCGAATGGGCCGAGGTGATCAGCCCGCGCAACATGCAATTGCCCTTCTGGCTGTTGAACTTCGAGGAGATCGTCGAGGTCCTGATCAGCGACATGTCGCGCAAGGCCGAGATCGAGATCCTGCAGGAGCTGATCCCGATCGCCAAGGCCCGCTACAGCGCCGGTCGCGCGCGCGACAACCAGGCGCTGCGCCGCACCATGACCGAGCCGAGCCGCTTCACCGTCGACACGCCCGTGCCCTACCGCATCTCCGACCTCACCGGCCTCATCGACGAGCGCATGGGCAAGCTCGAGAACAAGAAGGACCTGTCGCCCTACCGCCAGCTGAGATCGCGCATCGACGCCATCTCGCAGGACGGCCGCTACGCCTTCATGTTCGGCTCGCTTACCGTCTACGACGGCATGACCCAGGTGCTCGCCCGCATCTTCCGCGTGCCCGTCAACGACAAGCCGATCACCATCGTCGAGCTCACCGGCCTGCCGACCGAGATCGTCAACGTCGTGGTGTCGGTGCTCTCGCGCATGACCTTCGATTTCGCGCACTGGAGCGAGGGCAAAGTGCCGCTGATGCTCGTGTGCGAGGAGGCGCACCGCTACGTGCCGGCGACGCCCAGCCTCGGCTTCGAGCCCTGCAAGCGCGCCATCGCCAAGATCGCCAAGGAGGGGCGCAAGTACGGCGTCGCGCTCTGCATCGTCTCGCAGCGCCCCGCTGAGATCGACCCGACCATCCTGTCGCAGTGCAACACCGTGTTCGCGCTGCGGATGTCGAACGACCGCGACCAGGAGATCGTCACCTCCGCCATCACCGACACGAGCTCGGGCCTGTTGGAGTTCCTGCCCGCGCTCGGCCAGCGCGAGTCGTTGGCCTTCGGCGACGGCGTGGCGCTGCCTGTGCGCATCACGTTCGACGAGCTGCCGCAGTCGGCGCTGCCGCGCTCAACCACGGCGCGTTTCACCGAGCATTGGCAGCGCTCGGTGGGTGACGAGGGCTTCCTCGAGCAGGTCGTGGAGAAATGGCGCTCCTCCGACATCGGCGCCGGCAGCGACCTGCAGGTAGCCATGCTCGCCGAGGGAATGGCCATCGACACCGCGGGCGCGGCCGACGAGCCGCCCCCGGCGCCCGAGCCGAGCCGGCAGGAGGAGGCGCCGCGTCCAGCGGCTCAGCCAAGCCAGCATGCCTCCGCCCGGGCGCCATCGATCCGCCAGGCCGTCTTCCGCAAGGAGGGAGCCGGTGGGGGCGCGCCCCAGCGCCACGAGCGCGGCGGCGATGCCGCTGATTCGGGCGACCAGGACGTGGGGGGCACGGCCTTGAAATCCCTGCGCGACCGGCTGATCCAGCGCCAGCAGCGCTGAACGCCGACCCTAACGCGGCGGCTCGCCCGAGCGGATCGCAACGATGCGGGCGGCGTCCTCGCGCGCGCCCTCCGCCTGCGCCTGCGCCTGCATCTGCCGCAGCCGTAGGCCGAAGCGGCGCCAGCTCACCGGGATGAGCGCGAGGTAGACGATCGTCGACCCCGTCAGCGTGGCGAAGGGGTAGGTGACGAGCAGCGCCACGAACCCCACGGCCAGCATGAAGATCGGCAGCACGTACTCGCGCGAGATGCGCTCGCCCAACAGCTTGCCCGAGTAGGTCGGGATGGTCGACACCATCAGGAACGCGATCAACAGCGTATAGGCCAGCACCAGGTCGAGCACGAGGGCCGAGGTGCGGAAGCCATCGAAGCCCAGGTGATCGATGAACACCGGCAACAGCACCACGATGGCCGCCGCCGGCGTCGGCATGCCGATGAAGTAGGCCGCCTGCCACTTCGGCCGCTCCTCCTCCATGGCGACGTTGAAGCGGGCAAGGCGCAAGGCCGACGCCAGCGCGAAGATCATCACGCAGATCCAGCCCAAGCTCTTCAGGCTGCCGAGCCCCCAGTTGAAGATCAGGAACGCGGGCGCCACGCCGAAGTTGACGAAGTCGGCGAGGCTGTCGAGCTCGGCGCCGAAGCGGGAGGAGGCCTTCAACAGCCGCGCAACGCGCCCGTCGATGCCGTCGAGCAGGGCTGCGAACACGATGGCTGCCAGCGCCAGCTCGTAGCGCCCCTCGATCCCCATGCGGATCGACGTGAGACCGGCGCACAAGGCCAATAGCGTGAAGAAGTTGGGCACCAGCATGCGCACCGGCACCTGCCGGTGGCGAAAGAGCGGCATGCGCCGGCGCCGCCGCGTCTCCTCCTCCAGTCTCGGCACGATCGGATCCATGGTGGTCTCACACTACCACGATAACTTTCGACTTCGTTTCAGCTGCGGCGCGCCACCCGCTCGGGCTCGTCCGATTTGAGGTCGGCGAGCACCGTCTCGCCCGCCACCGCCAGCTGCCCGACCGCGATCAGCGCCGTCTTGCCCGGCGGCAGGTAGACGTCGACGCGGCTGCCGAAGCGAATGAGGCCGATGCGCTCGCCTACCCCCACGCTATCACCTTCGTGCACGAACGCCACGATCCGGCGCGCCACCAGCCCCGCGATCTGCACCAGTGCGATCTCGGTGCCGTCGGCCCTGTCGATGATGAAGGCGCGGCGCTCGTTCTCCTCGCTCGCCTTGTCGAGGGCGGCGTTGAGGAAGGCGCCGGGCACGTAGATCGAGCGCGCGATGCGACCTGCCACCGGCGCGCGCGTGATGTGCACGTCGAGGACCGACAGGAAGGTGGAGATGCGCAGGCGCTGCTCGGGGCCGAGCCCCAGCTCCACCGGCGGGCGCACCGTCTCGATTGATGCGATGCGCCCGTCGGCGGGAGCGATGATCAATCCTTCGCGCAGCGGCGTCACGCGATCGGGATCGCGGAAGAAGTAGGCGATCCACAAAGCGACGAGCACCAGCAACCAGGCAAGCGGCGGCCATATCAGAAAGAAGAGCAGCGCCAGCCCTGCGGCGATGGCCACGAACTTGTGCCCGTCCCGATGCACGGGCGCGAGGCTGTCCATGATGGTGTCAAAGATGCCGTGACGGTCTGACAAGGGGGACAGCCTTCCTCAAAGGTTGTTCCGGCGCGGGGCCGGCGAATGCATCAGCGGCGCGAAGGGAGGGCGTCCCGGGCACGCAGCGCTGCATCGTGCTTGACGCTTATTCGACTGGCACCGACACGAACCTGTGGCTGCCCTGGGCGTCCTCCACCTCGAGCATGACGGTCTTGCGGCTGCCTTTCTTGAGGGTCGCGACGCGTTTGGCGAACTCCTGCGGGCCCGACACCGGCTCGTTGGCCGCCTGCACGATCACGTCGCCGGGCCTGATGGTGGCAGCCGCGGGGCTCTTGGGATCGACCTCGTCGACGATGGCGCCCTTGATCTCGGCACTGAGGCCGTACTTGGAGCGCAGCTCGTCGGTGAGGGTCGAAAGCTTGAGGCCGAGCACCGTGGCGTCGGCGGAGTTGGGCTTTGCCTCCCCGCCCAGCGCCGTTTTCGCCTCATCCTCCTCCGACAGACGCCCGACCATGACCTGCAGCGTCTTGTGCTGGCCCTTGCGCACGACCTCGACATCGACCTCTTGGTCGATGGGCGCGCGGGCGACGAGACGGGGCAGGTTGCGCATGGTCGCGACCTCCTCCTTGTCGAACTTGACGATGACGTCGCCGGCCTTGACGCCGGCCTTGGCCGCCGGGCCGTCGGGGGTGACGGCGGCAACGAGCGCACCGGTGTTCTCAGGCACGCCCAGCGCGCCTGCAATCTCCCCGGTGACGGTCTGGATCTTCACGCCGAGCCAGCCGCGACGCACCTCGTGGAACTGCCTCAGCTGCTGCACGACCGGCTGCACCGTGTCGGCGGGCACCGAGAAGCCGATGCCGATGGAGCCTCCCGTCGGCGAGATGATGGCCGTGTTCACGCCCACGACCTCGCCGTCCATGTTGAACAAAGGCCCGCCCGAGTTGCCCTTGTTGATGGAGGCGTCGGTCTGCAGATAGTCGTCGTAGGGGCCTGAGTTGATGTTGCGGGCCTTGGCCGAGATGATGCCGATGGTGACGCTGCCGCCGAGGCCGAACGGGTTTCCGATCGCCATCACCCAGTCGCCCACCTTGATGGCGGCAGACGAGCCGAACTTGACGGCCTTGAGCTCGTGCGGCGGCTTGACCTTCAAAATCGCGATGTCGGTCTTGGTGTCCTTACCGATCAGCTCCGCCTTGAGCTTGGTGCCGTCGTGGAGGTTGACCTGGATCTCCTCGGCCCCGTCGATGACGTGGTTGTTGGTGACGATGATGCCTTCCTTGCCGTCGACGATGAAGCCGGAGCCGAGCGAGGAGACCATCTGGTCGGGCACCGAGTGGCCGCGGTTATTGAAAAAGTCGCCGAAATACTCGTTGTAGGGCAAATCCTTGGGCACGCTCGGCAGCGGCAGCCCCTGCGGCCCGTGGATGGCCTGGCTGGTCGAGACGTTGACCACCGCCTCGATCAGCTCCTCGGCGAGCGGCGCAACCGACTGCGGCCCGCGCTGTGCGGCGACGGGAGCGGCCAGCGCGCCGGTCGCCAAGCCGACGAGCAGCACGCCTAAGGCGAGCGGGTGACCCGACGCACCACGGCCGTTGCGCGAGGGAAATCCTTGCATGAGCCTCTTCTCCTGCCCCTACCGGGCCTTGGGCAAACCGCGAGGAAACCTAACTGGCGCCTGCAACATCCACCGAGCGGCGCTCCCAAGTGGATGGCAAGGCGCGGTCGCTGTCAACGCGGGTGCAAGCCGCCCTCAACCGCGAATGAGCCAAACCACACCGACGCCTAGGCAAACCGCGGTCCAGCCGGCAATGCGCAAGGTCCCCTCCGGGGTGGCGGCGGCGCCCTCCAGGAAACGCAGGGCCAGATGCGGAGCGACCGCCCACAGCAGGCCTTCGATGACCAGGACCAAGCCAAACCCGACGAGGAGGTCGCTCATTGCGGCGTGGTTGGAGAAGCCGTTGGCGATGACGTCTTGGCGCCGTGCGGATCGGCGAAATACTTGAAGAAGTCGGAATTGGGCGAGATCACCATGCGCGTGTCGGCCGACTTCAGGCCATTCTCGTAGGCCTGCATGGAGCGGTAGAACTCGAAGAACTCCGGATCCTTGCTGTAGGCCTCGGCATAGATCTTGTTGCGCGCACCGTCGCCCTCGCCGCGCGTTTCTTCCGACTTGCGATTGGCCTCGGCCTTGATCACCGTTGCCTGGCGATCTGCCGTCGCCTTGATCTCGTTGGCCTTCGCGGCGCCTTCGGCGCGGAACTCGGCGGCCTCGCGCTGGCGTTCGGCCCGCATGCGCTCGAACACGCTCTTGGAGTTCTGCTCGGGCAGATCGGCGCGCTTGATGCGCACGTCGACGACCTCCAGGCCCAGCGCGTGGCCCTCCCTGTTCACCTGGGCAGCGATGCTCTTCATCAACTGCTCACGCTTGTCGCGCACCAGATCCTGGAACGTGGAGGCACCAAGCACACGGCGAAGCGCCGAATTCGGCAACGGGCCCAAGACGCGCGCGAACGTTCTCTTGCGTGCCGACCGACTGATAGAATTTGAGTGGATCGACGATCTTGTAGCGCGCGAACGCGTCGACCACGAGACGCTTCTGGTCGGAGGCGGTGATCTCCTGAGGGGCGGTGTCCAGATCGAGGATACGCTTGTCGTAAATCTGAACCGTGTCGACGATCGGATACTTCCACTTCAGTCCCGGCGTGCGAATGACCTGCTTGGGTTCGCCGAAGCGCAAGACGAGCGCCTGCTCGTTTTGATGCACGATGAAGGCCGCCGAGTAGACCGCGAAGGCGCCGAGACCAATCAAGATGACGAGCAGGGCAAGAAACGCGCGCATGATCAGTTCCCCTTCTCGCTGCTGCTCTTGTTCTGCAGTTTGTCGAGAGGAAGGTAGGGCACGACGCCCTGCCCCCCCTTGGGGTCGATGATGATCTTATCGGTGCCGCCCAATACTTTCTCCATCGTCTCCAGGAACATGCGCTTGCGGGTCACCTCGGGCGCATTCTTGTACTGCTCGTAGATCTTGAGGAAGCGGGCGGTCTGTCCGGTCGCCTCGTTGACCACCCGCTGCTTGTAGCCTTCGGCGCCTTGCAGGATGCGCTGAGCTGCACCGCGCGCCTCCGGCACCACCTTGTTGGCGTAGCCGTAGGCCTCGTTCTGCAGCCGCTCCATGTCGGCGCGCGCCGCCTGCACGTCGCGGAAGGCGTCGATCACCTCGGCCGGCGGATCGACCTTTTGCAGCTTGACCTGCTCGATGACGATACCGGCCCCATATTCGTCCAGCGTCTTCTGCATCAACTTCTGCACGGCCTCTTCGGTCTTCTGCCGTTCTTCGGTGAGGATCGGCTGGATCTTCGACTGGCCGACGACCTCGCGCATGGCGCTCTCGGCCACCTCCTTCACCGTGGTCTCGGGGTTCTGGATGTTGAACAGGTACTTCTCCGCATCCTTGATGCGCCACAAGACGACGAAATCGATGTCGACGATATTCTCGTCGCCCGTCAGCATCAGGCTCTCGGCCCGCTCGTCGCGCACGCCGGCGCCGGTGAGCCGTCCGCCCGTCGAGCGCATGCCGATCTCGATGACGTTCTGGCGCGTCACTTTGGGCAGATAGACTTCTTCGATTGGGTAGGGCAAGCGCGGGTGAAGACCCGGCGGCTCTGTGCGCACGAACTGGCCGAAGCGCAAGACGATCCCCTGCTCGTCGGTGTTGACCCGGAACGTGAACGCCTGAAAGGCGATGAAGGCGCAGGCGGCGATGGCCACGAAGAACAGGAGCGGCCCGGGGATGCCGCTGCCGCCGCGCATGACCTGCTTAACCTTGTCCTGACCCCGCTTGAGCATCTCCTCCAGATCGGGGGGCTGGCCGCCGCCGCCCGAGCTCGGACCCTGGCCCCATGGGCCGCCGCCGTTTCCGCTCTTCCAGCCGCCACCGCCACTCTGATTGCTCCACGGCATATGCGAGGTCCTTCGATGCTTTCGGGCTATTGCGGGGCGCCGGCCGCCGGCGGGTCCGCCACGCTCCCTCATCGCGAGGGAGGCGCTCCCCAATCCGCGGGGAATGGAACGAGAAGCCTTATAGGCCAGGGCGTCCCTTGAGCGCAAACGCGCTCATAACATTGGTTTCCAGGGGCCGGCGTTCAAGCCGAGCCGGCCGCCGTTTGACGCGCCAATCCCTTGCGCTCCAGGAGCACGAATGTCGCGGCAAACTCGTCGCGTGGGCCCTTTGGCAGCGGCGTGCGCGCCAGCTCCTCCCATTCCGACCAGTCCACAGGCGGAAAGAAGGCGTCGCCTTCAGGGTCGGCGTGCACCTCCGTTTTGTAGATGAAACGTGCCAAGGGCAGCGCGTCCTTGAACACGTCCGTACCGCCGATCACCATGATCTCTCCGACGCCGCGCGCCTCGGCGCAGCTTCCGTTGCGCGCGCCAGCGCCGCGGCGAAAGTCGCGCTCGACGATGGCGCCGTCGTGCCGGAAGCTCGCATCGCGCGACACGACGATGTTGTCGCGGCGGTCGAGCGGCTGCTTGAGCGACTGAAACGTCTTGCGGCCCATGATGACCGGCTTGCCGATGGTGACGCGGCGGAACGTCTTGAGGTCGGAGGAGAGGTGCCAGGGCAGGCCGCCGTTGCGGCCGATGACACCGTTCTCGGCGATGGCGACGACGAGCGAGATCATCATTCAGGTGCACTCTCTCGATCGCATAACCCCTCACCCGGGCCGACATGCTCCGCATGTACGGCCCGACCTCTCCCCCTGGGAGAGGTGAAGGCCGGCGCGACCCGCAACGCCACCTCTCCCGGTGGGAGAGGTCGGCCGCCAATCGCGCGGAGCGCGATGCGGTCGGGTGAGGGGATGCACGGTTGCATGTGATCGCGCACGCTTACACCGCGACGGGAGCGGCGATGTGGGGATAAGGATCGTAGTCGACGAGCTTGAAGTCCTCGTATTTGAACTTGAAGATCGATTTCACGTCGGGATTGATCTCGATGCGCGGCAGCGCCCGCGGGGTGCGCGTCAGCTGCTCGTCGGCCTGGTTCAGATGATTGAGATAGAGGTGGGCGTCGCCGAAGGTATGCACGAACTCGCCCGGCTCCAGCCCCGTCACCTGCGCCATCATCATGGTCAAGAGCGCGTAGCTCGCGATGTTGAAGGGCACGCCGAGGAAGATATCGGCCGAGCGCTGGTAGAGCTGGCAGGAGAGCCGCCCCTCGGCGACGTAGAACTGGAACAGGCAATGGCACGGCGCCAGCGCCATCTCGGGGAGGTCGGCCGGGTTCCATGCCGAGACGATCATGCGGCGGCTGTCGGGGTTGGTCTTTAAGGTCTCGACCACCTCGGCGATCTGGTCGATGGCGCGCCCGGGTCCTGTCGAAGACGGGCCTTCGCCCTTCGGCGCCGCCCACGCGCGCCACTGGTGCCCGTAGACGGGGCCCAGATCGCCGTGCTCGTCCGCCCACTCGTCCCAGATGTGCACGCCGTTCTCGTGCAGGTAGGTGATGTTGGTGTCGCCGGAAAGGAACCAGATGAGCTCGTGAATGATCGACTTCACGTGCAGCTTCTTGGTCGTGACCAGCGGGAAGCCTTGGGCGAGATCGAAACGCATCTGGTGCCCGAAGACCGACAGCGTGCCGGTCCCGGTGCGGTCGGTCTTCTTCACGCCCGTCTCGCGCACACGGGCCATCAGCTCGAGGTACTGCTGCATGCCGCTACTATAGTGCGATTCAGCCGGCCGCCGGCAGCACCACGAAAAACAGGCTCGCGGCGACGACCGTGTTGTAGACGGCGTGGCAGAAAATCGTCACCCACAGGCTGCCGGTGCGCACCAGGAGCCAGGACAGGTAGAAGCCGATGCCGAGCACCTCGATCAGGCCGAACACCGAGTAGCCCGCGTGCATGGCGGTCCACAGCACAGTCGTGAGGATGCCGGTGCCCATGAACCCCAGCCGCGACTTGGCGAGCCCGGAGAATAAGAACCCGCGAAACAAGAGCTCCTCCGACAGGGGCGCGCCGAGGCAGATCACCGGCAAGATCACCCAGATGGCGTCGCTCTTCAGAAGCTCTTGGAACGGGCGCAGGTCCTGGTAGACGACGCCCGGCTGCCAGAAGAGCAGGGCGGCCGTCCACACCGCCGTGCCGGCAAACAGCGGGACGAGCGCCAGCGGCAGCACGCCCCAGCCGCCGGCGGGCGCCTTCAGCGCCAGCACGTCGGCGCGCTTTTGCGACGAGCGGCCCCCGGCGAGAAGCGTCAGCCCAATCATGCCCGCCTGCAGGCCGGCGACGAAGGCTGCAAGTTGCAGCATCACCTGCGGCGGCATGGGGGCGCCCCGCGCGCCCGTCACGTAGCCGCCAGCGAGCGTGCCGTAGGCGAACGAGACGCCGCCCCCGATCACCACCGCGAGCGCCAGGATGCCGGCGCCGGCCGGCAGCACCGCCCACGCCGGCCAGCCGGAGTTGGGCGCGTAGGCCGCGGGCCCCTTGAAGAGCCGCTCAAACATCGTCCTTAACTTCCTTCCCCTTGGCGACGGCGCTTGTCTCTCAAGGCCAAGTTTGCCATCGGTGTTGCAGCGATTTGCCGTGCCGTGCGCCGGACGAGGAGGCCCGACGTTGACGCTGACCCGCCAGAGCGTGCGCGCCCTTTACCACGGCACCGACAGGAGCGCGCGCATCTTCCGCTTCGCGCTTTTGCTGTTCGACATCACCTCGGTGATCTTCTTCATCGCCTCCTCGATGGCACGCGAGCAGCCCTGGATCTACTGGGTCGACGCCGTCATTGCGCTCGTCATCATCGCCGACCTCGCGGCCCGCCTCTGGATCGCCGAGCAGCCCTTGAGCCTCTTCAAGGAGTTCACCACCTGGACCGACATCGTCGTCATCGTCACCCTGATCCTGCCGACGCTGTTCGACAGCCTGTTGTTCCTGCGCGTGCTGCGGGCCTTGCGCGTCTTGCGCTCCTACCGGGTGCTCGCCGACCTGCGCACCGAGTTCTGCCTTCTTCAGGCGCTACGAGGAGGTGATCCAGTCGATCATCAACCTCACCGTGTTCGTCTTCGTGATGACGGCGCTGGTCTACGTCCTCGAAGTGCATCACAACCCCAAGATCACCAACTACGTCGATGCGCTCTATTTCACCATAACCGCGCTCACCACCACCGGCTTCGGCGACATCACGCTCGAAGGCACCTCCGGCCGCCTCATCTCCATCGTCATCCTGCTCGTGGGCGTGGCCCTCTTCTTGAGGCTCGTTCAGACGATTTTCCGGCCCCCGCACGTGACTTACGAGTGCCCGGACTGCGGGCTGACCCGCCACGACATCGACGCCGTCCACTGCAAGCACTGCGGGCGCACGCTGCACATCAGGACCGAGGGCGAAGGTGATTGAGAGGTTAAGCGCGGGGACACATGCGGGGCCGCCCCCATCGCCGGCCACATCTCCCGGAACGGACAGGCTTTTTTTTCCCAGCCAGTCCCCTTATATTGAGGGGGTCGGATTCGTCCGGCTATGGCGATAAACGCGGCCGTAATAAGCCGATCGGACCCGGGGGCAGTACCCGGCGCCTCCACCAAATGCCGCCGCCCGCAGGCGAGAGCTCAAGGGCTGGCATGTGAGATCAGGTCGCGGCAACCCCGCGGCGGCATCTGATGGGGGCGAACTAGGATCGACGAAGGTGTAAAGGGTTTTGCTTTCGCTCGGCATGGTTCCGCCGTCATCGGGCCATTCAGAATAGTTGCCAATGACAACTATGCTGAGGCTGCTCTCGCTGCGTAATGCAGTGCGACTAGCCTGAACTTGAAGCCCTTGCCCTTAGCCGGGTAAGGCGCGGTCCGGAGGGCACCGGGCAACAGAAGCCCTCCACTTACCCCCTATCCGGGGCATACTTTTCGTTCCCGCCTGGCGGGGAAGCTGCAAAACGGGGATTTTAGCGTTGCGCGCCCGGGGACACTAAACACCGATGCCGGCCGAGCCGACGATTGACTACGAGAGGCTTGCGCAAGAGGCGATGCGCGGCATCGTGCGCACCGTGCTGACGCAGGCCGCCAAGTCCGGGCTGCCGGGCGAGCACCACTTCTATATCTCCTTCGACACCACCGCGACCGGCGTGGTCTTGTCCAAGCGCCTCAAGGACAAGTACCCGCACGAGATGACGATCGTGCTGCAGCACCGGTTCTGGGACCTGTCGGTCTCAGACGACGGCTTTGAGGTGAAGCTCACCTTCGACGGCATCCCCGAGCGCCTGGTCGTGCCCTTCGCGGCGATCCGCGTGTTCTTCGATCCGTCCGTGCGCTACGGCCTGCAGTTCGAGGACGCGAGCGAGGAGCCGGAGGCCGGCGAGCACATGGCGCAGCGCTTCTCCGGCCGCAGCGCCGGCGAGCGCGCCAACGGGGCCGGCCGCGCGACGCTGCGCTCCACCGCGCCGAAAAAGCCGCGCGTGCCGCGCAAGACCAAGGCTGAGAAGGCGGCAGCCGACAAGGCCCCGCCGGCCGAGCCCGCGCCCGGCGCCGGCGCGCCCAACGCGCCGCACACGCTGCATCCCAAGGCGGCGCCGCCGGGCCCAAGCCCGTGGCCGACAAGTCAACCGGCGACAAGCCGCGCCAGGACAACGGCGGCGCGCAGATCGTCAGCTTGGATGCTTTTCAGGAAGAAGTAGGGGCGGGTTCAGAAGGACGCGGTGTTACAGTGCATCGCTCGCAGCTGAAGCTGGCTCGACGTCGTCAGGCGACGCGGTAAAGTATATCTCTGCAGTGACACTTGCCAAAATCTCTGGCGCGACACCATAGACTTTCATTTTCAGGTCACGATTCACGCGCTCATAGATGTGATAGGGCTCGAGTTCGCGCGCGCTTAGGAGGATGGCGCGCTGGTGATATTCATCATTCAGCGTCTTTGCGAGCGCGACTTCTTCCGCTGAAAATGGAGAAAGTCGTGCCAGCAGCACGTAGGTGTCGAACCGATGGGCAGGTATCGCATTCGCGACCTGCTTCAGATTTTCTATATCGTCAGCTTCAATGCGGCAGCCCTCATCTTTGCACTCGCCAATTATCAGAGCGTCTTTGTCCGGGTACCTCCGCAAGTACATCACCACGAAATCTGTCTCGCATTTAGGCAAATCAACGTCCTCGAGGGGCGCGAGATCGTATGAGGGCGACTGAACCAAGCCGCCGCTGAAACCGTGCAAATTCACTTGTAGCTGTTGCAGGAGGAGAGCCACGGGAATGGCTCCTTGCGTGTTCTTTTCAATGCCGAGCACGCCTGTCCGCCTGTAGCTGAACTCGCCTCTGACCAGCTGTCGTGTCGCGTCGAAAGTGTCGCCGCATAGCTCGCATGTGTTTGATTGGCGCAGGGCATCCAGCGGTATCCAGCTTGGGAGATTGCAGGAAGGGCATGTGATCTCCGCCCCTATCCGGAACAGTCCCTTTTCGACGAGGTACTCGAAGACCATTTGGGGCCTTAGCTTTGTTTCGATTGGACGCTGCTCGATGAAGAGATTTTCATGGTCCTTGAATCGCGCCCCGGTTCTGGGATCTGTCTCGCCGATCAGCTGGAGGGCCGTGCGTTTCGTGAACGGGGCCATGGGGCCGTGCGTCTTGATAAGGCGGCGGACACCAGGAATCTTGAACACTCGCGCGCCGTCATAACCGCCAAGCCTGGCGATGAGCTGCCGCGCGATCAACCCGCTGGGGCTGGGCGCGGCCTTGAGTCCGGCAAGCGCGAATGTCTTCTCGATTAGTTCCGGGACGGCGAGCGCCGCGATCGTTAAGTCATGATTAGTGGCATCTATGACGATGCCAATGCGATTTGGCTCATGCGCAGCGCGGCGTACGAAATACCCATCGAACGGGCCGCCGCCTCATTCAACTCCGGCAGATACGGAAGCCTGAACGTGTTTTGCTCGCCGTAGTTGCCCCAAATGTCCAGCGAGGCTACCAGGTGCTGTGTATGGAACCAAAAATCTCCTGCTATTGGCTTGTCGGCCAGGGTGAATGATACGGTCGTCATGCCATGGCGTTTGCCCACTACACCCATGGCCGAAGTGTCGCCAAACACCATCATTGGCGGCCGAACGCTCAGACCATTCCACAGCGTTGGACCGACCCTGGCGTGAATGCAATTCGGTTCCCCGAGGAGCTGTTGCGCCTCGTCAAACTTGTCATCAGCGATCGCCCAAATCGCCAGCCTCTGTCTCCGTTCTGGCAGGCTCGCGACGAGCTCCCGATAGGCTGATTTCAGAACGGGTAGAATGCTCGCGAGAACCGTGGCGGAGATCGATAAACGAGACTGCTATGTCGGCGGCTCGCAGATTCCAGCACGCAACAAGATCATCTGGGCTGTCGGCTTTACCAATAAAGAACCCGGGATAACCCCGATCCTGGCCTCACTGCGTGATGACGCTCGAGCGCATGACGTGAAAGATAACCGATGGCTGGATGCCTGAGTGTCTCCTCGGGGATCACGGTGTTGTTGCCGATCCTGAGATCGGTCGCCGCCGTGGCGTGCGAAAACATCGTGGTGTAGTCGATGCCCGTTTCGGAGGCGTGCGGGTACGCGCCATGTTGCATCAGAAAGGTATCCGCAAGCGGATCGTCCTCATCCCACACATGCGACGAAAGCCCCTTTCTTTCGCTGCCGCCCAGTCCGGCTTGTCTTGCCAGTGGGCGAGTGCATTTTGCACGTCGAGAACTTGTGTCGAGGGGCTGCTGCTCTCGCGATCCAAGAAGACTTGATCGGGAAAGAACGGAGTTAGGAGGTACGGAAAGTCATTCCCGAAGGCATTGACTCTTGCGCGTCGCCAAGGGGAACAATATGATCGGCGCGAAAAAGCTCGACCAGCGAGCGCGCTTCCTCAGGACGGTCCGCGAATACGATCGGGTTGTACCTACCGCCCCAAAACGTATGGGTCAGACACATGGCACGGCGCAGGGAAGCGCGATCCGCAGAGTGAATCGCGAACGCGATGCGGAGTGGTCGGTAACAGATGTTTACCCGCGCCGTTTCCATAACGGCGACTATGGACTGCAAACTTGGCTTTGCTACGTTCCCGAAAAGTAGGAAGAACGCACCACCCCCAACAAAAAAGCAGGGCGCGGGCCCGGGGGGAGAGCCGCACGCCCTAGCATCGCCACTGCGCCGCGCGAAGGCCGCCATCTCGAGGGAAGAACGGGCCTTCGGCATCCTTGCGCTGGATCCCGGCTCTGCGGTCCCCTCGGATCAAGTCCGAGGGTCCCTTGGCTGGGATGACGGGAGGAGATCCGGCGTCCGGGATGACGGATCTGATAAACGCACGCCGCCACTTCGCGTCTCTTTCCGGCGCAGCGCCGACTGCCTATGTTGAGCGTATCGGAAATCTTCTCGCGCAAGAAACTTGGAGGCGGTCCCATGACGGCCAAGAGTTATTCGCTGCTCGCAGCAGTCATCTTCACCATCATCGCGATCCTGCAACTGGCGCGCGCCACCATGGCCTGGGAGGTCACGGTCGGCACGACCGTGATGCCGGTGTGGCCGAGCTGGATCGCCTTCGTGGTCGCCGGCACGCTGGCTCTCGTCGGATTTTCCGCCGCCCGCAACTGACCGCGATCGACGACGAACGGCCCATCTCTTTCACCTCTCCCCGTTCTTACGGGGAGAGGTCGCGAGCGGTCACGCGAAGCATGACGCGAGCGGGTGAGGGGCAGAAACTTGGACCAGCGCTAACGGCTGCCCCTCACCCCAACCCTCTCCCCGCCAGCGGGGAGAGGGAGAGTGGTCAATCGTCCTCGTGGCAGCCCTCCTGCGCGCTCCACACCTGTCCGCGCGGGCAGCCCTTGTTCACCGCCTTCTTCTGCTCGTGCGTCAGCGGCGCGTTGGCGCTCGGCGCCTTGTAGCCATGCACGCATTTTCCCCCCTGCGGCCGGTACCCCGGCCCGCAGTAGCTCGACGGCCGCGCGCTCCTTCAGGCACTTGCCGTCGACCAGCACGCGCCCGTGTGAGCAGCCCCGCTTGCGCTCGGTGCGCTCCTCGCGCTCGTCGCTCTCCTCGCTCTTGGCGCTCTTGCCCTTCTTCTCCGGACACGTCTTGAAGACATCGGGGCGCTCGGTCCCCACCGCGCACAGGATGCCGCCCCACTGGTAGCCGCTCTGGTCGTCGCCGTAGGAGATCTTGAACCAGGGATAGCCGTCCTTGATCACGTCGGTGCGCGCAACGAGCGTCACCTCATCGCCTTCGTCGAGCGAGTCGATCTTGCGGTGGTCCTCCCCCGGGCCGTTGCGCACGATGCCGCCCCAGGAGCCGGCCACCACGGGGAAGTCGTCAAAGCGCGAGGGTTGGGCCGCCTGTTGCGGCTCGGCGTTGAGCTTTTTCAGGTAGGCGCGCGCCAGGTCGGCGTGAAAGCCGGTCTGATAGTTGGCGAGAAACGCGTTCCAGGCGGCGACGGTGCCGAGCTCCTTGGCGGCCTCGAAGGCGTCCTTCTCATCAGAGGACTCCGCCAGCGCGACGCCCGAGAAGCGTTGCGGACCGAATGTGGGTGAGAAGAGCGCAGCGACAACGACGGCGAGCCCGCATGCGAAAGGAAGCGAAAAGATGCGCATGAACGAAATTCCCCCAGCAACCGCCGCACGCCGCGACGCAATAAGCTCGCGCGAATAGCCGGCGCCCGCAACCCCTTGATCGTTCGTGGGCTTGTCTCTGACGTCATCGCGCCGAAGGGCGGGACCCACGCCAGCTTCAACAAACGCTTCTGGTGGAGGTGACCGCTGCGCCGATACTTGTGCTGGCGAACGAACGAGAGGCGCCATCCGAGCACAAGCGGAGATTTGCGTAGATCGCGCTCTTCAGCGGCATGACGGGTGGTGCAGTCGGCGCGCCGCCGCCTCCTCTCAATGTCATCCCGGGCGACCCCGGCGTCCATGCGGAGCATGGCTTCGCCATGACAGCCGGGGGAGACCCGGGACCCAGCGATAGGGTCGTCGCAGACACGCATGTGCCTTCGGCACGCCTCATGCTGGGTCCCGGCTCAGCGCTCGGCTGACGCCTCGCTTGGCCGGGATGACAAAACACGAGGCTCACCTCCTCTCAACGTCATCCCGCTGAAGAGCGGGACCCACGCAAGCCGCCGCGATTGCAACGCTGGCGTTTTCGCTCCGTCGTTGCCCACGTGGCGGCTGCAGCGTCCTCCTGAGCCAAGAGAGCTCGCTGAGGCTGGCATGGGTCCCGGCCTGCGCCGGGATGACGAGTGTGGGTGCGGCCGGTGGTTGCCTCCCCTCGACGTCATCCCCGCGAAGGCGGGAACCTAGTGCACTTCGCTCGCTTGGCCGGGATGACAGATCGAAAAAACTAATCCCCGCCCCTCACGCCTCCCCTATCCTCCCCGCACCCCTGTCCACATGGGACGCGCAGCTGAGCGGCTTTGCGGGGCGGGGGCGGTGACCCGGTTGAGGCAGGCGTCTGTACCGTCATGGGCGTCTGACGCGAGGTTTAGCTCGCCTCGGATTCCGGGGCCGCGGATCGAGGCTGTGCAGGCTTGGCAACATCCTGCACGGACGCCCGTCGCGCAGCGGCGCTCCATGCTCTAAGCGGCGCGCAGCAGCTCGAGGTCCTGGACGCGAGAGGCTCTCCCGAAGCGAGCGAGAGCCGGACCGAAGGCCCGCTGACGATGTGATCGCACCCTCGGCACGGCAAGCAACCGGCGCGGGCGCTGAAGCGCTGCCCGTTTGTCGCGACAGGATCGCAGTGCTTCGGCGCCCGCGCTCCCTCGTTTCTTCTCATAACCCTCGGGCAGAGATGCCGCGAGAACAAAAGCGCGCGTGCTCCCCCCTCACCCGCGTCCCCGGCTCGCGAACGCTCACCGGGGCCGCGACCTCTCCCCACCGGGGAGAGGTGAAGAGGTCGCGGAGTGCACAACCTCACCTCTCCCAGGGGGAGAGGTCGCGAGCTTGGCGGTCATGGCGAAGCCATGCTTCGCATGGACAGCCAAGCGAGCGGGTGAGGGGTTAGGACCTCGATAGGGCGCAGCCCCTCACCCGGAAGCTCATTGGCATTCGCTTCCGACCTCTCCCCCCGGGAGCGGTGGAGAGGCGGCGATGCACTCGAAACGGGAGAGGTGGAGCGGCGGCATGCGGGATGACGGGTGGAAGCACAGTGACACGGGGGCACCGCCGGCGCCGGGAAACGGCCCTTATTCATAAAGCCGAGACAAGCGGGACGGGCCCCATGCGGCAGGCACGGCACAAGCTCCGGCCCAGGCCTTTCTCTCGCCCCGACTCTTGCATTACCAATAGGAAAAATGCTTCGCGGATTCGCCATTCAAGGCCATAGGCTGCGGCGTCGAGGACCTCGGATGGGCAGAAACGAGGGGGCGCCTCAGTGAACCGTGTTTAGGGGAACGAGTGTCGCAAGATACGCTCAAGGGCCGACTGAGACGGGCGGTGCTCGCAGCCGCGGCGGGCCTCGTAGTGCTGCCCGCGACCGACGGCCGGGCGCAGCAGCCCAAACCGGTCGACGCCGGCGCTGCCAGGGCGGCCGACCAGATCGCCGATTTTTTCGCCAAGGTCGGCGATCAGATCTACGAGGACTGCATCTTCGAGCTGTCGCAAGAGCAGGTCGAGGTGCAGCACGCCCTCATCCGCGCCTACATAGAACAGGGGGCCAGCAGCTTTGTCGCGCGCCGCCTCGCGGTCAGGCAGATCCACCCGCCCAAGCTGTCGGAGAAATGCGAGAAGATCCGCCACGCGCCCGCAGCCCCCACCTCGAGCTGGGTCACCACGCTGCAGCCGGGCAAAAAACCGAAGTTCGAGGCCCCGCCCAAGCCCGTGCCCGGGCTGCCGCCGCCGGTCATCGCGCTCAAGGGTAAGAAGAGCCTGCCGCAGTGGGACTGCGCGCCCGGCGTCGACTACGTCACCATCCACCTCAAGGGCTTTGAGCGAAAGCTGACGGGCGGCGAGATCTGCAATCCGTTCGAGGATGTCGTGCGCCAGGTGCCCGCGTCCCTGCACAGCTTCCGCTTCGGCTACACGATCAGAACGGGGCGCCTGTTCGTCATTGCCGACGACCCGCAGTTGAGCGGCAAGACCGTCACCTGGGCGCTGTCGGGCCGCGACGTCTGCAGGAACAATCCCGATCCCGATTGCTTTGCGGCCAGAGCCGTCGGTCCGCTGCCGCCGGGAGAATATGCCTTCGCGGCCGAACAGGATCGGCGCATCAGCTGGGGCCCGAAAACCAAGCGCAACGTCGCCGGCATCTATTTGACCAAGCTGTGGGACAGAGACCGCTTCAACGCGCAGCAGACCGCCGCCATCTTGGCGCGCGGCAATATCGCCATGCATGTGCGCTTGAAGGGCGAGATGTCGGAGGCCTGCCTCGGCTTGGAGCCGAGAGGCTGGGCCTACGTCGCCTCGCTGATCAAAGAGGGCCGCGCCACCGGCATCAATGTCTATATCGACGAGCCTTACCCGCAAATCGCCGAAAATCCCCCCGTTGTCGTCGCCTCCTCGTTCTCGCTCACGTCTCTGTTCAAGTAGTCGGCCGCCCTGGGTCGCGCGATGTCCTATGAGGGCCGCCGACTGCCCACCTGGCCCCACCCTTTTGTGCGGTGCAATCCCACCCCAAAAAGCCGCGCATGCGGCGACAGGCGCAGCCAAAGCGGCTTGCCGCCATACTAAAGTCTGCCTTAGGTTGCGTTCGGCTTGCCTTGCCCGGCCGACACCGGCCTTATGCCAACCAAACCAACGCGCTGCCGCCCCAAAAAGGGGGCGGGCCCGAACGATTAGGGAGGACGCATGACCATCTATCCGATGCTGGAGATCCCCGAGACGCTGGCCGCCGGCCCCGGCCCCGGCAACACCGACCCGCGCGTCTTGGAGCGCTTCGCCAAGACCGGCGTCGCCGACCACATGCAAAAGGACGTGCTGCGCGGCATGCTCGAGGCCAAGGACATGCTGCGCGAGTTGTGGGGGACCAAGAACGTCTACACCTACGGCGTCGCCGGCACCGGCTTTTCCGGCCTCGACTGCGTGCTCTCGCTGATCTTGCCGGGCGACACCATCGTCGCTTTCCCCAACGGCACCTTTTCCGGCATCGACACCCTCACGATCAACATGAAGGCGGCGACCGCCGAGGAGCTCGCCGCCAATTCGCTCAATCCCAAGGCTGCGAGCGTCACCGTGGTGGAGACGCCGCACGGCCAGTCGGTGACGGGCGAGACGGTCGACAAGGCGCTTTCAGAGAAGAAGCCGATGTGGGCGTTCATGGCCCACTGGGAGACGGGCTCCGGCCGCATCAACGACTTGAAGGGCTTTTCCGACGCCTGCGTGAAGCACGGCGTGATGGGCATCGTCGATGCCGTCTCCAGCCTCGGCGTCGCCGATTTCAACATCGACGACTACCCCGGCGTCGTCGCCTGGGCCTCGTGCCCGCAGAAGGGCGTGCTGTCGTTGCCGCTCACCTACGCGCCCGTCAGCTTCACCGACAAGGCGATCGAGATGGTGAAGAAGCGGGGCTGCCGCACCTACGTGCACCACCCGATCCTCAATGCGCGCCACTGGGGCATCGTCGACGGCAAGGACACGCCGACGCCGGGCTACCACCAGACGCATTCGTGCTACGCGGTCGCCGCCTTCCACGAGGCGCTGCGCATCATTCTCGGCTACGGCCGCCGCCGCAAAGCTTCCGACTACGCCTACCACGAGAAGGCGCTGAGGCAGGCGGTCGAGGCCATGGGCTGCGACGTCACCTCCAACATGACGAGCCTCATCGTCTTGAACCTGCCGGGCAAGCTCAAGGGCAAGGAGAAGGAGCTCGTCCAGGGCGCGCGCGCGCAAGGGTTCGGCATCTGGCCGACGCTGTCGGAGCCGGTGCAGGTGCGCATTGGCATCCTCAATCAGCTCTCGCCGGAGCAGATCTCCGAGATCGTCAGCCGCTTCGCCGACGCCATGCTCGGCATGGGCGCGGAGTTCGACAAGGCCGCGGTGATGAACGGTCTCAAGAGCTACTACGCCAAGGCCGCCTGAGCGGCCAACGCGCCCGCACACGGATTAAGGGTCAGACCCCCTCTGGGGCCTGACCCTTTTTGTTTATGCGTCGGCCTCGCGGACGCGGCTTTAATAGAGGCGTCGCGCGTCTCGGGGCCACCTTACCACCAGCGGAAGAAGGGCCCGGTTGGTCTGCGACGGCTGCGGCGGTCATAGTCCTCGTCGCCGCCGTAGAAGTCGTCGTAATAGGGATTCATCTGACGCGGACGCTTCGCGATGCCGCCCTGCGGCTCGCTGCTGATCAAGACGACGAAATCCGTCTGCTTGCCGGTCTCCTTGCTCGCCTCCTCGTCGGAGACGATCAGCGAGGTTCCGGGCAGCACCAGCTCCGAAATGCGCTGCACGGCATCGGGCGGGATCGTTATGCGGTCGAGCGCGGCCTTGGCGGCGGCGACGTCGGTGGGCGTCGGTCCCGAGCTGGCGGCGTGCACACGACGGCGCGGGCGCGGCCGGTCGTAGTCGTCGTAATCATCGTCGTCGTAGGACGCGTAGTCGGCGATTTCGCCCGGCGGACCGCCAGCGATCGAAACGACGGTCCAGCGCATCTGGCGGCCGCCCTCGCCATAGTCGACCGCGGTAAAGGTATGCGTGCCGATCGGCCGCTCGGGGTCGCGGATCGTGACCGGGCTCTCGAACACGGGCTCGTAGCCCTGGCGCACGTAGAGCTTTTGCGTCTTCAGGCTGATGAACACCGACACCGGCGCCAGCTTGCGCTCGGCCTCGTGCGCCTCGGCGCGCGCCGCATCGCGCTTGTCCTCGAGCGCCTTTGCGGCCGCATCGGCCTGCTGATAGGCGTCGATCTTGGGCTGCGCCTCGGCCTTGACGGCATCGAGCTTCGTCTGCGCCTCGGCGAGCTTGGCGTCGACCTTGGCCTTCGCGGCCAGCGCTCTCTCGATGCTTTTGGGCGACTTGGCGCGGGCGAGATCCTGCTCAGCGTCGGCCGCGCGCTCGGCGGCCCGCTTCTGAACCTTCTCCGCCACGCGCAGGGCCTTCGTCGCCCGCTTCATGTCGGGTTCGAGCTTCTTGGCCGCGGCCCGCGCCGGCACTGCCTCCTTGTCGATGGTGTCCGCCTCGGCGGTCTTGGCCGCGGTGATCGCCTGCAGCGCAGCGGTCCGCTCGGTGACGTCGGCGGGCTCGTTGCCGGACTTCGCCTCTCCGAGCGCGTTGCCCACCAGCGCCGCCGCCTTGGTCACGAGGCTGGCGCTGTCGCGATAGGGCGTGCGCGTGAACAGCAGCGGATGCGAGATGGCGACGGGGGCGACGTCCTTGCGGGCCACGATGACGCGCATGCCGACCTTGGTCAGGCCGAAGATGCGCTCGGCGAACTTGTAGGGCATACGCACGCAACCGTGCGAGGCGGGATAGCCCGGCAGCGGCCCGCCGTGCAGCGCCACGCCCGACCAGGTGATGCGCTGCATGTGGGGCATGGCGGCATCGTCGTAGCGGTTGGAGTAGTGCTCGGCCTCTTTCTGCAGCACGGAGTAGATGCCGACCGGGGTCTCCAAGCCGGTCTGGCCAGAGGAGACGGGGGCGTGCACGAGCGGCCCGTCGGCGTCGTAGAGGGTGACGCGCTGGTCGTCGAGCGACACGAGCGCCAGCACGGCCGGCCCCACGGGCTCGCGCGCCAGCGCATAAGGGTCGCGCTTCACGCCCCGCTCTTTGGATACGGCGGCGTCGCCAGCGCTCAGCAGGGCGAGCGCTGCGATTGCGGCGAAGGGGAGAACGGCGAGGCGGTGCCTTGACACCCGTGCACAGATCATACGCGAACCCCTAACCTAATCGGCCCGGCGGAAACCCAAGCCTTAAGATTTACCAAGTGAAACCTAAACACTGCTTACCGCCGATTGGATCCATGCATTTTCCCTGGGATTTCCGGGCTGCGGCGCGCCCAGACCCAGCCTAACGCGGGTTAGCCCCTCGGACCACCCGCTTTGTGCTGTCATTTGTGATCGCAATAGGGCGTCGCGGCCCTTCATAGGGAGCCGCCGAAGCGCAAGGCAGCAGAAAGCGCCACCTAATTCGGATCGACAAGGTCAACCAGAGGCAGAAGCTGCGGCCGCTCCAGCCACTGGGGTCGCGGCAGGCCTTTCTCGCGCAAGAATTGCGGATTGAACATCTTCGATTGGTAGCGCATGCCGAGGTCGCAGAGCATGGTGACGATAGTCTTGCCGCGCCCAAGCTTTTTGGCGAGGCGAATAGCGCCCGCTATGTTGACGCCGCTCGAGCCGCCGAGGCACAGGCCTTCTTCCTGCACCAGATTAAAGACAATCTCGAGGGCCTCGGCATCCGGGATCTGATACGAGAAATCGGGGACGAAACCCTCGAGGTTCTTGGTAATCCGCACCTGGCCTATGCCCTCCGTGATGGATGAGCCTTCAGCTTTCAACTCGCCGGTCGTGTAATAGCGGTGGAGCGCCGCACCGGGCGGGTCCGCCAAGGCGATCTTGATGTCCTTGCTCCGCTGACGTAGCCCCTGAGCAACGCCGGCAAGCGTGCCTCCGGTACCTACGGCCGAGACGAAGCCATGGATCCTGCCCTGGGTCTGCTGCCAAATCTCGACGGCAGTCGTCTCGGCGTGGCCCTGCCGGTTGGCGATATTGTCGAATTGGTTTGCCCAAATGGCGCCGTTTGGTTCCGTCTTGGCCAGAGCTGCGGCCAACCGCTCAGAGTACTTCACATAGTTGCTGGGGTGCGGGTAAGGAACGGCCGGCACCTCGACGAGCTGCGCGCCCAAGAGCCGGAGCGTATCCTTCTTCTCGATCGATTGGTTATCGGGAATCACGATGATGGTCCGACAGCCCATCACGTTGCCAATCATGGTGAGCCCGATGCCCGTGTTGCCCACCGTTCCCTCGACAATCACTCCGCCTGACCGAAGCTGACCTTTGTGCCTCGCGTCATTGATAATGAACAGCGCGGCACGGTCCTTGACCGACTGGCCGGGGTTCATGAACTCGGCTTTGCCGAGGATCGTGCATCCGGTTTCCTCCGACGCGCGGCGAAGCTTGATGAGCGGGGTGTTGCCAATGGCCCGGGCGAGGGTGAGGGCAGGTCGCAAGGCTTTCTCCTAAGAAGACAATCGAGATTATTGGAGCAGCGGCCCTCTTGCCGTCTTCCAGGCGTCTAGCCCACCATGGATGTGGCACGCGGAGGACAAGCCCGCATCCTGAGCCGCCTGCACGGCCATGGCGGAGCGCTCACCGGATGCACAATAGAACACGAGGCGCTTGTTCGCGGCCAGCTCGTGCAACACCCCGCCGCGACCAATGTTCTCCTGCAGTTCCGCATAAGCGGCATGAATTGAACCGGGGATCTCGCCATGGCGCTCCCGCTCGCGCCGCTCGCGCAGGTCGACGAAGGCGACGTCCGGGCGGTCGATCAAAGTCATGGCGTCAGAGGGTTGCACCGCCCATCCGCGCCGTGCGATCTCGTCCTGTGCGAGACCCACATGCATGTTGGCCGGCACGGCGATGTCCATCATCTTCGGGTCCGCGAGTTTGAGATTGGCCATGAGTTCGACATAGGCATCGACCGATTTGACCTGCAGCCGTGGATTGAAAGCTTTCTCCTCACCGATAGTGCTGACCGTGTCGCCTTTGTAGTCGTGGGCGGGAAAGACGAGGGTTGCCTCCGGCAGCTTGAGCAGCCGATTGAAGATCGACTCATATTGAGCCCGCGCATCCCCATTCTGGAAGTCGGTGCGTCCGGTGCCGCGAATGAGCAACGTATCGCCGGTGAAGATCCGATCGGGCAAAGCAAATGAATAAGAATTGTCCGTGTGCCCGGGAGTGTAGATTACGTCGAGGCTGATGCCCTCGATCTCCAACTTGTCGCCATCGCCGAGCCGCATGGAGATGATGTCGGCCTTGCTCTGCTCGCCCATCACGGTGATGCAATGTGTGCGGTCGCGCAGCGCGCCGATGCCCGTGATGTGATCGGCATGCAGGTGGGTGTCGACGGCCTTCACAAGCCTCAAGTCGAGCTCTTCCAAGAGTTGGATGTATCGGTCTACCTTTTCGAGCACCGGGTCGATGATCAGCGCCTCACCACCCTTACGGCTCGCCAGCAGATAGCTGTAAGTGGAAGAAACGCTGTCGAACAGTTGGCGAAAGATCATGCCTCCATCCCTCTTCGGTCGGATCCTGCTGCGTGCCGGACCGCCGTCCTACCAAAAGTCTGCATTAATGGAAATGTGGTGCGCTGGCTTCAATGGGCCGCCGGAGCCGCCTACATCTTCTGAGGGACGATGCGCAGATCTCGTCTCTTGTCTCAGCAGGGCCACCGCACCGGTCTTCTTCCGAAATTGGCCCTTCGCAGACATAAGGCAAAGATCAGGGGCATCTCAGCTGCCTGCTTGAATGCGGGGAACCTTTGCCCAACCAGAGCCATCAAGGCACATCAGGCTGAACCCGGGCTGCCGTCCGTCTCAATGGACGGGACGTGCATTGGCTCCACTTCGCAATTGGCCGGCGCGCTCGGCGCCTAGCTCGCCAATTCTTCGCCGTTGAAGAGACGGTTGGCCATGTAGGCGACCTCGGTCCTATTGGTCGCGTGCAGCTTCTTCATGATGTTGCGCACGTGCACCTTCACCGTGCTCTCGCGCATCTTGAGCTCGTAAGCGATGATCTTGTTCGCCTTGCCGCGCCTAAGCGCATCCACCACCGCCGCTTGGCGCGCGGTGAACAGGCCATTGGTCTTCTGTACCGTGCTCGACATGCCAACGGGCACGCGATGTGCGGCGATGAGGCTGCTGGCGGGCACGAAAACGCCCCCCGCAAGCGCCAGCTCCATGGCTTGCACGGCGACGTTGATGGAGAGGCTGGTCGGCACGTAGCCGCGCACGTTCTTGCCCAGCATCTGAACGATCAAATCCGGATCCTCGTTGTCGGAGAGGATGACCGTCGGGCAGCGGCCGATCTGCTCCGCGCACTCCGACAGCCGCTCGACCTCCGCGACCGAGTCGGCCTTGGTGCGTCCGCATTGACACAGCACCACAAGCGATGCGGACGCTCCGTATCCATCGGCCAACCACTCGTCGATGGTTGAGAAGCACGCGACCGAAACGTCGCATTCCAGGCTCAGCACGCGTGCCAGACATTCGCCAGATAGCAGACGAATATCTATGATGATGATTGGGTCCCGCGCTTTGTCCATGTGCCGGGTACGCAAGGTGGATCCGGCATCCGTTGCTGCGTCTTTGATGGATCTGACTAGCGGCGCCTCACGCTGCGCAGCTCGGGCAGTGGAGTCTACACATGATGTATGCATTACTCGCCCCCAACAATGCCGCCCACCTAAAGTCGATTGCCCCTCTGCCAGCGACCGGACGACGCGGGGACATGCCAAGTCGCTGGCAACCAAGGAGCCAACTGAGGGCGGATACGCACTCCTTAAGGAGCCACTTGACGCCACCGCGGCCTACGGGTCTATGCGCTGCCGCACACAAGCCTTGAGCTTCGTGCGACGCGCGGTTGTGCGCTCCGCGCTACTTGACAATGTTTCTCAGCCGCGTTGGGGGTTGAGGCGCTCGGCTTCACGGCGCACCACGCCGTAGCACTCGCAGACTCTAGCTTCGAGACCCGCGCGGTCGACGATGGTGATACGGCCACGATGGTAAGCAATCAGCCCGGCGGCCTGCAGGCGGGCGGCCTGCTGCGAGACGGCCTCGCGGCGCACACCCAGCATGTCGGCTATGAGCTCTTGCGTCATGACGAGGTCGTTGGACGGTAGCCGATCATGGCTTAGAAGCAGCCAACGACAAAGCTGCTGCTCCACGGAATGAAGCCGGTTGCAGACAGCCGTCTGCGACATCTGCGCAATTAAAGACTGCGTGTACCTCAAAAGAACGCGTTGGAGAGCGCCAGCTCGGCGAAACTCTGACGCTAGCACCTGTGCGCGCATGCGGAAGGCGAAGCCTTCACTTTGAACCACGGCTCGGCTCGGTACGCTCTCGCCGCCCATGAAAACGGCAATGCCGAGGATGCCGTCATTTCCCACTACGCCGATCTCTGCCGACCTGCCGTCTTCCATCGTGTAGAGCAACGATATGATGGCGGTAGAAGGGAAGTAGACGTATTTGAGGGTTTCTCCCGCCGCATAAATCTCCTCGCCGAGGCGCAGCGGCCAACATTCTAGGTCAGGGGCGACGCGCTGGAATTCCCCGCTGGGAAGCTCCGCCAGAAGGTGGTTCAGCAACGGGTTCTGCGACGACGACGATGCTTCCATGACGCTGACCCGCGCCCGGTTGAGTGGCGATTATAAATCATGAGAGCGGCGCCGGACAAGGGCTTGTGTGCAAAGAAGAAGTTAGGAGAGCTCGTTGGGGACGGGCTCCCACCCGTGACCATGTCGTCCCGACTTCCGGTTGGGGTCAAGAGCCGACATGGTCGCGTGCACGTCAGATGTCCGCTTGCCGTGCCAAAGCAGGCACCGAAAAATCTAATCCCCGCCTCCCCACGCCCCCCTACACTCCCCCACACCCCTGTCCACATGGGACGCATCAGCTGAGCGGCTTTGCGGGGCGGGGGCGGTGACCCGGTTGAGGCAGGCGTCTGTACCGTCATGGGCGTCTGACGCGAGGCTTAGCTCGCCTCAGATTCCGGGGCCGCGGATCGAGGCTGTGCAGGCTTGGCAACATCCTGCACGGACGCCCGTCGCGCAGCGGCGCTCCATGTTTTCGGCGCGCAGCAGCTCGAGGTCCTGGACGCGAGAGGCTCTCCCGAAGCGAGTGAGAGCCGGACCGAAGGCCCGCTGACGATGTGATCGCACCCTCGGCACGGCAAGCAACCGGCGCGGGCGCTGAAGCGCTGCCCGTTTGTCGCGACAGGATCGCAGTGCTTCGGCGCCCGCGCTCCCTTCGATTCTTGCAAACCCTCGGGCAGAGATGCCGCGAGGCCGTCGCAGCTTGCTCAACGCTAGTCTCCTCCCGCTTAGGGTGGGGAGAACGACACGGGTGCATTTGCTTTGAATGGTACTGCGAGCCCTTTACCCCGGCCGGTCGCCGCCGCTTACGCAGCGCCGATGGCTCGGCAGGTGTATGGGCCCTGGCATCATAACGGCGGCATGCCTCCAGCATGGCCAACGGAAGCGACTAACCCCTGCCTCCACCCCGCCCTTCGTGCTATGGCGGCGTAAATCAGCTTTATGCGAGCCCACCCCCATGACCGCCAAGAAGCCCACCCGCACCGAAACCGACACCTTCGGCCCCATCGAGGTCTCAGCCGACCGCTACTGGGGCGCGCAGGCCGAGCGCTCGCTCGGCAACTTCAGGATCGGCTGGGAGAAGCAGCCGGTGGCCATCGTGCGCGCGCTCGGCATCGTCAAGCGCGCGAGTGCCGAGACCAACATGGCGCTCGGCAAGCTCGACAAGAAGATCGGCGAGGCGATCGTCAAAGCGGCGCAGGAGGTGATCGAGGGCAAGCTCGACGACCACTTCCCGCTCGCCGTGTGGCAAACGGGCTCGGGCACCCAGTCGAACATGAATGCCAACGAGGTGATCTCCAACCGGGCGATCGAGATGCTCGGCGGCGAGAAGGGCTCCAAGAGCCCGGTGCACCCCAACGACCACGTCAACATGAGCCAGTCCTCGAACGACACCTTTCCCACCGCCATGCACATCGCCTGCGCGGAGGAGATCCATCACCGGCTCTTGCCGGCGCTGCAGGCCTTGCGCAATGCGCTCAACGACAAGGCGCAGGCGTGGCGGCACATCGTCAAGATCGGGCGCACGCACACGCAGGACGCAACGCCCCTGACGCTCGGCCAGGAATTTTCCGGCTACGCCCAGCAGGTCGAGAACGGGATCAAGCGCATCGAGGAGACGCTCCCCGGCCTCATGGAGCTGGCCCAGGGCGGCACCGCCGTCGGCACCGGGCTCAACGCGCCGAAGGGTTTTGCCGAGAAGGTGGCGGAGCGCATCGACGCTATCACCAAGCTGCCGTTCAAGAGCGCGCCCAACAAGTTCGAGGCACTGGCCGCGCACGACGCCATGGTGTTCGCGCACGGCGCCATCAACACGGTTGCCGTGTCGCTGTTCAAGATCGCCAACGACATCCGGCTCTTGGGCTCGGGCCCGCGCTCCGGGCTGGGCGAGCTCAGCTTACCGGAGAACGAGCCCGGCTCCTCCATCATGCCGGGCAAGGTCAACCCGACCCAGTGCGAGGCGCTGACGCAGGTGTGCGTGCAGATCTTCGGCAACAACGCGGCGATCAGCTTCGCCGGCAGCCAGGGCCACTTCGAGCTCAACGTGTACAATCCGGTGATGGCCTACAATTTTCTCCAATCGGTGCGCCTGATGGCGGATGCCGCGCGCTCGTTCACCGACAACTGCGTCGTCGGCATCGAGCCGCGCGAGGACAACATAAGAGCGGGGCTCGAGCGCTCGCTCATGCTGGTGACGGCCTTGGCGCCGAAGATCGGCTACGACAAGGCAGCCAAGATCGCCAAGACCGCGCACAAGAACGGGACGACCTTGCGCGAGGAGGCGGTCGGCGGCGGCTACGTGACGGAGGCCGAGTTCGATCAGATCGTCGACCCCAAGAAGATGCTGGGGCCGGAGTGAAGAGAGCAACGCTGGAGGACTTAAGGTGGGCGAAGTCGTAAATCTCAGGCGATTCCGCAAGGCCAAGGTAAGAGCCGAGGCGCAGGCGCGGGCGGCCAAGAACAGCGCCAAGCACGGCCGCTCCAAGGCCGAACAGCAGGAGCAGAGCGCGCGCGACACGCTCCTCGACCGCAGGCTCGATGCCCACCGGCGCGAATCGGGCCACGACCCCGGCGGCGACGACGGGCCCGCTGCATGAGCCGCCCGGTCAAGCGCTCGTTCTCGATCAAGGGCCACCGCACGTCGATCTCGCTCGAGGCGCCCTTCTGGGAGGCCCTGCGCCAGGCGGCAGCGGACGAGCACACGACCCTGTCGGCGCTCGTCGCGGCGATCGACGGCAGGCGCGGCTCAGCGGGCCTGTCGAGCGCGGTGCGCGTGTGGGTGCTCGACTACGTGCGCAAGGAACCGGCCAGGACGGAGCCAGCCCGCGCCGGACGCGGGTTGCGCTGAGAGCGCTGCTCGAGGCTCAGTTGGTGTTGTTTTGCAGCGCCCGCAGCACCTGCTCGCCGGCCGGCACATGCCGGCGCACCGCGCGTCGCGGCCGTGCTGCCGTCTGCGGCAGCGGCGCGGTGGCATCGGGGGATGCCTGCGGTACTACCTCGCCCGGGACCGCAGCGCCGACGGCCGAAGCATTGAAATTGGGGTCGGTCGACTGCAGCGGAACGATCGCCGTTTCCTGCCCCGGCGGCAAAGGCGCCTCGGCGGCCGTGCCGCGGTCCTCGAGCGGCGGCAGCGGGACGTCGCCTGGATCGGTGGCGCCCTGCTGCTGCGGCACAGCGCCGGCGGGCGCGGGCGGACCGGCGGGCGCCGTCTCCCCGCGATCGGCCTGCTCTGCCTCGATCGCCTTGCGGCGCTCCTCCTCCTGGCGCGCGCGTTCCGCGTCGGCCTTGTGCAGGCGCTCGAGCTGCTCGGCGTCGAGCTCCATTTTGCGGATGGCGAGCTCGCGCTCGAGCTGGTCGGTGGTGATGTGCGGCTCGAGCGTCCAGGCATCCTTGAGCGGGCCTACGTAGACGACGTTGACGCTCGGCAACGCGCCCTTGCGCGGTTTGTCGGGCTGCACCACGTCGGGCGCTTTCGGCTCCAAGGCCCAGGTGCTGTCGACCATGAGCGAGGCGAGGTCGACCGTGGTCTCGACCCTGGTCACGCCCGCCGCGGACGGCAGCGTGAACGCCTCGAGCTTGGCCGCGCCGTCGCCGATCACAATGGGAATCTTGCGCGGGCCGACCTTGACCTCGCTCGCGGCCATTTGCTCGCGCAAAGCCGCAGTGAGCGCGTCGCCGCTGGCGCCGGCCGTGCCGTTGAGCGCCGCCTCGGAGGTGGCGACCACCGCCAGCGGCGTCGGCACGCGCATCGACGCGTCGCCGAGCGCAATCTCGCCCTTGCCCGTCGCCACCGCGATGAGACCGCCCGGTGTCGCGCCGCGCCCGGAGAACTCCAGCGCGACCGACGCAGTGGCGCCGCCCGGCGCGGAAGCATCCGCGGGCGTGCCCTGAAGATGCACGTCGTTGAGATGCACGTCGCCCGCCAGGCTGGCGCCACCCGGCGCGCGCTCGATTCCGAGCGCGGCAACCACGTCGCCGCCGAGCGCCTTGCCCTCGAGCCGCGTGACCGCGATCTTGCCGGGCGACAGCGCCACCTCGAGCCGCGCATTCTTGATGTCCATGCCGGGCTCGAGCGACAAGGTGGCGAAGCTGATGCCGATCTTTGCCTCCATGTCCTCGAGCGCCGCAAAGTCGAAGGGCGATTCGGGCCAGATCGATTTGCCCGCGGTGAGCGGCTCGGCTTCGACAGCCGCCGTGCTGCTGCGATCGAGCGCGACGCTCAACAGGCTCGGGATCGACGCCTGATCGACCGCGAGCTGCGCCGTGACGATGGGTGGGCCGCCCTCGGGATAGGCGAGCGCCAGCGTCCCGTCGACCTGGCTGCCGCCGACCGTGAGCTGCCGCGGCTTGAGCTCGATGGCGTGGTTGGCCGAGGCCATCTTGACAGTGCCGACGATGGGAGCGCCGCGCAAAGCGCCGCCGCTGCCGAGGCCTGCGAGTGCCATGACGTCGCCGAGCTCGCGGGCGGAGACGCGCACGTCGCCGTCGAAGTTGCGCGTGTCACCGGCCGGCAGCACGACGCGGCCGTCGTAGGCGAAGAACAGCCCCGACGCCTTCACGGTTGCGGCGGCGAGAAGCCCCTTCGCCGGCGTGCCGACAGCCTTGAGGAAGATCTCGCCGGCGCGCTGGCGCGGCTCGGTCACGGAGGCAGACGCGCGGCCCGACAGCTGGTCGAATGTCTGCACGACGTCGGGGCTCTCAATGGTAAGCGCCAGGTCGGCAGCGCCGTTGCGCCAATTCTCAAGCCCGCCGTCGAGGCGTGCGCTCGCCACGACGCGCCCGCCCTGCAGGCTGCCGTCGGCGAAGATGTCGGCCGTGCCCTTGGCGCGCTGTCCGAGACGGATCGTGCCGGCAAGCCGCAAAGGGGCGAGCGCGGCATAGCGCATCGCCTGCGCAGAGGAGTCCTCGGGCAGATCCCAGAGCTTGACGAAATTGGAGAACGCATCCTTGCCGGGCGCGGCGAGCACCCAGTGCAGATCGCCGCGCGGCTCGCCCGCCATGTCGGCGATGTCGCCGTCGAGGTTGAAGGCGAGCCCGTCGCTCGTCACGAATTTGCAGGCGCGCATTGCCATGCGGCCGTTGGTGATGGCGACGTCCATGTCCACGTCGCGCAAGGCCTGGCCACCGGTTCTCAGCTCGGCCGCCCTGAGGCGCAGCGTCACGTCGGAGGTTGCCGTGTCGATCCAATGCCGCTGCGGCGCCGCCTCCGCGTCCTTGCTGGCGTCATCAGGCCCTTTGCCGGCCAAGAGACCCTTGAGGTAGCCGACGCCCGATGGCCACAGCTGGCCGCCGTCGATCTGCTGTCCCTCCAGCGCGATGGCGAGGTGCGTGCGCGCGCCGCTCGCGTAGTGGATCTCGCCGGACAGCGGCATGCCGGCGATCTCGGCGCCGGCCTCGGTGAGGTCGACGCCCTTCTCGCTCATGCCGAGGAGGCCCTGCAGCGAGAACGGACCGTCGTTGCTAACGGCATCGGACCAGGTGGGATCCTTGACCGCCCAGTTGAGGAAGCGCGCGAGGCTGGTGCCGCGCAACGCGAACTCGCCCTGAAAAGCCCGCGCGTCGGCCGCGTCGGCGACGGTGCCGTCGAGGGCGAGCTTGGTGCCGCCCGGCAGGCCCGCGCGCAGCTCATCGAGGAGCAACACGCCGTTGGCGCGCGCCACCCCGATGCGCACGCCGCTCACGGCCTCGCCGCCCAAGTTAGCCTGGTCGAGATCGAACCGCACCTTGGTCTCGGCCGTCTCCGGCAGCGCCTGCATGAAGGCGGTGACGAAGCTGCGCGCGGTATCGAAGGGGCTTTCGGTGCGTCCCGATGCAACGATGCGATCGAGGTCGAGCCAGCGCGAGGCCAGTTGCAGATCGATGTCGAGCGCATCCTGCCACGACGCCGTCGCGGTGCCCGTGACCAGCTGCGGCTGGCCCACCCGATCAAACGACACGTTGATGTCGTCGAGCTTGAAGCCCATGGCGTCGCCGGTCAGCTTGGCCTTGAAATCGACGAGCGGGCTCTCGGCTTCGCCGCCCGCGGTCTGGGGCATCTGGCTCGCGTCAAGCTGCAGCTTTGCCGTCACGTCTCCGTCGATGCTGGGACGCCCTTTGAGGTCAGCGACGCGCCCGTCGACGGTATAGGTGTTGCCGTGCTCGGCGCCGCGCACGGTGGCCTTGAAGCGGACGCCGCCCTCCAGATCCGCCGGACTGGTGCCAAAGCGCAGCTCCTGCTCGTTGCCCTGCCATTTCGCCGTGCCCTTGAAGGAGAACGGACCCTCGATCGATTCCGCCTTGAGCTCGCCATTGAGCCCCTTGAGCTCGGCAAATCCGATGCCCTTAGGCCCATGCAGCGCCACCAGGCCGTCCTCGATCTTGACGGACTGCAGCGTGACGTCGGCGGGGACGAAGGGCAGCGTGCCCGGCGTGATGCTCAGGCTGCTCCAGTTGCCACGGCCCTGCGAATCGACGGCAAGGCGCAGCACAGGGCGCTTGAGCTCGATCTCGTTGGCTTCGATGATGCCTTTGAGCAGGGGCGGCACCGAGAGGCGCATAGTGAAGCTGTCGGCGCGAAAGAAGGGCTCGCCGGTGGTGGTCGAGGTGTCGGCGATCCTGAGCTTGTCGAAGCGCACGAACGGCGATGGCAGGAAGCGCACGTTGACGTTGCCGCCGACGCGCACCTCGCGGCCCAGGATACGGGTCGCCTCCTCCTCGAAGACGCCGCGATAGCCGTTCCAGTCGATGAAATAGGGAACCGCGAACAGCGCCGCGAGCACGAGCGCGACGAGGCCGGCGATGTAAAGAAGCCCGTTGCTCATTGACCTCTTCGAGAGCCGAAGCTGCGCCCGGCCCTTTGTCTCTAATATCCAGAATGCCGGAGCAGGAACCGTGGCGGCGCCTGGGCTCGGCATGCCCCTCTTGGTTGTCGATCTGATGGCGCCGGACCGGGGGTCCCGGCGTCCGCCACCACGTCAGGATGATATAGTCTAGCTTATTCGCAGCCTTGTGTCTGGACCGCCATCCTTGGTTTCGGGGCGCGCGGAAGGCCGAAAACGCCGCACCGCAGCTGCGCCGTCCAAGGCCCCCAGGGGCGATGCTGCGGCCACAATTCCCATATCTGGTGTGGGCGAGAGCGGCCCGGCCGTTGCCCCGGCAAGGCGGGTGTTATAGTTGCGAACGATGGCGCAAAATCGAAAACATATGGCGAACGCGGACCTTCCTGATGCCGCGGACGACCCCCCGTTCGATCTGCCCGAGGCCGCCCGGCCGGACGCCTCCCAGGAAGCGCCGGAGCCCTCCTTGTCGGCGCGCGCGCTGCAAGGCGCGAGCGTGCCCCCTTACCTTGCCGGCCTCAATCCCGAGCAGCGCCAGGCGGTCGAGGCGCTCGAGGGCCCCGTGCTGGTGCTGGCAGGCGCCGGCACCGGCAAGACGCGCGTCCTGACCACGCGCATCGCCCACATTCTCGCCAGCCGCAAGGCCTTCCCCAGCCAGGTGCTCGCCGTCACCTTCACCAACAAGGCCGCGCGCGAGATGAAGGAGCGCATCACCGACCTTGTCGGCGGCATCGTCGAGGGCATGCCGTGGCTCGGCACCTTCCACTCCATCGGCGTCAAGATTCTGCGCCGGCACGCCGAGCTCGTCGGTTTGAAGTCGGGCTTCACCATCCTCGACACCGACGACCAGATCCGCCTGATGAAGCAGGTGATCGAGGCGGAAGGGCTGGATAAGGACCGCTGGCCCGCGCGCCAGCTGGCAAGCCTGATAGACGGCTGGAAGAACCGCGGGCTCACGCCCGACAAGGTCCCGCCGGGCGAGGCCTACGGCTTCGCCGGCGGCAAGGGCGCGCAGCTCTACGCCGCCTACCAGGCGCGCCTGAAGGAGCTCAACGCTACCGACTTCGGCGACCTCCTGCTCGAGGGCCTGCGCCTCTTTCTGGAAAACCCCGACGTGCTCGCCGACTACCAGCGCCGCTTCCGCTACATCCTCGTCGACGAGTACCAGGACACCAACATCGCGCAGTACCTGTGGCTCAGGCTTCTGGCGCAGGGCTCGCCCAACATCTGCTGCGTCGGCGACGACGACCAGTCGATCTATGGCTGGCGCGGGGCCGAGGTCGACAACATCCTGCGCTTCGAGAAAGACTTCCCCGGCGCCCATGTCATTCGGCTGGAACGCAACTACCGCTCCACGGGCCACATCCTCGCCGCCGCCTCCGGGCTCATCGCCGCCAACAAGGGCCGCCTCGGCAAGACGCTCTTCACCGACGGGCACGAGGGCGCCAAGGTCACGATGACGGCGGTGTGGGACGACGAGGAGGAAGCCCGCGCCATCGGCGACGACATCGAGGCGATGCAGAAGGAGGGCCAGCGGCTCAACGAGATCGCCATCCTGGTGCGCGCCTCCTTTCAGATGCGCGCCTTCGAGGATCGCTTCATCACCATGGGGCTGCCCTACCGCGTGATCGGCGGCCCACGCTTCTACGAGCGCCAGGAGATCAAGGACGCCATCGCCTACCTGGAGGTCACGGCCAACCCGGCAAACGACCTCAAGTTCGAGCGCATCGTCAATGTGCCCAAGCGGGGCCTCGGCGACACCTCGGTGAAGCGCGTGCATCAACTGGGGCGCGCCCGCTCGATCCCGATGTACCAGGCCGCGCAGATGATCATCGAGAGCGAGGAATTGCCGGGCAAGGCGCGCCGATCGCTCGCCGACCTGATCGCCGCCTTCGAGCGCTGGCGCTCGATGATCTCGCACATGAAGCACACCGAGCTCGCCGAGCTGATCCTGGACGAGTCCGGCTACACGGCGATGTGGCAGGCGGACAAGAGCCCGCAGGCGGCCTCGCGGCTGGAGAACTTGAAGGAGCTCGTGCGCTTCATGCACGAGTTCGACAGCTTGGAAGGCTTCCTCGAGCACGTGAGCCTGGTCATGGACGTGGACCAGGCCGGCGACGGCGAGCGCGTCTCACTGATGACGCTGCATGCGGCCAAAGGGCTGGAGTTCGACGTGGTGTTCCTGCCCGGGTGGGAGGAGGGGCTGTTCCCCCACCAGCGCAGCCTCGATGAGAGCGGGCAGGCGGGGCTCGAGGAGGAGCGCCGGCTCGCCTACGTAGGACTGACGCGTGCCAAGCACCTCGCCAAGGTGTCGTTCGCGCAGAACCGGCGCAACCGCGGGCTCTATCAGTCGGCGCTGCCCTCGCGCTTCGTCGACGAGCTCCCCGACGCGCACGTCGACGTGCTGGAGGCCAAGATGCCGTTCGGCGGGGCCTATCAGAACTTCGGGGGCACCTTCGGCTCAGGCTTCACCAAGAGCCGCTTCGATGAGGCCTCCACGCCCTTCGATGCGACCTATCAGACGCCGGGCTGGCAGCGTGCGAAAGCCCAGACGCAAAAGACGGAGTGGAACCCGCGGGAGGCGCGGCGCCGGCGCGGGCCCCTCACGATCGACGGCGAGCTCGTCGCCGCCTCAACCGAGGAGGCCGCCTTCAAGCCGGGCGAGCGGGTCATGCACCAGAAGTTCGGGGCCGGCACCGTCGCCGACGTCGACGGCAACAAGCTGACGATCGACTTCGACGAAGCCGGCAGGAAGCGCGTGGTCGACAGCTTCGTGACCCGTGCCTAACGCCTCAGTCCTTGTCGCGTGTCAGCGGCACGAACTGCACCGGCACGATTTGCTTATGCGTTGTGGTGCCGTCCGCATTTTTGCTGATGACCATCAGCTCCTGGAACAGCTTGCCGACCGGGATGACGAGCCGCCCCCCGGGTTTCAACTGCTCGACGAGGGCCGGCGGCACGTGATCGGGCGCGGCCGTGACAATGATCGCGTCATAGGGAGCGTGCTCGGCCCAGCCCTGGTAGCCGTCGCCGATCTTCGTGTGCACGTTGGCGTAGCCGAGCCGCTGCAGCGTCTTCGCCGCGCCTTTGCCCAGGCTCTCGACGATCTCGATGGTGTAGACTTCGTGCGCCAGCTCTGCGAGCACGGCCGCCTGGTAGCCGCAGCCGGTGCCGATCTCCAGCACACTGTCGTCGGGCTTGAGCCCGAGCAGATCCGTCATCAGCGCCACGATGAAAGGCTGCGATATGGTCTGGCCGGCGCCGATCGACAGCGGGCGGTTGCGATAGGCCGAGCGGCGTTGCGCGAGCGGCACGAACTCGTGGCGCGGGACCTTGGCCATGGCGTCGAGCACGCGCCGGTCGAGGCCCGGCCGGCCGGTCTCGTGCGCGACTAGACCCGCTAACGCGGCGACCTCGTCCACCATCTGGCGCCGCTCGGCGCCGCGGTCGTTTTGCGCGAAGGCCATGGCAGCCGAGCCCATCAGCAAGATCAGCAGCGAAAGCCGTACCGCCAAGCCTAACATGTCCGCGCGACGCCATGAGCAGAAACGGGCTTGCGTAAGCCCACGGGCATGTAGATGGGCCCTGCCCGCCGCGCCGGCAACGGCACGGTCTCAAGGGACTATGCGGACTTGGGCGAAGGCAAAGGGCCTGCGGCGAGGCCGCGGCGCCTACGACTTCACGCGACCTCGCGCGCGCCGCTGATCAGGTCCCACGCGATGTTGATCTGGCGCATGCGGCCCTCACGCACCAGCCGATCCTCGTCATCGCGGGCATGATCGGGATGCCAGCTCATGCGCAAGGCGTCGACGATCTTTTTCAAAACGCCCTCGCTCACGTCGGGATTGACGCCAAGCACGTCGTAGGCCTCGCTGGTCGTGCGCGGCATGCTGCCGGCCGGACGCGCGCTCGACAGGCTCGCCGCCGCACTTTCGGCAATGCGGCGGATGCGGTCCAATTCCCGCACCAGCGCCCGGTATTGGCCGGCAGACCGCGTCGCAGCAACGGTCTCGGTCTCGTCCTCGCCGCTCGCGCGCGCGGCCGCCTCGACGCTCCTGAGCGCCTGGCGCACGAACTTCAACTCAGACTGCAACACCTCGCGCAGGGGACCTGCGCCCTTGAGCTCGGCGACGACCTTCTCGGTCTGCTGCAGGAGGGCTTTGACGGCAGCTCCGGCGTTGATGAAGCTTTCCGGCGCGGAGCGGCCATACAGGTTGCGCCACCAGCCGTCCATGCGCAGCTGCGCCCCAAGCTGGGCGGTGATGCGCGCCAAGGCGGGCGAAAGGAGGTGCAGCGTGCCGGGCAAGGCGTCGGACGAGCGTACGCGTATGAGCCCGGCTGCTGTCACGAGCGCCATGGCGGCCAGGAGCCAGGCCCAGGGGCCCGGGGCGCCGCCAACGTCGGCCGGCGTGGCGATGCCGTGGTCGCGCTCGGTGCGCACGACCGTCACCCAATCCGCGCCGGCGACGGCCGTATCGACTTCGGCGTCGTAGGGCTCGAGCCCAGGGATGGGCGCAACGATGGCGTCGGGATCGGCCCGCGCGATGATGGTCTCGCCCTCACCGGCAGCGACGGGCCGCAACGAGGCCGCGCCGCTATCGTGACGAGGCGCCTCGGTTCCCTGGAGGGGGTCCGCAAGGTGCGCGCCGAGCTCGTCGACGGGGGCATAGCCGGCGGGCAGCACCAGATGCTCGAAACCGTCGCGCCGGGGTCGGCAATTCTGCCCGTAGGCGACGCGGTGCTCGAGCCCCATCCGCCCCAGTGCGAAGGTCGGGCGCTCGATGCAGGAGGTGCGCCCCGAGGACGGATGGCGCACCGGAACCATCACGTTCAAGCGGCCGTGCTCGATCCAGGCCGGCGCCGCGCTGGCCTGGCGAATCGCGGCAGCGACACGCATCCAGGCGAGGCCGGCACCGCCACAGGAGATGACGAAACGGTGCGCCATGATGGTGCGGCAGCCGCCGGACCGCCGCGAGCGACAGCTGCTGACCGCCACCACCTCGCGCTTTCCGACGATCGGATAGTATTTGTCGGCGGCGGGTGACAGCTTGATGCGACCGTTTTCCAGGTCGCAATCGAACGGCATGACAAGCCGCTCACGGGCTTGGGCGAGGCCCGAGACACCGAGGCTCAGGCTCAACAGCAGCAAAATGCGGGAAACGCGACGCACCTTAGGACCCCCTCGATCTTGGTACGCAGTGATCCTTCCTAAGTTTATTCCAACCGGGGCACGACTGTGGCGCGCAACAGCGTTATGCACGCAAGATTTTGCCCTTGTGCTCGCGCTCTTCAGAAAGCCAGGTGCGGAAATCCCAGCGCGTGCGGCAACGTGGAAACCGCCAAAAAGCTGCAAGATGCCAGGGCTAGGCTCGACAACGGGTGGCATTGCACCCTAGAACAAACGGGACGCTGGCTGAGCCTCCATGGCGGCATCGAAGGGGCCTGACGTTCCGCGTGGTATCGAGGGGAGCGCAACGATGTCATCCGTTGACGTGCAAGGAGCCCCGGCAGCCTCCGCGGGCTTTTATCCAAAGCAGCCGGACGCCGCAGCGACGCCTGCGACCCAAGAAGCCAAGGCCTCGGCCTTCGACCAGATCGTGCCGGAAAGCGAGCGCGGCCGCGAGCGCTTCATACCGGTGACGCGTTTCGCGCTGCTCGACCGCCTGACGGCGCCGGGAACGTGGCCCGCCGCGCAGGCGCAAGAGGCGCGCCGCTTCTTCCGCTATCTCGATCACTGGCGCCGCCAGCAGTACAACGCGCAGCTGCTCGAGCTCGAGGAGACCTACGAGCCGTTCAGCCCCGACAGCGACCTGCTGATGACGCGCACGTTCTCGCCCGAGGAACGCCAGGTCATGCAGAAGCGCATCGTCGCAGGCATGACGCGCATTCTCGAGCAGGCGAACTACGTCCGCATCGACCACACCGACGTCGCGATGATCCTGACGCGCGAATCGGCCTACGGCCTCGATCTGTACGTCGATCTCGATGCCTTCGAGGAGGTGCTCATCTACTATCGCGGCGCCTCCACCAAGCGCGACAAACGCCGGCGCTGGCAAAAGTTCTACCTCAAGGAAGAGTTCGACATCCCGATCTTCCAGCGGCTGTTCTTGTTGTTCAAGCTGAAGCCGTTCGAGGAGCGCGTGCGCGAGGTGATGCAGGCGGAGAAGCTGTCGCACCGCGAGGCCGAGAAGGTCGTCAAACGCCAGCGCGCGTCCATGCCGCCAGAGGTCCGCGACGAAAACATCTACATGAAGCTGTTCAAGAACATCCCGAGAAGCGATCTCGAGATGGTGTTCCCCAACACGCAAGTGCGCTTTCGCTTCTTCGATAAGCTGTGGCTCGGTGCGACGGCGAGCGGCGGGCTGGGGCTCGGCGCGTTCGGAGCGGCGGGAAAGATCGCGCTCCTGGCGACCAACCCCATCGCCGCCGTCGGTGCCGTCGTCGGCCTGGGCGGCGTCGCCTTCCGCCAAGCCACCAACTTCATGAACCAGAAGCAGCGCTACATGGTGGTCATGGCGCAGAACCTCTACTTCCACGCCATGGCCGATAACCGCGGCGTGATGCTCAAGCTCGCCGCGCGCGCGGCCGAGGAGGACGTCAAGGAGGAGATGCTGCTCTACTCGGTGCTGGCCAAGGAGCAGGCGCGGCGCCAGGACCTGCCCGACATCGATGTCGCGATCGAGCAGTACCTCAACGCCAGCTTCGGGGTCAGCGTCGACTTCGATATCCCTGATGCGCTGCAAAGGCTCCTCGCCGACGGCATCGTCACCGAGCGCTCCGACGGCACGCTGTCCACCATGCCGCCGGCGGAGGCTGCGCTCCACATCGACCGCAAGTGGGACCTGTTCCTCGACGAGCTGCCCGATTCGGTGAGCGCGGAAGGGATGGAGTTCGAAGGCAACGCGTCGGGGCCCACGGCGTGATGCTGCCGCGCCGAACTCACCCGCTGACGACCGTCTAGCGCATGACATCGAGATGCAAGCTCTCGCTGCGGACGGCGGACGCCGACCTGGCGCGGTCGCTCACGGGCGTACTTGAAAACCTGCTCGCGCCTGCGCCGGAGGCGGTGACCAACTTCGAGGAGGGGGCGCACGCCAGGCGCATCGAGGCTTACTTTGCCGAGCGGCCGGATGTCGAAGCCGTCACCGCCGTGCTCGCGAGCCTAGCGGGGCGCCCTTTTCCGCCGCTCGTGCTCGAGGAGGTTCCCGATCTCAATTGGGTCGCGATCTCACAGGCGGCGCTGCCGCCGGTCAGCGCCGGGCGCTTCGTCGTGCACGGCAGCCACGACCGCGGCCGCATCCCGCACGGGCCCAACGCGCTTCTGATCGACGCCGGCGAGGCCTTCGGCACCGCCCATCACGCCACCACGCAAGGCTGCCTGATCGCGATCGACCGGCTGACGCGGCAGCGCACCTTTCGCCGCGTCCTCGACCTCGGGTGCGGATCGGGCGTGCTGGCGATCGCCGCGGCGCGCGCCTTGCCCCGTGCCGAGATTCTCGCAACCGACAGCGATCCCGAAGCAGTCGCCGTTGCCGCGGCCAACGCCAAGGCCAACGGCGTCGGCCAGCGCCTTGCCTTTGCCTGCGCCAGGGGCCTTGCGCATCCCTGGCTGCGCCATGCCGCCCCCTTCGACCTCGTGATCGCCAACATCCTTGCTGCCCCACTGCGTGCCTTGGCAGCCGACCTCGCCAACGCGCTGCGGCGGAACGGCGTGCTGGTGCTGTCCGGGCTCTTGAACCCGGAGGCGCCGCAAATCATTTCGTGCTACGTGGCCCAGGGCTTCCGCCTATTGGAGCACCGCCAAATCGCCGGATGGTCGACACTGACGCTGGTCAAACGGCGTTGAGGCTTTGCTTCGAGTTGTCGAGACCGCGCAAGTTCCGGGCAGAGCCTTTGAAGCCGCCGATTGCTGCCTTGCCGCGACCCGCATAAAGAGAGCGCATGTTCCAGACCTTCGAAGCTCCCGCCCAACGCGGCGCCGCAGCCGAGCGCATCAAGGAGCTGCGCGCGTTGATGGCGCGCCTCGACCTCGACGCCTACCTCGTACCCCGCGCCGACGAGCACCAGGGCGAATACGTGCCGCCATCGGCCGAGCGCCTCAAGTGGATCACGGGGTTCTCGGGCTCGGCCGGCCTCGCGGTCATCGCCAAGAAGGCTGCGGCAATTTTCGTCGACGGACGCTACACGGTGCAGGCGCGTGCCGAGGTGGACACGGCCATCTTCGAGATCTCGCAAGTGCCGCGCATTCGTGTCTCCGAGTGGCTTACCGAGCACCTGAGCCGCAACAGCACGGTCGGCTATGACCCGCGGCTGCATACGATCTCCGAGATCGAGCGTCTGGGCGCCGCGCTGAAGCCCAAGGGCATCAAGCTGAAGCCGGTCAACCGCAACCTGGTGGATCGTCTGTGGGGCCGCGAGCGTCCCGCTCTGCCCGCCAATCCCGTCACCCTGCAGCCCTTGAAGCTCGCGGGCCGCTCGGCGCAAGACAAGATCGCCGACATCCAGAAGCGGCTCAAGACCGACGGGCACGACGCCGTCATCCTGAGCTTGAGCGATTCGGTGGCGTGGGCCTTCAATATCCGCGGCTCGGACATTCCCCACATCCCGGTGGCGCTCGCCTTTGCGATCATTCCCCAGACCGGAAAGCCAGAGCTGTTCCTCGCGCCCGAGCGGCTCGAGGCCGGCGCGCGGGCCCAGCTGGAGGCGTTCGCCAAGCTGAGCCGGCCGCAAGCGCTCGCCGACCGCCTCAAGGCCTTGCGCAAGACCAAGAAGCGGGTGCGGCTCGATCCGAACACGGCCGCCTTCTGGTTCGCCCGCGCGCTCGGCGGAGAGCGCCGCATCGGCCGCGGCCCCGACCCCTGCCTCGCCTTGAAGGCGGTGAAGAACACCGCCGAGATCAAAGGTACGCGGGCGGCGCACGTGCGCGACGGCATTGCCGTCACGCGCTTCCTCGCCTGGCTCGACCAAGCGGCGCCATCGGGCGCGATCGACGAGATCGAGGCGGTGCGGCGGCTCGAAATCCTTCCGCCGCGCGACCAACCAGCTCAGAGAGATCAGCTTCGACACCATCTCCGGCAGCGGCCCCAACGGTGCAATCGTGCACTATCGGGTAAATGAATCGACCAACCGCAAGCTGCGCTCCGGCGAGCTGTTTCTCATCGACAGCGGGGCCCAGTATCTCGACGGCACGACCGACATCACGCGCACGATCGCCATCGGCAAGCCGACGAACGAGATGCGCGAGCGCTTCACCCTCGTCCTCAAAGGCCACATCGCGATCGCCACCGCACGCTTTCCCGAAGGCACGCGCGGCATCGACCTCGATCCGCTCGCGCGGCGCGCGCTGTGGCAGCACGGCCTCGACTACGACCACGGCACCGGCCATGGCGTCGGCAGCTACCTGTCCGTGCACGAAGGCCCGCAGTCCATTTCCAGGGCCGGCTTGGTGCCGCTTCAGCCCGGCATGATCTGCTCCAACGAGCCCGGCTACTACAAGGAGGGCGCCTACGGCATCCGCATCGAGAACCTGGTGCTGGTGACCGAGCCGCACGAGCTACCCGGCGGCGATCGCAAGATGATGGCCTTCGAGACGCTGACGCTGGCGCCAATCGACCGGCGGCTCATCGTGAGAGAGCTGCTCGACGTCGACGAGACGGCTTGGCTCGACGCCTATCACGCCCGCGTCCTAGAGACGATCGGCGGCGAGGTCGATGCCGAGACGCGGGCTTGGCTCACGCAGGCCACCGCGCCGCTTTGAGAGGGCCCCGAGCGCGCTACTGCGCGGCCACGAAGCTTTCGCCGCCCTCGAGCCGCCTGCGCACATCCGTCTCCGTCAGCCCGAAGTCGCTGAGCTGATAGGTGTGCTTGCCGTGCCTGTCGCTCGGATGGCTTCTCAGCCAGTCCTGCATCCGCGCCTCGAGCCCCGGGTCGGACGGATAGCCGAACCTCTCGTAGATACGGCGTGCCATGGCAACAGGATCGGCGACGAGATCGTCATAGTCGACGTGCAGGATCTGGTCGCGCGGCACGGTCTGCAGCGCGGCGCGGCCGGCGGATTGGCAGCGCTGCGCCACGTCGAGCGCGTACTCCGCCACCTGGCCGAGATCGACGTCATCTGACGTCATGCCCCAGGTCACGGCCACGAGGCTGCACAGGGAGGCGATGATCTTCTCCGGCTCGCGATGGGTGTAGACGATGCGCGCGTCGGGATAGACGTTGAGCAAATGGTCGATGCCGGACAAGTGGTTAGGGCACTTCAAGACCCAGTGCTGGCGCCGGTCGAGCCACTGCAGTGCCTGCAGCTGCCGCTTGTGCATGCGGTAGACATCGGCGTGCGCCTGCGTGTCCCACCAGTCCCAATAGCTCGGGACGTAGCCGAAATCGAAGCCGGGCGGGATGAGGAAGTGCGACCGGAAGAGATGATAGCATTCCTCCGGATCGTCGACGTCGATGGGATGGATCTTGTCGAACTCCGGGCCCACCCACTTGAGCAGCCTGAGCTTGCGCTTGGCCTCCGCGCGGCGGCCGTCGCGACCGCCCCGGTGCGCACCGAGCTTGTAAGGCACCGGCGAGTAGGCCTCCCAGAAGGGAAGATAGCGGGCGCCGGAGTGCAGACACAGCAAGCGCTGCAACAGCGTCGTTCCGGTCCGCGCCAGCCCCAGTACGAACAGCGGCCGTTCGATCCTCTCATTCAAAATCTCGGGATGCCCTGCGATGAGGTCCTCAAACCCCAGAGCATTCATGGCGCTCTTCTTGAACTGATCCTGGAGCACCAAGGCGCCAAAGAGCGACGGCTTGGCGTCGTCGTTGAAGGCGGCGGCGCGCGGCGGCAGCGCGCGGAGAAGCGGCGCCGGCCAGTCGTTGCGCTTCCACTTGCGCTCCACCGACCTCATCATGCGTTGGGCATCAATACGCGGCCACAGACCCGCAGCTTTGACGAGGGGCCCAAGCGTGTTGAAGAGGCGGATCGGCCAGGGCGGACCAAGACCTATCCCCGATGGCAGTCTTCGCTTGTTCAGCAAATGAGCTCTCCCGGCTCCTCAGGGTGCGTCGGCGTCTGATTCTTTAGGGGCGCTTCTTCTAACAAAGTTTGCAGAATATGGATTCGATTACGCATGTCTATGCGTGGCCCTAACCTTTGGCCTTGGCTGCGGTCAACCGCAGCCACGCCTCCTCGTCGATGATGGTGACGCCCAGCTCTCGCGCCTTGCCGAGCTTGGACCCCGAATCGGCGCCGGCGACGATGTAGTCGGTCTTTTTCGAGACCGAGCCCGCAACCTTCGCACCGAGTCGCTCGGCTTGGGCCTTCGCCTCGCTGCGTGTCAAGGTCTGGAGTGTTCCGGTGAAAACGACTGTCTTTCCGGCCACAGGAGACGACGTGTCGCGCGCGGCGAGCGGCTGAGGCGAAACCTCCTCCAGGAGATCCTCGACGACGCGCACGTTGTGGGGCTCGGCGAAGAAGTCGGCGATGGCCTCGGCCACCACCTCGCCGATGCCCTCGATGGCATCGAGCTCCTTGAAGGCGTCCGTGTCCTTGCCCTTGGCGGCCTCGCGCATGGCCGCCAGAAACGAATCGATGCTGCCGTAGAAACGCGCAAGCAAGCGCGCAGTGGTCTCGCCGACGTGGCGGATGCCGAGCGCGAAGATGAAGCGGTCGAGCGCGATCTGTCGTCTGGCGGCGATCGCGGCGAATAGCTTGGCAGCCGATTGCGGGCCCCAGCCCTCGCGATTCTCGAGCTTGGTTGCGGCCTTGGCGTCACGCGCCTCCAGCGTGAAGATGTCCTCGGGCGACTGGATGATCTTGTCGTCGTAGAAGGCCTGAATTGACTTCTCGCCGAGCCCCTCGATGTCGAAGGCGTTGCGGGAGACGAAGTGGCGCAAGCGCTCGACCCGCTGAGCAGGGCAGATGAGGCCGCCGGTGCAGCGGCGCACTGCGTCGACCTTGCCGGTCTTCTCGTTGGTCTCGCGCACGGCATGGCTCTTGCAAATCGGGCAGCGGTCCGGGAATTTGAACTCCCTGCTGCCCTTCGGGCGCTTGTCCAATACGACGCCGACGATCTGCGGGATGACGTCGCCGGCGCGCTGCACGATCACGGTGTCGCCGATGCGCACGTCCTTGCGCTTGATCTCGTCCTCGTTGTGCAGCGTCGCGTTGGAGACGACGACGCCGCCGACGGTCACGGGCTCGAGCTTGGCCACCGGCGTGAGCGCCCCGGTGCGGCCGACCTGGATCTCGATGTCGTTGAGGATGGTCATCGCCTGCTGGGCGGGAAACTTGTGGGCGATGGCCCAGCGCGGTGAGCGCGACACGAAACCGAGGCGCTCCTGCAGATCGAGCCGATTGACCTTGTAGACGACGCCATCGATGTCGTAGGCGAGCTTGGCGCGCGCTTCCGCCATCTTCTCGTAGAAGGCGAGAAGCTCAGCTGCGCCGCGGCAGACGCGCACCAGCGGATTGACGGGCAGGCCCCATTTGGCGAACGCCTCGTAGACGCCTGCCTGCGTGTCTGCCGGCAGGCTCGAGGCCTCGCCCCAAGCGTAGGCCCAGAACTTGAGCGGGCGCGAGGCGGTGATGGCGGCATCGAGCTGGCGCAGCGATCCGGCTGCCGCGTTGCGCGGGTTGGCGAACACCTTCGCGCCCGCCGCCGCCTGCTCGGCGTTGAGGCGCGCAAAGTCCTTGTGCGCCATGTAGATCTCGCCACGCACGTCGATCACATTCGGGACCTTGCGCCCTTTCAGCTGATGCGGAATCTCGGCGATCGTCATGACGTTCTGCGTCACATTCTCGCCCTCGGTGCCATCCCCCCGGGTGGCGGCCTCCACCAGCTTGCCGTCGCGGTAGCGGATCGAGATGGATAGCCCGTCGATCTTGGGCTCAGCGGTGAACTCGAGCCGCACATCCGGCCCCAGGCCCAGGAAGCGGTGCACGCGCTCGACGAAGCCGGTAACGTCCTCGTCGTCGAAGGCGTTCCCCAACGACAGCATGGGGACGCGATGGCGCACCTTGCCGAAGCCTTCGGCCGGCGCGGCGCCGATCCGGCGCGAGGGACTGTCGGCGCGCACCAGCTTGGGGAAGCGCACCTCGATCGCCTCGTTGCGCAGGCGCAGGGCATCGTATTCGGCGTCGGAGATCTCTGGCGCATCCTGGGTGTAATAGAGCTCGTCGTGGTGGCGGATGAGCTTTGCCAAGCGCTGGAGCGCGTCCCGCGCTTGAGCCTGGCTCAATTCCTCGACCGGGATGGCGCTGCCGTCCTTGTTGCTCATCGCCGCTTTCCGCCGCCTCTCGCAGGCAGATGTGCTCACGCCTGGCCGAGTCAGCAATAGCGGAAGCGGTGAGCGGGGAGAACCGCGCTGGCTGAGACGTTCACGGGTATCGGTAAAATCCAACCAAACGTGACCGGGCGGCCGAAGCCGGCCGACATCCACCACCGGCGCAGGGCTGCGTCTGCTCCACGGCTCAGGAAATTCAGGTGGACGGACCGCCAAGCGTCGACGGCGGCGGCGGGCCCGAAGGCGTCGTGGGCTCCCAACTGGGTGCCGGCGCCGGCGCAGCAGCCGGCGGGGCCGCAGGCGCCTGCTGGCCGGGCAGCGGACCCTTCCAGACCTTGGCAACCCACGAGTTGCCGTCGTGCGACGGCATCAGGCCCTGAGACTGCAGGAGCGCGTAGGAGTCCTTGTACCAGCGCGAGTTGGGGAAGTTGTGCCCCAGCACCGCGGCCGCGGCCTGCGCCTCCGGGGCAATCCCCAGCGACAGATAGGCGGCGGTCAGCCGGTAGAGCGCCTCCTCCACATGCGCCGTCGTCTGGTAGTCGGATACCACCGTCTTGAAGCGGTTGATCGCAGCCACGTAGTTCTTGCGCTTCTCGTAGTAGCGGCCGACCTCCATCTCCTGGGCGGCGAGCGTGTCCTCGCACAGGCGGATGCGGTTGTCGGCGTGTTGCGCATAGGTGCTGTCGGGATAGCGCGTCTTCAAAGTCTTGAACTCGGCCAGCGCCTTGCGCGTGGCCTCCTGGTCTTTTTCGGAAGAGTGGATCTGATCGAAATAGGCCGAGGCGATGATGTGGTGGGCGAGCGGCGCTTCTTTGGTGCCCGGGTGCATGGTCGTGTAGCGCTCGGCCGAGGCGATGGCCTCGGGCAGCTTGCCGGCCTTGTAATAGGCATAGGCCGCCATCACGATGGCGCGGCGCGCCTCCGGCGAATAGGGATGCTCGCGATCCACGTCCTCGAACTTCTTGGCCGCGTCCTCGAACTTGCCCCGCGACATCAGATGATCGGCATCCGCGTACATCTTCGACGGCGGATCGGGGTTGAGGGCCAGGGCCGTATCGTTGGATGCGCAGCCGGCAAGCGCGGCGACGCACGCGAGCAGCGCCAGCCCTTTCAAGGCCTGCCATACGCCAAGCTGAACGTGCATGGTCCCCTGTCGCGGCATGAGCCTGCCTTCGTATCTTGGCGCTCGTGGCTCGGCGAACCCCACCTTATCGCCACCCCTTAGCACACGACCGGATGCCAGAGAAACTAGGGCCTGGTCCGGACGCACCGCCTATTTTGCTAGGCGATGATTATGGTTGTTGTTGGGCTTGCAACCAAGGCTCCGGCACCCTCCGGCACAGAATGACACGCCGGCTCGGCGTGGCCCACCCCTGGGAGTGGGCCCGCGCACTTTCCGGCCTTGCCTGTTGGGATCACTCCCCGGCTGCGATCGCGAAACCCATGTCGACCGGCGCCGTCTCGCGCACGCGCGGAGCCTGTGCCAGCGTCCAGGCCTCCGCATCGGCGAAGAGAGCCTGCAGAACCGCCGAGTTGAGGCGATGACCGCCGCGCGAGGAGCGATAGGCCGCCAGCAGCGGCCGGCCGGCCAGTGCCAGATCACCAACCGCATCGAGCATTTTGTGGCGCACGAACTCCTGCGGATAGCGCAGGCCCTCGCGGTTCATGATTTTGTTCTCGCCGATGGCGATGGTGTTGTTGAGATTGGCGCCGAGCGCCAGGCCCGCTTTCCATAGCCGCTCGACGTCGCTCATGAAGCCGAAGGTGCGAGCGCGGCAGATCTCGTTGCGGAAGACGCCGGGGCTCATCTCGTAGGAGACGCGCTGCCGGCCGATCAGAGAGGAGGAGAAGTCGATCTCGACGTCGAGATGGAAGCCGGCGTGGGGAAGAAGCTCGCCCCAGCTGTCCCCTTCCTCGACGCGCACCGGCCGCAAGACCTTGATGTAGCGGCGCGGCGCCTGCAGCTCTCGAAGCCCGACCTCGTCGATGAGCTCCACGAACGGCGCGGCACTGCCGTCCATGATGGGAACTTCCTTGCTGTCGATCTCGATGATGCAGTTGTCGACTGCAAGACCGCGCAGGGCCGCAAGGAGATGCTCCACGGTGCTGACGGTGACGCCAGCGTCATTGCCGAGCACGGTGCAAAGTGTGAGATTTTTTACGTGCTCGACGTTTGCAGGAATTTCCGCGACCACACGGCCGCGCTTGGTGACAAGAAAACGGAGGCCAGTATCGGCAGCTGCAGGATGCAGATTGACCGAAACTGGCGCTCCGCTGTGGACCCCCGTCCCTGTCACCTCGATCTCGCGCGCAATCGTAGTTTGTCGCGCGCCGATAAATCGATTCGACATATGCGCCGTCCCTCGATGCCTCTTCGGCGACGGCCGCCAAGCGAGCCTAGCGGCGTCCCACCCCCGGCGATTGTCCGTGTCCCAAATCGCTATGTGCGTTAACTTTTTGCGGGCGTCTTTGACTGCTGCGCCCTTGGTGCGTGGGGACTTCGCGAACAACGTCGTTAACACCACGGACGATACCCCGTCCCCAACATCAGCGCCAAATCACGGTTTCTTACACTGTGTTACCGATGCACCACGCTGCTTGCACCGAATCAGATTTGCACATGATTCGCGGCGCGGGAAAACGCGATGGCAGCTACTTGCGCAGGCGATTGAAGAGTGCTGGCACCGGCCCAGAGCGCTCTGCAGGCGCCGCGGTCTCGTCGGGCGCATCCGCGTCCCACCAACCTTCGTCCTCGATGGGCGCGAGCTGATCGTGCTCGCCTGATTCGAAGTCGCTATCGGCGAGCGCGTGTGCGTCGTCATCTTCCTGATGACGTCCGCGTCCCATGATTCGCTGAAGGATCTTTAGTCGAGACAACCCGTCGCTGAGCCGCCCGCCGGAGTCAGGCACGCGAGGCGGCGCTTCGACAGCCTGAGCAACCTTGGTGCGATACTCACGCTGGGCAAGCGGAGGGAAGTCCTCGACCTCCGGCATGCGGCGCGCACCCCGGCGAATGTCTGCGGGTGGAGCCGGTTTGAACTCGCGCGGGCTTTCGGCCGGCACATTGCCCTGGCGCGCGCGCGAGCGCGCCGATTGCGCCAGCCAGGTGAGATGCGAGAACCCTTCCTCGATGACGACGTCGCCAGGTGCGCGCCAGCTTTCGCGCGTCGCGCCAGCGTCGGCAGGCGCCTCGCCCTCGTCGTCGCGTCCGATCGCCTCCGACAGGCGTCGGCGCAGGTCGTCGTCGGGTGGCGTGGCCGGAACCGCGGGGGGATGAGGCTTCTCACTGAAGGTCGCAGCGGCAGCCGCCTTGGAGGCGTGCAACCGCAGCTCCGACGGGCTTGCGGCCGGCGCTATATTCTCCCCGGGAGCCATGCCGGAGGCGACGATCGAGACGCGCACGCGATCGCCCAGCGTCTCGTCGAACGTCGCGCCGACGATGATGTTGGCATCCGCGTCGACCTCCTGGCGCACGCGGCTCGCGGCCTCGTCCACCTCATAGAGCGTCAGATCGTTGCCGCCGGTGATCGACAGCAGCAGACCCTTCGCCCCCTTGAGCGACACATCGTCGAGGAGCGGATTGGCGATCGCCTCCTCGGCAGCGAGGCTTGCGCGTTTCTCGCCGGAAGCCTCGCCCGTGCCCATCACCGCCGAGCCCATGCCGCTCATGACGGTGCGCACGTCGGCGAAGTCGAGATTGATCAAACCTTCCTTGATGATGAGATCGACGATGCAGGCGACGCCCGAATAGAGCACCTGGTCGGCGAGCACGAAGGCCTCGGCGAACGTCGTCTTCTCGTTGGCAATGCGGAACAGATTCTGGTTGGGAATGACAATCAGCGTGTCGACCTGCTTGCGGATCTCGGTGATGCCGACCTCGGCCGTGCGCATGCGCCGCGCGCCTTCGAAATGGAAGGGCTTGGTGATGATGCCGACGGCGAGGATTCCGAGCTCCTTGGCGATGCGGGCGATCACCGCCGCCGCCCCGGTTCCCGTCCCACCGCCCATGCCGGCGGCGATGAAGACCATGTGCGAGCCGATGATCTGCGCGCGAATTTCTTCGACCGTCTCCTCGGCGGCCGCCTCGCCGATCTCGGGCCTGGAGCCGGCGCCCAGTCCTTCCGTCAGGTTGACGCCAAGCTGCAGCCGGTGCTCGGCGCTCGACGCAGCAAGCGCCTGCGCGTCGGTGTTGGCGACCACGAAATCGACGCCGTTGAGGCCGGCGGCGATCATGTTGTTGATGGCGTTGCAGCCGGCCCCGCCGACACCGATCACGGTGATCCGCGGTTTCAAGTCGGTCAGCTTGGGAAGCTCCAGCTTGATGCTCATCGCGCGCACGCGCCCATCAATGCCGCTCGACCGAGCCCTCCTGGCATGCGCCCCCCTCCCCGCTCACGGCGCCGGGCGATCCCCGTGCGCCCAATTCCGGCCCTCTCAGCCGAATCCGGCCTTGAGCCATTGCCCGACGCGTCCGAGATAACCCGCCCCCGCGGACTCGCGGTCGCTGCCTGAAAAGACCTCCTCACCCCCTGCAGCGGCGATGGCGAGCAGACCGGCAACCGTTGCGAACGCGGCACTCGAGGCACCTTGCGGCAACCCAGCCACCTGATGCGGCCTCGCCACCCGTACGGGGCGGCCAAGCGCATCGGCGGCAAACTCACCAAGACCAACGAGCGCGCTCGTGCCCCCCGTCAGCACCACGCGCTCCCCGGCAAACTCAGTGACGCCGGCCGCATCCATCCGCTCGCGTACCAACCCCAGGATATTCGCAACCCGCGGGCGGATGATCTCGGCAAGCTCGGCTTTCGTCGTTCGACCGCGCGCGCCCTCCTCTTCGCCCGCAAGCGCATAGGAAAAGGCCTCGTGCTCGTCCGACTGAGCCCCGATCATTGTGCCATATAGCGTCTTGATTCGCTCGGCTTCCGCAAGTGGCGTCTGCAACGCGTGCGCGATGTCGAACGTGATGTGATGGCCGCCGACCGGCACCGTCGCTGCGTGAATGAAGTGACCCTCGGCGAAGACCGCGACCGTTGCCGTGCCGCCGCCGATGTCGATGCACGTGACACCCAGACGCCGCTCCTCCTCACTGGTGGCCGCAATGGCGCTGGCATAGGGCGCCACCACGAGGGCACGCACCGCAAGATAGCAGCGCTCGACCACGAGCAAGAGGTTGCGTACCGGTGCTTCGTCGGCCGTCACGGTGTGCAGATCGGCGGAGAGGTGCCGGGCCGCCATGCCGCGCGGATCGCTTGAGCCGGGCATGCCGTCGAGGCGGAAACCCAAGCGGTTAAGATGTATGAGCGTGCGCCCGTTCTTCTCGGCCCACGAGCGCCCGCCCGCCATCAGGCGCTCGATGTCGCGCGTGCGCACGATGCCGCCGTCGACGTCGACGGTTGCGGCAAAGTTCGCCGATTGCAGCCGGCCGCAGGAGACGGAGACGAACACCTCCTCGAGCGTTATGCGCGCCATCCGCTCGGCCTGCGCGATGGTGGCGCGGATGGCCGCCTCCGCCTCGGCAAGATCGGTGATGACCCCGCCCTTGAGGCCGCGGGCACGCAGGTGGCCGAAGCCAAGAACCTTGGGGCGCCGCGCTTGACCTGGATGCTCGGCGGGCTCCAGCGCGGCGATGAGGCAAGCGATCTTGCTCGTGCCGATGTCGAGCAGCCCCACGATCTCGGTGTGCCTGCCCTCTGTCCTGTCGCGGCTCAACATCTTGAACTCCTGGGCTAGCTCTGCCTGGCGGATGCAGTTGGTATGTCGGCGGATTGCTTGTCGCGACGCACGGTGATGCGTCCTCGCGTGCGCAGATCGATGATGAGGTCATGGCCGGACAGCAGCGCACCGAGGCTGTCGGGCGAGGAGAGCGCCGCGAAGGCGACGGCCTCGCCATCGGGGGCGAGATCAATGGTCAGGCGGTTGTCGAGGTGCAGCGTCCAGCGCCGCTCTCCGATGCGCTCCGCAAGCCGGAAGCGCTGCCAGATGCGTGGATAACGCCGCATCAGCTCAAAGAGCGACTGCGCTTGCGCAGGGGCCCCCTCACCCACCAGCCGCGGCAAGCTAATCTGCGATCCCGGCTTGACGCCCGAAAGCACCCGGCCCGTCGCGTCGATCAGAAACAGGCGATCGCCCTTCTGCCACAGCGCGACGGGCTTGCGCTCGGTGACGCGGATGTCGAGAGAGCCGGGAAACACGCGATTTATGCTGGCGGTCTCGATCCAGGGGAGCTCCTCGATGCGCGCGCGCGCAGCCGCGCTGTCGAAGGTCCACAGGAAGTGCGCGTTGGGCAGATCGACGGCTTCGAAGATGTCGGAGTCGGACGTGAAGCGCTGCCCGCTCAACCCCACCTGATCGATGCCGAGCCCCGCCCAGGTGAGCGTCTGCTCCGCGTCGTGCACTAGCGAAGCCATCCCGCGCGTCTCGCGGCCGCCGTGGGTGAGCAGCGAGAAGGCGAGCGCCCCCGACAAGGTGGTGAAAAGGGCGAGCCCGAGCTTGCGCCCATAGGCGCGGCGACGGGGCTTGGCGCGGGGACGAGGCGGCGAGAGGGCGAGCGAGCCTGCCGATGAAGCTGTGAGGTTCGCCGCGGGAGGAAGGGTCGTGCCGGGGTGGAGCGCCGGTGCGATCCGCACCCGCTGCCAAAACCCGAAACCGCCCCCTACCTGTTGCAACTCGCGTCCTCGACCAGCCAACGCACGAGCTCACCGAATGACCATCCCGCGTGTTGCGCCAGCTCAGGCACCAGCGAGGTCTCGGTCATCCCCGGCTGGGTGTTGACCTCGAGGCAAATCAGCTCGCCTGTCCCATCGGTCCGGTCGTCGTAGCGAAAATCCGCCCGCGCCGCGCCCCGACATGCCGAGCGCCCTGCAGGCGGCCAATGTGTATTTCCGGACCAATTGGTAAACATCGGGTAAAATTTCGGCCGGAAGCGCGTGACGCGAGCCGCCGGGCGCGTACTTGGCCTCGTAGTCGTAGAAGGAAAGCCCCTTCAAGGGCACGATCTCGATGACGTCCGACACGAAGTCGCCGATCAGAGCGCAAGTGAGCTCGCGCCCGGCGATATAGCGCTCGACCATGACGAGCTCGTCGGGGTCCCCCCCCTTCATGATCGCCTCCGGCGGGCGATTGGCGCCGTCGGCGACGATGACCACGCCGACGCTCGATCCTTCCGCCACCGGCTTCACCACGTAGGGCGGCTTCAGGACGTGGCGATCCATCGCTTCCTTGCGCGTCACCACCTCGGCGTCGGCGACCGGCACGCCGGCCGGACGCATCACGTCCTTGGCGCGCTCCTTGTGCATGGCAAGCGCCGAGGCGAGCACGCCCGAGTGCGTGTAGGGAATGCCGAGGCATTCGAGCACGCCCTGCATGCAGCCGTCCTCACCGAAGCGGCCGTGCAGGGCATTGAAGCAGACGTCGGGCTTGATCTCAGCGAGCCGGGCGGCGACGTCGCGCGCAACATCGACGCTAGTGACGCGGTAGCCCTCCCGCTCCAGCGCGGCGGTGACGGCCGCACCCGACTTGAGGCTGATCTCGCGTTCCGCCGACCAGCCGCCCATCAGCACGGCGACGTGGTCGTGGGTGCGCGGCGGCGCTTGTCCGATCATGTGACGCTTGCCTCCGCCAGCGCTTCACCCGTCGGGCAACCGGGAAGCGGCAGCCCTAAGCGAATAATCTCCCACTGCAGCGACACGCCGGAGCGGGCCTTGACGCGCGCACGCACGGTCTCGCCCAGCCGCTCGATGTCCTCGGCCGTGGCGCCGCCCTCGTTGATGAGAAAGTTGCAGTGCATGTCCGACACTTTCGCCCCACCCACGCGCAAACCCCGGCAGCCGGCCTCATCGATCAGCTTCCAGGCGCTGGTCCCTTCCGGATTCTTGAAGGTCGAGCCGCCGGTGCGCTCGCGGATGGGCTGGTTCTTCTCGCGGTAGTCGGCGACCTCCTCCATCTCGCGCAGGATCGCGGCGGGATCGCCGCGCGTTCCCTGGAATAGCGCCTCGGTGAGGATGAAATCGTCGGGCACGCTCGCGTGGCGATAGGTGAAGCCCATGTCGGCGAGCGACAGCACATGTACGTTGCCTTTGCGGTCGACGGCGCGCGCGGCGATCAGCACGTCCTTGGTCTCGCATCCGTGCGCGCCGGCGTTCATCCGCAGCGCCCCGCCGACCGAGCCCGGAATGCCGCGATAGAACGCGAGCCCGGCAATCCCCGCCTCGGCCGCCGCACGGGCAACCTTTACGTCGGGGACTGCGGTGCCCGAGCGCACTTTATGGTCTGGTTCCGCCGTGACGGCGGCGAAGCCGCGCCCCAAGCGAATGACCGCGCCAGGCAGGCCGCCGTCGCGCACCAGCAGATTGGATCCGAGCCCCACCACGGTCACGGGCAGATCCGGCGGGATGCCCTTGAGGAAGTAGGCCAGATCCGTCTCGTCGGCCGGTGCGAACAACACCTGCGCCGGTCCGCCCACGCGGAACCAGGTGATGTCGGCGAGCAGTACGTTGGCCGAAAGCCGCCCCTTGAGCTCGGGCAGCTTGGCCATGAGGTCGGCAGTGAGGTCGGGAAACGTCAACGGGCGCCTCCGGCGCAAGTCTTAGGGCGCTTCCTTATAGCGCGCCTCCGGCACACGATTCATAGCGCGCCTCCGGCGCACGATTCATAGCGCGCCTCCGGCGCGACGCGGCTCCTCGGCGCCGAGCCAATCGGGGAGCGCATGCGCCCATTCGGTCGACATGCCGGCACCGAGGCAAACGACGGTGTCGCCCGGGCGCACGATGCGGCGCAGAAGTGGCACCAGGTCCCGCGGGTCGTCGATGGCGATGGGGGCGGGATGCCCTGCCGCACGAATGCCTTCGGCCATGTAGTGGTGGTCGATTCCCGCAATGGGCTGCTCGCCGGCCGAGTAGAGCGGGGCCACGATCACGCTGTCGGCGTCGCGGAAGCAGGCGCAGAACTCGGCGAAGAGGTCGTGCACGCGGCTGTAGCGGTGCGGCTCGAACACGGCGATGAGGCGCCCCGGAACGCCGGCGCGCGCCGCCGCCAGCACCGCCGCGATCTCGGTGGGATGATGCGCGTAGTCGTCGTAGATCGCGGCGTCGTTCCAGGTGCCCGTCAGCTCGAAGCGTCGCTTTACGCCCTTGAAGCTCGCCAGGCACTTGCGGATGGCCTCGTCGGGAATGCCGGCTTCGGCGGCGGTCGCGATGGCGGCGAGCGCATTGAGCGCGTTGTGCTCGCCGAGGACGGGGATCATCCAGCCGCGGATCTGGCGCTCGCCACCGTGCACGCGAGATCCGAGGTCGACGTCGATGACGATGGCGCCGCGCTCATGGCTGAGCCCGCGCAGCAGCAGATCGGCATCCGCCGAGGTGCCGTAGGTCAGGAGCCGGCGTCCGTCGCGGCGCAGCTCGAGCCGCTCGATCATCTGGCGCACCACGGGGTGGTCGATGCAGGCAACGGCGAGCCCATAGAAGGGAATGTTGCGCAAAAAGGTCTCGAACTCGCGATGCATGTTCTCGACCGTCTTGAAGTGGTCGAGGTGCTCCGGGTCGATGTTGGTGACGATGCCGATCTCGGTCGGGAGCCTGACGAAGGTGCCGTCGGACTCGTCCGCCTCCACGATCATCCACTTTCCTTTGCCGAGGCGTGCATTCGTCAGCCAGTCGGCGATGATGCCGCCGGAGATGACGGTGGGATCTGTCCCGCTGGCGGTGAAGATGTGGGCGAGCAGGGATGTGGTCGTGGTCTTGCCGTGGGTGCCAGTCACGGAGACGGTGGAATAGAGCCGCATCAGCTCGGCCAGCATCTCGGCGCGGCGGATCACCGGCAATCCCTTGGCGCGGGCGGCCTCCAGCTCAGGATTGGCGGGCTTCACTGCGCTCGAGATGACCACGTAGCGCGCGCCCACAAGATTCACCGGATCGTGCCCAATGAACACGCGGACGCCTTTGGCGCGCAGGCGGCGCACGTTGGCGCTATCCTTCTGGTCGCTTCCCTGGACCGCATAGCCTTTGGCCTGCAGGATCTCGGCGATGGCGCTCATGCCGATGCCGCCGATGCCGATGATATGGAAGGTCCCGATCTCGCGGGGCATTTGCATGGTGTTAGACTTCCCTCGTCCCCTCAATCCTGCGTAATGCCGCTAGTGTCCCGATTCCGAAGCTCGCCGGTGTTGGACGCTAGGCTCAGGAGCGAACTTCGGAATCATAAGGGACACTAGTCCTATAGAATTGCTAGTGTGATTCAGATCGAGAAATTCGCTGAGAGCCTTGCCGCCAGAACCGGCGAATTTCTCAATCATCACACTAGCTTCGTGGCCCGCTTATGGCGCCGGCTACAATGAGTCTTACCCCCGTCTCATCAGGGACTCCACAAGGTCCGCCAGGCGGCCCACCGCGTCGGGCCGCCCCAGCCGCTTGGCGGCGGCGGCAGCTGCGGCCAGCCTATCAGGATGGCCGAGAAGTGCACCGATATCGCCGGCCAGGCGCTCCGGCGAGAGATCCTTCTGCTCGATACACCAAGCCGCGCCCGATTCGGCAAGCCGGCCCGCGTTCTGGAGCTGGTCGTTGTCGAGGGCGTGCGGCAACGGAACCAGGATCGACGGGCGTCCGATGACCGTCAGCTCGGCCACCGTGGAGGCGCCGGAGCGGGCGATGACGAGGTGGGCGCCGGCCATGCGCTGCGGCAGGTCGCGGAAGAAGGCCGCCACCTCGGCGCGAATGCCGGCATCGCGGTAGGCGGCGACCACCGCCTCGACGTCCTCGGCGCGCGCCTGTTGCACCACATTGAGGCGCGCCCGCACCTCGGCAGGGAGACGGGCGAGCGCCGGTGGCACGGTTTCGGAGAAGAAACGGGCCCCCTGGCTACCGCCGAACACGACGAGCTCGATTGGGCCGGCAGGATCGGGCTTGGCAAAGGCCCGCGCGGCGGCATCAATCACGGCGGAACGCACCGGGTTGCCGGTGAGGGTCGCCTTGGCCTGCAGCTCGGGGCCGAGAAATTTCGTCGTCTCGAACGAGGTGGCGATCCGTGTCACGCCTTTGGCCAGCATGCGGTTGGCGCGGCCGAGCACCGCATTCTGCTCGTGCAGCGCCGTGGGGATGCTACGCAGGCTCGCGGCCTTGAGCGGCGGAAAGGTAGGATAGCCGCCGAACCCCACGACGGCTGCGGGCTTCACCTTTCCGAGCAACCCGAACGCCGCCACGAGGCCGCGCGCGAGCAGAACCGCAGTGCGCGTCATCGCCGCCGGCGAGCGTCCCGCCAGCGTGGCGGCAGGCACGCGATAGATCTGGCGCGCCGGAAAGCCGGTGCCGTAGCGGTCGCCGCGCATGTCGGTCACGAGATCGACCAGTATGGCGCGGCGCTGCAGCTCCTCAGCCAGTGCCTGGGCGGGAAACAGGTGTCCGCCCGTGCCGCCCGCCGCCAGCAGGACCGATGTGGCGTCGTGCATCACTTGCGCACCTGTCCCGTCGGCTCGAGGCCCGACATGTGTGGCATCAGCCGCGGCTTCTTCACGCGTGCGAGGTCGGGGCGCCGCCGCGTCAGCGCCAGCAGCATGCCGAGCGTGATCGACACGGCGAGCGTCGACGATCCGCCCGCCGAGATGAAGGGAAGCGTGATGCCCTTGGCCGGCAGCAAGCCGACGTTGACGCCCATGTTGATCAAAGCCTGGAGGCCGAACAACAACGCCAGTCCCTGGATGGCGAGGCGCGTCGCCGCGTCGGGCTCCTGGGCCGCCTTGATCAGCGCGCGCATGACAACGAAGGCAAAGAGACCGACGAGCATGAGACAGGCAATCACCCCGTACTCCTCGGCTACGACCGCAAAGATGAAGTCCGTATGCGCGTCGGGCAGCACGGTCTTGATGGTGCCTTCGCCCGGCCCGCGGCCCAAGAACCCGCCTTCGGAAAACGACTTGATGGCGCGATCGAGCTGGGAATAGTCGCTCGGCGCTGAGGAGAAGAAGCGGTCGACGCGTATGCGCACGTGGTCGAAGCTCGAATAGGCGAAAACGAGCCCCAGCACGCCGCAGGCGCCGACGACGCCGGCGCCGAGCAGCGGCTGTCCCGAAAGATAGTAGAGCACGCCCCACACCACGCACAGGAGCAGCGTCTGACCGACATCGGGCTCTGCCAGCAGGAGGCCGGCAAGCAGGGCCGCCAGAAGAATGGCCAAAGGCACTGCCGGCATGTCGTGGCGTTTCTCGCTCTCAGCGAAGAGCCAGGCCGCGACCACGACGAAGGCGGGCTTGGCGAACTCCGAAGGCTGGATCGAATGGCCGCCGAAGGACAACCAGCGCCGGGCCCCGTTGACCTCCGCACCGATGAGGTGCACGGCGACCATGCCGCCGACGGAGACGACGAGCAGGAAGAGCGCAAAGCGCCGCACGCCGCGCGGCGAGAACAGGGACACCGCCAGCATGGTGAGAACGCCAGCGGCCGAGAAGATGAAGTGGCGCTCGACGAAGTAGTAGGTGGGCAAGCCCTTCCTGATGGCGACCGCCGGGCTGGCGGCGAGCGAAAACACCAGACCTGCGCCGACGATGGCCAGGATGGCGACCACAAGTGCGTGGTCGACAGTGAACCACCATTCGGCAACGCGGCTCCGGTCGGCGCGCGACACCCTCATGCCGCACTCCTGTTGAGCGCAATGCCCGGCAACGCCGAGACAGCTGAGCGGAAGGCGTCGCCGCGCACCTCGAAGTTGCGGTACTGGTCGAAGGAGGCGCAGGCCGGCGACAGAAGGACGACTGGCTCGGCGTCCGGGCTCGCCTCGGCATCGCGCGCTGCAGCCGCAACCGCGACGTCGAGCGTCCCGCAGCGCTCATAGGAAACCCTGCCGTCAAGCGTCGCCGCGAAGTCCTCCGTCGCCGCGCCGATCAGATAGGCCTTGGCGACGCGCGGGAAGAGGGGCTTAAGGCTTGCGATGCCGCCCTCCTTGGGCTTGCCGCCGAGGATCCAGTAAATGGCACCGGCAAACGACGACAGCGCCTTCTCCGCCGAATCGGCGTTGGTCGCCTTGGAATCGTTGACAAAGAGCGTGCGCCCTAGCCGGCCGAGCTCCTCCATGCGGTGAGCGAGCCCGGGGAACGTGCGCATGCCGGCAGCGATCCGCTCGGACGCGAGCGGCTCGGGCAGCAGTATAAGGGCCGCCGATGCGGCGCAGGCGTTCTCGGCGTTGTGCATCCCCCGCAAGGAGCCGATGCCCGACAAGTCGGCAATCTCCGTCTTGCGGCCGCCCTCGTTGAGCACAACGCGCGACCCGTCGACGCCGATCTCGCAGTCCGCACCCGCTCGCGTCGAGATCCGCAGCACCACAGATGGGGCATCGTGCGCGCCGTCTGCGCGCATTTGCTCGGCGATGGCGCGACAATAGGCGTCGTCGATGCCGATGACGGCCTTTTGCGCCAGACGCACCAAGCGTGCCTTGATGGCAGCGTAGTTCTCGATGGTGCCATGGCGGTCGAGATGGTCGGGCGTGATGTTGAGCAGGACGCCCACCGTCGCATCAAGGCTCGGCGCCAGATCGATCTGGTAGGACGAGCATTCGATGACGTAGTGGCGCCCCGGCGCAAAGGGCTGGAGCGACAGCATCGCGGTGCCGATGTTACCCCCGACCTCCACGTCGCGGCCGGCCTCTTTGAGGATGTGCGCGATGAGCGCCGTCGTCGTCGACTTGCCGTTGGTGCCGGTGATGGCGATGAAGGGAACGTCGAAGGGTTGCAGACGCCGCTCGCGCACGAACAGCTCCAAGTCGCCGATCACCTCCACGCCAGCGAGTTTCGCCTGTCGCACCGCCCAGTGCGGCTCAGGGTGCGTCAAAGGAATGCCTGGGGCGACGACGAGCGCGTTGAAGGTAGCCCAGTTTGTTTCGCTGAGGTCCGCGGTCGGAATGCCGGCGGCGGCCGCCGCGGCGCGGCTGTCGGCGTTGTCGTCGCTCGCCACCACATCGGCGCCACCCTGCATGAGCGCCTTGACGGTTGCGATGCCCGACGCTCCGAGGCCGAACACCGCGACCCGCCTGCCCTTGAACGTGGTGATGCGAATCATGGGGTCAATCTAACGCGATTTACGCGAGGATCGTGGCGTTCAACGCAACTTCAGCGTGGCGAGGCCGACGAGCGCCAGCACCACCGAGATGATCCAGAAGCGCACGACGACGGTCGATTCCTGCCAGCCCTGTTGCTCGTAGTGGTGGTGCAGCGGCGCCATGCGGAACACGCGCTTGCCCGTCATTCGATAGGACGCCACCTGGATGATGACCGACATCGTCTCCAAGACGAACAGACCGCCGACGATCGCCAGCACGATCTCGTGCTTAGTCGCGACCGCGATGGCGCCGAGCGCGCCGCCGAGCGACAGCGAGCCCGTATCGCCCATGAAGATCATGGCGGGCGGCGCGTTGAACCACAGGAAGCCCAGACCGGCGCCGATCAGCGCGCCGCAGATGATCGAAAGCTCGCCGGTGCCGGCCACGTAGTGGATCTGCAGATACCCTGCAAACTTGGCGTTGCCGATCAGGTAGGAGATGAGGCCGAAGGTTGCCGCCGCGATCATCACCGGCACGATGGCGAGGCCATCGAGGCCGTCCGTCAGATTGACCGCGTTGCCGGCGCCGGCGATGACGATGATGCCGACGAGGACGAAGAACGGCCCCAGCACCAGCACCACGTTCTTGAAGAAGGGCACAGTGAGCACGTCGGAGATTTCCGGGGGGCCGAGCCACATCACGAGAGCGGTCGCGATGGCTGCCACCACAACCTCGAGCCCGAAACGGAAGCGGCGCGAGAAGCCCGAGGTCGAGCGCCGCGTCACCTTGAGGTAGTCGTCGTAGAAGCCGATGGCGCCGTAGCTCAAGGTGACACCCAGCACGATCCAGATGTAAGGGTTGCCCAGGTGCGCCCACAGCAGCGTCGCTACGGTGACGCCGGCGATGATCATGATCCCGCCCATCGTCGGCGTGCCGATTTTCAGAAGATGCCCCTTGGGGCCGTCATCGCGGATCGGCTGGCCCTTGCCCTGCTTCACCCGCAACAAGTCGATGATGCCCGGCCCGAACAGCATGACGAACAGCAGCGCTGTAAAGATCGCCCCCCCGGTGCGGAAGGTGATGTAGCGGAAAACATTCAGCACCCCGATCTGGTCACTGAAGTTCACGAGCTCGTACAGCATCTATCCCCTCCGACGGCGGCTGTGCCGCCCCTACTCACGGCCAGCGAGCCGCACGCAGTCTTGCTCGCCCTTTTGCATCAGCGCATCGACGAGCGGCGCCATGCGCGATCCGAGCGAGCCTTTTATCATCACCACGTCGCCGGCGCGTACCTCGGCAAGAAGCGGCGCCACGATCCCCTCAGACGTCTCGGCCCACGTGCCGCGCTTTGCCGTCGGTAGTGCCGCAAAGAGGCGCCGCATGTTGGGCCCACAGGCAAAGACCAGATCGACCTCGGCGGCGTCAACTGGTTCCTTGAGGTCCTCGTGCAGACGCTCAGCGTCGGCGCCAAGCTCGAGCATATCGCCGAGAACGGCGATGCGGCGCGGGTTGGCCGCGCGCGGCACCGTCGCCATGGCGGCCAAGGCCGAGCGCATCGAGGCGGGGTTGGCGTTGTAGCTCTCGTCGATCAGCAGGATCGGCCCGTCCGCGAGCCCTACCTTAAGGCGCGCGCCGCGTCCCTTGGTGGCCCTGAGATCGGCCAGCGCCGCAACGGCGGCTTCCACGTCGGCGCCGAGCGCTTGAAGTGCTGCGACGACCGCCAGCGAGTTCTGCACGATGTGGGCGCCTGGCGCACCGACCCGATAGGCAACGCGCTTGTCGCCGAGCCGCACGACGACGTCGGAGCCGTCGGACCGAAGCGTAATGACCTCGGGGCGAACGTCGGCGCGCTCGTCGCGGCCGAAGGAGACGACGTTGGCGCCGTGCGCGCGGGCACGGTCCGCCAGCAGATCGAAGAAGGCGTTGTCGCGGTTGAGGATTGCGGTGCCGCCCGGCTCGAGCCCTGCGAAAATCTCCGCCTTCGCCTCGGCGATGCCGGCGAGCGAGCCGAAGTATTCCAGATGCACAGGCTCGACCGTGGTGATGATGGCGACATGCGGGCGCACGAGCTTGGCGAGCGGCGTGATCTCGCCGGCATGATTCATGCCGATCTCGAACACGCCGTAGTCTACGCTGGCCGGCATGCGCGCGAGTGTCAGCGGCACACCCCAGTGGTTGTTGAAGGACTTCTCGGCGGCGTGCGTCGCGCCCACTCTCGCAAGGCAGGCGCGCAACGCCTCCTTGGTTCCCGTCTTGCCGACGCTCCCCGTGACCGCGACGATGCGCGCGCTCGTACGTGCGCGGGCGGCTCGGGCGACGCCGCGCAGACCTTGGAGCGCATCTTCTACGCGCAACAACGCGCCGTCCGGGCCCGTGCGCACATAGCCGCTCTCGACGAGGGCGGCCGCCGCGCCACGCTCAAACGCGTTGGGCACGAACGCATGGCCGTCGCGCGCATTGCGCAGCGCCACGAACACCTCGCCCGGCGCAATCGTGCGCGTGTCGATCGAGAACCCGGTGATGGCCGCAGACGGCGTGCCGTCCGCCGTTCCGTCGGCGGCGCCTACCAGCTCCTGCCACGTCCACAACGCGTCGGTCATGTGGTTAGCCGGACCCCAATGCCTTGCGAACCTCCTCGTGATCGGAGAAGGGCAGCACCTTATCGCCCACGATCTGACCGGTTTCGTGGCCTTTGCCGGCAACGACCAGCACATCCCCTTTTTCCAGCATGGCGACGCCGGCGCGGATCGCCTCGGCGCGATCCCCGATCTCGCGCGCGCCCACCGCCCCGGCCAGGATCTCGGCCCTGATCGCGGCGGGTTTCTCGCTGCGCGGGTTGTCGTCGGTGACGATCACCACATCGGCCTTCTCCACCGCGATCGCGCCCATGAGCGGGCGCTTGCCCTTGTCGCGGTCGCCGCCGCAGCCGATGACGCAGATGAGCTTGCCCGTCGCGAACGGGCGCAGCGCATCGAGCACCGCGGCCAGCGCTTCCGGCTTGTGCGCGTAGTCGACCACGGCGAGCCCGCCCCTCGCCTCGCCGATGATCTCGAGCCGGCCCTTGACGCCGTGCAGGCTTTGCAGCGCCGGCAGCACCCGGCCCGCCGACTCGCCCGTCGCGATCGCAAGCCCGGCCGCGACGAGCGCGTTCGACGCCTGATACTCGCCCAACAGCGGCAGGCGCACGTCATAGACGCGGCTCTCGTGCGCGACCGACATGCGCTGCGCGAAGCCTTCGGGCACCAGCCGCTGCAGCTTCAGGTCCTGTCCCGCGCGGCCCACGGTCATGACGCGGCGCCCTGCCGCTTTGGCGGCCGCCACGACCTGTGCGGCCTCCCCGCTGTCGGCGTTGACGACGGCGATGCCGTCCTCAGGCAGCACTACGGTAAAGAGGCGCAGCTTGGCCGCGAGATAGGCGTCCATCGTTGGATGGTAGTCGAGATGATCGCGGCCGAGATTGGTAAAGCCCGCGGCCTTGATCCTCACGCCGTCGAGCCGGTGCTGGTCGAGGCCGTGCGAGGAGGCTTCAAACGCCAGGTGCGTCACGCCTTCCGCCGCGAGCTCGCCAAGGATCCTGTGCAGCGACACCGGGTCGGGCGTCGTCAGCGTGCCATAGAGGCTACCGTCGGGCTTCACCACACCGATGGTGCCGAGCGACGCCGCCTGGTGGCCGAGCGCAGCAAAGACCTGGCGCGTGAAGTCGGCAACCGACGTCTTGCCGCTGGTGCCCGTCACCGCCACCACCGTTGCGGGCTGGGCAATGAAGAAACGGGCGGCCATCAGGGCGAGCGCGCGGCGCGGCTCCTCAGCCCGCAGCACCGGCACCCCAACATCTGCAACCTGCGTTTGCGCTCCGACCAGCACGGCGGCTGCACCTTTGGCGACCGCATCGGCGATGAAGCGCGCGCCATCCGCCTTGGTGCCCGCGATCGCCACGAACAGGAATCCCGGCTCGACGCGACGGCTGTCGGCGGAGATGCCGGCGATCTCCAAAGCACCGGCGTCCGCCGGCGCGGTCACGTCAGTCCCTATGAGGGAGGAGAGGAGCATCGGGGGCCTGCTTGGCGCACTGGGCGGCTGACGCCTTTAGGGTTGCGTCATCGAGCTTCATATTTTGCGGCCGATGTGGCGTCAAACGCCATGCCTGATGTCGACGCGGCTTCGCCGGCCGGCAACAGGCCGAGAAGCGGGCCGATCCGGGCGATGACACGGCCCGCCGTCGGTGCGGCATTGAGGCCGGCCACCACCTCGCCCCTGGCCGCCGCCGTCGGCTTGGGCTGGAACAACAGCACGAAGACCAGGTATTTCGGCTGGCTCATGGGAAAGGCCGCAAGAAACGACGAGATCACCGCCTTCTCGCGGTAGCCTCCGGGGCCGGGGATCTCCGCCGTGCCCGTCTTGCCGCCGACCTCGTAGCCGGGCACATCGGCGCGCTTGCCGGTGCCGGCCGGGTCGGCGACGTTGCGGCGCATGAGCTCGCGCAGGCGCGCGCTGGTTGCCGACTTGATCAAGGCGACGTTTGCGTGCCCGGCATCGGCGGCCTGCTTGATGAAGGTCGGGAGCACCCGATTGCCGCCATTGATCAACGCGCTGGCCGCTGCCGCAAACTGCAGCGGCGCGACCGCGAGGCCGTGGCCGAAGGCGATCGTCATGGTCTCGACCTCTTTCCAATGCTCCGGTACCTGCGGCGCGGCGATGGGGCCGAGCTCCGTCTTCATGGGGTCCAAGAGCTGCAGCCGGCGCAGGAAGTCCTGCTGGCGCTCAGGGCCGGCCTGCAAGGCGAGCTTGGCGGCTCCGACGTTGGAGGAGTGGATGAAGATCTCGGCGACCGACAAAGGCCGGCCGAGAGGATGCAAGTCCTTGATGGTGAACCGCCCGGCGGCAAGCGGCGCACGCACGTCGACTTGCGTGTCGAGCGAGGCGAGGCCGGCATCGAGCGCCATGGCCACCGTTGCCGTCTTGAAGACGGAGCCAAGCTCATAAGTGCTGCCCACGACCCGGTCGGGGCGGCGCGGATCGAGGCTCATGGCCGGATAGGCGGGATCGACCTCCGGCATCGACGCGGACGCCAGAACCTCCCCGGTAGTGACGTCGAGCACGATGCCGGCTGCCCCTTTCGCCTCGTAGCGCTGCACCGCGCTCTCGAGCTCAGCTTCGACCGCGTGCTGCACGCCGATGTCGAGCGACAAACGCACCGGGGCCCGATCGGCGAGCGTCGCGCCCTGCACCGCCTCGACGCCGACCACCTCGTCGACGTAGCGCTCGATGCCGGCGACGCCCTTGTTGTCGATGTTGACGTAGCCGAGCACGTGGCCGGCCAGCGTTCCGCCGGGATAGGCGCGCCGCAACTCGCGACGGAAGTCGAGACCCGGAAGGCCGAGGTCATGCACCGCCTGCGCCGTCTTGGGCGAAAGCCCGCGCCTGATCCACACGAAGCGGCGGCTGCGGTCGGCGAGATCGCTCCGCAGCGCGGCCTCGTCGAGGTCGGAAAAGACGGTGCGGAGCTTCTCGACCACCTCGTCGCGGTCGAGCACGTGTGCGGGGTCCGCGAACAATGAGTAGGCCTCAACGTCGGTCGCGAGAAGCCGCCCGTTGCGGTCGACGATGTCGGGTCTAGCGAAGCTCTGGTCGACGGTGGCGCTGAAGGAGGACGCGAGCTCCGACTGTCCCGACAGGGCGAGGCGCACGAGCTGACCCGCCACTGCGGCGAAGGCCAAGAGAACGACCAGCGTTGCGATGAACGTGCGCAAGGGGCGGTTGGCGCCCGCGGAGCCATTGCCGCCGGGCGGCAGCGGTCGTGGCGGGATGGAAGCACCCATGTCAACGACCTCGTAACGACGCGGTCGGGAGATCGGCGGTTTCGCCGAGTGCGCGCGCCATCGCCTCCTCAGGGCTCGCCACGAGTTGGCGCTCCGACGTCGGCTGCAAGCCCAGCGCCCGAGCCAACGGCTCGATGCGCTCCGGGCGCGCAAGGTGGGCGCGCTCCGCCTTCAAGACGGCGATATCGCTGCGCGCCTCCTCGATCGCGCGCTCCTTTTCCTGGAGGCGCAGATCCATGAGCCGCGTGTCGTAGCTGATGCCGTAGAGCAGAAATGCGCTGGCGAGCGCCAGCACCATGGCCCCGAGGTTGAGCATACGCATGGAATACCCCTCCGACGCACGGCTTACGGTTCGATCGACGGCAACCCGGCAAGGATCGCGTCGAGCGGCCAGGCGGGCGCATCGGTTCGCACCGCGACCCTTGCCCGTGCCGATCTGGCGCGCGGGTTCACCTCGAGTTCTCCTTTCGAAGGAGTTAACGGACGGGGGTTAACAATCCGGAAACTTGGCGCCTCGGATTTTATCGATTGCTCGGGCAGATGGCGGGAGCCGCGGGCTTCCTTGCCCGATCGTTCGCTCAAGAACCGCTTCACGATGCGGTCCTCAAGCGAGTGGAACGTCACGACGACGAGGCGGCCACCGGGCTTCAGGCAGCGCTCTGCCGCGCCGAGCGCCTTGGCCAGCTCGCCGAGCTCGTCGTTGACGTAGATACGCAGCGCCTGAAAGGTGCGCGTGGCCGGGTGGCGGCCGTCGACTTTGCTCCCGCCGAATACGCGCCCGACGACATGGGCCAAGGCTTTGGTCGTTTCCAAGGGCGCTTCGGCGCGTGCCGCGACGATGGCGCGGGCGATCGCACGCGAGCGGCGCTCCTCGCCCAAAACGTAGAGGATGCTTGCGAGCGTCTCCGCGTCGGCGCTGTTGACGACATCGGCAGCGGTCGTGCCAGCCCGCGACATGCGCATGTCGAGTGGGCCTTCCGCCTGAAAGGAAAACCCGCGCTCGGGCTCATCGAGTTGCATCGACGAGACGCCGATGTCGAGAACCACGCCATCGACCGGGGCAAGGCCCTCCATTTCGGCCACCGCGTCAAGCGTGCTGAAGGGCGCTTCGACGGCGACCAGCCGGCCGGGGAACGCGGCGCAGAGCGTCTTTGCTCGCGCGATGGCCGTGGGATCGCGGTCTATGGCGAGGACGCGGCACTCGGCGGCGTCCAGAATGGCGCGCGTGTAGCCGCCGGCGCCGAACGTGCCATCGATGTAGGTTTCGCCGTCGCACGGTTGCAGGTTGGCGATGACCTGCGAAAGCAGCACGGGGACGTGACGCGTGGACTCTGGCTCAGTGGGCGTACCCACTGGCCGGTCGCGACGCACCATCATCCCCGTGCTCCTTCGCTTCCGTCATCTCCCGAACCGGAGTGACGGCTCCCCGCGCCGAAGAGCTTTCGAGTGTGTTGCACTTTTTCTCTTGCGCGCTCGCGCCGGTCGGCGAAGCGGCCAGGCTCCCACATCTGAAACTTGTCACCAAGGCCGACAAACGTGACCTGGGTGGTGAGGCCGGCGTGCGCACGAAGGTTTTCAGGAAGGCTGATGCGGCCGTCCCCATCGATGGTGAGGACTTGCACGTCACCATAGAGCGCGACAGAAAGCTCGTCGCGCTCGTCCGAATAATCTGGCAGGCCCGCGAGAAGCCCATCGATCTTTTTTGCAAGTCTTTCGCCGCCTGCATCGAGAGCTGGAGCCTCGAGCGCGGGGTAGCAGTAGATGCCGCCGGCGCTTCCATGGGCATAGCCGTCGCGTTCGAGCACGGCGCGGAAGGGAGCAGGGATCGAGACCCGCCCTTTGGCGTCGATCTTGTTTGTGAATGTCGAGACAAAGCGTTCCATCCCCCGTTCGCAGCCTCGCGCACTCTCTAAGACCCAACACCACCGTCTCGCGGCTCACATGCCACCGCTTAGCTGGAGCCCGTCCCACCGGCGGGGCCGTGGCGGTCGCTCGGGCCCTGGCCCTCTTTTTCAAGGCCGGCGCCCTGCCACGAACCCTGCCCGGTGCGGACGGGCATCTATGGGATTACATGGGATTATCTGGTCGTCAATGGTCTATTAACCAATTTCCGTGGGCAGACGCCATATTAGCGTGGGGCCAAAGGCCGGGGATAAGGGGAATAAGGGGGAAATCCCGCGTCCGCCGCGCCTTCAGGGGTCGTGGTAGATTTGCCACCGCGGGTAAGAATTTCGGGGGCGTGAGGCAATGACGGCGGCAAGCGGCCCATCGAGCCTTCGGGTTCACGGCGCAACCGTCATCGGCGGCATGCGCGAAGTGATTCTAGGGGCAGCGCTGGCCCTCGCTCTAAGCGCCACGACGGCCGACGCCAGGGCCTACCGCATCGCGCTTGAGGCCCCCGGCCAGCAGCGGACCATCCTCTACGCCGAGGAGTACGGCCACGGGGCCCCGGTGTTGCTGGTGCACGGGCTCGGCGCCTCGGTCTTCACCTGGCGCCACATCGTGCGCCGGCTCGCGCGAACCAATCGCGTGATCGCGCTCGACCTCAAGGGCTTCGGCCGCTCCGACAAGCGCTTCGGCACGCACTATTCCGCCGCCGCCCAGGCCGCCCTCGTCGCAGCCTTCATCGCCAAGCGCAATCTCGACGCCGTCACGCTCGTCGGACACTCGTTCGGCGGCACGGTGGCGCTGCTGACGGCACTCAAGCTGCGGCGCGAGCCCGGCCGCATCTCGCGCCTCGTCGTCATGGACGCGCCCGCGCTCAAGCAGGACTTCGGCGACGCCGCCGAGCTCTTGCGCGTCCCCGGCGCTGCCCTACGTCGCCATGACGATCACGCCGCCCGAGCTCATGGCCCGCCTCCTCCTCCACGTCGTCAGCGCGCCCGGCCGCGTGGTCCCCGAGCGCGACATCCGCGGCTATGCGGCGCCCTTCTACGACCTCGGCAGCCGCCACGCCTTCATCGCCACGGCGCAGGCGATCTTCGAGAACAACAGGCGCGGGATGGGCGCGCGCTACCGCGCGATCTCGCAGCCGACGCTGCTGGTGTGGTGCCGGCGCGACCGCATCGTGCCGCTGGCGACGGGACGCCGGCTCGCCCGCCTCATCCCCAACGCGCACCTTGCGGTGCTCGGCGGATGCAATCATCTTCCCCAGGACGAGGTGCCGAATGCGCTCCTCGCCCGGCTGCAGCCGTTCCTAAACCGCTGATTTTCCGGGCAAAACCAGCATCCGGCACCGGGCCCGCGGGCCGTCCCCTCACGAAGGAGATCTCGAATGCCAGACGCGCGCGCTCCGGACATCCGCTCCATGTGCGCCATCGGCCAGCGCGGCCAGCTCGGCCTCGATGGGGTCCTTCCGTGGGAAGGCAACAAGGGGCCCGAGTACAAGGCCGACGTCGCGCGCTTCTTTGCCGAGACGCGTGGGCACGTGATCATGGCAGGGCCGAAGACGTGCAGCGCGATCCCCGATTTCGCGCGCGCGGAGCGCACCATCGTCGAGTTGCGCTCGCACATGGTGCCGGAGGAGATGCTCGCGCGCTTTGCCGACCGCGTCATCTTCATCGGCGGCGGCCCGCCGGTGTGGGACGTCTATGCGCCCTTCATCCGGCACTGGGACGTGACGCGGCTGCCTTACGACGGCGAGGCCGACCGCTGGTTCAACCCAGCGTGGCTCGTCGCCGCCGAGCAGGTGACGGAACTGCCTTAGCGGCAGCAGCGGCGTCGCCAGTAGCGACGCGGATTCCAGTAGCCGCGCGGGTAGTAGTGGATGCCGCGGCGCGGCCAGGCCACGCTGCGCGGATAGTAGGTGCCGGCGGGGCCGACGATGTAGCCGGGCGGGCAGTAGCGATAGAGCGGGCGCGGATAGTAGGCGTAGGCGGGCGGGACGACGTAGACGACGGGCGGTCCGTAATAGTAGCGCGGGTAGAGCGGCGCGTAGTCGCGATACCAACGATAGCTGCGCCAAGCCGCAGCCGGTTCGACGCTGGCAGCGAGCGTTGAGAAGCTCGCCGTCGCGATAACGAGTGCCATGAACGCCTTACGCATGTCGCCCTCCAATGAGCCTGCGGGCGACGCTAGGCCTCATCATTTACGGACGCGTTGCATTGAAAGTGCAAATTGTGCCGACGGCGCCGACGTGCTTAAGCGCGCCTTCTCGGCCGACCGAAAACGCGACGGGAGCGCCCGCGGGGCGCGCGGCGTGTTGCCGAAGCAGCGTTACGCTGCGTGACGTCCAAGCCACGAAGTCAAAGCGCGGCAGGGCGCCATGCGCGCACGACAGGACGGCGTGGACGAAGGCCAAGGCGACGTGCCGCCCGGTCAGGACGCTCTGCACGCAGGCCCTGCCGGAATGGGGCTGCAGCCGGGGACAAACCCGGCCGGCTGTGCTCGTTTGCGAACAAAAGCGTGGATAACCCCATCGCCGATGACAAACTCATGTACCTACCACTTCGCGCGCGGTGTTAACTCGGCAGCGTTCTGGACTTAGGTGCTCAATTGCAGAAAGTGAGTGATCGTCATGGCTCAGAACGAGAAGACGTCTCAGAAAGTCGCGTCGATAGCGTCCAAGGCTCTGCAGAACCCGAGCTCGCTCTCCCCCCAAGAGATCAAAGAGCTCGCAGCGTCGGTGCTGACGCAATCTCCCGATCGTCAGCCCCAGCAGGGTCAGCAGCAGAAGAAATAGGCCTGTCTTCCTCCGTCAAGCGTTCCACCGACAGGACGCAGCGAGTGGGAATCGTCATGATCCCACTCGCTTGTGCTTTGTCGGGGTGGTCGAGATCGCCGACGTTCTGGCAGACGACCATGACCTCGGCGGTGTCCTTCAGGAGCCAGCCGACGGTTGCGACCTCCACCGCCTTGGCCTCGGGCAGCGCCGACAGATAGCGCCAGTGCCCGCACGGCTGGCGGCTGTCCTGCCAGCGGATGATGACCAAGGGGCAGTCTGCCTGCATCGCGCTCCCGCCTGATTCGATTGGCGAATCATAGCAGCGCCGGCGCGTTGTGGCGTGATGCGTTTGCATCGCGGCGTGGGAGATTGGGGGCGCGGAGGCGTAAGGCGCCGCGCCCCACATCACATCTCGACTGATCAATTGAGTTTGCGGACATTCATCGCGATCAGCGTGCTCCGAATCAAATGTCCTGAAAGGGGTAAGTATACGCCAGCTGCGACTTGGGTCCCCATCGGCCGGCTAAAGTCATCCCTTGAGAGGCTCACTCGTGCTGTTGAGCGACCGCCCTATCCTCTGCGCTGCAGAAGATCAGCTTGGATTTCAGTCCTTCTGTGCCACCCTCGCCAAGGGCTTGCGCGACATGGCGCCGGCGGAGGGTATGTCGTAGCGCTCCATGCGCCATGGGGCTCCGGAAAAACTAGCGCGCTCAATCTTCTTCAGCGGCACCTAGCCGTCCTCGACATTGCCGAGCACAGCAAGAAAGGCATAGACGAAATTGCCAAGATGGCAGCGCGTCGCCCCGACGCAGATTTGGAGGCTGAGCGCGGACTTGCCGCGGAATGGAACCATCTCCTTGCCAAGCACGCGAAAAGGCTCAAGACAACGGTCATCCGGTTCAATCCCTGGTACTTTTCAGGGCAGGAAAACCTATTCAAGGTGTTCTTTGGCGTTCTCGGCACCGAGGTCAGCATTGCGGCGAACACTAAGGTCGCCAAGGCGATTGCCGCGGTTCTTAAGCGAAGCGATGCGGCTGGTTCTGTGGTTGGGGCCGCGACCGGATTGGCTGTTGCGGGACCTGCCGGTGCCGCTACCGGCGCAACCATCGGCGGCTTCTTTGGGAAGCTCGCCAATGACAGGTTCGACAAGGAGGAAAGCCTAGAAGGCATCTCTGCAGAGATTGCGCGAGGCCCTGCAAGCGAGCGAAAGCCACCTGCTCGTTGTCATCGACGACATTGACCGGCTGTTGCCTGAGGAGCTGCGTCAGATCCTTACTCTGATCAAGTCATTGGGCAATTTGCCAAATGTTACCTATTTGCTTGCGTTCGCGCGCGCCGAGGTGGTCGACCTTATCAAGCGCGCCGGGATCAGCAATGCCGACTACCTCGAGAAAATCGTGCAGGTATCCTTTGAACTCCCAAACGCCGATCGATACGCACTTCGCTCGATGCTTTTCTCCCGACTTGACGCCATACGTCGCGGCAAAGAGCTGAACGATCCCAGCCGCTGGGGCACGGTATTTTTCAGGTACGTCGATCCGCTGCTCAGAACACCGCGCGATGTCACCCGCCTGTGCAATTCGTTGCAGGTGATTTGGCCAGCCGTGGAAGATGAGGTGGATTGGTCCGACTTAGTGGTGCTTGAGCTTCTGCGGCTTCATGAGTCCACCATCTATGATTTGGCCTTGGAGAAGCTCACGCGGCTCACCGGTGAGGACGTCACCTTTGGCGACGACAAGGAATGGGCTGCCAGCCTCCTTCCTACGACGGGAGAACAGCCCTCGGATCCCACGCTTGCCAAGGAAATTCTGACGTATCTGTTTCCGAGACTTGCAAAGGTTTGGGAGCCAAACAGCATTAGTTACACCAACGAGAGAGAGGCGCGTCGTAACCGTCGGCTACAATCTGCGGAGTACGCTCGCAACTACTTAGCGCTTGCACCGGCTCCAGACCAGTTCAGCAGTGCGCAGATCCGCGGTCTGTTCAAGGCGGAAGATCACAAGGCGGCTTTCGACAAGCTATTTGAAGAGGCCAGAAAGCGAAAGACCCGTCAGGGCTTGACGATGCTCTCGCGTCTACTTCTGCAATTGAGCGAAGAAATCAGCCCCGCCAACAAACTGCCAAAAAACCTCGCGCAGGCAATATTTGTTAGGAGCGATGAGATCGTACACATCCGAGACAGCGAGCGCATGCTCTTCGAAATAACCAATGACCTCCGGCTCAGCTGGATATTTGTTGAAGCGCTGCGGGCGCTTCCCGAGCACGAGCGCGCTGCCGCCGCCTTAGAGTGGTTCGATGGTCTCCAGGGGGCAAGCTCTCCTCGTCGAATTTATCAGCACGATGGCCAGAAAGACCGGGAACTCAGAGCACCTGTTTCCCGAAAGCGATTTCGACACCCTGCGAGCTGCGGCCAGCGCCTCTGTGAGGGCATTGTCCAAAGAGCCTAATTTCCTTCGCAAGCCCAAGGTCGCCTCCCTACTCTTTTCTTGGGCGCATCTGGCGGACTTCGATGAGGTATCCTCCATCCGCCTGGCTGAAGAGCCGCCTCAAGCATGACGAAGCCGTCTTGGAGGTGGCCGCGATAATGCCTTCTGAAGTCTATTCGACTCCTGGCGGTCTCTGGCATCGCATCGATCGTCAGAGCTGGTCACTACTGCTCGATGTGGACGATTTTACGAAGCGACTTCGCAAGATCGGAAATGCGCAGAAGAGACGACGAGGCTGCTACCGAAACTGTCAGAAGGTACGAGGCACTGGCGAAAGCTGACGAACGGTAGATGGTGAGAACCTGCAAGAACAGAGACAGCTCCGGGTGATCCTCTGCCGTCGCGCCGGTCCCACAGGTTCGTCTGCTCTTGTCGCAAGAGCTGCCGCCAGATGGCTCCTAACTCTTACTCCCGCGGCGAATTATCCTTCTGATTAATTTGGATGCGATTTTCAGCCTCCGAAAACAATTGTTCGGCGGTTAGGGACGATAGCTCAATTACCAGGACCAGTTTTCCACTGCTCAAGCACATTCTTTCCATGGGAGTTCTTTATGGGCCAGCCGCCGCCAACACCGGGAACCTGATAGAAGTCTTCATGTACGGCGCCCAGCAAGTCACGATACCGCATTACGACGTAAATAAGTTCGTCAATATTAAACGCTTCCCAGGGCGAGCTGGCTGGTCGATCCCGTACACTCTTGGTCAGAGCCATGAACGCTGCATTGTTGTGATAACCACTGATCCTCGTCAGCTGACCTTTGCCAGCAGAACTTATAGCTTGTGATTGAAAATAGCCCCGTACAGGAAGCTTGAAATCTACTGTTTGCATGAGAGGTTGTGCCGAATGGGTCCCCTCCGTCGGAGACGAATGCCTAATAGCCCTTATGTGCAGAAATAAAGCGGCTCCACTTTAAATTCGCTTACCTGACCTCCTTGGTTGGTGATAACGAGGTGGTTGTCATCGAACTTGCCCGTAAACTCGTTCAATTGCTGCTCTATTGCGACCTCAAACTGAGGTCGTGCGTTGGCTTCAGCTATTCGCAATTGCAGTTCGGAAAGCGTTCGCTGATCTCTAGCTGTAATGAATTGTCCAAATGACACTATCAAAGCCATTGCAGACAGGAGCGTGGCGGCGATGGTCCTAAAAAAGATCTCATTGTCGGTCAGCCAGTTCCGTATGGGATTCCAGTCCTTCAACATTTTGTCGCTCGCGATCACGGCTCCAGACGCTTTGAGTTAAGCCAGACGCCAAAATACTGACGACTTTCCGTTCAGTCTACAAGCGTGCCCGGCTTGGTGGCGACTACAAAGGTATGCGATGGCCTCTAGTCAGAACCTCGTCGACGACGCGGGGTCCAGGGACCTGACAGCAACGCCCCACCCCCTTTCGGCCGACTTGCCCGCCGTCGCAATGTGCCCTACGGATTTTCCATGCGTTGGTCGGCAAGTTACGGCGATGGCTGGGTGAGACACATGAGAGGCTCGGGTGGTCGGTCCTTGCGTATCGCGGTCGCGGCATTCGGACTTGCAATCGGCCTCTTCAATCCGGGGCAATGGCTCATCGCGGAGCCCAACCGTGCGGCAGCTCAGACCAACGATGCCGAGAAGCAGGCCTTCGCGGCGGCAAAGGACCTCGGCACGGTCGAAGCCTGGGACGCGTTTCTTTCCAATTACCCCGCGGGCTTTTACGCCGACCTGGCGCGCGCCTACGTGAAGAAGCTCGCGGGCGAGCCTGGCGCACCGCAGGCGTCGGAGCCTTCCGCCAGCGACAGCGGCCGGCCGTGCTGGTGCGCGTCTCCCAACAACGCGACCGAGAGGACTATCTGCGACGATGCCGATCTTTCGAGGCTCGATAGCGTGCTCAACGTCGCCTACCGCAGGGCCAAGCACGACAGCCCGCATGCGCTGACGGATATCGAGTACGTGCAGAAACACTGGCTGTTGGGGCAGCGAAACCTCTGCGGCACCGATGCCGCCTGCCTCAGCAAACGCTACAACGAGCAGATACAGATCCTCGAGAGCTTCTTTGCCAACTGAGCTTCGGCACGGGGCCGAGCCAGTTGGTCGACACAACGATCGCTGACATCGTTACATAGCCGGGACGGCGCTTGCGGCTTCCAGCAGCTTGCCGCTGGACGGGGCGGCCGTGACGGGGACGAAAGCGCTCTTGCAGGCCTTGCCTCCGCCGTACGTGTTGGCCACGACCTCGGTGAGAGTTGCGGCACCGCCGGCAATCAGTTGGCTCGAGGTCGCGCTGCATTTGGTCTGGCTCGAGGGCGCCGCGAAAGCCGCGACCGACGCGGTCAAGACAAATGCTCCAGCAAGCAATAATGGCTTCATCACTATTTCTCCTCGTCGGATCGGTGCACCGATCGCAATCGAGCGAACGCTTGGCAAGCGATAGGGTTCCAAGTGCGCCTGCGGGTGTCTGACACAAAGCGTCTGACACCGGCAAAGCCCGGTCCCGCCAGAAGATAAATACCAGCCGGCCTGTAAGCCGGGTTCTGTCTGGAGAGTTGCCCCTCCGCGACGGCCATTCATCTGGGACGCCCATTGCTGAGCGCCTCGAGCAACCAACCCGGGCGGCGGGTCTGGAAACGTACCTGGCGCCACGCTTTCACGCGCGCCCGGCCGCCCCTATTTGGTCTTGCTCCCGGTGGGGTTTGCCCTGCCACGTCCGTCTCCGGACGCGCGGTGCGCTCTTACCGCACCCTTTCACCCTTACCTCTGGGCCGAAGCCTTTTAAGGCGGTTTGCTTTCTGTGGCACTTTCCCTGGGGTCGCCCCCGGCGGCCGTTAGCCGCCACCGTGTCTCCATGGAGCCCGGACTTTCCTCCACCGGTTCAGCGCATATGGGCCATAGACGCCCGCGAGCCCCGGCAGCGACCGTCCGGCCGGCTGGTAGAGAGGAATAAGGTGCGTTTGCTGGGCGCCGTCAAGGGCGTTCGCCGCCCGCCCCGATTAGGCCAACGCCGGCAACACGTATATACGTCGCCGATCATCGGCTGCGCCGACCCGCAGGCGCCGATGGCTGAGAGATGCATAGGCTCCCGCCTGTCAGATATTGGAGCCTGCCATGCCGTTTTGCGGCGCATCCTACGATCCCGAAACGCTTGCCATGATGGCCCGCGTCTTGGACGAGGCGTGGCACGAGCTGCAATCCCTCAAAGCGACCCGAGACTCCGGCGAGAGCGTGCGCACGACCATGGCGACGCGCATCATGGCGGCGGTCGCCAAGGGAGAGCGGGAGCCCGGCAAGCTGAAGCTCTTAGCCTTGCACGCCGTCGACGCGCGCACGCTCGGGGCGCACCCGACGATCTGAGGCTGCCGTCATTGGCCGATGCGCGCCACGTCCGCCGGCTGACCGCTGCGGACCCTGATTGCAGTGGCGCCTTAAGTCCGCTTGCAGAAGACGAAAACCTTCAGCTTGTTGTCCTTGGTGACGGAGCAGCCGACGTCGGCTGCAAACGCCAGCAAATCCGCCAACGCCTTGGGGTGAATGGCTTCGCCGATCATGCCCGGCGGGAAGACGTCGCCGATCTGGTCGAAGCGGAGCTCGCACGTTGCATCCGGCGCCAGGTCGATGATCGACCGGCGCATGAGCATGCGATAGGGGTACTGGTCGTTCATGAGCAACCTCGCAGCCGCGAGGGGAGGAACGAGCCCGGCCAGCCTACCCACATTTGCCCCCGCACCACAAGCGAGGCTCCGAGTTTGTGCGCGGCGTGACGGCAGCAGGGTCATTGATGCGCGCTGCCGGAGTTGTCCTGCCGGCTGCCGCCTGTAAGCTCCGGCTCCATGCCCTGGACCCACCCAACCCTTGTCTTCGACGGCGAGTGCGGCATCTGCCGCACGTGGGTGGACTATTGGCGCCAGCTGACCGGCGATCGCGTTGCCTACCGGCCCTATCAGGAGGCGGCGTCCGACTTCCCGAGGATCCCGCTCGACACGTTCCGCCGCTCGATGCTCCTCATCGAGCGGGACGAGCGCGTCTTTGCCGGCGCGGCGGCGGCGTTCTGGCTCTTGCGCTACGCACCTGACCGCGGCGCCTGGTGGTGGGCCTACGAGCACATCCCCGGCTTCGGCGCGATAAGCGAAGCCGCCTACACCTTCCTCTCCCAGCGCCGCGGTCTGCTCGCGACCCTCACGCGGCTCCTGTGGGGCACGCCACTCGAGCCGGAACGCTACGACCTTACGAGCTGGCTGTTCCTGCGCGGGCTCGGGCTCATCTATATCGCCGCGTTCTATTCGCTCAGCCTGCAGGTCCTCGGCCTCGTCGGCTCGGACGGCATCCTGCCGCTTTCTGAATACCTCGCCGCCGCGCACCAGGGTTTGGGCGCGTCCGCCTACTGGCAGCTGCCGACGCTGTTCTGGCTCTCCTCGAGCGACACCCTCCTCGTCGCCGGCGCCTGGGCCGGCGTGGCGCTCGGCCTCCTCGTCGCGCTCGGGCTGCTCGTGCGCCCGGCGCTCATCGCTCTCTTTGTGCTCTATCTCTCCTACGTCTACGCCGGGCAGATATTCTTGAGCTTCCAGTGGGACATGCTGCTGTTGGAGTCGGGCTTCCTCGCGATCTTCCTGACGGGCGGATCGCGCATCATCGTCTGGCTCTACCGCCTCCTGCTCTTCCGCTTCATGTTTCTCTCCGGCGTCGTAAAGCTCGTCTCGGGCGACCCGACCTGGCACGAGCTCACCGCCCTCGACTACCACTTCTGGACGCAGCCGCTGCCCTCGCCGCTCGCCTGGTACGCGGCGCAAGCGCCCCATTGGCTGCTCGCCGCGGCCACCGCCGCCACGCTCGTGCTCGAGCTCGGTGTCGTCTTTCTCATCTTCCTGCCGCGGCGCCCGCGCGCCGTCGGCGCGGTCCTGATCCTCCTGTTCCAGCTCGGCATCATCGCGAGCGGCAGCTACAATTTCTTCAATCTGCTGACGATGCTGTTGTGCGTCTTCCTCTTCGACGACCAGGCGCTGTGCCGCGTCCTTCCCAGCACGCTCGCGGCGCGGGCCGAGCGCGACGCACCGCGGCCCGGCCGCACGGCGACGGCGCTCGCCACGCTCGTTGCTCTCGTCGTCGTGCCCGTCGGCGTGAACCTGATGTGGGAGCCGCTCGCCGGCCGCAGCCTTCCGCTTGCCGGCGCGCTTCAAGAGGCCGTCGCGCCGTTGCTGATCGTCAATCCCTACGGCGTGTTCGCGGTGATGACGACGACGCGACCGGAGATCATCGTCGAGGGCTCCGACGACGGCAAAAGCTGGCGCGAATACGTGCTGCCCTACCAGTCGGGCCCGGTGGCGCGGCAGCTTCGCTGGAACATCCCCTTCCAGCCCCGCCTCGACTGGCAGCTGTGGTTTGCCTCGCTCGAAGGGCTGGGGCGCAACTTGTGGATCGAGCGCCTGATGCAGAGGCTGCTGCAGGGCAGCGCGCCGGTCGAGGCCCTGTTCGCGTCGAACCCGTTTCCCGAGCACGCGCCCAAATACGTGCGCGCGGAGCTTTACGACTATCGCTTCTCCGATCCTGCGCTCAAGGCCGAGACCGGCCAGCCGTGGGTGCGCAAGCTCGACGGCCTCTATTTCCCGCAAGTGAGCCTTGCTGATTTTGCGCACGGGCCCTTGCAGAGCGCGGCCCCGCCCGGCCCGGAGCCCGGCGCCGTGCCGGGCCCAGCGCAAATCAGCAAGTAGCCAGCAAATCGAGCGCGCACCCCCTCACCCGCCGCTCATGCTTACGCATTTCGCGGCGACCTCTCCCCCTGGGAGAGGTGAAGTGGTGTGCCGCTTGCTCCAACAACCTCTCCCGTCCATGCGAAGCATGGCTCCGCCATGATGCCGGGATGACGATTGGGGGTGGTCAAACGGCATGCCTCCGCTCAACGTCATCCCGCTGTAGAGCGGGACCCACGCCAGCTTCGGCTTGCACATCTGTCGAAAGTCGCACTCTACCGGCGCGCGGTTGGCGCAGGCCCGACAACAGCCACGACCCTGAGGCGCCGATTCTCGCCCCCAATCGCTTGAAAACCGGCCCCTTTCAATGATAGCAGTCGGGTTAGAAATTCCAACCAAAGCAAAACTTTTCGAGGAACCGCCGCATGAGTGTACAGACCGCCGTCAAAGCCGACACCGCCGCCGCTACGCCGCCGACGACCAACCCCAAAGTCTTGGCTTTCGTCGAGGAGGCCAAAGCGCTGTTCAAGCCGGAAGCGGTCGTCTGGTGCGACGGCTCGCACACCGAGTATCAGCATCTACTCAAGTCGCTGGTCGACGGCGGCACGGCCATGTGGCTCAACCCGGAGAAGCGGCCCAACTCCGTTCTCGTGCGCTCCGATCCCTTGGACGTCGCCCGCGTCGAGGACCAGACCTACATCTGCTCGGCCAAGAAGGACGACGCCGGCCCCACCAACAACTGGGCCGATCCCGCCGAGATGAAGGCGACGCTGTCGAAGCTCTACGACGGCGCCATGGCCGGACGCACCATGTACGTCGTGCCCTACTCCATGGGGCCCATCGGCTCGCCCATCGCCGGCATCGGCGTCATGGTGACCGACTCAGCCTACGCGGTCGCCAACATGCACATCATGACCCGCGTCGGCAAAGACGTGTGGACCGCGCTCGGCAATTCGGAAGACTTCGTGCGCGGCATGCACACGGTGGGCTATCCGCTCCCGACGCCGACGACCGCCGACGTGCCGTGGCCGTGCAACAAAACGAAGTACATCTCGCACTTCCCCGAGACGCGCGAAATCTGGTCCTACGGCTCCGGCTACGGCGGCAACGCGCTTCTGGGCAAGAAGTGCCACGCGCTGCGCATCGCTTCGGTGAAGGCGCGCGACGAGGGCTGGATGGCCGAGCACATGCTCATCCTCAAGCTCACCAATCCGGAAGGGCGGTCGAAGTACATGGCCGCCGCCTTCCCGTCCGCCTGCGGCAAGACCAACCTCGCCATGTTGATGCCGACCATTCCCGGCTGGAAGGCCGAGACCATCGGCGACGACATCTGCTGGATGAAGTTCGGCGAGGACGGGCGTCTCTATGCCATCAATCCGGAGACCGGCTTCTTCGGCGTGGCACCTGGCACCTCGACCGAGTCGAACTTCAACGCCATGGAGACGCTCTACGCCAACTGCATCTACTCCAACGTGGCGCTTACCGACGACGGCGACGTGTGGTGGGAAGGGATGGGCGAGGCGCCCGCGCACACCGTGGACTGGATGCGCCGCTCGTGGAACCCGTCCTCGGGGCGCCCCGCCGCGCACCCCAATGCGCGCTTCACCGCACCCGCCGCCCAGTGCCCGGTGATCGCCAAGGAGTGGGAGGATCCCAAGGGCGTGCCGATCGACGCAATCTTGTTCGGCGGCCGCCGCGCCACCGTGGTGCCGCTCGTCATGGAGGCGCTCAGCTGGGTGCACGGGACTTTCTTGGGCTCCATCATGGCGTCGGAGAAGACGGCCGCCGCGGCCGGCAAGATCGGCGACGTGCGCCGCGATCCCATGGCCATGCTGCCCTTCTGCGGCTACCACATGGGCGACTACTTCGCCCACTGGCTGAAGATGGGTGAGAAGGGCGGCGCCAAGATGCCGAAGGTCTTCTACGTGAACTGGTTCCGCAAGAATGCGGCCGGCAAGTTCATGTGGCCGGGCTATGCCGAGAACTCCCGCGTCTTGAAGTGGATCTTCGAGCGCTGCGACGGCAAGGCGGCAGCCGTCGACACGCCCGTCGGCAAGCTTCCCGCGGAGGGCAGCATCGACGTTGCCAACGTCAAGGTCGACCCCACCGACATGAAGGAATTGACCTCAGTCGACAAGGAAGGCTGGAAGGCGGAGATGCCGCTCATCAAGGAGCACTTCGCCACCTTCGGCGACAAGCTGCCCAAGGCGCTCGCCGACGAGCTCTCGGCGCTGGAGCAGCGGCTGGGCTAAGCCGCGAGCGACGCAAAACAACAAGCGGCCGCGCGGGGCATACCCTGCGCGGCCGTCTTGCGTTTTCGTCTCGGGGACGCTTGCTGCGTTGGGCCAAGTGCCGTCATCGCAGGCGGGCTTGGCGCCTTGACGGATCGGCTATGGCCCGCTCGCAATCTCAGGCGGCGGCGCTGTCCTGGGCCGGGTCATCGCGGATGACGACGGTGTCAACGACGGGGAATATCAGCTCTCCCGGCATGCCGACGCGGCGCGCGTGCGCGCGGATCGATTCGGGATCACGCGCCTCATAGATGCAGAACGACCCGAGCCGGCCGTCGGTTTCCTTGACCACGTAGCTGCGGATCCAGCGGACGCGGTCGGGCATCTCCTCGTTGCCGACCTTGGCCGACTTGGCGCCGGCGGCTTCCAGTTCCTGCACGTTCGCCCAGGCGCTCGGGCGGCGAATGACATAAAGTTCCATGGCTATTCTCCTGCTTGGGTTAGACGGTTTTGCTAGACTTTGCCGCCGCGAATGCGAAGGGCCGGGCGTCCGCCTCACTTGGCACGGCGTCCGGAATTCGAGGGTATCCGGTCGAGGGCATGGCCGGGGCGAGCCCGGCCATCTCGTTTTTGTCGGTCGTGGCTATCCAGACTTTCTGGTGCTGGGTCTTCAGTGCTTCTTCGTGAAATCGGTGCCTGCATAGCCGGGTGGGTTGATGGAGCTCAGGATGGCATCAAGGATGCTTCCTCCTTCCGGGCCGCCGGTGACGGTGCCCCCAGGCGTAATAATGACCGTGCTGCCGTCGGCTTGCGGAGGGAAGACTTGAATGCCCTTGTCGACGGAGACGGTCCGTGCGCCGGAGATGGTCAGCTTGTAGCTGCCATACAGCGTCCGCGTTTCGGCGCCATTATTTATTGTGATCGAGCCCGGACGACTGGAGGTTACCGCCACGCCTCCCCCGTGATCGGGGATTATAACCGAGTTCCCTTACCGTCGGAGACGGTGACGATGCCCTTGCCGGGGCCGGTCACGGTGCCAATCGCCGCGGACCCCGAAGCCGCCGCCGACCCTGGAATGGGATGCACCGTATTCCCGGCGCCGGGGCCGGTCACGCTGCCAGGCGCCGCCGAACCGGTGTTGGCTTGGCCGTCGAGCCCCTTCCTTCCGGCGATGCCTTTGCCAAACACATACCCATCGGCCGTGGTGGCGGTGGCGGTCGTGGTTGTGGTGGTGCCGGTCGTGGTGGTGGTGCCGGACGTGGTGGTGGTGCCGGTCGTCTTGTCCTTGTCGGTCGTCTTCTCAGCCTGCTTCTCCTCCTTCTCCTTCATCTTCTCCGCGCGCTTGGCTTCCCTCGCCGCCTGCTTCTCGGCGCGCTTCGCCTCCCTCTCCGCCTTCTTCTCGGCGTGCTTGGCGTCTCTCTCCTGCTTCTTCTCCGCGCGCTTGGCGTCTCTGTCCTTATGCTTGTCGGAGCTCGCGCTCTTGTCCTTGCGGACCTCTTTGAGCATCGAGCGCTTGTCGCCGCGATCGCTCTTGGAGTTGTGGCTCTTCATCTGGCCGGAGCCGGAATGGCTGTCACCGTGATCGTGGTGGGCGAGCGCGGCGTCGGCAAAGACGAGAATCGCGCCGGCCGCAACCATTGCGGTCAGTCGGGTCAGGTTGGGGATCAGTCTAGGGGTGTTCATGGGCTTAGTTCCTGTGTTGGGGGAGCGAGCTGCTCCGCATCAAAAGCGGCTCCGGTGCGCGCGTTATGCGGCCCGAGCTCGCTCAAGCGTGAGTCACCCCCGTCCACTTCAATGTCGCTGTCAGTCAATGCGCTCGGGAACGCGCCGACCTCGCGTATCAGGCCGCTGGCTCAGGCCGCCGTCCTGGCACGAGCGTCGTGTTCGGCGGACCCCAGACGCCGCTCCAACCTCATGAGGTAGAGGAGCTGCGGATCGAACGTGACGGTAAAGCCGGTCTTGCGCGCCAGGCGGAGCATCTTGGCGTTCATAGCAAGCGTATCGCCGGCAAGACGGCCGAGGCCCGCGCGAGAAGCGGCGCAAATCAATCGCTCGAGCAGGAGCTTTCCAAGCCCGAGGCCTTGGAATTGGTCTGCCACGGAGAGAGCAAACTCAGCACTGCTGCCGTCCGCCGCGACCTTATAGCGGGCTTCGGCGATGACCGTTTCCTTGTCGCCGGAAGTGCACGCCGCCATGAGCGCGACGTGAGAGCTGGGATCGGCGTGCAGCAGGTGCTCCAGCATCTTTGCGGTGATTTTCGGCGTCGGATTGAAGAAACGATTGTAACGCGACTCTCTCGACAGGCCGTCGAAGTAGGTCGCGTGCAGCTGCAGATCCTGCTCCAGCGCCGGGCGCAGCACCACGCGCTGTCCGTTCGCGAGCCGGATGACGTCGATCCGTTTTGCCGGGCAGCTATCGATCGAGTGGGTCATGATCATCCAAGCTCCTTGCATCCAAGCTCCGTTCTTCTGGGAATGGCCGGGACGAGGCCGGCCATCCTTTTGTCGGTGGCGCGGAGGCTTTACTTGTCGCCCGGAGCGTGGGCTTCAAAGCCCGGTGTCACATCAAAATCGCCACCGCCGGTGACCGTGCCGTTGGGCGTCAAGACGTTCACACCGCCGTCGGCCCGACGCGGTCCGGTCCCAAGGCTTTTGTCGACGGCAACGCTCTTCGCGCCGGATATGGTCACATCAATGGCAGACACCGTCCGCGAACTCGGAGCCATTGGATATCGTGACCTTGCCCGGACCAGCGGGAGTCACGGCCACGCCTCCTCCGTGATCAGGAATGATGGTCGAGTTGCCATTCCTGTCGGTGATCCTGACGATGCCGTTGCCGGACCCGGTGGGGCCAGCTGCCGCCAGCTCGGCGCTGGTGCCCCTTCGCACGTAAACGGTGCCGTCTGGCAATTTATCGCGAACCAATCCGCCGCCTACGGCAGTGACGGGAGCCGGGGTCGCGGCACCGCCGGGCGCCGTGCCTGGAGCCGGCGAGCCGGCATTGGCTTGGCCGTCGAGCCCCTTCCTTCCGGCGATGCCCTTGTCGAAGAGATCCCCGTCGGCGGCCGGGGGAGCGCCGGAGGCTGTGGTGGTTCCGGTCGCGGTGGTGCCGGTCGTCTTGTCCTTGTCGGTCGTCTTCTCAGCCTGCTTCTCCTCCTTCTCCTTCATCTTCTCCGCGCGCTTGGCTTCCCTCGCCGCCTGCTTCTCGGCGCGCTTCGCCTCCCTCTCCGCCTTCTTCTCGGCGTGCTTGGCGTCTCTCTCCTGCTTCTTCTCCGCGCGCTTGGCGTCTCTGTCCTTATGCTTGTCGGAGCTCGCGCTCTTGTCCTTGCGGACCTCTTTGAGCATCGAGCGCTTGTCGCCGCGATCGCTCTTGAAGTCGTGGCTCTTCATCTGGCCGGAGCCGGAATGGCTGTCACCGTGATCGTGGTGGGCGAGCGCGGCGTCGGCAAAGACGAGAATCGCGCCGGCCGCAACCATTGCGGTCAGTCGGGTCAGGTTGGGGATCAGTCTAGGGGTGTTCATGGGCTTAGTTCCTGTGTTGGGGGAGCGAGCTGCTCCGCATCAAAAGCGGCTCCGGTGCGCGCGTTATGCGGCCCGCGCCCGCTCGAAGCGTGAGTCACGCTCGTCCACTTCAATGTCGCTGTCAGCCAATGCGGATCGGGCCCACCGCACGCGAAATGGCCGGGGCGAGCCCGGCCATTTCACTTCGCAACGTGGAAGAGACCTCAAGAGATCACGACGCATTCAGAACGACAAAGACGCCGATGCCTATTGCCGGCCCCGCTAAGGTGGCCAGCGCAATCACAGCAAATGACCTGAGCATCGAGCCAAGCCGGCCGTCGTAGTTCTGCGTCACAGCGAACATCGGGGCGTTGTTCCTATGCTGGGGGAGCGCACCGCTCTCTTCAAAGGGCGCCTGCACCGCTGCCGTTTTACGGCCTGCGCCGGCTTACCCGTGAGTCACGCCCGTCCACTTCAATGTCGCTGTCAGTCAATGCGGATCGACCGGCGCCTTATGCCGATGACCGCTTGTGAGAGGGTCGAGGACGCGCCGCGTCTACGTCATGTGAAGCGCGGAGAAAACGACTGGTGTTGCCGCGCACGGCGGCCCCGCGCACGCCCGTCGGCGTATCTCCGAAGCGGGTGCGAAAGGCGCGGTGGAAATGAGAAGGGTCCGCAAAGCCGGCGCGGCGCGCGATGTCGGCGACCTTGAGCATGGCGCAGGCAGGGGCCGTCAGCAGCTGGAGCGCCTCGAGGAGCCGCCGCTCGAGCACGTGCTCATAGAACGTCTTGGTCGTCTCCTCGAGCAGACGGTGAACCTGACGCCCCGTAATGCCGAGGGAAAGCCCGATTCTCTCCGCGGTGAGATCGGGGGAGGCAAAATCGCGCTCGATCATCTTTAATACCGCCGAGGTTCGGGCGGCCTTGAGACCGCGTCCGCGGATGAGCTCGAGGCAATCGCGATCGGCGCCGACGATAAGCATCAGAAGATCGACGAGGTGAGTGCCGAAGGCCTCACGCACGTCCGGGTCTGGGCTGCTCGCCACGGTCGCGAACGAATTGAGGTATTGCACGATGAGCCGCATCGCGGGCAGCTCGGCGGGAATCCCTATCGCCTTTAGGTCGCGCCCCCGAGCCAAGCCGCTTTTAAGGCGGCCAGCCGGCACTTTGATGCCCCACACCTCGAACGGTGCGGCAGCCTCGCATCCGCCCGGCATAGAGCCGTTATAGAGGAAGCCGTTGCCGGGCTGGAACTTGTGCGAGACGCCGGCTTGCTCGTTCGTGGGACCGTGGGTCCGCCCCACAAACAAGGTGTATGCGTCTTCGGCATCTGAGAGATGGCGGCGCGTTCGCGCGTAGAGCGACGGCGGGGCGACGATCCTCGATACACTGACGCTTCCGGCCTTGAGCAGCTCGATGTTGCCATCGAATATGCCTTCTGCACGGTTCGCGACGTCAACTTGGAAGAGGTATTGCCTGAAATTCTCGCGAAAGACCTCGAAACGGTCGCGCTGGCGCAGGCCATGCGTGGAGAGCTGCAGACGATGCTGGCCCTCCGTGGGCTGCCGAGGGTAAGACGCTTCTTCCCTGTGCCGGCGGGCGCCAAGTTGGCGTGTGCTCATGCCATTCCGGTTGTCGGCACTGAAGCTGGTCATAGGTCATCTGGTTGCTCGCAGGCATTGCAATCCTGCGAAGGGCTACGACCTCGTGCTCGCGCGACTGCGCGATGTCGGTTGAGGTCGGCCGGACACTGCCGACGGCGCGATCGCCCGGCGTCCCCCGATCGGGGGAGGACGGCTGCGATGTCCGGTCACATCTGTGTGTCAGTCCGCGAGGGGATTGGAGAACCCGGCAACGAGCTTGACGAGGTCCGCCTGCCGGCTCGCGCCTGTCTTATGGTAGAGGCGCTTCAAGTGGGTCTTGACCGTGCTTTCGGCGACGCCGAGGGCTTCCGCCACCTCCGGCGCGCCGCCGACCTCGACCACGGCAAGCAGGACTTGCAGCTCGGTCGGGGTCAACTTGAAGGTCCGCGCTATGGCTCCAGACGATGATTGCGCCTGCAGCGCCGTTTTGCGAACGAACACAGCCGCCGTGGCCTTGTAGGCCATGCCGGCACGGCGGCGTTCGCCCGAACTCAACGGCAGCACGTGCGCGACGTAGTGATCGCCATCATGCGCGGTCAGCGGCAACGCAATACCCTTGATGCCGAGTGCCGCGTCGCCCTTGTCCGCAACGGCGAAGATATCGCGCAGGGCTTGGTTGACCCGCGCATCGCCGGTCACGAGCTGGCCTCCGATTAAATGCAGGATGTCATCCATGGCCAGGATATCGCGCGCCGCTTTGTTGGCATGGACGACCCGGCCGCGGGCATCGACGAGGAACAGGCCGGCGCTCAGTCCATCGAGCGTTTCGGCCAAGATCGCCGCTTCGGCATCTTTGAGATCAATCGAATTTCCGATCAGCGCCGCCCGACGCACATGAGGTACGACAAGTGCCAAGCGCCGGCGCATCTCGCCGTCGACCAGGCCGCGCGTTTTATTCGTGACGATTCTTAGAACCGTCCCACTGGTTCCCGATTTCTCGATGATGGCGTTTGCCGAGTTCGAGCCAGCCCTGCGGCCGCGCCCATTCCTGGTAGAAGCGTCCCCGCAGATAGTCATCAAGCGGCATGAGATCGGGAACGCCCGCGACGTGTCCGGCGTCGAAGAGCGGTGCCGTGGCGAGCGGATCGAATTTCGAATAGGTCTCTAGATAGACCTGAATGTAGTGCGGGTCGAAGCCGACGTCATAGTAGACGTTGACGTTCTTGCGCATCGTGTCTTTCAGGGCGAGACCGCCGGCCTGGCCGCCGACGAGCTCGACGATCCTGGCGACAACGCCGGTCCACAGCGCGGGGTTGAGCGCCGCGTCATAGATGTCCCCGACGACCTCCGTCAGTCCGCGATAATCATCTTCACGCATGGGGGTCACGCAATGAGCAAATTGCAGGCTCGACCCTCATCGGCCGATCTCTAAGATCAGCGCCGAGATGTGGGCGTAGGGCTTGGTGAAAACGCCACAGTCTATTTGGGCGCAGCGGGCCAGTACAGAGGCCTTTATCAGGCCGCGTCTTTGCGGCTGCGCCGTATGGGCTGCGGCGTGGCGGGTGCGAGTGATCGGGCATCCGCTATGCCTGACAGGCCTCGGCCCATAGAGGCTGTCCCTTGGGTAACAGATAGGCATCGATCGTGGGGGGAAGGCGTGCAATGCCGAGCTCGCCCCCCCTGCGCGGCGCATCAAGGAGCACTTCGCCACCTTCGGCGATCAGACGAGCTCAGCGCGCTGGAGCAGCGGCTGGGCTAAGTCGACAACGCGACTGCCAACAAGCGGCCGCGCGGTTCCCCCGCGCGGCCGTTTTGAATTTTGCGACCGGTGTTGTCCCCTAGCGCCGTGCTGGTCTATGCTAAAAGCATTGAATTGCCGACTGCTGCGATAATCAAATCGATACTGGGGGAGTGGCGTGAGACTTTTGCTCGTACTCCAAGCTCTCTTCTGGCCGCTGTTGCTCTCCGAGCAGCCTCTGCGCAGCGCCACTACAGCTTCGAAGAGGCATGCCGCAACATGGGATCGACCACTGGCCCGTGCGCGCCGAAATCCAAACAGGCGCAATTGGTCGGGTGCATGGATTTAGTAAAAGGCGCATTCCATCCGGAAAAACTCTCTGCAGGCTGCAATGATGCCACCTTGTCGCCGGTTCTCGACTTCGAAATTCTGATTGAAATGATCGGCATTCCTAATGCTGCGGCCATTAATGCACTTCAGCTGACATTTTGCGCTCGACCGGTTTCAACAACGCAAGTCGCCGTGTTCCTCCACGAGCCCCTTCCCGGCGAGCAGGGGCCGCAGGGGCCCAAGGTCCAGCGACTTATCGTCTACGATCCAGAGTGGGTGAAAGCAGCTCCCGCAGAGGCCTATTTGATGCTTGGGCATGAAGCCGGCCATCTTTTTTGCGGTCATGATTTCCGTACGCTTGACCCCATAGCTCGTCAGGATGCGGAGCTCGAAGCTGATCGCTTTTCAGGCGCAGCGATCAAGAGATTTGAGACCTATCACGGGCGAGCATTCCTCAACGGTGCGCTCAAGGCGGCCGCGCGGCTCTACATGGCTGCCGGGTCGCATGCATATCCGCCAAGAGCGGAGCGCGTGAAAGCGATCCTGCTTGGTTACAATTCGGGCTCGCCTTGCGGCAATCTGGCGGCCGGCATCCGCGGCTACAGTCCTCACCCCCGATAGGAATGCGCCATGGGCGACAGCGTGAATGCGACAGGAAAGAAGACGCTGGGACGGCTGGCAGCCTGCCTCATGCTGATTGCCAGTCTCGCGGGCAGCGCTGCGGCGGAGAAACTGGGCCGGTTCGAGGGCGATCTGGTGCTCAAGCTTCTCGGGGGCGGGCGCGCCATGGAGCTCGTGCAACCGTTTACATATGTCGACAGCCACGGCGTGAGCTGGCCTGTCCCCAGCGGCGTGCAAGTGGACGGCGCCTCCATCCCTCGTGTGTTCTGGAGCATCATAGGCGCTCCCTATACGGGCAAGTATCGCGAAGCCTCTGTCATTCACGACTACTATTGCGCGACCAGGTCGCGACATTGGAAGGCGGTGCACAGGGTGTTTCTTGATGGGATGCTTGCACGCGGCGTCGACAAGCTAAAGGCCGAGCTGATGTACCTGGCGGTCTACCGGTTCGGCCCCCGCTGGAATTTCGATATCGATGCCTGCTTCTGCAAGGGGTGTCCGGCGTGCGCCAACCCCCGTTTGCAACATGTGGAAAGATACCAGCCGGAATACGACGCGGCTGACTTTGAGCAGTTGCGCAACAAGTTGACGGAGGGGCGGCTTACTCTAAAGCAGCTCGAGGACACCGCCGACTACCAGCTGAACAGCGAGATTTTGAAGTAGGCGGAGCTGCCGCTGATCAGCGGCGCACTTCGCCACCTTCGGCGATCAGACGAGCTCAGCGCGCTGGAGCAGCGGCTGGGCTAAGTCGACAACGCGACTGACAACAGGCGGCCGCGCGGGGTGTTTCGCGCGGCCGTTTTGCAATTCCGCTCTCTATCCTCCAGCGCCGGCGCAGGCTCCACGCCTGGAATTGTCTGAGACACGACAATTCTGAATGGCACATATCTTGCGCGCTGTTCGGAGTGTGCTGGAGTTGTGTCCGCTTCCCCACGTCGGCCTTAGCGTTTCGGGAAAGGTGCGCGAGATGAACGAGCTGTTTGCGATATGCTCCACCTACGAGGTCGACGATGGCGGGGCGCGAGGGTTCGTGCTGGCGCGGCCGGACGAGACGGGCGCCAACAAGCCCTGGCCCATCCTCATCACCCGCAAAGGCAACAACTTCTACGGCTTCGAGAATGCCTGCCCGCACCAGGGCGCGCGGCTGGACACCGTCCCCGGCGAATTCCTCGACGAGGACGGCAATTTCCTCACCTGCGGAAAGCACCACGCCCAGTTCGATCTCGACACCGGCCATTGCTTCATCGGCCCCTGTCAGGGCAAGTCGCTGAGCGCCGCTCACGCTGGTCATCGATGACGGAGATGTGTGCCTCACCGGGGTCCAACTGGCCGACGAGGACGGCCTCGACCTGCCTGAAAGCGACATCCCCGAGGTCATGATCACGAGCGACTGATCTCGGTAGGACTTGATCTCGGTAGGACTTGGGGCACGACCCGGGCACAACCGCCCGATCACTGGACGACCGACTTGCGATAGGCGCGCTCGAACGCGACGCCATGGGCAAGTCGGTGCTGAGCGGCCCGCGCTCGAGACGGCCAAAGTCGGCACACCTGACGCCAACCTCCATCAAGGATCATGATCATGACCGCCATTGCCGACACGCCGTTCGCCAAGCTCGACGCCGAAGGCCGACTGCTGAAGCCCATTCTCAATGCCGACACGCATGTTGCAGGCCGGTTCGGCTACCGCGGCGACATTTCTTATGACGATCCCGAGACCGTCATAAAGGAGGTCTTCTCGGTATCTGAAAGCGGCAAGCCGGCGATCGGCTTCCTGGCGGGATCGATCAAGGCGTACGAAACGCTCCCCAAGCTCGTCGAGACGTTCGGGGCGGCGTTCGACGGCGAGGGAAAGTATTTCATCTATATCGCCGATCTACCCCAGGGCAATCGGTTCCACATCCGGTTTGGCGACGTGAAGATCTTCGCCATCTTCATCGACGAGACGACGGTCTATAACGAATTGATCGACACGTTCTATGTCGACAAGATCAAGCTCAAGAAATTCGACACCTCCGCCAAGCTCGACGCACTCGCCGATGTCGGCCTGAAATATTCTTCTCCCTCCGACTATACCGAGATCTCTTACGAGGACGGACTGAAGCAGAAGAATGCCGGGTGATGCGTGGCAGCGCCGGGGATCGGGGGGGGCGGCACGCGCGTTGGAGCAGCGGCTGGGCTAAGGCGAAAAGGGGTCTGACGCTCTGGGTCTGACCCGTTGCCGAGTCCTTCCATCCAGGTGTCAGACCCTCATGACCTGCCTGCCTCCGGCAGGACGGGTCAGGCACCTGACGCGATGCAAACGATAAGCGGCCGTGCGGCGTGATCCGCGCGGCCGTTTTGCGTCTTCGTTCTGCGACCGCAGCGTTGGCACCCGAGTTCCAGCTTGCACCGCCGACACCGACAGGCATTATGTGGTGGTGCACCTATTGGCCCTGGCAATTGTTCAAACACTATTCCGGCGACGACCAAAACTATTGCCTGCGGTCCGGGCTGCCTCCGGGGGAGGATGACAATGACGCGGCCTGTCGCGATTTTCATGGGACTGTTCATTTTGGTGTGCCTGCCTGTGGGGCAAGCCCGGGCTGACGTGGTCCGAATTTACGGCATCGGCGGCCTGATCACCTATCAGCTACAGAACCTCGGCAATTCGATTGCAGAGGTGCAGCGATTGGCCGACGAGCGAGAGCACAACATCAAGTCTTCTGACCGTCGCACTCGAACGGTGCGGATCATGCCCGGAGCAAGGCAAGCTGAAGGCGCAGCTCGACTACTGGACGATGGTGGACAACACCATTTCGAGCCTCGAGCACGCGGATCTGGCGCAGATGGGCCTCGGTCAATACCGCGACTACCGCGACATGTCCCAACAGCTGCACCGCTTGGCGAACTCGCCGGAGTTCTGGGATCACTTTCGCGAGCAGAAGCGAAAGCAGTACGTGCTGGACAGGGCAAAGGCCGCGCTTATCTCCATTTGCGATCGCCAAGCCCTGCAAACGAGCGTTCCCGCTGGCGAGCTCGCAAGCGATGCGCGGAAAATGCAGCGACGCTGGATGCAAGTCCCGTACGCAGGAGCAAAATACTACCTGGACTTCGACTCCTTCAACGCCTGCGAAGCACGGGACGTCAGCGACGCGAAGGCTGCCTTCCTAGCATCACAACACGAAATAGCTGAGAAGCTATGCGACAAGCTCTGGCAACCGGCGTCGCGATACTTCGCGGTCAAGGGTATTGAGTTGACGTCCGGGGAGAACAAGGCCTTCCAGGAAGAATGCATGCGATTGAATAGTCCGGTGGACGCCGAATGGTTCGTCAGCAGGATGCATAACGGCGAGTTCCTCCGCCGCGACGCAATGGCAAAGTTCGTTCGCAATCATTGCGCGTTCGTTGGCAACGGCACGCCTGAATGCCGCGACCAGCTTCGCGACACGTCCAAGGTTGCAGCCACATTGGTCGCGCAACAAGACCAGGCCCTTGCCTATTGCGGAAAAGACTTCAAGCCCAGCGGCGATGGCGGGGCGTTTTTCGAGTATTTCGAATGCCTGCGCGACCGAGACCCGCAATACGCAATGCTGCGAGACATGTACGGGGCACGAAAAAAGATGGAGCAGAGCAAGGCCCTTGTAAAAGAGCGCAAGCGCTCCTGCGTCGGTCCTCCAGCCAAGGTCGCTCCCGACCCTGCAATTTGCTGGGATGCCTCATGGAATACCGATCGCGGGTTCTTGGGGCTGCACGTGGAGAACAACTTCGTTTACGGCTATTTCAACCGACAAATCAATGCGCTCAAGGGGACCGTGTCCAACAACGGGCGTGAGATTGGAGGAACTTGGGAGCAATCCGATCTTTGGATGCGCAAGGGTGGCTATTTCCATTTCAAGCTGGCGGACGACAATGGCACGCGCTTCACCGGTGGCTCGTGGGCATCGGAGAGCGACTTCAAGGCGAACAAGCCGCCGAAGTGGGAGTGGTCGGGAACTTGGTTGGAGAACTTCCGCGAAGAGATCGTTGGGAGGTGACCGACACCCACGAGCCGCCGTGCCATCACGGCAGCGCCGCAGTCCGGAACAACGTCACCCGCAGCCCGCCGTGCAACACCGGCTCGGCGGCAAGGGCGAACGGCAGGCCCGTCGCCGCAGCAAGCGCGTCCTCGCTCGTCACCAAACCAACGCGCCAGCCTGAAAACCGCGTCATTAGCGTTTGCCCGAGCGTGCGGTAGAGCGGCTTGATGCGCGCCGTGTCTCCGATGCGGTCGCCGTACGGCGGGTTGACGATGACGAGGCCGGGCGGCCCGGGCGGCGCGACGAGGTCCTCGATGGCGCGTTCCTCAAACTCCGTGATGCCGGCGACGCCCGCGCGCTCCGCGTTGGCGCGGCTCATGCGGACCGCGCCTGCGTCCTGGTCGCTGCCGTAGAAGCGGACGGCGGGTGTCTTCGTGCCGCTGTGCGCCGCGCGCATCCGCTGCCAGGCCTCGGGATCGAACGTCGCAAGTTGCTCGAAGGCAAAGTGGCGCGACCGGCCCGGCTGCAGGCCGGCGGCGATCTCGGCTGCCTCGATGACGAAGGTGCCCGACCCGCACATGGGATCGACGACGGGCTCAGCACCGTCAAACCCGCACTGGCGCAGAAACAGCGACGCCATGGTCTCGCGCATGGGCGCCTTGGCGACGGCCTGCTTGTAGCCGCGCTTGTGCAGCAGCTCGCCCGAGGTGTCGACACCGATGGTGCAGACATTGTTCTCGATGCGCGCTCTTATGCAGACCTCGGCCTCGGGCGAGGCCGGCGCGCCGAGCTCCTCCGCGATCGCCCGTTCGATCCGTTGTGTCGCGGCGCCCGAGTGATAGATCTTGGAGCTCTTGCACGACACCTCGACGCGGAACGGAACATCGGGGCGCAGCACGTCGCCCCAGGCAAATTGGCGCGCGCGCTTGTCGAGCTGTGCCAGGTGAACGACACGGAACGCGCCGAGGCGCGCGATAACGCGGCTCGCGCCGCGGATCTCGAGGTTCGCGCGCCAGACCTCGGGCCAGCCGCCCTTCAGCGTCACACCGCCCGCAACCGTCTTGGCCTTGAATCCCTTGGCGCGCGCCTCCGCGCAAAGCGGGCCTTCCAAGCCCGGAGTGGCCACGAGGAAGATCTCGAAGTCGCCGCCTGCCGTCATCACGCCTGCATATCGGGAAGTCACGCGCCCTTCGACAAGTTTCTCGTGAGCGCGTGCCCCAGGCAGAACGTCCGCGGGGCCAGCGGTTGCTCGGGCGCGCACATCCAAGACCTGAGCAGGCGGCCGGTCTCACGCGGTCGCAGCAACGTCCCGGCCGTGCGGCGACAGGTACCACAACACGCCCGCGACGATGCAGCAGCGCCGGAACATCGCCGACGAGATGGCCATGCTCGTGCTCGTCACCGACGCCTGTGCCGCCATGATGCCGGCATGCACGACGCTCGACCACACGGTGAATGAGATCACGCTGCGATATGCGGCAGGATTTCTTGCAGCGGCGATCAGATAGATGCCGAGCACCGCATAGATCCCGCAGATCATCTGCAAATAGTAGATGCCCTCGCCGCCATGCCAGACCCAGCCCGAGGGCCAGATCAGGCTCAGCGGATAGACGAGGAGGAAGATGACGCCGAAAACGAGCGAGTGCAATCTTTAGGTACCGCTCCTTGGTGTTGTTATCCATTGTCAGTCTCCGTTTTTCTGTCCCCATATGAACTGGATTATTCCGCGACAGCGGCTGGAATGCCATCATCGCGCGGCCGTCGCTGTTTGTGGCCCGCAACCGCGGCGGCAACAACGAAATTGCGGTCTTTGTGACTTTGGTCCCCGACGCGGCGAGCAGCGCCCGATAGATCTGCACCATTCTGCTGCCAACCCAGAATGGAGACCGAACATGCAGACGATAACAGGCAAGACCGCGGCGCTCGCCATCGCTACGGGCGCGTTCCTCGGACTATCGGCTTTCTGCCCGTCGGGCGCCAATCTCGCCCAGGCCGGGGAGCCCAGCGCGACGACTGGCGCGATGATCTGGCAGGCCAAGAACCCGGCCAAGCGGGCAGCCGATACCTCGCAGCTCACCGATGGCGCGATCGCTTACCTCTACCTCCAGTCCAATCTCTTCGAGGTCGAGGTGGCCGAGCTCGGCCAATCCGCCGGCGCGTCCGACGAGGTCAGGCAGCTTGGCCAGATGGTCGCAAATGATCATCGCGGCGTGATCAAGAGCTTCGAGGAGCTCCTGGAAATGAACCACGTCAAACCGATCGCGACGCCTGCGTCCATGGCGGCCATCGCGCAGCACCAGGCCGTGCTCGCGGACCTCAAGGCCCGCAAGGGTGCGGACTTCGACAAGGCTTACCTCTTGTTCGAGACCCGCAATCATCGCGCCGTCATCAGGGCGCTGCGCAAGACGCTGCTTCCAGCGGTCGAGGAATGAAGCGATCGCCGCCCATTTGAGGAGCCTGCTGCCCGCGTTCGAGCATCACCTGGCCATGACCTTGGATGCTGCGAAAAAGGCCGGCATTGCGATGTCCATGCAATAAGCCTCAGCGCGGCACGGGCGTCTGCCATGAGAGCGCCGCTCGTGCCGACCGCCCATGGATCAAGGCATGGGATCGAGGTAGGGCTCGATCATGCCGCGGAGCTTGGCGTCATCTGCGATCTCTATCGAGCGGCGCGACAGGTGAATGGCGCCTCGGCTCGCGAGATTTCGCAATACGCGCGAGACCACTTCACGCGACGAGCCCAGATGATGCGCAATCTGCTCGTGGCTCGCTTCCAGCGCCTGGCCATTGGCACTCCGGCGCAACAGGAAGGCGGCAACGCGCTGCTCGAGGCCGAGCGATGCCGTCTCCTGCATCAGCGTCATCAGCTCGAAGAGCCGCGTCGTCAGCGCCTCGAAGGTGAATTTCTGCAGCGCCGGCTCCTGAAGATAGAGCTTGCGATAGACATCCCCCGAAACGACGGCGACGCGCGTCTCGTCCTGGTCGGTCTCGACCCATGCGGGATAAGCGATGCGCGAAAACAGGCAGTTGAGCGCCAGAACGCACGACTGTCCGGCATCGACCCAATAAAGCGTGCCCTCGCGCCCCTCGGCGCTGATGTAATAGATGCGCAGAGCGCCCGCTTCCACGAGGTAGACGCCTGCGACCTCGTCGCCGCGCTGGATGACTTGCGTGCGCGGGGGAAGGGAGACGTACGACGTCGCCGCGCTGAGCTCGGCCTGCCCACTGGAAGCGAGCCCAGAGAAAAATGGAAAGCTGGCAAGGCAAGGAGCGCTTGGCATGATTGAAGTCTACACCGATTTCCCTGGCCTGGCCTGAAAACCAGGTGTGCACGCTTGTGCGCGCCAATCTTGTGCTTGCGCCTCGCAGCCTGGGGTCGTACCCGAAAGGTCGGCACCGTTGGCGAGCGCAGGTGCGGAGCCCGGCCATGAACGACCGCCTCTTGAATCTGGGCTTGATTATCGGCGTCTTGGTGGCGGCCGCTCTCATCGGCAAGGCGGCCTATGACTATGAGAGATTTCGCACGCTCAACGACGAGGGCAAGATCGCCTCGGCGACGGTCAGTCGCCTGCAGCCGGCGCACAATCGGCTCGGCCGCGAGGGCCGCTGGGTCCTCTACTACAGCTTTCAAACGCCCGCCAATGAGACCGTCCATGCAGCCGTCGGGGTGCGCAAAGACCTGGCGAAGCAGCTTCGCGTGGGCCAACGCATCGATGTCGTCTACGCCCCGGGCGACCCATCGATGACGGCGCTCAACCCCGATCAGGCCTGGGCGGTCGTGCTTTACGACGAGCGGCTGCTGGTGCCGTACATGGCCCTGTTGATGCTGCTCGCCTGGAATGTGCTGGAGCGCTATCGGGGCCGACGCACCTAGCGAGCCGGCAGGCCAAAGCAAGGCGCGATAAAGTCAGTTGCGCGGTGAGGCTTCATCGAGGTTTAAGATAAAAGGATAAAGGTATCGATGGTGTGCAGCGGCCATAGCTCCGGCCGCCAGGGAGTTAGGGGACCAAACATGAAAAGGCTGCTCATTCTTGCCGCGCTGGTGCTGTTGTCGCCCACGGCGCCGCGCGCCGAGGAGGGCGCTGCGAGCTGTAAGGATGCCCTTGGCGTTTCCCGGGTCATCGAGATCGATACCAAGGGCGGCGGCGAGTTCGGGGATCAGTATCCGCCGGAGCATCTCCTGCAGAAGGGCGAGGTGGTCCTCACCTTCGACGACGGCCCCCACCCGACCTATACGAAAGAGATCCTCGCCGCACTGAAGGCGCAATGCACAAAAGCGACGTTCTTCAACGTCGGCGAGATGGTGAAGCAGTACCCGGATGTGGCGCGCGAGGTTCAGGCCGAAGGCCACACGATCGGAACGCATACCTGGTCGCATCCCAACCTCGGGGCGATGTCGCTGGAGCGCGCCAAGACGCAGATCGAGAGCACGATCGCGACCGAGAACGGCATTCTAGCGAACGGCGTGGCGCCGTTCTTCCGCTTTCCCTACTTGAGCGATCCCAAGCGCGTGCGCGACTATCTCGCCAGCCGCAACATCGCCGTCTTCGGCATCGACGTCGATTCCTTCGACTACCGCATGCACAAGCCGGACAAGGTCGTCGACAACGTGCTGAAGGGCCTGATCGAGACCGGCGGCGGCATCATCCTCTTCCACGACATCCACGAGGTGACGGCCAAGGCCTTGCCGACCGTGCTGGTGGAGCTCAAGCGGCACGGCTTCCACGTGGTGCAGCTGGTGCCGAAGTCGCATGTCGAAGTGCTGGCGCTGCCCCCCGGATCCGCCCAAAAAGCAGCCGCCCCACCACCGTCGGTCCCGCCGGCATCGCCACTACGCACGGCAGTAGTGTCTCGCTGAGAAGCGCGCCGGAGAAGCGATCGCTTTACGCGGAGCGACGACGTCAACGAGCGGCCGCCCGATGATCGCGCGGCCGTTTCGCATTTTTCTGCTGTCGAGGCATCACCGCAGCGGCCAAGAGATCGACGGGCCGAGACCCGCCTTCAGATGATCTTGAGCCACTGCAGGACCTGCATCGCAAAGGACAGGATTCCCAGCAGGGAGGCGAGCATCTGGATCGCGCCACCGAGTCCCGGAGCGGCCGCGCGCGGTGGGCCGTTGACGCCCAAGCCGCGTGCGTGCTGCTTTTGGGACAAGCCGCCACGCAAGGCGCCGATGAGAACCACGAGCGCAAGACAAGCGATCGCGACGACAAGGTACGACGATAATCCGAAAATGGTGCTCGGCACGGATTGCCCCCCCGGCAAATCTCAGCTCGGGGCGGATATTAGCATAGCCGCCGGGTTGCAAATAACTCCTGCCGCGGCTTTCGGAGCTGGCAATGCGGCAACGCTGACGCAGGCCTCCACCACGCATCCGATGGTGAAAGCCAAGGCGCTGGAATTCAGCCGCAATTGGCAGGCTCGCTCGTGCGCATGGTGAAACTCGCGGTTCGCGTCTGCGTGCAAGTGCTCCTGCTCGGCGGCGTCTCCCACCCTCCAGCCCACGCCCAGTCCAAGTTCACCGGCGAGCGCATGCCCTACGCTGCGTTCGATCAGCTGCCGACGACGTCGGTCACGGTGAAGGGCGGCGTCCTCCATATCGGATTTGCTCCGGGAGAGCTGGCGCTGCCACGGCGCACGCTCCAGGCCTGGATCGCAAAGTCTGCGAAAGCGGTCGCGCTCTACTACGGCACGTTCCCGGTCGCCTCGGCGCGGATCCTGCTCGTCCCGGTCCCGGGCCGCGGCATACGCGGCGGGCAGGCCTTCGGCTATCGCGGCGGCGCAATTCGGTTGCTGGTCGGCAGCGAGAGCACGCAAAGCGATCTCGACCGCGACTGGAAGGCCGTGCACGAGATGGTGCATCTGGCGCTGCCGGAGGTGGGCCAATCGCACCTGTGGCTGGCGGAAGGTCTCGCCGTCTACGTCGAATCGATCGCGCGCGTTGAAGCCGGCGACCTCTCCGCAGAGAAGATCTGGGGCGATTTCGTGCGCGACATGCCCCAGGGCCTGCCGCAGGCGGGCGACCGCGGGCTCGACCGCACGCCGACCTGGGGACGCACGTACTGGGGCGGGGCCATCTTCTGTCTGCTCGCCGACGTCGAGATCCGCAAGCGCACCGGCAACCGGGTCGGGCTGCAGCAAGGCTTGCGCGCCATCCTCGCTGCCGGCGGCAATCACGAGCAAGACTGGCGCATCGAGCGCGTCCTGCGTGTTGCCGACGAGGCCGTCGGGGTGCCGGTGCTGGCAGACCTCTACGCCAAGATGCGCACCGAGCCCTATGCGCCCGATCTCGATGCGCTGTGGCGCGATCTCGGCATCACCGTTCACGATGGCGTCGTGACCTTCGACGACACTGCCGCCATGGCGCCCATCCGCCGCGCCATCACGGCGGCGCCCACGCCCGGCGAGCAAAAGTAGCGGCCGCGCGGATCACCCCGCGCAGCCGTTCGCGTTTTACTTGCCAATCGGCGTCACCCGGTAGGGATGATCGCACAGACTGCAATGAACCCGGCCAGCGCCCAGCGCCTTGGCGCTGGTCCGGACCTGCTGCCAGTCCGGCGCCGATCGGCGCGGAGCGTTGGAGGTATCGCTGCAGCTGCCTTTGAGGCAGGGAACCGCCCCATCGGGATAGGGCTCGGCCACCGCCACGGAGGGCAGTGCTGCAATGACGATCAGCCCGAGAATGATCTTGTGCATATGATTTCTTCCTCGCCAGAATGACGGAGCCGGACAATGACGGAGCCACAATGAACCGCGCCTGAACCGACGTCCGAAGTCCGTTCGCGGCGGCTGCCGGAGCGAGGCTCCGCATGCCGGCACGCCGGCGGCCGCTGTCGCCCCGGATGATCTTTCACGTCACCTGCGGCCCGCACGCGCCGCCGTTTGCGCAGGAGCAAAGCCCCAATCTGGAAAGGTGCAGGCGGGGCCTCGATCGGCACACATTGCAGCAAATGCCAGGATAGAAAATCGCAACGCTCTGCAACCATCCTCCCCGCAGGGCGTTGTCGCCGGACAACGCCGGCCCTCGATCAAGGAGGTCACGTCATGCGTAAAATTGCGCCCCTAGCTGTTTTGCTCGCCGCCATCTTGCTGGTCCCCGCCTACGCGCAGGAGGACAAGGCCAAGGAGTGGTGCACCGACGCCCACATGCTGAAGATGGACGCCAGCATCGCCAAGATGACCGATGCCGCCAAGAAGAAGGAGGCAGAGGCCCATCTCGCCATGTCGAAGGCGGCGATGCAGAACAACGATATGGACGGATGCGTCAAGCACATGGAGGAGGCCCACAAGGCCATGGGGCTCTAGGCTCCGCCGCAAGCGCCACGTCCCGGTTGGTCAGCCTGCCGTTTGCAATAGGCCCCGGAAATCGCGGGGCTTGAGCGCAATGCTCGCGAGCGTCTGCTGGTCGAGCACTGCCAAGAAGGCATCGAGCGCCGCACCCAGCACACCCTGCAGCTTGCAGCAGCGGGTGATGACGCACTGGTTGCCCGTCGCGAAGCATTCGACCAGCGCGAAGTCCGGCTCGGTCGCGCGCACGACATCGCCGAGCACGATCTCGGATGCCGGCATGGCGAGCCGCAGCCCCCCCGAGCGCCCCCTGACGGCGTGCAAATAGCCGGCCCGCGTCAAGGCATTCACGACCTTCATGAGATGCGCCCGCGAGATGTCGTAGGCCTCGGCCATCTCCGCGATGGTGACGAGTCGGTCGCCCGCCGCCTGCGCGAACATCAGCACGCGCAACGCGTAGTCGGAGAAGCTCGTGAGCTGCATCGCATCCTCATCACGGCCAATTGATATATGCTAAATATATCTATTATGGACAGGCACGGCAATAACATACATTATGGATGTCTCTTAATGGAGGTCGAGGTGCGAGCGGGATGACGTACGTCGTCACCGAGAACTGCATCAAATGCAAATATACCGATTGCGTGGAGGTATGTCCGGTCGACTGCTTCTACGAAGGCGAGAACATGCTCGTCATCCATCCCGATGAGTGCATCGATTGCGGCGTATGCGTGCCCGAGTGCCCCGCCGAGGCCATCGTGTCGGACAGCGAGCCGGCGGCGACCGACTTCTGGCTCGAGGTCAACCGCAAATATGCTGACGCGTGGCCGAACATCGCGGCCAAGAAGCCACCGTTGCCGGACGCGGACGCGCAGAACGGGCGGCCGGGAAAAGTGGCGGAGCTTTCGCCGAACCCGGCCAAGGACGATGTGGAGGCATGATGTCTACGGGGAAATGCAGTGAGGTAGATCGTCATCCGCATCCCAAGGCGCCCGGCATCGCGGCCGGTGTCAGCGAGCCGATGATCCATGACGTCGTGCACGCGTTCTACGCGCAGGTCCGCGAGGATGCCGTGCTCGGTCCGGTTTTCAGCGAGGTCGTTACGGACTGGGACACGCATCTCGACAAGATGTGCGCGTTCTGGTCGTCGGTGACGCTGATGACCGGGCGCTACAAGGGCACGCCGATGCAGGCTCACGCGGCGCTGGCGCAAATCACGCCGGCCCATTTCCGGCGGTGGCTCGCGGTGTTCCGCACGACGGCCGCGGAGATTTGTCCGCCGGATGCCGCAGCCCTGTTCATCGACAGAGCGGAGCGGATTGCCGAATCCCTGCAAATGGGCATCGCCATCCATCGCGGCGAATTTGCCGCGTCCCAGCCCCTGTCGGGGAGCTGAGGGCACTTTCGCCGGTTTTGCCCCGCAATTATCGGGCCCCGCAATGAACAGGCTCGGCCACGTGCAACCATCGCGTGGCCGTCGGCGTTTCCAACTGCCGACGGAAATGCCGCGCCCGTCACGTCATCAAGCTGACACGGTTCTAGCTGCTGTAACCTGACGGCATTCATCAACAATCACGGGAGAAGCCTACGTGAGACTACGAACCTTGGCCGGTGCTGCACTGGCCGTTGCAATGTTGGGAGCCACGGCGGCGCAGGCGGCGACGCCGGGCTATTCGACCGCCAACGTAAACATGCGCACGGGCCCCGATACCGAGTTCCCCAGCGTCGGCGTCATCCCCGAAGGCGACGACATCTTGGTCGAAGGCTGCCTGCGCGATGAGTTCCTGGTGCGACGTGCTCTGGGACGGCAACCGCGGCTGGGTCTACAGCGAGTACCTCGCCTTCGACTACCGCGGCCAGACGACGCCGCTGCCCGACGTGGGGCTGGAGGTGTTCGGCATCCCCGTCATCGCCTTTGCGGCCCACGACTATTGGGAGCGCTACTACGTCGGCCGGCCCTGGTACAAGGACCGCAACCGCTGGGAGACCTATAAGGCTCGTCCGCGCGCGGGCTGGCACGTGCCGCCTCGCGGTCCCCGCAAGGCCGGCTGGTGGCGCCAGGGGTATCATGCACCCAAGGGCATGCAAGCGCCTCCGGCGCGGGGTTGGAAGCGCCCCCATCACGAACGTCGTCATGAGCAGCGTCAAGACCGCCGCGATGACCGTCGTGACGACCGGAAGGACCATCACTAAGATTGTCGGCTAGAACGACTGGCGGCCGCGCGGAGCACCCCGCGCGGCCGTTTTGCGTTTCTCCCGAGACGCTTTGCCGGCGGCACGCAATCGTTAGCCGGCGCTCATTCAATGCTCATTTTGCTCGAATCTTATCGACTGCAGCAAACGAAAATGCGGACACTTCGAACTACGTTCAAGCGGTTCTAGTACATCGATTGCGGCGCCGCCAACCCCGTCCAAATGCGACACCATTCATTTGCGACCGAGCGCAAAGATCCCTGCAGCGGACTCGTGGCGATCATGGAAATGATCGCGGCGAGCCCGGGCGCAAAAACGCTCGCGACGACCGAGGTTGCGTCAGCGCCGCAATTTGCTTGGTGAGCATTGCGCCCGGAGGGGCCGATCCATGATGAGCACGGCGCCAGCCCCGACCGCCGCCTGGCCTGCCATTCCGGGCACACCCTACCTCGTCGCGATCGGCCTCACGGCTCTCTACATCGCCGTCGGCAGCTATGTGTTTCCCAAGGACACGACGCTTGCGCTTTTTCTGTTTGATCATTCGACCAAATCCTTCTTCGCCAACGTCTACCCCTTCACCATTCAGAACGCGATGTACCTGATGACGGCAATCGGGCTTGCCGATCTGTGGGTCCGGCACGCGGCGACGCGGCGGGAGGAGCGCTACCTCAAATCAAAGCTTCTGCCCGAGGAGGACGCAGCGATCCTGCAAATCGACGATCTGGGACGGATCCGCCGCCAGGTTGCAGCGCTCAAGTCCAACGAGGACGATTTTCTGCCGCAGCTCATCGATCTCTCCGTCCTGCAGCTCCTCTGCAGCCGCTCGCTCGAGCAGACGGTCGATATCTACACCAGCACCTTGGAGCTGATCAGCCACCGCCTCGATCTCGCCTACCAGACCATGCGCTTTCTGGTCTGGGTCATTCCGACCACGGGATTCATCGGCACCGTGCTTGGCATCTCCATTGCGCTGGAGGGCATGCAGGACCCCAAGAACATCGAGTTCGAGAAGGTCACCTCTGGCCTCGCGGTCGCCTTCTACACCACCATTCTCGCACTGCTGCTCAGCGCCGTGCTGGTGCTCTTGCAGAACATCGTGCAGCGGCGCGAGGAGATCGCGCTCAACCGCGCCTCGCTCTACACCCTGAAGAACCTCATCAATCGCATCTACACCGGCGACTAATACGTCATGAAACGCCCGCATCGTTCCATCGAAACGTTCGACATATCGCTGATGGCCGTGGTGACCAAGGCGATGGGTGCCTTCCTCGTGCTCATGCTTTTGCTGATCCCCTATTACAAGTCGGGTCCGCTCGGGCAGAAGACCGTCGACGATGTCACCAAGAAGATCGAGGGTATCGACGCCAGCATCAAGAATGTCGTCGCCAAGATGACGCCTGGCAGCTCCGACGAGGTGCGCAAGCCGCTCAACGACGCGGTCAAGCAGCTTGAAGAGACGCGTCCGGCGATGGCGCAGATGAAGCGATCGGTCGATCAGCTCAATGCGCAGGTGCAGCGACTGGATGAGGAGAAGGCCGCGGCCGAGGCCGCGGTCGCCCCGCTCAAGGCGCAGGTGAAGCGCCTGGACGAGGAGAAGGCCACGCTGGTGGCCGATGCCTCGTCACTGAAGGCGCAAGAGAAGCAGCCGCAAAACGATGAGGCGGCGTCGAAGGCTGAGCTGGAGCGCCTGAAAAAAGAGAATGCCGATCTGAAGATCGAGGCGAAGGCCCTGCGGGTCGCGAAGACCGTGCTGAGTGGCCAGGTGAGGGGCCTGCGAGTTGAGAACAAGGTGCTGAAGAACGACGTAACGCTCCTGAAGCTCCACAACCAGCGTCTAGCACCGATCAGACCGAACCTGCCGAAAGGGCCCCCTAGCGTGAAATTGCCAGTAGCTCCCGGGGGGCGTCGTTAGCGAAGCGGCGCAGCCTCGGGCTCGCACCAACACGGAGGAACGTTCGTATGCGTCCCCTCATGCTTAGATACAGCCTGCCGCTGCTCTGCGTCGCAAGTCTCGTTGCCGGCGTCGATACGGCTGCCGCCTGTGGCAACGGCAAGCTCATCTTAGAGGACAAGTTCCAGACGATTGATCCCTCCTGGGAGTTCGAGACCGAAAACGGCCGCAAGAACGGCCCCGACGGCCTCTCCTATGAGATCTTTCCCGACCACCCTGATTCCATCGGCGTGATGAACACGTCAGTCACTCCCGACAATTATGAGATCTGCATCACCTTCACGATCAAGCCCGCCAAGGTCGACGGCTTGTTCGGGATCCGGTTTGGGTACGCCAATTCTGACGACGAATACTGGGCCCTCATCTACCTCCGCCAAGGCAAGTACGTCGTCAATCACTACGTGAATGACGACATCCATTCCGTCTCTCCTTACGTGATCAATCCTTCGCTCTTGCGAATCGGGGGAGCCGTTAACGACGCCAGCGTCAGCGTGAACGGCAACAATGGCGTCTACTCGCTGAACGGCACCAAGGTGACCGACTTCGCCATTGAGCCGCCCAAGGGCGCAGGTCGCTTCGGATTTGTCATGGCGCTGTTCAAAGAAAGTCCGGTGCCTGCAACCTTCACGATCAAGAGCATCCAGCTGCGCGCAGCGGCGAACGCCCAAGCTGCGGCCGTGCCGAGGGTCGGCCACGGGGTGGTGCAAGGTCATTGAGGACGTTGCGATGGGCAACGGTGCCAGCAACGGGCGGATTTGAGGAGTGCAGTCATGGCGAAGATGATCCGCTGTCCGGCAGGACACGTCTACGACAAGGCAGAGCACGCCTCCTGCCCGCAATGCGCGCGCATGGACGTGCAGGACGCGGATGAGGCGCAAGCCCAAGAGCAAATCGGAGAGCCGCGAGAGAGTGAGAGGCCGGTCGCGCCGGAGACGGTCGCCAAGGAGAAGAAGGAGCCTCGGCATCTGCCTCCCCTCGTCTGGATCGCCGGCGGCGGTGGAGCGGCCGCTCTCGCTCTGATTGCAGGCGCCGCTTTCCTTCTCCGCTCGTCGCCGCCGACGGCGCCCGAGCCGACGAAGGTCGCGCATTTCGGCGCCGCGGCGCCCGCCTCGAGCAGGCTCAGATCCGCCTCGATCTTCTTCCTGTCATCGTCTAACGGGGTTGAGCGACCGCGCCTTCTTGTAGTCGGCGATCGCGAGATCGCAATCATCTATTTCGCGATGGCGACGTCCATCGCGATATAGATGCCCGCGATCTCGCGATCGCCGACTACAAGAAGGCGCTGTCGCTCAACCCCGGTGACGATGACAGGAAGAAGCTCGAGGCGGAGCTGAGCCAGCTCGAGGCGGGCGCCGCGGCGCCGAAAGCGGCGAGCGCGGATCCTGATGCGGACTTCACAGCGTGTGTTAAAGCGTCCGAGTACGACATCGAAACCTGCGGCCGCGCCATCGCCTCGGGCAAGTTCAGCGGCCGCGACCTTGCCAATTTGTACATTGATCGGGGTATAGCGCGTCAGAGCAAGGACGACAGCGACGGGGCACTTTCCGATTATTCGGAGGCCATTCGCCACTATCAAAAAAATCCGGCGCCGTTCACCAACCGCGGTGGGATTTACACAAGCAATGGCAATTATGATCTTGCCATCGAGGATTTCAATCGGGCGATCGCGCTCGATCCCGGTTCCGCCACCGCCTTTAACAACCGGGGCGTCGCTTACGAGGACAAAGGCGACTACGACCGGGCCATTCAGGATTTCGACAAGGCGGCCGAGCTCAATCCCAAGGATGCCTCTGTTTTCGCCAATCGCGGCATTGCCCGCAACTCCACGGGTGACTACGAGCGCGCGATCAAGGATTTCGACGAGGCGACCCGCCTCGACCCAGACAGCTACATTGCCTACTGGCGGCGCGGGGACGTGCATCGGCAGCAGAATGACTCCGAGCTTGCTATCGCCGACTACAAGAAGGCGCTGTCGCTCAAACCCAGCTACCAAGTGATGAAGCAGATCGAGGAGGCTCTGGCCGACCTTGATTTGGGCGCTGCAGCAACGGGGAAGGCGAAGCAGAAATCGCAGGCCGAGCTGGAGAGGAAGAAGCGCTAGGCCGGCCTAAGTTTTCCAAATCTATGCACAGCCGGCAAATATTCGGCTTGCGTATACACAGGCCTTCGGCGGATTAAGAAAGGAGTGCGCGTACATTTTTCGAGGTGACCGAAGATGGCGCGCGTCCCGAGCTTCCTCGCTTTTGTTGCAGTTCTCGTTGCCTGCCTCGCCGGCGCGTTCTCGTTGAGCTGGTGGCTCGCGTGCGCCGCAGCGGCCATGCTCATGCTGGTCTCGCTCAATGAGCCACGGCCCGCGTACAATCGCTCCGTAAGCCGTCGCTACGCGAGCCAAGCCCACGTCGGCGCGCCGTCGATGCCCTTGCTCGGCGGCACGCTCAACGCCGCGACGGCGGCAGCGATCGGCTTCGCGCTCGGCCGCGCGATTGCCTGGGTGTGGATATGGGTGCTGTGAGCCGCCGCACGCATCGCAGCGGCGGCTCTTTTACTGCGCCGTGGGAATGAGCTTGGGCGCAACCGAGCGCAGAACGACTGCGTCGCCGGCGCCGGCGTCACGCGCATCGAGCTCGAGCTGCAGCGGCTTGTTCTCGCGCCGCAGCCGCGCCTCGAGGCTCTGCGGCAGGGTGAGCGCAAAGCGCCCCACGCCGCCATTGGCGCCGAGCCCGAACGGCGTCACCGTGCCGATGACCTCGCCCGAAGGCTGATGGCGCACGATCACGGCTGAGCCACGCGCGCCCTTGCCGAAGACAAGCTCGAGATCGAGCGTCGTTCGCTGGCCCGGCCGGCTCTTTGCCGGCAGCTGCACCTCGGTGGAGACGCCCGCCGACTTGGCGGTGAACGGCATGGCGCCGAGCCCGAACACGAGCGCTGCCGCGCCCACGACGAGCGCAGCTCCAATGCCGACTGATGTCCACCTGTTGATCATCGCAATGCCCATTTGACGCAATTCTATCACATCAAATGGGAAAGCTTTCGTGACTTTTCCAGGCGCTTTTCGGCCCTTCACACGCTTTTGACGGAAACCTGCACCAGGGCGCCGTCGAGCGCCTGGTGCTCGCCGTTGTCCCTGGTGGCAATACCCTGAAGCTTCACTTGGTTCATCACCGGCTGGCCGGCCTGCGCCAGGCGCCGCAGCGTGCCGTTGAGCGGTAACGTCGCCGTCACCTGCGCCACGCGGTGATGGCCGCCGTGCACGCCGAAGAACGTCAGCGACCCCACGTAGTGCGGATCGGACACCTCCGTCTCGGGCGAGAGATAGCTGCAGTTGAGGAAGAAGAGCACGCGCACTGCGCGCGGGTCCTGCGGGGGAGCGAGAATGACGCGCGCCACCAGCTCGGGCTCATCGTGGGAGGCGGCAGCGCTCGGTGTCGAGTGGGCGCCTCCCCTATTCTTTTTCTTCTTGGACGTCCGCGCCGCCACCAGGAGCGCGTTGGGCACGCGCACGGAGGCGCTTGCCTCTACGTCCGTGCGCAGCGCGGCATGCCCCTTCTCGCCCTCGAACGTCGCCGCGCCCTGCTCCTGCGGCGGCGGCTCGGGCGTTACGATGGCGTGGCCCTCCTGCAAGAATTCATCGCCGAACCCTTCGCCGTAGCTGTAGCCGAGGTCGCTTATCTCCAGGTAGCGCTCCGACGCGGAGTTGCCGCCGGTGAAGAACAGGAACGGCTCGCGGTTCCAGCGGGCCGCCTCGTCGGGCAGGGCCGTGCGCCCCGCCTGGTGCTCGCGCCGGGTCCACAGGTCCCACAGCCGGTCGACGTTGGCGTGGTGCAGCCAGAAGATGGGATCGACGGGCGCCATCAGCTCGCTCATGAAGCCGGGGCCGCCGCCGACGGCGTTGTGGATGTTGTTGTGGGGCCCGCTCTCCAGCGTGTCCTGGATGGCCCGCTGGTGATGGTTGTCCGACGGCGTGCTGCCGAAGTCCTCGAAGCGCTTGGGCGCCAGCGCCGCTTCGATGCGCTCGGCCCCTACCTCCGTCTTGGCCCAATCGGGCAGCTCGGGCTTCTCGCGCGTGGGCCCGCGCGCCTCGCTGCGCATGGCAACGAAGCTCTCGAGCTTGTCCCAGATGTCGGCCGGCGCGCCGTAGCCGCGCAAGGCCAGCTGCTGGCGCTGCGCCGGCGTCAACGCGTTCCAGAGGTCGGCGATCGCCGGCTCGAACTTCGGACGGAAGGTCTCGTAGCTCTCCTCGTAGAGGTCGTGCGTCGGCGTCAGCACGTCGTCGAAGAGGACGTCGGGGACGCGCGGGGCACTCGTCCAGTCCCAGAAGGGCAGCGCGAACGCGGGGTCGCCGGACAGCTCGCGGCAGATCGCCTCGAAGTGGAAGAGATAGCCGCGGTGCCAGGGCAGGAACCACCAGTTGCCGTGCGGGCAATCGAGGAGATGCACGATCGCCTGGCGGTACCAGTTGCGCGGATCGCTGGGGGGAAGCGCCAGCATGGCGCGGATGGCGCGCTTCATGGCATCGAGCGTGCCGGGATCGGCCGCGGTGACGCTGCGCCGGATGACGAGGCTCGTTGGGGTTGCGCCGCGGGCCGCCCCCCACGGGACCGCGGCGAGCGCGACCGCTCCGGTCAAGGCCTGACGACGTGTGAGCAAAAGCGAAGGAAAAACAGCGACCACCTTGGCAATCTCCCTAAATATATGCGTGTGCGGGCTCGAGCGGGGACCCGCATCTTGATTGATGAGCAGTGCTTTTGGACGTGCCCGCCCCGACGGTGTGGATCTCGACATCACGCCGGGAAGTGGGCCGCATTTCGACGCGCGGCGTGGCTCTACGGGTAACTGTGTAGCGATTGCACGGACCCAGGCCCGGGGACCGGCTGCGCTGTCACACTGCGACCCATTCGCGGGCCGCGAGACGCTTGCGCGCATGGCAACAAAGATGCAGGCCGGCGCCCCGTTTTTGCGCTATAACGTCTCCCGCGGGGCCGGCATGTGTATAGCGTAAAAGGTCTGCCTTATGCCTGATGTTCGCTTCTTCCATCGCGCCGGACCGTTTCCGCTGCGCGATATCGCGGCGCTCGTGGGCGCGGAGCCCCTGGGGCCGGAAGCCGGCGCCGTCACCATTCACGACATCGGCCCCCTCGACCAGGCCGGGCCCCACGACATCAGCGTCTTCAACGACGTACGCTATCGCGACGCGCTTCGGCCGTCGCGGGCGTGCGCGATCATCATCAGCCGCAGCCTCGCGCACCACGCCGCCGATCCGAGCCGGCTCCTCTTTGTGAAGGACCCGCGCCTGGCCTATGCGCAGGTCGGACAGCTCTTCTATCCGCTCCCCGAGCTCGAGCCCGGGATCAATGCGAGCGCGCACGTGCACGCCAGCGCCACTATCGGTGCCGGCACCCAGATCGACGCAGGCGCCGTGATCGGGCGCGGCGCCGAGGTCGGCGCGCGCTGCCACATCGGCTGCAATGCCGTGCTGGGCGATCACGTTCAGATCGGCGACGAGTGCCGCATCGGGGCCAACACCTCGATCAGCCACGCGCTGATCGGAGAGCGCGTCGGCATAGAGACGGGGGTGACGATCGGCTCGCAGGGCTTCGGCTTCGTGCCGGACGCGAAGGGTTTGACGCGCATGCTGCAGCTCGGCCGCGTCGTCATCGAGGACGACGTGCAGATCGGGGCCAACTGCGCCATCGACCGCGGCGCGACGGGCGACACCGTCATCGGCGCCGGCACCGTCATCGATAATCTGGTGCAGATCGCCCACAACGTGCGGCTGGGAAAGAATTGCGTGATCTGCGCCCAGGTTGGCATCGCCGGCAGCACGGTTGTCGGCGACGGCGTCATGATGGGCGGCCAGGTCGGCGTCGTCGACCACGTCAAGGTGGGTGACGGCGCGCGCATCGCGGCCATGAGCGGCGTCATGCGCAACGTCGAGCAGAGAGCGGTGTTGGGCGGCATTCCGGCGCTGCCGATCAAGGCCTGGCATCGCCAGACGATCGGGCTAGCACGCCTGTTCAAGGGTGGCGACACCAACGGCAAGGGCTAGCGCCGAGGCGGGATCGGGTTGGCTTGCCGCTCGCGGCGAGTGACGGGGGAGGAGCCGTCCACAGCATCAAGAGCGGAAAGCTAGGCGCTACTGCAGATAACTGAGATAGGCGGCAACGGCCTCGATCTGCGGCTTCTTCAAGTTATGAGCGATGGGCTGCATGATGGCTGAAGTGTCTGGATGCGCCGCATCCTGACCCCGCTCTTTGTCGAAATTTGTCAATACCTTTATGACATATGGATAGAGCTGACCCGCCAGACGAGGAAACGCTCCATTACCTTTCGCATCTGCCCCGTGACAGGAAGCGCACGCCGGAATATCGGCGTCGGGAACGCCCTCTTCAAAGATTTTTTTGCCCGCGGCCACGAGTTCCTTAGGAGCGCCGCCTAAGGGCTTCGGATCGAGCTTGTTGAAATGCTCAGCAATGGCCGAAAGCATCGTCGGGCTGAGGCTGTGGGCGACCTTGAACATGAACTTGTTCGTCCGCCGGCGCTCGATAAAGGCGTGCAGCTGATTCTCGAAATACTCGGTTTGTTGACCCGCGAGGCGCGGTATGGGCGTGGCCCCCCGATAGCCTTGCCCTGAAGGTTGGTGGCACTCGCTGCAGTACTGAATCTTCGCTTGAAGCTCGCGCGCCCCCACGGCGCTCGTATCCGCAGCCCGTCCTTTCCCCGCAGGGACAATCGCCAGGATGGTCACCAGCAAAGCCAATCGTGAGCTATTGACCTTCATGTGCCCTCCAATGGAAGGAAGCCAGGAACACCGAACGGCATCCGCTAATTGCGGCGCGCGTCGATGGCGGCACGGCGGTCGGTTGGCTGGGCGTGGTTTCGAGTCTCAAGCGCAGCGCTCCGATTGGACGTTCACTTCCCAAAGCTGAGATAGGACGCGAGCGCCTCGATCGCATCCGGTGAAAGTTTGCTGGCAATTCCCGGCATCGGGCGCGCTGCGGCGGCATGATATCCTTCGCCCCACTGCGCGAGTTTTCTTTTCAAGTAGTAGTACGACTGGCCTCCCAGTCGGGGAATTTCGCCTGCTCCCTCTGCATTAGGTCCGTGACAAGCGACGCAGGACGGAACATTGGCTTCTGGAATTCCTTGGCGATAGAAGGCCTCTCCTTGCGGCGCGAGCTGCCTCACCCCGTCGTCTGCGGGCTCTGCATAAAGCTTGGAAAAATAGGCGGCGATATCGTGCGCCGCCGCGGGACTGAGGCTCGCAACCGCCCCCCACATGTATTGTTGCGAGAATGGATTGTCGCGGGAGTGGGTTCTGAAATCCAGCAACTGCCTCTCTAGGTATTGGCTTTTCTGTCCGGCCAGCCGCGGTGCGGTGGAAAAGCCCTGCCCCGAAGGTCCGTGGCACCAGGTGCAGTTGCTGTCTGCGAGGGATTTGCCGTAGCTCACAGTGTGCATTTCACCAGCAAGCGCAGAGAGCGAACCGCAAACACCGGTGAGGACTGCTATTGCTGTGGCGATGCGTTTCATGAGTGGACCAAGCACTAGTCGAGAAAGCTGAGGTAGGCTGCGACGGCCGCCATTTGTGATCTTGACAAGCTATGTGCAACTCGCTGCATGACCCTTGGGTTGCCGGCCGTCCCCGAATTCTGGCCGCGCTCTCTACTCCAATTCGCCAATTCCTTTATGGTGTAGCCATAGAGCTGGCCGGCCAAACGAGGAATTGGCCCGTGACCCCGCGCTTCGGGGCCGTGACAGACAGAGCACGCAGGAACGTTGGCAGCGGGAACACCTTCTTCATAGATTTGTTGTCCCTCGGCGACGAGCTCCCTGGGAGCCCTGCCAAAGGGTCGAGGGCTGAGGTCCGCAAACTGCTCGGCCAGAGCCGATCGCATGCCTGGACCAACCCCATGCACGCGCGACATGATCATTCCGTTATGGCTTACCCGGGTTCCCTCGACGAACGCTCGCAATTGATTCTCCAAGTACTCGGGTGTTTGGCCTGCAAGCCGCGGCATCGTAAGAAATCCCCGATAGCCTCGCCCTGATGCCCCGTGACAGTCGCTGCAATAGCCCATCTTGCCCTGCAGGCCTCCCCAGCGGGGCCCACCCATATCGGCCGCACGACCTGCGCCAGAGAAACCAATTGCCAGGACTGCCATTGGCAATACCAGGCGGCAACTCGCGATCTTCGTGATCAGGCCCACACGCCTCGCAGAGCGCTTCATCGCCCGACAACCCCGAAGACTTCTTCCCCTCATCATCTCGAAAACCTAAAAGGCCGTCCACGCGTAGAGCAGGACAGTGTTCTCGTCCTTCGCGTCGCGGCTGCCGTCGTACTGCGTCGTCGTCCCATTGATCTTGTCGTAGTGCGTGAAGTTCACGCCAACGCGCGTGTTGAGCCAGGGCCAAATGGACGGCCCACCGTGGCTCCACGGCGAGTAGCCGAGATCGATGACCTCTCCGCTGGTGTTCGGCGAATTGGTGGGGTTGTCGCCGTAAAGCCCCAAATCCGTGCTGCCTTGAATGTTGAAATAGCCGAGTGTCAGGGTGTAGGTGGAGTCGATATGAGTACGTCGCCGAGACATTGAGCTCTGCGAGATGGTTTTTCGGGTTTGCGGCGCCGTTGCCGAACGTCGCATCGAGCTTTTGCCATTCATAAATGTAGCTAAACCTCGCGGTGAAGAAATTCACATCGCTCAGATACTGGAACTGCGCATCCCAACCCACATCGGTGTACTTGTCGGTCGCCGTTACGGCGTGGTGACATCAGGTAGGATATCGGCATTCATGCCGAATGTTCCGACCATGAGCGAGTAGACATCCCAGGTCTTCTCGAGCGCCAAGCGCCAATAGGGCGCGACGCCGTCGAGCCTATAGTCCGGGTAGACCTTCGCCAAGAGCCTGCAGCGTGCGATTGTCGAGTGTCTTGTAGCCAGAGACCGCGGCATAGAACATGTTGTCGGCAAAGATATACGCGCCGCCGCCAGCAACGATTTGACCCAATCCGCCATCGATCAATGGAGCTGCGAAGTCCGGACCAAACGCACTCGACGGATCGGAGGGGAGCCTCCACGCGGGCGTGGTATTCCAGGGGTCCTCGACACTCGGGTTGTTGTTGGCCGTCAGGCCGTAAATTAGGTCGACGCCCGCGATCTTGGTCGTGTCTGCATAGCGAATGTCGGCGTTGTCGAGCGCAAAGACCTCGTCGGGCCGATCATAGGTCGCCTGAATGAACGCACCGAGCTTGCAGTAGATCTGGCCCCCGTAAAACAGGCTCGTGTCCTGGACCATGACATTGTTGTTCGTCTTTAGACCGTTTGTGCCCGGCAGGCCGTTTGTGTCCTGCTTACGGTTCTGCGGTAGATCCGCCAGATCCTTTTGCGTGTGCGTGTAGGTCGTAACCACCATCACGGCGAGCGGGATTTGTGGCTTGGCGTCAGCGGCCACCCCGCTATCGCGGCATCGGGTGCCGCCCGACGTGTAGCCATTGAGCTTGAATTGGCGCCCGAATGGCGTCAGCTGGGGAAACGCGCCGTTATGGCAGGTCGCGCAGGGTTGGCCTGTTTGCCGCGCAAAGCTCGGCACGGCCGAAGCCGGCTTTGAGCCCAGAGTAAGAGCTGCCAGGAGGGCGGCGGCGCTGGCACAAGCCGCACCTACCACGCAGAATGCTGATAAGTCGGCGCCGCTCTTTTCGGATTTGGTACGCATAGCTCAGTACTGCCATCGCGATCAATTTCGCAGCTGACATTCAGCGTAGCAGGCGCGAGCGGCTCGCCTTCTGACCCAGATCAGAGTTGCGGCCTAAAGCTATGACGCGTTGCCGGGATGTCACCCCGACCCATCAGGTAAGGTCTTTGTAAGGTTGGCATGCTTTTATCTTTGGTTTTGCGATCAGTTGGATGGGAATTGCGAAGGCTTTGCAATCAAGGCGGCAATTCAAAAGCATTTCAATGAGCTGAATGGGTCGAGCCCCGATGCCAGCGACAACGACGTGGCGTTGTTGTACGCGTGGACGGCCTTTTAGCGGCAGTCGCGGGCGCATGCCGAAGCATCGCCCGGAGTTCAGCTGGTGATCGGCACGGGCAGGGCCTGCGGTCTACGACGGCCAGGCGCGCAGTCTAGCGATCCCAATCGATCTCGCCGAATTCGGCAGACGTCGGCTCGCCGGTCTGATCGTTGTCGTTGAACACCGCGACATACTGGAGCGCCGGCGGCGCCCGCCCGAACGCCGCCTTATAGTCGGCGGCGAGGTTGCGCCGCTCCTGCTCCCACCTTCCGACCTCAGCGCGGCCGCGCAGCTGAATGTAGCGCAGGCTTGCATAGCGCCGCGAGCGCAGGACCGTGCCGTCGGCGACCGGGGTCGCGGTCCACGTGTACGCCAGGGTCGGAACGTCCCGGTTGAAGAAGGATGGCGCGCCGAAAATGAAAAAGATCGTCGCGCCGCAGTCCTCTTTCTTGAGCTCGCGGATATCGGCGCTCGGCTGCAATCGATCGACGCGCCAGCGCCAGGCGACCGCCCCCAGCGAAGCGGGTGCGACGGCGACCGGCAGGTACAGTCCCGACGCCGAGCGATGCGGCGTGGAGCGCAGCACCGGACCGAATTCGCTCGCCTCCTTCGCGAGCGCGTTGCGGCCGACGAAATCGACGCGCTCGGCCGTCACCATCATCGCTACCGGGTCCGCGAGCACTGCGCCGGCCCAGGACGGCGACGCGCCGATGAGAAAGGTCACCAAGGCCGCCATGAAGATCTGCGCGCGCATGCCCTGCGGCTCCTCGCCCATAAGTCTTTGTTGGGGCCCCGACGCCGGAGCATTGCGCGCGCGCTAAGCGAACGCAACAGCTTCCGCGCCGGAGATCCTCGATTTGGAAAGTCAGCCCGACGACCGGCACGGGCAGCGCGGCGAGGAGGCGGGTGAGCGTGTCGAGCGTGCCGCGATCGAGCCGGCCGTCGGCGCGCTCGGGCCGGAAGTGCAGCTGGAAGGCGCGCGTAACGATGCGCGTGCGCTCATCGAGCACCCCGTGCGTCTCGACGCCGTAGCCGTAGGCGCGCAGCAGCGTCTGCGCCTCGGCGACGGCCGCCGTGTCGTCCTCCGCGATCACGTGCGCACCCCCGGCGCCGAGCGGCGCCGGCTTTACCCAGTGGCCGACGCCTTCCTGCGCGAGCCAGCCCCAGTCGAACTTCTCGCCCGGATCGATCTTGCGCCCTGGCGAGACGTCGGAGTGGGCGAGGATGCCCTCCGGCCGGATGCGGCGGCGCTCAGCGATGTCGCGGCAGAGCGCCGCGACGGCCTGCATCTGCTGCAGCGGAAAGTCGGGATAGCCGCGGTCGTGGCCGGCGTTGTGGATCTCGATGCCGATCGAGGCCGAGTTGACGTCGCTCTCGCCGGCCCAGTGCGAGGCGCCCGCGTGCCAGGCGCGCTTCGTCTCCGGCACCATCTGCGTGATGACGCCGGCCTCGTCGATGACGTAGTGGGCCGAGACCTTGCTCTCGGGCCGCGCCAGCCAGTCGATCGCCTTTTCGGCCGATACCATGCCGGTGTAGTGCAGCACCACGAGGTGCGCTGCTAAGCCCTTGCGGCGCTCGCCGGCATTGGGCGAGGGATGCAGCGCGGCGACGAGCGCACTGTCGGGCTTCATGATCACGAGCAGCGCTCCTCGCAGTCCTCGCGCGCGCCCGTCCGCTGCTTCAGGATCGCCTCATAGGCGGCGTTGATGACGGCGAGTCGGCGGTCGGCGGCGGCGCGGAACTCGGCCGGCACGCCGCTTGCGGCCAGCTGGTCGGGGTGGTGCTTGCGCACCAGCGCGCGAAAGTGCGCCTTGAGGTCGGCGTCGGACGCGTCGGGTGCCACGCCGAGGATGGCGTAGGGGCTCGACGGATCATGCACGAAGCTCGCGCGGATGGTCAGGAACTCGAGCCGGCTCAGCCCGAAGCGGTCGGCGACCGTCTCGAGAAAGCGGTCCTCGGCCGGGTGCAGCACGCCGTCGGCCGCCGCGATGTGGAACAGGCACTCGAGCACCGAGCGCAGCAGCTCCGGCTCGTCCTTCAGCATGCGCGCGATCTTGCCGGCGTAGGTCTCGTAGCCGGCGACATCCTGCTTGGCGAGATCATAGAGGCGCTCGACGTTCGCCGCCTCGCCGGGTGGTATCTCGAACATGCGCTTGAAGGCCTCGGCCTCAACCGGCAACGCCACGCCGTCTGCCTTCGCCATCTTGGCGGCGAGCGTGGTGACGGCAATGGTGAAGGCGGCGGTGCGGTGCGCCGGCGTCCGCTCGGTGAGGCGGTCGAGCCCGAGGCGCGTCCACACGGCGGCAAGCGCGTCGCGCAAGCCGCCGCGCTTTTCCAACCCGATCGCGCGCGATATGTCCTTCAAGGGCATGCCCACACCCATATCGGCAAACTGAGAAAACTTGAAGAGTAGCCAAAGGTTCCTTCGGGAGTCTTCGGGAAAGTCGGGACAATTGCCGGAAAATTGAGGCTGGTTTGCCAAACCGCCGCGGGGCGCCTCACGCCTGGTTGACGCTGCCCGCTTTCAGCCGATAGCTGATGGTGAGGGCCGGATTTGGCGGACGGACACGCGCATGGCGGGGCCTTTGGGCGGCAAGTGGCATTTCTGGATCGACCGCGGCGGCACCTTCACCGACGTCGTCGCGTTGACGCCTGAGGGTCGCATTGTCGCATCCAAGCTGCTCTCCGACAACGCCAGCGCCTACGACGACGCAGCGCTGGAGGCGATGCGCCGATTTTTGGGCGTGGCGAGCGACGCAGCCATCCCATCCGAGCGCATCGCCTCGGTCAAGATGGGGACGACGGTCGCCACCAACGCGTTGCTCGAGCGCAAGGGCGATCCGACCGCGCTCGTCATCACGCGCGGGTTCGCCGACCAGCTCGAGATCGGCACGCAGGCGCGGCCCGATATTTTCGCCAAGAGAATAATCAAGCCGGCGATGCTGTACGCGCGCGTGATCGAAGCCCATGAGCGCGTGCGCGCGGACGGGACGGTGGAGACGCCGCTCGATCTTGCCGCACTGGAAGCGGGGCTGCGGCACGCGCGCGCCGACGGCATCGACGCGGTGGCGATCGTGTTCATGCACGCCTACGCCTACCCGGAGCACGAGGCCCGGGCTGCGGCGCTGGCGCGCGATCTCGGCTTTGGCCAAGTCTCGGCAAGCCACGAGGTATCGCCGCTGATCAAGCTGGTGCCGCGCGGGGATACGACGGTGGCGGACGCTTACCTGTCGCCGATCCTGCGCCGCTACGTCGACAAGGTATCGAGCGCGCTCACTTCTCCCTCTCCCCGCATGCGGGGAGAGGGTTGGGGTGAGGGGCAGAAACTGGCGTCGACACAAGCGGCTGCCCCTCACCCTAGCCCTCTCCCCATGCAAGAAGGCATGGGGAGAGGGGACACGAAAGTCTTGTTCATGGCGTCGTCGGGCGGCCTCAAGGCGGCCGCGATGTTCCGCGGGCGCGACGCCATCCTCTCAGGCCCCGCCGGCGGCGTGGTCGGCATGGCGGAGACGGCAAAGCGCGCCGGCTTTGACAAGGTCATCGGCTTCGACATGGGCGGCACCTCGACCGACGTCGCCCACTTCGCCGGCACCTACGAGCGCGCCTTCGAGACCCTCGTTGCCGGCGTGCGGCTCGCCGTGCCGATGCTGCGCGTGCACACGGTAGCGGCGGGCGGCGGCTCGATACTCTCTTATGACGGCGCGCGCTTTCGCGTCGGGCCGGAGAGCGCCGGCGCCAACCCCGGCCCCATGTGCTACCGCCGCGGCGGCCCGCTGACGGTCACCGACGCCAACGTCATGCTCGGCAAGCTCGATCCTCAGTTCTTCCCGGCGATCTTCGGGCCCAACCACGACGCCCCGCTCGACGCCGACGCCGTGCGCGCCGGCTTTGCCGATCTCGCCAAGGAGGTCGGCGGCGGGCGCACGCCAGAGGAGCTCGCCGACGGCGCCATCCGCATCGCGGTGGAGAGCATGGCCAACGCCATCAAGAAGATCTCGGTGGAGCGCGGCTACGACGTCACCGAGTACGCGCTCAATTGCTTCGGCTCGGCCGGGGGCCAGCACGCGTGCCTCATCGCCGACACGCTGGGGATCGAGACGATCCTCATCCACCCGCTGTCGGGCCTGCTGTCGGCCTACGGCATGGGGCTGGCGCCGATCCGCGCCAGCCGCGAGCGCTCGATCGAGGCGCCGCTCGACGCCGCCACCATGCGCGCAATCGAGAGCCTCGCCTACGAGCTCGGCAGCGAGGCCACCGAGGAGCTCTTGGACGAGGGCGTGGAGCACGACGACATCGCGATTACGACGCACGTGCACCTGCGCTATGGCGGCACCGACACCGCGCTGGCGATAGAGCTGTCGGAGCCCGGCATCATGCGCGCCGACTTCGAGGCGCTGCACCGCCAGCGCTTCGGCTTCGTCTCGCCGGAGAAGGCGGTCTTCGTCGCCGCGATCGAGGTGGAGGCTGCGGGCAGCGAAACAGCCACTTCACCTCTCCCAGGGGGAGAGGTCGGAAGCGAATGCAATGAGCTTCCGGGTGAGGGGGTTGAACTTTCCCAGCGTGGTAACCCCTCACCCGCTCGCTTGGCTGTCCATGCGGAGCATAGCTCCGCCATGGCAGCCAAGCTCACGACCTCTCCCCGGGAGAGGTGCTGCAGTGGCAAGCGACTTTGCCGCCACGCACGGCGCTCAAACGACGCGGTTCTATTCGCGCGGGGGATGGCACGAGGCGCCGGTCGTAAAACGCGAGGCGATCGGACCCGGATACAAGCTTGCCGGGCCGGCGCTCGTCATCGAGCCGCACCAGACGGTCGTGATCGAGCCCGGCTGGCAGCTCAAGGTCAGCGCCGAGAACGACCTGGTGCTGACGCGCGCTGAGCCGCGAACGCGTGAAAAGCTCGGCAAAGAGGCCGATCCCATCCTGCTCGAGGTGTTCAACAACCTGTTCATGGCGATTGCCGAGCAGATGGGCGAAGCCCTGCGCTTGACCGCGCAGTCGGTGAACATCAAGGAGCGGCTCGACTTCTCGTGTGCGGTCTTCGACCGCGAAGGCCACCTCGTCGCCAACGCGCCGCACCTGCCGGTGCATCTAGGCTCCATGGACCGCTCGGTGGAGACGATCATTCGCCTGCGCGGGCCCGAGATGCGCCCCGGCGACGTCTACATGCTGAACGCGCCCTACAACGGCGGCACGCACCTGCCCGACATCACCGTGGTGACGCCCGTGTTCTCTTCCCCCTCTCCCCGCGCGCGGGGAGAGGGCAGGGGTGAGGGGCAGCCGCAAACCGCAGCGCCAGTTTCTGCCCCTCACCCTAACCCTCTCCCCGTGAAGGACGGGGAGAGGGGACCGGAGGTCCTCTTCTACGTCGCAAGCCGCGGCCACCACGAGGACATCGGCGGCCTGACGCCGGGCTCGATGACGCCGCGCGCCACCACGATTGAGGAGGAGGGCGTCTACATCGACAACGTCAAGCTGGTCGAAGAGGGCCGCTTCCTCGAGGCGGAGACGCGCGCGCTTCTGACCGGCGCCAAGTATCCCGCGCGCCAGCCAGACAAGAACATCGCCGACCTGAAGGCGCAGGTCGCCGCCAACACCAAGGGCGAGGCCGAGCTCAGGCGCATGGTTCAGCACTTCGGGCTCGACGTGGTCAGGGCCTACATGGGCCACGTGCAGGACAACGCCGAGGAAAGCGTGCGCCGGCTGTTGGCGCGCCTCGCGGACGGCCATTTCCGCGTCGACATGGACCAGGGCTCGCGCGTAGAGGTCAAGATCAGCGTCGACCGCGAAGCCCGCACGGCGAAGGTCGATTTCACCGGGACGAGCCCGCAGCAGGCCTCGAACTTCAACGCGCCAGAGCCCGTCACGCGCGCCGCCGTGCTCTACACCTTCCGCGTCATGGTGGAGGAGCCGATCCCCATGAACGCCGGCTGCCTCAAGCCGCTTCTGATCGTCATCCCCGAGGGCTCGATGCTCAAGCCCGCCTATCCCGCCGCCGTCGTCGCCGGCAACGTGGAGATCAGCCAGATCGTGACCAACGGCCTGTTTGCGGCGCTCAATGCGCTCGGCTCGGCGCAGGGCACGATGAACAACCTCACGTTCGGCAACGCGAAGTTGCAGTACTACGAGACGCTGTGCTCGGGCGCGCCGGCGGGTCCCGGGTTCGACGGGGCGGCGGCCGTGCACGTGCACATGACCAACACGCGGCTCACGGACCCTGAGATCCTGGAGCTGCGCTATCCGGTGCTGGTGGAGGAGTTCTCGATCCGGCGCGGCTCGGGCGGCAAGGGCCGGTGGCTGAGCGGCGACGGCACACGCCGCGTCATTCGTTTTCTGGAGCGCATGGACTGCGCCATTCTCTCCGGCTATCGCGCCGTGCGCCCCTTCGGGCTCGACGGGGGCGAGCCGGGCGAAGCGGGCGCCAACCTCGTCCGCCGCCGCGACGGCAGCATGGAACGCCTCAAGGGCTGCGATCAGACGGTCTTGGAAGCGGGCGAGGCGATCATCATCGTGACGCCGACCGGCGGCGGCTACGGGCGCGCGTGAGACCTTGCCTGGCGCGTTGCGTCAATCAGGCGTTGGTCATGGCCCTTTTTGCCCTGGCTTCCGCATTCAGGCACAGAATTTCAAATAGCATCTGCGCCCCGGCCAGCGCCGTGATCCCGGCAGAGTTGAACGGCGGAGACACTTCGACCAAGTCGCCGCCGACGAAATCGAGACCGCGCAGGCCCTGCAAGAACCTCTTGGCCTCATACGACGTAAGCCCGCCGATGGCCGGCGTACCCGTGCCAGGCGCGAACGCGGGATCGAGGCCGTCTATATCGAAGCTAATGTAGGCAGGGCCGCGGCCGATAACTTCCCGCGTCTTCCTGATGACGGCCGCGATTCCCAGGTCGTGGAACTGGTTTATGTCGATGACCGTCATCCCGGTCTCGTCGGCAAATGGCCTTTCGAACTCCGTGTAGGGATCGCGCAGGCCGATGTGCACGGTACGTTTGGGGTCGAGCACGCCTGCTTTAACACCATTCCAGAAAGGAGAGCCGTGGTGCAGCGTCGAGCCGGAGATGCTCTCGGCGGTATCGAAGTGGGCGTCAATGTGCACGAGCCCGACCGGCGTCTTGGCGCCGAGCGCCTTTAGGATCGGAAATGTGATCGAGTGGTCGCCGCCGACCGTTAGCGGGACGACATCGGCCGCGTGCAGCCGTTGGTAGAATGTAAAAATCTCATCGATCATGCGCTCGAGATCGAACGCACTTGGTATCGGCACGTCGCCGATGTCCCTGACACGGCACAGGCTAAACGGGTTTATGCTGGTGAGCGGATTGAAATAGAGCACGTTGCACGACTGAGAGCGCACTTCCCGCGGTCCGTGACGGGCGCCCGTCCTCTGGGTGAGGCCGGCGTCCATCGGCAGACCAACCAAGGCGATGTCGGTCTCCGCCAAATTGCGCGTGTGCTTGGCCCGAAAGAACGTGGCAATTCCCGAATAGGTTTTTATGTATTCGTCGAAGTCGCACGAGGTCGAAGATTCGATCGCGTTCCTCGCAGCCTGCACGTCCATTTTCGCGCTCCTTTGCAGCGACCTCGCGGGTGTGCCGTCATTCATATAATTCGATGTGGAAACGCGCGCTTAAGGACAGAGCTGGCAAGAAGCCCAATCGTTTCAAACAAGGCGCAATTTGCTGCCGCCCTTGCCAAATTTTAAGCGTGCGCCCTCTTGTCGGGCCCTCATGCATAGCCCGATCATATTGAGATGCCCTCGGGGGCGAAGCGCAAGCCGAAGCTGGCGTAGGTCCCGCCCTGCATGTTGGAAGCATGTCTTCGACATGACGGGATGACGTTGAGAGGAGGCAAGCGCCTGCCCACCCCTACCCGTATCCCGGCGTCATGGCGAAGCCGCGCTCCGCGTGGAGCGGGTAGAGGTCTAGTTGTGCAACCGGGTGCCACCTACGACGTCATTCCCGCGTGATGGCGAAGCCATCTTTCGAATGGACGGCGAGAACCTACGACGGCATTCCCCACGACAAACGTATCAATGGTTGAGACGTGGCTGGGTCCCCCCTGCGCGGGGGTGACGTTGAGGGGAGGTGCGCTAACAACCCACATTCCAACCTCTCCCAGGGGGAGAGGTCGTGAGCCCGGCGTCAGCCGGGCAAGCGGGTGAGGGGCGCGGTCGTCGATCTGGTGATCGCAACGATAAAGCGAGGACGGAAAGCCACGAACGCCGCACATTTCCGCGAATTTGGGCCTTTCGCCCCTTGTGTAAAGCGGTCACATTCCCGATCATCAAGGGAGCGCTCTTAAGCGGAGCGAGGAAGAAGAAGAATGCAGTTCACACGCGCGGCACTTGCAAACGGGGTCGCCTTGGCCCTGGCGATGGCACTGGCGCTCAGCGTCGGCGCCGCCGCCACGGAGACCGAGCCCGTCCCCCAGAACGACGCCGACCTCACCGTGCGCGACATCACCTCGGCGCTGTTCAAAGCCAAGCCGGGCGAGCGGCTCGACTACTCCAACCACAATCTCACCTACCTCGACCTCGCAGGGCTCAACCTCAAGAGCGCCAACCTCGCCCATGCGGACCTTTACGGCACCGACTTCACCGGGGCCAACTTGCGGGGCACGGATCTGTCGGGAACGCGGCTCGATCGCTCCGTGCTCATCCGCGCCGATTTCTCCGGCGCCAACCTGACGCGCGCCAGCATCCTGCGGCCGACCATCTACACGGACCTTGCGCAGAATCTGGCCGATGCGCCGCGTTTCGCCGGCGCCAACCTCACCGGCATCCGCGTCATGGCCAACATGTCGGGCGCCGACTTCCACGGCGCCGACCTGACCGGCGCCAACCTGAGCCCGCTCGAATTCGCGCCCCGGGCAGGGCACGATCACGACGCTCGCCAAGAACATGCTGAAGTCGTGCGATTTCTCCAAGGCCATCCTGCGCGGCGCCAACTTCGACCGCGCGGTGATGACGTTCTCGAACTTTGTGGGAGCCGATCTCACCGGCGCCAACCTCACCGACACCGATCTTTCCAAGGCCGACTTCACCGGCGCCGACCTGACCGGTGCCAACCTGACCGGCGCCGATCTCTACGGCGCCAATCTCCTCGGCGTGAAGGGCCTCGACACGGTGAAGGGGCTCAACACCTCACTCAACTTCGACAAGACGATCCGCTGAAGCGCCGCCACGAAATGCAAAGAGCCGGGACGCAGGTCCCGGCTCTTTCACATTCGTTGCGCGTGAGGGAAGCCTTACGCCGCGGGGCTGTCGCCCTGCGGGATTGCGGGCCGCCCGCGGCGCCCGGCCATGAAGGTATCGAACTCCTGCTTGTCGCGCGAGCGGCGCCGCCGCTCCAGGAACTCGCGGAAATTCTGCCGCTCCTCCTCGAGCCGGGCAATCGTCTCCTGGCGATACTCCTCGAAGGCGCCATGGCGGAAAGCGCCCTTTCGGCTCGGCGCCGCCGGCCGGCCGTTACGCGCAGCTTGCGCGCCGACTGAGCGGCGCGGACCACGCATGAGTGCGCGCCACAGCACCCAGCCCGCGATCAGGAGCGCGACGGGCCAGAACAGCAAGGCGATGGCCCACACGACCACCCAGGCGACGGCCCAGAACAGCCAGAAGAGCGTCAGCAAGAAGAAGCCGAGAAACATGAGGGGCATGGCGCGAGGCTCCGATCGTCACTTCGCGAAACTGCCGGGGCGGCGGACCGCCCCGGCATGACTGCGTCACTTTTAGCTTGCGCGCATCAGGCAGGCGCGCCTTGCGTACCGCTGTCGGGACGCGAGCGGCGATCGGCCATGAACTGGTCGAACTCGTCCTTGTCCTTGGCCTTGCGCAGCCGCTCCAGGAACTCGCGGAACTCGCGCTGCTCCTCCTCGAGACGCTTGAGCGTCTCCTCGCGGTATTCGTCGAACGCGCGGTTGCCGCTGGAGGCAAAGCCGCGCATCTCGCGGCCCCAGCGCTCCTTGTTGCGGTCCCACCTGTCGCTCATGCGCTGCTGCCAGCGCGCCATGTCACCGTGCCGTCCGCATCCCATGCGTCCACTCCAGATCATGTAGCCCAGAATTGCGAGGCCCAAGGGCCAGAACAGGATGAAGCCCAGGACCATCACGGCAATCCACGCGGGCCTGCCGTAGTCGTCGAGGGTCGCCACAACCTGAGTCATCGCACTTCACCTCGTGTGCTCATGTGAATGTTTATCACATTTACATAGGTGCCACCCGATTGTGGCGCCGTCAAGGGGTCGCGGGGCAAAAATCGGACGCGGACCGCCAAGACATGGGGTCGGGCGGCCCGATTCGCCAGGGTTGTAGAGGGGGAGGAGGTGTCTGACCCTCCGGGTCTGACACCGGTGCCCGCTCTCGTCAGAAGCGCATGCGGAAGCTGGCGTGGGTCCCGCTCTACAGCGGGATGACGTCAAGAGGAGGCACGTCCTCGCCACTCCACATCCGTCATCCCGGCGCAGGCCGGGACCCACGCAAGTCTCCGCGAGGACGACGCCGACGGGAATGCATACGCTCGGCCCGATCGCATAGGGCGTCAGACCCCAGGGGGGCCGACACCGATGTGAGCGCGCATGACGCGCCACCAGATCGAAGAAGGACGGCGGGCGAGGCCGCCCGCCGATCGCGTCACCGCCGCTTCTTCGCCGGCTTGCGCTTCACCTTCTTCGCCGCAACCTTCCTTTTCACCTTCTTCTTTTTCTTCTTGGGCTTGTCGGCAGTCTGCGTCAAAGCCGACGCTGAGAGCATCTTGATCTCGGCGCTGGTGAGCGAAGCCGGATGGGTCAGTCCCTTCGACGCAATCTTTGCAACTGCCGCCGATGTCTTCTCGTTCGCTGCCATAGTTTGGATTCCGTCTGTTTGAAGCATTTGTCAAAGGCGCAATCCGTATACATCGGTTTCATCTTGCCTGCACTATTTCCGCTGCAGGCTCGGTGCACGTTCACAGCCGATGTGGTCAGCCACCTGCATCCGGCGGCAGGCCGAGGCCGTCGAGGTAGATGAGCACGGCAGCCTCGAGCAGATCCTCCGGCGTCATCGGGATGGTGCGGCGCGCGGCGTCGCCGCGTGCAAACAGCGCCGCAATGCCGTGGCTCAAGCTCCAGATGTGCAGCGCCATCATCAAGGCCGGCGGCCGGCGCTCCTTGGGGATCGTCTGGCACAGCGCCTCGCAGGCCTCGCGCAGAACGCCGAAGGCGCGGTCACCCGCCTCGCGCAGCTCCGGATAGTCGGCAACCGACAGCCCCGATTCGAACATGGCCGAGAACAGCGCCGGCTCCTTGCGCGCGAACGCCAGGTAAGCGTGGCCGACGCGCTCGAACGCAGCCCGCGCGGTCGGCTTGCCATTGTCCCAGGCAGCTACCAGGGCCTCGGTGAAGCCTTCAAAGCCGCGCTGCGCCACGTCCGCCATCAGCGCGTCGCGGTCGCGGAAATGCCGGTAGGGCGCAGCGGGGCTCACCCCCGCGGCGCGCGCGGCATCGGCGAAGGTGAAGCCCGCAGGCCCCTTCTGGGAGATGAGCTCGAGCGCCGCTTTGATGAGCGCCTCGCGCAGGTTGCCGTGATGGTAGCCGCGCCGCGCGCCGGGGCCACCCTTGTGCCAGGTCATGAGCCGCTTTTAGCGCAATTCGTCGGCGAAGCGCAGCAATCCGAGAGTTTCATGGCGTTGCGTGTGGCCCGAAGAAGTGCCTGACATGACCGGCCGAATCAGGAAAATAGTGTTCAATATCATGACATGGGACGGGCCCCGCGCCCGCGGGCATTTTGCATCGCTTCTGTTTGCTCTTTGCTTTAGCAAGCGCCGCTTTCTTGGCGGCGCCCACGCCATCCCGCGCTCAGGACAGCGTCGTCATTCCGCTCAGCCCAGGCCCGGGAGACAGCACGTTCCCCAATCTGGTCGCAGTCAACGTCGGCGACGCGAGCTCGAACGCACAAGTCCTGTTCGACACGGGCTCCACGGGTCTCTTCATCAAGCAGGAGTTCATCGGCGCCTACACCGACCTGCACCAGACGTTCACGCAGTCCTATCGAGACGGAACGGAGTTGTCGGGCGAACTCGTCGCGACGACCGTCACCTTCAGCGACGCTCAGGGAACGCCGACAACCAGCACCGTCACCGTCGGCATGATCACGAACATCGGCTGCAAGTATTCGACCTGCCCGGCCTTCACCCAAGCCGGCATCCTGGGTGCGCGCTATTACAACTACAATAGCTACAGCATCTTCAACCCGCTGGCCTTCCTGCCGGGCAACCTCGGCTCGGGCTACCTGGTGGCGGCCGACGGCCCGACGCCGTCCATCATTGCCGGCATCACGCCAAGTCTCATCGATGGGTTCCCTCAATCGGCACAGTTCACCGTGCCGACCTCAAATCCGGGCAACCAGGATGGCGCGACCCAGCTCTGGGAGATCAAATCGATCAACGCCTGCTTCGCCCTCAACGGCGGGACTCCGCGTTGCCAGCCCACCTCGTTCGATACCGGAGCTTCGGAGGGATTGTTCTATCTGCCGAACACCGCCGATCAATACGTCGTCCCCAAAGGCGATACCGTTACGATCGACGTCCAATCCGGCGCCGTGACATACAGCGTGACCTACACGGCGGGTGACACGCCTTGGTCCGACAGGTTCAGCGTATTGAAGAAAGCCGAGGGGAAACCGGAGGGCGACAACTCGGGAGCAGCGTTCTATTACAGCTACGCCATCGCCTATGACGCCGTGAACGGATATGCCTACTTCTCTCCACTCTCGACGTGGATCACCGGCAGCCATACGGCGCACGACGACAGCGAGCTAGGGCGGCCCGGCGCGATCGCCCTTTACGGCGACCTCGGCCTCGACAACGGCTTCTCGTCCTCGCGCGCCATCTTCATCGGCGGGCCCTCGACCATCGACGCCCTGGGCAGCGTCACCCTTTCCGGGACGCTGTCGGGCTCGGCCCCGCTGACACTCGCAGGAGGGGGCTCGCTGAGCCTCACGGGGATCAGCACCAATACCGGCCCCATAACGGCACACGGCCTCACCCTCTATGTCGACGGCAGCACGCCGGCGCCGATCGCGCTCAGCGACGGCACCTTGGGCGGCAACGGCGCCATCGGCACCTTGACGGCGGGCACCAACGCGACGATCGCGCCCGGGCATTCGATTGGCACGATGGTGGTCACGGGCGATGCCGGGTTCGCGGCGGGCTCGACCTATGAGGCGGAGATCGGCGCTCCGGGCCACAGCGATCTCGTCGCCATCACCGGCCAGGCGACCATCACGGGCGGGGCGCTGCGCGCCATTCCGGTGGCCGGCGAGACGCCCGGCATCGGCAGCTACACGGTGTTGACCGCCGTGGGGGGATCACCGGGACATTCTCGTTCTCGGCCCCCGAATTCGGGACGCTGAGCGGTGCTGTTCCGTTCCTGTCCGCGGCGATGACGACGGGTGCCAATGCGATCACGGTCGATCTGAGCCGCAGTAGCATTCCCTTCAGCGCCGCCGCCACCACGCAGAACCAGAACGCGACCGTCGCCGCGCTCGGGCAGCTTCCCCTCGCGGGACCGATCCCTTCGGCGTTCCTGGGGCTCAGTCTGGCGGCAGCGGGCAATGCGCTCGACGCGCTCTCGGGCGAGATCCACCCCACGATCGAGAGCGCGCTCGTGGAACAATCACGCTACGTGCGCAGCGCCGTTCTCGGGCACCTGAACGAGGCCATCGTTACCGGTGCCACCGGCCATCGTCTGCAGGGCTGGGGCGAGGTCTACGGCGGCTGGGGCACCACCGGGAGCACGACCGACACCGCATCCACCGATCGCACGATCGACGGCTTCATCGCCGGCGCGGACGCGCGCCTCGGTCCCGACTGGCGCGCCGGCTTCGCCATCGGCTCCAGTCAATCGAGCTTCGACGCCGATGCGCTGACCTCCTCCGGCAGCAGCGACACTCTCGATCTCGCCCTCTATGCCGGCGCCCGGTTCGCCAGCGGCGTGGCGCTGCGCGCGGGCGGCGCCTATTCCCGCAACGATCTTTCCACGCACCGCGACGTGAGCTTCCCGGGCTATTTCGATTCCGTCTCAGCAAGCTACGATGCGGGGACGTCGCAGGCCTTCGCCGAGACGAGCTATGCCTTCGACTTTACCGGGGCGGATTCAAGCGTCCTGCGCCTGGAGCCCTTCGCCGGAGCGGCCTTCGTCAACGTGGCGACCGACGCCTTTCAGGAGACGGGAGAGTCGGCGGCCCTCGCGGGCGCAAGCGACGACTTCTCCTCCACCCTGTCGGCGCTCGGTCTCAAGGTATCGGGCTTCGCCAACGTGCCCGGCGCCATCCTGAGGACACATGCGTATTTTGGCTGGCAGCACGCCTTCGGCGACGTCGATCCTGCCGCAACGCTCGCATTCACCGGAGGCGCCAGCCCCTTCGTCATCACCGGCGCACCACTTGCGCCAGACAGCCTGCTCCTCGGCCTCGGCATCGATGCCGACGTCAGTGACAGCCTTCGCTTCAGCGCCGCCTATACCGGCGAGATCGCCAACGCGACCGAGAATGCCATCAAGGGCGCCGCCTCTTGGCGGTTTTGACGCGAAGGATCCTGCGCGTCCGCGTCACGACGCTCAACTTGCCGTCGCGGCCTCAAGCACGTGCACGCTGAAGAGCGCCTCCGCGTCGGTCCACACCTTCATGGGGCGCCAGCCGGCCTTTGCCGCCAGCGCGTGGAAACCGTCGATGTCGTATTTGTGCGAATGCTCGGTGTGGATGCGCTCGCCGGCGGCAAAGGCGATGCGCTCGCCCAGCACCGTCACCGTCTGCTCGGCCTGGCTGACGAGATAGATCTCGATGCGCCCGTGGCGGCTCGTCATAGATCGCCAGATGATCGAACTGGCCGACGTCGAAGTCGGTGTCGAGCTCGCGGTTGGCGCGCTTCAACAGGTTGAGATTGAAGGCGGCCGTCACGCCGTCGGCGTCGTCGTAGGCGCGGATCAGGCGGCGCACGTCCTTCTTGAGGTCGACACCGATGATGAGACGGGCGCCGGAGCCCAGAATGCCCGCCATGTTGGCCAGGAGCTTGATCGCCGCGGACTCGGTCAGGTTGCCGATGGTGGAGCCGGGAAAGAAGCCGAGCCGCGGCCGGCCGTCGATCTCGGAGGGGAGGGCCAAGGCGCGCGAGAAGTCGCCGCACACGGGCAGCACCCGCACATGCGGGAAGCGCCGCTTGATGCGCACTTGCGCGTCGCGCAGGGCCGCCGCGCTGATGTCGATCGGCACGTAGGCGTAGAGCTCGTGCATCTCGGCGAGCAACAGCTCGGTCTTGGTGCTGGAGCCGGAGCCGAACTCGATGAGCACGTTGCCGGGGGCGGCATCTTGCGCAATCTCGGCTGAGCGCTCGCGCAGGATGCGGGTCTCGGTGCGCGTCGGATAGTACTCGGGCAGCTCGGTGATGCGCTCAAACAGGGCGCTGCCCGCCGCGTCGTAGAGAAAGCGGCAGGGGATGGACTTTACCGGCGCCGTGAGGCCGGCGAGAAGCGCGCTGGCGAAATCAGACTCGTGCTGCTCGGCGATCGTGGGGCTGGTGGCGGTATCCCTCATGTCGCGTCCTCCGCCAGCCTGAGGCCCATGCACTGCCAGCGCTGGTGTGGGAAGAAGAAGTTGCGGTAGGTGGCGCGGATGTGCCCGCCGGGCGTCAAGCAACTCCCCCCGCGCAGCACCTGCTGGCTCACCATGAACTTGCCGTTGTACTCGCCGATGCCGCCGGGCGCGGCGCGGTAGCCGGGGTAGGGCTGATAGGCGGAGGCCGTCCATTCCCACACGTCGCCGAAGAGCTGCTTGAGCCGGCCCTCGCCCGCAGGCTTTGGCGGGCGAGGGCGCAGCGTATGGGAGGCGAGATCGTTGCCATCGAGCGGATAGCCGGCGCTCGCCACCTCCCACTCGAACTCGGTCGGCAGACGCTTGTCGGCCCAGCGCGCATACGCGTTGGCCTCGTAGTAGCTGACATGCGAGACGGGCGCGCGCAGATCGACGGGCAACAGGCCTTCGAGCGTCATCTGGTGCCAGGCGCCGTCGCGCTTCTCCCAATAGCCCGGGGCCTCCCAGCCTTGCGTCTTCACGGTGGTCCAGCCGTCGGCGAGCCACAGAAGCGGATCGGTGTAGCCGCCGTCGTCGATGAACGACAGCCACTCACCGTTGGTGACGCAGCGGTCGGCGAGGCGGAAGGGGCGCAGGAGGACCTCGTGGCGCGGGCCCTCGTTGTCATAGAAGAACCCGTTGCCGTCGTGGCCAATCGAGCGGATGCCGCCGGGGAACGTGACCCATTGAACGGGCGCTGCCTCGCTCACCCCCTCGGGTTTGGGCTGCGGCTGCCGGTACGCGGGGCGCAGCGGATTGGCGGCAAAGAGGCTGAGGATGTCGGTGAGCAACAGCTCCTGATGCTGCTGCTCGTGATTGATGCCGAGCTCGAGCAGCGAACCGACGGCATCGGAGGCGTCGGCGGTGATGCCTTCGGCAAACAAGCGGCCCAAGGCCTCGTCGACGTGGGCGCGGTAGTCGCGCACCTGTGCCGCCGACGGACGCGTGAGCAGGCCGCGCCGCGGGCGCGGATGCCGGTCGCCTTTGGTCTCGTAGTAGGAGTTGAAGCAGTAGTCGAAGTCGTCGGAGAAGGGCGCATAGCCCGGCAGATGCGCCCTCAGCACGAAGGCCTCGTAGAACCAGGTCGTGTGCGCGAGATGCCACTTGGTGGGGCTCGCGTCCTCCATCGCCTGGACGGTCTGGTCCTCGTCGCTCAAGGGCGCGGAAAGATCGAGCGACAGCGCGCGGCTTGCGCGCAACCTATCCTGCAGGCTCGCGATGTGCGGGCCGGCGGGGTATCCGACGTCGGCTTTGGCGGATGGCAATGAGGGCATGCGGGCCTCCCCAGAAGAGTTCAGCGTGAGCGATCCGCCGCCGCGCGGACCATGAATGGCGTTGCACTAACGATTTCGGGCGTCGCTGGTTCGGGTCTCGATGTGGGATTTGCTTAAGGGCCGACGTAGAGCCTTGCGACCGATGGTTGAGGCAGCTCTTGGGGCGCCCTCGTCCAGTGGAAATGGGCGAGGCCGTACGTCTTGCCGAACCCGGCACGCCAATGAGGCCGGGATCGCGGTCCTTAACTAACCCGACCCGAATGAGGCCGCAACCCGTAGGCGGCGAAAAGTGCCAGCGTGCGGGCTCGATAGATTTGTCACGGCGAGAGACACGGTCTCTTTAGCTTGTGTCCCTAGTGAGTTGAACCGTTGCGTGACGCCTGCCCGGGCGGGTGGCACGCGTGCTTCCTCTCAACAAGGCGAGCCGAACGCATGTCGAAGCGCACGCTGGATGTCGGAGCGATCGTTCATCTGCCGCACATTGCGACGACGACCCGCGACGGAGCAGCGACCTTTCGCGTCGAGGAGCTGTTGCAGCTCGACAACGGCAGCACCCTCTACAAGGTCAAGAGCGAGGCCGAGCCCTTCGATCGCATCCTTGCCGAAGGCGACCTCGGCTTCAGGTCCTAACCAAGAGCGAGGACACATGCGCACGCCCCTCATCGTTCTCAGCGTGCTCGCCGCGGCGACGCTGGCGCGCGCCGATGCTCCGACCGTCGAGTTCGGCGGCCAGCGCTATCACCTCGACTACCAGACCCAGGACAAGCTCGCCAACGGACGGCCGGGCGACGGTCTTGCAGAGTTCACGCTCGAAGGCGAGAGCGTCGACGAGTGGACGAAGGTGTTCGCCTACTACGTGTTCCCGGAAGCGGGCGACGACCCGGCGCTGATGGCGCAGGAGGTCGGCAAGGCCACCAAGGAGGCCAACCCCGACGCCAACTACGCGGTGCTCGAGAACAAGAAGAGCGGCGATGCGATCATCGACTACCTGACCTGGGCGCCCGGCAGCGACGTCATGGAGTTCAACGTCTTCAAGTACGCGCGCGCCGAATACGGACCGGGGCTCGTCGCGCTGCAGTACGCGCAGCGCTTCAAGCTCGGCACTCTCAGTGTGGACGAGTTTCGGGCCCTGCGCGCGCGCACCGTCGCGGCGATGGCTGAGACCGACATCGCGGCGGCGCGCAGCTTCTTCGCCGAGAAGGCCAAGGAGCAGCTCGGGTCGGCGCGGGGTGCAACCCAGATCCCCGGCGCAAGCCCGGTCCCGCGTGCTGGCGCCAACCACTGAAAGGCCGTAGGATTACGCCTGCCTTTGCCTTGCGTGAGGAGGCTTTGCCGTGCGGCCGTTCCTGCTCCTTATCGCCACGTTGCTCGCCGTTGCGGCGACGGTCGGCCAAGCGAGCGCCAGGCTACAACCCCAATTCGTCTGCTGGGAGCCCGACAGCGAGTTCCCCGTCGCCTGCGACGACGACGACGATTAGACCGGCCTTTCGGCGATTGAATCGTCACGAGCCAAACCGCTGAAGGGCATCCCCCCTCACCCGCTCGCTCAGCTCAACGCTGAGCTCACGACCTCTCCCTCTGGGAGAGGCGCGGTTGCGATCGCCGCAGCCTCGTCCCCTCTCCCGGGGGGAGAGGGCGGTTTGCCGTGACTTGCGACGTAAGAAGCAAGTCACATGGCAAACCAGGTGAGGGGGTTGTCGACTGAAGTCCTAGACCATCACTTGCACACGGTGCGCAGGCCGTCGGGGCCGCGGTATGCGAGGTCAACGTGGAAGTGGTCGTGATGGTAGGAATTGTAGTCGGGGCCCAGCACGGTGGAGAACTGGGCGCAGGCCCCGTCGTGCACCGCCTGCAGGAAGGCGCGCTGGCGCCGGTCGCCGTGCCATCCTCGCTTTACGGTTATGCGCGTGCCGTCCGTCAGCGTGAAGGCTGAGACGTCGAGCGCGTTGGCGCGCCCGTGCTCGGAGAGATAGCCGCCGGAGACGTTGTTGATCGGGCGGCAGGAGTAGGATCCCAACACCGTGATCTCGGCCAAGGATGCCCCGTAGCTGCGGCGCGCGGCGGGCTCGATGACATTGACGACCCAGCGGTCGACCTGGGGGATCATGGGGCAGCGCAAGTACGCCGCGGGCTTCAACAGCACGCGGCCCCCGTCTGCCGCCGCCATCTCGAAGGGCCGCTCGGCCCCGCACACGCTCGGACCGCCCAGGGACGCCTTATGGATGAACCCGGTCTCGCGCACGGTGCCGGAGGCGAGGCAGGCTTGCTCCTCGTCAACGAGCCTGGGCTCGTTCTTGACAATGAAATCGGGGCCGCCGCTGCAGGCCGAAAGCAGCGCCAAGCCAAGGCTGGCGATGACGACGCGGACGCGGGCAGGGACGCGGATGGGAACCATGGACCGGAACGTTAATTGCGCTAACCCTAACGAGGTGTGAATTCCCATCTTGCCCGCCCCGAAAAGACTTGGCCTTTCCGGCCGATTTGCGACCGTGGGCTGCGTAATTTGTGGCAATGCGCACAGGACGCTCGCGACTTATCCACAACTAGAATGTGGCGGCGGGCATATTTGACAGAATGATGTCAGGATCTCTTGTTAAGCGTCTCTCTGCTCGATGTTTTCGAGCCCTCGGTGTGAGCGATGCTCTAGTTCATGCGTAAGCGTTGCGTACCTGAGTGTGTACTGCGTCTTGGCCCCGGCTTGGGTCCTCTATCGGTCTCCTGGCAACCCCGCGTTTGTCTTTCGAGATCCGGTGGATGGTCGCCGGGGCCTCGTATTTTCAGAAGCCCTCACGCGCGCGCGGCCAGAAAGCCCAAGACCGCCTCCTTATAGGCGCGGTCGCCCACCGCCTTCATGTGATCGCGCCCCGCAATCTCGAGCGCGCGCGCGCCGGGGATGAGGTCGGCAAGCGCTGCCCCCGAGCCACCGATCACGTCGAGCTCACCCACCACGATCAGCACCGGACAGCGAATGCGGGCGACGTCGTCGGCCGTGATGGGCGCACGGGCGGAGCGGATGCAGGCAGCGAGCGCCTTCAAGTCGCTTCCCGTCTGCTCGGCGAAGGCGCGGAAGGTGCGCGCGGTCGGGTTCACCACCTCGTCGATGCTGGCTGCCTCGAGCGCGCGCGCCACGGGGCCGGTGCCGGCGACCCCGCGCACCATGTTGAGGCCGAGCCCGCCGAAGATGAGGCTCCTCACCCGCTCGGGATGGGCGAGCGCCAAGAACGCGGCGATGCGCGCGCCCATGGAGTAGCCCATGACGTCGGCGCGTTCGATCTGCAGATGATCGAGCAAACGGCGCGCGTCCTCCGCCATCAACGGCGCGCCGTAGTCGTCGAGCGAATAGAGCTTGGCGCTCTCTCCGTGGCCGCGGTTGTCGAAGGCGATGACGCGATAGCCCGCCGCGGTCAGTGTCTTGACCCAACCGGGATCGATCCAGTTGGTGGCGACGTTGGAGGCGAACCCGTGGATGAGAAGCACCGGGTCGCCGTGACCTTCGTCGAGGAAGGCGATCTCGACACCATCTGAATCGAACGTCTGCACCAGGACCAGCCCTCTCGCCAGCGTGCCATGTTGCGCAAGCGCCAACCCCTATCATTTCGCAGCGCACGCGGCTATGGTTGCGGCCCGATCCGCAAAACTCAAAGCAGGGCAGATGCGATGAGCGAGAGCGTTGTCCCCCACCTCGCCAACGACCAGGGCGTGGAGAAGATCTTCATCGGCGTGCGCGAGCTCAACTGCATGGGCGCGCGGCCACCCTTCGATCATCCCCACGTCTATCTCGACATGGGCGACGACGGGCAGATCCTGTGCCCCTATTGCTCGACGCTCTACATCTACGATCCGCGCCTCTCAGCCGATCAGAGCGATCCCGTGGGGTGCCTCGTGAACCTGGTCGAGGACTTCACCTGACGCGTCGCGCCGTTCCGGTCTCGTGACATGAGCGTTCCCCAGTCCGACGCAGGCGAACGCGCGACGGCGGCGCTGGCGCAAGCCCGCAAGGGCGATCCTGTGCTGATCGCGGGAGGCGGTATCGGCGGCCTTGCCACGGCGCTGGCGCTGGCGCGCAAGGGCATTGCCGCCCACGTCCTGGAGCAGCGACCCGAGTTCAGCGCCGAAGGCGCCGGCATCCAGATCGGCCCCAACGGAACCCGCATCCTTGAGGCCCTTGGGCTTGCCGAGGCACTGCGCCCGCACGTGGGCGTGCCCGAGGCCATTGCCGTGCGCGCCGGCGCCAGCGGCGCGGAGCTGGCCCGGCTGCCGCTCGGGCGCTGGATCGCCGAGCGCCACGGCGCGCCCTATTGGGTCGTGCACCGGGGCGACCTGCACGCGGTGCTGGCTGAGGCCGCGCGGATGGAGCCACTCGTTTCGCTGACGACGGGGGCCGCGGTATCGGAGGTGGCGGTGGCGGACGACGCGGTCGCCGTCGCCTCCAAGACGGGTGAGACCTGGACGGGACGGGCGCTTATCGGCGCCGACGGCCTGTGGTCCACCGTCCGCGCCGTGACGTTGCCTGAAACCACGCCGCGCTTTGCCGGCAAGTGCGCGGCACGCAGCGTGCTCGCACTCGATCAAGTGGCGCCCGCGCTCCGCCATCCGGAGGTCGGCATCTGGCTCTTTCCCGATGCGCACGTCGTGCACTATCCGGTGTCGGGCGGGGCCGAGCTCGCCGTCGTGGTCATCGTCGCCGACGCGCACGATGACAGAGACGACTGGAGCGCGCCGGTATCGCCCACGTGGGTGTGCGAGCGCTTGCCGCCGTGCGCACCGAGCTTGCGCAATCTGGTGACCGCGGCACCGACCTGGCGGCGATGGGCGCTCAATACGCTGCCGCCGCTACCAACCTGGACCCTCGGGCCGGTGGCGCTGTTGGGCGACGCCGCGCACGCCATCGTGCCGTTTCTCGCGCAAGGCGGCGTGCTGGCGCTCGAGGATGCGGTGGTGCTGGCCGACGCCGTGGCGCTGTCCGGTCACGACATCGCCGGCGCCATGAGGTCGTATGAGGCCCGCCGCCGCCCGCGCGCGTTGCGGGTCGCGAAGGCCTCGGCACAGAACGGCCGCATCTATCACCTCGCAGGCGCGCTCGCCCGGGCGCGCGACCTCGTCTTGCGCGTGAGCCCACCCGAGCGCGTCATGGCCCGCTACGACTGGCTCTACGGCTGGCACCCCTGAGCGCTCTCGAAAGCTCAATGCTCTGTGTTCAAATTTCATACTTTTTTGGGGGTGTTTCTTGTCGAGATCTTATGAGCCTCGCTTTTACTGAAAAAGCTAAGACGCCTTTTCAGACCGACTTGAGGCTATGTCGCTCACGAGCAAGATTGCCGGCCTGGCAGTAGCGCTGGTCGTTGCTGCGACCGGAGCCTTCGGCATTCTGGTGCAGCGCGCCGCCGAACAGGCGATCACCTCGCGCGAGGGCGACCGCCTGATCAATGGCGTATCCGAGGTCGCCCAAAAGCTCCACGACGACATCAAGACGGCGATCGACGACGAGGACGTCGCCGTGTCGACGGCGACCATGAAGGGCCTCGTGCGCTCGGTCGAGAGCGGCGGCATCGATCCCGTCGACGGCGTTGCGATGGCGGAATGGAAGCGGCGACTCGCCGACTATTTCGCAGCGATGCTCGCGGCGGATAAGAGCTACCTCGTCGTCGAACTCGTCGGCGTCGCCGACCAGGGCCGCGAGATCGTCAAGGTCGAAAGGGACAAGGTCGGAAGCATTCGCGTCGTGGGGCACGACCTGGCGCACGAAGGCGACACTGCCTTCTTCCAGGACGCGATCAAGCAACCAGCCGGCGCTCCCTATATCTCCGACTTCATGCCGGCCGCCGCCGCCGGTCCGCCCGTCATCCAGATCGCGACCGCCATCACGACATCGAACGGCGAGAAATTCGGGATCATCAAGATCACGCTCGATTGCGCGCGCATGATCGCCCGCCTCAAGAGCTTCAACGATTCCGTCTCCAAGCTCTACATGACGACGCTCGACGGCACCTACATCCTCAACCCCGATGCCCAGAGGTCGGCCGGGCCCGGCGCCAAGCACCATGCCCGCATCCAGGACGACATGCCCTGGCTCGCTCCCGCGTTCGCGCACAGCGCGGCTGCGCCCGCCAAACGAGCGCCCCAAGCGCAAGCGGGCACGCCCAACACCCCGGCACTCAGCTCCCAGGCGACCGTCTATCCCGAGAGCGGGTCCTACAAGGACAAGGACCACGTCGCGCGCACGCTGTGCGTGTCGGCCGGCTCGGGCGCCTCCAAGCGCACCTGGGTCATCCTGGGGGTCATCAACACCCATGTCTTGATCGACTCCATGTTCAGATTTCAGCGCATGCTGGCGGCAATCTTGTTGGGGCTGATCGCCCTCACGCTGCTCGCAGCCTGGCTGCTTGCGCGCCGGATTACGCGTCCGATCGCGCGTCTCACCGAGGCGGCGAAGCGGCTGGCGCATGGCAGGCTCGACGAAAACGTCCGCGTCGAGAAGGGCGACGACAAGATGGTGGCCGAGCTCGCCAACGCCTTCATCGTCATGCAGGACGCGGTGAAGAGCCGCGAGCAGCGTTTGCATGACGCACGGGCGCGCATCGAGGCAATCGTGAACAGCGCCACCAGCGCCATCATCTCAGTCGATGAGCACGGACGGATCCTGCAGGTGAACCACGCCACCACCCACCTGTTCGGGTACCTGCCCTCCGCATTGGAGGGAGGGCAGCTGTCGATGCTGACGCAAGACAGCTACGTCGACAGCTTGTTCGGGACGAGCGGCGAGGGCGAGATCATCGGCAAGCCGCGCGAGATCCTGGCAAAGCGCGAGGACGGCAAGACGTTTGCGGCCGAAATCTCGGTGAGCAAGGTGCACATCTCCGGCAAGGGGCGCAACTTCGTCGTCATGCTCACCGACCTGTCGGAGCGCAAGCGCTACGAGGATCTGGAGAACCAGCTGAAGCTGGAGCGAATAAAGGGCGAGTTCGTGTCGACGGTGAGCCACGAGCTGCGCACGCCGCTGACCTCGATCAACGGCGCCCTGGCAATTCTCAAGAGCGACCGTCTGGGCATGACGCCGGCCAACGCCAAGCCGCTGATCAACATCGCCTACTCCAACAGCGCGCGACTGATCCGGCTCATCAACGACATCCTCGACATGGAGAAGATCAAGTCGGGCAGCTTGCGCTTCGTGTTCCAGGAGCTCGACGTCTCCATGCTGCTCTACGAGTCGGCGCGCGCCAATGCGGCCTACGCCGAGCAGCTCGACGTCACCATCAAGGTTGCAAGGGTCCCGCAGGGCATCGCCGTCCGGGGCGACCCGGACCGCATCGAGCAGGCGCTGGCAAACCTGATCTCGAACGCCGCGAAATTCTCGCCCAAGGGCGCTTCCATCGTACTTTCGGCCAAGAAGAAAGACGGACGGGTGCGCATCAGCGTTGCCGACAAGGGCGACGGCATCCCCGAGGATTTCCGCGACCGCATCTTCTCCAGGTTCGCGCAGGCTGATTCCACCGACGCGCGCCGCCGCGGCGGCAGCGGGCTCGGCCTCTCCATCACCAAGGCGATCGCCGAGGCTCATAGCGGCAAGGTCGGCTTCAAGACCGCGGTCGGAAAGGGAACGACGTTCTTTATCGATCTGCCGATGGTGGAGCCGGCGGCGGCGAGCGCCGAGAGCCCACAGAACGAGGGGCCTCGGGCAAAGAAGCAACGGCCACAGTCGAGCTGGGCGGGCTCGCGATAGACGTGAGATGAGCTTTCGCCGGCAGCGGTCAGGCTTCGCAACCTCGTGCAGTTGCGCGCATGTTTAGTGCCTTCGTTGAAGATTTATTGAGACTGTTTGGGTCTAGTCGCTAGCAGACGCATCCGACGCGGCCACACCACACCAACAGAGCCGCGGCATCGGGAAAGGGCGCTATGACAGACAAGCTCCGCCGTCTCACCTACGTCGAGGACGAGCCCGACATCCGCTCGATCACCGAGTTCGCGCTGAAGGAGCTCGGCGGCTACGAGCTGGACGTGTGTGCGAGCGGGCCCGAGGCCCTCGACCGCACGCCCGACTTCGATCCCGACCTCATCATCCTCGACGTGATGATGCCCGGCATGGACGGCATCGAGACGTTCAAGCGCCTGCGCGCGATCCCGAAGCTCGCCGAGACACCCATCGTCTTCATGACGGCCAAAGCCATGAAGCACGAGACCGACCGCTATCGCGCCCTGGGGGCCGTCGACGTGATCCCCAAACCGTTCGATCCCATCACGCTTCCCGACCGCGTGCGCGAGATCTGGCGCCAGAGCCGGGCAAACCAGGCAAAGAAGACGGCGATTGCATCATGACGATGCAGGAGCAGCTCCGCACCCTGATCGAGAGGCACCTCGCCAATCTCGTGGAGCAGCTGGCGACGGTCACGAGGCTGCTCACCCCGGCGGACGGACAAGGCGCGCTGCCCGTCGCTCAGGTGATCGAGGCGCAGGGCATCACGCACCAGCTGAAGGGCACGGCCGGATCCATGGGTTTCGCCGACATCGGGGTCAGCGCCAGCGCGCTCGACGAGAATTTGAAGATCCTCAAGAAGATGCCGGACCCGATCGCGGCGGCGCAGCTGAAACCCGCGCTGGAGCTGCTCGCCACCCTGCGGCGCATTGCCGAGGTCACGACCCCCAAAATGTCGATGCTCTACAACGCCGACCTTTCGCAACTGGCACGGTAGACGCGCACAGCGTGCCGCCTCATTGCGGCTCGACCGCTGCCTCCCACGGATCGGGCGCGTGGTCGGGGTCGGCCATCAAGAGCAGGTTGTTTTGGATGAAGGGGTTTTTGGGATCGCCGTTTTGCGCGGCGACGAGATCCTTCTTGGCGGCATCGCGGTTGCCGAGCAAGAGCTGATGGTAGCCGAGGTTGTTGAGCACGGTCGGCGTGTAGCCGACGAGCTTGATGACAACGTCGTAGGCGCGGTCGGCGAGATCGAAGCGCTTCAGGCGGTCGTAAGACGCAGCCAGCCCCAGCCACCCCTCGGCGTCGTTGTGGTCCTCCTCGACCGCCTTGCGGAACGACTTCTCCGCCAGCCCGTAGTCGCCGTCGCGATAGTAGCGCTTGCCCTTCTGGGTCTGCGTCTCCGCGGGCAGCGCGCCGTAGGTGGGAAGATCGCGCAGCGGATCGACCCTGTACTCCGGAGGAAGAGCGCTGCAGCCGGCAAGCGCGAAGAGCGCCACAAAAGCGGCGGCGCCGATGCGCTTTAGCGAGCCGTTCATTTTACTTCCCCCCATCGTTCGCGTCCTCCCGGCTAGAGAAACGCGTGCTGGATTCTGATCAACACCGGCAGCATGACGACAACCATCAAGACCGGGAACACGAATAACGCGAGCGGCAGCACGAGCTTCACCGGAAGCGCATGCGCCTTCTCCTCTGCCTTGAGGAGCCGGCGCGCGCGCATCTCCTCGCTGAACACGCGCAGCGCATCGGAAAGCTTGGTGCCGAGCTCCTCGGTCTGGCGCAGCAGCGCACCGAGGCTGCGCACCTCGTCGATCTGCACGCGCCGGCTCAGCGCCTCGACGGCTTCCGCGAGCGGCATGCCGGCGCGCAGCTCCAGGCTCATCAGGAACAGGTTGGCGCCGAGGTAGGGGTGCGTCACCGCGATCTCGCGGCTGACGCGCTCGATGCCGGCGCGCGGCGCCAGCCCGCTCTCGGAGGAAACGACCAGAAGGTCGAGAAAGTTGGGAAAGCCGTTGCGGCATTGGCGCTGCAGCTTCTTCTGGCGCGAGCGCAGGTAGATGCTGGGAATGATGAGTCCGAGGCAGGCTCCCGCTGCCGTGAGACAGGCCGTCGTGAACACAGGCGCGGTCGGCATGAAGCGCACCAGCATCCCGAACGCGGAGAGCGCGTAGGACGTCGCCATGGCGAAGCGCACCACGTAGTACCAGAAGACGGCGTCCGCCCGGAAGAAGCCCGCTGTCACCAGCTCGCGCCTGATCTTGCTGACCTGCTTGTCCTTGCCCCCCACCTTCTCGATCGAGAAGAGAAGCTCCGCGGTGCGCTCGAAGTCCGCCGGCAGGTGCTGGCCGAGCCGGCGCGCCGCCTCTGCCGAAGCTTTCGAGCACGGGCGCGGGACGGCTCGCCGGGTTGTAGGCGATGGCGCGCCGCCTGACCGCCTGGCGCCCCTCGGCGACCTGCATGATGGCGAGCGCGCCGAGAAACACCGACCCGAACGTCAGCGCCGCGATCAGCATGAGCATGTTCCCATCGAGGAACTGCAGCATGCCCGCAAGATGTTGACCGCCCGCCTGCATCAGATCTCAAACCTCACCATGCGATACATGACGACGTTGCCGAGCATCATCCAAAAGGCCGCGCCGACGAGCAGCGGCTTGGTGATCGGCTCCTCCCACACCGCCCCGTAGTAGTTGGGAGCAATGACCCAGAGCAGAGCGAAGAGCCCGACGGGAAGGATGCTGAGGATCACCGCGGAGAAACGCGCTTCCGCCGACAGCGCCTTGACCTTGAGGCGCATGCGCAGGCGATCGCGGATGAGGCCCGACAGGTTGCCGAGGATCTCCGCCAGGTTGCCGCCGGTCTTTCCCTGCAGTCCGACGGCGGCGACGAGCAGGCCGAGATCCTGCTGCCCGACGCGCCGGTGCAAGTTCTTCATGGCCGTCTCCAGATCGAGCCCATAGGTGAGCTCATCGGCGACGATGGCGAACTCGGTGCCGATCGGATCGGGAAGCTCGCGCACGACCATCCGGATCGCCGCCTGCACGGGGTGGCCGGCGCGCAGGCTTCGCACCAGGGTGTCGATGGCCTCGGGCAGGTTCTGCTCGAATTTGCCCAGCCGCCGTCCGCGCAGATACTGGAGCACCAGGATCGGGGCGCCCACGCCGACGACAATGCCGAGCCCCACGCCAAGCAGCAGGTTGCCGCTCAAGAGCAGCGTCAGCACGGCAATCCCGATGGTGAGGAACACGAGAATGGCCGGAAAACCTGCGACGCCCAGCTTGATGCCCGATTGCGCGATGAGGCGATTGAGCCAGATCATGGGCATGATGAAGTCGCCGTCGGGCGACAGGCTGCGCCGCTGACGCACCTTGATGAGGGCGGCGCGTTCGTTGCCGTCCGGGCGGTCCCTCGCCGACAGGCGCTTCAAGACCGCCCCGCGCAGCGAGGCGCGCCGGGAGAAGCCCATGAAGATCGCCTCGAGGGCGAGAAAGTAGGCGGCAAAGATCAGGGCGAAGAGGAGGTAGCCCGATGCCGCGCCGAGATCGACGTTCATCATAGGCGCACTCCGGGATGGAAGGCGGCCTCGGGAATCTCGGCGCCGTTGATGAGCAGTGCCTCCAGGAAGGACGGTCTGAGCCCCGTCGCCCGGTACTCGCCGTTGACGCTACCGTCGCGATAGGGCTGGGTGATCACGAAGCCATAGAGCTCCTGCATCTGCACCACCTGGCCTTCCATGCCGGTGATCTCGCTGATGCTCGTCACCCGGCGCTTGCCGTCGGGGAAGCGCTGCAGCTGCACGATGATCTTGATCGCCGAGGCGATGTGGGAGCGGATGGTCGATTCCGTCATCTTGTAGCCGGCCATGCCGACCATCTGCTCGAGCCGCACCACGAAGTCGCGGGGGCTGTTGGCGTGAATGGTGGTCATCGAGCCTTCGTGGCCGGTGCTCATGGCCTGCAGCATGTCGAAGGCCTCCTCGCCGCGCACCTCGCCGACGATGATGCGGTCGGGCCGCATGCGCAGCGCGTTCTTGACGAGCTCGCGCTGGCGGATCTCGCCGTCGCCTTCGATGTTGGGCGGGCGCGTCTCGAGCCGGCCGACGTGCGGCTGCTGCAGCTGCAGCTCGGCCGCGTCCTCGATGGTGATCAGCCGCTCCTTGTTCGAGATGGAGCGCGAGAGCGCGTTGAGGAAGGTGGTCTTGCCCGAGCCGGTGCCGCCGGAGATGACGATCGACAGCCGCGCCCGCACCGCCTCGCTCAGAACTTGGGCCATGGCAGGCGCCAGCGTTCCGATGGCGATTAGGCTCTCGAGGTCGTAGGCGTGCTTGACGAACTTGCGGATGGAGACGAGCGGGCCGTCGACGGCGACCGGGCGGATCGCCACGTTGACGCGCGACCCGTCGAGCAGACGCGCATCGACCATCGGCTGCGATTCATCGACGCGGCGCCCCACGGCGGAGACGATCTTGTTGGCGATGCGCAGGACATGCGCCTCGTCCTTGAAGCGGACGGGAACGGCCTCCAATTGGCCGAACCGCTCCACGTAGACGTGCTCGTGCGTGTTGATCAGGATGTCGGAGACGGTCGGGTCCTTGAGGAAGGGCTCGATGGGGCCGAGGCCCGTGAGCTCGTCCATGACCTCATTGACGAAGGCGTCGAGCTCGAGCGCGTTGAGCGGTATGCGCTCGGACAGCACGTGGTCGGAGATCACGTCGTAGACCTGCTCGCGCAGCTCGGTGGGCGAGATCTTGTCGATCAACGACAAATTGAGCTCGTCGATGAGCTTGCGGTGCAGCCGCACCTTGGCGTCGATCAGCTCCGGCTTCTGCAGCAGGCTGGCGCTTGGCGCCTCGGCTTTGCCGTTGCCGTTGCGGCCAGGCAGCACGCTCTCGGCCAGCGCCAACGGAAGCTCGCCGGCGTGCGCGCCCGTCGCGGCACCGTTGCCATTGGAACTACGCTTTATGAAACGCATAGACTGTCATCACTTCTGACCAACTACTGCCTGGACGCTGCGGCCATTGGATCGGGCAAACCGATCGGCGACGGCTCCCCCTTGCCAGGGCTCGGGGGTGCAATGATCTTGGCGAGCTCGCGTGCCAGCCGATTGGACGACTTGCCCGAGCTCAGCGGCTGGCCGCGATTGATGGCGTCGCGCACCAGCGCCTTGTCCTCCGACACGAAGCCGCCGAGGTAATCGCCCAACAGCTCGCCCACGTCGCTCTTCCTGAGGCCCCCGCCCAAGAGCTGCTCGTGCGCCTTGTTGACGATGACGCGCGCGTCCACGCCCTCCGCCAGCTGCGGCAGCATCTCCTCCATCAGCTGGCGCGACTTGCGCAGGGCCGGCACGGTGAACTCGGTGACGACGAAAACCTGGTCCGATCCCGCCACGACGCACTCCGACCAGGGCATCCACGTCTGCGGCATGTCGATCACGATGTTGGCGAACATCTCCGAAGCCAAGCCCAAGAGGCGCGCAACGAACGCCTCGTCGAGAATATGGGGCGAGGTCGGCGAGCGCGGCGCGGCGAGCACGGCGATCCCCGACGGGTGACGCGACAGCATCACCTCCAGAAGCCGCGCGTCGAGCCGATGCGGGCTCAAGGAGACGGCGTTGACGTCGAAGCTCGGCGCCAGATCGAGATAGTCGGCCAACACACCCGTGCGGAAATTGAGATCGATGAGACAGGTGGAGCGGAACTGCTGCTTGCGGCCGGCTAGCAGGAAGGCCGTCTGGATGGCCAGCGTCGTGTTGCCGACGCCTCCCGCCGCGGGGACGAACGAGACGCAACGCGCGGCCGTGACCGGCTCGGACGCAAGGCGCACCTCCTGATCGGTTAGGGCCTGCTCGCAAGCCCGCATGATCTCTTGGATCGGAGCGTTGCCGGGCAGCCAGTCGGAGACCGACAAGCGCAGCATGCCGCGTACGGCCGGCTCATCGAGGTCGTGCGAGATGGTGACGATGGCGCCACCAAAGCCGTTGGCGCGCAGGGCGCCGAGCGAGGCAATGGCCGCGTGGCTGTCGCGCTGCAGGTCGACGACCAGCACCGAGGGGCCGCTCGTTGCAGCAAGATGCGGTTCGACCTCGTCGATCGACCCCTGGATGGCGATGAAGCTGGCGCGCCGGCCGTCCTTGAACGCCGCGCGCAGCCGTTGATGCAGATCTGCATCGGGGCTGACCAGCGCGACGAGCCCCAGGCCGTCCGCAACCGTCATCTTCTCCGCAATCATTGCAATTGCCCGATCGGTCCTTCTACCTCGCCCCGCTAGTGATCGACGGCCGGCCCGTCGCCGTTGCCACTGTCAGTGCCGTACGCCTTGTCGGTCGTCGTCAAACCCTGCGGCTTGATGCTGGTGTTGGTCTCGTAGCGCTTCATCGCGATCGCCGCGCGCTTGCCGTCCTGATCGATCTGGGCGTTGCGGCTCTCGGGCGGCCAGGGATCGACGGTCATGGTCGCAGCATTGACGGCGTTGGCGTTGCCCGCACCCAGGGTGACGGTGTCGCTGTGTGCCAGATAGCGGTAGCGATCGTCCTCGTAGCAGCCGCTGAGGCCGATCCCGACGAGCACGAGCAGAAGCGGTATGCCGAGATTGCGTGACATCATTTGGTGCCCCTCTTCAGATCGATGACTGCGTCTTCGGGCGTCAGATCGAGAATGTGTCCGGTGAGCGGTGGGGGCCGGTCCACCTTGATCTCCGACTGACCCTTCAAGAAGAACTCGGCATCGTTGGCGGCGACCCGGCCGTCGAGCGGGGTGGCAAGCTTGTCTCCGGGGCGGGCCGGCTTGACGAGTCGCGGCGTAACGATGATGACGAGGTCGGTCTCTTTCTTCTGGTAAGCGGCGCTCTTGAAGAGCGTGCCGAGAACGGGAACCTGACCGATCCAGGGAATCTCGCGCTGAGTGGTCGAATTGGTGCTTTGCAAAAGCCCCGCCAGCACAAAGCTCTGACCGTCGCGCAGCTCGAGCGTGGTCTGCGCCCTGCGGACGACGAGACCGGGGACCTCGACGCCGCTGACCTGCACCGCGTTGGTGGGATCGAGCTCGCTCACCTCGGGCTCGATCTTGAGGTTGATCAGGCCGTCCCCGAGCACGGTTGGGGTGAAGGCGAGGCCGACGCCGAACTTCTTGAACTGGATCGTGATCGTGTTGTAGTTGCCCTGCACCGGGAACGGAAACTCGCCGCCGGCGAGGAAGCTCGCGGTATCGCCGGAGAGCGCCACCAGGTTGGGCTCAGCGAGGCGGCGTGCCAGCCCGCGCTGCTCGAGCGCCTGGATGATCACATCGGCCTTGTTTCCTCCTTCGAGAAGGTGGGCGATGGCGGCACCGAAAGGTATGTTGTTGCCAAGGAGGCCGATGAGGGGAACCCCACCGGTTGCCGTCTGCCCTGGCGTGAAGGGAATACCGGTGGCGCCGCCGAAGCGGCTCCCCAGAACCTGCCAGCCGACGCCGAGGTCGCGCGTCGAATCGCGATTGGCCTCGACGAAGCGAACCTCGAGCAGAACCTGCTGCGAGCCGCGCACGCTCATGGCGTTGGTGACGGCCTTGGGCGCCACCTGATCGGCGATCGCCAACACGCGCGAGAGCATGACCGTGTCCCGCACCGTTCCCGTGAGCAGGATCTGGCCGTTGACGGAGCTGACGTCGACGTTGCTGCCGGGCGCATGCTCGGCGATGCGCGCCTTGAGACCCCTGACGTCGTAGGAGACCTCCACGTTGATCACCGCCATCACGCGCTTGTCCGAGCTCAGAAGCGAGATGCCGGTGGTGCCGACCTTTTTGCCCAGCACGTAGAGGGATTTGCTGGTCAGTGCCACGACGTCGGCGATTTCGGGATTGCCGACGAGGACCTCGGAAAAGTCCTGATCCGCCGACAGCGTCTCCGCCTTGTTGACGGTGACCTGCAGCTCGGTCATGCCGCCGTTGGTCTGGACCTGGCGCAGGGCACTGGCCGCCGCCGGCTCGCTTCCAGGCCCGAAGATAAAGGCTGCCAGCAGCAGCGCCAGCGCGAGAACGGCAAGCCGCCAGGTCCGTGCCGACGGCGCTTCGCCCACATGCGTGAGCGTGCGGCCGACCTCCCCCAGAACCTTATTCAAATCCACCAACACGATTGCGACCCAATTGTTGTTTCCACCCCAGCACGTCTCAAATCTGCGCGGGTCCGCTTGCCGCGGACCTCGCGCGGGCTCATTGCGGCCCCCTCGGAACCGGCGAGACCATGGCCGGTGGCTTGATGTCGGCGCGCGCGGTCGGAAACGGCAAGCCGAAGGGGAACACGCCAGGGCGCGCACCGATGCCGGTGCCGCCGCTCTCTCCGGGCGCCGTCTGCGCCGTCTCATCCTTTGGCGGCACGCTCTCATCCGCGGCGAACGCCGACTCGTCGACCGTTCCCGTCTGAACCTGATATTGCTTGCGGTCCGTCGCCCGCGTCACGGTCACCACCGGCCGGTCGCCGCCGGCCGATTGCTTCGATTTCAACAGATCCTCGACGCCGATGCGCGGCGCCTCGCCCACGCTGGTCCCGCCGGCGCGACGCAGGGCCAAGGAGAGCTGGCCGACGGAAGCCGCCAGCACCAGCTTCTGCGCATCCGCCGTAGCGACCTCGACGGTCACTGCCTTGGCGGGCTTGGCTGTCGTGTTGCGGTCGGCGAGCTGATCGATCGCGAGGACGCGGATGTCCTGCAAGAGCACGTCGGTGTAGGCGGAGCCTTCGCGGCTCTCGTCGGCTCCACGGGAGGTGCGCGTCAAGAGAATGTCGACGCGGTCATCGGGCTGCACGAAGCCGGCGACGCCGAGCACGTCGTCAACCCGGATGGTGACGGCCTTCTTGCCCTCGTCGATCATGACCGACAACGAGGCGCGCTGACCGGGGGCGGTGATCTTCGAAGCGAGGATCGGCTCGTCCTTGGCGATGGCGGACATGACCACGCGGCCGTGATCAGTGCCGACGAGCTCGCCGGTGCTGGCGAACGTTCCCTCAGGAATCGATCCGACCGGCCACTGCCGCTCCTGCAGCACGCCGGGCGTCAGCTTGGTGCCGAAGGGAAGCGCGCGCGCTGCCACGATGACCGTGCGCACCTCCGGCTTCTCGGTGGTGCGATGCTCGACCACCTGCACGGCCGGCGGCCTGGCGGCCAGCCATGATTTGGTCAATAGGGCGGCAGCAGCGGCGCAAGCCGCCGCTGCCACAACCAGCGTGATCGTCCCGGTACGCATACTACGACCTCGGCACGCAGGATCCCCGTCCCGGGCTTGCAGGCCCGAGCTGTCAGCAACTGACGAAGGTGTTGGTCAGTTGGTCGGTTAGTGGGCCTGCAAAGTGGTGTCCAACGTCGACCACTTGGTGCTGACCCAGGTCCCGACGCTGGCGATCGACGCAATCGCAGCCGCGGTGATGAGGCCGATGAGGACAGAATACTCAAGCAGCGAGGCGCCGCTCTCGTCCTTCCACAGCCTGACGGCGAGGTCTTTCGTACGCTCAACGATACGCATGTCCCAGCTCCCCTTAACGCTACTAACGCAACTCTCAGGCGGATCCCCCGACCCGCCGATAACCTGCTGTTACCCAGTACAGGTCATTTCGCCATGTATCAGAATGGGACTAAGCCGTCCACGCGACCCCAGCGTGTTGATGGACAGGTGTTGCACGTTTCCAACCACACGCGCCGTGACATGCAGCCGTTTGCCCCCGTATGTGACGGCCACTTAACGGGAGGTCTACGGATCTAATTTTCGTGCTTATTTTCAGCCCGTTAAATCGCAATACGCGAGATGTCATAGACGGGGCCGGACGGCGCAAAGTGGAAGCCGGAAATCGCCTTCATCGACTTGTGGCGCATCTGGCACACGTCCGGAAAATCGACGCTGCCACAATTTTTACTATATTCGTTAGGGAATTAAGTGAAATGCGCCGCCGACGCTACTGGAATTATGCCTGAAACTCTAATCCGTCTTTGCAATTTGGCTGGTGAGCCGCGGCTGGACATAGGCGTTGGCATTCATCGGCACGTCGCCCACGATGAGCGTCGCCAGCGTCGAGTGGAAGGTGTAGTTGACCTCCGCGAAAATGACGCTCTTGCCGGGCTCGGTCAGACCAGCGGGCAGCGTGATGTCGGCGCCCACGCCCCGCTGCACCGCGCCGGCGCCCACCGCGTAGCTCCAGGCCACCGTCGTGTGGTTGTCGGCATCGGCGACGACGCTGGTTATCACGAGGCCGAGCGTTCCGGTGGGAAAGGGCAGGATCATCTCGTCGAGCATCGGCTTGATCTGGCTGAGGTCGGCGTTGGAAACGGTGCGCAGGCGCGCCACCAGATCGGCGCTGGTGCCGGCGGCGGCCTCGACCCGACGGCTCACGGTCAAAGCCTCGCTGTACTCGGAAATGCCCAGGAAGAGGCTAATCAGAATAGGCAGCACGATCGCCGCCTCGACGAGGGCATGCCCGCGCTGATCGCGGCCCAGTCGCCGCAGCAAGCCGCCGCGCGCCGAGACGCGCTGTGTGGCCCGCAGCGACAGCGCTCGCTGAGCAAAGCGCGCCAAGCCGGACACGGGAGCCATGGCGTCCTCCACCTGAGCTAGAACGGCTCGTTAAGCAGCGGCGCGGTCGCGCGCAGGACGCGCTCGCCTTGGAAGAGCGCCGGCCAGTCGAAGAAGGCCGATACCAGCACGGCCTCGTCGGCCCCGCCGGGCGAATAGGTGAAGGCGCTGTCGGACTTGAGGGCGCCGTTGCCATCCATGGGGTCGGGGGGCGTGATATCGGCGAAACGGACGGCGCTGCGCACATCCAGCCGCAGCCGCGTGGTGCAATCGACGAGAATGGCGGTCACCTTGCAGGCTTCCCGCTTCAGGTCCGCTTGCGTCATGTTGGCGGCCTGCGCCTGGCCCGTCCGCACCAGCCGCGCGGCGTCGTTGGTGGCGTTCTCCAGCTCCTTATTGGCCCAGTAGACGAAGCCGATCTCGAAGGTTGCGAGCAAGAGCAGGATAAAGGGGATCCCGGCGAGCGCGAACTCGACCATGGTGGCGCCCGACCGGTCCGCCCCTAGGCGGCCGAGAAGCGAGCGCAGATGCGCGCCGAGGCCCGTCCGCGGGCATGAGCGACGAGAGCCGAACCGAGACTTCATGTGCAGGCTTCCCCCTGCGTACGCCATACCCCGTCTCGCCCCCGCACCTTCATAAGCCGGCTTCTTCACAAGAGCAAAGGTCCGCCGAGCAACGCCTTGGCGGAAACCTGCAAGAAACAGGCATTCTTGTCATTCCGGCGGCAACCGCGGCATAATGAGCGCAGGGTGTCTTTACCTTGGTAAAGGGGAAGCGCTTCACAGATCGAGGGGCATGGCCGATCCTTGCCGGCGCGGCCAGGGGACTTGATATCGAGCTGCCGAGGGACTGACACAACGACGACGAGGGCCATGCGAGCGTAGCGGGCGCGTGTGGGATCGGGGGAGTATCATGTACCGCGCTCTGTTGTCGGTCGGTCGGCGTCTCTATCGCGACGAACGCGGCGCCGTGCTGCCGATGTTCACCGTCGCCGTCGTGAGCCTGTTGCTGGTCACGGCCGTCGGCATCGACTACGGCAACGCGCTCGTCACCAAGCAAAAGCTCATCAGCGCCGCCGACGCCGCGGCACTCGCGGTCGGCTCCGAGCCCCAGCTCACTGAGGCAGAGGCCAATGCCAAGGCGGAGGCCTACATCCGCGCGCATTACCCCGATGCGGACTTCGGCGATCTTACCGGCTTCACCGTCAGCGCCAATTCTTCGCAGGTCGACGTGACGGTCACGGCGCGAATCCCCACGACGTTTCTGAAGGTCGCGAACATCGACACGATCGACGTCACCGTGCATTCGCAGGTGCTGCGCCAACAGCGCGACATCGAGGTGGTGATGGCGCTCGACAATACCGGCTCGATGGCAAGCTGCTCGGGTTGGCACTGCACGGCGAAGATCGACCAATTGAAGACAGCGGCCAACAAGCTGGTCGACGTGCTGTTCGGCAACGACACGACCTCTGAGCACGTCAAGATCGGGCTGGTGCCGTTCTCCGCCGCTGTCAATGTCGGCACCGACAAGCTTGGCCAGGGCTGGATCGACGAGGCCGGCCACTCGTTCCTTCAGGACGAGGACATCGACCTGCCGTCCAACCTGACCCTGCTCGGCCTCTTCAACAAAATGAAAAACACGAGCTGGGGCGGCTGCGTCAGGGCGCGGCTCACGCCCGGCGGTACCGACTTGGATCTGACCGATACGCCGCCGGGGACCGGCGACACGTTGTGGGTGCCGTATTTCGCCCCCGACGAGCCGGACAGCGGCGGCTACGCCAACAGCTACATCACGTACAATAGTTGCAAAAACGGCAACAGCAACAATTGCACCACGTCAGATAGGATACGCGATCAGCGCGACGCCTCACACTACACCAACAAGACGCCGTCCGGTGCGGGCCTGGGCCCGAACTTCAATTGCGTGCCGCAGAAGATCCAGCCGCTGACCAACGTGAAGAGCACGATCACGACGGCGATCGCAGGGATGGCGGCCAAAGGCTCGACCGTCATTCCCTCCGGGCTCTCATGGGGCTGGAAAGTCCTCTCGCCGACCCCGCCCTACACCGAGGGCGCGCCCTACACCGACCAGCGCGTGGCCAAGGCGCTGATCCTCCTGACCGACGGGCGCAACCAGGTCGAGGCCACCAACGGCCACAACCATTCGTTCTATTCGGCCTACGGTTATGCCGCCGAAGGGCATCTGGGCAGCACCAGCGGCTCGCAGACGCGCGATGTCCTCGATCAGAAGACGACGGCCTTGTGCAACGCCATCAAGGCAAACATGGACGACATCACCGACGACCAGGACATCTACATCTACACGATCACGCTCCAGGTCGACGACGCGAGCGCGCGCACGTTGATGGAGAATTGCGCCACGCCGCCCGCGGACTGCCCCGGAGAGAAGTGCTATTTCGATTCACCGACCGGCGCCGATCTGACGGACGCCTTCGAGAGCATCGCCCTCGGCCTCAACAAGCTGCGCGTGTCGAAGTAGGACTGCACCATGGCGCGTCAGAGACGTTTCGACAGGCGCACGCGCGCATGAGCGACTTGCATACCGTGATGCTGACGCTGTTTCAGGCCGTCTACATCTTTTGCATCTGCTACGCCATCATCACTGATTTCACCAAGCTCACCATTCCCAACTGGGTGCCGCTCGTCCTCATCGCCGCCTTCGTTCCGTTCGCGCTGCTCTTCCTCGACGCCAGCAGCATGCCCCGCAACCTGCTCATCGCGGGCGCCATCTTTGCCCTCGGCGTCGTCTTCTTCGCTCTCGGCTGGATCGGCGGCGGCGACGTGAAGCTGCTGACCGCGACGACGCTGTGGATCGGCGCTGAGGCCGCGCCGCAATTCGTCATCATCATGGCGGTGCTCGGCGGCGCACTGGCGGCAGCGCTCTTCACCATCAATCACTATTCGGATCAGCTCAGCGCTCTCATGCCGCGCAATTGGCTGGTGCGACGGCTCTTGGAGCTCGCCCAGTCCGGGCGCTGCCCGTACGGCGTGGCGATCGGCATCGCCGCTCTCGTGCCCAACGCGCAAGCGCTGTGGCAGATGGGCGCTCGGTCCTAGCGGCGGCCGGTAGCGTTTATTTTCTGCCGTTGCCGGGAGCAGGCGCGTGCGCCATGACCTTCTCCTCGCGCGCCAAGGGCGGCGGCTTGCCGGACTTCAGCCGCGGCGTCGTCTGCACCCAATCGGAGATCATGCGATCGAACTCCGAATGGCGCCGCTGCAATTCCTCCGACATCGGCTGCTGCGGCGACGCCCTGGTCAGCTCATGGAACTCGCGCATGGTCTGCAGCATCTGCTCGCTGAAGGCGGTGTGAACCTCGGAGAGAACGCCGTTGAGCTTGGTGAGGTAGTCGTCGGCCTGGCCTTGCGCGGCGATGAGCTTCTGGGCGGCGGCCTCGATGCGGGCCACGACGTCGGCGGTGAGCGCCGCGTCGCCGCGCGTGCTGTCGGAGGTCGAGCGAATGAGATCGACCATGCTCTGCAGCGTCTCGCGCGCGTTGCGATAATCGCTCACGACGACGCTGATGTCGTTCGAGGATGCGGCGAGCGCGGCGGCGGTCTCGGTCAGGTCGCGGCTCAAGACCGCGGACTTCTCGAAGATCTCGGCAAAGCCCTGGCCCGAGCGCATGATCTCCTGGGCGGCACCCGAGATGAGCCCGGTCATGCCCTCGATGATGCGGTCGACGGCGTTGCCCACGTCGGTTGCGACCGAGCGCATGCTCTGCGAGGCCTGCTCGATCGCCTGCGTCTGCGTGCGCACCTCGCCCGCCAGCGTCTCCATCGAGTGCTGTGCCTCATCGGAGATCTTCTGCTGGTGCTCGATCGCCAGCCTGCCGGTCGCGACCGCCTGCTGCTCCAGCACCGTGACCGCGCTCGACACCTCGGCGCCGAGCTTGCCGATCAGATCCGACACGTTGGTGTTGGTCTCGGCCAGCGACCGGCTGATGCCGGCACGCAGCTCCTTGATCATGGCGTTGGTGGCGCCCTCGGTCGTGGCCCCGATCGACTTGGCCATGTCCTGGAAGGCGGCAATCGTGGTCTCGAGCGACTTGAGCGTCAGGCCCTGCAGCTCCTTGGCTTGCGCCACCTGCCCGCCCAGGAGCTGGTCGAGCCTGTCGGCGAACGCCGTCATCTGCTCTTTCACGCCCTGGGAGACCTGCTCGTTCTGGATCTTGCCGTAGCTCTCCAGACTGCGCACGACGCCTTCGAGGGGCGCGCGCAGCGAATCCGAAAGGTGCTGGCCCAGCTGCTCCTGATGCCGGCCGGAGGCTTCGATCTGCTTCTCGGCGAGCCGCTCCAGCGCCTCTTTGAGATCGTGAACGTCCTTGGCCTTGACCACGTCCGTGCGCAGGGCGGCCATGGTCTTGCCCATGCTGCGCAGGCGGGCGACGACGACGACCGCGGGGATGAGACAAAACAGCAGCAAGCCAAGGCACAGCGCGCCGAGGGCCAAGGCAATCACCCATTGAGACAGGATGATCTCAGTCATCTGGCTAATCTGGTCATGCTGGTTTGGGCTGCGCTCACAACATCTCTTGGGCAACGAGCCAGCTGACACGGCGCGTCGCGAACGGAATGAAGAACGCATCTGCGGCGGGGTACGTACGAATCACCCGAGTCCAGGCTAAACTGAACATCCGGTTTGGATAGCGCAGCGACCGCCTCGTCCACAGGTGAACGGGCGCTTGTCACGCCAATATCGCAATTTTCTCAAGCGTGAGGCGCGCCCGCCGCGCCGCCAGGACTTCGGGTTGCGATGCCAACCCTTAACCCCGCGCCACGCTCAGTTGTGGGCGAGAACCTCGCCGTCCTCGCGCACGATGTGCCCGGTGGGACCGCGCAGGTCCAGCGTCAGGTGGGCGCGGCCGCGGCCGCTCGCGGTCTTCTTGCCGGGAGCGGAGACCTTGTAGGTGTAGGTGAAGGACACGTCGGCAACGTCGGCCGATTTCCAATCGATCGCGATCGAGCCGGGAACGAGCTCATAGTGCCGCTCGGGCCAGGTTTGGTAGTAGTCCGCCTTCTCGCGCGCCACCTCGTCGAGGCTCGTCTTGTGCTTTCCGAAATAGTCGACCCGCTTCGAGTAGATGCGGCGCAGGTCCCGCTCCTCGAGAGCGTCTTCCGAAAGATAGAAATCCTTGACGAAGACCTTGATCCAGTCCGAGGACCTGGTCGGCGTGCTGAGATATTCGAGCAGCGTCGTGGGTGCGCGGGGCGCCGGCGGAGCCTTGAGGGGCAGCTCCGGCACCTGCGCCTTGGCCAACGTCGTCGGCTTGGGCAAGTCGGTGCGCGGCATCGCGTCTTGGACGTTGTGCGCCTCGACCGGCTGGCCGGCGTAGGACTCGGCCACCACTGAGGCCGCACTGCCGACGTCCAACGTGCCAGCAGGCTTCTGCCCGGCGCCAGCCACGTCCTCGGCCCGGTTGGCAAACGCGAGCCGAACCAGAGGGTCGGCCGGGTGGTCGGCCGCCTTGACGGGGAGCTCCTGCACCGCGACCTTGCGCTCGTCGGCCGCGCGGACTTCGACCACGCCCACCGCGGTGACGGCGGCGGTCGTGTGCGGGCTCTCCTCTATCTTTGCCGCGGTCGCGACCGCGGCCGCTCCCGCCTCATCCTCTACGGCAGTGGTTGCCCCCGCATCGGTAATTTGCACCCGCTGAGGCGGCTCCTCTTTTGCAGGCTCCCGTTTCTGGGCGGCGTTCTGGGGCGGCGTTTTTGTTGGCTCTCTTGGCGCCGCAACGACCGGCACGGGATCGGCCGCCTGCGGCGCCTCCGCCGTCTGCTGGGCTGCTGGCGTATCGGCCGCGATCCGCGATGCCGGCTTGTGCACGGCTCTCAGCGCCACGAGACCGCTGAGCCCGATCACGATGAAGGCGACAATGCCGGCGATGGCGACAAACTTCGGCTGCGTCAGCCCGCGAGAGATCTGGCGCAAGCGCCCGCTGACCGGGGCAAGCGTAGGCATCGGCAACCTCCCAAGAGCGGTCCGCGCCCGATCAGTGACGGCACTCAGACGCGGCCGCGGCAACTTCGCAAGGCCGCGCTGCGCCCGTTCTCTCATGGCTGCGAGGCTTGGACGCGGCAGCTTGTCGAGGCTGCGCCTCACCCGTTCTTTCAGCGGTGCAAGGGTCGGACGCGGCAGCCTCTGAAGCGCGCGCTTGGCCCGGTCGGCAGCCGCTTGCGGGCTCGGACGCGGCAGCTCGCCCAGCGCCCGCCGGGCCTGACTGGCGACACCGTCGAGCCTTGGGCGCGGCAGACCCCGTAGCGCCCGCCCGAAGCGGTCGACTGCGGACACCGACGGCTTGCGCGGGCGCAGCACCGAAGCGGAGGAGGCCGGTGCGGCGGCGTTCAGCGGCTCGGCGGCGCGATGAGCGCGGGGCTCGATAACAAACCCGTTGCGCCAGGTCGGAGGCGGAGCGAGTTGTGCCGGCAGCTGGGTCTTGCCGTCGCCCTCGGCCGCCTCGATCTGGGCAGGGCTCAAGTTGCGCGCGCCGCTCAGATCGGCGCCACTGAGGTTGGCGCCGGCAAACAGCGCGTCGGCCAGATCGGCGCCATCGAAGCGGGCGTACGAGAGATTGGCGTTGCGCAGATTGGCGTTGCGCAGGCGCGCGCCTGAGAGATCGGCGCCGATCAAAGAGGCGCCGCCGAGATCGGCTTGGATCAGCGTCGCGTAGCGCAAGTCCGCGTCGCGCAGCATGCTCTGGGCGAAGTTGATGGGGCCACCGCTGGTCTCGCCCCACTGCTTTTGCGCCGGCGTCAGCGACAAACCCTGCAGGTCAGGACGAACGAGCGGTTCGGCGCGGCGCCATTGGTTCCACGCCGGTGCGCCTTCCTTCAGCCGAGCCAGATGCTTGTCGCTGGCCATCAGCAGCTCCTCAACGCGGCAAGATCGCCACGTGCCTTAAAGTACAACGATGTGGCGACGCTTGGCCCTCAAGGGCTCGCAGGGTGATCGCCGCCCTGGCTGGCAAGGAGCGCCGCAAGAACAGCGGCGCCCACGACAACGCCGCCGACAATCAATAGGCCACTGTGATCGCTGGGTCGCTCGTCGCCCTGCGCGGTATTCGGCTGCGTCGTCTCTGGAACGGGCGCAGGAGCTTTAGAACTCTTGCGGAGCCTGAGACTTTTGCGGAGCTTGCGACTGCGGAGCCTGCGACTGCGGAGCTTGCGACTTTTCCGGGGTTTCCGATGTGTCTGGAGCGTCCACCTTGGGCGTAAAGCCGAACGCGTCGGACGTGATCGCGACACCCATCTCGTTGCTTTGCGCAAAACCAAAGTACGAGGGCTTGGGCATGCTGGCACACGGCGCGTGGTCTTCGACGATGGTTATGGCCGCAGGCGGAGCCCGCACGACGCAGGTCTGCGAGTAGGCAATCAAAGCGGCACCTTCGGGACCGACCATGATCTGCGCACCTGCCGCCGCCTCGGTTGGCCCAGCGATCGCCTGAAATCCTTGTCCGGTGCCGATGCGCACCTCGCCCGACTTCGGCGTGACCATTGCCGCAAAGGCGCCTGCGGGACATGCCACAAGCAAGGCCAGCACCCACACGAATACGCGTAACCGCACCACCCAACTCCGCTACGCTGAACGCAACAAACTTACTTAACCAATCAACCCACACGGCGACAAGCGGCGCCGGCCCATGACCCGAGCCGGCCCCCTTATCGCACTATTAAGCATAGACCCGAGCCGCTGTTATGGTAAACACGCGGCAAAAAATTAGGTGTGACTAACTTGTTACAACCATGAGGCGAGGAGCTTGCGATTTCAAAGCCTTGCGGGGCTCTGATCCCCCGCCGGCGCCGGTTCTTATGGTCATGAAGCGATGCGGCCACACCCGCCGCCTCGCGCCGCCAGCTGCCGGTGGTGCGGACGGAGGGAGTCGAACCCTCACGGGCTTTCGCCCTCAGGATTTTAAGTCCTGTGTGTCTACCAGTTCCACCACGTCCGCGTGGCATCGGAATCTGCCACTGCTACCGTGATTGGCTTGCAAGCGAAAGGTGCGAGCCGAGCCCAGCCCGTCAGCGGCTGACGGAGCGCGACCTGAGACGTCTCGCGCCATGCAAGTGTCAAGCGATCGCAAAAGTCTCCCCTTCGCCGTCTCCGACTTTGAGCGGCGGGGCAAGGTCAGGGTTGCGCTCGAGCAGCGCCCGCAGCGCGTCCACGCGCGGAGCCGATTCTCGCCAAGCGTCCCGCGTCTCCTTGTCGGAAGCGTGCAGGAGCACCCGCTTGCGCGCATCCAGGAAGGTGCGCAGGTATTCGGCCTCCGGCGCGCACGGGGTGGCCTTCATGATCGCGGCGAGAGAGTTCTGGATCATCGCCGTCCCCGTGCTGCACGAGCGTATCGTAGAAGATGGCGATTCCGACCGGCGAGTTGACGCCGACCGACGCCGCTGCGGTAACGGCCGGGGCGAGATAGAGCGTGTCGGCCGCCTCATCGCAGGCCTCGGCGAGCGCCTTCGACGCTTTGGCTTCCCGGCGCCACATGGCGGCGAAGTCGCCTAGATCATGCCCGTCCCAATCCTGCGGCGGCAGCTTCGGCAGGAAGCTTTTTAGCGGCGTGCCGGGCTCGCGGCTGACAATGCGCTGGATGACCTCCGCCACCTCGGTATTGTAGGTGCAGAACCCGTATTGCGTGACCGTGAAGCCGCGCCCATCGTCCAGGTTTTCCACGTAGCCGTAATCGGGCTCGGGAGAGCCGACCTCGAACACGCTCGAGATCGCCTTGATACGCCGCGCCAGGTCGGGGTCGGGTAGGCTCATGGCAAGTCCTCATCGTTTGCTCGCGGGCGAGTACACGCCAACGACACGACCGCGTGCTTCCCCTCGGCCGCGGCTGTTAGGGGTCGCTTTGCCCGGCCGCAGCGGATCGCCCGCCATAGCGGATCGTCGCTAACAGCAAGAGATAGAGCACGACGGCATTGAGGATGTGCCAAAGGAAATGGGTGCCGAGCACGCGCCCGTCCATTCGCGTCAGGGCGCAGACCTCGATGTCGAGCGTGCGGAACGTCATCGAGACAAGAAACACCGCCGCCGCCGCGAGCAGGTAGCGCGCGGCCGGATGCCGCTGCCAGACGAGAACGACGCCGACGAGGACGCAGCGCCGCGAACGCCGGCGTGTAGCCGAGCGTGCCATTGAAGCAGCGCTTGCCGGCCGCCCGCGTCACCGGGAGCAGCTCGTTGGCGCACGAGATCCCTTGGGCGAAATGAATGGTTGCATAGAAGAGCGCCAGCGCCAGCACAATGCTGATCCACGACAGCCCGACGAAGCGGCACAGTGCGTAGCCGAGGTAGCCGAGCATGAAGAGCGAGATCGGCACCGTGTCGAACGGGATCGACCAGACGGTGGCGTAGGTATGGAACAGAAAGCTGCCCACGCCGATCGCGAGCACGAGCGCCACCAGCAGCCATTCAAACAGCGCGCGGTCGGAGCGGGGGGAGCGCGCGAGCTGCCAGGCGGCGATGAGGCCGGCGATGATGAAGGCGCCGTTGGAGACGGCGTTGAGCGGCTCGGCCCAGAAGGACGGGTCGCCCCCGCGCTCGCAGTAGCTGTAGACCTTGCTCCAGTCCATCCGGCTCCACGCTTGCTCGAGCTGTCCCCTCTCCCCATGCTCTTTTCCGCATGGGGAGAGGGGAATCAGCCCTTGTCATTTCTTGTCGGTGTCGACGACGCGGATGTGCAATTCGCGCAGCTGCTGCGGCGTCACCTCGGACGGCGCGCCCATCAAGAGATCCTGCGCCTGCTGGTTCATGGGGAACATGATCACGTCGCGCAGGTTGGTGGCACCCGCCAAGAGCATGACGATGCGGTCGATGCCGGGCGCGATGCCGCCGTGCGGCGGTGCGCCGTAGGTGAGCGCCTTCAACATGCCGCCGAACTTCGCCTCCAGCACCTCGCGCCCGTAGCCGGCGATGGCGAAGGCCTTCACCATGACCTCGGGCAAGTGGTTGCGGATGGCGCCTGAGGACAGCTCCACGCCGTTGCAGACGATGTCGTACTGCCACGCCTTGAGCGCCAACAGCTCCTCGTCGGTCTTGGCGGCCTCGAGCGCCTCGAGCCCGCCTTGCGGCATGGAAAATGGATTGTGGGAGAAGTCGATCTTCTTCTCCTCCTCGTTCCACTCGAACATGGGGAAGTCGACGATCCAGCAGAACTCGAACTTGCTCTCGTCGATCAGTTTCAGCTCGTGCCCGATCCTGGTGCGCGCCTCGCCGGCAAACCTGTAGAACTTGGCCGGGTTGCCGGCGGCGAAGAACACGGCATCGCCCTCCTTGAGGCCGAGTTGCTCCTTGATAGCGGTCGAGCGCTCGGGCCCGATGTTCTTGGCGACCGGTCCGGCGCCAGCTTCTTCTTGCCCGCCTCCGGCAGGACCCTCGCCCCCGCGGAAGAAGATGTAAGCAAGGCCCGGCTGGCCTTCCCCTTGCGCCCAGGAATTCATGCGATCGCAGAACGCGCGCGAGCCGCCGCCAGGAGCCGGGATCGCCCACACGCGCACCTTCGGGTCCTTGTCGATCATGCCGGCGAAGACCTTGAAGCCCGAGCCGCGGAAGTGCTCGGTCACGTCGGCCATCTCGATCGGGTTGCGCAGGTCCGGCTTGTCGGTGCCGTACTTGGCGATCGCCGTATCGTAAGCGATGCGCGGGAAGGGATCGTTGACGGGCTTGCCCTTGCCGAACTCTTCGAACACGCCGCGCATGACCGGCTCGATCGCTGCGAACACGTCGTCCTGCTCGACGAAGCTCATCTCCACGTCGAGCTGGTAGAACTCGCCCGGCGAGCGGTCGGCGCGCGCGTCCTCGTCGCGAAAGCAGGGCGCGATCTGGAAGTAGCGGTCGAAGCCCGCGATCATGATGAGCTGCTTGAACTGCTGCGGCGCCTGCGGCAGCGCGTAGAACTTGCCCGGATGCATGCGCGACGGCACGAGGAAGTCACGCGCGCCCTCGGGCGAGGAGGCGGTGAGGATCGGCGTCTGGAACTCGAAGAAGCCGGCGTCATGCATGCGCCGCCTGATCGAAGCGATGATGTGATTGCGCAGCATGATGTTGGCGTGCAGGCTCTCGCGCCTCAAGTCGAGGAAGCGGTACTGCAAGCGCAGGTCCTCGGGGTAGTCGGGCTCGCCGAACACCGGGATGGGCAGCTCTTTGGTGACCGCCGACAAGACCTCGATCTCGGTGGCGAACAGCTCCACCTCGCCCGTCGGCAAGTCGGCGTTGACGGTGCCCTCGGGCCGCGCGCGCAACCTGCCGTCGACGCGGATCACCCATTCGGAGCGCACCGTCTCGGCGGTCTTGAAGGCGGGGCTGTCGGGATCGGCGACGACCTGCGTCACCCCATAGTGGTCGCGCAGGTCGATGAACAGAAGCCCGCCGTGGTCGCGCACGCGGTGCACCCAGCCCGACAGGCGCACCTCGCGGCCGATGTCGCCTGCACGCAAGCTCCCGCACGTGTGCGAGCGGTAGCGGTGCAAGGTTGCAGCGCCCGCCGTTACCCCGCCTGCCGGCGCCTTGCTCTTCGCTTGCTTCTTCGCCTTCGCCTCAGCCATCGTGCCGTCTCGCCCAGGTCCGCATAAATCGCCTCAAGTCGCGGGAAAAGCGCATGGGGTCATGCCCTTGTCAAGGCTGGGCCCCGCTCACGCAATGAGCACAATCGCCGCGCGCGCGGTTTGCAGGTGATCGAGGCGGCGGCTAAGCGTTCGGCGTTGGTGCCGCTCCCTTGCGCGCGACACGAATGGGCTTCACTGTTGGGACAAGGGCCGGACCGCCGACATGGCCACAGCCAAGGACTTGCGGCGCCTGGCGCTGGCGCTCGAAGGCACGACGGAAGCACCCCACTTCGACCGCATGGCGTTCAAGGTGGCGCGCATCTACGTGACGCTTGCCGCCGACGGTCGCACGGCGAATTTCATGCTCACGCCGGACGAGCAGGAGTTCAAATGCATGTTGATGCCGGAAGCGTTTGTCCCGGTGCCCGGGGCCTGGGGCAAGCAGGGCGCGACGACGGCGGCTCTGGGGAAGCTCACCCTTGCCGATCTGAAGGCTGCGCTCGAGATGGCGTGGGCACACGCGCTGCCTAGGAAGCGCAGCCCGGCCCGGCCGCGAGGCAAGAGCCGATGACCTGAGCGGCGCGCCCTCCCAAATTGCCTACAAGTAGAGCTAATCGCCAGCTCCCTCACTAAGGCGCCGCAAAGTCTGCAGAGCGCAAAAAAGCCTCAGAGCCACCCGTGCCAGGAGGCATCGATGCGACCCGAAAAGGAACGTCCGGCTGCCGCCGCCAATTCGAGCTGGGTGGACGTACGCGGCCATGAGCGGCATCAAATCCGCAAGCACGCAATCCTGCATTGTCGCGATCGGGCGCAGACCGTTCTCATGCGCGACATGTCTCGCACCGGCATGAAGGTGCAGAATGCCTTCGGTCTGATTGCCGGCGACCTGGTCAGGATAGAGCTGTTGACGCGCCGCACCTACGAGGGGACGGTTGTGTGGTCGGTGCCTCCTTACTGCGGGATCAAGTTCGCGACGCCGCTTGCCGACGACGATCCTCTCTTGACGACGCACGAGCCGCGCGGCGCGCAGCACTGAACCCCGGCGCAATCGGACCGCTTCAGCGATAGACGTACGTCACCAGAAACGTGCGGTCGGCGACGGTTGCGTCTTTGGGCGGAAAGGGAATGACGGCCTCCTGCACGGAGAACAGCACGCTGTCGTCGAGCCCACGATCGCCGGAGCCTTGCACCAGAACGAGCTTCGCCAGGTTGCCGCGCTGGTTGAGAAAGATGCGCACGGTGACCTTGCCGGTAATGCCTTCCGACGGCGGCATGGTCTTTTTCAAGGCGCGGATGACGTCGCGCCCGAAGCGGTCGTTCTCGCCCGAACGCGTGATGCCCGGAGGCCGCGTCGCCGCCGAGGCGCCACCGCCGCTCGCAGGCGCTTGCATGGTCATATCGAAAGGCACCGACAGATCGAGGTGCGACGGCGGCTTCAGCGCCTTCTTCGGCGTGGGCTTCGATGTGCTGTCGGTCTTGGTGGCCTCCTTCTTGGCGGGCGCGTTCTTGGCGCTGCCCTTCGGCGGCGCCGGCTTGGGCGAGCCGTCCGGCGGCGCCTCGGCCTGCGGCTTTGGCTCCTCGAGTGCCGGCATTGCGGCCGACTGCTGCGGAGGCGGAGGCGCCGTCTCGGGCGCGGTCTGCGCCTGCGGCTGCGGCGGCTCGGGAGGCGGCGTGACGGGCTGAGCCGCGGGCGCCGGCGGCGGCTGCGGCGTTTGGGCAGGCGTCGGCGCGCTCATGGCGCGCAGCTCGCCCGCATCGACGAGCTCCACGTCGATCGCCTGCGCGTTTCCGTTGGGATCGCCCAGGTGGTGGGGCTGACTGCGCGAGATGCCGATGACGAGGGCGGCATGCACCACGGCGGCAGCTGCCAACGCTACCCAAAAGAGCGGCTGGCGCTGCGGGCCGGGCGCCACCAAGGACGGCCTCAGCGCATGCGCGGGGTCCAACGTCGGCACTGTCTGCTCAACGCTCATAAGGCCGGTCAGCTCCCAACCGCTCCCTCTAGCGACGCTCAATCAGCTTAAGGCCTGTCGCGGCGACAGGCGGCTTTGCGCGCCAAGAATAGTGTTTTGTGACGCATGTGTGGACAAGCACACGCCTCGTGTGCACAACCCGCCGCCCGCTGATTGTTGCCGCCGCAGCCACCGTGGTAGCCGTGCGGCAGTCGCGTAGCCCACTTCCAGGGCAGGAGGAATTCCAAAGTAGGGGTACGTGTCTTGAAACAGTCAGCATTGGCTTTCTCGTTGCTTGCCGCTGCCGTCGTCGCGATCGCACCGGCCCACGCCCAAGAGCTCAAGCCCTTCCAAGGTCTCTATTTCGGTCTGCACGGGGGCTACGCCTGGCAGAACATCGGCGGGACGTTCAACAATGCGGGCGCCAACCCCACAAGCTTGACGCCGCTCGACAACAACGGGGCCATCGTCGGCGCCCAGCTCGGCTACAACGTCCAGTACGACTGGTTCATGATGGGCGTCGAGGGCGACGCGAGCGCGCTCGTGGGCAGCTCCAACACGGTGACCAACAACCCGCAGCTCACGACCGCCGCGGTCTTGAACGCCGATTCGAGCTATCTCGCCACCATCAGAGGCCGGCTCGGCTTCGTGGTCCAGGACGTCCTGCTCTACGGCACCGCCGGCGTCGCCTTCAGCCGCTTCCAGTTCGAGGAGAATGCGCCGGGAGTGCCCTTCAACGGCGTGTTGCGGCTCACCGACACCGGCGGCGTCTATGGCGGCGGCGTCGAGTGGAAGTTTGCTTACGGCGTTTCGGTCAGGGGCGAGTATCTGCACTATGACCTCGGTGGCTCCTCCTACATCCCCACGAGCTTCTACAATGCCAGCAACGGCGACGTCGTGAGCTTCCACGGCATCGACGTGGCAAGGGCAGGGCTCAACATCAGCCTCGGCCAGTGAGGCCCGGACCGGAGCGCCGCAGCGGTGGCGCTCCCTCCCACACGGAAAGAGCACGCATAGTAACAAACCTTTGAGCATTTCGGAGACGCGCGGCACGGTCGATTTGCCGCTGCCCCATTTCTAGCGGCTAATAATAACGGCTAAGGTCGCGCCGGCACTTCTTGTCTGCATTGCGAAAGGTTGGGAGCGAGATTGCCGCGCCCTGGTCCGCTTGAAATCGTCGAACAATTCAACGCGGCTTGGGCCGACGGCAACATCGAGGCCGCCGTGGCGCTGTTGGCCGACGACGCTGTGTACGAATTGCATATATCCAATGAGGTGCTGCCTTTCGGGGGAGAGACGGCGGGGCGCACCAACATCGAGGCGGTGCTCCGGCAAATCCGTGCCGAGTGGGAGTACATTCTCTATCGCCCCCGGGCCCTGGCGCACGACGGCGACACCGTGCGCTTCCAGGTCGAGTTCATGTACCGGCACCGGGCGAGCGGCGACGTCTTGAGCGGCCGCTTCCGCTTGGTGATGCGCATTGAGGACGGCCTGATCAAACGTGCCGACGAGTACCACGACCGCGCCAAGGTCGAGGCCTTCATGCGCCTGGTGCGGCGGCCAGAGGCACCTTGAGGGCCTGCTGCCGGCAGGTGCCGGGCGAGCATCCGAACTGCGCCTTGAAGCGGCGCGTGAAGTGCGACATGTCGGAGAACCCAAACGAATAGGCGATGTCGCTCACGGTGCGGAAAGCCTGCCTTCCATCCTCCAGTGCGCGGCGGCAAAGCTGCAGGCGCCGCTGCACGATGAAGCGCTCGAGCGAGGTGCCTTCGTAGGCGAGCAATGCGTTGGCGTAGCGCACGCTGATGCCGGCGGCGGCCGCCGCCTGGGCCGGGCGCAGTCCGGGGTCGCCGAGCCGCGCCTCGATGATGGCCTTGACGCGCACAAGCGTGCTCATGCGCGAGGTCGAGAGCGCGGCCTTGCCGTTCTGCAACTCCGCGCCGAACGCGAGCGCCACCAGGTCGAGCATCTGCCGCGCCACCTTGGTTCCGGTTGCAACGTCGAGACTATCGACGCGCGCGGGCAGCATGGTCATGAAGCCGGAGGCAAGCGATGCAATCGGTGCACTGGGCGATATCGGTCGTGCCGTCACCGCCTTGACGTCGCCCAGGCGGCTTTGCAGCTCCCAGCGCGGAACTCTGACAAGGAGCAGGCGCAGAGACGACGCGACGTCGATCGAGAAGGGACGACTCGAATCGAGCACGTAGAGTTCGTTTGGCCGCACAGTTGCCTCCCGGCCATCCTGGTTCAGGACCAGGCTGCCGTCGAGCAGCAGGCTCAGCAACAGACCGTCTTCGCAGCCGTGCTTGATGTAGCGATCGGTGCGCCGTACCGCGCAGGCGTTGTGCTCCAACAAAGAGAGAGACAAAACCCCCAACATGCCATTGCGTATGCGGCCCTGGAACGTCGAGCCCATGCGCGAGCTGAAGTCATGCGCAACCGCAACCTTACTGGCCTCATGGCGCCAGTAGTCGAGGCGGTCGCGGGCATGAACGGCGCTGGTGGAGAAGACGACCTTCATTGCCGCAGGGCTCGTGTTCCGATTCGGTCAAGCAGTTGTGCCCGCTCAGCCAAAGACAACACTCTGATGTCTGATCATCTTAGGGCCGCGCTGGTCCAACATCGAGCTCGGGGCGGGCGCTCACGCACCAAGGATTGGGAATGCATTTCTATCCGCACGAACGTATTGCTCTGTTCATCGACGGAGTGAGTTCTCTACGCAACGGCCAAATCACTCGATTTCGACGTGGACTACAAGCGACTGCTCATGTTGTTTGAGCAGCGAGCACAACTGCTGCGTGCCTTTTACTATACAGCGTTAGCAGACGATCAGGAGTACTCCTCGATCCGTCCGTTGATCGATTGGCTCGGCTACAACGGTTTCACCGTGGTAACCAAACCAACCAAGGAGTTCACCGACGCCTCCGGCCGGCGCAAGATCAAGGGCAACATGGACATCGAGATCGCGGTGAACGCCATCCAGCTGTCCCCCTCGGTCGACCACATCGTGCTGTTCTCCGGCGACGGCGACTTCCGCAGCCTCGTCGCCGATCTGCAGCTCAGGGGCAAGCGCGTCAGCGTCATCTCCACACTGCAGAGCAACCCGCCGATGGTCGCCGACGAGCTGCGCCGGCAAGCCGACCAGTTCATCGACCTCGCCGACCTGGAGCCGATCATTGCGCGCGACCCGGCGTCGCGTCCGGCGCGCGCAGCGGGCGGGCGCACGCCGCGTGGTCAGAGCCAAGCGGCGCCAGAGCCGCCGCCCTACGACGACGGCGACGACGATCCTCACTAGATTAACCATTGCAGGCGCACGAGCCTGCTCGCTCAGGCGGCGCTGCGGCGCTGCGACACGAGATCCCAGGCCACGTTGATCTGGCGCACGCGCGCCTCGCGTTGGAGGCGATCGCTCTCCGAGCGCGCAAGGTCGGGATGCCAGCTCTGGCGCAGGCCATCGACGATCTTCTTGATGGCGGCGGTCGAGGCGTCCGGGCTGGCACCGAGGATTTCGAGCGCCTGCGCGTACGTGGCCGGCACCGGCAGATTGTTTACGGCCTCGGCCACCTCACCGCTGGAGTTTTCCGGCGCCGAAACGTCCGGCGTTGCCGGCGCGCCTTCGAACGCCAGCGCTCTGAGGCCGCCGCCAAGCGAGATGTCGGCAATGTCGCGGTCGATGGGCAGAGCCGGAGGTGGCTGGCGGCGCCAGCGCCAGATCCCGAAGATTGCCAGGCCCGCGAGCGCCAGCGTGGCGCCCGCAGCCGCGGCCGCCGTCTGGACGGAAATCTCCGGCATGGCGATGCCGCTACCGGGCCGCGGCGTGGATACAGGAGCCGCGGGCTCGGACGCTGGCGACGCCGGCGTCGCTTGTGCGACCGCCTCGACCTCATGGGAGGCCGGCGCCGCTGCGGATTTCGTGCCGATATCTAGGGGTGCCGATACGGCGCTGGTCTCGATCCGCGCCGCGGCGTTGGCAGACTGTGATGATGTCGGCGCGGGCAGAGAGGGCGAAGCGTGGTTGATGATCGTGAACCCTTCCGTCTTCGCCGCGGGTGTCGCACCTCCGCCGGCTTTTGCATCGGCCGCGATCGTCTCCGGTCTCGGCGGCGCCGGCTGCGGCTCGGGCGTAGCGACCTTCACGGCAGGTTTCGGTGCCGGCGCGGCGACCGGCGGCGGGGTAGCGGCAGCGATGCGCTGCTCCTTGGGTGGCGCGCGCTCGGGCAGATCTGGAATGAGCGCAGGCGCGGGCTCCGCCGTGTAGGCGGCGACGGCGGGGGCTCCTTGCACGGGCGCTGCGGGCGTCTCCGCCACGTCGGGCGATCCGCCGCTGAAGGTGAGGGGAATGCCAACGGCCGGCGCGAAGCCTGGCGGCGCGGTGACGACGTGGGCGCCGTAGCTTTCGCCGGGCCCGAACGCATCGCGCTCTTCGGGGTCCAGGAAGTGCCGGCGCATCATACGCCGCCGCTGGAAATACGGTCGCGCCCGCGCCACGCCCCACTCGGGACTCATGCGCATGCGGAAGCTCCCCTCCTCGATCCAGGCGTCCCAGTCGGCAAACTGCGTTGCCGCCGCGGCGGCATCGATCCAGGCGACGCGGTCGCCGTTGCAGTCGAAATCGAAGCGATGCACGAGCCAGGAGCTGCAGCGCTCGGGATCGCTGGGTGAGCACGTGGTGAACACCTCACGCTCACGCTGGCCGATGACGGCGTAGCTGCGCTCCTCGGAGGGGCGCAAATGCACGCGCGCGCCATCGAAGCGGCACTCGAACGGCATGTGCATGACCTCGGCGGCCTGCGCCGCGCCGCTGGCGAGGAGGGAGAGGAGGAGGAGCCCGAAGCTGCGGGCCCGGAGCGGGGAGAAGGCCATTGCGACCCCAAAAGGCTGGACTGATGCTGCCCAAAGTGAGGCCGCACAAGCGTGTCCGCTTTGTGGCGGGGACGCGGCCGGACGTGCCCAGATTTGTATCGTTGCGTATCGAGGAATGCGCGGGGCCGCCCGCATCCTTAACGGGGCGGCCGTAACACCGGGCCCACCTGCGACGAATGACCTCCAACAGCCTTGAGGCCTTCGGGAGGTGGCGATGACACGCGCGCAGGCGAGAACCGCAACCGGAGCGCTGGCGGCGCTCATTGCCGCAGCCGGCCTCTCAGGGCCCGCGCAGGCCAAGCCGCCGCGCGCCGTCATCGAGCTCTTTACCAGCCAAGGCTGCTCCTCGTGCCCGCCGGCCGACGCGCTGCTGGCCAAGCTCGCGACCAAAGATGATCTCATCGCGCTGTCGCTGCCCGTCGACTACTGGGACCGGCTCGGCTGGAAGGACACGTTTGCCAAGCACGCCTTCACCGAGCGCCAGGTCGCCTATTCGAACACGCGCGGCGACGGCCAGGTCTATACGCCGCAAGCGGTGGTGAACGGGAAGCAGCACGCGGTCGGCTCGCAGCGCTCCGCGATCGACGAAGCGGTCGCCGACACTGCATCGAGCCTGTCTGTGCCGCTCGATCTGGTGCGTGAGAGCGGCACCTTGCGCGTCTCGGTGGGCGCAGCGTCGAAGGCTTCGCCAGCACACGCGACGCTGGTGCTGCTGCCCTATTTTTCCACGCGCGACGTCGCCATCGGCCGCGGAGAGAACGCGCGGCGCACCATCACCTACACCAACATCGTGCGCGACATCATTCCTCTTGGGGCGTGGGACGGCAAACCTATCGCGCGGACGATCCCGCTCAAAGAGTACAAGAACTACGACGGGCTCGTCGTGCTCCTGCAGGCGGGATCGCCCGGCAATCCCGGAGCGATCCTCGGCGCGGACCGCGTAACTCTGCGCTAGAGCACGAGCAGCGCCGCCGGGGCGCCGCTCATGGCTCGCGTCAGATCAGGGGCTGAGCCGCGCCAACGGCGGCACGTAGGCCGGGTCAAGCAGCTCGGCCAGATCCCACATGACGCGTTGGGCCGCAGCCTGCGTGGCAGGATCGTTGATCGTCACCTCGACGCGGCGGTTGCGGGCGCGATTAGCGTCGCTCGTGTTGGGCACCAGCGGCTGGGCGCCCGCATGCCCGATCGCGGCAAGCCGCTTCCGGTCGACGCCAGAACTCGATGAGGTACTCGACCGCCGCCTGGGCGCGGCGTTGAGCGAGATGCCGTTTGATCTGCGAGGGGCCGGCATTGTCGGAGTAGCCGTGGATCTCGAAGCGCACGGCGGGGCAGTGCCGCGCCATCATGGCGATGCGGTCGAGCTCGGGCTTCATCTCCGGCTCGACCTCGGCGTTGCCGTCCGAGAACCGCAGCGGATGCATGAACTGGCCGGCCTCGAGGCAGGGCCCAAAGATGCGTGTGCGATGCGCGAGCGGAGGCGCAGCGCGCGTGGGCAGCCCGGGAAGGCTGATCGCGCCCGTCTCCATGCGCTCCTGCGTGGCCGCCGTCAGCGCCAGACGCAAGGCCCGCTGCGCCTGCGAGGCAAGAAGCGCGGCATTGATCTCGGCGTTGCGGGCAGCAGCGAAGGCACGGACGCTCTCGGCCTTAGCGGTCGCGAGCGAGGCGTTGATCTCGGCGTTGCGCGCGGTGGCGAAGGCACGCACGCGCTCGGCCTTGGCGGCCGCAAGCGAGGCGTTGATCTCTCTATTGCGCGCGGCAGCGAATGCCGACGGCGAGCGAACTGGCTCCATAGCCGCGATCGCAGCACGCATCTCGGCGTTGTGCTGGGCGGTGAAGGCACGCCCGCGCTCGGCGTCGAAGGCGGCGAGCGAGGCGTTGATCTCGGCGTTGCGCGCGACGGCGAAGGCGCGCACGCGCTCAGCTTTGACCACTGCCATTGAAACGTTGATCTCGGCGTTGCGGGCCGCCGCAAAGGTGCGGGCGCGCTCGGCCTTGACGGCCGCCAGCGAGGCGTTGATCTCGACATTGCGGGCCTTGGCGAACTCACGCGCGCGCTCTGCCGCACAGCGCGGCGTGGTCGAATTTGGGCTCTTGCAGTGGGTCAGGCTCAGGGCCAGCTGGCGGGCGCGCTCAGCCTTGACGGCCGCCAGCGAGGCATAGATCTCGGCGTTGCGCATGTGCGCAAACGTGTGCGCCCGCTCGGCCGCGCAGCGGGGCGTCGATGAATCGGCCGTCTTGCAATGCGTGCGGGCGAGCGCAAGCTCATTCGCGCGCTCGGCCTCACAACGCGGCGTCGTCGAGTCCGCTGCCGTGCAGTGCGTGCGGCTCGCGGCGAGCCAGGCGCGCGCGGCGTTGACGGCGGCGATCGAGGCGTTGATCTCGGCGTTGCGGGCTCGCATGAACGCGCGATCGCGCTCGACCTCGCAACGCACCGACATCGGGGAAATGACGCAGGCGCTCGGGGTGAACTCGCCAAGGGCCGGAGCACTGGCGAATGATGATAACAGTAGGGGAATGGTGATACGCAAACGCAACATGACAGGGATCCTCGGCTGCTCGATTGGGGCGCGCCCACGCCGGCGCTAAAAGACGAGGCAATTTGAAGCGATTTTGCTTAAAATTCTGTGGTCCCTTTCCAATAAATCTCCGGCAACGTTTGCAGCATTTCGGGATGACAAAAAACTTAGCGGAAAGGAAAAAGGGGCCGCAGGGGAGGCACCTGCAGCCGCTTTCGTCTTGGTCGCGCCTAAAGCTTGATCAGCGACCGTAGTGGTTGCCCTGGTAGCCGTGCACCGAGAAGGTGTCAGCATTGGCAGCGCCCGCACCCGACAGGGCGGCGACGGCGATCAGCGCAGCGAACAGAATTGTCTTCATTGTCATTCTCCTAATTTGTCTGCGTTGCAGTTGCTCTTTGAGAAACGGGCGCGGCGTGCGCCGTCGCTTCCTGCCGCCGGTTATGCGCAATGGCGGCCGCCAGCGGAAATATCGAACGCCTTCGAAATCGATAGCCGAGCGCTATGAAACGCTGATCATTTCAGCATGGCCGGCGCGCTGATGGCTTTTACGCTTCGTTACGGGAGCCCGTGGCTGAGTGTGGCATCTCAGAATTCATCGCGAGCAGCACCCATGACCCTCCCGGGCCCTCTCTCACACCGTCCCGCCAAGAGCGCCAAGCCGCAGCCCAAACGCCGCGGTCGCGGCGGCACCGACCCCGGGCCACGCGACACCACGCGCGATCGCGAGAACCCCGATCTCTTGGCACCGCCCGCGACCGACAACGGCGTTCTCCCCAACCTGCGCTTCTCCTTCGCCGACGCGCACATGCGCATGGAGCGGGGCGGCTGGGCGCGCGAGGTCACGGTGCGCGAGCTGCCCGTCTCCAAGAACATGGCCGGCGTCGACATGCGTCTCAACGCCGGCGCCGTGCGCGAGATGCACTGGCACAAGGAGGCCGAGTGGGCCTACATGCTCTACGGGCATGCGCGCATCACCGCCGTCGACAGCGAAGGTCGCACCTTCGTAGACGACCTCGGTGTCGGCGACCTGTGGTACTTTCCGCCGGGTATTCCCCACTCCATTCAGGGCCTCCGCCCCGACGGCTGCGAGTTCCTCCTGGTCTTCGACGACGGCAGCTTCAGCGAGGACAACACCTTCCTCATCAGCGACTGGTTCAAGCACACGCCGCCCGAAGTGCTCGCCAAGAACTTCGGCGTGCCCGCCAGCTGCTTTGGACACACGCCCGATCCCAGCGAGCTTTACATCTTTCCCGCACCGCTGCCGGCCCCGCTCGGCGTCGACAGAGCGTCCGGTGCCCCGGAGGTGCCGCAGAGCTTTAGCCACCGCATGCTGGAGCAGGTGCCGATCCGCACCAGAAGCGGAAACGTGCGCATCACCGATCAGAGCGTGTTCCCGGCGGCGACTGCCATCTCTGCGGCGCTGGTGGAGGTCGAGCCCGGCGGCATGCGCGAGCTGCACTGGCACCCCAACGCCGACGAGTGGCAGTACTACATCGAGGGCGAGGCGCGCATGTGCGTGTTCGGCTCGACGGGGAACGCGCGCACGTTCGACTTCCGCGCCGGCGACGTCGGCTACGTGCCGTTCGCCATGGGGCACTACGTGGAGAACGCCGGCACGACGCGCTTGCGCTTCCTGGAGATGTTCAAGAGCGGCACCTATGCCGACGTGTCGCTCAACCAGTGGATGGCGCTGACGCCGCCGGAGCTCGTGCGCGCCCACCTGAAGCTCGACGACAGGGCCATGCGCGCGCTGCGCAAGCGCAAGGTGCCCGTCGTGCCGGCGTAGCGAGGCCAGCGTCCCGCACGACGGGGCTAGAGGTCACTCGCCGTAGTAGCAGGCCCTGTGCATGGCCCACCAATAGGAGCTGCCGGTGCGCGCCGCCCTGGCATAGAGGCCGCCGCAGCCCGTGTGGTAGTAGGGACCGCCCGCGGCGATCCAGGCGCCGGCTGCCACGGGGGCACCCCAGCGATAGATCCTGCGCCCGCGCCAGCCGGCGCCGCGCCAGCCAATGCCACGATCGATGCCCCCCGCGAAGCGGCCGCCGCCGAAGTGACCGCCCCCGAAATGACCGCCCCGGGCCTCGGCGACGGGCGCCGCCGCCGCCAGCCCCACCATCGCGCTCAAGACTGCCGCGAGCGCGGCTTGCGAACTCCTCATGCTCAGACCTCCTCTGTCAGGGAAAGAGGACGAGTGTGCCTGCCTCGGGCTCGCAGCGGTCGCGGCGATGAAAAGCCGCTAAACGAGGGGTTTATGCGCGCGCCAACAATGGCGCGGCGCGATTAACGTTCGCTGGCTCGCACTGGCGCACTGGGCGCGGCTCGGCCCCGAGGCGGAGGCGCGGGCGCGCGGCGGGGGGACAAGGGCGCGTCAGGGTCACCGCCGGCAAGCGTTAACGGCGGCGCTGCGCCACGCGACAAATCATTTTTCATGCGCTATACCCGCGCCCGCATGCGCATCGCCACCTCCTCCCAAGACCTCTCCTCAGCCTGCCAGCTCCTTTCGACGAGCGACTTCGTCGCCGTCGACACCGAGTTCATGCGCGAGCAGACCTTCTGGCCCCAGCTCTGCCTCATCCAGGTCGCCTCCCCCGAGGAGGCTCTGATCATCGATCCGATGGCAGCGGGCCTCGACCTTGGCCCCTTCTGGGCGCTCATGGCCAACGAGAGCATCGTCAAGGTGTTCCACGCCGCCCGCCAGGACATCGAGATCGTCTACGCCAAGACCGGGCTGGTGCCGCATCCGGTGTTCGATACGCAGATCGCGGCCATGGTGTGCGGCTTCGGGGAGAGCATCTCCTACGTCAACCTGGTGAAAAAGGTGACGGGCGTCGATCTCGACAAGTCCTCGCGCTTCACCGACTGGAGCCGCCGCCCCTTGTCGGACAAGCAGCTCCACTACGCGCTCGCCGACGTGACGCACCTGCGCGACGTCTACCGGCACTTGAAGGCCGAGATCGAGGCCGCGAGCCGCGCCGAGTGGCTCAACGAGGAGATGGGGGTGCTGACCGACCCCAAGACCTATGAGCAGCACCCTGACGACGCCTGGCAACGCCTGAAGCTGCGCGTCAAGAACCGCAAATCGCTCGCCGTGCTGATGGAGCTCGCCGCCTGGCGCGAGCGCATGGCGCAAAGCCAAGATGTGCCGCGCGCGCGCATCCTGCGCGACGAGGCGCTCTACGACATCGCCAATCAGGCGCCGACCTCAACCGACCAGATGAGCGAGCTCAGGACCTTGAGCGAGGGATTCTCGCGCTCTGCCCGCGCCCGCGAGATCGTCGAGGCGGTGAAGCGCGGGCTCAACCGCGACACCAAAACGGTGCCGGCCGTCACCCGCGGCCAGCAGCCGTCGGCGGAGGCCACCGCGCTGATCGATCTGTTGCGCGTGCTTTTGAAGGCTTCCGCCGCCCGCCACCGGGTGGCGCCTCGCCTCATCGCCGGCTCCGACGACCTGGAGCGCATCGCGATGGAGGCCGAGCCCGACATCCCCGCGCTCAAAGGCTGGCGGCGGCTGCTCTTCGGCGAGGACGCGCTGCGCCTGAAGCGGGGCGAGATCGCGTTGACGCTGGAGAAGGGCGAGGTGGTGCCTATTCCCGCGCCCAAAAGGCAGTAAGGCAGTGGGCAGATGGGCAGTTAGAAACGAGCATCGACTGCCCTACTGCCGACTGCCTCACCTTCTTCCCGGATCGTAGCGGTTCTTCTGGCGCCACTCGGAGAAGAAGTAGGCGAGGCTGTCGTCGATCGCGTCGGGCAGCACGATCCGCACGGTGACGAGCTGGTCGCCGGGCTCGGGCTTGCCGGCGACCTTGATCCCCTTGCCCTTGAGGCGAAAGACGCGGCCGGAGCTCGTGCCCTTGGGCAGCGTCAGCTGCACGCGGCCGGAGACGGTCGGCACCTCGATCTTGCCGCCGAGCACGGCCTCGTCGAGGGTGATGGGGACCTCGATCAGGACGTCGTCGTCTATGCGCTTGAACTGCGGGTGCGCGCGCACGTGGATCTCGACCAGCGCGTCGCCCGACTCGGCCCCGCCGAGCCCGCGCGCGCCCTTGCCCTTCAAGCGCAGGACTTGCCCGTCGCCGACGCCGGCCGGCACGTTGAGATCGAGCGTGTCGCCACCCGGCAGCGTCACCCGCTTGGTGGTGCCCTTGACCGCCTCGAGGAAGTCCACGTCGAGGGTGTAGCGCACGTCGTGGCCCTTCACGGAGAAACCGGGGCGCGGACCGGCGCGGCCGCCGCCGAACACGTCGGAGAAAATGTCGCTGAATCCGAACTCGTCGAAACCGGGGCCTGCCCCGGCACCGGCCCTGGCGCCGCGCGCATAGTGGCGGAAGGGATCGCGGCGCGGCTCGCCGCGTGCGTCGATCTCGCCGCGGTCGAAGGCGCGGCGCTTCTGAGGGTCGCCGAGGATCTCGTAGGCCGAGGACACCTTCTTGAAGCGCTCGTCGGTGCCGCGGGTCACGTCGGGATGCAACTCCTTGGCGAGCTTGCGGAATGCCCGGCGGATGTCCTCATCCGAGGCGCTTCTGGGCACGCCAAGGATCACATACGGGTCATCGGCCATGGCTTGAGGGTCCTGGTCGTTGCGGAGGAAGCAATTTAGCAGAAATTGTGGCGGCCTAGTGTGAGGATCGAAAAATTCGCCAGGGCTCGCGGCGGCCGTCTCAAGCGAAATTCTCGACCTGAATCACACGAGCAACTTCATGATTCTAGTGTCCCATTTGCGAAGCTCGCCAGTGTTCGAGGCTAGGCTCAGAAGCGAACTTTGCAATCGGGACGCGAGTGCCGCAATCAAGCCCGGCTCAGCGGCCAATGCGAATTTCGGGCTCCCGCTCCAGAAGCTCGGCCAGCGCCGCAAAGCGGCGGCGCAGGCGCTCGCCGTCCATGCTGGCATACGCCTTGGGGATCGTGAGCACCAGCTTGCCGCCGTCGTAGCTCAAGGGCGTCTCGTCGATGACGCCGGCGACGCCGATGGAGAGCATGTGGGCGGTGCGGACGGCGGCGCCGATGATGCGGGCGCGCTTCTGCACGCGCTTCGACGCGATCGTCTTCAAGCGCGTCGACAGCTCCTCGCCGCGGCTCTGGCCCTGCCCGGCGTGGCGGAAATAGATCGACAGCGACAGAAAGATGCGGCCGGGATGATCGATGCCGGCGAGTGCCGCGTGTGCCAGAAGGTTGAGGCTCTGCTCGCCGCGATAGTCGGGATGCGAGCGCCAGCCGATGTCTGAGATGAGGCAGGCGGCGTAGCGCAGGCGCCGCTCCTCCGGCGTCTCCTTGGGGCCCGGAGGCTCGAAGATGACGTCCGTCCACTTGCACAGCTCCCAGGCGTGCTCGACCGAGCGCGAGCGCAAGGAGGCGTACTCGGCACAGAAGCTCAGAAGCGGGTCCTTGCGCCGCTCGTGCGCGGGCAGAAGGCTAAAGAGCAGCCCTTCGCGAATGCCGAAGGTGGAGAAGACGACCTCGCGCGGCGCCACCACCTTCAACAGGCGCTCGAGCACCAGCGCCCCGTAGGGCAGCACCTCGCGCCGCGCCTTGGTCAGCTCCTCGATGCCCGCCATGGTGGAGAGCTTCTTGTTCTTGCGTACGAACTCGCTGAAGGCGATCGCCTCGGTCGTCGGGATCGTGTAGCCGTGCGTCACGCGTAGAGGATAGCCGGTCTGCTCCATGTGCAGGTGGGCGAGCGCGCGCCAGCTCCCGCCCACGGCGTAGAACGGACGTCCCTTGCCGTCGGCGATCCAGGGCACGCCCATGATCGCCGCGTCGACGAGGGGAAGCGCCTTCTCCATCTTGGCGCCGCTGGCATCGATGAGCCGCAGGCCGCCCACGGGCAGCGTCACCGCCTCCTGCAGCCTGTCCTCGGAGAGCTCGATCAGCTCCAGGCTGCCGCCGCCGAGGTCGCCGGCGATGCCGTCGGCGTCGATGAAGCCCATCATCGTGCCCTGCGCGACGAGCTTTGCCTCCTTCTCCCCCGACAGCACCTCGATCTTGGTGCCGCACGCCTTCTCGGCACGGGCGATGAACTGAGGCCCATCGACGGCCTCGCGCACGGCGGCGGTGGCGATGGCGCGCACGTTCTTGACGTCGAGAATGCGGGCAATGGAGCGGAAGCGGGCGAGCGCGGCAAGCGCGCGGTTCATGCTCTCCTCGCCGAGGTGGCCGGTGGTGGCGATCGAGCGGCCGAGCCCGCACAGAACTTTTTCGTTGAACAGCGGCGTCGGCGCCCTGACCGCGCCCTCGTAGACGACGAGGCGGACGGAGTTGGAGCCGATATCGATCACACCGAGAGGCTCGAACTCCTGAAATCGGCGCCGCTCGCCGAACAACCGCTCCAAGCTCGTCACGGACCGCACCTGGCTAGTCTTTGCTGTGCAGGCTGAAGCGGGGCGGGAAATTCTCCTTCAGCGCCTGACCTCGGCCCGAGAGACTTGGGTTGGTGAGGAAATATTGGTGAGCGTTGAAGACTTCTTCCCCTTTTGCCGGTCGGATCCGCTCCGAGGAGCCGTCCGACCTTATGCGCCAGCTCTGCTGGTTATCCTTGAGGTTCGCGACCATGATCTGGTCGAGCACCTGCTCGTGCACGGTTGGGTTGAGTATGGGCACCATCGCCTCGACGCGCCGATCGAGGTTGCGCGGCATCATGTCGGCGGAGCTGATGTAGACGTGGGACTTCGACGACGGCAACCCCTCGCCGCCCCCGAAGCAGTAGATGCGCGCGTGCTCCAGGAAGCGCCCGACGATGCTCTTGACGCGAATGTTCTCCGATAGGTCGGGAATCTCCGGCTTGAGGCAGCAGACGCCGCGCACCACCAGATCGATCTGCACGCCGGCCTGGCTCGCCTCGTAGAGCGTGGTGATGATCTGGCTGTCGACGAGCGCGTTCATCTTCATCCAAATCGCAGCCGGGCGACCCGCCTTGGCGTGGTCCATCTCTTCACGGATATGTGCGACGATTTGTTCGCGGATGCCATTGGGGCTCGCCGCCATGACCTCGAGCTCGGCCGGCTCTCCATAGCCAGTGACGAAATTGAGGATGCGGGTGACGTCGCGCGCGATCGCGGGGTCGGTGGTGAACAGCGACAAGTCGGTATAAACGCGCGCCGTCTGCGGATGGTAGTTGCCGGTGCCGATGTGGCAGTAGCTGGTGAGCTCGGTTCCCTCGCGCCGGACGATGATGCCGAGCTTGGCGTGCGTCTTCAGCTCGATGAAGCCGTAGACCACGTGCACGCCCGCGTTTTCCAGATCGCGCGCCCAGCGGATGTTGGCGGCCTCATCGAAGCGGGCTTTCAGCTCGACGACGGCGGTGACCGATTTGCCGGCCTCCACCGCCTCCTTCAGGGCCTGCACGATGGGGCTGTCGCGCGAGGTGCGGTAGAGCGTCCACTTGATGGCCATGACGTTAGGGTCGGCCACCGCCTGGCGCAGGTACTGCACGACGACGTCGAAGGATTCGTAGGGGTGGTGGACGATGATGTCCTTCTTGCGCACCGCCGCGAAGCAGTCGCTGTTGAACTCGCGGATGCGCTCGGGAAAGCGGCCGTTGAACGGCTTGAACAGCAGGTCGGGGCGATCGGCGACGATGAGCTGCGCCGTGTCGGCGAGCGCCAACAGCCCTTCCTTGACGAAGACGGCGTCCTCGCCCACCTCGAGCTCCTCCACCACGAAGCGCTTCAGGCGGTTGGGCATGGCCGCCTCGAGCTCCAGCCGGATCACGTGACCGCGACGGCGGCGTTTCAGCGCGCTTTCGAACGAGCGCACCAGATCCTCGGCCTCCTCCTGCACCTCGATGTCACTGTCGCGCAGCACGCGGAACGCGCCCTGGCTCTTGATCTGAAAGCCGGGGAACAGCTCGTCGATGAACAAGCCGATCATCGTCTCCAGCTTGATGAAGCGCAGCTCGGTTGAAATGTCGGCCTCGGTGTTGCCGAGGCGGATGAAGCGCTCGAGCTGGCCGGGAATGGGGATCAGGCCGTTCATCGACTTGCCGTCGGTGCCGTGCTGCATCTCGACCGCGATGACGAGACCGCGGTTGAGGATGAAGGGGAAAGGATGCGCCGGATCGACGGCGATCGGCGTCAGGATGGGAAAGATATGGGTCATGAACAGACGCTGGAGCCAGCTGCGCTCGGCGGAGCGCAGGTCCTTGGGCTCGAGGATGAGGATGCCGGCCCCCGCCATCTTCGTCTTGAGCTCGCGCCAGCAGGCCTGCTTGTCGGCGACGAGGTTGGCGGCAAAGCGGTTGATGGCGCGCAGCTGCTGGGTGGGCGTCAGACCGTCCTGGGTGAGCGTCTGCACGCCGGCCTGCACCTGGCCGTAAATGCCGGCGACGCGCACCATGTAGAACTCGTCGAGGTTCGCGGCCGAGATCGACAAAAAGCGCAGGCGCTCGAGCAACGGGTGGCGCTCGTTCTGCGCCTCCTCGAGAACGCGACGGTTGAACTGCAGCCAGGAAAGCTCGCGGTTGTAGAAGCGATCCGGCCCCTCGGGCGGGCGCCCGGGCGCCTCCTCCACCTTGGCCGGCTTCTCCCGCATCCTGTTTCTGGCACTCGCCATCTCAAAGCTCCTCCACTCCGCCGCCCCGAAGACATCAGCGGCCAGAGTGCGACACCTTCATGACATACGCCGCGGACCTTAAGGTTTTGGTCACGATCAATTGTCGCCGTCAATTAGCGCCGGGCCCTCGCCGATGTCCTCGCCCGGGCCGTCGGCGAGCGTTGCCAGGGCCTCCGCCGCCAGCGGCCGCGTGACCTTGCGGTGCATGGCGAGCGCCAGGCGGTCGACGGCTGCGACGACGCGGCTCGCCGCCTCCATCGAGCGCTCCATGCGCACGCTCAAGTACTCGATCACCGCCGGCTCCACATTGAGCTGGCGGTCGCAGAACAGTTTGACAAGGACGGCCTTGAGCAGGGCCTCGTCGGGCGGCTGCAGCTCGACGACCGGCAGCGCCCTGAGCCGCGAGCGCAGATCGGGGATGCGGAAGGTCAAGTCTCCCGGCGCCTCGCGCGAGGTCAGCAGCACGAAGACGGCGCTCTCGCGCGCGCGGTTCAACAGGTGAAAGAGGGCCCGCTCATCGCCGAGGCCGCGGTCGAGGTCCTCCACCACCAGCGCACTGTGCTCGGCGAGCGCTGCGACCACGGCGTCGGAGAGCTCGGCAGCGGGCACGAGATGCGCCGCCGAGCGCAGTCGCCAGACGTTTGCCAGATGGCTCTTGCCGGCCCCCTTGGGCCCGACCACGACGGCAGCGGGATGCGGCCAGCGCGGCCAGGCGTCGATGAGCTCGATCGCGGCGGCATTGGAGCGGCTGACGAGGAAGTCCTCCTCGCCCAGCGCCTGGCGATGGGCGAGGTCGAGGACGAGCTGGCGGGGCGCTGCGGTCATGAGGCGGAACGCTTCTCCACGGCCGGCTCCGACGTCTCCTCTTCGCCGCGATAGACGTTGCTAGCGAGATAAACCTTGAGGGCGAAGCGCACCAGCACGCCGACCGCGGCGGCGATCGGCACGGCAACGAGGACGCCGACGAAGCCGAACAGATAGCTGAACACGAACAGGGAGAAAATGAGCCACACCGGGTGCAGGCCGATCTTGGAGCCGACGATATTGGGGCTCAAGAACCCAGCATCGAGAACCTGCGCGCCGATGAAGACGCCGACGATGACGAGGATGGGGAAGACCTCGGGCCAGAACTGCACCACGGCGATGGTGGTGGCGGTGATGAGGCCGAGCGCCCATCCGACGAAGGGAATGAAGCTCATGAGGCCGGTTCCGAGCCCGACAAGCAAGCCGTACCTGAGGCCGGCCGCGGTCAGGCATAAGGAATAATAGACGGCAAGCACGAAGCACACCGTTCCCTGCCCGCGGATGAAAGCGGAGACCGCGGCGTTGATGTCGCCGGCAAGCCGGCGAAGCGTGGGCGCATGCTCGCGCGGCAGCCAGGAATCGATCTTGGCCAGCATGGGGTACCAGTCGATCAGCACGTAGAACACGACGAGCGGCGTCACCAGCAGGAACGAGATGAAGTTGAAGAGTGCAAGCCCCTGGCTCCACAGCGAGCTCGCGAGCGCGCCGGCGAGGCTCGCCCAGTTGTCGGACAAGGCCTGCGAGGCGCGATCGAGCCCCGTCTCGAAATCGGCATAGTGGCTGCCGAGCCGCTCGCGCGCCCACGCCTCGAGAATGGTCCTGAAGCGGGCAAGCTCCTCGGGCAGCGCCACCGCGAACTCCTGGGCTTGGGTCAAGAGGAGCGGCACCAGCAGCACCAGCGCGGCAACGATGGCGCACACGAAGACCGCCGCAATCAGCACCGAGGCGAGCCAGCGCGGGAGGCCCCATTTGGTCAGCCAGTCGGCGGCCGGATTGAGGAAGTAGGCGATGACGATGCCGGCAACGAACGGCAACAGGATCGGCCGCAACAGCCCGATCAGCAATACGAGCAGCACGGCGGCGGAGAGCCAGAACAGCACCTGTCGCTCGATACGCATGGCCTGAGCCCTCCCCACTCGCAGCTAGCGGGAGACGGCCTACTGCCGGCCGCCCCCCGTCGAACTCATAGCCGGACATATGTAGCAGCCAACTGCGCAAATAGGCAGCAAGCGAAGCGATCGTGAGCGCGCCCGTCACCCACACGAGGACGAGACGCAGGGTGGCGAGCCCGAGGCCGAAGCCGGCATCCGCCAGCACGGTGCCCGCGAGCACGATCTGGGCCAGCGTGTTGGCCTTGCTGACGGCGAGCGGATGAATGCGCACGGGATTGCCGAGCAGCCACGACAGAATGACCGCGATGACGATCAGAATGTCGCGCGAGACGACAGCAATGACCAGCCAGAGGGGAAGCTCCCCGCCGACGCCAAGGGCGAGAAATATGCAGACGATCAACAGCTTGTCGGCGAGCGGATCAAGATAGGCGCCAAGCTCCGTCGACCAGCCGTAGGTCTTGGCGAGGTAGCCGTCGACGCCGTCGGAGATGCCCGCGATGATGAAGGCGAAGAAGGCGGCCTGCGTCTGGCCGGTCACCAGCAGCCAGAACACGAGCGGCACCAGGATCACCCGGCCCAGCGTGATGAGGTTGGGAATGTTCAAGGCGCGTTCCAGGCGATCAGATCCGTCCTCAGAGAGCCGGCGCGCTCTTCATTCGCGCTGCGACACCATGAATGTTACCCGGAAACCATCGCCAACAAGCGGGTCCCGGCCGAAGAGCGCTCACAAAAAGAGCATGAGGTTAGTAGCCAGACCGCAAAACCCAGCCGCGGTCGCTGCCCTGCAGCGTCAAGCCCTGGCTGCGCAGGGCCGCAGCGAGCGCAGGTCCCCCGCCGGGATAGCGCAGCTTGAGACCGGCGGCTTGCGCTGATTCCGACTCGATGCGCAGATCGTTGACGCCCGGCAGCGCCAGCAGCCGTCGGCGCATGTCGCTCCACTCGGAAAGTCCCGCATATTGGGCCAACATGGCCACTTGCTCGCCGTCGGCGACGGCGCCGGCCCCGGTCTTGAACGCCTTCCAGCGGCCTTCGAGCACGCCTTGCCCGACGACGGCCGCCAGCTCCATGGCGTAGCCGGTGTCGCCGTCGAACACGCGGTAGCTGCGCTTCAGGTTCAAGGGCCCGACGGCGTCGATGCCAACGAGCGTCACATTGAGCCGCTTGGTCGCGGCATCGGGCTCGGCGATCGCCACCACCACGTAGGGTTGGCCGTATTCGCCCGCGAGGATGCGCTCGCCCCCGCGGCCCTCCATGAGCATCTTCAAGGTGTCGGCATGGATCTGCGGCTTCAGGCGCTGCAGATCCATGGGCGTCAGCGTGTGCTCGAGATCGAGGCTCTTCCAGGTGCCGGTCCAGGCGCGCGCCGCCGCGCCTTTTTCGACAGCGCCTTGCGCGTCGCGCACCACCGGCACGACCGTCACCTCGCGCGCCTGCTCCTCGACGAAGGGAATGCCTTCCTGCTGCAGCACGGCGCGCACCGATTCGGGCCGGAAGGAAAAGTCGAGGCTCGCGATGTAGCGCGTCGAGGAGTTGCGCTCCGAGCGCACGGACACGCCCTCGAAGAAATCGGACGACCGCAACGACGACAGCCGCTTCAAGCGGTCGTAGTCGGTGACCGGGACGACGCGCTTCAGAAGCGAGTGAAAGGCGGCCTGCTGACCGTCGGCCAGCGCCTTGTCCTTGGCGGCGACCGCGTTGGCCGCCTGGGCGTCGACGGGGTAGTTGCCAACAGTATAGACATCGTCATCAGAGGCGGCGCGGGCCGCGCACAAGGGCGCAAGCACGCTCGTCGCAGCCAAGCCAATGCACAGAATTCTCAGCCGTCCGCGCCGCATGCGTCGTTCCTTCCGCCTCCACCCTTGCATTAGGCCCAGAATCGCGCCGAGTTGCCCACCGTGCGCCCAAGCTGCTAGGACCCGCAATCTCCGGCGGGCAATGGGGCGAAAGTTGGGTTCCTCGGTGACATGACAGACCCTCGACCGGAACGCAATAAGACCGTCTCCTACCGCGACGCCGGCGTGGACATCGACGCCGGCAACCGCCTCGTGGCGGCGATCAAGCCGCTCGCCAGGGCGACGCGGCGGCCCGGCGCCGAGGCGGATCTCGGCGGCTTTGGCGCGCTGTTTGACTTAAAGAGCGCCGGTTACCGCGACCCCATCCTGGTGGCGGCGACCGACGGCGTCGGCACCAAGCTCAAGATCGCGATTCTGACCGGACGCCATGCCACCATCGGCATCGATCTTGTCGCCATGTGCGTCAACGATCTCGTGGTGCAGGGCGCCGAGCCCCTGTTCTTTCTCGACTATTTCGCCTGCGGAAAGCTCGACGTTGCCGCTGCGCAGTGAGGTCATCGCCGGCATCGCCGAGGGCTGTCGGCAAGCGGGCTGTGCGCTGATCGGGGGCGAAACGGCGGAGATGCCCGGCATGTACGCGGCGCAAGACTACGATCTTGCCGGCTTTGCCGTCGGCGCGGCCGAGCGCGGGCTCATCCTGCCGCGTACCGACGTGGCCATCGGCGACGTGCTGATCGGACTTGCCGCATCGGGCGTGCATTCCAACGGCTATTCGCTGGTGCGCCGCCTCGTCGCCGAGGCAGGGCTCGCCTGGGAGGCGCCGGCGCCGTTTGCGCCAGACACGACGCTCGCCGAGGCGCTGCTGGCGCCGACCCGCATCTACGTCAAGCCGGTTCTGGCAGCGATCGAGGCGACGGGAGGCCCCGAGGGCGCCGTCAAGGCGCTCGCGCACATCACCGGCGGCGGCCTCACGGAGAACCTGCCGCGCGTGCTGCCCGAGGCGGTTGCAGCGCGCATCGATCTATCGACGTTCACGGCGCCCCCGGTGTTCGGCTGGCTCGCCAAGGCGGGGCGAGCTCGATGACAAAGAGATGCTGAAGACCTTCAACTGCGGCATCGGCATGGTGGTGGTGGCGGCGCAGGGAGCCGCGGACACCGTGATCACGGCGCTAGGCAACGCGGGCGAGTCTCCCATCGTGATCGGCGAGATCACGGCGCCCGAGCGGTGCCAAGAGCGACGCCAAAGGCAAGGGCGCCGCGTGGGCCGTCGCATATGCGGGGACACTGCGTTACGGTTGCTGACGTCGCGCACGGAAGCAGGCCATGGCCCTTCTTGCAGTCTCGTCTAAGCTAACGGCCTGAAGCAAACCACAGGGCGAATGGGGGACCGCGATGGAGGTGGGCGTCGTCTACGTCTTCCTCGCCGCCATGATCACGGCGGTGGCGACCGGCCTGGGGGCGTTGCCCTTCGTGTTCGTGCGGGAGATCAGCGGCTGGTGGCTCGGTGTCGCCAACGCCGCGGCAGGCGGACTGATGCTGGGGGCAAGCTACAGTCTCATCTCGGAAGGCACCAAGCTTGCTCCCGGCCACGTTCTCGCCGGCATCCTGATCGGGCTTGCCGCCATCGTCGTCAGCAACCGGCTCATTCGCCGGCGCGGCCCGATGGACATCGCCGATTTGCACGGCGACGGCGCCAGGAAGGCGCTGCTCATTCTCGGGATCATGACGGCGCACTCCTTTGCCGAAGGCTTGGGCGTCGGCGTGTCCTTCGCCGGCACGACAGAGCTCGGCGTCTTCATCACGACTGCGATCGCCATCCACAACATTCCCGAAGGCCTCGCCATCTGCCTGATACTGATCCCGCGCGGCACGCCAGTGTGGAAGGCGTCGCTATGGAGCATCTTCACGAGCCTGCCGCAGCCGTTGATGGCGGTGCCGGCGTTCGTGTTCGTGCTCGCGTTCGCGCCGCTGCTGCCGGTGGGGCTCGGTATCGCGGCCGGTGCGATGATCTGGATGGTCTTCTCGGAGCTGATCCCGGACGCCATCGAGAAGACGTCGGGCGGGACCGTCGGGATCGTGGTGACGCTCGCCATGGTGGCGCTGTGGGCCTTGCAGCAATTCGTACTCGGCCATGGCTGACGTCCTGTGCCGAGACGCTCGCGTGCAGCCTTAAACGCAAATCCTGGGACGGCGGGAGGCTTTGATACACCCCTCCGCCGCACCGTGCTAAAGCTCCCGCCATGACAGCCAAGCAACGCGTCGGCATCCTCATCTCGGGCCGCGGCTCCAACATGGTGTCGCTGATCGAGGCTGCGCGCGATCCCAGCTACCCCGCTGAGATCGCCTGCGTCCTCTCCAACCGCGCGCAAGCCGAAGGGCTCAAGAAGGCGCAGGCCGAAGGCGTGCCGGCGATCGCCGTCGACCAGGTTGCCTTTGACACGCGCGAGGCATTCGAGGCAGCCCTCGATGCCGAGCTCAAGACCTTCCGGGTCGACCTCATCGCCTGCGCCGGGTTCATGCGGGTCTTGAGTGGCGCCTTCGTCGAGCGCTGGCACAACCGCATGCTCAACATTCACCCCTCGCTGTTGCCGGCGTTCAAGGGCCTCGACGCGCACGCGCGCGCGCTCGAAGCCGGCGTGAAGATCACCGGCTGCACCGTGCACGTGGTGCGCGCCTCCGTCGACGATGGCCCCATCATCGCCCAGGCCGCCGTACCGGTGCTCGCGGGCGACACGCCCGAGCAACTAGCCCAGCGCGTGCTCGCAGCCGAGCACCGGCTCTATCCCCATGCGCTGAGCCTCTTCCTCAAGGGACAGGCGCACACCGCCGGCGGCAACCTCGAGGGGGCGCAAGTCTCGGTTAACCAAGAGAAAGCTTTGTTTTGGCCGCCGCTCGGCTGAGCCGATGAGGGTGATCCAAATCAAACGGGAAAGCGCCAAATTGGCGCGGAAACGCGTGGTCGCATGGACACTTGCGTTCCCCCGGTGCTAGTCATTCTGGCAGCTTGCAGGGGGGCAGGCACGCCCGCACAGGCCAGCGCTCTGCTGCTTCCCTAACTGTTCCTGAATTTACGTCCCATTGGCTGGATTTGGCATACAGAAGTGCGTTTGAACGGCCTTATCGCCGGGAGACGACGTCATGACCGCGACGGCAAAGCTAACCGCCACCGCTGAAGCGCCCGCGCACACGCAGGGTCTCGGCGAGGAATCGAGCATCTGGTTCAAGCTGACGCCGCTCTTGAAGGGCGGCTTGGAGAACCCGCTGCTCATCCTCATGCAGATGGCGGAGCGCTACGGGCCGGTGATCCCCATTAACCTCGCCAACCAGCGCATCGTGCTGCTGACCGACCCCGAGCACTTCAAGTACGTGCTCGTCACCAAGGCCGACTCCTACATCAAGTATTTCGACGGCTTAAAGCCGATCTTCGGCAAGTCGATGATCACCAACGACGGCGCGCTCTGGCAGAAGATCCGGATGCCGCAGCAGCCGGCGTTCCACCCCGACATGTTCGCCGAGTACATCCCCTACTTCCTCGCCGCCATCCGCACCAAGATGGACATCTGGGCGAACGTGGCGAAGTCGGGCGAGACGATCGAGATGGTGGAGCAGACGTGGACGCTCGCCGCCGACATGATCTGCAAGGCGCTGTTCGACCGCGATATGCCCTTCAATCCGCACTTCGTCTTCAAGTGCGTGAAGACCTACACCGACGTGATGAACCACAAGGAGATCCGCCTCAAGAAGCAGTTGGGCGAGGTCTTCGAGATGACCGAGCAGGATGCGGCCAAGGCCATGCAGGTGTGGGCGAGCGTGCCCCCTGAGGTCCTCGCCGCCGACCCGCGCGAAGGCCGCGAGCGCACGCTTTTGAAGATGATCGAGGCCGCCGTCGCCGATCCCGACATGCCCGAGTTCGACCAGCAGCAGGCGATCGACGAGTTGAAACAGTACCTGTGGGCCGGCACCGAGACGACGGCGCTGACGCTCGCCTGGGCGCTTTACGAGACCGCGCGCCACCCGGAGGCAGCCGAGCGCATCCGCAAGGAAGGCGAGCAGGTCTATGGCGACCGCGAGCCGACAGCCAACGACTATTCGGCGCTCGCCTATACGCGCGCCGTGGTCCAGGAGACCATGCGGCTCTACCCGCCGATCTGGGGCCTGATCCGAACCGCCGCGGAGGAAGACGAGATCGGCGGCAAGCCGATCCATCCCGGCGACCGTATCGTGCTGTTCGCCTACGGCGCCCACCACAACCCGAAGTTCTGGGAGGAGCCGGAAGAGTTCCGCCCCGAGCGCTGGATGGCGGGCGCCGCCAAGAAGCAGGTGAAGTACTCCTACCTGCCGTTCGGCGCGGGCAAGCGCTCGTGCATCGGCGGCGCCATGAGCCAGGTGGAGAACACGCTCGCTCTGTCGCTGCTCTTGCGCCGTTTCCGGCCGGAGTACATCGGCACCGATCCCGCCGGCATCAACGCCACGGTGACGTTGACGCCCAAGGGCGGGCTCAAGTTCAAGATCCGCGAGCTGAGCTGACGGCGCCCGAACCAACCGTCGTCCTTCCTGCTACCCCATATTTCTGCAGGCCGGCCGGCCGCGCGTTGCCACGTAATTGCGCCGATTGGGCCACGCTCCTGTCGCACGCATGCGGTGCTTTCTCCGGCACCGAGCGACCGGCCGCAGAAAGGTCAAGCGGTGGCGCCGATCGATATATGCCCAGAATGATATGATCGTGTGAGGTTGCGTCATGTTGCCGATCAACCGCAGGCAGTTCCTGGCCGCCGGCGCACCGTTCGCCTTGATGGCGATGAGCGGCCCATATGCCCGCGCGGCGCCGGCGCGGCCGCGGCTCGGGATGGCGCAAGCCTTCGACTTCGATGGGCTTCGCCGGAGGGCGAAGGAGCTTGCCGAGGCGCCATACATTTCACCTGAGCCGCCGACGCCCGACGCGGTTGCCAAGATCGACTTCGACGCGGTGCAGAAGATCAAGTTCCGCCCCGAGGGCGCCCTGTGGGCGAACGGTCCGGGCCGGCTCCCGGTCCGCCTCTTTCACCTCAACAAGTTCAACTCTCTCCCCGTGCGCATAAACGAGCTGTCGAAAGGCACAGCGCGCGAGGTCCTCTACTCGCCCAAAGATTTCGCCTACGGCGACGCGCACCTCGAGCGGTCGCTACCTGCCGATCTCGGTTTTTCTGGATTTCGAGTGATGGACGGACACGGCCAGGACACCGACTGGCTGGCCTTCCAAGGTGCGAGCTACTTCCGCAGCTGCGGAGAGGAGAGCCAATACGGCGCATCGGCGCGGGGCATTGCCGTCGACACGGCCATGCCGACGCCGGAAGAGTTTCCCCGTTTCGTCGAATTCTGGCTGGCCGAGCCCGGCCCCGACAGCGCGACCATCACCATCTACGCTCTGCTCGACGGCCCCAGCGTAACGGGCGCTTATAGGTTCGTGGCGTCAAAGCCGCATGGCGCCGTGATGGACGTGACCGCCGAGCTCTACGTTCGCACAGACATCGCGCGGCTCGGGCTCGCACCGCTCACCAGCATGTACTGGTACGGAGCCAATGACAAAGCCTACGCAACCGATTGGCGCCCGGAGATCCACGACAGCGACGGTCTCGCGATGTGGACCGGCAGCGGGGAGCATATCTGGCGCCCCCTCCTCAACCCGCCGTCGGTGCGCACCAACTCGTTCCTCGACAAGAACCCGAAGGGGTTCGGCCTGATGCAGCGCGACCGCGCCTTCGAGTCCTACCAGGACGATGGCGCCTTCTATAACCGACGCCCCAGCATCTGGGTGGAGCCCATCGGCGACTGGGGAGAAGGGACGGTACAGCTGGTCGAGATCCCCACCCGCGACGAGGTCCACGACAACATCGTCGCCTATTGGCAGCCGGCAAAACCGACCAAGAAAGGCGATCGTTTGGAGTTCTCGTATCGGCTCTATTGGCAGAACGACGAGCCGCACCCGCCCGCCAAACTCGGACGCGTGGTCGCAACGCGCACAGGTGCAGGCGGCGTGCCGGGGCGGCCGTTGCCCGATGATGCCGCCAAACGGAAGTTCGTGATCGACTTTGCCGGCGGACCGCTGGCTGCGATGGCTCCGCGCTACGACGTCACGCCGGTGGTGGCGGCGACGCACGGCACGGTCGACAACGCCTACGTCGTCAAAGTGGTCGGCACCGACAAGTGGCGGGCCCTATTCGATCTCAGCGCCGACAGCAAGGATCCGATCGACCTGCGCTGCTACCTGCGGCTCGGAGATGAGACGCTCAGCGAGACGTGGATCTACCAATTTCTCCCTCCCGCGCGCGCTTAGGAGGGCGCGGGCCGTTGCCGCCATAGTGAACCGGCGAAAGTGCGCTATGGTTGGCGGGCCGGGCACGAGGCCGGCGAACGAGCTAAACGATTTAAACGAGCGACAAGAACGGGGTGACATGAACGCATTCAAGGTATCGGCCGCTCGATGTGGCGCTTCGGCGCTGCTCGCAGGCCTGGTGATCGCCGGCGCAAGTCTCTTCAGCGGCGCGGTTCTGGCCCAGATCCATCCCGACGCCAAGACCGGGCACGTGATCGCGTCGAAGCTGTGCACCAGCTGCCACATCGTCGGAGCCGAGGCGGCAAACGCCACGATGCCAGCCGATGTCCCGACCTTCGAGGTGATCGCCAACCAGCCGGGGCAGACGGCCGAGAAGATAGCCGGCCGCATCGTCATCCCGCACCCGCCGATGCCGACGATCAATCTGACGCGCCAGGAGATCGGCGACGTTGCCGCCTACATCATGTCGCTGCGCCAGAAGAACGCGCCCTAGTCTCCTGACCGATCCTCACGTGCGTCAGGGCTTCGGCGCAGGCGGGGCGCCGTCGCCGGGAAAGCCAGCGCGCATGTAGGCGACGACGCGCCAGATGTCGTCGCTTGCGAGCTTGTCCTTGAAGGCCGGCATCGCCGAGCCGAACTGCTTTCCGCCGTCGGAGATGGTCCACAAGAGATACTCGTCGACCGCGATGGGCCGGCGGATCATGTAGGCGAGCAACGCCGGCGACGGTGAGAGCGCGTTGGCGGCTTCCCCGTCGCCGAGCCCGTCGCGCCCATGGCAGGCCGCGCAGCGCTCAGCGTATATCTTGCGCCCTTGGGCAATCGTCTCCGGGCCCGCCGGCACGGTGGACCGGCGGCCATCATACTCCTTGGGCACGCCGTCCTGCATGAAGGTCGTGTGGCGCAGCAAACGCACCATCATGCCGCGCGGCATGCGCCCCGGGCCCCAGAGCTCGCGCACCATCCAGTCCGGCTGCCAGTAGTCGACGCCTGGCGCCAGCGGCTTTTCGTCCTGCCCCTCGGCCGTGACGCCGGGCAGATAAGCGAGGAGCAGGAGGCCTGCCGCGAGCAGCGCTCGCGCAAGCGGGCGCTTCAGTCCGCCAATCCTGTCAGTCATGCCTCTTTCCCCCCAATTGCGCCTGGCTCATCTCGTCAAAGTTGCTCGCAGTGCTTGCGTCCGTTGCCGTCAGTGAGCCCGCGGCCGCCCGTGCTTGGGCACGACATACCTGAGCTTCACCACACCGTCGGGAAATGACTCGATTCCATCGAAGACGAGGTTTTGGTGTCCATGCAGGTCATTGAGCAACGAGAGGCCGCTGCCGAGCAGCACCGGCACCAGAAAGATCTCCATCAGATCGATGAAGCCATCATCGAGTGCCGACTGCATGGTGACGGCGCCGCCGGCGATCCAGATGTCCTTATGCGTCGCTTGGCGCGCCTGCTGCAAGGCCTCCCACATCCCGTGCATCGATCCCGAAACGCCGACGGGAGTCTTCCCGAGAGCCTGAGAGGAGAGGACGAAGACGGCCTTGCTCTGGTACGGCCACTCCTCGCCGACCGCGTGGATGAGCTGGTAGGTACGCCGCCCCATGATGATCGCGCCGATCTCGTTGAGGAAATTGTCGTAGCCGTAGAGGTGCGCGTCATATGGCGCCATCCAGTCGACGCTGCCGTCCCCGTCGGCGATGAAGCCGTCGAGGCTCGTTGCGACGTAGAAGCGGACGCGTGCCATGGCAGGTACCGAGCGAGGGGTGCAGGAGCGCCCCCTGGCTCAGCCTACAATTTCCTCCGGGCGGAAGTTGAGCGCAATCTCGCGGGTGGCCGAGGCAGGGCTGTCCGAGCCGTGGACCGAGTTGTGCGACTTAGATTGCGCGAACCGCTTGCGGATCGTTCCCCTTTTGGCCTCTTCTGGGTCGGTGGCGCCCATCACCTTGCGGTACTTGGCGATGGCGTTCTCGCCCTCGAGCACCTGCACCACGATCGGCGCGGAGATCATGAACTCGCACAGGGAGTCATAGAAGGGGCGCTCCTTGTGCTCGGCATAGAACTGCTGTGCCTCCGGAAGGGTCCAGCGGACTCGCTTCTGGGCAATGATTCGCAGACCGGCCTTCTCGATGAGAGCGTTGATTGCCCCCGTCAGGTTGCGTGCTGTGGCATCCGGTTTGATAATAGAAAGCGTGTGCTCGATGGCCATCCCGCGGACTCTCTGATGTGAGGTTTTTTGTTTGGATTGCGGCGGTTTATACCGGTGTGCGGCAGCCGCAGCAAGGCGCCAAAATGCAGACGCCCGTGGACTATAACACCTTGAATGGCACAGGTTATTGACGAGGAGGGGGCTGGGGAACCACATTGGCGCCATGCGAGCAGGCCAGCGTGGGATTGTCACCCGTACGCTTTCGCCGGGCGGGCTCCTGCAACATGACAAGAGTGTCACATGACCGCCCAGCAGCCTGACATCCAATGGTATATCGCCAGGGACGGCAAGCAGCATGGTCCGCTGTCGGACGTGGAGATGCGCACCTTCGTGGCGCAGGGCCATCTGAAGCCGACCGACCTCATCTGGCGCCCGGGTTTCGCCGACTGGCGCCCGGCGCCCGCCGTATTCCCGTTCCAGGCCCCTGAGCCGGCCGCCGCTCCGCTGCCACCGCGCGCGCCGGCGCCGCGGCCAACCGCCGCGCCGGCTCGGGCCACCACGCCCGCGGTGGTGGAGCGGTCCTTCGAGCCGGGCCGCATCCGCGTCGCCCGCGACACAGACCGGAGCGGGCCCTCGCGCACGCGCCGTATCGCCGGCGGAGCGGTGCTGCTGGTGCTCATCGTGGCAGGCGGCGGCTGGTACGTGTGGCAAAAGGGAAGCGCGCAGGTGGCAGGCGACAAGCCGGCCGCAGCCACCACTGCCAACAGCGAGACCCCGGCTCCCGCGCCGCAGCCGGACAAGACCGCGACCGCGACGCCGACGCCGCCAGCGGAACAGGTTTCGCCCGAAGCGGTCGAGAAGGGAGCCGAGGAGCTCGACGCCAAGTTCCAGAAGACGCCCATGTGGAGCGTGGTCAAGCGCGAGTTTCCCGACTGGTACAGCGAGAAGCTGAAAGAGGCGGCAAAGCTCCAGGTCGAGCAAAAACCGGAGTTGGAGATCACCAAGTACCTGGCGGAGTCTCTCGTCGCCTTGCGCCGCCAGCACGCCAACGAGGCCCTCGCGGCCAGCACCGAGAAGCTCAAGTCGGTTGCCAACGCCTTTCTCAACAACCTGAAGAGCCTGGGCGAGCGCAGCGTCGGCGCCTGCTACGGCTTCATCTCGCAAGGCGAGACGGCGCCGGTGGTGCTCGAGATCATGCAGTCGCCCGACCAGGGCGCCTCGGTGCAGGCGCAGGTGGCGGCCATCTTCGAGGCAATCGCCGACGGCCGCAAATCGCCGACGACGCATGAACGCGCCCTCAAGTCGGACTACGAGGTCCTGGTGCAGCAGCTCACCAAGCTCGGCTGGAAGGAGAACGACTTGAAGGTGTTCTCCAATCCCTCGGCGCTGTCGCACGAGCCCCCCGGGCGCGTGTGCAAGATGGTGCAGGATTGGTTCACGGCACACCTGTCGGTGCAGGACAAGGCGACGCAGGAGCGCCTGCTGGTGGAGACGCTGAAGCCTGTCGTCTCCGGCTGAGCCCGGATGCTGCTCGCGCTCAAGGTTGCGATCACAGCACTCGCGGTTGTGACCATCGCCGAGGTGGCCAAGCGCAGCACCTTCGCTGCCGCCATCCTGGCGTCGCTGCCGCTGACCTCGCTATTGGCCATGATCTGGCTCTATCTCGACACCGGCGATACGCAAAAGGTCGCCAACCTTGCGGGCGGCATCTTCTGGCTGGTGCTGCCCTCGCTCGCGCTCTTTATCGCGCTGCCGCTGATGCTGCGTGCCGGCTGGCCGTTCGGCTCGAGCCTCTTAGCCTCCAGCACCCTGACGGTCGTCTGCTATTTCGCCATGGTCGCCCTGCTGAAGCGCCTCGGCGTCGCGTTCTGAGCGGTGCCCGCGTGACACGTCCGGCCCGACCCGCTATTCCCTCGCCCCATGCTGCACATCAACGACCTGACCTACCGCATCGAGGGCCGGCCCATCTTCGAGGGCGCGACGGCGGGCATTCCGACCGGCCACAAGGTCGGCCTCGTCGGCCGCAACGGTGCCGGCAAGACCACGCTTTTGAGGATCATCGCCGGCGAGCTGGCTCCGGACGCGGGCTCCATCACCGTGCCGCGCTCAGCCCGCATCGGCCACGTCGCCCAGGAGGCGCCGGGTGGGGAGGACAGCCTCATCGACTGGGTGCTCGGCGCCGACGCCGAACGCGCGAGCCTGCTCGAGGAGGCCGAGCACGCCGAGGACGCGCATCGCATAGCCGCCATCCACGAGCGTCTCACCGACATCGACGCGCATGCGGCGCCGGCGCGTGCCGCGCAGATCCTCTCCGGCCTCGGCTTCGACGAGGCGACGCAGCAGCGTCCCTGCGGCGCGCTGTCGGGCGGCTGGCGCATGCGTGTCGCGCTCGCCGCCGTCCTCTTCCTCGAGCCCGAGATCCTGCTCCTGGACGAGCCCACCAACTATCTCGACCTCGAAGGCGTCTTGTGGCTCGAGAGCTATTTGCGCACCTATCCGCACACCGTCCTCATCGTCAGCCACGACCGCGATCTTCTGAACCGCGCGGTGGGCGCGATCCTGCACCTGGAGCGCGGCAAGCTCACTCTCTATAGCGGCGGCTACGACGACTTCGAGGAGACGCGGCGCGCCAAGCAGCGGCTGGAGTTGAAGCTCAAGAAGAAGCAGGACGAGGAGCGCCGCCGCATCCAGGCCTTCATCGATCGCTTCAAGGCCAAGGCGACCAAGGCCGCGCAGGCCCAGAGCCGCGTCAAGGCGCTCGCCAAGATGCAACCGATCGCCGCGCAGCTGGAGGAGCGCGTGGCGCCCTTCCACCTGCCGCAACCGGCAAAGCCGCTGGCAAGCCCGCTGCTGCGGCTGGAGGAGGTGGCGGTCGGCTACGCGCCCGACCGCCCGGTGCTGACCGGCCTCAATTTGCGCATCGACCAGGACGACCGCATCGCGCTGCTCGGCCAGAACGGCAACGGCAAGTCGACCTTCGCCAAGCTCATCGCCGGCAAGCTCAGCGCGCTTTCCGGCCATGTCTACGGGCACAAGCGCGTCGATGTGGGTTACTTCGCCCAGCACCAGCTCGACGAGTTGAGCCCACAAGCGACGCCATACGACCACATGCTGCAGCTGATGCCGGAGGCGACCGAGGCGCAGCGGCGCACGCGGCTTGGCACCTATGGGTTCTCCGCCGACAAGGCCGACACCAAGTGCGCCAACCTGTCGGGCGGCGAGAAGGCGCGCCTGCTGCTGGCGCTTGCCGCCTTCCATGGGCCGCACTTGTTGATCCTCGACGAGCCGACCAACCATCTCGACGTCGACAGCCGCGAAGCCCTCGTGCACGCGCTGACCGAGTACGAGGGCGCCGTGATCCTCATCAGCCACGACCGTCACTTGATCGAGGCCAGCGCCGACCGGCTGTGGGTGGTGCGGGGCGGCACCGTCGCGCCTTATGACGGGGACATCGATGCCTATCGCACCGAGCTGCTCACAGAGCGGGGTGCTGGAACGCGGCGTCAGCCGAAAGGAAGCGAGCCCGCACGCAACGCACGCGCCGATCAGCGCCGCGCCAACGCCGACAAGCGCGCAAGCCTGGCGCCCTTGAAGAAGGCGATGCAGACGAGCGAGAGGACGGTCGAGGCGCTCACTGCCGAGATCGCCCGGCTCGATTCTCTGCTTGCCGATTCGCAGCTTTATGTGCGCGACGCTGCGCGCGCACAAAGCGTCGGCATCGAGCGCGGACAACTTGTCAAGCGTCTCGCGCAAGCGGAGGAAGCGTGGCTGGAAGCGAGCGAAGCCTACGAGCGTGCGAGCGCGGATGCATCAGACTCGATGTCGAGCTGACGCGTCACCCGTCAGACGCGCTGGCGCTACAAGATCGGCGTTTGGTTATGCACACCAAAAGTGATTCTGCGATTTGAAATATATGGCGACGCGAGAGTGGGTGTATCACGGTGTGCGCGGGAGCTGGCCGGCCCGGTCGAAGCGGGGACCGTGCCTGAGCGGCAGAGGGTCGTTCGGGGTTCGACGGCCAGCTCTCTCCGCGCGCAACACCTTCGCAACTGTCTCACCAACGTCCGCCCGTGATTGCGCGCCGGTGCGCGACCTCGCGCACAAACACATAGACCCATGCTGACAATTCTCCGCCTGCAGCGAGGCGGACGGAGCGTTCCAGGCGCGCGTAATCGCTTGCCTCGGGACGGCCCGCGATGACGCCTTCGTAGGCGTCGAGCCAGAGAAACGTGCGGTCCGGATGGGCGAGCGCCACGACCTCGCCGTGCACGATGTCGCCTGCCGCGCCGCTTTCGACGAGGCCGGGATAGCGGCCAAGATCATAGAGCCGGGCCCCCGTCATCGTCGCCGCCCCGAGACTGCGGGATTCGCGCTGCAAGCGCTCCCGCTGCGCCTTGCCGAGCGCGCCGACGGCGTGCGGCATCAGAGTGCCGTAAACAAAGAGATACCGGCCGCTAGGATCCATGAGATTTCCGCGCGAAGGGGCTAGAGACGTAACACTCGCCCGGCATGGTGCGTACTCTGGGGCGGACCTTCAAGGAGGAACGCGCCATGCTCCGCAAACGCACACCCCTTCTGCTCATCGCCGCCGCGCTTGGGCTGATGATCGCCGCCTTCACGCTCATGTCCGGCAAACGCGCCGTCGCGGCCGAGCCGCCGGTATTCGCTGGCTTGGTCGAGGGCGTGGCGGTCGGCGGCTACGACCCCGTCGCCTACTTCACGCAAGGAAAGCCGGTGAAGGGTTCGAAGGATGTGACGGCCAGCTACGAGGGCGCCACGTGGCGTTTTGCCAGCGCGGAAGACCGCGCTGCCTTCCAGGCCGAGCCGGCGAAGTACGCGCCGCAGTACGGCGGCTATTGCGCCTACGCCGTCTCCCAGGGCCACACGGCAAAGGCCGAGCCCGACGCCTGGACCATCCACGACGGCAAGCTCTACCTCAACTACGACAGAAACGTGCAGGCGAAGTGGGAGAAGGACATCCCCGGCTACATCGCCAAGGCCGATGCCAACTGGCCGGGTGTGCTGGGGGAGTAAAGTTCGGGCTTCGGGCCGTTGACAGCCGTTTGTTCCTGTCATCCCGGAAGCCGCGCCAGCGGCTATCCGGGACCCAGGAACCCATTCACACCGCCGCGTTGCGGCCCCTGGGTCCCGGCTCTGCGCGACGGCACATACGTGCCGACGCTCCGGCCGGGATGACAGGTCGATTATCCGGCGATCTTGGTGAAGTCGGCGACGTTCAAGGTGGCGGCGCGGATCTCCGACAAGAGGTGCAGGCGGTTGGCGCGCAAGCCGGCATCGTCGATGTTGACGGTGACCGCATCGAAGAAGGCGTCGACGGGGGCACGCAGCTCGGCCAGCGCGCGCATGGCGCCGGCAAAGTTCTCCACGTTGATGGCGGCGGCCGTGTCCTGCTTGACGCTCTCGATGGCGGCGGCGAGCGCCAGCTCCTCGTTCTCCTTCAGGAGCGCGACGTCGTAGGTGCCGGCATAGCTCGTCTTGTCCTTCTTCTCCTCGATCGACAGGATGTTCTGCGCGCGCTTGACGCCCGTCAGCAGGTTGGCGCCGTCCTCGGTCTTGAGGAATGCGTCGAGCGCCTCGACGCGCTTGACGATGAGCGCGAGGTCGTCCTGGCCTCCCAATGAGAACACCGCGTCGATCAAGTCGTGGCGGGCGCCCTTTTCGCGCAAGTGCACCTTGAGGCGCTCGGCGAAGAACGCCATGAGATCTGACACGATCGGCGCAAACCGCATGAAACGCAGCGCATCGTTGAGCCGCTCGCTCCCTTCGAAGAGGGCAAAGGCGGCATCCTTGGTCACGCCTCTTTCCTGCATGATCTGCTCGACCTCGCCGCGGACGTCGGCTGCGGCCTCGGGGTTCGCCCGGCCGCAATGCAAGAGGTAGACCTCAGCGATGTAGCGCGGCAGCGGCAGCCTCAGGTCGTTCTCCAGGACGATGCGGATGATGCCGAGCGCGGCGCGGCGCAGCTGATAAGGATCGCCCGAGCCGGTCGGCTTCTCGCCGATGATCCAGAAGCCGACGAGCGTGTCGAGCTTGTCGGCGAGCGCCACCGCGATCGACACTGGCGCCGTCGGCACCGTATCGGAGGCGCCCCTGGGCTTGTAGTGCTCCTCGATCGCCACCGCGATCTTGGGGTGCATCTTCTCGGCTTCCGCGTAGTAGCGGCCCATCAGGCCCTGCAGCTCGGGGAACTCACCCACCATGCCTGAGACCAGGTCGGCCTTGGCGAGCTGCGCTGCGCGCCCCGCAAGCTCGGGCTCGGCGTCGACGGCGCCGGCAATCTGGCGCGAGAGCTCGGTCACGCGCTCCATGCGGTCCCACTGGGTGCCGAGCTGCTCGTGAAAGGTGATGCCCTTTAATTCGAAGTGCATGGGCTCGAGCTTCTTCTTGATATCCTGCTCCCAGAAGAACTTGGCATCCGACAGTCTTGCCGCGATCACCTTCTCGTTGCCGGCGACGATCTCCTTGCCCCCGTCCTTGGCCTTCAGATTGGAGACGAGCAGAAACTTGCTCGCAAGCTTCTTGGTGCGCGGGTCGCGCAAGGAAAAGCACTTCTGGTGCGTCTTCATCGAGGTGGTGAGGCACTCGGCCGGCACCTCGAGGAACGACTTGTCGAAAGACCCCAAGAGCACCACCGGCCACTCGGTGAGGCCGGCGTTCTCTGCGAGCAGTCCCTCGTCCTCGACGAGAGCGAGCTTGGCTTCTCCTGCGAGCACGTGCGCCTCCTCGGCGATGACCGCGGCGCGGCGCTTCGCATCGAGGATCACCTTGTGGCTCTTCAGGCCCTTCTCATAGTCGTGGAAGCTCGCGACCTTGAACGGCTCGTTGCCGTGGAAGCGGTGGCCGCGCGTCGTGCTAGCGGCCTTGATGCCGGCGATCTCGAAAGGCACCACCTTGCCGCCCAGCAGGCAGACGATCGCATGCAGCGGCCGGACCCAGCGCAACTCCGCGCTGGCTTCCGCATCGAGCGGCCGGTTGAAGCGCATGGTCTTGGGCCAGGGAAAGCCGACAATCGTCTCGCGCAGCGCCTCGGCGATGATTTCCCCCGCCGCACGCCCCGGCTTCTCGATGCGCGCTAAGTAGTAGTCGCCCTTCTTCTCGTCGGTGACGATCTGGGCCTCATCCAGCGACTGCAAGCCCGCCGCCTTCAAGAAGCCTTGCACCGCCTGTTCCGGCGCGCCGACGCGCGGGCCCTTGCGCTCCTCCGCCACGGCCGGCGACTTCGCGGGCACGTCGTCGATGACGAGCGTCAGGCGCCGCGGCGTTGCGAAGCTGCGCGCCTCGCCGACCTCGAGCCCGCGCGCTTTGAGCCCTTCGACCATCAGCCGGCGCAGGTCGTCGCCGGCACGCGCCTGCAGCCGAGCCGGGATCTCTTCGGAGAACAGTTCAAGCAGCAATTCGGACATGGTCTCGCCTCGCGGGGCTCCGGGTTCGACCCGAATGGGGAATGCTAGCCGATGCGGTTGTGGATGCCGAGGTCGTAGTCCGCCACGGCGAAGAGCAACTCGTTTGGCTCGACTTTCATGGGTACGATGCTCATGATGATGTCCGTCGCAGCGCCCGCCGTCTGCATGAGATCGAGCATCAGCATGCCGTTGCGGGCACCGAGGAAATCGTGAAAGAACATGTAAGCGGCCCTGGTATCCACATCGAACCGCCCTACTGCCCAAGACGCCAGCCGCTTCGTCTCCTCAGGATGCAAGAGGTAGATCGAGAGTTTCTGCAGCTGGGTCGCGAAAGGGCGCAACGCCTCCGCCAGTGCCTTATCCTCGACCTCGCGCGGTTCCAGCCGGGCTTCGAGTTTGAATAGCGGAACGGATCGCTCCGGACTTTCGCGCCAAATGCGCGAGCTCCAGCCCACGAGCTTGGGCCTCAACGCGAGCGCTTTGGCCTGAGGGGGAGCTTCGCTGCCGCTATAGGTCTCAAGTTGCATCGGATCGCTCAGCGCGCCGCGCCCAAGACTGTGCCTGCGATATCGGCGGTGGCGCCGGTCGCGGCGAGATAGCCGACGCCGACCACGATCAGCGCCAGCGCGAACCAGAATACCGGCCGCAAGCGGCGCCAGAATAAGAGGATGGCGACGACGACCGCGGGAAGGCCGACGATAAACGCTCCGATGACCATCGGCGACATCAGGCGCCTCCCCCTGCCGTCTTGAGCCAGGCGGCGCAGCAGGCCTTGGACAGTTCGCGCACGCGCAGGATGTAGCTCTGGCGCTCGGTCACCGAGATGACGCCGCGCGCGTCGAGGAGATTGAACAGGTGCGAGGCCTTGATGCACTGGTCGTAGGCCGGCAGCGCCATCTCGTGGTGAGCGTCTTTGTCGCCCTGCATCAGCAGCGCCTTGCACTCCTCCTCGGCGTCAATGAAATGCTGGTGCAAGAGCTTGGTGTCGGCGTACTCGAAGTTGTAGCGCGAGAACTCCTGCTCGGCCTGCAGGAAGACGTCACCGTAGGAGAGCTTGCGCTGATCTGTGCGCCCGTTGAAGGAAAGATCGAACACGCGGTCGACGCCCTGCGCGTACATGGCGAGCCGCTCCAGCCCATAGGTGATCTCGGCTGAGACCACCTCGCAGTCGAAGCCGCCCACCTGCTGGAAATAGGTGAACTGCGACACCTCCATGCCGTCGCACCACACCTCCCAGCCCAATCCCCAGGCGCCGAGCGTGGGGCTCTCCCAATCGTCCTCGACGAAACGGATGTCGTGCAGCTCGGGCGACAGGCCGATGCGGCGCAGGCTCTCCAGGTAGAGATCCTGAACATCAGCCGGCGCCGGCTTCATGATCACCTGCAGCTGGTAGTAGTGCTGCAGGCGGTTGGGGTTCTCGCCGTAGCGGCCGTCCTTGGGGCGGCGCGAAGGTTGTACGTAAGCGGCGTTCCAGGGCTTGGGCCCGAGCGCGCGCAACGTGGTCGCCGGGTGGAACGTGCCGGCACCGACCTCCATGTCGTAGGGCTGCAGGATCACGCAGCCCTCGCCGGCCCAGAACGTCTGCAGCGCCAGGATGAGGTCCTGGAACGACTTGTCGGGCCGCAAACGGGCGGCATCGGGCGCCGGCGGGCGCCGGGCGGGCTTGGCGGCGACTTTGGTTGGCATATGAGTTTTGGGCGCAGCTGGCGTTCAAGGCTCGGCGGCGCACTATACGCATTCGCTGACGCCTGTCACGTTTGCCGGGGCGCAAGATATGATCGGGCCCCGATACCGCTGCTTGGCCCGTCGAAGGGCGTGGCTGGGGCGAAACGCCGCCAGCGCCGCTCGGCATCCAAGCGCTCTCCGCGCCAACCGTTGCCTGGCCGCCAAGACGCGCATCTTCATCGACTTCATCACCGAGCGCATGGCGGCGTTCCAGCCAGACATTGAGATCGAACTGGATGACGCAGTGCCGTCGCGGCGAATTGTTGCTTCTCCAACACCTCATTGGGGTGTGTGATCGCAGCATCAGGTCGCCAGATTGCAACCGGCTGCGTCCGTCGCTGATCGACGCCAATTCGCGAATTGTCTTTGTCTCTCGTTGTATGCGATCGGTTGAGAGGAGTTGCTTAAGCAAAGCGTTTCAGCGGACTGGGGGCACCAATGAAGCGACAACGATCGCTAATACTTTTGACCACGGGCTTGTGCTTGCTCGGAACGAACGCGTTGGCGGATAAGCTCCCGAATTTTACCGGAGCCTACCTCGGCGTCGCGGTGGGTTACGGACAGCAGCGAGTTGAAGTCACGGATTTGAATCCCGCCGCTCCGGCATCCGGCCAGACATTTAAAGACAGCGAAGGCTCGGTTACATTCGGCGGCTACACCGGTTACAATTGGCAATACTGCGCCTTCCTGCTTTTCGGTATTGAGACGGATTTCAACTTTCTCAACTCGTCGCCGACGGCGCGCGACATCGAAGTCTTTCCGGTCGGCACCGATGTAACGACACTCGAGAGCAACATGGATTGGTTCGGGACGCTACGTGGCCGGGTCGGCTACGTCGTCAACGACTTTCTACTGCTCTATGGCACTGGCGGTCTCGCCTATGGGAAAGTCGATCACAAGTTCAACGAGGGTTGCGTCAGCTGTCAGGCCGGCGTGGTTTTCGGACCAATCGGGATATCGCACTCGGCCACGAAGGTCGGGTGGACGGCCGGCGGAGGTGCGGAATATATCGCAATCCCTCATTGGCTGGTTCGCGCAGAGGCGCTCTATGTCGATCTCGGCAGCTCGACATACGACGATACTCTCTTCCCTCCGGGTGGGGGAAGCGCAAGGGTAATTGCGAGGTGGGACGATCAGTTCTGGATCGCGCGGCTCGGTCTCGCTTATGAGTTCAACGCGCCATAGCCAGTAGTCCCAATGACGTAGATAGCTACCTCTTTTGACGGAAGAGGGGATGCCCTCTCGTCTCGTTTTTGCTGCAAGCGTGGCTTGCCAGGGCTCAGACAATGCGCGTTGCTTTTGCGTCTTGCGCTTTGAGCGCGGGCAAGATCGGCGATTGACCTAACGACGTAAACTATAGAAGCAAATTCCCTCGAATTTACACCTTAAGGGGGCTGTCGCAGCGACCCAACAAAATCCATCATGATGATCCCCGAGTGGCCGAGCGCCACGAATTCCGTATGCGTCAGGGAGGACACCATGAAGTTAAAAGGAGTGGGTACGACCGCGCTCTTGTTTTGCCTTATGACAATCGACCAGGCCTTTGCCGGGTTTGGTAGTTTCACGCCGCCACCGGCAACGCCGCCGCCGACGCCGACCGTGCCTGAGTTCGACGGCCCCGGCGCCATCGCCGCGATCGCTCTGCTCGCAAGCTTCGCCGCCATCCTCTACCAAAAGCTCAAGAAATAGAGCGCCGGCGGCGGCGAGCTCTGCTCATCTGCCGGTCCGCGGGACGAGTGAAGCAACGAGGCTCCGGCTGGGAGGCACGGACCGGACATGTACGCGTCGTCAGCGGCTGCGATCGGCAAATCGGGCCGCGCCAAGCGGCTTCTTGCTTTTGCCGCGCTCGCGCTCGGCGAAATTTTTCTCATCTCCTATTCCTTTAATTTTGTGACCGGCCTTCCGGAGTGGCTGAACCCGGTTGCCTACGCCAAGGGCGCCGCGCAGGCCGGCCTGCTCGCGTTCGTCGCCTTCCTGGTGATCGTCTGGCCGCAGCGCGGAGCGATCCTCAGAACCTGGAGCGAGGCCGTGCAAGCGCACAGCTGGCGCGCCAGCGTCGTGGCGAACCTCGGCCTGTTCGCCATCGTCCTCGCAAGCGCCTTGGCAAGCAAGCTTCGCAAGGTGGGCCAGGCTGCGCCCGACGCGGTCGAGCTTCCAGCAGGGCGGCTGCGTGCGCTGGAGGGCAGGTACGAAGCCGTATCCGAAAGCGCAGTCTCCTCCGTCAGCGGCCCACTTTGCCTGATGCAGTGCCCTTGCGCAGCGCACCAGGAAAAAAGCGTCTGGTTGCGCAGCTTTAAGTCTGTTTTCGATTTTGTTGTTTGCCCAATGTCGCTCGGCATCGGCTGATGTAGGGCGATGTTCCGCGCCATTGTTCGCCTTTAGCCAACCATGATATGTGGAGCTAGGCTCCGTCTCGCGTCCGAACTCGAAGGAGATGGCGCGTGCTGGCGCGGTCGTGAGGCAGGCCCGAAGAACCGATAGCGGCACCAAAGCCGTTGTCTCCGAGCGTTGTCGCCTATCCCATCCCACAAATCCTGTCGTGGACTACTGCTCCGGACCGTTGCCCTAAGCGCCGCCAGAAGCGCGTCCGCATCCGCCGCCTTTATCCGAAGCCGCCATCGCAGCCATTATCCATGCGCGCGCCCTGCTTGCGCTCGTACAGGAGGAATGCCCGCAGTACGTCTGCGGGTACGTCCCTAGGCCCGATCTCGAGGCATGCTACCGAGAGCTATGCATACGAGAGGACTGGAAGCCCTGCCACTGGACGGCTATCGCACGACAACTGTGCACACTCACCAGCAAGAAGATGGTGAGGGATGGCGGCCAACGCTTCGTCGGCTATCGCATTCCGAGGGCCTGACCGCGATGGGCTTAAGTATGGGCTGTTTCGCATAAAGTCAGAAAA
>CAVSIY010000006.1:1147500-1271048 GCA_963728165.1 uncultured Alphaproteobacteria bacterium | reverse complement strand
ATCGTCCTCGCGGCGACGATTGCGTTCTCGAATCTTGCGGCACACACGCCGGCGCCACCGTGGCACTGGTTCGCCCTCTACTGCGGCCTCTTGCTCGCCATGGCGGCGTCGCTCGCGCTCCTCGCCGCGCCGCTCTCCTTCTGGCAATGGCTCGTCAGGACCGCGCCGACGCAGATCGGGGTGGCGGTCTTGAGCGCCTGCCTTCTCGTCTTGGCCGGCCGCCTTTCGCTTGAAAGCTGGAGCACGTTGTCGGGCGCGACGCTCGTCGTCTCGCACTGGGTGCTGACGCTTTATGAGTCCGACGTCGTCATCGACACGTCCCAGCAGCTCTTGGGCGTGGGAGATTTCCACGTCCTCATCCTGAAGGAATGCTCGGGCTACGAAGGCATCGGGCTCGTCGTCGCCTTCCTGGCGCTCTACTGCTGGCTGATGCGCCGCGATCTGCGATTTCCCAATGCGCTTTTGCTGTTTCCGATTGCCATCGTCGCGGTGTGGACGCTGAACGCGCTGCGCATTGCCATGCTCTTGAGCATCGGCCGGCACGTCTCCGCCGAGATCGCGCTCAACGGCTTCCACTCGCAGGCCGGATGGATCGGGTTCCTCGGCGTGGGGATCGGCATCATGGCGGCTTCGCGCCGGATGGCATTCTTCAGTGCGCGCGCCACCGACGCGCCACGCGCTGCAGCCGACCCCAACGACCGGCTGCTGCTCGCCCTCCTCGTTCCGTTCATGGCGCTGATGGCTACGAGTATTCTGGCGTCGCTGTTCGCTCCCCACGACCAGTGGCTCTACGTCTTGAAGGTGATCGCGGTCGGCGGCGCGCTGTGGGCCTTCCGCGACGTCTATGCCGGCTTCGCCTCGGCGGTGTCGCCGCTGTCGATCGGCGTCGGCATTGCCGTCGGTATCGTCTGGATCGCGACCGCACACGACGACGGCTCCGGGGCGACGCTTGCCGCTTGGCTTCCGACGCTGCCGGCGTGGGTGGTGGCGGCATGGATGGCGTGCCGCGCCCTCGGCGCCGTCGTCCTCGTCCCCATGACCGAGGAGCTGGCCTTTCGCGGCTATTTTCAGCGCGCGCTCGTTGCACGCGATTTCTGGCGGGTCGCGCCGGGCCAGTTCACCTGGCTGTCGTTCATTGCCACCGCGGTGCTGTTCGGGCTGATGCACCAACGCTGGGTCGCAGCCGCGCTTGCAGGCGCCATCTACGCGCTGCTCGTATACCGCACGAACCGGCTTTCGGACGCGATTGCCGCGCACATGGCGACGAACGCCGTGATCGTGGCCTCGGCTCTGATGGCGCAGGAGTGGGCGCTGCTCTGACCCTAATGCGGCGGCAATGCCGATCGCCGCCATCGCGTTTTCAGCGAGCCGTTTGGTCGCAACCCCCTTAACGCCTCGATACGACGGAACGGCGCGCCGCTTGCCGTTGTAAAGAGCGAGCGGGCCCAAGTCGCCGCGCAAGGGGTGAGCAAGATGCGCAACTTCATCAACAAGTACACGACTGCCATCACGGCAACACTGTTTCTCGTGGTCGCCGGCTCTGGCGTGGCGATGTTCTTCCACCTGGGAAAGAACGTCTTGAGCGAAATGCACGAGTGGCTGGCCGTCGCGCTCGTGCTCGCGGTCGGGTTGCACATCTACAAGAATTGGGCGGCACTGAAGACCTATGTCCGCCGCAGGACGATTTACGCACCGCTCGCTCTGGCACTCGTTGCGGCGGGCGCCTTCATCGTTCCCGCGAGCCTGTCGCAGCGTGGCGACCCGGCCCGCACGCTCATGCAGGCGATGCAGAATGCCAAGCTAGCCGACGTGGGCACCGTGCTCGATGTCTTGCCGAGCGAGCTCGAGGCCGCGCTCAAGCGCCAGGGCTTCGTGATCGAATCCAGTGACGCACGGCTCTCCGAGATCGCGCGCGCATCAGACAAGCCGGCCAGGGCGGTGCTGATGACGGTGTTGGACGCAGCGGGCGAATAGCCGCGCTGCGCCGCGTCGATGCCTACTTCTTGATGACCTCCTCGGTCGGGCGAAAGCCGCTATCCATGGCATGCGGGCGAGCGATTGCAGCTGCGAGATGGGTGGGCTCGGATTGGCGTCGGCCGTGCTATGCTGGCGCACCTGAAAACAAGCCCGGGAGCATCCGGTGCAGTTCACGGTCGGATTGAAACTAAAGAGCAGTGCCGAGCACGTGGTCGTCGACGCCGAGGACGCGCTCATTGCCGCGCTCAAGGTCAAGGCGGAGCGTCCCGAGGCGATGATCATGTACGTACGGCGGCAGAACCGCCGCGGCGATGCGCGCAACCCACCGCGCAGGCGCGGCGCCTGATTGGACCGTTTTCGCCGCGCACGGTCTCTACCTGCTCAATAGAGAGGCAATGGAGGCGCCGGGCACCTGTCACAATCGGCACGGGCGCAGGCCTTCCACAGCTAACATCGCCAAGGCTCCGGGCCGGAAGGGCGGATCGGCGTATGCTGCCGCCCGTTTGATATGCCCGGCGGAAGATCGATATTTCGGCCATGATGCAAGCCACGGTCGCCACTTATCTCACCGAGCGCCTCAAGCAGGCCGGCCTCAAGCACGCGTTCGGCGTGCCGGGCGATTACGTGCTCACCTTCATGGACCGGCTGATCGCATCGGGCATCGAGCTCGTCGGCACCTGCAATGAGCTCAACGCCGGCTACGCGGCGGACGCCTACGCGCGCATCAACGGCGTCGGCGCCGTGTGCGTCACCTGGGGCGTGGGCGGCTTCAGCGCCATGAACGCGGTCGCCGGCGCCTACGCCGAGCAGGTGCCGCTCATCGTCCTCGTCGGCGGCCCACGCACCACGCAGCGGCGCTCCTCCATGCTTCTGCACCACAGCGTCGGCGACTTCGCCACCATGCAGCAGGCCTATGCGCACATCACGGCGGCCTCGGTGGTGCTCGACGATCCGGCCGAGGCCCCGCAGCGCATCGACCGCGCGCTCGCGCGCTGCATGACCGAGAAGCGGCCGATCATGATCGAGATCCCGGCCGACATGGTGGATCGGCCGTGCAGCGCGCCGGGGCCCTATGCGGCGCCGGCGCGGCCGCCGTCCGACGCGGACGCGCTCGATGAAGCGCTCGACGAGGCCATGACCCTGCTGAAGGCGGCCAAGCGGCCTGTAATCCTCGGCGGCGTGGAATTGCACCGCTACGGGCTGATGACGGAGTTCCGCCGGCTGGTCGAGGCGAGCGGCATACCCGTCGCCACCACGCTTCTGGGCAAGACCGTCATCTCCGAGCACCACCCGCAGGCCATCGGCGTCTACGAGGGCGGCATGTCGCGCGCAGAGATCCGCGAGGTCGTGGAGGCGGCCGACGTCCTGCTCTGCGTCGGCGCCTGGATCAGCGACATCTGCCTCGGCGTCAACACCGGCCGAACTCGACGGCCGCCACATGATCCTCGCCAACTCCGGACGCCTGAAGATCAGCCAGCACGTCTACGAGCAGGTGTGGATCGGCGACGTGGTCGCGGGCCTCGCCGACCGCATGCCGAAAGGCGGCCTCACGCATCCCCCCTTCAAGAACGTGGCGCAGCTGTTGGACACCGGCTTCACCCCCGAGCCCGGCCGGGCGCTGAGCGTCAGCCGCGTGATGAAGCGCATCAACGCCTTCATCGGCAACGACACCACCGTCATCGCCGAAACCGGCGACTCGATCGTTGCCGCCGCCGACCTCGTCATGCACCACGACGTCGGCTTCATCGGCCAGGCCTTCTACCTGTCCATCGGCTACGCACTTCCGGCGACGCTCGGCGCCATGCTCGCCGATCCCACGCGCCGCCCCGTCACGCTCATCGGCGACGGCGCCTTCCAGATGACCGCCCAGGAGCTGTCCTCGCTGTGCCGCCGCCAGAGCAACGCCATCCTCCTGTTGATGAACAACGACGGCTACACCACCGAGCGGGTGATCCACGAAGGCCCCTATAACGATATTCAGCCGTGGGCGTATCACCGGCTGCCGGAGATTTTCGGCGGGGGCTGGGGCCGGCGCGTGACGACGGAGGACGAGCTCGACGCGGCCTTGGCGCAGGCCTGCGCCAGCAACGAGGGCCCGGCGCTCATCGAGATCGTGCTCGACCGCCTCGACACCTCAGAGGGGCTCAAACGCCTCGGCGCGGCGCTGTCGCCGGACAGGGCTAAGCGGACGGCTCAGTCGAGCTGAGCGGGGCGCCGCCGCGGCGCCTCACAGCGCCGCGATAACTTTCTCGAGCTTGGCGCGGACGAGCTCGGCCTTCTCCTTGAGCGCCGGGTTGTCGATCGCCGTCATGGAGGCGACGGGATCGATGGCGGCGACCTCGACGCTGCCGGGCTCGATCTCGTGCACCACGACGTTGCACGGCAGCATGGTCCCGACCTTGTCCTCGAGCTTCAAGGCCTCTAGCGCGAGCGTCGGGTTGCAGGCGCCGAGGATGCGGTAGGGGCGCATATCGGCGTTGAGCTTCGCCTTCATGGTCGCCTTCACATCGATGTCGGTGAGCACGCCGAAGCCTTCCTGGCTGAGCGCCAAGGTGGTGCGCGCCACCGCCTCGTCGAAGCCGAGGCTCAAGGTCTTGGCAAAGTAATAGCTCATCAGAGGTCAGCCGGCCCGCTTCCCAGCCGGCCGATAGAGACCCGACTTGGCGTCGAACTCGAGCGCGCCGAGATTCTTGGGGGCGGCGCCAACCGGCTCGCGCCGGCTCAGCTCCTCGGTCGCAACGCGCGCCGATCGCGCAGCGCGTGTCACCTCTTTGGCGAACCACTTCACGCCAGCGGCGATGCCGGCTCCGATGAGCACTGCAGCCACGATTTGGGGCATCGGCGACACTCCCTCTTTCGCATGCTCGTTGGCACGTCTCACAATCCGAACCTCGACCATAGCGCCCGGGTCTCGATAGCGGATATCACATCTTCGGCGAAGGCAAGACGCCCACGGGTTAAATCCTCGTAACCAAACACCGCGGGCAAGCGACGCAGCCGCGACAGCAGGCCGCCGCGCTCGAGCGGCACGACCTTGAGGCGCACTTTGTCGCCGTGCAACTCGCGCATCTTGGTGCGGATGTCGGCGATGCCGTCGATGAGGCCGAGCTCCATCGCTCTCGGCCCGGACCAGAATGCGCCCGAGAACAGCTCCTGGTCGGCACCCTTGAGACGGCCGGCGCGCCGCTCCTTGACGATGCCGATGAACACGTCGTGCACGTCGCGCTGCAGGGTCTTGATGCGCTCGACGTCCTGCGGACGCTCGGGCTGGAAGGAGTCGAGCGCGTCTTTCGCCTCGCCCGCCGTGTAGACGCGGCGCGAGACGCCGAGCTTCTCGATCGCCTTGTCGAAGCCGAAGCCGGCAAAGATGACGCCGATCGAGCCGACGATGGAGGACGCGTCCGCATAGATCTCGTCGCCGGAAAGCGCGAGGTAGTAGCCGCCCGAAGCAGCGACGTCCTCGCAGAACACGTAGACGGTCTTCTCATGCTCCTCGGCGAGCTGGCGGATGCGGTGGAAGATGAGGCTCGATTGCACAGCCGAGCCGCCCGGCGAATTGATGACGACGGCGACCGAGGGCAGCTTCGACATCTCGAACGCTTTCTCGATCGCGGCGGCGCAGTGGGAGATGGAGAGGCCCGGCCTGAGCGGCGTCACCAAACCGATGGGGCCGGTGAAGCGCAGCACGGGAACAACGGGACCGCGGCCAAAGAACCACATGCGCGCTACCTCTCTCATCAGTGGGAATAACGGGCGGAGCCGCGGGGCTCAATTGCGGCCGCGCGCGACGCGGGCGACACATTTACGTCATGCGGCAAGCCAGGGCTAGTCGGGTTGCGTCATCATAATTGCGGCGCCCTCCCGCAGCACCGCTTGGGCTTCAGAGGTGAAGGTGTCACCGGGGCCGTGCAGCACCAAACCAGGCAGCAGGGCGAGCGGCGCACGGCTGCCTTTGGTCCCCTGCACCAGCGCGCGGTGCGCCCGCGCGCCGGCGCGCGGATAGAGCGGCAGCACGCAGAGCCCACCGAAACGGCCATCGAGCACAGCGAGCAGGCGCATCAGCGCCTCGACCTTGTGGATGATGGTGACGCCGCCGCCGGGTGCGGCCATACGCGCCATGAAGCGGGCCCAGCGCGCGAGCTCCGTCTCGGCCATGGCGTGCGACCCGGCTTTGAGGGCGTCGGCAGCCGGCGTTCCGGCATCGACGTCATGATACGGCGGGTTTGCCATGACGTGGTCGAAGCTCTCCTCGGCGAGCTTAAGGTCGCGCAGACCGGCCGCGGCAAGGCCTACCTCGCCTTCGATGGCGCACACGCGCGCGCCAAGACCGTTACGGGCAATGTTCTCCTCAGCCAGGCGGACGAGCGCCGGTTCGCGCTCGAAGAGCGTGACTTGGGCCGTCTCCACGCGCCGGGCAACGCACAACCCCGCCGTGCCGACGCCGGCGCCGAGATCGAGCACGCGCATGGACTTTCCCGGACCGGCCGGCACGGCAGCCGCCAGCATCACCGCGTCGAGGCCGGCGCGGTAGCCGGACCGCGGCTGCAGGAGCTGCAGGGCGCCGCCGAGAAAAGCGTCATCGGTCGGCGGCTCAACAGCGGCACTTGCCCTGTGACCGTCCGTCACCTTACGATCCACTGACCGAGCCCGGCCTCATCAAGAAGGCGGCGCGCGGCGGCCCATTTCTCCTCGGGGACGGCGAGCCGCTGCTGGACGGCGCTGAGCGTACCCTGGACGGCGCTCATGTTGCCGTCGAACACCGCAACACCGATGCCGGCGTCCTCGAGCAGCACTTGCACGTAGTTCAGGAGAACGGGATCGTTGGTCGTGACCAGATCACGCATGGGCCCATATGCCTGAAAGTGTGTCCCAAAGTCGTCGTGCCGTTGCGTCAAACTGTGCTTAACGTTGGGTGGCGCACAACGCTATACCATCGTCCATCAACAAGCGTCGGGAAAACCCCCTTGGGCCTCGTCATACCACTCGAAGGCGCGCGCAGTCCGCCGGAAGACTTGAGACCGCTCCTGGACCTCGTCGCCGAGGACATGGAGGCGATCAACCGCATCATCCTCGACAAGGCGGTCTCCGAGGTCGAGCTGATCCCCGAGCTCGCCCACCACCTCATCGACTCGGGCGGCAAGCGGCTGCGCCCCATGCTGACGCTGGCCGCTTCCAAGCTGTGCGGCTACCCCGGCAAGGGGCACATCCGCGTGGCGGCGGCGGTCGAGTTCATGCACACGGCGACACTGCTGCACGACGACGTCGTCGACGAGAGCGGCTTGCGCCGCGGCAGGGCGACGGCGCGCATGATCTGGGGCAACCAGGCGAGCGTGCTGGTCGGCGACTTCCTCCTCGGCCAAGCCTTCCGCATGCTGGTCGACGTGGGCTCGCTTCCCGTCCTCAAGATCCTCTCCAACGCGGCCGCCATCATCGCCGAAGGCGAGGTGATGCAGCTGGCCGCCGCCCAGAACACGGAGACGACCGAGGACGAGTATCTGGCCATCATCAACGCCAAGACGGCGGCGCTGTTCTCAGGGGCGGCCGAGTGCGGCGCCGCGATCGCCAGCCGGCCGGCGCCGGAGCAGGCGGCGCTCAAGTCCTATGGGCGCAATCTGGGGCTCGCCTTCCAGCTCGTCGACGACGCGCTCGACTACTCGGGCGACAGCGCCCATCTCGGCAAGGCGATCGGCGACGACTTCCGCGAGGGCAAGATCACGCTGCCCGTCATCCTGTCGTTCCGGCGCGGCTCGGACGTCGAGCGCAAGTTCTGGAAAAAGACGCTGGTCGAAGGACTTATCGAGCCAGGCGATCTCGAGCAGGCGGTCTCCTTGATGAAGCGCCACAAGGCGATCGAGGCGACGCTGGAGCGGGCCCGCTCCTACGGCGCCATCGCGGGCGATGCGCTCGCCATTTTCCCCGACTGCGAGCAGAAGGCCGCCATGGAGCAGGTCATCGCCTTCTGCGTGCATCGCACCAGCTGAGTGAGGCGCCGGCGATATTGCGCCGAGGCCGGCTACCGGCTTAGGGTCCTCCTCCTACATTGGCTAAAATCGGGGCGACGCATGCTCGAAATTCGGCAGCTGGGGTGGTGGTTTGCATTCGTCACTTTCGTCTTCGTCGCGCTCGCCACGGCGCGCGCCGATCCGGCGCCGCCGGCTGGCTTTATCCAGGTCAAGCTCGGCTTCGATGCGATGAGCAAGCAAGAGCGAACAAACTTGTGGAAGATGGTCGATGAGTACGCCACCGTCGACGCCCTGCAAGAGTTCTGCGGCAAGAAGCTCAACCTCCAGCGCCGCGCCTGGCGGGCGGTCAGCGCCTGCGTCGAGCCCAAGGCGTTGAGGCGCGTGTTCTCCGTCTTCCGCACCAAGAAGGCGGAGTACCTCAAGGCCTGGGAAGAGCTTCACGGCGAGCCCGAGAAGAAAAAGGCCCTGTGCGACCAGTTTAAGGTGAAGCTCGTCGATTACTCGAAGATCATGAGCGGCCAGATCTCGGAGGCCGCCACCATGTGCCGCAACTGCTTCTTTTGTTGAGCGCCAGCTAAGCGGCCTTGGGGTCTACCTCGAGCAGGCCGAAGACCAAGCCGCCCGGCTCCGCGCATGTCGCGTACCAGCCGACGCCGGGAATGGGCATCTTGGTCTCAACAACGTAGCCACCGTACTCTTTGATCTTCTCGATGAATTCCTCGAGATTGGGAACGGGGATCGAGACCTGAGTGAGCGGGCGCCCTTCCGAAATGCGCGCCTGCCCCACCATGCCGATCCCGCCGTTGATCCCGGGCTCGTCGGAGGGGCCCGTCTCGATGCGGTAGTACTCGTCCGCGGTCGGAACCTTTTCGAACCGCCAGCCGAAGACGCTCTCGAAAAACCGCCGGGCCTGATCGACATCGTGGACGGCCATGTCGAAAAAGTCAGGTTTCATGGGCTTCGCCTCTCTTTGAAATGGCGCTTTCCCCCAGTCTAGCCAGAAGCACCTAGCGAGAGGTTGACCGCCCGGAGAGGGCCTCAGGGGCCCAGGATGGCAGCCGCGACCCACCAATCGGGGCGCTTTTCCTGCAGGGAGGCCGCGGCCTCCTCAGCCTCCCGGGCGGCTGCGAAGATCCCGAAGCAGGTGGGACCGGCGCCGGAAAGGCCGGCAAAGAGGCACCGCGGCGCCTGGGCCAGGGCCGCGTGCACCGTGGCGATCGCGGGCACGGTCGCCGTCGCCGGGGCGAGGAGATCGTTGCCCTCGGCGCGCAGAAAATCGAGGAGCGCCGCAAGGCTCGCGAGCCGAGTTGGTGATACCAGCGGTGCCCCCGGCCGCGCCATAGCCGGAGCCGCTCCGAGGCTAGCGAACACGCGTGCCGTCTTGTCGGACGGCACCGGCGACAGCGGATTGACGAGGACCGCATAGAGGGGCGGCAGCGTGGGCGCAGCCTCGATCCTCTCGCCGACCCCCCAGACGAGGCCAGGCTCGCTCTTGAGGCAGACAGGCACATCCGCACCGAGCTTGGCGGCAATGCCTGCCCAGTCGATGCCGGGGGCGAGGCTGGGATTGGCGCGGCGCACGGCGCGCAGAAGGGCCGCCGCATCGGCCGAGCCGCCGCCTATGCCGGCGGCGACGGGCAGGCGCTTGTCGAGCGAAGCGCTCCCCAGGATGAGCCGCGGCTCGGCCTCGGCAAGGCGCACCAGCGCCGTCTCGATGAGGTTCGGACCGGTGATCGCCCCCGCAAAGGGCCCGACCACGTGCACGCCGACGGGGCCACCCGGCTCCAGACGCAGCTCATCGCCCAGATCGGCGAAAACGATGAGGCTCTCGATCTCGTGGTAGCCGTCGGCGCGGCGCCCGCGCACGCGCAAGGTCAGGTTGACCTTGGCGCGGGCAAGCTCGGTGATCGCCGTCATGCGGCCAGCTGAGGCCCCGCGATCCCTACTCGACGCGGGGCGGCGTGAGCTTGGTCTCTTTGCGCTTCTTCAGCCGCGCGTTGCGCAACGCCTCGCTCGCACTCTGCCCCTCGACGCTGGGCGGCAGGCCTTCGGTGAGCTTCTTCTTGATCTTCTCGACGTCGTCGGGCTCCGGCTCGAGCGTCAGCGCCTGATCCCACTGGAAGCGCGCCTCGCGCTCGCGCCCGACGCGCCAGAGCGCATCGCCGAGGTGATCGTTGAGGACGGGATCCTCGGGCTTCAGCTCGACGGCGCGTTCCAGGAAGCGCACCGCCTCCTTGAAGTCGCCGAGCTTGAAGTGGGCCCAGCCGAGGCTGTCGACGATGTAGCCGTCATCGGGCTTCAGGGCCACCGCCTTCTCGATCAGCGACATGCCCTCCTTCAGGTGATGGTTCTGATCGACCCAGCTGTAGCCAAGATAGTTGAGCACCATCGGCTGGTCGGGATAGAGCTTCAAAGCCTTCTTCAGATCGGCCTCGGCGGGAGGCCAGTCCTTGAGACGCTCATAGCAGGTGCCACGCGAGTAGAAGAGGCTCCAATGCTGCTTGGCGGGCGTCTTCACCAATGCCAGCGCCCGCGTGTAGTACTCGACCGCCTCGGCGTAGCGCTTACGCACCCGCATGATGCTGCCGAGCGCATCCAGCGCCTTCAAATCCTTGGGGTTTTCGCCAGCGAGCTTGTCGAGGATCACCTTCGCCTCGTCCACGCGGTCGAGCGAGTTCAAGTCGAAAGCCTTGCGGATCTCGATCTCCGATTGCAGCGGCGTGTCCTTGGGAACGCGGTCGTAGGCGGCGATCGCGTCCTCGTAGCGCCGCCCCGACTCATAGGCGTTGGCAAGGCTCACCAGCGCGAAGGCGTGGTCGGGCTGCAGGTAGAGCGCCATCTGCAGGTAGAGGATGCCCATGCCGACGCCGCCCTCGTTGGCGAGCAGCTCGCCGAGGCCGTAAAAGACCTCGGCCATGCCCTCCTGGGGCGTCTTGATCATGAGCGGAACGCTCTTGCCCGACTCAACCTCGGTGCTGAGCGCGCGCACGAGCGGGTGCGGCTCCTCCTGCGTGCGGTCGGTCAGACCATCGAGGATCGTGCGAGCGAGCTTGTCGTTGCCCTCATGCGCCGCGTGGCGCGCGTAGGCGAGCGCCGTTCGCAACATGCGGCTGTTCTGGCGGAAGCTGCGCTCGTAGGCGGCGGCGGCCTCCTTGGTCTTGCCGGCAACGTCGGCGACGAGCGCCTCGTGATAGTTGAGATAGAACTGCGCCCCCTCCGCCTGCTTGGGCTTCTTGAGCAGGGAGAGCGCCTTGGCGCTGTCACCGGCGGCGAGCGCGGTCCAGGCCCGCGCCAATGAGCTCGTCAGCTCACCGATCAGGCCATCGCTCGCAGCCTTGAACTCCTTGTCCGCATCGGCGTAGTCGCCGGCTTTGAAGCGATCGAGCCCGACCACGAGGTGCGCCATGCGATGGCTCGGGTCCTTGGCGATAAGCTCCTTGGCCAAGGGAATCGCACGGGCCCAATTCGCATCCGAAGCCTCCGTCTGGAAGGCCTGCTCCAGAAGCACCTCGCTCGATGGATCGAGCGCCAGCGCGTCGCGGTAGAAGGTAGCGGCGTTGGGAGCGTCGTTCTCGATCTTAGCGAAGTTGGCGGCGAGATAACTGCCGAGCAGGGAGTGCATGTCTTCCCCGTCGTCGGACGAATTGCTTGCTGCAAGAGCCGGGAGGCTGGCGAGGCAGAGTATGGAAGCCGTTGTCAGCAGCGCAATGCGAAGGCGCATTCAAGCAGATCCTTCTTGAAGCCGGTACGATTCCGGGATGGCAAGTAGCGTAGCAAATAACCAGGCGATTTGGCGACATTCGCACCATGATAGAGTTGAAATCGCGGTGGGTAGTCGCAGGGGCCCGCGAATTGTGCTCCGGCGGGTCCCGTAAGTCCCTACATCCCCGTATAATTAGGCCCTCCGCCGCCCTCCGGACAGACCCACGTGATGTTTTGGCTCGGGTCCTTGATATCGCAGGTTTTGCAGTGGACGCAATTCTGCGCGTTGATCTGGAAGCGGGAGGTCCCGTCCGGGTCGGTCACGATCTCGTAGACGGCGGCCGGGCAATAGCGCTGCGCCGGCTCGGCGAATTCGGGCAGATTGACGGCAACCGGGATTGTGGGGTCGGTAAGCTTAAGATGAACGGGCTGGTCCTCCTCGTGGTTGGTGCCCGAGAAGGAGACGTTGGTCAGCCGGTCGAAGGTCAGCACGCCGTCGGGCTTTGGATAGGCGATGGGCCGGGCGTCGGCGGCGTGCTTCAACGTGGCGTAGTCGGGCTTGCTGTGCCTCAACGTGAAACCGAGGCCGATGCCCGGCAGGATCGTGTTGAGCCACATGTCGATGCCGCCGAGCGCGACGCCCACGTAGGTCCCGAACCGCGACCACAGCGGCTTGGCGTTGCGCACGGGCTTCAAGTCGCGCGCGATGTCGCCTGAGCGCACCGCCTCCTCGTAGGCGTCGAGGCGATCGTGGGCGCGGCCCGAGCCAATCGCCGCGAAGGCGGCATCCGCCGCCGCGATGCCGGACAGCATGGCGTTGTGGCTGCCCTTGATGCGCGGCACGTTCATGAAGCCGGCGGCGCAGCCCAGAAGCGCCCCGCCCGCGAACACGAGCTTTGGGATCGACTGCCAGCCGCCCTCGGTGAGCGCCCGCGCCCCGTAGCCGATGCGCTTTCCGCCTTCGAGCGTCGACCGGATCGCCGGATGCGTCTTGAAGCGCTGGAACTCCTCGTACGGCGACAGATATGGGTTCTCGTAGTTGAGATGGACGACGAAGCCGACCGAAACGAGCCCGTCGCCGTAGTGATAGAGGAACGAGCCGCCGCCCGTGCGGGCATCGAGCGGCCAGCCGAACGTGTGCTGCACGAGGCCCGGCTCGTGCTTCTCGGGCTTGACCTGCCACAGCTCCTTGAGGCCGATGCCGTACTTCTGCGGGCCGCTCTTCTGATCGAGCTCGAAGCGCTTGATCAGCTCTTTGGACAGCGAGCCGCGCGCGCCCTCGGCAAAAAGCGTGTACTTGCCGCGCAGCTCCATGCCGCGCACGAAGTTGGCGGTCGGCTCGCCGTCGCGCCCCACGCCCATGTCGCCGGTCGCCACGCCGACGACGGCGCCCGCCTCGTCGTAGAGCACCTCGGCGGCGGCAAAGCCCGGATAGACCTCGACGCCGAGCTCGGCCGCCTGCTCGCCAAGCCAGATGCAGAGCGCCCCGAGGCTCACGATGTAGTTGCCGTGATTGCTCATCAGCGGGGGCATCAGCAAATTGGGCAGGCGCAAGGCGCCGCCCTTGGTCAGCACCAGGAACTTGTCGGTCTTGACCTCGGTCTCGACCGGGGCGCCCTTCTCCTTCCAGTCGGGGATGAGCCGGTTGAGCCCTCGCGGATCGATGACGGCACCCGACAGGATGTGAGCCCCGACCGCTGAGCCTTTCTCCAAAACGACGACGGAGATCTCAGCTCCGGCCTCGGCGGCAAGCTGCTTTAAGCGAATGGCTGCGGCGAGCCCCGCCGGGCCGGCCCCCACGATGACGACGTCGAACTCCATCGCCTCTCTGGGCGGCAGCGCGGCTCCGTTGCTGGCCATTCCTGCGTGCTTCCTCGTCCTGGCGCCCAGGTTCACATGGGCTCAAGAGGTCGATTAGGTCGGTAATCCCCGCAGCGTCAAGCTTCTAAGCAGAGCAGTGGACGTTGCCGGCTGGCGCTATAATGTGCCGGCCATGAGTTCTGACGAGACAGCAGCGACGCGCGCGGGCCGCATCCTTGCCTGGTATGCGGCGATGGGCGCCGATGCCGCGCTGCAGGAAGCCCCCGTCGACTGGCTCGCACGCGGCGAGCGCGTGCCCGGCGCCGATTTCTCGCTCGCGCCCGAAGAGAACTTTCCGACAGCACCGGAGCCCAGCCCAGGAGCCCACGCTCCCACCGCTCCAGCGGCGCGGGCCCCGCGCCAGTTCCCCGGCAAGGCGCCCGCCGCCAGCGACGCCCGCGGCAGCGTCGCCGCCGCGCACTCGCTCGCCGAGCTCGAGGCCGCGCTCAAGCGTTTCGAGGGCTGCGGGCTGAAGGCGACGGCAAAGAACCTGTGCTTCTACCGCGGGGCCGAGCACGCGCGCCTGATGATCGTCGGCGAGGCACCGGGGCGCGACGAGGATCTCGAAGGCAAGCCCTTCGTGGGGCGTGCCGGCATGCTGCTCGACAAGATGCTGGCCGCGATCGGGCTTTCCGAGACCGACGTGCACATCACCAACATCGTCTACTGGCGGCCGCCCGGCAACCGCACGCCGACGCCGCAGGAGGCGCTGGCCTGCCGCCCGTTTCTCGAGCGCCAGGCGGCGCTGGTCGCCCCCGACGTGGTGCTGGCGCTCGGCGGGGCGGCGGCCAAGCAGCTCTTCGACGTGGCCGACGGCATCATGCGCATCCGCGGCAAATGGCGCTCAATCGAGCTCGGCGGCCACAAGGCGCGCGCCATGGCGACGCTGCACCCCGCTTACCTCTTGCGCACGCCGGCCGCCAAGGGCATGGCGTGGCGCGACCTGCTCGCCGTCAAGGCGGCCCTCAAGACAGAGCACTGATCACGAGAGTACCGAAGCAATGGCAAAGCTCGACGACAGCTATCCCTTCAAGCCGCTCAACATCGCTGTCCTCACCATATCGGACACGCGCGACCGCGCCTCCGATACCTCGGGCGATACGCTGGCCGGCATGATCGCCGAGGCGGGCCACACGCTTGCGGAACGCGCCATCGTATTGGACGACCTCACTGCAATCCGCAGCAAGGTCGAATCCTGGATCGACAGCCCCGGCGTCAACGTGGTGATCACCACCGGCGGCACCGGCTTCACCGCCCGCGACGTGACGCCGGAAGCGGTCAAGCCGCTGTTCGAGAAGGAGATCGAGGGCTTCGCCGTGATCTTTCACATGATCTCGTTTCAGCAGGTGGCGACGTCGACGATCCAGTCGCGCGCCTGCGGCGGTTTGGCGAAGGGGACCTACATTTTTTGTCTGCCGGGCTCGCCGGGGGCGTGCAAGGACGCCTGGAACGGCATTCTCAAGTGGCAGCTCGATAGCCGCCATCGCCCGTGCAATCTCGTCGAGATCATGCCGCGCCTGCGGCATGGCGCGCCCGCCGAGGCGAGCGACTAGGCAAAAGAGCGCTCTGCTCAGGCGCCGATACGCCCACGGCTTTGGCCTTGCGCGAGCATCTCCAGCGTGGCGTTCGTGCTCTCGAAGACAGCGGTTGCAAGCTGGCCTGTGACGATGAGAACGAGCCCAACCACGGCCGCCGGCACGCCGAGCAGCACGCCTACGGGAAGTCCCAAGAGGCCACCAGCTGACACATCGGCAACGACGCCGCCGGCCGCCAGCACCGCAATGACGACGCCGGCGACGACTGTCGTCCAGCCCACGCCGCTCACTAGAAGCGCAACGACCGTCGCGCTGCGGTAGCGCACCCTGTGCGGCTGCGCCACGCTCATGCCGGCGGCTTTCGCGGCCTCGCGCGCAATGACCTGTGGCAGGTGGCCCGGCGGCTCGGGCGGATACTCGGGCTGTGCGCTCTGTTGAGCGTACGAGGCGTGGCTAGGCGGACCGTTGACAACCTCCTGGCGCCGCGACGTGACGCGGGCTTCGCCCCAGCGCCACTCGGCGATGCGGAATAGGCCCTCGCGCGCCTCCTGCGCTTCGGCCGTCATGCCGTGGTGCTCGACGAGGTGGCGGTAGAACTGAAGGGCATAGTCCATCTTGCCCTCCGCCTCGGCCCTGCGCGCCGCCTGCAAGACCTGCACAGGCGTGTACTGTACGGACATCTGTCCCATGTTACGAACCCCCAACGCTACCCACCCGATCCATGCCGCGACCGCCGATTGCGAGCCGCCGGCCAACATTTACCCTCACCACTCACCCTCACAACGAGCGTACGCTCCTAGCTCCCCGCCGGCAGGACGATGCGCCCCACCGTGCCCTTGACCGCAACGAGATCGCGCGCCTCGTCGACATCGGGGAGCGAGGCGATGCGCGCGACATTAAGACCTGAAAGATTGGCAAGTGTTTGCTCGAGCGCTTCCGAGCTCGACCATTCGACATGACCGAAGGCGCGCGGCACGCGCGGGCGCCGCTTGAGGCCGACGAGCCAGTAGCCCCCGTCCGGCGAGGGACCGAAGACGGCATCGTGGGTGCCGAGCGCCTTGATGGCGGATTGAATGTGTGCGGACTTGATCGACGGCACGTCGGTGCCGATGACGATGATGGGGCCGGGCGCGGAGAGATCCATGACGCGTTGCATGCGCTCACCCAGATCGCCGTTGCCCTGTGCGCGCCGCGGAAACCCTTGCGGCAGCGCGGTGCTGGTGACGGCGCTGTCCGGCGTGACGCCGAGCTCGGTACGCCAAGCCCCGCGCCGGCCGATGCGCGCGAGCACGGCGCGCGAGGTGGTGCGGTAGAAAGCGGCGGCGCGGACCGCGCCGACCTCACGCGCCAGCCGTGTCTTGACGCGGCCGACGGCCGGCTCCTTCAGCATGACGACGAGACGCGGAGCATACGGAGCCCTGGCCTGAAGCGCGCGACGGCGCACGGGCCTTGCCCTATGAGGAGCCAACGGAAGGGACGCTAGGCGCACCATGACAATAGGACTTGGCCTTTCACCCCCCAGTGAAAGCATTTGCAAGTGTAAACCACCCAAACCTAACGGCAGAATTACGACCATCGGGCGGCCAATCGACGAATTAGCGGTCGGCCCCCGCCCCGCCGTAGAACTGGGAGATGCGGGCGGCCGGCACGTTGAGAGCGTAAAGGATGAGACACATCTGGTTCTTAAGGGCGCGGCGCAGATAACCCTCGCGGCGGTACCGCTGGGCGCTCGTGACCGCGCGCGCGCGCAGCATCTTGACCGCGCGCGAGCCCAGCCGGCGCACCAGATCGAGGTCCTCCATGACGGGAAGATCACGGTAGCCACCGACCTTGTCGTAGAGCCGGCGCGGGACCAGCAGGCCCTGGTCTCCATAAGGCAGCCGCAGCAGCGCGCAGCGCATGCCCACGAGACCTTCCAGACAGCGGGGCGCTAAGCCCTCGTCGTCGAGCGCGAAGCGGAACGCGGCGGCGGCCGGCTTTATGCGGCCGGCGTCGACCCGTTCCATGAAGTGTGAGACCTCGCGCTCCCAGCCCACGTCGAGCACCGTGTCGGCGTGGAGAAAAAGAAGCCACGGATGCTTGGCGCGAGCAGCTCCCGCTATGAGCTGGCCGCCGCGGCTCGGGCTCGCGACGACGACATCGGCGCCGGCCGCATCGGCGATATCGCGGGTGCTGTCGCAAGAGCCGGCATCGACCACGACCACCTGGCGCACGAGCCCGTCGACGGTGGCGGGGATCAGCGCCGACAGCGTATCGGGCAGGTTCGCCTCTGCGTTCAGCGTCGGGATCACCACCGAGATCATGGCTCTCTCTGCCACGGCGCGGGCGCGCGCAACAACCGGCAATCGACGCGCACAGGCGGTCGGTGCTTCGGTTCTTGCTTTGTTCCACCTGCTCGTCTAGCCTGGGCAAATGGATGCCGACGAGCAGGGACAGCACCAACGGATGGTTGCGGCGGAGCGCCGGCGCGGGCGCGGCGCGCGCTCCAACCACACGGGCCGCTTCGAGAGAGATCAGCGCGAAGCTTTCGACGACGGCTGGGAAGGGCTTGCCGATCTCGACGCCTTCAAGACGGAGGTGCGCGAGGAGCCAGCGCGCACCATCATCACCCGCAACGACAGCCCCGACATCTCCTTCGACCGCTCAATCAATCCCTACCGCGGCTGCGAGCACGGCTGCGTCTACTGCTACGCGCGCCCGACCCACTGCTTTCTCGGACACTCGGCCGGCCTCGACTTCGAGACCAAGCTCTACGCCAAGACGGACGCCGCCAAGCTGTTGGAGCGGGAGCTGGCGCACCCGCGCTACCGGCCCGACACGATCGCGCTCGGAACCAACACCGATCCCTATCAGCCGATCGAGCGCGAGCGGAAGATCACGCGCTCGATCTTGGAGGTGCTCGAACGCACGTCCCACCCCGTCGGCATCGTGACCAAGTCGGCGATGATCGTGCGCGATATCGACATCCTCCAACGCATGGCCGCACGCGGCCTCGCCAAGGTGGCGCTGTCGGTGACGACGCTCGACCGGCACATCGCGCGGGCAATGGAGCCGCGCGCCGCGACGCCGGGCAAACGCCTGGAGGCCGTGCGCAGCCTGAGCGAGGCCGGCATCCCCACCGCGGTTATGGTGGCGCCGATCGTGCCGGGCCTCACCGACCCGGAAATCGAGCGCATCCTCGCGGCGGCGCGCGAGGCCGGCGCCGCGGAGGCCGGCTACGTGATGCTGCGCCTGCCGCTCGAACTCAAAGAGTTGTTCCGCGAATGGCTCGCCACCGAGTTCCCGGATCGTGCCGACCGCGTCATCCATCTGCTGCAGTCCATGCACGCCGGGCGCGACTATGTCGCCGAGTTCGGCGTGCGCCAGCGCGGGCGCGGGCCCTATGCCGAGCAGATCGCCCTGCGCTTCCGCCTAGCTGCCAAGCGGCTGGGGCTCAACCAGCGTCGCCACGCGCTGCGCGCCGATCTGTTCCAGCCCCCCGTGCTCGCCGGGCAACAAATGCGGCTTTTCTAACGGCATTCTCGGCCGGCGCCGGCTCCCCGCTTTGACAGCGGACCGGATGGCGGCAGACGATGCCCGTTATGGGCACCGTCGATTCGCCACTGAAGCCGACGTTCGAGCTGGAGGCTGCCGAGCTGCAGCTCCACCGCGGTCCCGTTGCCGGCGTCGACGAGGCCGGCCGCGGACCGCTCGCGGGGCCCGTGGTCGCCGCCGCGGTGATCCTCGACCCCGACCGCATCCCCGACGGCATCAACGATAGCAAGGTGCTCGACGAGGAGACGCGCGAGGTGCTCTACGCGCGCATCCGCGCAACCTCGATCGTCGGCGTGGGCATCGCCGACGTTAAGCGCATCGACCGCGAGAACATCCTCTATGCCACCATGTGGGCGATGGCCGAAGCGGTAGCGCGGCTGCCGGTCACGCCGAAGCTCGCAGTGATCGACGGCAACCGCGCGCCCAAGCTTTCCTGCGAAGCGCGCACGCTGGTCAAAGGCGACGCGCGCTGCCTGTCGGTGGCGGCGGCCTCCATCATCGCCAAGGTCACGCGCGACCGGTTGATGGTCGCGCTCGCCGCCAAGTGTCCCGGCTACGGCTTCGAGCGCCACAAGGGCTACGGCACCGCCGAGCACCAGGACGCCATCCGCCGCCTCGGCGTGACGGTGCATCACCGCCGCTCGTTCCGCACGGTGCAGCTCGCGTTGGGACTCGTTCTCGAGGACAGCGCCACGAATTAACACTTCGCACCGCGCTTAGCGTTGCTGCGGCCACCCGAAAACCGCTGGTCAAAGCCCTTTTCAGCCGTCTATGGTCGACCTCCCCCGGACGGCGTCCGCCAGTTGCGAGCGCGCTGTCGCGTCATTCCAGTAATGTCGAAAGTTGCGTTCCATGGCTCTGCGTCGTTCCGATTCCACGGCCAATCGCGTCATCGTCGGTGATTGCCTCGAGGCCCTCAAAAGCCTGCCGCGCGCCAGCGTCGACCTCGTCTTCGCCGACCCGCCTTACAATCTGCAACTCTCCTCCGATCTCATGCGTCCCAACAACACGCGCGTCGATGGCGTCGACGACGACTGGGACAAGTTTGCAAGCTTCGCCGAGTACGACGCCTTCTCGCGCGCCTGGCTCAGCCAGTGCCGCCGCGTCTTGAAGCCCGACGGCGCCATCTGGGTGATCGGCTCCTACCACAACATCTTCCGCCTCGGCGTTACGCTGCAGGACTTAGGCTTCTGGATCCAGAACGATGTCGTATGGCGCAAGGTGAACCCGATGCCGAACTTCCGGGGCAAGCGCTTCACCAACGCGCATGAGACGCTCATCTGGGCCGTCCGCGACCAGCGCGCGCGCGCCACCTTCAACTACGAGAGCCTCAAAGGCCTCAACGACGACCTGCAGATGCGCTCCGATTGGCTGTTCCCGATCTGCTCCGGCCCTGAGCGTCTGAAGGACGAGGGCGGGCGCAAGGCGCATCCGACGCAGAAGCCCGAGGCGCTGCTCCATCGCGTACTGATCGCCTCGACCAAGCCGGGCGACGTCGTGCTTGACCCCTTCTTCGGCACCGGCACCACCGGCGCGGTGGCGAAGCGGCTGGGTCGGCGCTTCATCGGCATCGAGCGCGACGGCGACTACGCCCAGGCGGCGCAAGAGCGCATCGCCAAGGTCGCGCCCTTGAGCCCGTCGGCGCTGGAGACGCAACGGTCCAAGCGCGCCGAGCCGCGCGTGCCGTTCGGCACCATCGTGGAGCTGGGCTTGCTCGAGCCGGGGACGACGCTGCTCGATGCCCGCAAGCGCGTCCGCGCCGAGGTGAAGGCCGACGGTACGCTGAGCTGCGACGGCAATCAGGCCTCGATCCACCGTCTCGGCGCCATCGTGCAGGGCAAGAGCGCGTGCAACGGCTGGACCTATTGGCACTTCGAAGCCGACGGAAAGCTGAAGCCGATCGATCTGTTGCGCGAGCAGGCCAAGCGCCAGCTCGGCCTCAGCGCAACACCCGTGGTTGTCGCGGCGGAGTAGGCGGCAACCAGTTTGGGCAGGTTGCGACAATTCGGCGTGGCCGCGATTGGCCTTAAATCGCTGAACGTTCCTGATCTTAAGCAGCAGATTCCCCCAGGACGCCGTAGACGCCGGCGGGCCAAGCCGCTAATCCAGCGAGACCCATCGGGACAAGGAACAGCGGAAGGGGCATGCGGCACACCGCATCAAGACTCGATCGCCTTCTCATCATCGGTGCAGGACCCGTCGGCCTCGCAATGGCCGATGCGCTCCGGCAGCGCGGCATCGCCTATGATCAGGTCGACGCCAACGACGGCGTCGGCGGCAACTGGCGCCAGGGCATCTATCAGGGCGTACACATCGTCTCCTCGAAGCGCTCGACCGCATTCGCCGACTACCCGATGCCGAGCCACTATCCCGATTTTCCCTCCGCCTTGGAGATGCGCAGCTATCTGGAAGGCTACGCGCGCGATCGCGGCATCATGGACGGCATCGAGTTCCGCCGGAAGGTGGTGCGCGCCACCCCGCTCGGCGACGAGAGCTGGCAGGTGAAGCTCGATACCGGCGAGGAGCGCATCTACAAGGGCGTAGTCGTGTGCAACGGCCATCACTGGGACAAGCGCCTCCCCGAATTTCCCGGCCGCTTCAGCGGCACGATGATCCACTCCAAGGACTACGAGGAGCCGCGGCAGCTGCGCGACAAGCGCGTCCTCGTCCTCGGCGGCGGCAACTCCGGCTGCGACATCGCCTGCGAGGCGGCCCGCGTCGGCGCCAGCTGCGACTGGAGCTTGAGATCGGGCTACTGGTTCCTGCCCAAGACGGCGTTCGGCAAGCCGCTCACCGATCTGCCCATCTGGGAGCTGCCGGTGTTCCTGCAGCGCCTCATCCTCAAGGCGCTCGTGTGGGCCGTCATCGGCGACTACCGCAGCTACGGGCTCAAGCGGCCGACGCACAAGCTCTTCGAGCGTCATCCGGCCTTCGGCACCGACGTGCTCAACTATCTGCGGCAGGGACGCATCAAGCCCCGCCCCGACATCGAGCGTCTTGCGGGCAACAAGGTGCACTTCAAGGACGGCAGCACGGGCGAATACGACCTGATCGTCGCCGCGACCGGCTTCCGCAACAGCTTCCCGTTCCTGCCCAAGGACCTCGTTCCCGTCGAGAACGACGTCGTGCACGTCTACGGCGGGGCGTTCCCGGAGGCCGTCAAGAACCTCTACATCGTCGGATGGGCGCAGCCGCGCAACGGCTTCGGCTCGCTGATCACGCCGGCAGCGAAGCTCTACGCCGACATGATCGCCATGCAGGACGAGATCGAGCTGCCGATCGGCTACGTCCTCAAGTGGCGCGGCCTCAAGGTGCCGACCAGCAATCTCGTCAACCCGGTGGCCACGCGCCGCGTCATAAGGCTGACGCACTATCTCTTGCCGCTCCTGCGCCGGCGCGCCCGCATCCTCGCCGAGAAGGAGCCGCGCCCGCCCTTCGATCCCGCCTTCTACGGGCTCGAGGTGACCGAGAGCGCGCTCGCCGTCAACGCCTAGCGGCGCACGCGCACGCGACGACAGCGGCAATCTGCGGAAAGTTAGTCAGCGATCCTGTAGCGGTGCGGCCGGTCGTAGGGCTTCAGCTTGCCGCGAGTGAGGCGATACGTGTAGCCCGGGTAATAGGGATAGGCGTAGCCGCGATAAGCGAAGAAATAGGGGCCCTTGTCGTTGAAGCGCGGACGCCGGTACTCGATGTGGCCGTCGGGAAAGCGCAGGAACTCCACCTTTTCGACCGGACTCGCGGCCGGCGCCTGCGCGGTCGCGGCTTGGCCAAGAGCGACAGGCATTGCTGCAGCCGGCGCAACGAGTGCGACAACGCCCGCGCATGCCGCCGAGCCGACGAGAAGTGTGATCCGCATTTAAGGCTCCCCGATCATCTCTTGCTCAGGGACCGCGGCAACGCATCAACCCACCTCGGACCCAAACCGGGACAAACATTAACGGCTGGGTGTTAACCGAAGGTGTCTCTTGGGCCACGGTGTGGGGGCTTGATGCGCACCTAGCCCTCCGCTTTGGACGCCCCCGACAACCAACATCGCCGCGAGATGTCTGCAGCCTTACCCATTCGTATGAAAGGCCTTTGGCTCCTTGTGCCTGCGAGCTTGCGCGAGCAAATGCCCCATAGAAGCGCCCCCGGTAGGACGCACAGAATTAAGGAGAAACTCGATGAAACAGGGCTTGAGAAACGTGGCCGTCGGCTGTGCCGCTGTAGGACTGCTGATGGGGGCCTCGGCCGGAGCGGCAAACGCCTCCTATCTCGGCTACGGGAACGGTGATCCCGGCAACTGGGGCTTTTGGCAGGAGCAGCACCCGAACTCGGTGCACAAGTCCAAGGCGCATGTGCACCAGACTGCCATGCATCACCACCCCGCGTCGGCGCAGAAGAACAAGCAGTCCTGACGCGCGCCAATGCTGAGCAGGTGATCGCGTTCCTCACTGCTCTCTGAGGCCGTGCGCGATCACCTTGCGCATCACGCTCGGCAGAGCCGACGAGGAGAGATCGCGGCGCCTCACCCAGCGGCAGCGGTCGGGCTCGGCCCAGAAGGTGAGCGTTGCGTCGGCGGCAACGAGCGCGCGGTAGACGACCAGCTCCAGCTTGAAATGGGTAAAGGTGTGGGTGACGGTGCCAGGCACCTGCCACCAGTCGGCCTTCAACGGGGCAGCGCGCAGCGCATCCTTCACGGGCGGCAGCAAGTCCTCCCACGCCGTCGAGGGCACCTCCAGCATGCCGCCAAGAAGCCCCGCCTCAGGGCGGCGGCGCAGGAGCACGCAGCCGTCCTCGCGCAAAGCGACGAAGGCGATGCCGAGCCGCATAGGCCGCTCGGCGCGCACCCCGCGCAAGGGCAGCTCCTCCTCGATCCCGCGCGCTTTGGCGGCGCAGTCGGCCTGCACCGGGCAGACGAGGCAGGAGGGCCGGCGCGGCGTGCAGATGCCGGCGCCCAGATCCATCATCGCCTGCGCGAAATCGCCGGGACGCCTTTCGGGCGTGAGCGTCGCCGCGAGCTGCTTCAGCTCTCGCTTGGCGGCGGGCAACGGTTGGCGCACCGCGAAAAGCCGCGCCACCACACGCTCGATGTTGCCGTCGACGGGTGTTGCAGACTCGTTGAAGGCTATGGCGGCGATCGCGGCGGCTGTGTAGGGCCCCACTCCCGGCAACTCCTGCAGCTCGGCAGAGTTGTTGGGAAACCGGCCGTCATACTCATGGGCCACGACCTGCGCGCACTTATAGAGGTTGCGCGCGCGCGAGTAGTAGCCGAGCCCGGCCCACACCACCAAAACGTCGTCGAGCGGCGCCGCGGCGAGCGCTTTCACGGTCGGCCAGCACTTGAGGAACTTGAGATAGTAGGGAACGACCGCCTTGACCGTCGTCTGCTGCAGCATGATCTCGCTGAGCCAGACGCGGTAGGGATCGGCGCGCTTGCCGGGAGCAACGCGCCACGGCAGATCGCGCCGCTCCTCGTCGTACCAGGCGAGGAGTGCATCGACCGTATCGGGCCCGGCGGGCCGGAGCGGCAGTTGCTTGCGCGCAACAGCGGTCAAATGATCCTCTCCGCGCTCCCCCAAATCGCTGGTCGATGGTAAGCGTCGCTTTGGCCCCTGGAAACTCCGAAGCCTCGAGAACCCACCATGACGAGCGCAGCGCCTATGCATGCAACGCAAGGCTCGCAGGCAGCGAGCAGTCCGGGACCGCAGAGACGCGGCTACGTGCCGGCGCGCGCGGTCGGCGCGTTCGTGTCCAAGCTCACGCGCAAGGCCTTCGAGAAGTACGGCTTTTCCGCCGCGACGCTGCTGACCGACTGGGCCACGATCGTCGGCAAGGAGATGGCCGGATTTACCGCGCCTGAGCGCCTCAAATGGCCGCGCGGCGTCGACATTCGCGAGGATGTCGAGGCCGGAGCCGAGGGGCGCCCCGGCGCCGTGCTCGTCCTGCGTGTCGATCCCGCCCGCGCGCTCGACGTGGAGTACAAGGGCCGCCAGCTCCTGGAGCGCATCAACGGCTATTTCGGCTACCGCGCCATCGCCGAGCTGCGCATTCTGCAGGCGCCCCTCGCCAGGCGCGCCGCACCGAAGGCTGCCCCCGCCGCCCTACCCCCTTGCGAGGCGCCGGAGCTGGCAACGATCGCCGACGAGCGCCTGCGCGCGGCCTTGGGTCGCCTCAAATCGGGCCTCATGGCCCGAACCCCGGCCGCCTGAGGCGGGGCCGGATTACCCTTCATTCACTTGGCATTCAGAGCCGTTTTGCCTTATTGCAACGCTCGTCGCATGCTAGGCGGACGGGGAAGCGTCCGAACTGCGGCCGGGCCAAGAGGCGCCCGTGAACGCGAGGAACGAGGAGCCAAGCACGTGTTCGCATCAAAGAACCTTTTCGCCCAAACGCAGCTGTCGCGACGCGCGCTTTTGTTGAGCCTCGGCCTCGCCGGCCTCGCCGCCGGCCTGGCGCTCAAGTCCCTGCCGGCGCTGGCGCAGCAACCCCCCGCCGAGGTGCCGGTCGAGGAGCTGATGAAGCCCGGCCCGCTCGGCGAGCTGACGCTCGGACCGGCGGAAGCCAAGGTGACGGTCGTCGAGTACGCCTCCATGACCTGCAGTCACTGCGCCCACTTTTCCAAGGACGTGTGGCCGGAGTTCAAGAAGAAGTACGTCGACACGGGCAAGGTCCATTTCGTGTTCCGCGAGTTTCCGCTCGACAACCTGGCCGCGGCCGCCTCCATGCTCGCGCGCTGTGCCGGCAAGGATAAGACGTTCCCGCTGATCGAGGTCCTGTTCGAGAAGCAGGCCGACTGGGCGTTCGTGGAAGGCAACCCCGTGCCGAAGCTGTTCGAGATCGCCAAGCAGGTGGGCTTCACGCAGGAATCCTTCGACAAGTGCCTCACCGATCAGAAGCTGCTCGACAACATCACGGCGGGACGCGCGCGCGCCTCTGAGGTTTTCAGCGTCAGCGCCACGCCCACCTTCTTCGTCAACGGCAAGCGCCTGCAAGGCGCCCCGACCATGGACGCCTTCGACAAGATGATCGAGCCGCTGCTGGCCAAGAGCTGAGGATGGGGTGTAAGGGGACGGTTGCCCTCCTTGCGTTGCTGCTGCTGTCTGCACCGCTTGCAGGCTGCACGGGCAGCAATATGCTCTCCGCGAGCGGCCTGACGGCCGACGACGTGCCTAGTCCCGACAAGGCGGATGTTGCCGAAGGGGCCGCAGAGAAGACGGCCGCGTCGGGCTTCAATCCCTTTGCAGACCAGCCGTCCGCGCCATCGGGGCGCCGCGAGATCATCAAGAACCCGACCATCGCCGAGATCATGCAGACGGGCAGCCTGCCCGAGATGGCGTTCGGGCGCGCCGACGCTCCCGTCACCATCGTGCAGTACGCTTCCCTCACCTGCCCCTATTGCCGGCGCTTCCACAAAGAGACGTTCCCCGAGCTCAAGAAGGAATTCATCGATACCGGCAAGGTCCGCTACATCCTGCGCGAGTTCCCCATCGGCAAGGCCTCCGGCGCGGCGACGATCGCCTTGCGCTGTGCCAAGCCGGAGAAATACCTGGAGCTTTACGGCAAGTTCCTGGCGCAGCAGCCGGCCTGGGTCTCCCAAGAGGTGCGGCTCGACCCCATATTCAAGGTCGCATCGCAGGTGGGGATGACGCGTCAGCAGTTTGACGCCTGCCGCGAGAATCAATCCATGATCAGTGGATTGAAGTGGGTCAAGGATCGCGGACGCACGCTCGGTATCATCGGCACGCCCAACTTCTTCATCGGGGGTACGCTCGTCAAAAGGGTGCTCACGATCGAGGAGATCCGCACGATGGTGGCGCCGCTCGTAGCGGCTCGCATCACCGCGGCGTCGGGTACGCCAAACTGACGCGATCACGCTCCCGCAGCGCCTTGGCTCTCCCCTCGCGCCTCAAGGAACGAGATGAAGATCAGTCGTCTAAGGCTGTTGGGCTTCAAGTCCTTCGTCGAGCCGACCGAGCTCGTGATCGAGCCCGGGCTGACGGGCGTGGTCGGCCCCAACGGCTGCGGTAAGTCGAACCTCTTGGAAGCGCTGCGTTGGGTGATGGGCGAGACCTCGCACAAGAGCATGCGCGCGGCCGCCATGGACGACGTGATCTTCTCCGGCACCAACAACCGGCCGGCGCGCAACTCCGCTGAGGTGACGATCTTCCTCGACAACTCCGAGCGCAAGGCGCCAGCCGAGTTCAACGCATCCGACACAATCGAGATCACGCGCCGCATCGAGCGCGAATTGGGCTCGGCCTACCGCATCAACGGCAAGGACGCCCGCGCCCGCGACGTCAAGATCCTGTTCGAGGACGCAGCGACCGGAGCGCGCTCGCCGGCCCTGGTGCGCCAGGGGCAGATCGGCGAGATCGTCAACGCCAAGCCCGAGCAGCGCCGCCGCATCCTGGAGGACGCCGCCGGCATCGCCGGCCTGCACAGCCGCCGTCACGAGGCGGAGCTGCGCCTCAAAGCCACGGAGGCGAACCTCGCGCGCCTCAACGACGTGCTCGGCCAGCTCGGCAGCCAAGTCGAAAGCCTGAAGCGGCAGGCGCGCGCCGCCCGGCGTTACAAGGAGATTTCCGGCGACATCCGCCGCCAGGAGGCTTTGCTCTTCCATTTGAGCTGGACGGAGGCGCAGGCCCACGTCGATTCCGAGGAGGCGGCCTTACGCGACGCCCTGGTGGCGCTCGGTTCGCTGACGCAGGCCGAGACCGAGGCCCTCGCCGAGGAGGCGCGCCTCGCAGAGGGGCTAGGACCTTTGCGCGAGGAGGAGGCCAAGCGCGCCGCCGTGGTGAGCCGCCTGCGCCTGGAGCAGGAAACCTTCGAGCAGGAGGCGCAGCGCGCCGCCGAGCGCCAGCGCGAGCTTGAGGCCCGCGCCGAGCAGCTCGGCACCGACACGGCGCGCGAGCAGGCGCTGATCGCGGAGGCCCGCGAAATCCTTGCCGGTCTCGAGCGCGAGCTGGCGGCGCTGAAAGCGGCCGAGGCCGGCGCCGACGCCAGCGAGGATGAGGCCAAGGCGAGGCTCGCTGTGGCCGACGGCGCGCTTCGGTCGGTCGAGGAGCAGCTCGCCGAGCTCACGGGAAAGGTCGCCGAGCGGCGCGCCCGCCGCGACAGTCTCGAAGCGAGCCTTGCGGAACGCCGCGACACGATTGGGCGGCTCGAGCGGCAGCTCGCCGAGCTCGACGCGCAGACGCGCGAAATCGCAGGGCGTGCCCCCGACGCCGAGAAGCTCGCGCAGATCACCGAGGCGGGCAAGCGGCTCGCTCAGGAGATCACCCGCTTCGAGGTGCAGGCGATCGCCGCGGAGGAAAAGGCGCAGGCGCTGGCCGCGACGGCGGCTGCCACGCGTGAGGAGAGTGCCGATGCGCGCCTGGCGCTGACCTCCCTGCGCGCCGAGCGCGAGACACTGGTGAAGCTGTTGATCGGCGCGCGCGGCAGCGACTTTCCCCCCATTCTCGACCGCCTGCGCGTTGCTACGGGCTATGAGGCCGCACTCGGTGCCGCGCTCGGCGACGATCTCGAAGCGCCGGCCGTGGAGGAGGCGCCGGTGCACTGGCGCCAGATTGCGGTCGGCCGCCACGACGGCGCGCTACCTGCGGGCGTCGCTCCGCTCGCCACCCACGTCGAGGCCCCGCCCGAGCTCGACCGGCGCCTCAAGCAGACGGGCATCGTTACCTCGCGCGAGGAAGGCCACCGCCTGCAGCCGCAGCTCAAGCCCGGCCAGCGTCTGGTCACGCGTGAGGGCGATCTGTGGCGGTGGGACGGATTCACGGCCACTGCGGAAGCCGCCACGCCCGCCGCGCAACGGCTCGCCGAGCGCAACCGCCTGTCCTCCATCGAGCTGGTGGAGGCACAGGCGCGCACCACCGCTGCGGACAAGGCCGAGGCCGAGCGCGAGGCGGCCGAGGCACTGCAGCGCGCCCAAAAAGAGGAGCAGCGCCTGCGCCAGCTCTGGCGCGAGGCGCAGGGCATGCTGGTCAAGACGCGCGATTCGCTCACCGCGATTGAGCGCGCGGCGCGCGAGACCGAGAGCAAGCTTGCGGCCGTGGCCGGTGCCCGCGCGCGCGCCGAGCAGGACCTCATCGTCGCCAAGGACGCTCTCTCCGGCGCCGAGGAGTCCCTCGCAGCGTTTGCCGCCACCGAGGATCCGGCGCCCGCGCTCGCCGAGACGCAAAGCCACGTCGCGACACGGCGCACGGCGCTTGCCGAGGCGCGTGCCGCCATTCTGGAATTGGAGCGCGAACGGCGCGTGCGCGCCGAGCGCCAAGCAGCCATCGCCGTCGAGCGCGAGCGGTGGATGACACGCAGCGCCGGCGCCGAGCAGCAGGTCGATACCTTGAAGGTGCGCCTCGCCGAGGCCGAGGCCGAGCTCAAAGGTCTCGCCGACATGCCCGCGCGCATCGAGGAGCGGCGCGGCAAACTGTTGAGCGCGCTGAGCGCCGCCGACCGCGAGCGCCAGGCGGCCGCCGACAAGCTCGCCGAGGCGGACAACGCGCTCAAGGCCGGTGTGCAGGCGCTGCGCGCCGCGCAAGGGGCCGTGACGGAAGCGCGTGAGACGCGCGCGCGCACCGAGGCCCGGCTCGAAGGTGCACGCACGCGCCGCCAGGACGTGGCCCGCCAGATCCGCGACGCCTTGGGCGTGGCGCCCGAAGGCTGCCTTGCCGTGGCCGAGGTCGAGGCGGGCGCCGAGCTGGCACCGCTCGCCGAGGTCGAGCGCAAGCTTTCAGGCCTCAAGGCCGATCGCGAGCGCCTCGGCGGCGTGAACCTGCAGGCCGACGACGAGTTGCAGACGCTCGGCGCGCAGCTCACCGGGCTCGATGCGGAGCGCGCCGACGTGGAGCAGGCCATCGCCAAGCTGCGCGCCGCCATCGGCCAGCTCAATCGCGAGGCGCACAAGCGCCTGCAGGATGCATTCGAGGCCGTCGATGGTCACTTCCGCAAGCTGTTCACCACGCTGTTCGGCGGCGGCGAGGCCCGGCTCGAGATGATCGAGGGTGAGGACCCGCTTGAGGGCGGCCTCGAGATCATCGCCAAGCCGCCGGGCAAGAAGCCGGCGACGCTGTCGCTGCTCTCGGGCGGCGAGCAGTCGCTGACGGCGCTGTCGCTGATCTTCGCCGTGTTCTTGACCAATCCCTCGCCCATCTGCGTGCTCGACGAGGTCGATGCGCCCCTCGACGACGCCAATGTCGACCGATTCTGCCGGCTGTTGGAGAGCATGGCGGCAGACACCGCCACCCGCTTCCTGGTCATCACCCATCACCCGATGACCATGGCGCGCATGAGCCGGCTGTTCGGCGTCACTATGGCCGAGAAGGGCATCTCCCAGCTCGTCTCCGTCGACCTGGAGACGGCCCAGCGCTTCCGCGAAGCCGGCTGAGCGATCCCGACCTATTTGCCGATTGCGCTCGTCGTCGTCGGCACGAGGGGTGCCGCTGTCGAGTGGGTGCAGATGCGGCTGTCGGCCCATTCAGGCGACTCCGAGCGGTGCGCGAGCCGGAACTCCATGGTGCACAGACTGCAGCTGTTCTCGCCCAGCGCTTTGACGATGCGGTCATACGGGCTGCGCTCTTCGGGCCACGTCATCATCAAGGTGTCATTGCGCTCGCAGCGAGCCGCGTTGCCGGCATGCAGCGCAATGATCTCGCGGCTCGCCCGCGTCAGCTGCCAGGTCAGGGGGATGTGAAAGTCGCGCAGGTTGAGGAAGATCGGGATCACCGGCAGCTCGACCAGCGCGCGCTGGTATGAGGTCTCCTTTGCGGCCTCCACGATGCAGGTCGCGATCTCAGGACAAGCCTCCGTGAAGGCGCCATTGAAGGCGATCTCAGCCCGCGTCTGCCACGTGCTGATCAGCGTGCGCAACGGCAGCGGCGCCTCGCCGAAGCTTCGGTCGGCGACCGGCGTGCCCTCGTACCCCATCAGCACGACGAGGTAGAACTTGGCGTTCATGACGTCGGGCGTGTCCTTGGTGCGGTCGACTGCGACCTTGAGCGCCTCCAGCAGCTTGCGCGCAATATCGACGCCCGAGCTCTCGACATAGCCGCCGTCGACGAGCCGCATCCGCTTCCGCTCGGAGCCGGTTTCGACCGACGCCGCCGGCAGCACCCAGGGAAAGCGCGCGCTCATTCCGGCCGCGGTCGAGAGCTTGATGTCGGGCTCGGTCGCCTCGTTGGCATCGGGCGGCAACAGCGGATGCAGACGGGCGATCTTCGACCATTGCGTGCTGGCGTCCGCCCCCGTCGCGATCGGCGACATCACGATCCGGTAGCCGTTGGCGACCTCGGTGGTGTTGAGGATTAAGGCCGGCACGGCCTCGTCGTTCCGCTTCGGGGTCCACAGATCGAGGAAAGGGCCCTCGAAGGGGTTGGCCATGGTGGCTGCGGCCGGATCGTCCTTTGCCGCGTCCTTCGCCATGTCGCGCCACGCCGCCTCGATGCTGGCGTCGAGCGCGCGCGAGCGGTCGAAGTGGCCGACCGGGAACGGAAGAAAGCGCTGCACGAAGTCGGGAAACAGCGCCGCCGCGATCACCGGCGACAGGAAATCCTGCTCGAAGAACTTCTGCGTCCGCTTCTCGAAAAACCGATCCTTGGGATCGAGCTTGCAGCCCACGTACGCCTCGTTGCTGGCCTTGAGCTTAGCCAGCCCCGCAAAGAGCGAGGCCCCGATGCTCCCGCCCGAGACGCCGCTTATGGCAAATACGTGCTGGGCGAAATTCGGACAGCTGTCCTGCATGCGGGCAAGGAACGTCGCCGTGTAGTGCGCCGCGTAGGCGCCGCCGCCAGCCGCAGCCACGATGAAGACGGGGTAGGGCTCGTCGCTCTTGGCGTAGTAGTTGCGATCCTTGCGCGAGGTGTACCACTGCCGGAACGAGCGACCGAGTCCGGTCGAAGCGGCCGCGTTGCGCACGTGCTCGACCAACGGAACGCGGTGATTGTCGTTCAAGTCGAACGCATTGAGCCCGACCGCCGCGGCTATGAGGATCCAGATCAGGGGGATGCCGAGGGTGTCGCCCAAGAGCAGCAGGTTGCTCAGGACGACCACGAGAACGGCGAGGAACAGCCCGAAGATCGCCACGACGCCAATGCTTTGCGCCAGCCACGGAGGCGCCAGCGAGAACATGGCGACGCAGACGAGGGCAATCGCAGCGGAGAAGATCGTCGTCTCCGTGCCGATCAGCCACTTGCCCGGCTCGCTGTATTTCCAATGCTTGCCGCGCGTGCGGAATATGGTCGCCACCAGAACGACGCCGACCAAGCCGATGGCGATCAGCGTCGCAATCCACAGCCGCGACGGCGACACGGCGATCAGCTGGTAGACGTCGTTGAGCTCCGGCCAGTCCCGCTTGGCGGCAACGCTCTTGACCAGGTTCGCCGTCGTTTCCGCTTCCCTGATCGTCGTATAGAGGCCGAGCGCGGCGCCGAGCGGGACCAGGGCGGCGAAGAGCCGCGGCAACCAGCGCAGCAGCGCGCCTTCCACGTTCGTTTGCTCGAGCAGCCTCTGGCGCTCGATGAGCGTCGCCTGCCGGCCGCAATGCCAGATGAAGCCGCTCGCCACCAGCAGCGCCATGAAGCCCATGGCGACCTGCCAGTGCTGATTGGGGAAGTCGTCGGCGAGGACGCGGTAGACCTCGCGCGTCTGCGGCGGCAGGCCGAGCGTGATGAAGGCGAACACTGATACGATAAGGGCCGCGCGCAGGACCCAGCACGCGTCGAAGAACTGGGCGAGGTAGTTATGGGAAACGTGCAAAGCTCGCATTTCGTCCCCGGAGCGGCTGGACCACACCTTCCAGCGGTATGGCGCGACGATATAGCCTGCGCCACCCACCCAGGAAGCGCGCCTTGCGCACTTATCCAGGTTTTGCGTCGGGCCGGCGGCAAACGGATCGAAGGAGGCGTCCCACCCCTGCGCGGTTTCGCCGTACCCCCAATGAATTGGGCGCTTTCTTGACACCCCCAGGGGCCGTCACTATGGTGCGCGCCGTTGATAAAACCCGCCGTTTGGTAGCCTTTAAGCCGCAACCGGGCCTTTACCGCCATGTCAGCCGCAGGGAAGGGCAAAAGCCCCGGTCGTGGCGAGATCAGCCCGGAGCAGCGCGAGGCGTTTCACCAACGCTCCGATGCGCTCGGCAAGCGGCTCGATAAGGTGAAAGCCCGCCGAAATCCGCCTCAGTCGGGTGACGCGCGTGCCCGCGGCGAGGCGTTTGCGAAGGCCTTCCGCTTCGTCGCCGAGCTTCTGGTCGGCGTCGGCGTGGGGGGATTTATTGGTTGGGTGCTCGATCGCCAGCTCGGCACGAGACCCTGGCTTCTGGTCCTGTTCGTCGCCCTTGGCTTCGCCGCGGGTCTCACGAACGTGATCCGGGCCGCGCAGAAGGCGCAAGCCGACGTGGCGGCATCGCAGCTGGCAACACCGTCCATCAAGGACGATGACGAGGACGACAGGTAGGGGATTGGACCTTGGCGGCAGCAGGCGCGGATGTGGCGGCTCACCACAGCCCCATGCATCAGTTCGAGATCAAACGCATCGTCCCGATCCATCTGTTCGGGTACGACGTGTCGTTCACCAATGCGTCGCTGTTCATGGTCATCGCGGTGGTGCTGATCGTCGGCTTCCTGATCCTCGCCATGGGGCGGCGCGCGCTCGTTCCCGGGCGGGTGCAGTCGATTGCCGAGCTCTCTTACGAATACATCGCCAACATGGTGCGTGAGACCCTCGGTGAGGAAGGGATGAAGTACTTCCCCTGGGTCTTCACGATCTTCATCTTCATCCTGACGCTCAACCTGCTCGGCCTGATCCCCTATTCCTTCACGGTGACGAGCCACATCATCGTGACGTTCGCCTTCGCGGCGATGGTCTGGATCATGGTCACGCTGATCGGCTTTGCCCGCCACGGGTTCGGCTACTTGAAGCTGTTCGTGCCGGAAGGCATTCCGCTGGCGCTGCTGCCGGTCATCATCCCGATCGAGCTCATCTCCTACCTCATCCGCCCGGTCAGCCATTCGGTGCGTCTCTTCGCCAACATGATGGCCGGACATACGATGCTCAAGGTGTTCGCTGGCTTCGTCATCGGGCTGGGCTTCATCGGCGGCTGGGCGCCGCTCGCCTTTCTCGTCGCCTTCACGGGCCTGGAATTCCTGGTCGCCTTCCTGCAGGCCCTGGTCTTCACGGTCTTGACCTGCATTTACCTCAACGACGCGCTTCACATGCACCACTAGAGGCCTCGCCTGGAAGCGCCTGAAAGCAACATCAACTGACACACGCATCCTAAAAGGGAGAAGAAGACGATGGAGTTGGAAGCTGCAAAGATGATCGGCGCCGGCCTTGCCTGCAGCGCGCTCATTGGTGCCGGTGTCGGTATCGGCAACATCTTCGGTAATTATCTGTCGGGCGCCATGCGCAACCCGTCCGCCGCGCCGGCCCAGTTCACCAACCTACTGATCGGCTTCGCGCTCGCCGAAGCGACGGGCCTGTTCGGCCTCCTGATCGCGCTCATCATCCTGTTCGGCTGATCCGGGCCGCGCTCGCGTTGAGGAGAGAACCATGATCGCAGCGATCCCCGCGTTCATCGTGGCGGCGGCAGCCGCCGCCGCAACGCATGAGGAGAAGTCGGGGGGTCTGCCGCAGCTCAATCCGGGCGACTTCTCTCCGCAGCTCGTGTGGCTGGCGCTCACTTTCGTCGTGCTCTACCTGATCCTCGCGCACGTGGCGCTGCCGCGCATCGGCGAGGTGATCGAGGAGCGGCGCGACCGGGTGCAGCGCGACCTCGATTCAGCCGAGCGCTTCAAGGCCGAGACCGATGCCGCGCTCGCCGCCTACGAGCAGGCCGTGAGCGAGGCGCGCCAGAAAGCCTCGTCCATGGCAAAGGACATGCGCGAAACCCTCAGCGCCGAGACGGAGAAGGAGCGCGCCGGCGTCGAGAGCGAGCTCGCAGCCAAGCTCACCGAGGCCGAGAGCCGCATCACCGCCACCAAGGACAAGGCGCTGTCGAGCGTGAACGAGATCGCGGCCGAGACGGCGAGCGCCGTCGTCAGCAAGCTCCTGGGCGAGGATGTGAGCCCCGCCGAGGTGAAGAAGGTGTTGCAGCCCGCCGCCGAGTGAGGATTTAGATGCTGTTCGACACGGCCGACCCCGTCTTCTGGGTGATGATCGCCTTCTTCGGCTTCATCGCGCTGCTCATCTACTATCGCGCTCCCGCGCTCGTCACTAAGGCGCTGGATGCGCGCGCTGATGCCATCCGCAACGAGCTCGACGAGGCCCGCCGCCTGCGCGACGAGGCGCAATCCCTGCTCGCCGACTACCAGAGGAAGAGCCGCGAGGCCGAGAACGAGGCCAAGGCCATTCTCGAGCAGGCCAAGCGCGAGGGAGAGGCGCTCGCCGCCGAGACGCGTAAGAATCTGAGCGAATTGGTCGAGCGGCGCACCAAGCTCGCCGAGGAGAAGATCGCCCGCGCCGAGGCGCAGGCCGTGAGCGAGGTGCGCGCCTCCGCGGTCGAGAACGCGATCGCCGCGGCAGAGAAGATCCTGAAGACGCGCGCCACGGGCGCAACCGCGAGCGGGTTGATCGAGTTCGAGCATTCGCGACCTCGACGGCAAGCTGAACTAGCCCCTTTCCGCTCTCTCGTCGTCGTGACTGAGGGCGTGCGTCGCGTCGGCTTGGGCTCCCGCGGATCGGAGCGGAGCCCATCCAGGCGGAATAGCATGAGAGAGAGCAGAGGGTGGGCGCTAGCCGGCGCCTTTGGCGCTCTGGTCGAAGCCGACAAAGAGCTCGAACTCGCCCGGGCGCGAGCCTTCGGGGATGTCGAAGGTCACCGAGCGCACGGCCGAGAAGTAGCCGATCGGATTGTCGACGGCGACCGCAACGGCGACGTTCATCGAATCGCTCGTAATCTTGTCGCGCTTGGAATCGGTGACGACGACGTTGACGGGCAGCGTGATATTGCCGGCTTTGCCGCGGGGCCCGAGCAGCACCCGCCCCGAGAAGCCGTACTTGACGGTGACCCGCCCCGGCTCGATCTGGCATTCGCGCGCCGTCTTGGTGATCTCGCCCCGATGCATGATGGCAAGGCCATCGCCGGCGCGGCCGTCCTCGTAGATGGTCAGGTGGCTGCCGCGCGGCGAGATGCTCAGGCGCGGGCAGCCGGCCGCGACCTCGCCGACGATGGGGCTGACAGGTCCACTGTCGCTGGTCTTGGCGGCCGACAGGAGCTGCTCTTCGTTGACGCCGGGCGAGGCGGTACTCTGCGAGGAGCCGCCGCCGAAGATCGAGGTGCCGAGCCCGGAGGTGATAGAGGAGAGGCCGCAGCCGGAAGCCAGAACGGCCAGGAGGGAACACATGCAAAGGCGCGCGCCACACCGCGCAACTGCCATTGCGGATTGCGTCATAGCGCCCCGGTCCAGTCCCTCGTCGGCCCCATCTTTTCTCATGCGGCCCAAACCCCTAGGCCACCGGTGGAGGCTTCCTGTATTGTTGCGATTCAAGCGTAGCATCCCAACTTAGACCGGGCCAAGCGCCATAAGACGCAGTCCTCCGGAAAACCGCGAAAGATCAATGCCCGCATCCTCTTCCCCGGACCGACGGCCGAAGCGTCCCCCGCTTACCGTTTACCTTGCGGCCCCGCGCGGGTTCTGCGCGGGCGTCGATCGGGCCATCCAGATCGTCGAGCTGGCGCTGGCCAAGTACGGGGCCCCCGTCTATGTGCGCCATGAGATCGTGCACAACCGATTCGTCGTAGAATCCCTGAAGGCCAAAGGCGCCGTTTTTGTGGAAGAGCTCGAGGAGATCCCCTACACCGAGCAGCCCGTGATCTTTTCGGCACATGGGGTGGCCAAGGCCGTCCCGGCCGCCGCCAGGGCCCGCAACCTGGTCGTTCTGGACGCCACCTGCCCGCTCGTGTCCAAGGTCCACGTCGAGGCCGCCCGCCACCACGAGGAGGGCCTGGAGATCATCCTGATCGGCCATGCGGGGCACCCGGAGGTTGCAGGCACCATTGGCCAGCTCCCCGAAGGGGCCGTCCGCCTCATCGAGACGGTGGCGGATGCGCGCGCCTTCACTCCCCACGACTCCAACAAGCTCGCATTCGTGACCCAGACCACGCTCTCCGTCGACGACACCGCCGAGATCGTCTCCGTGCTGAGGGACCGCTTCCCCAACATCGTCGGTCCGCACAAGGAGGACATCTGCTACGCCACCACCAACCGGCAGGGCGCCGTCAAGGCGATCGCGCCGCGCATCGGTTGCCTGCTCGTGGTCGGCAGCCCGCAGAGCTCCAATTCGCTGCGCCTCGTCGAGGTGGCAACGCGCGCGGGCTGCCCGGAGGCCATGCTGATCGAGCGCAGCAGCGACATCCCGTGGGCGGCCATGGAGGGTCTTCATAGCGTCGGCATCACCGCCGGGGCCTCCGCTCCCGAAGCCATCGTCGAGGACGTGGTCGACGCCTTCCGCCAGCGCTTCGATGTCACGCTCGAGGTGGTGACGACGGCAACCGAGCACATCGCCTTCAACGTACCGCGCGAGTTGCGTGCCGCTCCTGTCACCTGACGAACGCCCGCCTCAAGATCCCGAGCCCAGAACGCCTCCAGAGCTGCCATGGCCGTCTACACCGAAGTCAGCGACGAGGAGCTTTCGACCTTCATCGCCAGCTATGGTCTGGGCCAGCTGTTGTCGTTCAAGGGCATCGCCGAAGGCGTCGAGAACACCAACTATATTATCCACGCCTCGCGCGGCCCTTTTATCCTCACGCTCTATGAGAAGCGCGTCGTGCGCGAGGATCTGCCGTTCTTCCTCGGGCTCATGGAGCATCTGGCCGGCCGCGGCGTCTCCTGTCCGACGCCGGTGCGCGACCTTGAGGGACGCAACTTGAAGGAGCTGGCCGGCCGACCCGCAGCGCTCGTAACGTTCCTGGAGGGCTTCTGGGTGCGCCGCCCCACGCCCACACACTGCGCGGCCGTGGGACGCGCGCTGGCGCAGATGCACATGGGCGGGGAAGGCTTCGCCCTGAAGCGCGCCAATGCCTTGGGGCCTTTTGGCTGGCGTCCGCTCTACGAGAAATTCGCCGACAAAGCCGGAGAGATCACGCCGGACCTCGAGGCGCTGATCGAGACCGAGCTCGCCGCACTCGAGGCGAGCTGGCCCAAAGGGCTCGTCGAGGGCGTCATTCACGCCGACCTCTTCCCCGACAACGTCTTCTTCCTGGGCGAGCGTCTCTCCGGCCTCATCGACTTCTACTTCGCCTGCAACGACGCGCTCGCCTACGACATCGCGGTGTGTCTCAACGCATGGTGCTTCGAGAAGGACCTGTCGTTCAACATCACCAAGGGCCGCGCGCTGCTGCGCGGCTACGAGGAGGTGCGGCTTTTGTCGAGGCCAGAGCGCGAGGCCATGCCCATGCTGGCGCGCGGCGCTGCCCTGCGCTTCCTGCTGACGCGCGCCTATGATTGGCTCAACACGCCGAGCGACGCCCTTGTGAGCCGCAAGAACCCGCTCGAGTACGTGCGCCGTCTGCGCTTTCATCAGAGCATACGCTCGATCGCGGAGTATGGCCTCGCGTGATGACCGAGAAAGCTCCGGTTGTGATCTATACGGACGGCGCCTGCTCGGGCAATCCGGGGCCCGGCGGCTGGGGGGCGATCCTCACCTGCGGCGACCGCTGCAAGGAGATCTCCGGCGGCGAGGCGGAAACGACCAACAACCGCATGGAGCTCACGGCGGCCATCTCGGCGCTGGAGGCGCTCACCCGCGCAAGCCGGGTCGAGCTGCACACCGACAGCTCCTACCTGAAGGACGGCATCACCAAGTGGATCCACGGCTGGAAACGCAACGGCTGGAAGACCGCCGACAAGAAGCCGGTCAAGAACGCAGAGCTGTGGCAACGACTCGACGAGGCCCGCAATCGCCACGAGATCGCATGGCGTTGGGTAAAGGGGCACGCCGGCCACACGGAGAACGAGCGGGCCGACGAGCTTGCGCGCGAGGCGATGAAGCCGTTCCTCAAGTCGAAGCGAAAAGGCGGCTGATCTAGAGCGAGTTGTCGATGATCGAGCACAGCGTCGCCGCGCTCGACTTGTCGTGCTCAGGCGGCGCATCCTCCACGTTGAGCACTTTGACCACGCCGTCATCGACGAGCATCGCGTAGCGCTTGGAGCGAACACCGAGGCCAAAGCCGGAGCCATCGAAGTCGAGCCCGAGCTTCTTGGCGAAGTCGGCGTTGCCGTCGGCCAGCATCGTGATCTTGCCGTCCGAGCCCGTGTCCTTGGCAAACTGCGTCAAGACGAAGACGTCGTTGACGGCGGTGCAGGCGATCGTATCGATGCCCTTGCCCTTGAGCTCATCGACGCGCTGAACGAAGCCGGGGACGTGCTGCTGCTGGCAGGTCGGCGTGTAGGCGCCGGGAATCGCAAAGAGTGCCACCTTCTTGCCGGCGAAAACCTCCGCGACCGTCTTCGGCGCGGGTCCTTGCGCGGTCATCACCGTGAAGCTCGCCTCGGGCAGCTTGTCACCGACCTTGATTGGCATGAGATCGCCCTCTCCGACATTGGGGGTTTGGCCGCAACCGCTGAAGCTTAGGGAGCAAAGCTTCGCTCAGTCTACAGAAAAGGTGGTCTCCGATTGGCCCTTGTCGGAGATGAGCGTCGCCGTCAGCGTCTGATCCTTCAAGTCCTTGGCATCGATGCCGTCGTCGAGGTCGACCTCGAAGGTCGCGTGCCCGGCGCCGTCGTCGGCGACCTTTTTGGGCAGAGGCACATAGAGACCCGGAGGCGACTCGATGAAGATGTCGGCATGCTCCGCACCGCCGGGGAAGTCGGCGTCGATGACGAGTCGCGGCTTGGGTCCATCGAGCTCGCTGCGCACACCCTTGAGAACCGGATCGCCCGGCCTGCGCTCGCCCGCAGGCGCCGGCACGCGTTTCAATGCGTCGGCGATCTCGGTGGGGATGTCGGCGCCTTGTCCGGGGTCGATGGCGAGCGAGAGGTCGGCCTCGCCCGGAATGCAGATCTCCTTGCACACGCCGTAGTCCAGCGTTAGCCGGAGATCGATGGGCTTTTTCGGGTCCTTCGGCGTAAGCCGCACGGGGAACACCACGGTACCCTTGTAGCCCACGGTGTCGCCGGCGCGGTCGGTGAAGCGCTTGGGCGCGGGGTAGAGCACCTGGGCTGCCGCGAGATTTTCCGATTTCGACCAGTCGAAGGATGGGGGCACGCCGCCGGCATCGCCGGGATTGCGCCAATAGGTCTTCCAGCCTTCGGGCATCTGCAGCTCCACTGCCGCAACACCGTCTCCGGCGATGAGGCGCGCGCGCGAGTTGTGCCCCTCCGACCACTCGGAGGCGAGGCCGGCGCTGGCCGGCGCCGAGGGGAGCACAAGTAGAACGAAGCCGAGGAGCGCGATGCACGAGAGACTGCGTGCGGGCGAGGGGAACAGACGTGTCATCATAGATTATCGATCTCGCAAGATGGGCCAACTGCGACATGGCAAGCGTTGTAGCGCCCCGTAGTACCTCGGCAAATCACGACTTCATGAAAAAAAAGCATAGATTGTCGATTCTGCGGCGGCCCATTCATCTCCTCTTACCATTCACCCCCTCTTAATTGACGACTTCACACTTGTGCACCTCACGCGTTAGTCTTGCTTCATGAAGATCCCACGCACGCCCCGCCGCGCCCCCGAAGAAGGCTATCTCGACGGCCAGCTGCTCATCGCGATGCCGGTGATGTCCGACCCACGCTTTGCGCGCTCCGTGATCTACGTGTGCGCACACTCGGAGGACGGCGCGATGGGCCTCGTCATAAACCAGCGCGCCTCGCACATCTCCTTCCCCGATCTGTTGCAGCGGTTGGGCATCGTGCCGGCGGTCCCCGACGAGGGGCTTTCCGACGACGCTCTCTCCATGTCGATCCACGTCGGGGGACCGGTGGAGACGGGCCGCGGGTTCGTGCTGCACAGCTCCGACTATTTCGCCAACGACTCCACACTGCCGATCGAGAACGGGGTGTGCCTGACGGCGACCATCGACATCTTGAAGGCGATCGCTTCCGGGCACGGCCCACACCGTGCCATCCTGGCGCTCGGCTACGCCGGCTGGTCGCCGGGCCAGCTTGAGAGCGAGATCCAGGCCAACGGCTGGCTCAACTGTCCCGCCGACCCCGATCTGATCTTCGATCCCGACTTGGATTCGAAGTACATGCGCGCGCTCGCCAAGATCGGCATCGATCCCTCGCACCTCGTCAACGACGCCGGGCACGCCTGAGCGCGACGTGGCGCCAGCCACCTCAAGAAGATTTACATTGAAAGAGATGCGGGGGCGATCAGCGACCGTTCTTGCCGGTCGGCGCGCCTTCGTCCTCGAGCTCTCGCTCGCTCTCTGCGGTCTCGGCGCCCGCGCCTTCCTGGGGCGGCCAGGGCACGCCTGCGAGCCTCGCTAAGCTTTGCGCCATCGCCGGCGGCAGCCCGGAGAAGTCGGGAACCGGGCGCTGCGGCATCACCGTCTTCTTGGAGGGACGCTTGGGCGCGGCCGCAGCCGCCGCCCGCGCCGCTGGCGGCTGTGTCGCCGGACGGGTTCGCTTGGTCTCGCGCTGCTGCGGTGGCGCAGTGGCGGCGCGCGCTTGGCTGGGCTGGGGTCCGCCGCGAAGGACAGCAGCCATGGCCTCAGGATCGATTTCCCTGCCGGCATCGGCAGCAGAGACAGGCGGGGGCGCCTGCGGAGCCGGCGGCACGGGCGGGGGCGCCGCCTCACGGACCGGCGGCGGGGGGGGCTCGGGAGCTGCCGGAGGCTCGCGCATCTCGGCCTCGCCGCCCGAAGGGCCGGCGAAACCCATCGTCGTCATGTCGGGCTGGGGCGCGGAAGCCGGGGGAGGCATAGGTGGGGGCAGCCCCGCGGCGTGCATCGGCGGAGACGGAGCTGCAGGCGGCGGGGGTGGTGGTGGCTGCGGCAGTCCGGGCAGCGGCGCGTTCGCCTGCGGCGGGCTCGGTGGCAGGCCACCGAAGCCGGGCGGCATCGGCCCTCCGACCGGCGGCGGAGGCGGCAACTGGAGGCCGCCGAACTCAGGGTTGACAAGCTGGGTGACATCGGCCGGCGCCGCGCCCTGCGGCGGTGGGGGTGGAGGTGTCAGCCGCGCGCGCGGGCGCACCGAACCATTGGGTAGGCCCCCCACGGCATACTCGCGCGAAGGCGGCGCCTCGCCATTGACCTGCGGCGCCGGCAGCGCGCGCGGGGGCCGCTTGGCTGACTGCGGCCGCGGCTTCTGCTCCTTCGGCTTGCCTTTCGTCTTGGCGCGGAAGAAGCCGCGCGGGCGCAGCTTGTGCTCAGCCGTGCGCACCATCTTCAAGAGCTGCAGCACGTCGCGATCCGACATGGGCTCGCCGTAGTAGAAGCCTTGCGCATACTGGCAGCCGATGGAGCGCAGGAAACCCACGTCCTCCTGCGTCTCCACGCCCTCGGCGACGATTTTCTTGTCGAGCTCGTGCCCCAGAGCGACGATCGAGCGCACGATCGCCGAACCCGGACCAGTGCTGGAGCCACTCGACTGAACCAGCGCGCGGTCGATCTTGATGGTGTCGAAGGGAAAGCGCTGCAGGTAGGCGAGCGAGGAGTAGCCGGTGCCGAAATCATCGAGCGCCAGATCGGCGCCGGCGCTACGCAGCCATTCGAGGATCTCGGTCGCCTGCTCGGGGTTCTCCATCACCAGGCTCTCGGTGATCTCGAGCCGCAGCGAGCCCTTGGGCACGATGTTGCGGCCCAGGATGTGACGGATCTCCTGGATGAGGTTCTGGCGGAAGATCTGCCGGCTCGAGATATTGACGGAAACGAACAGCGGATGCTCCTCACGAGGGAGCTCGCGCTGCCAGCGCGCCGCCTCGTGCGCGGCGCGCAACAGCACATGCGAGCCGAGCCTGACGATGAGGTCGGACTCTTCTGCGAGCGGAACGAAGTCGACCGGGTTCAACAGCCCGCGCTTGGGGTGCTCCCAGCGCACGAGCGCCTCGAAGCCGGCGAGCTCCTCGGTCGGCAGATAGATGATGGGCTGGTAGAGCACGCGGATCTGGTTCTTCGCCAGCGCCTTGCGCAGGTCGCTCTCGAGCGCCACGCGGTCGTCGCGGTCGGCGCGCATCTCGGGCCGGAAGATCTCGATGCGGTCGGCGCCGCTACGCTTGGCGCGGTACATGGCGATCTCGGCCTCCTTGTAAAGGTCGAGATGGCTTGCCTCGCCGCCGTCGTAGACGGCAATGCCGAGCGAGCCGGTCAGCACGATCTCCTGGCCTGCGATCTTGATGGGCGCGCGCAGCGAGCGGCGGACGCGCTCGGCCAGCGAGGCAAGGTCCTGCGGCGCCTGCTCGGCGGCCAGCAGCAGGGCGAACTGATCGCCGCCGACGCGGGCGAGCGTGTCCTGGGCGCCGAGGTGGCTCTGCAGGCGGCGGGCGACCGTCAACAGCAGGCTGTCGCCGACGACGAGGCCGAACGAGACGTTGACGCTCTTGAACTTGTCGATGTCGATGAAGAGGATGCAGGGGCGCGGGCCCTCCTTGGCGCGGGCCCGCATCACCGCGACGCCGAGCCGGTCGAGCATCAGCTCGCGGTTCGGCAGCCCCGTCAGGCTGTCGTGCACGGCGTCGTGCAAGAGCCGCTCATGCGCCCGCTTGGCATCGGTCACGTCGCGGATCAGGCCGACGCAGCGCAGGGCGCGTGCATCCGCATTGGGCACGCTCGCGGCTTCGAGCTCGAACCAGCGATAGCTGTTGTCGGCGTGGCGCATGCGGAAGTCGGTGCGAATCTTGGCCCAGCTTCGCTCCTGCATGGTCCACAGAATCAGGCGGAAGCGGTCGCGGTCGGCCGGGTGCAGGTGCTTGACGAAGTCCTCGACCTTGGTCGACAGCTCGCCCGAGCCCAGGCCGAGCGAGGCCTCGATCACGGGGCTGACCTTGATCTCGTCGCGCCGCGCGTTCCATTCCCACACCGCCGAGCCCGCCCCGTCGACCGCGAGCGCCCGCAACTGCAGCTCGCTGGGAGCAGTGCCGTAGAGCGGCTCGAGCGAGCGGAACGCGTACTGGGTCACGGTGAAGCCGATGAGGACCAGGATGAGCACCAGGCCGGCGACGAGCCCGGACACGACGATGTCGCCCGACAGCCGCCCGGTGAGCACCATGGCCGCCCCGAAGATCCAGATGAGGAACAGGATCCAGGTGGGGATCAGGGACAGCGCCCGGTCCTGACCGCGCAACGCAAGGAACAGCGTGAAGCCGCCGCCCACCGCGCCGATGATGAGAAACGAGGTGCGCGCGAAGGTGGAGGCGAGGCGCGGATCGATCACGGCGACGGCGACAAGCGTCAGCTGCGCGATGATCCACACCGTGAACAGCATGCGTATGAGGCCATGCCAGAACGCGATGCGCAGGAAGACGGAGAGAAAGATGACGAGGCTCGCAGCGACGGCCGACTCGCTCGCCGCTCGGTAGACGGCGTTGTCCTCGGGGCGCAGCTGGAACAGCTTGTGGAAGAAGCCGAAATCGACGCACAGGTAGGCCAGCACGCACCAGGCAACGAGGGCGGCGGAGGGGAAAATCGCCTTGTGATTGGCAGCGAAGATCGCCGTCAGGAAGATGGCGAGCAGGCCGGTCAGGCCCAGCAGGATGCCGTTGAAGAGCAGCCGGTCGCGCGAGTGGAGCTCGTACTCGAGCGTCTTCCACAGGAACACGCGCGCGAACCGGTCGGAGGAGAGCTCGGCGACATAGGTGATGGTCTGACCCGGCTCGAGCGTGATGCGGAAGATGTCGGCCCGGTCGCTCTTGATGCGCTCGGGGATGTAGCCGATCGACGGCGTGACCGCCTCGATGCGGCGCGCGTCGAGGTCGGGCCACACGGCACCCGACCCGATCACGTTGTAGCGCTCCGCCGTGAGCCAGCGCTCGATCGGCTTGTCGGTCGGGTTCGACAGCGCAAACACGATCCAGTTGGGGTTGGTGCCGGGCGTCTTGGCCGTGACCGAGATGCGACCCGTCATGCCGTCGGCGGCGGGTGCGGTCTCCACCTGGAGGCTGTCGCCGCGCCCGTCATAGAACTCGCCCAGCGTGGTGATCTCGATGCGCTCCTGATCGGGCTCGACCACGATCGGCTTCAGGGCGAGCGCGGGGCCCGGCAGCGCCACCAGCGCCAGCATGGCGACGAGAACGGCGCACAGGACCGGCAAGCCGTCCCCGGCGCCGATCACGAGCCTTGCCTGCGCGCGGCCATGTCTCATGCGGAGCGGACCTCCGCGGTGGGCGGCTGCAGGCGCTCGAAATCCTCCACAACGAGCGCGTGCAGCACGTGGTCCTCCCACGCCCCGTTGATTTTCAAGAGGCGGCGGGCGATGCCCTCGCTCCGGAAACCGTTGCGCTCGAGCACGCGAACGGAGGCGGCGTTGTTCGGCATCGTCGCCGCCTCGAGCCGGTGCAGGTTCAAATCCTCGAAGGCGAAGCCGGCGATGGCAGCGACGGCAGCGGTCATATAGCCCTGCCGCACGAACGGCAGTCCGAGCCAGTAGCCGAGCACGGCGGCCTGCGTCACGCCGCGGCGCACGTTAGATAGGCTCAAACCGCCGACGAGCCGATCCTCGCCGTCGCTGAAGATGAGGAACGCGTAGCCCAGATCCTCGCGCGCCTCGCGATGATAGTGGCGCACGCGGCGGCGATAAGCGCTGCGAGTGAGCTCGTCGCGCTGCCAGACGGGCTCCCAGGGCGTGAGGTGCTCGCGGCTCCTGGCCCTGAGCTCGGCCCAGGCGGCATAGTCGCCCATCAGCGGGGAGCGCAGCCAGACACTTTGCCCGCGCACGACATGGGCGCTGTCCGGACCAATGCTCGACCTCAAGAACGCCATGCGTTCTCCCCCTCAAGAGAGCTAGATCCCCGCCATGCTCTCGGCTCGTTGCGCGTATTTGCGCGACTTGCGCCCACTGCCGACGAGGGCAATGGCGGGTGTGCTTCGTGCGAGCGTTGCGACGAAGGTGCGCACGCGCTCAGGCGTCACGTCGTCGACCTTGTCGACGAGCTCGGCGGTCGTCAGGATCCGACCGTGACTCAACAATTGGCGCGCCATCTGCTCGGCGCGTGACGACGAGCTTTCCAGGCTCATCAGCAAACCGGCCTTGAGTTGCGCCTTGGCGCGGGCGAGCTCGGGGCCGCTCGGGCGCTCTTCGGCCGCCCGCTTCAGCTCCGCGCCGATGACGTCGATGAGCGCACCCATCAAATCGGCTCCCGTGGCCGCATGAATCCCAAGCAACCCCGCGTCCCTGAGGCCCCACGCGGTCGAGTAGATCGCGTAGCAGAGGCCCCGCTTCTCGCGCACCTCCTGGAACAGGCGGGACGACATGCCGCCGCCGAACAGTCCCGAGAAGACCTGCGCCGTGAAGAACTCATCCTCCCGGTAGGAGGGGCTCGGAAAGCCGATCAGGATATGACTTCTGCTCGAACGGCTTCTCCGAAACACGCGTCCCGCCAACGTATCTGGCCGGCTTGGCGCCGCCGGGCCGGCCGTTGCCAATGAGCCCGCCGAATAGGGCCTCAGCGTGGCGGACGAGGCGCGCGTGGCGCACTCCGCCGGCGGCAGAAATAACCATGTTTTCAGGGCTGTAGCGGCGACGCAGGAAACCCTTGAGATCGCCCGCCGTGAAGCGGCGCACGCTGTCGGGCGTGCCGAGAATCGCGCGGCCGACTGGCTGCTGTGGAAAGGCGGCGTCGTGCAACAGGTCGTAGGCGATGTCGTCGGGGCTGTCGCGCGTGGCTGCGATCTCTTGCAGGATGACCTGGCGCTCGCCCTCGAGCTCCGGCTTGGCGAAGGCGGAGTTCTGCAAGATGTCGGCGATGAGGCCCAGCGCCACGCCCTCGTCGCCCTTCAAGACGCGGGCGAAGTACGCCGTCGTCTCCAGGCTGGTGGCGGCATTGAGGTCGCCGCCCACCTCCTCGATCTCCTCGGCGATCGCTTGGGCGCTGCGCTTCTTGGTGCCCTTGAAGGCCATGTGCTCAAGGAAGTGCGAGACTCCATGCTCGCGCTCGGTCTCGTGGCGGGCGCCGGCGCCGACCCAAAGCCCCAGCGAGACCGTCTCCATCTGCGGCATTGTGTGAGTGACGACCCTTAGGCCGTTTGGCAGCGTGGTGATTGTGGGCGTCGTCATGCGCGACCCTCGCAGGAAACGCGTGTCAGCTCTTCGACGTGGCGCTCGGCCTCGGGGAGGTCGTTGCCGATGGTCGTGAAGCGCTCCGGCAGCTGCAGGAGATCGGCCAGCCGCTCGGGCAGGGCCGGGCGCTCGCCCGTGATCGCCTCCAGCGCATCGGGGAACTTGGCCGGGTGGGCCGTCGACAGGATCACCTGGGGAGCACCTCTAGGTTTTAGCGCGCGCTCGGCGGCGACGAACCCGCAAGCAGTGTGCGGGTCCATGAGATAGCCGCTCTCGGCCTTGAGGCGGCGGATCGCATCGGCGACGTCGTCCTCGCTGGCGGCCGCGGCGGCAAAGTCCTCGGCGAGGGTCTTCTTGAGCGGCCCGAGGTCGAACCGGCGCGTCTTGCGCAAGCCCTCCATCTTGGCGCGGATCAGGTCGGCGTCGCGCTGCGAAGCCTCAAACAGATAGCGCTCGAAGTTGGAGGAAATCTGGATGTCCATGGACGGCGACGTCGTGGCGACGACATCGCGCATCTCGTAGGCGCCGCAGCTGAGCGTGCGCGGCAGAATGTCGTTGACGTTGGAGGCGATCACCAGCCGCTCGATCGGCAGACCCATGCGCTTGGCCGCGTAGCCAGCGAAGATGTCGCCGAAGTTGCCGGTCGGCACCGCGAATGACACGGGCCGATGCGGGCTGCCCAGCGCCGCAGCCGCCGCGAAGTAGTAGGTGATCTGGCCCGCAATGCGCGCCCAGTTGATCGAGTTGACGCCCGACAGCGCATTGCGGTCGCGGAAGGCATGATCGTTGAACATGCCCTTCACCAGCGCCTGGCAATCGTCGAAGGTGCCCTTGACGGCCACGGCGTGCACGTTGGCATCGGTGGGCGTCGTCATCATGCGCCGCTGCACGTCGGAGACGCGGCCTTTGGGAAAGAGGATGACGACGTCGACGCGGGCCGAGCCGCGGAAGGCCTCGATGGCCGCACCGCCCGTGTCGCCGGAGGTCGCGCCGATGATCGTGGCGCGGCGATTGCGCTTCTGCAGCACGCGGTCCATGAGCCGCGCCAGGAGTTGCATCGCCACGTCCTTGAAGGCGAGCGTCGGTCCGTGGAACAGCTCGAGGATGAAGCGGTTGGGACCGACCTGCACGAGCGGCGTCACCGCGGCGTGGCCGAAGCGGGCGTAGGCATCGGCGGCCATGGCGCCAAGCTCCGCCCGCGAGATCTGATCGCCCACGAACGGATGGATGACCTCGACGGCCAAATCCGCGAACGGCTTGCCCGCAAGTGCCGCGATCGCTGCGGGCGCAAGCGCGGGCCACGTCTGCGGCACGTAGAGGCCGCCGTCGCGGGCGAGCCCGGCCAACAGAACGTCCTCGAAGCCGAGGGACGGCGCCTCACCTCTGGTCGAGATGTAGTTCAAGCTGCGGGCTCTCTGAACGTACGGGTGGTCGCAAATACCCTAGTGCCCGTCCGCAGCCCGAACAAGCAAGGCGCCCGCCCGAAACCCCCGTGCGCACAAGGTTATGGGCGTTAACCCCAACGTTCTCAGGCAGATGGCTGCTCAGGCCCGGGCTCGTGCCAGCGCGTGACGGCGAAGGCCAGGAAGACGATAATGAACCCGCCGGCTAGTCCATACCAAGTCATCGCATATTCGAGATGGCGGTTGGGCAGCTCGAGCCGGGTTGTGCCGCCCCGGGGGAAGCCGCCGGGCGGTGCAGGATCGGCCTCTGCGTCGACGATGAAGGGAACGAGGCGGGCTTTGTCGGCCCCCAGCGCCGCCGCCCGCATGGCCTTGAGGTCGTACCAGTACCAGACGTTCTTGGCGGTATCGTTGGCAGGGGTGAAGGCCCCCGCGGCGGCGGGGACGCGCACGAGACCGATGATCGCCACGTCGCCGGCGAGCTGCCCGGCGGCGCGCTTGGCCGGATCCTTGAGGCCATCGGGCACGAAGCCGCGGTTGACGAAGACGACGCTGCCGTCGGCGCGCTTTAGCGGCGTCACGACGTGGTAGCCGGGCCCGAGCTGCTCGTCGAAGTCATAGAAGTCGAGCTCGTGATCGTTGAGAAGGCGTCCCTCGACCTTGACGCGCGCGTACTCTGGATCGCCGCCTTCGGCCGCACGCGCCTCGACGGCGGCGAGCGGAACGGAATCGGCGTGCGTGCGCTCGGCGATGGCGCCGATGAGCCCTTGCTTCCAGGCGAGCCGGCGCATCTGCCAGTTGCCGAGCCCGATCAGGAAGGCGACGCCCACGACCGTCATCACGGTCGGCCACACGAGTCCCTTGGCTCTGAACTTACTCAGCATGCCGACACGCCGTGCGCCGGGCCCTTGGCAAACCGGCGCGGCCCCATCAGATCGCACTCACTCTTGTGCAAGGCGGCCTTCCTCGGCCTGGTGCTTGAACTGCAGCGCGATCAATCCCGCCTTGAGAAAGCGCAATATCACGATGGCGATCACAGGCGTGAGCACCCCCCACAGCACCGCGTGCACCCACACCGGCGGCTCGTAGGTGAACTCCACGTAGAGGGCGAGCCCCAAGACCACGAAGCCCAAGATGAAGATCGCAAAGACCGCGGGTCCGTCGCCGGTGTTGATGAAGTGGTAGTCGAGGCCGCACTTGCTGCAGCGCGGGCGCAACTCGAGCACATTCTTGAACAGCGGCCCCCGGCCGCAGCGCGGGCAGCGCGCAAGGAGCGCCGCAAAGAGGGCCGAGGCGTGGCTTGGCTGCTTGGACACCATGCGCTCCGTTGGGTGCGCTCAAGACTAAGGGCCGGAACTAAGGGGCGGACTCATTCGGCAACGGCGCCCTGACCGCCGGCGCACGCTTAGCACACTGCTGGGCCGCACGACAGGTGCGCTGCCCCGCAAATGACGTGCGGGGCGGCGATGTGCCGCCCCGCTGATGCTTTATCGCGCAAACGTTGCGCAATCCGGCTTAGTGGCCGCCGCCGGGGTTGGGTCCGGCGCCCCACACGTAGATGCAGGCGAAGAGGAACAGCCAGACCACGTCGACGAAGTGCCAGTACCAGGCTGCCGCCTCGAAGCCGAAGTGGGCCTTCGAGGTGAAGGCGCCGCCCAAGGCCCGCAACAGGCACACGAGGAGGAAGATGGTCCCGATGATCACGTGCGCACCGTGGAAGCCCGTCGCCATGAAGAACGTCGAGCCGTAGATGTGGCCGGCGTAGCTGAAGGCGGCGTGCATGTACTCGAAGGCCTGGAAGCCGGTGAAGGTGAGGCCCAGGATAACGGTCAGCACCAGGCCGAAGACGAGGCCGCGACGATTGTCGTGCAACAGCGCGTGGTGCGCCCAGGTCACCGTCATGCCCGAGCTCAGCAGGATGAGCGTGTTGAGCAGCGGAATATGCCAGGGATCGAACGTGTGCTCGAAAATGCCCGGCGTCGGCGAGCCGCTGGCGGGAATGACGACGCCGGTCCCGTCGACCGCGGCAGGCGGCCAATGCCCGCCTGTGAGCTGATCGCGCGTGACCATGCCGACGACGTCGTTCGTGTTCAAGAGATCGTGCACGCCCGCAGGAAAGAGCGACGCATCGAAGTAGGCCCAAAACCAAGCGACGAAGAACATAACTTCCGAGGCGATGAACAGGATCATGCCGTAGCGGAAGTGCAGCTGCACCACCGGCGTGTGATCGCCGTGGGTACCCTCGCGGATGACGTCGCGCCACCAGACGAAGGCGCTGGCAGCCACGCCGAACGCTCCGATGGCGAACAGCCACGGCCCGTTGAGGCCGAAGAGGCCCTCCCCGCCGTGCATGGAGCGCATCCAGACGATGAGCCCGAAGGCCATGGCGAGCACCGACAAGGAGGCGGTCACCGGCCATGGGCTCGGATTGACGAGGTGATAGTCGTGGTGTTTGGCGTGCGTCGCGGCCATATCGTTCTCCCGTAGTCCCCGTTGGTCTCCCAAACCTGTTGTCTTTCCCCAAGCGCCCACCGCAAGGGCGCGCGCTCGGGTCTTATGCTTCCTGCCTCACCCGCCGCCGCGCGTGTCACTCACTGCTGCCTGCCCCAGCTTCTTCTGCGGCTCGTCGACCGGATAGAAGGTGTAGGACAGCGTCAGCTCCGAAAGGTTCTTGGTATCGTCGTCCTCCACGAACGCGGGATCGACGTAGAACGACACCGCCATGTCGACGGTCTGTCCCGGCTCGAGCCGCTGCTCGGTGAAGCAGAAGCACTGGAGCTTGTTGAAGTAGGCGCCGACGGCCTCCGGCGTCACGTTGAACACCGCCTGTCCGGTGATCGCATGGTCGGAATTGTTGGTGGCCTTGTAGAAGGCGAGCGTGTTCTCGCCGATCCTGACCTCGAGCTTGCGCTGCTCCGGCTCGAAGGTCCAAGGCAGATTGGAGGCGACGTTGGAATCGAAGCGCACGGTCAGCGTGCGGTCGAGCGCCTTGTCGGGGGCCTTCTCCGCCCTCTGCGTCGTGCCGGCGTAGCCGCTGACCTGACAGTAGAGCCGGTACAGCGGGACGGCGGCAAACGACAGGCCGACCATCGAGACGGCGATGACGGCGCAGACGGCGGCGATCACGAGGTGGCGATTCACCCCCGCCTGCTGCCGTCCGCCGTTGCCGTTCTCGCTCGTCACGTCCGATCACTCCTTGAGCCGCGTCACGGCGACCCATTCAAAACGTTGCCGCCTATGCGCACGATCGTCGCAATGTAGAACAACGCCACGAGTGCACCGAGCGCCAAGGCGATGGCGAGCGAGCGCATCCGCTGCCGCTTCAGGCGCTGGCGTTCCTCATCCGATTTGCTGTTCATGATAAGCGTCACCGCGGCCAACCTCAGAGCACCCATCTCGCGACGGCGTGCTCGGCGAGCAGGACGGCGAAAAGCAGGAACAGATAGAGGATCGAGAATGTGAACAGCCGGCGCGCCGCCGCGTCGGCCTCGCGGCCTTGCGTGATCGTGCGCACCCGCCAGGCGAGATAGAGGAACGCGGCCCCGAGCCCGATCGAGGCTGCCGCGTAGGCGATGCCGCCAAGCCCGATCACCGAGGGCAGAACCGCGAGCGGGACCAACACCAGCGAATAGAGCCAGATCTGCCGCCGCGTCTCCTCGAGGCCGGCGACCACGGGAAGCATCGGCACGCCGACGCGCTCGTAGTCCCGGCAGCGGTAAAGGGAGAGCGCCCAGAAATGCGGCGGCGTCCACATGAAGATGATGAGGAACATCAGCATGCTCTCGATGCTGACCGAGCCGGTAACGGCGGCCCAGCCGATCATCGGAGGGAAGGCGCCGGCGGCGCCGCCGATGACGATGTTCTGCGGCGTGCGCCGCTTCAGCCACATCGTGTAGACGAAGAGATAGTAGGCAATCGTCAGCGCCAGCAGGGCGCCCGCCGTCCAGTTGACGATCACGCCGAGCGTCAGCACGGAAAAAACGGAGAGGACCGAGCCGAAGCTCAGCGCCTCATCGCGCGTCAGGTGCCCACGCGGGATGGGACGCGCGGCGGTGCGGGCCATGCGCGCGTCGATGTCGGCGTCGTACCACATGTTGAGCGCGCCGGAGGCGCCAGCGCCGATCGCGATGGCAAGCAGCGCGATCACGCCAAGCACGGGATGGATGGCGCCGGGCGCCGCGATCATGCCGGTCAGCGCCGTGAACACGACGAGGGACATGACGCGCGGTTTCATCAGCACGACAAAGTCGCCGACGCCAGACTCAGCTGCTGCGCCGATCCGGCCGACCTCTGTGTCTACGCCCGTCCCTTGCATTCCTCTCGACCTTCAGCCGCTAGCAGCGGCTCAAAAGCTCCCGCGCCCTTATCGACTGCAACGGGCGGAGACTTTCGCTCCGCCCGTCGCCTGTCGAAACTTAAGTCGCCCGCTCCTCTAATGATGCTCCGACGCCTGGATGTGCGGCAGCGTCTCATAGGAGTGGAACGGCGGCGGGGACGACAGCGTCCACTCGAGCGTGGTGGCGCCGGGACCCCATGGATTGTCGGCGGCCTTCTTGCGGGCAACGAACGCCGCCAGCACACCGTACAGGAACACCAACGTCCCCAGCGCCGTGATGTAGGCGCCGACCGAGGAGATGTTGTTCCAGAAGGCGAAGGCGTCGGGATAGTCGACGTAGCGGCGCGGCATGCCGGCGAGGCCGAGGAAGTGCTGCGGGAAGAACAGGATGTTGGCGCCGATGAAAGTCAGCCAGAAGTGCAGTTTGCCGATCGCCTCGTTGTACATGTAGCCCGACATCTTCGGGAACCAGTAGTACCAGCCCGCGAAGATCGCAAACACCGCGCCGAGCGATAGCACGTAGTGGAAATGCGCGACCACGTAGTAGGTGTCGTGCAGCGCCCGGTCGATGCCGGCGTTGGCGAGCATGACGCCCGTGACGCCGCCGACCGTGAACAGGAAGATGAAGCCGAGCGCCCAGATCATCGGCACCTTGAACTGGATCGAGCCGCCCCACATGGTGGCGATCCACGAGAAGATCTTGATGCCCGTGGGCACCGCGATCACCATGGTGGCGAACACGAAGTAGGCCTGCGTGTTGACGCTGATGCCGGCCGCATACATGTGGTGCGCCCACACGATGAAGCCGACCAGTCCGATGGCGACCATGGCGTAGGCCATGCCGAGGTAGCCGAAGATCGGCTTGCGCGAGAAGGTCGACACGATCTGGCTGATCATGCCGAAGCCCGGCAGGATCAGGATGTAGACCTCAGGATGGCCGAAGAACCAGAAGAGATGCTCGAAGAGCAGAGGGTCGCCGCCACCTTGCGCGTTGAAGAAGGAAGTGCCGAAGTTGCGATCGGTCAGAAGCATGGTGATGGCGCCCGCCAGTACCGGCAGCGACAACAGAAGCAGGAAGGCGGTCACCAGCACCGACCACACGAACAGCGGCATCTTGTGCAGCGTCATGCCCGGCGCGCGCATGTTGAAGATGGTGGTGATGAAGTTGATGGCGCCGAGGATGGAGGAGGCGCCGGCCAAGTGCAGCGAAAGGATGGCGAAATCCACGGCCGGGCCGGGATGACCCGAGGTCGAGAGCGGCGCATAGACGGTCCAGCCGGTGCCGGCACCAAAGCCGCCTGGCGGTCCCTCCACGAACAGCGAGGTCAACAGCAGCCCAAGAGCGACCGGCAAGAGCCAGAATGAGACGTTGTTCATGCGCGGGAAGGCCATGTCCGGCGCGCCGATCTGCAACGGGACGAACCAGTTGCCGAAGCCGCCAATCATCGCCGGCATGACCATGAAGAACACCATGATCAGGCCATGGCCCGTGACGAACACGTTGTACATGTGCCCGTCGGCGAAGTACTGCAGACCCGGCTCCTGCAGCTCGAGTTGCATGGCGATCGAGAGGGCGCCGCCGATGATGCCGCTGATGATCGCAAACACCAGATACATCGTGCCGATGTCTTTGTGGTTGGTGGAGAAGAGCCACCGGCCGATGCCGTAAGGCGTGTGATCGTGTGCGCCGTGAGCCGTGTCTGAAGTGCTACCCATTGTCCGCTCGCCCTGTCAGTCAGATCTGATTGGTGTGTTGTTGCCGGGAGCAGCCCGGTTTGATCGTTGCCTCACGTGCTCAGTCGATCATTGCGCCTCGGCCTTGGCGTAATGGCGCCCGCCCTGCTCGATAGCAGCCTGACGCACGATGTCCTTGGCCTTCTGCAGCAGCTCTTTCTTGAGCTTGAGCTTGTCGCGCCGCTTGGTCTTGTCCTGCTCGGCCTTCGCCTCGTTGCCGGCTGCCGTGGCGGCCTTCATGGCGTCCACCCAAGCATCAAAGGTCTGCTGGCTCACGACGCGCACGCCGATCGGCATGAAGGCGTGGTCCTTGCCGCACAGCTCCGAGCACTCGCCGTAGAACATGCCTTCCACTGTCGGCTTGAACCAGGTGGTGGTGACGCGGCCGGGAACGGCATCGACCTTCGATCCGAACGAGGGAACGGTCCAGTCGTGGATGACGCCATCGGGCGCCGCCGTCACCAGCACGTTGACGACCTTGTTGACCGGAACGATGACCTCGTTGTCGACCGCGAGGTTGCGCGGCGCCGGGATGTTCTGCGCGATCAGCTCCTTGCGCGAGGCGTCATCGAGCATCCGCGTCTCGAACGAGAAGCCGAGCTCGGGGTAGCCGTGCTCCCAATACCATTGGTAGCCCGTGGCTTTGAGGGTCAGGTCGGCCTTGGGATAGCTGTACTCGAGGTACAGCAGGCGGAAGGAGGGGATGGCGATGGCGACGAGGATGAGGATTGGAACGACCGTCCATGCCACCTCGAGCAAGGTGTTGTGGGTCGACTTGGAGGGCGTGGGATTGGCGCGCTCGTTGAAGCGGTACATCACGTAGAGCAACAACAGCGCCACGAAAACGGCGATCGCTACGATGATGATGTTGACCATATCGTAGAACTTGTGGATCTCGACAGCGACCGGAGTGGCGGCCGCCTGCAGCCCCATCTGACCCGGCGAAGGCTGACCCATGCCGGCCCACGCCGACGACGCAGCGACAAACAAAATCGCAACTGCTGCGGCAGGCGCCGAGCAAAGCATCCGTCTCAACATTCGTCCGCTCCCAGTGCTGCCCGGCCGCTGCGGCCGAGACACCCTCCCCAACAGGCGCACACCGCCCTTGAGCCGTTCGATCGACTCTAGTTCATTGGCAACGTACGCACACCAGCGTCGGCTCGAGCCCCTCGATGCCGGACGCACCTTCCCTCGGTTGACTAAGAAGCACAATCGCCTTCCATGGCTCAAGTCAAGCATTATGCGGCATTTCCACGCGTTGAGAATCGGCGGAAACATTGCCTCCGCTGACACCAGCGGCGGGGGCGATCGTCCTTCAAACTTTGGCCCGATTCCGGGACGACGAGGTGACCCTCACGGAGTCTCCGGCTCGTACGTCGCCGCCTCGGCCGGATCAGACTGTCGCCTTCGCAGGCGCAAGATCTCAGGAGCACTGCGTGCAGAATGATCCCTCGGCCGCCGGCCGTTCCCGCTGCAGCGCGCAGACCCGACATCCCCACATCATGAGCGCACGCCGCCTGCTTTTGACCGTGCTGCTGATTGCAGGTGCAGCGCACAACGCGCTGGCGCAGGAGGGGACGGTTAAAGCCCAGCACGGCGATTGGCAGGTCGTATGCAAGGATCCGCCGCCTGGGGCCAAGAACGAGGTCTGCGCGCTGGTGCAGAGCGTGACGGCGGAGGACCGCGACAACATAGGGCTGACGGTCTACTTCCAGAAGTTCTCCAACGGCACGCGCGTATTGCGGGTTTTCGCGCCGCTCGGGATCCTGCTGCCGCCGGGTCTGGGATTGAAGATCGACGGCAAGGACGTGGGCCACGCGCCCTTCCTGCGCTGTCACAGCTTCGCCTGCTACGCCCAGGTCGTCCTCGAGGACCAGCTCGTGGAGCAGTTCAAGAACGGCAAGACGGCGATCTTCATCATCTTCCAGACGGAGGAAGCCGGCATCGGCATTCCCATCTCGCTTGCCGGCTTCAAGGAAGCGCTTGCTGAGCTCAAGTAGCCACGCCCCCGGCACTCCGCGACATACGTGATGCCGCGTGCCTCAAGCGCTTCGGTCGGCGAGGTCGCGTTTCGTCGTCTCAGGCAGCGCGGCGCTCGCGAGAATGGCCCGGCCTTTCCGCCTCTTTCGTATCGGGAAAGGTGATGTAGTCGTGGGCGCTGCGCGCATCGTCGCCGGCGAACGCAAAGTTGAAGGACGGCGCCGCGAGCGAGGCCATCGCCTCCGTCATGCGCCCCATGCTGTCGGCATACTCCTCGAAGGCTGTACGCCAGAAGCGCATCTGCTCGTTGGCGAGATCCTGCGGCGTGCGGCACTGAGCGAGCCGGGTCGGGATCTCCATGTAGGCCTGAGCCCGGCGGCTCATGAGGCCCATGAACTCGAGCTGGGCGCGCGCGATGCCCTTGGTGAAGGGATCGTAGGTCTGACCCATGGCCTCGAGGCCGCTGAAGTACATTTGAAAGTAGCTGTGAACCGGCGACTTGCCGTTCGCCTGAGCGCGTGACGCGGCAGCAACCATTGCACATCTCCCTAGGTGCGGACGGCCTGGTTGCGGCGGGGGAGCCGGGGCTGGGGGGCCGTCTCCGTTGAGGGTTTGAGCCAACCCTATGACTAAAATATTAGCACCGTATGCGGTCGGAAGAATGACGGTACGGCGCGCGCATGCACAACAAAACGTCACAGGCAACCGATTGTTCGGCTGCTGCCAAGAGCGTGCGGCGCCCGCTGCGTCGGCTGCGCAAGCGGGACGGCATCGCTTGTATCTGCAATCACAGATTGCGGTAGAAAGTTAAATTCGCGCTCAACTAGAATATAGCAAGTAGCGATTCTAATATTTGTTGACACTTTCCCCACATGCGACTTCAATTTCGAAAGAATAGCGCTGATGTAATAGTAGTTCTTTAGTTGTTCATTGTTTGTACATGTTGGGGGAGGCCACAGCTGCGTTGCGTTTGGGCCCTGCGCTTGCTGCGGGAGCGTTGGTTCTATTGAGCTTTTCCCCCGCGCAGGCCGATCCGAAGCGCGATCCCGGCTGGCGCGAGCTCTGGGTCGGCGCTGACGCCTCGAGCCACGTCTGGCTTGTCTATAGCGGCGCAACGATCGCCCCCTTCGGGACCATCTTCAGCGACGGCGTGCGCTTTCGCATGGCGACCGGGTATGGGGGCTACAGCTACACCGGCAACCGCTTCGGGCACGCGGTCAGTTTCAAGGCCAACACGGCCTTCGCCGACGTCCTCGTCGGCTACCTGGAGCGTCTGGGTCCGCTGACGGCAAAAGCCTTTGTCGGAGCCGCAGCCATAGAGCACGACGTACGCCCGTTCGACCCGGAAAACCCAGTGCAAGGAATGGCTTACGGACCCAAGGCCGTGGTCGAGCTGTGGCTCAACATGGGCGCCAGCGCCTGGAGCTCGCTCGACGCCAATTGGACCAGCGCGCACCAGACCTATGCGGGGCGGCTGCGCACCGGCTACCGCTTGTTCGACGATGTTTCCTTCGGGGCCGAGGCCAGCGTCAACGGCAACGCGCTCGACAAGGACACGCGCGGCGGGCTGTTCCTGCGCTACGCCTGGGACGGGGGCGAGGTCTCGCTTGCAGGGGGCGTCTCGGGGCGATTTATCGAGGACGCGCACGACATGACCGACCCCTACGCCACGCTCACCTGGCTCACGCAATACTGACCCGTGCAGGCGCGCGCCAGGGCGCTCTGGCGCGCGGGTAAAGGCCTCTGCGCGCCCGCCAGGACGCCGTGCGCGCCCCGCAATGGCGCCCTGCGGTGCGATGTAACAACTCGTTACATTTCACGGGGTGCGTTGCCTTGACCCAGCCACGATCACATGCAAACAAAACGGTCATTCGTTTTGTTGCGTCTCACGCAGAGGCGCAAGAGCACAGATCATTAACCGCCAGGTCCCCGGCATGCCCAAGCTCAAGCCCGACACCCAGCGCGCCCGCCGCGAGCACATCCTCGACGCCGCCGAGGTCTGCTTCGCCCGCGCAGGCTTCCACCGCACGACCATGCAGGACATCTGCCGAGAGGCGCTGATCAGCCCCGGCGCGCTCTACGTCTACTTCGCCTCCAAGGAGGATCTGATCGCCGGCATCGCCGAGCGCGACCGGTCCGAGTTCGCCGAGCGCTTCGCCGAGCTCTCGGCAGCGCCCGACTTCATGCAGGCGCTCTCCGATCTGGGCACCCACTACTTCGACGTGGAGCCCGCCCACAAGCCCACCATGTGCATCGAGATCGCGCTCGAGTCGACGCGCAACCCGAAGGTGGGCGAGATCTATCGCGCGGTCGACCGCTACGTCGAGGACTGCTTCGCCAAGCTGTTCGACCGTCTCGCCGCCGAGGGGCGCATCGCCCCCGACCTCGACATCGCAACGCTCACTCAAGTGTTCAATGTGCTCGGCGACGGCATGTCCATGCGCCGCGCGGTCGATCCCGACTTCGACACCAAGACGCTCGTGCCTGCGGTCATGGGCCTGCTCGCCAAGCTGCTCAACCCGACGCCAGCTGCGCCCGAGCCGACAGACCTCCAAGACGCCAAGAGAGCGGAGCCGCGCCGATGAAAAGAGCCCTCTTCGCCTTGCTGGCGCTCGCCGTCTTCGGCGCCGGGATCTACCTCGGCCCGCGCTTCGAGCCCTACCTCGCGCCCTATATGATGGCGCTCAAGCACTTTCGCAGCTCCGGCGCCCCCCGCGCCCAGGACGAGGCCGTGCAAACGGCCGCCCCCGCCGTCTCCGTCGTCAAGGTCGTGCCTGCCGACTTCGCCGAGACGGTCGCCGTCTCGGGCTCGCTGGTGCCCCGCGACGAGATCCTGGTCGCACCCGAGGTCGAGGGCTTTCGCGTGCTCGAGCTCAAGGCCGACGCGGGCGACCGCGTGAAGAAAGGCGACGTGCTGGCGACGCTGGTGCAGGAATTGCTCGACGCCAAGCTCGCCGAGAGCGACGCGGGCCTGGCGCGTGCCGAGGCGGCGATCTCCAAGGCCCAGAGCCAGATCGTGGAGACGGCCGCCCGCCTGGCGGAAGCCCAATCCGCCTTCGAGCGCGCCAAACCCCTGAAGACCTCCGGCTATCTGTCGGGCAGCACCTATGATCAGCGCGAGGCCGCGGCCAAGAGCGCCGACGCGCAGCTGGTCGCCGCGCGCGATGGCCTCAAGCTCGCCGAGGCCGAGAAGGCGCAGGTGGAGGCGCAGCGGCGCGAGCTCGCCTGGCGCCGCTCCAAAGCCAAAGTCACCGCGCCTGCCGACGGTCTCATCAGCCGGCGCACTGCGCGCATCGGCGCCATGGCCTCAGGCGCGGCGGTAGCCGATCCGATGTTCCGCATCATCGCGCGGGGCGAGGTGGAGCTCGACGCGGAGGTGATCGAGACCGAGCTCGGCAAGATTCACATCGGCCAGAAGGCGCACATCGTCGTGGCCGGCGACGGCGAGGTCGACGGAACCGTGCGGCTCGTCTCACCCGAGGTCGACCAGAAGACGCGGCTGGGGCGCGTGCGCGTGTTCCTCGGCGACGATGCGAAGCTGCGCATCGGCTCATTCGCACGCGGAACCATCGACACCGAGCGGGGGCACGGACTAGCGGTGCCCTCATCGGCCGTCGTGTTCGACGCCGAAGGCACCTTCGTCCAGGTCGTGCATGACGGCCGCGTCTCCCAGCGCGCCATCGAGACCGGGCTCATCTCCAGAGGGCTGGTCGAGGTGCTCAAAGGGCTCGAGGAGGGCGACATCGTCGTCGCCAAGGCGGGCACCTTCCTGCGCGACGGCGACGCCGTGCGCGCGGTGACGCCCGACGCCAAGATCAGCGAGGCCCGCTAGTGTGATGATCGAGAAATTCGCCATCATGAGCTGCACTGGATCGAGCGAATTTCTCGATCTGAATCACACTAGCAAAGCTATAATTCTAGTGTCCCTTATGATTCCGAAGTTCGCTCGGGACCCTAGCATCGAACTCTGGCGAACTTCGGAATCGGGACACTAGTGTGATGATCGAGAAATTCGCCATCATGAGCTGCATGGATCGAGCGAATTCTCGATCTGAATCACTAGCAAAGCTATAATTCTAGTGTCCCTTATGATTCCGAGTCGCTCGGGACCCTAGCATCGAACTCTGGCGAACTTCGGAATCGGACACTAGTGTGATGATCGAGAAATTCGCCATCATGAGCTGCACTGGATCGAGCGAATTTCTCGATCTGAATCACACTAGCAAAGCTATAATTCTAGTGTCCCTTATGATTCCGAAGTTCGCTCGGGACCCTAGCATCGAACTCTGGCGAACTTCGGAATCATAAGGGACACTAGATGCGCATCAACGTTTCGGCCTGGTCGATCCGCAGGCCCGTCCCGGCAATCGTGCTGTTCGCGGTGCTGACGCTCCTGGGCGTGATGAGCTTCATCTCGCTGCCGGTGACGCGCTTTCCCAACATCGACGTGCCGATCATCTCGATCACGGTGACGCAGTCGGGCGCTGCACCGGCCGAGCTCGAGAGCCAGGTCACCAAGGAGGTCGAGGACGCCGTCGCCAACATCCCCGGCGTCAAGCATATCGTATCGACCGTCTCCGACGGGTCGTCGTCGACGGTGATGGAGTTTCGCCTCGAGGTCGACCAGGACCGGGCGCTCAACGACGTCAAGGACGCCATCGACAAGATCCGCGCCGACCTGCCGCGCACCATCGACGAGCCGATCATCCAGCGCATCGACGTCGAAGGCCAGTCGATCCTGACCTTTGCCGCCTCCTCGCCCGGCATGACGCTGGAGCAGCTCTCCTGGCACGTCGACGACGTGATCAAGCGGCAGCTGCAGGGCCTGAAGGGCGTGGGCCGGGTGGAGCGCTATGGCGGCGTCGACCGCGAAATACGGGTGCTGCTCGATCCCGACCGGCTGTTGGCGCTCGGCATCACCTCGGCCGAGGTCAACGCGCAGGTGCGCTCAACCAACGTCGACCTGGGCGGCGGACGCGGCGAGGTCGGCGGCCAGGAGCAAGCGATCCGCACGCTCGCCGGCGCGCGCCGGGTCGAGGATCTGGCCGAGACCAAGATCCTGCTGCCGGGCGGGCGCGAGATGCGGCTCAAGGACCTCGGCCGCGTCATCGACGACGCCAGCGAGCAGCGCTCGTTTGCGCGGCTCGACGGCGAGCCGGTGGTGACGTTCTCTGTCTTCCGCTCCAAGGGCGAGAGCGAGCTTTCCGTCGCCGACGTGGTCAACAACAAGCTCGCCGAGCTGCAGAAGCAGTATCCCGACGTGCGTCTCACCAAGGTCGACGACGCCGTCGCCTATACGCGCGGCAACTACCGCTCGGCGCTGGAGACGCTGATCGAGGGCGCCGCACTCGCCGTGCTCGTCGTGCTTCTATTCCTGCGCAACTGGCGCGCGACGCTGATCTCGGCCATCGCGCTGCCGCTGTCGGCCATTCCGACGTTCTGGGCGATGTCGGTGATGGGCTTCTCGCTCAACCTCGTGAGCCTGCTCGGCATCACGCTCGTCACCGGCATCCTCGTCGATGACGCCATCGTCGAGATCGAGAACATCGTGCGCCACATGCGCACCGGCAAAACGCCCTATCGTGCCGCGCTCGAGGCCGCCGACGAGATCGGGCTTGCGGTCATCGCCATCTCGCTGACGATCGTCGCCATCTTCTCGCCGGTGTCGTTCATGGGCGGCATCGCCGGGCAGTACTTCAAGCAGTTCGGCCTGACGGTGGCCGTGGCGGTGCTGTTCTCGCTGCTCGTCGCCCGTCTCATCACGCCGATGCTGGCGGCTTATTTCATGCGCCCGATCGCGGAGAAGAAGGAAGGCGAGGGGCTGATCATGCGCTCCTACGTCGGCTTCCTGAAGGGAACGCTCAAGGTGCGCTACCTCACGCTGGTGACCGGCATGGGGCTGTTCTTCGGCTCGATCTATGCCACGACGCTGCTTCCCACCGGTTTCCTCCCCGACGAGGACACCTCGCGCGTCGTCGTCTCCACCGAGCTTCCACCCGGCGCCACGCTGGAGGACACGCGGCTCAACACCGACCGCATGGCCAAGATCCTGAAAACGATACCCGAGGTGCAGAGCGTCTTCGTGCTGGGCGGCTCCACGCCGACCGGCGCGCTCGATGTGCGCAAGTCCTCGCTCTTCGTCCACCTCCTCCCCAAGAACGAGCGCGTATTAACTCAGAAGCAGCTGAAGTCCATCATCTCCAACAAGCTCGCCGACGTTCCCGATACGCGCTCCTGGTACGTGAACGAGCGCGGCGAGCGTGAATTGTCGTTCTCGATCCTGTCGAACGACGGCGACGAGCTGAGCCTGGCAGTCGGCAAGCTCGAAAGCGCGCTGCGCCACGTCCCCGGCTTCAAGAACGTCGCCGCCAACGCCTCCGTCGACCGACCGGAGCTGCGCGTCGTCCCGAAGTTCGACGCCGCGGCCCGCCTCGGCGTGGCCCCGAGCCAGATCGCGGAGACGATCCGCGTCGCCACCATCGGCGACATCGACGCCAACCTCGCCAAGTTCAACGCCGGCGACCGGCTCGTGCCCATCCGCGTGCAGCTCGAAGAGAGCGCGCGGGCCGACATGCAGCGCTTGAAGAGCCTGCGCGTGACCAATACGCAAGGAGTGGCGATCCCGCTTGCCGCCGTGGCCGACGTCACCTTCGGCCGGGGCCCGAGCTCGATTGATCGCTTCGACCGGCAGCGCCGCGCCGTGATCGGCGTGGACCTCGTCTCGCGCTATGCGCTCTCGAGCGCGCGCGAGGCCTTCCTGAAGGTGGTGGATGAGCAGCACCTGCCCAGGGGCGTGAGCCTGCAGCCGTCGGGCGATGCGGAGATCCAGGACGAGGTGGCGACCGGCTTCACCACCGCCATGGGCACCGGGATCATGATCGTGTTCGGCGTGCTGATCCTCTTGTTCGGCAGCGTGGCCCAGCCGGTGACGATCCTCTTGTCGCTGCCCTTGTCGTTCGGCGGCGTGGTGCTGGCGCTGCTCGCCACCAACAATCCGGTCAGCATGCCGGTCTATATCGGGCTCCTCATGCTGATGGGCATCGTCACCAAGAACGCGATCATGCTCGTCGACTTCGCGGTGGAGCGGGTCGCCGAAGGCGTGGAACGCATCGAGGCGGTGATCGACGCCGGCCGCAAGCGCGCCCGTCCCATCGTGATGACGACGCTCGCCATGGTGGCCGGCATGATCCCCAGCGCGCTGGCCTTGGGCGACGGCGGCGAGTTCCGCTCGCCCATGGCGATCGCGGTGATCGGCGGGCTGTTGGTGTCGACGGTGCTGTCGCTCGTCTTCGTGCCGTCGTTCTTCACGGTGATGGACGACATCGGCTGGGTGATATGGCGCATCTTCGGCCGCTTCGTCGGACCGACGGACGAGCCGGGCGCAGCCGGGCATGCAACGGCGTCGCTCCACGCCGTGGCCCCCACGGATGCCCGCGGCCACCGGGCCTCGCACGCGAGCGGTTCCCCGCTCGCCGCGGAATAGGCGACGGGCGGCTCCACTGTGGAAACCGCCCGGCGGACTAAGGTCCATCTTGCTCGGGGATAGAGAGCAACCTGTCAGTGTTGCATCGCATTTCCTTCTTCTGGGGCAAGACGATTGCTCAAGCTGGCGGCGGTCGCGCCCTTCGGCGGGATGACGGGCAAACTTTGGGCAACCCGCTCGCCCGCACTCGACGTCATCCCGGCGAAGGCCGGGACCCACGCAAGTCTCTCCTTGCACTCTCGCTCGCGCTTCTCGCGCGCCGCGTCGGCAGGACCTTCAGCGATCTCGCCTGTGGTCGGATCGAAGAGATTGCACCACTCCGGGTTCATGCTTTCGATCAGCCGCACCTTCCACGCGCGGTTCCATTCTTTCAGCTGCTTCTCCCGGCGAATGGCCACATCCATCGTCTCGTGGAATTCATAGTAGACGAGCCGTTTCACGCCATAGCGCAGCGTGAAGCCCTCAATCAGCCCCTGGTCGTGCTCGACCATGCGCCCTTCGAGGTCGCTCGTCACCCCGATGTAGAGCACGCCGTTCGGCTTGCTCGACAGAATGTAAACGCAGGGCGATTTCATCAGCGGCTCCCCTTTGCCAATTCTAGCAGGGGCGGTCGCGGTGCCATCAAGAAAGGTAGCAATTGCTGACGCTGGCGTGGGTCCCGCCCTTCGGCGGGATGAGCTGGAGAGGAGGCAAGCGGTGCGCCCACCCACAAACGTGATCCCGGCGCAGGCCGGGACCCACGCAAGTCTCCGCGAGGTTGACGTGGAGTGCGGGTGAGCCAACCCAAAATCAAAAAGGGTCGGACCCGGAGGTCTCGACCCTGAATGAAGCGAAAGCCGCGAGGGGCTGCGTTACTTCGTCGACGCGGTGGCGTCGTGCTTGAAGAACACGTCGACGCGCATGCCGGTCAGCAACGGCGGCAGGCCGTCGAGATCGATGAGGGCTTCCAGCACCTCCACGTCGTTGGGCCGGCGGGGCCCGCGCGTGGCGATGCGGGGCGCCGACAGCGACTGCGCAATCGAGTTCACCCGGCCTTCGAAGTCCTGGTTGGGGTAGGCATCGGCGCGCACGACGACCCGCTGGCCCACGTGGATCTTGGCCGCATCGCGCTCCTCGACCTCGGCGCGCACCTTGAGCGCGCTCAAGTCGCCGAACACCAACAGCGTGTTGTCGGGCGACGGCACCGCCACCTCGCCCTCCTTGGCGATGACATTGAGAACGCTGCCGTCGGACGGGGCGCGGATGCGCGTCTTCTCGACCCCGAGCTCGGCTGCGGACAGGTTGGCGCGGGCGACGGCGAGAGCCGACTCGAGCCGCGTCAGCAGCGGCATGCCGGACTTGGCATTGACCGAGGCGAGATTGGCGCGCTCATCGGCGAGCTTCTTCTTGGCCTCGTCCAAATTGGTCCTGGCGGTGGTCACGGCCTCGTCCGAGCCCTTGCCGGCACGCTTCTCCTGCAACGCATCGTCGAAGGCCTGGCGCGCGCCGAACAGCGCCCGCTCGGCGGTGGCAACCGCGTCCTCGCCGTTGCGCCGATCCTGAGCGAGACCGCGCACGTTCTCGTCGTTGCGCTCGCGCTCGCGCACGTTGGCCTCGGCGGTGGCGGCCGTCACCTTGGTCAAGGCGGCGTCGTCGTCGAGCCGAATGAGGAGGTCGCCGGCCTTGACGCGGTCGTTGAGCTCGACCGCGATGTCCTCGATGCGGCCGGGCACCTCCGAGGTGATGCGCACCTCGCCGTTCACGGGCTCGACGCGGCCGGTGGCAGAGGCGGCCCAGGTCGGGAAGGAGTTGGTCTTTGCGGCCTCTGCGGTGCTGCTCGTCTCGTCGGAGGTGGCGACCTTGGTGCCCTCGTCGATGGGCTTCCAGTTGATGGAGTTGACGTAGAAACCGACGGCGATCGCCAGGATGCCAGCGATGCCGAGCGTAACGACCGTGGAGTTGACCTTCTTAAGCATGGGCCTTCCGTCTCTTGGTAAGATCCGCAATTCCGGGGGCATCTAAGCCCTCCGGCCGGCGCTCTTCGCCGACGATCCGCCCGTCCTCGATGCGCACCACCCGGTCGGCATAGGAGAGCGTCCGGGGATCGTGCGTGACTGCGAGGACGCTGCGGTCCTGCTCTTTTGCAATGCGTGCCAATAGCGCCATGACGGCGTGCCCGTTCTCGCCGTCGAGCGCGGCGGTGGGCTCGTCGGCGAGCACGATCGAGGGCGAGCTCACGATGGCGCGCGCCACCGCGACGCGCTGCTGCTCGCCGCCGGAAAGGTTTCCAGGGTAGCTCTTCAGGCGATAGGCGAGACCGACGTCGCGCAAGACCTCCTCGGCGCGGTTGGCCGCGGCGAAGCCCTTCTGCCCGCGCACGTCGAGCGCGATGCGCACGTTCTCGAGCGCGGTGAGCGTCGGGAACAGGTTGTAGGACTGAAAGATGAAGCCCATGTGCTTGCGCCGCAGGTTGGCGAGCGCCTCCGGCGACAGCCGGTCGGTGGAGACGCCGGCGACGTGCAGCGCTCCCGACGTGGGCGTGAGAATGCAGCCGAGGATGGACAGGAGCGTGGTCTTGCCCGAGCCCGACGGCCCCATGAGCAGGGTCAGCTCGCCGGGGACAAGGGAGAGGTTCACGCCTTTCACCGCGCGGACCATGGCGGCGCCGTGGCCGAGGTCCTTGACGATGTCGGTGGCTTCCAGGACAGGCTGCGTCATCTGTTGAATACCGTTGCGGGATCGATCTTCGTCACCTTCACGATGGCCGACAGCGCCGAGATGGCGCACATGCCGACCGTCAGAGTGAACAACCAGAACGCCAAGCCGGGCGTCATGACCATCGGCAGCGCCGTGTTCTTGCTGGCCACGAGCACACCCAGCGCGATGGAGATACCGAGCAGATAGCCGATCACCGCGCTGATACCGGCCTGCGCCAGTATGACCTGGTGAATATATCCCGCCGATGACCCCAATGCACGCAAGGTCGCAAACTCGCTTAAGTGGTCCTTTGTGCTCGAATAAAGGGTCTGAGCCACGATCACGGTGCCGACGAGGCTGCCGAGCAGGGCGCCACCGATCAGCGCCACGCCGGCGCCCGTGCGGAACAGCCACTGCTTGAGGCTGCGGTCGCGGAACTCCTGCTTGGTCAGCACCTCGGCGCCCTCGAGCCGCTTTTCGAGGTCTTTGCGCACCTTCTGGATGTCGGCGCCGGGCTGGAGCTGAACGAGATAGAAGGTGGTGGCCTCGCCACCTTCGCCTAGAAGGCTGCGGGCGCGGTTCAAGGTGGTGTAGGCGTAGGGCGACTGGGTGAACGAGCGGATCCCGTCGGTCAGCGCCCGCACCCGCACCCGCCCGGTCTGGATCTGCGCGGTGGCGCCGATCCCTTTGATACCGAGCTCATTGAGATAGGTGCGATCGACGGCGACGGCCTCAGGCGACTTGATGTCCTGCCAAGAGCCCTTGACGAGGTCCCAGGGCTGCAGGCCGCCATCCTCCGCATCGCTGCCGACGACGACGACGCGCGAGGAGCCGCCCGCGGGCTTGCGCCACTCGGCGAACTTCACCACCAGCGGGATGACCGCCTTGACGCCCGGTGTCGCCAGCGCCTGGTGGCGCTCGCGCGGGGTCAGCAGCATGCCGCCGTCCTCGAAGCTCTTGGCGCCGTAGATGGTGATGAAGAGATCAGCGTTGGCATGATCAATGTTGGCGGTGATGATCTTGCTGGCGCCGAGATAGAGGCCGAGCTGCACCGCGACCAGCACGATGGAGAACAAGATGCCCACGAGCGTCACCGCCAAGCGGACGCGGTCGTGAAACAGATTGCGAAAGGCAAGCGTCAAGATCATCGATGTGTTCCGCGGTGATGTCGGGGCAAGGCGCCGGACGTGGCGCCCAGAAGGCGGCGATCGCGCGCCGCAGTTATCCCTCGATGTTGGCCTCGAGAAGGCACGCTCATGTTTAAGAGAGGCCTAATCTTCTCGCGTTCGCGCCCCATAAGAGAACAAAAGTGATGGGGCCTGCTCACAGCGTGTTAACGGATCGAAGTCCACAACGGGGCCGATAACGAGGGGATCCGTGAGGCTCACCTCGCAGCTATGGGCTCGGAATGCCAGGGATGCAAGACCCAGTCCACTCGCAAACAGGGCTGATTAGCAGCCTCCGACCAGCTTTCGCCGCTTTCAAAGTTTAATGCCGTCCCGTTCTCTGACACAACATCGGCGATACTACCATGCGTCATGATCATCATGCTCCTCATTCGGGCTTTCCCTGGCGCCTCGCCAGTATTGCCGCACTGATCTTGGCGGCAACTGCAGGGGCGGCTGCCACGGCCGCTGGGGCGCCGAGAGAGCAGGGCCTCTGGTTCAACAATTCGGGTCGGGGCGCCGTCGAAATCCGCCCCTGCGGCGACACCGGGCGCGACGCCAACCGCTTGTGCGGCTTCATTGTTTGGCTCAAGGACCCCAACAACAAGAAAGGGGAGCCCCTGACCGACGGCTACAACGAGAACCCCCGCAAACGCACCCGGCCGATCTGCGGCCTTCCCGTGCTGGGATCGCTGCGGCCCATGTCCGACGGCAGCTGGGACCAGGGGTGGGTCTACGACCCGGAGCAGGGCAAATCCTTCGACGCCGCCATCGCGCTGCGCTCGCACGACCGTCTCGTTCTGACCGGCTACAAGGGCATCAAGTTTTTCAGCAAGTCCTTCCTCTGGAGGCGGGCGCCGGACGATTTGCCGCGCTGCGACAACGCTTCCAACATCGGTGCAGAGCGCCAAGAGATCCGCGCCAGGGTCGGCGCTCAGCTTCCGCCGCTTCCCGACAAGGCCTCGCTGGCACGAGCCTCACGCTTTGACGGACTGGTGGTGCCGCATCCCATTCCCGCTGTGAGGCGGCGGCCGGTCACGCTAGCGCGCTGAGCCGGCGCGCAACGCGCGCCGTACTCACTTCTCTCTTCTCTCGCGAGTGCCGTTTTCAAGCGCCAGTGGGTCGCCCCTGAGCGTCGGCGCTGGCTGTGATCTGCTCGGCCTCCTCGCCGCGCTTCGCCATCAGGCGCATCGCGAACTCCTTGACCCGATCGATCACGAGGGGACGCTGCTGGTCGAGCGTCACCATGTGGTAGCAGTCATCGAGAACGTGGACCTCGACCAAGCCCGCCAGCTTGCGCTGAAGCTTGATGGTATTCGACAGATCGCTTTGATCGTCGCGGCGAGGATGGAAGATCAGCGCGTGCTGCGTGATCTGGCCGAGCAACGGCTTCACGCTGCGCACGAGCCTGCGGAACTCCAGCACCAGACCGCCGCCGCGACCGAACATATCCTCGATCGCGTCGTTGCCCGACTGCAGGCTTTCCAGAATGAAAGTGCGCAGCCGATCGTCCTTGATGCCGTGCGGCGCGCGCGCCCGGAAGTTGAAGAGACGCGCTGCCCAGCGGTGCTTGACCAATCGGAAGAGGGAGAAGTACCACGGGATCGCCCAGCCGTTCGGCCAGATCGTGGGCGAGAACAGCATGAGCCCAACGATTTTCTCAGGGCGCAGGGCCGCGAGCCGCAGCGCCAGCATGGTGCCGGCCGACACGCCGCCGACGATCATCGTATCGCAGTGCAGCGCCAGCTCGTCGTGCGCCGCCTCGAGCGCGGCGTACCAGTCGCGCCAGCTCGAAAGGCCGGAAACGTCGGTGCCGCCGGCCAGGCCAGGCAGCATCGGACAGTAGACGGTGTAGCCGCACTGGCCGAGCGCCTGAGCGACAAACTTCAGCTCGATTGGCGATCCCCCGAGGCTATGGACGAGCAACACGCCGTTGCGTCCCCCCGGAACGAAGATACTGCCCCACGCTGTCTTCATTTTTTCGTCGTTTTTCATTTCTGTAACAGAACCCGCTCGCTTACCGCACGAAAATACCCGCTCCCGGTCAATGGCGAGCCGGTGCAACCCGGGCCGCTCAATGCCAAGATGTGGGTCAAACCCTCTTTTTTTCGTTTCCTCGGATAGGCTTCGATAGCAGGATGCAGAAGCTCGAAGCTCTTATGCTTGTATGGGCGCGTTGAGTGGTGCCCCGCGCGGGGGCCAGTCCCCAAGGGATCAATGGTTCTCACTGGCCGGAACCCGCCAGACAGGCGATAGGGCACCTTGCCGCACGCGCACACACGCCATTGCTGAACACCCGTTGCCCCGCGCATATCCGAGCTCTGCCTCAACCCGCTGCCGTCGGAATTGGCGCTCCCGCCGCCAACGGCGGCGGGGCTTCTGATCGCCCTATTTGGCAAAAGCATGACGTACAACGCATGGCTGTTGTCCTCCTCTTGCCGTTCAGGATCCGGATGTGATCTTGGAAGGTGTCGGTCAGTTCACAAATGGGCGGCAGCTGACTAGAGAACGTCTTGAATTCCCGCCGGTTCCGTTGTCGCTTCATCCTCAGTTTACGCAGAATTGCTGCGGGGCGAATTGTTGCAGTGCAAACATCGTGAATCTGCGTGATTGTGTTGTTTGACGGCCACAACCCCTGCACGTGCCGAGAAAGAGGCCGACCTTGCTTCCCGAGCCGTCATCGCTGCTGGCATTGACCGACGTCCCCGAACGCCGGGTGATGAGCGATGGGCTTCTGATCGAGGCGAGCGCGAGCCCCGAGGGACCCATCCTGCAGGCGTTCTTCACGGGCTATGACGCCGCGTTCGTGCTGCCGAACGAGAAGGAGGAGCATTCAGGCTTCACCAAATGCCTGGCGCTCAACTTCGGCGACTCCTACCTGCGGCTCTCTCGGGCTTATGGCGCCTTCCGCGAGCTCGTCCTGGTGGCGCGGGACGCAGACACCGGCGTCATGGTGGGCGGGGCCAACCTTATCGCCTTCCCCTTGCGCCTTGCCGACGAGGTGCTGTCGATCAACCTCAACTACGTCTTCATCGCCTCCGAGCAGCGCCGGCGCGGCCACTTCAAGCGGCTCATCGCCGGCCTCGGCGACGTGGCGGCAGGCTTCTTCGAGCCCGCGGCTGAGCGCCTCCCGCAGCTGATCTTCATCGAGCAGAACGACCCCGTGCAGATGAGCCAGGCGGATTACCTGCGCGACACGCAGCACTCCGGCATCGACCAGATGACGCGCATCGGGCTGTGGACCGCGCTCGGCGCCAAGATCATTGATTTTCCCTATGTCCAGCCCCCGCTGTCGGCGGCGCAGGCGCCCGATGAAACGCTCATCTATGCCGTGCTCGGCGCCGAGGGGAGCGTGCTTCCCGCTTGCCTGCTCTATGCGCATCTTCTCCGCTTCTTCGCCATCTCGGTGCTGAAGGGCGAGGACCCCCGCGCCAACGCCATCGCCGGGGCTCAGCTGGCCGAGCTCGAGGCGCGCTGCGACCAGGGCGGCGGCATTCCTCTGTTGACGGCGTCGGGCCTGCCCTCGCTAATACAGCAGGCCTCCGGGGCGGGGGGCCGAACATCGCTGCGGGAGCTCATCAGGACGATGGCTTAGGGGCCCGGCCCCTGACCAGAGTTTGGACGTTGCAAGGTTGTGCGAGTGGGGGTTTGGTGACTGCGGTTCAAAGCGTAGGCACTCGGCCGGAAATGCCCGAGTGGGACAGGTGCGAGGACAGGACGCTCTACTGGACGCTGTCGCTGCACATCGATCGCAGCCGGTTGCCTGAGCGCTTCCAGGCGCAGTTTGCGCCCGCCAACAAGCACAACGTGCAGAGCCGCTATCTGCAGTCCGCCGCCTTGCGCGACGCCATCGAGCCGCTGTTCAACGACATCGCCGACCGCGAGCGGCTGTCGGAGGTGGGGGACTATCTGCTCGACGTGCCGGGTGCGCGCCAGGGCGAATGGATCGAGATCGCCGTTCCCGACGTGGTGGAGTGGACCACCGAGGGCACGCACTTTGTCGCCGAGCTCGGCCCGCAGGCGCCGCGGCTGTTGCGCTGCCGCCAGTTCTGGTACGTCCACATGAACGGCTCGCTCTCCTACCACATGTCGTTCTGCCTCAAGTACGAGCACACGCCGGCGGACTTCTATTTCATCTCGCTGCTGCAGAAGATCCTGGCCCCGAAAGAGTTCGCGGTGGCGACGCCGCCTGCCGGCACGGCAAAGCCGGCGCGCAGCACAGCGATCACCGTCAACGAGGCGGCAACCGGGATTTTTCCCCTCGACAAGGTCCTCGTGCGCCAGCTGGGAGAGGCTAAAGGCGCCGCGCAGGCATCCGCGCCCTTCTGGCACTACATCCGCCGGCGCTTCGACGCTGACGCCAAGGATCTGTTTGCGGCCTTCGACATCAAGATCAAGGACGAGCGCGGACGCGGCACGACCGACTTCTTTCGCACGCTCGTCGTCTCCGATCCGTTCATCGAGGTCCCGGGCCTCAAGATGCCGCGCGCGCGCGTCGTGTTCCTCTTCGACGACAAGACCTTCTTCCGCTACCTCCTGCCGCTGCCGGCCGACGACGGACGGCGCCAGTCACGCCGCGACTTCGTGAAGGACACCTATTTCGACTGCTTCAAGGAATGGGTGCAGCACGAGCAGGAGCTGGGAAAGGGTAGCGGCGACCAGACCGTGCGGCTGACGCGCGAGTACCTGCAGGAGGTCTACGAGGTGGCGCCGCAGCAGCTGCGCTACCTGTTCCTGTCGGGCTTCATCCAGAACATCGTCGACTTCATGAACCAGGACGCCTCCGAGGTGCTCGACAGCACCGACCCCGTCTATCCGGCGACGGCCGAGCAGGAGGAGGAAAGCTTCTTCATCCGCTACGCGAGCCAGCGCTCGATCACCCAGTTCGTGCCGGGCTCGCGCAGCCTCAAGACCGGCAACGACTTCATCGGCACCTGCCCTTACGTGTTCCTGGTGCACGTGCTGGCCATGCACAACGAGTTCCTGGTGCGCGACTACGAGCGCCAGACCGAGGCGCTGACGCTCGACATCGAGAAGTTCAACGCCGAAGCGCGCTTGAGCCGCGCCGCCGACCGCTTCTATGCCTTCCGCACCGGCGACTACACCAAGTACCAGAAGCACAAGTACGCCAACGTGTTCCGCTACGACACCGAGCGCGACCTGTTTGAGGCGGTGGAGGCGCGCCGCGGCACGCACCGCAAGGACGAGTACTTGAACAGCATCGTCACCAACCTGGAGGCGCAGACCCGCGACCTCGAGGGGCGCTTGAGATCCAAGGTCGACCGCCAGTTCAGCCTGCTGCTGGCGGCCGTCGGCGTGTTCAGCGTGTTGCAGGTACTCTATCAGGTGCTCGACATCTCGACGCGGGGCATCGACAAGGTCTCGAGCCACCCCATCGACATGGTCGACTTCACCAATTTCGCCACCTCGCACATGCTGGCGAAGTACCTCTTCCTGTCGACCGGCGGCTTCCTGATCGTGACCGTCATTCTGACGTTGTGGGTGCTGCGCCAGCTGCTCTTGCGCCGTTGAGGCAAGCGCCGGGGCACCCGCCACGCAAAGAGCGCATTCGACACTATATAGTCGGGGTGATTAGATGCCGTGGCGCCAGCCCGCCGCAGCTCTGACCGGCGCAAGAAGGAAAGGCCTCGTTGGTCGCTCAGGTCCGTCCGCTGATCGCCTCTGTGGCGGCACTTGCCATTGCCGTGGGCCAAGTCGTCCCCGTTGCCGCCGCGCCTCTCTCCAAGGCCGACTACGAGGCCTGCCAGGCCCGCGACGAGACCGCGCTGAAAACCGCCATCCAGGCCATCTCCGTGCGCGCCCTGAAGAGCGGCATCGCCAACGTCGACTACCGCGCCGTGGTCGGCGACGCCTGGCGGCGCGAGGGGCTCGACGCCATCGTCGACAAGCGCGTCGACGTGGCCGTCGACGAGGTGGCGCAGGAGACGAGCTGGGCCAATCTGTTGCAGTCGCTCGCCAACCAGCAGAAGGCGCAGGAGCTTGCAACCGCGGTCGCCGAGCGCGTCTACCGCTCCGATGCCATGAAGGCGGCGCTGGAGCAGCTCGCAGCCGACGTGGGCAAGGACGTCGGGCGCCAGATCGAGCTGGCAAGCGCCGACGCGAGCGAGCCGACGCTCGCCTGCCTCAAGGCGTTCGTCGGCGCCCGCTACGGCACCACGGTCGCCCGCGCCGTGATCGGGGAGACGGGCAAGGAGCTCACCGTCGATCCGGAGAAGGCCGCAGCCGGCATCTCGCCCGGCTCCGTGTTGCGCGAATCGAGCGGCGGCATCGCCGGCGCTGCCGTTCTGATCCTGCGCCGGCAAATGGCCAACATGGCGCGGCGCGTGGGCCAGCGCGTCGTCGGCGCCGTGCTCGCCCGCCTCGTGGCCGTCGTTGCCGACGGCGTCGGGCTGGTGCTCATCGCCAAGGACATCTGGGACCTGCGCCACGGCGTCCTGCCCATCATCGCCACCGAGATGAAATCGAAGGACAACAAGGCCAAGGTGCAGGACGAGCTGGCGAAGACGTTTGCCGAGCAGATCTCCGGCCACGTCGACGAGATCGGCACGGCAACGGCCGACGCCGTGGTCAACATCTGGCGCGATTTCCGCAGCGCCCACGCGCAAGCGCTCGACCTCGCCGAGCGCAACCCGAAGTTCAAGGCTTTTCTCGATTCGCTCAAGCCGCAGGCGCTGCCCCGCCTCGACGAGGTTGTCTCGCTGGTGCTCGCCGCCGAAGGCGAAGCCGGCCTCTTGCGCCGCCTCGACGACGGCACCCTCAACGAGGCCGTCAACGTGCTGCCCGCACCGGCCATGGAGATCGCGCGCGAGACGCGCTCCGTCGATGCGGCCCTCAAATGGTCCGCGTTGGCGGGAAGCGACCTTCCCAAAGTGGTCGAGCTCGGGCTTTATCGGCGCACGACACCCGACACCCTGAGCAAGGCCTCGCTGCAGCGCATCCTCGCCCTCAACGACCGCCTCGCCATCCTGCGGCTCGTCAGCATCGATCGGGGGGCGCGCGACACGCTTTTCGAATTGAATGATGCGGATCTGAAAGCCCTGACCCGCAACTTGAGCGAGCCCGAGCTCGCGACGCTGTCGCGCTATCTGACCGGGCTGCAAAAGGAGCCGCGCGAGCAGGTGCTGCGCGCCGTCGCGGCCAGCCCCGCCAAGATGCAATCGCTGGCGTCCGAGCGCGTGCGCGAGGCCGTCGTCGCCAGCGCCGACCAGACGGCGGCCGTCGGCATGATGCTGCGCACCAATGCCTCGCTCGACGCCAGCGCGATCGTGGAGGACTTCGGTCTCATCAGTGACGGCCGCGTGACGCCGATCCTCATGTGGGAGAAGCATCCGATTGTCATCGTCGCGGCGCTTTTCGCAGTTGCGATCTTGCTGCTCTTGCTGCGCCGCCTCCTGTTTCCGCGGCGCCGGAGCCAGACTGCCGCATAAGGCGGCAACACGTCCGACAAGTCGGGGCGACGCGCTGCGCAACCGGCGATCGTAAGCCACGAGAAATCAAAGAGTTGCTCCTGCGCTTAGCAGGCGGTCCGCTTGCAGCGTTGCCCTCTGCACAGCCAAATCTCTCGATCCTCGCACGCGCGTGTCAGAGCCTGTGCGCCCTGCTATAAGCGCTCGGGGGACCTTCCGAATCAGCATCGCGTCGGGGAAAGGTCCGCAATTGTATTGCGTTCCTTTAGCATCGAGGGAGTGGGACAGATGGGACTCAAAGCGCCTGGCATCCTGACGTTCATGGTGTCGATCGTCCTGACGGTCACCGTGTTGATCATGAAGTTTTTCGGGGCCGAGATCCCCTTCCTCGTCGGCAACGAATTCTGGGTGCTCTTGGCGGCCCAGGTCATCCTCGTGCTGGGCTGCATCATGCGGGGGCTTTGAAGCGTCGAAGCAATATCGGATCGCTGTGCTCTTCTGTCGCGCGGCACTGAGCACTCTGGCGGCGAGGGACATCCTGGAGGATTTCTCGCTGCATGAGATGGAGATTCGAAAAATTGGATTCTTATGCTGACCGCGTGCGCCGCTCCTCGCGCGAGATCATCATTGCGTCAGCGTTGACGCTGGCTGCTTTGGCCTTCCTGATCGCGGCCCTCGTGGGCGGGGCGGTCACCAGCGAAACCGACGTCGGCCACGTGGCCGCCGACGAAACAGCCATAAAATAACGTTACCAGCGCTGCTTGGATTTGAGCGGCCGAAGCGCGGCTTTCAGAGCGGAGCCGCGCGCAGCAGCCCGCGCACCGAGTTGCCCAGGAAGACGGCATCGGCAGTTTGCAAATCTTCCAATGTGAGGACCGCCTCGACCGCGCGCCCGTCGGCAATGAGCTCGGCGCGCAACGTGCCCGGCAACAGGCCGGAGCTCAGCGCCGGCGTCACCAGTTGGCCATTGCGCTCCAGGAAAATCGTGGTGCGGCTGCCCTCGGCGAGCTCACCCCGCTCGTTGAGATAGATCACCTCGTCGGCGCCGACGCTGTCATGGAAGTGCTGCCACTCGCGGTCATAGAGATCGCGCCGCGTCGTCTTGTGAAAGAGGAAGATGTCGGCTGAGCTGAGCTTCGTCTCGGAGACGACGAAGCTCATGACGGCGTCGGGACCCGGGGACGGCAGCGGCGTCGTCGTCACCGTGAGCCTACCCTGCTCCGACAGCAAGAGCCGCACGCGCAGGCGCTCGTTCTTTCCCGCCACTGCCTCTTGAAGCGCGCGGCGTACGGCTGCCTCGTCGCAGGCGAAGGCGAAGTAGCGCGCCGACGTCTTCAAGCGATCGATGTGGCGTTCGAGCAACGCAAAGCCGATGCCGCCGGGCTCGAACAGCAGGGTCTCGATCAGCTCGAAAGGCTTCACCGGGTCGGTGAGGAACTTCATCTTCAAGAGGCACTCGGCGTACTCTTTCGAGCCAGCCGAGTCGAAGACCACGCCAGAGCCGATACCCATCTCGCCGAAGGCGTCGCGGAACACCACCGCGGTGCGGATGGCGACGTTGAACAGCGCGCGGCCCGCAGGCGAGATGTGGCCGATGGCGCCGCAATAGACGCCGCGCGGCTCGGTCTCGAGTGCGGCGATGAGCTCCATGGCCCTGATCTTGGGCGCGCCGATCACCGATCCCGGCGGAAAGATGCCGTGCAGAAGCTCGTCGATGCCGATGCCGTCCTTCAGAGTTGCCTCTACGCCTGATGTCATCTGGTGCAGCGTCTGGAACGTCTCCACCGTGAAAAGATCGGTGACATGCACGCTGCCGATCTCGGAGATGCGGCCGATGTCGTTGCGCATCAGGTCGACGATCATCAGGTTCTCGGCGCGCTGCTTCACGTCCTCGGCCAATTGCCGCCGGGCCAGCGCGTCAAACTCCAAGGTGCCGGCGCGGGGTGCGGTGCCTTTCATGGGGCGCGTCGCGATTTTGCGCCCCTCCTGCTCGATGAAGAGCTCGGGCGAGGCCGACAGCACCGTCACCTTGCCGGTGTCGACGATGCCGCCGTAGGCAACCCGCTGCTTCTGGCGCAAATCGAGAAAGAAGGTGAGCGGCGAGCCCGACAGGCGGAAGCGGGCCTTGAAGGTGAGGTTCAGCTGATAGATGTCGCCGGCGCGGATCTTCTCCTGCACCTGCGCAAACCGCTCCTGGTAGAAGGCGTCGTCCCAGGCGAGCGTTACGTCGGTGAAGTGGTAGGTGCCGGAGCGCGTGTGCGTGGCGAGCCAGTGCTCGACCTCACGGCTCGTCATCTCGGTCGGTTGCTTGTAGAGGCCGAGCCAGATGAGCGGCACGTTGCGATTGTGAGGCATCAATGCCGAAAGCCGCGGCTCCAGCACGTAGCCGAGCTCGTAGGCGAAGAAGCCGGCGGCGTGCAGGCCGCTTCTTGATGGCGGCGTCGAGCTCGGCGAGCGCGGCCGGCACCTCCTCGGGCGTCTCGGCTGAGATGATCCCGACAGGGTCGGCGAAGAGCAGCGAGGGTGGACCGGCGCCGGAGTTGTTGTCGAGGAGCACGAACGTCTCCGACAGCGCTGCCGGCTCCTCCGGCGGACGCTTCGGAGCCTGACGGGTGCGGTCGGCTGGCGTCATTGTCCCTTGTATCCCGACAGCGCGTAGAACGTCACTTGTCGCTCAGCGTTCTCCCCCGCTGGCAGCATGCGGCTTGCGATCCGCTCCGAGGTAGCGAAGTCACGAGCCGCATCGCTGGCACCCGACCCCAGCCGCACGAGCAGCAGCGGACCGGGCGGGGTGCCGGTGAACGGCCGCGTCAGCTCGAAATGGTCGTGCGGGGCGCCGCGGCGCCAGGCGAGAACCGGCGTCGGCTCGTCGCGCATATAATAGAGGAGCTCGCCCGTCACCGCGCGGTCATCCGTCAGCACGGCGGCAAAGGGCCGCCCTGCGGCCTTCGCCTTGGCAAGCTCGCCGCGCGTCGCCGCGGCCAGCTCTTGCCAGCCGAGCGTGCGCGCGAAGGGATCGTGCTTCAAGGGGACCGGCAGCCGTCCGGCGGTCGAGGTCCCGACGGTAATCAGCACCATAACGGCGATGTTCACCAAGAACGACCCCGTCAGCCATCCCCATGAGCGGTCGCGCACCATCGTTGCAATCACCAGCACGGCAGCGGCCACGTAGGCAGGCGCGGCCCAGTTGGCGTGGGCGCGAGAGAGCAGCGCCTGCACCGTGATGATGACGACGAGCGGCAGCGAGAAGGCGAGCAGCAGGCGGTCGGGCTCGGGCAGGCGGCCCTTCCAGGCGCGCCACGCGACGATGAGGAAGGCGCCGAACAGGATCGGGCCGAATACGCCGAACTGCGACCCTAAGAACTGCAGCGCCTTCTCCGGGTGCAGGAGCGAGCCGCTCCAGTCGCGCGTTGGCGGCCGTGTGCGAGAACGTGGCAAAGGCGTGGGCCCGGTTCCACGCCAGGTTGGGAACGATCAGCAGGACGCCCAGCGCGAGCGCCACATAGAGACGGACGTCCTTGAGCACGAACCGCCGCTGAGGCGTGGCGATGAGATAGACGGCCGCGCACAGGAGGAACCACGCCATGGCGTACTTGGCGTTGAGCCCGACCCCGAAGGCGAGGCCGAGCAGAAGCGCCGGCCATAGCCTGCTCGTCGCAAACAGCGCGGCAAATCCAATGAGCGCCAGCGCCCAGCAGACGAGCAGCGGCACGTCCGTGGAGATGAGCCCGGCCGACAGCGAGACACCGGGCACCGTTGCGAACGCGAGGGCCGAAAGGACGCCCGTGCGCACGTCATAGAGCCGGCGGCCCAGCACAAAGATGCAAAGGGCGGTGAGGGTATGCAGCAAGGGCGAGGGCAGGCGGATGCACGATTCACCGATCCCGCACGTCTCAGTTGCAGCGCGGATGATCCAGGCGATCAGCGGCGGCTTGGAGTAGTAGCCGAAGGCCGGATACTCGCTCCAGGCCCAGTACTGCGCCTCGTCGAAGAACAGTTGGGTGGTGTTGAAATAGAGCGCGATCAGCCGGACGCAGAGCAGCGCGGCAAGGCCGGCGATGAGGAGGCCGATCCACTGCTGATCGTGGCTCCTCGAGCTGAGGGCGGGAGAGGCGGTCATGGCGCTCGTAACACTCGTAACACTATGTGATTTCGGGGTGGGGCGCGGCCGCTCGACGACCGCTGGCCGCTCATTTACTAGGTTGAGAGGCGCCCGTGAAGACGGGTAGCCTTCGGGGCTCCAAAGCTCTATGCATGTAGGGTCGCGGCTTGCCTGCGGGACAGGGGCATTTGATGCGCGTCACCGTCGTCATTCCGGCGCTGAACGAAGCTGGCAATATCGGACGCCTGGTCGAGGAGACGTACGCGAGCGTGCCGGCGAACCGCCTCGCCGAGGTGATCGTCGTCGACGACGCCAGCCAGGACGCGACACCCGAAGAGATAAAGCGGCTGGTCGAGAGCGGCGCGTTTGCCGGGCTGCGCTACCTGCGCCACGACAAGCGCAGCGGCCAGAGCGCGGCCCTGCGCTCCGGCATCCTTGCGGCCACCAGCCCCATCATCGCCACCATGGACGGCGATGGCCAGAACGACCCCCACGACATCCCGCGCCTGCTGGAGCGGCTTGCGGCCCCCGGCGGCGACGGGCCCGCGCTGGTCGGCGGGGTGCGCACCAACCGCAAGGCCACGGGCTCCAAACGCTGGGCCTCGCGCGCGGCCAACTGGATCCGCGACACGGTGCTGCAGGACGACTGCCCCGACACGGGCTGCGGCATCAAGGTCTACTGGCGCGAGGCGTTCCTCCGGCTGCCGTTCTTTACCAGCATGCACCGCTATCTGCCGGCGTTGTTCCAGACCTACGGCCATGAAACGGCCTACGTCGAGGTCAACGACCGGCCGCGCCAGGCCGGCGTGTCGAAGTACAACAACCTCAATCGTGCCCTGGTCGGGCTCTACGATCTCGTCGGCGTCACCTGGCTCAGGCGGCGGACCAAGGTGCCGCAGATCGTGGAGCGGGTGCCCGAGCTACAGCTCGTGACCGACATCGCCACGCGATTGAAGCCCGTCAACGATGACGGGGCGCGCTTGAGCGCCGGCGACAAGACTTAAGGCGGGCAGGGGACAGGCCCAGGGGACAGCGACAGTCACATGGATTTCTTAGCCAACGCCGCGGCGCAGCTTGCACATTGGTGGGACGTCACCTCCGCCACCGAGAAGACGTGGCTCGCGGTGGGGTTCTTGGCGCAGCTCATGTTCTCCATGCGCTTCATCGTGCAGTGGATCGCCAGCGAGCGGGCGCGGCGCTCCATCGTGCCGGAGACGTTCTGGTATTTCAGCGTGCTGGGCGGGGCGATGCTGTTCGCCTACGCCATCTACCGGCTCGATCCCGTGTTCATGCTGGGGCAGGGAATGGGGCTCATCATCTATGGCCGCAACATCTACTTCATCCGCACCCATCACCGCAGCCAGGCCATTGCCGCGGCGGCCGCACCCACGCCCGCGCCGACGGCCGCCGAATAGCGGCCTCGTTGATATTGGCTGCAGGCACCCCCAAATGTAGGCTCAAGGCAGCGTCTTCCACAGGAACGTTGGCGGCCGGCGCCCGATCTGCGGCGCGCAGCGAGGCAGATGCGAGAGCGGGCTTCACAGGCGCGCGAAGTGTGCTATAAGCCGCGCTTCTGAGAAGCCGCTCGGTCACGGGCGGCTTTTATTGTCGGCCTCAGGGCGCGCCCCTGGCCCGACCTTTCCTTCCGGCAGCGGCGGCAGGTCTTTGTTCGGCTCGTCGGCCGTCCGGCAACTTTCGGTGACGCGGGGTGGAGCAGCCCGGTAGCTCGTCAGGCTCATAACCTGAAGGTCGCAGGTTCAAATCCTGCCCCCGCAACCAACCGAGACTTGAATTGGGGATCCGGGCGTCCTGTGTCCGTTCTTCCTACCTTGTCCGACCGCTACGATTGCCGCCAGCTCGCCGTAGTTCAAGCTCAACTTCCCCGCGATTCGTCCCAGGCGTAACCCTGATCATCTTGATCAACGAGCGCAGAACCGATTTCGCTTCGGCAGCGATCTCGGGGTCAGCCAGTTCTTTTTCCAAGCAAGCGACCTTGTGCCGATAGAGCTCGGCCAGGTTGGGATGGATTGACGGAAGCGGCGTCTTCGCCACTGCGCTCTCCAGAATGGCCACGCAAATTGGGTCGTCCGCTCCTGCCGGCGACGAATGTTGGCTCATACTTGAGGCCGACTTCGACCTGCTCCGCCTCCGTTAAGCGCACATCTCCTTTTTTAACGAACACTTCAATCCAATTTTCAGTGCGCGCCGATAGTCTGCATTCGTCGTCCGCGGCGGCAAATTCCAACTTTGCATCCTAGCTGTCGTCGTGACCATTCTGATGCCGGCCAGAAGCGCGCACAGGGATCTTTCAATGACAACGATAACATCTGAGCCCTATCCGTGGCCCTACAATGGCGATCTGAGACCGGAGAATACTGCATTCGTCGTCATCGACATGCAGCTGGATTTCTGCGCAAAGGGCGGTTACGTCGACAGCATGGGCTACGATCTGACGGCTACACGCGCACCGATCGATCCGATTCGAAGTGTCCTCGCCGCGATGCGTGACAAGGGCTATCACATCTTCCACACCCGAGAGGGTCACCGGCCCGATCTCAACGATCTTCCGGCCAACAAGAAATGGCGATCCCCACCTGCACCTTAGATGATGTGGATTGGATGCGTGTGACCTTATCCGCACAACTCTGGATCAGATTTCGTGCACTTTCCGCTCTCTGAATAATTTTATCCGTCAACTGATTATTTGCGCACTGTTGGCAGTGGGACGCCCTGATCGCGCCGAGTTTCGCGCCAGAGGCGTCGCGGTTTGTACCGGCCGAAAAGAGGACAGTCGTTTCAGCGGTCGTTGAACTGCCGAAAGGATCGGTATTCCTTCAGGTGCCGAGTGGAACGGAACCCGCATACGCTGCGCGCGTGCGACCGTTCTATGTGCTCGCGGGGACTCCTAATGGGCGGCCCAAACATCAGAACCTGCTGAGGATCTGGAATAGTGATGAGGAGTCTCCCCTCGATCTGAGCTCCTGCGAAGAGTATGCGCACGCGCTACTGCATTGTCTCCGAGCCGAGCCCCTGCTCGCGGGCCAGCTAATCCCGGCAAGTGATTTGAAGCTCATATATCGGCGATTTTGCCACTCGATGCATCTGAATGCCGTAAGGCAGCTCGCATGCTTAGAGTCTTAGACATGGGATATCTCCGCTGGTTGATGACCGCTTCGGGTCATCCTCGGACATTGCGGCAACAGAAGTGCGAGTGAGCTCCGCCCGCTTGAGGCGACCTCGAAGCGCGACCGCGCCTACGCCACGGTGCAGGTCTGGGGGCATCACTGAGTTCGCGCTTAGCCGTCGCCCGCGAGACCGGCTTGCCGCCGACGGAACGGGCAAGCTCTGCGAAACATCAGCTATGCTTCTGAAAGCAGTCCAGCCGAGTACGGATCCGCGCGTCCGCTAAGGGCCAACAGCGGAAGAGATAACTTCGGCCTCCGATCTATGTCGCACTGGCGCCTGGGGCACCCAACCCATCAGATGAGGAGGTCGCGATGGCGCGGTACCACGCTGACGCGCGCTCGCGCCGATCGCTCGCCCAGAAATCCTCGTTGAGCGGGGCGAGGCCCGCCTGGTGCAGCCCAAAGGCGGCGAGGTCTGCGAACTCGGGGATGTCGAAATAGGTGGTGTGGATGAGCTCGCGCCAGTTGAGCTGCTCGCTCAGCTGCGCGCGCATGTCGGGGGACTTTTGCGGCGTCCGCGTCATGCCGAGGACCTCACGCACCTTGGTCAGCGTCAGGATGGCATGCTTCTCGCTGAAGCGGCTCACCTCGTCGGCGATGGCGGCGGGCAGTGAGGCGAACGTGGCGGCGAACTCGGGCGGGTGCGAGCCGACCTGGGCGACACCCTCGCCCTGGCGGTCGTCGCCCCACGCCTGCTGACGGATCGACGACCACACCAGATTGTCGATGGCCTTGGCGAGCGGCCAGCCCACGCCGCGAGCTACGAGCTTCAGAATCGCGACGATGATGCTGGCGACGGCGACGTAGATGGCCGCAACGATGGCCAGGACGACGATGGCCGCGACGATCAGCGCCACATAGCCGAGAGCCGAGCCGTCGGAAGCCGTATCGGCTTGCGCGATCTGCGGCCAGCTCGCCACCATGAATGCCCACAGTCGCGGGAGCGCGTAGATCACGAGGGCGATGCTCAAGACCACCGTCGCCAGCACCTGGGTGATAGCGACGAACGGCTGCAGGAAGGTCGATGGAACGATCGGGCCTTTGACATACTGCACGTTCGAGAGCGCGCTGATCGCCTCGTCGTCGCGATGCCACAGGCCGATCCAGCGGTCCTTGTAGAGATCGGCCGCCTTCTTCTTGCGAACTTGGGGATGCGTGCCGCCGCGGATGCGCTCTACCGCATAGAGGAATGCCATGCAGGCCCCGCCGAACCCGAGCGCGATGAGCGCGAGCGGAAGAACGAGCGCGGTGAAGAACCGGCGCATCTCCTCGGTCGTTCCCGCGATCTGGGTGCTGCCGGCGAGGTAGTTGACGAGGAGCCCGGCACCGAAAATGAGGATGCCGAGCGCCATGGCATAGAGCGTCAGGCCCTTGGTCCCGAGGCGGCTGAACAGAAAACGGTTGGCACGATAGTCGAGGAACGGCGTCCCGATCGTGCACCAGGACTTGAGCCGCTCGAAGGGGCGGCCCTTGGCAACCGAGTGCAGCAGCGCGTCGTAGATCACCGATCCGCCGTGGCTGTGGCCGATCAGATGGTAATCGGCACCCGACGCGTCATAGCCCTTCAGCTTCTCATAGAGGGCGTTGCTTGCCGCCCTGCGCACGGTCTCGCTGTTGGGGCCGACGTCCCAGTGGAAGGGAACGATCTCGATGCGCGAGGCATCGAGATGGAGCCGCTTGGCGAGCTCGGTGAGGAACGGACTACCCCGTTGCCACCAGCGCTCGCCGGTGCTTTCCTTGTGGCCGGCGCCCGTCCCGTGCACCGTCACCAGCCTCGTGAGGGCGCCTGCGCCGTTGCCCGACGGTTGTGCTGCGTCCGTCATGTTTGTTGCCTGTCCCGCTGGTTTTTGTTGTGCGTCGATCAGGGCCGCGATGTTGCGCGGCCGATAGACGATCTCCTTTAGCGTCTCGCCCACCGCCTCGTTGACGGCCTTGCCGAACCTGGCGTGCACGCTTTCGTGCACGCGCTCGTTGATGGTGATCTCGGCGCGTTTGATCTTGCTCGACCGCCACGCTCCAATCAGCGTGCGACGTAGCCTGGGTATGGCCTGCGGCATCTGGTTGATGAGACGGATGAAAGGAAATCGGCCGCTCCATTTGAAGAGGCTGCCCGTGGCGGACGCGTGCTGCAGGCCGAACGCGTTGGGCTTGGTTGCGCGCAACAGTAAGTCCATGTCGAGGGCGAGCCCGGTCGTGGCGCGGGCGCCCTCCGCCATCCACAAAAGAGCGATGTCGCTCAGCTCGGTCTCGGGAAAGCCGCCGCCGACGTTGGCGTGCGATCCTGCGAACCAGACCTGCTCGACATGCTGGCCCGGCGTCGGCGGGGCCTGCCGCGGTCTGGTCCATAGCGAGGGACGGAACGGCCCGCGCACTTCGTCGATCGACAGCGCATGCAGGCCGACCTCGACCGAGGGGTGCAGGCGCGTGTCGTGGAACCCGGACCAGCGGCCTAATATCCCGGCGGAGAAAAACGGATTGCCGATGTTGCCGACCGTATCCCAGACGCCGACGCACTTAATGGGTGCGGGATAGTGCGCGGCCGCACGCAGTCGCTCGAGGTCGGCCGCAGCGCGCTTAGCCGGTGACTGGCGATAGAGAGTCCAGGCGTCGGCGACGGAGAAGCCCGCGCCCCTCTTGGCGATACCGAGCAGTGAGATGAAGCCCGCAAGGCTGCGGGCCTCGAAGGCGCCGCGCGAGAAGCCGAACAGGAAAATCTCGTCGCCGGGCTCGTAGGTGTCGACCAGAAAGCGGTAGCCATCCTGAATGCGGTCGCTGACCTCGTATCCGACGGCGCCCTTCAGGAACTGCGCGCGCGTGTCCTTGGTCGAGGCGATGCCCTTGACGTAGTGCGATTGCTGGACGACGCCGGCAGCATCCTCCGGCAGGATGGCCCGGTGGATCTTGACGACGTTGGTCGGCACGGCGCCGTCGTCGTCGCTGTTCCACGTGCCATCCAGGCAGCAGATCAAGCGCTTCATGCTCCCCCCTAAACGGTCTGCGCCTCCCCAGGCCCGCGTGTCCGATCTTTTTGGGTGTCTCGCACAGCAGGAAGACTGCACGGTTCGTCAATCAATGTAACGGGAGCTCAATGACATAGCTGGGACCGCTTGCGCGGCGATCTGAGGCACCATAGCAGGCACCTCGTATTCTGTAGACGGCATAATGCACCCTTCAACGAGTATTGGTTCCGCCCCGGGTCACAAGCAGCGGATAGGATGTTTTTGTGACGACGTCAGCTCGTCCCTCAAAAGCCGTCGTCGCGCCACTCCTGCGCTGAGTTCTGAAAGGGGCCAAGAGTGCTGATCGGCTCTGGATGAGCCAATGTCCGGGTTCAGATGGAGTGCGGAAACCCGACCGATAGGCAGCGGGTGCAGGTGTCGGGAGCTGGAAAGTTGCCCACGTCGCAGGAGCGCCAACGGATCAGGATCGCGCGGGAAATGTTAGGCAATCCTAAGCGCTGGATCGTCTTCGGCAAGGTGGACTTGGAACTCGATACCGCAAGAAGAAGGTAATGACCACGCCACCCTCCCTACAAGAGAGTGTGACGATGAAATTTCGATCGTCACGAGATCCCCTAGTATCAGCCCGACGGCGTTTTCTAGTCTCACCCCGGCACGTGAAATATTACGAAGCATGACGCTTTGAGAGCCGCCACGCAAATGCACCACGGCAAGCAAATTGATATCGTGCCGTTCGAACGCACGTCGATTGTGCAGACGCGTTATGTGGTGTGCCATCTTTGGTGGCCGGAGGGTCTGGGTGGCAGAGACCCTAGCGTAGAGAACCTGCCATATTCCTAGTGCGTTCCAATTGGGTTTGTTCGATATTGGATCGAACTTTGCGCTTAATGCGACCGCCGCGAGTTCGCAGATGCAGATTTTGCATGCAGAAGGGGTACGGAACCTGTCGTTTCGGTTGTGCCGTTAGGCTTGGCCAGTTGTGCAATTCGGCGTCATCCAAACACCATACGCAGGACATCGCCTCGATCCCCTATGCAAAGGGATCAAAATGGGGACCTAGCGTCCTCCCGCCGCTCTGTTAGTGCGCGACCATCAACTTAAAAAAAGTTTTCCGCTCGACATCGCGATCGGCTCTCAGCGCTGACCAACAGCGGACGTTGAGCAAGCAGGTGGCTACCTCGGCTCAGTACTCCGTCAGCAGACCGCTCCTTGGCCTGGCGCACGATGGCCTCGACAAGGGGCCGAGGCTGATCGGCAAGCGGTCATTCAAAGAATGCGAAGGTCCCGCGGCCGGCCGCCTTGGCTCTGTAAAGCGCTAAGTCCACGTTCTTCATCAGCTCTTCCGCGCTCATGCCATCCTCAGGCGCCAGAACAACGCCGATGCTGGCGCCGATTACGAGTTCATGTCCGAGCACGTGGTGGGGACCATTGACGGCCACCAGCAGACGCTTCGTCAGCTCTTCCGCTTCCGTTTGCGTCGTCGCACCTGCTTGGATGATGGCAAATTCGTCGCCGCCCAGCCGTGCGACCAGGTCTTGCTCGCGCACGGTGTTGCGCAGTGTTTTGGCGACGCTCTTTAGCAAGGCATCTCCTGTCGGATGGCCGAGCTTGTCGTTGATTTGCTTGAAGTGATCCAGATCCATCCAGTGCAGTGCGAACCCTGTGCCAGGCTCCAGTTGCCGCAGCGCATGGTCCAGTTCCTCACCGAAGCACAAGCGATTGGCCGTCTCGGTCAGAGGGTCATGATGAGCCAGCCAAGTGATCCTCTGCTCTGCCTTGCGGCGCTCGGTGATATCTTCCTGAATATCCACCCAGCCGCCGCCAACGAGCGGCTGGTTGCTGACCTGCACGATGCGTCCATTCTTTAGCAGTTGCGTGTAGCTAAAGGTTTCGCCCTGCATGACCTTAGCCACGTGCCTTTCAAGCCACTCGCACTGGAGACGAATCTCCTCGGGGTCATCACGGCCTGTCACCTGCCTTACATGATAACGTACGATCTTGCTGAGCGGTGTGCCCGGGCGCGTCAGCAGCTGCGGCAGTTCATAGATTTCCCGGTAGAGCGTATTGCAGACGATCAGTCGCTGCTTGGCATCAAACATTGACAGTCCGCGCGCCATGTTGTTGAGCGCGACGTCAAACCAACGATTGAGCTGCTGCAGCTGCTTCTTGCGCTGGAGCAGCTCGGCGGCGTTCTTTTTGAGCGAAGACAGGGCATGCGCAAGTTCGCCCACCCGTCGGTGGTCGTCTGTCAGTTTCACCTGCGCTGCAATTTCTTTACTCCGCGACGGACTTTTGACCTTTCGCGGCCGAGCACTCGCTTGAGGCACGATTCCCGCCCTTCAATATCAGTCGAGTTCCTCCAGTTCTACAGTGTGGATCTAAGCGCTGCGCTAACGTACCACGGCAATCCGTACGCAAATCTTCAGACCTCGTTAGGTCAATCCCAGCGCCGCTTGACCTTCCGCAGTGGGCCAAGGGGCCGCCTTCTATTGCTCACTGCGGGACCACGGGAATCCATGGCTTCAGAGCGCCGTTATCCACACTAGGTAGATTCCGAATCTAGCCGGCACCACTGCCCTCGGCACACATTGGCGTTCAAGGAGCGCGTATCCGCCATTGTTGGCTCCTTAGTCGCCGGTGACTCGGCTTATCGTCCCCGCGTTTGTCGAGTCACTGGCGCGGGGCGGGGCACGCTTATCCCACGCTTGTAAAGATTTCGCGGGGCGGCGGTAAGTCCATGCTCCATTCGAAAAGATCACCTTTGGGTTCGACCGAGCTATTCGCCTGGGGCTGGAATGCTCCTCTATCAGAGTTGTCGGCTCTGTGGCCATCGGACCGCCGCATTGAATGGTTGCTGGTCGCGCGACTGGAATCGCTTTTCAGGGAGCGATACGAGCGCGACGGCTATGGCGCCGCAGCCGCGTCCATGGGCGGGGATACCTGGCGGCTCTGGCTGCCCAACGCGCGCTACGGCAAGTTCGATTAGCTCAACGACATTAGGCCGCTGGTTATCCTTGTGAGCACGGCCGTCCATGCTAGGCGCCCAGTGGCGCATGAATTATGCCGGCGCGCGCCACCTTGACTTACGTCGGACCCAACAGTTTAGTTCAGCTCTCTTGCTCCGCGCTGAGCAGGAGACGTCATGGAGCCATCCATCGACATGGGCAAACTGACGAACGACCGAAACATGTTCGCGTGACGGACGGATGGTGGGGTCTGACTGCTCAAGTGTCGGTGCTGCGGCGCCGTGAACGGGATGCAAGGATTGATGTAGAGAAGCGGCAAGCCAATCGAGATTAGTTGGGTGACCTGATACGGAAGTCGACGGCCCGGCGGCAATCGCCGATTTTCCAACTTAGGGCTCTGGTCGGCTCCGCTCCCCAGAGCAGACGAAGGCTACTCTTCTGACTTGGGCCAACAGCAGACGCCGCCCGCGCGCCCGGCCCCCCCTTGCAATAGCGTCCGACTCAGCCCATCTACCATCCATACAGATGGTAAGAGGATGGTATACGGATGGCAAATAACGTGCGGGAGCTGCGGCCCAAGCCCGGTGACTCCGAGAAGGTCACGATCAATCTCGGGTATGTCGACCTCGGCCAAATCGACCTGATGGTGCATGAGGGGTTCTATTCGAACCGCACCGATTTCATCCGCACCGCGATCCGTAATCAGCTCGACCGGCATGGCGACGTGGTCAAGCAAAGCGTGGCGCGCCAAACGCTCGATCTCGGATTGCGGCATTATTCGCGCGAGGATCTCGAGGCCGTCCGCGCGGCGCGCCAAACGCTGAACCTGCATGTGCTTGGCCTCTTGAGTATCGCGGCCGACGTTTCGCCCGACTTGGCCCGAGCGACCATCTCTTCCATCTCGGTGTTGGGAGCGCTGCACGCGAGTGCGGAAGTCAAGGCCGCGTTGGCAGACCGAACGCAGTAGGCGCGCTGTGCGAATGCCGGACCGTCCTGTCTGCCGGCGCCGTCTCTCCAAAATCTCCGCAAGCCGCTCTAACAGGAATGACAACATGAAACTACTGCTCGCGCGCGAAATGGTCGAGGCGACACGTCTCACCCGGGTCGGCCGCTTGGGTGAGGCGATGACTCTCCTTCAAAGCATGCTGCGCGGTACGCGAGCGAGCGACGGTGCAGAGATGAACTCTGCGGCTAAAGCCATGTCGCTTCCGGCTCCCGTCATTGAGCTTGCGGCGGATGCGGCTTCCAATCCCGGTATCTCGTTCGGCGCAACCCCGACGCCGGCTACGGCTGGCCTCCCCGGCCTCTTCGATAGGCTCGACCTTAATCTGACCGGCCTTCGCGGTGCGCCTCGACGCGGACGCCTCGCTGACACCGATATCGCTCCGGCGGACGGCAGGTACATCGCCATGTCGTTCAGTAACGAGCAGGGAAGCCGGGCATACAAACTCTATATTCCCAGCCGGCATGGTGATGGACCGAGACCGCTGATTGTCATGCTGCACGGATGCACGCAGTCAGCCGACGATTTCGCCGCCGGCACGCGGATGAACTTCGCTGCCGAGGCCGAGGGGTGCTTCGTCGTCTATCCCGAACAGCCTGCAGCCGCCAACGCTTCGCGGTGCTGGAACTGGTTCAAGCCGAGCGATCAGCAGCGCGGCCACGGCGAACCGGCGCTCATTGCAGGCATCACGCGCCAGATCATGAACGACTACGGGATCGATGCGCGTCGCATCTATATCGCCGGATTGTCCGCCGGCGGTGCAGCCGCGGCCATCATGGGCGAGACTTATCCGGATCTTTACGCGGGCGTCGGGGTGCATTCGGGCCTGGCATGCGGCGCAGCTCGCGACCTCCCGTCCGCCTTTGCCGCAATGAACGGGCGCGGTCCGGTTCGCGCAAGCCCGGGCGGCGTCCACACCAGACGACGACGCGCGTTGCCCACGATCGTCTTCCATGGCGACCAGGATACAACCGTGCATCCCCGCAACGGAACGCAAGTCATCGCGCGCGCCAATACCGGAGAACATTCGGATGCTTCGGTGGAACGTGAGATGGTTTCCTCGGGCCGCAGATACACGCGATCAATCAAACGCGACGCAGGTGGACGCAGCGTGCTCGAGCAATGGGAGATCCATGGAGCCGGCCACGCGTGGTCCGGCGGGAGCGCTGCAGGTTCGTTCACTGACCCGGCGGGCCCCGATGCCACGCAGGAAATGCTTCGCTTTTTTCTCGAGCATGCAAACTTGGAGCGGTGAAGCTTCCAGGAAGGAACTCGAAGCAGTGCGCGGCAAGACGGGGAGGCGAAATCCCCAAAGACGCGGTGGTAATGGCCCGTTCCAGATTCAAACTAGGCTACATCGAGTTGAGCGGCCAATCGTTGCCGGAAAAAGTGTAATATTTTTAGTGATTTCACTTTTTCTGCGTTTTGTAGTGGAGCATAAATTTTGCACCAACTTCTATGCTTGGTATAACTTAGAAGTATACAGCAAATAACAATTCCCATGAAACGAATGAATATTTCAGAGATTCTTTCGATGTGCATTGACACCTAAGTGCAGGGCGCTTACATTACAGCTTCTCAGGAAACCAATAAACAGAACCTAGTCTGAATAGTCATGGGCATTGTTTCCGTGCCTGCGAGGATTTTGTCATGACCAATGAACCTACAAACGGCGCACACGAGCCTACAAACGGCGCACAGCGGAATCTTTGGGCACCCTCCGCCTTCAATGCGCTCATCGGTGACATGCCGCCGGTCGCGGCGATGACCGCGATGAACGGGCAGCTTTATAAGGGCATCATAGCGTTCAACAATCACTGGGTCGCGTTTGTGAACCAGTGCCTGAAGGACAATTTCGACCTGTCACAACGCTATACTGCGTGCAGCACGGCGGAGGAGATGCGCCGCGTCTATGGTGATTGGTACCAGCACTCGACCGAGCATTACTTAGACGGAATTATCGAGATGGCGAACAGCAGCAAGAGCCTGGTGCATGACACCGTGACAGCCATTCAGGGCCTCGCTCCGAAATTTGTGCCGACGGCAGACGCACGTTGACGTTGAGATACGCTATTGCGTTCGGCATGGCCCTGGGCGTGGCCACACCTGCTTTGGCGGCGAGCTTTTACATTGTGCGTAGTCTCGACGACACGTGCAGCGTGGTTGACGTTTGGCCCGTCGACAAAACGATATTCGTCGTTGGCAAAAGAGGGTACGTCACCCGAGATGAGGCCGAGGCCCAGATCAAGGTGCTCTGCACGGCCTATATTCTCAGAAGCTAAATCGCAAAGCGCGTCAGTAAATTGGCGATCCGGGATTCCCGAAGCCAAGCGCTCGATCCTTCGAGTGACTTCCGGTTTGGGTCATGAGCAGCCCCTCGGCGCACACAGACGTTGCGTCTGCTTTGATCCCGAGGGCGGGCTTGGCCGATAACGCGCAGCGCTGGCACCCCCTCAGCAACACCCCGTTTTCTGGGGGCGTGGCTGTCTAAAGGCGGTCGCTAAGTGCATTTTCGATTTAATTTGAGACGGGTTCTTCGTCCTTAACGCCAAAACCTTCATGTTTATCCAGGCCATTAAAGCTGCAAAGCAGACTCTTCGGCTATCCATTGGCCGCATTGCCAAATTTCGTTTGAGCAATTTTATGCCGGTTGAAAAAGCCAGATCTGACCAGCACAGGTTTCCGCTATGGCCCACGGCGGCAGCGGTTGCTATCAGCGTGCTGGCAGCCGTCGCCATCGTCTTGCTGTCCTGGCAATTGCAACATCGCTTCGCTGATCTGCGGCAGAAACAGGTCCAGCTCAGCGAATATCACAGCCGGACCATGCTGTACGACGAGGCGCTGACTATGTCAGCGCGCATGGCGGCCGCGACGGGCGACCTCGCCTACAAGCAACGATACGACGCATTCGATGCCGCGCTCGGCGCCCTGATCAAGCAAACGCAAAACGCGTTGCGTGCACCCGAGGTACGGCAATTCATCGAGCAAACCGATCGGGCGAATCGCAAGCTCGTAGAGATTGAACGACGCGCCTTAAGCTTGGTCGGTGAGGGCCGGCTGACGGAGGCATCCTCTTTGTTGGCCAGTGAAGAATACTCGCGGTTGAAGGCCATCTATGCCGACGGAGTGGAGAAGACTGCATCCTGGCTGAAGGGCGCAATCGAATCCCAAGTCCGGCACCTTAATTTGCTGACAGCCGGATTGGAGATAGCGAGTGGTGTGATTGTTCTCGTCCTGTTGTGGGCTTGGTATTTTGCTCTTCGTGCGGGGCGACGCTGGAGTGAAGAGCGATCAAGTTCGGAAGCGGCGCTTCGCAAGGCCCGCGACGAGCTTGAAGTGCGCGTCAGAGACCGTACCGCAGACCTGCGGACTGCGTACGAGAAACTGGGTGAACGGACAAGAGCGCTGACGCAGGAGCGGGATTTGTCCACGGCTTTGATCGACAGTCTGCCGGGCTTCTTTGTTTTGCTCGATGAAGGCGGCCACATCGTTCGCTGGAACGATAATCTATCGGTCGTAACCGGCCTTTCCAGTGAACAACTGCGAGGGCTCGACGCGCTTTGGAACGTTGTCGAGAGCGATCGCGACTTGGCGCGAATAAAAATTCATGAGGCATACAGCAAGGGCCTTGCCGATACCGAATTCAGCATACGCACCAAAAGCGGCGACTCGCGTTGCGTTCGTTGGAGCGGCCAGCGGATCACGAACGAGGGCCATCCGGCCCTTCTTGCCGTCGGGATTGACGTGACCGCGGAGCGCGAGGCTGAGAGTCGCCTGCACATGAGCGAAGAGCGCTTCCGCACCGTCAGCGATGCCGCGCAGGACGCAATCATCACTATCGATCCCGCCGGGAGAGTTACCTACTGGAACCGCGCCGCGGAGCGCATACTCGGCTATAGTGCTGAGGAAGCGGTCGGCAAACCGGTCCATGAATGGCTGGCCCCGGCGCGCTATCGGGAGAAGGCAGTCACCGGAATGCGGGAATTCGTCGCAACAGGCCGCGGCGCTGTCCTTGGGAAGGCGCTGGAGCTGGCGGCGCTCAATAAGGACGGCTCGGAGATCCCAATCGAACTGTCGATTGCGGCGATGCGACTCGGCACAGATTGGCACGCTGTCGCAATTATGCGCGATATTACCGAACGCAAGCGGGCTAGGGAACAGATGGCGCACATGGCGCGCCACGATATTTTGACCGGCCTCGCCAATCGCGCCGTATTCGTCGAAGCGCTGCAGCAGGAGATGGCCGCGGCACACCGGAGCGGAAAGAGTTTCGCTGTACTCTATCTCGACCTCGACCATTTCAAGGACGTCAACGACACTCTCGGTCATCCCATCGGTGACCTGCTGCTGCAAGCGGTGGCCGAGCGGCTGCGGGCCAGCATTCGGAAGACCGATACCGTGGCCCGGTTCGGCGGCGATGAATTCGCGGTGATCCAGACCGATATCCAAGAGCCGGCGGAAGCCGCTGTGCTGGCGGATAAGATCCTGAAGGTCATCAGCGACCCATTTTCAATTGAGGGCAACGAGATTCGTAGTGGCACCAGTGTCGGCATTGCGGTTTACGGGCAAGACTCACCCGAGGCGGAGGCCCTCCTGTCTCATGCCGATGAGGCCCTATACCGGGCCAAATCGGCAGACCGGGGGACGTATAGGTTCTTCACCGATACAATGGACAAAGAAGTGCGGTCTCGGGTGATGATCAAGGCTGAACTTCGCGAAGCCATCGACTCCGGTCAACTCATTCTTTTCTACCAGCCGCAGGTCAATATCGACACGAACCGCATCATCGGGCTCGAAGCGCTGGTTCGCTGGCAACATCCGAAACGCGGTCTGATCGCGCCCGGCGAATTCATTCCGGCGGCGGAGAAGAGCGGGCTGATCGTGGCGCTCGGGCGTTGGGTGCTACATGAGGCCTGCCGACAAATGAAGGTATGGCTGGATGCTTGCATCGCCCCGCCGCTCATAGCGGTGAATATATCGGGGCAGCAGTTCAAGACGCCGCTCGAGCTCGAGAATGACGTCGCGGTAATTTTAGCGGAGACCGCTCTGCCCCCGAAGCTTCTCGAGCTCGAGATCACGGAAGGCGTCTTCATGGAAGCGTCCCAGGAGCATAGCGACGTTCTCTTGCGACTCCATAAATCCGGAATCCGTCTGGCGATCGACGATTTCGGGACCGGGTACTCGTCGCTCAGCTATCTTAGCCGCTTCCCGGTCAACCGTATCAAAATCGAGCAGGGGTTCATGCTCGATCTGACGTCGACGTCGCCCAACGCAAAAATCGTGAAAGCTGCCATCGGCCTGGCACATGAGCTTGGTCTTGACGTCATAGTAGAAGGCGTGGAAAACTCAGAGCAGGTGGAGCTGCTTAAATCCTGGCATTGTCACAAAGTACAGGGCTTTTACTTTTCCAAGCCACTGCCCGCTACCGAGATCGCGGCGTTGCTGCGCGTGTTAAAAATTCCTCCAGCACGACCCGGCTCAGCCAAAGTCGCTCTCTGAGCGTCGAGGGGCAACCCAGATTTCGGTTGCTTTCCGTTGGCGCCCTCGCAGTTACCAGCAAATGTAGGCCGCATCCAGGAGTGCAAAGGGCGGCTTCGGGTCAAATTCTCTTATGCTGTCGGCATCTGCCGCACGGCAGGTCAACGTCAAATGAGCGGAAGTCGTTGGCGCGCGCCGTGACCGACGCTTAGGGTCATGAGCTGCCGATGATTTGGGCGCTAGGGTTCGTCCGCTCCTCCTTGAAGAGCGGTCACGCGGAGCCCCGTCGTAGGTCGGACATCAAGCTCTTGCGGAGTGCCGACGAGCGAGTCGTGCACTATCTGTGCTTGCGCGAGAGAACCGAAGCCGTAGTGATATCTCGCGTCGGATGCGACGCATGGAAGGACCTGATTGGCCCTAGTGAGCCCCTCAGGCAGCAAGCCTGCATGGAGCGGGAATGCGGTGACTGCACTGGTTGTTGCGTGCCCCCGCAACCAACCTCAAAAAGCCCGAGCCATGTTCGGGCTTTTTTGTGTTTTGCGGCGGAGAACGACGTCGCGCTGCCCTATGGGCAGCTTTTTTTTCACGCACGACGGCAGCGCTTGAGAGCGCGACACGCTAGATTGGGGGCGGCGCCTTGGGCGCGCGTTTCGTTTTTTCGAGCGAGGCCAGTCTCACCGTGGCAACGGACGTCCGGCGAAAAGGAAGAGCGCTCTTCTACCTGCGCGGCATCATGCTGTTTTTGGCGCTGCTGCTGCCACTGCTCTCGCTGTTGCCGCTGGGCTGGCTATGGCTGTGGGAGAGGGGGTATGCGCTCTACTGGATCGCTGCGGCGCTGACGTTGAGCGTCTGCGGCTATCTCGTGCAGGCCGTGGCGCTGCGCAGGGCCGTGGCGCAAACGGCGGAGCCATCCATTTCCGAGAAGGCTGCCGTCGCGCCCGATCCCGGCTGGACGGCGCGCGAGCAGGCGGCCTGGGCGGCCGTCGAGGCGATTGCCGCCAACGTGCGCCCGGCCGAGCTCACCGATCGCGACAAGGTCTTGAACCTGGGGCTGCGCACGATCGAGGTGGTCTCGCGCCAGATCCACCCCGAGGATCGCAATCCCTTGTGGAAGTTCACGATCCCGGAAGCGCTGGCGCTGATTGAGCGCGTGAGCGCCGACCTGCGGCCGTTCGTGATCGAAAACATTCCCTTGGGCGATCAGCTGACCGTCGGGCAGGTGCTCAAGATATACCGATGGCGATCGGCCATCGGCGTCGCCGAGCGCGCCTACGACATCTGGCGGCTCGTGCGCTTGATCAACCCGGTGACGGCCGCCGCGCAAGAGGCGCGCGAGCAGCTCACCAAGCACCTTTACGCCACCGTGCGCGACCAGCTTGCCCGCCAGCTCGCCAGCGGCTACGTCCGCGAGGTCGGGCGCGCGGCCATCGATCTTTACGGCGGGCGCTTGAAGGTGTCGGCGGCGGCGCTCGCAGGTCACGTCAGTGCCTCGACCTTGCGCGATCGTCTGGCGGGCGAGCCGCGCGCCGAGCCCTTGCGCATCCTCGTCGCCGGCAAGACCGGGTCCGGCAAATCGAGCATCGTCAACGCGCTTTCCAAGGAGGTGGGCGCGCTCATCGATGCGATGCCGTCCACGCAGGAGTTTCGTGCCTACGAGATCGAGCTTGCAGGCCTTGCCGGCGCGCTCGCCATCGATAGCCCCGGCGTCGGCGCGACCATAAAGGAGCGCCGCAGGTTTGCCGAAAGAGCCGGCGACGCCGACCTCATCGTGTGGGCGATCGACGCCAGGGTGAGGGACGACGCCACCGACGGGGAAGCCATTGCCAGCGTGCGCCAGTATTTCGCCGACCGGGCGCACCGGCGCCAGCCGCCGCTCCTCGTCGCCCTCACCCACGTCGACCTTCTGCCGCCCCGTGCCGAGTGGTCGCCGCCCTACGACGTGCTGGCCCCGGCCAACGACAAGGCGCGCGCCATCAGGGCCGCGATGGATGAGATCGCCGAACGGCTCGGCGTTGCGCTGGAGGACGTCATACCCTTGAGCGTCGCCGCCGGGCGCAAGCCCTACAACCTCGCGCAGCTGTCGCAGCGGATCGTCGCGCGCGTGCCGGAGGCCCAGCGCGCTCAGCTTCTGCGCCTCATGGAGGACGCCGCGCCGCGGTGGAGTGCAACGCGCATCGGGCGGCAGACCTCGAATGCCGTGGTGTCGGCAGCGCGTGCGGTCGTGCCGGCCTATCTCAAGCGGTGGGTGACGCGCAAACCGAGCCAGTAGCGTCCACCGGCGCCCAGACGGCAGAGCGGGGAGGAGCGCGCCTCGGGCTGCCGAGGCGCGCTTTACCGCAAAGACCCTCAGCGCGCGAACTGGGCGCGAAAGCGGCGCGGACTGCAGCCGAAGCGGCTCTTGAAGGCGCGATTGAAGCTCGAAAGGTCGTTGAAGCCCCACCGGTACGCGATGTTGGAGATCGGCTGGTTGCGGCAGGCTGGCGACAACAGATCGCTGCGGATGTGCTCCAGGCGCTTGGTAACCACATAGGCGCTAAAGGTTGTAGCGCTAACGGCAAAGAGCTTGTGCACGTAACGAGCCGAAATCCCGAAGTGCTCGGCGGCTCGGCGAGGAGACAGATCGGGATCGGAAATTCTGTGGTTTACGAACTCCATTATCTCACGCAGCAAATAATTGATCGGCAGACTGAATGTCTCGTCGTTTCCCGAACGCTCGAAACACCCGGCCGCCACCGGCAGCAGCGAGATGCAGGCGTCGAAGATCGCGTCCAATTCTTCCTTGGACCCGCTGGCCATGTTCTCGGCGAGATAGGTCAAGCAGCTCGAAAGGGGACTGATCATTCGGCTCTGCGAGAGAACGATGTTGCGAAACTGCGCGGCCACCTTTTCGCCCAAGGGGAAGCAATTCTTGGGAAACAAGAAGGACACGTCCTCGTAGCAAAGCTCGTTCCGCTCCGTCAGCGTGACCGGCTCAGCCGTATGGTAGACGACGAGATCGCCGCGTTTGGCCACATTGCTGCGCCCGGCCTGCTCGACGCACAGCTCTCCTGAAAGAACGAAATTGGCGTAGATCCCCTCAACCGGAGAAGCCGCGATGTTCGGCTTGGTTCGCGACGCCACGATTGGCGTCTGCAGCACACGGGCCGCAGAGCCGTTGTCGAAGGCCCTCGCCTCTATTCGCGCCTCGAACGGTCGATCGGCCTTGTGCTCGGGCGACCAGGGCATGAAGGTGCTGCAGATACCTTCACGAAACAGCGTAAACGCCTTACTGGGCGAACAGTATTGCGTATCCCAGACATTGAGCTCGGGGTTTTCGGTATCGGCGGATAGCGTTTCCTCATTGGGCATATGTTTCCCCCTCTCGTGCGGTTCTCTTGCCGCACATTTGAGTTCCTCAAGTGCCGAGAATATTTCTTATACGAAATGCAAGATGTGTCATCGCAAAAAGCACATTCGCGCAAAGAAACTTCGCGCGACTTGCAGTTGTATTCTTACCGAGCATGCCCTCGTTTCTGTGGAGAAACCATATCAAAAGCGCGGCCGAATTTATTCGTTGCGCTGAGTAATTTGACAACGAGCGCGCATGCCGCCGGCAAACAACGGCGGTGGCGGTGAGCAGATGTGCGCGAAAAGTGAGCAGGTGGTCTCAAGGTGGACGAGTGCGCCGCACCAATGGTCCGCTGAATCGGACCTTACACATTTCTGTGGCATAGAACCGGTCCGAACGTCATGATGTGACGTACTTCGATCGGTGGGACGGGGGTGTGCGTTGCGTAGAGATGTTGCTCGTCTTGTCGCCGCCTGCGTGGTGGTGATCGGCCTTTCCGGCCTGCTCGCTGAGCCAATCGCGGCCGGCCCAGTGACGCTCGCACAAATGGCCGGGGCGCGAGCCGCCGCGCTCAACGCCGAAAGCTCGTCTCTCGTCAGCAAGGCGCACGGCTTCCACTGCCGTCGCGTGTTCGGCTGGGATCCCGTGGCCGGCGTCTACCGCTATCACAGCCACAAAGGGATTTGCCGCGACTACAAGCGGTGCTTGCGCGAGCAGAAAAGGTGCGTCTTCCTTCTGGGGCGCGGGTTCGAGCGCTGGAGCTACGAAAGCTTCGGGGCGGACAATTGGAGGTTCTCTCGCTGCATGATCCGCGCCGGCTGCTACTAGCCGCCGGGCGGGCGCAGCATCCTTATGTTCACTTGCGCAACGGCGCGGCGCGTGGTGCCGGCGCTTGTCAAGCACACCAAAGACCTGCATGATCTGAAGTGATTTAGCGCATCAAAACGGCCTGCTCCGGCATCGTCAACGAGGTTTGCCGGCAGTGCTTGCGCAGCGGAGCCTGGGGACATGTCGCGATTGGCTTGCATAGCATTTGTGGTCGGCTGCCTGATGTCACCGATGGCGCTGCACGCCGCCGCCATATCCGTAGCGGGAGCGGCGCCAAGGCAGAGCATCACCGTCACGGTCGAGGACGCCACCGTCGATGCCGTCATCGAGGATCTGCACAAGCGCTATGGGTTCGAGGTGTCCGGTCTGCAGAACGCCAAGCGCAGCGAAGCCCTGTCGGCGACGATGACCGGCAGTCTGCAAAGCGTGATCGAGCGGCTTTTGCGCAATTGGAACCACGTGATCGTCCGCTCTCCCGACAATGAGAGCGGCATCGCCAAGGTCATGATCCTCAATGCCACCTACGGCGCCGCGCCTCACCGCGGAGGCCAGGGACGGGCCAGCGGAGAGGACAACGACAAGCTGATGCAGGCCCTTTCCGGCGGCAACGTCGACTACTAGATCGCGGGCATCCCGCTACTCGCGCGAAAGCGCCACGGTCTGTGACGTCCCATCCTCGCGCTCGAGGACGACGGAGGCAAACTCCATGCGCGCGACCCGCCATCCGCCGATCATGTCGCCGACCTCGACGCGGAAGCTCGTTCCGTCGCTCTTCTTGCGCAGGAGCGCGATGGCGCGCTCGCCATCGCGCACGATGCCGAGCAGATCGTAGATCGGCACCGGCGACTTGGCGGTGGCCTGGCGCACGAGCGGGTGCTCGGCCACCGCCACGGCGGGCGGACGCCGGCGGCTCGGAGCGAACAAGGGCCGCTCGACCCAATCCTTGAGCGTCGCCTTGTCGAACGTGGCCAGCGGATTGTGCAGTTGCAGCCGATCGGGATCGGGCGCCGCAGCGTCGGCTTCGGGAGCCGGGGCCTGAGCGGCGGTCCGAGCGGGTGCGGCCTCGCCCGTTCGGGTACCCGGCGTCACGCCAGTCGGCCAATTGTCGATAGCGACAAGCCCGCCGAGCGCGAGGCAAACCAGGATCAGCAGAAATGCGCGATTCTTCAGCACGGCTCAGGAGGCCTCGTTCTTCAAAGCAAATCCGCTCACCTGCAGCGTCACGTCGAGCGGCCCTAGGTTGTTCGGGTCAGGAGCGCGGAAATCATCCTGCTGCGCCCGGATGGTGATGTCGTCGATGAAGATCAGCGGCGTGCCCGTCTCCAGACCGTGAATGATGTCGCGCAGGCCGTCGATGCCGACGCTGATCGACAAGCTCATGGCAATGCGCATCAGATTGCCATCCTCCTTGGGCGGCATGATCTGAAAGCTCGAAGCCGCCCCGCCGTGCTCCAGCACCAGACCGCTCACCATTTTTTGCAGGTTGGCGCCGGCAATTCCCGTCGTCTCGCCTTCGAGCAGCAAGAGCTTTGCGTCCTCGTCGGCGGACGTGAGCTCGCTGTTCTCCTTGCGCAGCGCCGCCTCCCGCGCGATCTCCTTGCGCAGTTGCATGAGCTCCGTCTGGTTGCTTGTGATCGATTGCTCAATCGCGCTCAAGCGCATGAACGGCAGCGCAGCCATGAGGGCGAGAAGCGCCAAGGCCGCTGCCAGAATGGCGACGGCGAGCGCGGCCGACAAAGATTGCGAGCGCACGGTCACGGCTTCTTCTCCAGGCTGGGGCCGCCTTGGGCCCGGCTGATGATGGAGAACGTGCCCGCCGTCTCGCCCTCCTCGCGCGTCGTGGCCGCGGAAAAGTGCACGTCCTCGAACTGGGGGGTGTCCTCCAGCATGGTGATGAGCCCGGTGGGGTCGTCGGATTTTCCGGTGATCCGCGTATCGCGGCCGTGGATCTCCAATTCGGTGAGATAGGCGGCATCGGGCAGCGCCCGGCTCAACGCCTCGATCAGCACCATCACGGCCGGCTCCTCGCTCTTGCGCCGGACGAGACGCTCGCGCTGCTGGCGCAGCTCGGTGTTCGCCGCGTTGAGCTGCTTCACCTCCTCGACGCGCGCCCTGGCGGTGATGATGCGCGCCTCGAGCTCGTCACTCTCCAGCTGGCGGCCCCACATGTGATAGAGGCCGAAGGCGCTTATTGCGACGCTGAAGCCCAAGAGAACCGCAAGGGCGGCCTGCAGCGTCTGCGCCGTTCTCTTGACCGGATCGGGGGCGAGCGAGGCGAGCTTTACCGCTACCGCGTCCGCCGCCGCATCCGGCGCAAAGTCGATGGCGCCCGGGTTGAGGCCGACACTCTGGGCGCGCCGTAAGGCGGCGTCGAGCATGCTCTTGGTCGTGGCGACGATGTGGATGTCGAGCTGGTCGGGCGCCCCGGCGTTGGCGCCAGCGATCCGATAGCCATGACGCGTGTCCTCGGCCGACCAAGGGACGATGCGCTCCATCTGGTTCTGCAGCACCGGCTCGATCACGTCGCTCGCGGCCTTGGGGATCTGGATGGTGCGCTCGACCACGTCGTTTGCCGACAGGCGCAGCAGCACCTGCTCGGTGCTAAGCGTCGCCTTTTGCGCAACGAGCTTCTTCATCGTCGCGATCTGATCGGCGCCCGCGTCGGGCGCAAGCGTGCCGAGCGACTGCAGCGACGCGCCCGACCGCGTCATGATCTCCAAGCCGGCGGGTGTCTGCCGCGCCAGCGTGCGCCACGCTTGCATCCCCGCCCGACGCGACGTGAGCGCCTTGGCAAGCTCGCCAAGCCACCAGGCGTAGGAGCGGATGACGATGTTCGTTCTCGCGGTTTGCTTCACGTCACGATCCTCATGCCCTAGCTCGCCCCGCTCGCCTGCGCCGAGCCGATGGGCCGTCTCGCGATCAGCCGGTAAGGTGCGTCGCCATCGAGACCCGGCGCGACGACATAGACGCTGGCCGCGGCGTGCTCGGCGCCTGGCGCCATCACCTCGACCGTAACGAGGTAGGCAGAGCCCGGCTCGTCGGTCAGGTAGCTGCGAGCGGCCTCCGCGATGTCCAGCCGTGCTGCGTTGCTGTCCTTCGGCGCTTTCGTTGACGCCCGGATCTTCTCGATGTCGCCCCGCGCCAGCCCCGGCAACGACATCAGCACCGCGTCCGGCGCGGCGGTCGGATTGATGCGGCCGTCGCCCGAGTAGACCGTGACGTAAGGAGCAATGGCCCGGTAGAGCTCCGGCGTCATGCCCGTCAAGGTGCGCAGCTGCGCCACGTCCACGAACGCCGGCACGTCGCCGGAGGCCGCGGCGGCCGGATCGCCACCTTCGTTTGCCGCGTCCCGCACCACGTGGGCCGCTTTCTCACCTTGTCTGCTGCCGCGCGCCTGCAGGATGCGATCGCGCAAGCGGCCTGCCTGCGCCTCGGAACCGGCGAACCGGCGCAAGAGCCCCATCAACAGCTCCTTGTCCGCCTTGTTGAGGTCGATGTGGCCGTTGGTGCCCCTGATGCTGATTGAAAGCTCGGAGCCCGCGAACGCGACCGTGTGGCGGCTGCCGTCGGGCACCCAGCGCCGCGCCGGCGCCTCGTCGATCAGGCGGGAAGCGGCGATCTCGGCGCCGGCATCGAGCAGCGCTTCCGTCTTTACCAGCTGCACCTCGGAGCCGACGAACGCCACGCCGCTCTTCACCGCGGCGTTGAAGGCGGAGACGAGGAGGGCTGCGGCCACGATGATCCACAAGACGATGAGCAGCGCCAGTCCGCGCTGGCGCCGGTCGGCTTCACGCATCCCTGCCGGTGCTTTGCCGCTCCCAATCATCGCTTGAACCCGCCCATGTTGTCGTCGCTCGCGGAGGCGCCGCGCGCCTTGAGTTGGCCGCCCGACTTGGCGCTGCACACCGTGGATTTCTGCGTCAGGCAGCTGAGCTCGGCGTCGGCCCGGACGGCAACGACCAGCGGCGGAGCGACCGGCACGTTGCGCCGCGCATCGACGATTTGCAGCCGGATCATCTCCGGCAAGCGGGTCGCGTAGGGCCAGGCATTGCGCCACTGACCGACTCCGGTGGACTTGTCGGCGTAGGCGAAGTGGTAGCGGTAGGGCCCCTCGACCAAGCGCACGCGGTTGGCCGGCGTCGCTCCCGGAAACGACTGCATGCCCTGCCGATAGGGCGCACGCGCGCGGATGAGGTCGACCTCCGGACCGTTGGGGGCGAGCGCGTAGCTGACGAAATAGGGGCCCGCCGCGCTCGGGTAGGGCGGCTCGAGCGTGACGAACGACAGCTGGTCCTCGGTGCCCGTGAAGAGATAGCGCGGGCTGCCCCGGGTCACGGCGATCAGGCGCTGCAGGCCCGAGGCGTCGCGGCGCAGGATGTCGGCGGCGCGCGACACCATGTCGAGCGTCTCGATGCGCTTAGCATTGGCCTGCCAGTTTTTCGAGATCACCCTGAGACCGCCGGCAAGCAGCCCTAAGATCACGCTCAGGATCGTGAGGCTCACCATCAGCTCGATGAGCGTGAAGCCGCCCTCGCGGGCCTGAGCTTGGGGTGCGGCTCTAACCATGGGCGCGACCGAGCTTGAGCGTGTCGAGGACGATCGAGCGGTTGCGGTCCCAGGCGACGGTCACGCGCACATGGTAGAGGCGCCAGTTGCCCTTGGACTTGATCTCGGCCCACGCTGCGCGCTCGGGCGCCACGGCGATCGACCAATTGAAGCGGCCCTCGCTGCCCTGGCGCGAGAGAAGGGCGCTCTTCCAACCGCCGGCGGTGTCGGCCAGCAGCGCTTCGCCGAGGAGGCGGGCCTCGGCATAGGAGTTGGCAGCGCCCGCCGCACGCAGGCCCCGCATGTGGGCGTCGAACAGGCTGACGAGAGCGATGGCGAGGATCGTCAACGCCGTAAGGGTCTCGAGCAGCGTGAAGCCCGCCGTGCCACTGTCGCGACCGCCGTCAATCGAGCGCGGCGGTCGAGACCCTGCCCGTGAGCCAGTTGATGCGAACCTCATAGCCCTGCCTTTGCGAGCGAAGCTGGATGGTGGCGCCGGTGGAGCTGCCATTGGGAAAGAAGCGGACGCCCGACATGCCCTGGGCGCGGCGCTCGCTCTCGGCCCCGGTCACGGCAACGGCGATCGAGCGTGCGAGCTGCAGCGGCGCGCGTCCGTCGCTGAAGCGGATGACGCGGCCGTTGACGTCGATCGTGGCAACGCGCTCGCTGCCGCTCGTCAGCGCCGCTACCCGGAGATCGCGCAGGCGCGAGGCGGCAAGCTGCGCCGCCGCCCTGAGTTGCACCCCGCTCGACGGCGCCCGATAGAGGGCGGACACGGCGACCATCGCCATGCCCAGCACCACCATCACGGCGAGCAGCTCGATCAGCGTGAAGCCTGCCTCGCATGGTGCCCTCCCGCCGCTACAGCCAGCTCGTGACATCCTGGTTCTCGCCATCGCCGCCCTCCCGGTTGTCGCCGCCGAGCGAGAAGATGTCGAAGGCACCGCGCTGGCCGGGGTAGCGGTAGTGATAGGGGTGCCCCCACGGATCGGGCGGAACCCTGTCCTTCTTCAGGTAGGGGCCGTTCCAGTTGTGGACGTCGCCGGGGCGCGCAACGAGCGCGGCCAAGCCCTCGCGCTCGTCGGGATAGCGGCCGGTGTCGAGCTTGTAGAGCTCGAGCGAGGTCGAGAGGCTCTCGATCTGCACTTTCGCCGTCTTGGTGCGCGAGCTGCCCAGATAGCCGATGACGCGCGGCGCCACGAGGCTCGCTAGCAGCACCAAGATCACCATCACCACCAGAAGCTCGACCAGCGTGAAACCGGCCTCGCGCCGGTTCGGCGCTGTGCCGATGCCGGCCGCGCGACGCAGCGCACGAGCAATCGAAGCCATCATCTCACCACCCTCCAACTGACGTTTCCCATCGCCAAACCTCCTGCTCAGATCGCCAAGTCGTTGATGCTGATTACGGCGCCCAAGATCGAAATGATGATCCCGGCGATGAAGGTGCTCACCAGGAGAATGATGACGGGCTCGAGGATCGTGAACGTCCTCTGCACGGCGGTCTCAAGCTTCTCCTCGTACATGTCGGCCATGTGAAAGAAGGACGTCGTGAGACTGCCTGTCTCCTCGCCGACGCGGAGCATGTTGATGACGACGCCGGGAAACAGACCGGACTGCGACAAGGGCTCCAGGAAGCTGCGCCCCTTGCGCAGCGCGTCGTAGGCGTGATCGAGCACGCGCGCGGCATAGCGGTTGCCGATGACGTCGCGGACGAGCTTCATCGCCGCGGGAAGCTCCACCCCGTTCTCGAGCAGCATGCCGAGCGTGCGGCAGAAGCTGATGGTCAGGTTGAGGCGCAGCATCGAGCCGATGAGCGGCAGCCGTAATAACAGCCACTCCATCTGCTGGCGCCCGGCGCCCTGCTGCCAGGCGGCGCCGATGGCAAAGGCCAAGAGCACCAGAGAAACGGCCAGCAGTTTACCGTTGGCGAGCAGCCAGTCGGATGCCGCGATCACCATGCGGGCCTGCTGGGGCGCCTCGGTGCCCGCGTTCACGATCATCTCCTTGAAGCGCGGCACGACAACGGTGAGCATGATGGTCACGGCGGCGATCGCCATCACGATCAGCATGCACGGGTAAAGGACCTCAGACAGCGCCTTTGAGCGCAGCTTCTGCGCCTTCTCGCGGCCCCTGGCGATGCGCTCCAAGACGGTATCGAGCGAGCCGCTCGCCTCCGCGACGCGAACCATGCTGGCATAGACGGGCGGAAACACCGGCCCCTGCATCTCCAGGGCCTCATGCAAGCTCTTGCCGTTGCTGACCTGGTCGCCGATCTGGCCGATCACGCGCGAAAGCCGCTTGGAGCGGGCATCCTTTGCAAGAAAGCCAAGAGACTGATCGAGCGGCAGCCCGGCTTTCAGCAGCATGGAGAGCTCGCGCGTGAAGAGCGTGATCTGGCCCGAGCTCGGCTTGCCCGACAAGAACGATGAGCCGCGCGCACCGCGCCCCGCCGCAGCGGCGCTGCTCTCGACCACCTCCACCGGCAAGTGTCCGAGCTTGTGCAGATCCTCCAGCACGATGGTGCGGCTGACCGCCTCCATTTGGCCGGTCAAGCGGCTGCCGGAGCGGCTTATGGCGCTATAGCGATAGAGCATCACGGCTGCGTCCCGAATGCCGGCCAGAGGCACGCCGTCCGCAACTCGAAGCGGAGCGAAGACGCGCCACGTGCCGTTCTCCCCTAGTCATGCGCTTCCGGACGATGCCCGCGGGGCCCTTCAAGGGCCGCTCACACGTCGAGCACCACCCGGCGCACTTCTTCTGTCGTGGTCAGGCCGTCCTGACATTTCTTGAGACCGTCGGTGACCATCGTCACCATGCCCTTGCGGCACGCCGCCTCCTCGATCGTGGCGGTGCGGGCGTTGGGTTGTATGAGGTCCCTGATGTCGTCATCGACGTCGAGGACCTCGGAGATGACGATGCGGTCGTTGTAGCCGGTGCCCGAGCAACGCTCGCATCCGACCGCATGCCACAGCCTGGTCGGCGCTTCGCCGTTCAGCGCTCCCTTGCGTCGGGTGAAGATCTCAAGCTCGTCGCCGACGGGGCCCGATTGCTTGCAATGGGGGCACAACAGGCGCACGAGGCGCTGGCCGATGACGCACCTCAAGGAGGAGGCCAGCAGAAAGGCGTCGATGCCCATGTCGAGCAGGCGCGGGATGGAGCCGGCTGCGGTGTTGGTGTGCAAGGTCGACAGCACGAGGTGGCCAGTGAGAGCGGCGTGGATGCCGATGCTCGCCGTCTCGGCGTCGCGCATCTCGCCCACCATGAGCACGTCGGGGTCGTGGCGCAGAAACGAGCGCAAGGCGTTGGCGAAGGTGAGGCCGATCGCCGGCTTGGCCTGGGTCTGGTTGACGCCGTCGATCTCGTACTCGATCGGGTCCTCGATGGAGAGGATCTTCCGGTGCGACTGATTGAGCAGCGAAAGAGCCGTGGCGAGCGTCGTCGTCTTGCCGCTGCCCGTCGGCCCCGTCACCAGAATGAGCCCGTAGGGCGCCGAGAGGTGGCGGCGGATCACCTCCTCGTCACGCTTACCGAACCCCAGGGCGCCGAAGTCGAGCACGCGGCGCACGTTGTCCAACAGACGGATCGCCACCGCCTCCCCGTAGATCGTCGGCATGGTGGCGACGCGCAAATCGAGGCGCTGCTCATTGACGCGGATGCGGGCGCGGCCGTCCTGCGGCAGCCGCCGCTCGGCGATGTTGAGGCCCGACAGAAATCTTGACGCGCGAGACGATGGCCTTCGCCATCTGCGCAGGCGGCGGCGCAATCTCCCGCAGCATCCCGTCGACGCGCATGCGCACCGCCATGCGCGCGTCGAACGGCTCGATGTGAATGTCGGTCGCGCGCGCGTGCATGGCGTCCTGGATCATCTGGTTGACGTAGCGCACGACGGGCGCGCCGAGCGCCATGTCGCGCAAGTGCTCCAGGTCGTCGCCGGTCGCCTCGGCCCGCGTCGGCTCCTGCCACACGGTCGGCTCGTCACGGTTGCGCGCCGCCCGCTCGATCGCGGTTTGAATGTCCTCGGCCGCGGCGACGCGCGGAATGATGGGCCGCTCCAGCGCCAGCCGCACCGCGTTGATGGCGTGGGCATCGGAGGGATCCTCCATCGCCAGCAGGATTCCCTCGTCGGCCTCGCCGATGGGAAAGACTTTGTTCTCGCGCAAGAACGCGTGCGACAGGTTGCTGAAAGAAACGGGGTCGGTGAGCCACTGCTCGTCCTCGACGAGGGGCACGCCATGATAATCGGCAATGGCGCGCACGAGGGCGTGCGATTGCATGGCGGATGATTTTCGCAGGGCCGTGTAAAGCGTCGCGCCGGTTTCTTTGCGAAACCTATCGACTTTGTCGAGCTCGGCCTCGGAAATGAGCGCCCGACTTACGAGGAAGTCCTCGAAGCTCATAACCATGGGCTCGACCGACATACTTACCGTTCATGCGCCGAAAAAATCCTACGGTCACAGCAAGTGGATGCCCCGTAGTTGATTGATTTCAACCTACTATGCAGCGTCGCTATTTTCAAGCAATCGGCCCGAGCATAACGCTCTGCATTTTTTTTTGCAGCGCGCATGCAATGCCGCAATTGCGGCTTTGTGATTGGCGCGAGTTCACTCTCGTCCTAGTTAGTGCACTCTATGCATAGTTTTTTGAGTTTCGTTTCGCGCGCACGTTACGCTGCGGCCACATTGGTGTTTCAATCATCGCAAACGTAATCGAATCCTGTGCATAGCTTCATGCACGCGAGCTATAGAGGCCTGAGGGTCCAAAAGGAAAGACCCACAGCCCGCACGGTGCCCGCGCCGCGGGGCTGGAATGCGCGATTGCCGGAGGAAGGGGACTCCGCAGGCTATCGCTCCGAACGCAGCAGTGGACTGGGAGCCACTGAACAGGCGGGGTCGCAGCAAGCACGAGCCAACGTCGCGTCGCGAGCAATAACGCAGTTCCTGGATGTGTAAGCGCGTTAAAGGGAACTTATTCATGAGTTCGGTGGAGCGCTTGGCTCGCGGCGGCACTAACTTGCGCGCTCATCTCTGCGTGCTCGGTTCCCAATGACTCTGGCAGTCTCGAGCCGCCTGGCCTGTTGGACCAGTTGGCGAATGCCGACCTCTCCCCCCCGCGCCCCGCCGGTCGCGAAGGCCCGCGGGTGGAGTTCGCCAGCACTTCCATCCAGGGCGCCCAGGCGGAGCTCTATCCGGGCGACGATACGGCCGCCACCAAGAGGTCGAAAACCCCGCGCGGCCAGGGCCTTGCGCACTCGACCAACGGCTATGAGCTCAATTTCAACGATGCAGAGCTGTCCGAGCTCGCCAAGGTGATCCTGCGCGATACGCTGGGCCTTCCCTATGTCTTCGATCCGCGCGTGCAGGGTCGCGTCACCGTCTCCACCGGCGGCCCGGTGTCGCGCAGCGAGCTCCTGTCCATCCTCGAAAGCGTGCTGGCGATGAACCGCGGCGCGCTCATCGTCGACGGCCAGCTGCACCGCATCGTGCCGGAGAGCGAGGCGCGCCAGAACGCCATCCTCTCGGTCAACTATCAGGCCGAGCACCAAGAGGTCGGCAACGGCTACGGCATCTCCATCATCCCGCTGAAGTACGTGTCGGCCGAGACCATGACGCGCATGCTCACCTCGCTCGCGTCCGCGCAAGACCCCCCGCGTGCCAGCGTCTACAACAACCTGCTGATCGTTCGGGGCACGGCGCGGCATCGTGAATCGCTGCTGGACATCGTCTCCATGTTCGACGTCGACTGGATGAAGGGACAGTCGGCCGGTCTCTACACGCTGAAGAACTCCACGCCCGATGAGGTCATCAAGGAGCTTCAGCAGGTCTTCCAGACGGAGGGACCCGGCAAGGGATTGGTCCGCTTCCAAGCGATCACCCGTCTCAATGCCATCCTGGCGCTGTCGCCAAAGTCGAAGTCCCTGGAACAGATCGACAGCTGGGTATCGCGTCTCGATCGCGTCGGCCAGGGGGGAGACAACTACTACGTTTATCGCGTGGAGAACGGGCGCGCCAAGGATCTCACCGACATCCTCATGGCGGCGTTCACCGGGCAGCAGGGTGCGGTGCGCGGTGCGGAGGAGGCCGAGGTCGCTCCCACCGAGGCCGCCAGCCACATAGAAACTGCAACCGCAGTGACGGACGAAGGCGGCACCCCGCTGCCAGCCGCGCCCGCGAGCAAACGCTCGCCCACGTCCCGGCCGCTTGGCTTGGCCTCCGCCGGGCTCGAAGGCGGGGGCGGGTCGCAGAGCTCGTCGGAGCAGGTGCGCGTCATTCCCGACGAGCGCAATAACAAGCTGCTCATCAAGGCGTCGGCACGCGACCTGCGCAATATCCTGAGCATCCTGCGCCGCATCGACCAGCCGCCGCTGCAGGTGCTCATCAACGCGACGCTCGCCGAGGTGACGCTCAACGACAACCTGCAGTATGGCGTGCAGTTCTTCCTGCAGAAGAACAACGGAAAGGCCGGCCTGCTCGGATTCAGCAACGGCAACCAGATCGAGATTGCGCCTCCCGTTCCCGGGTTGAACTTCGTCGTCGGGTCGCTGGTCAACAACCCGCGCATCATTCTCGATGCGCTCGCCGAGCAGACCTCGGTCCGCGTTGTCTCATCTCCCTCCGTCGTCGTGCTCCACAACCAGCCTGCGACCCTGCAGGTGGGCGACGAGATCCCGATCATTACCCGTCAGGCGCAGGGCGTCGTGCAACCCGACTCGCCCGTGGTCAACGAGGTCCAGTACAAGAACACCGGCGTCATCTTGAAGGTGACGCCGAGGATCAACTCCAATGGTCTCGTCACCATGGATATCGAGCAGGAGATCAGCTCGGTCCCGCGCACGACCAGCGAAAGTCTCACGCCCACCATCTCGCAGCGCCGCATCAGCAGCACCATCGCGGTCGAGAGCGGGCAGATGGTCGTGCTCGGCGGCCTCATCAGCGAGCAGCACAATCGCGAGAAGAGCGGCATACCTCTGCTCAACAAGATCCCCTACGTCGGCGACGTGCTCGGCGGCAACACGGACCAGTCAAAGACGCGCACCGAGCTCGTCGTCTTCCTGCAGCCCGTCGTCATTCGTGATCCTCAGGACGCCAGCCGCATTGCCGATGAGATGCGTGCGCGCATGCAATCGCTGGCCCCGCGCGCCACGCCGTGGGATGTCGACGTTCACGCCTTTGGCCCGGTGGCCGAGGTCAAGTAGGGGCGACGCCGCTAGCCAAGCGGCGCCAGGAGCCAGGCCTCGACCGGATCGACACCCAGCGCGCTCAAGCACCACACGAGCCAGATCGACGGCGCCAGGAACACGCCGAATGCGACCGCGGTCGAGCCGCGCAGCGCGCGCGTCTGGCGCAGATGCATCAGCAGGACAGTGGCGATTGCCATCACGCACGCGAGCAAGAGGACATGGCCGAGGCCGGCAAGCCCGGTCCAGGCGCCGGCTACGGCTGCGAGCTTCACGTCGCCCAGACCCAGCCCCTCGCGTTGGCGCAACAGGTAATAGAGCTGCCGGATGGCGTACAAGGCTGCAGCCCCCAGGATCGCGGCGCCGACATGCTCCAAAATGAGCGTCGAGGCGGCGGCCTCCGCGTCGAGCATCGGCGCCGCCAGCAGCCCCAGCGGGATCGCCGGCAGCGACAGCACGTCGGGAATGATGAAGCGTTGCGCGTCGATGACGGCGATCGCCAGCATGGCCCAGCCGAGAAGGCAGGATATCAAGGCCAGCGGCAGCGCGAGGACGAAGAGCGACACGCCCGCAATCACGGCGGCCACGCCCGCAACCAGCACAATCGATGTCCGCTGCGTCATCGGCAATGCGCGCCCGCCGCCCCTGGTGGTGGTGCTCCCCGGCACGCGGGTCACGGGCCCGCCGTCCTGCGATCAGTCGTTCTCGTGGCAGCCCTCTTGCGCGTTCCAGGCAAGCCCCGGCTTGCACCCCTTCTTGATCGCCTCGATCTGCCAGCTTGGACGCTGCGCCTGCGGCTTGGGCGGCTGGTAGCCCTGCACGCAGGTGTTGCCCTGCAGGCGGTAGCCCGGGCCGCAATAGGTCGCCGCGTCCCGTTTCCGGATGCACTTGCCATCGATGACGAGATAGCCGCGACGGCACCGCTTCTCAGACTGCTTCTCGGGCGCCGGCGCCGCTGCCTCTCCGATAGCGACGAGGCTCGGACCTGAGCGCGGCAACGCGATCTCAAGACAGTTGCCGGGGCCGTCGGTCACCATCCAGGGATGGCTCTGAAAGGTATCGAGCGTGATCTGCTGGCCCGCCTGCAAGTTGGCGTAGTCCTTGGGGTGGCCTTTGAAATCGATCCAGAGGATGCCGCGGTAGGCTCCGGAATTGTTGATGAAGGTGATCTTGGTCGGCCGGTCCGAGTACTTCGACCGGATCGAGCCCAGCTTCTTGCAGGAGACGTGCGTCGCCTTTCGCGTGGGCACCTTGGCTGCTGCCACCGCTTGGGGAGCGGCCGGCGGCGGAGGCGGAGCCGGGTCGTTGGCGCCCCGCGTGGCGACGATATCGTAGAGCTTCTTTAAGGCGGAGCCGTCGGGTGCATACCAAATCTCACCACCCGCTATGTCGAGCGAGATGTGCACCTTGCGCGATTTGTCGAAGCAGCTTGACCTCGTTCTGCGACCGGGATGTCTCGACGAAGCGCAACGCATCGCCGCCCGCCTTCTTCTGCTCGACCCACGTATCGGGACCGTTCTTGATGAATACGCCTCCCGGGTATTCGACGTAGGTCACGTTGCGCCCCGTTACGCCATTGCCGGGAGCGGCGGAGCCCGCCCCGAGCTTCTTGAGGTAGGCGCGGGCGAGGTCGGCGTGGAAGCCCGCGGATAGTTCGAAAGGAAAGCATTCCAGGCCGCAACCGTGCCGAGCTCCTTGGCGCTCTCGAAAGCTTCCTTCTCGGGCGTGGCGCCACTCGCTGCCGCCTCGCTGTTCGAGGTGCCCTTGTCGTCACCGAGGATCGCCTTGGCATAGGCGCGGCAGGATTCGATGAACGACTTGATCTTGTCCTTGCCGTGCGTCAGATCGAGCGAGCTCGCCCGATAACCGGGGACGAGATAGTCGAGCGAATCTTTCTCCTGCAGCGCCTGCCATAGAGGATCGTCGTGCGGGATATCGAGATGAACGCCCGAGATGCCCTCCTCCGAGGGCGGCCGGTAGATCGCTCCCTTCATGACATGGTCGAAGCCGCCGCCGCTGAAGTGCAGCTCGACGTCAGTGCCATCCTTCAGGTCCCCGCTGTCGGCGCCGAACGTGACGCTCGAGTACGCGACGCCCGTGCTGGGCGAGCCATCGCAAACGCCGCTCACCTGAATGTCGTCGGTCTCAGGCACGCCGTAGCTCAGCCGTGCGGTCAGACGCCCCTTGTTTTCGGGATCGTTGAACTCGCTGAAGCTCCACTGCATGCCCTCGGCGGCGAGAGCACGCGGCAGCATCTGAGGGAGAGTCAACGAGCCTGCGAGCGCGAGTGCAACGAATGGAATACGGTAACAATTCATACGACAGTCTGCCCTTTTTTGACGGCGGTTGGCAGACCGCAGTCAACGAGGGACAGCGGCCGAAGCCCAATACGCGAGACGGCAATTGCTTCGTTATTCGTGCGGAATTCCCCATTGCCCGCCGTCAGCTTAGGCAGCGATGCACGCAGGCGCAAGTCGCGTGAGCGCGCGCTCAATGCGTCGGGCGATAGAGGCCCTTGCGGCCCTCGATGCTAAGCACGGCCGCGAAGGCCGCCACACTCAAGCACAAGAACCCCAGCGCCAGCGGCAGCACGGTGCCGTTGAAGAAATGGCCGACGATGCCGCCCAGCACCGCGCCCGCGCCCGTTGTCGTGAAGCCGACGAGCGAGGAGGCCATGCCGGCGTTATGCCCCTGCGGCTCCATCGCCAGCGCGTTGAAGTTGGGGGCGATGAGGCCGAACTGAAAGAACAGCGCACCCATCAGCACCGCGAACAAGGGCAGCGTCACGACACCCAAAGCCGCGGCGACCGCAAGCACAAGCGACACGGCCACAAAGCCCGTCAAGGCCGTGTGGGAGACGCGACGCATGCCGAGACGCTCGACGAGATGCGCGTTGGTCAGGGCGGCCAGCGCCATGAGCGATGCAATGGCGCCGAACACGATGGGAAAATCCGTGCCCAGATGGAAGCGGTCGACGAACACCTGCTGGGCGCTGCTCACGTAGCTCATCAGGCAGCCGAACATGAACCCGCCTCCGAGCGCGTAGCCGATCGTCTGCGGCGTCTCGAGCGCGAGCTTGAGCGAGGTGCTGAGGCTCAGGGGGTGGGCGGCGTCCGCCTCGTTCCTGGTCTCCGGCAGGCGCAGGCCCGCCCACGCCGCAACGATGAGGCCCACGAGCAAGAGCGTGTCGAAGGTCCACCGCCACGTTCCGATCTCGAGCAGGCCCTGTCCCAGCGACGGGGCCAGCACGGGAATGATGATGAACACCATCATGGCAAATGACATCACGCGCGCCATCTGCCGGCCGGAGTAGAGGTCGCGCACGATGGCGATGGCGATGACGCGCGGAGCAGCGGCGCCCAGCCCCTGCACGGTGCGGGCGCCGAGCAGGAGAAGGAAGCTCGAGGAGAGCGCTGCTACCAGCGAGCCGGCGACGAACACGGCGAGCCCGAACATCAGCACGGGCTTGCGGCCATAGCGATCCGAAACCCGTCCATAGGCGAGCTGCCCGACGGAAAACCCGAGGACATAGCTGATGATGACGACCTGGCGATCGTTGGGATCGGTGACGCCCATGGCGGCGCCGATCGTCGGCAGCGCCGGCAGCATGATGTCGATGGACAGCGCCGTCAGCGCCATCATCACGGCAATGAGGGCGATGAACTCCACATACGACAGACCATGGCGCGGCGGCGCGGCGGCGTGCACCGCCGCAATGGGTTGCTGCTGCTCACTGAGGGTCATGAGGCTGTTCTTGTTGCTTGTTCATCTTGTTTGTTTCATCGCCGGACGGGAGGGAGCAGGGGCAGCAGCCCATGCGCGCTGCAGCTGACGGGACGCTATCGCCTACGGGCCCAACCCCTGACCTCAAATGGGCTTCGGATGCCTCAGCCCGCAATGGGGTACGGCGCGCCGCAACGCCTGCGTCGTCGCACTTTCACTCCAGAGCCGGGAGGGGGGATCCCCCTCCAGGTCATTCGGGGGGCGACACCGAGGCAACACGGAGGGCGGCATCTGCAGCGTACGGCCAATTCGGCCGAGCACCATGTTAACACTTGCGCTATAGAGTACGCCGTTGTGGGAACCGGAAGATTCGGGAGCGAGAGGGGTCGTGCGCGGATTTCTTCAGGGTGCAGGTCTTGCGCGCCGGATTGCGGCGTGGGCAGCTGCAGCAATCGTGGGCACCATTGCGGTGACGGCGATCTTTGGCGCAGCTCAACCGGCTGCCGCCCAGCAGGGCTTCGGCAACTACTTCGGCTACCAAGCCAACAAATCTCACAAGCGACGCGCCGCACGCCGCAGCCGACAGACGAAGTCGGAGCAGGCGAGCGCGAAGAAGACACCGGAGGCGAAGGAAAAGACCGAGCCGTCCGGTCCCGTCTACATCGTCATCTCGATCGGCGATCAGCACATCTCCGTCTACGACCGCACCGGCCGCATCGCGCGCTCGCGCATCTCCACCGGCATGTCGGGTCATGCCACGCCGACCGGCGTCTTCAGCGTCATCGGCAAGGAGAGGTGGCACCGCTCCAATATCTACAGCGGCGCCCCGATGCCCTGGATGCAGCGCATCACCTGGTCGGGCGTCGCCATGCATGCGGGCGTCGTTCCGGGCTATCCCGCCTCGCACGGATGCATCCGGCTTCCCTACGCGTTTGCGCCTGAGCTTTGGAAAATGACGAAGATGGGCGCGCGCGTCGTCGTTGCGCGCAACGACACCGTCCCCTTCGAATTCTCGCACAGCTTCCTTCCGTTGCCGACCATGCAGCTCGCGCCGGGGGCCGCCGCCAGCCAGCAGGCCTCCACGCCAGCGCCGGACTCTCCGATCGAGCTCGCGAGCATCGGCACGCCGGCGCACGTCGAGATGACGACGTCGGCGGTTTCGGATGGAGGCAGCCATGCGGCCCTGACGCCGGCGCCGCTCAATCCGATCGCCTACGCCGCGGCCCTCAAAGAGCGCGCCAAGGCTGACAAGGCAGCCGCCGAACAGGCCGTCAAGGCGGCGCTCGATGCGGCCCAGACAGCCGGCGCCGAGGCGCGCCAGGCCGTCGACGACATCAATAAGGCCAAAGCCGACATCGAGGCCGCCGAGGCGAAGATCGCCGAGCTCGATGCGGCTGCCGCCGCGCCGCAAGGCGACAAACCCGCCCCTGACGCGAGCGCTGCCGCGGCTGCGGCGGCCAAGCTCGAAACGGCAAAGACGGCCGCCCGCTCCGAGCTCATCGGTGCGCGCGCAGCGCTGGAGGAGGCGCAGGCGCGTGAGGCGGTCAAGACACCCGCGGCGTTCGCCGCCGTCCAGGTGTGGAAGGAGGCCGTTGCCGCCAGAGACGCCGCAGCGGAGACCCTGAAGGAAGCCGATCGCAGGAGCGAGCCCGTCTCGGTCCTCATCAGCCGCAAAGAGGGCCGCGTCTTCATCCGCCAGGACTGGAAAGAAGTCTACGAGGCGCCGGTGACCATTCGCGACCCCGATCGTCCGCTCGGGACGCACGTCTATATTGCCGTCGGGGCCGAACCGGATGGGTCTGCCATGCACTGGTCGGCCATCTCGATCCCTCCGTCGGCATCCTCCAAGTCTGCGGACCGCCGCTCAAAGCCCTCCAAGACCACGCCCGCGCTTCCGGTCGCCAAGGCTGACGCATCATCGGGTGCCGAGGAGACGGCGGCGGCAGAGGCATTGGACCGGATCGAGCTCCCAGCGGAAGCCCGCAAGCGCATTTCGCAGCTGTTGTGGACCGGAGCATCCTTAATCGTTTCTGACCACGCGCGCAGCGACGAGATGGACAACGACACGGATTTCATCGTGCTCACCCGCTAGAGCCGACCCGTGCGATGCTCGCCTGGCGGCTGCAAAGGCCCAAGGAACGGCCGCTTTCGAGGTTACCTGCGACCCCCCAGATCTAGCGAGACGGATAACTCGCCGTTAGCGCTTCCCAAGCTAGGCTGGTTCATTGTTGAACAATGACCAGAGCCCACCCGTGCAACCGTTTCGCAAATCCTACCGCCCGAGGTTCGATAGTGAAACCGCGGCATCGGCGGCGCACGAAGAGCCGGCGCAGGGCGACGTCCCCGACTCCAGCATGCCCATCCTCGAGGCGTTCGTGTGCGAGACACACTCGGCGGCGTTGCTGGCGGCAACCATCGCGAGCGCAGTCAACGCCTTCAAGCGTCACGACACGGACAAGAGCGAAACCGCGCTCAAGCCTTATGTGCCGCGCGAGCCGGCGTTGATTTCGGTGTTGCGCAACGGGATGCTCGAGACGGACTTCGATGAGGACACGCTCGGCGTCATCAGCGACTTCTTCGACGACCTGGCGCCGGCACGCATTGCGCTCGACCAATATTTCGCCGATGCCAACCACATCGGGACCGAACGCGCTTCCGCCCTGCATCTGCTGCCGTTGAGCAATAGCTGGCGGCGGGCGTGCGAGAATGCGCTCGTGGCGGCGCGACAGCTGCACGGCTATCTCGGACAGCTGCCGACGCAATACACCAGCAACTCCCAGGTGCTCATCGAGCTGTTGCAGGAGGCGGCCACCGGCGCCTCGCCTTGCCTCGATGACGACGGGCAGATCTCCATTCCCGATCTCCCCCAGCGCCGGCGCACAGCGCGCCGCACCCTCTGCCAAGCGTGCACCATCACCTACAATCGCACCACGGCGCAGGCCTTCGTCAGGGACGTGTCACCGGGAGGCTTCGGCCTCGAGCGCGTGCCCCAGCTCCTGCCCAAGAGCATCGTCCTAGTCGAGCTTGCAAGCGGCCGCCGCTTCACCGGGGTCGTCGTCTGGTGCAACGGGTCGTCGGCCGGCGTGCGCTTGTCCAGAACGCTGTTGCCCAATGACCCGCTGCTGTCAGGCTGAGCTTGAAGCCGGCACGATGGGCCCGGCAGGGCAAAAACCGTCCCGCCCCGCATTGCGGACGAAAGCAAATGGATGGGGCCGGCTTGACGCGACCTGCGGCCTTTCATTTGATAGAATAAGAAAATGGAGAAAACCCCCGTGTCCCGGGCCGTCGCGTCAACCGACTCTTGCGGCATCAAAGTAGCGGCGAGTGCGCTCTCTTCGACACGCGACGCCGTGGCTGAGCTGAAAGTGCGGCTGGGCGATACGGACTTTCAGCATATCGTCGCTTTTTTCGCGATCGAGCACGACGCGCAAACGCTCGTGGATGCGCTCGCAGAGGCCTTCCCCGGCGTCCCCGTTTCCGGCTGCACCACCGCAGGCGAGATCGGGCCGATGGGCATGATGCAGGGTGGCGTCACGCTCATCGCCTTCCCCCACGACGGCTTCCGCGTCTTCAGCGACCTCATTCCCGACATCGACCGTTTCGGCGTGGAGAGGGCAACCGCGACCGTGCGCCACCTGAAGTCGCAGGTCGCAGCCCAATCGCAGCGGCCGGACAAAGGCAACGTATTCGCGCTGCTGCTGGTCGACGGGCTTTCCAACGTCGAGGAGAGCATCGTCGCGGCGATCCATTGGGCGATCAACGATATCCAGCTCGTCGGCGGCTCGGCCGGCGACGGCCTCGCTTTTAAGCGCACGGCGCTGATCCACAATGGCCGCGTGGCAGAGCGCGCGGCCATCCTGATGATGATCGAAAGCGACTATCCATTCTGCGTCTTCAAAACCCAGAACTTCGAGCCGACGCAGATCAAGCTCGTGGTGACCGCCGCGGACACGGAAAACCGCATCGTACACGAGCTCAACGGCGAGCTGGCGTCACGCGAGTATGCGGCCGCGATCGGCCTCATGCCCAACGACCTCGGTCCGTTCAGCTTCGCCTCCTATCCGCTCGTGGTGAAGGTCGGAGGCGACTACTATTGCCGCTCGATCCGCAACATGAACCCCGACGGAAGCCTCTCCTTTTTCTGCGCCATCGACGAGGGACTCGTGCTCACGGTCGCGCGCCCGCAGGACATGCTGCGCTCCACCGCAAGCGTGCTGGAGGAAATCGACGCCAAGATGGGCGGCATCGAGCTCGTTGTGGGATTCGACTGCATTCTGCGCCGCCTCGACGCCGAGACGCGCCAGATCCGTCACCAGATGGACGCCCTCTATCGCAAATATTCGGTCGCGGGATTCCACACCTACGGTGAGCAATTCAACGCCATGCATCTCAACCAGACATTGACCGGCATCGCCTTTGGCCAGCGCACGACAGGGACCTGATGATTGAGCAACTGCTCGAGCAATTGCGCGCGGACGCGGCTCCGGAGGACTTGGAGCGCAACCTCGGCAAGCTGAAGAAGATCAACGCCGCGCTCATGCAGCGCGTCGAGAAATCAATGGACCAGCAGGCGAACGCCTACTCGCTGTTCCAGACGGCCATCACGCTCGAAGGCCAAGTGCGCCTCAGGACGGAGGAGCTCAAGAACGCGCTATCGCGGCTCGAGCGCACCAACGACGAGCTGATGGCGGCGCGGGACGCTTCCGAGCGCGCCAACCGGTTCAAGACGCGCTTCTTCACCGCGGTCGGCCACGATCTGCTGCAGCCCTTGCATGCCGCGCGCCTTTCCGCCGGCGCTCTTGCCGACCCGAGCGCGTCGGAGCGCCACCGCCGGCTTGCGGGCAGGATCGAGCACGCGCTCACCACCATCGAGGAGCTGTTGAAGTCCATCCTCGACATCTCCAAGCTCGAGGCCGGCGTCATCACGCCGTCGGTGCGGCTCGTGCCTTTGGGCGAGGTGTTTGCCTCGCTTGCGGTCGACATCGAGCCGCTCGCGCGGGCCAAGACTCTCAGCTTCAGATGGCGCCGCAGCAATTTGGCCGTGATGTCGGACCCCCTGATGCTGCGGCGCATTCTGCAGAACCTGATCACCAATGCGGTGCAGTACACGCAAGCCGGCGGCATCATGCTCACGGCACGCCGCCGCGGCGCGGACGTGCGCATGGAGGTGTGGGACACAGGCCCCGGCATCCCGGAGGGCGAGCGCCAGTCGATTTTCGAAGAGTTCCAGCGGGGGCCGACAACGGACCGGCCGGCGATCGGCGGCTTCGGCCTCGGCCTGTCGATCGTGCAGCGCATGGCCGAGGCGCTCGGGCATCCGGTGGGGCTCTGCTCGCGCATCGACCATGGGACCCGGCTCACCATCACGGCGCCCTTCGCCGGAATGGTGCACTACTCGGTGGCTCCGCCCGGGCCGATCAACTTTAGCCGCCCCTATGGCCTGGCCGGGGCCGATGTCGCCGTCATCGACAACGACGGCTGCGTGCTCGAAGCCATGCAATCACTGCTCGAGCATTGGGCGTGCAAGGTTTCGCTTCTGCGCGGCCTCGATGATGTCGACCGTTTCATCGCAAGCGGCGCCCGCCCCGATCTTCTGCTCGTCGACTACCATCTCGACGGCGGGACCTGCGGGCTGACCGCCGTCGATCGGCTGCGCGCCGCGGACCCGGATCGCACGCTTCCCGCCATCGTCATAACGGCGGACCATTCCGCCGCAACGGCCGATCGCGCGCGGGGGGCGGACTGCGAGATTCTCATGAAGCCGGTAAAGCCGGCCGAGTTGCGCGCCCTCATGACCCACCTCGTCGCCGGCACCAGGGGCTGAGTGCTTGGGGCCGCGGGGGAGGCTTCAACGACGCTGTGTGTCGTCGGTCGAGGTCTGCGTCAGAATGGTGTCGAAATCGATCTTCGCCGCCTCGATGACCGCCTGTGTGCGCGAGGAGACCTTGAGCTTGCGTAAAATCTCCGACACGTGCGCCTTGACCGTCGTCTCGCCGACGCCGAGGTCGAAGGCGATCTGCTTGTTGAGCAATCCCTGGCGCAGCATCTGCAGCACCCGCACCTGCTGCGGCGTGAGCGTGGCAAGGCGGGCGGTGAGGTCGCCCGTGCACGAGGCCGGCGCATCCGCCTGCGGCGGTTGATACCCCTTTGGCAACACCACCGACCCGGCCATGACGTCCTGTATGGCACGTCCGAGCTCGGAGCCGCGCGTCGACTTCGAAATGAAGCCGGCCGCGCCACACGTCATGACCTCGTGGATGATGCGCGGGTCCTCCAGCGCCGAGACGACCACGATCGGCACCTTGGGGTGGCGGGTCCTGAGCTCGATCAGGCCATCGAGGCCGCGCGTTCCCGGCATCGAAAGGTCGAGCAGCACCAGGTCGAAGGGACCACTCTTTTCCAAGGTCGTGCGCGCCGAATCGATGGAGGTCGCCTCGCAAACACCGGCGTCGGGAAAGGCAGCCTGAATTACGAGCTTCAGCGCTTCGACGAAAAGAGGATGGTCATCGACAATTAGGATGCTAGCCGGCACAGCCATTCTCCGCGGAGGCTCGCCTTCGATCCGCTTCTCTGCCGGCACGCTCGTGCAAGAGGGCCTGGCGACCAGATGCGGACCAAAACCGTCCTCAATGCGAGTTTGCCACCATAGCGCAGCTCAAGCCATCAAATGTTCCACCACAATACGCTAAAAAAATGCTTCTCCTTCCCGGCATGTTTCTGCGAAGAAACAACATTACATATTATAACCCTTTTCCTCAGTTCGAATTGAACGGGGTTTGCCGTTGCCCCTATCCTGTTTCGCTCAGGACTTCGCATCCAAGCAACACGAGCGAAGGCAAGGACGCCGAAGATAAGGAACGCGCCTGCACTTCTCGTTGGGCGGCTGCCAGCTGCACGATTGCCCCAACGGCGCACACTGCCTCTCTGATCGCCCAAGGAGCGAGACCGCGAGCGCGGGACCGGTCTTTGCCGCTCAGAAACGCCGACTGCACGAGACACTTGACCCACTCCCCCAACCGCGCAATCTGCCGCGCAGTCGCATTTGCCGATCAAACCCCGAGGACACGCCTCTATTCATGGCCGGAGCGCTCACCAACACTCTGCGCCTCGCAAGAGCCGGCCTCGTCCTTGCCCAGCACGGCGTGCGCTTCGTTCCGCAGGGGACGAGCGTCCCCTTTGGCTTGCGCCTGGCGCGCGTCCTTACCGCGCCGATCCGCCTGGTTGCAGCTGCCTTCCAAGGCGCCGAGCCGCCTGAGACGCGCCTGGCCGCCGCGCTGACGAGCCTGGGGCCCAGCTACATCAAGCTCGGCCAGTTTCTGGCGACGCGCCCCGACGTGATCGGGCCGGAACTCGCCCGGGATCTCGCCCAGCTGCAAGACAACCTGCCGCCGTTCTCCATGGCCAAGTCGCGCCGCGCAATCGAGCAGGCGCTCGGGGAGCGCCTTTCGGACCATTTTGCCGAGTTCGGGCCGGCCGTCGCCGCCGCCTCCATTGCCCAGGTCCACAAAGCCGTCGTTCTCGACGAGCGCGGGCGCCACGAGGTCGCGGTCAAGATCCTGCGCCCCGGCGTCGAGCGCCGCTTCCGCCGCGACCTCGACAGCTACTTCTTCGCCGCCCGCCAGATCGAGCGCTTCTATCCGCCCTCGCAGCGCCTGAAGCCGGTCGCCATCGTCGACACCTTGCGACGCACCACCGAGATCGAGATGGATCTGCGCCTGGAGGCGGCCGCCATCTCGGAGATGGCCGAGAACACCGAGGGCGATGCCGACTTCCGCGTCCCCGACGTCGACTGGCGGCGCACCGCCCGCAGGGTTCTGACGGTCGAGTGGATCGACGGCATCCCCATCTCGGACTACGACCGGCTCGACGCCGCCGGCTTCGACCGCAGGGCTCTGGGGCTCGCGATCATGCGCGCCTTCTTGAAGCACGCCATGCGCGACGGCTTCTTTCATGCCGACATGCACCAGGGCAACCTGTTCGTCGACCACGAGGGACGCATCGTAGCGGTAGACTTCGGCATCATGGGCCGGCTCGGCACCAAGGAGCGCCGCTTCCTCGCCGAGATCCTCTACGGGCTCATCACGCGCGACTACAAGCGCGCGGCCGAGGTGCATTTCTGGGCCGGCTACGTGCCCCCGCATCATCCCGTCGAAGTCTTCGCGCAGGCGCTGCGCGCCATCGGCGAGCCGATCCACGGACGCACCGCCGAGGAGATCTCCATGGCGGATCTCCTGGGCCAGCTCTTTGCCTACACCGAGGTCTTCGACATGGAGACCCGGCCCGAGCTGATCCTGTTGCAGAAGACCATGGTCGTGGTGGAAGGCGTGGCGCGCGGGCTCGACCCCAGCCTCAACATGTGGAGCGCGGCCGAGCCGATCGCGCGGCAATGGATCGAGGAGAACCTCGGGCCGATCGGACGCCTGCGCGAGGCCGGCGAAGGCGCCTCCACGATCGCCAAGGTGCTGGCCGATCTGCCGGCGCTGCTGACGCAAGGGCAGATGACGGCGCTGGCGCTCGCCGAGATGGCGCGCTCAGGCCTCCGGCTCGACCCGGAAACCGTGCGCAGCCTCGCCAACGCGCAAGCCCGACGCACCCGCTGGGGCCGTTTGGCGCTGTGGATCGTGGCAATAAGCCTCGCGGTGCTTGCGCTGGCTCAACTCGGCGTCTAGTGCAGGGCGCGCGCGGGACAAAAACCCCTGGGACGGAAAGTAGAGTTTCATGGCGTCGAAGTTCGCAATCGATCCGGAAATACTCACGACCGTGCTGACGAGTTGCGGGCGTTTCGATCTGCTCAAAGATACGGTTGCCTCGTTTCTGGAGCACTTCGACGCGGAAAAGATCATCATCGCGGAGGATTCGGAGAAAACCGAGGAGGCAGCCGCATTTGCACAAGCGTTTCCGTGCGTCGAGATGCGCGTGAATGTGCCCAAGCTCGGCCAGATGCGCTCCATCGATGCGCTCTACGCCACGATCACCACGCCCTACGTCGTGCACCTGGAGGACGACTGGGGCTTCACCCGCAGCCTCGATCTTGCCAGCGTCATCGCCTTCCTGGAGATGCGCCCCGACATCGCCGTCGTCTGCATCGCGCGCCGCGTCTACGACCCGCGTTTTGCCAAGAGCGCGCGCAAGACGAGGGCCGGCGGCATCGATTATCTCGTCTGGGACCTCGACGCGCATCCCAAATGGTTCTCCTATTCCTTCAATCCGTCGGTCGCGCGCATGGCGCTGTGGCGCGAGATCGGGCCCTTCGCCCCCTTCGTGACCGAGGAGGACTTGAGCCACTACTGCAAATCGAAAGGCATGCGCATCGCCTTGGTGGACCCGGGGATCGCGGACCACATCGGGGACGATCGCCA
>CAVSIY010000006.1:0-1137500 GCA_963728165.1 uncultured Alphaproteobacteria bacterium | reverse complement strand
CACATGCTGCGGATCAAGAAGGGGATCGTCCCCGGCGTCAAGGTGCGCCAGGGCGAGATCATCGGCTACGTCGGCTCAACCGGCCTCGCCTCCGGCCCTCACTTGCACTACGAGGTGCTGATCAACAGCCGCTTCGTCGATCCCCTGAAGATCCAGGTGCCGCGCGAGCGCGAGCTCAAGGGGCAGCAGCTTGCGGAATTCCAAAAGGAGCGCACGCGTATCGACGAGCTGCGCCATATGGCGCCCGTCATGACGGCCAGCAAGTAGCTCTTCTCCCTCTCCCCGCAAGCGGGGAGAGAGAATTGCTACGCTGCGGCCTTGGCCTTGACCGGCTCGCCGTTCAACACCAGCTCGCCGTCGCGCACGCTCAAGCGCACCGTCTCTCCGTCCTTGATGCGGCCGGCAAGGATCTGCTCGGCGAGCGGGTCCTGCACGTGCCGCTGGATGACGCGCTTCAGCGGTCGCGCGCCGTAGGCGGGATCGTAGCCGCGGTTGGCGAGCCAGGTGCGTGCCTTGTCGTCGAGCTCGATGGTGATCTTGCGATCGGCCAGCAGCTTCTGCAGCCGCACCATCTGAATGTCGACGATCGCGGCCATCTCCGAGCGCTGCAGGCGATGGAACAGGATGATGTCGTCGAGCCGGTTCAGGAACTCGGGCCGGAATTTCGCCCGCACCTCGGCCATCACCGGATCGCGTACGGCCTCGGTATCCTCGCCCTCCTTCTGATTGACGAGATACTCCGCCCCCATGTTGGAGGTCAGGATGATGAGGGTGTTGCGGAAGTCGACCGTGCGGCCTTGGCCGTCTGTCAGGCGCCCGTCGTCGAGCACCTGCAGCAGAATATTGAAGACGTCGGGATGCGCCTTCTCGATCTCGTCGAAGAGGATCACCTGATAGGGCCGGCGGCGCACCGCCTCGGTGAGCGAGCCGCCCTCCTCGTAGCCGACGTAGCCCGGAGGCGCGCCGATGAGACGGGCGACCGAGTGCTTCTCCATGTACTCGCTCATGTCGATGCGCAGCAGCGCCTGCTCGTCGTCGAACAGGAACGCGGCAAGAGCCTTCGACAACTCCGTCTTGCCCACGCCCGTGGGCCCGAGGAACATGAAGGAGCCGATGGGCCGGTTGGGGTCCTGCAGGCCGGCGCGCGCACGGCGGACCGCGGTCGAGACGGCATCGACCGCCTCGCGCTGGCCGATCACGCGCTTCGACAGCGCATCCTCCATATTGAGGAGCTTCTCGCGCTCGCCTTCGAGCATGCGGTCGACGGGGATGCCGGTCCAGCGCGAGACAACGCCGGCGATCTGGTCGGGCGTCACCGCCTCCTCGACCATCCCAGCCTTCTGCTCCTGAGCCTCGACCTCGGCGAGCTTCTTCCCCAGCTCGGGAATGCGGCCGTAGGCGAGCTCGCCCGCGCTTGGCGAGATCGCCGCGTCGCTGCGCCTGCTCCAGCTCCGTGCGCGCGTGATCAAGCTCCTCCTTCAGCTTCTGGGCGCTGCCAAGCTTCTCCTTCTCGGCCTCCCAGTTGCGGGTGAGGACCTTGCTCTCCTCCTCCAGATCCGCGATCTCCTTCTCGAGCCGGGCGAGCCGGTCCTTGGAGGCCGCGTCGGTCTCCTTGCGCAGGGCCTCGCGCTCGATCTTCATCTGCATCAGATCGCGGTCGATGGCATCGAGCTCCTCGGGCTTGGAGTTCGATCTCCATCTTGAGCCGCGAGGCCGCCTCGTCGACGAGGTCGATGGCCTTGTCGGGCAGGAAGCGGTCGGCGATGTAGCGGTTGGAAAGTGTGGCTGCGGCGACGAGCGCCGAATCGGTGATGCGCACGCCGTGATGCAGCTCGTACTTCTCCTTGAGGCCGCGCAGGATCGAGATGGTGTCCTCGACCGACGGCTCGTTAATGAAGACGGGCTGGAAGCGCCGGGCAAGGGCTGCATCCTTCTCGATGTGCTTGCGGTATTCATCGAGCGTCGTGGCGCCGATGCAGTGCAGCTCGCCGCGTGCGAGCGCCGGCTTCAAAAGGTTGCCGGCGTCCATCGACCCTTCGGTCTTGCCGGCACCGACAATGGTGTGCAGCTCGTCGATGAAGAGGATGATGCGGCCGCCTTCGGCCTGCACCTCCGACAGCACGGCTTTGAGGCGCTCCTCGAACTCGCCGCGATACTTGGCACCGGCGATGAGGGCGCCCATGTCGAGCGCCACAAGCTTCTTGTCCTTGAGGCTGTCGGGCACGTCGCCCTTGACGATGCGCAGCGCCAGGCCTTCAGCGATCGCCGTCTTGCCGACGCCCGGCTCGCCGATGAGCACGGGGTTGTTCTTGGTGCGCCGCGACAGCACCTGGATGGTGCGGCGGATCTCCTCGTCGCGGCCGATGACCGGATCGAGCTTGCCGGCCGCCGCCGCCTCGGTGAGGTCGCGGCCGTAGCGCTTCAGCGCGTCATAGCCCTGCTCGGCGGATGCGGTGTCGGCCGTCCGGCCCTTGCGCAGCTCGTTGATTGCGGTGTTGAGGCCCTGGGGCGTGACGCCGGCATTGGCGAGGGCCTTCGCCGCCTCGGTGCCCTTCTCGAGCGTCAGCGCCAGCAAGAGCCGCTCCGCGGTGACGTACTTGTCCCCTGCCTTCTCGGCGATTTTCTCGGCCTGGTCGAAGACGCGCGCAAGCTCGCGCGTCGCACCGGGCTGGCCTGCGCCGCCGCCCGAGACCTGGGGCCGCTTGGCGAGATCGGCGTCGACCGCCATGAGCGCCGCCTTGGGGTCGCCGCCGGCCTTGCGGATAAGACCTGCAGCCATTCCCTCGCTGTCATCGAGCAGCGCCTTTAACAGATGCTCGGGCGTGAGCTGCTGATGGCCATCGCGCAGCGCAATGGTCTGCGCGGCTTGCACGAAACCGCGAGCGCGGTCCGTATACATTTCGAAATTCATTGTCCCTCCTAGAGCACGCCCACTCCGCCCTCGCGGCACGGAAAAGCGCCTTACGCGTCAGGATCTAAGGGGCTCGGGCCGACCTCTTATCGGTCGGGTGAGCATCGGGCCGAAACCTTTCCAACAGGTGATATAGTGCGCAAGAAAGCCCGCAAAAAGGGGGGACTAGTCGGCCAGCCCGTCGAATCGATAGCGCTGGAAGAGAGCATAGACGAGGGCGTTGTATGTCGCGTGGGCAATGGCGGCCTGCACAGTGAGCGCCTCGCTCTGCCCGTTGTAGATGCGAGCGACGGTGCGTACGGCCGCCAGATCGAGATGGGCCCGACCAGCGCCCGCGTGAGCTTTCAAGATCTCGGCCACCACCGCCGCAACGATCTGCTTCGCCTGGCAATAATCGAGTAGCCGCGTTGCGACCTCGGCGTCCGTCAGCATCCCGCGGCCGGCCCCTAGACCGCTATTCGCATGCACCGCCGCAACGGCCGTGGACAACCGTAAGCGCCCCGGCCCGTAGGTCAGATCAGGGATGCGCAGACCCAAGGGCGCCGCCACGCGCACCACGCCCGACTTCCACCACGTCTCCATCCTCGGGGTCGCCAGGCTTTCAACCGTGATGATCGCCCGCACCAGCGCCTCTTGGTCGCCGGCCCCGCGCCAGGCGCACGCTGCAGCGCCCTGCGGCTCGTAGCGCTCAACCCGTCCCAGGTCGGGCGCCTTCGCCCACGTGAACTCCCGGATCGCGGACGCACGCTCGCTGAGATCGAGCACATGCGCTCCCGCCATCGCGAGCGCGAGCATGAGCACGGCTGCGGCCGCAAGCGGCTTCATGACGGCTTGTTGTCAGCAAGCGCCTGCAACGGAATGATGACATTGCCGATATAGACGGCGACGTTGGCAAGAATTGAAGCAGCGACATTCATGCTGATGCGGCCCCAGCTTATCGCCTCCACCTCCGTGCCACCCGCCCCCGTGGCGGCGATGCGCTCGCCGATCGCCGTCTTCTGGCGGATCTTCGCACCGATGAGCGCGCTCGCCCGTGCGGTTATGAAAAACGCTGCGATGTAGGCGGCGTAGAACATGAGGAAGGTGGTCTTCTTGTCTTGCCAGCTGCTCTGCACCAGGCGGTCCCACATGAGCATCAGCGGCCAGCTGAGCAGGAACGCCGCCAAGGCACCGGAAACGCCGATGGACAGCACCTCGGCTTGACCAAAGACAATTCCCAACGAGATGCCGATCAATATGACGGGCGCCAGCCGCACCAGAATGGCTACGACGTAGTCGCCCCAAGAGGACTTGTTGATCTCGGCATAGATCAATCTTCGCTCCTCGTCAGGGGTCTTGACGTCGAGGCCGCTCGCTTTGAACTCCTGCATCAGCACATTGTGCACGAACCCATCCGACAGCTCGCGCTTGTAGTAGCCGAGGAGGCTGTCATCGATGCCGTACCAGCCGTAGCTCTCCTCGATCGCCTTATCGACCTCGCTCTTGGTGATGGGGAAAAGCGCGTTTGCCAACTGCGCCGGGCTCAGGCGTGGTGCCGCGTTATGATAGACTTCGAGTATCTTGGCCTTCGTCATATCCGGCAACTGACGTCCGTTGCCCCCGCCTTCCTCGGAGTTGTTTTCGCTCACTGATGCGGTGCTTTGCTGCCTGCGGTTGCTGGCTTCCAAGTCGGCAGCGAATTCGTTCTTCACTTTCTCGCTGACCGCTCCGGTGACGACCGCATCGAGCTTGGACTTGTAGCTCTGGAACAGCTTGTCGAACGCGCGACTGACCGAGCCTGACTGCGATACGATGGCGTTGACGTCGGCGTCGGTCGGCAGCGCGGTCTCCGGCGACTGCAGCGCCGCTGCAATGTCGCTTCGCAGCTGCGGATCGCCCTGCAGGGCGACGGAATAGATCTTGTCCTTTTCCCGCGGCAAGAACGGCGATTTAAGCGAGGTCTTGGTCTCCTTGACGTAATCCAAGGAGCAATCGATCTGGCGCGCGAACCGATCCTTTGGAATGTCGTACTTTTCCAGAAGCGCGCACAATTTCTTCCCGGTGACGCCGGGCGGCTCGACAATGAAGGGCTCCGTGTCGGAGCCCATCAGCGAGGAGAAGCTGAAATAGTACTTCGCAGGCAGAAGGAGCGGCGTGATCTTGATCAGAAAAATGATGAGGGCCGCACCGGCGAACGCAATCAAGAAATTGCCACGAAACGCGTTGATCTCCTTGAACGACATGACCTGACGTCCCCCTACTTGCACTGTGCAGGCGGCGCTAAGCTACACGCCGCCCCGCGGCAAGGCAATTTATCGGCATGCTGACGTTGCCTCTGCGGATGCGACGTAGCGAAGTGATCCACGGATCAAAGACTTGCACGACCGGCGAGGAATGCGGCGTACGCCGCCGCTCCCGCCTGAGGCGTGGTATGGTGCGGGCGAATCCCAGAAGAAGGGGCGCAACCCCACGTGGAAGCGGCAGCCCGAGTTGAATCGACGATGGTGCACGCAGCCAATGCGAGCGTCCGCGGCCTCTACCGCTATCCCGTCAAAGGCTTGTCGCCCGAGCCCGTGGGGCAGATGGAGCTGCATGTCGGAGAGGCCGCTCCCTTCGACCGCATCTACGCCATCGAGAACGGAGCGAGACGCTTCGATCCGGAGCACCCCGAGCACCTGCCCAAGATCAGCTTCCTGATGCTGATGCGCGACGAGCGCCTCGCGACCCTCAAAACCCGCTTCGACGATGCAACGCACACGCTCACGATCTTGCGCGACGGCAAGCAGGTCGCACGCGGCCAGCTCTCCACCCCGCTCGGGCGCAAGATGATCGAGCAGTTCCTGGCAGCCTACATGAGGGCCGAGCTGCGCGGAGCGCCGAAGATCGTCTTTGCGGAGGGCCACAACTTTGCGGACGTGGCCGAAAAGTGCCTGCACATCATCAGCCTGGAGTCCCTGCACGAATTGGAACGGGCCGCGAGAGCACCGCTCAATCCCTTGCGCTTTCGCCCCAACGTCGTGATCGAGGGCTTGAGCGCCTGGGATGAATTCGGCTGGATCGGCAAGACGATACGCTTAGGCGATGCCGAGCTGGAGGTCTTTGCGCGCACGCAACGCTGCGCGGCAGCCGACGTCGATCCGGAGACGGGCAAGCGCGACATGGCGATCCCCGCGGTGCTGCAGCGCACCTGGGGCCACGCCGATTTCGGCGTTTATGCGCGGATTGTCCGGGATGGCACCGTGGCCCTGGGCGATGCGGTCATCGCCCCGACGTGAGTGAGCCACCGGATTGCTGGTCGAGGCGACACGGCCGCGCCGGCTATGCAGCCGGCAGCCTCCCTCACTCCGGCTCGGTCTCCTCGGCGACGCCGTTCGCGTCGGCAGGAGCGCCGTTACCTTCCCGGCGCGGACGGCGCACGGGCCGGCGCAGGAACTCGGGTTGCTCGTGCGTCGGCGTGAACCGCTCGCGCCGCCGCGCCTGGCCTTCGGGGCTCGGCTGTGCGGGGGCGGCGTCCGTGCCGACCTCGGCAGTCTGCTGTCGTGGCTGACCAAAACCGCGCTCCGGGGCGCCCTGGCGGCCTTGCCGCTCGGGGCGATCAGGGCGATCGCGGTAGCGGTGCTGATCGTGGCCTCCGCGCTGGCCTTCGAAGCGCTGACCGTCGACACGGGGCTGCCCTTCGGGCTGACGCATGCCGGGATGCGGCGGCTGCATGTCGCCCTCGTCGCCGTCCTCGTCACCGTACTCGTCGTTGGGATCCATGGGGTCGTGCATCATGTAAGGTCGACGGCCCATCGTGCCGTTCATGACTTCGCCGCCCTGCGCCAAGTGCTGCTCGCGGAACGCCATGATGATGCGATTGTAGTGCTCTGCGTGCTGCAGATAGTTCTCCGCCAGCACAGGGTCGCCGGAAGACGAGGCGTCGCGCGCCAACGACATGTACTTCTCTGCGATATGAGCCGGCGTGCCGCGGATCTTCACGTCCGGCCCGGTGCTTTCGAAACTACGTGTGAGCGGGCTTTGTCCCTTGCGGTTGCGCCCGCGACCCCTGCGGTTCTGCTGTCCTTGCCTCATTGGCTCCGTTCTCGGTCGTGATGAAAAAGTGAAAGCCTGCGCCCCAGCCTCGGCTGCGATGCCTTGCTCGTTTACTGCACCACCCTCAGGGCAGGCGTTGCCATCCCAGGCTCATGTGCGCGATTGCGGGCGCACGCTCTTGGTCTCAATCTCGTGACGCTTAAACGGCCGTCGCTACATCCAATCGGAAAGGGCGTTGCACGCCAGGCCGCCAGCGATCGCCATTTTAGCGGGAGCAGGAGGACGAGCTCACGCGCCCCGTGTCCTCTTGCTTCGCAATCCCAATTCGTGCGGTTTCGCAAGGTTCGTACAGCGAAGCGCGACGCACGATCAATACGGCTGTTTTCAGACTAGCGCGGAACCTGCCTAAATCAATCTCTTTCTTTGCGACATCGTTACAACTGTATCTCCAGCGCCACACAACGCTCGTGCCCGCCCAGATCACGCCAGCGCCGCGGGGGTCCACGCCCCGCGCCGGTATCGCGCAAGAGTTGCGCAACGGCATCGGCCTGGCCGGCGCCGACTTCCAACAGCACCCAGCCATTCGGCACGACACGCGCGAGCGCCGGCATCAGCGCGCGGTAGAGATCGAGCCCGTCGGCGCCGCCATCGAGAGCCTGCACGGGATCGAAGTTGCGCACCTCCGGGGACAAGTTGGCGATGTCGCGCGAGGCGATGTAGGGCGGGTTGCAGACAAGCAGATCAAAGGGCCCTTCAATGCCTTCTGACGCGTCGTGCAGAGCCACCTGCATGCGGGTCAGGACGCCGTGGGCGCGTGCATTCTCAGCCGCGACGCTTGAGCGCCTCGGGGTTAATATCCACGGCCGTACCGGTCGCCTGTGGCAGCTCGGCCAGCAGCGTCACCAACAGGCAACCCGTTCCCGTGCCGACGTCGAGGATGCGCAACGGACGCTCCCGCCAGCCTTGCTCGTCGACAATCTGCAGCGCGGCCGAAACAAGCGTCTCGCTGTCGGGGCGCGGATCGAGCGTCGCCGGCGTGACGGCAAACGTGCGCCCGTAGAAGTCCCGCTCACCGAGGATGCGCGAGACCGGCTCGCGCGCGCAGCGCCGCCGGATCATCTCCTCAAAACCGCGCGCAAACGGCGGCGGCAACGGGCGTATCCGGGCCCGCGATCAGCTGCGCCGCGCTGAGGCCCGTCGCCGCCTCGAGCAGCCGGCGCGCGTCGAGGCCCGGCGTCTCGACGCCGGCCTCGGCCAGCGCGCGCGTTGCGCTACGCACGAGCTCGCCCGCTTCGCACTTGTCATTGAGATCAAGCACCGGCATGGGTCTCCATCGCCACCAGCTGGCTCGCCTGATGATCGGTGATGAGCGCATCGATCAGCTCGTCGAGCGCGGTGCCTTCGAGCACGGCGGGGAGCTTGTGCAGCGTCAGGTTGATGCGGTGGTCGGTGACGCGCCCTTGCGGAAAGTTGTAGGTGCGGATGCGCTGCGAGCGGTCGCCGGAGCCGACCTGGCCCTTGCGCGCCGACGCCCGCGCGGCGTCCACCTTCTCGCGCTCCAGCTCGTAGACGCGCGAGCGCAAAACCTGCATGGCGAGCCGCCGGTTCTGGTGCTGCGACTTCTCGGCCGAGACGACGATGATGCCGGTCGGCAGATGCGTCATGCGCACGGCCGAGTCCGTCTTGTTGACGTGCTGGCCGCCGGCGCCGCCCGCGCGCATGGTGTCGATGCGGATGTCCTCGGGCTTGATGTCGATATCGACGTCCTCGGCCTCGGGCAGCACCGCCACGGTGGCAGCCGAGGTATGGATGCGCCCGCCGGTCTCGGTCTCGGGGATGCGCTGCACGCGGTGCACGCCCGATTCGAACTTGAGGCGGGCGAACACGCCCTCGCCCGAGATCGCGGCGATCACCTCCTTGTAGCCGCCGAGGTCGTTCTCCGAGACAGAGATGATCTCGACCTTCCAGCCCTTGAGCTCGGCGTAGCGGGAGTACATGCGGAACAGATCGGCCGCGAACAGCGCCGCCTCGTCGCCCCCCGTTCCGGCGCGCACCTCCAGAATTGCGCTCTTCTCGTCGGCTGAATCGCTCGGGCAGCAGCTGCAGTTGCAGCGTGCGCTCGAGCTCCTCGCGCTTGGGCTCCAGCGCGTCGAGGTCGGCGCGGGCCATGGCGATCATCTCCTTGTCGGAGGTGGGGTCCTTGATGAGGGCCTCGAGATCGGCGCGCTCCTTCTCGGCTGCGCGCAGGGCGTCGATCGTCGCCACGATCGGGTTGAGGGCTGAGAACTCCTTGGTAAGCTTGGTGCGCGCCGCCTGATTGACGCCGGCGTTGAGCTCGGCCTGGATCACATTCCAGCGGGCGACCAGCTTATCGAGCTTCTGTTGGGGAATCGTGCTCATGGCGTGTGTGGCGAACGGTTGTGGGCGCCTTGCGGCGCCGCTTCCTCGAACCGGGGAACCAATCCCATCGGTCGGAAAAATGCAACTGAAGGCTTAGTATATAGGTGCCCGGCCGGGATGGCCCGATCTAGAGGATCCTTCCCGCATCGACTGAGCCAGCACCGGGCTTGCTCCCGCAAGCTGGCCACCTCCATATTCCCCGCTGCCGTTGTCATTGCGGAGACTGGCGTGGGTCCCGGCCTGCGCCGGGATGACGTTGAAGGAGGCGAGCGGCCGCTCGCCTCCTTTCAACGTCATCCCGCCGCAGGCCGGGACCCACGCAAGCTTCAGCGAATTCTTCTGGTGCAGGAGAATGAACGCTTCAATCCCGGCCGGATCGACTACATTGAAACGGCGGCTCGACCGCTTCCCGAGTCTAACCCAAGGTGAGGTTTGAGCGATGCTCCAGGCTTGGTTGTCTTTCGGTTACCTCGTCCTGCTCGCAGTTCTGGTGCTTGCCTTTTTTCTGTGGCGCGGGGGCAGCCCCCTGCTGGCCATCGCTGCCCTCGTGGTGGGTGTGCCGCTCTGGTTTGGATGGGAATACGCACGTCCAACGTGGACGACCGGCCTCGTCACGGGAACGGAAGTGCGCCGCAGCGATCCCGACTCGCGCGGCAACACGACCGACATCGAATACATCTACATGCGCAACCGGTCCGACCGGGGGATGGAGCTGATCAACGACGATTCCTGGTGGTGGTTGAAGCGCAACAGCGAGCGGGTCTTCAACGACGCCAAGACCGCCCAGGATCGCAACACGGAAATGACGCTGCTGTGGAACCGGTGGCGCTCCACGCTTTTGTCCAAGTACCCCAACGTGATCGCCATCGGCCACGCCGGCTCTTGGCCCTTGTGGTCGCTGCGCGTGATCGTCTTCTACGGCCTCTCGATCGTGCTGTGGCTTGGGTTTTTCTACGGCTTCATCAGGCTGCGGCGGGCGCGGCGGCGGAGGGGTGAGGGCGAGCCTCGATTGCTGTGGCGCGGTGCATATCGGCCCAACGGAGGCACAGCAATGCGCACGGGAGTAACGCCCGCAAGTACCACGGCCGCTACACAAGCAAACTCAACGGTCTCTGCAAGCTACATCTACGAGAATTGGCAACGCCTCCGACGTGACGAGCCTTGGCAGGGCGCAACAGAAGCCACGCTGTTCACCGACGTGGGTCAGGGGGGAAATGCCTGACATGGGCCCCTATGCGTTCGTGAACACGGTCGCGCATGCGGGTAGTGATCCGAGCAAGGCACTCAAACCCGCCGTCGTCGCCCGGGTGAGCCATCACTACGAAGGCACCGCCTGAGCGCCTCAACTTCCTATGGAAGATGACTCTCGAGCACTACATGGGGGTGATTATTTGGATGAGATCGCTGCCATCGCGTCTCTGTTTCTTGGCGCGAGATTATAGCCGGTGGTGCAAATAGGCAGCTTACAAAGGACGGAGACCAATTCGGTCGCCCTCTTCGTGCCGGTGGCAGACTTGATCCGCAGCTCTTGCTCGAAGGCCGAACGCAGGTCCCGCGCCTGAAGGAACCAGTCAATCTCAATGCGCACCTTCAGCCGCTGCATAGCTTTCCGGATCGAACCGCTAAACCAAACGAACACTCTGATCAAAGCGGCTAGGCAGTATCAGCAGGCCATTTGGATCGCCGCTTTGGATCACATCGCTTCATGGTTGATGCTCGTTTCAGCTATTGAGACCGCATCGGTAGAATGGTGGTCGGCTTCAACACCTGTTGAGCAGGTCGAGGACCCGTTTCCAGAACTTGTGAACTTGATCCGGGGCAGATACAGTTCGCCGGAATTGCTCGATCCAATCGCGGCCATTTCGGGGCTCACGTGGCTAGATGGAGGTTCGTCGATTTCGTGCGTGCAGTTTGCCCCTGATCTCCTGCAACCACCGCTTTAGTATATGCGGTTTCGGTACGACCTCCCCAATCTCAGAAAGGCCGTCCGCTTGAGCACGGCCACGCTCGAAGAGTTTGCACAATGGGAAGCATTTCCGCTTCCGATGTGTCAGCCGCGTATATCCCATCCTGCTGAACGGCCGCATTACAAGAAGTGCCGACGGACCTGCAATGTCCGGGCGTAGGAGCGTCTTGGCGACGGGATCGGGCCTCTCAGCCGCGGGTTTCGAGCGCATGGCTTTGTGGCGCGGCTTGTTGGCTTGGCCGAGGGCGGCTTTGGCAGTCTTATCCGTCTCCATCTTCAGTCCCGACGACGGATCAGTAAGTCGGTTTCCGGTATCGCTGGTCTTGGGGTCTCCAGGGAGTTGAGGGGGACCGGACCAATCCGGAAGCCGGCGACGCGCATCGCGGCACTCTCTTATTGCGTGGCGAGACGCTCGCGCGCGTCCGCAAGCTCATCCACGAGGCCGACGCGCAGCGGCCGAGGCGGTTGCCCCTACCCCAACCCTCGCGCAAGCGCGCGGGGCAGCGCGGGCAGCGCTCAACGCACGCGCGTCGCTTGCGTCGTCAACCGCACCTTCTCCTCTTTCTGCAGGAAGGCCAGAACCTCGAAGAGATTGTTCGCTTGCGGATTGCCGGCGGCTCCGAGCATGCGCATCAGGCTCTTCGGCGACTTCTTGGTCGCGGCGCCCAATTCCTCGAAGCCCACCGTCGCATTGATGAAGTCTCGCAGGATGGCTTTGCCGGTCGTGACGTCGCCTTCCAGCATCGCGTCGATGGCCTCTTGCAGGAGCGCACGGCGAAAGGCCCCGTCCTGCGCGGCGCGGGCCCGAACCGTCTCCTTGAAGTCGCGCGTCAGTGCCATGCTATCCTTCACTTCTTCTTCTGCAGCTGGCGCTTTCGCGCCTTGTAGTCTTTCCAGAGCTCCTTGGCGGCCGCTATATCGGCCGGCTGGCCCTTCTTCGAGCCGCCGCCCAGCAAGACGATCAAATCCCGGCCGTCTTGCCCGAAATAGATCCTGTAGCCGGGGCCATAGTCGATCTTCTTTTCCAAGACGCCTTCACCGACGGGGGCGACGTTGGACATGTTCCCTTGCTCGAGCCGGAGCACATGCACCGTGATTTTCGCGGCGGCTTCCGCCGGAAGGGTGCCGAACCATGCCGCGTAAGGAGAGGTCCCTCGAGCGTTCAGATACTCTACGACCCTGGGCACATAAGTAACCTTTGTGTTACCAATTGTCAAGCCAGACTTTGCGCGGTTGGCTTCGCGCCCTGACGGGCATCTAATCCGATTGGAAGCAGCTCGGGCGTGGGAGTATGAGGCTCGGTGGGTCCTCGGGACAAGCCCGAGGATGACGTGGGGGCGCGTAGGTGCCGGGCCGCGCAGCGGACAACGTAGGTTGGGACGGCAATTTACGACCATCTTTCGTGCGCGCAGTCGTTGGTGGGCAATCTATCAGTTGGATGATCATGGTCACGCCCATGAAGAGAGCAAGAGCGGCTCGAAGAAACAAATGTGCGCCCCCTCCCTCCCAGCTCATCGATGCGCGCATCGCGGCGCTGAACGATTGGCGCGGCGAGACGCTCGCGCGGGTCCGCAAGCTCATCCACGAGGCCGACGCGCACGTGGTCGAGGCGGTGAAATGGCGCAAGCCGTCGAACCCCATGGGCGTTCCGGTGTGGGAGCACGACGGCATCCTCTGCACCGGCGAGACCTACAAGACCTATGTGAAGCTGACCTTCGCCAAGGGCGCCGCATTCGAGGACCCTGCAGGGCTCTTCAATGCCAGCCTCGACGGCAACGTGCGGCGCGCCATCGATATCCACGAGGGCGACAAGATCGATGAGAAAGCGTTCAAGGCGCTCATTCGCGCTGGCGTGGCGCTGAACACGTCGGGAAAAGCTGCGGCCCGCCCCGCCCGCCCCCAGAAAAAGCCGAAGCGCGCTTGAGGAGCCCCGTGAAACAAGCGCGAGCACTCCTCGCGTCGCATTGGGAAACCCGTTTATCCGGCCCGAGCCTTAGACCGACCGTGCATACTCGCAACCACGTCGCGTCTAACTGACCCCGCCGTGAGCGAGGGGACATGCGCAAAAATGGCCGCGCCAACAAGCATTCTCTCGTAGGTTTCTTCTACGCGTAGTGCAATGTCTTCCCGACTGGAGCCGGCTACCTGTTTGGCGATCGCGTTCGTAATCGACTCTTTGATCCGCTTCTTGTTGACAGGATTTGCTGGATCTAAGCTCAGCATAGGGGTCCTCCTTGAGGGTTGGACTTTTTTGCTCCCCGCTTGCTTAAGGCGAAAGCCCAGACAATAGCCGCCTGTCCATCACTCCAAGTTCGGAACGCGCAATGCGTATAACAAGACTGCTTCCGTAGAATATTAAATCTGTCACATTCGCCAAACAATGGAATTGCGCGCTACCGCCAACGCTTTGCGGTGTCGAAGCAGGCCGCCGCCCGCCCCGCCCGCGCTCAGAAGAGACCGAAGCGCGCGTAAGACGCGCCGCTTGCCGTTGCCGACCGGCATAATCGGGAAATGAGCAGGCACCCCGCAGCTAAGGCGCGGGCTCTGCTCCGCCCTGCTCGGGCGCTTCTGACAAGGAAGAGTGGAAGCGAGCGCTCGAGCAATGGCCTCATAGCGTCGCCTATACGTTTGATCAACGGCAGCGAGATCGATCCGCTCAACTGGGAGGCCAGCTCGTTGGGATCGGGGACAAAGGCCTCATAAAACATGAACGTCGGCACAGCGAAAACAAGCACGAGCAATACCCCGGATGCAGCCCCGAAAACGAACCGCGCCGCTCGCGTCATCGTACCGACGTCGTGATCAGAATTCTCTTTCAGCACGTGCGCTCTGATGCGGCTCAAGACCAACAGCAGCGCTGCCAGCAAAATGACGAAAACAATCCAACCGGCGTAGCCCAGCACGATCGGGCTTGGAAGGCCAATACGGTTCACCATCGCGTCGAGAAGAGATGGCTGGTAGACGACGCAATAGAGGACTGCAAGGCTCGAAATCAACCAGGCCAGAACCAAAGAAAATATCAAGCGCGCCGGGAGCGAGAGCAACGTACGTCGCACCCCCCGCCACATGACGAGCAGCCCCGAGAGCAGGGCGACGACAAAGACCGCGACATCGACGATCATGGCTCCCCCTCCGTGACCAGTCACTAACAGAGCGGACAGAGGCGCCTGACCGCACCTCTAGTATACGACCTATTCCGATCGGGCGGTGCTGCGCAATTTATCGCCGCGGCGCGTGCGCGGGTCGGGCACGTCGATCCAGCGCAGGCCGTCGCGGATGGGCGCAAAGCGCACGATGACGTAGTTCTGGGCCCCGCGCACGATGCGCGCGATCGACGGCGGCAGCTGGGCGACGGCCGCCTCCAGGACGGCGGTCTGGGTCACGAGCAGGATGATGGTGACCGGAACGGTGACGACGACGAGCAGGCGCATCGCCTGGCCGACGCGGCCCTCCCAGGCCTCCCTGAGGCTGCTGAGGATGGCGGAGCGCACCGGCTCGTCGGCGACTTCGGCCCGGCGGCGCGGGCGCCGCGCCGGCGCCACCGCCGCGACCGGATTGTGGGCCGACGCCTGCAGCAGCAGCTCCAGCGAGGTGAGCGCGGGCCGCGGGTCGAGCCCGGCCATGTGCGTGTAGTTTCTGACGATGCGGCAGGTCTCCGGCCACGGCGGCAGGCTGCGCACCTGCCCGGCCTCCAAGGCCGCGACGATGTCGACGCGGGTGGCAAGACGCCCGGCGATTTGCGCCTGGCTGGCGCCGAACGCGCGCCTCAGATCCTGGAAAAAGCGCCCGACCTCCTGCGCCATCGACTGGCCTTGGACGGTGGCGCGCACCGGCGTGGCGAAACGTGCGCTCTGCGGGCGCGGGCCGTAATGCGGCCTCGCCGGCTCGTAGCCATTACGCATGACGAACGCCCGTTAGCATCGGTCTTGAAATTCCCCCACCGACCATCGTCTGGCAAAAACCGCGACTTGTCAAAGGCGCAGAGCCCCTCGGGTAGACCACCTCATTTTTGTTCAAGGCCGCCGCCCGGCAGCGCTGCGATCAAACCTCGATGCCTTCCGACTTGGCGAAGGCTTCGAGCTGCTCGCGAATGTCGAGCGCACCCTTTCTGATGAGCTCGTCGAGCAATTTTGTGGCGCGCGCGGCGTTGAGCGACAGAATCATGGTCTTGACCGGTCCGATGGACGCCGGCGCCATCGATAGTGAGCGAAATCCCAAAGCGATGAGGGCGAGCGCCTCGACGGGGCGCCCCGCCATCTCCCCGCACAAGGTGAGCGGCACCTTGTGCTTCTTGGCCGCCTTCACCAGCGCCTTGAAGGCTCTGAGCGGTGCCGGCGACAGCGAGTCATAGCGACTGCCGACGCGCGCGTTGGTGCGGTCGGCCGCGAACATGAACTGCAACAGATCGTTGGAGCCGACCGAGACGAAATCCACCTTCTTCATCAGGGCATCGAGCTCGAACAGCAGACAAGGCACCTCGATCATGGCGCCGACCGCGATGCGCTTGGGCGCCTCGTAGCCCTTGGCCTTCAGGATGCCGAGCTCCTTGTCCAGGAGCTCGTGCACCTGATCCATCTCCTGCGCCATCGAGACCATCGGGATCATGACGCGCAGCTCGTGACCGGCGGCGCCGCGCATGAAGGCCCTGAGCTGCGTCCGCAACAGCGCCGACCGGTCGAGCCCCATGCGCACCGCCCGCCAGCCCATGGCCGGGTTCTCCTCCTTGGGCTGGCGCAGATAGTGCAGCACCTTGTCGCCGCCGATATCGAGCGTGCGGAACACCACCGGCTTGTCGCCGGCGTGGGCGACGACGGCCTTATAGGAGGCGATTTGCTGCTCCAGCTTGGGCAGCGTGGCAGACAGCATGAATAATAGCTCGGTGCGGAACAGCCCGACGCCGTCGGCGCCCGATTCCTTCAAGTGCGGCATGTCGACGAGGAGCCCCGCATTCATGTGCAGCTCGACCCGCTCGCCGTCCTTGGTCACGGCCGCAACGTCCTTCAAGGCGCGGTACTGGCGCTGCCGCCGCGCCAGGAAGCGGACCTTGTCGGAGTAGGCAGCGATGACGTCGGAGGAGGGGCGCAAGTGCACCTCGCCCGTCATCGCGTCGACGATCGCCGCATCGCCGGCGTTGACGCGCTCCACCACGCCGGCTGCCTGGCCGACCGCCGCTATGCCCAAAGCCTTGGCGACGATCGCGACGTGGCTCTGCCCGCTGCCGTCCTCGACCACGAGCCCGCGCAGCCGTTTGCGGTCGTAGTCCAGGAGCTCCGCCGGCCCCATCGTGCGCGCCACCAAGATGGCATCGGGCGGCAGCTTCGAGGGCTCGTCGGCACTGGTGATGCGGCCCGCGAGGATGCGCAAGAGGCGGTCGGAGAGATCGGCAAGGTCGCGCTGGCGCTCGCGCCAATAGGCGTCGTTCTGGCGCAGCATGCGCGCGCGCGTCGAGTTCTGCACCCGTTCCACCGCCGCCTCGGCGGTCAGCCCGCCCTCGACGGCCTCGCGCAGGCGCCGCTCCCAGCCCTTGTCGTGGGCGAACATGCGGTAGGCCTCGAGCACGTCCTGGTGCTCGCCGGCGCTGGCCAGATGCTCATGCCCGAACATCTCGTCGAGCGAGGCCCTCAAGCTGGCGATGGCCGCGTCGAGGCGCAAGAGCTCCTCGGCGGGGTCCTCGGCCATGAGCTTGGTGACGACGATGCGCGGCTCGTGCAGCACGATATGGCCGAGCGCCACCCCTTCGGAGATGGGCTCGCCCTGGATCACCGCCGACAGCGACTTGCCGAGCTCGACCGCAGTGCCCGCCCCCGCCACCGCGCCCGTCACCAGGTGCTCGGCAATGAACATGGCGGTGGTCTGCAGCACCTCGACGTCCTCGTCGGAATATTCCTTCTGCGCGCGGTTCTGCACGACGAGCACGCCGAGCACCTGACCACTTCGCTGGATCGGAACGGCGAGCAGCGAGTGATAGATCTCCTCGCCCGTCTCGGGGCGATAGGAGAAGGCGGGATGGCTCGAGGCCTCGGGCTCGTTGACGGTGATGTTGAGCTCGGCGCAGCGCCCGACCAGACCTTCGCCGCGCTTCATGCGGGTTGCATGCACCGAGCCGGGGTTGAGCCCCTCGCTCGCGAACAGCTCCAGCGACCCGTCCTGGCGCTTCAGGTAGATGGAGCACACCTCGGTGACCATCACGCCGGCGATCTGCTTGACGATCTTGTTGAGGCGGGCCTGACCGTCGCCGGGCTCGGACATGATCTCGCGCAGACGCCGCATGATGACACGCAGCGCCGGCTCGGATGTCAGAACTCGTGGCTCGTCGCCTCGCCTCTGCATGGCTCGTGCCGTCCGGTAAAATTCACGGGGTACGGCGGCCCTGAGACTCGGTTGAGTGCACCGAGAGCCGCGCCGCCAAATCCCCGCGGGGGTTGCGGATGCTAGTGCTGACATTCAGATCGAGAAGTTCGCTCGCACCATTGCGGCCAGCCTGGCGAATTTCTCGATCATCACACTAATCCGCGTCGAGACCGTAAATAGAGTGCAGCGTCCTGACAGCAAGCTCGGCGTAGGCGGCATCTATCAGCACGCTGATCTTAATCTCGGACGTGGTGATGGCCAGAATATTGATGCTCTTGTCGGCCAGCGCCTTGAACATGAGGGCTGCGACGCCGGCGTGGCTGCGCATGCCGATGCCGATCACGGAGATCTTGGCGACGTCGGCCGAGCTCTTCACCTCGAAATCGCCGATGTCCTTCTTGGCGCCTTTCAAGGCCTCGAGCGTGCGCGGCAGCTCGCTCGCCTGCACGGTGAAGGTCATGTCGGTATGCTTGCCGTCAGGCGTCACGCTTTGAATGATCATGTCGACGTTGATATTGGCGTCGGAGAGCGGCCCGAAGATGCGTGCGGCAACGCCGGGCTTGTCCTCCACCTTGATGAGCGTCACCTTCGCCTCGTCCTTCACGTAGGCGATGCCGCTGACGACTTGGCTCTCCACGATCTCATCCTCATCGCAAACGATAGTGCCGATATCTTCCAGCCGGTCCACGTGCACCGGCGACATGGCCTCCGGCGCCACGAAGCTCGAGAGCACGCGCACCCTCATCCGGTTGACCATGGCGAGCTCGACTGAGCGGGTCTGCAGCACCTTGGAGCCGAGCGAGGCCATCTCCAGCATCTCTTCATAGGACACCTTCGGCAGCCGGCGCGCCTTGGGCACGATGCGGGGGTCGGTGGTGTAAACGCCGTCCACATCGGTGTAGATGTCGCATACATCGGCCTTCAGCGCGACGGCCATCGCAACCGCGCTGGTGTCGGACCCGCCGCGGCCCAATGTTGCGATGCGGCGACGCTCCGGCTCGATGCCCTGGAATCCCGTCACCACCACCACCTCGCCCTGCTTGAGGCGGCGGGAAATCTCCGACCCATCAATTCCTGTTATGCGCGCCGCACCATGGGCAGCCGTCGTCGTGATCGGGATCTGCCAGCCCTGCCAGGAGCGCGCCTGCAGCCCCATCGACTGCAGCACGATGGCCAACAACCCGGCCGTGACCTGCTCGCCGGTCGCCACCACGGCGTCGTACTCGCGCGCGTCGTGGAGGACGGAGGCCTCCCGCACATAGGCGACGAGCTGGTTGGTCACCCCCGCCATGGCGGAGACCACCACCGCCACGCTATTGCCCGCCGTCCACCTCGCGCTTGACGTGGCGGGCGACGTTGCGAATGCGCTCAATGTTGGCGACGGACGTGCCGCCGAACTTCATGACTACCACAGCCATTCGCGTTTCCCGCCGTGTGCGCCTTTCCGCGCCCGTAGTATCGAGTCTTGCTGGAGCTGCCCCGCTGGGCGCCGGCCGCGGGCGACGAAGCCCGGCCCGATCGGCGTAAACGGCCTTGAGCGAATAGAAATCCCGGTTACGGCCCGTTCTCTTAACGGGATCGGATCAGCCCCGCAATATGCGGCCCACAATATCTGGGCCCAAAGGCCCGAGGCCTGGGGCCCCCTGCCTTGACAAGCCGGCGCTCTCGGCCCCGTATCGCGCTCGACATGCAGAGCGCACCTCTCCTTGCATCCACCACAGAGGCGGGACCGACCTTCGACCCGCGCGAGGTTCAGCGCTTTGCGCGCCTCGCCGGCGAGTGGTGGGACCCGGGCGGCAAGTTCCGGCCGCTGCACCAGCAGGGACCGGCGCGGCTCAGCTTCATCCGCGACACGCTCGCTGGCCATTTCGGCCGGACGACGGGCGGGCTCAACCCTTTGGCGGGACTCACCCTTCTCGACGTCGGCTGCGGCGGGGGGCTGGTCTCGGAGCCGCTCGCACGGCTCGGCGCCCGCGTCACCGGGATTGACCCCACCGCCGATGCCATCGCCGTCGCGCGCCGGCATGCTTCGGCTCAGGGGCTGGCGATCGATTACCGCGCCGCCCGCGCGGAGGAGCTGGTCGCGGCAGGCGAGCGGTTCGACGCCGTCGTGTGCCTGGAGGTTATCGAGCACGTGCCGGACGTGGGCGCCTTCATCAAGACCATCGTCCAGCTGGTGCGTCCCGGCGGCATGCTCGTGCTCTCGACCCTCAGCCGCACGTGGAAGTCTTATGCGCTGGCGATCGTCGCGGCCGAGTACGTGCTCGGCTGGCTGCCGCGCGGCACGCACGATTGGCAGCGCTTCATCACGCCGGCGGAGCTTAGGCGCCACCTCGAGGCGGCCGGGCTCGAGGCCCCGCGCTTCTCAGGGATCGTCTACGACGTGATGCACGACAACTGGCGGCTCGATCCCGATTGCGACGTCAACTACATGGCCGCCGCGGCTCGACCCGCCTGAGCGCTACGTCGCACCCGGACGGCCTAGGGAACTCCTGGTCCAATTCCTACGTTCTAAAGGACGAAGCGAAAGGACGTCGGAGGCAGCCATGCCGCGCGGACCCATGCAAAGGAACCCCCTGCGACTGACGCGCTTCATTGCGGTCGCGGCTGCGAGCACCGTAGCGCTGCTCGCCGGCGCCTGCGAAAGCCCGGTTGCGTACCAGCCCGCTCCCGCCTGGCGGCTCGACGGCACGCGTGTCGAGACGACGCCCAACTCTGCGACAGCGCCACAGCAGGCGGACTCGAGGACGGCCAGTGCCGACCAGAGTGCCGACCCGTCAACGCACAAGACGTATGTGTACCGCGGCGGCCGCGACCCCAAGACCGGCCGCGCCTACATTCAGATGTGAGGCTCGCCGACGCGCGCGAGGATGGCGCGTATGGCCCGCGCATGCGATCCGGCCACGTCGGCATCGCCGGTAAAGACCGGAATGGAAATCGTCGGCGCAATCCCCGCCCCCTCCCACGCCTTGCCCTCGGCGTCGAGATAGACCTCGTTCGACAAGGTGACGAGCCAGCCGTTCGGCAGCCGCTTGGTTAGAACGTCCGACAACGAGCCGCGCGTTGTCTGCCCGACGTGCGTGACGTTGGGCAAGGCGCGCATGGCCATGGTGAAGACCTCGGCGGCGCTGACGGTCACGTTGCTCGTCAGCAGGTAGACCGGCCCGGTGTAGCGAGGGCCACTGCCGGGCTCCAGAAAGATCGCCTGTGGGCGCGCTCGGGGAGCGTCGCCGGCAGATTTCGAATAGACGAGCGTTCGCTGCGCGGCGAAGCGCGCCGCGATGGCTCGGGCAAGGACATCCTCTCCACCATCGTTGAGGCTCACGTCCACGATCACGGCCTTGGCGTCTTTGAACAGCTCCATGGCCTCGTCCAGCGCCTGCTCCAAAGCGGTAGCGTCATCGCCATCGCCGCGAGCGAAATCCTCCATGGAAAGAATGCTCAAGTAGCCGATGTGATCGCCGATGAGGCCGTACTTGATGTTGCCGTTGGCGGTGGTGTGCGCGGTCCGGCCTAGAAGCTCGTCCTCGTCCTGCCGATCCCAGACGGACTTTTGCAACCAGGCGACGGCGCCGTCCTCTTGCGTTTGCTTGGGGCACGCAACGGCGCTGCCGGATCGGAACAGCTTTGCCCGGCCCGGGTCGCACTCGAAGCGTTCGCCGCCGATATCAGCAACCAGGGTCACGTGGTCATCGTCGATGTGCGCGAGCAGCGCGCCCATCTCGTGCAGGAGATCTGACTGCGACATGGTGGCTGCCGTCACCCTTTCCCTGGCGACGGAAAGCAGCGCCGGCCAGTCGACGTGGCGGACGCGGAAGAAAGCGTAGTGCGCAGCGAAGATATGACCGAGGGCGGCGATGACGGCCGAGGGCGTGCTGTCCGGAGTGCCCGAGCATGCCTGCGGCAGCGCAGCGATCTTGTCGAAGGTGAAGCGGTAGGCCGGATCCCCGCGCGCCAAGCGCAGCTGTTGCCCGTCCTCGCTCAGGTCGACGTCATCGTCCAGGTCCTCGAGCTTCCGGCGAACGTCCGGACGGGCGACGCAATAGGGGCCGCTCTCGTCGAAGACGCGTACCCGCCCCTCGCCGATGACCCACAACCAGCCGTAGCCGCGCGAGCGCCAAACGCCGTTCAGCCGGGCATAGCGGCTGGCGCCCTCTGTCCCTTGATCCCGCGTGGCGCGAAAGCTAGCGACGCCACCCAGGACGGCGACCCAGACCACGGCGAAGCCCACCCCGGCCAAGAGCAGGCGTCTGCCGGCATGTCCCATCTCGGTCTCCCAGATTTCGTCCCAAGTCCCGCTTGGTCCAAATCGGCACTCCCCTCGAACTCCCGCGGCCGCAAATCCGAGCATCCCGGATCGAACCGGAAGCCCTCGGGGCTGGCACGCCGGCTGCAGGGTTAGCGGTCAGGCGAGCGGTCAGGTTCGCAGGCAGGTTCCAGGTAAGCAGCGAGGTGACGGGAAAAAAGAGCCGAAGGTGTGTTCGAAACGAGACAGCGATGCTCCCTTGCCGCCCCTAGGTTGCGCCCCGGAAGACGCCCCAATGTGAACCGGAGACGACCACCCCTATCAGGCCGGGTTCAGCTTCGATCCGCGATGCTCCAACGCATTCGCTGAAAGTGCAAGCTGCCCCGTGATCTTGCGCTGGCCCAATCCCGATACGGCCCAAGCGACGGCGAGCCAGGAAGCGGCTCTGAGGTTCATCCGCAGCGAATTCGGAGCGGACGCGCAGATCATCGCGACGCACTTGGTGCGGAAAGAAGCGGCGTAGACGAGTAGCCGGCCGCGCGGCCGGACGAGTGGTGAGGAGTGAAGAGACGATGTTACCCGTTGCGAAGGACGCGCTCGTTGCCGAGAACGACGTCTTCGTCCGCTATGAATCCAAGGTGCAATCCTACGCGCGCGCCTTCCCGCACATCTTCAAGCGTGCGGTCGGCACCGAGCTGTTCGACGTGCACGGCCGCCGCCATCTCGACTTCCTCGCCGGCGCCGGCTCCTTGAACTACGGCCACAACAATCCGCTTCTGAAGGCGGCGCTCATCGCCTACATCGAAGACGACGGCATCACGCACAGCCTCGATCTGCACACGGTCGCCAAGGAGAGGTTCCTGGAGGCCATGCAGGAGATCGTGCTGGAGCCGCGCGGCCTCGACTACGTGATCCAGTTCACCGGACCCACCGGCACCAACTCGGTGGAGGCGGCATTGAAGATCGCCCGCAAAGCCACCGGGCGCACCAACGTCATCTGCTTCACCAACGGCTTCCACGGCGTGTCGCTCGGGGCGCTCGCGGTGACCGGCAACGAGTATTTCCGCCGCGCCGCCGGCGTCCCCCTGCAAGGCGCGACGGCGATGCCGTACGACGGCTACCTCGGCTGACGGCATCGACACGCTGGAGCAGCTCGAGCGCATGCTCACGGACTCCTGCAGCGGCATAGAGCTGCCGGCCGCCGTCATCCTCGAAGCGGTCCAGGGCGAAGGCGGTCTCAACGTGGCGAGCGCCAAATGGCTGCGCCGCCTGCAGGCCCTGTGCAACGAGCACAAGATCGTGCTGATCGTCGACGACATCCAGGCCGGCTGCGGCCGCACCGGCACCTTCTTCTCTTTCGAGCCGGCGGGCCTCAAGCCGGACGTCGTCACGCTGTCGAAGTCGCTGTCGGGCTACGGCCTGCCGTTCTCCGTGGTGCTGATCAGGCCCGACCTCGACGTGTGGAAGCCGGGCGAGCACAACGGCACGTTCCGCGGCAACAACCACGCCTTCGTCACGGCAACGGCGACGCTCGAGCACTACTGGCGCACGCCGGACTTCGCCGAGAGCGTGCGCAAGAAAGGTCGTCACCTGCGCAAACGCCTCGAAGCTCTCGTCGACCGCTTCGCGCCCGACCTCATCGACGTGCGCGGCCGCGGCATGATGATCGGCGTGCGCTGCGCCGACGCGAAGCGCGCTGCCGCCGTCACCAAGCGGGCCTTTCAGCACGGCCTCATGATCGAGCGCTGCGGCCCCGAGGACGAGGTGATCAAGTGCATGATGCCGCTCACCACCTCGTACGCGGAGCTGGACGAGGGCCTGGCTATCCTGGCACGCTCGCTCACGGAGGAGTTCGGTGCGGGCATGCGCGGCCCGACCGTGGTGCGCAGCCACCCGCCCGAGCTCAAGCTCCTTGTCTGATCGGCGCCATGCGAGCGGAGGCGAGATGCTCGTCTGCCGGACTGCGGACAACGCCATTCGTTGGAAGAACGGCGAGCGGCTCGATCATCTCTTCGAGCAGCGCTGCGACGCCTTGGCGTCCGCCGGCGATGCGGAGCACGCCGCCGTCATCACCGACAATGGAACGGTGTCGTTCCGCTGGCTCGATGAGCGCGCCAACAGGGCTGCCCGCCACCTGCTGGCTCAGGGCCTGACGTCGGGCGACCGTATCGGACTGCTGTTCGACAAGACGGTCGAGGCCTACGTCGCGCTGCTCGCGGTGATGAAGGTCAACGCCGCCTTCGTGCCGCTCGACTTAAGCTTTCCTTCAGAGCGCATCGCCTTCATTCTGGCCGATGCCGGCGTCAAGGCGATCGTCTCGATGTCGGGTTTCGCCGACAAGCTCGCGCCCTTCGAGCGACCGAAGATCTACCTCGATGCCGCCTGCAACGAGATCGGCGCCCAGCGCCCAGAGCGCCTCACGCCAAGCGAGCGGCCGGCGGCGAAGGATGAGCTCTGCTACATCATCTACACGTCGGGCACGACCGGGAACCCCAAAGGCGTCGCGATTGAGCACGCGAGCATCTGCAATTTCGTGCGTGTCGCCGGCGAGGTCTACGGCGTCGCGCAGGGCGATCGCGCCTATCAGGGCATGACCATTGCCTTCGACTTCTCGGTCGAGGAGCTGTGGGTTCCGCTTCTCAAAGGCGCAACGCTCGTCCCCGGCAAACCGGGCGCGAGCCTCGTCGGCGACGACCTCGCCTGCTTCCTCATCGAGCGCAAAGTGACGTATCTGGCCTGCGTGCCGACGCTGCTTGCGACCATCGAGAAGGACCTTCCCGATCTGCGCATCCTGCTCGTCTCCGGCGAGGCCTGCCCCCACAACCTCGTTCAGCGCTGGCATCGGCCGGGACGCACGATCCTCAATGCCTATGGGCCGACCGAGGCGACGGTCACGGCAACGCTGACCGAGCTCTACCCCGACAAGCCGGTGACCATCGGCTCACCCCTGCCGACCTACGCAATCGTCATCCTCGACGAGAACAAGGATGCAGCGCTCGCCCGCGGCGCGCTCGGAGAGATCGGCATTGCCGGCATCGGGCTGGCCGCCGGCTACCTCAACCGCGACGACCTCACGGCCAAGAAGTTCATCCCCGACTTTCTCGGGCTTCCCAATAACCCGTCAAAGCGCATCTACCGCACCGGCGACGTCGGCCGCATCAACGAGGCCGGCGAGGTCGAGTTCCACGGCCGCATCGACACGCAGGTCAAGCTGCGCGGCTACCGCATCGAGCTGGGCGAGATCGAGGCGGTCATCGCGCAGCTGCCGCAGATCGCGCACGCCGTCGTGCACACGTTCGAGCCAGAGCCGGGGACGGTCGAGCTCGTCGCCTACTACACGTTGAAGCAGGGCGAAGCCGAGCTGCCGCTTGCCGAGGTGGCGCAGGTGCTCAAGGCGCGCCTGCCCGGCTACATGATCCCGTCCTACTTCGAGAAGCTTGCCGCAATCCCCATGACGGGCAGCAACAAAGCCGACCGCAAGAGCCTGCCCGCGCCCTCAGGCCCGCGCTTTGCCGCCGGCGGCGGCGCCTACGTTGCGCCCCGAACGCCAAGAGAGACGGCTCTGGCAAGCGCCCTCAAAGACGTCATGAACATCGACCGCGTCTCCGTCACCGACAATTTCTTTCACGACTTGGGCGCCCACTCGCTGCTGATGGCGCGCTTCTGCTCAGGCTTGCGCCGGCAGGGCTGGAACGTCGCCATCAAGGACATCTACCTCAACCCGACGATCGGGAAGCTCGCCCAGCACTTGAGCGCGATTCCCGAGGAGGAGGTCGTCGAGGAGACGCGTCTGCCGCTGCGCATTCCCTCCGACTTCGCCTACTACGGATGCGGCGCGGCGCAGCTCGCCTTCTACCTCGGCTACGGCTCGTTCCTCGTCTGGTTGCTGGTGGTGGGCTTCGAGTGGACGTACGCGCGCATCGACGATCCCCTCCTGAGCTACGCCCGTATCGTCAGCTTCGCCTTTGCCCTGTTCGTGCTCTTGTCCGCGATCCCAATCGCGGCGAAATGGGCCCTGATCGGCCGCTTCAAGCAAGAGGCGATCCCGATCTGGTCCTGGCGCTACTTCCGGTTCTGGGTGGTCAAGTCTCTCATTGGCAGCGCCCCGATCGTGCTGTTCCGCGGCACGCCGCTCTACAATCTCTACCTGCGGCTCTTGGGTGCGCGCATCGGCGCCAACACGGTCATCCGCTGCAAGCTCCTTCCCACATGCACGGATCTTCTGTCGATCGGGGCCAACACGATCCTGCGCACCGATTGCCTGATGCAGGGCTACAAGGCGCAAGCGAACTACATCTATACGGGCGCCATCCGCATCGGCGACGACGCCATCGTCGGCGAGGCGAGCGTATTGGATATCGACACGGAGATGGGCTGCGGCGCGCAGCTCGGGCACGCGTCCTCTTTGCAGAGCGGCCAGCGCGTGCCGGCCGGCAAGCACTGGCACGGCTCGCCGGCGCAGGAGACCAGCGCCGACTATCGTTTCGTCGAGGCGCGCAGTTGCACGCCGCTCCGGCGTGCGCTGTTCTCGGCCTTGCAGCTTGCCAGCGTCTTCCTGTTCTTGGCGGGCCTTCCGGTGCTGGTCCTCTACTCCGTCGTGCCCTATCTCCTCGCCCTGTCGGCGGGAGCCCAGCTCGCAGATCCACAAAGCGCGCCAGAGCTCGCGGTGCTGGCGCTCGAGATCCTGGCTGTGTCGTTCGTCCTCTTCTTTGGGGCCTTGCTTGTCGGCTTGCCGATCGTTCGCGCCGTGCCCTGGCTGTTCCACAAGCTGATCAGGAAGGACACGACGTACCCCCTCTACGGGTTCCACTACTGGGTCTTTCGCTCAATCGCGGCCTTGAGCAACTCGCCCGTCTACAATCAGCTCCTCGGCGACAGCGCCCTGATCGTCCCCTACCTGCGCTTCATCGGCTACCGGCTCAACCAAGTGGTGCAGACGGGCTCGAACTTTGGGATGACGCAGAAGCACGACGACCCGTTCCTGTGCGACATCGGCAGCGGCACGATGGTGTCCGACGGCTTGTTGATGATCAACGCGCCCATGTCGAGCTCCTCGTTTGCGCTGCGCGAGGTTCGCATTGGTGCAAAGAACTACCTGGGCAATCTGATCAACTTTCCCGCCGCGGCGAAGGTCGGCGCCAACTGCCTGCTCGCCACCAAGGTCATGGTGCCGACCGACGGGCCGGTGCGCGAGAACGTCGGGCTCTTGGGCTCACCCGCCTTCGAGATTCCCCGTGTCGTCGACCGCGATGCGCACCTCAAGATCGTCGATGAGCCGACCCGGCGCCGGCTGGTGGCGGAGAAGACGCGGTACAACGTCGCCACCATCGTCGGCTATCTCCTGTGCACCTGGCTGCTCTTCGCCGTGAACTTGTTCATGCTGGCGGTGGCGCTGGCGCACTACGGCTCCTTTGGAGCCGCGACCATCATTGCCTTTGGTTGGGCCTCGGCCGTGGTCTCGATACTCTTCTTTGCGCTTGTCGAGCGCGCCGGCCTCAAGTTCGGCAGGCTCAAGCCGCAGGTCGTCTCCATGTACGACAAGGACTTCTGGGTGCACGAGCGGCATTGGAAATATTCGAGCTCCCCGCTCGTTGCCCTCTTCAAGGGGACGCCGCTCAAGAACGCCATCTCCCGTCTCTTGGGGGTGCGGCTCGGGGCCAAGGTGTTCGATGACGGGTGCTTCTTCATCGACAAGACGCTGCTCGAAATCGGCGATTTCGCCAACCTGAACGAGGCCTGCATCTTCAGCGGACACTCGCTGGAGGAGGGCGTCTTCAAATCGGACCGGATCAAGGTGGGCGATGGCTGCACCATCGGTGCGGGAGCGTTCGTGCACTATGGCGTTAGCATGGGCGACAACGTCGTGCTCGACCCCGACTCCTTCCTGATGAAGGGCGAGAGCCCCGACGCGGGCACCAAGTGGCGCGGCAATCCGGCGCGATCCGTGCGCAAGGCCGTCCACCGCGCAAAGCTGGTCGAGGTGGCGCTGTCGCCGGCCGTCGCGCCCGCACGCGCCGCGGGAGGTGCGCCATGATCAGCCGCCTGCTGCTGCCGGGGACACCCCCCGGACTCGAGGTCGCCGTGGCGGAGGCAAGTGACGGCGCGCGTCGCGGGCTTGCATCGCATGAGCTCGACACCCTCATCGAGACACTGCTGCCCGGACGCGCGATCGTGCGTCTGGCCGATGGCAAGGCGATGGTGCGCGGCTGCGACGACCTACACCTGTCGCTCAGCCACGCTCAGGGCACGACCGTGCTCGCGGTCGCGCCGTTTCCCGTCGGCATCGATATCGAATGCGTCGATCCCGAGCTCGACGCGCTCGCGATCGACCCCGATCTTTTCGGCGTGCGCGACTTTGCCTTTCTGCAGGCACAGGCCGGCGCGGCGCGGCGGGCGCACTTCTACCGCCTTTGGACCTTGAAGGAGGCGCGCCTCAAGCGGTTCGGGCGCTCGCTGGCGAGCGACCCGCTCCCGCAGCTTCTCCAAGACGATGCGGGTCCCAGCGCACCCGTGCTCGAAGGGCGTCTCGGCCCCGACATGAGCACGGGCTGGCTCAGCCGAGCCGGGCAACGCTATTGCGTGGGTGTCTGCTGGGACGCAGCCTAGGCGGGCGCCTCACGCCTGGGCCGTGGTCGCCCCGTCGGCTGCCTTCTTGGCATCGGCGAACTGCTGGTAGGCTTGAAGCGCGTGCGCGGCGTACATCGCCGAGGGCCCGGCCCCCAGGTAGATGGCCATGCCCAGCGTCTCGAGCACTTCGTCGCTGCTGGCGCCCTGGTGGACCGCCGCTTTGGCGTGAAAGGCGATGCAATCGTCGCAGCGCACCGCCACGCTGATGGCGAGCGCGATCAGCTCCTTGGTCTTGGCGTCGAGCGCCTTGGTCTGCAGCGCCGCCTGAGCGATGTCGGCGAACGCCTTCATCACCTCGGGCGCGCCTACGCGCATCTCGCGTAGCCCAGCGCGCAGATCCTTTGTCATGCCGATCCAATCGGCTGCCATGATGACCTCCTTGATTTAGGGTGAGCGACGTCTCAGAACGCGGTGCCGGTGCGCACGCCGAGCCGCTTGAAGATCATGGCCGCCGGGCAGAACCCGGTGAAGGCCGACTGCAGCAGGTTCGCGCCCACGAAGGCGGTGAACCACAGCCAGTAGGGGCTCATGATCTGGCTCAAGGCCAGACTGATGAGGATCATGCAGCCTGCAAATGCCGTCACGGCACGGCCAACGGTCATGGGGATTTCCTCCTGGTTCGAATTTTCGCGGGAGCACAGAACAGCTCGTGAAGAACCTCAATGAGACGCGCCACGCGTTGATCCGCCAACGAGTAGTAGATGGTTTGCGCCTCGCGCCGGGTGCTAACGAAGCCGCCGTCGCGCAACTTGGCCAGGTGCTGCGACAGCGCCGACTGCGCCAGCGGCACGACCCGCTCCAGCGCCGACACCGACCGCTCGCCCTCCCTGAGCTCGCACAGGATCATAAGACGGTGGCTATTGGCCAGCGCCTTTAAGAGCTCCTCGGCCTCCGTGCTGTTCGCCTTCAGGGCTTGAATATTCATAGTTGCTAATTTAGATTAGCCTTATATAAAGGTCAAGAGGCTCGCAGGTCAGCGCCAGCCGAGCCAGAGGAAGCAGGGAAGCCCAGGAAATGCCAGCAAGTCGCGCAACGCGCCTCGTTTTGTCACTGGCGCTCTCCGTAAGCCCGCTGTGTATGGGCTTGCTCGGCATGGGTCCCGGCACGGCGGCGCTCGCGGCCGAGGCGCCCGACGCTGCGCCCTCCTTCGAGGTGAAACCGCAGGAGATCAATGACCTCAAATCGGTCTATGCCACCGTGCGCAGCAAGAATCTGACCCTGGCCCGTGTCCGCACGCCGGGCACCATCGTGTCCTTGAAGGTCGACTATGGCGACTGGGTCAAGCAGGGCCAGGTGCTGGCGCTGGTGACCGATCCAAAGCTCGCGCTCAGAATCAAGGCGCTCGATGCACGCATCGTCGCCGACGAATTGCGTCTGGAGACGGCCAAGACAGTGCTCGATCGCGCGCGCAGTCTGCAGGAGAAGGGCTTTGCCTCGCAGGCGAGCCTCGACCAGGCGCAGACGGGCTACGACGTGGCGGTCAACGAGCTCAAATCGGCGCGCGCCGATCGCTCTGTGATCGAAACGGAGAGCCAAGAGGGCGAGGTGCTCGCCCCCACCTCCGGGCGCGTGCTCAAGGTTCCCGTCACGGAAGGCAGCGTCGTGCTTGCGGGCGAAACCATCGCCACTATCGCGGCCAATGAATACCTGCTGCGTCTGGCGCTGCCCGAGCGGCATGCCCGCTTCATCAAGGCCGGCGATCCGGTCCGCGTCGGCGCGCGCGGCCTCGGTGCCGATGACAAACAGCTCGCAGAGGGACACATCGTGCAAGTGTATCCGGAGCTCGACAATGGCCAGGTCTTGGCTGACGCGGAGGTCCCGGGCCTCGGCAGCTACTTCGTCGGCGAGCGCGTGCTCGTGTGGATATCGGCCGGCAAGCGCCAGACATTCCTCGTGCCCCGCTCCTATGTCTTCAAACGCTTCGGGCTCGACTACGTGCGGCTGATACGCAAGGACGGCAGCACCGCCGACGTCGTCGTGCAGACCGGCCAGGACATCCAGGACATAAAGAATTCAGGCGATCCAGCTGAGGTCGAGATCCTGGCGGGCGTCACCGCCGGCGACAGGCTGGTGCAGCCATGACGCAGGGACCACGTCTCGGCGTCTCCGGCGTCCTCACACGCGCCTTTATCCAGTCGCCACTGACCCCGCTCCTCCTGTTGGCCGGCCTCGCGCTCGGGCTGCTCGCGCTCATCTCGCTTCCCCGCGAGGAGGAGCCGCAGATCTCCGTGCCCATGGTCGACATCTTCGTCAACGCCGACGGTCTCAAGGCGGAGGACGCGGTCAAGCTCGTGACCGAGCCCTTGGAGACCATCGTCAAGGGCATCAACGGCGTCGAGCACGTCTACTCCAACACCGAAGACGATCGCGTGATCGTCACCGCGCGCTTTTTCGTCGGCACGCCGGAGGACGACGCCGTCATGCGCGTGCACGAGAAGGTGCGCGCCAACTTGGATCGCATCCCGCTCGGCATCCCCGAGCCGCTGATCGTCGGGCGCGGCATCGACGACGTGGCGATCGTGACGCTGACGCTGGCGCCCAAGCCCGGCGTCGACCGCTACCAGGACAACGCGCTCTACCAGATGGCCGAGAACCTGCAGGTGGAGCTCACCAAGATCGACAACATCGGGCTCTCCTACATCGTCGGCGGACGCCCCGACCAGATCCGCGTGGAGCCGATCCCCGAGAAGCTATCGCTCTACGGCATCACGCTGACGCAGCTCGTGAACAAAGTGCGGCAAGCCAACCGCGAGTTCCTGGCCGGCCGCATACGCGAGAAGAACGAGAGCCTGGCCGTGGCTGCGGGTCAGACACTGCAAGGCATACCCGACGTGGGCCTGCTGCTGCTCACCGCGCGTGACGGCCGCCCCGTCTACGTGCGCGACGTGGCCAACGTCGTGGTCGGCGCCAAGCCGCTCGAGAGCCAGGCGTGGAACTTCATGAAGGCTGAGGACGGCACGCTCAAGCGGACGCCTGCCGTCACGGTCGCGCTCGCCAAACGCGCCGGCGCCAATGCCGTGGTCGTCTCCCAGCAGATCATCGATCGCCTCGCCGAGCTCAAAGGCACGCTGCTGCCCAAGGACGTCGACGTGATCGTGACGCGCAACTACGGCGAGACCGCCAACGACAAGGCGAACGAGCTCTTGTTCCACCTCGCGCTGGCGACGCTGTCGATCGTGCTGCTCGTCGGCGTGGCCATCGGCTGGCGCGAGGGTGGGGTTGTCCTCGTCGTGATCCCCACGACGATCCTCCTGACGCTGTTCGCCTCCTGGCTGCTTGGCTACACCATCAACCGCGTGAGCCTGTTCGCGCTCATCTTCTCCATCGGCATCCTGGTGGACGACGCCATCGTCGTCATCGAGAACATCGCGCGTCACTGGGCCATGCACGATCAGCGCAGCCGCGTCGATGCGGCCATCGCTGCCGTGGCAGAGGTGGGCAATCCGACCATCTTTGCCACGCTCACAGTGGTGGCGGCACTGCTGCCGATGCTGTTCGTGTCGGGCCTCATGGGCCCCTACATGAGCCCCATTCCGGCCAATGCGTCGGCGGCGATGATCCTGTCGTTCTTCGTTGCCGTCATCGTGACGCCGTGGCTGATGCTGCGCTTCGGCGGCAAGGGCGGCGGGCACGATATCGAGGCGCCGCAAGGCGGCTGGCTCGGGCGCAACTATGCCGCAGCGGCGCGCCCGATCATCGCCTCGCGCAGAAGCGCGCTGACATTCCTGATCCTGGTCGGCGCAGCCACGCTTGCGTCACTCGGGCTCTTTGCGACCAAGTCGGTCACGGTGAAGCTGTTGCCCTTCGACGACAAGTCCGAGTTGCAGGTCGTCGTCGATCTGCCCAAGGGCGCGAGCCTGGAGGAGACCGACCGCGTGCTCGCCGCCGCGGCGCACCGCCTTGCCGATCTGCCAGAGCTGTCCTCGATCCAGGCCTACGCCGGCACCGCCGCGCCTTTCAACTTCAACGGCCTGGTGCGCCACTACTACCTGCGCGACGAGCCGCAGCAGGGCGACCTGCAGATCAATCTCGCCCCCAAGGGCGAGCGCCAGCGCACCAGCCACGAGATCGCGCTTAACGTGCGCAAGCGTCTCAAGGGGCTGCCGTCACCCGAAGGCACGACCTTGAAGGTCGTCGAGGTTCCGCCCGGGCCACCCGTCATCGCCACGCTGCTGGCCGAGATCTACGGCAAGGACGCCGACGAGCGCCGCGAGATCGCGCGGCAGGTGCGCGCCATCTTCCGCGCCGTGCCCTTCATCGTCGACGACGACGTGAGCTTCCGCGAGCAGGCGCCGCGCCTGCGCTTCAAGATCGACCAGGACAACCTCGAGTTCCACAAGGTGCAGGAGCAGGACGTCTACGACACCATCGCCGCCTACCTCGGCGGCACGCCGGTCGGCTACTCCCACAAGGGCGGCGGCCGCTATCCCGTAGAGATCGCGGTGCAGCTGCCCAAGAAGGACCTCGCCCTCAACGAGCAGACGCTGTCGACGCCGGTGCCCGCCAACGCGCTGCCGGGCAGCCGCGACATCGTGGAGCTCGGCGACGTGGTGCACGTCGCACGCGAGAAGGCGTCCTATCCCATCTTCCGCCACAACGGGCGGGCCGCCGAGATGGTGATGGGCGAGCTCGCGGGCCAGTACGAGGCCCCGATCTACGGCATGCTGGCGGTCGCCGACCTCATCGACAAGCACGACTGGGGGGCGCTGCCCAGACCTGAGATCAGCCTGCACGGGCAGCCCTTGAGCGAGGCAAAGCCGGTGCTGCTCTGGGACGGCGAATGGGAGGTCACCTACGTCACCTTCCGCGACATGGGCGCTGCCTTCGCCGTGGCGCTTCTGGGCATCTACGTGCTGGTGGTGGCGCAGTTCCGCTCGTTCACGCTGCCGCTCGTCATCCTGACGCCGGTGCCGCTGACGCTGATCGGCATCATGCTGGGGCATTGGCTGTTCGGCGCGGCCTTTACGGCCACATCGATGATCGGCTTCATCGCGCTTGCCGGCATCATCGTGCGCAACTCGATCCTGCTCGTCGATTTCATCCGCAATCGGCGCGCCGGCGGAGAGCCCCTGCGCACAGTCCTGCTGGAGGCCGGCGCCATCCGCTTCAAGCCGATCCTGTTGACCGCGCTCGCGGCCATGATCGGCGCCGCGGTGATCCTCACCGATCCCATCTTCCAGGGCCTCGCCATCTCGCTCTTGTTCGGGCTGGCGTCCTCGACGCTGCTGACCGTGCTGGTGATCCCGGCGATCTACATCGTCCTGCGCGACGACGGGCGGGGGCTTGAACCCGATCGAGGAGCCAAGGAACCGGCTTAGGCTCGCGTGGTCCGGCGACGCGAGGCGAAGCCGTCTTCGTGTCGCACCGCCGCCCCGCCGTTCCTCGAGCGGTCTTGGATGCTTCGAGCCGTCAGCAATTCACCTCGATCAGGGTCTTGGCCCCCTTCACGAACGTCGGGTCATTGCTCAGCTCGAGGACCTTGTGCGCGTCGCGGCAATTCGATGCCTTGTCGTCGTTGGCCGTGGCCCGCATCGCGTAGAAGAAGCCGACCATCTCGTTTTCTTTTGCGGCGTTGTCGATCAGGCGCGTGCAGGCTTCCACGACGCTCTCATTGCTCACCTTGCCTTGGCCTTGCGTGCACGTGGTGAAGTCCTTCTCCATGCCATCGTAGGCGCGCGCCGACGTGAGCGCCAAGACAAGCATGCAGAGCGTTACGCAAACACGTGCACCCATTTCCTTCCCCACGAACAGCTTGGCCATCGCGCCCAATCGCACTTTAGTCATAGCGAGATTGAGCTGGCCAGCCTTCGCGGGATATTCCGGCTTGGGACGTCCTTTTAGGGTTACCTGGCCTTGCCATCTCGCTCTTGTTCGGGCTGGCGTCCTCGACGCTGCTGACGGTGCTGGTGATCCCGGCGATCTACATCGTCCTGCGCGACGACGGGCGGGGGCCCTAGCGGCGGCAGCGCTTCCTGCACCGGTTAGTCTTCATTGACGCGGACGAGTTGGTTTGAACCACCGACAACCGGTTGCGTTACTCTTCGGTGCAGCCCATAGTCCCTCATGATCAATAAAGAAGCAGCGGCCGGGTGGGTTGTTCAGATAACCATCCCCGGAACGCCGATTATCCCGGTAGAGGGCGCCCCGTGGCGACCCGCCGTGAGCAGTGCCCCAACGTTTCAATTTTTCAATGTCGCAATCGGCGTGGCTGAAAAGGCCATCGAAGCGGCCAGGAAGAAAGCTGGAGCCGCAGATGACGCGCCCATCCGCGTCGTCCGGGCGTTGTCGCCATCTGAAATTGCCTTGATCAACTTGCGAGCAGGCGAGTCCACGCCTGCATGAGCCCAAGAAGCGCTTGGGCCACGCTCGGCATCGTCGTCCGGCCAATTCCGACGACAGACTGATGGCTATCATTGACAAGGCCCCTGTGAGTTGGTTCATGGCCCGTCTCCGACGTCGCAGCACAACCTTGCTTCTGTGGCTGTCTCCAGCTGTAATAGCTTGAAATTATTATGTTTTATTGGTACCGCCTCCCCGACTTGAACGGGGGACCTCTAGATCCACAATCTAGCGCTCTAACCACCTGAGCTAAGGCGGCACACAATCGGGCCCGCAAGCAGCGTAGCCTGCCCGGCGGCCCTTAAAACCCCCTCGGCTGCCGCATCGTCAAGGGAAAAACGGCAGCGCCGGCGCCGATCCGGCGCTCCCGGGCCGCTCTGCAGCCTGAGCATGGCAACGCTCAGCCAAGCGCCGCGCCAAGCCTTGTCAGCCCTTGGGCTGCGCCTTCTGGGCCGCCTCGGTCATCAGCTTGCCGAGCTCCTGCGCCTGCTGCGCGTAGACCTGCATCTGCTTCTGGGCGTAGCGCTGCTGGATCTCGATATATTCCTTCAAGTCGCGGGCGCGCGACAGGTCGGAAGCGAAGGCAAAGCTCGCCTGGATGTTCTCCTCGGCGAACTTGGCCACCCGCGTCTGCATCTCCAGCGCCCCCGACGCCATGGCGCCCTGAGACTTGGCCAGCGTTTCCTGCACTTTGCGGGCCATGTCGACGAACTGATTGTAGGCCGACCGTGCCTGCTCCACATTGCGCTCGGCGAGCTCGCGTACGGCCTCGGGAATCTCGAACTGCGGCTTATCGTACATGGGGGGCTCTCCTCCTCGGCGCCCGGGGTGGGCTTTTTGATGCCCGCTCATGGCCGGCGGGCATTATGCAATTATAACAAGGGTCCGTGACGAAGCGATCTCGAAATGAGTGTGGATAGCACCGCCCCGGCCATCCGGCTCGTGGACGGCGGCAGCCGACCGCGTTAACAGACTTTGAGGCTTGGTGTTTCGTCCATGCATGCCGACCCACAGCCCGCATCCCCCCAAACGACCGGGCGAGGCCCCGAGGCGGCGCTCGCGCGCTGCCGTGCCCCGGCCTGGGTGATCGATCCGGCGCGGGGCCAGGTGCTGGCGGCCAACGCCGCGGGCGCGGCGCGGCTGGGGCTCCGCCCGGATGCCGCATCGGGCACGCTCGACGCGGCCATGCCGGGCCTCGTGCGGCTGCGCGCGCTGATGCACGAGTCCCTCAACGGCGGTCGGCGCGAGCCCTTGATCTTCTGGACCGCCTACGGCGCCGAGAGCCTGCTCTGCAACGTGAGCGCCCTGCTCGAGCCCGCCTCGCCGCCATTGGTGCTCGTCTCAATCGTCGGCGCCGAGGACGAGCCGGCAGCCCCCGCACCCCGCATCACCCAGAACGGCAACGCGCCAACGGCCGACGACGCCGCCACCATGAAGAAGATCGCGCGCGCGATCCGCACGGGCTTTGCCAAATCCAAGGAGGAGCCGGCCGACGCCGAGGCGATGAGTGCCGAGCCCGCCTTCGAAGAGGAGACAGCGCCGGAGCCGCCGCACCGCTTCCGAGGACAAGGCGACCGCCGTCTCCAAGCTCGCGCACGAGCTCAAGACGCCCTTGAGCGCCATCGTGCTCGCCGCCGAGATCATGAAGGACCAGCGCTTCGGCGAGATGGGCAACGAGCGCTATCGCAACTACACCACCGACATCCACGACAATGCCCGCCACGCGCTGGAGGTGATCAACCGGCTGCTCGGCGACGGCGCGCCCAAAGGCGCCGAGGCCGGGCTGCAACCGGCCGAGCTCGACCTCAACGGCGTGGCCGAGAGCTCCGTCTCCGGCATGCGCCCGCTGGCCGAGGCGGCCGGCCTCAAGCTGGTGCAGGAGCTGCACTCGCGCCTGCCGCGCATCATCGCCGACGCCATGTCGGTGAAGCAGATCCTGTTCAACCTGCTCGCCAACGCCATCAAGTTCACCGAGGAGGACGGCGAGGTACGCGTCGTCACCGGGCTCGGGTTCGACCGCTCCGTGTTCATCGCGGTGCAGGACACAGGCCCCGGCATGAGCGCCGAGGAGATCGCGCGCGCACTCGACGCGGAGGCGCCGCCGAGACCTGAGCGCAAGGAGGCCGGCGGCGGGCTCGGCATCGGCTTGCCGCTTGCGCTCAGCCTCGCCAAGGCGAACGGCGCGCGCCTCGAGATCGAACTCTACGCCCGGCGAGGGCACGGTCGTGGCGCTCGTGTTCCCCAAGGCCAGCGTGGTATCGCAGCGCGCGTTGCCGCCGCCCGCGAGTGCGAATTAGACGAGGTGGGCGGCCGGTTGGCGCAGATGCAGCTCCTCCTCCAACGTCATCCCGGCGGAGGCCGGGACCCACGCAAGCTTCAGCAAGCTCTTTTGCCTCTTGAGAACGCGAACCGTAGCAAGAGTGGCAGCGCGAGTAACGAGACGCGCCACCGTTGTGCATTTGGACACTGGCGTGGGTCCCGGCCTCCGCCGGGATGACGGGTGTGGGTATGGCACCCGCTCACGCTCCTCACCGGAGACATGTAGATGTCGCAACGCCACCTCTCCCGTCTTGGCTCTGACATGATGGGAGAGGTCACCAGCCATCCATGCGAATGCATGCGCGGCCGGGTGAGGGGCGAGCGCCATCGGGCTGGTGGAAACCGATCTAAGTCAGACAAGCGCGCGGCTTCGCGCGCGTGCGGCACATTCACCTGAGTTCGAATTAGACAATTTCTAATCTATTGGGATTGCATGCACTTTTGTTGACTGTGCGCTCAGCCTCACGATAGGGATGGAACATGCGAACGGCTCTCAAGATGCCGTTCGGCCCGATCTCCCCCGATACCGGGGCCTTGACCCCCGACTATTGGAGATCCCTGATGCGGTATCTGCGCGCTCAACAGCGCCACGCACCCACTGTCGCTCTCCTCGCCCTCGCCGGCCTCATCGCCGTTTTTGGCGCCGCCCGCGCCGAGGACGAGGTCAACATCTACTCCTACCGCGAGCCGGGCCTCATCAATCCGCTGCTCGCCGCCTTCACCAAAGATACCGGCATCAAGACCAACGTGGTGTTCGCCACCAGCGGCCTCATCGAGCGGCTGGCGGCGGAAGGCCGCAACAGCCCGGCCGATCTTCTGCTCACCAACGAGTCAGGCCTCCTGCTGCAGGCCGTCGCGGCAGGCGTGACCCAGCCGGTCCACTCCGAGGTGCTCGAACACGCGATCCCGGCGCCGTTGCGCGATGCCGGCGGGCAGTGGTTCGGGCTGACGCGGCGCGCGCGCGTCGTCTACGCCTCCAAGGACCGCGTGAAGCTGGATCAGATCACGTATGAGGAGCTCGCCGACCCGAAGTGGCGCAACAAGATCTGCATTCGCTCCGGCCAGCACACCTACAACATCGCACTCGTCGCCTCGATGATCGCCCACCACGGCGAGGCGGAGACCGAGACGTGGCTGACCGGCCTCAAGGCCAATCTCGCGCGCAGACCCTCCGGCGGCGACCGCGAGGCGGTGCGCGACGTCAAGGCGGGGCTCTGCGATCTCGCCGTCGGCAACACCTACTACATGGCCTCCATGCTCAAGAACCCGGAGCAGAAGGCCTGGGCCGACGCCGTGCGCATCATCTTTCCCAATGCCGCCGGCCGCGGCACGCACGTCAACGTGTCGGGCGTGTCGCTGACGGCAGCCGCACCCAACAAGGCCAATGCGCTGCGGCTGATGGAGTTCCTCGTCTCGCCGGAGGCGCAGAGGATCTATGCGGAGGCCAACGGCGAATACCCCGTCGTTGAAGGCGTGCCCGCCTCCCCGCTCGTGCAGAGCTGGGGCAAGCTTCACGCCGACCCGCTGCCGCTCACCAAGATCGCCGAGCTGCGCAAGAAGGCGTCCGAGCTCGTCGACCGTGTTCAATTCGATCAGGGGCCGAATTTCTGATGTCGCACATCGATACATTCCGCAATGGCCGCTCCACTCGCACCTCCGCGATCCCAGCGGCCGCCATGCTCTCCGCGCCCGAGCGTCTCGTCGGCCTCGGCTTCCGCTGCTGGCTCGCCGGCTATCAGAGGAGCGACATCGGATGCTGGGAGGTCGCCTGGCAGGAGTTCTCGCGCGCCGTCGGACCGCAGACAGCCAAGCCCCTGATGACGGAGCTCGCCTGCTGGGTGCGCGCCGTGCAGGATTCCGCCGAGCGTCGGATCGAGGTCTATCCCGCCCAGTGCCGGCAGTTCTGCCGCGACGAATGCCTGGCGATATCCATGGTCGCCGCCTGCCAGCACTCGGCCTGCCCGGCGTTCCGTGCCTGCGCGGTGGCCTTGCTCGGGTGCAACGAGATCGAGGAGGCGATCGAGGGTGCTGAGGAGTTCGCACTCAGGCTGAAGCAGGCCAATCAGCTCCTGTCGCCCGATAGCGTCTTCATGGGGGCGGGTCTGGTGTCGCCGGGCTTGCAAGGCCACGGCTGATCTCGCCCGCGCCCGACCCGGCCGCGGCCGCGAGCAAAGAAAAGACTAAGCGCGCTCGATGTCCTGGCCCCAACCTGTTCCGCCGCGCCCGTTGACCGGCATCGTCAGCTTCATTGCGCAGCTCCCGCAGGCGCTTCGCACGTGGCGCGGCCGGCGGCGCGCCTCGCCGGCGTGGACGCTGGTCGTCGCGCTGATCCTCGCCGTGGTGGCGTTGCCCGTCATCACCGTAGTTCACCTGGCGCTGGCCCCCACCGACAACATCTGGCCGCACCTCGTGCGCACGGTGCTGCCCGGCTCGCTGATGCGCACGCTGCTGCTTGCGGCCGGCGCCGGGACGCTGTGCTTCGCCGTCGGCACGGGCGCCGCCTGGCTCGTCACCATGTACCGCTTCCCGGGCCGCGAGCTGCTCGACCGGCTGCTGGTGCTGCCGCTGGCGGTGCCGACCTACATCGTCGCCTACTGCTACGTCGAGCTCTTGGACTACGCGGGCCCGGTGCAGACGGGCTTGCGATCGTTCTTCGGCTGGCAGCAGGCGGGCGACTACTGGTTTCCGCAAGTGCGCTCGCTGGGAGGCGCGATCCTCATCTTCTCCGCCGTGCTCTACCCATACGTCTATCTCACCGCACGGGCGAGCTTCGCCCAGCAGTCGGTCTGCGTGCTCGAGGTCGCGCGCACGCTGGGGCGCTCCCCGCTGCGCGCCTTCATCGAGGTGGCGCTGCCGCTTGCCCGCCCTGCGATCGCAGCCGGCGTGGCCCTCGTCGTCATGGAATGCCTCAACGATCTGGGGGCGGTGCAGTACCTCGGCGTCGAGACGCTGTCGGCGAGCATCTACGCCACCTGGATGCAGCGATCGAACCTCGGCGGGGCGGCACAAATCGCCGCCGTCACGCTGCTGATCGTCGTGGCCCTGCTCGCCGCCGAGCGCCGGGCCCGCGGCGGGGCGCGCGTCCATCACACGACCGGGCGCTACCGCTCGATACCCTTCCACGACCTGGAGGGCTGGAAAGGCCTTGCGGCCGCGGCCTTGGCGGCACTCCCCTTCGTCTTCGGCTTCCTCGTGCCGGTCCTCATCATCCTGCAGGGCGCGGCGACGCACGCCAGCGGCGCTATTGCCGGCGGCTTCGTGGCTGCGGCCGCCAACAGCCTGGCCCTCGCCAGCGCCGCCGCGGTCGCCGCCGTCGCGGTCGCGCTAACGCTGGGGTATGCGCGGCGCGTCGCCGCCAACGGTTTCGTCAGGCCAGCGGTGCGGCTCTCAGGCCTTGGCTACGCGATCCCCGGGACCGTGCTCGCCATCGGCCTCCTCTACCCGCTGGCCGCCTTCGACAACCGCCTCGACGCCTTGATGCGCGCAGCCTTCGGCGTCTCCTCCGGCCTGTTGCTGTCGGGCTCGCTTTTCGCCATCGCGCTCGCCTACGTCATCCGCTTCCTCGCCGTCGCCCTCGGCCAGATCGAGGCGGGGCTCGACCGGATCTCTCCCAGCCTCGATGCCGCCGCGCGCACGCTGGGCGAGAGCGCGCTCTCGACGCTGTGGCGCGTGCATTTTCCGCTGCTGCTGGCGCCGCTCGGCGCCGCGGCGCTTCTGGTGTTCGTCGACTGCATGAAGGAGCTGCCGGCGACCTTGTTGTTGCGTCCCTTCAACTTCGAGACGCTGGCCACCCACGTGTACGGGCTCGCATCGATCGAGCAGCTGGAGCAGGCCGCACTCGGCTCGTTGACGATCGTGCTGGTGGGGCTGGTGCCGGTGCTGTTGCTGCACAAGGCCGTCGCCGGCGGCCGCCCCGGATCAAGCGCCGGATGAATTTGCGCGCTGCGCAACATTGAGGTCGCAACCCCTCACCCGGAAGCTCATTTACATTCGCTTCCGACCTCTCCCTCCGGGAGAGGTGAAGACGGCGATAGCCGCTCGTGACACTCCACCTCTCCCAGGGGGAGAGGTCGGCTGGACGCGCGTAAGCGCGCCAGCCGGGTGAGGGGATGCACCGCTCAGAAGTCGGCAGCGAAATGCAATAGGCCCTACTCGACGATCTCGTCCTCGTCGAAGAGAGGCTCCTCGAGCGGCTCCCGCTCGGGCGAGATGCCGCCATCGGTGAACTCCTCCGACCAACCGACATTGAGCAGCGCGTCGCCCATGTTGACGATCGGCAGCGTCGTGCGCCCGATGATGATGCCGCGGCGCGGCGAGCGCACCTCGACGGCGACGTCCTCGTAGGGGTTGGCGACGTGGCCGACGACCTCCTCGACGTTCACCGCATCGCCGATGCGCTTCGTCGTCCTGAACACGCCGCCCTCGGGCGCGCGCACCCAGCTCGAGGCGTTGATCAGAACCGGCGCACGCCGGTCGCCAAGGGGGAGCTCCACGCCCTCCGCCAGCTCCAACATCCCGACCTGAAGCATCACGCCGGTGATCCCCTCGACCCCCGCCCTGATGGCGAACTCGTCGAAGCGCAGCCCCTCGCCGCCTTCGTAGCTCAAGACATCCACGCCCACCGCGCGGGCCGCCTCCCGCAACGAGCCCGCCCGTTCCGGGCTCTCCAGCATGACGTCGGCTCCGAACGCCATCCCCAGCTCGTGACAGCGCGGGCGCTTGGCGAATACGCAGCGGATCTGCGGCAGGTTGATGCGATGGATGGCGGCGGTGTGCAGATCAATGCCGATCTGCGAGCGCTTGACGATCTCGGTCAGGAACAGATGGGCGAGCCGCGCCGCGAGCGAGCCCCCCGCCGACCCGGGAAAGAGCGATTGAGATCGCGGCGGTCGGGCAGATAGCGGGAGCGGCTGATGAAGCCGAACACGTTGACGACGGGCACGCACAGAAGCGTGCCGCAGATGCTCTGCGGATCGAGGGTGCGCAGAAGCCTGCGGATGATCTCGACGCCGTTGAGCTCATCGCCGTGAATGGCCGCGGACACGAACATCGTCGGCCCCGGCTGCGAGCCGTGCAGGACGTGAACCGGCAACGTTACCGGCGCGTGATTGGAGAGCTTGGATATGGGCAGGTCGACGAGCTGGCGCTCGCCGGGCTTCACCGACAATCCTCCGATGACAAACGGTTGTCTCACGACGCCCTTCCGTGACGTGCTCCATTTTTCAGCATCCATGCAGTGCACGAGTGGTCGAGAGCGCGCAAGCTCACGCCTCCAGTATCGTTGCCAATATAGAGGCAAGACTTCTGTGGGCGATCGGCCGCAGAACGGGCCGGATCGGGCGATCTGCTGTCGCCGCGGCATCGCAGAATTTGGCGCAATGACCCGTGGAACGTCGGTGTGGCGCCGATTACTTGGCCTCGCTTTCGCGCGTGGGGGGGTATAGAAATTGAGTCGCTGCGGCGACGCATCGTCTCGCGTCAACCGTCAAGCAGCGGAGCGCTTGCGCACCAAGTCGGCCGTCATTAAGACTGTCACCGTCCGCAAGGCACCGAGGACGGCCGCCCGGCTTAAGATCCCAGCTTCGGCAAAGCGAGATCGGCAGGGGCGGCGGTGGGCTGAATTCGGCAGGGTCAATGATACGCCCGAAGCAAACGCAGCGACGCTCGTCTCTGGCGGTCGCAATCCTGCTCTGCCTCGTTTTCCTCATCACGGCCCCCTATCTCGTCGAACGCCGTTTCGACCAAATCGGCCTAAGGAGTGCTGCCGTGTTCGCGGCCTCCCGTGACAGCTACAGCCTCAGCTCGCCGATCCGCCTGCTGCAAGCCCCCTTGATCGCGCTGGAGAGCGGCACGCTCTCAATGCCACCCAACCGAACCGGCTTGGCGCGCAGCGGCGAGGTGATCGCCATGCTGATCACCGGCTCGGGCGCGCACATGACGCTGGAGAGCGCGACCATCACTGCCGACCTTTCCACCAACGAGGCCATCCTTGAGCAAGGATCGGCACAAGGGGGCGTGGCGCCGCTGGTCGCGGCGCTGCAGAAGCTGCAGTTCGATGCGCTTGCCGTGCGCGACAGCTCGGTTCGCATCAAGCTGGCGGACGGGTCGGTCCTGGTGCTCGACGACCTGAATGCCGATCTCACCGCCAAGCAGAACGGCACCATCCATGCCATCGGCTCGTTTGCGTTCCGAGGCGAGAAGGCCTCCTTCGATACGACGCTCGGCACCAAGATCGACGCACAGAGCGCCACCTACCCCATCACCGCCTCGCTCACGAGCTCGCTGCTCAGCGCCAGCCTCGACGGGCACCTGCTGATGGGCGAAAGCCCGCGCCTGCTCTCGCCCCAGGCCGATCTCACCATTCCCAACGTCCGCGCCGCCGCCCGCTGGCTCGGGGCCGGCTGGCCGCCGGGGAACGCCTTCGAGAACTTCCACGCCAAGGGTCAGCTCGAATGGGTCAACCACACCGTCGCCTTCCAGAAGGCCACGGTGCAGATGGACGGCAACGAGGCGACGGGCACACTATCGGTGAATTTCACCGGGCCGCGCCCTGCGCTTGACGGAACGCTCGGCCTCAAGACGCTCGACCTCACCAAGTACGTCGGGACGCGCGAGGGCAGCGATCCGACGTCGGAGGAGAGCCTGCTCTCCATGGTGAGCGCGGCGAGCGGGCTCGAGTTCCCCTTAATCCAGATCATCGATGCGGACTTGCGCATCTCCTCCAGCAGCGTCGTCATGCCGGGTGTGACGATCGGGCGGAGCGCGGCGACCATCTCGCTCAAGGGCGGCAAGATGATCGCCGACATCGCCGAGCTGGAGATCGACGACGGCACCCGCGGCGGCGGCCAGTTGCGCATCGACGCCACGGGGTCGCGCCCCAGCTACGACATCCGCGGAAAGCTCGAGTTGCTGGACCTCGGCCGCGCAGGCCAGGCCATTTTCGGACACCCGACCATCCAGGGCCGCGGCGACGTGATCATCGAGATCTCGGCGGCAGGAGACAACGGCGCGATGCTGCTCAGCTCGCTTGACGGCAAGATGAGCGTGACACTCGACGAAGGCGGCCAGCTCGGCCTCGACCTCGATCAGCTTGCTGGCGCCGCGACCTCCCCGAAACCGCAAAGCGTCTGGCAAGCCGCGAGCAGCAGCGCCATGCCGATCGACACGCTGGAAGCCCACTTCGCGGTGGCCAAGGGCGTCATTCGCACCGAGGGCGCCGAGGCGGTGGCGGGCAGCCGCGCCATGAAGGCCGAAGGTGCCATCGATCTACCCACGCACCGGCTGGACCTCGAGCTGGCGATCGCAGATAAGGCGAAAGATGGCGCGACGGACGCCGTCTCCCCGCCGAAACGCGAGGTGATCGACATGCACGGTCCCTGGTCAGAGCCGAGCCTGCAGACCGGCTCCCTGGGTCCGCACTAGCCGTTTCGGCCCGACCTCCCTTCACAAGAGAGCTTTGATCCGCGCGGCTGCGGCCGCGCGCTCCTCTGGCCTCATGTGCAGCCCGCACTTGGTGCGCCGCCACAGCACATCGTCTGGCTCGCGCGCCCATTCTTTCTGGGCAAGATAGCGCACCTCGCCCTCGGTCAGGCCGGCGCCGAGCGACGCCCCGAGGTCGGCCGCGGAGCGCGCCTCTCCCAGCACCTCGTCGACAAGCGTTCCATAGCGGCGCGCAAGGCGCTCGAGGAAGGCCCGGTCGAAGCCGGGCCGGCGCCGGCAAAGCCGGGCCTCGAAGCCCTGCAGGCCGCCGTCGCCGAGATCGCCGCCGGGAAGCGGCGTGGCCGCCGTCCACGCCGGCCCCATCGGCCCCAAGTGGGGGCCAAGCTTCTGCAGCGCGTGCTCCGCCAGGCGCCGGTAGGTGGTGAGCTTTCCGCCGAGCACGGTGAGCAGCGGCGGCCGCCCCGCCTCGGCTGAGAGCTCGAAGCGATAGTCGCGCGTCACCGAGGAGGGATCAGCACCCCCGCTGTCGTCGAAGAGCGGCCGCACGCCGGCGTAGCTCCATACGATGTCGGCGCGCGCGGGCGGATCGGAGAAGAAGCGGCGCATGAGATCGAGAAGGTAGTCCTCCTCCTCCGCGCTGATCGCCACCGCGGCCGGGTCGCCGGAATAGGGAACGTCGGTCGTCCCGATCAGGGTGAAGTGCTCTTCGTAGGGAATAGCGAACACGACGCGCTTATCGGCGCTCTGGCACAGGTAGGCATCCTCGGCACCGCGCAGCCGCGGCACGACGATGTGGCTGCCCTTGACGAGGCGTACGGGCTCGCGCGCAGGGGCAACGCCCGCATCGACCTCGTCGGCGACCGTCTGCACCCAGGGGCCCGCGGCATTGACCAGTGCGCGCGCGCTGACCTCACGCACGCCGTCTTTCCCCTCAAGCATAATGCGCCATAGGCCGTCAACGGCGCTCATGCGCCCCACCCGCGTGCGCGTCTCGATCACAGCGCCGTGGTCGGCGGCGGCGCGCGCGTTGAGCACGACGAGGCGCGCATCATCGACGCGGCAGTCCCAGTAGGCGAAGCCGCGGGCAAGCTCGGGCTTGAGCGGCAGGCCGGCGGGATCGCGATTGAGGTCGAGGCCTGAGGAGGCGGGGATACGGCGGCGGTGGCCGAGGTGATCATAGAGAAAGAGCCCGGCGCGCAGCATGAGGCCCGAGCGTCCGCCCGGCGCCTGCGGCAGCACGAAGCGCTGCGGCCAGACGATGTGCCCGGCGTTGGCGAGCAGCACCTCACGCTCCTGCAGCGCTTCCCGCACCAGCCTGAACTCGAAATGCTCAAGGTAGCGCAGGCCGCCGTGGATGAGCTTGGAGCTCGCCTGGGAGGTGCCGCTGCCCAGATCGCCCATCTCGGCCAGAAGCACGGAAAGGCCACGGCCGGCGGCGTCCGCCGCGATGCCGACGCCGTTGATGCCGCCGCCGACAACGACAAGATCGTAGGTCATGGCCCGAAAGCTAGCACGCAAGCCGTTATGAGGCCGTTTCCACCGTCTGCCGCTGCGGCGCGAGAAGCGACACTAAGATCATGACGGCGAGCCCGGCGGGCAGCGCCAGCAGGATCGTGGCGCGAGGCTTGACGCCCCACCAGTTGGCGAGACCTTGAGCGTGCGCGTCGAGCGCCATCCATGCCGCGTCCTTGGCGGGTCCGGGCGCAGCCGTCACCCAGGCGTTCTTCAACTCGCCGAACAATTCGCGCGCGGTCGGCCCGGCGCTGGACAACGACTGCCAGGTCTCGAAGAAGCCGACCGCCAGGTAGCGCGTGCTCAGCAGATAGTGAAGGCACACGATCAGGCCCGCGAGCATGGCGGCGGTTGCCGCCGGCGCACTGGCGCGCCGCCACCAAAGGCCGAGGACAAGCGCGGGGAAGAGCCCGGCGGCGGCGATCGTGAAGGCCCAAGTGGCGACCTCGAGGACCGAGCCGGGGCGGGTCGCAGCGACGACGCCCGCAACGATGAGGACGCCGGCCGCGATGGCCGAGCGCGCAAGACCGGATTGGACAGAGCGAGCCTGCGTGTCACAGCCCAGCGCCCCGATGAGCGCAATGAGCGGCCCGTCGGCCGTCAGCAAGGCCGCGGCGAGCACCGCCGCCGCAATGAGCCCGAACATCACCGGGCCTTGGCTCGTGATCTCCGGTGCGGCAAGGGCGATCATGTCGGGACTGAGCGTCAGGTCCTGCAGGCGCAAGACGGCGCTGGCGTCGGGCAGCGCGGCGCAAGCCTTGGCGACGGAGGCGGCGCCTGTTGCCGCAACTCCGCAAACGTCAGCCAGGCCGAGCCGGCCATAGGCGAAGATCCACCCCGGCAGTCGGGAAAGCTCGGTGTGCGCAGCAATGAGCTTCAGAACCGCGAGCTTGGCGTAGGCTGCGAGCGGCGGCGCCGTCGTCAGCAACAGCACGGCAAACAGCAGCGCCCACACCGCCGACCAGCGCGCAGTGCGTGCGCTTGCAACCATGAAATGGCGCGACAGCACGTTGGGCAAGGAGGCGAGCCCCAGCGCCAGTCCGAGCACCAGCCCCAGAAAGTTGAGGGGATTGAACGACACGAAGGGCGTCAGCAGCGGCTTCATCACGACCGGATCGGCGAGATCCTGCTCGAGCAGCGTCTCCTCCAGGCCCTGGATCTGCCACAGCGCGTTCGCATAGGCGATCTGCGGCACCGGCAGCCCGTACCATTCGGCCGAGAGCTGCACCGCGGGCACGAGCAAGGCCAGAAGCATCAGCGCAAACAGCAGGGCACCGATCCAGGTCTTCGCAAGGAAGCCTCGCAAGAGGAAACAGAGAAACAGCGCCCCGCCCGCCACCGCGATGGCGGTGGCCGCCTCGAGCCCCAGCAGGCGCGCCGTCGCCAGGCCCGCCGCCATGAGCTGCGCCACCAGCAAGGTCGCCATCGACAGCACGACGACGAGAGCGGCGACCAGGCGCGGCGCCGTACCTCCAAAGCGCAGGGCAAAGAACTCGGGCACCGAGCTGGCATGCATCTGCGGCAGCCGCGGCGCCACGAGCAGCTGCAGCAGCAGGAGGCCCGCGCCAAGCCCGAGCCCGAAGGCGAGCCCGTCGTAGCCCCAGACAAAGACGGCGCCGCAGAGACCGAGGAGGAACGGCGCCGATATGGCGTCGGCAGCCAGCGCCAGTCCACGCACGACGGCGGGTGTCTGCGTCCCAAGGCTGCTCTCGTCGTGCGCCATGGCGGCCGTCCCCTATCGGTCTTCGGCCGCAGCAATCCGGTCCTGGCGGCGCGCCGACAGAACCGCAATGAGGAGCAAAGCGATGAACGAGCCCTGCGCCGCCATGAAGAAGCCGAGCGGGAAGGCGAGCACGTCGACGACGTTGAGCGACTGAACCAGGCGTGGAACGACGAGCACGAAAAACAGCCACGCCAGGAGCGCGAGATAGGGAAAGCGGCGTGCCCGGCCGGGCGGCTCCGCGCCGTCGGACCGATGAGCGTTTGACGCCACTGCGGCTCCCCCCGTTCCCCCAAAGCGATCGAGACCGCGGACACTGCCGCGCATCTCTCAAACGATCAAGCTTTCCGAGTTTTGCGACATGCGCGTGGCAGACCGCAGCCCGGCGCGCAAGCGCGCGCTACGGCGGCAACGGTCATTGGAAGCTCGGGTGGAGTAGGCGGGGTGATACGCGCGGCATCCCCCCGCCTGGGATCTTCTCCCTAGACTTGGACCGTGTTCGTTTTTTTTCCAGGCCGGCGGATCGGTCCATGATTCGTCGGCCCGGGCACAATGTGCGAGCGGCAGCTGAGCGTCAAGCAAACTCGTGCGCATTTTCTTGATGCAGTGCAGCGATTTACGAGGGTTCTACTGGGGGCCGATTAGGACACCGACGGCTTGCACTCCTCGTCTGCCGGCAAAGGATCGCAAGCGACGTTGCCGACGCAGGCGCGCAGCGCCCGGCTGACGGCGCTGGAGCGGACGCCGTCGATCATCCCGAAGTAAAGGCCCTGCGCGCGCAACCCGCACTGGTAGAGCCTGACCATGCGGTCGCCGCCATTGCGCATGGCGTGCTCGTAGTCGGCGAGCGCGGCCTCGACGTCGCCTTCGGCTTGGCGGATGTGGGCGCGGGTGTCGAGCGCATAGGGGCTGCCGGGCGCGAGTTGCAGCGCCCGCTCCACGTCGCCGCTGCCCTCCGAGCCGCGACCGAGCTTGAAATAGACCCAGGCCCTGTTGTTGAGCGCGACCGCGTAGTCGGGGTTGAGGTCGATGGCCTTGTCATAGTCGGCGAGCGCCTTGTCGAAGAAGCCGTTGAGCGAGTAGGCGAGCGCGCGCATGCCGTAGGCGAAGCTCTTCTGCGAAGGCGGGAGCCCGGGGTCCTCGATCAGCGCCGAGCAGCCGGAGATGCGCCGGCCGTTGTCATCGCTCAGGCAGTCGCGCATCGGGTCGCCGACCGCGGCAATGCCTGCGGCGCTGCTAAACGCGAGCAGTCCGACTGCCGCTGCGATGCAAATCGAGGCTCTGATCATTGTCGTAGCCGAAGGGCGCCTGCGCGCGCCCCGCATCTTGAACTAAGCGAGCATATCCTGCCAAGAATTAGGGGACCCGTTGAGCGCAAATGAGGCGGGCCCGCCTGAGCGCTGCGGGGCCCCAAGCCCTTGAGCGCCCACTTATGTGGCGCTTAACCCATGGGGACCGCAACCTGTGCTAGTCTCGTCCCGCGGCATTGGCGAATTGGCAAGCTCTACGTGAAGCAACGGCGCATCCTGCTCGTCATCGGCGGCGGCATTGCCGCCTACAAGTGTCTCGATCTCATCCGGCGGCTGCGGGAGGAGGGTGCCAGTGTGCGCGCCGTGCTGACCCGGGCGGCCACGCAGTTCGTCACGCCGCTCTCGGTGGCGGCGCTGACCAACGAGAAGGCCTTCACCGATCTCTTCGATTTGAGCGACGAGCACGAGATCGGGCACATCCGCCTGTCGCGCGAAGCCGATCTCATCATCGTTGCACCGGCGACCGCCGACCTTCTCGCCAAGATGGCGGGCGGACATGCGAACGATCTCGCCTCCACCGTGCTCCTGGCAACGGACAAGCCGGTTCTGGTCGCACCCGCCATGAACCCGCGCATGTGGCTCCACCCGGCGACGCGCCGCAACGTCAGCCAGCTCGAGGCCGATGGCATCCACTTCGTCGGCCCCAACACCGGCGAGATGGCCGAGCGCGACGAGGCGGGCCCGGGTCGGCTCGCCGAGGTGGCGGAGATCATTGCTGCGGCGCGCAAGGTCTTGGCCGAGCAGCGCTCGGTCACGCTGCTGCGCACCGGGCGCCCGCTCGCCGGCCGGCATGTGCTCGTGACCAGCGGGCCCACGCACGAGCCGATCGATCCCGTGCGCTTCATCGCCAACCGCTCGTCGGGAAAGCAGGGCCATGCCATCGCCAAGGCCGCCGCCGCGTTCGGTGCGCGTGTGACGCTCGTTGCAGGTCCCGTTGCTCTGCCCGATCCGGCCGGCGTGCACGTCATCCATGTCGAGACGGCAAAAGAGATGCTGCAGGCGGTGGAGAACAGCTTGCCGGCCGACGTCGGCGTATTCGCAGCTGCGGTCGCAGACTGGCGCCTCGCCAGCGCACCGGGCGAGAAGATCAAGAAGACGGGGCGAGCGCCCGCCCTCGAGCTCGTCGAGAACCCCGACATCCTCGCCACCATCGCCAAGCCGGGGGCGCAGAGACCCGGCCTCGTCATCGGCTTTGCCGCCGAGACGGGCGATGCCGCGGCCTCTGCCGAAAGCAAGCGCAAGGCCAAAGGGGCAGATTGGATGGTCGGCAACGACGTGTCGCCTGAGAGCGGCGTCTTCGGCGGCGACAGCAACACCGTGCACCTCGTCACCGACAAGGGGGTGGAGGATTGGCCCTCCATGAGCAAGGAGGCGGTCGCCGAGCGGCTCATGCTGCGCGCAGCCGAGCATCTGCGCACGCGCACGGCGGCGGCCGAATGACAGCGACGCGCGCACAAGGGCGCACACGCGTGCGCGTCTTCCGCCTCCCGCACGCAGTGGGTCTGCCGCTGCCGGCGTACCAGTCCAAAGGCGCTGCCGGCCTCGACCTCGTCGCCGCCCTCGACACCCAGCACCCGCTGACCCTGGCCCCGGGCGCCCGCGCCCTCGTCCCCACTGGCCTCGTCCTGGAGCTGCCCGCGGGCTATGAGGCACAGGTGCGTCCGCGCTCCGGCCTCGCCCTCAACTACGGCATCACGGTCTTGAACAGCCCCGGCACCATCGACAGCGACTACCGCGGCGAGGTGGGGGTTGTATTGGCGAACCTGGGGCATGCGCCCTTCGAGATCCGCCGCGGCGAGCGCATCGCCCAGCTCGTCGTGCTCCCGGTGGCCCGCGCCGAGCTCGTCGAGGTGACCGAGCTCAGCAGCACCAAGCGCGGCGACGGCGGCTTCGGCTCAACCGGTAAGTCCGACGCCGCCCAGACGAAGATGCCGCAGGAAAAAAAGAAAGGCATGCCACGGCGTCCCGCTCCGGCGAAATCCCGTTCGCAGAGCGGGCGCGCCGCAAAGCGCTGAAACCGCCCGTCCTGCTTGACAGCGCACGGCAATCCGCCAACGTGCGCTTGAGCGCTGCAGCGATAGCGGCGAGAAACATTCTCCTCCCCTCATGCCGCAGCCGGCGACACATGGACACTTTGCGATGACCGACAAATCCGAGCTCAAGACCTTAGCTGCCACCAAGTCGTGGGGACGCGGCCGCGTCTACGACTCGATTGCCGAGACCATCGGGCACACCCCGCTGGTGCGCCTGTCGAAGATCATGGCGGCGGCCAAGACCAAGGCCGATATCCTGATGAAGCTCGAGTTCTTCAATCCGCTGTCCTCGGTGAAGGACCGCATCGGCGTCGCCATGATCGACGCGCTCGAGGTCGAGGGGAAGATCAAGCCGGGAGAGACGGTGCTGGTCGAGCCGACCTCGGGCAACACCGGCATCGGGCTCGCCTTCGTGGCGGCGGCGCGCGGCTACCGGCTGATCCTCGTCATGCCGGAATCGATGTCGCTGGAGCGCCGCAAGATCCTCACCCACCTCGGCGCCGAGCTGGAGTTGACGCCGGCTGCCGGCGGCATGCCGGTCGCGGTGGAGCGCGCGACCGAGCTTGCCAAGACCATTCCGGGCGCCGTCATCCCCGGGCAGTTCGACAACCCCGCCAACCCCCTCGTGCACGAGCTGACGACGGCGGAGGAGATCTGGAACGACACCGGCGGCAACGTCGACGCGCTCGTCGTCGGCGTCGGCACCGGCGGCACGCTGACGGGATGCGCGCGCGCGCTGAAGCCCCGCAAGCCGAGCCTCAAGATCATCGCGGTCGAGCCCTCGACTAGCCCCGTGCTCTCCGGCAAGCCGCGCGGGCCGCACAAGATCCAGGGCATCGGTGCGGGCTTCGTGCCCTCCATCCTCGACACGAGCTTCATCGACGAGGTCATCACCGTGTCGAGCGAGATGGCGTTCGACGTCGCGCGCATGCTGGCCAAGGTCGAAGGCATTCCCGGCGGCATCTCGACGGGGGCGAACCTCGCCGCCGCGCTGACCGTCGCCGAGCGTCCGGAGATGGCCGGCAAGACCATCGTGACCTTCGCGCCCTCGTCCGCAGAGCGCTACTTTTCAAGCGATCTCTTCGTAGACCCGACGGCCAAGCCCGCCGGCTGAGCTTCGAATCGGATACGAGCGCCGCCACGATTGGGCCACGGCAATCCCGCCAAGCCGCCACGAGACGACCGAGGTCGGGCCGCAAACCGCGCGTAAGACGGCAACTCTCTTCTGGCTTCATCCGGAAAGGGAGTTGTCATGCAAATATTTTCTCTCGCTGCGGCGGGGCTTGCGGTCTTGAGTTTCGCCGCCGCGGCGCCGCGCTCTGCCCTCGCCGACACCAAGACGCGCGTCTCCGGCCCCCACGCCCACGAGAACCTCGCCGTCTATTTCATTCACGGACCAAGCACGCAAGGTCCCGTGCCGCTGACCCTGCAGGAAGCGCTCGGCAACGGCAGCGTGCGCGTCCTGGAGACGGGCACCGTCAACGAGCTCAAGATCGAGAACACCGGCGATGAGGACGTCTTCATCCAGTCCGGCGACATCGTGAAAGGCGGGCGCCAGGACCGGGTGCTCGCCATGAGCTTCATACTGCCGCCCAAATCCGGCGAGGTTTCGCTTTCAGCCTTCTGCGTCGAGCACGGCCGCTGGTCGGCGCGCGGCGCCGAAAGCGCCGCCGCGTTCTCCAGCACGACGGAGGCGCTGCCCTCACGCGAGGCCAAGCTTGCGATGCGCGCCCCGATGCCGGTGTCGCCGCCTTCTTACACGGCGGGAGAGCCACGCATTGCCGGCGAGATGGCGGGGGGCGGCGTCTACTCGCGTCAGCAGAAAGTGTGGAATTCGGTCGCAGCGACCCAGACGCGGCTATCGGACGAGCTGAGCGCCCCCGTCGCCTCTCCGCGCTCGGCAACGAGCCTGCAGCTCTCGCTCGAGAACGAGAAGCTGAAGGAGGCGCGTGCCGGCTACATGACGGCGCTCGAAAGCCTCGGGACGCAAGCCGACGACATCGTCGGCTATGCCGTCGCCATCGACGGCACCGTCAGCACCGCCGACGTCTATCCCTCCAACGCGCTCTTCCGCAAAATGTGGCCGAAGCTCTTGGCGGCGGCGGTCACCGAGGCGATCGGCGCGCGCACAGACAAGCCGGCGGCGCCCCCGAACGTGGAGGCCGTCGACCACTTCCTGGCGGCCGCCGAGAGCGGCAGCGCGCAGGAGGAGGTCGTGAGCGACCTGTCGCGCCAGGAGATCCGCGACGCCGACAAGGCGCTGTTCGTCGAGGCGCGCCGCGGCGACGGCGCCTGGGTCCACCGCAACTACCTGGCGAAATAGCATTAACGGGCACCAACGTCGCGCCGCCCTCGCGGCGGCGCGGCTCCTAGACGGCGTGCGCCCGGAGGGCGTAGTCTCGCCCAGATGCAGCAAGACAAGCCCAACAACCTCTCGGCCGAGGAGATCGAGCGCTACAAGCGCCACCTGGTGTTGAAGGAGGTCGGCGGCCAGGGGCAGCGAAAGCTCAAGGCCGCCCGCGTCCTCGTCGTCGGGGCCGGTGGGCTCGGATCGCCGCTCATCATGTACCTCGCAGCAGCGGGTGTCGGCACCATCGGCGTCATCGACGACGACCGCGTCTCGCTCGACAACCTGCAGCGCCAGATCGCGCACGACACGGGCGCCGTGGGCATGCCCAAGACGGCGAGCGCGCGCGACACGGTCGGGCGCCTCAACCCCCATGTCACGGTCGAGGCGATCGAGGCGCGGCTCGACGCCGCCAACGCGCTTGAGATCATCCAGCGCTACGACATCGTGGCGGACGGCTCCGACAACGCCGAAACCCGCTATCTCGTGTCCGACGCCTGCTATCTTGCCAAGCGCCCGTTGGTGTTCGCGGCCGTCGGCCCCTTCGACGGCTACGTCTCCACCTTCAAGCCGCACGAGACAACAGCCGACGGCACGCCCTATCCGACCTACCGCTGCCTGTTCCCGGAGGCGCCGCCGCCCGGGACGGTGCCCAACTGCGCCGAGGTGGGCGTGCTCGGATCGGTCGTCGGGGTCGTGGGCACGCTGCAGGCGACCGAGGTCTTAAAGGAGCTCATCGATGCCGGCACGAGCCTCGCCGGCCGCCTCTTGATCTATGATGGGCTTGGTAGCCGCTTCGAGACGCTGAACGTCGCCTGGGACCCGGAGAACCCGCTCACCGGCCGCAGCCCTACGATCAAGGACCTGTCGCTCCACGTGCAGGCCAAGTCGGGCCCCGCATGCGCGGCGTAACCATCATACGCGCCGCATCGCAGGCCGCGCGGGCTTCCATGCCATAGCACGGCACCCATGCGTCCCATCCACCCCCTGCCGCCCCCCCGCTGCGCACGCCTGCGATGGCTCGCAGCCGCCGTCTTTATGCTGCCCAGCGCCGCATTGCTGGCGCAATCGCTCGATCTGACGCCCCCACAGGCAGGGCAATCGCCCCCACCTCAATTCGGCGCCATCGCCTTCACCGCGGACGGCTCGTTCTCGGCCGTATGGAAGCGCGGCTCCACGGGAGAGGCCCAGACGCAGGTGCTCGCTGCTTGCGCCAAGTTCCGCCGCGGCGAGTGCCAGGTCGTCAGCTTCCGCGAGGAGCTGTGCGCAGCGATCGCGTCCTTCCGCACGGCGAAGGATCTCAAGGTCACCTATGCGGGCGGCGGCGTCGCGCGGGCAGACGCAAAGCGCTCGGCACTGGAGCGCTGCAACTCAGATTCGCGCGCGCACCGGACCTGTCAGGTTCGTACGGTCGTCTGCGGCGACGGACGTTAGAACATCGCCGGGTGCACGCGGTCGGGCGGCGCGTGCCCGTCGAGGAAGGCCTTGATGTTGATGATGACCTTCTCGCCCATGTCGATGCGGCCTTCGATGGTCGCCGAGCTCATGTGCGGCAGGGCGACCACCCGCTCGGAATGCAAAATCTTGGGGTTCACGGCCGGCTCGTGCTCGAACACGTCGAGACCCGCCCCGGCGATGGCGCCCGATTCGATGAGGCGGGCCAGCTCGTTCTCGTCGATCACCTCTCCGCGCGCGGTATTGACGATATACGCCGACGGCTTCATGAGCCGCAGCCGTCGCGCCGACAGCAGGTGATAGGTGCCGGGCGTGTGGGGGCAATTGACGGAGATGATGTCGACCCGCGACAGCATCTGGTCGAGGCTCTCCCAATACGTTGCCTCCAGCTCCTTTTCGACATCCTGGGTGACGCGCCGGCGGTTGTGGTAGTGGATCTGCAGGCCGAAGGCCTTGGCGCGCCGCGCCACCGCCTGGCCGATACGCCCCATGCCGATGATTCCGAGCCGCTTGCCGTAGATGCGGTGGCCCATCATCCAAGTGGGCGACCAACCGCCCCAGTGGTTGGCGGCGTTCTTCAGGTAGTCGGCACCTTCCACCAGGCGCCGCGGCACGGCAAGGATCAGGGCCATGGTCATGTCGGCGGTGTCCTCGGTGAGCACGCCCGGCGTGTTGGTCACCGTGATGCCGCGGTTGCGCGCGGTATCGAGATCGATGTTGTCGACGCCGGTGCCGAAGTTGGCAATGAGCCGCAACTGCGGGCCGGCCTGCGCGATGACGGCGCGATCGACCCGATCGGTCACGGTGGGCACCAGCACGTCGGCAACCTTCAGCGCTTCGGAGATCTGGCTCTGCGTCATCGGCGCGTCGTCGACGTTGAGCCGGGCGTCGAACAGCTCGCGCATCCGCGTCTCGACCACGTCGGGCAGCTTGCGCGTGACAATGACGATCGGCTTCTTGGCGCTGGTCGGCATGGGGGGTTCCGATGTTGCCTAGATTTCAAGGGCGGGGGAACGCCCCGGGGCTGGTACCGGGACGCGCCTGCTTCTCGTTTCAGGCAGTGTCTAACAGATGGTCATTGCGATGACAAAGTGGCGGATAGGCTGGACGCCCGGGCAGAGGCAAACTGCCGTCTCGCAGCGCACTTAATGATGTGTTGTCAGTCGTCGGCAAATCTCCGATGAGCAGCGATCGAAGAGGACGTCGAATGCGGGTGCGAGCCAAAAGGGCCGGGGGCCACTGTGCGCGGCTGGCGCTGTCGGCGCTGCTGGCGATGACGGTGGCGGCCGAGGCGCAATCCAAGCCCACCGAGCCGGCCTTTCCCGGCGGCAGCGGCCTGCCGGTGCCGCGCTTCGTCAGCCTCAAGTCGGATCGGGTCAACATGCGCAAGGGGCCCGGCACCGACTACCCCACGGCCTGGGTCTACCGCCGCGCGGGGCTGCCACTCGAGGTCATCAAGGAGTTCGAGGGCTGGCGTCAGGTGCGCGACGCCGACGGCGCCGCCGGGTGGGTGCTGCAATCCTTCCTCTCTGGCCGGCGCACGGCACTGGTGCTGCCGTGGGACGTCAAAGCCGGTGCTGCACCGCCGAAGGTGGCGCTACGCAACGACGACAGCAGGCGGGCCAGCGCGGTGGCCATGGTCGAAGCCGGCGTCATCGCCAACATCTCCTCTTGCGACGGGAGCTGGTGCCGCGTGACCATCGACAGGTTCCGCGGCTATATCGAGCAGAAGAAGTTGTGGGGTGTCTACGAGGGCGAGGTCATCAAGTAGCGCTAAAGGCGCGCGCCGCCCCTCAGGACTTCTTGGGAACGAGCCGCACCACCACGTCGATGTGGCTCACCACCATCCCCTCCGGCGGCTTCGGCACGCCGTCGACGCGGATGGCGTCGCCAGGGATGTCGTGCAGCTCGCCATCGGTCTCGACGAAGAAATGGTTGTGGTTGGAGACGTTGGTATCGAAATAGGCCCGCGATCCATTGATGGCCAGCTCGCGCAGAAGCCCCGCACGCTTGAACTGATGCAACGTGTTGTAGACGGTCGCGAGAGAGACATGGTGCCCGACCGCCGTCGCCTCCGCGTGCAACAGCTCCGCGGTCACGTGGCGATCCTCGCCCTCGAACAAAAGCGCGCCCAGCGCCAGGCGCTGACGCGTCGGCCTCAAGCCCGCCTGGCGCAGCAGCTGCGCTGTGCTGCGCGCCGGCTTGTCTTTGGAGGATCGTGCACCCGTGTTGGTCATGAATTTCTATGGCTGGCGCCGGGTTGGCGGACTGGCCCTGAGGGCCCGAACGCCTCACTGGCGAAGGGAGCAAATCAAGCTTGCGACTGCAATATAGTATAGGGTCCAAACGGGAGCCCTGCAACTCGGGCCCGCCCGTCCGGCGCCGGCGGACTGCTGCGCCGACCCAGCCTCAATCCCTTTTGAAGACGGGGCGTCTGTGTTAGGAAGCCCGCGACTGCAGACGCCACCGCGGACGCCAGGGCGGCGGCATTGAGCATTTGAGCGAAGGGTCATGACAGAACGCCGCACGAGCTACGAATATGACGACCTTCTCTCGTGCGGGCACGGCGAGCTGTTCGGGCCCGGCAACGCCCAGTTGCCGCTGCCTCCAATGCTGATGTTCGACAGAATTTCCACCATCACCGAGACGGGCGGCCCGCACGGCAAGGGCCAGGTCGCGGCCGAGCTCAAGGTGGCGGGCAACAGCCGGCTCGACTGGTTCTTCAAGTGCCATTTCGAGGGCGATCCGGTCATGCCGGGATGCCTCGGCCTCGATGCCCTCTGGCAGCTCACGGGCTTCTTCCTCGGCTGGCTCGGAGCCTCGGGCCGCGGGCGCGCACTCGGCGTCGGCGAGGTGAAGTTCTCCGGCATGGTGGTGCCCGGCGTCTCCGAGGTCGAGTACATCGTCGATATGAAGCGGGTCATCCTGCGCAAGCTGAAGCTCGCCATCGCCGACGGCGTCATGAAGGCCGACGGCCAGGTGATCTATACGGCCAGCGACCTGCGCGTCGGCCTGTTCGATGCCGGCGAGGCAACGGCTGCGCTCAGTCCTTGATCTCGTTCCTTTTTCGTGCACGCTTCCGGGGCGAAGCGGAGAGGATTGGCGGATGAGACGTGTGGTCGTCACCGGAATGGGCATCGTTTCCTCGATCGGAAACAGCTGCCAAGAGGTGCTCGCCTCACTGCGCGAGGCCAAATCCGGCATCGTGCGCGCCGAAAAATATGCCGAGCTCGGCTTCCGCTGCCAGGTGCACGGCGAGCCCCACATCGATTGGGAGGCGCAAGTCCCGCGCAAGGCCAAGCGTTTCATGAGCGCCGGCATCGGCTGGAACTATGTCGCCATGGAGCAGGCCATTCGCGACGCGGGGCTCGACGAGAAAGACGTCATCAACGAGCGCACGGGCATCATCGTGGGCTCAGGCGGCCCCTCGACGCGCGCCATCGTCGCCGCGGCCGACACCGCCCGCGAGAAGGACCCGCGCAAGATCGGCCCCTTCGAGGTGCCCAAGGCCATGTGCTCGGGGCCCTCGGCGGCGCTGGCGACGAGCTTCCAGATCAAGGGCGTCAACTATTCGATCTCGTCGGCCTGCTCCACCTCGGCTCACTGCATCGGCAATGCCGCCGAGCTCATCGCGTGGGGCAAGCAGGACGTGATGTTCGCGGGCGGCTGCGAGGAGCTCGACTGGACGCTGTCGGTGATGTTCGACGCCATGGGCGCCATGTCGACCAAGTTCAACGACACGCCCCAGAAGGCTTCCCGCGCCTACGACAAGGACCGCGACGGGTTCGTCATCGCCGGCGGCGCCGGCGTGGTGGTGCTCGAGGAGCTGGAGCGCGCCAAGGCGCGCGGTGCGCGGATCTACGGCGAGCTGGCCGGCTATGGCGCCACCTCGGACGGCTTCGACATGGTGGCGCCGTCCGGCGAGGGCGCGGTGCGATGCATGCGCCTGGCGCTCGAGGGCCTCGACGGCCAGGGCGTCGGGTTGAAGGTCGACTACATCAATCCCCACGGCACCGGGACCCCCATCGGCGACCTGCGGGAGATCGAGGCCATCCGCACCGTCTTCGACGGCGAGGTGCCCAAGATCTCCGCCACCAAGTCGCTGACGGGGCATTCGCTCGGCGCCATCGGTGCGCAGGAGGCAATCTTCTCCCTGCTCATGATGAACAACGGATTTATCTGCGAGAGCGCCAATATCGAGGAGCTCGATCCCGCCTTCGCGGACATGCCCATCGTGCGCGAGCGCCTGGACGGTGTTAGCCTTAACTGTGTGATGTCGAACAGCTTCGGGTTTGGTGGAACAAATGCCACGCTCGTGTTTCGCCGCCTGAGCAGTTAAAAAACTGTCATGTTGCGGCGGCAAGGAGTTCTGTGAGATGAGCTCCTTGAGGCCTCCCCAGCATGAGACTTTACAAGAACGGCAGCGGCTGGTTCGAAATACATGGACGCGCATTCGGCGCAACGATGGGGACGCCCATGACCGAGATCGACATCGCTAAACCGGGCCCATTGATGGCGGGCAGGCGCGGCCTCGTGATGGGGGTCGCCAACGATCGGTCCATTGCGTGGGGCATCTCCAAGGTGCTCCACGGGCAGGGCGCCAAGCTCGCCTTCAGCTATCAGGACGGCGCCTTCGGCCGCCGCGCCCTGCCGCTGGCGCAATCGCTCGGCTCGGAGATCATCGAGCCGTGCAACGTGCTCGACTTGAAGAGCGTCGACAACGTGTTCGCCCGCATCAAGGAGGTGTGGGGCAGCCTCGACTTCGTCGTGCACGCGCTCGCCTTCTCCGACCCGCGCGAGCTGACGGGCCGCTACGTCAACACCACGCGCGAGAATTTCACCAACACGATGGTGATCTCCTGCTTCTCCTTCACCGAGATCGCCAAGCGCGCCATCGACCTCATGCCCAACGGCGGCTCGCTGTTGACGCTGAGCTACGGCGGCGCCACCCGCTCGGTGCCGTCCTACAACGTGATGGGCGTCGCCAAGGCGGCGCTGGAGGCGTCCGTGCGCTACCTCGCCGCCGACCTCGGGCCGCAAGGGATTCGCGTCAACGCTCTCTCCGCAGGCCCCATGCGCACGCTGTCGGGCGCCGGCATCTCGGACGCGCGCGTGCTCTTCAACTACCAGAAGGACAATTCCCCCCTGAAGCGCACGCCGACGCTCACCGAGGTGGGCGGATCAGCACTCTACCTGTTGTCGGATCTATCCGGAGCCGTCACCGGCGAGGTGCACTTCGTCGACTGCGGCTACTCCACCGTCGCCATGCCGAACCTCGACACCCTGAAGGCGCTCGACGCCGACGCCGTAGCCTCCCCTCCGGGCGGACGCCCCCCATCCGAGGCTGCGGAATAACGGCACTTTTTCCCTTAAGGGCCTTTAACCCTAGCGTTAACTTCGCTAGGGTCGCGGGCCACTCAAGTTCATACAACATGCAGGGAGAGTGACATGAAGTACGGATTGTTTGCTGCTATTGCGTTCGCGTTTATCGCGTTGATCGGTGGGGCAGCCTCCGCCGGCGTCGGCACGGCCGGCCTCGGCAATGCCACGGCCGCACCCGCCGCCTCGATCGTCCACCAGGCCGGCATGGCCAACCGCTGCTACCGCCGTTGCCGTCATCACGGCGGCAGCCGCCGCCACTGCCGCCGCAGGTGCCATTGGCATTGGTTCTAAGGCGCACGGGAGCGCGCGGCATCGAAGGCTCTTGCCGCGTGCGCCGATAGCCTAGACCCGTTGAAACGCCCGGCCGTGATCCAGAGTGATCTCGGCCGGGCTTTTTCGCATCTTGACGGCTCAATGGCGGCGTCGCACACACGCGCATGATCGGCGTCTTCGATTCCGGCCTCGGCGGTCTCACGGTTCTGCGCGCGCTGGTTCAGCGCTTTCCGCACCTGCCCTTCATCTATCTCGGCGACCACGCGCATGTCCCCTACGGAGACCGCAGCTCCGAGGAGGTCGTCGCGCTGACGCGGCAGGGGACTGAGGCGCTGTTTGAAGCCGGCTGCAAGCTGGTGCTGCTCGGCTGCAATACGGCGACCGCCGTCGCTGCCCGCCGCCTGCAGCAGGAGTGGCTGCCGGCGAGCCGCTGGCGCGGCCACAACGTGCTCGGCATCGTTGCCCCGACGGTGGAAGCCGCCACGCAGACGCCATGGGCGGTATCCTCGCCGCAATACCCGCAGAAGTACAACACCGACCTGATCGCCGTATTCGGCACCACGCGCACCATCTCCTCGGGCGTCTACCCGGAGGAGATCCGCAAGCGCTGCCCCAAGGTCACCGTCGTGCAGCAGGTCTGCGCGCGACTTGCCGGCGCCATCGAGGAGGAGGCGCCGGAGGCCGAGCTCGATCGCCTGGTCGAAGAGGGCATCCGCGCCATGCTGGAGCAGACGAGGGGCACGCCCCCACACCGCGCGATCCTGGGTTGTACGCACTTCCCCCTCGTCGAGCATCTGTTCCGCCGCCACCTGCCTCCTTTTTCGCGCATCCTGTCCCAACCCGAGGTGGTCGCCGACAGCTTCGAGGACTATCTCGCCCGCCACCCCCACTATGTTGCCGGCGACCGCGGCGGCTCGCTCCTGCTCCTCACGACCGGCAAGCCGGCGGAAATCAGCGCGCGCGCGCGCATATTCTGGCCCGATGTCGCCCCATTCGAGCGCTCTGCCGCCTGAAGCCTCGCAATCTTGGCAAAACAGTTCCTATATCTATGGTCCCTCCAGACCAGCAGCGGGACTGATATGAGCGCCAAACCGCACCAGACCGCACACGAGCACGGACCCGGCTGCGCGCACGCCGCAGCCAACGAGGCCGAGACCCGGGCCAAAGACCCCGTGTGCGGCATGGACGTCGACCCGCACAAGACGCCCCACCGCGCCGAGCACGCCGGGCGCACCTACTATTTTTGCGCCGCGGGCTGCCGCACCAAGTTCCTCGCCGACCCCGAGCGCTACCTGTCGCCCGCCGCCGCTAAAGCCGAGCCGGTGCCGCCAGGCGCCATCTACACCTGCCCGATGCATCCCGAGATCCGCCAGGTGGGCCCCGGCTCCTGCCCCATCTGCGGCATGGCGCTGGAGCCCTTGGATGTCACGGCGGATGAGGGCCCGAACGTCGAGCTGATCGACATGCAGCGCCGCTTCTGGGCCGGCTTGGCCCTGGCGCTCCCCGTCTTCGTGCTGGAAATGGGCGGGCACCTGTTCGGGCGCTTGCTCGCGCCGGCGCTCTCCAACTGGATCCAGCTCGCGCTCGCAACGCCGGTGGTGGTGTGGGCGGGGGCACCGTTTTTCGTGCGCGCCTGGCAGTCGCTGGTAACGCGCAACCTCAACATGTTCACGCTGATTGCGCTCGGCACCGGTGCGGCCTGGACCTACAGCGTCGTCGCCACGCTGGCGCCCGGCATCTTTCCTGACGCCTTCCGCGGGCCCGACGGAGAGGTCGCGGTCTACTTCGAGGCGGCAGCCGTCATCACCGTGCTCGTGCTCCTCGGTCAGGTGCTGGAGCTGAGGGCGCGCGAGTCGACGGGCGGCGCCATCCGCGCGCTGCTCGACCTCGCACCCAAGACGGCGCGCCTCATCGCGCCGGACGGCGCCGAGCGCGAGGTGGCTCTCGAGGACGTGGTGATCGGCAACCGCCTGCGCGTGCGCCCGGGCGAAAAGATCCCCGTCGACGCTTTAGTCATCGAGGGCCACAGCGCGGTCGACGAGTTGATGGTGACGGGGGAATCCATGCCCGTGACCAAGGAGGCCGGCGACACCGTCATCGGCGGCACGCTCAACGCCAGCGGCGCCCTTATCATCGAAGCCCGGCACGTCGGCCGCGATACCATGCTCGCGCGCATCGTCCAGCTCGTAGCCGAGGCGCAAAGGAGCCGCGCGCCGATTCAGCGCCTCGCCGACGCCGTCGCCGGCTGGTTCGTTCCCGCCGTGATCCTCGTCTCTATCCTCGCCTTTGCCGCCTGGGCCACGTGGGGCCCCGAGCCGCGCCTCTCCTACGCGCTCGTTGCCGCCGTCGCCGTGCTCATCATCGCCTGCCCCTGCGCGCTTGGACTCGCCACGCCCATGTCGATCATGGTGGGCGTCGGCCGCGGCGCCGAGGCCGGCGTGCTGATCAAGAGCGCGGAAGCGCTGGAGCGCATGGAGAAGGTCGATACGCTCGTCGTCGACAAGACGGGCACGCTGACCGAGGGCAAGCCGGCGGTGACCGCCATCGTGCCGGCCGGCGGCTTTGCAGAGGACGAGCTGTTGCGGCTTGCCGCCAGCGTGGAGCGCGCGAGCGAGCATCCGCTGGCGACAGCAATCGTCGCCGCAGCCGAGCAGCGCAAGCTTGCGCTCAGTTCCGCTGCTGATTTCGACGCCCCCACCGGCAAAGGTGCCCTCGGCACGATCGAGGGCCGGCGTGTCCTCATCGGCAACGCGCGCCTGCTCAGCGAGCAAGGCGTTGACGTTTCCGCACTCAAGAATGCGGCCGACGACGCGCGCAAGGACGGCGCTACGGCGATCTTCGTTGCCGTGGACGGCAAGGCGGCCGGCGTCATCTCCATCGCCGATCCCATCAAGGCCTCGACACCCGCAGCGCTCAAGGCCCTGCAAGACGACGGCATCCGCGTCGTCATGCTGACCGGCGACAACCGCACCACGGCCGACGCCATCGCCCGGAAGCTCGGCATCAAGGAGGTGGAGGCCGAGGTGCTTCCCGATCAGAAGGGCGCCGTCGTCGACAAGCTGAAACGCGAAGGACGCATCGTCGCCATGGCCGGCGACGGCATCAACGACGCGCCGGCCCTTGCCGCGGCAGATGTCGGCATCGCCATGGGCACCGGCACCGACGTCGCCATCGAGAGCGCCGGCGTGACGCTGCTCAAAGGCGATCTTGGCGGCATCGTGCGTGCGCGCCGGCTGTCGGAGGCGGTGATGGGCAACATCCGCCAGAACCTGTTCTTCGCCTTCATCTACAATGCCGCCGGCGTGCCGATCGCGGCTGGCGTGCTCTATCCCGCCTTCGGCATCCTCTTGTCGCCGATCATCGCGGCGGCCGCCATGTCCCTCTCCTCGGTAAGTGTTATCTCAAATGCGCTGCGCCTGCGTCACGTCAAGCTCGACGCCTGAGGGCGCCGGCGGCTTGATCCTTGTCAAGGTTTCGGGCACGCGGGAGCACGAAAATGTAGGTAAAGTTTCAGACGCGACCCGCGGACCCATGACGTGGACGTCTCGGGCCCGGCTAGGTGTCGGATAGGTTGGCGCCCGCGCGCCTCAATAGAAGCCGCCGCGTCTCTGACCAAGAGCAGTTCGATACCTGCCATCGCTTGCGGACGCACGTTTGCACGCGTGGCGCATCATCAAGCGCTTCGCAACGCCACTACCAATGAGCATGGAGAGTTCTCATGAAACGCACGACGATTTTCGCCATTGCAATCGCCACTCTCGCCTCTACCGCAGCCGTGGGACTGAGCCCGGCGCCGGCCCTTGCGCAAGAAAGCGACGACAAGGGCGCCGGCATGGGCATGGGCCAAGGCATGATGGGCTCCGACAAGAGCGGAGGCATGATGGGCGGCGGGATGATGGGCGGCGGCGGCATGATGGGAATGATGGGCCGCGGCTGCCCGATGATGGGCATGATGATGGGCGGCGGCGGCATGTCGATGCATCCGAAGGGGCGCGTCGCCTTCCTCAAGGCCGAGCTCGAGATCACCGACGCGCAAGCTAACGTCTGGGATGCCTATGCCGACGCGCTCAAGAAGAACATGCAAAGCATGCAGGACATGCACAAAACCATGATGGCGGTGAGAAGCGCGAAGACGCCGGTCGAGCGGCTCGATGCCCACGTCACCGCGATGGAAAGCCGGTTGCAGGCCTTGAAGGAGATCAAGCCGGCGCTCGTCGCACTCTATGACGCCCTCTCGGATGATCAGAAGAAGAAGGCCGACCAGCTTCTCACCGGCATGGGCTGCATGATGTAGCCGGGCAATTCAATGCATGCCGCGGAGAGAGAACATGAGACGCAAAGCACCCTTAGCCACACTTGGACTCACAACACTTGCACTCGCCACCCTTCTGGCACTCGGCCTGGCGCATGCGCAGGACAACAGCATGGGCAATGGAATGAGCGGATCGGACCATCATCACGGGATGACGGGATCAGGCGATGAGCATGGAACGATGGGATCGGATCATGATCACGGCATGATGGGATCCGACGACGATCAAGATTCCGACAAGGACCACGATCATGGGACGATGGGATCCGACGACGACGACCATCAAGGAATGATGGGATCGGGCGACCATCATGGCATGATGTCGGGGCACTGACGCGTTCGCGCCAACCTGCTTGGCGCGGACGTCAGCTGACCGCCAGTGTTCGGGCATCAGGGCGGCGGGCGTCTCGCTCTGCCGCCATGCCTAGCCCGAGGAGCGCCGCTACCGCGGTCTGCCATGGCAGCAGGAGGACGAGGGGGTTGTCGTAGTTGCTGGTCCAGGGCAGCAGCAAGCCGAGCACCGCCCCCGCCGCAACGACGGCGACCGCCACGGACGGTCGCCGCAACGCGCGAGCAAAGGCGGCGGCTCCCGCCCACGTGATGAACGCGCCGACGGCGCCGGCCACGAACCCGGGGACATAGGTTCGCAGCGCGTCGGGCATTGCTGCCGCCTTGAGCCAATGCTGATCCAGTTGCAGGGCGAGATTGACCGCCAATTCCCATCCGACCCAGGTCGCCACCAGAGCCGTCGCCGCCGCGCCCCAGGAACGGTTTCCCCACTGCCAGACGCCGAACCCGACGACGAGGCCGAACCACGTACCGGACGGGATCATATAGAGGCCGAGGCCCGGTGCGTCTCCATAACCCAAGCCCAGAGCAAACGAGCCGAGGATGCCTGACGCTGCGCCGAGCGCGGCTAAGACCCAGGCCGGGTGATGCAGGATCGATTTCATTGGTGTCCGCCAACCGTTTCGCCACACGCCGTTGGTGATAACCGCACCGCAACGTGGCTGCACGATGGTAGAAAGCGGTCCCGGTGGAGAAGTTGGAGGCGAGGCATGACGGACGACTGGCCCGACATTCCCTTCGGTCCCTGGAAAGACACCTGCACCACGTTCCATCGCTGGCTCCAGATCGTGGGCAAGTATCGCTTGGCGCGCACGCCGTGGCTCAACCATTCGTGGCATGCCACGTTCTATGTGACCTCGCGCGGGCTGACGACGTCCTTGATCCCGGCCGGCAGCCGCAGCGTGCAATTCGACTTCGATCTCATCGACCATACGCTGATCGGCACGGCAACCGACGGCGCGATGGCATCCTTCGCGCTTGAGCCGATGACCGTCGCCGCCTTCCACCAGCGCTTTCTCGCCTTGACGGACGCACTCAATGCTCGCGTCGCATTCAACGGCACGCCCAACGAGGTCGCCGAGGCCACACCCTTCGCCAGCGACACGGAGCACGCCTCCTACGATGCGGATGCCGTGCACCGATTCTGGCGCGCGCTCGTCCAATGCGACCGCGTGCTCAAGGACTTCCGCACCGGCTTCCTGGGCAAGGTCAGCCCGGTGCATCTGTTCTGGGGCAGCTTCGATCTCGCCGTCACGCGCTTTTCAGGCCGCCGCGCGCCGGTGCATCCGGGCGGCGTACCGGGCCTTCCCGACGCCGTGACACGCGAAGCCTATTCGCACGAGGTCAGCTCCGCCGGCTTTTGGCCCGGCGGCGGTCCGGTCGACTATCCGGCGTTCTATTCCTACGCTTATCCGGCGCCGGAAGGGTTCTCCGCGCAACGGGTCGCACCTGAGGAAGCTTTCTTCGATCGAACCGCGGGCGAGTTCATTCTCCCCTACGGCGCCGTGCGCAGCGCCGCCGATCCCGACCGGTGCCTCTTGAGCTTCCTCGAGACGACGTACGAGGCAGCTGCCCGCCTGGGCGGCTGGGACCGCACCGCGCTCGAGTGCCCGCGCGGCCGCGCCGGTACGCCGCGGCCGCTCTGAGCTCTCACCCGCTCAATGCTGCTCCGCGGCCTGCTCGGGCGGCAACGTGTTGAAGCGCGCCTTCTGCTCGTCGCTGAGCGAATCGTAGAAATCGACCAGCGCCGGGCGCACGTCGTTCACCGCCAAGATGGTCTGGTGCAGACGCGCGTCCATGGCCTCGAGCCGCGCTTCGGGCGTCGCCGGCACGCTCCCAGGGCAGCCTGAGCGCAGCCTCTCTGCGGCCTGCTCCGAGGCGGACTTCAACTGGTTGAGCGCGGCCTGCTGGCGCTTGTCGGGTTGCAGCGCCTTCTCGATCTCCTGCACCGGCAGATCGACGAACGCCTGACCTTCGTCGATGCACCCGCCGAGGTCGCCCATCTCCGTGACCGAACCGCCGGCGCCGGCACCTTTGCGCGCCAGGCCGTCGAGCGCCTGGCGCTGCTCCTGGTTAAGCGTTTTCGAGAAGGCCGTGAACGGACCCATGAGCGTATCGACCGCCTCGTCCATGCCATCGAGCCGTTTCTGTACGGCGTCGAGACGCCCGACCGGCGTCAGCGGCGCCTCGCTGGGACAGGCCCCCCTGAGGATGGCCTGGGCCTTGGCTGACGCGGTCTTGAGCTGATCGAAAGCGGCGCGCTGGCTCGCCTCGGGCTTCACGGCCGCCTCGATGCGATCGATGGGCAGGCTGGTAACGCCCGGCCCCAAGCCGTTGCAGGTCTCGGCCACGTCAGTTGTGCTTTCAGAGGCAGCCTGCGGCGGCTCGTTTGCCGGGCCGCCGCTGTAGACGTCCTGGTGCGCTTCGCGCGCGGTTTGATAGGCGTTGCCGTCATTCGACCAGGCGTACGCCCCGTAGCCCTGCGGCCACCTGTAGGCGCCGTCGGGCCAGAACAATCCGGTGAGGATGTAGTTGAGCCCATAGTCCCAGAATGCGGGATCGCCGGCATCGGGCCACCAGGCGAAGGAGAAGATGTCGCCGATGGCGAACGGCCAGAACACGGGCCCCACCCAGCCCCACTGGCAGTGGTGGCAATCGAAGTTGCGGGCGCCGAACTGGTTGCCCCAGAACTGGTTGCGGTACGAGTGCCCGTTGCCGAAGGGGTGGTCGAGGTCCCTGTTGTTGGCAACGTCGCGGCGGGCATCCTCGGCGCGGCCTACATCCTGATGATGATCATCCTCGTGGTGCTCGGCCTTGTCGCGCGCCTCATGATCGGCATCGTCCCTGTGACGCGCGGCATCTTCGTCTCTGTGCTCCTCGTGGGTCCGGTGCTCCTCCTCCGGCCTGCGCTCATCGCGGTCGATGTGGGGCTCGCGCATCTCGGGGCGGAACTCGCGGCCGCCGCCAAAGTGCCCACCACCGCCGAAGTGTCCGCCACCGCCGCGCGCGAAGCCGTCGCTTGCAGAGCAGCACAAAGCAGTGAGTGACGCACCGGCGAGAAGCGCAACCGACCAATTGCGAAGCATGTCGACCCTCTTTGAGCGAAGACCCGCTCCTGCCGTCCGAGACACGGGGCGGCCGGAGGGGCACTGGATGAGCGGCAACATAGGGCGGGGAAGGACGTGGCCACCGGGCTTCCTCTTGGCAGAGGAAAGAAACGGTTCACGGCGTCCCGAAAGTTCTCTGCCGGCCTCAACCTGATCCTGCGGCGGTCAGCGTCGGCAGGCGCCCTGGGCCCTCGTCATCGGCCCCCGGCGGCGGCTCGATGCCCTTGCACATGTACTGAGGATGCTACACATACGCGAGCGACGCCCGCGCCTTTGGCGGGCGTCGCTTGCGTTGAGGACCTGCTGCAACGCAAAGCAAGACCAAGGACGCGTTGCATGGCAATTCTGGAAAGCGACACGGCGATCTCTGTCCCGGCGGAATGGGCGCCGCAAAAGGCCGTCTGGACCGCATGGCCCGCCGATGCGGGCGAATGGAACGGCGACCTCGAAGCCCCGCGCCGCGACGTGGCGGCACTCGTGCGCGCGCTCGCCAAGTCCAACGCGGTGCGGCTCTTGGTCAACGGCACCGAGGCCGAGGCCTCGGCGCGCGCTTGCCTCGACGGCGCGGCCGAGATCGTGCGCGCGCGCTACGGCGACATCTGGCTGCGCGATACCGGGCCCATTTTCGCGCGCACTGCGGCCGGCAGAATCGCGCTGCGCTTCAAGACCAACAGCTGGGGCGGCAAGTACGAGCTGCCCGACGACGCGACCGTGGGCTGCGACATCGCGCGGCTTGCCGGCGCCCCCGTGCGCAGCTTCGACTTCGTGCTGGAGGGCGGCGCCGTCGATCATGACGGCAACGGCACCATCCTCACCACGCGCCAGACCCTGCTCAATCCCAACCGCAACGGCTGGACCAAGGACGAGGCCGAGGCCGCGCTGCGCCATGCCTTCGGCGCAAAGACGATCATCTGGATCGACGAGGGCCTCAGGGGCGACCACACCGACGGCCACATCGACAACATCGCCCGCTTCGTCGGCCCCGGCCGCGTCGTGTGCCAGGCGCCCGCGGGACCCGACGATCCCAATGCGGCAACGCTCGACAACATCGCCCGCGCGCTTGCAGAGGCGACGGACGCGTCTGGCCGCAAGCTCGAGGTCGTGCGTATCGCGAGCGTCGGGTTGTATCGCAATCCGCTAGGCGAGATCGCGCCGGCCTCACACATGAACTTCGTCATCGCCAACGGCGTCGTGGTCGTGCCGGTCTATGGCACACCGACGCAAGAGGCAGCGCTGCAGGCATTGCAGGCGGTGTTTACCGATCGCAAGGTCATCGGCGTATCCTCGCGTGGGCTGCTCGGTTGCGGCGACGCCGGCGGCGGGTCGTTCCACTGCATCACCCAGCAGGAACCGCTCTAGATGACCAGGCGCACGATCACGGTGGCGGCCATCCAGACCTCGTATGGTCCCGACATGGCGGCCAACATCGCCAAGACGGAGGCTTCGTGCGCGAGGCGGCGGGCGGCGGCGCGCAGGTCGTGCTGCCGTCGGAGCTGTTCCAGGGCATCTATTTCTGCACCAAGCAGGACCCCAAGTGGTTCGAGACGGCCTATCCGGCGGCCGAGCACCCGTGCGTGCGCGCCATGCAGACGCTCGCAAAAGAGCTCGGCATCGTCATTCCCATCTCCTTTTTCGAAAAGGACGGGCCCCGCTACTACAACAGCGTGGCGGTCGCCGACGCGGACGGCGCGATCCTCGGCGTTTATCGCAAGAGCCACATCCCCGATGGCCCCGGCTATCAGGAGAAGTACTACTTCCGCCCCGGCGACACGGGCTTCAAGGCGTGGACGACGCAAGCCGGAAGCATCGGCGTCGGCATCTGCTGGGACCAGTGGTATCCGGAGGCCGCGCGCGCCATGGTGCTCGAAGGCGCGGAGGTGTTGTTCTACCCCACGGCCATCGGCTCGGAGCCTTATGACGCGGGCCTCGACACACACGCGCAGTGGCAGCGCGCGATGCAGGGGCACGCCGTCGCCAACGCCGTGCCGATCGTCGCCGCCAATCGCATCGGGCTCGAGGACAATGACGGCGTGAGCCAGAAGTACTACGGCCACTCCTTCATCGCCGATCACCGCGGCGAGCTGGTCGCGAGCCTGGGCGCAACCGACGAGGGCGTGCTCGTTCACACCTTCGACCTCGACGAGATCGCCAGCTACCGCGCCGACTGGGGCTTCTTTCGCGACCGCCGCCCCGACCTTTACGCCAAGAGCATCGTGTGAGCATGACGCCGGCCGCGACTCCCTTGAACGATCCGGCAGCGGCGACGCTCTCAGCCGGCGACCTCGAGGCGCGCTTCCTGCCCAGCTTCGGCATGCTCGGCGTCTCGCTGCGCCACAAGGGCGTGGAAATTCTGCGCCGCATCGATGATCTGGAAGCCGCAGCTGCAAAGGGCAGCACCGCCGGCATCCCGTTTCTCTATCCGTGGGCCAACCGGCTCGCCACGGCCCGCTACAAGAAGGCCGGCCCCGAGGTCGTGCTCGATCCCGCCTCGCCGCTCCTCCACTTCGACTCAAACGGGCTGCCGATCCACGGCGTGCCCTGGTCGCACCTTGCGTGGGATGTCATCGAGAGGGGACCCGACCGTGTGAGCGCCGGCCTCGATTGGTCGCGCGCAGACCTGCTCGCGATCTTTCCCTACCGCCACCGGCTGGCGATGACGGCGAGCCTGCAACCCGACGGCCTTACCATTGAAACTGCAGTACAGGCGGGCGACGGCCCGGTGCCGGTGAGCTTCGGCTTTCATCCCTACATCGGCGTGCCCGGCGTGGCGCGCGCCGACTGGCGGCTGCACCTGCCGCCCATGCGCCGTCTCGTGCTCGACGAGCGCGGGATCCCCACCGGAACCGCGGAGCCCTTCGGCGGTATCGATGCTCCGCTCGGTACCCGCGACTTCGATGACGGGTTCGTGCTGCTCGGCGACAATGCCGTGCTCTCGATCTCGGGCGCGGGGCGCCGCATCTCGGTGGAGCTGATCGAGGGCTTCACGCACACCCAAGTCTACGCGCCCAAGGACAAGGACTTTATCGCGCTCGAGCCGATGACGGCGGCGACCAACGCGCTCATCAGCGGCGATGGCCTGCGGCTCGTAGTTCCGGGCGCCAGCTTCCGCGCGATCTTCCGCATCCGCGTCGAAACGATGGCGTGATCCTCCGGCGCGCATCCCAACCGTCGCAAAACTGACATCTTCGCCATAGGCGCCCCGGCGGCGACGTCGGCCGTTCCCGTCGCTGCTGTGTGAGATCGATCGTCCCACTGACAAGTGCAGGCGCGGACGGCTATACACGAAGGAATGGAATTGGAACGGGTGCGAGCGCATGGATGATACGGAGTCTCTCGCGGCAACCGCGCCTCTGGCTGAACCGCACGCCGGCATTGTGCGCCACTGTCGCCATATCGTCCTGTGGCCGATCCAGATCCTGACGGCAAGGAAGGGTGGCCGCCGCGAGACAGCCGAGGCCCTATTCGAAAGGCTGGCCGGCAACAATTGGACGCTCGTCGATGACGAGTTCGGCATTCAGGGTGCCTTTCAAGAGCGGCACTATCGCGAGTTCGTCAGCTTTCTGCCGCACGTGCAGCGCTTTCTTTACGGCGATGCTCCCGGCCCCGTGCGCGAGCTCGGCAGGGGAGACGCTCCCTTGCGGCTCTACCGCCGCACCGATGTCGGTGCGCTGCGCATCACCCTCGACAAAGGAAGCGAACCGATCACCTGCGAGGTTGCGCACATCGACCTCCACTTCTTTCACGATGTCGACGCCGTCATCCTCGCTTGCGAATTCTTTGCATCCAATCTTCCGCTCGCCGCGGTGCATGAGATCATGTACCGCGTCGGCCGCGCCTACCCTCCCGGCTGGACCGAGAGCGGCAGGCCGCTCCACTGCCCTGAGCGCGTTGAATGGCTCGACAGAAGCGGGAACGTGCTCGCAACCTCCGACTACGAGGATCGGGATCGCTATCTCGAGTTCGTCGGCCACCACAGATCGCCGTGCTTTGCGGCACATTGGGAGTTTCTGCTGAGGCCCTTGAGAGCCGGGGAACCCGACCAAAAGAATCCGCTGAGCTTTCGCCAGATCGAGTACTACCGCATGCCCGTCATGACCTATCTGACGGTTGACCGTCTGTGGGATCTGAAGCGAGTTGATTTCATGCGCTTAGCGTTCGCCGCCGGACCGAGCTCAAACGGCAACGCGCCCTATGCCGAGCGCTTCCTGCACGATTTCGAGGCGCGCAATTGCTACGATCGCTATTTCCACGAGGGCACCGAAATGCAAGGCGCGAATACGCGCTTCCTGCTCTCCGGTCACGCCTTCACGATCGTGGCCGACGCTACTTCAAGCTCAAGCCGCGAGGACAACGAACGCGGTCTGTTGGGCCAGTTCCGGCACCAGTATTTCCTCCTGTTTCTTGTGAGCCACTTTCAGAAGGCCGCACTGCTTATGTTGTCGGATCGGCTGGCTGCGGCGATCAAGCAGCTCGAGATCAGAAGCCCCGATTCGGCGGCGCAGTTTCGTCGTGAGACCTATAGGCTGCAGGAAGCCTTCATGCGGTTCACGCAGCGCTACTGGTTCACCGAGGTTTCAGACCAGGTCCAGACGCGCGACCTCTTCCGCTTGCAGCGCATGCATCTCGGCAACGACGCTCTCTACAAGGAGCTGCGCGGCGAGATATTCGATATGGTCCAGTATCTCGACAGCGATATCTTGCGCCGGCAGAGCGGTACCATCCATCGGCTCACGGCGGTGACGATCGTTGGCCTCATCGGCACCATCGCCACGGGCTTTCTGGGCATGAATCTCATCGCGGAGGCGGACGCTCCGCTGGCCACCAAGCTCATATACTTCGGTATCGTGGGAGTTGTGGTCGTGGCGCTCACGATCGCCGTCATTGTCTTCTCGCGTCCCCTGACGGCGCTGCTTGACCGCATGTCAGGCGAGCGGCCCTGAGGGCCAGCTTTTTGAGCGCCGGCCCTCAGGCTCTGTCGCGTGCGATCGCCGTAGAGCGTGCGGCCGCACGGTGGCGGCTCGCGTATCAGTCGCGGTCCCTAAAAGTAGTGGGCGCGCAGGGCGCCGTCATAGCGCTTGGTCCTAAGGCAGCAGCGCTTGAAACCGGCGTCCGGAGCCGCACGGGCACAAATCGTTGCGCCCGAGCTTCTCGGCGAGCTCCACCTCGCCGTGCACGACGCGGTCGCCCCGCTTGACGTGCGTCTCGGAAGGATACGACCTACGCCGCTTGCTCGTTACCTCGAAAGGAGGGGAGCTGGTCTGGATTGCGATACTTCGGCATGGCTCCCTCCTGCGGTTGCGGCTGTTGCGCGAGGCGGTCGCGATAGCCGCCAACTGCGGCGGCAATTCGACGGATCGCGGCGCCAGCGTGGCACAAGCGCCGCGATCCGCCTCGCGTTGTCGCGACGCTATTGCGCCGCGACCAGCGCTTTGAAGTCCTGTCTTCCCGACGTTGATCATTGCTTAGTTGCTCGACGAAAGCTCCTTCACAGCTTGATAGACGTGTCCGGCCCCGTGATCTGGATATCGCGAATGCGATAGGAGCCGTTCAGCCGCTGAAACAGAGATACCCCGAGGAGCCACACGTGCGTGATCGACTTGGCCTTGCCACCGATATGGGCGGCGTAGTCGGCAAAGAGATCGCGCTCCTCGCCCACCCAGGTGCCGAGATCCTTAGACCCGCTGCGAACGATTGTGTGCGTCTCGATCGGGGTCCAACGCGGCAGCGGACAGCGGAAGGTCGTCCCGACCGGGAGTTCGCGGCTCCAAATGTAGGTAAGATCCTGGCCATCGTCGAACTTGGCGCCGATCGAGAGATAATCGTGCGTGACGACTTTGTCCTCGCCGACCCGTGATGGCAGCTCCTCGACGATCCAGCGCCAGCTCATCTTGGTGTTCGGCTTGAGCTCGATTGAGACCGGGTGCTCCAAAATGCCCGCGTTCTTGAGGGCCTGGCATGCAATCTCGCCATCTCCCGCATCGCTGAAGATGATCGGACCGCTCCCCAGCATGAAGTGATTGCTCCAGCCGGCGGGCAGCTTGCGCTGGCTTTCGTGGCGCGCGAGCTCGGCGGCCAGGACGCCGTCGACGTCGCCATGCGCCAGCAAGGTCTTCAGGCCCTTCCCGGCGTCGCCATGCCACGCGAGCGCCACGCCGTACATGTCGACGTCGACCTTTTGATAGTCCTCCTTGGGCGTAAACAGGACGCCGTCCTCGTCCTTAAACTCCGCCAGAGAACGCGCGATCTCCACGCCGCCATCGTGAGCCGCCGTCATTATGCCGGTGTTGCTCATCGGGCAATAGATCGGCCGTTTGCCGAGGCTGCGGGCGTTGAAGGCCGCTCCCGGCTCGGCCCACAGATCGTTCTCGTGCGACAGCCACACGCGGCCGCCGAGCAGGAATGTCACCTGCTGGCCTTTGGCGACCTTGAGGTCGATCTCTTTCCAAGGCATGTCGGTACTGCCGAGCTGGAACACACTGAAGCTCGCGAGCTCCGGCGACTTGGCTCGTGCAATGAGATCCTGCAATCCGCCGATGAACTCCTTTTTATCGAGGTAGCTCATCGAACCCGGCACCGCGCGTGCAGCGCTTTCGAGGACGGCCGCCGCCATCGGCATGCTCAAGCCCAATGCGAGAAGGCGGCGCAGCAAGTCGCGTCGCGAGTGGCCGGCGCCGCCGGCTTCCTCGTTGGTCGAGAGCGGAGATAGGCACATTGATGAAGTCCTCCTTGTCTATATTGGCCGTTGAGCAGCTAGTTGGTGACCTCGGCTCTGGAGAGAGCCGCGACCATGTAGTCGGCGGCCCGCAGCCAGGCCTTCTCGTTGTCGCCGCGAAAATCGAACGTCTTGACGTAGACAACATTCCCGCTTGCGACGTCCTTGATCATCACGTGGAGACTCATGACGAGCGTGCTCATCTTGAAGATCCAACCGATCATCACGCGGTCGGCGCCGACGCTTCTGGCGATGTCGCGCTCGCAGCCGTTGCAGGCGCGCAGGTAGGTGCCGGGCTTCGCTGCTGCCACGGCCTGGGCGACGCGGGCCGCCGGAACGACGTCATAGAGCTTGTCGGCCTCGATCTTCGCGGCCGTGGCGCGCGTCAGGCTTGCCAGCATGGCGTCATGCCTGCCCGGCACGCCCGCCTCGCCGGAGTTGTCGTCGATCTCGAAGGGGAGCACGGCAAGACGCTGCAGCGTCGGGGCGGCAGCGACGGCGGAGGGCCAGCTCGATGCGGCCGCAAGGCCCGCCAATAGAAGGGCCATGGCGGCGGCGACACGTCGCACAGGCCCCAAAGATGTGCCGCGGCGCTTCCGTGCGTTTTCCAAGGTGTCCATTTTCCTTTGCCTCGCGCTTCGGTGATAAGCGAGGCTAGACAACGATATGGCGGCCCGAAACGGGCGGTTGCCCGCAAATTGTCGGGCATATTGCCCGGGCTATCTCTGCTACTTTCAAGAGATCGGATCGACCCGGATGACGTCGGCAGCATGCGCATATTTCCATTCATGACGAACAGCGGGCCTCGGCGTGCGCGCCCCATCGACTTGAAAAGGTCGCTGATCGTACGCATCGCCATCGTGGCGATCTCCTGCTTCGCCCTGGTAACTGCGGCGGTCCTCTGGGATTCGGATCGCGAGACGCGCGGCCATGACAGGACAACCGCCGACCTCGTGGCCAAGCATCTCAATTTCCAGCTGCTGCGCATCAACGCCGGCTTCGATTTGTCGAACCGCTTCCCCGATTGGGACGCCCTCCTCGCCGTCAATCCCGAGCGCGGCCAGTGCGTGCGCTTGGAGAACGGAAAAGGCCACGTCGTGCGCAGCGACTGCGTCGGCTCGCTCGCCTCTGAGGATGAGCCGCCGCGCTGGTTCTCCGCCATGTGGTCGTTCTTCTCTCCCGAAGCTCCCGCCAAGGCCATCGTCGCCTACAAAGACAAGGTCTATGGCACCGTCGTCGTGTCGTCGGATCCCCGGGTGGCCGCGAGCCACGCCTGGGACGAGTTGAAGCATCTTCTCATCCTGACGGCGCTCACGATCCTCGCCCTGTCGGTTCTGGTCTACGTGGCCATCGCGCGGGCACTGGCCCCGACCAAGGATGTGATCGCGGGGCTCAACGAGCTTTCGAGCGGCGCCTTCTCGCACCGCTTGCCGCGCTTCAAGCTTGCCGAGCTGCAGCGCATCAGCGAGGTCGTAAACGGGCTGGCCGAGACGATCGAGGTGACGCTATCGGAGCGCGCGGAGCTTTCGCGCCGGCTCATGAATGCGCAGGAGGAGGAGCGCCGTCACCTGGCGCGCGAGCTGCACGATGAGCTCGGCCAGAACCTCACCGCCATTGCCGCGCTCGCCGCGTCGCTGGAAAAATCGGCCGAAGAGGCGCGCCCTGACTTGAGCGCGGAGGCGCGCAGGCTGTCGCAGATAACGCTCGGCACGATGCAGTCCGTGCGCGCAACGCTGGGCCACTTGCGCCCGGCCGAGCTCGACAAGTTCGGCTTGCGCGAAAGCCTCGAGCACCTGGTCGACGTATGCCGCGCCAGCCACGGCCGCACCACCAGCTTCAAGCTCGAGGTTGCCGGCGAGATCGCGCCGCTTTCCGACACCGCCGCCATCCATATTTTTCGCATCGCCCAGGAAGGACTCACCAACGCCGCCAAGCATGCCGACGCCAAGACCGTGCGCCTCAGCGTCGAGCCCGTTTCCATGGCGCACGCCAAGGACCCGCACGCCGCCGGCATCCGCCTTACGATCGAGGACGACGGCAAGGGGCGCGCCTTGGGCGGCAAGGCCGGCACCAACGGCATGGGCCTCCTCAACATGCAGGAGCGCGTCGCCGCCCTCGGCGGCACCATCTCTCTCAACGACCGCCCCGGCGCCGGCTTCACGGTGCGCATCGTCGTGCCGGTCGCCCCCGCGGACGCCCCCAAGGACCGGCCCGCGCCATGACCAGTATCATGCTCGTGGACGATCACGCCGTGGTGCGCGAGGGCTACCGCCGCCTGATCGAGAAGCACAAGGACCTCACCGTCGTCGCCGAGGCCCCCGACGGGCAGACGGCCTACCAGCTCTACAAGCTTCACCGGCCCGACGTCGTCGTCCTCGATCTGTCGATGCCGGGCAAAGGCGGCATCGAGGTCGCGCGCCAGCTGCGGCAGTGGGACGGCAACGCGCGCGTTCTCGTCTTCACCATGCACGAGAATGCCGCCTTCGCCCTGCAGGCATTCCAGGCGGGTGCCAAGGGCTACATCACCAAGAGCAGCGCGCCGGATCTCCTCGTCAGCGCCATCCGCGATGTGGCCGCGGGAAAGACTGCGATCGGCCCCGACGTGAGCCACGCGCTGGCGCTCGCCCGCATCACCGATGAGCGGGATCTGCTGCAAAGTCTCACCGCGCGCGAGTTCGACATCTTCCGCATGCTCGCCGACGCCAAGACGATCGCCGAGATCGCGGCCACGCTCAACCTCAGCCCCAAGACGGTGTCCAACTATCACTATCTCATCAAGTCGAAGCTCGGCGTCTCCTCCGACATCGAGCTTGCCCGCCTTGCCGTGCGCATGAAGATCGTCGAGCCGGGCTGAGAGCGGGGCCGCATTGCCTCAAATCGCTCCTGCAAAATACACGCTCCTTTAGCGGGTCTGCGGCATCGAGGGAGCGGGCACCGGCAGGAGCGGACAGCGATGGGCGATGGCAGCAATCTGGAGCGTCTCGACCACCAGTTCATGGAGATCTACGAGCGGGCGCGGGCGCGTGTGCTGCAGCGCCAGAAGCAGAAGGCGCTGATCGTCATCGACGATGACGTGCTGCTGCTCTACCGCACCGGCCACGCGGTCGAGGAGTTCCCGGGGCTGCGACCGCCGCTCTACGTAAAGATGAAGACGCTCGGGCACATGCCGCTCGCCGTCTACTGCCTGCTGCACGAGGACGCCGGCAGCCGCCTGTCGCCGGAGAGGATCGCCGCGATCGCCGCCTATCGGCGGGCGGTCGAGGCGGCGACCGGCGACCTCGACACGCGCGAGGAGGCGGCCCGCGGCCTTCTTCCCGCGCCCAACCTTATCTTCGCCAAGGTGCTGGCCATCCTCGACACAGCCATCGTCAAAGGACAGATCTCCGCTGCGGATCTGGCGGCGTTCACCCATGGCGTGCGCGAGGACATCGTGCCGGTGCTGGCGGGGGCAGCCCGCGTCCAGCTCGAGGCCTGCCATGCGCGCGTCATGCAGATCAGGCACGAGCTGCTCTCGCCCGAGCAGTGGGCCGAGCTGCGCGTCCTGGTGCTCGGGCCCTACATGGCTCGCGCGGGTCAGAACTTCCTCCAATACTTTTCGCATTTCCTGCACACGCCCATAGAGGGCGACAGGCGCCTCGTCTATTACGACGGAGACGATCTTGCAGCCGCGCTCGATCGGTTGGGAACGACCATGCTCGACGCCGAGGCGTCGGCGGCTATCTTCAGCGACCGCGACCGGCTGCACCGCGACGTGCTCGCGGACGCCACCATGCAGTATCTGAGCGCCCTGACGCAGCCACTGCGCACGCGCGCTTGAAGAGGCTCCGGGCTCTAGTCCGCCTGCAGGCCTGCGCGCACCATCCCCGACACCTCCGAGTACATGCCCATGATCGGCGAGACCGCCCGGTGGAAGGCGGTCTTGGCGACAAGCGTTTCGTGCACGACCAGATGGTCGATACCCGTCGACAGGAAGCATTCGACCGCATCGCGCGGCGTCTCGACGATCGGCTCGCCCTTCACGTTGAAAGAGGTGTTGATCAGCACCGGCACCCCGGTCAGCGCCTCGAACTCCTTCAACAAGCGATGAAGCCGCGCGTTGGTCTCCTCGCGCACCGTCTGCACACGCGCGGTGCCGTCGACATGCACGATCGCCGGGATCCTGTCCTTCCATTCGGGCCGCACGCGCTTGGCAATGAGCATGAAGGGAGAACTCCTCATCGCCTTCGAAGATCTCCTTGGCCCGCTCGGCGAGCACGATAGGCGCGAAGGGACGGAAGGCCTGCCGGTGCTTCACGCGGGCGTTGAGCGTATCCTTCATTGCGGGCAAGCGCGGGTCGGCAAGGATTGAGCGGTTGCCGAGCGCGCGCGGTCCGAACTCGGAGCGGCCCTGGAACCAGCCGAGCACGTTGCCGTCCGCCAAGAGCTTGGCGGCCTCGGCGCAGATGTCGTCGCTGCGGCGCGCGGCCGTCTCGAGGCGGGCGAGACCTTTGCTCAGCGCCTCCTCGATATCCTTGTCGGCGTAAGCGCGGCCCAGATAGGCGTGGTCCATGACGAAGGAGCGCGGCTGCTTCTGCAGTTGCAGATGGCCGTAGTAGGCGCAGCCGATGGCAATGCCGTCGTCGCCCGAGGCCGGCTGGATCCACACATTGTCGAAACCCGATTCGCGCGCGAGGCGGCCGTTGGCCACGCAGTTGAGGCCGACGCCGCCGGCGATGCACAAGTTCTTGGCGCCCGTCGTCTCGCGCAGCCACTTGGCGCGCGCCAAGAGCACCGTTTCCGTGTCGTCCTGCACCCGCCAGGCGAGATCCTCCCAGTGCTTCCGGTAACGGCTTTTCTCCCAGTCCCTGTCGCTGTCGGGAAGCCAGGGCGTGCTGAACGCCGCCGTCCACTCGGGCACGTCGAGCGCGCCGTCCCGCATTTCGGCCAGCGGCTTGATCTTCTCCGGCCGTCCATAGGGGGCAAGCCCCATCACCTCGCCGCACTTGTTCCAGTCGGCGAAGATGTAGCTCGAGACGCGGCTGTAGAGCGCGCCGAGCCCCGGCATGAAGAAGAACTCATCGCTCAAAAAGCCGCGCGTCGGCTCGAGCCACACCTTCTTCAGGGTCTCGAGCTTGGCGCCATCGAAGCGGTAGAAGCTCTCCGATTCGCGCGCGAGCGGATTGACGCCGTCGGTGAGCTGGCCCGGCTCGTGGATGTCCACGCAGTAGTTGCCGACGCCGTCGACAACCATGACGGCACCCTCCTCGAAGGGACAGGCGGCAAACGCGCTGTAGGCATGCGCCACGTGATGGGAGACCGAGACGACCTTGTCGGAGGTGGTGAGGTAGAGCTGGCTCTTGGCGGCCTGCCGGCGCTCGGCCGTGTCCATGAAGTCGGGCACGTCCTCGTAGGCGAGGCGTTCGTCCATGTCCTCGACGGGGAGCACGTAGCAGTTGCGCACGATGAGGGCCACGTCGTCGAGCGTGATGCCCTCCGCCTTCAGGCAGTAGTCGATCACCGCCTCATAGAAGCCGGTGTCGTGCTTCTCGCGGGTGACGCGCTCCTTGGCGATGGCATAGGCGATGGCGCCGTCGCGCAAGAGGCATGCGCTGACGTCATGGTCGTAGGCATTTATACCAAGAACATAGATATGGTCCTTCGCCATCGGCCCTCTTCTGCTTCTGCAAACGCGTAAATATCTTGGCACGGACTGGGTTTGGAGCGATAGTGGAGCCGATAAAAGCCCGCAATGCGGAGGGCAGGCTTATGAGAGAAATTGTCGTCTCCACAGCGAAAGCCGCGTCGCAAAGCCTTGTGACCCTGGTGAGGGGACTGAGGCGCGGCGTGGTGGCGACGTGTGCCGTCATCGCCATGCTGGTGATCTACGGCCTCGGGTCCATCGGGTCGTATGGCCTCAGCCTTGCCGGCATTTCTACCCTCGCGGTTGCCACCTCGGCGACAACTGCCGACGCCAGGAGACGGCGCCGCGGCGGTTGGAGACGGCGCCGTCGCGGGTTTGGGCTTTGGATAGGTCCGCGCCGGAGACGCCGCCGCGGATGGGGATGGCGCCGCCGCCGCCGTAGAAGGGGCATCTATCTCAACTTTTAGAGATGCAAAACCGCCGGATCGCTCCGGCGGTTTTCGTTTTGGCGGGTCCCTTTGCGTCACCGGGGCGGCCGGTTCGCTACCGCCCAAGCCGAGTTCTCTCCATGCGGAGCGCAGAGCCCCAGGCGCGCGCTTAAGTGCTCTGTTGTCTCAAGCGGAGTCCCTCGGAGGCGCCCATGCACATGCTGCTCATAGCTCTCGTCGCCGCCACGCAGGTCTTGTACGAGGCCAAGGTTGCGACCTTCGGCTGCACCTCGACCGCAGAGGTCGCCCAATTGCAGAGCGTGCGCACGGACAAGTCGGCGTTCCAGATGCGTCTTTACGAGCGGATCTTCGCCGGCGAGTGCATCGTGATCGGGCTCGGCGCGGTGGTCGAAGGCGCCGTCGAGAGCCCTGACGCCTCTATCCTGCGCATCCAGGCGCGCATCGATCCGCCCGGATACATGGTCCCCGCGACCGACTTCAAGACCAAGCCGGCTCCCGACAAAAGATGACACGATCGCTTGCGCGGCTGCGAGCCTCGCAACTCCGGGGCGCTGCCGCTGCTCCTCGGCGCCCCGTGCGCTGACGTCGAAGCGGAGTTCCTTCCAAGCAAAGCGCCAGTCGGTCCACCCGCGCTTAAGTAGGCGTCCTTCCAAAGGAGGATGACGCCAATGAACCTGACAGTAACAAGGCAAATCAAGGCCTGCTTCGTCGCGGGCGCGGCTCTCTTCGCAATTGCGCTGATGCCGACGATCGCTGTGGCGCAGGAGTTCGAAGATCTCAAACCCTCACAAGAGCTCACGCTCAAGGGCCAAGGCAGCTTCTTCGTCGGTGGCAACACGCAGCAGATCGACGGCGCCTACATTTCCCCGTCGGCCTTCGCGGCCGATGCGGGGAGCTCGATGATCAACCAGATGTACGTGCAGTACCAGATCCCGAAGAACACCATCGATCAGTATCCGATCGTCTTCATGCACGGCTGCTGCCTGACCTCGAAAACATGGGAGACGACGCCCGACGGACGCATGGGCTGGTACGAATACTTCACGCGCAAGGGCTTCAAGACCTACATGGCCGAGCAGGTCGGCCGCGGCCGCTCTGGCTTCGACGCTCTGCAATTCCAAAAGGTGCTTGTCGGCGACGCGCCGGGCAGCGCCAATCCCGCCATCCTGATTGCCACCGACAAGTTCGCCTGGAACGTATTCCGTTGGGGGGACTACGACTCGCTCACGCCGTTTGCCGATGAGCGGTTCCCGATGAAGACGGTCGGCATTGGACCGGGATCGAGCCTCACATTCTACAAGCAGGTGATTCCCGATCTCAATGCCACGCTCAGCGGCGCCACGCCGGTCGGCTGCGCCGACGGCACGTGCACGCCATCTGATCCGAATGCCTTCTTCAACAGTCCCGACACCTTGGCGACGCTCGCCAACAAGCTCCACGGCGCCATCCTGGTGGGCCATTCCCAATCGGCCTCGTTCCCGACCAGGGCCGCGCTGCGCCCGGGGTCGACGGGCGTAAAGGGGATCATCCAGCTCGAGACCGGCTGCTTTACCAACCTCACCACCGACAATATTCAGACGCTGAAGAAGATCCCGATCCTGATCATGGTCGGCGATCATTTCTCCTCGGCACAGCCGCCCGCCTCATGCGTTACGATGCAGCAGCAGATCAACGATGCCGGCGGCGACATGACGTTCATCGCGCTGCCGGACTTAGGCATCCACGGCAATAGCCACATGTTCATGCAGGACAACAACAACCTGCAGGTCGCCGACATCATCATGAAGTGGATCAACAAGCACGTGAAGGTGAAGAGCGACCACCACGACGATCACCACGACGACCACAACCACGGTCATCATTGATCTGTCGCGCACGCACCGCCCGGTCGCGCGCTTCAGGTCGACGAGCCCGCCCGGCGTTCGCGCCGGGCGGGCGCCCGTTTTCCCAATTACACCACCCGCGGCATAAGCCCGTCGTAGTTTTTCCCCGGGATAGTGCGCTGGCGCCAAAGCGGAGTTCCTTCCAAGCAAAGCGCCGGCTCGACGAAGTGCGCTTAGGTGAACTCCCTTCCAATTGAGGAGGTAACCATGAGCGTGTCCAAGACAGACCCAATCAAGGAACGCGTTTTTGCGAGCGCAGCCGCTGCCGTCGTTGCGTTCGTGCCCGCGATGGCCATCGCCGAGAAGCCTTCGGATATCAAACGACCGCCACCCCCTGACGACCAACCAGGGGGGCGACCTTTGCCTCGGCGGTGAGGCCTGGCGCGGCCCGCATTCTTGATCCGAGTGCGACTTCTGGGATCCGCTCCAGACCTACACGCCGCAAGGGAAATCGCAGCGGTTGCGTGCCCATGGAACGCAACCGCTTGCCCTTAAGCAGCGGCGCGCGCTGGACGCACACAGCAAGGCTTGCGCGGCCCGGTCATCCGTTTCAGCATGGGCGTCCGACATAAGGGATGTCCTATGGCTCGAGCCCTGCTTGCATTGCACGTCGCCGTTCTCCTGGCCGCGCTCGCCCCCGCGGCCCATGCCAACGTGCGCGTCTGCCAGGAGCAGGATCAGACTTACCAGCAGATCAAGAGAAGCGCCGGGCCCATCGAGATCAACAATGCGCTGTGGGCAGCTGCCGACAAGGGCTGCTTGGCGCTCGCGCGACGCCTTCTCGACGACGGGGCGTCGCTGCAGGCGCGTGATCGCTTCGGTCGCATGGCGCTCGCCCGCGCGGCACGCGCCGGACACGCCGACATCGTCGACTTGTTCCTGGCGCACGGCGCTCCCGTTGACGCCCGCAATATCGAGGGCTCGACGGCTCTCTTCCTCGCGGCCGAGGAGGACAACCGCAAAATCGTCGAGACGCTCATTAAGCATGGCGCCGACCTCACGCTGCCGGGCCGCAGTGGGCTCACGCCTCTGGCCGCGGCGGCCTACATGGGCAACGAGCCGCTGGTGCGGCTGCTCCTGGAGCACGGCGCCGACGCAAAAGCCGTCGACGCCACCGGTAAGGGACCGATCTGCTACGCAGGCGGGCGCGGCTTCACAGATGTTGTCCGCCTGCTCCTGGAGCACGGCGTCGACGTGAACACGCGCTACGGCAACAATCTGACCGCGCTCATGTGGGCGGCGGGGCACGCCGATGCCGCCGGGACGCGCGACGTAGCCGACCTCATGACGCTGCTGATCGATCGCGGCGCCCGCCTCAATGAGCAGGACAACCGCGGACGCAGCGCGCTGATGATCGCCGCCGGCCTCGGCCACGCGACAGCCGTCGATCTCCTCCTCGCCCGCGGCGCCGACAAGACCTTGCGCGATCACGATGGGAAGACGGCGGGAGACCTCGTCTCCGACGCAGCCCTGCGCAAGAAGCTCGCGGTCAACGAGCGTCAGCGCCCGTAGGTGCTGCCGAGGATTTGCAGGCCCGCAAGGTATTCCGCCACCGCCTTGAGGCTGTCGGGAGAGGCGGCATTCATTAGATCCGACATGCCTGGATTGTTTCCACGCGTGTGGTCGCGGAACGCTAGCATCGTCTTCTGCAGATACTCCCGCTGCTGACCGGCGAGGCGTGCCGTCGTGCCGTCACCCTGGAACTGCTCGAGATGGCAGCCCTTGCATGCGATCGACTGGATCGTCTGCTCGGCCGTGGCAGCGACCTTATTGGGCGCGGAGGGCTGCTGCAGGTCGGGCCATTTCTTCTTGGTGAAGTAGGCGGCCAGCGCCTTCATGTCGTCCTTCGACAGGCTCGCGGCGATCGGGCCCATCTGATCGTTCTTGCGCGCGCCCTTCTTGAAGTCGCGCAGCTGCAGGTAGAGATAGCCTTCGTTCTGTCCCCAGATGATGGGGATGGTCTTGTCGATCGGAACCCCGTTCTCGCCGTGACAGCCCGAGCAGATCTGTGCCGTCTCCTCGACGTTGCCGGCAGCGCGCGCGGTTGGGATCGAGAGACTGGCGCCCACGAGGATGAGTGCCGCCAGCTGCAGAAACCGCCTCATTGCGCCGAACTCCACCTTTGCCAACTCAACACTCCCGTCATGAAAAGGACGGGACCTCTGAAAAGCCCCGTCCTTACCGTTTCGTTCCACGTCACCTAGCAGGTGACCGGCGATCAATCAGCCGTAAAGGCGATGATGTTGTTGCCGCGCTTGAAGTCGATCTGGGTGTTTCCACCCGCACCGACGACAATATACTGCTTGCCGTCGACCGAGTAGGAGGCTGGCGGCGCGTTGACGCCGGCTCCGGCGAAGAACGACCACAGGACGTCTCCGTTCTCGGCATTGTAAGCGCGGAACCAGCCGTCGCCCTCACCGGTGAACATCAGACCGCCGGCGGTCGTCAGCGCGCCGCCCATCATCGGCAGCGGCGTTTTCTTCTGCCACTTGATCTTGCCGGTGTTGTAGTCGACAGCGGTAACGTTGCCGAAGCTCTCCAAGTCCGGGATCACCTTGAAGGCGCCGCCAAGCCACAGCTTGCCGTCGGGATAGGGCGAGTTCTCGACCTGGTAGGTCATGGGCTGGTGCAGGTTGACGGCGTAGGTCAAAGCCAACTCCGGATTGACCGCCATCACCGACCACTCCACGCCGCCGTTGGCGCCCGGCAGCATTTTGGCACCCTCAGCCGTCGGCAAGGTCCACATGCCCGTCTGATCCACCATCGGCTCGGAGAAGCGGATGAGGCTGCAGTCCTTGCGGTTGTGGACGTAGACGTTGCCGGTCTTGCCGGCATGGATCACGCCAGGAACCGTGTTGCCGTCCTTGTCCTTCACGTCGACCAGGATCGTCGGGCTCACTGAGTCGAGATCCCACAAGTCGTGAGCGATGTACTGGAAGTGGCAGACGTACTTGCCGGTCTCCAGATCGATGGACACCAGCGAGTCGGTGTAGAGGTTGTCACCCGGACGCACCGAGCCGTCGAGGTCGGGCGAAGGGTTGCCGACGACAAAATAGATACGCTTCGTCTTGAGGTCGACCGAGGGGTTCTGCCACACGCCGCCGCCGAGCGTCTTGTAGGGATCGCCCAGCTTCTTCAGGGCCGCCTTCTCGGCATCGATGTCGCGGTGCATGTCCTTACCGGTGGCGTCATGGGTCGCCCATACGCCGACGGAGTCCTCAGCCGTCGTGTCGAAGTTCCACACGAGCTTGCCGGTCTCGGCATCATAGGCGCGCACAAAGCCGCGGATGCCGTACTCGCCGCCGTTGGTGCCGATGAGGATCTTGCCGTCGACCGCCGTTGGCGCCATCGTCTCGCTGTAGCCGAGCTCGGGATCGGCGATCTGGGTTTCCCACAGAAGGCTTCCGGTCTTGGCGTCGAGCGCGACGAGCTTGGAGTCGAGCGTCGCCATGTAGACCTTGTCACCGTAGACGGCGACGCCGCGGTTGTTGGGGCCGCAGCAATAGGTCGTGATGGGACCCATCTTGTGTTTGTAGTGCCAGTACTGTTCGCCCGTCTTGGCGTTGAGCGCATAGACGTGGTTGAACGCGGTGGTCACATACATCACGCCGTCGACGACGATCGGCGTCGTCTCCATCGACTCCTTTACTTCCGTTTGGAAAATCCAGGCCGGATGCAGCTTGCCGACGTTGGACGTATTGATCTGCTTGCCCGGGAAATAGCGGGTCTGGTCGTAGTTGCCATTGGTGTGCAGGAAGTTGTTGGTGTCACTCGCCGCCGCATTGAGCTCGTCTTGCGAGACCGATTTTGCCGGCGCGCTCGTCCCCGTGGTCGCCATTCCTTGATCGACTTCCTGGGCCTGCGCAGGCGCGAGTGCGGCGAGCCCGCCAGCCACGGCGAGCATGGCTCCCCAGGCTCCGCCCCTATTCGTTCCAACCATGATTTCCTCCTTGCCCGAGGCCCTTGCACGGCCGCTGGCAGCGGCTTCTCATGTCGGGCTCTGTCGGGAGCTTTCAACCCTGCGCTTGCCGTTTTTTCCTGTCAAATAAGGCGTGCTTATACCGAAGAGCAGAGAACCTAGCCCCCGCTATAAGTTTGCGTGCTGAGTGCTCGCGCACCGGTTGTGGGTGAGGCGCGGACGGCGAGCCTACTCACGCACGAGCAGGCAACGAAGGAACCGCCGAAGCGATCCGACGGTTTTGATCTTGTGGTCGGCCCCGGCGCAAATCTCAGGGCCTGCTTGCGCGGCCGGCCGTTACTTCCTCTGCCAGACGTACTTGTCGCAAACGATCATGCTGCAGCCGCAGTCGCACGGCTCCGACCCGATGAGCGGCAATTCGACCGTCCACCGGCGGCACCCCTTGGTCAGCAGCTTGTTGCCCGACGGCTGCTTGAAGCAGGAGATGGCGCCGTACCCCGACGAGGGCGAATAGCTGTCGCCCCGATAGGGCCAATCGCTGTCGCCCGTCTTCCTGATGTTCCAGATCACCGGCAGGCCGACGATCGGCTCTTTGCGCATTTGCTCGCCCGGATTGCATTCGTCTTGCTGGCGCTCTGACTTCGACGCCCTGACCACGGCGCAAAGCCCCGAGATGCGCTCGGTATATTGAGGATGGCCTTCGGCACGGTAGACCGGGTTGACGGAGCGCACATAGGCGAGGATGCGCGCCTTCACGGCGGCAAATTTTGGATCATCGCAAGGAAAGACCTCGACCTCGCTCTCGGCGACCGCCTGCACGTCGGTGTCGGCGTGGCGCTGGCACTGCGGGCTCATGCGCATTCTGTCCTGCTCGTAGGGCGGAACGTGCCAACGGCCTATCAGCGCCGCGGTATCGTCGGCGAGGCTCGGCGCGGCCGGAAGAGCGATCGCGGCCACCGCCAACACGAACAACGATGGCTGGAGGAGTGTGCGGGAATTTCGATGCATCGAGGATGCCCCTCGTTTCGTTGGGGGGAGAATGCCGGATGTCCTAGCACATCCCCATGCGATATGGCATCGGCCAAGAGCCCGAAGGACTGCAGTCGAAGGTTGAATTGCACACTCCTCAGAAGAGGTGCCCAGAATACCAAAGCTGCTGCGTCATTTCCGCGCCAGATCTGATTTTCAGCTTGGCGAAAGTTGCGCCCGTCCTCGACATTACGTCGTTCATGCAAAGCTACGCGTAGAGAGAGACCGATGGCACGCGCCCTCACCGCTTATCTGAAGCGCGAGAAGGTGCCCGAGCGCACCGCCCTCCAGCAGGCAATCGCTGCACTCAAGTTTCCGCTCACGCTCGATGACCTGTACGTCCCCTTCGAGACGTCAGGCTATCTGCCCTGCACGCTCGACGGCGAGGACGCCGCAGCAGAGCCAGCCCCGCCCTCAAGCCTCGGAGACCGGGATACGGCGCTCATCTGCAAATGGGGCGGCGACGCGCGCGAGGAGGTCGCAGCCCTCCTCGTGTGCGCCGCGCTCGCCAAGAACTTCGATGCGCTCGTGCTGGAGGGCGGCCCGCAGACGCCTCTCTCCTTCGAGCAGCTTGTGGCGAAGGCCAAGTCGGCTCAGGATTAGAGGTCGTGGAGGTGCACCCTTACTTTTTGTATTTCCTCAGCATCATATCTATCGCCGTCAACGACTCCGAGACGTTGAGCCAGTTCTCGGCATGCTCCTCGTTCTTGAACTCCCGCCCAAGATTGACCGGCTCGACGTGCCCCGGAACGTGCAGGAAGCAAGCCCATTTGCCGCTCGGCAACTGTTCGACCGTCACCTTATGATCCGACATCGCCATCGTCCCTTAGCTGTGGCGTTTCCACCCGAAATCCGCCGGCGCGAAGTTGCGTGTCGGCGGCCCATGCTTACGGACGACTACTGATGCAAAAAGCCGGCCGATTTGGCGTGCCCACTGAGAGTTGACGATGCCCTGTCATCAAGACGCCACGGCCATTTATGCGCTCCCGGCAGAGCCGATCGCCCGCGGCTTTCGCCTGCTGGTTATGCGGGAGTTTCGCTCCAACGAGGCGCCGCCGGCCTTTGCCGTGATCGAGCAGCTGATTTTACGCGCGCCTGAGCGCCGGAACCGGCACGGGATCTCTTTTGCCGCCGCCTTTCGGCCCGAGATCATGGACTGGCTGATTGCGGAATTGGGCCGCCCCTCGCAGCGCGAAGAGGGCGGCGAGGCGCGGCGCAATCCGCGCTGGCCGGGCCTGACGTGGCGCTACGAGACGCGCAACTGGCCGGACGGCATCGAGACGATCGAGTGGTACGCCGACGTCGTGTTTCCGGAGGAAACGTCCTGGGCGGCATTTCACCGGCACTGGCAGGTTTGCTTGCAGGGCGGCGGCGATTCCGAAGCTTGAGGCTGGAGCTGCAGCGCCCGGCGGCGACATTCGTGCTGCCATTGCCAGGGGCTCGAGAGTCGGTGACTTGAAAGCCGGGAACTTGAAAATTTTTGGGTATTTTCGGATAGCCAGCCGAAATGCCTGCATCTCCGCAAGTGCCTCTGCCTGCCCGCACGTGGGCTGCAATTGCTGCAGGTCGCCGCTACAATAGTTTTGGAATTTTGAGCCTGTTGATTGGAGGAATTACCTATGTATCGAATTACATTAGCACTTGCCGCCTCGCTTTTGGTGTCCACCAGCGCGCTCGCCGTGTCGCTCAGCGACATCGATGCCGGCGATGCGTACTACCTCAACGAGTTCGGCAGCAATTCCAAGGTTCTCGTCGTGCGCGTCGATCCGTCCGCCAACCGCGTCAAGATTCGCCGAGAGGACGGCACGACCGAATGGACGTCACCGGATCGCCTGCTCACCTCGGAGGAGTCGACCGGCGCAGAGGTCAAGGAAGCCATAGGATGGGGCGCTCTGTTGTTAGCTGGCGCCTGCGCGCTCTCCGAAGATTGCCGCAAGGCGGCGACCGAATCCGACACACCGAAATCGAACGCGCCGTCACACTGAAGGCCCCATAGAACGTAGGGCCCACAAAAGAATGGCCGCGTGAAAGCTTCGCGCGGCCCTCGACTTGCCGCGCTCATCCGCAATTGGCACGCGCGCCGCGCGGGGGCGCAGCGCCTCAAGGCGGCGCAAAGAGCGGGCTGATGCCCTCGGTATCGATGTAGATGACGCCGTCCTCGACTTTCACCGGATATTCGGCGAGCGCGCTTTCCTGCGGATGCAGCGGCGCGCCGCTCGTCATGTCCCAGGTCCAGTTATGGGTGGGGCAGGTGAGCACGCGGCCGTCGAACTCGGCTTCGGCGAGCGGCGTGTTGGCATGCGGGCACACGCCCTGGAAGGCTTTGAGCGAGCCGTTATCGGGCCACGCCAGCACGATGAGATGCGCGTCCGCGATCACCAGCCGCATCCCGCCTTCGTCGATCGTGTCGGCCTTGCACACGCGGGTGAACATCCCAGCACCTCATGCATCACGGAGTTCTTTCAGGCGTCCGTCGTCTCTACGCCGAGCACCCGCTCCAGCACGCCTGCCGGATCTGGATCTTTCATGAGCGCCATCCCCATGAGGAGGGCCTTGGCTCCGGCTTTTCCCATTTGCTCCAGATCATCTGCAGTGCCGAGGCCGCCCTCAGCGACCGCCAAGGCCTTGGCTGCGGGGATCTTCGGCAATAGGGCTGCGCAGGTGCCGCGATCCAGCGCAAAGCTATGGATATCGCGGTTGGTGACGCAGATCAGAGCGGCTCCCGCAGCGAGGGCTTGTTCGAGCTCGGCCTCGGTATGGACTTGCACGAGTGGATCGAGCGCAACCGCTGTAGCGCGCCCGATGAACTCGGAGAGGCTGTCGCCAAGCAGAGCCGCCGATAAGAGCACAGCATCCGCCCCGACGCTGCGCGCCTCCAGCACCTGGTAGACGTCGACCACGATGTCCTGCGCGAGCACCGGAATCCTCACCGCCCGCTGGACGGTGGCAAGATCGGCGCTGGAGCCGCCGAAAAAACGGCGCTCGATGGGTACCGACAGGCATGTCGCCCCCACGGCTTCGAAATCCTCGCCGAAGTTGCGGTAGTTGACGGGCCGGCGAAACTTCTCGAACGGCGAGGCGCTTTTGATCTCGGCGATCACGCCGGGCTTGCCCGTCGCGGCAAATTGGGCCGCCAATGCGCCATGGAAACCGCGCGTCATCGGCATTTCGCCGATCATTCCCTGGAGCTGGCCGATCGAGCGCTTCGCCTTCGATTTGCTCACATCATTGATGCGCTGAGTGAGGAGGGGCTTAAGCAGGCTCCCTTCGGGGAGATTCATGACCGAGTGCTCCGGACTTGGCGCGCTTCAATATCCGCCTCACGCACCATGCTCGACGAGAGCGGGGAGACGCTTGGCAAGGCTCCTCAAGACGCTCTCGGAGCCCTTGGCCATGATGGTGAGCACCGCCTCCGACTCGGGATCGGTGCCAAACCCCTCATGGACGAAGCGAAAATGCGTGCCCCCGCTGGCGAGCGGCGTCAGCGTCCAGGTCACCTTGGTGTCCATGTAGCGGCCGAAGCCCTTGAGCTCCTCGTGACCGCCGTACCAGCGGAAGCTCAGCATGTTGGGCGCCTCGACCGTCAGCACCTCACACTTGAACTCGCCGTCCCAGCGCTCGATCGGGCGGCTCCAGATCGTGAACTTGTGCCCCACGACCGGCTGGATATCGTTGGGGAAGAACCACACGGCGAGCCACTCCGAATCGGTCAGCGCCCGCCACACGGTCTCAATGGGATGCTCAAACTCGGCCTCCGACAGAACCGAGCGTGCTTCAGTGACGTCGCTCATCAGCTCGACCCCTCCAATCGCACCGCTCAACGTGCAGGAATGAGGCCAGTTGGCCCGGCGCAATGCCGGAGGCCATGAATGCGACCGAAGCTCAGAGACTGTCCCAAGGAGGAGCGTCGCAGGAGCTCGCGCTTCGTCGCCTTTGCGACACGGGCAACGCCCGCCCGCTGCCGGCATCGACGCGGATAGTGCGCTGCAACCGCGCACGCCGTCGCTGGCACCGATTTTGCTGCTGTGACCTTAGACATGCTTCCTTCCCGACATTTGTCGTGTCGGGAAGATGTTGGCGTGTCGCAATGACGACAACACGGAACGCATGGCGGGACCCCCATGACGGATATGTCAGAGCTCAAGAAGCGCAAGGAGCCGCTCAATCTTGCGATCGTCTACGTCGATCCGGATGCCTTCATCGCCAACCTGATGGGCTGGCTGGAGATCACCGCCTTCATCTCGGCGCAACGGCTGGGCGAGGCGCCGGCTGCCGCCGATGGAAAGACGCCCGTGCTGTCGACCGACCAGCTGCGAAAGGCCGGCGTGCACGAGGTCGGAAACGACGCGATCTTCGCCTTCTGCATGACGGCGGCGATGAAGGGCGACAAGACCGCGGTCGACAAGGTGGAGGCCGCCCTGGTCGAGAGCCTGGGCAAGGAGTTCCCCGGCTCGGCCGGCTTGTGGCACTTCCGCACCCAGATCGACGCCCCGGTGACGCTTGAGGATTTCGTAGGCCAGGCCGGCAAGAAGATGCTGGCAGGCGACATCCCGCCGCCGCCGCTCAGGGCCAAGGAGAACTGGTCGACGGGCCTGCGCTTCTTCGAGAAGGCACGCAAATCGAACTTCGTGCACGAGGTCATGTATCCCTTAGCGAAGTGGACGCGCGAGCGCTGGACCGAGACGCAGGAGAAGGGCATCGCTTTTATGGCGCACATCGAGGACAACGTGCCGATCCTGCGCGAGGTGCTGGAGGAGACGCGCAACGATCAGCCGTTCATCGCCAACGTGCTCTTGAAGATGGCGCCTGCCGTCGACATGGAGCTGACCGAGGAATACGAGGGATTTTTGCGGTCCCTGGCGCGGCGAAACTAGAGACCGCCCAACGAGGCGTCCAAACAAATAGCCGCCGGCCGACGTCTCTTGCGCCGGCACCTACATCATTGCGAACTCATCCAAGGCACGGACAACAAGTGGCATGAACTCGTTGCCTCCGCCGTGACCAGCGTCGTCGATAATGTGCAGGCGACTGGTGGTCCATCGTTGGGATAGCTGCCAGGCAGTTACCAACGGTCCGCTGACATCATAGCGACCGTGGAATATGAGGCCGGGAATGCCTTGCAGTTTGGCGGCGTCACGCATCAGTTGGTTGTCATCGAGAAAGGCGGCGTGCCGCCAGTAATGTGTGACCAGTCGCGCGAAACGCAGACGGAACTCCGCATCCTGAAAGAGCGGGTTCGGCGCGTGACCAGGCGTCAGCGAGACATGAGCCTCCTCCCAGGCGCACCACTCGCGTGCCGCATAATCATTCACGGTCGGATCGGGGTCGGAAAGCATCGTCGCATAGGCATCGACCAGCCGCAGGTGCCGCAGATGATCGGGGACGGTGCTGGCGAAACGCTCCCACTCCCGAGGGAAGATGCGTCCCGACATCCTCGGTGATCCATTGCACCTCGCGGCGAGACGTCGTCGTGACAAACCCCAGCACCAGCGACCTCACCCGATGGGGGTGCGCTTGGGCGTAGGCCAAGCCAAGTGTGGTTCCCCAGGACAGGCCCAGAATTGTCCAACGATCGACGCCAAGCATCTCACGCAGAGCCTCGATGTCGGCTAGAAGGTGTGCGGTGGTGTTGGCGCTAAGGTCGGCAGGGCGTTCACTTGCCAGCGGTCGGCTGCGGCCGGACCCGCGCTGATCGTACAGCACAGCGCGGTAGAGGTTCGGGTCAAAGAACCGCCTCTGTCCGGTCGAACAACCCGAGCCGGGACCACCGTGCAGGTAGAGCGCCGGCTGGCCAGCGGGATTCCCACAACATTCCCAGTAGACGTGATGTCCATCGCCTACATCGAGCATTCCACTGTCATGCGGCTCGATCGACGGAAACAGCGCCGACATTTGCCCCCCTCCCTGTTTCGAGTCCGGTAGTCCGCATATCACGGGGCTAATATTGGGGCGGGCGAACGCAAACAAAAAAACCGCCGGCGTGAGCCGGCGGCTTCATTGCTTGAGATTGGACGTCCTCTGAGGCTCAGCTGGCCTCACGGTCGCGACGGGGTCCGCGCCCGCGGCCGCCGCCGCCCTCGCGCCTTGGCGGGCGCGACGCGCTGAACTCGGCCTCGGGCTCCGGCTCGCCTTCGGCGCGCGGGATCTCCTGGCCGGTCGCCTGATCGATAATCTTCATGGAAAGCCTGGTCTTGCCGCGGTCATCGAAGCCCAGCAGCTTGACGTAGACCTCCTGGCCTTCCTTGACGACCTCGCCCACTGTTGCCGGACGCCCGGGCGCCAGCTGCGAGATGTGCACCAAGCCGTCCTTGGCGCCGAAGAAGTTCACAAACGCGCCGAAGTCCATGATCTTCACGACCTTGCCGCGATAGATCGTGCCGACCTCCGGCTCCGACGTGATCTCCCTGATGCGCCTCAAGGCTTCCTCGATCGATTCGCGCTTGGCGGCTGCGACCTTCACCGTGCCGTCGTCGTCGATGTCGATCTTGGCGCCACTCTCGGCCACGATCTCGCGGATCACCGAGCCGCCCGAGCCGATCACCTCGCGGATCTTGTCGGTGGGGATCTTGATGGTCTCGATGCGCGGTGCATGCTCGCCGAGCTCGGCGCGCGCCGTCCCCAGCGCCTTGCCCATCTCGCCGAGGATGTGCATGCGCCCCTCGCGCGCCTGGTCGAGCGCGACGCGCATGATCTCCTCGGTGATGCCGGTGATCTTGATGTCCATCTGCAGCGAGGTAATGCCCTGCTCGGTGCCGGCCACCTTGAAGTCCATGTCGCCGAGGTGGTCCTCATCGCCGAGAATGTCGGAGAGCACAGCAAAGTCGTCGCCCTCCTTGATCAGGCCCATGGCGATGCCTGCGACCGGACCCTTGATCGGCACGCCGGCGTCCATCAGCGCCAGCGAGGTGCCGCACACCGTCGCCATCGAGGACGAGCCGTTCGAACTCGGTGATCTCGGAGACGACGCGGATCGTGTAGGGGAACTCCTCGTGATCCGGCATTATCGGGTGCACCGCACGCCAGGCGAGCTTGCCGTGGCCGATCTCGCGCCGGCCGGGACCGCCCATGCGTCCCGTCTCGCCCACCGAGAACGGCGGGAAGTTGTAGTGGAGCATGAAGCGCTCCTTGCGGGTGCCTTCCAGCGCGTCGACGAACTGCTCGTCCTCGCCCGTGCCCAGCGTCGCCACCACGAGCGCCTGCGTCTCACCACGCGTGAACAGCGCCGAGCCGTGCGTGCGCGGCAGAACGTGCACCTCGGAGAGAATGGGGCGCACGGTCTTGAGGTCGCGTCCGTCGATGCGCTTACCTGTCTTGACGACGTCGTTGCGCACGATCTCGCTCTGCAGCGCCTTGAACGTGCCGGCGAGCAGAACCTGCTCGCTGGCATCGCCCTCGGGCACCTCGACCTCAGCCAGCACCTTCTGCTTGGCCGCGGCCACCAGCTCTTGACGCTTCTGCTTCTCCTTGGTGGAGAAAGCCGCGCGCAGATCCGCCTCGGCGATCTTCTTGACCTGGGCGGCGTACTTCTGCGCATCCGGGAGCTTGATGTCCCAGGCGTCCTTGGCCGCTTTCTCGGCGAGCTTGATGATCGCCTTGATGACGGGCTGGAACTGCGCGTGCCCGAACATCACGGCCTCGAGCATCTGCTTCTCAGGCAGCTCCTTGGCTTCGGACTCGACCATCATCACCGCATCCTCGGTGCCGGCGATGACGAGGTCGAGGGCACTTTCGCCCATCTCGTCGAGCATGGGATTGAGCACGAGCTCGCCGCCGATGAGGCCGACGCGGGCCGCCGCGATTGGCCCCAGGAAGGGGACGCCGGACAGCGTCAGCGCCGCCGACGAGGCGACCAGAGCGAGGATGTCGGGGTCGTTCTCCATGTCATGGGAGAGGACGTTGATGATGACCTGCGTCTCGTTCTTGAAGCCCTCCACGAACAGCGGCCGGATGGGCCGGTCGATGAGACGGCAGGTGAGCGTCTCCTTTTCCGTGGGCCGGCCTTCGCGCTTGAAGAAGCCGCCAGGGATCTTGCCGGCGGCGTAGGTCTTCTCTTGGTAGTTGACGGTCAGGGGGAAGAAGTCGATGCCGGGCTTGGGGGACTTCGCGGCCACGACGGTCGCGAGCACGCTCGTCTCGCCGTACTGCGCATAGACGGCGGCATCGGCTTGGCGCGCCATGCGCCCGGTCTCGAGCGTCAGCTTGCGTCCGCCCCAGTCAATTTCCACACGATGGATGTCAAACATGTTCGTTCTTTCTTTCTCTCATCATCTCGCAGCGATGCGCAGTCGACCGGATTGCCGATTGCGCCAGCCATAGGCTCAATAGCCAAAGCGCAGGCTGGATGCCTCCTAACGACGCGGACGGGTGGCCACGGCAGACGACGTTGCCGGCCCTCCACGCGCTTGTCGTCAGCGGCGGATGCCGAGCTTCTCGATGATGCCCTGGTACCGCTGCTCGTTCTTGCGCTTCACGTAGTCGAGAAGCTGGCGGCGTTGGCTCACCATCTTCAACAGACCGCGACGCGAGTGGTTGTCTTTCTTATGGATCTTGAAGTGCTCGGTCAGATGGTTGATCCGCTCGGTGAGGATCGCGATCTGGACCTCCGGCGAACCGGTGTCGTTGGCCTTGGTGGCATTGTCCTTGATGAGCGCGCTCTTGCGCTCTGACGCAATCGACATCGGGCATCCTTTCTGTTGGGAGTGGATAAGGGACCATTGGCCCCTGGGCTCGGCCACAGCCGGGATGTCGTCCAGCAGGGTCGAGAAAGCGGTTGGGCGCTTTATACACGAGCGGCCTTGGCCTGGTAGGGGAAAGTCGCCGGCTTGCACCGGCATCCCGGTCACGGCGGGGATGTTCTCATTTTGTGCTTAAGGGAACGCCTGGGCGCCTCAGCCGAAGTTGAACACCCGCGTCGGGCCGGAAAGCGCCTTTCTCCAGCTCGCCGAGCGCCAGGATGCGGCCCTTGAAGTGCGCCCAAGCGGCGCCTGACAGTACGGGCGCGTCGCGTCCGCGCACCAGCACCGACTGTCCGCGCGCCAGGCTCGCCGCATCTCCCGGGCCGACGCCCAGGTCGGGCAGCGCTTCGAGCGCTGCCTCGACAGGCAAGAGCTGCGCGGCCAAAGCCGCCTCACCCTCTTGCGCGGCCGCATTGAGCGCATCGAGCGTCACGGCATCGGTCTCGTCGAAGGACCCGACCCGCGTGCGTCGCAGCGCGATGACGTGGCCCAAGCAGCCGAGCGAACGGCCCATGTCGCGGGCGAGCGCGCGCACATACGTGCCCTTGCCGCACTCGGCCTCGAACACGGCGGTCGCGGCATCGGGCATATCGAGGAGGCGCAGGTCCTCGATGACGACGGTGCGCGGCGCGAGCACGACCTCCTCGCCGCTGCGGGCAAGATCGTAGGCTCTGGCGCCCTCGACCTTGATCGCCGAGTAGCGCGGCGGCACCTGGAGGATCTCGCCGGTGAACTCTTCGAGCACCGCTTCGACCGCCGCGCGCGCGGGCTTCGCCTCGGAAGTTTCGACGACCGCCCCCTCGGCGTCGTCGGTATCGGTTTGGGCACCGAAGCGCACGGTGAAGCGGTAGGCCTTCTCCCCGTCGACGGCATAAGGCACCGTCTTGGTCGCCTCACCGAACGCGATCGGCAGGATGCCGGTCGCGAGCGGGTCGAGCGTGCCAGCGTGTCCCGCCTTCTGCGCTTCGAACAGGCGCTTCACGGCGCCGACGGCCTGCGTCGACGTCATGCCCTGCGGCTTGTCGAGCACGAGCCAGCCGTGGACGGGATTTCCCTTCTTGCGACGTGCCATGAGTGCGAGACCGTGCCTGGGTTCTCTTCTCCCCTCCCCTGGATGGGGACGGGAATAGGTTGAGCTCGCTTCAGCCCTACTCCTTCTCCACGTCGTGGCGAACCTTGGGACTTGCAAGCAGCGCGTCGATGCGGCTCGCCTCCTCGAAGGTCTCGTCGCGACGGAAGCGGATGTCGGGTGCGAACTTGAGGTTGACCGCATGCGCCACCTCGCCGCGGATGAAGCGCTTGTGCCGGGTGAGCGCCTCGATCACCGCTTCGATGTCGGCGCCGCCCAGCGGGATCACGAAGACGGTGGCGAGCTTCAGGTCGGGCGACAGACGCACCTCGGGCACGGTGATGACATGGGATGCCAGTATGTCGTCATGAATGTCGCCGCGCGCCAGCATCTCCGCAAGCTTGTGGCGGATGAGCTCACCCACGCGCAATTGGCGCTGCGACGGCGGCTTGGCGGATTGTGATTTTTGTCGGGACATCTTTCGGATCCTACCGGGATCGAACCGGCAAGAGGCTGGAAAGCCTCGTAAGCGCCGCGCGTCTTGGCGGAGCCAAGCTTCGCTTGGAAGGGTGCCCCGTTCGCCAAGTGGGCAAACGGGATCGGCGTCCGTGAGCGATCAGAGCGTTCGCGTAATGGACTCGACGTTGAAGCACTCGATGACGTCGCCTGCGCGGATGTCCTGATAGTTGGCAAACGCCATGCCGCACTCCTGGCCCGCCGGCACCTCGCGCACCTCGTCCTTGAAGCGTTTCAAGGTCGACAGCGTGCCCTCGTGGATCACCACGTCGTCGCGGATGAGACGCACCTTGGCGCCGCGCTCCACCTTGCCTTCGCTGATGCGACAGCCGGCGACCTTGCCGATATTGGAGATGTTGAACACCTCCAGGATCTCGGCTTTGCCGAGGTAGATCTCGCGGATGGTCGGCGAAAGCAGCCCCGACATCGCCGCTTTCACGTCGTCGACGAGATCGTAGATGATGTTGTAGTAGCGGATCTCGACGCCGTCGCGATCGGCCGCCGCCTTGGCCTGCACGTTGGCTCGCACATTGAAGCCGACGATGACGGCCTTCGACGCGTTGGCGAGTGCAACATCCGATTCCGTGATGCCGCCGACGCCGGAATGGACGATGCGCGCTTCCACCTCGTCGGTGCCGAGCTTACGCAGCGCGCCGGCGATGGCCTCCACCGAGCCCTGCACGTCGCCCTTGACCAGCAGCGAGAACTCCTTGCGTCCGGTCTCCTTCAGCTGCTGCATCATCTGCTCGAGCGTGCGCGCCGTGCCCGCCGAGCCCATGGTCTCCCGCCGCTTGCGCACGCGGTAGTCGGTGATCTCGCGGGCGCGGCCTTCGCTCTCGACCACGGCGAACTGGTCGCCGGCCTCGGGCGCGGAATCGAACCCTAAGATCTCCGCCGGAACCGACGGGCCGGCCGCCTCGACATTCTGGCCGCGGTCATCGATCAGAGCGCGCACACGGCCCCAGGCAGTGCCGGCCACGACGATGTCGCCGACGTGCAGCGAGCCGCGTTGGACCAGCACCGTGCCGACGGGCCCGCGACCGCGCTCGAGCTTGGCCTCGACCACGATCCCTTCAGCGGAGCGGTTGGGGTTGGCCTTGAGGTCCAAGAGCTCGGCCTGCAGGTGGATCGCCTCCAGGAGCTTGTCGAGATTGGTGTGCTTCAGCGCCGACACCGGCACCTCCAGCGTCTCGCCCGACATGCTCTCCACCACGATCTCGTGCTGCAACAGCTCGGTGCGCACCCGGTTGGGATCGGCCTGCGGCTTGTCGATCTTGTTGATGGCGACGATGATCGGCACGCCTGCAGCCTTGGCGTGATTGATGGCCTCGACCGTCTGCGGCATGACGCCGTCGTCGGCAGCCACCACCAGTACGACGATGTCGGTCACCTTGGCGCCGCGCGCGCGCATGGCGGTGAAGGCCTCGTGGCCCGGCGTGTCGATGAAGGTGATCTTCTCGGCGGACGGCGTCGTGACCTGGTAGGCGCCGATATGCTGCGTGATGCCGCCGGCCTCGCCGCCCACCACGTTCGTCTGGCGGATGGCATCGAGCAGCGACGTCTTGCCGTGGTCGACGTGGCCCATGATGGTGACCACGGGGGCGCGCGGCTCAAGCTCGCCCTCCACGTCCTTCTCGCCGATGAAGCCGGTCTCGACGTCGGACTCGGAGACGCGCTTCGGGGTGTGCCCGAATTCCTGCACGATGAGCTCGGCCGTATCGGCGTCGACCACATCGTTCATCTTGTGCATCTCGCCTTCTTTCATCAGGTACTTGATGACGTCGACGGCGCGTTCGGTCATGCGGTTGGCGAGTTCTTGGATGGTGATGACCTCCGGGATCACCACCTCGCGCACGATCTTCTCGCGATTTTGCGGGATGCCCATCGCCTTGAGCTTCTCGCGCTCGCGCTTGCGTTTGAGCGAGGCGAGCGAGCGCTCGCGCTGTTTCTCGTCGAAGGCATTGTTGATCGTCAACTTGACGCGCTCGCGCCGTTCGTCGGCCTTGACCACTGGCGTCCGCGTGCCGGGCTTGTTGCGCCCTTTCTGCGGCCCGCGGCTCTCCTCCTCGTCGCTGGCCTCGACGGCGACGGCACGTCCGGTGCGCTTCGCCACCGGCGCTTCGGCGTCCGGCTTGGCGCGCGCGGGCCCAGGGATATCGATCTCGCGCGGCTTGCCGCCTTCGCGCGGCTGCAGCGCCGGATTGAAGGACTGACGCGGCTTGGGCGCAGGCGCGCCTCCGGTCTTCGACTCGACGGGAGCGCTAGAACGCGGCTGAGCTGCCGGAGCGGCCGGCGCCTCCGCGCGTGCGACCGGCGGCGCCTCGGCTGGCGCTCCCGGCGGCGGGGGCGGCGGAGCCGCTTCGGCCTTGTCGCGTTCCGAGCTGCGCTCGGCGTCCTCGCGGACCCGCGCGGCGGCGAGCGCGCGGGCGCGGGCGTCGCGCTCTTCCTCCGACAGCGTTCGCGATGCGGGTGCAGCCGCTGGTTTGGCCGGCGTAGCCGCCTCGGCCTTGACCGGCTTCTTCTTGGGCGCCGCCTCCTCTGGCGTGGCCTCCACTGGCGGAGCTTCGGTCTCCTCGGCGCCCGGCGTTGCGAGCTTGCGCGTTCTGCGCTTTTCGACGACTACCGACTTGGAGCGGCCGTGGCTGAAGTTCTGCCGGACATGGCCGCTCTCGACCGTCCGCTGCAGGGAGAGCGGCTTGCGCACGCCTCCGCGGAGGGTCTTCTCGGTGGTGTCCTTCGTCTCTGTCATGCTCTTGTCAAAACTCCAGTAATGCTCAAGGCCGAGGTGCCCATCGAAGCCCCTCAGGATGCGCCCATACCTGACCGGTAGCGCCGCAAGCGCTCGGCCTCCCTCAGCAACCGGTTGGTGGCTCCGCCCTGTTTGAGGCCAGCATGTACCACATTTGACCGGCCGATGGCCAAGCTCATTTGATCGATGGTGAGCCAATCAACAATGGGGACCGGTTGCCCCTTATCCCGCTGAATAGCCGCGAATTTCCGATCGAGCCTGCGCGTGCCGTCCGCCGCCGCGTCGGTGCCGTGCAACAGCGCTGCCGCCTTGCCGGCATCGAGAAGCGTCTCGACCTTGTCGAACCCGGTCACGACAAGGCCCGCCTTGTTGGCGAGCGAGAGCGCCTCGAGCACCCGCTTAACAAATAGGGATTCAACGCGCTCGGGCAAGTCCGGCGCGACGGACACCTGCCGCTTCAGGCTTTTCGCAAATGCGTTGGCCTTGACCGCGGCCGCGATGTTCGCCTTGTCGGCGCTCACCCAGACGCCGCGTCCGGGCAGCTTGCGCGCAAGATCGGCGACGACGGCCCCGGAAGGATCTACGACAAAGCGGACGAGATCGTCGGGCGATCGCTCCGTGCGCGTGACGACGCAGCGGCGCAACGAGCCGGCGCTGTCGATGCCGTCGTCGTAATCGTGCTGCTGCTCCCCAGCGCCCAAACCGATCTCCCGCATCTGCCCGACATCGCCGTCTAGCCTTCGGCGGAGGTGTCGCTTGCGCCTCCGCTCTCGCCGGCGGCCGCTTCTTCGGCGGCCTCGGCGCCTTCCTCGGCCTCGGCCTCGGCCTCCGGCTCCGGCGGAGGCAAGAGGTCCTCGGGCTTAATCCAGCCGGCCAAGACGCGCGCCGACATGATCATGTCCTCGACGTCCTTGCGGCTAATTTCGAAGCCTTCCAGCGCGCCCTTGTGGCGTACCGGCTCGGCGTCCTTCTCCTTCTTCCGCTCGGTCCACCCGAGGAGGTCATCGGTGGCGCAATCAGCGAGGTCCTCGAGCGTCTTGATGCCGTTCTCGCCGAACGCCACCATCATCGCGGTGGTCACGCCCTGAACCTTGGCGATTTCGTCGGCGACGCCGAGCTCGCGCCGCTTGGCATCGCGGTCGGCTTCCTGCTTCTCAAGATATTCGCGGGCGCGCGTCTGGATCTCGTTGGCGGTGTGCTCGTCGAAGCCTTCGATGTGGGCGATTTCGGACAGATCGACGTAGGCGACCTCCTCGATCGAGGCAAAACCTTCGGTGACGAGCAGCTGCGCGATCACCTCGTCCACGTCGAGCGCTTCCATCAGCATGTTGGAACGTTCAGCGAACTCCTTCTGGCGGCGCTCGGACTCTTCCTGCTCGGTGAGGATGTCGATGTCCCACCCGGTCAGCTGCGAGGCGAGCCGCACGTTCTGTCCGCGCCGGCCGATGGCGAGCGAGAGCTGGCTTTCCGGCACCACGACCTCGATGCGATTCGTGTCCTCATCCAGCACCACCTTGGTCACCTCGGCGGGTGCCAGCGCGTTGACGATGAAGCTCGCCGCGTCGGGATTCCACTGGATGATGTCGACCTTCTCGCCCTGCAGCTCGTTGACGACGGCCTGCACGCGTGAGCCGCGCATGCCGACGCAGGCGCCGACGGGATCGATGGAGGAAATCCTTGGAGATGACCGCGATCTTGGCGCGGGAGCCCGGATCGCGCGCGACCGATTTGATCTCGACCACGCCGTCGTAGATCTCGGGCACCTCCTGGGCGAAGAGCTTCGACATGAACTCGGGCCGGGCGCGCGAGAGGAAGATCTGGGGCCCGCGCGGCTCGCGGCGCACGTCGTAGATGTAGGCGCGGATGCGGTCGCCGTACTTGACGTTCTCGCGCGGGATCATCTCGTCGCGGCGGATCACGCCCTCGGCGCGGCCCAAGTCGACGATGACGTTGCCGTACTCGACGCGCTTCACCGTGCCGTTGACGATCTCGCCGATGCGGTCCTTGTACTCGTTGAAGTGGCGCTCGCGCTCGGCCTCGCGCACCTTCTGCACGATGACCTGCTTGGCGTTCTGCGCGGCGACGCGGCCGAAATCCAAGGGCGGGAGCGGCTCGGCGATGAGGTCGCCGATCTTGGCGTCCTCATTGCGGTGCTGCGCCTCCTCCAGCGTGATCTGGGTGGAGTCGTTCTCGACGTTCTCGACGACGGCCAGCACCCGCGACAGCCGCGCCTCGCCCGTCTTGGGATCGATCTCGCAGCGGATGTCGTTCTCCGCCCCGTAGCGCGATTTCGCGGCCTTCTGGATCGCGTCCTCCATGGCCTCGATGACGATCTTGCGGTCGATCGACTTCTCGCGCGCGACCGCCTCGGCGATCTGCAGTAGCTCCAGCCGATTGGCACTAATGCCGGCCATTGCCATGGTCTTTCGTCCTCCTGGTGGCTCCCGTTGCGCTCTTGGCGTCGGACGAGCCGTTCTTGGCTACTCTTCTTCTACGCTCTTTTCTTTGTTCTTCTTTGCGCGGCGTAAGGCCTCGCGGACCAATTCGTCGGTCAAGACCAGCTTGGCGTCGGCGACGAGCCCGACCGGCAGGCCGATGACGGTGCGCCCCACGGAATCGAGTTCGACCGCGATCCGCACCTCGCCATCCTCGAAGCCTTCGAGAATGCCGCGGAACCGCTTGCGGCCGTCGATCGGCTCCTTGAGCTCGATTTTGGCCTCGTATCCGGACCAGTCCTCGAAGTCGGATGGGCGCACGAGCGGGCGGTCGATCCCGGGCGAGGAGACCTCGAGGCGATAGCTGCCTGCAATCGGATCATGAACGTCCAACAATGGAGATATGTCCCGCGAGATGGCCTGGCAATCCTCGATCGACATCGTCCCGTCGGCACGCTCGGCCATAACCTGCACCGTCTTGCCTTCGCGACCGGAGATGGCCACCCGCACCAGGCGGAAACCCCCGTCGACAAGCGCCGGCTCTATAAGCTCGGCTACTTTGGCCGCCAGGCCGGCCTCATGAATAAACCGGTCGCGCGAGGCGCCGTCGCCGCCAGCGTGCATGATCCGCCGTTGTCCGATTGGCAGTGCTCGATCCGCCGCGCCAATACAAAAAGAGCGGACCCAGAGGGCCCACTCCCAGAGTTGAGATGATCATGAGCACGTCATTTTTAAGAGATCATGACGCCTCTGGCAAGCAAATTGTGGCAGCCGGAGGGTGCTCTGTCCTGAGAAACTTGAAAAAATAGCACCGGCGCCCCTCGCCGCGCGCCTTGGCCTCGTAGCGGGTATCGGGCCAATCGGGCCCGCGTTGGCGCCAATCGGACGGCCCCTTGGCCTGCCAGGCGAAGGCTCCCTGGGCGGCGCCAACGCGGAGAATCGCGCCCGCATAATCGCCAATGTCGGTCGCGATCCGGAGCTCGGCCCCGGGAGCCATGACGCGCGCCAAGAGATCAAACAAATGCGGCGAGAGCAGCCGGCGCTTCAGGTGGCGCTTCTTCGGCCAAGGGTCCGGGAACAGGATGAAGACACGGCCAAGCGAGCCCTCCGGCAGCCAGCGCAGAACGTCGCGTGCGTCCTCTGTGCTGAGGCGGACGTTGGCGAGTGCCTGCTCCTCGATCGCGGCCACGGCTTTGACGACGCCGTCCTCGAACACCTCGCAGCCGATCAATCCGACGTTGGGGTTTTCGCGGGCCTGCCAGACGAGATGCTCGGCGCCGCCGAACCCGATCTCCAGCCACACGGCCGCGGTTTTCAAAGGAAACAGCGCGCTCAAAGAGCGCGGGCACGGGCTCGTCAGATCGAGCGCGAGGGCGGGCAGCACGGCGTCGAAAAGCGCTTGCTGACGCGCGCTCAGCCCGCGGCCGCGACGGCGTCCGAACGAGCGCAACTCGCGTGCGGGCGTCCCTGCCGCGAAATCTGCACGCGCCTCAGGCGGCGGCCTTCTTGATCGCGTCGGCAAGGTCGGTCTTCTCCCAGGAGAAACCGCCATCCGCATCCGGCGCGCGCCCGAAATGACCGTAGGCCGACGTGCGCGCATAGATCGGCTTGTTGAGGTCGAGGTGCTTGCGGATGCCGTGTGGCGAAAGGTCCATGACCTCCGCGAGGGCCTTTTCGAGCTTGGCCTCGTCGACCTTGCCGGTGCCGTGGGTGTCGACGTAGATCGACAACGGCTTGGCGACGCCGATGGCATAGGACAGCTGGATGGTGCAGCGGTCGGCGAGTCCCGCCGCCACCACGTTCTTGGCGAGGTAGCGCGCCGCATAAGCGGCCGAACGGTCGACCTTGGTCGGGTCCTTGCCGGAGAACGCGCCGCCGCCGTGCGGAGCCGCACCGCCGTAGGTGTCGACGATGATCTTGCGGCCCGTGAGCCCGCAATCGCCGTCGGGTCCGCCGATGAAGAACTTGCCGGTCGGATTGACGTGCCAGATCGTGTCCTTGCCGATCCAGCCTTGCGGCAGCGCTTTCCTGACGTACGGCTCGACGATCTCGCGAATCTTGGTGGAGGGAAGGTCCTCGTCGATGTGCTGGTGCGAGACGACGATCTGAGTGACGCCGACCGGCTTGCCATCCTCGTAGCGCACCGTCACCTGGCTCTTGGAGTTCGGGGCCAAGCTGCGCTGCGGCACCTTCCTTGGCATGCCGTGCCTTGGCCAGATCATGCAGGATCTTATGGGCATAGTAGATCGGCGCCGGCATCAGCTCGGGCGTCTCGGTGCAGGCATAGCCGAACATGATGCCCTGGTCGCCGGCGCCCTCTTCCTTGTTGGTGCCGGGCTGCAGCGCATCGACACCCTGCGCGATGTCGGCCGACTGCGGATGCAGCAGCACATCGATCTCGGCCTTCTCCCAGTGGAAGCCTTGCTGCTCATAGCCGATGTCGCGGATGGCCATGCGCGCGATGTGCGAGATCCAGTCCTTGGTCACCGTCTCCGGCCCGCGCGTCTCGCCCGCGATGACGACCTTGTTGGTCGTGGCGAGCGTCTCGCACGCGGCACGAATGGCCCACGGATCAATGCCGGCCTTGGGACCCTCCCGATAAAAAAGGTCGACGATCTCATCGGAGATGCGATCGCACACTTTGTCAGGATGACCTTCGGAAACGGACTCGCTCGTGAAGAGATAAGATTTTCGTGCCACTCAGGCCCTCGCGCTTTTTTTGAGCTATTTCGCCTAAAAATCGCGGGCGTTGTCTCAAGCTTTGCGCACGGGGTCAAGGCGCGGACCGTGACGGAGGCCGCAGCTCCATCCCGACAACACCCTTTGAGGCCCTCAGGGTTGACCAAAGCGCGGCATTTTTGGAGGTAGCGGCAGCGCTGCCAGGCGCGGCGCTATTACTCGGCGTCCCCAGCAAAGGCGCGGACGAGCTCGACGATCGAACGGCGCACCCGCGGGTCCGTGATGCGGGCAAATGCCTTGTTGAGCTCCAAGCCCTCGCGGCTTCCCAGGAACTCCACCGCATAGTTCTCGGCCGGGCGGTCCGCGAAGCCGGCGGCCCCGTCGCCGGTCGCTGTCGGCAGCTCCTCGTAGAAGAACTGCACCGGCACGCCCAACACTCTCGCAAGATCGAACAGACGGCTGGCGCCGATGCGGTTAATGCCCTTCTCGTACTTTTGGATTTGCTGGAACGTCAGCCCAAGATGCTCGCCGAGCTTCTCTTGGCTCATGCCGAGCAGCATGCGGCGCAGGCGCACGCGGCTGCCGACATGCACGTCGATGGGATTAGCGCGCCGTGAGCCGCGGTCCTCTGGTTCTAGTTCTTCCACCGCATTCTCTCTCGACATGACGGGTTTACCTTACTCCCTCCCAGCTCCCAGGCATGCGACTTTAGTACACCTCCAGGGTGCGCAAACCCAAGACATCAACCTAGGGTGAGAGGATTACCGAGCGCTTAGGCCTCAACCCTGAATTTTAGCTTTATGACGACAAGCCTGGGCCCAAGCAATAGAGAATTGTCAGTTAGTTCCGTCGCTTGCGTGACAACACAAATGCCCCTGTCATGAAGAACAATACAAGTGCTACGAAAGTCCAATCTCCGAACCGGGCGTAAGGCGGCGGTGAGAGGGCGGTCGGGATGCCGCTGTCGATGACGCCGCGCGCATTGAGCGGCAGCATCGCAAGAATGCGCCCCTGACCGTCGATGACCGCCGACACGCCATTGTTGGCGGAGCGTACCAGCGGCACCCCCTCCTCCACGGCCCGCACGCGCGACTGGTGAAAGTGCTGCCACGGACCGGTCGTGTCGCCGAACCAGCCGTCGTTGGTAACATTCAGCATCAGCCCCGGCCTGCGCGTGCCCTGCACGATCTCGGAGGGGAAGATCGCCTCATAGCAGATGAGGCCCGCGACAGCCGGCAGCCCCGGAATGGAGAGGAGCGGGCGGGGGCTCGGTCCGACCGAGAAGCCGCCGCGCCAGCGCGTGAGCTGCTCGAGCCCCATCCACTCGAGCGTAGCTTGAAAGGGAAGGTACTCGCCGAAGGGAACGAGGTGGATCTTGTCGTAGACCTCCTCCAGCGCGCCCTTGTCGGCGAAGACCATGAGGCTGTTGTAGCCCTCGCGCGTGCCGCCTGGCCCGTCAGTGACGGGATGCTTCAACCGAAGGGCGCCGGAGATCAGCTGCGTGCCGTCGGGCAAGAGCGCTCCGATGGCGGCGAGCGCCTCGGGATGCTGCAACGGCAAAAACGGCATCGCCGCCTCCGGCCAGATGAGATGGGTGATGCCGGCGAGGTCATCGCGCCGGCCTGACGCATCGTGGCGCGACAGGTCGAGCTGATCCTGGAAGATCTCGCCCTGCTTTTCGAGTTTCCACTTGTCGCGCTGGTCCACGCTCGCCTGCACGATCCGGATGCGCACGTCCTTGATGAGCGGCGCCGGGCCGTCGGAAAGGCGCCAAGCGCCAAAGCCGTAGAGCAGGAGCAAAGGCAGCACGGACAAGCTCACGGCCCATCGCATGGCCTGCTGGCGGTCGCGGCCGGGGCTCGCATCGGCGATGAGCACCGCCGGCGCAGCGAAGATGACGACGGCGAGAAGCGTCAGCCCATAGATGCCGATAAGCGCCGCCGCCTGCATCATCTGCAAAGGCCAGGTGAGCACGTAGCCGAGCACGTTCCAGGGAAAGCCGGTGAGCACATGGCCGCGCAGCCACTCCGTAGACGCCAAGGCAATGGCGAGCACGAGAATGCGCGCCAATCCAGGCGGCCAGACGAGCCGTGCCGCTGCCGCCGCGAGCGCGGTGAAAAGTGCGAGCCCTGCCGGCATCAGAGTGACGGCAAAGGGCAACAGCCAGGCAAACTTGTCGGCTTCGACCAGGAATGCCTCGCCGATCCAGAAGAGGCCGAACAGGAAATAGCCGAAGCCGAACCACCATCCGGCGGCGGCCGCACGAACCGGAGGCCGCTGCCAGAAGGAGACGGCCTCGCCTTGCGCCTGCGCGCTGTCGATCAGCCACACGAGCACCGGGAGCGTGAAAAACAGCACCGGCCAGAGATAGAACGGCGCCAGGGCGAGGACGGAAAGACTCCCTGCCGCGAAGGCCAGGGCCGATCGGCGCCAGCCCGAAAGCCCGCCGACCCAGCGGCAGAAGGCGCCGACGGCACCGACCGAGCGGCCGGCATTCGACGCAACGGCCGCCCAAGCCCCGCGCGAGGATGCCACCGCTCTCCTCACGCCTTGTCCGAGCCGGCAGGCGCCGCCCCGGGGGCACGCGGCAGGTGAATGCGCACCTTCTTCAAGCGTCGTGCATCCGCATCGAGGACCTCGAGCTCCAGACCGGAAGGATGGCGCACGAGCTCGCCGCGCACGGGCACGCGCCCCAAAAGCGCGAACATGAGGCCGCCGAGCGTGTCGATGTCCTCCTCCTCGTCGGGTTTCAAAAGCTTCAGGCCCAAGTGCTCCTCGAGCTCCTTGATGGGCGTGCGGGCCGAGGCGACGAGACCGAGCTTCGGCTCGATGGAGATGTAGGCCGCCTCCGCGACGTCGTGCTCGTCCTCGATGTCGCCGACGATCTGCTCGACCAGGTCCTCAATGGTGACGAGGCCGTCGGTGCCGCCGTACTCGTCCACGACGAGCGCCATGTGGATGCGGGTCGACTGCATGCGGATGAGCAGATTGGTCGCCGGCATCGACGGCGGCACGTAAAGAACGGGACGCCGGATCTTCGCCACGCTTATTGGCTGCGAAAGATCGACCTGGCCGAAGTCCAGGTACCGCGGCGAGCCTTCGCCCTCGCTCGCCTTCGTCGGCGTTGAGGCTGGCGCAGCGGGGACTGCGATCGGCACGTTGAAGATCTCGCCGGCGGCCTCCTTCAGGAGCCAACTGAACAGATCCTTGATGTGGATCATGCCGCGCGGATCATCGAGCGTCTCGCTGAATAGCGGAATGCGCGATACGCCAGACTCGCCGAACACACGCAGAAGGTCCGACAGCGGGTCGCTCTCCTCCAGCGCCATGATATCGGCGCGCGGCACCATGATGTCGTCGACACGCAAGGCGCCAAAGCGCAAAAGGCGGCTCAGCATATCGCGCTCTTCGGTGGAGAAAGCGCCGTCGGCTTCGGGGGCTTCCTTGAGGCCCATCTCCAGCATTTCGCGCAGAGTGGGCGAGCGAAGCCCCATGCGGGTCAAGAGCCCGGAGAGGAGACGTTGCGGGCCGCTGCTTGACGGCGGCTCGACGGCCTCAACGGCGCCTTGCGGCTCGACCTTGTCGCGCGCGAAAGGAGTGCTCGTCATGACTTCGCAAAGTCCACTTGCTGCCTGCGCGATGGGAGCGGCTCGCCGGCGTCAGCGTAAGGGTCGGCAATCCCGAGGCGGGCAAGGATGCGCACCTCGAGCGCTTCCATGGCTTCGGCCTCGTCGTCCCGTTCGTGATCATAGCCCAACAGATGCAGGAGACCGTGCACGATGAGGTGCTGCAGGTGATGGGCGAGCGGCACTTTGAGGTCGGCGGCCTCGCGCGAGACCGTCTCGGCGGCAAGCACGAGATCGCCGAGGACCCGCATTTGCCCCGCGGAGCTTGGCTGTTGGATCGGACCTGCGGGGAAAGACAGGACGTTGGTCGGGGCCGGCTTGCCGCGATAGGACGCATTGAGCCGCTCGACCTCGGCGTCGGACGCAAGCGCGACGCAGGCTTCGCTCGCCGTTATGCCGAGCTCTGCGGCGAGTGCCCCTGCGGCCGCTCGCACGGCATCGGATGCAGCATCGAGCGAACCCCAATCGCCGGCCTCGTGCACGACATCGATTAAGAGTCCTATCGGAGGCTCCGCGTCGGCGGGCGGGCGCGCTTCGCCGCTGTCGGGGCTCGAAGTGCTTCGTGCGGGGATGGCTGCAGGCATCGTCGTGGCTACTTCTGCCGATCGTAGGCTTCGACAATGCGGGCGACGAGGTCGCGGCGCACCACGTCGGCGCCGGTGAAGCGGATGGCCTCGATGCCGGAGACGCCGTGCAAGAGCTTGATGGCCTCCTCGAGCCCCGAGGTCATGCCGAAGGGCAAGTCGACCTGGCTCGGATCGCCGGTCACGACCATCTTGGAGTTCTCGCCGAGACGGGTGAGGAACATCTTCATCTGCATGCTGGTCGTGTTCTGCGCCTCGTCGAGGATGACGAAGGCATTGGCCAGCGTGCGCCCGCGCATGAACGCCAGCGGCGCGATCTCGATCACGCCCGTCTCCAGATCGCGCTCGACCTTCTCGGGCGGCAGCACGTCATAGAGGGCGTCATAGAGCGGTCGCAAATACGGATCGACCTTCTCGCGCATGTCGCCCGGCAAGAACCCGAGCCGCTCGCCCGCCTCGACGGCGGGGCGCGAGAGGATGATGCGCTCGATCAGCCCCCGCTCCAGGCAATGGGCGGCATAGGCGACGGCGAGGTAGGTCTTGCCGGTGCCCGCGGGCCCCACGCCGAAAACGAGGTCAAGCTTTTCCAGCGCGCGGATGTAGGCGCTTTGCATGGGCGTGCGCGCCTTGACCACGCGCCGCCGCGTGGCGATCTGCGCTTGCCCGTCCGCGACCACGGTCTCCTCACGTGCATGGCGGATGAGACCGTCGAAATCGCCGGCGCCAATCGCCTCGCCGCGCCCGACGCGGTCATAAAGCTCCTCGAGCACCCCGCGGGCGATATCGCAGGCGGCTTCCGATCCGTTGAGGATGACGACATTGCCGTGCGCGTGCGCCTCGATCCCGAGGCGATCCTCGATGAGCGCCAGATGGCTGTCGTATTCTCCCAGGAGCCGCGTCAGGTGCCGGTTGTCCTCGAACGGCACCACGATGCGCTTGTTCGCAACTTGAACCTTGGGGGGCCTGCCCGGTCCGGAGACCGGGTTCCCACGAAATGCTGCCAATCGGGGCTCCCGACGTCGCTCGTTTCGAATCGTCACTTCTCGCCGCTGAACCTAGCATATTGATGGCGCCGCGCCGAAGTGAACGCCGACGGCGCGGCCGATGCCATGGTAAACGGATTATCGGGCCGAACGTATGACACCGGCTAGACTATTGGGACCAAAGGAAGAAATTTCAACGGGGAGGATGTGGCCCAAATGCTCGGGCCCCGCCTCGGCGTGCACCGCCTGCAGGTAGGGGGAGCGCCCGACGAGCTGGCCGGGGCGTCGTCCGAGCTTTTCGAACAGCACCGGCAAGGTACGTCCCACGTGGCTCGCATTGAAGGCGGCCTGCTGGCGATCGAGCAATTCCTGCAAACGGGCCAGCCTTGCGGATTTGATGGCGTCGGCAACCTGGTCGGCAAGATTGCTTGCCGGCGTTCCGGGCCGCGGGCTGTACTTGAACGAATAGGCTTGCGCAAAGCCGACCTCGGCCACAAGCACGAGCGTCGCCTCGAACTCCGTCTCCGTCTCGCCGGGGAAGCCGACGATGATGTCGGTCGAAAGCGCGATCTGGGGCTGGGCTTTACGAATGCGGGCGACGAGATCGAGGTACTCGCGCGCGGTGTGCTTGCGGTTCATGGCGGCAAGGATGCGGTCGGCGCCCGCCTGGAACGGCAGATGCAGATAGGGCATCAGCTTGCCTTCCTCGGCGTGCGCCGCGATGAGGTCTTGGCGCATGTCGCCGGGATGGCTCGTCGTGTAGCGCAGACGCTCCAGCCCCTCGATGCGAGCGAGATGGCGGATGAGATCAGCGAGCGACCATGGGCCGCCGTCGGGCCCCTCGCCGTGGTAGGCGTTGACGTTCTGGCCGAGCAGCGTGATCTCGCGTACGCCGCTTTTCACCAGGCGGCGCGCTTCCCTTTCGACGTCTGCGACCGAGCGCGAATACTCCATGCCGCGCGTATAGGGCACGACGCAAAAGGTGCAGAACTTGTCGCAGCCCTCCTGCACCGTGAGAAATGCCGCAACCGCATGGTGCGGCGCGCGCTCGGGCAGGTGAGCGAACTTTTCCTCCTCGGGGAAGGCCGTGTCGATGAGCGCCTTCTCTTGCGTGCGCGCGAGCGCGATGAGCTGCGGCAGGCGATGATAGCTCTGCGGCCCGACGACGAGATCGACGACGGGGGCGCGCGCGACGATCTCGGCACCCTCGGCCTGAGCGACGCAGCCGACGACGGCGACCAGCGTCTCGCGCCCCGCGGCGCGGCGTTCCTCCTTCACCTGGCGCACGCGGCCGAGGTCGGAATAGACCTTCTCCGCCGCCTTCTCGCGGATGTGGCAGGTATTGAGGATGACGAGATCGGCGTCCTCGATACGGCCGGTCTCGGCGTAGCCTTCGAGGCTCAGAGCCTCGGTCATGCGCTCTGAATCGTAGACGTTCATCTGGCATCCGAACGTCTTGACGAACACCTTGGAGCGGCCGCGGCCCATCTCGAGCGCCGACACTTCGGCCGTCACGGCCTCGAGGCCATCCTCCGTTTGCTCGTCTGCCGTTAGCCTATCGTCCATCGCACCCACGCTCAGGCCTCATGTTGCATGGCAGCATTCCGCGGGCGATTTGTCCAGACAGGCCCAAACTCGGAGCCTGCGAGCAAGTTAGACCCACTTGTCGGCCTTGCCGTTGCTCGAACTTGGCCGAATGGCCCCGGTCTCATGCTGCGGCGCCGCGATTTGAATGGGCTCGTCGTCTTCGCGTCCGCGTAAAATGCGCACGACATGCTCGCGCACCGCTGCTTCGCTTTGCCGCGCCAGATCCTTGCGGTCGGCGAAGCTCGCAAGCGGCACCGGCGGCCCCACGCGAATGCGCACATCGAGTGGGCCGGCCTTCAACAGCCGCCAGGCGTGGCTGCGCATCTCCATGTCGCCGTACCAGCCGACGAGCGGGCGGTCGGCGCGGCCGAGCGGGATCCCGTGCAGCCGCGTGTAGACGAGCGACAGCGTCTGCACGACTGCGTCCGGCGCTTGCAGACCCGTCTTCACCGAGGGCTTCGCCGCGGCAAAGAGCGATGTCATGAACGGCAGCACGCGGTTGCCGTCGCTGGATGTGCCCTCGGCGAACAGCACGACGGTATCGCCCTGGGCAAGCCGCGACAGGATCTCGCCGGCCGCCGCCCCGACGGCGGAGCGCCGGGTCCGGTCGACGAACACCGAACGCTGCAAGCGGGCGAGCGAAGACACGAACGGCCAGCCGCCGACCTCCTTTTTTGCGACGAACGACACCGGCGCCACCGCCGAGAGCACGGGGATGTCGAGCCAGGAGGTGTGGTTGGCGACGAGCAACACCGGGCGATCGCGCACGACCTCGCCATCGATGTCGATGCGCAGGCCGAGCAAGCGGCACACGCGGCGGTGGTACCAGTGGGGAAAGCGGCGCGCCTGACGCGGACTCAAGCGAAGTAGCGCCGCCTGCACCGGCATCAACGGCACGGTCAGGGCAAAGAAGCCCGCCAGTATCGACCCGCCCCTCAACGCTCCCATCGCGCGCCTCCGGCTGCGCTCAAACTCACGACTTCTTGGCGGCCTTCACGCGCACGCCATAGAGCTCGAGGCGATGGCCCACGAGCTTGAAGCCCAGCTCGCGCGCGATCCGGTCCTGCAGCGCCTCGATCGCCTCGTTGCGAAACTCGATGACGCGTCCGTTCTCGACGTCGATCAGGTGGTCGTGATGCTCGCTCGAGGCCTCCTCGTAGCGGCCACGCCCGTGACCAAAGTCGTGTCGCTCCAGAATGCCTTTCTCTGCAAACAGCTTGAGCGTGCGGTAGACGGTGGACAGCGAGATCCGCGGATCGACCTCGTTGGCGCGCCGGTAGACCTCCTCGACGTCGGGGTGGTCCTTGGCCGAGCACAGCACGCGCGCAATCACGCGGCGCTGGCCGGTCATGCGCAAGCCCTGCTCCGAGCACAGGAGCTCGATGCGGTTTAGGCACTTATTTTCGGTTTCGGACATGCCGCGGCGCCCGATAAGGTCGCGCTCTTTCAGTGCTTTATATGGGGGCGATGGCGACGCGTCCACCGGCGCTTGGGCTTGCACAGACCGCTTAGGCTTCAAAGCACGGCCTCAAAGGTCGAGCGCGAGCACAACGGCATCGACAGGCTGGCCGCCGGGGCGGCGGTAGTAAGCCTTGCGGCGGCCGGCGGCGATGAATCCGAGGCCCTTGTAGAGCCTGAGCGCCGCCATGTTATCAGCGGCGACCTCCAGATAGAGCCGGTGCACCTCCGCGCGCTGCGCCGCGCGCACGAGGCCCTCGATCATGTGATGGGCGATGCCGCGCCGCTGCCACTCCGGCGCTACGCCGACCGACAGGATCTCCGCCTCGTCGGCGGCTATCTGGCCGATGACGAAACCCACGAGCGTCTTGGGCTCGCGCACCTGGGCGACGAATGCCGCCGCGGCGGGATGCTCGATCAGCTGGGTGATGCTTTCACCATCCCACGGCGGGTCGAAGAGGCGGGCGTGCAGAGCCGCGATGTCCTCGGCGCGCTCCGGGCTTGCCCACAAGAGGCTCAAGTTCTTGGGATCGAGCGGGGCGTCTGTCGCGTACCTCATCGTGGGGCTCTCGCAATCGACTTTCCGTCCTGCGGTTTGGCATCGGGCGGGCGCAGATAGAGCGGCGCCACCGGCGCTTTGCCAGGGGCGATGTTGGCCGCCAGAGCTGCCAAGGCCGTCGCCTCGGGGAGCAGGCCCGCCAGCTGCGCCGTCCCCCGTCGGCCCGCGCGCATGGCGGCCTCGGCGACGGCCGCGGCGCCCGAGCCTACCGCATGCAGCGCTTTCCTGTTACCCAGACGCGCGGCCTCCTCCACCGGCAGCAGCAGAGGCGGTGAGAGCGCATCGGCAGCCGTTGCCCCGAAAAGTTGCACGTAGACCTCGCCGCGCCGCGCATCGACGGCGACGATGAGATCCTCGTCCGCCTTGCGCGGAGCAAGCTCGCGCGCGGCGACCTCGGCCATGACGGCGAGGCTCGACGCGCCGACCACCGGGATTCCGGTTGCCAGCGCAAGGCCGCGGGCTGCGGCAACGCCGATCCGCGTTCCCGTGAAGGTGCCGGGCCCGGTGGTGACCGCGAGGCGATCGATGTCGGCAAAGCCGAGCTCGGCCTTCGCCATCACCGCGTCGATCATCGGCACCAGCCGTTCCGCATGGCCGGTTTCGAAGCGCTCGAGCGCAGCTGCCAATACCTCGACGCGGCCATCGCCGTTCAGCGCCACGCACGTGGAGCAGGCGTCAAAGCAGGTATCGAAGGCGAGGATGTTCATGGTCCTGGAGCCTACAGGCAGCGCGCGCCCGATTCACCAACCGAAATGCGACTATTCAGACGATCTTTGCCATCTCGTCGAACGTGAACCGAGGCGAGCGCGGACGCACGCCGGAAGGATCGCCATAGCCGATGTTGCACAGAAAATTCGATCTTATGCTGGTGCCGGCGAAGAAGGCCTTATCCACACCTGCGTTGTCGAAGCCGGACATCGGCCCGCAATCGAGCCCGTGCAGGCGGGCGGCGAGGATCAGGTAGGCACCCTGCAGCGTGCCGTTGCGAAAGGCCGTCTCCGCAATCTTGTCGGACTTGCCGGCAAACCAGCTCTTCGCATCCGTGTGGGGAAAGAGCTTGGGCAGGTGCTCGTAGAACTCCAGGTCGTAGCCGATGATGGCGCAGACGGGCGCCTGCATGGTCTTGTCGCGATTGCCCTCGCTCAAGTGCGGCTTCAGCTGCTCCTTGGCTTCCTTGGACTTCACGAAGACGAAGCGCGCGGGCGAGCAGTTGGCGCTCGTCGGCCCCATCTTGAGCACGTCGACGAGCTGGTGCAGCAGGCTGTCGGGCACGTCCTTTTGCTGCCAGGCGTTGTGCGTGCGCGCGTCGAGGAACAGTTGGCGCAGCGTTTCGTCGTCTATCGCTTGCGACATGAGGGCCCTTTCGCGACCGAGCGTGCCCCCAACTCTAATGGAAAACCCCGCCTTGTGCGGCGGGGTTCCACAGTCTTTAGGTGGCCGCCGGCCCTTAAGCGACCTGAACCTCTTGGACCGCCTGCACCTCCGGACAGAAGTGCCGCAACAGGTTCTCGATGCCATGGCGCAGCGTGGCAGTCGAGCTGGGGCAGCCGGCGCAGGCGCCGCGCATGTGCAGGAAGACGACGCCGTCACGGAAGCCTGCAAAGGTGATATCGCCGCCATCCTGCGCCACCGCCGGGCGCACGCGGGTCTCGAGCAGCTCCTTGATGGTGTCTACGACCGACTGGTCCTTGGGGTCGTAGGAGATGCCGGCGGCGTCATTGGCGCCCTCCTCGGCGACGATGGGAGCACCCGATACGTAGTGCTCCATGATGGCGCCCAAGACCATCGGCTTCAGGTGCTGCCACTCCACGTCGCCCTTGGTCACCGAGATGAAGTCGGAACCAAGGAAGACGCCGCGCACGCCCTTGATGTCGAACAGCCGGCTCGCGAGCGGGGAGGCGACCGCCTCGCCCTTGTCGGTAAAATCGGCGGTGCCTTCCGACAGCACCTGCTTGCCGGGGATGAATTTCAGCGTGGCCGGATTAGGGGTCGCTTCGGTCTGGATGAACATCGCCTCGCGTCTCCGTCTCAATCGTACGCCCGGGCCGGCGCCCCCGTGCCTAGGCGTCGCTAGTTCTTAGAACAACTCTAAGATAAGACGCAATGGGTGCAATTTCGAGCCCCCTTGGAAGCCCTCAGGCCAGGGCCTGAATATCCTCCAGATCGAGCGCGCCCGGCACGATCGTAACGGGGATGGAGAAGCTGCCCGCCGCCGTGCCGGCAGCCAGCGAGGCGACGAGCGGGCCGGGCCCTGCGGGATCGGTCGAGGCGCCGAGCACGAGGATGGCGATGTCCTCGTCCTCGTCGATGAGCTTGCGGATTTCCTCGCCCTTCGGCCCTTCGCGGATGATCTCCTCGGAGGCAACGTTCTCGAAACCGGCGAGATTGAGCTTGCGCCGGAACAGGCGAAACAGCGCCTTGGCCTTGGTGGTCTCCTCCTCGACCTGCTGCTGGCGCACGTTGATCCAGTGCTGAAACTCCTGCGGCACGATCACGTAGAGCATCACGATCGAGCCGGAGGAGCGCTGGATGCGGCTCGCGGCATAGTAGAGGGCGCCTTCGACCTCCTGGCTATCGTCGACGACGATCAGGAACTTGCGAAAGTGGCCGGTTTCGAAGGAGCGACGTTTCTTTTTCACGGTCATGCGCTCATGCTGCCACGGGGCGGTGACACCCACAACAACGGCGTCAACGGGGGACTTACAACAAGCAACCAGCCGACCCGAGAGGGCCTCTTCGCTCCCGTTCGGCTCAGGAGCGGACGAAGCCGACGATGTCCTTGACCTCGTCCATGATGGGCTTGGCGATGGCGCGGGCGCGGGCGGCGCCGTCGGCGAGGATGCGGTCGATCTCGGGGATATCCGACATCAGGCGCTTGGCCTCCGCGGCGATGGGCCCGAGCTGCTCGACGCACAGGCCGGCCAGCGCCTTCTTGAAGGCGGAGAACTGCGCCCCGCCGAACTCATTCAAGACGTCGGCTTTGGTCTGGCCCGCCAGTGCCGCGTAGATCCCGATGAGGTTCTCCGCCTCCGGCCGGCCTTCCAAGCCCTTCTCCTCGGAGGGAAGCGGCTCGGGGTCCGTCTTCGCCTTCTGGATCTTCTTGGCGATGGTGTCGGCGTCGTCGCTGAGATTGATGCGCGATAAATCGGAGGCGTCCGACTTCGACATCTTCTTGGTGCCGTCGCGGAGGCTCATCACGCGCGTCGCCGGCCCGATGATGACGGGCTCGGGCTGCGGGAAGAAGATACCGTCGGCGTAGCCCGCCTTCTCGATCCACGCCTTGAAGTCGTTGTTGAACTTCTGGGCGATGTCACGCGACAGCTCCAGGTGCTGCTTCTGGTCGTCGCCGACCGGCACGTGCGTCGCCTTGTAGGCGAGGATGTCGGCCGCCATCAGGTCTGGGTAGACGTAGAGCCCCACCGAGGCGTTCTCGCGATCCTTGCCGGCCTTCTCCTTGAACTGGGTCATGCGGTTGAGCCAGCCGAGCCGCGCCACGCAATTGAACACCCAAGCGAGCTCGGCGTGGGCGGATACCTCGCTCTGGGCAAAGAGGATCGAGCGCTTGGGGTCGAGGCCCGAGGCGATGTAGGCCGCCGTTACCTGGCGGATGGCGTTTCTGAGCTCATCGGGGTCCTGCCACACGGTGATCGCGTGCATATCGACGACGCAGTAGATGCACTCGTGCGTCCTCTGCAGCTCGATCCACTGCAGCATGGCCCCGAGGTAGTTGCCGAGGTGCAGGCTGCCCGTCGGCTGCATGCCGGAGAAGACCCGCTCCTTGAATGCCATGGATTTTTTCTCCCTCGATCGGGGCGCGTTATGGCGTGGCGGGAGGCGAGGCGCAAGAGCGCGATTTGGGCTCTTAGATGGGCGCCGGCGGCGTCCGGTGCTTCAGGAGGCCGCGCAGCTGGCGCATGTCGAGGGCGCCCGTCGCAAAAATGGCAAGCGCATAGACGGCAAGCCCCGTCCCAACCAGGCAGACGAGCGCTGCAATGCGAACGAGCGCCGAGGTGGAGGCACCGAAGCTCGCGCCGAGCGCATCATCCAGGATCCACAGCCCGGCGCCCATGACCAGGCTCGACAGGACGATACGCGGAAACGTCCGTTTGAGACGCTGGTCGGCGACGAAGTAGCCCCGCTTGACGAGCGTCATATAGAGGAGCCCTGCATTGAGCCAGCCGCCGAGCGTCGTCGCCACCGCAATCCCGAGGTGGGGCATCATCCCAAAAGAGCGGAACACGAAGAAGAGCGCGATGGAGCCCAGCGTATTGGCGATGAGGCTCAGCGTTGCATAGACCATGGGCGTCTTGGTGTCCTCGCGCGCGAAGTAGGCCGGCGAGAACACCTTGATCAGCACGAAGGCCGGCAGCCCCAGCGCAAAGATGCCGAGCGCATAGGCGGTGGCCGGCGTATCGGTGGCGGTGAAGGCGCCGCGCTCGAACAGGGCGGCGACGATGGCGCCCGGCGCCACCGCCAGCGCGACGGCGGCCGGCAGCGTGAGCAGCATCGAGAACTCGAACGAGCGGTTCTGGCTGTCCATCACGGCGGTGTGGTTATCGGCCTTCAAGTGCCGCGATACGTCGGGCAGCAGCACCACCCCAACCGCGATGCCGACGATCGCCAGCGGCAGCTCGTAGATGCGGTCGGCATAATAGAGATAGGACACCGCGCCGTTCTGCAGGGAGGCGATGATGGTGCCGATCATGATGTTAAGCTGGGTGACGCCGCCGGCGATCACGCCGGGAATGCCCAGACGGATCAGCCGACGCATTCCCTCGGTCATGCGCGGGCGGCGCAGCTTGAGCCAGATGTCGTTGCGCCTCAGCCCGTCGGCGAGCAGACACAGCTGCAGGATGCCCGCCGCGAAGACGCCCCATGCCTGAATGACGCCGGCCATCGGATCGTTGGTGAGCCCCAGCGTCATGGCGATGAGGGTCGCCGCCATCATGGTGATGTTCAAGACGATGGAGACCGACGAGCTCTCCACGAACTTGCCGAACGAGTTCAACACCCCCGACATCATCGCCACCAGCGACATGCACACCAGGTAGGGCATGGTGATGCGCGTCAGCAGCACGGCGAGGTCGAACTTGTCGGGCGTCTCGCTGAAGCCGGGTGCCAGACCGTACATCAGGATCGGCATGGCGATCTCGGCGACGACCGTGAGCGCCAGGAGGATAAAGACGAGCCCCGACATCGCCTCCTCGGCGAAGGCGCGCGCCGCCTCCCGGCTCTCGCCTTCCAGCCGCTTGGCGAACAGCGGCACGAAGGCGGCGTTGAAGGCGCCCTCCCCGAACAGGCGGCGGAACAGATTGGGAAACCGGAAGGCGACGAAGAAAGCGTCCGCCACCGCGCCGCTGCCCAGCGTGGCGGCTATGAGGATGTCGCGAAGAAAGCCGAAGACGCGGCTCAGAAGCGTCAGGCCGCCGACGGTCGCGAAGGAGCGGTAGAGCTGCATGCGCCGTGAGCCGTAGCGGAGCGTTGCGGCAAGAGCAAGGGCTTGCGCTTACCCGCTTCGTCGCATGCGAGCCCCCCGCGTTGACATCGCCCCGGTGATCACCGACAAGATCGGGTATCCGGGAGGGGAGGGATGCAGAGCATGTTTCCGATCGGTGACGACAACTCCGCGCGCCGCTCCATTCCTTTCGTCAACTATGCCTTGATCGCGATCAACGTTCTCGTCTTCTTCCTCGAGCTCAACAACGGCGACGCCTTCATCCAGGAGTGGGCTTTCGTTCCGGCCCGCTTCTCCGCCGATCCCGCCGCCAACATCGCCACGGTGTTCAGCGCCATGTTCATGCACGGCGGCTGGCTGCACCTGGGCGGCAACATGCTCTACTTGTGGATCTTCGGCGACAACGTCGAGGACCGCTTCGGGCACGTCAAATACCTGGTCTTCTATCTCCTGGCAGGGATCGCGGCCACGTTTGCCCAGTATCTCGTGCTGCCTCAATCGAACGTGCCCAACGTCGGCGCCTCGGGGGCCATTGCCGGCGTGCTCGGCGCCTACATCCTCATGTTCCCGCAGGCGCGTGTGAACGTATTGCTCGGCCGCAGCATTGTCGCCATGCCGGCCGTGCTGGTGCTGGGCTTCTGGATCGTGCTGCAGCTCGTCAGCGGCGTCGGAACGATCGCTACCACCTCCTCCGACGTCGGCGGTGTGGCCTACATGGCCCACGTCGGGGGCTTTGCCGCGGGCGTCCTGATGGCCTTCCTGTTCCGCGGCGCCGGCAACCCGCGTATCGGGGCTTGAGAGCCTTAATGCTTAAGCGTCAACCCTGGCAGGGCTTGCGACCTTGAATGCCGCGGCCATTTCGATGACAATGGCGGCCGGGCAGGGGGCTAAGGCGCGGGATAACGTCCATGACACGCCTGGCTGTACCGATCTTGATCTTGCTGCTCATGCTCTTCGCAGGAGCCGTTTGGCTGCTGCTCGCCTATTTTGATCTTCCGCAAATGGCGGGCGGACCGCCCACCCAGACGCCCGCATCGGTCTCCGAGCAGCAAGCCGCTCCTGCCGCCGGAGAGACCGCGCGCTCTGGCACGCCGGCAACGAGCGATCAGAAGGCCGCTTTCGACGTAGCGCGCGTCGATCCCAAGGGCACCTCCGTGTTCGCCGGCCGCGCCGAGCCCGGTGCCACCGTGACAATCCTCGGGGATGGCAAGCCCGTAGGCACCGCCAAGGCGGACGAGAACGGCGAGTGGACGCTCGCCACCGAGCATCCCTTCGCCAGCGCCGATCCCAAGCTTGCGCTCAGCGTTGAGTCCGCCGCGCAGACCGCGGCGGAGAGCCGCGCCCAGCCGAAGGTCGCCGGCAGCTTGGAGACGCGCGAGGCGGCCAAGGAGCCGCCGAAGCGCAAATCGGCCAGCACGGTCACCTCGGACCTCTTGAAGAGCTTCGAAGGCGTTGTCGCCGCCGCGCGCACGGAAGCCAAGGGGGAGAAGAAGGTCGTGGTGGCCGAGCCGCCGCCGGCCGTGGCCTTGCAAGAGACGAAACCTAGTAGCAGCGCCGCTGCTCCCATGCACGTCGCCGCCACCACGCCCGAAGCGCCGCCCACGCGAAAGTCCATCCCGGTTCCGATCACCTTCGTGTTCGACGAGGCATCCTTCACCGACAACGGCAGGAAGGCGGCCGCGCTCCTGCTCGAGTATCTCCAATTGAAGCACTTCCCCAGCGTGACGCTCACGGGCCACGCCGACGAGCGGGGGACGGAGGAGCTCAACATGAACCTCTCGCGCGATCGGCTCGACACGGTGGCGAAGTTCCTCAAGGAAGGCGGCTACAAAGGCAAGCTGGACCTGATCCCCAAGGGCGAGTTGGAGCCGTTTACCGGCGTCGTGCGCAGCCAGTACTCGCAAGAGGAGCTCTGGCAGTTCGACCGTCGCGTCGAGCTGATCATCGCGCCCTGAGATCTCAAGAAGCGTGGGGCCGGGTTCGGGGCTGCGGCGGAAACGCCTAGGCCTGCGGCACGCCTGCGGCTGCCTGCGTAGTGTCTCCGCCGACAAGTACGCGCTCCAACCGCTCGTGAATGATCTTCTGGCGCGGCTCGCTCGTCACCTTCTTGCCCGTCAGGTCGGTGACGTAGAACACGTCGACGGCCTTCTCGCCGAAGGTCGTAATGTGCGCCGAGGTGATATCGAGGAGAAGGTCAGACAACGTGCTGGTCAGCTCGTAGAGCAGACCGGGGCGGTCGCGCCCGGCGACTTCGATGACGGTGAACTGATCGGAGAGCGCGTTGTTGATGATGACCTCGGGCTCGACCGTGAACGCCATGACGCGGCGTGGCGGAGATCCGCGCTCCGCCAGCAGGTTCTTGAGCCACACGTCGCCCCTCAAGAGGCGGCCGATCATGTCGCCGATGCGGCGGCCGCGGCGGAACTCGTCCTCGTCCTCCTTGAACTCGCGGTTCAAAAGGAAGGTGTCGAGGGCAAACCCGTCGCGCGTCGTCATGATGTGAGCGCCGGCGATATTGGCCCCGGCAGCGGCGCACGCGCCCGCAAACAACGACAACAAGCGCGGATGGTTGGCCGCGACCACGGTCAGCTCGGTGATGGCGGTGAAGGCATCGGTCGTGGTCTCGGTGGCGAGCAGCCGGCCTTCCGCCTCGGCACGCTGCAGGAGCTTGGCGTGCTCGACCTGGCGCTCGATGTCGGTGCGCAGCCAGTAGTCGGGATAGTGGCGCTCGATGAAGCGCTCCACCTCGGCAGGACGCCAGTCTGCCAGCGACCGGCGCAGCTCGGCCTGAGCCGCGGCGATGCGCTCGCTGCGCTTGACTTGCGTGTGCCCGCCGGCGACCAGCAGCTCGGTCTCGTAGTAGAGCGTGCGCAAAAGCTGCCCCTTCCAGCCGTTCCACACCCCAGGCCCGACCGCGCGGATGTCGGCAACTGTGAGCAACAAAAGCAACTTGAGGCGCTCCGGGCTCTGCACCACGTCGGCGAAATCGCGGATGGTCTTGGGATCGGACAGATCGCGGCTCTGGGCGATGTTGCTCATGGTGAGATGCTGCTCGATGAGCCAGGCAGCGGTCTCGGTCTCGGCCGCACTCAACCCGAAGCGCGGTCCGAGCTTGCGCGCCACACGCGCCCCGACGATCGAGTGGTCCTCCTTGTGGCCCTTGCCGATGTCGTGCAGGAACGCAGCAACGACGAGCGCGCGCCGGTTCTTGATGGTCTTGATGATCTCCGTCGACAGCGGCAGCTCGCGCGTGGCCCCGCCGCGCTCGATATCAGTGAGCATCCCCACGGTGCGGATCAGATGCTCGTCGATGGTGTAGTGGTGGTACATGTTGAACTGCGTCATGGCGACGACGCGGCCGAACTCGGGCACGAAACGCCCCAGCACGCCGGCTTCGTTCATGCGCCTGAGCGACATCTCGGCGCCGCTCTCGCTGGTCAGCAGCTCCACGAATATGCGGTTTGCCTCGGGGTTTTCCCGAAAGTCGTCGTCGATGAGACGCAGCGATTGGCGCAACAGCCGGATCGCATCGGGGTGCAGGAACGAATTGGTGTGGCGCGCCTCGGCGAAGAAACGGATGAGGTTTACGGGATCGCGCTTGAACACGTCCGCGTCGGCGACGTTCAGCCGATCGTTGTCGATGCGGAACTCGGTGCGCGTGCGCACTTGGCGTCGCGCCTTCCAATTGAGCGGGCGCAACAGCCGGCTCAAGCCGGGCGAAGACTTGAGCTGCTGCATCTCCAAGGCCGAGCACAGGATCGTCGTCAGGTCGCCGACGTCCTTGGCGATGAGGAAGTAGTGCTTCATGAAGCGCTCGACCGCGCGCAAGCCCCCGCGCTTGTTGTAGCCGAGCTGCTGGGCGAGCCACGGCTGCACGTCGAAGGTCAAGACCTCCTCGGGCCGGCCGCTCAGGAAATGCAGGTAGCAGCGGATGGTCCACAAGAAATCCTCGCACTTGCGGAACGTCGCCACCTCGTCGGGCTTGAAGATGCCGGCCGCCACCGTGGCTGCCCCCACGCCCTGGCCGTAGAGGTATTTCGACAGCCAGTGCAGCGTGTGCAGATCGCGCAAGCCACCCTTGCCGTCCTTGATGTTGGGCTCGACCTTGTAGCGGCTTTCGCCGGCCGCGCGGTGGCGTGCGTCGCGCTCGGCCATCTTGGCGTCGATGAAGGCGCGGGCGGTGCCGGCCACCACCTCGTTGCGGAACCGCTGCTCGAACTGGGCGTAGAGCTGCGCGTCGCCGTGCACGAGGCGCGCGTCGAGCAGCGAGGTACGCACCGTGATGTCGGCTGAGCCCATCTTGATGCATTGATCGATCGTGCGCGTGGCATGCCCGACCTTGAAGCCCAGATCCCACAGCACGTAGAGGATGTACTCGGCGACGCTCTCGCCCCAAGGCGTCTGCTTATAGGGAAGCAGAAAGAGCAGATCGATGTCGGAGCCGGGCGCCAGCAGGCCGCGCCCGTAGCCGCCGGTCGCCACGATGGCCATGCGCTCGGCGTCCGAAGGGTTCGTCGCTCTGTAGATGTGCGCGACCGTGTAGTCGTAGAGCACGCGGATGAGCTCGTCCTGAAACAGCGAAAGGCCTGCCGCGCAGCGCCGGCCATTGCCGTCGCTCTCGAGCCCGCCGCGCGCTGAGGCGCGTGCGGCGGCGACCAGAGCCTTCAGTCGCAGAAGGAGCGTGGTGCGCGCCTGCGCAGCGTCCCCGTGGGCGCGGAAAGCCGCGCTCAGCTCCTCGCGCAACTCGCGCGGATCGAAGTACGGGGCAGCTCTTTGGATCACTTTGTCCATGGCGAATGAATGTAAGCCAGCTTCCGACTGAGGCTAGCGGTGCCCCCTAAATTTAGCGTTTTTGCTTGCGCTTTTCCTGGCGCAGCGCCTTGAGACGATAGACGGCATCGAGCGCCGAGCGCGGGCTCATGTCGTCTGGGTTGAGCTCGTCCACCGCCTGCTCGACGGGGGAGGGTCCGGCCACCTCGGCCGCTGGCGGGCGAGTTAGCGCAAATAAGGGCAGCTCGTCGAGCGCGTCGTTGCGCGCGTCCTTCTTGCCCTCCGTTTTCTCCAAGAGTGCCAGCACCTCGCGCGCGCGTCCAACGACGCGGGTCGGAAGCCCGGCGAGCTTGGCGACCTGGATGCCGTAGGAGCGGTCGGCCGCCCCCGGCTTCACCTTGTGCAGGAACACGATCTCGTCGTGCCACTCGCGCACGTCCATGGTGACGTTGGAGACGCCCTCGAGACGCCGGGCCAGCGCGGTGAGCTCGTGATAGTGGGTGGCAAACAGCACGCGGGCGCCGGCAACGTCGTGCAGAAACTCCACCGTCGCCCAGGCGATCGAGAGCCCATCGAAGGTCGCGGTCCCGCGGCCGATCTCGTCGAGAATCACGAGCGAGCGAGCGCTCGCCTGATTGAGGATGGCCGCCGTCTCCACCATCTCGACCATGAACGTGGAGCGACCGCGCGCCAGGTCGTCGGCGGCGCCGACGCGGCTGAACAGGCGGTCGACGGCGCCGATCACGGCAGAGCGCGCCGGCACGTACGACCCCATCTGCGCCAGCACCACGATCAGCGCGTTCTGGCGCAGGAACGTCGACTTGCCCGCCATATTGGGCCCGGTCACCAGCCAGATGCGGCCCTCGGCCGTCTCGTCGAAGCCCGGCGCCGGCGCCACGTCGGCGCGGCCCAGCACGCAGTCGTTCTCGATGAAGGGGCCGGCTTTGGCGGCCTTGAGCGCCTGCTCCACCACCGGGTGGCGGGCGCCGCGAATGTCGAAGGCCTGGCTCGCATCGACGCGGGGCCGCACGTAGCCTTCCGCGCGCGCCAGCTCGGCCAAGCCCGCCGTCGCATCAAGCTCGGCGAGTGCCGCCGCGACCTCGCCGAGCGCTTGCTCTTTTTCCTGCACTTCGCCTGCGAGCTCGTTGAACACGTCCTGCTCGAGGCTCAGCGCTCGTTCCGTCGCCGACGCGATGCGGCCCTCGATCTCGATAAGCTCTGGCGTCGAGAAGCGCACCGCGTTCGCCATCGTCTGGCGGTGGCGGAACTCCTGCGCCAGAGGGGCCTCGAGCAGCGGCTTGGCGTTCGTTTGCGTCACCTCGATGTAGAAGCCGAGGATGTTGTTGTGGCGCACCTTCAGCGTCTTGATGCCGGTGTGCGCCACATACTTCGCCTCGAGCCCCGCCATCACGCCGCGGCTGTCCTCCTTCAAGCGCCGCGCCTCGTCGAGCTCAGGCCGACAGCCTTCGCGCACGAAACCGCCGTCGCGGCGCAGGTGCGGGGGATCGTCGATGAGCGCCGCTTGCAGAGCGTCGTGGAGCTCTTCGCCGACGGCCTTGAGCTGGCCCGCGACGCGAGAGAGCTCCACGGGCAGACCCATGCCTTCGCCTTGCGCCGCTAAGAGCTCGGCACAGCGACGGGCAACGCTCAAGCCATCGCGCACGGCGGCGAGATCGCGGGGCGAGCCGCGCGCGAACGCCAGGCGCGAGACCGCGCGGGCGATATCGGGCGCAGACCTGAGGCAGTCGCGCACGTCGCTGCGCAACGCTTCCTCCTCGATCAGGAACCCGATGGCATCGAGCCGGTCGTCGATGTGCTTGGGCTCGCGCAAGGGGCTTGCGAGCCTGGCTGCAAGCTCGCGTGCGCCGGCGCCTGTCACCGTGCGGTCGATCGCGGCGAGCAGGCTCCCCTGCTTGTCGCCGGAGGTGGAGCGCATCAGTTCCAGGCTCGCGCGGCTTGCCGCGTCGATCAGCAGCACGGAGCCAGCGCCCGACCGCTTGGGCGGCCGCAGCACCGGCTTGCGCCCCATCTGCGTCAGGTCCACGTACTTGAGCACGGCGCCGATGGCAGCGAGCTCCGGCCGCGAGAAGCCGCCAAAGCCGCCGAGCTCCGCCACTTTCAGCTGCTCTTTGAGGCTCGTCTCGCCCGCGAGGCTGTCGAAGTAGGCCGCCGGCACCGGCGTCGCCGCGGCGCCGGCGAGATCGATCCAGGACTTGAGCCCATCGTCGGCAAAAAGCGCATCGGCGAGAATGACCTCACCGGGGCCGAGGCGGACAAGCTCGCCCGGCAGGTCCGCGCCCTTCACCTCGCCCACCTCGAACTCGCCCGTCGAGATATCGAGCGAGGCCAGCGCCATCGAGGCTTCGGCCAGGGGCGCGGCAGCGGGCGCCGCGGCGCGAAAGATCGCGGTCAGATAGTTGCGGGCCTTGGAGTCGAGCAGCGTCTCCTCGGTCAAAGTGCCCGGCGTAACGAGACGCACCACGTCGCGGCGCACCACCGCCTTCGAGCCGCGCTTCCTTGCCTCGGCTGGGTCCTCGAGCTGCTCGGCGACAGCCACCCGGAAGCCGATCTTGATCAGGCGTTGCAGATACTCGTCCGCGCGGTGGATCGGCACGCCGCACATGGGGATGTCCTGGCCCAAGTGCTTGCCCCGCTTGGTGAGCACGATGCCGAGCGCCGACGAGGCCGCCACCGCGTCCTCGAAGAAGAGCTCGTAGAAATCCCCCATGCGGTACCAGAGCAGGCTGTCGGGATTGGCCGCCTTGATCTCCAGGTACTGGGCCATGGAGGGGCTGGCCTCGCCCTGCGGCGGGACTTGCGCGTGCAGGGCGGCGCCCTTCGCGGAAGCGGCAGCAGCCGGCGCGGCCTTGACTTTCCCTCGTGTGCGTTTGGGCGCCATGGCCCGCGCGTGTCCCAACCCTGATCCCCGTCGACCGCAAGCGACCACGATAGCGAGCCGCTCCGGCCAGCGAAAGCCGCCGATTGCCCTCCGCGAGCGCCTCGCTCGGCCGCCATTTGCTAGTCGTTAGTGCGATTGTTTCAGACTTCCCAGCACTCTATGTTGCCCCGTCCCCAACCTTCAGCAATCCCAATCTGGTCGGCAAGAATGACAAACAACAAAAGTTCCAAGCTCACGCGGACCCGATTTACCGATCAGGAGGCGCTCCAGTTCCACTCTCAGGGCAAGCCTGGAAAGCTCGAGATCACGCCGACGAAGCCGCTTGCGACCCAGCGCGACCTTTCGCTCGCCTATTCGCCGGGCGTCGCCGTGCCCGTCCACGCCATCGCAGAGGACCCCGCCTGCGCCTACGACTACACCAACAAGGGCAACCTCGTTGCCGTCGTATCGAACGGCACCGCAATTCTCGGTCTCGGCAACCTCGGTGCACTCGCATCGAAGCCCGTCATGGAGGGCAAGGGCGCGCTGTTCAAGCGCTTCGCCGACATCGACGCCATTGATCTGCTCGTCGACACCGAGGACGTCGACGCCTTCATCAATTGCGTGCGCTATCTCTCCCCGTCCTTCGGCGGCATCAATCTGGAGGACATCAAGGCGCCGGACTGCTTCATCATCGAGCAGAAGCTCAAGGAGCTGCTCAACATCCCGGTCTTCCACGACGACCAGCACGGCACCGCCATCATCGCGGCGGCGGGCCTGATCAATGCACTCGAGCTGACCGGGCGCGACATCAAGAAGTTCAAGCTCGTCGTCAACGGCGCGGGCGCGGCGGGAATTGCCTGCCTGGAGCTGATGGTGTCCATGGGCATGCCCAAGACGAACGTCATCCTGTGCGACACCAAGGGTGTGATCTATCAGGGCCGCAAGGAGGGCATGAACCAGTGGAAGTCGGCCTATGCCGCCAAGACCAAGGCGCGCACGTTGGCCGAGGCACTCGATGGGGCTGATGCATTCTTCGGGCTGTCGGCGAAGGGCGCGGTGACGCAGGAGATGGTGGCCGCCATGGCGCCAAAGCCGATCATCTTCGCAATGGCCAACCCCGACCCCGAGATCACGCCTGAGGATGTCTCCGCCGTGCGCGAGGATGCCATCATGGCGACGGGGCGCTCCGACTACCCCAACCAGATCAACAACGTCTTGGGCTTCCCCTTCATCTTCCGTGGTGCGCTCGACGTGCAGGCGTCGACCATCAACGACGCCATGAAGATCGCGGCCGCCGAAGCCTTGGCGGAGCTGGCACGGGCGGAGGTGCCAGACCAGGTCGCCGCCGCCTTCGCCGGCCGGCGGGCGACGTTCGGGCCGGAGTACATCATCCCCGCACCCTTCGATCCGCGTCTCATCGTGAACGTGCCGGTGGCGGTGGCCAAGGCGGCGATGGATTCGGGCGTCGCCAGAAAGCCCATCGTCGACATGGAGGCCTATGTCGCTCAGCTCGAGGGGCGCCTCGATCCCATGGCGGGTTGGCTGCAATCGACGTTCAGCGCGGTGCGCGCCAACCCCAAGCGCGTCGTCTTCGCCGAAGGCGAGGAGCCGGCTGTCATCCGCGCGGCCCACACCTATTTCACGCAAGGGTTCGGCCAACCGATCCTGGTCGGCACCAGCGAGATCGTGCGCGAGCAGTTCCGTTCGCTCGGCATGGTGTTGCGGCCCGAGTACGAGCTGATCGACACGCGCAAGTCGCCGCATTTGGAGGAATTCACCGACTACCTCTATGCGCGGCTGCAAAGACGCGGCTACTTGAGGCGCGACTGCCACCGCCTCGTCGCCAACGAGCGCAATGTCTTTGCCGCGCTGATGGTCGTGCACGGGTACGCCGACGCCATGGTTTCGGGCGTCACCCGCAACTGGACGAGCGTGTTCCAGGATGTGCATCGCGTCCTCGACGCAGAGACCGACCGCCACCTGATCGGCGTGTCGCTGGCGCTCCTGCGCGGACGCGCCGTCCTCGTCGCCGACACCAGCGTCCACGCCATGCCCACGTCGGAGCAGCTCGCCGATATCGCGGTGGAGGCCGCGCGTGCGGCGCGCAATTTCGGCATCGAGCCGCGGGTGGCACTGCTCGCCTACTCGACCTTCGGCCAGCCCCGCGGGGAACGCTCCGATCAGGTGCGCGAGGCGATCCAGATCCTCGACGAGCGCCGGGTCGACTTCGAGTACGACGGCGACATGGCTGCCGACGTCGCTCTCAACCGTGATTTGATGCGCCACTATCCCTTCTGCCGCCTGACCGACACCGCCAACGTATTGGTCATGCCGGCGTTCCATGCCGCCTCGATCTCAACCAAGATGCTGAAGGAGCTTGGCGGGGCGACCATTATCGGGCCGATCCTGGTGGGCATGTCCCACCCGGTGCAGATCTGCCTGTTCGGCGCCAAGGACACCGACATCGTCAACATGGCGGCGATTGCCGCCTATGGCGCCGATCGTTGAGGTTGAAGTGCTGCGGCGCGCTTGCGCTCAGTCGCTGGCAAGAATGAGATTGCGCACGATCGGATAGATCTGGCCTTCCCAGCGCCGCCCGCTGAAGACGCCGTAGTGGCCGACGCCCGCCTGCATGTGATGACGCTTCATGTGCGGCTTGAGGCTCGAGCAAAGATCATGGGCCACCGCCGTCTGACCGAGCGCGCATATGTCGTCGCGCTCGCCCTCTACGGTCAGAAGCGCCGTCTTGCGTATGGCCTTGAGCTCGACCGGCTCGCCTCTGAAGGTGAGCTCGCCTTTGGGCAGGCGCGATTCCTGAAAGACCCAGCGCACCGTCTCCAGATAGAACTCCGCCGGCAGATCGAGCACGGCGAAATACTCGTCGTAGAACGTCTTGATGATTTGCGCCTTCTCGTGCTCGCCGTTGGCGATATGCTCGTAGAGCTCCTGGTGCGCGTTGTAGTGGCGGTTGACGTTCATCGAGACGAAGGCGGCGAGCTGCACGAAGCCGGGATAGACCTTGCGCTGCGAGCCTTTGTACTTGTGCGGGACCCGCGCAATGAGGTTGCGCTCGAACCAAGACATCGGCTTGCTGGTTGCAAGCTTGTTGACCTTGGTCGGATTGATGCGTGTGTCGATGGGGCCCGCCATCAACGTCATGCTTCTGGGCTGCGCGGGGTTGCGGTCGGCAGCCATCACGGCTACGGCGGCGAGCGCCTGAACGCAGGGCTGACAAACGGCAACCAAGTGCGTGCCAGGTCCCAGCGCCTCGAGAAAGCGGATGAGGTAGTCGACGTAGTCGTCGAAGCCGAAGGGCCCATCCTTCAGACTGACGTCGCGCGCGTTGTGCCAATCGGTGATGTAGACGTCGTGATCGGGCAAGAGCGTGCGCACGGTATTGCGCAGCAGCGTGGCGAAGTGGCCCGAGAGCGGCGCTACCACCAGCACGCGGGGCTGGTGGAGGGAAGTCTCCTTTTTGAAGTTCAACAACGTGCCGAACGGCAAAGTCAGTGCAGGCGTCTCGCTGACCTGGACCTCGCGGTTGCCGACGATGACGCTGTCGATGCCATACTCGGGACGCACATGGGTCAGGCCGGCCCGGGCGATCAGCTCGTAGGTGGCCGACAGATTGCGCAGGATCGGGACGTTGGCGGCGGTGCCCCAGCCGCCGAGCATGGCAAGCGATGTACGGGCCATCGACTTGGCAGGCTCGATCATGTCGGTGTGGGCTTGATAAGCGAGGTAGAGCATATAGTCCGGGTCCACAGGCCGCCGCTGCAGGCCGATGCCCTGCCCCGGAACCTATTGTGCAGCGCACAAAAGTTAGTGCATCCTGCACAGGTGCGCGAGTACTTTTTTGAGGCGGGGGCGGCCGCGGCCCCTGGGATTGAAAGACGTGGGTTGAGGAACGGGCAGAATGGCAACAGCCGTGCTTACGATCAGCAGCAAGAACTACTCGTCCTGGTCGCTCAGGGGCTGGCTGCTCTGCAAGATGGCGGGGCTGGAGTTCGAGGAGGAATCGCTTTCCTCAGACGACCCTTCGACCCGAGCGGAGCTTTTGCTGCTCTCACCCTCGTTCTTGGTTCCCTGCTTGCACCACGACACCGTCAAAGTCTGGGACACGCTGGCGATCGCCGAGTACCTGGCCGAGATCCGGCCCGAGGCACACCTCTTGCCCAAGGACCTGGCCGCACGCGCCCACTGTCGCGCCGTCTCCGGCGAGATGCATTCGGGCTTTCACAATCTGCGCTCGGCCCTGCCGATGAACTTAAAGGCGCACTTTCCCGGTTTCTCGGTCTGGTCTGGAGCACAGGCCGACGTCGACCACGTTGCCGCCATCTGGCGCGAATGTCTCGAAACCTATGGCGGCCCCTATCTGTTCGGCGAGCTGTCGCTTGCCGACGCCATGTATGCGCCCGTGTGTACGCGCTTCCTGACCTATGACGTGCCGCTCGACAAGGAATGCGCCGCCTATTGCGATACGATCACGCGCTGGCCGGCCATGATGGAATGGACGGCTGCCGCGAAATTGGAGCCGGACGAGCTGGAAGAGCTCGACGTCGAGTTCTAAGGGCGGCATCGCACGTCGCCCCTCGCGCCTCTTGTGAATCTTTTGCTTATTTCTGGCGGGTTTCGCGCAGCACCGCCTTCAGCGGCCGTGATCCCTGGCACCATCGGCAAAAACCGCCGCCGCTCAAGCTGAATTGGAAAACCCCTGGCGCGAATTGACGCAATCGATTGCGTCGCCATCCGCTTGCCGCCATGTTCTAATAATCTATTGATGGTTGTCCCATATTGGGTCAATTCGATGGCCGCAATGCAGCTACAAACCGAACGATCTGCGGTTTGTCCGTTGACGGATGTACACCGAAGCAAATCTGATTTGCAGCTAACCCTTTTTTCGGGTTAATTAAGAACTCGTTAACTAGATGGGGGCCTCGACGTGCAGTTTCGAGTTGCTGATAATCCGTTTGTCGAACAAAAGCGCGAATTCGCCGCTCCCGACAACCCGGAATTCATCCGGGAACGTATTAATGATTATTATGTCCGCCGCAAAATGGAGCTGTGGCGGGGCCGGCATCCCCTGCAAGGCCGGTCGCCGCGGCCGGGCGACATCAAAGTCCGCAGCAACGACTATCTGTGCCTGGCCGGACATCCGCACGTGATCGAAAGCGAGATCGCCGCTCTGCGGGCTGGCGGCCATGGTGACTCGGTATCGCGCGTCTGGGTCCATCACGAGCGCGACATCATCCGCGACTTCGAGCAGCGCGTGGCCGGGCTCATGCGGGCGGAGGACGCGGTCCTGTGCTCATCCGGCTACACCGCCAACGTGGGCTTGCTGCAGTCCTTTGCCGCAAAGGGCAGCCCCGTCTTCCTCGACATGAAGGCGCACATCTCCTTGCACGAGGGCGTCGTCAGCGCCGGCGCCAAGCCGATCCTCTTTCGCCACAACGACCCGTCCTCGCTTGAGCGCATGCTGGCGACGCACGGGCGCGGACTGGTGGCCGTTGACGCGCTCTACAGCACCGACGGCGACCTGGCGCCGCTCAAGGATTTCGTAGAGATTTGCGAGCGCTACGGGGCAGCGCTGATCGTCGACGAGACGCACTCGTTCGGCGTGCAGGGCCCCAACGGCAGCGGTCTCGTCGTCGCGGCAGGTCTGGCCGAGCGCATCCACTTTCGCACCGTCGGCCTCTCGAAGGCCGTTGCGAGCCGCGGCGGCGTCATCGCGTGCTCGCGGCGCAATGCCGAGTACTTCCGCTATGAGTTGCTGCCCGCCATCTTCAGCACGTCGGTGATGCAGCATGAGGTTGCTGGCTTTGATGCCGTCCTCGATATCTTCGAGAGCGAGGGCTGGCGCCAAAAGGCTCTGCACGCCAACCATGCCTACTTGAAGGCCGGCCTCGACCGGCTCGGCTACAACGTCGGGGCCTCCAAGACGCAGATCATCGCCCTCGAGGCCGGCGACATTCGTCAGACGACGACGCTGCGCGACGCCCTGGAGTCCCGCGGCGTCTTCGGAGCCATCTTCTTTCCGCCGGCGACGCCCGAGAAGCGCTGTCTCATCCGCTTCACCGTCAACTGCGGCTTGAGCCGGCGCGATCTCGATCGCATCATCGAGGTCTGCTCCGACATTCGCGAGGAAGTGGGCATGGCCGAGTGGCGTTCGACACGACGCAAAGCAGCCGACGACGCCAAGACGACTGAGGCTCCAGCTCTAGTGGCGGAGCAGCCGGCGCTAGCCGCTCACGGCCTCTCCGGCGGCGGGCGCCACGACTGGCAGCTCTATGACGAAGGTGGTTCCGGTGTTGGCCTTGGACTGGCACGAGATCGTGCCGCCGCAACCTTCGACAATCATCCGGCAGAATGACAGGCCGAGGCCGGTGCCGACGCCGGGCCTTTGCGCCGAGACGAACGGAATGAACACGTAGCTCAGAATTTCTGCCGGAATGCCCTCGCCCGTGTCGGAGACGATAAGGCTGTTCGTCGTGGCGCCCCGCTTGAGCCTGATGCTCAGGTAGTTGTCGTCGCCGCCGCGCGCCTCGATGGCGCGCAGGCCGTTCTTCATCAAATTGAACAATACGTGCGTCATCAGCAGGTCCGAGCCGCGGAACTCGAAGTCCTCCTCCACGTCGGCGCGCATGAGCTCGCGCTGCTGCGGCTTGAAGTGATAGCGCTCGATCGCCATCGACACGATGCTGCTCATGCGATGCAGCTCGGTCGCCGACGTGCCGCGATGATGCTGCGCCACGTTGCTCAACAGCAGATCGATGACCGAGTTGGCCGAGGTGATGTGCTGGCGCACGCGCCGGTAGGATGCGACGAGGCGATCGCGCTCGGCTGAATCGGGAAGCTTGGCCAACAGCCGCTCGCAACCATCCGCCTCGAACCGGATGCCCGTCAAAGGCGTACGGCACTCGTGCGCCACCTGGCTCGCGAGCGAGGCGGCCGCCTTGAGCTTCTCCTGTGCGATGAGGTTATCGCCGTAGGCAAGGCCCAGGAAGGCCATCAGCGCGAAGATGAGAATTGGCAGTGTGGTCCAATATCCAGCAGGAACCGGGCTCCCGTGCGTGGCGAGCAGATAGGCTGCGACCGCAGCCACCGACCCCAACACCAGCACGATGATCGCGTTCACCAGATCATAGAGCAGGACCACGTAGATGAGCGCCGCCAGCGTGGACATCTCCCAGGCAGCGTTGCTGTTATTGAACAAGAGCATCAGGGTAAAGAAAAACGGCAAACAATAGAGGAAGGTGAAGTACGAATATGGGACGAGGTAGCCGCGCAGGCGTGCCGGCCACCAGTTGCCGATGGCCAGCAACAGGCACAGCCCTGCGCCAATCGCGCGCAGCAGGATGTTCTCGTAGGGCTGCGGCATAACGTAGGCCCAGAAGAAATAGAAAGTGGGAAAGCAAAATACGCCAATGAACGCCGCCGCCCGTATCTTGCGCTCTGCGTGGGCGTGATACTCGATGTACCGGCGTGCGCAATCGCGCAACCAGCGCCTCAGCAATAGCGGGCGCGAGCTTGGCGCATCTCCATGAGTGGGCCCCGCCGATGGCCTCGAGGGCCAGCCTTCCGACAATTGCAACATCTAAACTTTTAACTTTGAGCGTACCGGATCCGATACGAAACCGTAGTACGAAAGCCCTTACGGAAAGTGTCTCCAGACGAAGACGGCCAAATCAGCATGACCCCGTTTTACCACCCGACATCCATCCTGGTTCTGGACGATGATCCGCTTTTTCTAGAAAGTCTCGATTTCCAGTTCAGCGACGAGCTGAACTGCCAAACCTTCACGCGTCCTGATGCCGCACTCGACCACCTGCGCACGCAGGCCCCTCAGCATCCCGACTTCAGCCGCTACTTCAAAGACTGCTCGGAGATGGATCTGGGCTCCGAAAGCCGCCACGGCGATCGCCTGCTCCGGCTGCAACTCTCCGAGCTGCGCTCGATGGTGGACGACCGCTCGCGCCTCCAGCGGGTCTCCGTCGCCGTGGTCGACTACGACATGCCGAAGATGACCGGCGTGCAATTCTGCCGCGCCATTCGTGATCTGCCGGTCAAGACCATCTTGCTCACCGGCAAGGCCGGGCTCGAGACGGCCATCTCCGCCTTCAACGAGGGCGTCATCGACTGCTTTCTGCAAAAGCAGGACGCCAACGTCTCGGTCTCGCTGCGCCGCGAGATCAAGCGCCTGCAGGCAGACTACTTCGCCGAGATTTCCGACCCCATCCAGTGCGCGTTGGCGCTGCAGCAGCCGAGCTTCTTCTCCGACACTAGTTTCATCAAGCTTTTCAACGATGTAGTGGAAAACAATGGCGTCGTCGAGCACTACGTGTGCGCCGCTCCGCCCGGCGTCATGATGCGCGACGCCGACGGAAATGAATCGTTCCTGCTGATCTGCGACGTCGACGCCGCAAAGAGCCAATGCGAGGTCGCCGAGACCCAGAGCGCCCCTTCCGACATGCTGCAGTTGCTGCGCACACGCAAGGCGCAGGCCTGGTTTCCCACCCAGCAGGGGTACTATCACCCGGATTTCGAAGCGGATTGGGCCCGCTATATCTGGCCGGCGCAGTTGCTGCCGGGCTCCGGCTCGTGGAGCTACAGCTATATCCAACATGCGTCCCCGGTCGAAGAGGCGCGGCGGGGCCACCAGACGGCCTGAGCGCGCTGGCGCCGGCTGCGACACAGCACCGACAAGGATTGGGAGCTGGAGCAGGCGGCAATGTATGCGCCCAAGAGCGTCGGCGCCGCCCAGATCAATCCGGGCCCGGGCATCTCATCGACGTTGCCATGCACCAGTACGAAGTGATGATCAGTGATAACCGGCAACAAATATTTATTCGAAGATCCCACCTCTCGTTGTGAATTTCGCCTTGAAGGCCCAATTCCAGCGCTTGGCGATCGTTCACACTTTCTAAACGCTTCAAATTGATTCCCCTTCAATTAGCAATGTAGAGACGATCCCTCTTTAGGGTTTGGTTTGGAACGACAGAGCTTCTGGGAAGAGCCATTCGTGAGTCAGAGTGCTCTCAAGCTTGCGCTCGGTGCGCCGAGACAAGCGCGGCCCGAGGACGGGCCAACCGAGCCGCTGCGCGGCTCGGGCGATGACGTTGTCGCCCACGGGACAGACACCGAGAGGCGGCTCGCCGAGGCGCTGCAGCGCAATCAAACGCTGGAGCAGCTCAACACGTGCTTCGAGGCGGCGCTCAACCACATGGGTCGCGGCCTCTCCATGTTCGATGCCGACCAGCGTCTCGTCGTCTGCAACCGAGCTTACGCCGGCATCTATTTCTTGCCCGAGGAGTTGACGCGGCCGGGGACGGCATTAGCGGAAATCCTCAGCTTCCACATGAAACGCGTGACCGGCGAGAGCCCCTCGACTACCGGAATCGCGGCCTGGATCGACCAGCATGTCACGCGTCTCGCGCAGGAAGGCAAGCGGGAGGAGATTCAGAACCTTGACGACGGCAGGGTGATCCGCGTCACCTACCAACCGCTCGACGGCGGCGGATGGGTCGACATGCAAGAGGACATCACGGCCCAGCGTCAGTCTGACGAGAAGATCGAGTGGTTGGCGCGGCACGACACTTTGACGGAGGTGCCCAATCGCTTCCATTTCCGCGAGCGCCTCGAGCAGCAGTTTGAGTGCTACGATCCGCGGCTTGGCTTCGCGCTGCACTGGATCGATCTCGATCACTTCAAGGAGATCAACGACAGGTACGGGCACCTGGTGGGCGACGGCCTATTGAAAAGCGTCGCCAACCGGCTGCAGAGCAGCCTCAGAGCCGGCGACGTGGTCGGCAGGCTCGGCGGCGACGAGTTCGCCATTCTGCAGGTCGGAATCGACCGCGAGGAGCTCGCCGACAATCTCGCCCATCGCGTGCTCCAGAACATCCGCCGTCCGCATGATGTGCTGGGCCATCACCTGAACGCAGAGGCCAGCATCGGCGTGGCCTTCGCGCCCAAGCACGGACAGGACCCCGAGCAGCTCTTCGCCAGCGCCGACATGGCCTTGTATCGGGCCAAGTCCCTGGGCCGCGGTGTGCAATCGGTGTATACGCCCACCTCGACCGACGCCTCCGCCGCAAATCCCCTCAAGGCCGAGCTGCAGCACGCGGTTGATCGCGAGGAGCTGGTGCTGCATTACCACCCGATCGTCGACCTGCACGAAGAGCGGGTCTCGAGCTTCGAAGCCCTCATGCGCTGGAAGCACCCGAGCCGCGGGCTGATCCCGCCCTCGGAGTTCATTCCCATCGCCGAGGAGACGCGCCTCATCGTGAAGATGGGGAGCTGGGCGCTGACGCAGGCGTGCCTCGATGCCAAGAGCTGGCCCGAGAAGATCAAGGTGTCGGTCAATCTTTCGGCCGTGCAGATCGAAAGCTACGACGTCTTTGACGTCGTAACGCACGCGCTTGAAACCAGCGGACTGGAGCCACAGCGGCTGCAGCTGGAAATCACCGAAACCGTGCTGCTGCGCGATCGCACGCACACGCAGGCGATCTTGACCAAGCTGAGCGACCTCGGCATCACCATCACCCTCGACGACTTCGGAACCTGCTTTGCGACGCTGAATTACCTGCGCAGCTTCCCGTTCAAGAAGATCAAGATCGACCGCAGCTTCGTTCGCGACATTCCCGAGCACCACGATTGCGTCGCCATCGTCAAATCCGTCGGCGATCTGGCACGCGAGCTCAACATGCGCTCGGTCGCCGAGGGCGTCGAGACCGCGGCGAACCTCGCGGCCGTACGCGCGGCTGGCTATGATGAAGCACAGGGATTCTACTTCAGCCCGCCGGTGCCGGCGCGGGCGGTTCTGCGCGCGGTCAAACAATGCAAGCTGCGACTGACGAACATCGACCCGACGGCGCCCGACACCGTCAAAGGCCGCAAGCACGGCTCCGAGCGCGCCTACCGACGCGCCTAGGCAGAACCGAAGCCGCTAGAGAACGCCAGCCGTTCTCATCGGCAACGGATGTGAAGCCGACTAGGCATTGACCGCGATCCGGCTCTTCTGCTCGTCGGGCATGCCGAAGTGCCCGAAGTAGCGCGGATCGATCTTCTCCACGGGCAGGACGATCAGCACGTCGGTCGTGCCGAATTGCCGATCGACGACGGCGCCGTCGCCAACGTAGGCGCCGAGCCTCAGATAGCCCTTGATCAGCGGCGGGAGCGCCTTCAACGCGCTCTTGGCATCGACCTTCTCGCGCGGAAGCCGGTCCATCGGAACATAGAGACGCTCGTGCGCCCGGCAGCGCCACTCGGGCGGCGCCAGCGCGTTGTAGTGGAGAAAGCTCAACGCCATGGCGTGCTGGTCCGGATCGGTGCCGGGCAGGCTGGCGCAGCCGACCATCACGTCGATCTTGTGCTCGCGCACGTACGTCCACAGTCCATGCCACAACAGCTCGACCGTGCGTTTGTTGCGGTAGGGCTCGAGAACGCAGGAGCGGCCAAGCTCCACGAAGCGGTAGCGCGGGGATCGTGCCGCGATGAGTGGGGCGATGTCGTATTCGCTTTGAGTATAGAAGCCGAGCGTGCGCTCGGCGATTTCCTGGCGCAGTACGCGGTAGGTGCCGACGACCTTCTGACGCCTGAGACCGCTCCACGCGTCGCCAGTGGGATAAGGCGAATCGTCGACGACGAGGAGATGGTCGCACACTGAATCGTAAGGGTCCTCGTCGCGCCGGCGCAGCTCGGCGCGCAAGCTCGGTATGGCCGACATCTCCTCGTAGAACACCTGGTAGCGGAGCCGCTGGGCAAGCCGGATCTCGCGGCGCTTACGCGCGAGGCGAACCTCGAGGTTGCCGACTTTGCCATAGACCTTGTCAGGCTTGCCTATGGGGAAGGATGCGCCACGTCCGTCACGCAGGGCGCGCAGCGCCAGGAACCCGCGTGGAACTGCCTGCCACTTCGAACTGCTCGCCAAACGGCTGGCCATGCGCCGCGCCGTAAACCTCATGCTGCGTCTCCCCTTGTTCCCACCGTGCGTTGCCTCACGGAGCGGGCCGACAGCCCGAAGCCACGCCACCATACCTTTCCCCGAGGCGACGGCGCGAATACCCGCATTTTTTTCAATGGCCATGGGCGGATAACACGATTCCATGACAGACTTTCGATGGCTGCCCCAGACCGGCCCCCCGACCGGCGGCCTGCTGGCCAGGCCGCGCCCCTAAGCCGCAGCGTCCGCGCCGGGCCCTGCCGTCTGTCCGAACCAGCGCTTTAGAACGGCCTCAAGGCCCGCCTTATCGAACGGTTTGGCCAGGTAGTCGTCCATCCCAGCTTCGAGATACCGCTTCTTATCCTCGGCGAACGCACTTGCCGTCAATGCCACAATTGGGGGCGCATGGCCGCCAGATCCAGGGGTCGCATAGAGTTCTCTGATCGCGCGCGCGGCCTCGATGCCGTCGAGGCGCGGCATGAAAATGTCCATCAGTACGAGATCGAAGGACGGTCCCTCACCGTCGATGGCGCGGCGGACGGCTGCCACCGCCGCCTCCCCGTTCGCCACCGCGACATAGTCGCATCCGCATTTTTCAAGGACGCGCTTGGCAAGCAGCGCGTTGATCTCGTTGTCTTCCGCCAGCAGCACACACCGGTGGGCGCCGCGGGCGCTGACGGATACGCCTGTGCCCACCGCAGCCGGCGACATGCCTTGCTCGTCGAGGTCAGGCGGTCCGTGCAGCCCGAGCTGCATCATCATGGAGGCCGGACGCACCGGACGCACGAGATAGGCGTCGAAACCCGCCGCACGGAACTCCGACAGGCTCGCGCGCGCCAGGACATTGACCAGCACGATCCCGCGCACCTTCTGCTTGCGGTTGAGCTCACGGGCGCTCGCGAGCAGGCGGCCGGCTAAGCCCGCTCCTTCGGCCCCATCGACGACGAGCCGGTCGAAAGGCTCGCCCGCGTACGCCGCCGTCTCCAGGGCAAGCTCTGCCGCGGCGAAGTCGGCCTCCGCCGCCGCAACGCCGGCGCTCGTCAACGCATAGCTGAGCGCCCGGCGCTCGAGCGGGCGGTCGAATGCCAGAAGAACGCGGCCCGTCTCAATGATCAAGCCACGTTCCGGCGCGTCTGCCGGCGGCAACGCCGCCCGCTTCAGCGCCAGGTCGAGCGTGAACGTCGAGCCTTTCCCCGGGGCGCTCACCACGCGTATGCCGCCGCCCATGGCGCGCGCGAGCTGCATCGAGATGGCCAGGCCGAGGCCGGTTCCCCCATCACGCCGGCGGATGGCGGCATCGGCCTGCTCGAACTCCGCAAACAGCCCCTGCATATCGTCCCGCGACATGCCGATGCCCGTGTCCTCGACCGCAATTGCCACGCCGATCTCATCGGATGCATAAGAGCCGATCTTGGCGATGGCATTGACGCACACGCCCCCCGTATCGGTGAACTTCACCGCGTTCGAAAGGAGATTGAGCAGGATCTGGCGCACGCGGACCTCGTCGCCCGCGACCAAGCGGGGCAGCTGCGGGTCCACCGACCAAGCGATCTCCAGACCCTTTTCGTGGCCGCGCGGCGCCAGGAGCTCCACCACGCCTTGCACGCAGGTCTCGATCGCAAACGGCGTCTCGTTGAGCTCGAGCTTGCCGGCCTCGATCTTGGAGAAATCGAGGATCTCGTCGATGAGCGCCAGGAGGGTGCGCGCCGACTGATCGATGGCGCAGGCGTAGGTCTGCTGCTCGGGCGTCTGCTGCGTGTCCAAGAGCAGGCTCGCCATGCCGAGGATCCCGTTCATCGGTGTGCGGATCTCATGGCTCATAGCGGCGAGAAAGCGGGACTTGGCGCGGTTGGCGGCCTCGGCCTGGTCGCGGGCCTCGGCGAGCTGCACTTCGGTGCTACGCTGTTCGGTGATGTCGCGTCCGACGCACTGCACCTCGAGCCTGGAGCCGTCCGCAGCGGGCACCAGACGCTCCTCCCATTCGATCCAGCGCGCTCCGCAGGCCGTGCGCACCTGTTGCGCGTAGCGCTGGTGCCGGATCTCGTCGGTGGTCGCAAGGGGCTGAGGCCCGTTGCCGTCGACCGTTTCGATCTCGAAGAGCGTGCCGAGAACGTCCTCGGCGGCAACGCCGAACACGGCGAGGAAGGCCTTGTTGACGAACGTCAGCCGGCCGCCGTCGTCGCGGCGCAGGATCATGTCCTCCTGCGCGTCGAGCAGCGCGCGGTAGCGCTGCTCGTTCTCGTTGAGCTGCCACTGCAGGTCCTGCAGCTGCTCCAGACGCTGCTCGAGGCGCGCGCCGATCTCCTGCATGTCGACGGCGGCAATGTCGGCGGCGTCGGCTCGCCGCCGCCCAAGCGCGAGGTGCACCGAGACGAGACCGAGCCCGGCGCCGAGGAGGGCGAATACCTGCACAAGCGCGAAGGGACCGCCCGCCAGCACCAGCGCTGCCAGAAGCGAGACGAGCGCCGCGGCAAGGGTCGCAAGACTGAAGCGTGCGGCTCGCAAGCGACGATCACTAGCTCGAGCCGTGAGACGATCGCGCAAGCGCGCAGCAGCCGCGGCGAGGCGCGAAGCGGCGCCCCCGCGCGGCCGACGCGCTCCGCCCTTGGCAGTCCCCGCTACGTCACGAGGGGCCGCTGAACTGGAAGTCTCCTGGCTCACGCCTACGCCAACCTGCAACGCTCAAATGAATGCCGCTCGGCGAGCCAACCATAGCGGCGTTGCGAAACGCTGAAGCGGATTGGTTAACGCTGGATCGGTCAGTCGGCGTCCGTATTGCGCGGTGGCCCATCGAGGGGGCGCGCGGCTTCGACCGTCATCAACGGGACGCCATTGCGGATCGGATAGGCGAGGCCGGCGGCGCGGCTGATCAGCTCCTGCGCGGCGGCATCGTACTCGAGCGTCGTCTTGGTTAGCGGGCACACGAGGATCTCGAGCAACTTCGCATCGACCCGGTCGCGGCCCTCGCCCTTATCGTGCGCTTCACTCATAAGAAGGATCTCACTGCAGCGTACTGCCGCTGCCGCCGCTGGAGGCGAGCTCCATCTCGGCAAGCGCCACCAGCACGTCGGCGCGGCGCTTCAGGTCCTCCGCCTCGAGCAGCGCCTGTTTCTCCTCCGGCCCATAGGGGCACATCACGCACAATGCGTTGATCAAGAACTCGCTGGAGGCGCGCTGGATCGCGGCCCAGTCGGCCTCGAGCCGGTTGGCATCGAGGTAGGAGCGCAGCACGCGCAAGAGATTGGTGCGATCCACCTGGTCCTCGCCGAGGCCCTCGTTCAAGTCCGAGGCGAAGCGGTCGTAGCTGACACTGCCCACGCGGTAGGGGAGATCGGTCAGCGCCTCGTCGAGGATATCGTAGCGAGCGATCCCCGTAAGCGTGATGACGAGACGCCCATCGTCGACCTCCTGATAGCTCGTCACGCGCCCCACGCAGCCGACGTTGCGCAGGCCGACCGAGCGTTCAAGCGGGCTCTCCTCCTCGTCCTGACCCGCTCCCGGCGCCGGCTGGACGACCCCGATCAGGCGATCGCCCGACATCACGTTGTCGACCATCTCCAGGTAGCGCGGCTCGAACACGTTGAGCGGCAGGGTGGCGCGCGGGAGCAGGATGGCCCCCCGCAACGGAAACAAGGGTATGCGGGGGGGGAGGTCTGCAGGGCGCCTGTAGCGATCGATGGGTGACAAGAGGCCTATTATCCTTCCCGGCTCGATAGCCCTTTATGAAAACAACAAAGACGCAAGGCGACGCCGGCCATCGACCGTCGCGGGGTCCTTGGGGCCCCATGCCTCGAAAAATTGCACCAGCTGCTTGCGCGCAGCCTCGTCGTTCCAGGCGCGCTCGCGCTGCACCAGATCGAGAAGATGGTCGACCGCCTCCGCCTTGTTGCCGCGCGCAGCTTGCGCCACGGCGAGATCAAAGCGCGCCTGCTTGTCGGCGGGATCAGTGCTGAGGCGCGCGGCCAGAGCGGCACGGTTGTCGTCAGGTCCGGCCTTGCTCGCAAGCTCGAGCGCGGCCTTTACGCGCTCCACCGCCGCAACGTTCTTCGCATCGGGGGGAACGAGGGCGATCATCTGTTCGGCGCGGGCGAAATCGCCCGTCTTGAGATAGCAGCTCGCCAGTCCGGCAAGCGCGGCGGGATCGTGCTTGTTCTCCTGCAGCACCGCAGCGAACACCTCCGCCGCAGTCTGCACGTCGCCCTCCTCCAGCGCCTGCTCGGCGGCGGCAAGAACGCTTGCCAGATCCTCTTGCGCATCCTCGCCGATCAGCCGCTCGACGAAGGCCCGCACCGCGCTTTCCGACTGCGCGCCCATGAAGCCGTCGAGCGGGCGACCGTCGCGAAAGGCATAGACGGTGGGCAGCGACTGGATGCGCAGCTGGCCAGCGATGGTTGGGTGCTCGTCGACATTGATCGTGACCAGCCGCACCTTGCCGCCATAGCTCTTCACCACCTTCTCGAGGATCGGGGTGAGCTGCTTGCACGGTCCGCACCAGGCCGCCCAGAAATCGACGATCACGGGAACCGTGCGCGACGCCTCGATGACGTCCTTGGCAAAGCCCGTCGTCGTCGTACTCTTGATGAGCTCCGAATCCGCGGCCGGCGCCGATCCCTTGAGAGCCCCGAAATCCATCTGCGTCTCCTCGCGGCCGATTGGCGATGTCTTCGATCGCCGATCCCTCAATAGCAAAACCTCAACGTGGAGCCTACTTCGGCGAAAACGCTGAAGCCTTGCAGCGGCGTCCGCACCGGCAAGATCGTGGTAAGCGGGGCAAACTGCAAGACTGAGGGCTCAGCCGCCTCCCGACACGCAGCCGCAAAGCGCTCAGATGCCCTCCCCAGTCGCCTTTGCCCCGCCGCCGATCACGGCAATCCGCGGTTCATGGCCACATGAGCGAATGAACCGCAAAAGATCGTCCCGCGCAATGTTCGTCGTCGCCGTATTCTCCAAGGGATGGCAGTTAATGCTGTCATGCCGCATCAATTCGGCATCGATCACCATGCGCACGCGGCGGCCAACGTCGTTGATGACGGCGAACGCCGTCACCGAGCCCGGCGGCACGCCCAGTGCCTCCATCAAGAGCTCGGGCTTACCGAAGCTGAAGCGCCCAGCGCCCAGCGCCCGCGCCAACGCCTTGAGGTCGACCCGCGTCGTCGCCTGCGCCACGACGAGATAGAGGTCGCCGCTTTCATCCTTGAGAAACAGGTTCTTGGTATGCGCCCCTGGAAGCTCGCGCTCGAGCCTGCTGCTCTCGGCAACCGTGAACAGAGCCTCGTGCTCGACCGTGTGGGTCTCAATCCCGAGCTCCGAGAGCCGGGCAAAGAGGTCCTGTCGGGTGGCGGGCATCATTTGCGATGGAGATGTTTGGCGCTCGTTCAAGAAGGGTGTCATACCTAGCCGGTTGTCACCTGGGCGCCAAGCGTCCCGCGCGCGCTTGCTGGCCGCTCATCGCGGCGATAGCATGAGGTGACCTGAGGAAATAGGAGGCACGATGCCTGCAAGACTTCTCACGCGTCTCCCCACCGGGCTGGTGGCGCTTGCGCTCCTCCTTTGCGGACAGGCCGTCGCGCAGGACCGATGGGCGGCGATCGTCCCCAACCAGGAGAACAACGCGACCGTGGTGTGGGCGACGACCAAGGAGCAGGCCAAGAAGCTCGCCGTCCTCGCCTGCAAGGAGGTGTCTAAGACCTGCGCGGACACGCCGGCCAGCACCAACGGCATGGATCACGTGTTTGCTGTCATGTGCTGCGCGAACCCCAAGGCGGGTTGCGCCGCAGGCGTCGGCGCCAACCAGGACAAGGCGCTGAAAGCAGTCAAAGGCCTGCTCGATGATGCTGGCTACTCCAAGTGCTCCTTGAAGAGCTATTTCAAGGCCGGAACCGGCGAGAAAGGCTGACGGCCGCCGCCTTGGCCCACTCGGGGGCCGCGGGCCGGCAGCGCGCTTTCGCGCGTCTTGCAATGGGCCGGCAGTTGCGCCATAAGGCGTGTCCGCGCCGCTATTGGACGGCGCCATACCCAAGGATGCGGGCGTAGCTCAGGGGTAGAGCATCACGTTGCCAACGTGAGGGTCGTGAGTTCGAATCTCATCGCCCGCTCCAGTTTCCTAAAGTCATCTCCGGAAAAGCCACGCGCTCTTCCCGCACGACTGATCGGCGGGCACGCGAAGAGGCGCTGAGATTAGCTGCTACGCCGTCGCGGCGGCGGGCGCGGTCTCGGCCGAGGGTTGCTCATTGGCCGCATCGAGCCGCTCCAGCACCTCTTGCGCCAGCGCACGCATGGCGGCGCCGGCTTGGCCCGGATACTTGGCAAGATAGCTGCGGCCCGAGGCCTGGAAGTTTGCGGCGTCCTGGAGCGCTGACATGCGCGGGATCGGCTGACGGAAACAACGGTTCTCCGCGTTGCTGTCGAGCCAGCGGTGGTACTCGTCGTCGGAGGGCGAATTGGGCTCTTTCATGTTGATGATGACGCCCAGGTTCTGGGCGAAGCCCATCTCCGGATTGAGACTCTTGAAGCGGCGGAACACCTCGAGCCCGCACACCGACACGTAGTCGGCCTTGGTCGGCGAAATATGGAAGTCGGCCTCGCGCAGCCAGCTCTCGGTGAGCACCGAGAGCCCGGGCGGGCAATCGACGAGCACGACGTCGAAGACCTTGCGCACGCCGGCCAAGAGCTCGGCGATGACGGTGCGCAGGCGCGCGTGCAGGGCCTCCTTGGAGACCTCGCGCTCGAGCAGCGTGAGCTGCATGTCGCTCGGCAAAACGAACACCGAGCGGGAATCATCGACGTCGGAGACGTTGCGCACGATGAACTTGGGCCAGTCGGCCGTCTGCCCTTTGAGCACGGTCGCGTGCAGGTAGTCGACGATAGTCGCCCCTTCACTCTGCAGCTTGTAGAGGTTGGAGACGGTCATCAGCATGCTGGAGACGCTCGCTTGCGCGTCCGAGTCGATCACCAGCACGTTCTTGCCGTGGTAGGCCGAGAGCGTCTCAGCCAGGGAGAGCACAAGGGTCGACTTGCCGACACCCCCCTTAGTATTCATCATCGCAATGGAATTACGCATTTTGCCCGCATGTCCCCGTGCGTCCCCGCGTGGCTCTCGATCCCGTTGATGTCACATATACGTCACATCGAGCGCACGAGGGGAGTCGTCCCCTTCTCTTGGCGCGCGAATATGGCAGCCATGGGATCGCCCCGCAATGTTTGGTTGCCCGCTGCGCTAGCGTAGAGGGCGAAGGGCGGCAATAAAGCGCTGCGGAAACCTAGGCTTGGTTTGGCCATCTTGCGCGCGCCGACAACTACAAATAGGAGATTGGCGTCGTCCCCAACCCGGAGGCCTTATCGCCATGGCTCACGCGTCGGCTCGCCTCGCGCGGCCTTTCGTCATCCTCGCGCTCCTCACCCTCGCGCTTCCGCTCGCGGGTTGCGGCGTCAACAACATCCCCACCTACGAGCAGAGCGCCAAAGCGGCGTGGTCTGAGGTTCTCAATCAGTACAAGCGCCGCGCCGACCTCATCCCCAACCTGGTCGAGACCGTCAAAGGATTCGCCCAACAGGAGCGCACGGTGCTCACCGACGTGGTGGAGGCGCGCGCCAAGGCCACCCAGATGCAGGCGAACATTCCGCCCGACATCCTGACGAACCCGGAGGCCATGCAGAAGTTTCAGGAGGCGCAGGCCCAGCTCGGGGGCGCACTCGGACGGCTGCTCGCGGTGGTCGAGCGCTATCCCGATATCAAGTCGGGGCAGAACTTCCTCGCGCTGCAGAGCCAGATCGAAGGCACCGAGAACCGCATAGCGATTGCGCGGCGCGACTACATCAACGCGGTGCGCGTCTACAATACCGAGCTGACGACCTTCCCCGGCCGCTTGTGGCGGTCGTTCCTCTATCCCTCCTCCAAGGAGATGGCGACCTTTGACATCGCCGCCGAGGAGATGAAGACCCCCAAGGTCGACTTCGGCACGCAGAAGTAGATCGTACGATGGCTGGGGCCCTGCGCGCTTCGCCGTCCCGACGGAGCATACCAGGCTCCGGGCTCATCGCGCTTGTCGCGATGCTGGCCGCAATGCTGCTCGGGCCGGCCGCTGCCGAGCCCAAGTTCCCTGAGCTGACGGACCGCGTCGTCGACGAGGCCGGTCTCCTCAGCGGGCAAGACTACGCCGCCCTTGTCGAGGAGCTCAAAGCCCTCGAGGACACCTCGACCGATCAGGTCGCTGTGGTCACGCTCAAGTCGCTGCAGGGCTATCCAATCGAGGACTTCGGCTATCAGCTCGGGCGCAAGTGGGGCATCGGCCAGAAGGGCAAGGACAACGGCATCCTCCTCATCGTCGCCCCCAACGAGCGCAAGGTGAGGATCGAGGTCGGCCGCGGGCTGGAGCCGGTGATGACCGACGCCATGTCGAAGCTCATCATCGAGAACGCCATCCTGCCCGCGTTCCGCCGCGGCGACTACCCGGGCGGCATCCGCGCCGGCGTGCGCGACATCAAGGACGTGCTCTTGGGCGACGCCGAGGCGGTGAAGGAGCGCGCCAAGACCACCCGCGCGCGGCTCGGAATCCCAAACGCTGCAGCTCATTCTCTTCCTCTTCTGGATGGGGCTCGTCCTCTACATCATGTGGGCGGTCTATCGCTCATCGCTTTCGGCGCAGCAGGCGACGGGCGGACGACGGCGCGGCACCTTCTTCCCTCCAGGCAATTCCGGCAGCTGGGGCGGGGGCTGGTCGAGCGGCGGGGACAGCGGCGGAGGCGGCGGCTGGTCGGGCGGAGGCGGCGACTTCGGAGGCGGCGGCTCCTCGGGAAGCTGGTAGGGGATGGCAGCATGAAGCTCTTTTCGACCGAGGACGAGGCCCGCGTCTCGCAAGCGATCACGCAAGCCGAGCGCAAGACGTCGGGCGAGATCGTGGTCGTCGTCGCCGCCCGCAGCGACGCCTATCTCTATGTGCCGCCGCTCGTGGGCGCGCTTCTCAGCCTGCTCGTCCCTTGGGTGCTCATCTATTTCACCGGGCTGTCCATTACGGCAATCTATCTCACCCAGCTCGGCGTCTTCCTTGTCGTCACCACGCTGCTTCTGCCCGTGCCGGTGCGGACCGCGCTGGTGCCGCTTTCCGTCAAGAAGCGGCATGCGCACCAGCGCGCGCTCGAGCAATTCCTCGTGCAGAACCTGCATACGACCGAGGGGCACACGGGCGTGCTCATCTTCGTGTCCGTGGCCGAGCACCACGTGGAGATTCTCGCCGACCGCGCGATCGATGCGCGCGTGCCGGAGGGGACCTGGAAGGCGATCATCGACGAGCTCACGGCCGCGATCGCGAGAGGCCAGCCGGCGGACGGCTTGGTGGCGGCCATAGCTGCGGCAGGCGAGCACCTCGGCCGTCATTTCCCGCCCGAAGCCCGCAACCCCAACGAGCTGCCCGACCATCTGATCGTGCTGCAGTAGCTTTGTGAGCCGGCTCTGAGTGTGCGGGGGAGCGCACCGCGGGCCAAGTTTCGTGCTATGGCGTGCAGGCCGGGGGGCTTCATTTCGAGGGTTCCGCATTGAACGACGCCACGCCTGTCCATGACGCCGTCGCGCGCGCGCCGTTGCGCGCCCGCATCTCGTGGATGCTGTTCGACTGGGCGGTGCAGCCCTTCTACACGCTGATCCTGACCTTCCTGTTCGCACCCTACTTTGCCAACAGCGTCGTCGGTGACGGCGCGCGCGGGCAGACCCTATGGGGCTACGGCGCAGCGGCCGCCGGCGTTCTGGTCGCGGCAGGCAGCCCCTTCCTCGGCGCCTTTGCCGACGGGCGCGGCAAGCGCAAACCCTGGATCGCCACCTTGTCGCTCCTGCTCGCCGCCGCGATGACGACGCTGTGGGTGGCGACGCCGCTCGCCCCCATGTCGACGATCCTTCTCGTGCTTTTTGCCTTCGTGTGCGCGACGGCGTGCGCGGAGTTCACCGCCGTGTTCACCAACGCCATCATGCCGAGCCTCGTGCCCCAGAACGAGCTGGGCCGGCTGTCGGGCGCCGGCTGGGCGTGCGGCTACATCGGCGGCCTCGTGAGCCTGGTGCTCGTCGCCGGGCTCATCGTCGCCAGCCCCGAGACCGGCAAGACGCTTTTGGGCCTCGACCCGCTCCTTGCGCTCGACACCGGCGCGCGCGAGGGAGACCGCCTGGTGGGGCCGTTGTCGGCTGTCTGGTTCCTCGTCTTCATGATCCCGTTCTTTCTGTTCGTGCCCGACGACCACAAGCCCAGGGCGCACGATGGCCGCTCTGCCACCGCCGAGCTTTGGGACACGATCCGCTCGCTGCCGGGCCACCCGAGCCTGCTGCTTTTTCTCGCCGCCCGCATGATCTTCACCGACGGGCTTACCGCCATCTTCACCTTCGGCGGCATCTATGGCGCATCCGTGTTCGGCTGGGGCCCGTTGGCGCTCGGCATCTTCGGCATCGTCTTGACGCTCATCGGCGCGGTCGGCGCCCTCGTCGGCGGCGTGCTCGACGACCGCTTCAGCGCCAAGGCCGTCATCCTGGGCGCGCTTTTGATCCTGCTCGTGGGCGCCTTCGGCATCTTGTCGGTCGACAAGACGCACGTCCTCTACGTCGTCGAGGTGGCGCCCAAGGTGCCGGGGTCGGCACCTTTCTCCTCGCTTGGCGAGCAGGTGTTCCTCGCCTTCGCCATGGTCGTCGGCCTCGTCTCCGCTCCGGTGCAGGCCTCGAGCCGCTCGCTGCTCGCCCGCCTCGCGCCGCCCGAGAAGATCACGCAATTCTTCGGCCTCTTCGCCTTCTCGGGCAAGGTGACGGCGTTTTTTGCTCCGTTCCTCGTCGCCACGGTGACCGCGGCGACCGGGAACCAGCGGCTCGGCATGTCGGCAATCGCGCTGTTTCTCATTACCGGGATAATGCTGATGCTGCCGGTCCGCTCGCCGCCGCGGCAGGCCTAGTGGCGGGGCCACTAGTGGCAAGGCGGGGCCATCCCCATCTCACGAGCTGGAGCCGAGGCCCGTGCCGAGGAGGCCCTGGTCTCGCAGGCTAGCGACCAGACGATGGAGTAATAGAGTGAACCCCATGCCCACCAGAAAATACACTCTGCCTTTGCTGGCTGCCGCGGCGCTGCTCGGGCTCGGTCCGCTGCCGGCCTATGCCGCGGACGAAGCCCCGGCGAAGCCGGCGGTCGAGGAGCCGGAGACCGCCGATCAATCGGCCAGCGAGGCGATCGACACCGCCAAGGACGCCACCAACGCCGCCATCGATGCCGCCAAGGAGGCGATCCTCAAGGCCATCGACACGGCAAAGGAGCACACGAGCGCGGCGATCGAAACCGGCAAAGAGGCGAGCAAGGAAGGCTTGGACAAGGCCAGCAAGGCCACCCGCATCCTCGACAAGGCCGCCGCGGCCGCCCGTGACGTGTTGGAGCAAGCCAAGCAGGCGACGGCCGAGGTGCTCGACAAGGCCAAGGAAGCGACAGACGACGTGACGAAGAAGGACGCTCCCGATACGCCCGATGACGCTGCGCCAGCCGCTCCCGATACGGACAAGAAAGACTAAGCGGCGCGACGAAGTCCTCGCCGCGGCAAAGAACCGCTAAGGACGCGATAGGGGCCTTGCGCCACAGCAGGAACGCCCAGGCATTTGAGCCCGGGCGTTCCGCTTGGCGGATAAGTCAGCCGACCGCTTAGGGCGAGGGCTGCTCTGGCGTCGTCGGCTCGGCAGGAGTCTCGGGCGCCGGCTCGGCTGGCGTCTCGGGTGCTGCCTCAGGCGCCGGCTCGGCGGGCGTCTCCGCAGCAGGCGCTTCCTCTTTGGCAGCCGGTGCGGGCTCCTCAGCCGGCGGAGCCGCCGCTGGCGCAGGCGCTTCCGGCGCAGGGGCCGGCTCGGTGGCGGCAGGTGTAGCCTCCGGCGTCTTCTGCGGCAGGGGCGTGTAGACCCACACGATGCCGAAGACGATGGCGGCAAGGATAATGATGAAAATGATGGCCCTGATGGCTGTATTCACGGCTGCTCTCCCCCAACTCGGTTAGCCTTCTTCGCACTTTAAAGCCTTTACCGGCCGACGACAACAAAGGCTACGCCCGCCGAAACGGGGTGCCAAAACGGGTGAATGACCCCTCACCGCTCCTTTTGACTGCTAAAGCCCCTTTACCGGACGGGGCGCTCGGCCACCATGAACCAGGACGGCCCCGCGTGCGGATCGTTCCAGATGCGCTTCCAGAGGAAGCCCGCCTTCTCGTAGGCGCGCACAGCGCGCTCGTTCTTGACCGAGGGGAAGACGCACACCGCGACGGCAAGCGTCGAGGCGAACACCTCGTCCTTGAGAGCCGCCAGCGCCGCCTGGCCGACGCCCTTGCCGCGGTGCTCCTCCGAGGCGATGAAGAGGTCGAGATCCCAGGTGCCGGGCGCCAGATCCTGCGGCAGCTCATCGCCCCACAGCGTGGCGTCGACCGCGTGCGCATAGCCGACGGGATGTGCGTCCACCTCGATGATGCGGCAGAGGGCGTGCTGGGAGCCGAGCGCCATGTTGACCTCGGCCTCGGTCGCGGCAATCGGTCCCCACCACTCCTGGATGTCGGGACGCGCGAGCCAGCCGCGGATCAGGTCCCAGTCCGCGCGGGCCGCGGAACGCAAGGATACTGCGTCCTTCGCGTCCATGACCTCAATGCCGGAAGTGGCGCAGGCCGGTGAACACCATGGCGAGGCCCTTCTCGTCCGCCGCCGCAATCACCTCCTCGTCGCGCACCGAGCCACCGGGCTGGATGACGGCGGTGGCCCCGGCTTGCGCTGCGGCGAGCAGGCCGTCCGCGAAGGGAAAGAAGGCGTCGGAGGCGACGACAGAGCCGCGGGTCAGCGGCTCCTTGGCGCCCATGGCCTTGGCCGCGTCCGCGGCTTTGAGCGCCGCAATGCGCACTGAATCAACGCGGCTCATCTGGCCTGCGCCGATCCCCACGGTCGCGTGATCCTTCACGTAGACGATGGCGTTCGACTTGACGTGCTTGGCGACCTTGAAGGCGAACAGGAGGTCGGCGAGCTCGCGCTCGGTCGGCGCCCGCTTGGTGACGACCTTGAGATCGGCCGCACCGACGACGCCGTTGTCGCGCGACTGCACGAGAAAGCCGCCCGCGAGCGAGCGCACCATCACGCCGGGCGCGCGCGGATCGGGCAGCCCGCCGGTCGTCAACAGGCGCAGGTTCTTCTTTTGGGCAAAGATCGCCTTGGCGTCGGCGCTGGCGTCAGGCGCGATCACCACCTCGGTGAAGATCTTGGTGATCTCCTCGGCGGCACTTGCATCGATGGTGCCGTTGAGCGCGATGATGCCGCCGAAGGCGCTGACGGGATCGCAGGCGAGCGCCTTGAGATAGGCCTCCTTCAGCGAAGGCCCGAGCGCGGCGCCGCACGGGTTCGCGTGCTTGATGATGGCGACCGCGGGCGCGTCCGCTGCCGAGCTCCGCCGCCAGCTCGAAGGCCGCATCCGTGTCGTTGAGGTTGTTGTAGGAAAGCTCCTTGCCCTGGTGCTGGACCGCCGTCGCCACGCCGAAGCGTGCCTCGCCCGAGACATAGAAAGCCGCCGCCTGGTGCGGGTTCTCGCCATAGCGCAGCGCCTGCGCCAGCCGACCACCGAAAGCCCGCCACTCGGGTGCCTCCTCGCCCAGCACGGCGGCGAACCACGCGCTGATGGCCGCGTCATAGGCCGCGGTGCGCGCGAAGGCCTTGGCGGCGAGATGCTTGCGCAGCTCTAACGTGGTCGCGCCGCTGTTGGCCGTCATCTCTGCAAGCACGCGCTCGTAGTCGGCCGGCTCCACGACCACGGTCACGCCGGCGTGGTTCTTGGCGCCGGCGCGGATGAGCGCCGGGCCGCCGATGTCGATGTTCTCCACGCACTCATCGTAAGGCGCGCCCTTCGCCACGGTGGCCTCGAAGGGGTAGAGATTGACGACGAGGAGATCGATGGCGCCGATGCCGTGCTCGGCCGTCTGCGCTTCATGCTTCGCGTCGCCGCGCACCGCGAGCAGGCCGCCGTGGATCTTGGGATGCAGCGTCTTCACGCGCCCGTCGAGCATCTCGGGAAATCCCGTGAGCTCGGAGACATCCTTGACGGCGAGCCCTTCTGCGCGCAGCGCCGCGGCGGTCCCCCCGGTCGAGATAAGCTCCACGCCCATCTGCGCCAGCGCACGGGCGAGCGCGGCAAGACCGGTCTTATCCGACACGGACAGAAGCGCGCGCCCGACCTTGGTCGTGTTGCTCATCCCGCCTGCTCCCCGACCACGCGCTCGATCACCCAATGCACCTCGCTCTCGCCGTAGGTCGCCGCGCGCAGCACGATCTGCATGGCGCTGCGCGGCCCGGTGCTGTTGGCGAAATAGGTACTCTCCTCGATGGAGACGGCGGCGCCCTCGGCCGTGAAACGCCAGCGCTCGCCGTCGGGCAGCTTGAGCGCGACCGTATTCGAGGTCTCCTCCAGCCAGCATGCAACGTCGGGATGAAGATGGAAATGGATCGCGAACGGGAGGTCCGCCCGCAGCCGCACCTTCTGGCGATCTCCGTCGAGCCGGTCGCACCCGACCAGGCGGCTGCCGTCCGACCACAGGAACATGCGGCGGCTATGCTCGAGCTCGAAGCGGCGCAGGTAGCCATCGTGGCTCGCCTCCAGCGTGGTCCCCTCCTCCCGCTCGTCGAGGTGCCAATCGACGTTGTCGGGATGGCGGATCGGAGGCGCGCCGATCAGCTCCTCCAGGCGCCGGTGCGCCACCAGCTTGGAGGAGGACTTTTCGGCGAGACACAACGTGTTGTGGCTGGCGGTCGCGCGCGCGGCCGGATACCAATCGGCCCCGGCGGCTCCGGGCATGCCGCCGTTGACAAAGAGCAGACGCGCCCCTGAGCTCATCTCGAACGAGAGGCAGCCGGCTTGCGCCTCACCCGCGGCAGAGAGCGGCGGCGGCGTCCCCACATCGACGATGACGATACTGCGCCCGCCTTCCAGCCGCACATAGCCGGAATCGCGGGCCTCCTGCAGCACCGGCGCGACGCCGTCGCAATAGGCGAGCACCGTGCCGAGCCCCGCCGCTGCAGGAATGCTCATGCCGTTGAAACGGGCGAGCATCCCATCGCCCATCCGCAAGTATCGCAACATGGGAAAGATGCGCGCCATTGCCTCCAGCAGGTGCGGAGGATGCTTGCGGCTGCGCGCGACGAAGCATTGGCTCAAGGGCAGGAGGTCGAGCATGATCTCGACCAGTACGCCGGGGTTGCGGCTGACGTGGCCGCCGTCTGCCAGGATCTGGCGGCCGAGCTCGGCGTCGAGCAACGCCTCGGCGCCCTTGAGCTGACGCTCGTGGCCGGCGATCGACATGTCGGCGAGCACCAGCGCGATGAGCGCCAACAGGCGCGGATAGCTGTCGGGGGCATCGCGCCAGGAGGACGACAGCAGCGCCAGCTGGCGGCCGAGGCTCGACGTGATCATCTCGTATGTCGCGCTATCGGCACCGTCGAGCAGCAAACCGGCATGCGAGATCCAGGAGATCAGCCGGCGCGCGGTGACAGCCGGCTCGGCGCCGACCCCTGTCCCGGCCCCGAAGCGAACCGCCCATTCGGCGGCGAGCCGGGGCGCGGCCTGGCGGGCCTCCTCGTCGGTGGCGACGGCGAGATGGCGCAGCCAGCCGAATCCGTGCAGCTCCCGTTCCCACGCCGGCGTCGGCGGCACGATATCGAAGGGAGAGCGCCCTTTGAGAAAGGCGATGGAGCCGGCGAGCCCGAACTGCCCGTGCACGATTTCGCGCCAGAAGCTCGGATCGGCGGTGCGCAAATCCTGCGGCACGATGAGCAGGCGGTCGGCGGGCGGCGCGGCGAGCGACCACCCCATGATCCGCGATGCCAGAATGCCGGCGAGGGCCGAGCGCTTGGAGCGTTCGGCCGACAGCGCGGCAATCCTCAAACGTTCCTTGAGCGTCAGGTCAAACATCGGCGGCCCCCTGCTGCCCGACCCCGGCTCCAAGCGCGCATGCCATGACGCGGCGCGGACATCGTGCTCCGACTACCGCCCCGCGCCCGCGAAAACAAGGTGAGGGGCGCGAGGAGCTGTGCGCAGTTGCTGCGCCGACGCACTCAGCCGGCGAGGACAAGGCGCGCGGCATAGAAGCCGTCGAGCCCGGACAGCGGCGGGATTTCGCTCGGCAGATGGTGGGGAAGCGTGCGTAAATCGCCCTCGGGCGTGATCCAATCGGCCTCGATGCCGCACTCGCCGGCGCGAATGGGCGCGCGTATGAGCTGCGGTTGGAGCTGAAGCAGCCGAACGATCTGGTCTGGGCCTTCCTCCGGCTCAAGCGAGCACGTGCAGTAGAGAAGCGTGCCACCGGGTTTGAGAAGGCGCACCGCGTTGTCGAGAAGGCGCGCCTGCTGCTGGCTGAGCGTGGCGATGTCTCCGGACCGCTTCAATCGCAGGATATCGGGATGGCGGCGGATCGTTCCCGTCGCCGTGCACGGCGCATCGAGCAGCACCGCATCGAACGTGCGTCCGGGCGCCCAGGTCGCCGCATCGGCCTCGACAATATCGGCCTTGAGGTGCAGCCGCTCCAGGTTGGCGCGCAGCCTGTCAAGGCGCGCGCTCGATTGGTCGACGGCGGTGACGTGGGCGCCAGCAGCCGCGAGCTCGGCCGTCTTGCCGCCGGGTGCCGCACACAGGTCGGCAACGTCGCGGCCGGCGATCACCCCCAAGAGCCGTGCCGGAAGCGCGGCCGCCGCGTCCTGCACCCACCAGACGCCCTCGTCGTAGCCGGCGAGGTCCTCGATGCGGCCACCGCCCTTGAGCCGCACCGAGCCGATGGCAAGCACGATGCCGCCCAAGCGCTGCGCCCAAGCCGCGGGCTCGTCCTTGACGGTAAGGTCGAGCGCCGCCTCGGCGAGCGAGGCTTCTGCGATGCGGCGCGCCTCGACGGCGCCATAAGTCTTGCCCCAGCGCTCCAACATCCAGGTGGGAATGTTGAGTGCAACCGCATCGCAGCCCGCCAGCACGTCTGCGCCTTCGAGCGCGGTTCGGCGCAGGAGCGCATTGACGAGGCGATCATAGCGCCGGGCGTGGCGATCCCCACGCGCCTGCTCGACGGCCAGGCCGACGGCAGCATGCGGCGGCGTCGCGAGGAACAAGAGCTGCGCGGCCCCCGCCAGCAGGATCGGCCACAGGTTGCCTTGACGCTCGGGCAGCGGCTTCTCCAGGAAGCTCGACAGCACGGCTTCGAGCTCGCCCAGGCGGCGCAGAACGGTTGCGGTGATGAGACGGGCGAGCGCACGATCGCGCGGATCGAGCGCGCTCGACCGAAACTCCTTGGCAAGCGCCTCGTCGAGCGAGCGGCCCGCGTGCAGGACGGCGCTCACAAGCCGCACGGCGGCCTCGCGCGCCGGCAGGCCGGCAGGCGCAGGCGCGCGCCCGGGCTTTCCCTTTCCGGCTCGCGCAGCCGGCTTGCGCTTGGTGGAGACGTTGCTGGGCGACATTGGCATCTATCCCCCAGCGCTAGCCCCAAGGCCCGCGCGCGCGGCGCGGCTCGCTTGAGGCATCGGATGTTGCCCAGGGACCTGCCTCGACCGGGGCTTGGCTCTGGTGCGGGCCGGCCGTCTGGCCGCTTTCGCGCGCCATCTCCTCGAGCGCCGCGATACGGTTCTCGGTGTTCGGGTGGGTGGAAAACATGTTGTCGAGGCCGCGACCGCTCAAAGGGTTGATGATGAACATGTGCGCGGTGGCAGGCACGCTCTCCGCCGTCTCGTTGGGGATGCGTTGCGCCAAGTTCTGGATCTTGGCGAGCGCCGACGCGAGCCACAGCGGGTGGCGGCAGATTGTGGCGCCACCCCGGTCGGCCTCATACTCGCGCGAGCGGCTGATCGCCATCTGCACCATCATCGCCGCGAGCGGCGCGACGATGATGGCGAGCAGCGCGCCAATGGTGCCGAGGGCGCCGCGGTCGCGATTGCCGCCGAACAGAAGCCCGAACTGCATATATTGCGCGAGCATGGAGACAGCACCGCCGATAGTGGCAGCGACGGTCATGATGAGCGTGTCGTGGTTCTTGATGTGGGTGAGCTCGTGCGCAATGACGCCCGCCAGCTCGTCACGGCTCAAGGCCTGCAACAGCCCGGTCGAGGCACAGACGGCCGCATGCTCGGGATTGCGCCCGGTGGCGAAGGCGTTGGGCTGCGGGTTCTGCATGACGTACACGCGCGGCATCGGCAGCCCGGCGTTCTGAGCCAGCTCGCGCACGACACCATAGAACTCGGGCGCGGAGCTCTCGTTCACCTCCCTTGCGCCGTACATGCGCAAGACCATCTTGTCGGAGTTCCAGTAGCTGAAGGCGTTCATGGCGAGCGCGATGACGAAAGCAATCACCATGCCCGACTGGCCGCCTATCGCCGCGCCGAGTGCCACGAAAATCGCGGTCAACAGGGCGAGCAGCATCGCCGTCTTCACGTAGTTCATGGGTGTTGTCTCCGCCTCCTTACGCGGGTCCAAGCTAGACCTGCTATATGGAAAGGAAAGTTACTGATAACCAGTGCCCTTTAGGGATCGGGCGATGGATATGCCGGAAGACGAACAGGAAAAACGCGAGCTGCCGGAGGCCGCCAAGCGCGCCTTAAAGGAGGCCGAGGAGCGCCGGCGCGCCAAGAAGCCGGAGACGGCCCCCGAGCCAGAGATCGGCGGCCGCGGCGGCCCCGACCCCGCGCGCTACGGCGATTGGGAGAAGGACGGCATCACCTCCGATTTCTAGCGCACCCCTACGCGCGCCCGTAGTCTCTCTCCCCATGCCGAAGGTGGCATGGGGAGAGGGCATTGCCGCGGCGCCACTGCCACGCCCAGCCGATATTCGGGTGAGCGCTCCGCAACGGCGCGTGGCCCGACTTCCCCCCATGCGTATACTCGCCGGTCAACCGTCGATCAGGGCCACTTCATGCGCCGACCCGGCCGCGTCATCCTGCGCGTTCTTCTCGCAATTCTCGTGCTCGCCGCACTCTTTGGGGCCTTCTGGTTCGGCCTCGTGTCGCAGCGCTACTCGCCCTTTGCTCCTATATCTCTCGCTGAGCGGCCCTCCTGGTTCGTCGATTTCCGCATTGCTGCGCTGAGGCGCGATCCCGAGCTCTGCCGCGCGGTCCTGCGCGAGCCCCACATCGTCACTACCCCCATCCCCGACAACCCGATCCGCAGTGGATGCGGCTGGGAGAACGCCGTGCGCGTCGGCACCGTCGGCGGGGCGGAGCTCGGCGCCGCCCAGCTCACGTGCGAGGCAGCGGCCGCACTCGCTCTGTGGGTCGAGTACGAGCTGCAGCCCGTGGCGCTTTCGACCTTCGGCAGCCGCGTCGTCGGCCTGGAGGACATGGGCACCTATTCGTGCCGCAACATCATCGGCAACGAGAAATGGTCCAAGCTGCGCAGCCAGCACGCGCTCGCCAACGCCGTCGATATCGGCGGCTTCAGGCTCGACAACGGGCAAGAGATCAGCATCGCGCGCAGCTGGAAGGGCCATGATCGCGAGGCACGGTTTCTGCACGAGGTGCACGCGCGCGCCTGCCGCTATTTCCGCGTCGCGATCGGGCCCGACTACAATAGCGCGCACTGGAACCACTTCCATCTTGACCGCGGGATTTTCACGCGGTGCCAGTAGACCTTGGTGACGTCCAAGTCGTGATGGATTGTGATTTGAGCCGGGAGTAGATTGCCGCCCGGCTTGGAGCCGGGACCGTTTCCGGTCGAGGGAGGGCTTATGCCGCGCGTGTTGGTCTCTCTCCTATTGGCTTGCGTACTCGCCTCTTCCGGCGCGCTTCGCGCCGGCGCGCAGCAAGCGCAAGTCGCCGCTGAGCAAAACGCCGCCGCGTTTGCCGAGCTCTACGAGCGCTGGCGGCAAGTCCAGGACATCGAGCAGAAAATCACGCTCGGCGAGCAGCTCCTCGGCGCCGAACCCGCACTCACCTCGTGGCCGCTTGAGGCCCCGCGTGAGCGCGTCAAGGCCGACATCGCCTTCGAGCTCGGCAACACCTACCTTGCGCGCGTGCGCGGCGAGCGCGCCGACAGCCTGGAGAAGGCCATCGCCCATCTGCAGACCGCGCTGGCGCTGTGGACGCGCGAGACGGCTCCCGTCGACTGGGCGCGGGCGCACAACAACCTCGCCATCGCCTACTCCGGCCGCATCCGCGGCGAGCGCGCCGGCAATCTGGAATTGGCCATCGCGCACCTCAAGGCAGCCGAGCCCATCCTGTCGCGCGCGGCCCATCCGCAGGAGTGGGGCCAACTGCAGAACAACCTCGCGGTCGCCTATCTCGGCCGCTTCGAGGGCGACCGCGCCGACAACCTCGAAGCCGCGATCCAGCACTTCGAGGCGGGGCTTTCCGTGCTCACCAAGGACGCCAACCCCTACCAGTGGGCGACGATCCAGCACAATCTCGCCGGCGCCTACCAGGCCCGCAAGCGCGGCGAGCGCTCTGCCAACCAGGAGAAGGCGATCGCCTACGCCGAGGCGGCGCTGACCGTGTTCACGCGCGAGGCCCATCCGGCGGAGTGGGCACAATCGCAGCACAACCTCGGTATCGCCTATATCGACCGCATCGAAGGCGACCACGCCGACAACCAGGACCAGGCGCTCTATCACTTCGAGCAGGCGTCGACGGTCTTGCAGCGCGAGACCGTGCCGGAGCAGTGGGCGCAGCTGCAGGACAATACGGGCATCGCCTATACGGGACGCATCCACGGCAGTCGCAGCGACAACAGGCGAAAGGCGATTGCCGCCTTCGAGGCGGCGCTGACGGTCTTCACCCGCGACGCCTTCCCCTACGATCACCTGCGCACGGCGCGGCTCTTGGGAAGCACGCTGCTCGAGGCGGGAGAGCTGCAGAAAGCCGGCCTCGCCCAGGAGGACGCGCGCGAGGCCTTTCTCGTCCTGCTCGGCCAGGGCATCGAGGAAGCGGAGACGCGCGCGCTCATTGGGGACGCGGGACCGCTATTTGCGGAATCGGCCTTCGTCGCCGCCCAGCGTGGAGAGGGCGAGCACGCGCTGCAGCTTGCCAACGAAGGCAGGGCGCGGTTGCTGACCATCGCGATGAAGCTGCAGACGATCGAGCTTCCCGACGATGAGCGCCGGCATCTCGATGATCTGCGCCATGCCATTCGCGCCGAGAAGCAAGCCGTCGAAACCCTGCAAGGAAGCGAGCGCGCCGACGCGCTCACCAAGCTTGCCAGCCTGCGCCAGGAGGTGCTGGCGCTCGCCAAGAGCGGCGGCAAGGGCAAGACCGAGACCGCGCTCGGCGAGGCGCGCGCCATCGCGGCACAGGGCGGCGCCGTGGTCGTGCCTGTCGTCACGAGCTTCGGAGGCAAGCTCCTGGTGATGACGAACGCCGGGCACCGGAGCAAAGTGTCGATCATCGACCTCCCCGAGCTTACGACGAAGCGGCTGTCGCAGGTGCTCATCGGCTCGGGCGACGGCGCGCCCGGCGGCTGGCTCGGGGCCTATTTCGTCAACTACCTCGACGGCGACGAACAGCAGAAGCGCTGGCCGGAATGGTTGGCCGCCATCGACCAGCTCGGCCCTGAGCTTTGGCAACTCTTCGGGGCGCGTCTCGATGCAACTCTGAAGCAGCACGGCCTCAAGCCGGGCGCGCGGCTCGTGTGGTTGCCCTCGGGCTGGCTCGGCACGCTGCCGCTGGGGCTCGCACAGAATCCCGCCAGCAAGCGCCGCCTCGTCGACGACTACGAGATTGTCTATGCGCCGAGCCTGGAAGCGCTCGCGGCGGCGCAAAGCGTGATTGCCAAGCCGTCGCCTCCAACGCTCGCCGCCATCATCAATCCCACCGGCGACCTCCCCGGCACGGAGAAGGAAGGCGCCGTCGTCGCCTCGCACTTTGCTCCCGCCGCGCGGACGGTGCTCGAGCGCGAAGCGGCAACGCCCCAAGCCGTGCTCGCGGCGCTCAAGGGCAAGACGCATTGGCACTTCGCCTCGCACGGCGGCTTCTCGTGGCAGGACGCGCGCCAATCGGCGCTGCTGATGCACGGGCCTACGAGGCTCACGGTCGGCCAGCTGCTCGAGGCCGACGGGCTCGGGCGCCCGCGCCTCGTCGTGCTCTCCGCCTGCGAGACCGGCCTCTACGACATCACCAGCACCCCCGACGAGTTCATTGGCCTGCCCGGCACCTTCACCGCACTCGGTGCCGCCGGCGTGCTCGGCACGCTGTGGCCCGTATCCGACGCGGCGACCGCGCTGCTGATGGCCAAGTTCTACGAGCTGCACATGGAGAGAGGGCTCAGTCCCCCCGCGGCCTTGCGCGGCGCGCAAACGTGGCTGCGCAAGGCAACGAGCGACGACCTCAACAACTACGCCAAGCTCGCCGCAGCGCAGGGCCGGCTGCACAGTCGCCAACTGGCCGAGATCGCGCAGGCGCTGAGCGCCAAGGGCGTGGATCGCTCGCACAGTCGCGCCCTCGTCGAAGCGCAAGGTACGGCCTCCGTCGATCCAAAGGTGCCGGCGCGGCCTTATGCCCACCCCTACTTCTGGGGCGGCTTCATCCATACCGGACTGTGAGAGCGCTGGTGCAGGCAGCCATCGTTGCTCCCCAGCCAGCGACGGGAGCGCGCGCTGCGAGCGCACTGCCGCAGACGGGTGCGCGCGGCACCGGCCGGCACTTGAACAAACGACAACGCTGAGTCATTTGTCGGCGGCTGCGAGCAAGGGAGGGAAGACGCATGTCTGCCAGCACATCCGTGCCGCGACCGCGATCGCACTGGTACAATCCCCGCTCCATCTGGCGCTCCATCGTCATTCGTCCACGCGTGTATTTCGGAGCAGCCGTCGGCATTTCCGGGCTCTTGTTTCTTCCCAAGTCGCTGCCGCTCTCCGTGCGCGAGGCGGCGGCTTGGTGCTTGGGTGGCGCGACCTATCTGATCCTCGCCTTCCTGGTGATGCGCCGGTTCCATTCGGACAAGATTCGGTCGCGCGCGGCGCGTCAGGATGACAGCGGCATTGTCATCCTGGGCCTCATCCTGCTCGCCCTCTTTTCGAGTTTCGCAGGCATCCTCGGCTTGTTGACCCAGGCCAAGGAGTTGGCGGGCGAGGGCAAGCTGCCTTATCTGGGGCTCGCCGCATCGACGATCTTCATCTCATGGCTGGTGATGCAGGTGGTCTTCGCGCTGCATTACGCGCACGAGTATTATGCCCCGCACAACCTGACCAAGGATGGCGGCGCCCTCGCATTCCCCGCCGACGAGCATCCCGACTACTGGGATTTTCTTTACTTCGCGATCTCGATCGGGGCGGCCTCGCAGACATCCGACGTCAACATTCGCTCGAAAGTCTTACGCCAACTCGTCACCCTGCATTCCGTCGTCTCGTTCTTCTTCAACACGATGGTGCTGGCAATGATGATCAACCTGGCAGCAAGCATGGCGAACGCATAGAGATAGCCTCAAGCGGGGCCGAGACGACAGCCTCATAGGTGGAGCTTCTGGTGCTGCTTGCTCTTCGGGGCAGGCTCCTCCGCCTTCGCCGGGACGCACCCTTTCCTCGCTTGCGCCGACTGCAAGGCTGCCGCCTCGGCCTTCAGTTGATTGTATTCAGTAATTTCTGGTGCCTCCTCGGCGGGCAACCCAATCAATCTCCCCAGAGCCGCCACCGTTGTGCTCGGTTGCGAATTCAACTTTTCGACAGCGTGCGTGGAGACGTCCTGCATTTGCCGCGTTACGGCGTGCGAACGGTCGAGCAGTTGACCGCAGTCGAGCCATCGCTCGTCATCGCTGAGAACGTAGGTGCCGTCTGCTTGGAGGCCGGAATGCTTGGCAGCGTCGGCATTGAGACCCGGCGCGCAGGCGGCAAGCACGACGACAAGCAACAATCCGGCTTGCCGGACTGCCTCTCCGATCGAGCAACCCATTGAGCGTGCACCCCGCAGTGGTAATTCCCGGGTGAACGTTTGGCACTCAGGAATTCCGTCGGCGCATCATCTCCGAGGAAACCCGCCATCAGGCGGCCCCCGACACGGCTCCTCCCTCTCCCCCCAACACGCGGGGAGAGGCGCTGGTGCAAGGGACAAAAGATGAAGAGGGCGGCGCCTCAATTGGGCGCTGCCCCCTCACGCATGTCTTTTGTTCTGCCGATTCGAGATCAGATCCTCCACCACCATCGGATCGGCCAGTGTCGAGATGTCGCCCAGGTTCGAGAACTCGTCCTCGGCGATCTTGCGCAGGATGCGGCGCATGATCTTGCCGGAGCGCGTCTTGGGCAGGCCCGGCGCGAACTGGATGAGGTCGGGCGATGCGATGGGGCCGATCTCCTTCCTCACGTGGGCGATGAGCTCCTTCCTCAAGTCCTCGCTCCAGGTCTCGCCCGCGTTCAGCGTGACGTAGCAGTAGATGCCCTGGCCCTTGAGGTCGTGCGGGTAGCCGACGACCGCTGCCTCGGCGACCTTGGGATGCGAATCGAGCGCGCTCTCGACCTCCGCCGTGCCGAGCCGGTGGCCCGACACGTTGATCACGTCGTCGACGCGGCCCGTGATCCAGTAGTAGCCGTCCTCGTCGCGGCGGCAGCCGTCGCCGGTGAAGTACATGCCCTTGTAGGCGGAGAAGTAGGTTTGCACGAAGCGTTCGTGATCGCCGAACACGGAGCGCGCCTGCCCCGGCCAGCTGTCGAGGATGACGAGGTTGCCGGCACCGGCACCCTCGATGATCTGACCCTTCTCATCCATGAGCGCCGGCTTGACGCCGAAGAACGGCCGCGTCGCCGAGCCAGGTTTAAGCGCGGTGGCGCCGGGCAGCGGCGTGATGAGGATCCCGCCCGTCTCCGTCTGCCACCAAGTATCGACGATGGGGCAGCGGCCCTCGCCGACCACGTGGTAGTACCATTCCCACGCCTCCGGGTTGATCGGCTCACCGACGCTACCGAGGAGCCGCAGCGAGGCGCGGCTGGTGCGCTTGACGTAATCGTCGCCCGCGCCCTCTAGCGCGCGGATGGCCGTCGGTGCCGTGTAGAGGGTGTTGACGCCCCACTTGTCGACGACCTCCCAGAAGCGTGACAGCGTGGGATAGCTCGGCACGCCCTCGAACATCAGTGTGGTGGCGCCGTTGGCGAGCGGCCCGTAGACGATGTAGCTGTGGCCGGTGACCCAGCCCACGTCGGCCGTGCACCAGTAGATGTCGCCGTCGTGGTAGTCGAAGACGTACTGGTGCGTGACCGAGGCGAACACGAGGTAGCCGCCAGTGGTGTGCAGCACGCCCTTCGGCGTCCCCGTCGAGCCCGACGTGTAGAGGATGAACAGCGGGTCCTCGGCGCTCATCTCTTCGGGCGGACAATCGGCCGAGACCTTGGCAAGCTCCTCGTCGAGCCAGATGTCGCGCGCAGGATCCCACGGCACCTCGTTGCCGGTGCGGCGCACGACGAGCATCTGCTCGCCGCCCTGAGCGACCTTCTCCAGGGCTGCGTCGGCGTTCTTCTTGAGCGGGACGTGCTTGCCGCCGCGCAGGCCTTCATCCGCGGTGATGATGAACTTCGATTGGGCGTCATGGATGCGCCCGCCGAGGGCCTCCGGCGAGAACCCGCCGAACACGATCGAGTGCACCGCGCCGATGCGGGCGCAGGCAAGCATGGCATAGGCGATCTCGGGGATCATCGGCAGATAGATGGTGACGCGGTCGCCCTTCTTGACCCCGTGCGCTTTCAAGACGTTGGCGAACTTGCACACGCGCTCGTGCAGCTGTCGGTAGGTGATCTTCTCATCCTGGCTCGGATCATCGCCCTCCCAGATGATGGCCACCTGATCGGCACGCGTCGCGAGGTGGCGGTCTATGCAATTGGCCGACACGTTGAGCGTGCCGTCCTCGAACCATTTGATGGAGACGTCGCCCGGGCCGAAGGACGTATTCTTCACCTTGGTGAAGGGTTTGATCCAGTCGATGCGCCGGCCGATCTCGCCCCAGAACCCGTCCGGGTCGTTGATCGAGCGCTCGTAGAGGGCGTGATACGCCTTGTCGTCAATCCAAGCGCGCGCCGCCCATTCGGCGGTTACCGGATGGAGCATCTGGTGCATGACTAGGTTTCCTCCCACCTCTTTGTTTGAGGCTGATTATGGAGGGCCTGCCCGGCGACCGCAATTTCACAATTGGTCTAGGCTCAAATCCCCACCAAGCCAATCACCGCGCCCTGCAAGAGCAGCACGCCGAGCCAGTGACCGCCGTCGATCAAGGTCAAGGTATGCCGCGCCCCTTGGAAGGCGTTGTTGACCGTCAGTGTCGTGATCACGAACCCGAGCCAGACGAAAGCCGCCGAAATGACGCCGTTGCGCAGCGTGACCTCGCCGGGGCCGAGGTGGCCGATGACGCCGGCGAGCACCCAGGCCATGACCAGCTGCGCCAGGAACGCGATGACGAATGGCACCGGGCTGGGGGGCCCTGCGGCTTTGATCTCCTCCTCCGACTTGCCGATGGCATCCATCCACTGCCTGGAGAGCAGGACGCCGTACCACAGCCAGCCGAACATAAAGCTCACGACCGCCGCCAACACGATCGCAAAGTAGTTGACACCCGCAAATTGCATTGCGCTTCCTCCCGCTGCCGATCTCCGGGGGAAGGAAACTTAGCAGATCGGCGCCAAGCCGTCCGGCGCCTCACGCCGCGCTAGCCCCGATAGCGCCAGACCGCCGTGCGCTTGATCTCGGCGTCCTCCAGGTCGCGCGTCACCGGCACGCGGTACTCGGCAAGCGGCTCGAACCGCTCCTTGGGGAAGTAGTTGCGCTGCGGGTCGCCGACGAGCACCAGCGTGCCCCTGGTTGTAGCGGCGGCGATGCAGGCGAGCACCCGGTCGGCGAGCGCGCGCTCGTAGAAGAGGTCGCCGACAAGGATCGCGTCGGCGTCGAGCCGCCCCGCGAGCAGATCGTCGGCCGTGGTCTCGACTACGACGTCGTTCGCCGCCGCGTTGAGCCTGATCGCGGCCAACGCCAAGGGGTCGATATCGGCGGCGAGCACGGAGCGGGCGCCAGCCTTGGCGGCAGCGATCGCCGTCAAACCCGAGCCCGAGCCCAAGTCGACGACGCGCCTCTCCGCCACCTCGCCCGCATTGTCGATGAGAAAGCGCGCGAGCGCCTGCCCGCCCGGCCAGGCAAATGCCCAGTAAGGTGGCGGCACGTTCATTTGGCCGAGCTCGTCTTCGGTCTTCTGCCAGATGGGCAGCGACTCCTCGGCGAGATGCAGGCAGATCTCGGGCACGAGCGGCGGGCTCAAGAGCTTGGTGTTGGCGCGGATGAAGGCCTCGGCGGAGGAGCGGTCTTGAGGATCGAGCCGGACCTCGCCAATCGCGGTCATGCCTTCACCTTCTTTGCGTCCAGGGCGCCCATGCGGCAGACCTCGGCCCATTCGGGTGGCGTCACCGGCTGCACCGAGAGCCGCGAGTTGACGACGAGCATCATCTTGGCGAGCTTGGGGTTGTCCTTGATGGCAACGAGCGACACGGGCTTGGGCATGTCGCGCACGGCGCGCACGTCCACGCACTCCCAGGTGCCGGTGCCGTCCTTGGGGTCGGGGTGGGCGAGCGCCGACACCTCCATGATGCCGACGACCTCCTTGCCCTCATTGGAATGATAGAAGAAGCCGAGATCGCCGAGCTGCATGGCCCGCATGTTGTTGCGGGCCTGATAGTTGCGCACGCCATCCCACGCCTCGCCGGCTTTGCCGCGCGCTTTCAACATCTCCCAGGAGAACACGTCCGGCTCGGACTTGAACAGCCAAAAGTGCGGCGTGGCGCTGGCGCGGAGCTTTTTGCTTGGCGGCATTTTATCCGGAAACATCTTGATGGGCGAAATGGCCCTTCGAAGCTGGAGGGCGAAACGACTAGAAGCCGGAAGCAACCACTTGCACAGTCCGCTTCAGGTCGCAGCCGCCACCACCACCACTTGCTGGATGGAATAGCCAATGTAGCCGAACGCGAGCTTAGAGCGAGCCTTGAATTCCTCGAATGCCTTATGCTCGTGCGCTTTCCAGTTGGGATAATTGAAGTACTCGTCGAACACAATGACGGTGCCCGGCACGATGCGCGGGCCCACATGCTGAAAGACGGTCGCTGTGGACGAATAGAGGTCGCAGTCGATGTGCAGGAAGGCCGCGGGTCCTGGATGCGATTCGACGAAGGCCGGCAGTGTGTCTTTGAACCAGCCGGCGTGCAGCGTCACGTTGGCGGGCACGCGGGGGGCGCGTCCCTCGCGGTTGAAGTAGCCGGTGTGCATGGCGTTGCCGGACCAGTTCTCCGGCAGCCCCTTGAAGGAATCGAAGCCATGGATGGTGCGGTCCGGCGCGTGGCGCGCGATGAACTTGATGGTGCCGCCCTTGTTGACGCCGAACTCCGCATAGATGCCGTCGATCGTCGCCAGCGACAACGCGTGGCGCACGAGCTCGCGCGGCGTGTCGAACGAGATCGCGTCGGGCATCTGCGATTGGATGAAATCGAGCGTTTCCTGGTGCGCCCGCAGCAGCAGCCCGTTGTAGGGGTGCACCAGGGGATACGCCAGCGGGCGATGCGCCGCCATGACCAGCTTTTGAACGAAGCCCTTCAGGCCATAGTTGGCGAGGAACATGCGGTCAGCTTCCCAGGCGCAAGAGGGTCTCGGCGGGGAAGTGTAGCAGGGAGACCGTTAATCCCCGCTCAAAGGCAGCGCTGCGGCGCCTCGGCGGCCAAGCTAGACGAACACGATCGTGCGGCGAATGAGAAAGACGCCGATGAAGCTCGCAGCCACGGCGAGCAGCTTGGCAACGATGGCGGAGAGCCCGAGCACGCCGGTCGCCGCCGCGATGACCCCTGCCGTCACGGCGAGGCCGATGAGGCCGCTCACCAAGAATTCGCTGAACAGGCGGTGCGCCGATTTCTTCGAGCGTGCTGCCCAGAACACGAAGTGCCGCGACAGGAAATAGTGCAGGACGATGCCGCAGCTATAGCCGACGACGCCCGCCAACGTCGGGTAGCCGAGCGCGCTGTTGAGGCCGAGGAAGACGCCAAAATCGAGGGCGAGCGCCAACGCGCTGACAATGGCGTAGCGCGACAGCTGAGGCACCACCGCAAGACGCGGGATGTCGTGGCGGGCGCTCACGCAGCGGGCCTAACGCGGCGCGGCACCTGGCGCACGCTCTTCAAGGCTTCCTCGGCGCTGGAGACGCCGGCCTCGTGGTACTCCGCGTCCTCGTTGACGTTCCAAACGTCGTAGATCGTCTCGCCCGCCAGGATGTTCTTGACGGTCAGCATCGCCGTCATCATGGCGTGATCCTGGTTGTTGTACTTGTGCATGCCGTTGCGCCCGACCAGATGCAGCGTCGGATAGTTGGCGGCGATGTCCTCGCGGATCGTATCGATGTGGAGCTTGTACTCGTCGTCGTAGACGGGATAGGCCTTCTTCTGGCGCACGACGCTCCCGTCTCTCACCTCGACCTCGGTGGCAAGACCAATAACGGCCAGCTCGCGCTTGGCGAGCGCGATGAGCTCCTCGTCGGTCGAGGTCCACAAGCCGTCGCCCTCGAAGCAGAAGTACTCCAGCCCGAGGCAGGACAGCTTCTCGTCAGGCACCATCTCCGGCGACCAGGAGCGGAAATTCTGGATGCGGCCCACGAGCACGCTCGGCTCGTGGATGTAGATCCAGTTGTCGGGGAAGAGGTCGGGCTTGTCGACGACGAGCGCTACCGTGATGAAGTCGCGATAGCGCAGCTTCTCCGCCGCCGGAGCGCTCACCGGCAATGGGTCGATCGAGGTCATCAGCTCGCGGATCGGCGCCGACGAGATCACGTGCTTGGCGGTGAAGACGCGCTCCCCCTCGGGCGTCCGCGCGGTAATTGTCCATAAGCCGGCCGGCTCGTTCCAGCGCAAGCTTTCCAGGGCATGCCCCATGTGAATCGTGCCGCCCTGCGCCCTGACCTTGGCGGCGGCCGCCTCCCACATCATGCCCGGGCCGCGGCGCGGATACTGGAAGCTTTCGATGAGCGTCTTGATGACGTTATCGCCCTCTTGAGCGCCGGGCGTCATGTTGACGGAGCGGCGCAGCGCGTTGGCCATGGCGCTCCACAGATCGAGCCCCTTGATGCGCTGCGCGGCCCAGTCGGCGGAGATCTCGTCGCAAGACATGCCCCACACCTTCTCGGTGTAGGTCTTGAAGAAGATCGAGAACAGCCGGTCGCCGAACTGATTGGAGACCCATTCGCGGAAGGTCTCCGGGTTGGCGTTGGGAAACGCCTTCTTGTAGGCATACGACATCACGCACATGGTGCTCTCGACCACGCCGAGATTGCTCAAGGCCTCGAACGCCTTCAGCGGATAGGAGTAATGCTTGCCGTCGTAGTAGATGCGGCTCAGACGCGGGCGGTCGATGAGGTCGTCGGGGAGGATCTCGTGCCAGAGGTCGACGACCTCCTTGGACTTGGAGAAGAAGCGGTGACCGCCGATGTCGAACAGGAAGCCGTTATAGTTAACGGTACGGCTGATGCCGCCCACGTAGGTGGGATCGGCCTCGATCACGGTGGTCGCGACATTGGCCTTCGTCAGCAGATAGGCCGCCGTCAGTCCCGCCGGCCCCGCCCCGATGACGAAGACATCGGTGTGCTCCACGCCAAACCTCCAGCCGCTCGTCCCGCGCCCCCGCGGCAAGGCGCCGCGCAGGCACATCCCCGTCCGCGATGCCTCGGCAAGCTAGGGCGGAACGCTGAAGAAACCCTTGCGCCGATCGACGACGGAGGAAGGCGATTCCGCCGCGTTTACAGGCCCGCAAGCGCGCTCAGTTAATGTCCGGTGCAACCGATGAGAGGTGTATTGATGGCGTTGACGGCCGCGAGTGATCGCCGGCGCATTTGGACGCTCGCGGGGCTCGAGCGCGTGCCGCTCGTGGCCTGGTGCGCGCTCGCCGTTGCGCTGCTCGTCGCGCTCGTCTTCTTAGTCGAGCCGACGCACCTGACGACCTCGCTCGGCGACACCGACGACGCCACGCGTCTCGTCGAGGTGCGTGAGCTATTGGGGGGCGCGCCATGGTTCGACACCACGCTGCCCCGCTTCGGTGGGGCGCATCCTCTTGTCTCGCACTGGTCGCGCTTGGTCGACGCGCCGCTCGCAGCGCTTCTGGGCACATTCGAGCTGGTATTGCCTCAGGCTCAGGCCGAGCTTCTGCTGCGCGCCGTATGGCCGCCGCTGGTGCTGCTCGCGTTTCTCTACTTGCTCGCCCGCGAGACGGAGATCCGAGGTGGGCGCACCGCAGCACTCGTGCTGATCCTGCTCGCGGTCACGATCATGTGCACCCTTGGCGCCGGGCAGTTCTTGCCCGGACGCATCGACCACCACAACGTCCTCATTCTGTGCGCGGTCATCGGCATTCTGCGTTTGGCCCGCAGCTTCGACGATCCCCGCGCGGGCTGGAGCGCTGGTCTCTTTCTGGGAATTGGCACAGCGGTCGGCTACGAGGCCCTGGCGCTGACGGCTGCGAGCCTCGGCGCCGCCATGCTCTTCGGCACGCTTCCCCGGCGCTCCCTGCTCGGTCCCTCGCGCGCTGCGCTCGTGTTTGCGGCAACGCTCACGATCGCTCTCGCACTCACCACTGCGCCTGATGCTCTCTTCGTCTCGCGCTGCGATAACCTGTCATTCAATATCGTGCTGCTGTCGACGATCGGCGCGGTCGGCGTCTGCTCCGTGCAAGCGTTCGAGCTTGTGCTGTCATCGGCCGTCAAGGTTGTGCTCCTCGCCGCGACCGGGCTCGTCGGGATTGCAATCTTCGGGCTCGTCGAGCCCGCGTGCCTCGCGGGCCCGTTCGGCCAGGTCGACCCCGCGGTCTTTCCGGTCTGGCTCGGACATGTCGCCGAGACACAGAGCCTCCTGTCGTTGGGATCGAAGCTGCCGCTCGCGGGAGGCATGGCATTCGTCTACTTCCTGGCCAGCGCCTATTGCGGCTTCAGACTCATGCAGAGCGACCGCGACGACGGATTGAGCTTCCACATGCTCGCGTTCCTTCTCGCCATCCCGCTGAGCGTCTGGCAGATCAAGCTGCTCCCCTACGCGACCTTTCTGCCCATCCCGCTGCTCGCCATCTGGCTGGCACGGCCACCGCAGGATGTCGTGGCGCGCGGCAGCAAGCGCGCCATAGCGGCGATCGGCCTCGCAGCCCTCTTGGCGATTGGCGCCGCGGGTTGGGTGCTGCTCACCCTCGCCGCACCATCGACGCGCCGCATGAACGAAGCCATCGAACCCGGGCGGCGGTGCCGGTCGAATGCGGCGATCGCGCCGCTCGCACACTTGCCGAAGGGCCTCGTCGTTGCCGACGTCGATCTCGGCCCCCACCTCGTCGCACTCACCGATCTCGACGTTCTGGCAGCGCCCTATCACCGCCTGGATAAGGCGATCCTCGAGGCCGACCTTATTTTGCGCGCTGAGCCGCAAGAGGCCGAGAGACGGCTCAAGGCCGTCGGTGCGCGCTACGTGATCACCTGCGACGGCCGCGGCTCGACGACGCCGCCAGGCGCCCTGCAGAGCCTGCTGTTTGCCGGAAAGCCGCCGTCCTATCTCGAGCCAGTGCCCCTCGGCGCGCCGACGCCGTACAAAGTCTGGCGCATCAAGCCCTGAGCCTCAGTCCTCGGCTTTGAGCGGCCGCTGCATGAGGTGCCCGATGGCGTCGGCGACAGTGGCACGGCCCTCGACGACATCGCACACGGCAAAGCAAATCGGCATGTCGATGCCGCGCTCCATCGCGATGCGTCGCGCGGCAACGGCCGTATAGACGCCTTCCGTCACCGCCGTCTTGCCGTCGAGCGCCGCAGCGACGCTCTCGCCCTTCCCCAACGCGCGCCCTAGCGACATGTTGCGCGACTGCGGGCTGCCGCAAGTGAGGATGAGATCGCCGAGGCCGGAGAGCCCGGTCAGCGTCTCGGGCCGTGCACCAAGTGCCTCGCCGAAACGGCGCATCTCGGCGAAACCCCGCGTAACGAGGGCTGCGTGGGCGCTGGCGCCCAAGCCTTGTCCGTCGACGATGCCGGCTGCGATCGCCAGCACGTTCTTCAACGCGCCGCCGAGCTCGACGCCGATCATATCGCTGGTCCAGTAGAGGCGCAGCTTGCGGCTGCCAAGGCGCTCGGCGAGCAGGCGCCCCAACGCCTCGTCGGCGCAGGCGATGGTGAGGGCCGTCGGCAGATCGCGCGCCACGTCGGCGGCAAAGCTCGGGCCCGACAAGACGGCGCGGAGCGTCTGCGGCACGACCTCGGAGATGACATCGCCGATAAGCTGCCCCGTCTTCTGCTCGATGCCCTTGGAGCACAGCACCATCGGCTGGGCGCGACGGATGTGGCGCGCCAGCTCCTTGGCGACGGAGCGCACGTGCTGTGCCGGGGCAACCATCAGAAGGACATCACATTCCGCCACGACAGCGAGCGTGCCGGTTGCGCGAATCTCGGGATCGAGCGCGACGCCGGGCAGGAACATATCGTTGGCGTGATGGCCATTGATGCCGGTGACAACCTCGGGCTCACGCGCCCACAGCAGCACCTCGCGGCCGGCGCGGCGCATGGCCTGCGCCAGCGCCGTACCCCAGGCTCCGCCCCCGACGATGCCGACGCTGTCGATCTTCAAGGAGATCCCCTCTGATGAGTTCGCGATCGCCATGTCTAGCACGACGTCCGGCTCATGCCTTCACGCCCGCGCCGATCGCCGGCTGCGCGTTGCGGTCGAGTGGCCAGCGCGGGCGCACGGGCGCATCGAGCGGATCGGTTAGCCCCAGCGCCAGGCGCTCAGCCCCTGCCCAGGCGATCATGGCCGCGTTGTCGCCGCACAGATCGACAGGGGGCACGTGAAAGGCAAAGCCGCGGCTCTCTGCCAGATCGCGCAAGGCGGCGCGCAGGCGCACATTCGCAGCCACGCCGCCCGCAACGACGAAGGAACGCCGGTCCGCCAGGCCAAGCTGATCCGCCGCGAACGCCATCGCCCGCGCGCAGCGGTCGGCCACCGATTTCGGTGACGGCGGCCTCGAAAGCAGCGGCAATGTCGGCGACGTCCTGCGGCTTCAGCGGCGCGAGCTTCTCCGCCGTGCGCCGCACGGCCGTCTTGAGGCCGGCGAAGGAGAAATTGAGCTCCTCGCGCCCCAGCATGGGACGAGGCAAATCGAAGCGTGCCGCGTTGCCAATGCGTGCCGCCGCCTCGACCGCCGGGCCGCCGGGAAAGCCGAGCCCCAAAAGCTTCGCCGTCTTGTCGAAGGCCTCACCCAGCGCGTCGTCGATGGTGGTGCCGAGCCGCGCATAGGCGCCGACGCCGCGCACGATCAGAAGCTGCGTGTGCCCGCCCGAGACCAGCAGCAACAGGTAGGGCGGCCGCAAACCCTCGGTGAGGCCGACCGTCAACGCGTGCGCCTCCAGATGATGGATGGCGAGGAATGGGCGCCGGGCGGCCAGTGCGATCGCCTTCCCCGTGACGAGCCCCACGATCAGACCGCCGATCAGACCGGGTCCCGCCGTCGCCGCCACGGCATCGAGATCGCCGAAGGCGATGCCCGCCTCACGCATCGCCTCGCGCGTCAGGATGTCGAGGCATTCGACGTGGGCGCGCGCCGCGATCTCCGGCACCACGCCCCCGTAGGGCCGATGCCGCTCCCATTGGGTGCGCACCACATTCGAGACAATGCGGCCCCGCCCGTCGGGCGTGCGCAGGACCACGGCAGCTGCCGTCTCGTCGCAGCTCGTCTCGAGCCCGAGAACCAGAGACCCTTCGCCCAAGCGTTGTCGGCCGTTATCCATCGATCGCGTGCGAGCCTGCGTTTGCCTTCCCGGGGCGGCACGGGCATTAATGGCGCCGCATCATCAAGGCTTGGCCCTGTCGCCTAGCACCCGGAGAGAACGGCTTGCAAGCAGCCAAGGTCCGCATCGGCACGCGCGGCTCACCCTTAGCGTTGGCGCAGGCGCATCTCGTCGCGCGCCGGCTCGCGCAGGCGCACGGCCTTAACGATGATGCCTGCGAGATCGTGGTCATCAAGACGAGCGGCGACCGCATCCTCGACCGGCCGCTGGCCGAAGCCGGCGGCAAGGGGCTCTTTACCAAGGAGATCGAAGAGGCGCTGTTGGCCGGAGCGATCGATCTCGCCGTTCATTCCATGAAGGACATGCCGACGGTGCTTCCCGACGGCCTCGTCATCGCCGCCGCCCTGGAGCGCGAGGACCCGCGCGATGCCTTCATCAGCATCACCTACGCCGCCCTCGCCGATCTCCCCGCCGGCGCCACCCTCGGCACCTCCTCGCTGCGGCGTCAGGCGCAGCTCCTCCACCGCCGCCCCGACCTCAAGGTCGTGCCCTTCCGCGGCAACGTGGAGACGCGGCTCAGGAAGCTCGCCGACGGTGCGGCCGACGCTACCTTCCTCGCCTGCGCGGGCCTGAAGCGCCTCGGCCTCACCCAGCACATCACGGAAAGCATCGACACCGACGTCATGCTGCCCGCGGTCGCGCAAGGCGCGATCGGGATCGAGATCCGCGCCGACGACACGGAAACCGCGCAGCTCGTGGCACCGTTGAACGATGCCGCGACGGCGCTGTGCGTCGCCGCCGAGCGCGCCTTCCTCGCGACCCTCGAAGGCTCGTGCCGCACGCCCATCGCGGGCCTCGCCGAGCTGCGCGACGGCGCTCTGCATTTTCGCGGCGAGATCCTCACCCCCGACGGCACGCAATGCCACGCAACCCAACGCAGCGGCGAACCGCAGCGTGCACTGCAACTCGGCGAGGACGCCGCGCGCGAGCTTCTGAAGCGCGCCGGCCCCGACTTCTTCCGCGCGACCGCCTGATGCACGTCCTCCTCACACGGCCCGAGGCGGACGCTTCGCAGATGAAGGATGAGCTCGAAGCGCTCGGACACCAAGTCAGCCTCGAGCCGCTCCTCAGAATCGAGCGGCTTCCCATCGAGGCGCGTGCCTTCGACGGGGCGCAGGCCGTCATCGCGACGAGCCGCAACGGCCTGCGGTCGCTCGGCGCGAGCCCGGCCCTCGCCGCGGCGCTGAAGCTCCCCATCTTAACCGTCGGCCCCGGCACCGCCGCGCTTGCGCGCGAGCTCAAATTCGAGCGCGTGATCATCGGCTCGAGCGGCGCGCGCGGCCTCGTCCCCCTCATCGCGGCGCAGGCCGATGCCGACAAGGGCCCGCTCGTGCACGTCGCTGGGGATAACCTCGCGTTCGATCTCGCCGCGGCCTTGGCCAAGAGCGGCCTCACGCTCCGCACCCTCACTTGCTATCGCGCGGTCGCCGCCGCAGCGCTCAGCCCTGCGACGGCGCAGGGCATCAACGAAGGCGCGCTCGACGCGGTCATCTTGATGTCGCCGCGAAGTGCCGAGATTTTTGTGCAACTTGTTGCGGATGCCGGACTTGGAGCACGCGCCCGCAGCCTTGTATTCTTCTGCCTCTCGCCGACCGTCGCCGACGCGCTCGGGACGCTCGCCCCACCCCGCACCGAGGTCGCCGATGCGCCCAATTCTGAGGCCATTCTTGCCGCAGTGGCCCGGGTGGCAACCGAGGGCCGAGGGGTGTAGTTTACCGTCAAAACAAGATGATAGGTCTTTGAGTCGCCGCGCCCGCCCATGCCCGGAGCGCAGCGCAAAGACCAAAGCCCGAGGTGCTTGAGCGCTCATGAACACCAAGAAAGACGAACCCGCAAAGCCCGAGACGGCAGGTGCCGCCGGTCCTGCGAGCAGCAAGCCGCACGCGACGCTCGATCTCAAGGCGACCGTGGTCGAGCCCTCCAAGACCGCCAAAGACACTGGCAAGGAGCCGGCCAAAGAGGCTCCCAAGGACGAGAAGACGCCGCCGGTCGCCGCCGCAGCCAAGCCGGGGATGACGACGCCCCGCGCCAGCAACGCTGCCCCGGAGGCCGGCAAGCAACCCTCGGGCGCCGGAGCAGCCGGTAAGCCCGGGCCTGCGCCGGGCCCTGCCACGGCCACGGCAGCGCCAAGCCCTCAGCCGGCGACGGCGCCTGCCAGGGCGGGTCACGGTGGCTTCTTCACGCACCTTGCCGCCGGCATCGTCGGCGGCATGGTGGCGCTGCTCGCGGCCGACATCTTCGCCGCGCAGCTGGGCCTGAGTGGATCGGCGGACCAGTCGGATGTCTCGGCGGCCTTGCAGCAGCGCGTCGCAGCGCTCGAGAGCAACGGGAACGAGGCCGCAGCGCAGCTCGCGCCCCGGCTCAAGACCGCCGAGGCCAAGCTCGCCAAGCTCGGTGCGCTGCGCGCCAGCGTCGATAAGCTATCGCAAGGTCAGGGTGCACTCACACGCGACGTGAAGGCGCTCGACACCAAGGTCGGCGCGCAAGGTAGCGATACCGGCACTGAAGCCCGCGTCAAGAAGCTCGAGGACCAGCTCTCTGCCTTGACGGCGGCCGCCGAGCGTGACCCGCAAGGCGGTGGCCTGCCGCAGCTCGCAGCGATCACCGGCAAGATCACCGATCTGGAATCGACGGTGAACAACCAGCTCGACGCCCTGCGCAAGAACGTCACCGAGCAGATCGACACGCGGCTCGCGGCGGCGACCGAGGCGAGCGAGACTGCCAAGTCCGGTACCCAGCGCATCGACCGCGAGCTCGCCGGCATCAAGGCCGACAACGCCCAACTCACGGCTCGCGTCAACACGCTCAATGCCGAGAGCGAGCGCGACAGCCAGACGCTGCGCTCGACGCAGGAGGGGCTGACGCAGCTCAAGGTCGACCTCAACGCCCGCCTGCCGACCTTCGCCCGGCCCGAGGACGTGACCGCGGCGACGGCGCCGCTCGTCACCAAGCTCAACGCGCTGCAGCAAGACATGCAGGGCGTCGTCAAGGGCGAGGAGGAGCGCAAGGCGACGGCGGGACGCATCGTCTTGTCGCTGGAGCTCGCCAACCTGAAGCGCGCCATCGACCGCGGCAACGGCTACGCCGCCGAGCTTGCCCAGGCACGCAAGCTCTCCGGCAACAGCATCGATCTGGCGCCGCTGTCGCGCTTCGCCGATACCGGCGTGCCGACGCTTCCCGAGCTGCGACAGGACTTCAAGGCCGTGGCCTTCAAGATCATTGACGCCGGGCAGCAGCCGGCCGAGGGCTCCATCGTCGATCGGCTGCTCGCGGGGGCAAAGTCCGTGGTGCACGTGCGCAAGATCAGTCACGAGTCCGACGACAAGAGCGTGGAGGCCGTGGTCTCGCGCATGGAGGCCGCGCTCAGCCAGGACCAGCTGGGCGATGTCCTGGAGGAGGGCAAGACACTGCCGCCCGCCGCCCGGGACGCTGCCCGCGACTTCCTCGCCAAGGTCGAGGCGCGCAACGCCGTCGACCGGGCGCTCGCCTCGGTCGAGACGCAGCTCAAAGCTTCTCTCGTCGCGCCGCCGGGCGCTGCGGGCACGGCCAAGGAGTAGGGAGCGGACATGCTGCGCTTAATCGGCTTTCTGCTTGCAGTCGCCATTGCCGCTGCCGGGCTCGCCTGGCTCGCCGACCGCCCCGGCGAGCTCATGGTCCATTGGCAGGGTTACGAGATCGAGACGAGCGTCTTCCGGGCGATCGTGCTGCTCGTCACGCTGATCGTCATCCTGCTCGGCGCCTGGTCACTGTTGCGCCATGCCTGGCACAGCCCCGCAGTGGTGGGCAGCCTCATGGCCAAACGCCGACAGAAGCTCGGCATCGACGCGCTCTCGAGCGGAATGATCGCCCTCGGCGCCGGCGACCGCGCCGCGGCCATGCGCTCCGCCATCCAGGCGCGCAAGTCGCTGCCGAACGAGCCGCTGACGCACCTGTTGCGCGCGCAAGCCGCGCAACTGTCCGGTGACCGCACCACGGCGCGGCGCATCTTCGAGGCGATGCTCGCCACCCCCGACACCGAGCAGCTGGGCCTGCGCGGCCTCTATCTCGAGGCGCAGCGCGAGGGCGAGACGGAAGCAGCGCTTCACTTCGCCGAGCGCGCCGTCGCCTTGAACCCGAAGCTCGCCTGGGCGGTCGATGCGCTCTTTGACCTGCAGTGCCGCCAGTCGGATTGGGCGGGCGCGCTGGAGACGCTTGGCGTCGCCCGCAAGCAGGGCCACATCGAGCGCGCAAAAGCCGATCGCAAGCGCGCCGTCTTGCTCGCCGCGCAAGCCCAGAGCGCCGAGGAGAGCGATCCCGAGCGCGCGCTCACCCTGGCGCTCGAGGCGCACGGGCTGGCGCCCGACCTCGTGCCGGCGGCAGCGATCGCCGGCCGGCTGCTGGCCGCGCGCGGGAACACGCCGCGCGCCGCCAAGATCCTGCAGCGCACGTGGTCGCGCTCCCCGCACCCAGACCTCGCGACCGCCTATGCCTACGCGCGCATCGGCGACAGCCCGCGCGACCGCCTCGACCGCGTCAAGCAGCTCGCCGCCTTGAGCCCCAACTCGCTCGAAGGGCCGATCGCGGAGGCGACGGCGGCGATCGAGGCGCGCCAGTACGATGCGGCACGCGCCGCTCTGGAGCCGCTGCTTCCGGGAAGGCTCACACAGCGCGTCGCCACGCTGATGGCCCGCATCGAGGGCGAGCAGCACGGCGACAAGGGCCGTGTGCGCGAGTGGCTCGCCCGCGCGGTCAATGCCCCGCGCGATCCCGCGTGGACCGCCGACGGCGTCGTCGCCGACCGCTGGGCACCGATCTCGCCGGTCACCGGCGCGCTCGACGCGTTCCAGTGGCGCGTGCCGGTCGAGACGATGGACCGGGGCGACAGCGAGATGCTCGCCGCCAAGCTCGAGGAGCTGGTGAAGCTCGGCGGCCCGGAGAGCGGCGCCAGCGCAAGTGACGAGGGCGTGGCCGCCAAGAAGAAGGTGGAAGGCGCGACGACGATCGAGGTCGTGCCGGTCACGGAAGCGAAACCGGCGCGCGAGGCTCCGGCGAAAAAGCCCGAGCCGGCAGCCGACAAGCCTGCCGCCACGGCAGCGGAAAGCGCCAAGAAGCCGGAGGCGCGGACGCCCGCCGCGGAGACGGCGGCCTCCCGCCAGAGCGCTGCGTCGGTGCCCGCCACATCGAGCGCGCGCACGAAAGGCCAAAGCGCATCGGAAACGCGCCGCAAGCCCGAACCGCGCATCTTCGTGCCGCCGCATGCGCCCGACGATCCCGGGCCCGAGGGAGCCCAGGACGAAATCGCCCCGCCCCTGCGCCCCAAGCCGGCGTAGCGGCGGCGCGCATCGGCGAACTTGCAATCGGCGTTGGCGGGCGCTATCCCTCCGCGCTGACGCCATCAGGCAAAGCCGCAATAGCTCAGTTGGCAGAGCACGTCATTCGTAATGACGGGGTCGGGGGTTCGAGTCCCTCTTGCGGCACCAGCGCCCTACGTCATCGACGTCCAAATAGGTGCGCGAGCGGCGCCCGTGCGGCGACGCTCCCACATGGTCTCGTAGAGATCCTGAAGGGCCAGCGTGTAAGCTGCGACATCAAACAGCGGCGTGGTCAGGCGATTGCCTTGGAGCTTGGCCTTGCAGGCTTCCAGACGGTCCGGCTCGGTCGCCAGTGCGAGGGCAACGGCGAAATAATCTTCCTCGCTCGTGGTGATCAGCTCGGGAAGGCCGACCGCGTGCAACAGGCTCCCGGCGACGCGAGAGGGAAAAGTGTCACCGGCGCAGGTCACGATCGGCACGCCGGCCCAGAGTGAATCGCTTGCCGTCGTGTGCGCTCCACAAGGCGTCGTATCGAGGACGAGATCGGCGAGCTGCAGGCGACCGAGATGCTCGCTCTGGCCCACGTGGGGTGCGAAGACGAGGCGATCCGGGGACACGCCGCGCTGCAAGGCCTCTCCGCGCAGATTGCCCTCGGCCCCCTCGTTGGATAGCAGCCATAGAACGCTGCCCGGCGTCGCCTCGAGCAGGCGGCACCACAGATCGAAAACAGGCGGCGTAAACTTGTAGGCCTGATTGAAGCAGCAGAAAACGAAGCTCGTCTCCGGCAAGCCGACTTGCGCGCGCGTCGGCTTGCCGCCAATCACACATTCTCGGCCGTGCGGCTGATAGGAATGCGGCATGTAGGCGAAAGCTTCCGAATAGTCGGATGCAGTCGCCATCGGCGTCACGAATGGATCCGTGATGATGTAGTCGCAGATTTCAGCACCGAGCGTTCCCGGATAGCCGAGAAAGTTCACTTGAACGGGTGCCGGACGAAGCATCAGGACGCCGGTCCGGGCACCCCGCGTATAGCCCTTGAGATCGACCAGAATGTTGATTCCGGCGCTGTGCACGGCGTTTGCAGTCTCGGTGTCGCTCAGGAGAGATACGTCGTGAAAGACATCGAAGGCGTCGTTGATGCGACGACGCATTGCCCCTCCATCGTCGGCGCCGAAGGAGAAGGCATGCAATTCGCAGCGCACGCGATCATGTGCCTCGAACGTCTCGACCAGCAGCCGCGCGGTCGCGTGGTCATGAAAATCATTTGAAAGATAGGCGATGCGCAGCTTCTTGCGCGCGGTCAGATCGAATTGAAAGGCGAGCCCGTCCCGCTCCGATATGCTTGCCGCGACGCGCTCGCGCGTCCACAGCTCCGAGCAGATGCGCTGCTCCTGCGCGCTTATGCCGGGTACCGACAGGAGCTGGAAAGGTGGAAGCCGGCCCGATCGGTCTTCAGCGAGCAGCGCGCGCATGTGCGTGGCCGATTGGGCGAACTCGTCCCACTCACACATTTCCCGGCTACGGCCTAGAGACCTTGACACATTCCCCCCGGCAAAGTTTTGTCGCCCGGTCTCAACTCAAGCTCTGCCGGTGCACGTCATGCGGCCGCGCCCGCAACGGGTTGCCGGCTTGGGTTATCGAGACTGGCCAGCATGGCATCGCCCTTCGGCAGTCCCGCCAACTGCTCGAGCGCGAGCGAGCCGTCGACGAAGCGGGAAAGCAGCAGGGAAACGAATTTGAAGCGCTGGTCGGCCCTGTCCATGGTATCGGCCCAAAGCTTGTCGATCTGATCGAGCGTATCCTTGAGCTCGCCGACCGGCAGCGGATCCATGGCATAGCGTGGAAACTTGTTGGTGAGCTTTTTCCAGTCGTCCTTCAGGCCGTCGCGGAAGGCCAGATCATTGGAGAGTCGGGCATCCCTCGACTTGGTGAAGCGGGGTTTGCTCTCCAACAGCTGCTCCAGATGCGCCATGGCACGGCTTCGGAACGTCGGCCGCACCGTTTCCCAGAAATAGAGCCGCAGCATCTTCACGTAGCCCTCGTCTTGAAGCGTGATGTCGCGCAGCATGAAGCCGAAACCGTCGCTGAACTTCGCAGCGGCGCGCTCGAACAGAGCGGGCGGCCACGCCTCGGCCGGACGTGAGGTGAGCAGCAGAATGATGCCCTGGGGAACCTCCGACGCCGCCGGCAGCAGATCGACAATGGCGTATTTCTCGTCGAATGTGCCCTTCCCCGGCTCCCCCATCTGGTCGAGGCCGTCGATGCACACCAGAAGACGCTGGGCTCCTTTCGCCATGGCTACATCGCGCAGCTGCTGCAGCCAGGCCAGAAAGTCGGCACGCGCCTCGGCCGGATCAGCGTAACGGATGTTGGGCGCCGCGCCGGCGCGCTCATCCTCGCCGGGGCCGAACTCGGCGTCAAAGGCCGCTTTCAATCCTTCGACGAGCTGGCGCGGACCATGGCCGCAGCCATGGCGCACATGGAAGACAATGGTGCGCATGCCGGTTGCGATATTGCTGTCGATGCCCTCGACCGTCGCCTGGTCCTTGGCCAGGCGTTTGGCGGTGAGACCGCGCACGAACAAGGTCTTGCCGGTGTAGGATGGCGAGCGCAGCCAGTAGACGCCCTTGTCGTAGCTGTAGAGGTATTCGCGCATGGGCGCGCGCAGATAGGTGGGCGACACGTAGGCGGCGTCCATCGCGCTGCAATCGAACACTGCGTCAGCGTCGGTTTCGGTGCTCGGCGATGTCATGGTGTGGTGCTCCCGGCGCGGCTCATGGATTGTCGTCCCTTGCCGGACCGGCGCGCGCGCTCACAAATCCAACACCAAGAGATCACCTTTGGCTCGCGACACGCACGCGAGGAACAGGCCTTCGGCCTTCTGCTCCGGAGACAGGCGCTTGTCGCGGTGATCCACCTCGCCTTCCAAGACCTTCACCTTGCAGGTGCCGCACATCCCTTGCTCGCAGGACGTGGGTATCTTCACGCCCTTCTCTTCCAGGAAGGCAGCAACGGTCTTGTCTCCGGGGACCTTGAAGACGGCCCCGGTGCTGGCGATCTTCACGTCGAAGACCTTGTCGAGCTTTGCAGCGGCCAGCTTGGAGGTGAAGCGCTCGACGTGGATGCGCTCTTCGGGCCAGCCCTTTTCCTTGGCCAATTTGATGATCGGGTCTTGCCACCAATCGGCGCCGCAGATGAAGACGTGCGTGTCCTCGGACGGTGCTGCGAGAATTTCCGCCGGATTGATCAGCTGGTTCTGCTCGCGCGCCTCGCAATAGAACTTGGTCTCCTCCGCGAAATTCGATTCCGCGATCAGTCCGTTAAACGCGTCAGGCGACATGAGTGCGTAGACATAGTGAAACTCGAAGGGAATGTTCTGGGATTTCAGATCGTCGGCGATGCTCAAGATCGGCGTCACGCCGATGCCGCGAGCCAGCAACAGGGCCCGCTTGGTAGAGCGCGGAACCCGGAAGCGGTTGCGCGGCGGGCCGACCTGCAGGGTGTCGCCGACATTCACATTCACATGCAGCGCCTTCGAGCCGCCCCGGCTGTTGGCATCCTTCCAGACGCCGATGACGTAGCGGTTGCGCTCCGAGGAGCTGTTGCACAGCGAGTATTGGCGCATGATCCCGCCGGGGATTGTCACATCGATATGCGATCCGGCGGAGAAGGCGGGTAGCTCCGCACCATTGGGATCGACCAGCTCGAACGAGGCCATGTTGTGGGCCTCTTCTGTCTTCTTAGCTACAATGACGGGGCGCAGGGTGTCGTCAGTCACACCAAAACCTCTCGATTTAGGCCTCCTGCCTCGCTTCTGAGGTGAATTCTGCAATTTCTGTGCCCGGTCGTCTGCGGTGAATGGCGCGACTGGGAGACGCCCGATGATCAGGAGACCTCGCGCAGGTCGCCCCGCCCGGCTCGCTTGGTGTGGAGAACGGCCTCTCCGGTAAGAAGCTCGTGCCCGAGTGCTCGACTGCAGTCGCGGACGGCGTCGTTGTCGTCGCCCGGATGAACGAGGCCACAAAGACCGAAGGCCATAGCGAGATCAAGGGTTTGGCATCTACGAGCGCGCGCGCCGCGGCCGAGGCACAGGTGCTGGGGCGCAACACCAAGGCATTCCCTTCTACGCCGCAGCGACGAGGCCACTAGCCTCTGCTATGGGCAGGCGCCATTCAAGTGCGGTTCAGGAGCGCCGGAAGACAAGACACCTCATTCTGAACAACAGAGCGGTTGACCAGGCATATGCCCGTGCATCCCATCTTCTTCGACCCGACGAAAAAGCGCGCCGCCACATTTTCGCTGATTGGGGCCATCACGGCCGTGGTCAGCACGATCGTGGTCGTGGCCTTTGTGGCGAGCATGCTTATCGTCGCCAACGTCGATAGCCCCTCGATCGCAGCGCGCTCGCAGCGCTCGGCCACGCAGGTCGCCAACCAGATCGCCAAGAAGCGGGAGTTGCTCCCCGTGGCGCGGCAGCTCGCGTCGACCGTCCGCGCCCGCGAGGAGGCCTTCGCGCGCTCGGCGCACCCGCGCACGATGCCCCGCATCCCCTTCGCATTGCGCAAGCACGCGCGCGGATCGCTCAATCGTCCGCTGTCCATCGGGTTCTATGTCACCTGGGATGACAGCAGCTACGCCTCTCTCAAGAAGGTGTTGCCCAAGCTCGACTGGGTGGTGCCGAGCTGGGCCGAGCTCACCGGTCCCGCGATGGACCTCAAATACAATCTCGACCGCAAGTCGCTCGACTTCATGCGCGAGACAAAGCCCGACGTCGCCATCCTCCCGATGCTGCAGAACGCCACCGACGGCAATTGGGACGGCCCCGGGCTTGCGCGACTGCTCGCCGATCCCGAAAAGCGTCGCGCCAGGCTCGAAAGCCTGGTCGCGTTTCTGGAAGCCTCCTCGTTGCAGGGCGTGGTCGTCGATTTCGAGGAGGTGCCCAAAGACGCGCAGCCCAATGCCATCGCCTTCCTCGAGGAGATGCGGGCGCTCTTCAAGCCGCGCGGCTGGCTGACCGTGGTCGCAACCCCGCTCGACGACGATGATTGGCCGTACGCCGAATACGCCAAAGCGGCCGATTATCAGATGCTGATGGCTTACGACGAGCACTACGAGGAAGGCGAGCCGGGCTCGATTGCATCGCAAGGTTGGTTTGTCGATATGCTCAGCCGGCGCATGAAGCAGCTCGATCCGGCGCATACCATCGTTGCCATTGGCAACTACGGCTACGATTGGTCGGGAACGAAGCACGCCGATGACGTGACCTTCCAGGAGTGTGCTCTCGCCGCGCGCGATTCAGAGGCCACGATCACACTCGATGCGCAGACGCTCAATCCGCACTTCGACTACAGCGACGATGACGGAACGACGCATCAGGTCTGGTTTCTCGATGCCGTGACCGCCTTCAATCAAATTCGCGCTGCCGACGTGTTCCACCCGGCCGGCTACGCGCTCTGGCGGCTTGGCTCGGAGGACCCCTCGATCTGGTCGGTGTTCGGGCGAAACTACAACGCCGCGGCGCCGGCGGAGCTCGAGCACATCGCTCCGGGAAACGACATCGACTTCCAAGGCGAAGGCGAGATCCTGAAGATTGCCGCCGAGCCCGCAGACGGCGCCAGAACCTTCACGCTCGACACGAAGCATACCATCATCGTCTCGGAAACGTTCACGAAGATCCCCACCTCCTACGTCATCCGTCGCGCCGGGTCCGTTGCGGGGAAGGTCGCCTTGACATTCGATGACGGACCGAGCGCTGAATGGACGCCGAAGATCCTCGATATTCTCAAGGCCAAGGGGGCGCGCGCCACCTTTTTCATCACCGGCGCCAACGGCGAGACCAACCCCGGGCTCATTCAGCGCATCCTCGCCGACGGCCATGAGCTCGGCAATCACACGTTCACGCATCCGAACCTGGGCGAGACCTCCGACGAGGTCGACTCGCGTCGAGCTCAACGCCACGCAAAGGCTGGTCGAGGCGCTCACCGGACGTTCGATGCGTCTCTTCCGGGCGCCCTATTTCGGCGACGCAGAGCCGACCACGCCCAACGAGATCCTGCCGATAAAACAGGCGCAGGCCATGGGCTATGTCTCGGTCGGCCTCAAGGTGGATCCCGACGACTGGCAGCAACCGCCTGCCGATGAGATCGTGCAAAAGGTCATCGAAGGCGTCACCAGCAAGGATCCGGAGAAGCGCGGCCAGATCGTGCTCTTGCATGACGCAGGAGGCAACCGTTCGCAGACGGTTGCGGCCCTTCCGCGGATCATTGATGCATTGCGCGCGCACGGCATGGAGATCGTGCCGGTGTCGGAGCTGGCCGGCTGGACGCGCGATCAAGTGATGCCGCCGGTCCCCGCGGAGGACCTCGCTCCTTTGGTCAACCGCTTCGTGTTCGTCACGGCGAGCTGGTTTCAGACGCTTCTGCGCTGGGTGTTTCTGTTGGCGATCGGATTGGGTCTGGCGCGGCTCGTCCTCCTTTGCGGACTGGCTCTGTGGAACCGGCCGCGCGGGGCGCGGGCTAGCCCGCCGCTATCGGACCCGGGCCCAAAGGTCTCGGTGCTCATTCCCGCTCACAACGAGGCCAAAGTCATCGGGGATACAGTGAAGCGGATCCTCGACAGCGGATATCCGGAAGCTCAGGTCATCGTCATCGACGACGGGTCGACCGACGGCACCTCCGGCATCGTGCAGGAGCGGTTCGGCTCCGATGCGCGCGTGACCCTCCTCACGATCCCCAACAGCGGCAAGGCGAAAGCCATCAACGCCGGTCTGGAACTGGCTCGGGGCGAGGTCGTGGTGGCGCTCGATGCCGACACGCAATTCGAGAAGGATACGATCGCGAAGCTGGCGCGCTGGTTCACCGACCCCAAAATCGGCGCCGTCGCCGGCAACGCCAAGGTCGGCAACCGCATCAATATGCTGACGCGCTGGCAAGCGCTCGAGTACATAACCTCGCAGAATTTGGAGCGCCGGGCGCTCGCTGCGCTCGGCTGCATCACGGTGGTTCCGGGCGCCGTCGGAGCCTGGCGCCGAGAGGCTCTGACCAGACTGGGCGGCTTCCCCACCGATACGCTGGCCGAGGATCAGGATCTCACGATCGCCATTCAGAAGGCCGGCTACAAGGCGCTGTTCGATGCCGAGGCTGTTGCCTGGACCGAGGCGCCGGACAGGATCAAGACGCTGGCCCGGCAGCGGTTCCGCTGGTCATTCGGCACGCTCCAGTGCCTGTGGAAGCACGCGGACGCCAACTTGAACCGCCGCTACGGGGCGCTCGGCCTCGTTGCCCTTCCCCAGGTCTGGCTCTTCCAGATCGTACTGGGCCTCATCTCGCCGCTCGTCGACCTGATGCTGATATTTCAGGTCGCGGGCGCCGTCGCCGACTACATGCAGCACGGCGAGCAATACGATCCGACCAACGTCAAGCTCGCCTGCTTCTACTATGCGCTCTTCATGATCGTCGATCTGGCGGCCGCCATTTTCGCCTTTGCGTTCGAGAAGGGCGAGGACCGGCGGCTTCTATGGTGGCTGGCGCTGCAGCGCTTCGGCTACCGCCAGCTCATCTATTACGTCCTGGTGAAGTCGGTGATCAGCGCCATCAAAGGCCATCTTGTCGGCTGGGGCCACATCGAGCGCTCCGCCACCGTCAATCGCATCGTCGAGCCTGCAGAGTAATCTTCGACCGCGCGCGCCAGACGAGGGGCACTGCGCATCTCCTAACCTACGACGATGTGGACCTCGGCGTTGGCGACCGTGATGGGCGGGACCAGACCGGGATTGGTGTTGAGGAGATTGAGGAGCGCGTCGACGCGCGGCGCCGATTCCCGCCACACCGCTCGGGTGGCCGGCTCGGTGGGATCGAGAAGGACCGCCTTACGTATCCCCAGAAAGGCCCGGATGAAGTCGTTCTCCGGACAGGGCTGACGATCCCTGACGCTTTGGCGCGCGCGCGCATAGATGGCGTTGAACGAGTCTGGATCATCGCCGCCGCCGTGTTGGAGCCAAGTATCATAAAAGACCAGCCTGCCGACCGGGCTATGGATGTTGGCCTTGTCCGCCGCCGCCATGGCGGGATTGAAGAACAGTCTGTCGGCTTCCTCGTCGCAGACGGCCACGAGCCGATCCGACGTGCCGATCTCCTGGCGCCACGCGGCGGGGAAGGTGCTGAGCGAGCCGCGACCCTGGCCTGCCGGCGGCATCAGCGCCAGGAAGCGCTTGAGCGGCGTATCGGGCACCGTGGCCGCATAGAGGCGTATCAGCGACGACACTTCGCCGGTCGCTGTGCAAAATCCATAGTTGGTGACCGTATAGCCGCGGCCGTCGTTCAGCCGCTCGACGTAGTCGTACTCGGGCTCGGGCTTGCCGACCTCGAACACATTGGAGATGGCCTTGATCCGCGCGGCGATGGCGTCCTCACGATCAACTCGATGCGGCATGGCACTCGCAACCTCGCGCGCGACTTGGGCAAGCATGTTCGTCGTTTCCGCAGGGGCCGGATCCAGGGCGCGCCCCAGAGGAAGCAACCCCATAGCGGCGCCATAGGAGCCCAGCAAGAAGTCTCGACGCGAGCTGTGCATATCGGATGCCACCATCGTTGCGCGGTTCGATGCACGCGGTCCGCCGGCGTAAGGCTGCGGCACGCCATGCGCGGAGAGCGATCTGCACGTCGCGATGAGCGCCTGAAGGCTCGCATCGCGAACCTCCCAGATCGACAGGTACTTGACCGCAAGGTTATGGCAGCAACGGGACATTTGACCAAAATCACGCGCAAGCTGCAGGCTTGACACTTGCCGCCCAGGCTCCTCCGCAAGGCGCCGAGTTGCGCACTCCCGCATGTGACCGCTTGATGCCAGCGGCGCTTGCTCGCAACTTGCCTGAACGATATGGTATTCGCCTCAATTCGTTGACGTCGCGATGCTTGGATTTGCCTGCACCGAGAAAGCCCGCAACTTCTGAAAGTTGTGGTCTTACGAGTGCCTCTTGCGGCACCGCCCCCCGCGCTCCCTTGAGCGGAGATCACATCTTGCTCCGCCGCCTCCTCGACCTCTGGATCGCGCGCTACGCGAGGCCATCGCCGGACGCCCGCGCGGCCGTTGCACACCTGAGGCCCGTCGTCGTCGTCACCGGCGGCTCGCGCGGCATCGGGCTCGCGCTCGCCCGCCGCTTCGCGCAAGCCGGCCATGACGTGGCGCTCATTGCGCGCAATTTGGAGTCGCTGCAGGAGGCCGCTGCCGCGATCACACGCGACTTCTCCGTCGAGGCCGTCGCGCTTCCCCTCGACATCACGCGGGCCGATGCCCCACGGGAGCTCGACGTCCGTCTCGCCGTGCACGGGCTCTATCTCGATGTGCTCGTCAACAACGCCGGCGTGGGTCTCGCTGGACCATTTGCTGAGCACGGCGAAGAGGACGTCATGCGCCTTCTCGATCTCAACGTCGCCGCGCTGACGCGGCTGATGCATCACGCGCTGCCCGGTATGCTGGCGCGCGCGCGAGGTGGCATCTTGAATGTGGCCTCGCTCGGCGGCTTGGCGCCCGGGCCCTATCAAGCCGCCTACTACGCGAGCAAGGCCTACGTGATCTCACTCACGGAGGCGGTCGGCTACGAGACCGGCGGCGCTGGCGTGCGCCTGTCGGTGCTGGCACCGGGCCCCGTCGATACGGGCTTTCATGCCGCGATGGGCGCGGAGCAGTCGTTCTACCGTCAGCTGATCTTCCCTTTGAGCCCGGACGAGACCGCGCGCGCTGCCTACCGCGGCTATGTGCTCGGCTGCCGCCTCATCGTGCCGGGGTTGATGAACAAAATGTTGGCGGTGGCGCTGCGCATCCTGCCGCACACGGCTTTGCTGCCGCTGATCGGCTGGCTGCTGCGACCGCGCGCGGAACGGTTCTGGGACGAGCGCTAACGAAGACTGAAGCGCAAGGGCGCACCTCGTCATTACTTTGTAGCAATACTTTTCCGCTTAAGTGGCTTCAGACGCCGCGAATTAGTTCTTGCGTATCACGGCGCAGTCGGCGCGGAGGCGCGCCGGCGGGCTTCAAGGAGCCCGCTTTGTGCGCGCCTCGTGCCGGCTCCGTACCCCCTGTGCAAGCCGCTCTTGCCTTAGCGACAAGCCGCCATGAACGGCGGACAAGGCGCCATGGCGCACCGCCAAAGCCTGGACAGGGGCGCGTGCACGCCCTAAAGGGCTGGGTCCGCAAGCGGCCAAACGTTGCCGCCCAAAGGCGATAATAACCAAATTCTGCAATGATCCGTGCGCCCCGCAACGGGCCAATCGCAACGTTCTCTTAAGACGCCGGATAAGACGCCAGAATGGGTGACAGCAAGAGTCTCTCTCCCGCCGATCGCCTCGAGCTTGCCCCCATCGGCAACGGGCGCATCGCCGCTCTCGTCGACGCGCACGGGCGCATCGTCTGGTGGTGCTTTCCGCGGCTCGATTGCGATCCCGTCTTCTCGCGTCTGCTCGCAGGCGACGAGGAGAAGGGCTTCTGCGACGTGGTCATACACGACAACGGCACGCCCAAGGCGCGGTCGGGCTACGTCCGCAACACGGCGATCGTCGAGACGATTTTAGAGGACTCCAGCGGCAACGCGGTCAAGATCACCGACTTCGCCCCGCGCTTCATGCGCTACGAGCGTGCCTTTCACCCCGCACAGATCCTGCGCCGCATCGAGCCCCTCCGCGGATTGCCGCGCATCAGCATCCGTCTGCGGCCGACATTCAACTACGGGCAGCCGGGACACTGTCAGGCGATCGGCTCCAACCACATGCGCTTCACCGGCGGCGTCGACGTGCTGCGCCTGACGACGGACGCGCCCTTGTCCTATATCGCCAACGAGACGCCGTTCGCGTTGACGCATCCGATCACGCTGATCCTCGGCCCCGACGAGCCGCTCGAGGCCTCCGTCGATACGGTCTCGCGCGAGTTCCTGGAGCGCACGCGCGACTACTGGCGCGACTGGGTGCGTGGCCTCGGCATTCCGCTCGACTGGCAGTCGGCCATCATCCGGGCGGCCATCACCTTGCGGCTGTGCAATTTCGAGGAGACAGGTGCGATCATCGCCGCACACACCACCTCCATACCCGAGGCACCCGGAACACAACGTAACTGGGACTACCGCTACTGCTGGCTGCGTGATGCCTACTTCGTCATCCGCGCCCTCAATCGCCTGGGCGCGACCCAGACGATGGAGGACTACATCAATTACATCACGACGCTGGCCGTGGATATCGAGCGACCGCTGCAGCCCGTCTACGGCATCATTCACAACCAGTCGCTGAGGGAGTACATCGCCGAGGACCTCGCCGGCTTCCGCGGCATGGGGCCCGTACGCATCGGCAATCAAGCTTCCGAGCAGATGCAGCACGACGCCTATGGCAGCGTCATCCTCGGCGCCTCCCACATGTTCCTCGACCAGCGCCTGCCCGGCATGGGTGACGAGTTTTTGTTCCGCCGTCTCGAGCCCTTGGGACATCAGGCGCGGCGCCTGTTTCTGGAGCCGGACGCCGGCCCTTGGGAATACCGCGGCCGCCAGCGCATTCATACGCATTCCGCCACCATGTGCTGGGTGGCATGCGACCGCTTGGCCCGCGTCGCCGCGCTCTTGGGCCTCGATGACCGCGCCCGCTTCTGGCGCTCCCACGCCGAAAAGCTGCGGGGCGAGATCCTGACGCGGGCCTGGAGCAACAAGTGGGGCGCAATCGCCGGAGCGCTCGACCACGACGACCTCGACGCCAGCGTGCTGCTGCTGGCAGAGCTCGGGCTGCTGCCCGCGAGCGACGAGCGCTTTCGCAAGACCTGCGCCGTCATCGGCAAAGAGCTTTGCCGCAACGGCTTTGTCATGCGCTACACCGCCGAGGACGATTTCGGGGCGCCGGAGACCGCATTCCTCGTCTGTCAGTTCTGGTACGCCGACGCGCTGGCCGCGATCGGCCAGAAGGAGAAAGCGCGGGAGATCTACGCCGACGTCCTCGCCCGCTCCAACTCCTACGGAATTCTCAGCGAGGATATTCATCCCGTGACCGGGCAGCTGTGGGGCAACATCCCCCAGACCTATTGCATGGCCGGCGTCATCAATACTGGCATCCAGCTCTCGCGCAGCTGGGAAGAGGCTTGGTCGTCGCCCTGAGCGGTCGCGGTCGCATCGCCAATGCAGGCGCTGCAGCCCCTCGGTGGACCGACGGAACCATAACTGCCGATAAATGTTTGCCCGCTAATGTCGCGGCCAAACCGGGGGGATTGTCGCCCGCAGCGCCGAAGATGCTGCTATAGTCTCCGGCAACCCTACAGGAGCATGATGAGCCGGATCGTCCTGGTCTCAAATCGCGTCGCCGATCTCAGCAAGGCTGCTCAGGCCGGCGGCGTCGTGATTGCCATTGCGGACGTGCTGCGCGCCCGCAATGGCCTGTGGCTGGGTTGGAGCGGCAAGATCGGCGAAAAGAGCGAGGAGCTGCGCACTACGGCCGATATTTCGGAAACCGGCACGGCCACCATCGCAACGCTTCCCCTCAGCAATCGCGAATACAAGGAATACTATCTCGGCTACGCGAACGGCGTGCTGTGGCCCGTGTTCCACTCGCGCCTCGATCTGGCGCAGTTCGAGGCCGGCTACTACCAACGCTATCTCGACGTCAACAAGCGCTTCGCCCACGCGCTGCGACCGCTATTGCGTCCCGACGACACCATCTGGGTTCACGACTATCACATGATCCCGTTGGGCGCCGAGCTGCGCAAGCTCGGCGTCGAGAACCCGATCGGCTTCTTCCTGCACATTCCCGTTCCCCCCGCGCAGACGTTTCTGGCGATCCCCGAGCATCGCGAACTCGCGCGCGGCCTTGCCGCCTATGATCTCGTCGGGCTGCAGACGAAGGCCGATGTCGGCAATCTCATCGACTATCTGCAGGACGGTGTCTTCGGCCGCATTCTGCAGGACGGGAGGATTTGCGCCTTCAACCGCGAGCTGGCGATCGCGAGCTTCCCCGTCGGCATCGATGTCGATTCCTTCGTCGAGTCGCGGCCCAAGCGCGCGCGCGAACAGCTGCCGTCTGCGATCCGCCTCATCGGCGTCGACCGGCTCGACTATACGAAGGGGCTGCCGCAAAAGTTTCGCGCCTTCGCCCGCTTCCTGGAGAAGTACGCCGACTACCGCCGCAAGGTCATTCTCTCGCAGATCGCGCCCCCCACGCGCGAAAGCGTTGTCGCCTATGCCGACATTCGCCACGAGCTCGAAACGCTGTCGGGAACCATCAACGGAAAATTCGGCGAGCTCGACTGGGTGCCGATCCAATACATTCACCGCTCGACGCCGCGCCGCATGCTGGTCGACGTCTTCCGCCAATCGCGCATCGGCATCGTCACTCCGCTGCGCGACGGCATGAACCTCGTGGCCAAGGAATACGTCGCGGCACAGGACCCCGAGGACCCCGGCGTCCTCATCCTCTCGCGCTTCGCCGGTGCTGCCGAGCAGATGAAACAGGCGCTGATCGTCAATCCCTACGACGTCGAGGAGATGGCCGATACCATCAAGGTCGCGCTGGAGATGGGCCTGCAGGAACGCCAGGAGCGCCACCGCGCGCTGCTGACCGGAATTCGCGCCCACGACACGTTTTCCTGGTGCCGATCGTTCCTCAACACGCTGGAGAACGTCTCCCGGCGCAAACCGGGGATCCCCTTCGGCTCGCCGTCCGAGGCCGCCAGAAAGGCCCTGCAAGAAATCGAGCTTGCCCGCGTCTCGCCGCGCGCGCGCTCGAACTGAGCGCGCCGGCCTGCTCGGTGGAGCGCATGTCGCTTCCGCTGGTTCTTCCCCTGAGAGGAGTGGATGAAGGCACTGACCATCGGCGGTGCGATGATCGACACGATCGCCATCATCGAGAGCGATCGCATCGAGCGCATGGCCATGCTCAACGCGGAGACCTCGTTTCTCCTGCTGGAGGAAGGCCGCAAGACTGAATTGCTGGAGGTCTCCACCCACTGCGGCGGCGGCGCCATCAACTCGGCCGTCGCCATGGCCCGCTTGGGGCTCGACGTTGCCACCTTGGTGAAGCTCGGCCACGACGATCGGGCCGAGATGATCCTGGCGCGATTGAACGCGGAAGGCATCTCGACCCGCTGGGTGAACCACGACGGCAATGCCCCCACGGGAGCATCCGTCCTCATCTCCTCGCACGAGCGCAACGCCGCGGTCTTCACCTTCCGGGGAGCAAACACGCTGATTGAGGCCGCCGACCTGCACGAGGATGCATTCGCGGTCGACCTCGTCTACGTATCCAATCTCTCCAACCAATCCACCGACTGCTATCCGCTGATCATCGACAAGGCCAAGGCCAACGCGGCGTTGGTCGCAGTCAACCCGGGTGTGCGGCAGCTCTCTGCGCACGCCGGCGACTTCCTCGATTGCCTCTCGAAGGTCGACATTCTCGCCATCAACCGGCCGGAAGCCGACGTGATGGTCGCAAACCTCGTCGGCGCGTTCGGCGAGGGAGGGCCGACGCTGGCGCTGGAGCGCGGCGAGCATCCCCCGGCGCTGGTGGCGCGCGGGCTTGTCGGCGGCGGTTTCGAGATGAGCCTGCCCGCCTTCTTCGCCGCCTTGCGCAAGCTCGGCACCGGTTGTGTGCTCCTGACCGACAGCCGCGGCGGCGCCTTCGCCTGCGCCAAGGACGAGATCCTCTTCTGCCCCGCGCTTCAAGCCGAGGTTGCCGGCACGGCCGGCGCGGGCGACGCCTTTGCCGCGACGTTTGCCGCCTTCCTTGCGCTGGGCCGTTCGGGCGAGGAGGCGCTCCGGGCGGCGACGATCAACGCAGCCAGCGTCGTTGGCCATGTCGACACCCAGACGGGCCTCATGCGGCGCGAGGCGATCGAACAGCAGCTCCTGGCCGCCAAGGAGCCCGGCTTGCGCAAATGGCCGCTGCAACAATCGCCTTAAACTCGTGTGCAGCGCCCAACTAGGTGCTTCCCCGATGCCCTCTCAGCGAGTAGGACTTGCCTCCCGCGAAAGGGGTGTATGGGCCACAATCGCTGCCGAAGGAGCCAAAGCCTTGCAGAGTACCCACCGGATGGGGAGGCGATCCTCCGCAGCGGCGGATATCCTTAGCGGAGATCCGGCCCAGTGCGCGCTCTTCCTCGACGTCGATGGAACGCTGCTCGACATCGCGCCGACGCCGGGTGAGGTGGTGGTCCCTGCGGGGCTGCCCGAGCTGCTCCTACGCGTCGCCAAGGGCCTCGGCGGCGCCTTCGCCATACTCACCGGCCGGCAGTTGGCGGAGATCGACGCGTTGCTCGCCCCCGCCAAGTTCGTCGGCGGCGGCGTGCACGGCGCGGAGCTGCGCACCACGCCCGGTGGACCGATCGTGCGCGTGGCGACCGCGCTCCCCGAGCCGCTCGTCGCCGAGCTCACGTCCCTTGCCGATCGCCTGCCGGGCATCATCGCCGAGCCCAAAGGTCCGGGCCTCGCCATCCACTACCGGCAGAATCCGGACCTGAAGCCCGTCGTCGAGTCAGAGATCCGCACGCTCATCGCACGATTCCGCGATGACCTCGTGCTCTGTCCCGGGCGCAAACTGTTCGAGGTCATCCCGGAGGGCCTTTCGAAAGGGACCGCCCTCGAGAGGCTCGCGGCGCTGCCGGAATTCGCCGGCCGCATGCCCGTCATGATCGGCGACGACGCTGGCGACGTCCCCGCCCTTGCCGCGGCGGAGAAGCTCGGTGGCGTAGGCCTCAGGGTTGCCGGCGGCCACTTCGGCCGCACCGACGTCGACTTGCACGGGCCCGAAGACGTGGCAGCCTGGCTCGGCAAGCTCGCCGAACGCATCGAGGCGTAGGCGCCGGCCACACGCAATCCGGCTGGGCGCAAACCGGCCGAGCCAGGATGCGTCTTTCTCGCGGCCCTGCATGTCAATGCGAATTTCGCAAGGGGCGTGGCCTGCATTAAATTCCGGAGCAACGCATCCGGGTCCATGGTGCACGGGCACCGGGACAATTTCGGCTGACGGCGCATCCTGCTTCGGCTAAACCCTGACCTTCCTCCAAAGCGGTTCCCCCCGGGTCCGCAGCCAGTTCGCGCGCGACTAAGCGCTGCGCCTCGTGTGGGACCGACCATGATCAAGCGACTGTTCATCGCCATCGTCATCCTGGCAGTCTTCCTCGGCGGGCTTGCCTACTTCCAGCTCGTCTTCAAGCCGCAGATGATCAAGGGCTTCCTGGCGAAGCAGACGCCGCCGCCAGCCACGATTACGGCCGAAGCGGCGCAATCGCGCGAGTGGGTCCTGCGGCTGCCCGCCATCGGCACGCTGATTGCCTCGCAGGGCGTCGACGTGGCCTCACAGGTCGCCGGCATCGTGACGGCCCTCGGCTTCGAGAGCGGTCAAGATGTTCCCCAGGGCGACAAGCTCGTCCAGCTCGATATCAACGTGGAGCTCGCGGATCTGGAGAGCGCGGAGGCGACGCTGCGCGAGGCCGATATCGCCTACAAGCGCCAGACCGACCTGTTGCGCAAGTCGGTGACGTCGGAGGCCAATGTCGACACCGCGCTCGCCAAGCGCGACACCGGAGCCGCTGCCGTCAACCGCATCAAGGCGCTGATCGCGCAGAAATCGATCCTGGCCCCATTCGCCGGGCGGCTCGGCATTCGCAAGGTGGAGCTCGGTCAATACGTGTCGCCCGGCCTGACGCTGGTGACGCTGCAGGCGCTCGATCCCATCTGGGTCGACTTTCCCATGCCCGAGCAGAACATCGGCCTGCTCAAGAAGGATGAGGTCGTCGAGCTCACCGTCGATGCGTTCCCCGACAAGGTCTTCAAGGGCAAGATCACGTCGCTCGATGCGCGCGTGTCGCAGGAGACGCGCACGTTGCTGGTGCGCGGCACGCTCCCCAACCCCGACCGCAAGCTCCTGCCGGGCATGTTCGCCAACGTGGCGGTATTGGCGGGCGAGCCATCGCAAGTCGTCACCGTGCCGCGCACGGCCGTCACCTACAGCCTCTACGGCGACAGCGTCTACGTCGTCAAACCCGAAGAGGGCGGCGGCACGGTGCCGGCACAGCCTGCCGCCGACGCCGTGTTCGTGGTGGAGCGCCGGTTCGTGACGACAGGCCAGGTGCGCGACGACCTCGTCGCCGTGACCTCGGGGCTAAAGACGGGCGAGGTGGTCGTCACCACCGGCCAGCTCAAGCTAAACAACGGCGGCCACGTCAAGATCGATAACGCGCAAGCGCTCAAGCCCCCGCCTGAGCTCCCCAAGCCATAGCGAAGGCTTCGTTCATGACATTCACGGACATCTTCATCCGCCGACCGGTGCTGAGCTCAGTCGTGAGCCTCTTGATCCTGCTCGTCGGCTTGAGCGCCGCCTTCAATCTGCCCGTGCGCCAGTACCCCGAGCTCACCAACACCACGATCACCATCACGACCGTGTACCCGGGTGCCAATGCCGACCTGATCAAGGGCTTCATCACCGTACCCATTCAGCAGGCGGTGGCGAGCGCCGAAGGCATCGACACGCTCACCTCCTCCTCGCAGCAGAACGTGAGCACGGTGACGCTGAACCTGCGCCTCGATGCCGACCCCGACCGGGCCGTGACCGACGTCTTGGCCAAGGTCAACCAGGTGCAGAGCGTGCTGCCGCGCGAGGCGCAGAACCCCACCGTCGTCAAGCAGACGGGCGAATCTACCGCGCTTATGTACCTGTCGTTCAACAGCAAGGTGATGACCTCATCGCAGATCACCGACTACCTGACGCGCGTGGTGCAGCCGAAGCTGCAAACCGTCAATGGCGTCGCCAACGCGCAGATCCTCGGCGGCCAGGTGTTCGCGATGCGCATTTGGCTCAATCCTGACAAGATGGCAGCGCTCGGCGTGACGCCGACGCAGGTGCACGACGCGCTCGCGGCCAACAACTTCACGACGGCCGCCGGACAGATAAAGGGCGACTTCGTGCAGCTGACGATCAACGCGGCGACATCGCTCGATAACGCCGCTGCGTTCGGCCGGCTCGTCGTCGCCGCGCGCGGCGACGCGCTGGTCCGCCTCGACGACATCGCCAACATCGATCTCGGGGCCGAGAACGTCGATTCCTCCTCGGTGTTCGACGGGCTCAAGGCGGTGTTCATCGGCATCTACTCGACGCCGACTGCCAATCCGCTGACCGTCATCTCCGATGTGCGCAAGACCTTCCCCGAGATCGTGTCGCAGCTGCCGCCGGGGCTCGACGCGGCCATCGCCTACGACTCGACCAAGTTCATCGACGCCTCCATCCGCGAGGTGCAGAAGACGCTAATCGAGGCGGCCGTCATCGTCATCGTCGTCATCTTCCTGTTTCTCGGCAGCCTGCGCTCGACCCTCATCCCCATCGTCACCATCCCCCTGTCGCTCATCGGCGTCATGTTTGCGCTGCTGGCGCTCGGCTACTCGATCAACCTTTTGACGCTGCTGGCGCTCGTACTCGCCATCGGCCTGGTCGTCGACGATGCGATCGTGGTGGTGGAAAACATCCACCGCCACATCGAGGCGGGCATGAACTCGTTTGACGCGGCGCTGGTCGGCGCGCGCGAGATCGCGGTGCCGATCATCTCCATGACGATCACGCTGGCGGCGGTCTACGCGCCGATCGGCTTCGTGGCCGGCCTGACGGGCACGCTGTTCCGCGAGTTCGCGTTCACGCTCGCCGGTGCGGTCATCGTCTCCGGCGTCATCGCGCTCACCCTTTCGCCGATGATGTGCTCCAAGCTGCTCTCGTCGGAGCTTTCGTCGGGGCGCTTCGTCAAGTTCCTCGACCGCAGGTTCGAGGGGCTCAAGAAGCGCTACCAGCGCCGCCTCGGCCGCACGCTCAACTACCGCCCCGTCACCCTGCTCGTCCTCGTCGGCGTGATCTTCGCCACGGGGCTCATGTATTCGACGGCACAAAAGGAGCTGGCGCCGGCTGAGGACCAGGGCATCATCTTCAACATCGTGAAGACGCCGCAGATCGGCAATCTCGACTACCTCGAGCAGGTGACGGCCCATCTCAACAAGGTGTTCGACGGGGTGCCGGAAAAGGAGCACGTGTTCGCCATCAACGGCATGGGCGGCAACGTGCATCAGGCCTTCGCCGGCATCCTGTTCAAGCCTTGGGAAGAGCGCCACCGGACGCAGGCGCAGATCTTGCAGAGCTTGCAGCCGAAGGTGGGGGGCATCGCCGGCGGCCAGGTGCTGTCGTTCGGTCGGCCGTCGCTGCCGGGGTCGACCGGCGGACCGCCGCTGCAGTTCGTCATCACCACGACGGCGGACTACGAGCAGCTCGCGCAAGTGCTCGACAAGATGCAGCAGGAAGCCAAGAAAAGCGGCCTCTTCATCTTCACCGATACGGACTTGAAGTTCGACACGCCTCAGGTCGAGGTGAAGATCGACCACGACAAAGCCAACCGGCTCGGCATCACCATGCAGGACATCGGTGCCTCGCTGGCGACGCTGCTCGGCGGCAACTGGGTCAATCGCTTCAACCTGTACGGCCGCAGCTACCAGGTGATCCCGCAGGTGCCGCGCGCCTTCCGGCTCAAGCCCGACCTGATCAAGCGCTACCAGGTGCGAACCTCCTCCGGCCAACTGGTCCCGCTGTCGACGGTGGTGGACGTGAGGAAGTCGGTGCAGCCCAATGCGCTGACGAGCTTCCAGCAGCTCAACTCGGCGATCCTCTCGGGCGTCCCCTTCCCGGGGCGAACGGTCGGCGAGGCCATCGATTTCCTCAAAGCCAAAGCAGCGGACATCTTCCCGGAGGGCTTCACCTACGACTTTCAGGGTGAGAGCCGGCAGTACGTGCAGGAGGGCAGCCGCCTCGTCGTCACCTTCGTCTTCGCGCTCATCATCATCTATCTGGTGCTGGCGGCGCAGTACGAAAGCTTCCGCGATCCGCTGATCATCCTGATCGCGCTGCCGACCTCGCTCTTCGGCGCCCTCATTCCGCTCACGGCCGGCCTCGCGACCGTCAACATCTACACGCAGATCGGCCTCGTGACGCTGATCGGCCTCATCTCCAAGCACGGCATCCTGATGGTCGACTACGCCAACCACCTGCAGATCAACGAGGGCTTGGGTCGGCGCGAGGCGATCGAGCACGCCGCCGCCATTCGTTTGCGCCCGATCCTCATGACCACGGCCGCCATGGTCATCGCCATGGTGCCCTTGATCTTCGCTTCCGGCGCCGGCGCGGCGAGCCGGTTTGCCATCGGCATCGTCATCGCCTTCGGCATGACGATCGGGACGCTGTTCACGCTGTTCGTGACGCCCGCGGTCTACACCTACGTGGCGCGTGAGCATCACCGTGAGGAGAAGGTAAGCGAGAACGCCGCGGTGACGCCGCCGCCTGAGCCAGCCGAGTAAGCAATCCCGGCTAGCCGGCTAGAACATCGAACACGAGCTTCACGTTGAGGACGATCACCACGACCGCGACCAGCACGGCCAGTCCCGTCACCCAGAGCGGAGACACGAGCTCGCCCATCTTGCGGCGGTCGGCGGTGAACATGACGAGCGGGACGATCGCGAACGGAAGCTGCATTGAGAGGACGACCTGGCTCAGAATGAGCAGCTTGCCCGTTCCCGCCGCACCATAGAGCACGGTCGCGATGGCGGCCGGAATGATGGCGAGCCCGCGCGTCGCCAGCCGGCGCGCCCACGCCGGCAGCCGCACGTTGATGAAGCCTTCCATCACGATCTGGCCCGAGAGCGTCGCGGTGACGGTCGAGTTGAGACCGCAACACAGTAGCGCCACACCGAAGAGCGTGGCGGCCCACGCGGAGCCGAGCAACGGGGTCAAAAGCTTCTGGGCGTCCTCGAGATCAGCTACGCCGTACTGACCCGCCTTGTGAAAGGTCGCGGCGGCGAGGATGAGGATCGAAGCGTTGACGAGCAGCGCCAGCATCAGTGCGACGGTTGAATCGATGGTCGCGAACTTGATGGCCTCGCGCTTGGCGGGGATCGTGTCGGCGACAATGCGCGTCTGCACGATGGACGAGTGAAGATAGAGATTATGCGGCATCACGGTCGCGCCGATAATGCCCATGGCGAGGTAGAGCATCTCCGGGTTGCGCACGATCTCGACCGTCGGCGCAAAGCCTAAGATCACCTCCCGCATGTCGGGCTGTGCCATGGCGACCTGGATGCCGAAGCAGGCGGCGATCACCAACAGCGTGCCCACGACGAAGGCCTCGATCCAACGGAAGCCGAGGTTCTGCAGATAAAGGATCAGGATGACGTCGAGCGCGGTGATGAACACGCCAAGCTCGAGCGGAATGCCGAACAAGAGATTGAGCCCGATCGCGGTGCCGATGACCTCGGCCACGTCGGTGGCGCAAATGGCAATCTCTGCCAGAACCCAGAGGACATAGCTCGCCGGCTTGGGGTAGGCGTCGCGGCAGGCCTGCGCCAGGTCGCGGCCCGTCGCGAAGCCGAGACGCGCGCACAACGCCTGCAAGAGGATCGCCATCAGGTTGGACAGGAGCGCGATCGACAGCAGCGCGTAGCCGAACGTGGAGCCGCCGGCGAGCGACGTCGCCCAGTTTCCGGGGTCCATGTATCCAACGGAGACGAGGTAGCCCGGACCGAGGAAGGCGAGCAGCCGGCGCCAACCGACGCCGCTCACGGGGATCGAGCCCCACACCTCGCGCAGGGACGGCTCGCCGCGCGCACGCTTCCAGCCGCCGGGCGGGAGGCTTACAGGCGGCTCCTGTGGCTTGGCCACGTCCTGCATCGATGTCTCCGCACTCCCACCTTGTCCAGCCCACAGGGCCGGCTGTACGGACCCAGTTGCGAATGATTTGCAACTGCAAAATAAGGTTACCCGGCACCCAAAGTCAATAGGCGCCGACAGCGGCGCGCTGGCGCGCCCCAGCGCGTGGGGCTCAATTCCCCCGGATTGAGGAAAAACATCTCTGCAGCCTGCAGACACCCGAAATTTACAGACCGGGGTAACAAATCATGAACGATGCGCAGACTTGGGCTGTCGCTCGTACTTTGGGCCAATCAAGCCGATGTCGAGACCCGTTCGTAACCTTTTATCTGCCAAAGCTCGCGCAAGGATCAGCGCGATCTTCAAGGATCGAGAACGATTGCTCCTCCGGCGCCCCCGACGCGACCGGCAGGAATCTTTGCGTACTGATACTCCGCCACAAGAACAAAAATGACCGCAGTCGCTGCCAAAAACCCACAGTCCCCGCCGCGAGCCGTCGCCGGCCGCAAAGTGCTCGTTGCCGAGGACAGCCCCATCACGCACGAGCTCTTGAAGCTCTTGCTCAATCAGCGGGGACATCAGGTCGACATCGCGACCGACGGGCTGCAGGCCTTGGAGGCCCTGCGCACGCACGACTATGACGTGGCGCTCCTGGACTTCCACTTGCCCCACATGGATGGGTTGCAGGTCGCTGCGACCCTGAAGAAAGACGCCAATGGCCGCAAGCTGCCGCGGCTGATCGCAATAACGGCCGACATGGAGGGCCTGCTCGCCCACAAGGAAGGCTGCGAGGTCTTCGACCACATTATTCCCAAGCCGCTCGACATCTACGAGGTCGGCAAGCTGGTGGAGGAGCAGGCCAACATCAGGGAGCAGCAGATCGGCGAGGCACGCCCTGCAGCGGCGGCGCCGACACCGGTCGAGGCCGCAGCCAAGCCGCCGACGTTCTTTGATGAGCTCGGCTACCAGCTCATCGCATGGCCGGAGGATCTGGATGCGACCCGGCTTTCCGCGCGCGGACTACAGGCGACGCTCGGCGATCCGCGCTTCGACGCCCTCCTCATCAGGGAGCCTGTCTCCACCGACGAGCTGGTGACCATCTGGCGCCGCAAGGCGCTCTACGCCTTGCCGACGATCGACTTCACGGGCACGCTGGGAACCAAGGCCGACCTCGATGCCTCCAAGCTCAATGCCCAGGACGCCGCTAGCATTGCGGAGCTCATCGGCCGCTTTCAAGCACAGCGCACGCGACTGCATCGCGATATCCTGCTCAGCGAGAGCTTGAGCGAGGAGCTGCTCGGTCGTGTGTACGTCTCGGCAGTCCCACTCACCGCGGTCCTCGATGCCGAATCCAAGAGCTTCATTTCCTACAACACGACCTTGAGCGGGCCCCTGGTCGCCCGCGAGGCGGAGAGCCTGTGCGAGCGCGGCCTGTTCAAGCGCGAGTTCTTCGACCGCTTCCACGTGTGCCCCCGCTGTGATTCCGCCCGCATGCATGTGCGTGAGGAATGCGCCAAGTGCCGCTCGGCCGACCTCATCGAGGAGCCCTACCTTCATCACTTCAAGTGCGCCTACCAAGGGCCGGAGTTGGGGTTCCGCAACGGCGATCAGCTCATATGCCCCAAATGCCGCCGCGAGCTGTCGCACTTCGGCTTCGACTACGATCGGCCCGGCACCATGATCGTGTGCCAGGCGTGCGGCCACGCCGCCTCCGAGCCCGCCATCGGCTTCGTCTGCCTCGACTGCAGTGCCCACACGGATTCGGAGAGCTGTCCCACGCGCGACGTCTATTCCTACCGGCTCACCGACGAAGGCGTCGGGCTTGCCGAGTACGGTCACGCATTCCTCGGTCAGGTGAACGATGTCCTGCGGTTCGCAGACCTGCCGATCGAACTCATCGTCGCGCTCAATGCCGCCGCCAAACGCTTCAACGACGAGAAGATCCCGTTCACGCTCGTCAACATCTCATATGAGAAGGAGCGCGAGATCACGGCCGAGCACGGTGCACGTCAGTTCGCGCAAGCGCGCGACCTCTTCATCGAGAACATGCGCGCAGCCCTCCACAAGACCGACATGGTGGTCAAGGGCCAGTCCTATGACTTCGCCTTGTTGCGCGATATCGGCCCCGAGCAGGCGAAGACGGAGTTCGACACGCTGCGCGATGCCGCCCAGGCAACGGTCCGCTTCGACCTCGGCGCCAAGTTCAAGGCGTTCGGTGCGGAGGACTTCTCCTGATGTGGCACATAACCAACGAAAGCCTGGCGTTCCTAGTCTCGCAGAGCGGAGTAAGCCTTTTCACGCTGTTCTGGTTCGTGATCATCTTCGAGTTCCCGCGCTACACGCTGGGCATCATTGCAACGCTGGCGCTCGCCGTCCGTTCGAACCGATGGAAGCCATATAACGTCGAGCGGCTGAGCGTCGTGATCGCCGGGCACAACGAGCAGGACTCGATTGAGCGCTGCGTCATCTCCTTGCGCGAGCAGAGCCGGCCGCCCGATGAGATCATCGTCGTCAGCGACGGCTCGACCGACCGCATGCCGGAGCGGCTGCGCGAGCTGCAAGCCCGCGGGCTCATCACTGAAGCCCACTGCACGCAAATGCGCGGCGGGAAGTCCGCCGGCGTCAATCTGGCCGTCGGCCGCACGACCGGAGACGTCATCGTCAACGTCGACTGCGACTGCACCTTCGACCGCCACGCACTGAGGGACATCATCGAGCCGTTCGCCGATCCGCGCGTAGGGGGTGTGGCCGGCAACATCATCGTGCGCAACCCGAAGGCGAGCCTCGTCACCGCCTGCCAGGCGATCGAGTACATGATCTCAATCTCGCAGGGCAAACAGGCCGCCAATCTGACCGACATGATGAGCTGCGTGTCGGGCGCCTTCGGCGCCTTTCGCCGCGAGGCGCTGGCGCGCGTCGGCGGGCTCGACTCGGGCGGCGGCGAGGACCTCGACGTCACGCTTCGGTTGCGCTCTGCCGGCTGGACGACCGTCTTTGCTCCCGATGCGATCTGCTACACCGACGTGCCCGAGACGCTGATGGCCCTGACGCGGCAGCGCTTTCGCTGGGAGCGCGACGCCGTCCGCCTGCGCTACCGCAAGCACCGCACCCTGCTCAACCCCTTCAGCACGCGCTTCGACGTCATCGAGCTCTTGCACGAGCTCGACTTCATCATCTTCAACGTCCTCGCGGCCTTCGTCTTCCCCTTCTACCTGGTGTGGCTGTTCGTCATGTACGGCGACTTTGCTCCCTTGATCCTCATGGCGGCGCAGATCGGCATGTGGACCTTGGACCTCTTCACTTTTCTTATCGCCGCCTGGATGACGCCGAAGGCTCGCGGCCTGAGCCTCATGCCCTACCTCTTGGCCTACAGCCCCTTCTACGGCTTCCTCATGCGCATGGTACGGGTCGCGGCCTACGTGCAGGAATGGGTGTTCCGGGCGTCCTATCGCGATTCCTACGTGCCCAAAAAAGTTCACCTCGTGCGCAAGTGACGACATGAGAGCCCTCAGGAAACGGCTTCGGCCCGACAACATCCCCAACGAGCAGCGCGTGGCGCGTGGCTCGATCGGGCGCATCATCTACCTGGCACTGCTGGCCGCGTTCACGCTCGCGGTCTTGAACTATTTTTTCGGGGATTTCCTCCTCTTGCGTGCCGACGGGCTCGTCCTGCGCGACCACACCGTGGTGGCGACGACCTATATCGCCCGCGTGCAGAAAGTCGACGTCAAGCAGGGACAGACCATCAAGAAAGGCGAGCCGCTCTTGCAGTTGCAGTCGTTGGACGTGCTGGAGCGCATTGCCGACCTGTCGTTCAAACGCGCCGATCTCGCAGCCAAGTTCACCGAGTTCAAAATCCGCGCCGATTCCGTCGAGCAACTGCTCCCGGTTGCCGAGCGCCGCGAGGCCGAGGCCCAACGGGTGATCACGCAATTCCAGGGCATGCAGAAGGAAGGGTTCGTGAGATCGGCCCCTTACGCGGACGCTTTGAAGGCCGAATACGAGGCGAGCAAGGACCGCATCAGTCTCACCTCGCAATCGCGCGTGCTCAAGGAGGAGCTGTCGGCGCTGGAGGAGGCCCGCACCGACGCCGACTCCACGTTTGGGGACCTCCAGAAGCTCTATGCGAACGGGCTGGTGCACGCGCCGGTCAGCGGTGCCGTGGGTGCGAGCGTGCCCTTCATCGGCAACGTCTACCGTCCGGGCGAGCCCATCCTCTCCATCTATTGGGGCGAGCCCTACGTCCTCGTCTACCTGCCGCGCCGCTATCTGTTCCCCATCACCATCGGGATGAAGCTGTCGGTGACGGATGGGAAGCACACCGAGCGCGGAACGGTCACGGACATCCTCCCCGTCACCGATACGCTGCCCAAGGAGTTCCAGAACACATTCCAGCCATCCGACCGCAACCAGCTGGCCAAGGTCCAGCTGCCGCCGACCTGGGTGTTCCCCCTCCATCAGAAGGTGACGGTCTCGCGCGCAAATCCATTCTGGGGAGAATGAGGCGCGGGCAGCGGCCGCTTGCCGTCATCGATGTCAAGCAGATGACAATTGCCGCCTGTAGTAGTGTCTGAGACGCGGACACATGTTGCATCGCCGCTGCGCAAGCGCTATTGCGGCAAGCCTGCCTGCGTGTAGATGCTCGAGCGCGACCTCTGCGCGCGGCCCCGGGATCGAAAGCTGCTGCGATGCACCCCGTCCAACAGGCCATCTTGACGCTCGACGGCCTCGAGAGACTCCTCGGCGCCCTCAAGAGCCGGGGGCACCGGGTTCTCGGGCCGACGCTGCGCGATGAGGCCATCGTCTTCGACGACATCGATGGGGTCGCCGATCTGCCGCAGGGCTGGACCGATGAGCAGGACGGCGGACGCTACCGGCTCGTCAAGCGCGAGGACGAGGCGCTGTTCGGCTACGCGGTCGGCGCGCATTCGTGGAAGCGCTTCCTGCATCCGCCGGTGCTGCGCCTGTGGCAAGCCAAGCGCGAGGGCGACGCCGTCCGCGTCGTGGCCGAGCCGACACCGGAGGAGCGCTTCGCCTTTATCGGCGTGCGCGCCTGCGATCTGCACGCAATTGCCATCCAGGATCGCGTCTTTCTCGGCGGCCCCTACGTCGATCCGGACTATCAGGCGCGGCGCGCGGGCGCCTTCGTCGTGGCGGTCAACTGCGCCGTGGCGGGCGGCACCTGCTTTTGCGTGTCCATGAACACCGGGCCCAAGGTCTCCGCCGGCTACGACCTTGCCTTGACGGAAATCATCGAGGCAGACCGCCACGAGTTCCTCGTCGAGGCGGGAAGCGACGCCGGCCGCGAGCTGCTCGCCGAGCTGCCGCAGCGCGACGCGACTGAGGCGGAAATTGCAACCGCCGAGGCGGTGGTGGCGCAAACGGCCGCCTCCATGGGGCGCCAGATGCGCTCCGATGATGTGCACGACCTCTTGTTGCGAAATCTCAACCATCCTCGCTGGGACAACGTGGCGGAACGCTGCCTGACCTGCGCCAACTGCACCATGGTGTGCCCGACCTGCTTTTGCACCTCGGTGGAGGACGCAAGCGCCCTTGATGGCACCCAGACGGAGCGCAGCCGGCGTTGGGATTCGTGTTTCACCATGGATTTCTCGTATCTTCATGGCGGCAGCGTGCGCGCGAGCCCGCGCTCGCGCTACCGTCAATGGATGACGCATAAGCTCGCCACCTGGGTCGACCAGTTCGGGACCTCGGGCTGCGTCGGCTGCGGACGCTGCATCACCTGGTGCCCCGTCGGCATCGACATCACCGAGGAGGTGCGTGCCATCCGGGACAGCGAGAGCGGCTGACGGAGGATGTCATGGAGGTGAAAACACTCGAGCATATCATCAGGGAGCACGCCTTCTTTGCAGGTGCCGACGACGACTTCTGCAAGCTGGTCGTCGGCTGCGCCAAGAACGTGCACTTCGAGGCCGGCCAGTACCTGGGCCACGAGGGCGATCCGGCCGACCACCTCTACCTCTTGCGCCAGGGCCGCGTGGCGTTCGAGATCAAGGCACCGGCGCGGGCGCCCATCATCTTTCAGACCATCGGCGAAGGGGAGATCGTGGGCGTGTCGTGGCTGATCCCGCCCTATCGCTGGGCCTACGATGCGAGGGCCCTCGATTTCGTGCGCGCGATCGCGGTGGACGCCACCTGCCTGCGGCAGAAGTGCGAGGCCGACCACGATCTCGGCTATGAAATGATGAAGCGGTTCGTGCCCATCCTCATCCAACGTCTTCACGCAACCCGATTGCAGCTGCTCGATGTCTATGGACCTCCGGCCTGAGACAGCGATGTCCTATCCGCATGCCGTCGATCCGATGCTGCCGCTCAGCGCGCGCGTGCGCCATCGCAGGCAGGAGGGGCCCGATGTCTGGTCCTTGGAGATCGACCTCGACGGTGCGCGCCTCCCCGCCTTCCTCCCGGGCCAGTTCAACATGCTCTCGGTGTTCGGCGTGGGCGAGGTGCCGATCAGCATGAGCGGCGATCCTGCTGAAGCGAGCCGGCTCGTGCACACGGTGCGCGCGGTCGGTTCCGTCTCGCGGGCGCTGAGCGAGCTGCGTGCCGGGGATGTTATCGGCATGCGCGGGCCCTATGGCGTCGGCTGGCCGATGGCGCAGGCCGAGGGACGCGACGTGATCGTCGTCGCCGGCGGCCTCGGGCTGGCGCCCTTGCGCCCGGCGCTCTACCGGCTGCTCGCCGAGCGCCAGCGCTACGGCAAGATCTGGCTCTACTACGGCACGCGCAGCCCCAACGATATCCTGTTCCATCAAGAGCTCCATACCTGGCGCGCCGAGCTCGGTATCGAGGTGGAGGTGACCGTCGACCACGCGCTGCCCACCTGGCACGGGCACGTCGGCGTCGTCACCACGCTCCTTCCAAGGGCGCGGTTCGATCCGGCACGAACCACGGCGCTCGTGTGCGGGCCGGAGATCATGATGCGCTTCGCCATCGCCGCCCTGGGCGACGCCGGGCTTGCCGACGACTGCATCTACCTGTCCATGGAGCGCAACATGAAATGTGCCATCGGCCTGTGCGGCCACTGCCAGTTCGGTCCCGTCTTCGTCTGCCGCGATGGCCCTGTGTTTCGCTACGACCGCATCCGCCCCATGCTGGCGCTGAAGGAGATCTGAGGTGGCGGCAAGCAAACGCAAACCCCGGCTGGCGGTGTGGAAGTTCGCCTCCTGCGACGGCTGCCAGCTGAGCCTGCTCGACTGCGAGGACGAGCTGTTGGTCGTCGCCGGCGCCATCGACATCGCCTACTTCAAGGAGGCGACGGAGGGGGAGATCGATGGCACCTACGACCTGTCGCTGGTCGAGGGCTCGATCACCACGCCGCACGACGCCAAGCGCATCCGCGACGTGCGCGAACGGTCGAAAACGCTGGTGACCATCGGCGCCTGCGCCACCGCCGGCGGCATCCAGGCCTTGCGCAATTTCGCCGACGTGGCGCAATACGTCTCGATCGTCTACGCCCGCCCCGACTACATCGAGACGCTGGCCCACTCGACCGCCATTGCCGACCACGTGACGGTCGATTTCGAATTGCGCGGCTGCCCCATCTCCAAGCAGCAGCTGCTGGAGGTGATCTCCGCCTTTCTCGTCGGACGCCGCCCCGTGACGCCCGCGCACAGCGTGTGCATGGACTGCAAGCTCCGCGGCAACGTATGCGTGATGGTCGCCCACGGAACGCCGTGTCTGGGGCCCGTCACCCATGCCGGCTGCGGCGCCATCTGCCCGGCCTATAACCGCGGCTGCTACGGCTGCTATGGGCCGTCGGAGACCCCGGATACGGCCTCGCTCAGTCACGCGCTGGCCAGCCTCGGCATGGACGAGAGGACCCTGCAGCGGCTCTACCGCAGCTTCAACGCCAACGCGCCGGCCTTCCGCAAGGAAAGCGAGCGCCACGAGGCAAAGAATGGGCGCTAGGACCATCAAGGTCGATTATCTGGCCCGCGTCGAGGGCGAGGGCGCGCTCAAGGTGGTGGTGCGTGACGGCGCGGTGCAGTCGGCCGAGCTGTCGATCTTCGAGCCCCCGCGCTTCTTCGAGGCGTTCCTGCGCGGGCGCAGCTATGCGGAAGCCCACGACATCACCTCGCGCATCTGCGGAATCTGCCCGGTCGCCTACCAGATGAGCGCCATCCACGCCATGGAGGACGCGCTCGGCGTGACCGTGACCGGGCCGCTGCGCGACCTGCGCCGCCTGCTCTATTGCGGCGAGTGGATCGAAAGCCACGTGCTGCACATCTACATGCTGCATGCGCCCGACTTCCTCGGCTACGACGGCGCCATCGCCATGGCCCGCGACCACGGCGACGCCGTGCGCCGCGGGCTCGGCTTGAAGAAGGTCGGCAACGAGATCTTGACGCTCCTCGGCGGGCGCGAGGTTCACCCGATCAACGCGCGCGTCGGCGGGTTCTACCGCGCGCCGCGCCGCCGCGAGCTGGCAGCGTTAGCGGAAAACCTGAAACGGGCGCGCGAGGCCGCACTTGCAACCGTCACCTGGACGGCCGCCTTCGACTTTCCAGACCGGGAGCGCGACTACACCTTCGTTGCGCTCCAGCACCCTGACGAATACCCGCTCAACCAAGGCAAGATCGTCTCCAACCGCGGGCTTTCGATCACGCCACACGACTACGAGGCGCATTTCGAGGAGAGCCATGCCGCGCGCTCGACCGCGCTGCGCTCGCACATCATCGGAGCCGGCTCCTATCTCTGCGGGCCGCTTGCGCGCTACAGCCTCAACTTCGACAAGCTGTCGCCCCTCGCAAAGGACGCAGCGCGCGCGGCAGGTCTCGGGGCCACATGCACCAACCCTTACCGCAGCATCGTCGTGCGCGCAGTCGAGGTGCTCTATGCCTGCGACGAGGCGCTGCGGATCATCGACGCCTACGAGGAGCCGGAGCGTTCGTTCATCCCCGGCGGAGCCGCGCGCAAGCGTCGGCTACGGCGCGACGGAAGCGCCGCGCGGCCTGCTCTATCACCGCTACCGGCTCGAAGAGGACGGAACGATCGCCGAGGCGAAGATCGTGCCCCCCACCGCACAGAACCAGATGTGCATCGAGGAGGACCTTGCCGCCTACATCGGCGGCTTCCTCGAGCTTCCCGATGAGGCCCTGCGCCACCGCTGCGAGCAGACCGTGCGCAACTACGACCCGTGCATCTCGTGCGCCACCCACTTCCTCCGCCTCGACATCGACCGGGGCTGACGTGACGGCGCCCCACGCGAGCCGCCGGATGGTGGTCGGCATCGGAAACCCCGATCGGGGGGACGACGCGGCCGGACCCGCGGTCGTCCAACGCCTGCGCGGCGCGCTTGGCCAGGACATCGAGCTTGCCGAGGAGAACGGCGAGACGGCGGCATTGCTGGCGCGGATCGAGCGCGTCGATGCCGCCTACCTGGTCGATGCCTGCGCGTCCGGCGCGCCAGCGGGCACCGTGATGCGCTTCGATGCCGCCGCTACCCCGCTGCCGCACCACACATTCGGCCTGTCGACGCACGGGCTCGGGCTTGCCGAGGCGATCGAGCTTGCCCGCGCACTGGGACAGCTGCCGCCGACATGTGTTGTCTATGCCATCGAAGGGGCGTCCTTCGAGGCGGGCGCGCCGCTCACACCTGCCATTTCCGACGCGGTCGCCGAGGTGGCCCGGCGGCTTCGCGCGGAGATCAGCGGGCGTCTTCCGGAAACGATTGAAGGATTGCCTCCGCGCCGGTGACGACGTCAAGAAGCTCGGCCGTGATTGCTTCCTGCCGCACGCTGCGGGAGCGGCGCGTCAGCGCCTTGAGCTTATTGTCGATGTTGCGGTCCGCCGCCTTCATGACCTGCAGCCGCGCGCCGTTCTCGCTCGCGAGCGACTCCATCATGGCGAGCACGAGATCGGCAAAGAGGTGCTCCTCGATCAAGCGCCGCAGCAGGAGCTGCGGATCGAGATGGTGCAGCGGCGGCGCTCTCGCGGCACTCGCCTTGAGCAGGCGCGGATCGATCGGAATGACCTGCCGCGCTCCAATCTCGAAACGCCCCGATGACAGATAGCCGGCGAAGACGAGCCGTACGCTTGCGGCCTGCCCCAGATGGGAGGCGACGTGCCGCGCAGCCTCGATGACGCCGGCGACGTGCGTCGTCATCGCCAAGGTCCAAGCGGGGCGAAGGCCGTGCTCCTCGGCGAGCGAAGCGCCGCGGCGGCCGACGATGCCGAGTTGCTCGTGCGCCCTTTTCTCTGCTTTGGCCCGCTGCAGGAGCAGCCGGTTGAAGGCGCCGGCGAACCCATGCTCGGCGCAGATGAGGACCAGAGCGCCGGAAGGTGGCAGCGCGGCCTCTGACAATTGCGCCGCGCTGGAAGGCTGCAAGCCTGCGGCCTCCGAGATCGCACCCTCGACGACGGCGGCATAGCGTCTGATCCCGTCGAGCGCGGCTTGTGCCTCCTGCACACGCGCCGCCGACATCGCCCGCATGGCCGAGAACAAGGTGCGCAGCTCGCCCAGGCTTTCGATGCGCGCTTTCAGCCGAATGAGCTCTTCCACCTCTAGCTCTCCATGCTGGCGGGCTTGTCGAGCCCGGCAATGAAGCCGTCGAGCGAGGCAAAGAGCGCCTGCTGCTCCTCAGCTTCGAGCGTTCCCGCCTCCTCGACGCGCGCCATGATCTTGGGGGCCATGCGCTCCAGCCAATTGCCGAGGCCGGCCTTGAACCGCTCGACCTGAGCCAAGGACAGGGAATCGAGCTTGCCCTCCTTCACGGCAAGCAGGAGCGCCGTCTCCTCGCCGATTGTCAGCGGGCGGTACTGCGGCTGCACGAGGATCGACCGGATGCGGCGCCCGCGCTCGATGCGCGCCTTGGTCCGCTCGTCGACGACGGCACCGAAGCGGGTGAAGACCTCCAGCTCGAGGAATTGCGCATAGTCGAGCTTCAGGCTGCCGGCCGCGTCCCGGATGATCGGGGCCTGCGTCTTGGCGCCGACGCGCGAGACGCTCAAGCCCACGTTCACCGCCGGCTTCTGGCCCTCATAGAACAGCTTGGGCTCGAAATAGATCTGCCCGTCGGTGATGGAGATGAGGTTCGTCGGGATGTAGGCGGTGAGATTGCCGGCCTGCGTCTCCGCGATCGGCAGCGCCGTCAGCGAGCCACCGCCGCGGGCAGCCGACAGCTTGGACGCGCGCTCGAGCAGCCGCGAGTGGATGTAGAAGATGTCGCCGGGGTAGGCCTCGCGGCCCGGAGGCCGGCGCAACAGCAGCGAGATCTCGCGGTAGACGATGGCGTGCTTGCTCAAATCGTCGAGGATGAGGAGCGCGTGCTGGCCCTTGTCGCGGAAGTACTCGGCCATGGCGCACGCCGCATATGGCGCGAGCCATTGCGCGCCCGGCAGGGTGCTGGCCTCGGCCACGACGAAGATGCAGCGCTCGATCGCGCCGTGCGCGCGCACGGCGTCGATGACCTGCTCCACCGTGGAGGCCTTCTGGCCGATCATCGCATAGACGCAGATGACGTCGGACCGGCGCTGATTGATGACGGTGTCGACGGCGAGCGCCGTCTTTCCGGTCTTGCGATCGCCGATCAGGAGCTCGCGCTGGCCGCGGCCGAGCGGGATCATGGCGTCGACCACGGTGACGCCGGTCATCAGCGGCTCGGTGATCAGGTCGCGGTCGAGAATGCCCGGAGCCGGCCGCTCGATCGGGTCGAGGCGCTCGGCATCCGGCCGCGCGCCGCCGTCGAGCGGATTGCCGAGCGGATCGACCACGCGGCCGAGCAGGGCCGTCCCCACGGGCACGCGCGCCACCTCGCCCGTTCCGCGCACTTTCGTGCCGGCTACGATCTCGATGCCGCCCACCAAGAGCATGCATTCAGCGAGGCTCTCATCGACGTGCAAGGCGAGCCCGATCGAGCCATCCTCGAAGCGCAGAAGCTCGTTGAGGCGCGCCTGCGGCAAACCGGCGACGCTCGCCACGCCGTCGCCGACGCGCACGACGCGGCCCACATGCTCGACGCGCGCGCCCACGTCGAGCTGGTCGAGCGCGCCCGGCGCCGTGCCGAGCCACTCCTTGAGGCCGCTACGCAGGCTTTTCATGTTTGCCACTCATCAGCGCCTGTTTGGCGTCTTTCAGCTGATCGGCCCAGGCAAAGCTCACCACCATGTGCGGAAAGTGGACGGCGGCCCCGGCGATGAGCTTGGGATCGACGTAAAAGGCGATGTCGAGCGAGCGTCCGAGGTTGCCTTCGAGGCGGGACTGCCAGGCCTTCTGCTCTTGCGACTTGAGCGGCGCTGCGGTCACGACCGTTACGTGGGCCCCGTTGCCGGCGAGGTCGCGCTCCAGACGCCGCCGCTCGGGCTCGGGCAGCGTCTTCAAGGCCGCCTCGGTCTGATCCAGAAAAACCGCGCCGGTGATCGAGGGCCCGAGCTTGTCGAGCAGCTTGCCGGCGAGCGTCACCGCGAGACTTGCGACGTCGGCCTCCAGCCCCGCCAAGGTCTTGGCGCGCTCCTCGGCGATCGCGGCATGCGCCGTCTCGATGAGCTTCTGAGCTTCCTGCCGCGCCTCACCGAGACGCTTGGTGCGCTCCGCCTCGATGGCGCGATGCGCCGCCTCCAGCATGGCTTGGCGTTCCTGGACGAGCTTCTCGCGCGCCTCCTCGTAGTGGCGCCGCTCAGTTTCGGCCTGCGCTTTCGCCTTGTCCGCCTCAGCGAGCGCCGCAGTCGCGAGTTTCTTGCGCTTCTCCAGGATGTCGCGCACCGGCCTGTAGAGGAACCTCTGCAGGAGCCAGACGAGAACCAGGAAGTTCACGATCTGAAGAGCGAACGTCCACCAGCTGATCTGCATGGCCTCGTCACACTAGCCGGTGAAGGGGTTGGCGTAGAGCAGGAGCAGCGCCACGACGAGACAGTAGATCGCCATCGTCTCGATCATGGCGAGGCCCACGAACAGCGTGCGCGAGATCGTGCCGGCGGATTCGGGCTGCCTGGCGATCGCCTCCATCGCCGCGGCAATGGCGCGTCCCTCGCCCAAGGCCGGCCCGACGGCGCCGAAGCACACCGCCAGCGCGGCGCCCAAAACGCTCACCATATGGATGTCCATCTCCCGTCCTTTCATTCGAATTTCATGTTGCCGACAGCCGCGCCGATGTAGACGGCGGCGAGAACCGTGAAGATGTAGGCCTGGATCAGACCGATGAGGATGCCCAAGGCCAGGAACGGGATCGGCACGAGGAGCCCGGCGAGGAACGCGATGATCGCCAGCACGAACTCGTGGCTCATCATATTGCCGAACAGGCGGATCATCAGCGAGAAGGTGCGGGTTATCTCCGACAGAATGTTGAGTGGCAACAGCAGCGGCGTCGGCCGCGTATAGTGCGTCACGTAGGCGCGCCAGCCGCGCGAGCGCACGCCGTAGAAGTGCACCGAGAGGAAGACGATGGCCGCCAGCGCCGCCGGCGTCTCGATGTGCGCGGTCGGCGCCTGCGCCCCGGGCAGCGCCGCCGACAGGTTGGCGCAAACGAGGAAGATGAACAGCGTGCCGATGATGGGCACGTACTGTGCGCTGTTCTTGCCCATGATCTCGGCAACCTGGCTGGTGATGGTCTCGATCACGACCTCGAGCGCGGTCTGCAGCGGACCCGCCTCGACGCTGGCCTTGCGCAGCCCCGTCCACGACACCGCAACGAGCAGCGCCATGATCACCCACGTGGTGACCACGGCCTCAGCGATGGGAACGGGGCCCAGATGAAACAGGATCTCGGTGTGCAGCGGGTTGGCGTGCATGCTCAGTCCAATCCGGCGGTGAAGCGCAACGCGAGGAGCGCCAGCGTGAAGCCGACAAGCCCGGCAATGGCGGCGGCGGCACTCCACTCAACGAGCGCAAAGAAGACGATGAGCACCGCGGCAAGGCGCAGCGCGGTGAGGAGCAGCGGGCCTTTGAGCTGCACGCCCTTCACGTACCCGGCGACCGCGCGCCGCAGAAGCGCGAAGTAGACGAGCCCGGCCGCGAGGCCCGCGAGCGTGCCGCAGGTGATGGCGAGCGCCAGGCTCGGTGCCGCGATCTCCGTCATTCCTTCTCGATCCTCTGCCAGGCGAGATAGCCGCCGAATGCCGCCCCCAGCATGATCAAGGTGCCGCTCCAGAAAATCCCCATGCCGAAGCGCACATCGAGCCAGCGGCCGATGGCGACGCCGAGCAGTATCGGTGTCACGATCAGCCAGCCGAGCGCCCCGATCATGGAGACGTTCTGCCACAGCGAGCGCTCGCCCGTGCGCCGCCAAAACTCCTCCCTTTGCCGCCGCAGCTGCACGGCGCTCTCCATCTCTTTATCGTCCTCGTCGCCGGCGTCCTCGCCCATCGTCCATTCGCCTCTCGGCTATTCCTCGGCCGGAGCGGTCAGTGGCGGCACCGGCGATCCCTTCACCATGCGGCCCCGTCCCGACGCCAGATAATTCTGCAGCTGGCGCAGCGCGGCGATCTCGAGCCTGGCGCTGGCAAAGCGCAAGCTGTCACCCGCCTGCTCTTCCTTGCGCATGCGCTCGAGCACAGCCGCGCCCAAGCGTTCGAGCGTATCCTCGCCGACGGCCTCGCGCGTGACCACCTCGACGAAACGGCCTTGGCGCACGATCAGCACGCCACCGCGCACCGCGACGTGATGGGGCCGATCCTCTCTATCCTTCCAGGTGATCACCGAGACGGTGAGCGTCGTGATGAAGTCGGCATGGCCGGGGAGGATGCCGAACGACCCGGTCTCGTCCTCGGCGCGCACGTAAGCGACGTCGTCGGCGTCGACGGCAAGCGAGATCGGGGTTGTGACAACGAGCTTCATGCGGAAACGGGCGCTTGCGCGGCCGCCTTCTTAGCCGCGTCCTCGAGCGAGCCCACCATGTAGAGCGCGTCCTCGGGCCAGGCGTCCGCGGCCCCGTCGAGGATGGCGCGGCAGCCATCGAGGGTCTCGTTCAGTGGAACGGAAACACCCTCATGACCGGTAAACGCCGCCGTCACCAGGAAGGGCTGGGTGAGGAAGCGGATCAGACGGCGGGCGCGGCCCACGGCGGCGCGGTCGGAAGCACCGAGCTCGTCGATGCCCAACAGCGAGATGATCTCCTGCAGCTCCCGGTAGCGCTCGATGAGGCGGCGCACCTCGTCGGCGATCGCGTAGTGCTTCTCGCCGATGATGAGCGGGTCGAGCAGGATCGAGTTCGACGCCAGAGGATCGATGGCCGGATAGAGCCCCTCGGTCGCCATCTCGCGGTTCAAGACGATGGAGGAATCGAGGTGGGTGAAGGTCTGCGCCACGGCCGGATCGGTGAAGTCGTCGGCCGGCACGTAGACCGCCTGGATCGACGTTATCGCCGCCGATCTCACCGAGGTGATGCGCTCCTCCAGATCGGCGATCTCGCTGGCAAGCGTCGGCTGGTAGCCGAGCTGCGAGGGAAGCCGGCCGAGGAGGCCCGAAACCTCGCCGCCCGCTTGAGCGAAGCGGAACACGTTGTCGATGAGAAACAAGACGTCCCGCTGCTTGGCGTCGCGGAAATATTCCGCAATCGTCAACGCCGTGAGGCCGACGCGCCAGCGGGCCCCGGGCGGCTCGCTCATCTGGCCGAACACCAGCGCCGTGCGCGAAAGCACGTCGGATCGCTGCAGCTCGAGCCAAAGCTCGTGGCCCTCGCGCGTGCGCTCGCCGATACCCGCGAAGACCGAGATGCCGGCATAGGTCTCGGCGGTCGCGCGCATCAGCTCCATGATGAGCACGGTCTTGCCGACGCCGGCGCCGCCGAACATCGCCGCCTTGCCGCCGCGCGGCAACGGCGCCAGCAGATCGATGACCTTGATGCCGGTATGGAACTGCTGGCGCTGTCCCCCTTGGGCGGAAAGCTCAGGGGGCGCGCGATGAATGGGCAGCCGCGGCACGTCGGGGCCAAAGCCTGGTCCTTTGTCGATGGGGTCGCCGAGCACGTCGACCATGCGGCCCAGCATCTTTTCCCCCACCGGCACGCGGATGGGGGCGCCGGTATCGCGGGCGCCAACGCCGCACTTGAGGCCGGCGGTCTCCTGCAGCGCCACGCCGCGCACGCGGCTCGGATCGATGTGCTGGTGGACCTCGACGATCAGCCGGTAAGGACCGTCCCACTCGATCTCGATGGCGTTGAAGAGCTGCGGCAGCGCGCCCTCGGCGAAGACGATATCGATTACGGAGCCGCTGACGGAGACGACCTCGCCGCGGCGGTCGGCTGCGGGGCCACCCTTATCCTCAGATCTATCGGTTGCGGCGGTGCGAACCATCGTCTCGCTGATCGAGCTGGATGCCGCGCGAAGCTCCACGCAGGAAGCAACTTATGCATTGCGCCGCGTCAAGGTAGCCCTGCTCTGCCGACGCATGTGCCAATTTGCTTGCAGAGTCACTGAAATCATTGGCGCACCGGGGAAGATAAGGTCAATATACTCTTGCAGGATCAAAGTGTTAGCCGCATCTCAAAGTCTTGAGCCGATGACGAGACTGGGCTGTTGTAGATGCCGTCGCGCGATGCTTTTCACGCAGGCGTCGCCCTTACGTTGCGACCGCTCCTGAAGGAAGACCCGACCACACGTGCATCACAGCAAGACGAGCGCTCCTTCACAGGAAAAGTTCAGTCAGCCGCTCGTGCCCCGCCCTCCCCTCGGCATCGGCGCAGCGGTCCTGAGCTTTGTACAGTTGACTTGGCGTATGGGTGCCGCCCCCGCCTCATACTTCGGCCGACCGATGCTTGCGCTTAAGACCAGAAGGCTTTGATCCCGCCGGCTTCCTGCTTAGCGCGATCGTATCCGGCGTGCAGCGCAGGACCGATCTCTTTCGGATTCATCAGATTGACGTTGGGAGGATCGGCCTTGATCCAAAGCGTCTTCGTTCCGGTCGCTTCGATCTGGCGGATGTTCTCGCCGATCGGGTGCGGAATCCCGGTGAGGAACGGCGGCTTCAGGCCGTCGTTCAGCGTGACGATCAACGCGCGCTTGGAACCCGCCACGAGGTCCACGTGCGCCGGATTGGAGCACATGCCGCCGTCCATGCAGTAGCGCTGACCCAGAAGCGTTGGCCCGATAATTCCCGGAAGCGAGCAGCTTGCCCCAGTACCGTGGGCAAGCGGGATGTCGTTCTTCTTCGCCGTCGCCTGCGAGACGACGATGCGATCGCCCGAATAGCAATCGATGGCCGTCGTATGCATCTTCGGCGCGGGCCAGCTCGTTTTGCTGTCGCCGGTCAGGAATGCAGCCAGCCGCTCGACCTCGGCGCCGTTCAAGTGATTGTCGGCTGCGAGCGCCGCATGTCCGATGATCTGCCGGGTGGCGAGCGAGCCGTCCTTGGCGGCGGCATTGATCTTCTGCGCCCGCTGCTGGCTGACATTGGGCTCGCTCACGGGCGCAAGCTTCGCAAAGAGCTTGGGGAAATGCCCGAAGAAGTCGAACTCGGTGCGCATGCGCTGGAAGTGGCCGCTCGCCATCGACGAGCCGGCATAGGAGCCCGCCGACGTTCCGACGATCATCTGGGCCAAAGACGGAGCGTCGATGGCAGAATCGAACAGGCCATGGAAGAAGCCGCAATACCACGCGAGATAATAGGTGCCGCCGCCGCCGAGGACGAGCGTGCGATCGAGCCCAACTGCAAGCGGTGAGGGTGTCGGCTTATCGGCGATGGGGACGGCAAGCCCGTCCGACGAAAAGAGGCTGACGTCCAATCTGTCGGCGAGCTCTGCAAGAGGCAGCGTAACTTGTCCGAACCCGGGTGAGGCTCCGATTGCGACGGCTGCAGGAGCCAGGGCGGAGGCCTTGAGGAAACTTCGGCGGTGCATGGCGGATCCTTCTCGAGGCGCAACGTCGTTGTTATCACCGGCTCCCGCTTAACGTTTTGGAAGGGGACCGCTTAAAATGCAGCGGACGCACATAGAGCGATCGCCCGACCCGTCGCTTCGGATTCGACTGCTATGCGCAGAGACCATTCCAAGCCTAGGAACGTCGTCTCGCTCACGGTTTTTCGGATAAGCCGTTGAAAGGAGTGGCGCACCGGGAAGATTCGAACTCCCGACCCCCAGACTGTCGTGCCACCTTCAGCCGCGCGGACGCATGTCTCCTGCCCGCTACTCACTACTCTTGCACTTATGCACTTACGCAGCAGGGGAGGGTGACCGAAGGCATGCCATAACTGCTGTTGCACTACGAACAGGACAGAATGATGCTCAGCCCGAGCGTATGTGTCTGCTGTCCATGGCAATGCGGACTGCCAGTTTATAGTCGGAACTGTCCGTCTCGGGCCAATTCCTGAAGTAACTAACCCCAAGCTATTTCCGCGCTCGGTAAACGAATTCATCACATCCAGAACCAAAAATGCCAATGCTTATTGGGCGCGCGAAAACGCGTTCGGCTGTGAACCCAAGAGCCGAAAGTTCGGCTTCGACTTCTGGCGCAATCGTTGTTTCATAGGGATAGCCGCCAAGCCAGTCGTGAACGTCATGATAGAAATCCATTCCCCGAGAGGACCGGTAATTCGCAACGTGCTCACGAAAACTACGGCCTGTTGCAAGCATGGCCAAACGGAACGCCGCGATGTAACCCGCGCGCATGACACATTGGATTATTCTAGGTGCCTGAGAATAGAGGCGTTTCTCGAGTTTCCAGAATGGGTCCATGCGCGTCTTGCGATAGAGAGCAATGGCAAGAAGTCCATTCGGCGCAACCATCGAGGCAGCTTTATCGACCGCTTCCCACATATTCCCTGTATGGTGCAGCACCCCCCAGGAATACACGATGTCAAACGTGCCTTGGCGTGCCGCGTCGAGGTCGAACACGCTCATCGTCTCGGTCTGCCAGGGAGCTTCGACATTATTGCGGGAGAGCACCGCGTTGCTCGTAGCTGCGCTATCGGGATCGATGTCCACGGCCATGATGCGGCTGACACTCAACCGGGCGGCTGCAAGCGCGTGCAAGCCCGAACCGCAGCCGATGTCCAGAAATGAATGCCCCTTGAACTCCGCCGCGGGAACCAACTTCAGCAGCCCCTTAGCTGCCTCCTCGATCTGAGGCTCGTCGATCAGCGACGCATATGAGGCCCAGTTTTTGCCAAACGCAAAGTGAGATTCGAGATTTTTTTGATTTTTCGCTGACACGACACAAATGCTCGCTCGTATGCTAATTCGCAAAATAGGATTTCACGTTGTGATTCTACAAACAATGTCTCTTCCGGGTCAATCTCTTCCGTCTCGACGTTGGTGGCTACGTATCCGCTTGCCCTAATGAGCGGAACAACCAATGCGACGCTGAATGCGCCCTAGCCCCTATCCCTCTAAAAATACTGCATAAGTGCATAAGTTGGCTGACGGGCTGCTGATTTTCTGGCCTGTGTCCGAGACCGCCGAGAGTGCTTAGTGGAGCGCCGGTCTTTCTCTCTCCTCTCCGACCAAAAGCTTCTGCATATCGTCCACGATGGCGAGGAGCGTCCGCGTCGAGGTCAGAATATCCCAGAGGTATTCCCGCTGCTTCTCGTTGAGGTCCCCTATCTCGGGATGAGTGAGCAGCTCCCCAAAGCCAGCGATGTTGATGACGGGAGCCCTTAGCTCATAGAGGCACCCCAGAACGGCAATCTTCTCTTTGTCCATGATCCTGCTCCCCCAAGCCAAATCACTCCAACAATACCACGAAATTTCTGCGAGCAATTTTGGAGGGTCAATTCTCCTGCGCAGCGGGGCCCCGGTCCCCCCTTTCCTACCCTACTCCGCCCCCCTCGCAGCTACGCGAGGTTCCTTGTGGTTGCCTAAGCATCACCTAGGCCTGCGGGCAGGGATAGTTCCGCCGCGCACCGGTTGGATAGATAGAGCGCCTGTCTGATCCTGCCGCACAGCGACGAGGAGCCACTGTCCCAGTCAACGGTTGGCGACGAGGGTCAGACGACCACGGAGAATCTGGGCTAGGTCATTACACCGTCATTACATCTGGGCGTGTTCTCGCCCTCGTGCTCGGTGTCTTCGCTCTACAATGCCCATGGATATTGGCGCACCGGGGAAGATTTCGAACTCCCGACCCCCAGATTCGTAGTCTGGTGCTCTATCCAGCTGAGCTACCGGTGCTTGTCTGCGATTGAAACGGCCTCGCAGCGGGCCGCAGGCGGGGCGGGAGACCAAGCCCCCGCCGAAGCTCGCCACTACTAATGGCTCGGGCCGACCCGCGCAAGAGGCCTTGCGCAGGGCGCGGGGGAACGCGACTTGAGGCGGCTCATCCGCTTCACCCGCCTCGCATGCTGTCGCTTTGCGAGGTGATCTGCGGCCGTCGCTACTCGGTATCGTCGGTCCGTAGCGGGCCCTTCGCCTGCGGGGCCGAAATCTCATGGATCTGGTGGCCGCCGCGGTCGGGGATCTCGAACAGAAAGGCGGCGCCCTCTTTCGTGTCGAGCAGTTGCAGGTGACCGCCGTGAACGGCGACAATCTCGGCGGCAATCGCCAGCCCCAGCCCCGTCCCGCCCTTGCGCTGCGAGCCGGTGAAGGCCTCGAACAGATGCTCGCGCGCCTTCCGCGGCACACCGGGGCCGTTGTCGCGCACCTCGACAAAGACACGCCGTCCATCGCGCCAGGCTCTGACATGGATCTCGCCGCCGGGCATACCGCCGCGACCGCCTTCGACCGCCTCGATGGCGTTGCGCACCAGGTTTGAGACGATGCGGAACAGGTGATCGGGGTCCGCGTCGATGCGCAGCGTATCGTCGATGTCGAGCACCAAGTCGATTACGCCCTCGCGCGGCAACCCGAGCGCGTCCCCAACCTCCTCGACCAGCGGCTTCAGGAGCAGCAGCTCGCGGCGCGGCGCTGCCTCCTCGGCGCGGCCGAAGCGCAGCGTGTCGTTGCAGAAGTTGATGGCGCGATCGAGCGAGGCGATGAGCTTGGGCGCAAAGCGCTGCACGGTGGGATCGGGAATGGCGGTCAGGCGGTCCGACAGTAGCTGCGCGTTGGCCAGCATGCCGCGCAGGTCGTGATTGATCTTGCTCACCGCCAGCCCGAGCTGGGCGAGCCGGGTTTTCTGCAACAGCACGCCGGAGAGCTGGCGCTGCATCTCGCCGAGCTCCCGCTCCGCCGTGCCGATCTCGTCCTGGCGACCCGAAGGGATGATGATGCGCGAGGTGTCCTCGGGATCCTGGCGGAAGTACACCATGTTGCGCGTGATGTTCATCATCGGCCGCACCAGCAGGCGGCTCAGCGAGAAATAGACGAGCGCCGCCGTCGCCAGCGAGATCAGGATCGAGACCCAGAGAATGTTCATGGCGTAGGCGTACATCGCCGCCTTCAAAGGCGCTTCCGGCATGACGATCTCGACGAGATCGTCGGGATCGTCCCCGATGCTGCCCAATACGCGGATGGTGCGTCCGTCCGGCGCAAAGAACACCGCGACCGCGTCTCCGATCTGCTCCAGGCGCAACGCAACATAGCTCCACAGGGACTGCGGGCGCTGGCGCAAGTCATAATGGGCGTCGATCGTCATGCGCGGGTCGACGGGCAGGACGAGGCGGCGCACGCCTTGGCGACGCGATGCGATCGCCTTGACCTGAGCGGTGCGCAGCATCTCTGCGCGCAGGCCCGAGGGAACGTCGCCGCCGGGGAAGCCTTCGGCCGCCAATGTCGCGAGTTGAGCCGCCGTCAGCCGCTCGTCGAGCCAGCCGACGCGGAAGCTCGACACCGACGGCAGGAAGATGAGGATTTCCGCCAGCATGACGAAGATCGACGTCAGCAGCAGCAGCTTGGCCGGCAGGCCGAGGTCGCGCCACCTCCAGCGCAGCCGCACCGCCCAGTCGGGTAGGCGACGGAACCGGTCGGTCGCCGCCAGCTGCCGGGTCCGCATTTCGTCTTTGTTTTCGCGGAGCACGCGTTTCCTCTTGCCTCGCGCGGTGTGGCCTTACTTAGCCAAATTTGGCGAGAAAGCCGATGACCCAGCGCACCAGCGAGCTGCTGGGCGCCGTAGCATAATAGCGATAGGCAACGCGTTTGTTTATCTCGCCGAGCGTCGGATAGGGCGAAACCCAGCCAATCATCGCCTTGATCTTCATTTTTTGGGAAATGGCGAGCGCCCACATCGAAATGAGCTCGCCGGCCTGCGCCCCGGCGATGGTTGCACCTAGGATCCTGCCGTTCTTGGCCGTGATCACCTTGATGTGACCCACCGTCTCGCGCTCGGCCTGGGCCCTGTCGTTCTCGTGGTAGGGCCAGCGCAGCACGTCGATCTTGCCCGCGGCCTTCTTGGCCTCGGCCTCCGAGAGGCCCACGTGCGCCAGCTCGGGATCGGTGAAGGTGACCCAGGGTATGATGCGGGTGTCGACCTTGGCCGGAATGCGGAAGAGCGCGCGGCGGATGACGATGCCCGCGTGGTAGTTGGCGACATGGGTGAACTGCAACCCGCCCGCCACGTCGCCGATGGCATAGACGCGCCGGTTCGAGGTCCTCAAGCCAGAGTTGACCCTGATCCCGCGCTTGTCATAGCGAATGCCGGCCGCCTCCAGTCCGAGATCGGCCGTCGTCGGCTTGCGGCCGACCGCGAGCAGAAGATGCGTGCCCTCGATGACCTGCTTCTCATCGCCGACGGCGACGTTCACGCGCACGCGCCCGAGCTCGCCCTCGACGCTCTCGACCTTCGTGCCCTCGCGCACGTCAATGCCTTCCTGCACCAGCTCGTCCAGCACGACCTTGGTGAGCTCGGGGTCGTCCTTGCTGAGCGCCTTTAACGCCTCGATCACGGTGACGCGCGAGCCGAGCCGGCTGTGCGCCTGCGCCAGCTCCATGCCGATGGGACCGCCGCCGATGATGATCAGATTATGCAGACGCTCCTGATTGTCGAAGATCGTCTCGTTGGTGAAGTAGGGCACGCTGTCGAGCCCGGGTATCGGCGGCACCAGCGGGGTGGAGCCGGTCGCGATGACGAAACGGCGTGCCTTGATGCGGTGCTCCCCGGCGACGACCGTCGATCTGTCGACGAAGCGGCCGGCCGCTTGAATGACGCGCACGCCGAGCCCGGTGAAACGCTCCGCCGAATCGTTGGGCGCGATCGCCGCGATGACGGAGTGCACGTGGTCGTGCACCGCCCGCATGTCGATCTCGGGCTCGATGCCGGCGATGCCGAACGCCGATGCCGTGCGCATTGCCTGTGCGCGCTTGCCGGAGGCGATCATCGACTTGGAGGGAACGCAGCCGTAGTTGAGGCAATCGCCACCCATCTTGTGACGCTCGATCAGCACCACCTTGCGCCCGAACGCCGCCGCGGCCGCCGCCACCGACAGGCCGCCGGAGCCGGCCCCGATGACGCAGATGTCGGCCCTGATCGTTTCGCTTTCGGATTTCGAGGCGGCGCCTGCGCTTATCTCAGGGCTAGTTGCTTGCATTGCGTTGGCTCCACCTCTTGTAGATGACGGGGATGAGGGCGACGACGCCGAGCAGCGCAAAGGCTGCGAGCAGCTCCTTGGTGACGAGCGCGCTCGTGTCGATCGTGTAGGGGCAGGCGGCTTGCGGGTCGGGACCTCCCTTGGCAAGGCAGGCGGCGTAGATCTTGTTCTGCGCCTCGACCACGCTGCCGAGCCCGGCGCCGGCGACCGAGAACGCGATCGTGCCCGGGATGATGCCGACGGCTGTGCCGATCACGTAGGTCCGCAAGGGAACGCCGAGCAGCGCCGGCGCCAAGTTGACCAGCCAGAAGGGGAATACAGGGACGAGGCGCAGGAACAACAGATAGCTCAGCGCATTCTCCTTGAACCCGTCGCGCAGCCGGCCGAGCCACGGCCCCGCCTTGGCCGCAAGCGCCTCGCCGAGCGAGGACTTGGCGATGAGAAAGATGAGGGTCGCCCCGACGGTCGCCCCGACGATGGTCGCCAGCGAGCCGGCGACCCAGCCGAACAACAGCCCGCCCGTCACCGTCATCACCAGGCCACCCGGCAGCGACAGCGCCACCACCGTGGCGTAGACGAGCATATAAATGACGAGCGCGGCCGCGAGGTTTGCCGCAATGAAGTCCTTCAGCGCCTCGTAGTTGGTTCCGATCGTCTTGAAGGACAGGTAGTGGTGCCAGCCCATGGCATAGGCGACGCCCATCAGAGCGACGATGACGATGAGCGGCGCCCACCGTCGCCACGCCGGGACCTTCGGGTCGCGCGAGCCATTGTCGTCAGTCATGGTCATCGCCCCACTCCTTGGTTGCTGCCGCCCTTAATCGAGCAGAACGCGAATGGTGGTCGGACCGCAATTTCAGCTGGTTTGCCATTTCCCGAGGAAAGGCACACTCGGCTTTTGGTCCGCAGCGTGAGATTTTCGGGGAAATACCGCTCGTTGACTTGCATGGAACCAACCCGTATAAGCGCCCGCAATCCTCAAGAGCCTGGGCCTGCTGCCGACGGCGACCGTGACGCTCGACAGTCCTTATTCGCGGCCGGCAATGGAGTTGTAACGTGAAGCGCACTTATCAACCGAGCCGGCTCGTCCGCAAGCGCCGCCACGGCTTCCGCAAGCGGATGCAGACCAAGGGCGGCATACGCGTCCTGACGCGGCGGCGCGCCAAGGGCCGCAAGCGGCTTTCGGCCTGAGCGCGTGGGCATCCCCGGCCGGCGAGCCGATCCCACCGCGCTCAACAAGCCACGGTGGGCAGGGATGCAGCGCGGTGGCACTCACAACTCTCAAGACACACGCAGAATTTCTCCGGGTGCGGGGCGGCCCGCGCTGGAGCACGCCGGCGTTCGTGCTGGAGGCCCGCTCCCGTCCCGAGGGGACGAGCGAGACCGGCGCGCGCTTCGGGTTCACGGTCTCCAAGAAGATCGGGGGGGCCGTCGTCCGCAATCGGGTGCGCCGGCGCCTTCGGTCGCTGGTGGCGGCCCTCGACCCGGCAGCCGTGCGCGCTGGCTTCGACTATGTGCTGATTGCGCGCCCAGGGGCGGACGAGCGCAGCTACGGCGACCTGGCAGCCGACCTCAACCAGGCGCTCGACCGCGTTCATCGGTCGCGGGCGCGGGAACGCCGCAGCCAATAACCCCTTATGGGTTTCAGGTTTGCGGAGAGGCCCGGTCTCGCGCTATTGGCACTTGCGCGCCTGGGCAGCGATGCCTGCCAAAGTTGCACAGATCGGCATTGATACAGGCTTGACCCCAGCACGGATAAGGACGGCGCCAGGCCGAAGGACCGATGCAGTCGCAAGACCCTGACCAACAGAAAAACCTGCTCATCGCCGTGGTGCTGTCGATGGCGGTGCTGCTCGCCTGGCAGGTGTTCTATGCCGGCCCGAAGCAGAAGCAGGACCAGTCGCGTCAGCAAGCGACCGAGCAGTCGCAGCCCGCCACGCCCGGCAAGGCCCCGTCTGAGGCCATCGCACCTCCGGCTACCGCCCCCGAGGGCACTGTGCCAGGCGCGGCAACGGTTGCGGCACCGACTGAGACTCGCGAGCAGGCGCTCAAGGCCAGCCCGCGCCTTCCCATCAAGACACCCTCGCTCAGCGGCTCGATCGCCTTGAAGAGCGGCCGCATCGACGACCTGGTGCTCGTGAAGTACCACGAGACCGTCGACCCCACGAGCCCCGACGTGGTTCTGTTCTCGCCCACGAACAGCCCGAATCCCTACTTCGCCGAATATGGGTGGGTGGCGCAGAGCGGCTTCACGCCCAAGCTGCCCGACCGCGATACCCTGTGGAGCGTGGAAGGCAGCCCGACGTTGACGCCGTCGACCCCGGTGACGCTCACCTGGGACAACGGCGAGGGGCTCCTCTTCAAGCGCACGGTCTCGGTCGACGACGAGTACCTGTTCAAGATCGTCGACGCGGTGGAGAACCGCGGCAGCGCCGCCGTCACGCTGGCGCCTTACGCCCGCATCCACCGCTACGGCACGCCGAAGGTGCTGAAGTATTGGATCCTGCACGAAGGCCTGATCGGGGTCATCGGCGAGCAAGGCGAGCAAAAGAGCAAATATTCGACTGCGCTCGAGGACGGCACCCAGACCTTCCCGACGGCGACCGGCGGTTGGCTCGGCTTCACCGACAAGTATTGGGCCGCAGCCCTCGTCCCCGACCAGACGGCGTCTTACCGGGCGCAGTTCACCGGCAAGGAGCCGAAGCAGCCGTCCGAGCAGCCCGCCTACCAGACGGACTACCTGCGCGATGGCGTGATCATCCCGGCGGGCGAGAGCCGCAGCATCGATGCCCGCCTCTTCGCCGGCGCCAAGCAGGTCAAACTATTGCAGCACTATGAGGTGGATCCCGGCATCAAGCAGTTCGATCTGCTCATCGACTGGGGCTGGTTCTTCTTCATCACCAAGCCGCTCTATTATCTGATGGAGGCCATCAACTCGGTGGTGCACAACTTCGGCGTCACCATCATCATCCTCACCGTGCTGGTGCGGCTCGCCTTCTTCCCGATCGCCAGCAAGCAGTTCGCCTCCATGGCGAAGATGAAGAAGTTGCAGCCGCAGATGGAGCAGCTGCGCGAGCGCTACAAGGACGACAAGGCCGCCCAGCAGCAGGCGCTGATGGACCTCTACAAAAAGGAGAAGGTCAATCCCATCGCCGGCTGTCTGCCGATCCTGTTGCAGCTGCCGGTCTTCTTTGCGCTCTACAAGGTGCTGTTCATCACCATCGACATGCGGCACGCGCCGTTCTTCGGCTGGATCCACGATCTGTCGGCGCCCGATCCGACGTCGCTGTTCAACCTGTTCGGCCTCTTGCCCTATGACGTGCCCCACTTCCTGCACATCGGCGTGTGGCCGCTGGTGATGGGCATCACCATGTGGCTGCAGATGCAGCTCAACCCGAGGCAGCCCGATCCCGTGCAGCAGCAGATCTTCAGCTGGATGCCGGTGATCTTCACCTTCCTGCTCGCCTCGTTCCCGGCGGGGCTGGTGATCTACTGGGCCTGGAGCAACACGCTCTCGCTGACGCAGCAGTACTTCATCATGAAGAGGCACGGCGCCGAGATCCACCTGATCGGCAACATCACAAACACCTTCAAGCCGGTCGCCGCTGCGGCCAGTCATGTGACGGGCATGCTCAAGCAGATGCTGCCGGGCGCGTCCGCAGACCCGGCTCAGAAGAGCGATAGCGAGACCAAGGCCAAGGACAAGCAACGATAGGCCGCCGCCCCTCCAAAGGCACGGGTCGCCATGACCGAGCCGGACACATCAGCGACCGCCTCGGCGCTCGCCTCAGGCGAGCGGCTCTTCGAGCGGCCGTGGCACTTCTTGAAGAGCGCACCTGCGCTCGAGTTCCTCCCCGCCGCCGACCGGGTCGAGATCGCTTTCGCAGGCCGCTCCAACGTCGGCAAGTCGAGCCTCATCAACGCGCTTCTGCGCCACAACGGCTTGGCGCGCACCTCCAACACGCCCGGGCGCACGCAGGAGCTCAACTTCTTCCTCGCCGATGAGGTGCCGCTCTATGTCGTCGATATGCCGGGCTACGGCTTCGCCAAGGCGCCCAAGGAGAAGGTCGAGGCCTGGACGGCGCTGGTGTCGGACTATCTCAAGGGGCGCCCCACGCTCGCGCGCGTTTTCCTGCTGATCGACGCCCGCCACGGCCTCAAGCCACCCGACGCAACCATCATGGACATGCTCGACGCCGCGGCGGTCTCCTACCAGGTGGTCCTCACCAAGGCCGACAAGATCAATACCGATGCGCTCGAAGCGCAACGTGAGGCCACGACCAAAGTCTTGAAGGCGCATGCCGCCGCCTTTCCCGAGTTGATCGCCACCTCGGCCGCCAAGGGCACCGGCATACCTGAGCTGCGCGCGGCCATTGCCAGGATTTTGGCCGAGCGCAGCTAGCGGGCGCTCAGCCGGCCGTCAGCTTGGCGACGACCTGCATGCCGGCATCGATGGCATTCTCGCCGAACTTTGCAAGCAAGCCGCCGATCACGGCGGCGACGCCCCAGCCGATGAAATGCGAGGCCACCTTGGCGTAGTTGGTCCTGACGCGCACGGTGATGACCTGATCGGGGAGCGCAGTCTCGGCGGTGAGCCCATCGGCGCCGACGGTCCGCGCCGAGATGACGAGCTGCAGCCGCTTCTTGCCTTTCTCACGCGGCGTGACGTGCCAGCGCCAGCTCGCGAAGTCGTCGCCCGAGAGCAGCATCGCGCGCTCGATCCACTGCGTCTCGGGCGAGGCGGTCTCGATGAAGAAGCCGCCGTCGGGCGCGCGCAGGCGTACCGACATCGCCTTGGTGATCGTCACCTCGTGATGATAGGCGGCACCGCCGCCCTGCAGCCCGTCCGCAAGGGCCTGCACCTCGGCCTTGGCGACGCGCACCTCGACGAGGGCCGGGACGGCGACGCGCATGGTGCGGGGAATGTTCTCGACCAGCTGGCCGAGCTCGGCGCGCGGCGCCGGCACCGGACGCGCGACGGTGGGCGCCGGCACAGGTCCTGCTCGGGCCATTTGCCCGCTGGTATATGGATTGTACGGCCTTGGCGCGCTATAGGCCGCGCCGATGCCCTCACGCCTGCGCGGCTCCCCCGGCCATGACCCACTCGGAAACGGAGCCTCGCCACCCCCAACCCCATGTGGGCGCGCCTCGCCCCCGCTCCCCGCTTGCGGGATCGGCGGCGGCATCGGCGGCGGCGAGGCGCCGAGCCTGGCGTTGTCGGAGGTGGGCGGCAGCCTCCGCGATGGAGGTGGCGCCCAAACGGGGGGCGGTCCGCCTGCGGGAATTGGCGGCGGGGCTGGCGGCGGTGCGGGCATGGCGGGCCGCGGCGGCATCGTCGTCTGAGCAGGCTCGATCGGCAGCGGCGCAGGCTCCGGCGGCACTTGCTCGGCTTCAGCAGCCTCCGGAGCCGCCATGACCTCGGGCGCCTCCTCGGCCTCTGCGGTCTCGACGGCTGCAGCCGCCATGTCGTCGTAATCCGCCGCCGCTTCGGGCTCGGGCTCGGCCGCCTCGGCCGCCGCCTGCTCTTGCGCTGCGCGAGTTGCATCGGCCTTGCGTGCGGCTTGCCCGGTGCGCGACTGCACGCGCTCGCGCGCGTTCGCCAGAATGTCCTCGGTGTTCGCCGATGTCGACCGTGCCGCACCAGCGGCGCTGCTTTGGAGCGCGCGGATCGCACCTTCGAAGGTCAGCCCCTGGGCCTGCAGCAGGTGCGCGGCCGGGCTCCTGCCGTCTCCCACGATGGCGGCGAGCACGATCGCCCCATTGATCTCGCGGCGACGCCCGCCGCGTGCCGCCGCGGCAGCGGCTTCGAGAATGCGTCGCAAGTCGGGCGACACGCCAGGCTCGCTCGTTTGGCCCGGCACGCCGCGCTTCGGCAGCGTGGCGAGATAACCCGAGACGTCGCTCTTCAAGCGCGCCGAATCGATGTTGCTGGCGGCCAGCACCAGGCCGGCGTCGGGGTCCTCGCACAGCGCTAGGAGCATGTGCTCGAGCGTGACCTCGAGATGGCCTTGGCGACGCGCGAGCTCACCGGCCCGAGCCAGGGCACCGCCCAGGCTGGGCGACATGGCGATTCGGCTCAGGTCGTCGGCAATCATCTCCGGTCCTCTGCCCGCCCCCCGGCCGCCCGTTGCGCCAAATTAACCGATCGCCGCCGCGCCGGCATGTATAGGAGCCTCTTGGGGCCATGCGTTAGCAGCCGATTGTGGGTGAAATCCGTTGAGGTCATGGGCTTGTCGGTATAAGTGCTGGCCTTCGGTTGCGCCGGCATCCAACTTAAAGCGAATTGCGGGCCAGCGCCCGGCAAAAGCGATCATTAGGCCACGACTATGAAGACGATCACGCAGCCGCACGGCGGTGGAGCGGCCCGGGAGCCGGAGCCTTCGCCCCACGTTCAGGCGCGCATCCTGGCCGAGGCGCTGCCGCATCTCATACGCTATGACGACCAAACTGTGGTCGTAAAGTTCGGCGGGCACGCGATGGGCGATACCGCGCTCGCGGACGCCTTCGCGCAGGACATCGTCTACCTGAAGCAGTCGGGCGTTAACCCCATCGTCGTGCACGGCGGCGGCCCGCAAATCGCCGCCATGCTCAAGAAGCTGCAGATCACTAGCGATTTCGTGCAAGGCCTGCGCGTCACCGACAAGCCCACCGTCGAGGTGGTCGAGATGGTGCTCGCCGGCGCCATCAACAAGGACATCGTCTCGGCGATCAACCGGCAGGGCGGCAAGGCCGTGGGCATCTGCGGCAAGGACGCCAACTTGATGATCGCGCGCAAGATCACCGAGATCGAGGACCCCGAATCGAACCTGATGAAGGCCGTCGACATCGGCTACGTGGGCGAACCGCTCGAGGTGAACCCGCACATCGTCGAGGTCATCTCGCGTTCCGACCTCATCCCCGTCATCGCGCCCATCGGGGTGGGGCGCGGCGGCGAGACGCTCAACATCAACGCCGACACCTTTGCCAGCGCGCTTGCCGCCCGCATGAAGGCCAAGCGCCTCCTGCTCCTGACCGACGTGGAGGGCGTCCTCGACAAGAACAAGCAGCTCATCACCGAGCTCACCATCGAGGACGCGCGCCGCCTCATCAAGGAGGGCACCATCTCGGGCGGCATGATCCCCAAGATCGAGGGCTGCATCGAGGTGGTGGAAGCGGGCGTCGAAGCGGTCGTCGTCATCGACGGGCGCGTGCCCCACTGCGTGCTGCTCGAGCTCTTCACCGCGCATGGCGTCGGCACCCTCGTTGCCCGCAAAGAGCTGAAATCCAAAGCGAGCGCCCGATGAGTGCCGCCGACAAGCGCCAGGCGTTGCGACGGCAGCTCGAGCCCCGCACGCCATCGCTCGTCGAGGAGGCGCCGCCGCCGGCCCGCGGCTTTGGCGAGACGACCGCCTGGGTGTTCGATCTCGACAACACGCTCTATCCTTCAGCCTGCAACCTCTTCGCCGAGGTCGATAAGCGCATGGGCGAGTTCATCGCCAGCTACCTCGGCGTGCCCTTCGCGCACGCGCGCCATCTGCAGAAGAGCTACTACCGCCAGTTCGGCACCACGCTCACCGGGCTCATGCAGGTGCACAAGCTCGACCCGCAGCCCTTCCTCGATTACGTGCACGACATCGATCTGTCGTCGGTGCCCAAGGCGCCGGAGCTCGCCGCGGCAATCGCCGCCCTGCCCGGACGCAAGCTCATCTTCACCAACGGCTCGCGCCGCCACGCCGAGCGCGTCGCCGAGAAGCTCGGCGTCTTGCACCTGATCGAGGACATCTGCGACATCGCGGCCTGCGGCTTCGTGGCCAAGCCCGACCCCGACGCCTTCAAGCGCATGGTTGACCGGCACGATGTCGCCCCGCGCCAGGCCGCCATGTTCGAGGACATGCCGCACAACCTCGAGGCGCCGCACGCGCTCGGCATGACCACGGTTCTGGTGCATTCGGACTATCCCGACCACCCGGTGCAGCAGCAGATGCGGACCTGGACCAAGCTGCCCCAGCACATCCACCACGCGACGCAGGATCTGACGGGCTTTCTCAAAGAGGTCTGCCAGCACACCGGCGCGGCGGAAGCCGTCGCGCCCGATAGTGCTCAATAGAAACTCAGCGCGTCGGGACCGGGTGCTCGCCGCGGTAGTCGTAGAAGCCGCGCTGCGTCTTGCGGCCGAGCCAGCCCGCCTCGACGTATTTCACCAAGAGCGGACACGGCCGATACTTGGAATCGGACAGTCCCTCGTAGAGCACCTGCATCACCGACAGGCAGACATCGAGCCCGATGAAGTCGGCAAGCTCGAGCGGGCCCATGGGATGGTGCGCACCCAGCCGCATCGCCTTGTCGATCGCCTCCACCGTGCCGACGCCCTCATAGAGCGTGTAGACGGCCTCGTTGATCATCGGCAGCAGGATGCGGTTGACGATGAAGGCGGGGAAGTCCTCGCTCACCGCCACCTGCTTGCCGAGGCTCTCCACGAAGCGGCGCGTGACGGCGAACATCTCGTCGTCGGTGGCGATGCCGCGAATGAGCTCGACGAGCTCCATCAGCGGCACCGGGTTCATGAAGTGCATGCCGATGAAGTGCTCGGGCCGGTCGGTGGTCGAGGCGAGCCTGGTGATCGAGATCGAGGAGGTGTTGGTGGCGATCAGCGCCCGGTCGTTGAGGTGCGGAACGAGCTCGGCGAAGATCTTGCGCTTCACCGCCTCGTCCTCGGTCGCCGCCTCGATAACGAGGTCGCAATCCTCGAAGGCGTCCATGCCCGGCGCGTAGCTGATGCGCTTCAAGGCGGCCTTGATATCACCGTCCTTGATCAGTCCCTTGGCCGCCTGGCGGCTCATGTTCTTCTCGATGGTGGAGATGGCGTTCTCCACCGTCTGCTTCTTCAAGTCGTTGAGGGCGACGGAATAGCCGCCGAGCGCAATCACGTGCGCAATTCCCGTCCCCATCTGGCCGGCCCCGATCACGCCGATCTTCTTGATGACCTGGGGAATCTTGGTCTCCCCTTTCGGCCTGTCTTCCGTCTTGACCGCCAAGTTCATGACCGATCCGTCCTTCTGTCCCCGAGCCCCTGTTCTGTCCGCATTATTGGCTGGCCTTCTTCAGCTCGGCCTCGAGCTCCGGCAATGCCTGGAAGAGATCCGCAACGAGGCCGTAGTCTGCGACCTGGAAAATCGGCGCCTCTGAGTCCTTGTTGATGGCGACGATGACCTTGGAGTCCTTCATGCCGGCGAGATGCTGGATCGCGCCGGAGATGCCGACCGCAAGATAGAGGTCAGGCGCCACCACCTTGCCGGTCTGGCCCACCTGCATGTCGTTGGGAACGAAGCCGGCGTCGACGGCAGCGCGCGAGGCCCCGACGGCGGCGCCGAGCGCATCGGCGACCGGCTCCAAGAGCTTCTTGAAGTTCTCGCCCGACTGCAGCCCGCGCCCGCCCGAGATCACGATCCGCGCCGAGGCGAGCTCGGGCCGATCCGACGTGGTCAGCTCCGCCTTCTCGAAGGTCGAAAGGCCGACCGCGGCGGGAGCGGCAATGGTCTCCACCGGCGCGGAGCCATCCTCAGCCGCAGAGGGAAACGCCGAGATGCGCACGGTGATGACCATCTTCGGCTCCGCCGACTGCACCGTCTGCACGGCGTTGCCGGCGTAGATCGGCCGCTCGAACGTGTCGGGCGCGATCACCTTGGTGATGTCGGAGACCTGCATGACGTCGAGTGACGCCGCGACGCGCGGGCAGATGTTCTTGCCCGTGGTCGTCGCCGGCCCGACGAGCACGTCGTAGCCCGGCATGAGCGGCACGATCAGCGCCGCCACCTCCTCGGCAAGGCCGTGCTCCAAGTGCGGCGCGTCCGCCATCAGCACCTTGGCGACACCGTTGAGCTTGGCCGCCGCATCGGCTGCGGGCTTGCAGTTATGCCCGGCCACGAGCACGTGCACGTCGCCACCCAGCGCCGACGCAGCCGAGAGAGCCTTGCCCGTCGCGGCGGCAAGCGCGCCGTTGGTGTGCTCGGCAAGAAGGAGTGTCGTCATCAGAGCACCCCGGCCTCGGACTTGAGCTTGGCGACCAGCTCGGCAACGCTTTCCACCTTGACGCCGGCCTTGCGCGTGGCGGGCTCGGCGATGCTCAAGACCTTGAGCCGCGGGGCGATGTCGACGCCGAGCTCGTCGGGCTTCTTGACGTCGAGCGGCTTCTTCTTCGCCTTCATGATGTTGGGGAGCGAGGGATAGCGCGGCTCGTTGAGGCGCAGGTCCGTGGTCACGACGGCCGGCAGCTTGAGCTTCACCGTCTCCAGACCGCCATCGACCTCGCGCGTCACGTGCGCCAAGCCGTCCTCGAGGACGAGCTTGGAGGCGAACGTGCCCTGCGGCCAGCCGAGCAGGGCTGCCAGCATCTGGCCGGTCTGGTTGCAGTCGTCGTCGATCGCCTGCTTGCCGAGGATGATGAGCTCGGGCTTTTCCGCGTCGGCGATGGCCTTCAAGAGCTTGGCGACGGCGAGCGGCTCGATCGTCGCGCCGTCGGGGGTCTCGACGAGGATGCCGCGGTCGGCGCCGATGGCGAGGCCTGCGCGGATCGTGTCCTGTGCTTTGGTCGGGCCGATGGAGACGATGATGATCTCCGTTGCCGCGCCCTTCTCCTTGAGGCGAACGGCCTCCTCGACGGCGATCTCGTCGAAGGGGTTCATCGACATCTTCACGTTCGCAAGGTCGATCCCCGACCCGTCCGGCTTCACACGAATCTTGACGTTGTAGTCAACGACCCGCTTGACCGGCACCAGTACCTTCATGCCTGTCGGCTCCCCAAGCGCTGCGGAGGCTTCCAGACCCGGGACCAGGCGGTTGTGCAGCGCGATGAACTTCAGCGCCGCCTACGCGAAAAGGTCCCGTGTCCGCTGCCCTTCTCATGCTATTCGCAGTTGCGAAACGCAAACTACGAGCGCGGCGGGGTCAAGTCAATTGGGCCGCCGTTAACCCTCGCCGGGCACACCGGTGCGGGTTGCGCCAGCAAATGCGCCGCAAATTGGCTTCAGACGAGCTGGGCGCCCTTGTCGAACAGGGGGACCCCGGGACGGCGCATGAAGAGGATCAGAACGGCGCCGGCAATGAGGCCGCCGATATGCGCCCACCAGGCGGTCGGACCGCCGCCGCCAAGCGCAATCATCGCGATCTGCAGGATGATCCAGATGCCGAGCACAAGCCCGGCGGAGATGCGCAGCGGAATGATCTTGAACGCCAAGACCCAAACGCCGACGTGGGGATGCAGCATCAGGTAGGCGGCGATCACGCCGGCGATCGCGCCGCTGGCACCGATGAGCGGCAGCTGCGAGTCGGGCTGCATCCAGGCGTGGAACAGCGCCGCGAACACGCCGCACGCCAGATAGAAGACGAGGAAGCGCACGTGCCCCATGGCGTCCTCGACGTTGTCGCCGAACACCCAGAGGAACAGCATGTTGAAGAACAGGTGGAACACGTCGGCGTGGAAGAACATGTAGGTGAGCAGCGTGGCGCTGGCGGCGAGCGGCATCACCCCGGTCGGCACCGCATCGGGAGCGGTGATAAGGCTCGTACCGAACAACGCGCTCGGTGTGAGCCCGAAGGCGGCCACCGCGCTTTGATCGAGGCCGCTCACCTCGAACACGAAGACGAGCACATTGAGCGCGATCAGCGAGACTGTGACGTATTGGAAGGGGATCGACTTGAGCGAGTTCTCGTCGCGGAGGGGAATGAACACTGGATCGCCTGCTGCGCTGCTTGAGACTGTCCGGCCTACCTGTTCTGTCCTGGAACCCAGAGCACGTCGCTCTTGCCGCGGTCGTTCACATAGCGGCTGGCGACGAACAGGAAGTCGGACAGGCGGTTGATGTATTTGAGCGCCGAGGCGCCGACGGGCTCGTCGGGCTGCGCTGCGAGCTCCACCATCAGGCGCTCGGCGCGCCGGCAGACGGTGCGCGCAACGTGCAGCGCCGCGGCGGCGGGAGCTCCCCCCGGCAGCACGAACGAGCGCAAGGGGCGCAGCTCGGTGTTCATCTCGTCGATCTCCTCCTCGAGGCGCTTGACCTGCGCGTCGCTGACGCGCAGCGGCTCATGCTCGGGCTTTTCGCCCCGGTCGGGCACGCAGAGATCGGCGCCGAGGTCGAAGAGATCGTTCTGGATGCGCACGAGCTTGCCGTCGAGGCCGAGGTGGCCGGCGCCCAAATGCACACGCGCCATGCCGACGCTGGCGTTGGTCTCATCCACGGTCCCATAGGCGGCGATGCGCAGGGCATGCTTGGGCACGCGCTCGCCGCTGCCGAGCGCAGTCGTCCCGGCATCTCCGGTCCTCGTGTAGATCTTGCTCAGCACGACCATGCGTGACGGCGGCTCCCTCAACCTCGTAGCGCCGGCCTCCGTGCCGCATCATAGCGCAAGCGGGGGCCTGCGCACGCGCCGCGACAGGGGGCGGACTAGTGATAGTGGACGAAAACGAAGAGCATGATGATCACGATCGCGACGAACTGCAGCCCGACGCGCCAGCGCATCAACTTCTGGCTCAGGTTGGGGCTGTGGCCCCGCGTGAGGTTCCACAATCCCAAGAGCAGGACGACGAACACGGCCAACACGGCCAGCGTCGTCAGATGGTAAAGCACATACTCCATCGCGTTCGTTCTCCGTTCTCAAATTTCTTAGAGGTTTCCGCAGTGAGGGGCAAACCGTATCTCCCAGGCTTCGTTGCGCGAGCGCGCCGGCGGGCCGTGGACGGCAAGGGTTTGGCAAGGCGCAACGCTCCATAATTGCCGCAATTCTCGCCTCAACCTGCCATATGGTCGGGGCCGGTCGTCGGGGGTCTAAGAGCGCCGTTGCAGCGAGGAAACCGCAAGAAGCGACCGGGTCCGTCATTGCCGCCACCATGGCGGCCGGCCTTGCCGTGGCACTGGTGATGTCGCTGGCCCGCGGCGCGCTCGCGCAAGCCCCCACGACGCCGGATGAAGCCAAGAAGAAGCTCGAGAGCCAGCGCCAGCAGCTGGAGAGCGTGTCCAAGCGCACCAAGTCGCTGGAGAGCGACGTCGGCACGCTCGCCGCCGAGCGCGAGCGTCTCAATGTCAAGCTGTTGGAGACGGGCGACCTCATCAAGACGAGCGAGGGGCAGCTCACCGCCATTGAATCGCGTCTGGGCGAGCTCGAGGCGCAGGAGAAGATCCTCAGGGGATCGCTCAGCCAGCGCCACGGCCAGATCGCCAAGCTTTTGTCGGCTCTGCAGCGCATGGGCCGCAACCCGCCGCCCATTCTCATCACCCAACGTGAGGACGCGCTCAAGATGGTGCGCAGCGCCATGCTGCTCGCGGCGGCCTTCCCCGAGCTCGGCGACAAGGCCCACGCGCTCGCCACGCGCCTCAACGAGCTCGTGCGTGTCATGAACGAGAGCCGCACCCAACGCGACAACCTGAAGACGGAGATGTCACGGCTCAGCGACGCGCGCACGCGGCTGACGGGACTGCTCGAGGAGAAGAAGGTCTCGCTGGACGCGCGCCAGTCCGAGCTGAAGCGCATGCGCAAGGCTGCCGCCGACATCTCAGCGAGCGTGACCGACCTCAACGATCTCATCGCGCGCCTCGACAAAGCCGTTAAGGACAACACCGGCCTCGGCGCCTACGATGCCGAGGCGCGCAAAGCCGCAGCCGCGTCAGATGACAAAAATGTAATGCCGGGCAAGTCGACCGACGTGGTGGAGCTCGCCCCCGGCACCACGCTCGGCAGCCCCGGGCGCATCAAGCCCGAGATCCCCTTTGCCAAGGCCACCGGGCGCCTGCCGTTGCCCGCCCAGGGCAGCAAAGTGCTGGCATTCGGCGAAAAGACGCAATATGGGGGCACATCCAAGGGACTTGTGCTCGAAACCCGCCAGGGCGCCCAAGTTACGTCGCCTTGCGATGGCTGGATCGTTTACGCTGGTGAGTTTCGCAGCTACGGGCAACTCTTGATCATCAACGCGGGTGGTGGCTATCATGTGCTGCTTGCGGGCTTGTCTCAGATTGACGTACAACCGGGTCAGTTCGTTCTCGCCGCAGAACCCGTCGGCACAATGAGCGGTTGGTCGCAGCAGGCCCAGCCGGCCGCCGTGAAAAATGCCCCTGTCCTGTACGTAGAATTTCGCAAGGATGGGAGGCCCATCGACCCCGACCCATGGTGGGTTTCGGGTCATCAGAAGGTGCAAGGATAATGCGCAAGACGGAATTCGCGTTCTGGACGTTCCTCCTGATGACCGGCCTCGCCGGCGCGACAACGTTTCTCAACGTCACGCGCACCTACTCGGCGACCTCGCAGAACTCCGAGCTCTACCGCCAGCTCGATCTCTTCGGGGACGTTCTCGAACGGGTGCGCTCCGACTACGTGGAGAAGCCAGACGACTCGATGCTGATCGAGTCGGCGATCAACGGCATGCTGTCGGCGCTCGATCCGCATTCCTCCTACCTGAGCCCCAAGAACTACCGCGACATGCAGGTGCAGACCCGCGGCGAGTTCGGCGGCCTGGGCATCGAGGTCACCATGGAGAACGGCGTGGTCAAGGTGGTGTCGCCGATCGACGACACGCCGGCCGCCAAGGCCGGGCTCTTGGCCAACGACCTCATCACCCATCTTGACGGCGAGCAGATCGTCGGGCTCACGCTCGAGCAGGCGGTCGAGAAGATGCGCGGCCCCGTCAACACCCCGATCACGCTGACGATCGTGCGCAAGGGCGTCGACGACCCCTTCGACGTGAAGGTCACGCGCGACATCATCCGCATCAACGCGGTCAAGGCGCACAACGAGGGCACCGACGTCCCCTACATTAAGGTGACGACCTTCAACGAGCAGACGCACACCAACCTCATCAAGGCGATCGACGAGGCCAAGAAGACGCTCGGCGAGAAGAACATCAAGGGCTACATCATCGACCTGCGCAACAACCCGGGCGGTCTGCTCGACCAGGCGATCGCCGTCTCCGACGACTTCTTGGATCAGGGCTCGATCGTGCTCACCAAGGGCCGCAACAACGAGGAGACGCAGCGGGCCCAGGCCCATCCCGGCGACGCCACCGACGGCAAGAAGGTCGTCGTTCTGATCAACGGCGGGTCGGCGTCGGCCTCCGAGATCGTCGCCGGCGCTCTGCAGGACCACAAGCGGGCGACCATCATCGGCACCCGCTCCTTCGGCAAGGGCTCGGTGCAGACGATCATTCCGCTCGGGGCCAACGGTGCGATCCGGCTCACCACGGCGCGCTACTACACGCCGTCGAACCGCTCCATCCAGGCCAAGGGCATCGATCCCGACATCCTGGTCGAGGAGGACCTGCCCGACGACCTCAAGGCCAAGGCCGCAGCGGACAAGGCGCGGGGCGAGGCGAGCCTGCGTGGCCATCTGAAGAACCCGGATGACCCCTCCGAAGACGTGAGCAAGGACCTCAAGGAATCCTCCGGGTCCTCGGCCTACGTTCCCAAGGAGCCCGAGAAGGACAACCAGCTCCAGTACGCGCTCTCGTTCCTGCGCGGCACCGCCACCGACGCCAAGACGGCCGCCAAGACGGAGAGCACCCCCGCGGGCGCGACGAAGCCGCCCGCCGGCGCCGAGCCCGAAAAGGACAAGGCGAAGAACTGAGGCGCCGGCGGCGCGCCTTTCAAAGCGCGCCGCGGACAGCATCGATGCCAAGCCCGATGGGCGCCCCCGCGGCGCCCATCGTCTTATCCGGACGCCACACGCGCTCCAACCTGGGAGCCCGCATGAGCCGCGACCCGATCGACGCCAGCAAGCTCGGCTACCGCCCGTGCGTGGGCATCATGGTGCTCAACCGCGAGGGCCTCGTGTGGGTCGGGCGCCGTGCCGACGCGCCGGGCGACGCCGAGGGGCGCGGCTCCTGGTGGCAAATGCCGCAAGGGGGCATCGACGAGGGCGAGGATCCGGAGGCGGCAGCGCTGCGCGAGCTCAGCGAGGAGACCGGGATGCGCAGCGTCTCGCTGCTCGGCGAGATGCAGGGCTGGCTGCGCTACGACCTGCCGGCGCATCTCCTTGGCATAGCCTGGGACGGCAAGTACCGCGGCCAGGAACAGAAATGGTACGCCGTACGATTCCTGGGGATGGACGCCGAGATCGACATCACGCCCGAGGATCCCGAGCAGGTCGAGTTCGACGCATGGCGTTGGGCGCCTTTGTCGGAGCTGCCTGACCTCATCGTGCCCTTCAAGCGCGACGTCTACCGGCAGGTGGTGGCAGCCTTTGCGCCCTACGCCCGAGCCGACTGATGCCGCCACGCGGGCTCAACTCATGCCCAACATCACATTTCATTAAATAACGACATAGAATGGTTGAATTTTCCGGCCAATCAGCGCAGTGATCGACTTGTTGACAACCTGTGGATAACTGCTGCCGCGCCGATGACCCTTTCCGTTGCCTACACAGAGACCCACGCCCCGCGCCTGCCGATGCGCCCGTGCGCCGGCATTGCGCTGTTCAATGCAGAAGGCCGCGTCTGGGTCGGGCGCCGGCAGCCCAAGTGGGCGGCCCGCCACCAGGATTACGTCGACGGTCCCATCTGGCAGCTGCCGCAAGGCGGCATCGACAAGGGCGAGCGCGCCTGCGATGCCGCGTTCCGCGAGCTGTGGGAGGAGACCGGCATTACGAGCGCCACGCTCATCGCCGAGATCCCCGGCTGGCTCAGCTTCGAGCTGCCGCGCGAACTCGTCGGCGTCGCCTTGAAGCGCCGCTTCATTGGTCAGCGCCTGCGCTGGTTCGCCATGCGCTTTTGCGGCGACGAGGACGAGATCGACATCGCGCCGAAAGGCCGCATGAAGTCGGAGTTCGACGCCTGGCGGTGGGCCGACCTCGATGAGCTGCCCGCGCTCGCCGTCCCCTTCAAGCGCCCGCTCTATGAGACCGTTGCGGCGCAGTTCGCGCCGTTCGCACGCGGCACTAGGCCTAACGCCGCGGCCTTCTAGCTCCGCATCACCAGAGCCTCTCCGACCCTAGCTCCATCGTCTCGTGTGAGCCCTTGGCGGGTGGAACGACGGAAGTCGCGCACGCAAACGGCGCCCGGCGGATCAGGCCCCCCGCGCCTGCATGCGCTTCAACAGCTCGACGAGCGTCTCCGCCATCCGCTTCGACTGATCGTCCTTCGCCTCGGCCAGCTCGGCCTCGGCCGCCGTGAGCTCGGAGGCGATCATCGCCGCATCGAGGCTTTCGACCGCCACCGCGGTCTGTGCCAGCACGGTCAGCCGCTCGGGGTCGGCCTCGGCCACGCCCTTCTTGACGAAGACGCGCTGCTTGCCGTCGGCAAGCGTGATCTCGATGATGCCGGGCCGCAGCGTCGAGATGACCGGCGCGTGCCCCGGGAGGACGGTGAAATCGCCCTCCGCCCCCGGCACCAACACCTGCTCGGCGGCGCCCGACAGCAGCAGGCGCTCGGGCGTCACCAGCTCGAAGTTGAAGGTCGCTGCCATCGTTTAGTCCGCCTCGTCGTCGACGCCGTTCTCGCCGCCGGTCTTGGCGCGCACCTCGTCCACCGTCTGCAGGCCCTTGCCGCAGAAGGGGCAGAAGAAGATCGGGTGGTCGACCATGCCCGGCTCATCCTCCTGCTCGAGGTCGATGAGGCCGACGGACATGTAGAGGACGCCGTCGTCGCCGACCGTCAGAAGCGGCTCGAACTCCTCGCCGCTCATGGCGTCCTTCAGCTCGGCGCAGCAGCTGCCGAAGGTGTGCGTGGTGATGATCGCGGGATTGATATCTTCGCCAGCCATGTGGGCATCCTCGTCCTGGGGCGTGGCCCCGTTTCTCGTGCCTTAGGCCGCCTCGGCGAGCTTCTCCGCCTTGGCGACGGCCTCATCGATCGTGCCCACCATATAGAAGGCCTGCTCGGGCAGATGGTCGTAGTCGCCGTTGCACAGGCCCTTGAAGCCCTTGATGGTGTCGGCGAGGCTGACGAGCTTGCCGGGCGAGCCGGTGAACACCTCAGCCACGTGGAACGGCTGCGACAGGAAGCGCTCGATCTTGCGGGCGCGCGCCACGATCAGCTTGTCGTCCTCGGAGAGCTCGTCCATGCCGAGAATGGCGATGATGTCCTGCAGCGCCTTGTATCTCTGCAGGATTTCCTGGACCTGACGGGCGACGGCGTAGTGCTCCTCGCCGACGATGCGCGGATCGAGCATGCGCGAGGTCGAGTCGAGCGGATCGACCGCCGGGTAGATGCCCTTCTCCGAGATGGCGCGCGAGAGCACGGTCGTGGCGTCAAGGTGGGCGAACGAGGTGGCGGGCGCCGGGTCGGTCAGGTCGTCGGCCGGCACGTAGATCGCCTGCACCGACGTGATCGAGCCCTTCTGCGTCGTGGTGATGCGCTCCTGCAGCGTGCCCATGTCGGTGGCGAGCGTCGGCTGGTAGCCGACGGCCGACGGGATGCGGCCGAGAAGCGCCGACACTTCCGACCCCGCCTGCGTGAAGCGGAAGATGTTGTCGACGAAGAACAGCACGTCCTGGCCCTGGTCGCGGAAATACTCGGCGACCGTCAAGCCCGAAAGCGCCACGCGCATACGGGCGCCCGGAGGCTCGTTCATCTGACCGTAGACGAGGGCGCACTTTGATCCTTCGGTCGAGCCGTTGTTCTTCTTGGGGTCGATGTTGACGTGAGAACTCGATCATCTCGTGATAGAGATCGTTGCCCTCGCGCGTGCGCTCGCCGACGCCGGCGAACACCGAGTAGCCGCCGTGCGCCTTGGCGACGTTGTTGATCAGCTCCATGATCAGCACGGTCTTGCCGACGCCGGCGCCGCCGAACAGGCCGATCTTGCCGCCCTTGGCATAGGGCGCCAGCAGGTCGACGACCTTGATGCCGGTGACGAGGATCTGCGCCTCCGATGCCTGATCGGCAAACGACGGGGCCGGCGCGTGAATGGAGCGCCTTTCGTTGGTCTTGACGGGGCCCGCCTCGTCCACCGGCTCGCCGATCACGTTAATGATGCGCCCGAGCGTCTCGGGGCCGACTGGCACGGTGATGGGGCCGCCGGTGTCGGTGACCTCCTGGCCCCGCACCAGGCCCTCGGTCGAATCCATGGCGATGGTGCGCACGGTGTTCTCGCCCAGGTGCTGCGCGACCTCGAGCACCAGGCGCGTGCCGTGGTTCTGGGTCTCGAGCGCATTGAGGATCGCAGGCAGTTGATCGTCGAACTTCACGTCGACGACGGCGCCCGTGACCTGGTTGATGCGACCAATATTGCTTGCCATCTTGCGTTCCTTACAACCCTTGCATTTCGTGTCGTTAGAGCGCCTCGGCGCCCGAAATGATCTCGATGAGCTCTTTGGTGATCATGGCCTGACGCGTACGGTTGTACTTGAGCGTCAGCTTGTCGATCATCTCGCCCGCGTTGCGCGTCGCCGAGTCCATGGCGCTCATCTGCGAGCCGTAGAACGACGCAGCGTTCTCCAGGAGCCCACGGAAGATCTGCGTGGAGATGTTGAGACTGACCAGATAGCCCAAGACCTCCTCGTCGCTCGGCTCGTACTCGTGGATTGCCTCGGCGCCCGCTGTTTTCGCCTTCGCGGCAGGAAGCTTTGCAGGGATCAGCTGCAGGGCCGTCGGCACCTGCCGGATCACGGATTTGAACTCGGAGAAATAGAGCGTCGCGACGTCGAACTCGCCGCCCTCGAACAGCACGCGGATCTTCTGGGCGATATCATCGGCATGCACGAAGCCGAGCTGGCGCACGCCGCGGAGCGAGATGCGGTCGACGTACAATTTGCCGAACTCACGGCGCAGCGCGTCGGCGCCCTTGCGGCCGACCATCAGCATCTTCACGGTCTTGCCGGCCGCGATGAGCCGGTTGGCGTCGGCCCGCGCCAGCTTGGCAATGTTGGCATTGAAGCCGCCGGCGAGGCCGCGCTCGCCGGTCATGACGATGAGCAAGTGCACGTCGTCCCTGCCGGTGCCGACGAGCAAGGGTGAGACGCTCTCCCGGTCGGTGATGCGCCCGCCCAGGCTCGCCATCAGCTGGTCCATGCGCTCAGCGTAGGGACGCGCCGCCGTTGCCGCCTCCTGCGCGCGCCGGAGCTTCGCCGCGGCGACCATCTGCATCGCCTTGGTGATCTTGCGCGTCGCCTTCACCGAGGAGATGCGGTTTCTTAGGTCTTTCAAGCTCGGCATCGGGCCGCGCCTTCCTTCCTAATCTGTCATCCCGGACGGTGCGAGCCTTGGCGAGCGCCAATCCGGGACCCAGGAGAAATGTGCCGAAGGCACCTTAATCTGCCCAGCGGTTGTAAAGAGCCTTCGGCACTCCTTACGCTGGGTCCCGGTTCGCGTTCGAGCTGTGCTCTCGCGCGGCCGGGATGACAAACCTTAAGCCGTGAAGCCCTTGGCGAACTTGTCGAGGAACTCCACGAGCTTTTTCTCCGTCGCCTCCGACAGAACCTTCTCGGTGCGGATCGCGGAGAGGATGTCCGCGCCCTCGCCGCGCAGAAGCCGCAGCAGGTCGGCCTCGAACTTGGTCACGGCCGCCACCGGAATGGCGTCGAGATAGCCGCGCGTGCCGGCGAAGATCACGCAGACCTGCTCTTCCATCTTCAGCGGCGAGAATTGCGGCTGCTTCAAGAGCTCGGTCAAACGCGCACCGCGCGCCAGCATCTTCTGGGTCGCGGCGTCGAGGTCGGAGCCGAACTGCGCGAAGGCGGCCATCTCGCGGTACTGCGCCAGCTCGCCTTTGATCTTGCCGGCCACCTGCTTCATCGCCTTGGTCTGCGCGCTAGAGCCGACGCGCGACACCGACAGGCCGACGTTCACGGCCGGGCGGATGCCCTGGTAGAAGAGGTCGGTCTCGAGGAAGATCTGCCCGTCGGTGATCGAGATGACGTTGGTTGGAATGTAGGCCGACACGTCGTTGGCCTGCGTCTCGATGACGGGAAGCGCCGTGAGCGAGCCGGCGCCGTGCTCGTCGTTGAGCTTGGCGGCGCGTTCCAGCAAGCGCGAGTGGAGGTAGAACACGTCGCCGGGATAAGCCTCGCGGCCGGGCGGGCGGCGCAGCAGCAGCGACATCTGGCGGTAGGCGACGGCCTGCTTGGAGAGGTCGTCGTAGCCGATCACGGCGTGCATGCCGTTGTCGCGGAAGTATTCGCCCATGGTGCAGCCGGTGAAGGGGGCGAGGTACTGCAGGGGCGCCGGCTCGGACGCCGTCGCCGCCACCACGATCGAGTAGGGAAGCGCGCCGTTCTCCTCCAGCACCTTGACGAACTGGGCGACGGTGGAGCGCTTCTGTCCGACCGCGACGTAGACGCAGTAGAGCTTGGCCTTCTCGTCGCCGCCGGCATTGATGGACTTTTGGTTCAGAATGGTGTCGAGAATGATCGCGGTCTTGCCGGTCTGGCGGTCGCCGATGATGAGCTCGCGCTGACCGCGCCCGATCGGGATCAGCGCATCGACCGCCTTCAGGCCCGTCGCCATCGGCTCGTGCACCGATTTGCGCGGCAGGATGCCCGGCGCCTTCACGTCGACGCGCATCTTCTTGTCGAACTGGATCGGGCCCTTGCCGTCGATCGGGTTGCCGAGCGCGTCGACGACGCGGCCCAGAAGACCCTTGCCGACGGGGACCTCGACGATGGCGCCCGTGCGCTTGACGGTGTCGCCTTCCTTGATGGTGCGGTCGTCGCCGAAGATCACGACGCCGACGTTATCGGCCTCGAGGTTCAAGGCCATGCCGCGGATGCCGCCGGGGAACTCCACCATCTCGCCGGCCTGCACGTTGTCGAGCCCGTAGACGCGCGCGATGCCGTCGCCCACCGACAAGACCTGGCCGATCTCGGAGACCTCGGCCTCCTTGCCGAAGTTCTTGATCTGCTCCTTCAGGATCGAGGAGATCTCTGCGGCCCGGATTTCCATCACTTGCCTCTTCTCTTACAGCGCGTCCGTAACGCGGTGGCGATCTTCGCCGATCGGTTGCGTGAAAAAGGCCGCAGGCGCAAAGCCCACGACCGGATGCGGTTCCTCAGCCGGCGCCTTTCAGCACGACTTTCAGGTTCATGAGCTTGGTCTTGAGCGAAGAATCGAACATGCGGCTGCCGATCTTGATGACGAGGCCGCCGAGCAGCGAAGGATCGACCTTGGCATCGAGCCGCACGTCCTTGCCGTGGGCCGCCTTGAGCTTGTCCTTCAGCGCCGCGAGCTGCTCTTCAGTGAGCGCCACGGCCGACTTGACCTCCGCTGCAACCTCGCCGCGGTGGCGGGCGAGCAGCATGCGGAACGTATTGATCATGTCCTCGGCGGCAAACAGCCGGCGATTGCGGGTGACGACCTTGAGGAAGTTGCCGGTGGTGGCGCCGACCGACGCCCAGTCCATGACGGCGCCCAGCGCGCGCTCTTGCTCCTCGGCGGCAAAGGCCGGGCTCTTCACCAGCCGGCTCAGGTCCTCACTCTGATCGAGCAGGCTCTGAAACGTGCCGAGGTCGCGATCGACCTCGTCGAGCTGGTTTTGCTCGTGCGCAAGCTCGAAAAGCGCGGAAGCGTAGCGTCCCGCCACCCCCGCCATCACTGGATTGTCCGTTGCCACGTCAAAAGCTCTCGCCGGCGGCCGCTGAATGCGCCTCAAGGGCAATCGGCATCGGCCCTAAGGCCTTGCCCCGCTTTGAGGAAAATCGTCCACACAAAAGGAGGGCGTGAGCGTACCTGCCTGGCGCCCCCCTCGAAGTTCGCCGCGTTCTCTAACACGCACCGCCCGGGCCTTCAACGGGGGGAAAGGAGCCGGAATGCCGCATTTTCCGGGCGCCCAGATGGCATGGAGGTGGCCTGAACCTGAATGCAGGCTGCACACACCCTTCAGAGCGCGTTCAGGCCGGCCCCTGTTTAATGGGTCCCATCGCCGGAGAGACACCGGCACGTATCAAAACGCCCACAACCGGGCAGGGGACGAGAGATGACCATCACCCGCAAGCTCACCTCATTTGCTACCGCCGCGGCGCTCGCCGCAACCGCCTTGGGGCCACTGGCGACCTCGGCCAGTGCGGAGGGCTGGCGGGACGGGCGCCGCGGCGGACCCGACTACGCCTACGCCCGCTCCGAGCGGCGCGACTGGAACGGCGGGCAGCGCCACCGTTATGCCCATGGCCGCCACCGGCACGACGACACCGGCAAGTACATCGCGCTCGGCGTCGGCGCGCTCATGCTGGGCATCATCGCTTCGGAAGCCGCACGTCACTAGCCCTAGACTGCAACCCTAGACTGCCTCCCTCAAGACTGAGCGCTCCCCCCCAATGCGCCAGTCCCGGGCCGGACCTCCACCCCCGAGGTCCGGCCCCTTTTTTCATACCTAGTCATATTGCTGGCATGTCGGGGTCAGACCTTCGGGTCTGACCCCGATTTCACGTCGTGTCGGCGAATCCTGCGAGCCCTGTAACCCCTCACCCGCGCTCATCGAGCCTGCGGCACGATTTCGCGCGACCTCTCCCACAGGGAGAGGTGGAGTTGTCGCTCAGTCGAAGGGTGTACCGTCACCTCTCCCAGCGGGAGAGGTCGGCTGGACGCGCGCAGCGCGACAGCCGGATGAGGGGTTGGTCCGTCTAGAGAAAACTATAGGGATCGATGTCGACGGTAAGGCGGATGTCGCCCTTTAGCGGCGGCATCGCGGCGAGCCACGCGCGCAGGTAGGCCTGCACGTCGATCTCGCGCGGCGCTTTCACCAAGAGCCGCCAGCGATGGCGCCCGCGGATCACACTAAGCGGCGCCTCCGCCGGTCCCAAGATCTCGATGCGCTCGGCCGGCGGGGCGCGGTGCGCGATGTCACGGGCCACCAGATGCGCCGTCTCCTTGTCGCGGGCCGAGACGATGAGGGCTGCGAGCCGGCCGAACGGCGGCAGCAGGCCTGCGCGCCGCACGGCGATCTCCTGCTCTAAGAACGCCTCGCGGTCGCTGGAGATGATCGCCGCCATCACCGGGTGCTCGGGCGCGTAGGTCTGCACGTAGCCGCGGCCCTCGGCGAGCGCTCGGCCCGCACGGCCCGTCACCTGATGCAGCAGCTGGAACGTGCGCTCGCCCGCGCGCGGGTCGGCGCCCATGGCGAGCCCCAGATCGCCGTCGACGACTCCGACGGTCGCCAGGTGCGGAAAGTGGTGGCCCTTGGCCACCATCTGCGTGCCGATGACGATGTCGATGCCGCCGGCCTCGATGTCGCGGATGATCGCACGCATCTCGACAAGGCCAGGGACGAGGTCGGAGGAAAGAAGCGCCAGCCGCGCCTCGGGAAAGCGCTCGGAGACCTCCTCGGCGACGCGCTCGACGCCCGGCCCGCAGGCAACGAGCGCGCCCGGCTCGCCGCAGCTCGGGCACTTCTCGGGCAAGGGAATCGAAAAGCCGCAGTGGTGGCAGTGCAGGCGCCCGCGGAAGCGGTGCTCGACCAGCCAAGCCGTGCATTGCGGACACTCGATGCGGTGGCCGCAGGAGCGGCACAGCGTGAGGGGCGCGTAGCCGCGCCGGTTGAGGAACAAAAGCGTCTGCTGCTTTGCTTCCAGCGTCCGGGCGACGGCCTCGATCAGCAGCGGCGACAGCCACTTGCCCTTATCGGGCGGGTTGCGGCGCAGGTCGATGGCCGTGATCTCGGGCAGCGCCGCGCCGGAGAACCGCGCCGGCAGCACCACGTGGCGGTAGCGCCCCGTGCGCGCATTCACGTGGCTCTCGATCGACGGCGTTGCCGAGGCGAGGATGACGGGAAAACCGCCGAGGTTGCCGCGCACCACGGCCATGTCGCGCGCCTGGTAGTGCACGCGGTCGTCCTGCTTGAAGCCGGTGTCGTGCTCCTCGTCGACGACGATGAGGCCGAGCTCCTTGAAGGGCAGGAACAGGCCTGAGCGGGCGCCGACCACGACGCGCGCCTCTCCGGTCGCGGCCGCGCGCCACACGCGCCCGCGCTCAGGCCCCGACAGCGCCGAATGCCATTCGACCGGCGAACAGCCGAAGCGGCCTTCGAAGCGGCGCATGAACTGGTCGGTGAGCGCGATCTCCGGCAGCATGATGAGCGCTTGGCACCCCCGCTCCAGCGTGCGCGCCACCGCCTCGAAGTAGACCTCGGTCTTGCCCGAGCCGGTGACGCCGTCCAGGAGCGTCACCGAGAAATTTCCCCCATCGACCGCCGACTGCAGCGCGTGCACGGCGCGGGCCTGCTCAGGGCTAAACTCGGTGGCGTGGTGCTTCGGATCGGGCTCGGGCAGGCGCTTTTCCGGGATCGCCACCTCGACCAGATTGCCGGAAGCGACCAGCCCGTCGACGACGCCGGCCGAGCACTGCGCTTCGGCCGCCAGCGCCGATTTGGGGCGGATGGCGCCGTCGGCTGCGACCTCGAGGGCGCGCGTGCGCGCCGGGGTCATGCGCGGCGGCAGCGCCGCCCCCTCGACCAGCGTGACGCCGAAGCGCGGCTTGATCGGCTCGAAGGCTGCGCGCGCGCTCATCATCATGCGCACGACCATGCCCAGCGGCGCCAACGTGTAGCGCGCGATCCACTCGGCGAATTTGAGCGAGATGGCGGGAAGCGGCGGCACGTCGAGGCGCCCGGCGATTGTTTTCATCTTCTTGGGATCGACGGCCTTGCCGGGCTCGCCGACCGCGGCATCCCAGACGACGCCGACGCGGGTCTGCGGCCCGAACGGCACCACGACGAAGCATCCAGGCTCCAGCTCGAGCCCGTCGGGGACCAGGTAGTCGTAGCTCTGGTCGAGCGCGACCGTGAGCACCACGGGCGCCCGCGCCAGCGCTGCGCGCTGGTCGGCCGCCGGCTGACCGAAGAGACTATCCAGTTGAACTGCCATGAACCTCGAAGCTATCTGAACGAATTGACACCGGCAGGCTAGCCGCCCGCTGCGGCGAGGCGAGGGCGCCCTTTTCCTTTTGCAAGCGCGTGCAGATATTGCTTGCCGATACTAGTGTGATGATCGAGAAATTCGCCCCTGCTCCCGGCACGGCTCCGATGCGAATTTCTCGATCTGAATCACACTAGCAACTCTATGATTTTAGTGTCCCTTATGCTTCCGAAGCTCGCTCATGCACCCAGCAGCGAACCCTGGCGAGCTTCGGAAGCGGGACACTGGGATTAACCGGGAACGAGCAGCTCGCCGCTAGGGTGAGGCGCTCCAGATCCCCACGGAAGCCTCGCCTCATGGAATACAAGGACTACTACAAGATCCTCGGCGTCGAGAGAGGCGCCACCCAGGACGAGATCAAGCGCGCCTATCGCAAGCAGGCGCGCTCCTTTCATCCCGACGTCAGCAAGGAGGCGAACGCGGAGGCAAAGTTCAAGGACGCGGGCGAGGCCTACGAGGTGCTCAAAGATCCCGAGAAGCGCGCCGCCTACGACGAGCTCGGCGCCAACTGGAAACAGGGCCAGGAGTTCCGCCCGCCGCCCAACTGGGACGCGGGCTTCGAGTTCTCCGGCGGTGGCTACACGCAGGCCGACGCCTCCCAGTTCTCAGACTTCTTCGAGCAGATGTTCGGCGGCATGCGCGGGGGCGGCGGCGCCGGCTTCGGTGGTGGTGGCGCCGGCTTCGGCGCGCACCGCGAATTCCATGCCCAGGGCCAGGACCACCACGCCAAGATCGAGATCGATCTGCGCGATGCCTACTCCGGCGCCAAGCGCGCGATCACCTTGCGTATGCCCGAGGTCGACGCGCAGGGCCACGTCACGGTCAAGGACCGCACGCTCAACGTGACGATCCCCAAAGGCGTGCGCGAGGGCCAGCACATCCGCCTCGCAGGCCAGGGTGCGCCGGGAATGGGCAAGGGCGCGGCCGGCGACCTCTATCTGGAGGTGCGCTTCGCGCCCGATCCGCTCTACCGCGTCGAAGGCAAGGACATCACCATCGAGTTGCCCATCGCACCTTGGGAGGCGGCGCTCGGCGCCTCCATCAAGGTGCCGACACCAGAGGGCCCGGTGATGCTCAAGATCCCGCCGAATTCCACCAAGGGCCGTACCATGCGGCTCAAAGGCCGCGGGCTGCCGGGCAAGCCGCCGGGCGACATGCACGCGGTCTTGAAGATCGTGCTGCCGCCGGCCGACACCGACAAGGCCAAGGAGGTCTATAAGCAAATGGAGCGCGAGCTGCCCTTTGATCCGCGCGCCGGCTTGGGAGTGTAAGCGATGCCAAACAAGACACCGCAATCGCAGACCGAAGTGATCCTCGAGGAGGCGCAAGAGGTCACGCTTGCGGACCTGACCCGCACCTGCCGCGTGCACGCCGAATGGGTGCTGGAGCTGGTGCAGGAAGGCGTGCTCGAGCCGCTGGGGCCGGGCGGTCCGCAGTGGCGCTTCTCGGCGACGAGCGTCGTGCGCGTGCAGAAGGCGCAGCGCCTGCAGCGCGATCTCGGAGTCAACCTGCCCGGCATCGCGCTGGCGCTGCAGCTCTTGGACCGCATCGAGGCGCTGGAGGCGCGCCTGCGCGCGGCCGCCGTCGCGTCCCCGCCCGAGGACGCGGAGTAGGTCAACACGAAATGACCTAATGCTTCACGTATAACGCCAACAGTTGAACCCTCGCGCGCCGCGGCTTGAACTCGCTTGCGCCGTATGGTCCTTTGCCACAAGCGACCTAGGCCATGCCGCCCGTGCGAAATGCTTCGACAGGAGACGTGATCCGTTGCAGCTGAGATCGCTCCTTCCAGGTATCGTCCCTATTGTTGGCCTCATCATCATCGTTGCCGCCTTGGCGGGCTCACCTGGATCTTTTGCCGCGGAGCAACCGTCGAACGTTCCGGCTTGGCTGCATGCCCATGTCGGCAACGGCGAAGGCCAGATCGCACAAGTGGTTTTGCAGAGGGCGCGTGCGCTTTACCGGCAAAAAGTAAGCGACGGCGCGGTCAAAAATCCCTGCTACCTCGCCATGGACGCCACGCGCCCCAGCGCTTTGGGCCACAGCACATTGGGGCGCCGATTTTACGTCATCTGCGAAGCCGATCGGTCGTTTCGCGCAGTTTCGGCGGGCTACGGTGGCGGTCGCCATCTGAGAGGCATCGCGAATTTCGCCAACGGAAGACGGTGCGCCAAAAACTTCGGCAATGCGCAGGATTCTCAAGCTGACGACCGGCGGGGCCTATGTGACGGCCGAGGAGATCGCGTCTTTCAAAGGCTATTATCGCGTCTCATCGAGAAAATACGAGGCTTTGATACGCTCGTTCGTGCAGTTTGACGGCGAAGGCGACACCGCCAATGCCAGACCGCGCGAGATCGGCGCGCATCCGGCTGTATTGTTGAGGGGCGTATGTCGTCGAAAAAAACCAGGCGACCCGTACGCGGACCACGACGGGTACGTTCTGTTCGGAAAGCTGGAGAATTACACCGGTGGCCGCAGCAACGGCTGCACCAGTTGGTCGCCGTCGGACGCCCGCAAAATCATCCCGATGTTGAAGGGCAACCCGACGACGCTCTACATTTATCCAGAGTTGAGCGACATCGCCGCCGTCGCGCAAGCGGTGAAGGCCCACCGGTCGCTGTCGCGCGCCGGATTGTATTGGAACGCCTCCTGCCTGAGAGAGATCCGCTCTCCGAAGTTTTGGCCGAAAGAAACCCTTGAGCCGATCCTCGCTAAATATAAGAAGGATCATCCGGCACCGCCGCCGCGGCCAACGCCTATTTGCAAGGGGAAGTGAAATCTGTCCCCTGCGTGCGCCGGATTGCGGCCCAAACCGGCCGGGGCGTTCGCGCCTATCGTGCGTTCGTACCGCAGGCCTATCCTCTCACAATCGCCAGATCACGCAGAACATCAGCTTCGAGCTCCATCTCGCCGAGGCGATGGTTCAGCACGTCTCCGATGCTGATCAAGCCGACAAGCTGGCCGTGCTCGACGACTGGAAGGTGGCGAATGCGTCGCCGCCCCATGAGCCTGGCAACGTGCATGATTGTATCGTCTGGAGCGCACGTGACGACACCGGTCGTCATCAGGTCGGCAACTTTGAGGTTGGCCAGCGCACTCCCGTGAGCGGCGAAACCGTGAGCCACGTCGCGCTCCGAAATGATGCCAACCAGCGTCTTGCCGTCTTCGCTCACGGGCATCGCCCCGACGCGCTCTAACTTGAGACGCATTGCAAATGCTTGGATGGTTTCCGCGGGACGCACGGTCATCGTGCTATGCCCTTTGACTTTCAGTATATCGGCGACTTGCATGGCAGCCCTCCTCAACTGGCGTTAGGGCGATCATCGCTCAGGCCGATCACAGATTCCAGGCTCCTTTTGGGTAGGTGGCGCGTCCGCGGGAACCGATTGTCGCACCGGCTCCTTCCTTGAACGCCGCGACTTCAGCGCCGCCAGAAGATCCATGGGGATCGCGAACACGATCGTCGAGGTGCGATTTCCCGCAACGTCGTGCAGCGCCCCGAAGTTGCGCAGCATCATGGCATTGGCCTGCTTCGCGTGCCCCTATGCGTCCTGCCCAGTGGCACCGCGATTGGGCTTGATCATGAGCAGCAATACGATGATTGCGACGGCCGCAGCCAACACGACCGCCGCAACGACAACGAGCCAATCCGCGCCCGATCCAACCGTGCGAACCAGAAAATCGATGATGGCCTGGTACTGCACGAGCGCCACGATGCCGGCGGCGGCGCCGCCGATCTTGGCAAAGTTCTCAGCTTCCTTGTCACTGCGCCGATAGAAATACAGCAGGATCAGAAGCGTCCACACGCCGAAGGCAAAGCTCAAGATCGGAACGATGTTGCTGAAATTCCCGCGTCCCAAATCTCCGACCATCGCATCCACCGACTGCAAGAACGCCTGCGACATCAACGGGAAGAAGAGCGTCGCGAACGTTCCTATCAGCAGCCCGGTTTCCATCCTGCCGAGAGACGGCTTGTAGAGCTTCTCTATTTTCCGCAGATGCACGGTCATGAGGATGCTGATCGCCACCAGCACCAACAGGAACATGACCTTTAAGGGAAGCAACAGGCCATGCAGCAAGCCGGTCATGGACAAGTTGGACTTTGAAGGCTGCACCTCGAAGAACCTCAGCGGCAGGCGAAGAGGCCCGAGCGCCGTGCCGTCCTCGCTTTGCTGTCGCGCCGATTGCAGTCCTGAAACAAACGCAAGGAATGACTGTTGCGCTCGGCAGCATTCCTGGTCGGTCTTCAACGCCGGAGAAGAGGAGAACGGTGTCGTCACGATACAATAGCGTTTGGGTCCGACCTGGGCCGCCCGTTCAATGAGAGGATCCGTTTGGCAATTGCGCACCAGCGGTCGCAAACCTAGCCGGCTCTGGCTCACGTCGCGCAGGTTTTTCACGACCTGAACGACGGGCAGCCGCGCGCAATCGCCAGCGTTCTTCATGCAGCTTGCCGGCTCTCCAGCGTCGGCGAACAGAACTTCGGGCTTAACGGTCCAGATCGACTTGTTTTGGCCGACAAGGATCACGGAAGCAATCGCCCACGCGGCGGCGGCCAAGACCAAAAAGCCAATGGCGAAGCGGATGCGCCCAAATGGCAAATGGTTCCAGTAAAGATCGACGATGGCACAGCTGGGCAAATAGAAGGCCACCAACGCTACGATCGCAAATGTCGGGAAGAACAGAAAGAGATGACTGTCCGACGTCAAAAAATCGAGCCAGAGGTCATCTCTCCCGAACTCCAGCACCAGGGCCCCGGTGGTCGCGATAAAGGAAAGGCCCAAGGCAAGAAAAACGATGAACACAAATACGCGCGGTCCGGCCCTCATCTTCCCCCCGTCGGTCTCCACCAATTCCGGCCACTTCGGTCCGTGATCGGACTTCTATCCGGTGGCCGAGCGTTCATTAGCAAGCCTTTTAATCAGTAGCATGAATTGACGTTGCGCGTCTCCCAGCGCTCCTCAAGCATTGCGGCGCGCCTCCGAGATCACGACTTCAACGCGCCCAGCAGGTCCATGGGAATGGGGAAGATGATGGTCGAGGTGCGATTTCCCGCAACGTCATGCAGCGCCGCGAAGTAGCGCAGGATCATGGCGTTGGGCTGCTCCGCCATGATCTTGCCGGCCTCGATCAGCTTCTGCGCCGCCTGCTGCTCGCCCTCGGCGTTGATGATCTTGGCGCGCCGATAGCGCTCGGCCTCGGCCTGCTTGGCGATGGCGCGCACCATGCTCTCGTCGATGTCGACGTGCTTGATCTCGACGTTGGCGACCTTGATGCCCCAGGGGTCCGTCTGCTGGTCGAGGATCACCTGGATGTCGGCATTGAGTTTCTCGCGCTCGGCCAGCATCTCGTCGAGCTCGTGCTTGCCCAAGACCGAACGCAGCGTCGTCTGAGCGAGCTGGCTCGTCGCCATCATGTAGTCCTCGATGTTGATGATGGAGCGCGAGGGATCGACGACGCGGAAATAGAGGACCGCATTGACCTTCACCGAGACGTTGTCGCGGCTGATCACGTCCTGAGAGGGCACGTCCTCGACCTTCATGCGCAAGTCGACGCGCACCACCTGCTGGATGATGGGGATGACGAATTGCAGTCCCGGGCCGATGGTCTTGGTGTAGCGCCCGAGCGTGAACACGACGCCGCGCTCATACTCGCGGAAGATCCAGATCGCCTGCGCCACCACGTAGAGGGCGATGGCCAGGAGGAAGATGATGATGGCGAGGTTGATATCTAGCGACATGGTTGGGCTCCTTGGAGTCAGGCTCCTCGATCCGGCGGCTTGTCTACGGGCTTGTCGGAGGCGCGCGGCGACACGACCAGCGTGAGCCCGTCGAGGCGGTGAACCTTCACCGACTGACCCTCATTAAACGGCTCGTGCGATCGCGCGGCCCAGCGCTCGCCGTGCACGAACACGTGGCCCTCCGTCCCGTCCCAATCGAGAACGTGCGCCGTGCGCCCGACGAGGCCGAGCTCGCCGCCGGCAACCGGCCGGCGCAGCGCGCGCCAGACGTAGCCCAGGAGCACCGTCAGCATGAGGCCGCTCGCGACCGCCATGCTGCCGATCACCGTCCACGACAGGCGGAATCCGGGAACATCCGTGTCGAACAGGAAGGCGGCGCCCAGCACAAAGGCGATGATGCCGCCGAAACCCAGCACCCCGAATGTCGGCGTGAAAGGCTCCGCGATCATGCACGCGATGCCGATCAACAAGAGCGCCAGACCGGCGTAGTTGAAAGGAAGCTGGTTCAGGGCGTAGAGGCCGAGCACGAGACAGATCGCGCCGACGATGCCGGGGCCGTAGCTGCCGGGCGCGGCGAAGAACTCGAAGATGAGCCCATAGATGCCGATCATCATCAGGATCAGCGCCACGTTGGGGTCGGTGATGATGCTGAGGATCTCGGTGAGCGTATCGGGCTCGATGTGCTTCACCGTCAGGCCCTTGGTGGAAAGCGTGTGCTCGGTCTTGCCGATCTTGACCTTGAAGCCGTCGACGGCGGCGAGCAGGTTGTCGACGTCGTCGGCGATGATGTCGATCACGCCGAGCTTCAAGGCCTCGTTGGCCGAGATGCTGACCGCCTTGCGCACGGCCTGCTCGGCCCATTTCACGTTGCGCCCGCGCAATTCCGCGAGGCTGCGGATGAAGGCCACCGCGTCGTTCAGCGCTTTGGTCCTGGCGGTCTCCTCGTCGCTGCCCTTGCCGCCCTGGTCCTTCTTGTCGGGCTCGCCGCCGGGCAGCCCCGGCGCCCCACCGAGCGAGATGGGCGTCGCCGCGCCGACGTTGGTGCCCGGCGCCATGGCCGCGATGTTGGTCGCGTAAAGGATGTAGGTGCCGGCGCTCGCCGCGCGCGCGCCCGACGGCGCCACGTAGCCGACGACGGGCACGCGCGAGCCGATGATGGCGGCGATCATCTCGCGCATTGAGGTGACGAGGCCGCCCGGCGTGTTCATGCGCAGGATGATGAGCTCGATTGAGCGGTCCGCTTGCGCGTCGCGGATGGCCGACGTGATGTGACGCACGCTGGCGGGGCCGACGGCGCCGTCGAGGTCGACCAGCAGCGCTGTCCTGCCGGTCGGCTCCAGCGCTGCACCTTGGCCGCGCGCGCCGACGACGCCGACAAGCCCGACGGCGGCAATCGCCACCATCCGCATCAACGCCAGCGCGTACCAGCGGTTTTGTTCGCGTGCCATCCCACACCATAGACCGTTGCTTGAGCGCGTTCGAGCCGAGTCGCTGCATAGCGGGAGAATCTGGTAACCCTGTGGGCGCAGCCTTCGCCCATCCCGTGCAAACCGAGCCAGGCGCCCCATGTCCAAAGCCGCCCCCGGCAGCCCGGATCTGCCTCTCGGCGCCGACCTCGAGCGCGCCGTGGCTGGATGGCTCGCGCACCTGCGCCACGAGCGGGCGGCAGCCGAAAAGACGCTGGAGGCCTATGCGCGCGATGTGCGCCAGTTCCTGGCTTTCTTAGAGGGCCATCTCGGCCATTCACCCTGCCTCGCCGATCTCGACCGCATCGAAGCCAAGACCGTGCGCAGCTTCCTCGCCGCGCGCCGGCGCTCTGGTGCCGTCAGCCGCTCGCTCGCCCGCACGCTTTCCGCCCTGCGCCAGCTCTTCCGCTGGCTCGAGGCGCAAGAGCTCACCCGCAACCGCGCCATTCTGCAGATCGCGAGCCCCAAAGTCCCGCATTCGGTGCCCAAGCCCTTGACCGTGGACAAGGCGGCGGGCGTGGTCGACGCGGGCCCCGCGGCCGACCTCGACTGGGTGCTGGCGCGCGATACCGCCGTGCTGCTGCTGCTCTATGGCGCGGGCCTGCGCATCGCCGAGGCCTTGAGCATCTCAACCAAGGATGCGCCGATCGGCACCCGCGAGGTGCTCCGCATCAAGGGCAAGGGCGGCAAGGAGCGTCTGGTGCCGGTGCTGCTCGATCGTGCGCGCAGGCGTCGAGCGCTACATGGCGCTGTGTCCCTATCCCTTAGCACCCGATGAGGCGCTGTTTCGCGGGGCCAAGGGCGGGCCATTGTCGCCGCGCATCATCCAGCTCGCCATGGAGCGGCTGCGCGCCGCCCTCGGACTTCCGGCAACCGCGACGCCGCACGCGCTGCGCCACTCCTTTGCGACCCACCTGTTGTCGGCCGGCGCCGACCTCCGCCAGATCCAGGAGCTGCTGGGCCACGCCTCCCTGTCGACCACCCAGGCCTATACCGAAGTGGACCGCGAACGGCTGCTTGCCGTTTATGACGCAGCCCACCCCAGATCGCGAAATGTTGCAAATTCAACGAGTTAGCTAAGTTGCGGAAACCTTGACGTAATTTTGCCCCTTTTTTTGGCGCCTAGCCCATGATGGAGGGAGGCTCTCAGCTATCCGCATCAGGGGTTCAGGGGTCCGTATGAGTTTCCGTCCCGCACTTCGAGTTGTTGCAGCCACTTTCATCGCTTGCCGCGTTGCTCGGGGGCTTCAGCGCCCGCGCCGAGGAGGCGAGCGCGGGGACCTGCAAGGGTGTCGACATGCTCGCCGAGACCAAGGCGAAGGATCCCGACCTCTACCGCCGCATCATGGCCGCGGCCGACGCCACCGAGAACTCGCACGCGCTTTTGTGGAAGATCGAGCGCGACGGGCGCCCCGCCTCCTATCTCTTCGGCACGGTGCATCTGACCGACGAGCGCGTCACGCACCTGTCGCCCGCCGTCGAGACGGCACTGGGCGAGGCCAAGACCATCGCGCTCGAGGTGTCCGATCTCTCCGAGAAGTCGACGACCTCCGTCATCGCCAAGTCGGCGCCGCTCGTCATGTTCACCGACGGGCAGCGCCTCGACAAGCTGCTCTCGGATACCGAGTACGAGACGGTGAAGAACATCATCACGCGCTCAGGGATGCCGGCCGATCTGGCGGCGCTGTTCAAGCCCTGGATCGTCACCATGATCCTCTCGGTCTCCGACTGCGAGCGCACCAAGGTGCAACAGGGCGCCCGCGTCCTCGACATGAAGATTGCCGAGATCGGCAAGGCGCGCGGGCTCAACGTCGTGGGCCTGGAGACGATCCCGGAGCAGCTGCAGGCGCTCGCCGCCGTGCCGCAATCGGAACAGCTCAAGATGCTGCGCGCGAGCCTCAAATTCGCCGACCGCACCGACGACATGATGGAGACGCTGGTCCAGCTCTACCTCAAGCGCGAGATCAGCGCGGCCATCCCCTTCCAGATCGCGCTCGCGAAGGAGGTCGGCGTCGGGGACGAGGCCTTCGCCGGCTTCCAGCAGAAGCTCCTGGTGGAGCGCAACGCCAAGATGGAGGTTTCCGCCGAGCCCCTGCTTGGAGCAGGGCGGCGTCTTCATCGCCGTCGGCGCACTGCATCTGTCGGGCAAGAAGGGGCTCGTCGCGCTGCTGCGCCAGGCGGGCTACACCGTCACCGCGATTGAGTAGCGGTCGGCCCCCACCTCAGACCGATCATGCGCTCACCCGGCTGTCGCGCTGCGCGCGTCCAGCCGACCTCTCCCGTCCATGCGAAGCATGGCTCCGCCATGACGGGAGAGGTGGGACCTCGTGAGCGGTTGCTGGCTCACATGTGGATCGCGCGCTTGTCGACGGCCATCGCCGCCTCTTTAACCGCCTCGGTCAGCGTCGGGTGCGCGTGACAGGTGCGCGCCAGATCCTCCGCCGAGCCGCCGAACTCCATGAGCACGGCCGCCTCCGCGATCATCTCGCTGGCTTGCGCGGCGATGATGTGCACGCCGAGCACCCGGTCGGTCGCGGCGTCGGCCAAGATCTTCACGAACCCGTCGGTTTGCTTGTTGGCCTTGGCGCGGCCGTTGGCGGTGAAGGGGAACTTGCCGGCGCGATAGGCGATGCCGGCCGCCTTTAGTTCCTCCTCCGACTTGCCGACGCTCGCCACCTCGGGGAATGTGTAGATGACGTTGGGGATCACGTCGTAGTTCACGTGGCCGGCCTGGCCGGCAAGGATCTCGGCCACCGCCACGCCCTCGTCCTCCGCCTTGTGCGCGAGCATCGGCCCGGCGATCACGTCGCCGATGGCGTAGATGCCGGCGACGCTCGTCTGAAAGTGCTCATCCACGATCACGCGCCCGCGGTTGTCGAGCGCGATGCCGGCATCGCTGAGGCCTAAGCTCGCCGTGTGCGGCACCCGGCCGATGGCGACGAGCACCACGTCGGTCTCGAGCGTCTCCGCCTTGCCGCCGGCCGCCGGCTCGACCGAGACCTTGCGCGCCGCCCCCGCCTTCTCGATCGCGGTCACCTTGTGCCCGAGCTTGAAGCTCAGCCCCTGCTTCGTCAGGATCTTCTGCATCTGGCGGGCGACCTCGCCGTCGAGGCCGGGCAGGATGCGGTCGAGGAACTCGATGACCGTGACCTCCGAGCCGAGCCGCCGCCACACCGAGCCGAGCTCCAGCCCGATGACGCCGGCGCCGACCACCAGAAGCCGCTTCGGCACCTTCGCCAGCGCCAGCGCGCCGGTGGAGGAGACGACCGTCTTCTCGTCGATGTCGATGCCGGGCAGCGGCGCCACGTCGGAGCCCGTGGCGATGACCACGGCCTTGGCCTCGAGCGCCTGCTTCTCGCCGTTGATGAAGGTGACCTCGACCTTGCCCGGGCCGGCAATGCGCGCCGTCCCGTGGAAGTGGTCGACCTTGTTCTTGCGCAACAGGAACGCCACCCCGTCGACGTTGCCCTTCACGCCCTCGTCCTTGAAGGCCATCATCCGGGCGAGGTCGAGCTTCGGCTTGACCTCGATCCCCATGTCGCCCAGCACGTGCTTGGCCTCCTCGTAGAGCTCGGAAGCATGCAGCAGCGCCTTGGAAGGGATGCAGCCCACGTTGAGGCAGGTGCCGCCGTGGGTGGCCCGCTTCTCGACCACGGCGACCTTGAGGCCGAGCTGGCTTGCGCGGATGGCGCAGACGTAGCCGCCGGGGCCGGTTCCGATGACGATGAGGTCGAAGGAGCTCAAGGTGGGTTCCTCACGGATTGAGCGGCAGCGGCGCCCCGAACGCCCACACGTACCCGTAGGGGTCCTTCAGGCGGCCGTAGCGCATCACCCAGAACGTATCGGTCGGCGGCATGGTGACGGTGGCGCCGGCGTTCTGCGCCCGCGCGATGGCGCCATCCACCTCCAAGGGCGTCTTGAGATTGACCTGCACCGTGATGCTGGCCTGACCCTCGGTGGTACGCGGCGACACGTCCTTGATGTACTCGGGGAAATAGTCCGACAGCATGAAGTGGCCGCCGAATGCCGCCAGAGTGGCGTGCATGACCTGCGTCCCGTCCTCGGTAAGCTCTTGATAAACCACGTGCGCCCCGAAGGCCTTCTTGTAGAAGTCGATGGCCTCGAGGCCTTTGCTCACCGTGAGGTAAACCTCGATTGCCGACGAAATTGCGCTCTCAGCCATTCTTGAACTCCCCCAGCCGTTGAGGCCTTAGAGCTCCAGAATAAACCGTTGCGGCTCCTCGAGACACTCTTTCACGCGCACCAGGAAGGCGACCGCCTCCTTACCGTCGACGATGCGGTGGTCGTAGCTCAAAGCCAGGTACATCATGGGCCGCGCCACCACCTGGCCGTCGCGTACCACCGGGCGCTCCTCGATACGGTGCATGCCGAGGATGCCCGATTGCGGCGCATTGAGGATGGGCGTGGACATGAGCGAGCCGTAGACCCCCCCGTTGGTGATGGTGAAGGTGCCGCCCTGCATCTCGTCGATGCCGAGCTTGCCCTCGCGGGCACGCTTGCCGAAATCGGTGATGTGGGCCTCGATCTCGGCCAGGCTCATGCGGTCGGCCTCGCGGATCACCGGCACCACCAGCCCGCGCTCGGTGCCGACGGCGACCCCGATATGGTAGTAGTTCTTGTAGATGATCTCGTCGCCGTCGATCTCGGCGTTGACGGCCGGGATCTCCTTCAAGGCCTGCAGGCACGCCTTGACGAAGAAGCCCATGAAGCCGAGCTTTATGCCGTGGCGCTTCTCGAAAAGCTCCTTGTACTGGGAGCGAAGCTTCATCACCGCGCTCATGTCGACGTCGTTGAACGTCGTCAGCATCGCCGCGGTGTTCTGCGCATCCTTCAGGCGCTGCGCGATGGTCTGGCGCAGCCTGGTCATGCGCACGCGCTCCTCGCGCGCCGCGTCGTTGGCGCCCGAAGGCAGCCGCAGGCTCTGTGCAGGGACGGGAACCGGCGCGGCGGCCTTGGACAGCGGAGAAGCCGGCTTTGCGGGCTCGACGTGCTCCTCGCTCTCCTCCGGCTCCTCCTCGGCCTCAGCGCGGGCCGCCGCCACATCCTCCTTGAGGACCTGGCCGCGCCGCCCCGAGCCCTTGACCTCGCCCGCATCGAGACCCGCCTCGGCGAGCTCTTTGCGCGCGGCCGGGCTCGGCGGCATCGCGCCCTTTGCCGCCTTCGGTGCGGCAGGAGCGGCCTGGGGGGCAGGCGCGGGCTTGGCCGCGGGCACTGCTGCGGCAGGGGCCGCCGTCTTGACCGCGCCCGCTCCGGCGCCGTTGCTGATGGCGACCAACACCGCACCGACGGCGACCGTCGTCCCCTCCGCGGCCTTGATCTCGCCCAACACGCCGGCGATTGGCGCCGGCACCTCGACCGTGACCTTGTCGGTCTCGAGCTCCACCAGGGGCTCGTCGACCGCGACTGCGTCACCCGCGCTCTTGAACCACTTCCCGACGATCGCCTCGGTTACGCTCTCGCCCAGTATCGGCACGCGAATCTCGGTCGCCATCTCGTCCTCACCTCGCCGCAAAAAACCATAGGCCCGATCCCGAAAGCACCCGATCCCACGGGCAGGATCGCGAGCCGCTCAAGCACCCTCCCCACCCGAGAGCGCCTCGGCCGCCAGTGTCTTCTGCTCGTGCAGATGCTTCGACATGAGACCCGTGGCCGTCGCCGCGGACGCGGGCCGTCCGGCGTAGACGGGGCGTCGGTGCTTTCGACTCGATCCGCTCCAGCACCCAAGCCAGGTTCGGCTCGATGAAGCTCCACGCGCCCATGTTCTTGGGCTCCTCCTGGCACCACACGATCTCCGCCTGCTTGAAGCGGCTGAGCTCGTACATCAGCGCGCGGGCCGGGAACGGGTAGAGCTGCTCCACGCGCAGGATGTAGACGTCATCGACGCCCGCCTCCTCGCGCGTCTCGTAGAGGTCGTAATAGACCTTGCCCGAGCACAACACCACGCGCTTGATCTGGTCGTCGGGCTTGAGCTTGATCTTCTGACCCGGCCGGTGCTCGGCATCGTCCCAAAGCAGGCGATGGAAGCTGGTATTGGGGCCCATCTCCTCCAGGTTCGAGAGGACCCGCTTGTGGCGCAGCAGCGACTTCGGCGTCATCAGGATGAGCGGCTTGCGGAACTTGCGATGCAATTGCCGGCGAAGGATGTGGAAGTAGTTGGCGGGCGTCGAGCAGTTCGCCACCTGCCAGTTGTCCTCCGCGCACAGCTGCAGGAAGCGCTCAAGCCGCGCCGAGGAGTGCTCGGGCCCCTGGCCCTCGTAGCCGTGCGGCAAGAGGCAGACGAGGCCCGACATCCTCAGCCACTTGCGCTCGCCCGAGGAGATGAACTGGTCGAAGACGACCTGCGCCCCGTTGGCGAAATCGCCGAACTGCGCCTCCCATAAGGTCAGCGCGCGCGGCTCGGCCAGCGAGTATCCGTACTCGAAGCCGAGCACGGCCTCCTCCGACAGCATCGAGTTGATCACCTCGAAGTTCGCCTGATCGTTGGCGACGTGCTTCAAGGGCGTCCAGCGGCGCTCGGTCTCCTGGTCGATCAGCACCGAGTGGCGCTGCGAGAAGGTGCCGCGCTCGGAGTCCTGACCCGAGAGCCGCACCGGGAACCCCTCCGAGAGCAGCGCACCGAAGGCGAGGTGCTCGGCCATCGACCAATCGATGCCCTCGCCCGAAATCGATCATCTGCCGGCGCCGCTCCAAGAGACGGACCACCGCCTTGTGGGCGTGGAAGTCGGGTGGAATGCTGGTGATGCGCCGGCCGATGGTCCGCAGCCGCTCGAGATCGACGCCGGTCACGCCGCGGCGCTCGTCGTCGTCGGCTTGCCCCATGCCGGCCCAGCGGCCGTCGAGCCAATCGGCCTTGTTGGGCTTGTAGGAGTCGGCAGACGCGAACTCCTCGTCGAGCTGACTGCGCAAACCCGTCTTGATGCGCCCGGCATCCTCCAGCGACACCACGTTTTCCTCGGCCAGGCGCTTTGAGTAGATGTCGATCACGGTCGGGTGCGACTTGATCGCCTTGTACATCAATGGCTGCGTGAACATCGGCTCGTCGGCCTCGTTGTGGCCGTAGCGCCGGTAGCAGAACATGTCGATGACGACCGGCTTCTGGAACTTCTGGCGGAACTCGGTGGCGATCTTGGCGACGTGGACGACGGCCTCCGGGTCGTCGCCGTTCACGTGGAAGATCGGCGCCTCGATCATGCGCGCCACGTCGGAGCAATAGGGCGAGGAGCGCGAATAGCGCGGGTTGGTGGTGAAGCCGATCTGGTTGTTGATGATGAAGTGGATGGAGCCGCCGGTGCGGTGGCCCTTGAGGCCCGACAGCCCGAAGCACTCCGCCACCACGCCCTGGCCGGCGAAGGCCGCATCACCGTGCAGCAAGAGCGGCAGCACCGGCGTGCGCTCGCCGGGCGCGCATCCGCGCTGATCCTGCTTGGCGCGCACCTTGCCCAGCACCACGGGATCGACGATCTCCAGGTGCGAGGGATTGGCGGTCAGCGACAGGTGCACGTTGTTGCCGTCGAAGGCGCGGTCGGACGAGGCGCCGAGGTGGTATTTGACGTCGCCCGAGCCCTCCACGTCGTCGGGCTTCCACGATCCGCCCTTGAACTCGTTGAAGATCGCCCGGTAGGGCTTGGCCATCACGTTGGCGAGCACGTTGAGGCGGCCGCGGTGGGCCATGCCGATGATGATCTCTTTGACGCCGAGCTGGCCGCCGCGCTTGATGATCTGCTCCAAGGCCGGGACCATCGCCTCCGCCCCGTCGATGCCGAAGCGTTTGGTGCCGGTGTACTTCACCTCGCAGAACTTCTCGAAGGTCTCCGTCTCGATGAGCTTCGACAGGATGGCGCGGCGCCCCTCCGGCGTGAAGCGGATGTCCTTCTCCTCGCCCTCGATGCGGTCTTGAATCCACGCCTTCTGGGCGGGGCTCGTAATGTGCATGAACTGCACGCCGATGTGCCGGCAGTAGGTGCGGCGCACGATGCGCAGGATCTGGCGCATGGTCGCCGTCTCGAGGCCCAGCACCCGGTCGATGAAGATGGGCCGGTCGAGGTCGGCCTCGGTGAAGCCGTAGGTCTCGGGCTTGAGCTCGCGGTGCACCTTGCGGTCGGCCAGCCCTAATGGATCGAGGTTGGCGGCGAGGTGGCCCATCACCCGGTAGGCGCGGATCAGCATCAGCGCCCTGATCGAGTCCTGGGTGGCGCGCAGCGAGGCGGCCGGCGACATCTCGAAGCCGAAGGACTGCGCCTTGGCCTGCAGGCTGTCGCGCAGGGAGCGCTCGCTCGCCTCGTAGTCGCCGGTCAGCGCGGCAACGAGCTCACCGTTGCCCTCGATCTCGGGCAGGCGCGTGCCCCAGGTGGGCCCGCGGGCGTCCGTCTGGCCTGGATCCCGCTCCTCGTTGAGGCTTTCGAAGAAGTGCCGCCACTCGTCGCTGACCGAGCCGGGATTGCGCTCGTACTCGGCCTGCATCTCCTCCACGTAGGCAGCATTGGCGCCGCCGAGGAAGGAGGTGCGCAGAAAGCGTTCGTTGAGAGGTTGGCGAGACATGGAAGGATCCGTTTAAAGCAGGTAATTGCTGCAGTGCGGGCCTTCAAGAACCGGCTCAAATCAGATGCAACGGCGACACCTGAAGCCCGAGTGTGCAGCGCAGCATACGCTTACTTCGCTACTTTGGCATGCTGAGATTGACCTTTTAGGACATCGAGGAGCGTCGTCCCCAGCGCTGCAGGGCTCGCCGCGATGGCGACGCCGGCCGAGCGCATGGCCTCGAGCTTGTCCTCGGCCTTGCCCTTGCCGCCCGAGATGATGGCGCCGGCATGGCCCATGCGCCGTCCGGGCGGCGCGGTGACGCCGGCGATGAAGCCGGCCATGGGCTTGGCGCGCCCGCGCTTGGCCTCGGCCTTGATGAAATCGGCCGCGTCCTCCTCGGCCGCGCCGCCGATCTCGCCGATCATGATGATCGAATGCGTGTCGGGATCGGCGAGGAACAGCTCGAGCACGTCGATGAACTCGGTTCCTTTAACGGGGTCGCCGCCGATGCCCACCGCCGTCGACTGCCCAAGCCCCACGTCGGTTGTCTGCTTCACGGCCTCGTAGGTCAGGGTGCCCGAGCGGGAGACGATGCCGACGCTGCCGGCCTTGAAGATGTTGCCCGGCATGATGCCGATCTTGCACTGATCAGGCGTGAGCACGCCGGGGCAATTGGGCCCGATAAGGCGGGACTTGGAGCCGTCGAGCGCGCGCTTCACCTTGACCATGTCGAGGACGGGGATGCCCTCGGTGATGGCGACGATCAGCGCGATTCCCGCGTCGATCGCCTCCAGGATGGCGTCGGCTGCAAACGGCGGCGGTACGTAGATGGCGGTGGCGTCGGCGCCGGTCGCAGCCTTCGCCTCGATCACCGTATCGAACAGCGGCACGCCGACGAGCTCGTCGTCCTTGTGCACGGTTCCGCCCTTTCCGGGCGTCACGCCGCCGACGATGGCGGTGCCGTAGTCCTTGGCCTGCTTGGTGTGGAACGTACCCTGACTGCCGGTGATCCCCTGGCAGATCACCTTAGTGGACTTGTCGACGAGAATGGCCATGTTGCCGCCCGCTGCCCCTGGATCGCTCAGTCTAGCGGCATTTGCTGCACTGCATCAAGCTCGACCAATGGGCATGCGGACGACAACGCGTAAATTCGAAAACGTGCCGTCTTGAGAGGCCCGGCGGGGATCAGACCGCCTCTTTCACCGCCTCGGTGATCTTGGCGGCGGCATCGGCGAGATCGTCGGCCGGCACGATCTTTAAGCCGCTCTCGCCCAGGATCTTCTTGCCCAGATCGACGTTGGTGCCCTCGAGCCTGACGACGAGCGGAACCTTGATCTCCATCTCGCGCGCGGCCGCCACTACGCCGTCGGCAATGATATCGCAGCGCATGATGCCGCCGAAGATGTTGACCAGGATGCCCTTCACCGCTGGGTCCGACAGAATGATCTTGAAGGCAGCCTGCACCTTCTCCTTCGACGCGCCCCCGCCCACGTCGAGGAAGTTCGCGGGCTCGGCGCCATAAAGCTTGATGATATCCATGGTCGCCATGGCGAGCCCGGCGCCGTTGACCATGCAGCCGATCGAGCCGTCGAGCTTCACATACGAAAGGTCGTGCCGGGAGGCCTCGACCTCCATCGGGTCCTCCTCGCCGAGATCGCGCATCTCCACGATGTCGGGGTGGCGGTAGAGCGCGTTGGAATCGAAGCTCACCTTGGCGTCGAGGCAGGTGAGCTCCCCGTCCCTGGTGATGACCAGCGGGTTCACCTCCAACAGGCTCACGTCCTTTTCCAGGACCAGCTTGTAGAGGTCGCCGATCAGCTTGTGGCAGGCCGCCTGCTGCTGCTTGCCGGTGAGCCCGAGCGCGAACGCGATCTTGCGCCCGTGAAACGGGGCATAGCCGGTTGCCGGATCGATGGTGACGGTGATGATCTTCTCCGGCGTCTCGGCCGCCACCTCCTCGATGTTCATGCCGCCCGCCTGGCTGGCGATGAAGGCGACGCGCGAGGTGGTGCGATCGACGAGCGCCGACAGATAAAGCTCGCGCGCAATCTTGCAGTCCTCCGCGATGTAGACGCGGTTGACGACGCGCCCGGCGGGTCCGGTCTGCTTGGTGACGAGCGTGTTGCCGAGCATCTGCTCGGCCATGGCGCGCACCTCGTCCTTGGTCTTGGCGAAGCGGACGCCGCCCTTGCCGCCGGCGGCCTTCTCCTTGAACTTGCCCTTGCCGCGCCCGCCTGCATGGATCTGCGCCTTGACGACCCAGATGGGTCCGGCGAGCTCCTGGGCCGCCTCGCCGGCCTCGCGGCCCGAGAAGGCCGCCTTGCCGTTCGGCGTCGGCACCCCGTATTGCTTCAGGAGCTCTTTGGCCTGGTACTCGTGGATGTTCATAGGGGGCCTCTCAGAGGTGACTAGGCGCCGAGCTGGGGAGCGATCTTGGTGCAGGCGTCAACGAGGCCCTTCACCGACTCGACCGATTTGATGAACATGGAGCGCTCGGCGGCGTTGAGGTCGATCTCCACGATGCGCTCCGCGCCCCCCGCGCCGATGATCACCGGCACGCCGACGTAGAGGCCTTTGACCCCGTACTCGCCGTTCAGGTAGGCGGCGCAGGGCAGGATGCGCTTTTTGTCCTTCAGGTAGCTGTCGGTCATCTCGATCGCGGAGGAGGCCGGCGCATAATAGGCCGAGCCGGTCTTGAGCAGCGCCACGATCTCGCCGCCGCCCTTGCGCGTGCGCTCTACGATCTCGTCGAGGCGCTCCTGGCGTATCCAGCCCATGCGCACTACGTCGGGCAGCGGGATGCCGGCAACGGTCGAGTAGCGCACCAACGGCACCATGTCGTCACCGTGGCCGCCGAGCACAAAGGCGGAGACGTCCTCGACCGAGATGCCGAGCTCGGCGGCGAGGAAGTAGCGGAAGCGCGAGGTATCGAGCACGCCGGCCATGCCGATCACCATGTTGCGCGGCAGGCCGGAAGCCTTCTGCAGGGCCCACACCATGGCATCGAGCGGGTTGGTGATGACGATGACGAAGGCGGTTGGCGCGTACTTCTTGATGCCGGCTCCCACCTGCTCCATCACCTTGATGTTGATGCCGATGAGGTCGTCGCGGCTCATGCCGGGCTTGCGCGGCACGCCGGCGGTGACGATGCACACGTCCGCACCCTCGATGTCCGCGTAGGCGTTGGTGCCCCGCATGCGGCAGTCGAAGCCCTCGACCGAGCCCGATTGGGAGATGTCGAGCGCCTTGCCCTGGGGCAGGCCGTCGGCGATGTCGAAAATGACGACGTCGCCCAGCTCTTTCAGTCCGATGAGATGCGCCAGCGTACCGCCGATCATACCCCCGCCGATCAAGGCGATCTTGGTGCGCGCCATGCCGTCCTCGCTCCCTCTGCCCGAAATTAATCATGTGTCGAAGTCTCACAGGCCGAGAAATGCTGTGAGTGTGTCCTCGCCACAACTCCGACACGGGTACGTTTAGACTACCGTCCCCATCAGGAAAAGCCCAACTTCGGGCGGGGACAGATGGTCGGGCCTCGCGCCGCGCGAGGTGCAAGGGGGGGTGCAGTGAGAGGGGTCTCTCTCGTCGTAGCTCTGTTGGTGCTGACCCGCTTCGCCGCTGCCGGCAAGCCGGAAACCTTCCTCGGCTTCCGCCTGCTCGATCTCGAGCACCAGAGCGTGAAGTGGCAGAGCCCGCGCTTTGGCGAGGCCGCCGCCGTCACCTACGCCTTCGCCACCGAGGCCACCACCACCAAGGGCGCACGCAACTGCGCCAAGATGCTGCCGCCGCAAGCGGCCTATGCCCCCTCCCACATCAGCAAAGCAGCCTTTCGCCGCGAGGTCGCGGCGGCCTTCCGCATGTGGGAGCAGACAGCCAACATCAGCTTCCGCCAGATCGATGATCCGCAAGCCGCCAACATCCTGATCGGGGCGCAGGGCGAGCCTATCGGACGCGCGTTCACCAACGTGGCGCTGAAACCCGCCGGCTCGGAAGGCCGCAAGGTGATCGCGCGCTCGCTCATCTGTCTGAACCCGCACCAGCCCTGGAAGATCGGCTTCGACGGCAACCTCGACGTCTACGACCTGCGCTACACCATTGCGCACGAGATCGGCCACGCCATCGGCCTCGACCATCCGAGTGCTGCGGGCGAATTGATGTCGTACCGCTACGACGAGCGCCAGAGCGGCCCGCAAGCTGGCGACATCAAAGGCGCAGCCTTGCTCTATGGCGCACGGCCGGGGGCCCCGCGCTTCGCCGGCTCCGGCATTACGACTGGCTCGACCGGCGCTGCCGTGAAGGGCGCGCCAGGCTGGCCCTTCGGCATCGGCGAGAACGGCGTCAAGGCCGCGCCCGGCCGCTGAAGCAACCCTCCTCGCCGGCAATTGCGGCGTTTGGCCCGCGTCCGCCTCGCAACCGAGACGCTTGACGCTCTGCGCAAAAGCTCAAATATATATGATGCGTATAATGAAAGCGTCAGCGCAAGCGACGCTCCAAGGGTAGGAAGACGCACAATGCCGCGGGTATCGCGCAAGCAAGCGGATCAGAATCGCAACGACGTCATCGATGCCGCCAGCCGGCTGTTCCGCGAGCGCGGCATCGACGGCGTGAGCGTTCCCGCGGTGATGGCCGAGGCCGGTCTGACGCACGGGGCCTTCTATGGCCAATTTGCTTCCAAGGACGCGTTGGCGCAGGCGGCCTGCGCCAAAGCCGTCGAGCAGGCGCGCGGGGTCTATGACGACATCGAAGGCCACCACGGTGCGGACGCGGCCCGGACCGAGCTCATCAAGCGCTATACCGCCAAGTCGCATCGCGACGACCTGGGCCGCGGCTGCCCCTTTGCCGCCATGGCTGGGGACATCGCGCGCACCGACGTAAGCGACAAGGTGCGCTCGACCTTCGCGACCGGCTTTGCCTCCATGGTCGAGCGATTGCGGTCGCTGCTGCCTCAGCGCAAGGGAAAGAGGACGTCGCGCCAAGAGGCGCTCGCCACGGCTGCGATGCTGGTCGGCGGCCTGATCCTCGCGCGGGCGACGAAAGGTCACGAGATTTCCGACGAGATGCTGACGGCAGTGCGGAAAACCCTTCTCGAGAAATAGGTTGCCGCAGAGACCGCGGCTTGAGGGGGCCCGGCTGCGCCCGTTGGCCGCGGTTGCACTCGGCTGTCACTGCGTTTATATTATGGTCATCATATAAACGCCTGGCCCAACCGGCTCTACCCCAACCTAGGAGATGAAGATGGCCACTCTTATTGCAAAGGGCACAGCCCTCGTTACCGGCGCCTCCTCCGGAATTGGCGCTGTCTACGCCGACCGCCTTGCGCGGCGCGGCTATGACCTCATCCTCGTCGCGCGCGACAAGGCGCGGCTGAGCGATCTTTCACAGCGCATCAAGGCCGAGACCGGACGCGCCGCCGAGGTCCTGCCGGCGGATCTGACATCGCGTGCCGACCTGGAGCGGGTCTGCAAGCGCCTGCGCGAGGACAAGACCATCACCATGCTCGTGAACAACGCCGGCCTCGGCGGCAATGGCCCGCTCGCCGGCGCCGACCTCGACCGCGTCGATGCCCTGATCGACTTGAACGTCAGAGCCGTGACCCATCTTGCCGTTGCCGCCGCGACGAATTTCGAAGCTCGAGGCGGCGGCGTGATCATCAATATCGCCTCGGTTCTGGCTCTGGCCCCGGAGCGGTCGAGCGCCGTCTACGCCGCCACCAAGGCCTACGTCTTGAACCTTTCCCAGACGATGAACGTCGAGCTGGCGCCCAAAGGCGTCACCGTGCAGGCGGTGCTTCCAGGCGCCACGCGCACCGAGATCTGGCAGCGCGCCGGCATCGATATCTCCGGTCTTCCGGCAGACATGATCATGGAAACGGGCGAGATGGTCGATGCGGCGCTCGCGGGACTGGACCTGGGTGAGCTCGTGACCATCCCGGCATTGCCGGACGCCGGCGATTGGGAGCGCCTCAACGGCGCACGTCTCGCCCTGGCGCCGAACCTTTCGCGCGACCACGCGGCGGGCCGGTACAAAGCCGACGGCGGCCCATCGGCGGTGCGCGCATAAGTCTTTGCGGCGGGCCGTCACTCTTGCTCGGCCACGACGGCCCGCTGCGCCCCGTGACGGCTGGCGAGGTACGCCTCGCTGCGCATCTCCATCAGCCGCGAGGCGGTGCGCTCGAACGCATCCGCGCCGTCGCCCTCACGGTAGAGGTCCGATGGCTCGGCCTCCGCCGAGGCGATGAGGCAGACCCCATTGTCATAGAGCGTATCGATGAGCGTGATGAAGCGCCGCGCCACATCGCGACGCTCTCTGGTCAGGATCGGGATGCCGTCGATGACGACGGTATGAAAGGCATGCGCGACGCGCAGATAATCGAGCGCGCCCAGCGGCGCCTCGCACAAGTCCGCGAAAGCGAAGCGAGCGATGCCCATCGACGCCTTCGGCACCGTTACACTGCGACCTTTCACGTGAAGCGTCTCGGCGCGCGCAGGATGCCGGCCGGTGAGCCGGTCCCAGTGCCGGTCGAGCGCGGCATGCGCCGCCCAATCGGCTGGCGTGAAGTAGAGCGGCAGCCCTGCAAGCTTGTCGAGGCGGTAGTCCTTCGCCGCAAGCAGCTCGACGACCTCCATGTTCTCCTCGATCAGGGCGACGAAGGGCAGAAACAGCAGACGGTTGAGCCCATCCTTGTAGAGCTCGCGCGGAGCCGAATTGGACGTCGCCACCACCACCACGCCGCCGGCGAGCAGCTGCTTGAACAGGCGGCCGAGGATCATCGCGTCGGCGATATCGGTCACCTGCAGCTCGTCGAAGCACAAGAGCCCCGCCTCCTCGGCGATTGATCCCGCCACGACCGGGATGGGGTCGCCGTCGTGCTCGCGGCGCGCCTTGCCGATGCGCTCGTGCACGTCGGCCATGAACTCGTGGAAGTGGCAGCGCTGTTTCGGGGCGAATGCGACCTGCTCGAAGAACAGGTCCATGAGCATCGTCTTGCCGCGCCCGACGGCCCCGTGGATATAGAGGCCGCGCGGCACGTCGTTGCGATTACCTGCGAGCCTGGACCAGAGCCCCGCCCGTGGGCGCTGCCAATGCGCCAGGCGCTGCGCCAACGCCTCGAGGCTTTGCGCCACCTCGAGCTGGGCCAGATCGGCGTCGAGCTCGCCCGCTGCGATCTGCGCGCGCAAAAGCTCGGTCAGGTTGTCCGTCATCGGCCCGAGAATCCCCCGCTAACCCCGCGAACTGGGCCAAATCCGCCGCCTGCGCGCAACCGGCCGCGACCGAATGTCACTTTTGACGCTGCTTTGCTGCAACGCAGGCCGCACAAAGCCCGCGCGGTGCGCCATGCCGCCGCAGTCATTGGTGATCGTGCCATGCAGATGGCATATTGTGCAGTGCAAAAGACCGGGGATTCCCAATCCCCCAAATGCCAGCCACTGAGCGGCGGGCTCGTAGTGCCGGAGGCCCGGTGCCGAGCAAAGTGCGTATTGGCCCGAAACGGAGGTCCCTCGTGATGAGTGAGCATCAGGTTTCGGGAGGAAACATAAGGAAACTGTGGCCGACGGAGACAGACAAGTTCCGCGACCACCTGTTACGGCTCGACAAGCACAGCAGGCGTCTGCGCTTTGCGCACGGCGTCTCTGACGCGTTCATCGAGGACTATGCCGCGCGCATGGCCGAGATGGGCGGCATCGTTTACGGCTATTTCGACGGCGAGGCGGTGCGTGCCGTCGCCGAGCTCAAGAAACTCAGCGATCAGTGGGGACACGAGGCGGAAGCGGCGTTTACCGTCGAGCAACCGCTGCAGGAGCAGGGAATTGGCACCGAATTGATGGGCCGCGTCATCCGCGCGGCCAGCAATCGCGGCGTTCAGCACCTGTTGATGAGCTGTCTCGCCGAAAACGGCAAGATGCGGACAATTGCCCGCAAATACGAGGCTGAATTGCGCTTCGAGTACGGCGAGGTGATCGGCGAGATCGTTCCGCAGGGGCCGAATTACTTCTCTCTGCTTGCCGAGGCGGTCGATGATCGCTTCGGATACATGATGGCGGTGCTCGACCTGCAGCGGCGCGTCGTCAAGGCCGCGTGAGGCGCGCAGCGAGCAGCGCGAAGACAATTTTTGCCGTCGAAGCGCTCGCATCTGCGCTGCAGACAGTTGGCTGCAAGTGGAGGCGAAATGTGCGGATGATGAGCCAGAGCATTCGAAACATGAGAAAATTGAGGATTTCGCGCAACACACTCGATTGAATACACACTTTCGCAACTGATATTTTGCAATTTGCTGTCAACAAAATCTTCGAACTTGCACATCATTTTTTTGTTCGAAGGTGATTCGGACTATTGAGAGAGATAGAAGCAACCAGAAAGAGAGAACTCCAATGGCTAAGAGGGTAGTGAAACGGAAGGTCAAGAAGGCTCCGGCTCGCCGGACCGCCAAGAAGTCGACGGCTCGCAAGACGAAGACCGCGCGCAAGACCGTTCGCAAGACGGTGCGCAAGGCCGCTCGCAAGCCGGCTAAGAAGCGTCGCGCTGCCTAACGCAGCCGCTGTACCGCGCCCCGAGCCTAGCTCGGGCGTTTGCGTCAGAAGGCAGTGGCGGGCGATGGCTCGTTTGCCTTCACCCCCTTACAAGACCGGTGGTAGCGCCTGCACCACCGGTCTTTCTTATTGTATTTCAATAAGTTACTCTGGAAGCTGGTTCACGGCCTCGATGTTGTGGCCGTCCGGATCGAGCACGAAGGCGCCGTAGTAGTTCTCGTGATAGTGGGGCCGCAGGCCCGGCGCACCGTTGTCGACGCCGCCGGCCGCCAGCGCCGCCTCGTAGAAGGCCCGCACCTCGGCGCGGGTTTTGGCCGCAAAGGCCACGTGCAACCGGCCCTCCAGCGGCTTACCCGTCCCGATCCAGAACTGCGGCCGCTCCGCGCCGAACCCCGCGTATCCGTCGGCGCCGTCCTCCGACAGGCTCATCTCCTTCACCACGCGGTAGCCGAGCGGGGCCAGCGCGCTGGCGTAGAACGCCTTCGAGCGGGCGAAATCGGTGACCGGAAAGCCGATGTGGTCGAGCATATCCATCTGAATGCCTCCAGGCGCAACGTGGCTGGTGATCTGGCCTGCGGGGTGCCCGGCGCGCCGTCAGACGCGCCGCTCCACCATCAGCTTCTTGAGCTCGGCGATAGCCTTGGCCGGGTTCAGACCCTTGGGGCACGCCTTGGTGCAGTTGAGGATGGTGTGGCAGCGGTAGAGCCGGAAGGGGTCCTCCAGCGTGTCGAGCCGCTCGCCCGTGGCCTCGTCGCGCAAATCGCTGACCCAGCGAAAGGCCTGCAGCAGCGCCGCCGGCCCCAGATAGCGGTCCTCGTTCCACCAGTAGCTGGGGCACGAGGTGGAGCAGCAAGCGCACAGGATGCACTCGTAGAGGCCATCGAGCTTCTGCCGGTCCGCGTGCGACTGGCGCCACTCTTTGGGCGGCGCCGGCGTGTCGGTCTTGAGCCACGGCTCGATGAGGCGATGTTGCGCGTAGAAGTTGGTCATGTCCGGCACGAGGTCTTTGACGACATACATGTGCGGCAGCGGGTAGACCTTCACCGCTCCCTTGATGTCGGCGAAGCCCTTGAGGCAGGCGAGCGTGTTGGTCCCGTCGACGTTCATGGAGCACGAGCCGCAGATGCCCTCACGGCAGGAACGGCGAAAGGTCAGCGTGGAATCGACCTCGTTCTTGATCTTGATGAGTGCGTCGAGAACCATCGGGCCGCAGCGGCTGGCGTCGACCCAGTAGGTATCGAGCCGCGGATTGGAGTCGTGATCGGGGTTCCAGCGGTAGATGCGGAACTCCCTCCAGTCGCCGTCGCCGGACGGGCTGTTCCAGGTCTTGCCTCGTTCGATCTTGGAGTTCTTCGGCAGGGTGAATTGGACCATGGAGCGCAAGCTTTCTTGTGCGTTGTGGAGCCGGCAAAGCCGCGAAAACACCACATGAAGCTGCAGCGCCGCTGCTGTCAACGCCCGCTTTTCTCGCGGGGCGTAGCTACTCCGGGCGGTGCTTCTTGAGCTCGCGCACGAGCTCGGTCAGCCGCAGCGCTACCTCCGCGCCGGTATCGACCGACGCCTTCAAGGTGGCGCGCGCCTGGATCACCTTGTTCAAGCGCTCCTGCTGCTCGCCGAAGCCGAAGAACAGCACCTCCGGTGCATTGATCTCGCCGTCCTCCACCGCCGACATCACGTCGAAGGCGTTCTGGGAGGCGAGCACCAGCATGGAGGCGACGTCGTTGATGAGCTGCTGGAAGAGGCGCGCGGCATCCGTGCCGACGCGCGGCCCGTGCACGCCGAACTTCAAAGGCGCGGAGGCGGGCGCCCCCTCGCCGGCGAACAGCTTGGGATTGCGCTGAAAGCGGCGAAAAATCTCCTGCAGCCCCAGGCAGCAGGTTTCCAGATCACGCAGCGCGGTGCCCGCCTTGCGCTTGGACCTCGCCCGGTCGGGAGTGCGCTCCTGCGCGGCCCAGTTGATGGTGGCGATGGAGGCGATGGCGCCGAGCGCCGCCAGCGCCGGCAGCACGGCCGTGAAGGGATCGGGGGCGAGGCGGGTCTCGACCTCGCTCGCCGAAGAGCGGACCTCCGGCTTCCTTTCCTCGGGCCGACCGCGCCCGCCTGCGCCCCTCGAGAACCGACTTCGCATCGCCCCTACCCCTCTTCGCGCCGATCTTACGCCAAATCGCCAAGCGCGGCGCCGCCCCGACGACATAAGGGCTCGAACGCGACGTGCCTATGTATCTGCAAGCGCCATCCCCTGCCGCTTGCACCGACACGAGGGGACGGGCAGCGAGCGAGGATGCATCGCTCGCCGCCCGCCGCCGCGGTCCAGGTCGCGCAGCGCCCGCTCAGGTCCGCCAAGCCCCGAGCACTCCCGGCAGGCAAGCATGCCGGTGCGCCACGCTCGGTCCAGCTGAAGGGTACCGGATTCCGAAGCCGCGGCTTCCGCCTCCACGGGCGCCCAGCACGCGCCCGCGCCCACGTTGCGAGGCGGAACGGGCGAGCCTAGGCATGGGCAAATGGGCCGGGGACAAGTATTTGCATTTTCGCCCTCTGCGCCCCGGAGCCTAGAGTGCGCATCCCCGTGCGCCAGTCGCGAGAGCCCCATGCCGTTTCCCGCAACGCCCGCGCTCACCACCGACGCCGTCGTTTTCGACGGAAGCGGACGCGTGCTGCTCATCCGCCGCAAGTTCCCGCCCTTTCGCGGCGCCTACGCGCTGCCCGGCGGCTTTGTCGAGGTCGGGGAGACGGTCGAGGCGGCCTGCCGCCGCGAATTGAAGGAGGAGACAGGCGTTGAGGCCGGCGCGCTCACCCTCGTCGGCGTCTACTCCGATCCCAAGCGCGACCCGCGCGGCCACACCTGCTCGGTGGCGTTCCTCGCCCGCGTCGGCGACGTTGCAGCGCAGGCCGGAGACGACGCCGCCGCGGCGGAGTGGATCGCGGACTGGCGCAGCCTCACGCTCGCCTTCGATCACGCGCAGATCCTGCGCGATGCGCAGCGGCTGGCACGCGAGCCTTAACGGCCGCCGCCGCCGTAGAATTCCGGCACGCCGGCGTCCATGCACGTGGTCTGCACGCGGATGTCGTTGAACACGAAGCGGCACAGCTCTTTCTTGTAGTTGGGGTCGTTGCGGATCTTGTTCGCCGAGGCTTTGAAGCCGTACTGGTGTGCGACCTCGGCGAGGTACTGATCCTGGCAATAGGGTGTGGCGATGAGGTCGCCCTTGACGCGCTGAAAGCCCTTCTCGCACTTGATGGCGGCAGCAGGGCCCGCAAGCGCGGCGGCAAGCGCCGCAAGACACAAAGCCAGTTTCGCAATTCTACCCATGAAACCTTCCTCCGCTCGGCTCGCTGCTTGTCCGCCGGCAGCGATCCGCCAGGTAATGTAAGGCGTGTCGGCTCCATTGCCAAAGTCCAATCCCGAGATACGCAACAGCCCTGTCCCGGATTACGCGGCTCCGCAAAAAAAGAGGGACGGCGCCGAAGAGCGCCGTCCCGCCGCGAGCAAGGCTTGGCTCAGAACGCCTTGCTCCAATTGAGCCAAAGCGTGCCGGCGCGCTCGAGCTGATAGCCGTTGGGGTCGTCGCTCAAGGGCTCGAGCCACTCCACCGCGAAACGGTGTCCTTTGAGCGGCCCGCTCGGCACCACGGTATTGACGCCAAGCCCCAAGTCCCAGAAGCGGCCGCCGTAGTTGGACACCACATCGGGCGGGCTCCCGAGTTTGTGCGGGGTATTGTACTGCCCTTCGATGCGGCCCTGCTCGGTATGCTGAATTCGCACCGATGCCGAGATCCAGTTGGCGAGGCGGTAGCTGCCCCAGGCCGTGGCCTTGAACAGGTTGCCGAGCCTGTAGCCCTCTTCGTTCTCGTCCTCCATGCGGATGATGCCGGACATCTGCGCGCCCCACGACCAGCTGGCCGCGCGGCCCGTGTAGGTCAGGCTCGGCCGGAAGTCCCACGTGCCGCTTCCGAGCTGCATGCCGTAGTGCGTGAGCTTGCCGTTGTTGGTCTCATCGACGGAGCCGCTCGGCGCCGAGAACATGACGCCGGTATGCAGGTGGTAGCCGGGCCCTTCCGACAGCTTGATGAGCCCGCCGAAGATCGTATCGCCGATGCCGTCGGTATCGTGCGACATGCCCATGCCCCCCATCAGCGACGACATGGTCATGTCCATGCTCATCCACTGCGGCATGAGCATCAGCGTCAGCCAGTCGGTCGGCGCGTACATGATGTCGAGCATGTGCATCTGCATCGTCATCTCGGCGGGCCTCATCATGCACTTGTTCGGCGGGCTGCAGGCATTGTCCCTGACGGTGGCATCCGACGCCGTGCCGGTGCCGTGCAGCATGTCGCCGTCCTCGCGCATGTACATGTAGCGGTAGCCGACCATGAACTCGCCGGCCTTGTGCATGTGGTCGAGCATGACGCCGGCCGGCGCATGGGCATCGGCGAGCGGGCCCGTCGCACCGTCGGCGCGCGCGGCCGAGACGGTGGCCGCGAGGGCCAGGGAAAAGGCCAGGAAAAAGGCCAGGGAAAGGGCCAAGGAGAGGGTGGGGAACGACAGCGGGTTGACCCGCCTTGGTGGCATCAAACCGTGCATGGTTTGGTACTCCTGAACTGAACTCGCCGGCCGTGCGGAGCGCTCACGCGCGCGCTAGAGCGCGGGTGTTGGTGGCGGCCCGCAGGCAAGGGCCTGCTTGCGAAGGTGTGGCTTGGTTGGATGGATGCTCGGGGGCCGGCGCGCAGCGCGACACCGCATCCTCAAGTGGGCTCAGGCGATGGGAGGTCCGCGTGCGCGCGGCCTGGAGAGCTTGAGCTGCACCATGCGCGCATTGCGCACGATTGAGCGCGCGATGAGGATCGCGAACGGCGCCGTGATGACCGGCTCGCACACCGAAAGGATGGCGTGGGCCGGCGACATGCCCATGCAGATGGGGCACGTGCTCGATTTGCCGGGGGGCCCCTTGCCGGGGTCCGAGCCTGCGCCCCCGCCGCAGATGAGAGCGGCGATAGCCGCGGGCTCTTCACCGACGGAGGCAAGCGCTGCCCCTTTTTCGGCGACCTCGATCGCCCCGGCCAGCATGATGGCGTTGTGGCGCGGAATCGCGGCGGCGTGCGCTAGCACGCCCAGCAACGCGATTACGCTCACCCACCGACGCAACGACATTGGAGCTCCCCGGCGCGCATTAAGACGGGGAGCGATGAGGCCTGCTCAAGCGGATTTTGGCGATCGGGCGCGCGTTGGTCGCCCCATGTGGCCGCGCCGCCACCTTGCGGCATCCCGCCACGCCGGCCCCGGCGCGTGGCCGCGGCCGGCTACTTCAGCTCCATCGACACGCGAATGAGGTCGGCGGTGCGCTCCACGCCGAGCTTGCTCTTGATGATGGAGCAGGTGTTGGCCACCGTCTTGTAGGCGACCCCGATCGCCTGCGCGATCTCGGTCAAGCTGTTGCCTTCGCCCAAGAGCCGCAGGATCTCGATCTCGCGCGCGGTGAGCTGCTGCAGCGGGTCCTCGGCCGAGAGCTGCGCGAACGCCAGCTCGCCCGCGATCTCGCGTTCGACGTAGCGCCCGCCCTCGGCCACGCGCTTGACTGCGGTGACGAGCTCGTCGGCGCCGGCGCTCTTGCTGACGTAGCCGCGCGCCCCGAGCCGCAGGGCGCGGGCGGCGTAGACCGGCTCGGCGTGCATCGAGAAGACGACGACACGCACCTTCTCGTCCTCGCTCAGGAGCCGGCCAAGAAGCTCGAGCCCGCCGATGCCGGCGAGGTTCAAGTCGAGCAGAACGAGGTCGGGCCGCTCCTTGCGAAAGAGGGTGAGCGCCTCCTGACCGGAGGCCGCCTCGCACAGCTCCACGCCCTGCATGTCCGACAACAGGCGGCGGACGCCCTCGCGCACCACGATGTGATCATCGACGAGCAAGATCTTCATTGCAGCACGACCTCCTGCGCCACGCCTTTGCGGCGCTCTCCGTGCTCGCCCGCTGGTGCCGGGATGCGGGCCGAGACGACGACGCCTCGCCCGTCGGGACGGCTCTTGACCTCGAGGATGCCGCCGAGCGTGGCGACGCGCTCCTGCATGCCGATGATGCCGATGCCGCCGGGGCGCCCGTTGGGCTTGAGGCCACTGCCGTCATCAGCAATGCGAATGCCGACCGCGCCGTCGGCATGGACTTTGACGCCGATCTCGATCGTGCTGGCGCTGCCGTGGCGCACGGCATTGCTGACGCTCTCCTGCACGATGCGATAGACGGTGGCATCGAGAGCCTCTCCGAACCCTTCCTCTGGGACGTCGACACGGAAGGTCAAGTTGGGGCGATGCGAGCGCCAGAACGAGACGAGGTTGTCGATGGCGTGCGCCAGCCCGACGTCGAGCAGCACCGCCGGGCGCAAGCGTCCGAGAATGTCGCGCACGTGCCGCTGCATCCGGCCGATGGCCTCGCGGATGATGCCGACGCGCTCGGGAATGTGCTCGTGATCGCCTTTCTTCGCCAGCTGCCCGATCGCGACCGCATCCACGTCGGCGGCAAACAACAGGGGGCCGATCTCGTCGTGGAGATTGCGCGCAAGATCGGCGCGCTCCTCGTCCTGAACGGTTGTTAGCTGCTCCTGCAATCGCTTGTTCTGCTGCTCGGCGTGCGCCAGCCGCTCCACCATCTGGTTGAAGCCATGATTGAGGCGCGCAAGCTCCAAAGGCCCGCGCTCGGCCACGCGCTCGCGGTAGTCGCGTTCGCCGACGCGCGCAAAGGCGGCCGTCAGATCCTGCAGCGGGCGGATGGCGCTCGACAACAGCCAGTACACGAAGGCGAGCACCAGCGCGCAGAAGATGGTGAGCACCGAAAGCGTCAGTCCCACATCGCTCCACACCTCGGCCACCTCGTTGTTGGCGTCGGTCTCGAGAATGACTTTGCCGACGTTGTCGAAGGCAGGCGGCAGCTCGACGTTCAGCACCTTGGGCGGCCCGGCCAGCAGATCGAAGAACCAGGCCGGCGCGGGACTCTCCGGCTTCGCAAGCTCCGACGCTTGGGCGATTTTGCCGTCGACGATGTGGAAAGCGCGCAGGTGGCGATCACCGTCGAAGTCGGCGACGAGCAGGTTCAAGCGCCGCTGGGGATTGATCGGCTCCCCCGCGTCGTCGACGGCGTTGTGCGCAAAGCGGCCGCCGACACCGATCGCGGCCTGCATCTCGGTCTCGATCTTGGCAAGCGCGTGCCAATAGGTGAAGGCAGCGCCTGCCGCCAGGCTCAGCAGCAGCGTGATGAAGATCGAAAACAGCAGACGGCTGCGCAACGACAAGGGGCCTGCTCCTTAAGTGCCAACCACTACAATGTAACACTATCCGGCGCCCGGATCGAAGAGAAAGACCGCCGATTTCCGGCGCGCTGGCGAATATTGCGAGAGGGTCGATTGCGTCGTCCGAAGTGAGCCGCGTTGCGTTTGTCGGCGGGCGCTATGCGCACAACGGCGTCGAAGGGGTTGCCTATTGCTTTCCGTGCTGATCATTCGACAGCTGATGAACTACGTTTAATTTTATATTTACCACCCGGTAGCAAATTCAAACCTGTGAGTCGCGCCGCATTACGGGTCACGCGTGAGCACGGGCCGCTTGTTTCTACGATCGTGCGTACGTTGCCAGCACTCTCACGGCTAAGAGCGATTATCTCGTTTCTGTCTCCTCTGTTTCCAGTCTTCTGCCTTTAGGTGTGGCGGCATTGGCAGCCCCGGGCAATTGCGCGCTTCGCGCGCAGGAGGACAGGACACATCCGCGCGCCGCGCGGACATTCTTTGGAGACAACAATGCATACGAGAATCTCATTGCTTCTCGCCGCCTCGATCAGTGCGGTGGCCCTCAATGCCGTGATCGCGCCGGACCAGGCCTGGGCGGTCACATGCACCAATGGCGGCGTCCAAACCACGCCCCCCTCTGACGGCGGCCTTGCTACGAATACCGCCTGTGGCAACGGCGCAACCGCCACGGGGACTAGCGCAAATTCTGCGTACGGCTCCAACTCAAACGCCTTAGGGATCGGCAGCGAAAACACGGCAACCGGCACCAACACGAACGCCAGCGGCGGCGGGAGCAACAACACCGCAACCGGCAGTGAATCGGACGCCCGCGGCACCACCGCCGGCAACACCGCAACCGGTGTTAGCGCCAATGCCAGCGGCAACGGCGGCGCCGCGCCGGCCCTCAACACCGCAACCGGCGGCCTATCGGATGCCAGCGGCAACGAGAGCGTCAACACCGCGACGGGTGGGAATTCCGATGCGGGCGGCGACGGCAGCTCCAACGTCGCAACCGGCAATAGCGCCGATGCACACGGCGACGGCAGCTTCAACGCGGCAACCGGCAATAGCGCCAATGCCAGCGGCTTAACCAGCAGCAACACCGCAGCCGGCAGCAACTCCGATGCCAGCGGCATCAACAGCTTCAACACCGCAACTGGCGCCAACTCCGATGCCAGCGGTATCAACAACAGCAACAACACCGCGACCGGTGCCAGCGCCAATGCCAGCGGCAGCAATAGCAACAACACCGCAACGGGCAACGCCGCGACAGCCACCGGCGACAGCGGCGCCTCCAACACTGCAATGGGCAACGCCTCGGTCGCCAGTGGCGATGGCAGCTCCAACATCGCAGCCGGCAGCAACTCCGATGCCAGCGGCGCCGACAGCTCCAACGCCGCCTACGGCGACTCCGCCAACGCAAGCGGCGCCGGCAGCAGCAACACCGCAACCGGTGATTCGGCCAATGCCAGCGGCAACGCCGTCCAAGGCTTTGCTGCAGCCAACACCGCTACCGGCAGCAACTCGGATGCCAGCGGCAACAACAGCTACAACTCCGCAACCGGCACCTCCTCCGATGCCAGCGGCGACGCCAGCGGCAACACCGCAACCGGCTTCGTCTCCAATGCCAGCGGCAGCGCTGGCGCCGGCAACACCGCTGCCGGCTATGGTTCGAATGCCAGTGGCGACGGGAGCGGAAACGTCGCAACCGGCAGAAGCGCCAACGCTTCCGGCGGGGACGCGGCAAATGCCGCAACCGGCAATGCTGCCAATGCCAGCGGCGCGGGCAGCTCCAACGCCGCCTACGGTGACTTCTCGGACGCCAGAGGCGTCGGCAGCCTCAACGCCGCATATGGCAGCAGCTCGAATGCCAGCGGCGACAACGCTCACAACTTTGCGGCCGGCAACACCGCCGATGCCAACGGTGCCAACAGCAGCAACACTGCGGCCGGCGACGGCGCGAACGCCAGCGGCATCACTAGCGGCAACGTCGCAACGGGTGTGGGTGCCAATGCGTCGGGCGCGGCCAGCTTCAACGCCGCAACCGGCAGCGGCTCGTACGCTATCGGCGACGCCAGCTCCAACACCGCGACTGGCAGGAACTCTCTTGCCAACGGCGACGATAGCGGCAACACCGCAACCGGCGTGCTCGCTAACGCGGCGGGCGCCACCAGCTTCAACGCCGCAACCGGTAACGCTTCCGATGCCAGCGGCAACAACAGCTCCAACACCGCGGCCGGCAGCAACTCCGATGCCAGCGGCGCCGGCAGCTCCAACGTCGCAACGGGGGTGGGCGCCAATGCGGCCGGCGACGGCAGCTTCAACGCCGCAACAGGGCCCAGCGCCAATGCCGGCGGCCTCAACAGCTCCAATACCGCCACGGGCCGCAGCACCGATGCCAGCGGCGCGGGCAGCTCCAACGTCGCAACGGGCGTGCTTGCCAACGCGGCGGGCGACGGTAGCTTCAACGCCGCAACAGGCGCCAGCGCCAATGCCAGCGGCCTCAACAGCTCCAACACTGCGGCGGGCCGCAACTCCGATGCCAGCGGTGCCGGCAGCTCCAACGTCGCGACCGGTGTGTTGGCCAATGCGGCAGGCGTCGGCAGCTTCAACGCCGCAACAGGCGCCAGTGCCAATGCCAGCGGCGCCGGCAGCTCCAATACCGCCACAGGCCGCAACTCCGATGCCACCGGTGCCGCCAGCTCCAACGTCGCAACGGGCGTGGACGCCAATGCGGCCGGCGACGGCAGCTTCAACGCCGCGACCGGCCCCAACGCCGATGCCAGCGGCGCAGCCAGCTCCAACACCGCCGCCGGCCGTGCCGCCAATGCCAGCGGTGCCGGCAGCGGCAACATCGCAGCCGGCAACAGCTCGAACGCCAGCGGCGCCGGCAGCGGCAACGTCGCAACGGGGCAACAGGCCAATGCCAACGGCGATGCCAGCAGCAACATCGCGGCCGGCAATGGCTCGGACGCCAGCGGCGCCAACAGCGGCAACGTCGCGACGGGACGTCTCGCAAATGCCAGCGGCGCCGGCTCGAGCAACATCGCGCTCGGCAACGGCGCGAGCGCGACCGGCGACGGCACGACCAACATGGCGCTCGGCGTAGGCGCTTCCGCGACCGGCACGCACTCCATCGCCATCGGCAACGGCGCCACCGCCACGGGTTCGATCGCCGCGGGCAACAACGCGTTTGCCTCCAACGGCGGCGCGGCGTTCGGCGACGACTCGAGTGCCAGCGGGGTAAGCAGCACCGCGGTCGGTCCCGGCGCAATCGCCGCGCACACCAACGCGGCGGCCTTCGGCAACGGGGCGACGACGACGCGCGACAACCAGCAGGTGTTCGGCACGGCAACGAACACCTACACCATGACGGGCATCACCTCGCAGGCGAGCAAGAACGCCCAGAGCGGCAAAACCTATCTCGTGACCACCGACACGCAGGGAAATCTTGCCGCGACCACTTTCAGTCCCGACCAAGTCCAGCAGGATATCTCGTCGCTCCAGACCCGCGACAAGGAGCTCGCCAACGGCATCGCCATCGCAATGTCCATGGCTCAGCCCATATTCCAGCCTGGTCAGACCATTGCCGTGCGCGCCGGCTGGGGCAACTTCGACGGGACTAACGCGGCCAGCGTGACGGCCGCCGGCGTTGTTGCCAGAGGCTTCCTCGGACCGACGAGCTCGCTCGTCGTGGACGGTGGCGTCGGTTCGGGTACGAGCGTGAATTTGGTTGCCGGCCGCGCCGGCCTTTCAATGGGGTGGTAACGATGGACACGAAGCCAACACTCCGTGGCTGTCGCTCGGCCTGCTCGCCGCCGCCCTAATCGCGGCAAGCCCGGTCCACGCCGGACAACAGGGGGTGGCGCTCAGAGCGCCACCCCGCCCCGCCGCCCCCGCGTCTCGGCCGCCGGCAAACATGCCGGATATCGAGCACGTCTACGTGCTCATCCGCTCGGCTATTCTGACGCTGGACAGCGCCGTGCATGCGGGCAACTTCTCGGTCCTGCGCGATGCGGGAGCACCCTCGTTTCAGGCGGCGAACACGTCGGCGAAGCTTGCACGAATTTTTCAGAGCCTCGACCAGCAGGGCATCGATCTCTCCAGCATCGCCATCACCGCGCCCACGATCAGCGCACTGCAATTGATGGACGGAGGGCGCCGGCTGGGCGTCGAAGGCTATTTCTCGAGCCCGAGAGGCCGTATCAATTTCGATCTAATGTTCGAACGGGTGGGCACCGCTTGGCGCATCTTCGGCATCAGCGTGAATCCGGCGCCGATGCCGATGGTGTCCCGCAACACCGCGAACCCGGCGCCGGTCGTGACCCACGGCCCCAACCCCGCGCGCGTGCAGCCCGCACCAACCGGAATGCCGCAGTTCTCGCCGAGCTGGGACCTGGTGTCCAACACCCGTCGCTGAGAAGCACGCGCAGACGCGATCAGCGGCCGGACGTGGGCCGATACGACGACTGCGTGGTTGTTGTGAGTTTTGCGGGGGACAGCATCTCGACCGTGGGCTTGCCCCCGCCCACGCCCATGCTGCGTATCGGGGCGCCGGCCTTGAAATCGACCGTCTTGAGGTCGATCGCCTTGAGCGCTGGATCGTCATAGCTGCGCCAGTAATAGACGGTGTTGGCGTGATCGCGGAAGACCGTCCATTGCGTGTAGTCGCCCGCCGGCTTGCCGCCGTCGGCATAGTCGCGCACCAGGCCCTTGGGGATGTCGACCCGGTCGATCAGATGCATGGCGAGCACCAGCGCGCCGGCCGCGTCCTTCGGCTTGTCGGCGAGATACGAGGTTGCCGCCGCCATCACGAAGCGCGAGGGCGGCGTCGGATCGCCGGGCAAGCCTTTGAGACCCGACCCCTGCCCGGTCCCCACATAGGTCGCGGTGCCGACCTTGACCGGCGCGGCGTTGACGGCGGTCAGGTTGACGTAGTTGCGCAAATTCTGGATGTGCCAGGGATAAACGGGCGAGTTGGTCAGGACGCCGACGTCGTTGTCGTAGACGTGCATCTGGCCGCCGACGTACTCGATGACGATGCTCTTGCCCGCCGCATCGGTCACGACGTAGTGCAGCGGCGCGAAGGAGCCGAGCTGCGGCACGGTCTCGCCCCACACCACGACATTGGCGAGAGCCTCGCGCACCTCATCGACGTTGGCAAAGTTGCCGAGCACCCAGGCGCCGAACGAAATGTTGGACAGCGCGCGCGCCTCATCGCCCGCCTTGACCGTCTGATACTCGGTTTCACCCGGCAGATAGAGCGCACCGAACCCGAGGCCCTTCTCATTCAGCCCATCGAGCGCGGCGGGCTCGCCAAAGGCATTCATGGCGACGAAGCCGAATTTGGAGGTCCAGGCGAGCCCGTTGCCGCTCGGTGCCGGCGATGCCATTTGGCGGCCGCGCGGCACGATGGCGACATCGCTCTTCAGGTCCTCGGCGAACTCCATGGTGCGCACGCTGAACGCCGTGCCGTCCTTGGCGAGGAGGCGCACGTCGGTGCACGCGAGCGCCGGTGCGACGGCGATCAACCCCGCACAGGCGGCGGCAACGATTGCGCGCATCATGAGATCACTCCGATATGCCTGCTGCGGTTGCAGGCGGCACGCTTCGTCACCGCGCCGCCTCTGCGCCGGGGCCTCAGTTGCCGCTGCCCTCGGGGTCATACTGGAGCGTGGTGCGGCAGCTCGCGGCCCACTCCTCTTTCGTCATCTGCGTCTGCGGGTCCCACTGGTTGATGCACTTGTCCAGCTCGTTCTTGGTGACGCGGAAGTTGTCTTTGGACTGGTTGAGGATGACCTCCGCCTCGTCATCGGAGCTCTTGCCCTTCTTGGTGTCCACGTCGCCGGGCAAGGCGCCGTCCGAAGGTGCGGCGACCGTCGCGTCGCCCTTCTCGGGATCGGCTGCGTCGGGAATGACGCCTTGAACGTCCGGCGGCGGCACCGAAGCCTTGCCGTCGTTGGGAGTGACGTCCTCCTCCGAGGCGATGCCCGAGCGCTCGGTCGGCGTCAGCTTGTCGCCGTAGTAGGCGTCGGTGGGGATCTCGCTGCCCTTCACCTGCTCCCCGGCGTTGACGGGTCCGGTGAAAACGCCGAGCGCGGCGATGAGGGCCGCAGCAGCAAGCAAGCGAGACGTTGACTGGGTGTACATGGCGGAAGCCCCATTCGCTCTCAAGAAAACCTTCGCTCGGCATCACGAAAGCTCGAGCGGCCGCGATCCTAGGCGAGGAGGGCTAAGACTTCCGCGTATGTGCTCGCTCAAATGCGAGGCAAGTTGCGCGCATCTCCCCGCAGACCGCGGCACCGGCCCGGCACGGAAAGAGCTTATCTTCCGGCACCTTCAGGGCTTGTTTGGGACTTGGATCGGCGCTCGGGGTGCGCTCGTCGCCCTTATGATGGCGATAAACTTTTCTTATCTTAGGTTCACGCGATTGCGATTTCTGTTTATCGAAGCGAGCTGCTACGGTCTTGGTTATCGGAACAGGCGGACAGGCGGTCCGCCATAGTCTAGCAAGAGGAGGACGTCATGAAAGTTTGGACAAAGCCCGCAGTTCGTGAGCAGGAAGTTGGCCTCGAGGTTACCTCGTATCTGCCGGCCGAGATCGACATCATCTAACGTCGATTCCACGAACCTGCACTAACGTAGCGGCGACCGAGCATTTCGGCCGCCGCTTTCGTTTGTCTGAGAGCACGCGCCGGCGGAGACTACTTCTCCGAGCACGGCGTGCCGACGGCGATGCACTGGAGCCCGCCGCTCACCTTGTGGCAATCCGTATCCGTGCCGGTGGCGTTGTCCCAGCTGGCCCACTCCTTGCCATACTTCTTGCGGGCATCGATCTCCCAGCCGCTCTCGGCTTCCTTCATTGCCGCTCTCTCATGCTCCTTCTTGGCGCCGTACGAGCTCAAGGAGTCGTCCTTGCAGTTCTTCTTGACCGCCGCCTTGGCGCTGTCGAGCACCTTGTGCAGCACGTCCTTGCAGGGCTTCGCCTTGCGCCTGCAGGTCCACTTGCCGTCGTCCTGGTCGCATTTGACGTCGCGGTCCTTGGCATAGCGCCAGGAGTTGTATTCCGAGCCGTACTTCTCCTTCACCGCTGAGCGCCAGGCCAGCAGCGAGTTCGGATAGGCGCCCAGATCCCGCAAGGACGCCGGCTTGCCTTCGGCTTTGACGAAATCCTTGCAGTCGTCCTCGGCCATGGCGGACGACAATCCGGCCATGGAAAAAACGGCCGCCGCAAAGGCGAGCCGTACCAACATTCGCGTATCCATATTCTTGGGTTCCTGTTTGGTCGCGCCTCCATCTCCCTGGGAGGCGGGGTTTGCTCGCACGAAATTAAGCACGGATTGCGACAAAGCCCCCAAGTCCTTGAGAACGCGAGCAGCTTGCCTTCAAACGCGCACGCGGTGCAAACCGAGGTAGCGCTCCGCTATTTTCCGCCACAGCCGGCTTGGGATCTTGCCGCGCATGAAATGGCTTAGTCGGGCGAGGCGCCCCACGGGATTGCGGAAGCTGGGACGGGACACCTCCAGCACGTGCGTGATCCTACGCGCCACCTCGATGGGATCGCGCCCACGCGCGGCGACATGCGCGTCCCCCGCGCGGAATACGTATTGCGTCCATGCCCGGTAGGCGCTCCCCTCGGGAGAAATGCGCGGGGAGCTCTGCCAGATGTCGGTCACGTAGGGTCCCGGCTCGACGAGCACCGACGTCGATCCCGAACTGCGAGACCTCGAAGGCGAGCGACTCCGCCCAGCCTTCGACCGCCCACTTCGAGGCGCAGTAGATCGCGTTGGCCGGCTGCCCGGCAAACGCCGATTTGCTCGAGACGATGAGAATGCGCCCCGCCCGCTGCGCGCGAAAGGTCGGCAGCAGCGCCCGCGTCAGCGCCAGCACGCCCCAGAAGTTCGTCTCCATGACACGGCGCAGGTCCTCTTCGGGAATGTCCTCGAAGGCGCCGCCCACAGCCGTGCCGGCGTTGTGCACCACCGCATCGAGCCGGCCGCCGGTGGCCTCAAGTTGCGCGCGTGACGCAGGCGCTGATCGAGGCGGCGTCCGTCACGTCGAGCTGGCTGACATCCACATGATCGCGCACGCCGGCCTTATCGAGCGCCGCCTCGAGCGGGCCTCGTCTGCCCAGATTGCGCATGGTGGCGAAGACGCGCCAGCCGCGCCGGGCGAGCTCGACTGCGGTGACGAGGCCGAACCCGGAGGACGTGCCGGTGATGAGGACGCTGCGCATGTGCCCCCCTGACGGCGCCTAGTACACGCGGGCTTTGGGCTCGATGTACTTGACCTCATTGGTCATGGTGTGCGCGTGCACCGGACGGTAGTCGAGCTTGACCGACTTTGAGCCGTAGTCCGCCCAGGACAGCGTGTGCTTCATCCAGTTGACGTCGTCGCGCTTGGGAAAGTCCTCGCGCGCGTGCGCCCCGCGGCTTTCCTCGCGGTTATGCGCGCTCTCCACCGTCACCGCGGCCTGCGCGATGAGGTTGTCGTACTCCAGCGTCTCGATGAGATCGGAGTTCCAGATGAGCGAGCGGTCGCTGATGCCGATGTCGTCAGAGCCGGTCCAGATCTCGCGGATCTGGCGCACGCCGTCCTCAAGCACCGGCCCGTCGCGGAACACCGCACAGTGGGACTGCATCGACTTCTGCATCTTGAGGCGCAACTCGGCCGTGGGCGTATCGCCCTTGGCGTGGCGGAAGCGGTCGAGGCGCGACAGCGCCGGATCGGCGGCATCCTGCGGCAGCTCCGGCGTCGTGCCGGGCTCGATCGTCTCGGCACAGCGCAGCGCCGCGGCGCGGCCGAACACCACCAGATCGATGAGGGAGTTGGAGCCCAGCCGGTTGGCGCCGTGCACGGAGACGCAAGCCCCCTCGCCGATCGCCATCAGCCCGGGGACGACGTGGTCGGGGTTGCCGTCCTTCAAGGTCAGCACCTCGCCCAGATAGTTCGTGGGGATTCCGCCCATGTTGTAGTGCACGGTCGGCAGCACCGGGATCGGCTCGCGCCGCACGTCGACGCCGGCGAACACCCTGGCGCTCTCGCTGATGCCGGGCAGCCGCTCGGCCAAGATCGCCGGGTCCAGGTGATCGAGGTGCAGGTGCATATAGTCCTTGTCGGGGCCATGCCCGCGGCCTTCACGGATCTCGATCGTCATCGAGCGCGAGACCACGTCGCGCGAGGCGAGGTCCTTGGCGTGCGGCGCGTAGCGCTCCATGAAGCGCTCGCCCTCCGAGTTGGTGAGATAGCCGCCCTCGCCGCGCGCGCCCTCGGTGATCAGCATGCCGGCGCCGTAGATGCCGGTGGGGTGGAACTGCACGAACTCCATGTCCTGCAGCGGCAGGCCGGCGCGCAGCACCATGGCGTTGCCGTCGCCGGTCTGCGTGTGCGCACCCGTGCACGAGTAATAGATGCGTCCGTAGCCGCCGGTCGCCAGGATGGTTTTCTTGGCGCGGAACTGATGCACCGAGCCGTCCTCGAGCGAGAGCGCGACCACGCCGCGGCAGACGCCGTCCTGATCCATGATCAGGTCGATGGCGAAGTACTCGATGAAGAACTCGGCCGCATGCCGCAGCGACTGTCCGTAAAGCGTGTGCAGCATGGCGTGCCCGGTGCGGTCGGCCGCCGCGCAGGTGCGCTGCGCCGGCGGGCCTTCGCCGAAGTCGGTCGTCATGCCGCCGAAGGGGCGCTGGTAGATGCGACCGTCCTCGGTGCGGCTGAAGGGGACGCCGTAGTGCTCGAGCTCGTAGACGGCGGCCGGCGCCTGGCGGCACAGGTACTCGATGGCGTCCTGGTCGCCGAGCCAGTCGGCGCCCTTCACCGTGTCGTACATGTGCCAGCGCCAGTCGTCGGGGCCCATGTTGCCGAGCGCTGCCGCTACGCCGCCTTGGGCGGCAACCGTGTGCGAGCGCGTCGGGAACACCTTGGTGATGCAGGCGGTCTTGAGGCCCGCTTCGGCGCAGCCGAGCGTGGCGCGCAAGCCCGAACCGCCGGCGCCGACGACGATCACGTCGTAGGCATGATCCTGCACCGGGTAGGCCTTGCCATTGACGGCGGGCTTGGCTGCGGAGGCGCGCTTCGCCCCGTTTGCTTTCGACGTGTCAGCCGCCATCTCGATCAACCCCCGAAGCTCAATTTCAGCACTGCGAAGATGGCCATGGCCGCCACGGCCCACGAGAAGAAGGTGTTGGCGGCGAGCGTCAGCATCTTCGCGCCCTCGGCGTGCACGTAGTCCTCGATGATGACCTGCATGCCGATGCGCATGTGCATGGTCATGGTGAGGATCAGCACGATGAGGCCGACCGCAACCACAGGGTGCGCGAGCGTTGCCTTGACGGTGGCGAGATCGGCGCCGGCCAGCGCCACGATGAGCCCGACGGCGAAGGGTATGAGCACCATGTTGGCGGCCGCGGTCAGGCGCTGCTTGAGGAAGTGGCCGGGGCCTTCGTGAGCGGAGCCGAGCCCGCGCACGCGTTTTAAGGGCGTGATCATTGCCATGATGCGACCCATCCCTTCTCGGTGGCAATATAGAGCCAGAGCCCGGCGGTCAGCAGCACCGATAGGACGATGGTGGCCCACGACAGAAGGTTGACGCTGGCGATGTCGAGGCCTGTTCCGGTGTCCCACACGAAGTGGCGAAGCCCGCCCAGCATGTGGTGTATCAGCGCCCAGGTGAAGCCCACGAGGATGACCATCCCCGGCCAGGTGGCGAACAGCCCGTTGACGAAGGCGAAGTAGTCGGGGCCCGTCGCCGCGGCGATGAGCCACCAGGCGAGCAGGAGCGAGCCGAAATAGAGCGCGACTCCGGTGATGCGATGAAATATCGACATCACCATGTTGATCTGCGGGCGATAGATCTGCAGGTGGGGAGAGAGCGGCCGGGCGCGCGCCGGCTGCTCTGTGCTCGCCTCGGCCATGTGGGTTGCCTCGGGATTAGCCTGGGTTGGTTCGAACCTTGTAGCGCGCTGGGAACAAAGCGGCAATTCGTCATTCGCCGCGGCACCGATCCTGTGCCGTTTCGCCTGCGGAGACTTGCGTGGGTCCCGCTCTTCAGCGGGATGACGGTAGAAGGGAGGCGATCGGCTGCCCAATCTCCAACGTCATCCCGACGCAGGTCGGGACCCACGCCAGCATCAACAAGCGCTTCTGGTGCAGTTGTAGGTCACCGCGGCAGCAACACCCCGGCCACGTACTCTATGCCTTCTTTCGGCGCTTTGGCGCGTCGCGCACTGCAGTTCCTAGAGCACGGCCTACCGACGCTGGATCGCTGCTGATCACCTTGAGATAGGCGGCAGCGGCCCGATCGGGCCGGCTCCTGCCTTGCTCCCAATCGCGGATGGTACCGACGGGGATCTCAAACCGCTGGGCAAAATCCTCCTGAGAGAGCCCCAGCTGCCAACGAATGCGTTTGACCGGCACCACGCGCTTCATTGTGCCGAGCTGAGCAGCGCTCAGCGGCCGGTTGTCAGGATCGCGTAGTTTGCGTTTCATTGTTGCAACCGGCGTCTAACGTCCATCCCCTCACCCGCTCGCGCGGCTGACGCCCGCTCGCGACCTCTCCCCCTGGGAGAGGTGGTGTTGCGATCGCGGCTTGCGCTGTTCTTCACCTCTCCCGTCATGGCGGAGCCATGCTTCGCATGGACGGGAGAGGTCGGGCCGCGCATGCGGAACGCATGGGCGGTCCGGGTGAGGGCGTACGGCATCACCGCGGCAGCAGCACCCAGGCGTCGAGGTCGAGCAAGACGCCGTCGGCGTACTGGCCGTCCTCTTTCTTCAAGGGAAAGCCGGCGCAGTCCTGGTCCTTCACCGCCACCAGGCGAATGCGCAGCGCGCCGAGGTCGGTGCGGCCGGGCAACTCCACCTTCTCCAAAATCTCCGACCAGGCGTAGACCGTGTCGCCGGCAAAGCAGGGCGCCACGTGCCGCCCGCCGTTGATGGCGGCGAGGTGGAAGGCATTGGCGAGCCCGTTGAAGGACAAGGCGCGCGCGAGCGAGATGACGACGCCGCCGTAGACGATGCGCTTGCCGAAGCGGCCCTTGGCCTCGGTATGCTGGTTGAAGTGCACCTTCGCCGTGTTCTGGTAGAGGCGCGTCGCGATCTGGTGCTCGGCCTCCTCCAGCGTCATGCCGTCGACGTGGTCGATCTTCTCGCCGACCTCGTAGTCGCCCCAGCGGTAGGGCGAGCCGGCGAGCGCGAAGTCGTAGCCGGCGATGTCGAGCGCCGGCACGCCAGAGCCGATCTCGGCCGGATCGACGCGCGGGGCGAGATTGGGAACAATCGCCTCCGGCGCCGGGCTCTCCTTGTCGCGCTTCCTCACCATCACCCAGCGCACGTACTCGAGCACCTTGTCGCCGTCCTGGTTGCGCCCGGTCGAGCGCACGTAGACCGTGCCCGTCTCGCGGTTGGAGTTCTCCTTGAGCCCGATCACCTCCGACACCGACGACAGCGTGTCGCCGGGATAGGCCGGCTTCAGGAAGCGGCAGTTGGCGTAGCCGAGGTTGGCGATGGCGTTGAGCGAGATGTCGGGCGTCGTCTTGCCGAACACCACGTGGAAGGTGAGGAGGTCATCGAGGGGCGAGCGCGGATAGCCGATGGCCTTGGCGAAGGTATCCGACGACTGCACCGCAAAGCGCGTGCCGTAGAGGCTCGTGTAGAGCGCCGCATCTCCCACCGTGACGGTGCGGGGCGTGGCGTGCGTGATCACCTGCCCGAAGCGGAAATCCTCGAAGTAGTTGCCGGGGTTGGTTTTGGTCGATGTCATCGGCGCAGATCATGCCTTTCAGGCTGGGGACGGCCCGCTGCGATTAGTCCGAAAGGAGCGCCCCTGTCGACATTCTTTTTGCGGCCGGACGGCCTGCAGACGCTCAAAACCACTCCTCCTCGGTCTTGCGCATGCCCGCGATCGCCTTGGCGATCGCCACCGTGCGCTTGGCCTGAACCAGGTGCAGCCGCTCCACCATCTTGCCCTCGACCGTGATGACGCCCTTGTGCGCGTTCTGCGGCGCCTCGAAGGCTGCCATGATCTTGCGCGCCCAGGACACCTCCTCTTCGGTCGGGGAGAAAATCTCGTTGCAGGGCCCGACCTGCGAGGGATGGATCAGGGTCTTGCCGTCCATGCCGAGAATGCGGCCGTGCTCGCATTCGGCGCAGAAGCCGGCCTCGTCGCGGTAGTCGTTGTAGACGCCGTCGAGGATGTCGAGCCCATAGGCGCGCGCGGCGACGATCGACATGGCAAGCCAGGGCACCACCGCAATGCGGTTGTGCAGCGCGCGGGCCCGCAACTCCTTCAACAGATCGTTGGTCCCCATGACGAGGCAGGCGAGCCGGTTGCCGGGATCGGCGCCCAATGCCGCAATCTCGCGCACGTTCAGAATCGAGCGCGGCGTCTCCATCATGGCCCACAGCCGCGTCCTCGGCGGCGCGCCGATGTCGCCCAGCACCTTGGTCACCGTCACGATGTCGCCCGGTTGGGAAACTTTCGGAACCAGGATCGCATCGGGTCCGACGCTCACGGCTGCGCGCAAGTCGTCCATCCCCCACGGCGTCTCGATGGCGTTGGGGCGGATGACGAGCTCGCGCCGCCCATAGCCGCCGGCCTTCACCGCCGCGCACACATTGGCGCGGGCGGCCGCCTTGGCCTCGGGCGCGACCGAGTCTTCGAGATCGAGGATCAGCGAGTCGGCCGGCAGCGTCTTCGCCTTCTCGAGCGCGCGCTCATTCGCCCCCGGCATGTAGAGCACGCTGCGGCGCGGGCGGATGTGCATCCCTCAATTCCCTTCCGTGCTCCCCTTGTGCGGCGCACAATAACGTGCCCTGTGGCGAACACCAAGGCTTGCTCCACAAGCTCTTGCACTTGGCGGCCTGCTCCCGCTGCGGCATGAGTGGCGAGGCTTAAGACTAGGAACCCTTGAGATGCCGCGCGTCCTCGCCCTCTCCTCCCACGTCGCCTACGGCTCCGTCGGCCTCGCCGCCATCGTGCCGGCGCTGCAGGCGCTCGGCCACGAGGTCGTGGCGCTGCCGACCATCGTATTGTCGAACCATCCGGGGCACGACTATTACTCCGGCGCCGAGATCGCGCCGGCGACGCTCACGCAGATCCTCGATTCGCTCGAGGCCAACGGCTGGCTTGCGGACGTCGACGCCGTGCTCACCGGCTATCTGCCATCGGAGGCCCACGTCGGCGTGGCGCGGCAAGCCTACGAGCGCGTGCGCGAGGCCAATCCCGCTTCGCTCCTCGCCTGCGATCCCGTGCTCGGTGATGAGCCGGGCGGGCTCTACATCGACGCGGCGGCCGCCGCTGCCGTCGCCGAGCACCTCTTGGCCATATGCGACCTCGCCACGCCCAACGCCTTCGAGCTTAGCTGGCTCTCGGGCGAGCCGGCCCGGACGCTCGATGAGGCGGTCGTCGCCGCGCGCGTGCTCGGCGTCCCGACGGTGCTCGCAACCTCGATCCCGGCGAGCGAGCTGCGGCTGGCGACGCTCCTCGTCGGCGAAAAGACGGCGCAGGCCTGCTTTGTGCCTCGACGCGATGCGGCTCCCCATGGCACAGGAGACTTGCTGACGGCGCTCTATCTGGGACATGCCCTCAACGGCGAGGCCCCGCGCGCGTGTCTGGCGCGGGCGGTGGCGGCGGTCGAAGCGAGCATCGCGCTGAGCGCGGGCCGGGACGAATTGTCGCTCGCAGCGGCGGCCCCGATCTGGACCGGAACCGCTGGCGTGTCCGTGGCGGCGCTCTAATGTCGCCTGGTTCAAAGACTTAAGGAGGCGACAGGCCTGATGGCGGCGACCAGAAAGACGATCAACCAGCGGTTCAGCGGCGCACTCGCGTTCATGAAGCACGACGCAGCGAGCGGGATCATCCTGCTCGGGTCGGCCTTCCTCGCCCTCATCCTGCAGAACTCGCCCTTGAGCTGGCTCTACGACGGCCTCTTGGAGACGCCGGTCACGATCGGCGTGGGCGCGCTTATGATCGACAAGCCGCTGCTCTTGTGGATCAACGACGGCCTGATGGCCATCTTCTTCTTCCTGGTCGGCCTCGAGATCAAGCGCGAGCTGATGGTCGGCGAGCTGTCGACGCGCAAGCAGGCCTCGCTGCCCGTCATCGCCGCTCTCGGCGGCATGATCGTGCCGGCGCTGATCTACTCGACCATCAACTGGACCGACGACATTGCCCTGCACGGCTGGGCCATACCGGCGGCCACCGACATCGCCTTCGCGGTGGGCGTGCTGGCCCTGCTCGGATCCCGGGTGCCGACCTCGCTCAAGGTATTCCTGTTGGCGCTCGCCATTATCGACGACCTCGGCGCCATCATGATCATCGCCTTCTTCTATACGTCCGACTTGTCGCTCGCAGCCCTGGCGCTGGCCGGCGTCGGCGTGGCCGCGCTCGCCATCCTCAACACGCGCGGCGTCACCAGCATTGCGCCTTACCTGCTCGTCGGCGTGTTCATCTGGCTGTGCGTGCTCAAATCCGGCGTGCACGCCACGCTGTCGGGCGTGGTGACGGCGATCGCCGTTCCGCTCACGATCCCCAACGGCGAAACCCAAAGTCCGCTGGTCAAGCTGGAGGAGGCCTTGCACCCCTGGGTCACGTTCGTGGTGCTGCCGCTCTTTGCCTTCGGCAACGCCGGCGTGACGCTCGCCGGCATGACGCTGGAGAAAATCGTGAGTGCGATCCCCATGGGCATCGCGGCGGGGCTCGTCTTCGGCAAGCCGATCGGCATCTTCTCGTTCTCGCTCGCCGCCATCAAGCTCAAGCTCGCGGGCAAGCCCGACGGCGCCACCTGGCCCCAGCTCTTCGGCGTCGCCATTCTCGGCGGCATCGGCTTCACCATGAGCCTCTTCATCGGCATGCTGGCCTTCGTCGACGCCGACCGCGCCGCCGAGATCCGCATCGGCGTGCTGCTCGGCTCTATCGTATCGGCGACCATCGGCTATCTGGTGTTGAGCCGCGTGACGCCCGCCGTCGTTTCCGTCAAGCCAGCAGATGCAGGACACCGATGACACCCTTCCCCGAGCCGCTGACCGACCGCTATCGCCGCTTCAAGCACCGGCACTTCGAGCCCAACGTCGAGCAGTACGAGGAGCTCGCCACCTTTGGCCAAGCGCCCGACGTGATGATCGTCTCGTGCTGCGACAGCCGCGTCGACCCGGAGACGATCTTCTCGGCCATGCCCGGCGAGTTGTTCGTCATGCGCAACGTCGCCAATCTGATCCCGCCCTACGAGACCGGCGGCACCTACCACGGCGTCTCGGCCGCGATCGAGTTCGCCGTGCTCAATCTGCGGGTGAAGCACCTCGTCATCATGGGCCACTCAGGCTGCGGCGGCATCAAAGCGGCGCTCGACCGCGAGACGGCGCGCGAGACGGAGGCGCAATTCATCACCAAGTGGATGTCGATGCTGGAGACGGCGCGGCTCGCGGTGCTGGCAAGCCACCAGGGCGCCTCGCGCAAGGACATGGCGACGGCGCTCGAGCGCGAAGGCATCAAGACCTCGCTCAAGAACCTGCGCACGTTCTCCTTCCTGAGCGGGCTGGAAGAGAAGGGCCGCCTCACGCTGCACGGGGCCTATTTCGACATCGCGACGGGCACGCTGTCGGCGCTCAACGAGACGACGGGCCAGTACTACGCGCTGTAGCGGCTGGCTGAGCGCAACCGCTCAGCTCTTGCCGGCCGGCGGCTTGCGTGCGGCCTCGATCGCGGGGATCAGCTTCTCCGTCAGCGAGGTCGGCGTGATGGCGCCGACGTGCTTGAACACGATCTCGCCCTTGCCGTTGACGACGAACGTCTCCGGCATCCCGTAGACGCCCCACTCGATGGCGCTGCGTCCGTTGTCATCGGTTCCCACCGCCTTGAACGGATTGCCGTAGCGGCCAAGAAAGCGCCGCGCCGCCGTCGCCTCGTCCTTGTAGTTGACGCCGTAGAGAGGCACGCCGGTCTTGTCCTTCAAGTCCAGAAGCAGCGCCTGCTCATCGGCGCACTCCGCGCACCACGAGGCCCAGAAATTGACGACGCTGACGTTGCCGTCGGCGAGCTTGGCGCTCGAGAACCCCGGAATGGGGTGGGTCCCGTCGGTGAGCCCGGCAACGGCCGGAAAGTCGGTCGAGGGCGCCGGCTTGCCGATGAGCGCCGACGGCAGCCGCGACGGATCGCCCGTCGTCAGGGCGAAGGCGAAAAGACCGATGAGCGCGGTGAACACCAGCACCGGAACGATCACCCAGTGCAGGCCGCGCTTGCGCGGCACCGGCGTCTCCGGCGGGGATCCCGTACCGCGATCGTCGACGGCCTTCTGCATGGAGGGCGCCCCTATCTTCAATTGCCGCGGTCCGAGCGGCGCTTGACGCCGCGCGTGGCCAGATCAGCGAGGCGGCGCTCTTGCACGCGGCCGTCGGCGACGAGCCACGTAATCAGCCCTGCGAGCACCAGCGCAGTGACGCCGTAGGCCGACCAGATGAAGGCTGCGTGCGGTCCCAGATCCATCAACCTTACTCCGCCGCCGCGAGGCGCCCCGTCTGCGCCCGCTCCACCTCGGCCATCTGCAAAGCCTTGACCCGCCGCCGCAGGATCTCGTTGCGCATGGCCTTCAAGTGCAGCGCCACGAACATCACCGTGAAGCCCAAGGCCATGACCAGCAGCGGCGTCAGGATCGAGGGATCGATGGTCGGGCCGCCGGTTCGCATGATGCTCTCCCCCTGGTGCAGGGTGTTGCCCCACTCCACCGAGAACTTGATCACGGGCAGCATCACGACGCCGACCAGCGCCAGCACCGCCGTCAGCTTGCCGGCGAGCGTCTCGTCCTCGATGGAGGACCTGAGCGCGATGAGACCCAGGTAGAGAAAGAACAGGATGAGGACCGAGGTCAGCCGCGCGTCCCACACCCAATAGGTGCCCCACGTCGGCCGGCCCCACAGCGATCCCGTGACCAGCGCCAGGAAGGTGAACACCGCGCCGATGGGGGCTGCGGCTTTGGCGGAGACGTCGGCCAGAGGGTGGCGGAACACCAAGAGCCCGAACGACGAGACGGCGATCAGCATATACCCGGCCATGGCGAGCCAGGCCGACGGCACGTGGATGTACATGATGCGCACGGTCTCGCCCTGCTGGTAGTCGGGCGGGGCCACGAAAAAGCTCAGGTAGAGCCCATAGGCGATGATCAGCGCCGCCACGCCCGCGACCCACGGCAGTGCGCGGGCGGAAAGCTCCATGAACCGGGTCGGGTTGGCGAGACGCTGGGCGACGGTCTGCATTGGAATTGATCTAAGGGGTCAGCGCCCAAAGCGCAATTGATCGGCCTCAACGGCAGTAGGCAGTGGGGCAGTAGGCAGTCGGGAAAATTGGGCATCTTTCTTAACTGCTGCCCACTGCCTGTTGCCGACTGCCTAGTTCTTACTGCATCTGCACCCGCAGCGCCGCGGCGGCGGCGATCGGTCCCAGAATGACGGCCATCAGCGAGATTGCGGTAAGGATAAGGAAGGGGCTCAAGACCCCGCCGGGTCCCAGCAGCGCCCCGACCGCGGCCATGCCAAAGATGAGCGTCGGCACGTAGAGCGGCAGCACCAGAAGCGCGATCAAGAGCCCGCCGCGGTGCGCCCGCAGCGTCAGCGCCGCCCCCACCGCGCCGATGAAGCTGACGGCCGGGGTGCCCACCAGCATGGTCGCCACCAGCACCGGGTAGGTGCCGATCTCCAGGTTGAGCAGGATGCCGAGGACCGGCGCCAGCAGCGTCAGCGGGATGCCGGTGCCGATCCAGTGCGCCAACGCCTTGGCGGCGGCGACGAGCTCCAAAGGCAGCGCCCCCGTCGCCAGGATGTCGAGCGAGCCGTCCTCGTAGTCGGCCCCGAACATGCGCGGCAGCGACAGCAGCGCCGACAGCAGCAGCGCGATCCACAAGACGCCGGGGGCGATGCGCGACAAAAGGTTCAAGTCGGCGCCGAGCCCCAAGGGCAGCAGCGTCACCACGATCATGTAGAAGCCGAGCGCGGTTCCGAGTGCGCCGCCCTGGCGCACGGCAAGGCGCAGGTCGCGGGCAACGAGCGTGCCGAAGGCGCTCATGGCGCGCCCTCCGCCGCCCCGAGCCGGATCTCCTCGGCGCGCGCCAGTGAAAGGGCCACGTGGGTGGCAATGACGGCAAGGCCGCCGCCGGCGACGTGGGCATCGATGGCGGCGACGAGCAGAGCCACCGAGGCGGCATCGAGCGACACCGTCGGCTCGTCCAACAGCCACAGCGGGCGCTTGGCCGCGGCGAGACGCGCCAGCCCCAGCCGCCGCTTCTGCCCCGCCGACAAATAGCCCGCGGGGATGTCGGCGAGGCCAACAAGCGCAAAGGCGTCGAGCGCGGCGGTAACGTCGCCACCCCCGCCGAGGTAGGCTCCCCAGAAGGAGAGGTTCTCGCTGACCGTCAGGTGCGCCTTGATGCCGTCGAGGTGCCCGACGAAGTGGGTCAGCTCGGCTGGCGCGCGCTCCTCGTCTGCGCTCTCGAGCCGCGCGACGCCCGAGAGGGGCCGCAAGAACCCGGCGAGCGCGCGCAGAAGCGTCGTCTTGCCCGAGCCGTTGGCCCCAGTCAGCACCAGCGCCTGGCCTTCGCCCAAGCGGAACGAGAGCCCATCGACGATCACCCGGCCGCCACGGCTCAAGACTAGATTTTCAGCAACGAGCTGCACGGCTCTTGATCATCCGCGTGACAGAATGCTGTGGCGAAGCGAAGGGGAAATCCCGCAAAATGCCGGAGCGACGTACACTGGCTCCCGGGAGCGCGGGCCTATATAAGAGGCACGCTTCCTGCGACGCCAGCGCAAATGCGCCCTCCCGCGCCGCGCCGACCGCCAAGGTTAGCGCAGGCCTGGTGCGGGAAAAGTCCGCCAACGAAGGAGAAGAGAACTTGAAGGACGCTGAGATGCTCTCCCTCGACAGCTTCAAGTGCCGCAAAGTCCTCGCCTCCGGCGGAAAGACCTACGTCTACTATTCGCTGCCCGACGCCGAGGCGAACGGCCTTGCCGGCGTCTCCAAGCTTCCCTTCTCCATGAAGGTGCTGCTCGAGAACCTCTTGCGCCACGAGGACGGCCGCTCGGTCACCAAGGCCGACATCGAGGCGGTGGCCGCCTGGCTCGTCGACAAGGGCAAGGCCGGCACCGAGATCGGTTTCCGCCCGGCCCGCGTCCTCATGCAGGACTTCACCGGCGTGCCGGCCGTCGTCGACCTCGCCGCCATGCGCGACGGCATGAAGCAGCTGGGCGGCGATCCGGAGAAGATCAACCCGCTGGTCCCCGTCGACCTCGTCATCGACCATTCGGTCATCGTCGACGAGTTCGGCACACCGCAAGCCTTCGCCCACAACGTCGAGCACGAGTATCAGCGCAACGGCGAGCGCTATAACTTCCTGAAGTGGGGCCAGGGCGCCTTCGACAACTTCCGCGTGGTGCCGCCCGGCACCGGCATCTGCCACCAGGTGAACCTCGAGTTCCTGGCGCAGACGGTGTGGACCAAGGCGCTGCCCGACGGCACGCATCTCGCCTATCCCGACACCCTCGTCGGCACCGACAGCCACACCACCATGGTCAACGGGCTCGCCGTGCTCGGCTGGGGCGTGGGCGGCATCGAGGCGGAGGCCGCCATGCTGGGCCAGCCGCAGTCGATGCTCTTGCCCGAGGTGATCGGCTTCAAGCTGACCGGCAAGCTCAATGAGGGCGTGACCGCGACCGACCTCGTGCTCACCGTCACCCAGATGCTGCGCAAGAAGGGCGTCGTCGGCAAGTTCGTGGAGTTCTTCGGCCCCGGCCTCGACACCATGCCGCTCGCCGACCGCGCCACCATCGCCAACATGGCGCCCGAGTACGGCGCCACCTGCGGCTTCTTTCCCATCGATACCGAGACGATTGCCTACCTCATCATGTCGGGGCGCGAGGCCGAGCGCGTCAAGCTCGTCACGGACTACGCCCTGGCGCAGGGTCTTTTCCGCGAGAGCGGCTCGCCCGATCCCGTCTTCACCGACACGATCGAGCTCGATCTGGGCTCCGTCGTCCCCTCGCTCGCCGGACCCAAGCGGCCCGAGGGGCGCATCGCGCTCCCCGACGTGGCGGCCGGCTTCGCCAAGGCGCTCGAGACCGAGTACCGCAAGCCGGACGAGTTGGGAAAGCGCGTTCCCGTCACGGGGCGCGACTTCGACATCGGCCACGGCGACGTGGTCATCGCTGCCATCACCAGCTGTACCAATACCTCCAACCCCAGCGTGCTGATCGCCGCCGGTCTCCTCGCCAAGAAGGCGATCGAGAAGGGCTTGACGGTGAAGCCGTGGGTGAAGACCTCGCTCGCCCCGGGATCGCAGGTCGTCTCCGCCTACCTCGACAAGGCGGGGCTGCAGCCCTACCTCGATAAGCTCGGCTTCAATCTCGTCGGCTTCGGCTGCACCACCTGCATCGGGAACTCGGGGCCCTTGGCGCCGGAAATCTCGGCTGCCGTCAACGAGAACGGCATCATCGCCGCCGCCGTGCTGTCGGGCAACCGCAACTTCGAAGGGCGCGTCAGCCCCGACGTGCAGGCGAACTACTTAGCCTCGCCGCCCCTCGTCGTCGCCTACGCGCTCGCAGGCTCCGTGCAGAAGGATCTCACCAAGGAGCCGCTGGGCATGGGCAGCGACGGCGCCCCGGTGTTCCTCAAGGACGTCTGGCCCACCTCGCAGGAGATCCACAAGTTCATCGCCGAGAACATCACGCGCGAATTGTTCCTCGAGCGCTACGCCGACGTCTTCAACGGCGACGCGAGCTGGCGTGCCATCGATACCGCCGGCGGCCTCACCTATCCCTGGGACGATGGCTCGACCTACGTGCGCAACCCGCCCTACTTCGAGGGGATGGGCAAGACGCCCGAGGCCGTCACCGACATCGTGAATGCGCGCATTCTCGGGCTCTTCGGCGACAAGATCACCACCGACCACATCTCGCCGGCCGGCGCCATCAAGCCGGCCTCGCCCGCCGGCGAATATCTGCAGGAGCACAACGTCGCGATCGCCGATTTCAACCAGTACGGCACGCGGCGCGGCAACCACGAGGTGATGATGCGCGGCACCTTCGCCAACATCCGCATCAAGAACTACATGGCCAAGGACGAGAGCGGCAACGTCAAGGAAGGCGGCTTCACCGTCCACTATCCATCAGCTGAGCAGATGTCGATCTACGACGCGGCCATGCGCTACAAGGCCGAGGGCGTGCCGCTCGTCGTCTTCGCCGGCGTCGAGTACGGCAACGGCTCCTCGCGCGACTGGGCGGCCAAGGGCACCAACCTGTTGGGCGTCAAAGCCGTCATTGCGCAGTCGTTCGAGCGCATCCACCGCTCCAACCTCGTCGGCATGGGCGTGGTGCCGTTCGTGTTCGCCGACGGCACGAGCTGGCAATCGCTCGGTCTCAAAGGTGACGAGACCGTAACCATTCGCGGGCTCGCCGCCATCAAGCCGCGACAGATGATGACGGCGGAGATCACATCTGCTGACGGCGCGGTGAGGTCGGTGCCTATCCTGTGCCGCATCGACACGCTCGACGAGCTCGAATACCTTAACAACGGCGGCATTCTGCACTACGTCCTGCGCAATTTGGCGGCCGCCTGAATCAGCGCGCCTTAACGCGCAACTCAATCTTTCGTGACCCCCGTTGAAGCGCTCGGCGCACGCCAATTAGTCTAGTTACACAGTTGCTTTTTCGAGGTCCCGGTGCGAATGCGGCTCGCCACCATAGTTGCGCTCACGATGGCGCTCATGCTGCCGTCCGCGGCCGTCGTGCTGGCGCAATCGCCGGCGCCGGCGCCGGGCATCAACCCGTCGTTTGGGCCGCCCAAGAACGTGCTCGAGCTGTTCACCAGCCAGGGCTGCGATACCTGTCCGCCGGCCGACCAGGTGCTGGCCTCCTACGCGCAGCGGCCCGACGTCATCGCCATCACGCTCCCCGTCGACATCTGGGACTACCTCGGCTGGAAGGACACGCTCGCCTCCGACAAGAACTCGGAGCGCCAGAAGTTCTATGCCAAGGCGCGGGGAGACAACGCCATCTACACGCCGCAGGTGGTGGTCAACGGCCTGGCGGACGTCAAAGGCAGCGATCCGGCCGCCATCGACAAGGCGATCAAGACCACCGACGCGGAGCTGAAATCGATCCGCGTGCCGGTCCGCTTCTGGCACGAGCGCAACGCGATCATCATCGAGACGGGCGACGCCCCGCCCGACCTCAAGAACAAAGAGGCGACGATCTGGTTTGCCGTCGTGCAGAAGCGCGCCAAGGTCCCGGTTCAGCGCGGCGACAACGAGGGCAAGACGCTCACCTACACCAACATCGTGCGCGAGCTGCTCCCCGTCGGCACCTGGAACGGCAAGGCGATGCACCTGGAGCTGGCGCGGACCGCCGTCATGACGCCGGAGACGGAGGCGTGCATCGTGCTGCTGCAGGAGGGCAAGGCCGGAGCCATCCTCGGCGCCGCCTGGACCGGGCTGTGGTAGGCCGCACCCGCGATTAGCTCCTTTGAAGCTTACGACGCTGCCCACCCAATCCGTCATTCCCGCGTCATGGCGGAGCCATGCTTTGCATGGACGGCGGGAACCTAGGCCACCGCGCCCCACGACACGCGTTGAGATTCTTGAAGCGTGACTGGGTCCCCGCCTCCGCGGGGATGACGTTGAGAGGAGGCAGCGCCACTAACCCGCTAGCCCGCGCTTCTTCAGCATGCCGGCGATCTCCGGGCCGCGCCCGCGGAACGCGACGTACGCCTCCAGCGGGTCGCGCGCGTTGCCGGCCGAATAGATGTACTTCTTGAGCCGCTTCGCCGTTGCCGCATGGAACGGGTCGCCCGCCTCCTTGAAGGCGGCAAACGCGTCGGCGTCCATCACCTCCGACCACAAATAGCTGTAGTAGCCCGCCGCGTAGCCGCCGACGATGTGCAGGAAGTGGGGGCTGCGGTGGCGCATGACGATCTCGCGCGGCATGCCGAGCTTTTCGAGCGTGTCGCGCTCGAAGGCGCCGACGTCGAGCTCACCGCCTTCCTGAAGCGTATGCAGCTCCAGGTCGATCAGCGCCGAGGCGACGTACTCCACCGTGGCAAAGCCCTGGTTGAAGTTGCGCGCCTTCTCGATGCGGGAGGCGAGCTTGGCCGGCATCGGCTTGTCGGTCTCATGGTGGACGGCAAAGCGCTTCAATACGTCCGGCACCATCAGCCAGTGCTCGTAGAGCTGGGACGGCAGCTCGACGAAATCGCGGGCGACCGCTGTGCCTGAGATCGACGGATAGGTGACGTCCGACAACAGCCCGTGCAGGCCGTGCCCGAACTCGTGGAAGAGCGTGCGCGCGTCATCGAGCGACAATAGCGTCGGGGTGCCCTTCCTCCCCGCGCGCGAAGTTCAAGACGTTGACGATGATGGGGCGCACCTTGCCGGCGATCTTGGCCTGCGAGCGGAAGCTCGACATCCAGGCCCCCGACCGCTTCGAGGGGCGCGCGAAGTAGTCTCCCAGAAACAGGCCGACGTGGGTGCCGCGCTCGTCCATTACCTCCCACACGCGCACGTCCGGGTGATAGCGCGGGGCTTGCTCGAGCTCTTTGAAGCGCAGGCCGAACAGGCGCCGCGCGGTGTCGAAGGCCGCGGCGATGACGTTGTCGAGCGCCAGGTAGGGGCGCGTCGCCGCCTCGTCGACGTCAAAGCGCGCCTTGCGCTCCTTCTCGGCGAAATAGCGCCAGTCCCAGGCGGCGATGGCGAAGTTGCCGCCCTCGGCGCGCGCCTGCTCCTGCAAGGCCTCGCGCTCCTCGCCGGCGCGCTTGACCGCCGTCGGCCACACCGCCTGCAACAACTCGCGCACGGCCTGGGGCGATTTCGCCATGGTGTCGTCGAGGCTGTAGTCGGCGTAGCTCGCAAAACCGAGCAAGTGGGCGAGCTCCGTCCGCAAGGCCACGATCTCGGCCAGGATGGCGCGGTTGTCGGTCTCGCCGCCCATCTCGCCGCGCTTGACCCAGGCATTGAACGCCTGCTCGCGCAGGTCGCGGCGGGCGGAGTACTGCAGGAACGGCTCCACGCTCGAGCGCGACAGCGTGATGACGTGGCGGCCCTTGAGGCCCATATCGGCAGCGGCGCGCGCTGCGGCGGCGCGGACTGCCGGCGGCAGGCCGGCGAGGTCGCGCTCACCCTCGAGCACGAGATGCCAGGACTGCTCGTCCTTCAAAACGTTCTGCGAGAAGCTGGTCGCCAGCGACGCCAGCCGCTCGTTGATCTCGGCGACGCGCGTCTTGGCCTTGCGGCCGAGCTTGGCACCAGCGCGCACGAACCACGTGTGCTGCAGCTCCAGCACGCGGGCCTGCTCGTCGTTGAGGCGCAGGCGCTCGCGCCGCCGGTAGAGATCGTCGATGCGGGCAAAGAGGCGGCCGTTGAGCATGATGGCGCTCTGATGCGCGGCGAGCAGCGGCGCCATCTCGCGCTCGATTGCCTGCAGCTCGTCGTTGGTATCGGCCGCCGCCAGATTGTAGAAGACGCCGCCGACCTTGTCGTAGAGCCGCCCGCTCTTCTCCAGCGCCGCAATGGTGTTGGCGAAGCTCGGCCGCGCCGTCTGGCGCGCGATCTGGGCGATCTCGGCCTTGTGGGCCTTCAGTGCGGCGGCAAAGGCCGGGCGGAAATGCTCAGGTGCAATGCGGGCAAAGGGCGGCAGGCCGAACGGCGTCGACCAGCGGGCGAGCAACGGGTTGGTGGCCCCGCCCGCGCGCGGGGCGCGCGGCGGCCGCACCGGTGCGGCCTTCCTCGTCTTGTCTTTGGCCCCGACCTTCACCTTGCCGTTGCCACTGCCGTTGCGCTTTGCCACCGCTGACTATCCTCCGCTGCCGCCGCTTCAATGCTTATCCAAAGCTAGGCATGGCTGAGCAAGCGTGCAAACGCCGCAATAAAAAAGGGCCGGCGGGGACCGGCCCAATCAGGCTTATGGGACAAGAGTGTTCACGGGAAAAGTGCCAATGACCCGGTCCGTCAGAGCTGCCCCAGGGGGCTGGGGGGCTGAGAATCCAGGGCCGCTCTTAAAGGACCGGGCCCTAGAGGCAACGATCACAAGCTCGCATCTGTTTGAGGCAGATCGTTGTTCGCGAGCGGTCGCGAATTTGACCAAGTCGGGGAGATTCCGTGCCCTGCGTGTCGGGGAGCGGGACACGCACCACCGCTCGCACGGGCGATGAGATGAGCGTGCGCCGCCCGATCGAGGTCTTGAAATCGATCCCGACCGGCGCGATCATGACCAAGCTGTGACAGGGAGGCGCCATTGAGCGAAGCCGAGCCGATACGACTGAGCCCGCGCAAAGCGGGCAGCTTTCGAGGCGCACCTGTGCCCGGAAGCGCGGGAGCGGACCCCCAACGCTGGACGACCTTCAGCCGCCAAGAGCTGAGCGCCATTCTCGCCATCTACGGCCGCAAGGTCGCCGCCGGCGAGTGGCGCGACTACGCCATCGACATCGGGCGCGACAAGGCAGTGTTCTCCGTGTTTCGCCGCGCCAGCGAATGCCCCCTCTACCGCATCGAGAAAACGCCCAAGCTCGCGCGCAAGCAGGGGGCCTATTCGATCGTGGCGCCGGCCGGCCTCATCCTCAAGCGCGGCCACGACCTTGGCCGCATCCTGCGCGTTTTCGAGGACCGCGTGCGCCTCGTCAGCGTCTAGCGGCACACCATTGTTCTCAAAAGCAAAGAGCCCCGCAACGCGGGGCTCTTCACGAGCATATTTGCTTTCAGCTTGAGGCGACCTAGTTGCGGTTGCCGAACAGCTGCAGCAGGAACACGAACATGTTGATGAAGTCGAGGTAGAGCGCCAGCGCGCCCATGATGGCGCCCTTGGCGACGAGTTCGGCGCTGCCGCGGGCCACCATGTAGCCGTCCTTGATGCGCTGGGTGTCGTAGGCGGTGAGGCCTGCGAAAATCAGGACGCCGATCGCCGAGATGGCGAACTGCAGCGCGCTCGACTGCAGGAAGATGTTGACCACCATGGCGATGATGATGCCGACCACGCCCATGAACAGGAACGAGCCCCAGGCGGAGAGGTCACGCTTGGTGGTGTAGCCATACAAGCTCAACGCGCCGAACGTCGCCGCGGTGATGAAGAAGATCTGCGCGATCGACTGGCCGGTGAAGACCAGAAAGATCGACGACAGCGACAGCCCCATGACGGCTGCGAACAGCCAGAAGGCTGCCTGTGCCGCCCCCACGCTCATCTGCTGGATGCGGAAGCCTAAAAACAGCACGAAGCCGAGCGGGGCGAGCATGACCACCCACCGCAAAGGCGAGGTGTAGAGCGTCTGCCCGAACGGCGTCAGCGCGCCGTCCTGCACCGCCATCATGAACGTCAGATAGGCGACGATGCCGGTCAGGGCGACGCCGCTGGCCATATAGTTGTAGACGCCGAGCATGTAGGAGCGCAGGCCCTCGTCCACGGCAACGCCGGTGCGGCCGGCCATTCCGGATTGCGCGTATCTGTTGTCTGGCTGAGCCATGAGTTTTCCCTGGTCCCTTCCTAGTGCGGCGCTGAGCGCCAATTCATGGGGAATATGCGCCCTGGCAGCCGACCTTTCAAGGCGTGGCACTACGGTCCTGACGGGCGTCGGCGGGACCCTTCATAAATCAAAATTAGCTAATTCTTCCCTTGCGCTACTCGCTGCGCAGATAGGGGACGGCGGGCGCGCGCAGCACCCCCCAGGTACCCACCCCGCCGAACAGCAGGACGAGCCCCATCGACAGCGCCAGCGCCAGGATGACGGCGGTGCTCGAGAAGCTGAACGCGATGTGCATGACGTGCGTGACGACAAGCCACGCCCCCACCGACCCCAGCGCCACGGCAAAGAGCGCGGTCGCGGCCGCAAGCAGGAAATATTCGAGGAAGTGCGAGACGAGGATGCGCCGTCGCGTAGCGCCGAGCGTCTTCAGGATCACCGCCTCGAGGATGCGGCGGCGCTGCGCGGTGGCGAGCGCTCCTGCCAGCACCAGCGCACCGGCGAGCAGGGTGACGCTGCCGGCCATGCGCACTGCGATCATCACCTTGGCGAACATCGCATTGAAGGCGTCGAGCACGTCCTTGACGCGGATCGAGGTCACGGCGGGATAGGCGCGGCCCATGGCGCGCATGGCCGCGACCTCCTTGGCCAGCGACGTGCCCGATGGCAGCGCGATGGTCACCAACAGATTGTGCGGCGCGCTTCTCAAGGTATTGGGCGAGAACACCATGAAGAAGTTGATGGCGAGGCTCTCCCATTTCACCTCGCGCAGGTTTGAAATGCGGGCGGTGATGTTGCGCCCGAGCGCATTCACCGTCACCGTGTCGCCGAGCTTGAGGCCGAGCTTGCCGGCCATGTCCGCCTCGAAGGAGACGAGCGGCTCGCCCGTATAGTCGGGCCCCCACCAGGTGCCCTCGATCACCTTGGAGCCCGGCGGCACCTGATCCGAATAGGACAAGCCGCGGTCGCCGTTGAGCACCCACTGCGCCTCCGCCGGCACCTTGACGCTCTCGGCCGGGGTCCCGTTGAGCGCCACGATGCGCCCGCGCAGCATCGGCGCCTCCTCCAGCACCGCGCCCGGCGTCTCCTTCTCGATCAGCGCGGCGATCCCGGGATAGTCCGCCTTGCCCACGTCGAGCAGGAAGTAGTCGGGCGAGCGCGAGGGCAGCCGCTCCTTGAGCTCGGCGACGAGCGAGGCATCGGCCAGCGCCACGGCGACGAGCAGCGACAGGCCCGCGCCCAGCGACACGACGACGGAGCGCGCCAGCCCGCCCGGGGCGCCGATGTTGGCGATGGCGAGTGCCAATTCCGGCATGCGCGACCGCGGCAGGCGGCGCGCGATCCAGGTCACGCCCGTGCCGAGCCCGAGGAACACCGCGAACACGACGACGAGACCGCCGGCAAAATAGAGGGCGATGCGCTTTGAGTCCGACGTCAGAAGCGCAAAGCCGACGAGGACCGCCGCCACCGCCAACGTCGCAATGATGACCCAGGCTTGCGGGAGAGAGCGCTCGGGCGCCACCTCGTCGCGGAACAGCACGCTGGCGCTGACGCGCTCGACCCGCCCCAGCGGCCACAGCGTGAACAAAAGCGCCACCGCGAAACCGTAGACGATGGCCGAGACGATGCTCAAGCCCGACACCGTCAGCTCGGCATGGATCGGCACCAGGTCGCCGTAGAGCGCCTTCAAGGCCACGGGCAGCGCCGCACCGGCGACGAGCCCGATGAGGATGCCGATGAGCGCCACGATCACGACCTGGATGAGAAAGATTGAGAGCACCATGCGGCTGGTGGCGCCCACGCTCTTCATGGTGGCGATCACCTTGCGCCGCTTGTCGATGAAGGTGGCGACCGCGTTGGCGACGCCGACGCCGCCGACGAGCAGCGCCGTGAGCCCGATCAAGGTCAGGAACTGGCGCAGCCGCTCCAGCGTGCGGCTCACCTGCGGCGAGGGATCGCGCCGGTCGGCGATGGTGAAGCCGGCCTCGGGAAGCTCGGTGGCGATCTTCGCACGCAAGACCTCGAGCTCGTCGGCGCGCGCCGAGCGTCCCTCGTGCAGCTTCAAAGCGTAGCGCCAGCGGATCAGCGTGCCCGGCTTGACGAGGCCCGATTTCTCCAAGGTCGCAAGCGAGATCAGAATGCGCGGTCCGTAGGTGAACCGGTCGGCGAGGCTGTCGGGCTCCGACTTGATGGTGCCGCTGATCGCCACCTGCTCGGAGCCGAGCGCGATTTTGTCGCCCACCTTGAGCCCGAGGCGCTCCAGCAGGATCGGATCCACCACGGCGCCGCGCGCAAGCGCCTCGTTGAGCGACGGACCCTCGCCCAGCACCACCTGGCCGACCAGCGGATAGGCGCCATCGACGATCTTCAATTCGGCCAGCGCCTGGTCGGCGCCGTCGGTGCGCCGCGCCATGGTGCGCATGGTGGCGCTCTCGCTCACACGGCCGAGGCTTGCGAGCACGGTGCGCTCGGGCCCCGTCGCGCGCTGGTGGGCACGCTGCAGCGTCGCGTCGCCGCCGAGGATGGCCTCGCCCTGGCGCTCGAAGCCGGCGCGAAGCGCGTCCGACACGGCGCCGACGCCGGTGATGACGGCAACGCCCAGCGCCACGCAGGCGATGAAGATGCGAAAGCCGGAAAGCCCGCCGCGCAACTCGCGCATGGCGATCGACAGCGCGGGCGGCAGCCGCCAGTCGCGGCCCTGGGCGGCCGATGCGAGCGCCTCTGTCGCCGTCATTCCGCTAGTGTCCCGATTCCGAAGTTCGCCCCGTGCTCAATGCTAGGTCCTGAAGCGAACTTCGGAATCAAAAGGGACACTAGAATCATGGAGCTGCTAGTGTGATTCAGATCGAGAAATTCGCTCAGGTGGGTGCCGCTAGCAACGGCGAATTTCTCGATCATCACACTAGCGCCTCGGCGGTCTCGTCGAGCATGCACCCGTCGGCCATGTGGATCGTGCGCCCGCAGGCCCCCGCCAGCTTGTCGTCGTGGGTGACGAGAACGAGCGTCGCCTCGCGCCGGCGCTGCAGCCCAAACAACAGATCGATGACCTGGCGCCCGGTCTTGGTGTCGAGATTGCCGGTCGGCTCGTCGGCGAGAATGAGCTTCGGGCGCCGGCTCAAGGCGCGCGCGATGGCGACACGCTGCTGCTCGCCGCCCGACAGCTGTGCCGGGAAGTGATCGACGCGGGGGGCGAGCCCCACCTCGCCCAACAGCTCGCGCGCCACGGAAAACGCATTGCTGGCGCCGGCGAACTCCAACGGTAGCGCCACGTTCTCCAGCGCCGTCATCGTCGGCACGAGATGGAACGACTGGAACACGATGCCGATCTCGGCGCCGCGCAACAAGGCGAGCTCGTCCTCGCCAAGCGCAGTCAGATCGTGGCCGGCAACGGCGACGCGGCCGCTCGTCGCCCGCTCCAGCCCCGCGACGACCATCAAAAGCGAGGTCTTGCCCGAGCCCGACGGCCCCACCAGGGCGAGCGATTGGCCCTCCTCGACCTTGAGGCTCACGTCGCGCAGGATCTCGACGGGACCTGCGCGGCTCGTCAGGGTCAGGTGGACGTTCTCCAAGGCGACGATCGGCTCGCTCACGGTCTCGACTGCTCCGCTGCTGGTGCGATGATCGAGAAATTCGCCGTCACTTGCGGCACTGGCCCTGAGCGAATTTCTCGATCTGAATCGCACGAGCCGTTCCATGATTCTAGGGTCCCTTATGATTTCGAAGTTCGCTTGGGCCCTAGCATCGAACTCGGGCGAACTTCGAAATCGGGACCCTGGGGTGGTCAAGGCCTTGCCTCGCGTCGACCGCGCCTTTACCTGACTTCAGGCCCTTGAAGGATTGTTGAGGCGGAAACATGAAGGCGATGGGAAGAGCAGGCAAGGGGCGCGGCCTTGCACAGGTGGTGGGCATTTTGGTTCTCGTCAACGTGCTTCTCGCCACAATTAGCCCGAGCAGCTCCCTGGCAGAGCCCGCAAAGCCTTTGCACATCGTGGCGTTCGGCGACAGCCTGACCTCGGGCTATGGGCTCAGATCCCACCGCCAGTCGTTCCCCGCGCAGTTGCAGCAGGCACTGAAGGAGCGCGGCCACAATGTGGTGGTCACCAATGCGGGCGTCGCCGGCGATACCACCGCCGGGGGGCTGGAGCGTCTCGATTGGTCGGTGCCCGACGGCACCGACGCCGTCATCGTCGAGCTCGGCGCCAACGACGCGCTGCGCGGCATCGATCCCAAGGTGACGCGCGCCAACCTCGAAAAGATCATCGCCAGCCTGAAAAAGCGGCACATTCCGATCCTGCTCGCCGGCATGCGCTCGCCGGCCAACTGGGGCGATCACTACTCGGAGGATTTCGACTCCATCTTCCCGGCGCTTGCGCACGCCAACGGGCTCGTCTTCTATCCCTTCTTCCTGGAGGGCGTCGTGCTCGACGCCAAGCTCAATCAGGACGACGGCATGCATCCGACCGGAAAGGGCGTCGCCAAGATCGTCAAGCGCATGCTCCCTTCGGTGGAGGAGCTGATCTCGCGCGCGCAAGTGCGCCGCGCCTCCGTGTCCAAGAGTTGAGACCTCGTCCATGCCGCGTCTCTTCACAGGCATCGAGATCCCGGCCGAGCAGCGCGAGGAGCTGGCGCGCCTGCGCCAGCCGCTGCCGGGAAGCTCGCGCTGGCTGGAGCAGGAGAACCTGCATCTGACGCTGCGCTTTGCCGGCGACATCGACAACGTGCAAGCGAGAGAGTTCGCCGACCGCCTCGCCGGCATCACGGTCGACGCCTTCGAGGTTCGCCTGGCCGGGCTCGGGGCCTTCGGCGGCAACGAGCCGCGCTCGATCTGGGCCGGCATCGAGGCTGGCCCCGAGCTCGAGGCGCTGGCGCGGGCCAATGAGCGCGCCGCGCGCGCTGCCGGACTGGCGCCTGAAGCGCGCACCTTCAAGCCGCACGTGACGATGGCGCGTTTGAAGTACGCCAGCGCCAGCGACGTCGCCCGCATTTTGGGGCGCATCGGCGCCTTTCGCTCGCGCCCCTTCACGGTAGGGCGGTTCGTCTTGCTCTCCTCCCGTCCCAAGATCGGCGGCGGCCCTTATGTGGTGGAGGAGGCGTTTCCGCTGCGCGGCGGCGAGTTCGCCGACTACCAGGACGTCGAAGGCGGCTGGTGAGTCATCCCCTAATGTCCCTTGCGCCGGCGCGCGCGCAGAGCCTCGGCGCGCTCGATGCATCGGCAAGCGCGTCTTGCGCCGGCTTCGCCAGGCGCTCGCGCCCGGACTCGAGCTTGTCGCGCCACTTCTCCCCCATGTCCCAGGCCGCCTGCCAAGCCTCGGCAAGCTCGATCGGACGGCGGGTCTTGAGCACCTCGATGAGCTGCTCAGACTGCTGGATGTCCTTGCGCGCCTTGACCTGGTCGCGCCGCTCGACCGCAACGATCAGCTTGTGCACGGCGTAGCGCTCCGCCCGCGGAATGCTGACGGGAATGCCGCCGTTGTAGAGCATGACCGAGCGCTCGGGCTGATGGATGAGATAGTCGAGGTGACGCAAAGGCTGCGCGCCCGCGCCGGCCATCGCCTTCATCTTGGCTGGCTTGGCCTGATGGCGGTTGCTGCCCCGGTTGGGCGTCAGGAACTCGACTTTGAAGTTCGCCTTGTTGGCATAGCGCGAGGTCACGAACGGATCGTTCATGTCCGGCATCTGGCGAAACGTCGGATCGACCGCGCGCAGCATCTCGAGCGGCGGCGGAATGGTCTCGCCAATGTTCTCGCTGATGCCCCAGAATTGCGCGAAATCGGCGTCGTCCGTACGCAGCGACGTGGCGGCCAGCCGGGCCCCGAGTAGCCCGGAATAGCATCCGTAGGCGATCGTGCCGATGAGCACGCCGCGGAGGCGGAAGAAGCCTGCCTTCCACATAGCCTCCACGATCTCTCCCGTCGGAGGAATGGGCTGCTGCAGGCCGGCCGCCACCAGGGCGCGCACGGTAGCTCGCGGCGCTGTCGGTAGTCCGCCTTGACCGTTGCGAAGCGCGCGACACGGTCGGTCACGCTTTTGTCGGTGACCGGTCCGGCGTAGCGCTCGTGCTTGCGCCCATCGGCGTCCCACTGGAAATACCAGTAGTATCGGTTGCCCTTGCGCCGGCGTCGGAAGTTGCCGCGCTCGTGGTAGAGTTCGTCGAACTCAGCGTCGAGGCACCGCTGCAGCAGCTCGGCGAACATGGTCTGTGTGGCGAGTGCGATGTCGGCCATGGTTCTTTGCCCGCAAGGTGCTCTGTGTGCAATGTTACCCTCGTTTTTATGAACCGAGGGTAACCCGTACCACATTTGGCATCTACCCTCGTTTCTGTAAAGCGAGGGTAACACGCCAATTCACGGGGACGGCACGGGCGTCATCGCCTCCTACACGGAGGGCATGGCAGCGGGGAACGTCGTGCTCGGTGGCGTGATCGGTCTGGGTGTGGACGCAGCGACCGGCGCCATCAACAAGTACGCCGACCGGACATCGATCACGATGATCCCGATCCAGGCTTGCCGCGTTTAGGCCGCGCACCGGCGCGACAAGAAATCATCTGCCAGCGCCGCTTCTGCCATTTTGTGACCTCCGAATCGGATTGTCCTCGCGGCTTCCGGTTAGAGCACCGTCAGTTCGGAGGTATGCATGGCATTTCTTGAGCAAGCCGACCCCAGAATCGCGTTCCTGGCCTCGCAGGGCCTCGCCAATCCCGCCTCGTTGAGCCTCGACGACGTCCGCGCCATCTGCGCCGCGGCGCTCACGCGCGTCCCCGACCATCGCCGCCGCGAGATCGTGCGCATGCGCCCGGCCTATGAGCAGATCGACATGCAGTTGGCGATCGCCCGCTATTGCGACGAGCTCGACAAGGCCGCCTGAAGCATCCCTCCCGGAATGCGATGCCCGAAGCCCCGGCCGCAAGCCGGGGCTTTGCGCGCTTGGTCGTCGCACCGCTCCGACGCGCGATCAATCCCGCCAGCCGTAGCGCTGGCGCGCGCCCGGCCTGCGCCACCAGCGGCTGTAGTGCGCAGGCGGCCGCGCATAGGGACGCGGCGGCTCGAAGTAGTAGGGCTCCTCCAGCGACGGACCCGCGCTCTCCGCCACGGGCGGTGCGCTCGCCTCGGTCTCGGCGCCGGCCACCGGCTGCGCTGCCTCGGCCGCATAGCCCTCGTGCCGCGCCGCCTCCGCGGTCGACCACGGCGCCGGCCTGCAGGCGCAGCCTGCAACCAGCGCCTTGCGATACTTGAAGGCATTGGGCAGCGCGCCGTAGCTGTGCCCTGCAAGGTCGACCATCGTCTCCACGCTGCCGCCCTCGGTCGGGTAGTAGAAGAGGCGCGCCTCGCCGTCGCAGCGCTGCGTGCACGAGTGGCTGTCCTGATAGAGCCGCCCGCGGCGCACGTTGTCGCTGATGGGGAAATAGAACCCGTCGCACAGGCGCACGCACAAGGTGCGATAGGTGGCGTAATCCTCCTGCCACCCGTCGTCGTCGCCGTAGGCGGGACGGCTGTAGGGGCCATATGGCTCGCCGCGCTCGTAGCGGTCCTCGGGCATCGAGCGCGCGCCGAACCCGAACAGGCGCTGCAGCAGCGATTGGGCGAGCACGGGCTGGCTCACGGCGGCAAGGCCCGCCGCCAGCGCCGCCGCTGCGGCCACAATTCGATAGGTGCGCATACGCAAATGAGCCTGGCCGGGTAACAACGATCGGGGAGAAGCATCGCCGCAGGTGGCAAAGAAATGCTGAACGGCCGCTCCGAAACCGACGTAATAACCCCTCACCCGCGCGCATGCTTACGCATTGCGCGCGACCTCTCCCACTGGGAGAGGTGGGTTGGGATCGCTGCGCCCTCTTCACCTCTCCCAGAGGGAGAGGTCGGCTGGACGCGCGAAGCGCGACAGCCGGGTGAGGGGTTACGACAGTGTCATTGACCTACAGCGTCAGCACGACCTTGCCGACGGCCTCGCGCCTCTCCAGCACGCCGATCGCCTCGCGGATCTCTTCCAGCGGGTAGGTCGCGTGGATGTGCGGGGCGAGCTTGCCTTCGGCGATCCAATCGAGCACTTGCACCATGTTGCGGCGATGACCTTGCGGGTCGCGCTTCACCGACTCGCCCCAGAACACGCCGATCGCCTCGGCGCCTTTAAGCAGCAGCAGATTGAGCGCGATTTGGGGGATCTCGCCCGAGGCGAAGCCGACGACGAGAAAGCGCCCCTGCCAGGCGAGCGCGCGCAAGGCGGCCTCGGACGCTTCGCCGCCGACGCAGTCGTAGACCACGTCGACGCCGTCGTTGCCCGTCAGCCCGCGCAAGCCCGTCTTCAGGTCTGTCGCCGCGTAGTTGAGGAGCTCATCGGCGCCGTGCGCCTTGCACACCTCGAGCTTCTCTGCCGAGGAGGCGACCGCGATCACGCGCGCGCCCATCAGCTTGGCGATCTCGACGGCTGCGAGCCCGGCACCGCCCGCCGCCCCCAGCACCGCCACCGTCTCTCCGGCTTGCAGGCGCGCGCGGTCCTTGAGCCCGTGGATGGCGGTGCCGTAGGTGACGCTTGTACCGGCCGCGACCGCATCGCTCACACCATCGGGAATGGGAACGAGTGCAGCCGCAGGCGCCACGATCTCCTCGCGCGCGCCGCCCCAGCCGATGTAGGCCATGACGCGGTCGCCGACGCGCACGCCGGTGACCCCTGGGCCCACCGCCGCGATCGCGCCAGCGACCTCCGCTGCGGGCGAGAACGGCAGCTCGGGCCGCGCCTGGTACTTGCCGCGCGTGATGAGCGTGTCGAAGAAGTTGAGGGCCGCCGCCTTTACCCTAACCACAGCCTCGCCTTGTCCCGGCGCCGGCGCGGCGATGTCCTCGATCTCGATACCGGCCGGCCCGTCGAGGCGCTTGCAAAGGGCAGCTTTCACGTGAAACCTCACCTAGTGTGATGATCGAGAAATTCGCCGGTGCTGGCGGCGAGGCTGTGAGCGAATTTCTCGATCTGAATCACACTAGAATCAAAAGCTTGCTAGTGTCCTGTCGATCGCGAAGTTCGTTCAATGCGTGCCGCCAACTCTGACGAACTGCGCGATCGGGACACTAGGGCAGCCTAAAGAGCGCGCGTCGGCTGCCCTTCCACCATGCGCCGCCGGTCCCGGCAAGAAGCAAAGATCAGTCCCTTAGATCACGCACCATGTCGCAGCAGAAAGACCCCGAGTCCGTCGCGGCGTGGCCGCCCTCCCCGCGCGGCTACTTCGCCATCGGCGCGGAGCGCATGTCGAAGGCGTTGAACCTGGGCAACCTGATGCGGTCGGCGCACGGCTTCGGCGCCAGCTTCACCTTCACCGTGGGCGCCACCTATCAGGCGCTGGAAGCGCGCGCCGATACCTCCAAGGGCCAGTGGCACATTCCCCACTACAATTGGGCCTCCCCTGACGCGATGGCGCTGCCGCAGGGCTGCAAGCTCGTTGGCGTCGAGCTTCTCGACGACGCCATCGACCTTCCGAGCTTCCGCCACCCCTTGCGCGCGGCCTACGTGCTGGGGCCAGAGCAGGGCTCGCTGTCGCCCGAGCTCGCCGCCCGCTGCAGCTATGTCGTTAGAATTCCGACAAGCTTTTGCATCAACGTGGCCATGGCCGGGGCCATCGTGATGTACGACCGCGTGCGCTCGATGGCGCGGTTTGCCGAGAGGCCACTACGTGAGGGCGGCCCCGTGCCGCAGGCGCGGCCAAGAAGCCGGGATAAGTTGGGGCGCAAAGGGTGACAGGCGGCGCTTGAGGCGCCTATTGTGCACAAAATGTCGATTTACAATCAGCCGGTAAGGAGGGGGGCCTCATGAACAAGACCAGGATCTTCGCCGCTGCAGCCGCAGCCATGAGCTCTCTACTCGCGGCTGAGGTCAGTGCGCAAACGGTTGAGCTGGTCGAGACCCAGGGCGCATGGGGCCTCTACGCCGACAGTGCCACGCCGAAGCAGGTCTGCTTCCTCGCCGCTTCGCCGCAATCGACGGAGCCGAAAGGCGCCCACCGCGACCCGATCTACTTCTACATCTCGGCTTGGCCCAAGGAGGGTGTCAAAGCCGAGCCCTCGGTCAAGGTCGGCTATCCCGTCAACGCCCAAAAGGACATGACGGTCGCCGTCGGCCCCGACACCTTCAAGCTGTTTATCAAGGGCGAGCGTGGCTTTGTCTCCGAGCCTGCGGAGGAGTCGAAGCTGGTCGAGGCGATGAAGAAGGGATCGACCGCCATCGTCAAGGCAACCTCGACGCGCGGCACCAATACGACCGACACCTACGCGCTGTCGGGCCTTGGTGCCGCCTTACAGAAGATGGGCGAGACCTGCCCTTAACCGCGCCACGTTAAAGGGGTCTTCGGCACGGCCCTCGCTCCTCCACCTTCACCAAGAGCGCTTGTTGAAGCTGGCGTGGATCGCGCTCTCCAGCGCGATGACGGGAGAGTTTGGGCAATGCGCTTGCCTCACCCAAAAACGTCATCCCGTCATGCCGGAGGCATGCTTCCAGCATGAAGGGCGGGACCCACGCAAGTCTCCGCTGGCGCTCGGCTGGCATTCCTCGTTGTCTCGAATCGGCCTCTCAGCGTTCAGCCCCCGCCCGGTCGCGGCGGCGCAGCTGCACGTAGAGCGCGCCTTCGCCGCCGTGGCGGATAGCGGCCGCCGTGAAGCCCACCACGATCGCGCGCAGCTCCGGCTCGGCGAGCCAGCGCGGCACGTTGCGCCGCAAGACGCCGCGTTCCTCTCCCCCGCCGTAGCCGGCGTCATCGGGCTCCTCGCTGCGGCCTCGCGGTGCGCCCTTGCCGGTGATGACGAGCACCCAGCGGTGCCCCTTTGCGTGCTGCGCCAGCAGGAAGCGGTTGAGCGCGCTGTGCGCCTCGCTCTGGCGCAGCCCGTGCAAGTCGATGCGCGCCTCGACCTCGATGCGCCCCGAGCCGATGCGGCGCGCCTTGCGCCGGTCCAGCGCCGCGAGCGGAGGAGGAGGAGCCGCTTTGGCGGGCGGCGCTGGCACCCGCGGCGGCGGGCGCTTTGCGCCGGCTTTTTCCGGCGCTGAGGGTGCGTGCCGCGCCGCCAGCCTCGGCCGAAGCGGGCTCATGCGCTGGATGAATGCGCGGCTTCTTGCCTTTGAGAGGTGCGAGATCGCGGGCGGCGTGCTCCCAAAGCGCGCGCTCCTCCGCGGTGAGGTGTCCTGCGGGGCGCTTGCCGGCCGCCTTGCTCAGCGTTCGGCTTTCTCGATCTTTTGCCATGGCAGGCGTTGGGGCGACCCCTCGCGGGCTTGCGCCGCGCTTTGCAGAGTAGCGGGAAGCAGCACGAAGAAGCTGGCGGCGTTCTTGGTGACGCCGGCGAGCCGTCCCGCCTTGTCGCCCGAGCCGAAGTAGATGTCGCCGCGCTCGGGCCCCTTGATGGCCGAGCCCACGTCCTGCGCCACCATCAGCCGATTGAAGCCGCCAGTCTTGGCGGGGTCCTTGGTGGCGTGCTTCAGGCTGGGCGCGGCCACATAGATCGGTGTTCCCAGCGTGTGGTAGGCGGTATCGACGGCGAGGCTGCGTCCGGGCGTGAGCGGCACCGCCAGCGCGCCCAGCGGTCCGGCCGCGTCATGGCCCTTCAGCTCGCGGAAGAAGATGAAGGAGGCGTTCTGCCACATCACCTGCTGGCCGCGCGCGCGGTCGGCCCGCAGCCACTTGCGCAAGGACTGCAGCGACATCCGATCGGCGGGGAACAGTCCCTTCTTGATGAGGTAGCGGCCGATCGACGTATAGGGGTGGCCGTTCTTGCCGTCGTAGTTGAGGCGCACGGTGGTGCCGTCGGTGAGCTCGATGCGGCCCGAGCCCTGGATGTGCATGAAGAACGTGTCGACGGGATCGGCGAGATAGAGAATTTCCAGTCCCTTGCCCTTGAGCGCGCCCTGCTCGATCTCGGCGCGCGTGGGGAAAGGCGCAAATCCGCTCGCGGTCTGGCGCACGTGCGTAAGACCATCGGGCTTGGAGGCGCGCTCAGTCTCGGCGACGAGGTTCACGAGGTCGGGCGGGCGCCGGTAGACGGGCGTCTGAAACGGCCCCTCGGGCTTGCGCGAGCCCTTGAGCACCGGCTCGTAGTAGCCCGTCAGCAGGCCGCCGTCGCCTTGATGCACGACGCGGTGCGGCACGAACTCGGCCTCGAAGAAGGCGCGGGCCGCCGCACGTGTGGGCTTCTTGATGCTGGCGGCCGCGCGGCAGACGCGGGCCAGCGCGGCGGTATTGCTCGTTTCGCTCGGGTCGGCCGCCGCCGCCCTCATCACCTTGCCGCACGACAGCAGAAAGGTCTTGAGCGCGGCCAGATGATCGTCGCTCTCCCAGCCCGGCAGCTCGGCGAAGCTCGCAGGCTCGAAGGTTACCTTGGGAGTGGACTTTGACGCGGGCATGGACGCAGGCTTGGGCGCGGGCATTGTCGGTAGCAGCGTCGGCTTGAGGGCGAGTTGAGCCGGCGCTTGCGCGGCCGGCTGGTCGGCGGTCGTTGCGGCGCCCGACTCTGTCACGGTCAATGCTTGCACGGCAACCAGGGCGGCAATGACCGGGACCGCCTGCCTCACGCCGTCTAGGACTCTGACGCCCCTCACTGTACCCCGTGCCCCTCTAATCCCTCGCGTCCGTCCAGGCCCTAATCCCCTTTCAGGCCTTACGTCTTTCAGGCGGGCGATTGTGTGGCGACGAGCCGCCAATTCGGATTGGCCTGGGCCTTGGCCGAGGAGATGTCGCGGCTGAAGGTCCAGATATCCGTCACCTCCTTCACCCGTTGCGGGTCCCCCGAGAGGATGGCGCCGGCGCGATCGCGCGTAGCGCTGATCAGCTGGCTCACGAAGCGGACGGTGATGTTGGCGATGCCGCTCTTGACCTCCGATTCGACGATATCGGCCTTGTTGATGCCGACGAAGCTCTGGTCCACCTGCTCACCGCGGCTTTCCCGCTCCGTCATGGCGCGAACGAAGCCATCGTACACGTCGCGGTTCAACAGATCCTTAAGGATCTTGCGATTGCCCTCGGCAAACGCCGTCACGATCATCTCGTAGGCTTGGCGGGCACCGCGCAGAAACGACTCGGGCTCGAAAGCCGGATCGAGCTTGGCGATGTCGAGCAGCCCGCTGCGCACTTGAGCGTCGAGGCCGGGATAGCCCTTGATGCGCTCCTCCGCATCGGCGACCACCACCTCCGGAGCGGCAGCGCCCGGGGCGCCGTCGCGATCGCGGCGCGGCATCGATACGACGTTGTCGGTGGCCGTGCCGCCTGCGTCCTGCTGGCGCCGTTCGGCACGATAGCGCTCAAGACGCGCCTCCTCGTCACCCGTACGGCGGCCGAGCACGCTCCTCAGCTTCAACACCACGACGACCGCGACGATGAGCGAGATGAGCGTGAAGAGGTCGATCTTCTCCATTGGAGGGTGCCTTCCTGGCGATCAACGGCGTGACTGGATACGATAGCTATATATGATCGCGCCGAGTGCGCGGCCCAAGACCTAACCAAATCCTAACAGCTAGCGCTGGGCCTCTTGATCCGATCCGCCATGATGGGCTTGCGATGCTCGCTCCCAGCAAACTACGGCACAAACGCCCCAAAGCCAACCCGAATGCAGTGATATTCGGGACCCATGGCGTAAACATGCCCAACAATTAGGAACCGCCCACGTGCCCTCCTCGCTGCGCCTCGGCTTCTTGCTCGTTTTCGTGGCTTTTCCGCTGCTCGAGATCGCGCTTCTTATCAAAGCCGGGGAAATGATTGGTTTCTGGCCGACGATCAGTCTTCTGATCGGGGCAGGCGTCCTCGGCGTCCTGGTGATCCGGGAGCAGGGGATCACCATGGTCGGGCGCATGCTCAATGCGGTGAACGAGGGCAAGCTGCCGTTCGAGCCGATGCTCGACGGCTACGCCCGCATTATCGCCGGCTTGCTTCTCATCGTTCCCGGGTTCCTGTCGGACGTGGCAGCCCTGTTGCTCTTGGTGCCGCCCTTGCGCGCCTGGGCCATCCGCCGCGCCCTCTCCGGGCTCACCGGCGGCGCCCAGAGCTACCGTTCCGCCGACCCGCGCAAATCGTCGCGCACGACCGTCATCGAGACGACCTATGAGCGCGTCGATACCGACGACGACGACCACAACCCGCCGGCCCCGAAGAAGGACGGCTGAGCCTCGTCTTGCCTGGAGCATTGCCGCGCCTTACAGCCCCGTGCTAGCCAGCGCCAGCCTCGATCTCCGCAAACCAAGGACGCTTAAGCGATGACACAGACCGGCAAGGGAACGAACGGCAATCCTGAGGCCGACAAGCAGGCGCCACCCCCGGTGCAGGTGAAGGTCGTCGGCCAGTACATCAAGGATCTGTCGTTCGAGAACCCGAACGTCGACAAGCTGTTGAAGGAGCCTGGCGACAACCCCAACCTGCAGCTGGCGATCAACGTGCGCGCGCAGGCCGTCGACACCGACGTTTACGAGAGCGCCATCGACTTCAACGCGCAGGCGACCAACAAGCACGGCCTCGTCTACGAGATCGAGCTCGTCTACGCCGGCCTCTTCAAGGTGCAGAACATCCCGCCGCAGGCGCTCGAGCCGTTCCTGCTTGTCAACTGCCCGGCGCTGCTGTTTCCGTTCCTGCGCCGCCTCGTTGCCGACATCTCGCGCGAGGGCGGGTTCCCGCCGCTGCTGCTCGACCCGTTCGACTTCGGCTCGCTCTACATGCGCCGCCAGCAGGAGCTCGCCGCCAACAAACCCGCGCCGAACTAGCTCTCTAGTCCAGGCGCCGTTTGATCATCCGAAGCCGGCGACAACCCCATCTCTCCCAGAGGGTGTTGGCATGTTCTGTCGTGTGAATGGCGCACCGTCACCTCTCCCTGTGGGAGAGGTCGCCTCGCAATGCGGAACGCATGCGAGGCGGGTGAGGGGTTACAACGCGCCTAGCTCGTGCAGGATCGTCGTCAGAACCCCTTCGAGGTTCTCGTACACATCTGTGTTCGTGACTCGCACCACATGGAAACCGAGTTGCTCAAGCAGGCGCGTGCGCTCCTCGTCGCGCGCGCGCTCTTTTTCCGTCGAATGCGTGCCGCCGTCGACCTCGATAACGATTTTGCCGTCGAGCGTAATGAAATCGACGATGTAACGTCCAATCGGATGCTGACGACGGAATTTCCAACGACCCAATTGGCGGCTGCGAAGCTCTCGCCAGAGGATTTCTTCTGCTGCCGTTTGCTCGGCCCGAAGCACCCTGGTACGCGATTTGAAGCGGTTCATCCCCTCACCCGGCCGCATCGCGCTCCGCGCGATTGGCGGCCGACCTCTCCCCCTGGGAGAGGTGAAGGTATACCGTTTGTCCAAGCGCGAACATCACCTCTCCCGTCATGGCGAAGCCATGCTCCGCATGGATGGGAGAGGTGAAGTGCAGCGCGCTTGCGTCCGGAATCAGTCCGTGCCGGTGCGGGGCGCCGCGGCGCCGGCAACGAGATAGCGGTGCCAGAGCGCGCGTTCGCCCAACGTCTCCACGAACACGAGATGCGCGGCCTCCGCCTCCGCGCTCAAGCGCGGCAGCAGCGGCGCCGGCCGTTGCGCCGCCGGACGCCGGGAGAAGGCGCCGTTCTCCGACCCGGCCGACAAGGCCCCTTCCATGGCGAGGCCCAGCGCCGCCTGGCGCACGCCCAAAAGCTCCACGTACACTTCCGCCAGCAACAGCGAATCCACCAGCGCGCCGTGCTTGGAGCGCTGCGAATTGTCGATGCCGTAGCGCTTGCACAGCGCATCGAGGCTGTTGGGCCCCGCCGGATGCCGCCGCCGCGCCAGCTGCAAGGTGCAGGTCACGCGCTCCATCGTGATCGCGGGCCGCGACAGGCGCGAAAGCTCCGCGTTGAGGAAGCCGACGTCGAAGGCGGCGTTGTGGATGACGAGGCCGTCCTCGGCGATGAAGGTGAGGAACTCCTCGGCGACCTGGGTGAAGAGCGGCTTGTCCTTGAGGAACGCCGTCGACAGCCCGTGCACGGCCTCGGCCTCGGCCGGCACGTCGCGCTCGGGATTGATGTAGCAGTGATACTCGCGTCCCGTGGGGATGCGGTTCAGGAGCTCGACGCACCCGATCTCGATCAGGCGGTCGCCGCCTTTGGGGTCGAGCCCGGTGGTCTCGGTGTCGAGGACGATCTCGCGCATGCCGGTCTTGTGCCGTGAATCGCCTGCCCGCTTCAAGCCCAGTGACGCTCGAAGGCCTCGCCTTGTCGCTCGCGCAGTTGCGCTACAATCACATCGAGCCGCGCCCGGCTCTGCGTGACCTCCCCGCTGGTATCCACCACGAAATCGGCGCGCCGGCGCTTTTCCGCATCCGGCATCTGCCGCGCCAGCAGGTGCTCCAGCTTCTCGCGCGTCAGGTTGTCCCGCTTCATGAGGCGGGCACGCTGCAATTCCGGCGTGGCGCTGACCACGATCGTTGCGTCGACGAGCTGATCGGCGCCCGTCTCGAACAGGAGCGGGATCTCGAGCACGGCGACCTCGGTGCCGCGCGCCGCCTCGCGTCTGAGGAAGGCTCGCTCCGACGCGCGCACTAAGGGATGCACGATCGCCTCCAGCTCGGCGAACCGCTGCGGCGCCGCCATCAGCGCCGAGCTGAGCCGGGCGCGGTCGACGCGGCCGTCCACGGTCGTTCCCGGGAACGCCGCCTCGATGGGGGCGACGGCCTCCTCCTCGTAGAGCCGGTGCACCTCGGCGTCAGCGTCAAACACCGGGACGCCGTGCTCGCGCAGGTAGGCGGCCGCCGTCGACTTGCCCATGCCGAGCGATCCCGTGAGCCCGACGATCAGCATCTAGTGTCCCGATTCCGAAGTTCGCCTGCCATCGATGCTAGATCCCTGAGCGAACTTCGGAATCATGAGGGACACTAAACTCAAAGATTTGCTAGTGTGATTCAGATCGAGAAATTCGCTCTTAGCCAAGCCGCGAGCACCGGCGAATTTCTCGATCATCACACTAGACCCCCGCGATGTCGGCGACGAGGACCTGGCGCAACGCGTCCGTGACCTCAGGCACCACGCCGAACCACTTCTCAAAACCCGGCACCGCCTGATGCAGCAGCATGCCGAGCCCATCGACGGTGCGCAGGCCGCGGCCCTGGGCGCGCACGATCAACTCGGTCGCAAGCGGCACATAGACGATGTCGGCGACGACGCATGTCGGATCGAACCTATGGAAGTCGAGGTCGAGCGACCCCACCCCGTTCATGCCGATCGTCGTCGCGTTGACGAGCACGGCCGACTTGCGTGCTCGCCGCCCGCGCTCGTCCCAGTCGAAGGCTTTGACGCGAGGGCCGAAATGCTCAGCCAACGCGTCGGCACGCTCCCGCGTCCGATTGAAGACGTGCACCTCGCCGACGCCGGCCTCAAGAAACCCGTAGACGATCGCGCGTGCGGCGCCGCCGGCGCCAAGGATCGAGACCGGGGCGTCGAGCGCATCCCAGCCCGGAGCGCTCAATCCGAGGTGGGTCATAAAGCCGTAGGTATCCGTGTTGGCCGCGCACAGCTTATCCCCACTGAGCCACAGCGTGTTCGCCGCCCCGACGGCGCGGGCGGAAGCCTCCCTCTCGTCGGCCGCGGCGAACGCCGCCTCCTTGTGGGGAACGGTGACGTTGCAGCCCACGAACCCATGCGTGGCGAGCGTCTTGAGAAAGCCTGCGACGGCTTCGGGCCGAAGGGCCTCCTTGGTGTAGGCGCCCGCAATGCCGTACGTCTTCAGCCAATAGTTGTGGATCAGCGGCGAGCGCGAGTGCTCGATCGGCCAGCCGATGACGCAGGCGCGTTTCATGCGGCAATGACGCCGCGCGCGCGCAGCTCCGCCAGCACCGGCAACAGCGGCAGCCCCAGGATGGTGAAGTAGTCGCCCTCGATGCGCTCGAAGAGCTGCACGCCCAATCCCTCCAGCTCGTAGGCGCCGACCGACTGCCCGACGCGGTCGGCGGCCCGCAACAGATACTCCTCGAGGAAGGCATCCGAGAAGGCGCGCATGGTGAGACGCGCCGTTGCCGTGTGCACAAACGTCACCTTGCCGTCCTCGGCGAACGCCACCGCCGAATGCAACTCGTGCGTCTTTCCCCTGAGCTTCGTCAAGGTGGCGCGCGCACCCGATTCATCGCCGGGCTTCGACAGGATCTCCGCGCCGAAGGCCAGCACCTGGTCGGCACCGATGACGAGACCGTCCGCGTGGCGCGCACCGACGTCCTCAGCCTTGGCACGCGCCAGCACCTGGGCCACCTCTGCGGGTGCCGCCTTCGGCCCCAGCGCGCGGCGGATGGCGGGCTCGTCGACGTCGGCCGGCTCCACCGTGAAAGCGACGCCGGCCGCCGCCAGCAGCTCGCGGCGCGCGCGGCTCGCCGAAGCCAGCACGATCTGGCGCTGACTGTGACCCGCTCTCGTCACGAAGCCCTCGCCGATCCAAGCGTTACAAGCTCAGTGTCGGGGATTTCCGTAGCCTCTGAGGCCTCGCCCCTCACCCGGAAGCTCATTACATTCGCTTCCGACCTCTCCCCCTGGGAGAGGTGGTGTGGCGCATGCGGCTGGCAGGGGACTTTACCTCTCCCAGGGGGAGAGGTCGGCCGCGGCATGCGGAGCATGCGCGGCCGGGTGAGGGGGTCATCCGCCATAAGTCGGTCTCTCGTTCCTCTAGGCTTCGACGTCATCGTCTCCCTCGCCGCGGTTGACGTCGCGGTCGTGCAGCAGCTTCAGGATCGTCGCCGCCAATTCCTCCACCGAGCGCCGCGTCACGTCGATCACCGGCCAGCGGTGCTTGGCGCAGATGCGGCGCGAATAGGCGATCTCGGCGGTGATGCGGTCGCGGTCGATGTAGTCGGTGAGATCGCGGTCGCCCAGCATCATGGCGCGGTGGCGGCGGATCTCGGCGATGCGCTCGGGGCTGGCGATGAGGCACACGACGAAGGCCGAATGCGGCTGCACCAGCGGCTCGGGCAGCGCCACTGTCGGCACCAGCGGCAGATTGGCGGTCTTGTAGCCGCGCTGCGCCAGATAGATGCTGGTCGGCGTCTTCGACGTGCGCGAGATGCCGAGGATGATGATGTCGGCGTCGTTCAAATCGTTGGGCAGGTGCCCGTCGTCGTGCGCCATGGTGAAGTTCAGCGCGTCGATACGACGGAAATAGTTGGCGTCGAGCACGTGCTGGCCGGCGACCGTCGGCGTGCGGGCCGCGCCAAGATAATTCTCTAAAATCTGCATGATCGGCTGCAGCACCGCCAGGCACGGCACGTTGAGCTCACCGCACTGGCGCTCCAGCTCCTCGGAGAGCTCCTTGTTGGTGATGGTGTAGAGCACGATGCCCGGCGTCTGCTCGATCTCCTGCAGCACGCGCTTCAATTGCCGCCTGGTGCGCACCAGCGGATGCACGTGCTCGATAGGGCGTACCAGGGCGTACTGCACCGACGCCGCCTTGGCGATGGTGGTCAGCGTCTCGCCGGTGGAATCGGACACGAGATGCAGATGGAAGTAGCTCGGCAGCGCGCTCGCCATCACACGCTCACCCTCATGGGACGACTTGTTGACAAGTTCCCGGGTTGTCCAGAGGGCGGCTGCAACGCGGACGCATGCTCGCCTCGCCCTGTCCGCTTGTCCACGCCGATCCCCACAATCACCGCGGCGCGCATTAGCATCGGCACGTGCGCGCGGCTTGTTCTTAGTTGGAGCCTTGTCGGGTGCTCATTCATCTGTCGTCTACAGGCGAGGCCTGCCGGTTGCAGGACCACGCATCTTCCCATGCCGTTGAAGAAAGCCGGCTTTAACGTTCCTTGTAGACTTGCCCGCGCTGCCCCACCACATGCGGCATGCTCGCGGGCTGCCTGTGCGCAAGCCTGGGGACAGCCAGGGACAATCCCGATATCCTCCAAACCCACGGCCCTAAGAAGAGAAATAGCAAGAGTCTTCAAGATTCAATCTTGAGTTAAGAAGCACATGCACGACCTGGCACAAGCCTCCAAAAGCTCCCCCAGCACAGCGACGCTTGTCGCCGTGCTCGCCGGCAAGGCCGTGACCCCGCCTCCGGTGTGGCTGATGCGCCAGGCCGGCCGCTACCTGCCCGAGTACCGGGAGGTGCGCACCAAGGCCGGCAGCTTCCTCGATTTGTGCTACACGCCGGCGCTCGCGGCCGAGGTGACGCTGCAGCCCGTGCGCCGCTTTGGCCTCGACGCCGCGATCCTGTTCTCCGACATCCTGGTGGTGCCCGACGCGCTCGGTCAGCGCGTCGCCTTCGTCGAGGGCGAAGGCCCGCGGCTGGAGCCGGTGCGCTCGGCCGCCGACCTTGCGCGGCTCGATCCGGCCGCCACGTCGGAAAAGTTTGCGCACGTCTACGAGACGGTTGCCCGCGTGCGGGCAGAGCTTCCCGCCGCGACCGCGCTCATCGGGTTTTGCGGTGCGCCGTGGACGGTTGCGACCTACATGGTCGCTGGGTGTGGCACGCCCGACCAGGCCGACGCGCGGGGGTGGGCCTACCGCGATCCTGTCGGCTTTTCCCGCCTGATCGACATCCTCGCCGAGGCTTCGATCGCCTACCTCGACGGGCAGGTGCAGGCCGGCGCCGATGTCCTGCAGATCTTCGACACCTGGGCCGGCGCGCTGCCCGAGGATGAGTTCGAGCGCTGGGTGGTGGCGCCCACGCATCGAATCGTGACACAGCTCAAAGCGCGCCACCCGTTACTGCCGATCATCGGCTTTCCGCGCGGGGCCGGCGCCAAGGCTGCGCGCTACGTGGAGGCGACGGGTGTGGACGGACTGGGCTGCGACACGGCCGTACCGCTCAGCGAGATGCGCGCGCTTGCCGGCAAAGGCGTTGCCGTGCAAGGCAACCTCGATCCGCTGTTGCTGGTCGCCGGCGGGGCGGCGCTTGAAGCGCGCGTTGCCGCAACGCTCGACGCCATGCGCGGCGTTCCCTTCATCTTCAATTTGGGCCATGGCATCGTGCCGCAGACGCCGCCTGAGCACGTGGCACGCCTCGTCGCGCTCGTGCGCGCCGCGGGCGCCTAGCCCATGCTCTGGCTGAAAGCGCTGCATATCATAGCGGTGATTGCCTGGCTCGCCGGGCTGTTCTACCTGCCGCGTCTCTTCGTCTACCACGCCGACGCCAAGCCGGGCTCCGAGCTGTCCGCCACGTTCAAGATCATGGAGCAGCGGCTCCTGCGCATCATCATGAACCCGGCGATGATCGTCGTGTGGATCACGGGGCCCTGGCTCGCCTGGTGGGAAGGCGTCTACATGGACGGCTGGCTCATGGCCAAAGTCGTCCTGGTGGTGCTACTGACCGGCTTTCATCACGCGCTGGGGGCTTGGCGCAAGGCCTTCGCGGCCGACCGCAACACGCACCCGGCCCGCTTCTACCGGATCGCCAACGAGGTCCCCACGCTATTGATGGCGGCAATCGTCATTCTTGTGGTCGTCAAACCTTTTTGAGGCAAATTCTTGTACTAGCGGCTTTTCGCGGCGCATTGGGTCTGCTATATAGTCCCCAATTCCGCATCGAACTCGGGGCCGCTCAGGCCTATGGGTTGGTCGCCGTAGCCCCAGACCGCTTCGAAGGTTGAAGGGCAAGGCAGACCGCGCCGTGGCGTTCGGCCACGTTATCCGACATCTCCCACCACCTAATCCAACATCTCCCACCACCTACCCGGCCCGGCCCCCCCTTATTCCCGCCCCAAACGCCGTGGCCCCGGAGCGTTCCATGAAGGAAATGAAGCTCGAAGACCTGAAGCTCAAGTCTCCTACGGAGCTCTTGAGCTTCGCGGAGGAGACCGGCGTCGAGAACGCCTCAACCATGCGCAAGCAGGAGTTGATGTTCGCCACGCTGAAGCAGCTCGCCGCCAAAGAGGTCGAGATTACCGGCACCGGCGTGGTCGAGGTCTTGCAGGACGGCTTCGGCTTCCTGCGCTCGCCCGACGCCAACTACCTGCCCGGTCCCGACGACATCTACGTGTCGCCCTCGCAGATCCGGCGCTTTGCGCTGCGCTCGGGCGACACCGTCGAAGGCCAGATCCGGTCGCCCAAGGAAGGCGAGCGCTACTTCGCGCTGCTCAAGGTCTCAAAGATCAACTTCGAGGACCCAGAGGCGACGAAGCACAAGATCCACTTCGACAACCTCACGCCGCTCTATCCGACCCAATGGCTGAAGCTCGAGATCGAGGATCCGACGCTCAAGGATTTCTCGGCGCGCGTCATCGACATCGTGGCGCCGATGGGCAAGGGCCAGCGCGCCCTCATCGTGTCCCCGCCGCGCACCGGCAAGACCGTGCTTCTGCAGAACATCGCCCACTCGATCACGGCCAATCATCCCGAGTGCTACCTGATCGTGCTTCTGATCGACGAGCGGCCCGAGGAGGTCACCGACATGCAGCGCTCGGTGAAGGGCGAGGTCATCTCCTCGACCTTCGACGAGCCGCCCTCGCGCCACGTGCAAGTCTCTGAAATGGTTATCGAAAAGGCAAAGCGCCTGGTCGAGCACAAGCGCGACGTGGTGATCCTCTTGGATTCCATCACGCGGCTCGGCCGCGCCTACAACACCGTGGTGCCGTCATCCGGCAAGGTGCTCACGGGCGGCGTCGACTCCAACGCCCTGCAGCGTCCCAAGCGCTTCTTCGGTGCCGCGCGCAACATCGAGGAGGGCGGCTCGCTGACCATCATCGCCACCGCGCTGATCGATACCGGCAGCCGCATGGACGAGGTCATCTTCGAGGAGTTCAAGGGCACCGGCAACGCCGAGATCATTCTCGACCGCAAGGTTTCTGACAAGCGCATCTTCCCTGCGATCGACGTGTCGCGCTCAGGCACGCGCAAGGAGGAGCTGCTCATCCCCAAGGACCAGCTCAAGAAGGTCTACGTGCTGCGCCGCATCCTCAACCCGATGGGCACGATGGACGCCATCGAGTTCCTGATCGACAAGTTGAAGTCGACCAAGTCCAACGACGAGTTCTTCTCGTCCATGAATACGTAGCGGGCGAAACACAGCCGCACGAATCGAAAGGGCCGCTTCACCGCGGCCCTTCTTGTTTGCGCGTTAGCGCAGGCAACGCGCGATATTCCGCAGGGAACAGCGCAAGTGTGCGCGCTCCGGCATGCTTTCTTCCCATGCGCCGCACGAGCGGCGACTTTCCCAAGAGGGTGCCCATGGGCTTGAAGAGCATTTTCGACGGCTTGTACGTCGACCAGCTTATCCAGAAGGATGAGCAGGGCGAGTTCGTCTTCTATCCGCACGGTTTAATGGGGCGCGGCTATAAGCTGCCGGCCGAGCTCGAGCCCAGCGTGCGCCAGCGCTTGCGCCAGCGCATGCTCGTCGCGCTGGTGCTCGGCGGCGCCTTCGGCATTCTCGTCGTGCGACTCATAGGGTCGGGCAACGACGTCGGCCTCGCCGGCTGGGCGATCAGTATCGCCGCGATACTGTTCTGGGGCATCCGCCAATACCAGAAGCCGCTTGCGAGCGGGCTGGAGCCGACTTCCGGGCCGCGAGTATCCTTCGGCGAATGGTTCCGCCGCGGCCGGCGGGCGCGCCCCACCTGGACCTATTGGGCCAGCGCCGTGACCGGCGCGCTCATGCTGGTGGTCGCTTCGCTCGTCATCGCGCTGGCGCTCGCCGACGGCGATCCCGTGACGATCGTCTGCGCCGTCATCACGCTTCTCCTGGGCGCGCTGCTGACTTGGGACGGCGCGCTCGGCATTATGGATCGCTGGCTGACGAAGTGACGGCGCCGCTGCTACTCCGCCGCATCGACGATGCGGCGGGCTTCCTGCGCCGGCGTCACCTATGCGGTGGCCGACGAAGGTCCCTGCGCGCGGATAGGCCGCGAGCGTTTTCTCGATGAACGTCACTAGTCTTTGCTCGAGCCGGCGAGCGGCGGTGGCAGCGTTATGATGGATGAGATAAGTGAGCTGGTCCTTCAAGATCGCGCCGGGCCGCCGGCGCGATGGTGATCTTCATACGCCAGCGGTTTTGAGCTTGGCGTCAAGACCGTCCCTGACAGTCTCCCAGGTCTCACCTTCGCCCCGGTCGAGCGCATCGAGGGCGGCGTCAATGGCGATCCTGTCGGCGTCGCTGAGCGACGAATAGGCCGTCGGGCGCGCCCACGCCGTAGCGAGAGCCGCGAGATCGTTGAGGCGATCATCGGGCAGCCGCTCGAGCGTGGCGTTGATTTGCTCGATGGTTTCATTCCTGAGCATGGCGAGCACCCTAGCATGAAACCTTCGCGAGGCGGAGCCGCCGCTGCTACTCCGCCGCGTCGACGATGCGGCGGGCTTCCTGCGCCGGCGTCTCGGGCGCGGGCTCGGCGGCCTTGCGGTAGCGCTCGGGCTCGCCCTGGCCCGGCTTATAGAAAAGCGGAAACAGGAACTGCTCCACATAGCCCTTGGGGAAGTTCGGCAATTCGTCGACGCCCAAGTCGGCGGGCGTGATCTCGCGCGACGGCGTCTCGTTGAAGGTGCCGAGCAGGCGGTCCCAGATCGTCAGGAACAGGCCGAAGTTGCAGTCGCCCTCCGTGCCCCAGTTGACGTGATGCAGGTGATGGATGCGCCCGAGCGAGAGGTGCTTCTGCAAGGGCCCGAGCCGCGCATCGACGTTGGAGTGCTGCACGATCAGCGTCACCGAGATGAGGAACCCCAGCACGGCCGCGACCGGCACCGGCATGCCGATGATGACGAGCGGCATGTTGGCGATGACCATGTCGATGACCTGATGCAGCGGATGACGCAGCACGCCGTTCAAGCCATAGAGCCGGCCGACGCCGTGATGCACCGCGTGCAGACGCCACAGCGGCGCGAAGCGGTGCGAGAGGTAGTGCATCGCCATGAACGCGAAGTCGGAGATGACGAAGGCCATCAAAACCTGGCCCCACATCGGCCACTCGACCGGCCACAGGCCCTGGTAGGGGAACAGCCAGCAGATCACCGGGATCAGCAGCACGCCAACCACCGACTGATACTCGTAGACGATGACGTGCAGGAACGTCGCCGGCGTATCGCCGTGCGTCTCGTGATCGTTCCAGTTCTCGAAGAAGGGCGCGATACGCTCGGCGCCGAACGCCGTCGCATATGCGAGCACGAGCAGCGGCGCCAGCAACAGATAGGCCCAGGTGTGGCCCCGCGCGACCACCAGATCGGCGACGACCCAGTAGGCCGCGCCGGTGAGGCCCAGCATCATGAAGGGCGCGTAGCCATAGCGCACGAGGGCGCTCAGTTTCGGCATTAAAAGGGTCTCCGAGTGCAAGGTGCGAGGCGGGCGCAAGTGCCGCTTGAAAGGTTCGCCCCTACCCAGAGCGCAACTTTCGTGCGGGGAGCGCGAGTGCCGATGTCACGCGCTCGCGGCCCCGGCGGGCCGCCTCGATTTGCCGTCATCATAGGCTGCGTTGAGCTTTCAACGTCCTAACGAACTGGTCCGGTTCCGTCAAAGGTGGCGAGCATTGCGGCCCTAAGCAAGCGTAGGCCGTGGCCTGCCCGTTAATGGGCTGTTTATCGCGCAAAGCGGCCACATCTGCGCTGGCGGACTCCATGCAGTATTGCAAGGTGCCGGGCAAAGAAATAGTTCTGATCACTTCCATAAGCTCTTGGCTGCCTTCGAGATTTTTGCCCACGATGACCACCTGTTGCGGGGCAAGGAGGTCGATCGCCCCGGCCAGGAGGCCGGTGTGTGCGACAATGTTGCGCCCAAGATCGCCGGTGAAGGCAGCGAACAAGGCGGCGGCGCGGTCGTGGTAGCGCGCCTCGCCCGTAAGCGCGCTGATCGACGTCAGATTGGAGAGCATGATTGCGTTGGCGTTGGGCGTGGCGTCATCGGAGCCGGGACGCAGGCGCACGATCACGTCGTCGGTGTCGTCGGCAGAGGTTGCATATCCACCGTGCTCCTCCATCCAGTAGTGGCGGTCGAGCACGTCGGTCCAGGTGCACGCTTGCGCGAGGTATCGGTCTTGCGTCGTCGCTTCGTGCAGACGCAGGGCCGCCCAGATCATGTTGGCGTAGTCGCTGGCCGTGGCCGGCGCCTTGGCCTGACCGTTGCGGGCGGCGTGGCGCAGGCGGCCGTCGACGCTCATGCGGGTTGCGACGAAGTCGAACGCGCGCTCCGCGAGCTCAAGCCAGTGCGGCTCATTGAAGATCGTCGCGGCGCGCGCGAGCGCCGCAATCATCAGCCCGTTCCAGTCGGCAAGCACCTTGTCGTCCCAACCGGGGCGCACGCGCTTGGCGCGGACGTCCAGGAGCTTCTGGCGCATTGCGGCAAGGCGCTCCTCGTCGGCATCCAAGCGCAGCTCGAGCCCAGCGAGCCGGTTGAGGATGGTGTGCCCTTCCCAGTTGCCCTCCGGCGTAACGTCGTAGACCTCGGCAAAGAACCTACCGTCCTCCTCGCCCAGCACTTCCAGGATCTCCGGCAGCGTCCACACGTAGAACTTGCCTTCCTCACCCTCCGAATCGGCGTCGAGCGAGGCAGCAAAGCCGCCACCCTCGGCAATCATCTCAGCCTCGAGCCAGGTGACCGTCTCGGCCACCCGCATCTTGAACAGGGGGGATTGCGTCTCGCGCCAGACCTCGGTCAGGAGCTCGATCAGAAGCGCGTTGTCGTAGAGCATCTTTTCAAAGTGCGGCACCAGCCAGCGCTCGTCCGTCGCGTAACGCGCAAAGCCGCCGCCCAGGTGATCGTAGATGCCGCCCTGGCAGACGTTGGTGAGCGTGGTGACGACGGCGGCGCGCGCCGGCGCCTGGTCGTAGCGGATGCCGCCGCGCCACAACAGCCAGAAGAAGCTGAACTGGGGGAACTTCGGCGCACCCAGCAGACCGCCGTGCTCGTGATCGACGGCCTCGACCATCTTGGCCGTCAGCTCTTTGAGGAAGCTCTCGTCGATCGAGCGCGCACTCGGGTTGGGGGCGCGGGCCTGCAGGGCCTCGGTCAGCAGCTCCGCGTTGGTGGCGGCTTTGTCCGGCGTCTCGCGATAGACGCGCTCGACCTGGCGTAGGACGTCGACGAAGCCGGGGCGGCCGAAGCGCGGCTCCTTGGGAAAGTAGGTCCCGCCCCAGAACGGACGCGCGTTAGAATCGAGAAACATGGTCATCGGCCAGCCGCCGTGCTGCCCCAGCGCATGCAGCGCGCCCATGTAGATGGCGTCAATGTCGGGGCGCTCCTCGCGGTCGACTTTGATGTTCACGAAGAGCTCGTTCATGACGGCGGCCGTGCCGTCATCCTCGAAGCTCTCGTGCGCCATGACGTGGCACCAGTGGCAGGCGGCATAGCCGACCGAGAGGAGGATCGGCTTGCCGGTGCGCTTGGCTTCGCCGAGCGCCGCGGGGCCCCACGCCCACCAATGGACCGGGTTGTCCTTGTGCTGCAGGAGATATGGGCTCGTCTCTTGGCCGAGACGGTTCTCGCTCATGCGGGAGGGCCTCACGTTTGCTGAGCGCCTAACGTGGGGCATTTGGCGGCGCGACGCCAGTCTGGACGGTGCCTGATCCCGTGCGGTCTAACCCCTCACCCGGCTGGCGTGCTGCGCACGTCCAGCCGACCTCTCCCTCTGGGAGAGGTGGAGTAGGCGCGTGCCGCTTGTGGAACCTCACCTCTCCCAGAGGGAGAGGTCGGAAGCGAATGCAAATGAGCTTCCGGGTGAGGGGTTTCGCCGCTTCTTAGGTCGTCCTCGCGGAGACTGGCGTGGGGCCCGCTCTTCAGCGGGATAGCGTTGGAAAGAGGCAGAGCGCCTCCGCGCATACTTCCGTCATCGCGCTGAAGAGCGCGATCCACGCAAGCTTCAGCAATTGTTTCTGGTGCAGGATAGTCAATGACCTCGACGCTGGCATCGGTTCGGCACTTCGCGCGGTACTGAAGAAGCATGGATCAGGCGCCGACCATCTTCGCCCTCTCCAGCGCACCGGGACGCGCCGGCGTCGCCGTCGTGCGCGTGTCGGGGCCGCGCGCCGGCGCCGTGATCGATGCGCTGGCGAGGCCGCGGCCAAAGGAGCGCCGCGCCGCCTTGCGCAAGATCCGCGATCCCGACACCGGCGAGGTTCTCGACGAGGCGCTGATCCTGTGGCTGCCGGCGCCCACCACCGAGACCGGCGAGGAGATGGCCGAATTCCATCTGCATGGAGGCCCCGCGATCGTGCGCGGCGTGCTGGCGGCGCTCGAGCGCCAGCCCGGATGCCGCCTGGCCGAGCCCGGCGAGTTTGCGCGGCGCGCCTTCGAGAACGGCCGCATCGATCTCGCCCAAGCCGAAGGCCTCGCCGACCTGATCGAGGCGGAAACGCAAGCGCAGCGGCGCCAGGCCGTGCGCCAGATGGGCGGCGCCCTGTCGGCGCTCTACGAGGGCTGGCGCAAGCAGCTCCTGGAGGCGACCGCGCTGGTCGAATCCGCCATCGATTTCTCAGATGAGGGCGACGTCGCCAGCGATGCCGTCGCGCGTGCGCGGACCATCGTGGCGCCGTTGTCGGAGGCGATCCGCGGCCACCTGGAGGACGGCCACCGCGGTGAGATCCTACGCGACGGCTTGCGTGTGGTGCTCGCTGGCGCCCCCAATGTCGGCAAGTCGAGCCTGCTGAATGCGCTGGCGAAACGCGACGCCGCGATCGTATCGGAGGAGGCCGGGACCACGCGCGACGTGATCGAGGTGCGGCTCGATCTGGAGGGGCTGCCCGTCGTCGTCTCCGACACCGCCGGCATCCGCGAGGCGCAAGGGAAGATCGAGCTGGAAGGCATCCGCCGCACGTTTGAGCGTGCGCGCGACGCCGACCTCGTGGTCTGGCTCCACGATGCCACCGCGCCTGAGGCCCCGCCTCCGCCCGAGCTGGGTGACCGCGTGCTCCTTGTCACCAACAAGATCGACCTGGCTCCAAGCGGGGATAAGCGCCTCGGCCTCTCGGCCAAGACCGGAGCGGGGATAGATGCGCTGACCCGGCAGCTCGCCAAGCTGGCGCGCGAGCGCATCGGTGTGTCGGAGCAGCCCGCCATCACCCGAACGCGCTACAGGACGCATTTGCAGGCGTGCATGGCCGCCTGCGAGGCGTTCACGTCCTCCTGTCCGGCAGGCATGGCATCCTGTCCGGACGATATCGAGCTGCGCGCCGAGGACCTGCGCCAGGCGATCCATGCGCTGGGCCGCATCACCGGCCGGGTCGACGTCGAGGACGTGCTGGGGGAGATCTTCGGCCGCTTCTGCATCGGCAAGTAGGCCCCGGGGCCCCAATGTTTCACGTGAAACCCGGCGTTAACCATGAGCCGGGCTTAACGGTGCCTGGGGCCTGCGGCCGCCAGCTTTTGACGCATTGGGCTTGCTGCGATCAGTGACAGCTGAGCGCTATTGCGAGCCGGACTTGCCAATCGGTGAGCAGGACGCCCGCACGAGCTTGAATTTCGGCGAGGGCCGGCGACACAAGGTCGGATACGGCGATCTCCGAGACGTTGGGAACAAACGCTTCGCTAGGCACCATAACGGGCCTCCACTGGCCGCCTGAGTTGCAACTACCAGGGCAAACTTAGTAGGTCGGTGGATCGGGATCTCGGCGCCCGGTAGGTTATCCACATCAAAGTCGACAGCGGTGGCGCGCGGGCGTATTTCGCTGGCGGTAACACGGAATCATTGGCCCGGAACCGGAATCCACGATGGGTGAGAGAACCTTCGATGTGATCGTGGTGGGCGGTGGCCATGCCGGGTGCGAGGCCGCCGCCGCGGCCGCGCGCATGGGCGCCAAGACAGCGCTGGTCACCCACACCTTTGCCACCATCGGCGAGATGTCCTGCAACCCGGCCATCGGCGGGCTGGGCAAGGGCCACCTGGTGCGTGAGATCGATGCGCTTGACGGCCTCATGGGCCGCGTCGCCGACTTGGCCGGCATCCAGTTCCGGCTGCTCAACCGCTCTAAGGGCCCGGCCGTGCAGGGCCCCCGCGCCCAGGCCGACCGGGCGCTCTACCGGGCTGCCATGCAGGCCGCCATCGGCGAAACCGCCAACCTCGAGGTGATCGAGGGCGGCGTCGAGGACCTGATCGTGGAGGTGGGGCGCGTTGCCGGCGTGGTGACGGGCGACGGCCGACGCCTGGGCGCCGGCGCGGTGGTGCTGACCACCGGCACCTTCCTCAACGGGCTCATTCACCTGGGCGAGCAGACCATCCCGGCTGGCCGCTCGGGCGAGGCCCCCGCCCTCAAGCTCTCCGAGCGGCTCTATGGCTTTGGTCTACAACTCGGCCGGCTCAAGACGGGGACGCCGCCGCGCTTGCTGGCCTCCTCCATCGACTGGTCCGGGCTCGAGACGCAGCCGGGCGACGACCCGCCCGAGCCGTTCTCGTTCCTGACGGCGCGCATCACGACGCCTCAGATCGCCTGCGCCATCACCCGCACGACGGCGCAAACGCACGCGATCATCCGCGCCAATCTCGCCCGCTCGGCCATGTACTCCGGCCAGATCGCCTCCACCGGCCCGCGCTACTGCCCCTCCATCGAGGACAAGGTCGTGCGCTTTGCGGACCGCTCTTCGCACCAGGTGTTCCTCGAGCCCGAGGGCCTCAACGACGACACGATCTACCCCAACGGCGTCTCCACCTCGTTGCCGGCCGACGTGCAGGAGGCCTTCATTCGCTCGATGCCCGGCCTGGAGCGCGCGGTCATCAAGCGGCCTGGCTACGCCATCGAATACGACTACGTCGACCCGCGCGAGCTCGACCCGACGCTTCACGTGAAACGCTTGGCCGGCCTGTTTCTGGCGGGCCAGATCAACGGCACCACCGGCTATGAGGAGGCTGGCGCACAAGGCCTCGCCGCCGGCATCAACGCCGCCCTCCTCGCCGGTGGGGAGGATCGCCGCTGCATCGTCTCGCGCGCCGACGGCTATCTCGGCGTGATGATCGACGACCTGGTCACGCGCGGGGTCTCGGAGCCCTACCGCATGTTCACCTCGCGCGCCGAGTACCGGCTGCGCTTGCGCGCCGACAACGCCGACCAGCGGCTGACCCCTCTCGGGATCGCAATGGGTTGTGTCACCAAGGCGAGGCGGGAGGCATTCAGCGCCAAAGCCGCGGCGCTTGCGGACGCGACGTCCCTGCTGCAGTCGCTGTCGCTGACGCCGACCGAGGCCGGCCGCCATGGCCTCGAGGTCAACAGGGACGGCCGCCGGCGCTCGGCCTTCGACCTGCTGGCCCTCGCGAGCGTCGATCTCAGCCGGCTCGCAGTGATCTGGCCCCGGATCGGGGCCATTGCGCCCAAGATCGCCGCCCAGGTCGCGGTCGACGCGCGCTATGCCTCCTATGTCCGCCGCCAGGACCTCGACGTCGAGGCGCTGCGCAAGGACGAGGCGCTGGGCATCCCGGTCGGGTTCGATTTCGACGGCCTCCCCGGCCTCTCCACCGAGGTGCGCCAGAAGCTGGCCCGTCACCAGCCGGCGACGCTCGCCCAGGCCGCGCGTATCGACGGCATCACGCCGGCGGCGCTGCTGCTCCTACTCGCACATCTCAAGGCGCCGCCTGCCCGGAAGTCGGCATGAGCGCGCCTCCCCGTGCGGCGGCGATCACCGGCCCGGATGACTTCGCCGCCCGCTTCGGCGTTTCACGTGAAACGATTGGTAAGTTTTTGACCTACGAGGCCCTGCTCAAGCAGTGGCAGGGGACCATCAATCTCGTGGCCCCGAGCACGCTTGGCGACATCTGGAGCCGCCACTTCGCCGATTCGGCCCAGCTCTTGGCCTTGGCGCCCGCCGACGCCAGGCACTGGCTCGACCTCGGCGCCGGCGCCGGCTTTCCCGGCCTCGTCCTCGCACTTCTCCTCGCCCGGCGCGGGCCGGTTAGCATGACGCTTATCGAAAGCGACACGCGCAAGGCGGCCTTTCTGCGTGAGGTCGCGCGCCAAACCGGGGCGCCTGTGGACATCCTGTGTGAGCGAATCGAAAAAGGGCCGACTCAGGCTAAGGTCGACGTGATCACGGCCCGCGCTCTGGCGCCTTTGCCGCGGCTTCTCGACCTGGCGGCCCCGTACTTTTCCGACACGACCGTGGGGCTCTTTCTCAAAGGGCGCGAGGCGCAGGCCGAAGTCGACGCAGCGTTGGCGCGTTGGGATTTCTCGGTCGCGTTGCACCCGAGCCAGACGGACCGCGAGGGCCGCGTCGTCGAGGTGCGCGCGTTGCAGGCCAAGACGGAGGATCATACGCGATGAGCGGGCCAATGGGAGCCAGAGACCCCCGCGTTCTGGCTATTGCCAATCAAAAGGGGGGCGTCGGCAAGACGACGACCGCCATCAATCTGGGAACCGCGCTCGCCTCGATCGGCGAACGGCTGCTCGTGCTCGATCTCGATTCGCAGGGCAATGCCTCGACCGGGCTCGGCATCGGCATCGAGGGACGCGGCAAGACCTCCTACGACGTGCTGACGGGCGCCGCCAGCATCATGGAATGCGCCCAGCCGACCGCGGTGCCGGAGCTGCACGTGGTGCCGGCCAATGCCGATCTCGTCGGCATCGACACGGTGCTGACCGATACAAACCGCGCCTTCCGCCTGCGCGACGCCCTCGCCGCGTTCGCCGCGCACCAGCGCAATCTGCCGCCCGAGCAGCGGTTCCACTACGTCCTCATCGACTGTCCGCCGTCGCTTAATCTCTTGACGCTCAACGCCATGACGGCGGCGCACGCGGTGCTGGTGCCGGTGCAGTGCGAGTTCTTCGCGCTGGAAGGCATCTCGCAGCTGAAGGAGACCATCGATCAGATCCGCGCCACGCTCAATCCGGCGCTGGAGATCCAGGGCGTGGTGCTGACCATGCATGATGCGCGCACGTCGCTGTCGAAGGAGGTCGCCGACAACGTGCGCGCCTTCTTCGGGCCCAAGGTCTACGAGACCATCATCCCGCGCAACACGCGCGTCGCCGAGGCCCCCTCGCACGGCAAGCCGATCCTGCTCTACGACTTCGACTGCGCCGGCAGCCAGGCCTACATCAAGCTCGCCACCGAGATCATCGAGCGCGAGCGCCAAACTCAAGCTGCGTGAGCCCAGTCACATGAGTGAGGCCGCATGAACGAGAGAACCGTAACACCCATGAACGCACCCCTGCAGAAGGGCCGCCTGGGGCGTGGCCTCGCCTCTCTCATCGGAGAGCCGGCGCCGGGCCAGCGCCCTGCTGCCTCCCGAAGGCGAGCAGCGCATGGTGCCGATCGCCGACGTGAAGCCGGGGCGGCTCAACCCGCGCAAGGACTTCCGCGACGACGAGCTGGCCGAGCTCGCCGAGTCGATCCGCAACAAGGGTCTGGTGCAGCCGATCATCGCGCGGCCGGTGCCGAGTGGCGGCTACGAGATCGTCGCCGGCGAACGGCGCTGGCGCGCGGCGCAGAAGGCCGGCTTGCACATGGTGCCGGTGATCGCCCGCGACCTCACCGACAAGGAGGTGCTCGAGCTTGCGATCATCGAGAACGTGCAGCGCGCCGACCTCAACGCCATCGAGGAGGCGGGCGGCTACCGCGAGCTGATCGAGCGCTTCGACTACAGTCAGGAGCAGCTTTCCGAGATCATCGGCAAGAGCCGCAGCCACGTCGCCAACACGCTGCGTCTCTTGAAGCTGCCCCTGGGCGTGCAGACGATGGTGCAGGACGGGCGCCTCACCGCCGGTCACGCGCGCGCGCTCATCAATCGCAACGATGCGGAGGCAATCGCCCACCGGATCATCGAGGAGGACCTCAACGTGCGTGAGGTCGAGGCCCTGGTGCAGGATGGCGGCAGCGTCACCAGCAGCACATCGAGCCGACGGGCGCCCGAGAAGGACTCCGATACGCGCGCCTTCGAGAAGGAGCTCGGCGACCTCTTGGGCCTCAAGGTCGAGATCAAGCGCGGCTCCGGCGACAGCGGCAATCTCATCATCAAGTACGCCAACTACGAGCAGCTCGATTACATCCGCGTGCGCCTGGCCAATGGCGCGCGCGGCTGACGCCGGCGCCCCATCCGACCAACGATAGCTTGACGGCCAGCCCGGCTTGCTGCATGTGCCAGACCTGCTTCAATGAGGCGCAATAAGCCCTTGCGTCTCTTAAGGTTTGGCCATGAGCGACGACGTGCTCCTGCAACTCGCGGCGGTGATCCGCGCCAAGCGCGCGGCGGCTGCGGATAGCTCCTACAGCCGCCAGCTCCTCGACGCGGGCCCCGCGCGCTGCGCCAAGAAGCTCGGCGAGGAGGCGGTCGAGACCGTGATTGCCGCATTAAGCGAGAGCGACGAGGCCCTCAAGGAAGAGTCTGCCGACCTCCTCTATCATCTGCTCGTGCTGCTCGAGAGCCGCGGCGTGGAGCTCAAGGACGTGCTGGCCGTGCTCGAGCGTCGCCAGGGCGTCTCGGGTCTGAAAGAGAAAGCCGACCGCGCCAAGCGTTGATAGAGTTCATGCCTTCGGCTTGCGGTCGAGCGTAAGAGCGCGATGTCCCATCCCGCGAACCTGCAATACTCCCCCTACCGCGTCTTCACGCGCGATGAGTGGGCGCGCCTGCGCGCCGATACGCCGATGACGCTGCGCGAAAGCGAGCTGCAGCAGCTGTCGGGTCTCATCGAGGAATTGTCGGTGCGGGAGGTGGAGGAGATCTACCTGCCGATGTCGCGCCTGTTGAATCTCTACGTGGCGGGCGCCCAGCAGCTGCATTCGGTCTCCTCGAAGTTCCTGGGCCGCACCGATGGCAAGGTGCCGTTCATCCTCGGGGTCGGCGGCTCGGTCGCGGTGGGCAAGAGCACGACGGCGCGCGTCCTCAAGGCGTTGCTGGCGCGCTGGCCCGATCATCCGCGCGTCGATCAGATCACCACCGACGGCTTCCTGTGGCCCAACACCGAGCTGGAGCGGCGCGGGCTCATGGAGCGCAAGGGCTTTCCCGAGAGTTTCGATACGACGCGGTTGTTGAACTTCCTCGCCGACGTGAAGTCGGGCGTGGCGAAAGTGGAGGCGCCCGTCTACTCGCACTTCCACTACGACATCCTGCCCGAGCAGAAGACGGTCATCGCATCGCCCGACATCCTCATCGTCGAGGGGCTCAACGTGCTGCAGCCCGCGCGCATGCCGCGCGGCGGCGAGGCGATCCCGTTCGTATCCGACTTCTTCGACTTCTCGATTTATCTCGATGCCGCGCCCGAGATCATCCAGGACTGGTATGTGTCGCGCTTCATGCGCCTGCGCGCCACCGCCTTCCGCGATCCTGCCGCCTACTTCCACCAGTACGCCAACTTGGCGCCCGACGCGGCGCGCGCCCGCGCGCTCGAGATCTGGCGCACGATCAACTTGAGGAACTTGGAGGAGAACATCCTGCCGACGCGCCAGCGCGCGCGCCTCATCCTGCTCAAGGCCGCCGACCATCACGTGCAGCAGGTGGCGCTGCGCAAGCTTTAGAGCGGCCGGCGACCTGGATTTGAGCCGTCGCCTGCCCTGCAGCAGAAGAGTTTGTTGAAGCTTGCGTGGGTCCCGCTCTTCAGCGGGATGACGTTGAAAGTGGGCACCCGATCGCCGCTCAAAATCCGTCATCCCGGCGTGGGCCGGGACCCACGCCAGTCTCCCCGAGAACAACGTCAGCGTGATGGGGGTCAAAAAAAGGGCCGCCTGGGGCGGCGGCCCATCAAGTGACGCGCTCTAGCTTCACCCAAAGTACGTCGGATTGTTCAGTGCAGGATGCGCCGTCGGCCCTTGCTGCGGGTGTAGACGGCGACCGCCACGGAGCCCACCGCGAGCTGGCGGCGCGCCGCGGCGGCAACAGGCGGCAGGGCGAGCCACTGCTCGGTGAGTGCTGCTTGCGCTTCGGCGGCAGCGCTCAGCATGGAAAACGCCACATCGCACCATCCGAGCAAGAGCGCGTGCGGGGGCGCGAGCGCAGCAACCGCGGTCGCCTGTGGTGCGACGGGAACGAGTGCCCGCGAGGGCGGAAGCTCTGATATCCGCGTGTTCTCGTTGGAGGTGATGCGCAGGGCGCGCACGTTGGTTGAGCGCGGGGTGCGGCGGGCATCCGCCATCAGCTTGGCTTGCTCGACACGGAACTTCTCGCGCAAGCGGCGGATGGTGGAGGGATCCTCGACGCCCAGCGAGCGAATGGCGGTCGTGGGTTTGAGCTTGGGGTTGGCGACGAGCAGCGCGGCAAGGCTCTCGAGCTGTCGGCGGTCGTCGAGCCCGCTTCCCTTCGGGCGCCCGTAACGCACGTTGGTTGTCGGCATGCAATCCGTCCCGTGGCCTCGAATCATTGATCCGAGTTTTTGTTGAAGAGGCGGGGCCTTACCAGGGAGAATAAATGTCTTGTAGAAACCAGTCGGCGCAATCTGCAGGTATTGTGGCGGAAATACATACAAAAGATTGTATGGCGCACCTCCCCGGCGATGCACGTGCGCGCACATGCAACGATGACGAGCGCAACGCCGGCGCGCGCTAAGGGCTCAGGTGACCAGGCCTTCCTTGCGCGCAAGCTCGATGAGCGGGCGCTCGGGCCGTGCGCCGATATGGCCGATGATCTCCGCGGCGGCGAGGCTGCCGAGGCGCCCGCAGTCGGCGAGGGATAATCTCGCGCGTGAGCCCGTAGAGGAAACCCGCCGCATAGAGGTCGCCCGCGCCCGTCACGTCGACGACCTTGTCCACGCCCTCCGGCCTGATCTCGATCGTTCGGCTCGCCGTCACGATCACCGAGCCTTGCTCGGAGCGTGTGAGCACGGCGACATCGCACTCCCCGCGCACGGCCACGGCCGCCTCCTCGAATGAGTTCACCTCGTAGAGCGCAGTGATCTCCTTCTCGTTGGCGAACAGGATGTCGATGCCGTGATGCACGAGCTTGCGGAAGTCGTCGCGGTGGCGATCGACGCAGAACGCATCCGACAGCGTCAGCGCGGTCTTGCGCCCGGCCTTGGCCGCGATTTCCGCGGCCGTGTGGAAGGCCTGCTTGGCTTCGGGCTTGTCGAACAGATAGCCCTCCAGGTAGGTGACCTTGGCCGAGGCGATGAGGGCAGCGTCGATCTCGCCCGATCCGAGCTCGGTGCTGGCGCCTAGAAACGTGTTCATGGTGCGCTCGCCGTCGGGCGTCACCAATACCAGGCACAGCGCCGTCGGTGCGCCGCTCTTGGCCGGCGGCGTGTCGTAGCCGACGCCGACGGCGCGGATGTCGTGGGTGAACACGTGGCCGAACTGATCGTCGGCGACGCGGCCGATGAAGGCGCCGCGGCCGCCGAAGGAGGAAAGCCCTGCGATGGTGTTGGCGGCCGATCCGCCCGAGCGCTCGACGCCGGGGCCCATCAAGGCATAGAGCTCGTCGGCCTGCTGCGCCGAGATGAGGCGCATGAAGCCCTTGTCGAGGCTGTGCTTGGACAGGAAGGCGTCGTCGCAACGTCCGATGATGTCGACGATGGCGTTGCCGATGCCGACCACGTCGTAGCGGGTGTCGCTCATAGTGCCCCCAATCTATTGAAGTGGCGCGCACTATAGGCGGCAAGCGGCGCGGGGCAAGATGGGGAAAGGTCGAGCAGAGCGACGCTTGCGCTATTGGCGGGCCCGCGCGCGCGCGGCGGTTGCCAACATCATTAACAGCTCCTCGGCGATCGCCTCTTCCAGCGCGCCCGACAGACGCGCGGCCTTGGCGGCGCGGGTAATGCGCGACAGGGCCGCTTCGAGGCGCGCCGTCGTCCACAGGCGGCACTGCACGCCGATGGCATCCTTCTGCTTGAAGTGGATGGGCGGGCGCAGCTGACGGATCGCGTCCTCGAACGAGCGGCCCTGGTCGAGCTCGGAGCGGATGCGATGCAGCCGCTGAAAGTAGCGCTGCACCGCCGCGATGATCGCTTGCGCACTTTCGCCGCTGGCAACGGCGCGTGCGAACTCGGCCACGGCGCGGGCAGCGTCGCCCGAGGCGGTGGCGGCGAGAATGCGGTCGATGGTGAGCTCGGAGGCATCGCCGACGATCGCTTCCACGTCGCCCGCGTCGATCTCGCTCTTGCCGCTGGCGTAGAGTGCGAGTTTCTCGATCTCGCCGCGCGACAGCGCCCGGTCGGCGCCGATGCGGGCGAGCAAGAGATCGCGCGCGTCGGGTCCGATTGTGAGCCCGTGGCCCTTCAAGGTGTCGCGGATGAGCCCTTCGAGGTCGTGCACCTCATCGGCGTAGCAGGCGACGGCGGCAGCCTTTGGCGACTTCTCGAACAACGCACGCAGCGCGTCGTTGGGGCGCAGATTTCCCGCCTCGACGATGAGCGTCGCCGCGAGCCGATCGCTTCCGATCAGCGGCTGCAGCGTCGGCGCGCCGATGCGTCGTCCGGCAATCGCGCGCACGACCTTGGAGCCGCCGAACATGGGGATCGTCTGCAGCTCGATCACGAGCCGGTCGGGATCGGACTCGAAGTCTGAATCATCGATGCGGATGATCTCGCCCGGCGGGTCCTCGCGCTTGGCGAGGAGGGTCGCGAGCCGGGCGGCGCGCTCGGCCACGAGCCCAGAATTGGTGCCATAGAACAGGATGGCTGCGAGGTTGGGGCCCGGCGGCTTGAGGAAGGTTTCGGCTTGATGGGCCTTTACGGCGACCATGGGCTCTTGAGCTCGCAAGGCGCGGACGACGCAGCCAACGCGGTGAGCAACGGTGAGGCGGGTTAGGCGGAGCTGGAGAGATAAGCCGCCAAGCGCGACTTCAGATCCTCGGCCACGGTTTGCGCGGCCCGATCTTCCGCCTCTTTGCGCGCGCGCACGTTGGCGAAGACGGAATTGAAACGCTGGAAGGCGATGCGTCCGAAGCTCTGGCCCTCGAGCGCGATCGACTTGTCGTCGAGACGCACGAGCCGGAAGCTGGCGTTGAGATTGTAGACGCTGCCTGAGGAGTTGCCGTCGATCTGCACCAGCGTGGCGGAGATCGACTCTCTCACCACGATCTCCAGCCTATAGGCCGGCTGCTGAGCCTCGTGGCCGGTGCCGGTCGATTGATAGATCAGCTCGTTGCGCAAGCGCTGACCGACGCGGCCGGGAATAGGTGCGACCTCCATCTTGGCGAGCTTCTCGCCGACGTCGGGGGCGCCTGTGATGGAGGAGCTGGCATAGAGGGGACGGAAGCCGGAATCGCCGCAGCCGGTCGCGAGCACGGGCACTGCCGCACACGCCAACGCAACCCAAACTGTCGATCGGCGGCTTCTAGCGCGCATCGATCGCCCCCAGTACCTCGTCCTCATCCGACGACATTCACGATCCTCTGCGGCACGACGATGACCTTTTTCACCGGGCGCCCCTCGAGGGCGCGTAAAACCGGCTCAAGGCTCAAGGCCGCGGCCTCGATCTCGTCCTTGCCAGCCGTTCGAGCAATCGTGAGCTCGTCCCGCCGCTTACCGTTCACCTGTACGGCAATGGTGATCTGATCGTCAACGAGCAAGGCCGGCTCGGCTTGGGGCCAGGGCTGATTGGCCAGAAGTGTGTTGTATCCGAGCCGCGCCCAGCATTCTTCGGCCAAATGCGGCATCATTGGGCCGATCATCTCAACCGTGAACTCCAGGGCCTCGCGCAGAGCCCAGGGGAAGCCGTCCTCGGATTTTACCCCCGCTTTCCCCAGGGCAGTGCCCAGAACATTTGCGAACTCGTAGACGTTGGCCACGGCCACGTTGAACCTGAGGCCCTCGATCGCCCGGGCCACCTGGTCGAGCGCCTTGTGGGCGGCGCGGCGCAGGGCGTCCGCCTCGGGGCCGAACGTATTGGGCTTAGGCGCCCCCTTCTTGGCCGCCACCTCGGCTCCCTGGTCGACCAGGCGCCAGATGCGCTGCACGAAGCGGCGGGCTCCGTCGACGCCCACGTCGGTGTAGATGACGTCACGCTCGGGCGGGCTGTCGGAAAGCACGAACCAGCGCGCCACGTCGGCGCCGTACGCGTTGACGAACTCTTCCAGATCGACGGTGTTCTTGCGCGACTTCGACATCTTGACGATGGGGCCGATGGCGACCGGCTCGCCCGTGGCGGTCTCGGTGGCCGTGCGCTTGTCGCCCTCGCCTTCGACCCGCACCTGGCCCGGCAGCAGCCAGCCGCCGCGCTGCGACTTGTAGGTCTCGTGCGTCACCATGCCTTGCGTGAAGAGCGCCGCGAACGGCTCGCGCACGTTGCTCTTGAGCTTCAGATGACCGGTGTCGCACAGGGCGCGGGTGAAGAAGCGCGAGTAGAGCAAGTGCAGGATCGCGTGCTCGATGCCGCCGATGTACTGATCGACGGGCAGCCAGTAGGCGGCCGCCGTCTTGTCGACCGGGGTCTGCGCATGTGGCGCGGTGAAGCGCACGAAGTACCACGAGCTGTCGACGAAGGTGTCCATGGTGTCGGTCTCGCGCACCGCTTTGCCGCCGCAGCTCGGGCACTTGACGTGCTTCCAGGTCGGATGGCGGTCGAGCGGGTTGCCGGGCTTGTCGAAGGTTGCGTCCTGTGGAAGCTCGACGGGAAGATCCTCGTCGGGCACCGGCACGACGCCGCACGCCTTGCAGTGGATGACGGGAATCGGGCAGCCCCAGTAGCGCTGGCGTGAGATGCCCCAGTCACGCAGGCGATAGTTCACCTTGCGCGCGGCCACGGGCTTCTTGGCGAGCTTCGCCTTCTCCAGCCGCTTGGCCGCCTCCGCGAAGGCATCCTTGGTCGACATTCCGTCGAGGAAGCTCGAGTTGATCATGGTGCCGTCGCCGTCGAAGGCCTTGTCCTTGATGGCGAACGTCGCCCTATCCTCGCCCGGCGGCAGGATCACCGGCACGACCGGCAGCTCGTACTTCCTCGCAAAGTCGAGGTCGCGCTGGTCGCCGGAGGGGCAGCCGAAGATGGCGCCGGTGCCGTAGTCCATGAGGATGAAGTTCGCCACGTAGACGGGCAGCTTCCAGGTCTTGTCGAAGGGATGCACGGCGCGGATGCCGGTATCGAAGCCTTGCTTCTCGGCCGTCTCGAGCTCGGCGACGGAGGTGCCCACGTGGCGGCACTCGTCGCAGAAGGCCGCGAGCTCCGCGTTCTCCGCGGCCGCCGCCTTGGCGAGCGGATGGTCAGGCGCCAGCGCGACGAAGGCCGCGCCGAACAGGGTGTCGGGCCGCGTGGTGTAGACCTCGACCTCGCCGAAGCCTTCGGGCGCCGTCTTCTTGTCGAGCGCGAAGCGCACCGAGAGGCCCTCGGAGCGGCCGATCCAGTTGCCCTGCATCAGGCGCACCTTCTCCGGCCACTGCTGAAGCGTGTCCAAGGCCTCGAGCAGCTCGTCGGCGTACTCGGTGATCTTGAAGAACCACTGCGTCAGCTCGCGCTGCTCCACCAGCGCGCCCGAGCGCCAGCCGCGCCCGTCGATCACCTGCTCGTTGGCGAGCACGGTGTGGTCGACGGGGTCCCAGTTGACCTTGGACGACTTGCGGTAGGCGAGGCCCATCTTCAGCATGTCGAGGAAGAGCTTCTGCTGGTGGCGGTAGTAATTGGGCAAGCAGGTCGCGATCTCACGCGACCAGTCGAGCGACAGACCCATCGACTTGAGCTGGAGCCGCATGATGTCGATGTTCTTCAAGGTCCATTCGGCGGGGTGGACCTTGTTCTCCATGGCCGCGTTCTCGGCCGGCATGCCGAAGGCGTCCCAGCCCATCGGGTGCAGCACGTTGCAGCCCTTGGCGCGCTTGTAGCGGGCGAAAACGTCGCCCATGGTGTAGTTGCGCGAATGGCCGACGTGGATGCGCCCCGACGGATAGGGGAACATCTCCAGGACGTAGCACTTGGCCCCGGGAGCATCGTCGGAAGCGCGGAAGATCTCCGCCTTCTCCCAGACCTCTTGCCAGTGCTTTTCGCGCGTGGGCGCGTCGTAGCTTTCGTTGGCCATCCAGCGTTCGTCTCTAAATTCGTGATTTGATGGGCTTTGGCGCCGTAATGAGCCTTAAAGGACGAGAAGGGTCAAGGCAGCTGTTGCATGGCACAATCGACTGAGACGACGACGGGGACGACATGTGGGGTCGCTGAGCGGCTCACCGAGGTGGAGGCGCGGATCGAGCTGGCCGCGCGCGGCGCCGGGCGAAGCCCAGAGGATGTGCACCTGATCGCGGTCTCCAAGACCTTCGCCGCGCCCGACATTCTCCCCGTGCTGGCGGCAGGCCACCGCCTCTTCGGCGAGAACCGCGTGCAGGAGGCGAAGGGCAAATGGCCGCCCTTGAAGGCGCAGTATCCCGATGTGGCGCTACATCTGATCGGGCCGCTGCAGTCGAACAAGGCCAAGGAGGCGGTCGCCCTGTTCGACGCCATCCATTCGATCGACCGCGAGAAGATCGCGCGTGCCATCGCTGCCGAGATGAAAACGCAAGGCAAGCGGCTGCAGCTCTTCGTCCAGGTCAACACCGGCGAGGAGCCGCAGAAGGCGGGCGTCATGCCGCAGGAGGCGCCGGCATTCGTTGCCCTGTGCCGCGATGAGCTCGAGCTCGAGATTGCCGGGCTCATGTGCATCCCGCCGGTCGATGAGGAGGCCGCCGTCCACTTCGCGTTTCTTGCCAAGCTCGCGGCTGAGCTCGGCCTTGACGGCCTCAGCATGGGCATGAGCGACGATTTCGAGACCGCGATCGCCTTCGGCGCGACGCACGTGCGCGTCGGCTCAGCCATCTTCGGCGCGCGGCCGCCAATCCCATAGGCTCAAGATACGAGCCGTCGATCAGCCATTGAGAGAGAACGCATATGGGCAACGCCATTTGGCTCTTTTTCGCGCTGCCTGTGTGGTATTTCTCGACGATCGCTGCACCTTTCAGCGCGGGTATGCTGTCGGCCATTCCCGCGCTCGGAATCGTCTGCCTGATCTTCGGCGTCGTTTGCGGTACGCTGAAACGTCGGCTGGACCTGAGCATGTTTCTCGTTCTGCCGGCGGCGAGCCAAGCCCTTGTCGTCGTCGCCGGCTTGATGCGGGGCTCGCTCACGGTTCAAGTCAGTGAGCCAATGCTCGCGACTTTTGTTCTGCTGCAAATCGCGTTTGCGGGCTACTTCGTCTTCCGCCTGAAGGGCGCGCGATTACCGGCGGTGGCTCTGGCGATCTTCACGTCGTCATATGCGTTTTTCGCGGCATTCGTGGCGGGGATGGCGTTCGCTGATAGGTGGCTATGAGACGGCGATCGTATTCGGCGCTAGCTACGTGCGCGTCGGCTCAGCCATCTTCGGCGCGCGCTCTGCGACATCTTCTAGCGACTAACCCCTCACCCGCCGCTCATGCTCTCGCATTTCGCGGCGACCTCTCCCTCTGGGAGAGGTGACGTTGTGGTTGCGGCTTGCGGTGCTCCACCTCTCCCAGGGGGAGAGGTCGGCTGGACGCGCGTAGCGCGACAGCCGGGTGAGGAGTTGCGGCGTTTCATGTCGGTGAACGCGCGTAGAATTTTCCAGGGAGAATTCTCAGCCGCCATCTTGTGCGTATGCACCAAATGCTACTCTCGTGCGACGAGTGATTCGGCGTCCCATGTCCGCCTTTCAGCCCCTTGGAGGCCACATATGACCGCAGCCGCCGCCCGGATCGAAGCCAAGGCCGACGCCGCGGCGAACGACGCGGCCCGCGACGCCCGCGCCGAGGCCTATGAGGAGGCCGTCAACACCAAGGTCTCCGGCGTCTCCAAGGCCGTTGCCGACAAGGCGACGCGCGACGGCTTCTATCACTTCATCGTCGACATCTGGATCACCAACCTCAACCGCACCGAGTTCGGCCTCTACAAGCGCTCGCGCAACCGCGCCAAGTCGCGCCAGTTCACCTCCGACATGGACATTTTCGCCGAGGTGATCGAGGGCGGCGAGCGCACGGGCCTCATCGGCTACCGCGAGGAGCTGTGGGAGAAGGCGCAAGGCATGGACAAGCGCCTCGTCTTCAAGCTCTTCAACGAGACCTTGAACTGGCGCGCGACCATGGACCTCATGATCGGCCGCTCGCTGCAGCAGACGATCGCCGCGCGCGGGCTGCCGGTGATGACCTATTCGATCAACACCGATACCGACAACTTCATCGTCTACCTGGAGCGCTCGGCCAACAAGTGGCCGCTGTTGCCGGAGAACTTCGCTTTCTTCATCATGAACGACGGCGCGCCCGAGTTCTATCGGCTGCGGCGCGACTTCATCAATTTCGGCGGGGACTACACGCTCTACGATTCTCACGACAAGATCGTTGGATATCTCGACGGCAAGGTGTTCTCCATCGGCGGCAAATGGAAGGGCAAGGTTAAGCGCGAGTACGCGGAGCGCCGCCTCTTGATCGTGCTGCAGCTCTTTAGTGCGATGCAGATCTTCAACAGTGACTGCCGCCGGCACATGCGGCGGCTGTGGAAGGACGTGCGCGCCGGCCGGGTCAAGCCGCAGCTCGAGCGCCAGGAAGCCGACCTCTACATGAACCCGCGCCGCATCCGCTGAAGCCGCCACCGAACTCTCGCCGTCTCGCAAGTTGAAGCTTGCGTGGGTCCCGCTCTACAGCGGGATGACGTTTTGGGTGGGCATGCCGATTGCCTATCCACCACCGTCATCCCGGCGTCATGGCGAAGCCATGCTTCGCATGGACGGCCGGGACCCACGCCAGTCTCCGCAAGTGCTACGCTGAGTGTCAGCTGAGTAGGGACGGCAGGGCGCTGATCTGTCGACCCTCATCATCAGGTCAAACGACCGGCGCTTCCCAGCACCTTGCGCTTGCGTGGTTTCGCGGTCTTGGGCGGCGTAGCGGGTGCCTCGTCCTCCAGCCCCGACAGCAGCGCGCGGGCGCGCTCCTCGATCGCCTCGCACACCTGCTCCATCAGCGGATGCGCGCCCGCCGGCATCGCCGCGACGTCGGCCGCCGCGTTGCGCGTCTCCGCCAGCACGGCGCTTCGGCCAGCGTCGCCACGCGGGCCACGAGGCGCGGCGCGTTGAGCCCGCAGTCGGCGGCAAAGCGCTGCCAGTGGCGCCGCTTCAGATGCTCGCCGCGGCTCTTGCCGGCGATCTTCTGCGCCATGTTGCGCGTGACGTGCTCCCACACCGCCCCGCACATGACGTCGTAGATGGGCGCCAGCTTGAAGCCCTGGCCCGAGATCATCAAGCGAGTAGTTCTTGGCGTGCGCGTCGGTGTTGCAGGCGAGCACGTTGAAGATGACGTAGTCGAGCAGATTGACCATGTCGGGCGCGTGCATGGCGTTGCGCGTCACGGCGAACATCTCCGGCAAGGTCGGCCCCGGGATGCCGGTCTGGTTCGATTCGTATTTCGCCGACGGCGGCTTGCCGAGCGCCTGGCAGAAGTCCTCCTGGTGCAGGCGGCGCCAGCGCCCGCTCTGCTCGATGCGGTCGTAGCGGGTGACCAACAGATAGGTGCGCTTGCCCGCCGTGCCGGTCGTCACCTGGGGCGCGTTGAGGCCTAAGCGGCGCGCCAGCGTCATGCACAGCGCCTCGTTCTGCACGCCGCCGAAGAGCCGCTCGGAGTCCGGTTTCAGGATGTAGGTCGAGGGCGCGCCGTTGACGGGCACGCAGATCTCACCTTCGGCGTTGATGGCGACGCCGAGCTTCGACTGCACGCCGGCGAGCGACATCGAGACGCCGTCCTCGCCGACGAGGAACGGCTTGCTCGGAAGCTCCTCGAGGATGCGCTGAAGCGCTTTTGCGCTTTTCACCGGGCGCCAGCCGGCCTCGCTGGTCGAGCCGGCCTTGCCGACCGACAAGGCGCCGGCGGTGTCGCGGCCGACCTCGGAGAGAATGGCGATGACGTCCTCGGGCGCGGCGCCGAGCTTCAACCCGATCGCGCGCAGCTGGCTCGCCTCGGGCAACAGGTTGGCGGCCCACGGCAGGAAGATCTTGGGCGCCACGCGACGCGGCGACAGCGGCATCAGCAGCGACAGCGGGAAGGCGCCGCGCGTCGAGAGCCATTCGGGCGCGTAGACGAAGGCGGGGCCCTCGGCGTGCACCTCGATGGTGCCGACGGTGCGGGCCTCGTAATAGACGGGGAGCTCAGCCACGGTCCTCATCCTCGTCGGCGAGGTCGGGGAGCAGCGCGTTGTCGTCGCCGCTGTTGGCCGACATGAGATCGAAGGGGCGCAGGCCGACGGCGGCGGCGACGACGAGCGCGCGTCCGAGCTGGCAGGAGGGCTTGCCGGCTTCCAGCTCGAGGATGAAGCGGCGGCCGACGCCGGTGGCGAGCGCCAGATCGTCCTGGCGCATCTTCATCGCCTCGCGCCGCTCGCGCACCAGCGCGCCGAAGTGCTTGGCTTGCGCGCGGGCGCCGTCCTCGACGTCGGAGCTTTTGCGGTCTGCTTGTGGGCGAGCGGCCATGTTTCCTCCTCGGGGGGCTCTATGTTCCCGATCGGGACCTTCTATACGGATTCGGGGACGATGGGGAGCAAATGTTCCCGAACGGGAACGTCTGGGCGGAATCGCGCTGAAACAAGGGCCAATGTTCCCGATCGGGAACATCGGCCGTCGCGTTTAACCAAGCTCAGCCCGAAAGTGCGCGAGCGGGGACATGCATGGGCGCCTGACCAGCCGCCAGAGCGCCTTGGCGCGGCGCCAGCGCTCAACGCTCTGCACAGCGCTCTGCAATCGTCCATAAACGGATCCTTAACCAAACATCTTCACCTTACCGGAAGCGTCGATATCCCCTAATCCGCGCCCCGGAGAGTTGTATGTTCAGAGTCCTCGTTGCCCTCATCCTCATCTGCGCCACGCTTGGAATGGCGGGCTGCACCGGCTCGGTCCGTCTCGGCAGCTCCGTGCACGCCATCGGCATCATGGCCAACTGAGCCGGCCGGATTCCAAGCGGCCTCAACGCGCATCCTCGCAATCGAACACTGCCGCGCTGCTGATGCGCGGGGCAAGCACTTGGCGCGTGCCCAGGCACGTGCGCGCGATGGTTCTGGTGGACGCGCCGGCGCGCCGTCGCTATTGGGCTGGCGTTCGCAACTTGCGACCCGCTTCGCTTCAGAGATTGCTCATGACCTCGCCCTCCGGCCTTGCGGCGCTCAGCAACGGCGCGGTGCTGTCACCGTTCACGCAACTGCGCCGCTTGCTCGACGGCATCGCGTCCGGTCATGAGAAAGCGATCGAGCTGACGGTGGGCGAGCCGCGCGAGGCGATGCCGCCGTTCGTCATCGAGAGGCTCATCGAGGCATCAGCCGACTACGCGAAGTATCCGCCGATGCGCGGCACGCGCGAGCTGCGCGCCGCCATCGCCGAGTGGACGGGAAAGCGCTACGGCGCCGCGGCGACCCTCGATCCCGAGCGCGAGGTGCTGGCGCTCAACGGCTCGCGCGAGGGGCTCTTTCTCGCCGCGCTGCCGGCGGCCGGCCGCAAGAGGGTTGCGGGGCGCCCCGCAGTTCTCATGTGCAACCCTTACTACACCGCCTACATCGGCGGGGCGCTCGCAGTCGACGCCGAGCCGGTGTTTCTCAACGCGACGGCGGCGACCGGCCACCTCCCCGATCTCGACGCGCTCGCGGCCGACACGGGCCTGCTCGACCGCACGGTGGCGCTCTATCTGTGCTCGCCCGCCAACCCGCAAGGTGCCGTTGCGAGCGAAGCCTACATCGCCCACGCGCTTGCGCTCGCTCGCGCCCACGACTTCATGCTGTTCTTCGACGAGTGCTATTCGGAGATCTATACCGACCGGCCGCCGCCGGGAGCCCTGCAGGTCGCCGCTGCAACGCCTGACCGGTTCGGCAACCTCGTCGTCTTCAATTCCCTATCGAAGCGCTCCAACCTGCCCGGCCTGCGCTCGGGTTTCTGCGCGGGCGATGCAACGTTCCTGGAAACGTTCGCCGAGATCCGCAATCTGGTGGGGCCGCAGGTGCCGGGCCCGGCGCAGCACGCCTCTGCCGCGGCGTGGCGCGAGGAGGCGCACGTGATCGCCAACCGGGCCGCTTATGCGGCCAAATTCGAGGTCTGCGACCGGGTGCTCGCCGGGCGCTACGGCTACCGGCGGCCGGCAGGCGGCTTCTTTCTGTGGCTTGATGTGAGCAATTTCGGCGGCGGCGGTGATGCAACGGTAACCTTGTGGAAACGCGCCGGTGTCAAGGTGATACCTGGTGCCTTTCTGGCGCAAGCCGGGCGCGACGGGACCAATCCGGGCAGCGACTATGTGCGGCTCGCATTGGTGCACGACGCGGCCACCGTCAAAGAGGCGCTCGAACGTTTCGTAGTAGTTCTTGCGTAAAGAGTCCGTTCGCACATGCCGCTCGAGTCCCATGGCGACCCGAGACGCCTGCTTTCCTCCGCCATGGAGGACAGGCTGATTGGATGGCTGAGCCGCGCCGGAGGTGCTCTCCTCCTGGCGGGCGTCGGCGCGGCCTGGGCGAGCCTGCTGACCTGGTCGCAGGCCGATCCGAGCCTCACGCATGCCGCTGGAGGTGCGCCCACCAACGTGCTGGGAACCGTCGGTGCCATCTTCGCCGACGTGATGCTCAACACGCTCGGCTTCGCCGCCGTGTTCCTTCTGCTCGCGCCCATGTTCTGGGGCATCGAGCTCTTGATCGCCGAGCGCATCTTCGCCAACCGCAAGAAGACGAGCGTCTTTCCCCTGTCCGTGCTGCTGCTGGCCGGCGGCTTCGCCGTGCTGCCCATCACCGAGAGCTGGCCATTCGGGCACAGCTTCGGCGGCATCGTCGGCGACTGGCTCTACAAGCTGACGGCGACGGTGTTCTCGTTGGCCGGTGCCGAGGGCGCGCTTCCGCTCGCCGGCCTCGCCTTCTTCATCGGCGGCTTTGCCGCGCTCGGCTATTCGATCGGGCTCGAGCGCGAGGACCTCAACGGTTTGATCGAGCGCAGCCGCAGCCTTGCGCGCCGGCGCCAGTCGCTCTGGTCTCACCTCATGGAGTCGGGCTGGCTGTCTGGCTTCGGGCGCGCGCACGACGCCGACGACGACCTAGACCCAGGCTTCGAGCCGCGTGGCTATACTGCCGAACCCAGCGGCCACGCGCCGCGCCGTGAGCCCTTTCTGCCGGGCCCCGCGGCCCTGACGCCGCGCCCCGCGCCGGCCTTCGTACGCGCACCTGCGGCGATGCCGTCGAGCCCCCTCCCCGTCGCGCCCGCCTGGGCCGATACAGCCGACGACCTTCCGGTCGGCCGCGACCATGAATTCGACGCGTGCACCGATGCCGAAAGCCGCGCCATTGCCGAGCGGTTCGCTCCGGCTTCCGCCAAGCGCCGCCGCCGGGCTGCCGCCGCGCCGGCGGCTCCGGCCGTCGTCGAGGTGGCCGAGATCGAGGAGGAGCCGCGCCCGCTGAAAGCAGCGCGCTTCGCCGGCCTCGGTTTCATGCGGGCGGGCTCGGCCTATCGCCCGCCGTCGCTCAACCTTCTGAAGCGGTCGGCGCCGAGCAAATCGGGACCTGAGTTCACGCAAGCAGTTCTGCGTGGCAGCGCGAGGCTGCTCGAGGAGGTGCTTGCCGACTTCTCGATCAAGGGCGAGGTGCGCGAGATCAAGCCGGGCCCCGTCGTCACGCTGTTCGAGCTGGAGCCGGCACGCGGCACCAAGTCCTCGCGCGTGGTGGCGCTCGCCGAGGACATCGCCCGCTCCATGAGCGTCACCTCGGCGCGTGCCGCGATCGTCCCCGGCCGCAACGTCATCGGCATCGAATTGCCCAACGTGCGCCGCGAGACCGTCTACCTGCGCGACATCCTCGAGGCCGAAGCGTTCCGCTCTGCCGACTGTGCGCTGCCGCTGGCGCTCGGCAAGTCGATCGGCGGTGAGCCGATCGTCGCCGACCTCGCGCGCATGCCGCATCTACTTGTCGCCGGCACTACCGGCTCGGGCAAATCGGTCGGCGTCAACGCCATGGTGCTGTCGCTTCTCTACCGGCGCTCGCCGGAGGAGTGCCGCCTGCTGATGATCGACCCGAAGATGCTCGAGCTGTCGGTCTACAACGGCATTCCGCATCTGTTGACGCCGGTCGTCACCGAGCCGCAGAAGGCGGTGGCGGCGCTCAACTGGGCCGTCGCCGAGATGGAGGAGCGCTACAAGCGCATGGCGAGCTTGAGCGTGCGCAACATCGAGGCCTTCAATGCGCGCGTGCGTAAGTCGCAAAGCCGCGGCGAGACGTTGGCGCGCACGGTGCAGACCGGATTCGACAGCGAGACCGGGCAAGCCCTCTACGAAGAGCAGCAGATGCCGGCCGAGACCATGCCCTACATCGTCGTCGTGGTCGACGAGTTCGCCGATCTGATGATCGTTGCCGGCAAGGAGATCGAGGCGGCCATCCAGCGGCTGGCGCAGATGGCACGCGCCGCCGGCATCCATCTCATCATGGCGACGCAGCGGCCCTCCGTCGACATCGTGACCGGCACCATCAAGGCGAATTTCCCGGCGCGCATCAGCTTCAAGGTCGCCTCCAAGATCGACAGCCGCACCATCCTCAACGAGCAGGGCGCCGAGCAGCTCTTGGGACAGGGCGACATGCTCTACTCGCTCGGCTCAGGCCAGACCTTGCGCGCGCACGGCCCCTTCGTCTCCGACGACGAGGTGGAGCGCATCGCCGAGGCGCTGCGCCGCCAGGGCTCGCCGAGCTACGTTGACGGCATCACCGACACGCCGCCGCGCGCCGAGGCGGAGAGCGGGGAAGCGCGGGCGCCGAGCGACGACGACCTCTACGACATGGCCGTCGCCATCGTGCTGCGCGATCGCAAGGCCTCGACCAGCTACCTGCAGCGGCGTCTCTCGATCGGCTACAACCGCGCGGCCGACCTCATCGAGCGCATGGAGCGCGAGGGCCTGATCAGTCCCGCAAACAACGTCGGCCGACGCGAGATCCTCGCCATCGGCCGCGACGGGACCGCGTCGCGATCCCCGGCCGCGTGAGGCGGACACCGGGCGGCCTTGCAGCCGCCCAGATGTGGACGCAATGTTCGGGAAAGACGAGCGTGCCGGGGCGTGCCCGGAAGTCGCGGCGATTTTCGGGACGATGAAGCCATTTCGGGGAGGCGCGGGGGGCCTGATGCACGACATGAGACGGCTCGTACTGGGGGCGATTTCCTTCCTTGGATTGCTGCTCGTGCCGGTTGCAGCGTACTGCGAGGGCGGCTGCCACCGCCCCGGTCGAAGCTCCAGCGCCGGTGCCCGCAACGCCTCCAGGAGCCGCAGCCGCCGGGTCCGCGTGGAACGCCGAGGTTGCTCCGGCCAAGCCCGGCGAGGGCATGACACTCGATGATCGGCAGACGGCGCTGGTGGAAAAGGTCAGCAACTACTTCAAGAACTTGAGCACCCTGCAGGGGAGCTTCATCCAGACCGGCGCCGACAACAAGCGCATGAAGGGCAAGTTCTACGTCATGCGCCCGGGACGCTTCCGTTTCGACTATGCGCGCCCCTCGCGCCAGATTGTGATCTCGGACGGCCGCTACCTGGCGGTCCAGGACCTCGACCTCAACAACGAGGATCGGGTCGCGCTGGATCAGACGCCGTTCCGCTTGCTCCTGCGCAGCGACGTCAATCTCATCCGCGACGCCCGCATCATGGAGGTGCAGGAATCCGACGACATGATCGTGCTCGGCCTTGAGGACAAGGATCCCAACAGCCCGGGACAGATCCGCCTGTTCCTGTCGAAGAAGCCCGATCTGGAGCTCAAGGAGTGGGTCACCCGGGATGCGCAGGGGCTCAAAACGCGGGTCGAGGTGTCGAACCTGGAAAAAAGCGTCGAGCTCGACGGCAATCTGTTCCGGATCAAGCCGGTCGGCAAGCCGATGGCGAGCCCCTGACAAATCGGCCGGTGTGGCTGTTCGGACTCTTGGCAACACGTACCTGGGGAAAACCTGGGCACAGGTGGTAACATTTTTGTGAAATCCGGCTTCGGGCCCTATTGAACTTAGCGAGCTTGCGCTTAAGTCAAGCAAGTCAGGTGGTGTCACCCTGTATCGGTAGTGCCCCCCGTCTAGCCGAAAGACGCCATCTGCGGTGCCGGCTTCCCTCCCGGTACCACGCGCGAAAGCGCTCTCGACGCCCAACCCCTCCCCCCGGGGTTGGGCGTTTTTTCATGCCCGATGGCCACTTTCGAGACCTGTCGCCTCAGTGAGCCGGCGCCGGAAGCTCCGCATGCGGTGGACTGCCAGCGAGCCGCGGCGACTCAGTTCCGGCAAGCACGCCATCGACCCTGCGCAGCTCGTCGGCGAGGCGCAAGAGCCTTTGGGCGATATTCTGAACCAGGCGGTCGGCAAGCGCGGGGTCGCTCAACATTTGCGCGCGCAACCCGTCGCGCGTGATCTGCAGCGCTCGCACGTGGCCGCGCGCCACCACCGTCGAGCCGTAGGTCGCCTCCACCAGCATGGCGGTCTCGCCGAGAAGCGAGCCTTCGCGAATGGGCTCGAAGCGCGACTTGAGCTCAGGCCCGCTCACGCGCACGGCCTCGCCCTGGACGATGAGGATTGCGGCGTGGCCCTCGGTGTTCTCCTCCATGATCATGGCGCCCGGGTGGTAGAGGATGTGCTCGGCGCGGCGCGCAACCTCGTTGAGCTGCACCAGGGTCACCCCCTTAAACAGCGACAAACGCGCCAGCGCTCTGACGATGAGGTCTGCAGCCATCCTTAGCTCTGTGCCGGCTCGTTGCTCTGGTTGGGCCAAAGATTGCAACTGCGTTGCAACTGCGCACTACGCTCCGCGGAGGCGTCACGCACCGGCGGATGATTGCTTGCGAACTTTGGTGATTCGCCGCGGCGGGTCTAGAGTCGCTAGGACACGGACGATTGAAAATTGCTTGGCCTGATCGTCACATATGGCGCGTCAGGGCACGAGCTTGTAGCCGCCGGTTTCGGTCACCAGGAGCTCGGCGTTCGACGGATCCTTCTCGATCTTCTGGCGCAGGCGATAGATGTGGGTCTCGAGCGTGTGCGTGGTGACGCCGGCGTTGTAGCCCCAGACCTCGTGAAGGAGCGTCTCGCGCGAGACCACCTTGTCGCCTGAGCGATAGAGGTACTTGAGGATCGAGGTCTCTTTCTCCGTCAATCTGATCTTGGTGCCCTTTTCGTCGATCAGCAGCTTGGAGGCGGGCTTGAACGTATAGTGGCCGATGGCGAAGACAGCGTCCTCGCTCTGCTCGTGTTGGCGCAGCTGGGCGCGGATGCGCGCGAGCAGCACCGCGAATTTGAACGGCTTGGTGATGTAGTCGTTGGCGCCGGCGTCGAGGCCGAGGATCTGATCGGCATCGGAGACATTGCCCGTCAGCATCACGATCGGCGTCTTGAAGCCCGCCTTGCGCAGGTTCTTCACCGCCTCGCGTCCGTCCATGTCGGGGAGCGACACGTCGAACACGACGAGGTCGAAATGATCGGACTTGGCGAGCTCCATGCCCTTGGAGGCGTTCCCCGCCGTCAGCACCTCGAACTCGTCGTGGAGCGCGAGCTGGTCTTTGAGTGTCTCACGGAGATCCTCGTCGTCGTCCACGATGAGAATCTTGCGTGCGGTGGTCATGCTGGCGCGCTCCGGTGCAGATATGAGCTAGAAAGCATCACGGTCGGGGGCCGGGGCCGTGCGGTTTTGCCCAAGCGATGCCATTAGCACGGGTGTCAGGAAGCTCCAATGAAGACGCATACAAACCGTCCACAGAACGTCGCACAAGTGGTGGTGCGAGGCCTTTCGGGGCAGGCGCAGCACGGGTTTCTGAGCTGTGGCGGCCTGCGCATCCCCTGCGTGCTCGGGCGCTCGGGACGGCGGGCGGGCAAGCGCGAGGGCGACGGGGCGACACCTATCGGCCGTTTTGCGGTGCGGCAGGCCTTCTATCGCGCCGATCGGCTGAGGCGACCGCGCACGCTGTTGCCTCTCTCCCCGATGCACGCCAACGACGGCTGGTGCGACGACCCGCTCGATCGCAACTACAACCGATACGTCCGTCATCCCTATCAGGCGAGCGCGGAGCACCTCTGGCGCGAGGATGGTCTCTACGACCTCGTTGTCGTGATCGGGTATAACGATGGGCCGCGCGTGCGCGGGCGCGGCAGCGCGGTTTTCATTCACGTCGCGGCGCCGGATCGGACGCCGACTGCGGGTTGCGTGGCTTTGCGGCTGCCCGATCTCGTGCGGCTGATCGGGCGCATGTCGCGGGGCACGATCCTCAACGTCCTCCCCTGAGACCCGAAAGATGTGGAGGCGGCCGCCGATCGCGGCGGCCACAAAAAACGGCCCGGGCGCACTTGGCGTTCCGGGCCGAGTTTAGAGCACGCCTAGGGGAAGGCGCACGCTCGGGAGATGGTTAGACGCCGCGGGGCCGATTGCCGGCTCCGCGGCGCCGTGTCTCTATTGAACGGACTCGCCGTGCAGAGCCACGTCGAGGCCTTCGATCTCCGCCGCCTCGGTGACACGGATGCCGATGATCAGCCTGAGCACCAGGAGGATCACGAAAGTTCCGAAGCCGCTCCAGATGATGGTGGCGAGGACGCCGTAGGCCTGGATCGGAACCTGCGCGAAGTTGCCCTCGAGCAAGCCGGCTGTGCCGCCGATCGCCTCGACCGCAAAGACGCCCGTGAGCAGAGCGCCGATGATGCCGCCGATGGCATGCACGCCGAAGACGTCGAGGCTGTCGTCGTAGCCCAGCATCTTCTTGAGGCCGGTGGCGCAGATGTAGCAGCCGACGCCGGCAGCCGCACCGATGACGAGCGCGCCCTTGGGATCGACGAAGCCCGAGGCCGGCGTGATGGCGACGAGGCCAGCAACCGCGCCCGAGGCGATACCGAGCACGCTCGGCTTGCCGTGGACGAGCCACTCGGAGAACATCCAAGCCAAGGCCGCAGCGGCGGTGGCGATCTGGGTCACAGCCATCGCCATGCCGGCGGAGCCGTTAGCAGCAACCGCCGAACCGGCGTTGAACCCGAACCAGCCGACCCACAGCAGGGAGGCGCCGATCACGGTCAGCGTCAGGTTGTGGGGCGCCATGTTCTCGGTGCCGTAACCCGTGCGCCTGCCGAGCATGAGGCAGGCAACGAGGCCGGCGATACCAGCGTTGATGTGCACGACGGTGCCGCCGGCGAAGTCGAGAACGCCGTCGGAGCCGAGGAAGCCGCCGCCCCACACCCAGTGGCAGATCGGGCAATAGACGACGAGCAGCCAGATCCCCATGAAGAACAGGAAGGCGGAAAACTTCATGCGGTCGACGAGGGAGCCGACGATGAGCGCCGGCGTGATGATGGCGAACGTCATCTGGAAGGACATGAACACCAACTTCAGGGATGGTGCCCTGCAGCGTGTCCTTGCCCATGCCATTGAGCAGGAAGTAGCTCAGTCCGCCGATATAAGGCTGATATTCGCCGCCATCCTTGAAGGCGAGCGAGTAGCCTGCAACCATCCACAGGACGGTGATCAGGCAGGTCGCGGCGAAGCACTGCATCAGCACCGACAGCACGTTCTTCTTGCGCACCATGCCGCCGTAGAACAAGGCGAGGCCCGGCACCGTCATCATCAGGACGAGCGCCATGGAGGTCAGCATCCACGCCGTGTCGCCGGAGTCGAGCTTTGGTGCCGCCGCTGCCGCATCTTGCGCGAAGCTTGGCAGCGCGGACCACAGATAGAGGGCCGTCGCTGCGCTACCCGACGCCGCGATTCGTTTTAGATAGTTGAATTTCATAGTGTGAACTCCCCTTCCCTTCGTGTCGACTTATGCGTTGTTCGGCCGAGCGGCCAGGTCACGTCTAAAGCGCGTTATCGTCTGCTTCGCCGGTGCGAATGCGTACGGTGTGCTCTACTGGCGAAACAAAGATCTTTCCGTCGCCGATTTGGCCGGTCTTGGCGGCGCGCTGAATGGCCTCGAGCGCCTTGTCGACTTGAGCAGACGGGACGACGATCTCCATCTTGATCTTGGGCAAAAAGCTCACGGCGTATTCAGCGCCGCGGTAGATCTCCGTATGTCCCTTTTGCCGGCCGTAGCCCTTTACCTCCGTGACAGTCATTCCCTGCAAGCCGAGATCGGTCAGCGCGGTGCGCACCTCCTCGAGCTTGAAGGGTTTGATTATTGCGGTAATCAACTTCATTCGAGCACCCCTCTCCCTATTGTCCGCAACTGGCACTACGGGCCTCGGACAAAGCAAAGTTTCTGGCGCCAGGACCCGTTAGGCGTAGGTTGCCGACCTAGAACGGAGTCAAGAGGCGTGCCAGATTGGGGGTGCTGCACCAACTCATTGGATTCTTTGAACAAAGACTGAGCACGGAGGAGCGGGACTGACACAGAGACGCCACAACATGCCGCGAAATTAGGCAAATGTTACAAACTGCCTATCAACTGGGCACGAAATCTGATCGTCGTTTTCGCATCAGGCCTTCTTGAGCGACGGAAGCGATCAGGCTGCCGTTGCGTGCGTAGATGGTGCCTCGGCAATATCCGCGCGCGCCCGATGCGCTGGGGCTGTCCTGCACGTAGAGCATCCATTCGTCGGCGCGAAACGCCCGGTGGTACCAGAGGGCGTGATCGAGGCTCGCAAGCTGCATGTCGGCATCGAACAGGAGCTTTCCGTGGGCGATGAGCGCGGTGTCGAGAAGGGTGAAGTCGGAAGCGTAGGCGAGTACGGCCTGGTGCAAGACCGGGTCGTCGGGCAAGGGGCCTGCCGTGCGGATCCAGATGTGCTGGACGGGGTCCTTCTTGTCGCGGCTCAGATAGCGCGAGACGTCGACGACGCGCATGTCGATGGGCAGCTCGCGCTCGAAGTAGCGGCGCATGGAATCGGGCAGCCGATCGATCAGCTGGCCGATGAGCTCCTTGGGATCGGGCAGCGCCTCGGGCGGGGGGACGTCGGGCATGGCGCTTTGATGATCGAGCCCCTCCTCGAGCTTTTGGAACGAGGCGCTCATGGAGAAGATGGCGCGCCCGTGCTGGATGGCCTTGACCCGCCGCGTGGTGAAGCTGCCGCCTTCGCGGATGCGCTCCACGTCGTAGATGATCGGCAACGAGGGGTCGCCGGCGAGCAGGAAATAGCCATGCAGAGAGTGGATCGACCGGGCCGGGTCGACGGTCTGTGCCGCCGCTATGATCGCCTGCCCGAGCACCTGGCCGCCATAGACGCGCTGCCAGCCATCGCGGCCGCGCGCGCCGCGGAAGAGATTGTCCTCGAGCGGCTCCAAGGTGAGCGTGGCGAGCAGCTCTTTAAGCGCCGCATTGGGCGTGGGTGCAGGGTCGGATGGGGCAGAGTCGGGACGAGCAGGCATGGGGCCTCGCGGGGGTCTGATTTTCTGTTACGCTTCACGAGCAGCGGCGTAATGGTCGCGTTGACGCGCGGCGTGTCAACAACCGCGGCTGCAGTCGCGTTCGCTGGGTGACGCATGGCGCCGACAGACACTTCCAAGAGCTTCGACGTTGCGATCTCCGGTGCGAGCTTCGCAGGCCTCGCGCTCGCCTGCGGCTTGAGCCAGGCACTCGGGCCTGACCTCTCAATCGCGCTGATCGATCGCGGGGCAGGTCCGGGCACCTCAGGGGAGCCGGACGCCCGCGCCTCGGCGCTCTCTGCCGCCTCCAAGCGCATGCTCGAGGTGTTGGGCGTGTGGCCGGCCGTTGCCGGCGAGGCGCAGCCCGTCATGGGCATCGAGATCACGGATTCGAGCCTCAGTGCCGGCGTGCGTCCCGTGCTCCTCACCTACGACAACGTCACCGATGCGGGCGATCCGGCAACCTACATCGTCCCCAACAGCGTGCTGCATCAGGCGCTGAGCCGGGCCGTGAGCAGCATCGCTTCGATCGAATGGATCGCGCAGGCCGAGGCCCGGGATTTCGTGAGCGGTGAGACAGAGGCGCGCGTGCGCCTCGCCGAGGGGGCAGAGCTCTGCGCCTCGCTGCTCGTTGCCGCGGAAGGCCGGCGCTCGCGCCTGCGCGAGGCGGCGGGCATCAAGGTCGTCGGCTGGAGCTATCCGCAGATCGGCATCGTGACGAGCGTGCGCCACGAGCGTCCGCACCAGGCGCGGGCGGTGCAGCACTTCCTGCCTTCGGGACCGTTCGCGATCCTGCCTTTGAAGGGCGACCGCGCCTGCATCACGTGGACGGAGGAGGCGGGCGAGGCCAAGCGCATTCTTGCCCTCGATGAAGCAGGCTTTCTGGCCGAGGTCGAGAAGCGGTTCGGCGGCAAGCTCGGCGCCATCGCGCTCGACGGCCCGCGCCAGTCGTGGCCGCTCGAGATGCATCTGGCGCGGCGCTACGTGGGCAACCGGTTCGCGCTCATCGGGGATGCCGCGCACGGCGTGCATCCCTTGGCGGGGCAGGGCCTCAATCTGGCGTTCCGCGACGTCGCCGCGCTCGTCGAGGTCGTCAGCGAGGCGGTGCGGCTGGGCTTCGATCCCGGCGACGCGCAGGCGCTCGCACGCTATGAGCGCTGGCGGCGGTTCGATTCGGTGGTGTCGGCCGCGACGTTCGACGGGCTCAACCGGCTGTTCGCCAACGACCTGATGCTGTTGCGCTCCGCGCGCGAGCTCGGCCTCGGCCTCGTCGATCGCATGCCCGCACTCAAACGCTTCTTCGTCGGCGAGGGTGCGGGGCTCACCGGTGAGCTGCCGCGCATGCTCAGGGGCCAGCCGGTTTAGGGCGAGGCGGCTCGTCCTCGGCGTCGGTTTGCGGCAACACGACGACGATGCGCCCGCCGGCCACGTCGACCACCGGAACGAATGCGTCAGTGAACGGGATCAGCTCGGTTTTGGATTTGCCCTCAAGGCGCAGCTCCAGGATGTCGCCGGCGCCGTAGTTCTCCACCGCGACGACGGTGCCGATCTTGCGTCCCTCGCGATCCTCGACGGCGAGCCCGACGAGATCGGCGCGGTAGAACTCGCCGTCCGCGGCGGCGGGCAGACGCACGCGATCGACATAAAGGGTGAGGCCTTTGAGGGCTTCGGCGCCATTGCGATCATCGACGCCGGCAACGTGGGCGATGACGCCCTTGGGCGTCGTGCGCACGACGGAGATTTCGAGCCGACGTTTGCCGTCCTCGCTCTCGAGCGGACCATAAGCGGCGATGGCCTGCGGCTCGCCAGCGTAGCTTTCGATCACAACGTCGCCGCGAATGCCATGGGGCGCGGCGATGCGGCCCAAGAGAATGCGGCGGTTCTTCTCGATCATCGCCACCTGAAGCGAATTCGGTTCTGCTGCTAGCTGGGAAGCGGCCCCAGATAGGTGAGCTCGACGTTGACGGGCGTGCCCGCGACCTCGACGACGGTTGCCGCAACGGGCGACGCGCCTGCGACAGCTCCGACGATATCGAGCACGGCCCCGGTGGGGCCAGCAGAAAAACCGGTGATGAGCGTGCCCTCGGGCGGCACGTCGAATTGCAGACGCACCTTGGTGAGGCGGGCTGCCGGGTCGAACTCGCACGACCCCACGAACACGCCGCCCCAGGGGTCCGACCCGAGGATCTTGCCCGCCCTCAGCACGGCGAGCGCGTTGCCGGCTTCAGCCTCGCCCGCGCGCTCGGCCGTGTACCGCAAGCCATAGATGCCGTCCTCGAGCATGGCGTGCCCCTCGGTCCGCCGGAAACCCTAGCGGCGGGTCCAAGGGGCGCAACACACAATGCGCGACATGGTTGAGCGACAGTTCCTATGCGCGCAAAGATTGTGTACGGAACGTCTGCCCAGGGGTCTCAGGCCGCCGGCTCGGCCGGGGCCTCCGCCGGGGCAGCAGCGGCTTCCGCAGCGGCCTTCGCCTTCTCCGCTTGTGCGGCCTCGCGCTCCACCCGCTTCTTCTTCGGCTTGGCCTTGTTGGGGTTGTTGGAGGCCGTGCGCTTCATCAGCCCCGCGGCATCGAGGAAGCGGGCGACGCGATCGGTCGGCAGCGCCCCGACCGAGAGCCAGTACTTGCAGCGCTCCAGGTTCAGCTTGATGCGGTTCTCGTCATCCTTCTTGAGCATCGGGTTGAAGGTGCCGATCTGCTCGATGTAGCGCCCGTCACGGGGCGAGGTCGTATGCGCCGCGACGACGTAGTAGTAGGGCCGCTTCTTGGCGCCGCCGCGCGCCAGCCTGATCTTCACGGACATTTCTGCTCTTCCTTCGTCACTGGTTGCTTGGTGATTTTGCTACTTCTTCTTTCCCGGCACGCCGGGGAATTTGGGAAGGGCCCCGCCCAGTCCGGGCAGAGCCCTGCCGAGCCCGGGCAGCTTCGGCAGGCCGCCGCCGCCGAGACCCGGAAGGCCCTTGGGCAGCGTGTCCCTCAAGTCTTTGGGGAGCTGCTCGAGCGCCTTGGGATCGAGCTTGCCGAGCTCCTCCTGCATGGCGGCCATCTCGGCCTCGCTCGGGGCGCCGTCGCCGCCACCCCTCACCAGGCGGTTGAGCATGCCCTTGTTGCGACCGAGCGTCTTCATCATGTCCGCCATCTGCCGGTGCATCTTGATGAGGCGGTTGACGTCCTCGACCTTGGTGCCGGAGCCCGACGCGACGCGCCGCTTGCGCTTGGCGTCGAGCACCTTGGGGTTGCGGCGCTCCTTCGGCGTCATCGAGGTGATGATGGCGTGCTGGCGCTTCAGGATGCCGTCGTCGAGGTTGGCGCTGGCGATCTGCGATTTGATCTTGCCCATGCCCGGCATCATGCCGAGCACGCCCGACATGCCGCCGATCTTCTGCATCTGCTTTAGCTGCTCGGCCATGTCGTCGAGGTCGAAGGCGCCCTGCTTCATCTTCTGGGCGATCTTCTGGGCCTTCGCGACGTCGATCGTCTGCGCGGCCTTCTCCACCAGCGAGACGACGTCGCCCATACCGAGGATGCGCGAGGCGACGCGCGAGGGGTGGAAGTCCTCCAGCGCGTCCCACTTCTCGCCGACGCCCAGAAGCTTGATCGGCTTGCCGGTGACGGCGCGCATCGACAGGGCGGCGCCGCCGCGCGCATCGCCGTCGGCGCGCGTCAGCACGATGCCGGAGATGCCGACGCGCGCGTCGAACGCCTTCGCCACGTTGACGGCGTCCTGGCCGGTGAGGCTGTCGGCGACGAGCAGCGTCTCGTGCGGATGCGCGATATCGCGGACCTCGACCGATTCCGTCATCAACGCTTCGTCGATGTGGGTGCGGCCCGCCGTGTCGAGCATGACGACGTCGTAGCCGCCGAGGCGCCCGGCATCGAGCGCGCGCCGCGCGATCTGCTGCGGCGTCTGGCCGGCGATGATGGGGAGCGTGTCGATGCCGGTCTGCTCGCCCAGCACGCGCAACTGCTCCTGCGCCGCCGGCCGGCGCGTGTCGAGCGAGGCCATCAGCACTTTCTTCTTGTCGCGGTCGGTGAGCCGCTTGGCGATCTTGGCCGTCGTCGTGGTCTTGCCCGAGCCCTGCAGGCCGACCAGCATGATGGCGACGGGCGGCGCCGCGTTGAGGTCGATGGGTGCTGCGTCCGAGCCGAGCATGGCGACGAGCTCGTCGTGGACGATCTTGACCACCATCTGGCCGGGCGTGATCGAGCGCACGACGTCCTGGCCGATCGCCTTGGCTTTGACCTTCTCGGTGAAGTCCCGGACGACCTCGAGCGCCACGTCGGCCTCGAGCAGTGCGCGGCGCACCTCGCGCATCGCCTCGCCGACGTCGCTCTCGGTAAGCGCGCCGCGCCGCGTCAGCTTGTCGAGGACGCCGGAGAGGCGGTCTGACAGCGATTGAAACATGCGTCCTATGTCCGCTCGCACAAAACGAAAATGCACCCGCGGGCGCAACGCGCTGGCGGGTGTTGACCCCCCGGTCTCATGGATCATTCCGCGGACCGGGCGGCGGCTCTGGTGTCAGAACCGTCTTGAGTGGCGCGGACAATGCCTCTAAGGCGCCCGCGCTGTCAACCTGGCCGGAATTACCGGCCTTGCGTCCGTTGCCGGCGGCGGGCATCGCGCCGTTCTTGGCGTTTCCATTGACGCACGATGCGGCCGACGCGGCGCAGCGCGCGGCGCTCCGGCGGCGTCAGGCAGATGCAGCCAGTGCAGCGGCAGGGGCGCGGCGCGACGAAGGACAGCTCGAGGAGCCGGCTGCTCGATCGGGAAAGATGCGCAGTCATGAGGTGGCCTCCGGGGGATGGCCGCTGGCAAACTTGTGACGACACTATGCCGCCGGACTACGGGGCCCCGGTTGACGTGAGTCAAGCGCCGACAGGGCCCAACTGTTCCCTATCCGCCGCCGCGACGCTCAGTCCGAGCGTGTTCACGAGCTAGAGTGAATAGCTTCTCCCCGTGTCACAATAAGAAAATGGCCTTACTACTGCGGCCATTTTCCAACACGCTGATCGATGTCACGGAGCATCGGCCTAGTCAGGATTGGGACCTTCCTTTGCGTTCTCCAGCACCGTGCCGGTCTGCGCGTCGACGCCGACTTCCTGTGTGTCGGAGCCAGTTTTGATGTCAAAAGAGTAGCGAAGGCCAGTTCCACCTTGTTCTTTTTCCAATTCTTCGTCGGTGATTGCACCGGGGTGCGCCTTCAAAGCAATGGCCCGCGCTTCGGCGATACTGACCTTTGCTCCCTTAGCCAGTTCTTGGCCCGTGTAGGCGCTAGCTGGAAGTGGTGAGAGGATCAGGATCATGGCGGCGCAGAGAGCTAGACCAGGCGTCATCCTGTCCCGCATATCGGTCGTGTTTGTTTTGCTTGTCGTCATTGCCGCCTCCACTCGAAAGAACTGAAGAATTATGCCGTGTCGGCGAGTGTGACGCAGCGGCCGTTGCAGCGGCATGGACGCGAAATGACAAGTTGTTAACGGACCGCGGGGGTGACGCGCAGCACTTCGCCGGTGTCGTCGGTCAACACCCACAGCGCGCCGTCCGGGCCGGAGCGCACGTCGCGGATGCGCTTGCCCTCATCGCCCAAAAGCTCCTCTGCGGCCACCACATCGTCGCCGTCAAACACGAGCCGCTCGATGTGCTGTCCGGCGAGACCGCCGACGAAGGCGTTGCCCTTCCAGTCAGGGAACAGGTCGCCCGTGTAGAACGCGAGGCCAGAGGTGGCGATCGACGGCACCCAATAATAGACCGCCTGCTCCATGCCCTCCTTGGCGGTGATGCCTTCGCCGATCTTTTCGCCGCTGTAGTCGATGCCGTAGGTGATGATGGGCCAGCCGTAGTTCTTGCCCTTCTCGGGATGGTTGAGCTCATCGCCGCCGCGGGCACCGTGCTCGACCGTATAGAGCTGGCCCGTGTCGGGACGCAGGGCCGCGCCCTGCATGTTGCGGTGGCCGATCGACCAGACCTCAGGCGCCCACCCAGGGAGCTTGGGGTTGTCGTCGGGTATGGTGCCGTCGGGATTGATACGGATGACCTTGCCAAGGTCGTTCCCCGGATTTTGCGCCTCCTGGCGTCCGAAATTGCGCTCGCCCGTAGTGATGAACAACGTGCCGTCGCGTGCCCAAACGAGGCGCGAGCCGAAATGATAGGGACTTTTGAACGCCGGCTGCTGCCGGAAGATGACCTTCACATCCTCCAGATGCCCGCTCTCGCCCTCGAGCACCAGCTTGGCGCGCGCCACGCTGGTGCCGTTCTTTTCCTCCCCGCGCGGCTCGCCGTAGGAGAAATAGATCGTCCCCGTCTTGTCGTAGTCGGGCGCCAGCAGCACGTCGAGCAACCCGCCTTGGCCCACGGCCGCGACCTCAGGCACTCCGGCGATGGGCTGGGACAGCTTTCCGTCCTTGGTGACGAGCCGCAGTCGCCCCGGGCGCTCGCTGACGAGCAAGCGGCCGTCGGGCAGGAACTGCAGGCACCAGGGATGCTCGAGCCCGTCGGCGACCGTCTCGACCTTGATTTTGCTGGGCTTGGCGGGGGCCGGCGCATCCGTGATCACCGCTCGGGCGGGAGTGGCCGCCAGGCTCAGCGCCAGTGCCAGCGCGGCGCCGATGATCTGCTTGTTTTCCTTGAACATTGCCGCCCGATCTTTGTTCGATTGTCTTTTGGCACTCTGGCGCCATATATGGGCACATGAATGGCTCGGCCACCCTCCCCTTTCGCAAAATGAACGGGCTCGGCAACGACTTCGTCGTGCTCGACGCGCGCGCACGCGCGCTTCAACTGACGCCGGAGGATGCCCGCCGCATCAGCAACCGCGCACACGGCATCGGCTGCGATCAGGTGATCGTGCTGGAGCCCTCGAGCACCGCCGACGTATTCATGCGCATTTTCAATGCCGACGGATCGCAGGTCGGCGCTTGCGGCAACGCGACCCGCTGCGTCGCTTGGCTAATGGCGCAAGAGAGCGGCCGACGCGAGCTGACGGTGGAGACCAATGCCGGCCTGTTGCGGGCCGAGGTCGAAAGCCCGGAGCACGTCACCATCGACATGGGGGTGCCGCGCTTCGCCTGGGACGAGATCCCGCTGGCCGAGCCCTTCCACGATACGACCGGCATCGAGCTGCAGATCGGGCCGATCGACGCCCCGGTCCTGCATTCGCCCTCGGTGGTCAACGTCGGCAACCCGCACGCGATCTTCTGGGTCGACGATGTCGATGCCCACGACCTCGCCCGCTTCGGACCTCTGCTGGAGAACCACCCGCTCTTTCCCGAGCGCGCCAACATCTCGCTCGCCCAGGTCACCTCGCGCGATCGCCTCAAGCTGAGGACGTGGGAGCGGGGCACCGGTCTCACACGCGCCTGCGGCACGGCAGCGTGCGCCGCGGCCGTGGCGGCGGCGCGCAAGAACCTTACCGGGCGGCGGGTGACGGTCGAGCTGCCGGGAGGCCCGCTCCTGATCGATTGGATGGCCGACGGGCACATCCTGATGTGCGGCCCGACGGAGCTCGAGCTCGAAGGCACGCTGTCGCCGGAAACCCTGTCTCCAGTGCCAGTCTAGCGGGCGTCAAAGTTGTCGAGTATTGAGCCGCCAGCTGTGTGATGAGTGATAGGGAGCGCCGGCCTGGATGAGAGCGGCCGGCGCGTTTTGGTTTTTGGGTCGGCGCATGCGACTTGGGACGGCTAGGTTTGGGATGGCAAGGTAAGGAATGTCGGAGCCACTCATCATTACGCTCGGCTGCCGGCTCAATGCGTACGAGTTGGAGGTGATGCGCAAGAACGCGTCCGACGCCGGGCTCGAAGACGCCATCATCGTCAACACGTGCGCGGTGACGGGCGAAGCCGTGCGCCAGGCGACGCAGGCGATCCGCAAGCTGCGCCGCGAGCACCCGGGCGCGCGCCTCATCGTCACCGGCTGCGCTGCCCAGGTCGAGCCGGAGCGATTTGCGGCGCTTGCCGAGGTCGATCACGTCGTCGGCAACGCCGAGAAGCTCAAGGCGGAGACGTTCGCAGGGCTGTCGACGGGATCATGCGAGCGCGTGCAGGTCGACGACATCATGAGCGTGCGCGAGACCGCCGGCCATCTGATCGACGGCTTCGGCTCGCGCGCCCGCGCCTACGTGCAGGTGCAGAACGGCTGCGATCACCGTTGCACTTTCTGCATCATTCCGTTCGGCCGCGGGCCGTCGCGCTCGGTGCCAGCGGGCGAGGTCGTGGCGCAGATCCGCCGCCTGGTCGAGGGCGGCTGCCGCGAGGTCGTGCTGACGGGCGTCGACATCACCGCCTATGGCGCCGACCTTCCCGGCTCGATGACGCTCGGCACGCTGGCGCGCCAGATCCTGAAGCACGTGCCGGAGCTGCAGCGGCTGCGGCTTTCCTCCATCGACCAGGTCGAGGCGGACGCGGACCTGATGCGGGCGGTGGCCGAGGAGGAGCGCCTGATGCCGCACCTGCATCTCTCCATGCAGGCGGGCGACGATTTGGTCCTGAAGCGCATGAAGCGGCGCCACTCGCGCGCCGATGCGGTGCGCTTCTGCGAGGACGTGCGCCGGGTGCGCCCCGACGTGGTGTTCGGCGCCGATCTGATCGCGGGCTTCCCCACCGAGACCGAGGAGATGTTTTCAAACTCGCTCAGCGTCGTTGACGACTGCGGCCTCACCTTCCTCCACGTCTTTCCGTTCTCGGTGCGCAAGGGCACGCCGGCTGCGTGCATGCCGCAGGTCGCACGCGCCCTCGTGAAGGAGCGCGCCGCGCGCTTGCGCGAAAAGGGAACAGGGGCCCTCACCCGGTTTCTTGCCGCGCAGACCGGCTTAGAGGTCGAGGTCCTGATGGAGCGGGACGGCCTCGGCCGCACGCGGCAGTTCGCCGAGATCTGCGTCGCCGCTGCCGATCCGCCGGGGTCGCTCGTCTGCGCGCGCGTCGCCGGGCACGATGGACGGCGACTCTCCGGCGAGGTGGTGGCGTGAGCGAGCAGGGAACCAAGCGCCAGGGTGGCTTTGGCCGGCTGTGGGGCGCAAAGCCCGCGCCCGAGACGGCGACGGCAGTGGAGGCGGCGGAGGAGCCGCGCGCTGCATCGGGGGGCTGGTTCGGCCGCCTGCGGCAAGGACTCGGCAAGACGTCGGCCAAATTGTCGGACGGCATCACCGGCATCTTCACCAAGCGCAAGCTCGATGTGGACACGCTTCAGGATCTGGAGGACGTGCTGATCGAGGCGGACTTGGGTCTCGATACGGCCGAGCGCATCATCACGACGCTGGGCAAGGGGCGCTACGAGAAGGGCATCGAAGCCGACGACGTGCGCGCCGTCTTGAAGGCCGAGGTGGAGCGCGTGCTGGCGCCGGTGGCTGAGCCCCTGACGATTGACGCCGGCCACAAGCCGCACGTCATCCTGGTCATCGGCGTCAACGGCACCGGCAAGACGACGACGATCGGCAAGCTCGCCGCGCAACTCATCCGCGAGGGCAAGTCGGTGATGCTTGCAGCCGGCGACACCTTTCGCGCCGCGGCCATTGACCAGCTCAAGATCTGGGGCGAGCGCACAGGCGCGACGGTGGTGGCGCGCGCCGTCAATTCGGATGCGGCCGGTCTTGTTTATGACGCTTTGGTGCAAGCGCGCGCCGAAGGTGCCGACGTCCTGCTGGTCGACACTGCGGGGCGGCTGCAGAACAAGGAAGGGCTGATGGAGGAGCTTGCCAAGGTCATCCGCGTGCTGCGCAAGGTCGACCCCACGGCTCCCCACGACGTGCTGCTGGTGCTCGATGCCACGACGGGTCAGAATGCCTTGGCGCAAGTGGATGTCTTCCGCGAGCGCGCCGGCGTCACGGGCCTCGTCATGACCAAGCTCGACGGCACGGCGAGGGGGGGAATTCTGGTGGCCATCTCCGCCAAGCATGGACTGCCGGTGCGCGCGATCGGCATCGGCGAGGGCGTCGACGACTTGCAGCCGTTCGATCCCGGTGAGTTCGCCGAGGCCATAGCGGGTGGCTGAGAAAGCCGCAAAGGCGGCTCAAAAGGGCGATAATCAACAAATGTTAACAGGGAAAGGATGATCTCGGGCACATGGGCGCGTTGAAGCGATTGATGCCTTTCAATCTTGAGCAGACGGTGAACATCCTGAGCGAGTTCGGCCCGCTCGTCTTGATGTTCCTCGTCAACGCAATGTACGGCATCACGGCCGGCACGTGGGCGCTCATCATCTCGACCGTGGTCGCGATCTTCGCGATGCTGATTGTGCTGGGGCGCCTGCCCATCTTTCCGCTGATCGCCTCCACGGTGACGGTGGTGTTCGGGACCATGACGATCGTGACCCACGATGCCATGTGGGTGCAGATCAAGGTAACGATCTTCAATGCGATGTTCGCGGCGTTCCTGTTCGGCGGCTTGTGGTACGAGCGGAATTTCTTCAAGTACGTGTTCGAGAAGACGTTCCATTACACCAAGGAGGGCTGGGACAAGTTCACGTGGAGCTTCGCCTGGTTCTTCGTCTTCACGGCATTCGCCAACGAGTTCGTGCGCCTGACCTTCAAGGACGAGCAGATCTACAATGTCCTGGGCTTACAGATGGACGGCGTCGGGATCTGGATCGCTTTCAAGGTGGCGCTCATCATGCCGCTGTCGGGGTTCTATGCCTGGTATCTGACGCGTGCCATGCAGCGTTATCGCGTCCCCGAAAAGAAACCCATGGTGCTGCTGCCGACGCCGAGCTCGCTGGCGCGGTCGCCGGCAGCCAAGGCTGCGAACGGGCCCGACCCTGCCGCATCGGACCCGGACGCCGCCGAGGTCGAGGGCAAGCCGTCGCTGCCACAATCGCGGGAAGCCAAGCTGGGCTAGGGTGCAGGTGGAGGACAGATTCCGCTGGAGCGGATCGGATTTCGAGCAAGATTCGAGCAAGAGTTGAGCGAGGAGGCATGATGGCAAACGAGGCAGACACCAAGCCGGCGGAGGGGCCCTCGGTCGGGGCCCAGATGCTCAAGCTCCTGGTCGAGGTCGGCCCGCTCGTCGTCTTCTTCGTCGTCAACGCGCGTGCGGGCATCTTCTGGGGGACCGGCACCTTCATGGCGGCCACGATCGCCTCGCTCATCGCCTCCCGCATCCTGTTCGGGCGCATCCCGGTCATGCCGCTGGTGACCGGCGTCTGCGTCATGGTGTTCGGCGGCCTCACGTTGTGGCTGCATGACGACCACTTCATCAAGATCAAGCCGACGATCGTGAATGCGCTCTTCGGGGGCGCGCTGTTCGTCGGACTTTTCTACGGTCAGTCTCTGTTGAAGATCGTGTTTGGCGAGGTGTTCCGGCTGACGGAGGAAGGTTGGCGCAAGCTGACCCTGCGTTGGGCCTGTTTCTTTGTGTGTCTCGCCGTGTTGAATGAGATCGTATGGCGCTCGTTCTCTACCGACGCCTGGGTGAGCTTCAAGGTCTTCGGCATCATGCCGCTGACCATGGCTTTCGCCGTCGCTCAGATCGGCTTGTTACGCCAGTACGAACTTCCCAACGATTAACCCAATCGCTTGTCAGAAGATCTTTGCACTGACACTCAGTATTCAAAATGCTGTGCGACAATATCTTGCGAATTGTTGGCGGCTAGAGTTGTTTTGCTCTAGACGAACGCTCGAAACTGGTATTTTCTCCAAATCGCACTGTAACCTTTTCCTCACCGGCAAAGGTGGGCTCGGGGGGTTGATCCGTTGTCCGACGAGGCGACGTTTCGGACGAGCCTTTACCTTGACCAATGATAATCATGGCACGGCATAGGGCACGCGATATGGCGGTCGGAAGGCTGGAGCGATCGCCAATTCATCTTTTGCATCGGGCAGGACAGTGCGCCAGCGATATCTTCCAAGGTGAGATGGGCGCCGAAGATCTGACGCCGCGGCAATACGCGGTGTTGGTGGCTGTCTCGCAAAACGAGGGTGTAAGCCAGACGCATCTGGTCGAGAAGACCGGCGTCGACCGCTCGACTCTGGCCGACATCGTAAGGCGCATGCTCAAGAAGGGCTTGCTGCAGCGCCGGCGCACCAAGGACGATGCGCGCGCCTATGCGGTCAAGCTCACCGAGGAGGGCTGGCGCGTCCTCAAGGCCACCGACCCGCTGGCGCGCCGCGTCGACGACAAAATCCTCGCCGTGCTTCCCGGTCACCAGCGCGAGCGCTTCCTGCAGGACCTGCACGCGATCGTCGAAGCGCTCGGCAGCCTGCAGTCCAAGGACGAATGCGCCGAAAAGCAAGCTTGAATGAGCTGGCGGCCGCTCGAGCGGATGCTCGGGCCCTCAGGCCGCGTTGGGCAAGAGCTTGCGGTTGATGATCGTCTCGGCGATCTGCACCGTATTCAGCGCGGCGCCCTTCAAGAGATTGTCCGCCACGATCCACAGCGCCAGGCCGTTGTCGACGGTCGCGTCCTCGCGAATGCGCGACACGTAGGTTGCGAACTCGCCGGCCGCCTCGACCGGCGTCACGTAGCCGCCCGGCTCGCGTTTGTCGACGACGAGGACACCCGGGGCTGTGCGCAGGATCTCGCGCGCATCCGCGGCTGAGAGCGGCTTCTCGAACTCGATGTTGACCGCCTCGGAGTGGCCGACGAACACCGGCACGCGCACGCAGGTCGCGGTCAGCTTGATGCGGGGATCGAGAATCTTCTTGGTCTCGGCCAGCATCTTCCATTCCTCTTTCGTGTAGCCGTCCTCCATGAAGACGTCGATTTGAGGAATGCAGTTGAAGGCGATCTGCTTGGTGAACTTACTCGGCTCGACGTCCGTCCCCGGGACGTACATGCTCTTGGTCTGCCGCCATAGCTCGTCCATCGCCTCCTTGCCGGCGCCCGACACGGATTGATAGGTCGCAACCACGACGCGCTTGATCGTCGCCGCATCGTGCAGCGGCTTCAGGACGACGACGAGCTGTGCGGTCGAGCAGTTGGGATTGGCGATGATGTTCTTCTTGGTATAGCCCTTGACCGCGTCGGCGTTCACCTCAGGAACGATCAGCGGCACGTCCCGGTCATAGCGCCAGGCGGACGAATTATCGATGACGATGCAGCCCTTGGCGCCGATCTTGGGCGACCACTCCTTGGAAACGGTCGAGCCCGCCGACATGAGGCAGAAGTCCACCTTGGAGAAGTCGAACTGCTCCAGATCGTGGCACTTGAGCGTCTTGTCGCCGAACGACACCTCGGTGCCACGCGAACGGCGCGACGCAATCGCATAGACCTCTTCGGCCGGAAACTCGCGCTCGGCCAGCACGTTCAGCATTTCACGGCCCACGTTGCCCGTGGCGCCGACAACGGCAATCCTGTAGCCCATCGCTGAGATCCTATCGCTTCTGCGGGCGATCACTTACGCGCGGCAGGCCCGTGTTGCAAGGCCTGGCGGGCGCCGGCTTGGCTCAAGTCGCGAGCTTGCCCAGCTCCTTGACGATGGCAGCGCCCATTTCGCCCGTTCCCACCTGGCGCATGCCGGGCTGCATGATGTCGGCGGTTCTGAGGCCCGCGGCGAGGGCCGCGGCGATGGCGGAATCGAGCAGATCGGCCTCTTTACCCATGTCGAAGGAGTAGCGCAGCGCCATGCCGAAGGAGGCGATGGTGGCGATGGGATTGGCGAGGCCCTTGCCCGCGATGTCCGGCGCCGAGCCATGGCAGGGCTCATAGAGGGCCTTGCGCTTGCCGGTCTTGGGGTCGGGTGCGCCGAGCGAGGCCGACGGCAGCATGCCGAGCGAGCCCGTCGTCATGGCGGCCTCGTCGGAGAGCACGTCGCCGAACAGGTTGTCGGTCACAATGACGTCGAACTGCTTCGGATTGCGCACGAGCTGCATGGCGCAGTTGTCGGCGAGGATGTGCTCGAGCGTCACATCCGGCGCATAGGCCTTATGCGTCGCCGTCACCACCTCGTTCCACAACACGCCCGTGCGCATGACGTTGCGCTTTTCGGCGGAGTGCACCTTGCCCGAGCGCTTGCGCGCGAGGTCGAAGGCGACCTTGGCGATGCGCTCGATCTCGTGCGTGGTGTAGATCTGGGTATCGACCGCGCGCTTCTCCCCGTTCTCGAGCGTGACGATCTCCTTGGGCTCGCCGAAATAGACGCCGCCCGTCAGCTCGCGCACGATCATGATGTCGAGCCCTTCGACGAGCTCGCGCTTCAAGGAGGAGGCATCCGCCAGCGCCGGATAGCAGATGGCCGGGCGCAGGTTGGCGAAGAGGCCCAGGTCCTTGCGCAGTCGCAAGAGGCCCGCCTCGGGGCGCACGGCATAAGGAACACCATCCCACTTCGGGCCGCCGACGGCGCCGAAGATGACGGCGTCGGCGTCCTGTGCTTTGGCCATCGCCTCGTCGCTGATCGCCACGCCATGCTTGTCGAAGGCGGCGCCGCCGACGAGGTCCGTCTCGGTCGCGAACTTGGCGCCCTTGGCCGTCTCGTTGAAGAAGGCGATGACGCGTTCGACCTCGGCCATGGTCTCGAGGCCGATCCCGTCGCCGGGCAGCAGAAGCAAGCGATAGGTGGTCATATCGGAAAGGGTCTCATCTCGGTTTGGCGGCGCGCGGGTAGTGCTACCCGCCCGGCGATCTCGGGGCAAGAAGATCTGGGGGCAAGAAAAAGCGGCTAGCCGATATAGGGAAGGGCGTAGGCGAGGGTGAAGCCGTTGAAGGTCAGGAGAGCGCCACCGCTCGCCAGGACGATGCTCAGGATGAGGAGGCTCGTTCCGCCGGTAATGATCGACACCGAGGCCAGCACGATGGCGATCTGCAAGAGCGCCTGCGCGTAGTCGAAATAAGGGTCCTTGCGCATGGCCCAGTCGCGCTGCGCTTCCAGCGACTTGCCCTTGGCGAGCAGCTGCTTCAGCCCTTCGCCCGTCTCGGGCTCCGAGCTCAGCCGTGCTTCATTGGCGCGGTAATCCTTGATCTTGCTCTCAATCGCGGTCCGGGCCGGCGCCGGCAGCTCAGGTTCGGTCGCAAGCTTGAGCTGCAGGGCATCGATCTGGAGGCGCACGTCGTTGCGGCGGATGTTCTTGGCCTGGAAGAAGGCCCAAGCGTTGGCAGCTTCGATGTTGCGTGCGGTGGCGTCCTTGGTGGCATTGCCGGCGCCGACGCTGCAGATGGCGAGCGCGACCGCCAGCACGCCGATGTAGACGGCGATCAGCCGGTCGCGGTGCTTGGTCGTGCCCTCCTCGACCGTATCGACGAGATCCTTGAAGGCCATGACCTGTTCCCCCTTACAAGACGTCCTCGGGAGGGGCATCGAGGCTGCGGGTCGGGAGCAAGTCCTTGCGCTCGATCACGGTGCCGTCCGACGACAGGCGATAGATGATGGGAGCTCCGGTCGCGAACTCGCGGTCCAGGATCTCCTGCTCGCTCAGTCCTTCCAAAGTCATGATGAGAGCACGCAGCGAGTTTCCGTGTGCCGACACGATTGCGGTCTTGCCGGCCCTCAGCTCGGGCCAGATCTCGTCCGCATAGTAAGGCAGCACGCGGTCGGCCGTGTCTTTCAGACTTTCGCCGCCGGGCGGCGGGATGTCGTAGCTGCGCCGCCAGACCTCGACCTGCTCTTCGCCCCAACGCTCGCGCGCCTCATCCTTGTTGAGCCCGCACAGATCGCCGTAGTGGCGCTCGTTCAAGGCTTCGCTGTAGCGGATCTCGATGTTGGACTGGCCCAGCTCGGACAGGATGATGTCGAGCGTGCGCTGCGCCCGCTTCAGGCGGCTGGTGAAGGCGATGTCGAAGATGAGGCCTTCGGCCTTGAGCAAGCGTCCAGCGACGAGCGCCTCGATCAGGCCTTTCTCGGAGAGGTCGGGGTTGTGCCAGCCGGTGAACAGATTGCGCCGGTTCCACTCGCTCTCCCCGTGTCGCACCAGCACGAGAATGTGATTGTTTTTCTTAGGTGGCGCCACACCAGCGGTTCCCAAATTTACAAACCGAGCACGTCGGACATCGAGTAGAGCCCCGGCGCCTTGCCGCGGCCCCACAACACTGCCTTCACGGCCCCGCGCGCGAAGATACCTCTATCGCCGGCGAGATGAGTAAGCTCGATGCGCTCGCCTGGTCCGGCAAGGATCACGCGGTGCTCGCCGACGACGCTGCCCCCGCGCAGGCTCGCCATGCCGATGTCGCCGCGCCGGCGCGGACCGGTAACGCCGTCGCGGCCCCTTACCGCGTGCTGGCCAAGATCGATGCCGCGTCCCTCGGCTGCGGCCTCGGCCAGCATGAGCGCGGTGCCCGAGGGCGCATCGACCTTGTCCCTGTGATGCATCTCCACGATCTCGATGTCGAAATCCTCGTCCAGCGCCTCGGCAACCCGACGCGTGATGGCGACCAGGAGATTGACGCCGAGACTCATGTTGCCGGCCTTGATGATGGGAGCATGGCGCGCCGCTGCGGCGATATGCGCCTCGTCCGCGGGCGTGAAGCCAGTGGTGCCGATGACGTGCACGATGCGCGCATTGGCGGCGAGCTCGGCGAACTCGAGCGTCGCCTTCGGCGCGGTGAAATCGAGGATGCCTTCCGACTTTGCGATGACCTCGAGCGGGTCGGCGCTTACCGCGACGCCGATGGGTCCAATGCCGGCAAGCGTCCCGACATCCATGCCGACGACGGGCGAATCGGCCCGCTCGGTAGCCCCGGCGATCGTGCACCCGTCCGTCTCGTGGACCGCGCGCACGAGCTCTTGGCCCATGCGGCCGGCGACGCCCATCACGGCGATTTTCATCAGGCGACCTCGACTTGGTGCGATGGAAGTGGGCCGCGGTATAGCAACGCCTCCGGCCAAGAGGAAGAGCAGGGCGCAACTCTGTGGCTTAGAGGCGCCTTTGTTCTGCAACTGCGAACGGGCCGTCGGGGCAGGGCCGGACGCGGCAAGGCGGGTCTCGGCTTTGATGCGCAAGAGAGGGGGTTGTCGGGAGAATCGCTAGGGCGCTCTGGCGATGGGAGGTCGCACTTAAGCGTCAATCCCAGGCGAAGGCGATCTTCTTGAGCCGCTTGTCGCCGAACCGCTCGAAGCCGGCTCCCACCGGCCGTCCGCCCCGGCGCCAGTAGAACTCCCTCGCCCGGGCGTTGTCGGCGAGCGCCCAGACGATGAGACCCGAAAGCTGACGCGTATCGAGGTGGTGGCGGCAGGCTTCGAAGAGGAGCTCGCCAAAGCCCAGGCCCTGATGGGTCGGCGTCACGTAGAGCTCGTAGATCTCGCCTTCCTGTGGTCCTCGCGCACGGGCCGCGCCGAGCGTGGCATAGCCGGCAACGGTGCCGGAGACCTGCAAGACGAGGACGCCGTTTCCCGATTTGATCGTGGAGCGCCACCACTCGGTGCCGCGCCGGCGAATCATGTTGTCGAGATGCAAATGGGGGATGATGCCGAGGTAGGCTTGGCGCCATGCTACTCGGAAGACTTCGCCCAGCGCCGGCGCATCGGTGAGACTGCCGCGACGGACCTCGCAATGTGAACTTGCACCCAGCATGCACGACCCCGGGCAGATGCATTACCTTGGCATCTTTCGTTGCACATTGGCACCTAATAGTTTGCTGAAAGTTGGGCCTGGAATTGATCAGGGCCCGGGAACGGCTCCGCGGGCCCTGCTGACTATGATAAAGCATCGGTACGAGGCTGACCGCTAGCGAAGCCTCAGCCGACGCTCTTCATCTGCTCGAAGGTCTTGGTGGCGGCGGCATTCATGCTCTCGAGCGTCTGCCGGCCAATCTTGTTGGAGAGCTCGAAGAACTCCTTCGTCTGCGCGCTTGCGGTCGCGAGCTGCTGCTGAACGAAGGTCGCCTGCAGGCGCGCCATCTCGGGAACGGTCTTGGCTTTGGCCATCGCCTCGGCCGCATCGAATGCCGCCTCGGCGTTGACGGTTGCCGTGTGGAGCATCTTCTCGCTGAAGGACTTGGCGCCAGCCTGGGCGGCCAGCATGATCTCCTGCATGGCCTTGACCCCGTCCTGGGCGGCCGCGTTCATCTTGGTGTAGGCATCGCGCGTCTTGGCGACGCTGTCCTCGGCAAACGCCTGCACGTTCTCCGGGATGCGCGCCTCTTTGGCCGCTGCGAGCATGTCCTGAGCCTGACGGGTGAATTGGTCGTTCATGGGTGTCTCCATTATGAATTGGTGTGGGCCGGCTAGTTGGGTGCGGGCGGCTCGTCTGGAGGCGCGGGTTGCATTGGCGCCCCGCAAGCCTTGCGTCTTCGTATATAGGGTAGCTTTTTGTGCATTGCAACATAAAAATATGTTGCGGTGCACCAAAGATGTGGAACGTGGGGGCCTCCGCTCAAACCAGCATTAACGGAGGGGGCTGCGCCCGGCCTTGATCCAAACCAACTACAGATGAGGGAATTTGTCGCGGTAGCCCATGGCCGATCGGTCAAAGAGGATATCGGTCGGCCGCAGCGGGCGCGCGAGTGCCAGACCTTCGAGCGAGCGGCAGCGCGACAACGCGACGTAGGCTTGGCCATGCGCGAACGTGCCGCGGCCGAGGTCGATGTAGACGCGGTCGAGCGTCAGACCCTGCGACTTGTGAATGGTCAGCGCCCAGGCGAGCCGCAGCGGGAATTGGCGGAAGGTGCCGGTAACGTTTTCAACGATCTTCTCGGCGGCCTGGTCGAAAGCGTACCGACGCGCCTCCCAGGACACGGGCTCGATCTCGTGCACGTTGCCGTCGATCTCGATCCAAACCCGTTTCGGCTCCAGCTGCGCGATGCGCGCAACCGAGCCGTTCACCCACCGCCTGTCGGGATCGTTGCGCAACAGGATCACTTTGGCGCCGGGCTTCAACAGCAGCGTGGCGTCGGTCGGGTGTGCCGACTGGCCGTACTCGCCGGAGATGCCGGCCTCATACGGCCTGACGTCGCCGGGGAGCGCATCGAGATAAGCCATGTTGATGCGCTGAGCCGCGGCGTTGGTCGGCGTGAGGATGACGAAGCTGTCGCCTTCGCCCAGCGTGCGAATGGGATGGGTGCGCTCGTTGAGGACGACAAGATCCTCCTCGGTCACCTCACCATCGCGAATGCGGTTGAGGACCTCGATCAGCGTCTCGTCGTTCTGACGAAACACGTGCTCGAGCTCGAGCAACGACATGCCGGCGCCGTCGGTGAGTGACGGCAATTGAAAGAAAAAGGGGCCACCGTGCGCACTTTCGAGATGCTCCGCCTCCTCGCCGCTTCGCACGACCGGAGGCAACTGATGCAGGTCGCCGAACAATAACAGCCGCACGCCGCCAAAGGGCTCACGCGGGCGCCCGCGGTTCAGGCGCAGCGACTGATCGATCGCCCACATGAGGTCGGAGCGCACCATCGACACCTCGTCGATGATGATGAGCTTCAAGCGGCGCATGAGGCCCCCGTTGCGGCTGCGGCGGATGTCGTCAGGCCGAATGAGCCGCGGCGGGAAACCAAAGAAGGAATGGATCGTCTGTCCGCCGACGTTGACGGCCGCCAGCCCCGTGGGAGCGAGCACGGCTGCCTCTTGCGCGATCATCTCGCGCAGCGACCGCAGAAGCGTCGATTTCCCGGTGCCGGCCCGCCCCGTCACGAACAGGTGCCCGTCCTCGGTTCGGGCATAATCGAGCGCCGTGAGGAATTTGGCAGGCGGCGTGATGCCGGGCGGCCATCGGTCGGGGCCAACTTGCGTTACGCCTCGCTCGTCAGGAATTTTGGATGACACGTGAAGCCCTCGCACCGCGTGCTTAGCAGGAGTACGCCAGGGCCGAAAGCGTTGCGCCGGCCGATGAGCTCACCGGCCGGCACAAAACATTCGCGAATTTGTGGAAGGATTCAGTCGCGTGTGACAGAGATGACCTTGAAGGCGCTGTCGAGCTTGAGGTCGTACTGCATGCCTTTGCACTTGGCATCGTCGATCTCGTAGACGCCGGTCGCCTCGCTCTCTTTCTCGTAGGTGCCGCCCTCACAGCCCCAATCGGTGAGCGCTGCCTTGATCTTCCCGGCCTCCTCGTCGGAGGGCTTCTCATCGGCGAAAGCCGGAGCAGCGCAAAGGGCCGCGGCAAAAACAGCAATCATCACCCTGTTCATCAGTGCCTCCTGTCCTAGTAGCGATTGGAAACGCTACACTATAACACGAATAATGTTACAGCCAAGGCCAGGTCAGCCATTTTCAGGCGACCTCGCGGGCCCGCTCCATTTTCTTGCGCGTGTTGGGATCGAGCCAGCGCTTCCTCAGCCTGATCGAGCTTGGCGTGATCTCGACGAGCTCCTCGTCGGTGATGTAGGCCATCGCCTTCTCGAGCGTCATCTTCATCGGCGGGGTCAGCGTCACGTTCTCGTCCTTGCCGGACGCGCGCACGTTGGTCAGCTTCTTGCCCTTGACGACGTTGACCTCGAGATCGTTCTCGCGCGTGTGCTCGCCCACGATCATGCCGGTGAAGACGCGCGTCTGCGGTCCGATCATGAAGGGGCCGCGGTCCTGCAGATTGAACAGCGCATAGGCGGCGGCCTCGCCGTCTCCGTTGGAGATGAGGACGCCCGTGCGCCGGCCGGGTATCTCGCCGCGGAACGGCGCATAGGCATGAAAGAGACGGTTCATGACGGCCGTACCGCGCGTGTCGGTGAGCAATTCGCTCTGATAGCCCAATAGCCCGCGGGTCGGCACGTGGAACACCAGCCGCTGGCGGCCACCGCCCGAGGGACGCATCTCCATGAGCTCGCCCCTGCGCTCCGACAGCTTCTGCACGACGATGCCCGAGTGCTCCTCGTCGACGTCGATGATGACCTCCTCGATCGGCTCGAGGCGCTCGCCTGTCGTCTCGTCGGTCTTGAACAGGACGCGGGGGCGCGAGACGGTCAGCTCGAAGCCTTCGCGGCGCATGTTCTCGATCAGGATGGCGAGCTGGAGCTCGCCCCGCCCCGCCACCGTGAAGCTGTCCTTGTCGTCGTTCTCGCTGATGTGGATGGCGATGTTGCGCTCGGCTTCCTTGAAGAGGCGCTCGCGGATGACGCGGCTCTGCACCTTGTCACCCTCTTGGCCCGCGAGCGGCCCGTCGTTGATGCGGAACGCCATGGAGATCGTCGGCGGATCGACCGGCTGCGCGACAATCGGCGTCTCGACCGCGGGATCGCACAGCGTATCGGCGACGGTCGCCTCGCTCATGCCGGCGATCGCCACGATGTCGCCCGCCTCGGCTTCCTCCACGGGAACGCGCTCGAGCCCGCGGAAGCCCAACACCTTTTGTACGCGGAACGTCTCGATTTGCTTGCCGTCCCAGTGCAGCGCCTTGAGTTGCTGGTTGGGGCGGATGGTGCCGGAGGTGATGCGGCCGGTGAGGATGCGGCCCAAGTAGGGATCAGCCTCAAGCGTGGTTGCCAGGATGCGCAACGGGCCCGCCTCGATCTTGGGCGCAGGAACGTGCGAGAGCACCAGATCGAACATCGGCGCGAGGTTCTCCTTGGGCCCTTCCGGCGCGGTGGCCATCCAGCCGTCGCGGCCCGAGCCATAAAGCACGGGAAAGTCGAGTTGCTCGTCGGTGGCGTCGAGGTTGGCGAAGAGATCGAAGATCTCGTTGAGCACATCCAAGTGCCGCTCGTCGGGCCGATCGATCTTGTTGATGACGACGATTGGCTTGAGGCCGCGCTTCAAGGCCTTGGAGACCACGAACTTGGTTTGCGGCAGTGGCCCTTCCGAGGCGTCGACCAGCACGATGGCGCCGTCGACCATGTTGAGGATGCGCTCCACCTCGCCGCCGAAGTCGGCGTGGCCGGGTGTATCGACAATATTGATGCGCGTGCCTTTCCAGGCGACGGAGGTGCACTTCGCCAGGATGGTGATGCCGCGCTCGCGTTCGAGGTCGTTGGAGTCCATGGCGCGCACGGCCACCCGCTGGTTCTCGCGGAAGGAGCCGGACTGCTTCAGGAGCTCGTCGACAAGGGTGGTCTTGCCGTGGTCGACGTGGGCGATGATGGCGATGTTTCTAAGGTTCATAGGACTTTTGTGCGCTGCAACAGGTGCGCGGACGTAGCACATCGCACCAATATCCGCCAGCGGGTCGCGCCGGGCGCTTAGGGGCGGTCCAGGCGCGCGCCTGGGCTGTGGGGCTGGCCAGCGCTGCTGTTCGGCGGCATGCAGCCGCCCCAGGACGATTTCGGCACTCCTCGGAATGCTTGGTGCCATCCTGCCTATGAAAAGCATCCGGCGCCCCGACGACAGGAGATCGAGGATCTCCAGCCCAGCAGCGGCAGAAAGATAATTGCAAGAGGCGTTGCAATGCGGATCACGCCTGCCCTCCGACTGTCCTCGCCCGAGGCTCACTTGTGTCGATGCATGGCCGACTGGTGCTTGGTGTCGCGCATCAGCGCGTAGACGAGAAGCGACACGAAGATGCAGCCCGCCACGTACCAATAGAACGCCGTCTCGTGGCCGATGTCCTTCAGATAAAGCGCGACCCACTGGGCGCTGCCTCCGAACACCGCCACCGTTACTGCATAGGGGAATCCCACGCCCATGGCGCGGATGCTGGTCGGGAACAGCTCCGCCTTCACCACGGCGTTGATGGCCGTGTATCCGCTGACGATGACGAGCGCGCCCATGATGAGAAAGAAGGCCTGCCAGGCATCGGTGACACCTTCGAGCGCGGTGAGGATGGGAACCGTCAGAAGCGTGCCGAGGATGCCGAAGGCGAGCAGCACCGGACGGCGTCCGATCCTGTCGGAGATCGCGCCGACGATCGGCTGCAGGCACATGTAGACGAAGAGCGTGCCGGCCGCGATGACGGTCGAGGTGTCCTTGGAGAAGCCGGCCGAGTTCACGAGGAACTTCTGCATGTAGACCGTGTACGTGTAGAAGGCGACGGTGCCGCCGAGCGTCAGCCCGACGACGATGGCGACCTCGCGCGGATATTGCAGCAGCCCGCGCAAAGGATTGGAGTGCGCGTCGATCGTGGCGCTCGCCTCCAGGAACGCGTCCGTCTCGTGCATGTCGCGGCGCATGAAATAGGCGACGATCGCCAAGCCGGCGCCGATCACGAAAGGAATGCGCCAGCCCCAAGCCTCGAGCTGTTCCGGGGTAAGCAGCAGCTTCTGCAGGACGAGCAGCACCAGCATGGCGATGAGCTGACCGCCGATGAGCGTCACGTACTGGAAGCTCGAGTAGAAGCCGCGGTGCTCCGGGTGCGCCACCTCGGAGAGATAGGTGGCGCTCGTCCCGTACTCGCCCCCGAGACTGAGCCCCTGCACCAGGCGGGCAATGAGCAGGATCACTGGGGCGGCGACGCCGACGCTGGCGTAGGTGGGCGTGGTGGCGATCATCAACGAGCCGACGCACATCAGCAGCACCGAAACGGTCAGCGACAGGCGGCGGCCATGGCGGTCGGCGAAATGCCCAAACAGCCAGCCGCCAATGGGCCGCATCAGGAAGCCGACGGCGAAGATCGCGGCGGTCTGCAGCAGCTGCGCGGTTTGGCTTTCGGAGGGAAAGAAGGAGCCCGCAAAATAGAGCGAGAACGCCGCGTAGGTATAGAAGTCGAACCACTCGACGAGGTTGCCGGACGAGCCGATGAGGATCGCTTTCAGGCGGCGCGCGGTATCGGCCAAGTCGGCGGCTGGCAGCGGACGCGTCGGTTTGCCGGCGCTCGTTGTGTCCATGTCGCGGTCTTAGCCTTTCGCGCTCTGAGCTGCCGGGCTTTGCGTGGCTAGGCGCGCTTCAGCATCGAACGGATTTCCTCCAGCCGCGCCCTGGTCTGCATGTCGATCGCATCCTTGATCGATGCCATCTGCCGCTCGAGGATGGGGCTGAGCTCGCCGGCGATTTTTTCGCGCGCGGAGGTGTTCATGACCGCGAGCGCCTCGCGGATATGGGCCAAGCCCAGATCGCGCTCGAGGTGGCGATCGAGCTTCATCAGGAAGTCGCGGGCGAAGTGGGGCACCTCGAGCTTGGCCATAGCGGACAACGCGCGCCGGCGCGCCGAGGTGTCGGGATCGGCGAGCGCCGTCGTCATCAGGTGGTTGCGCAGCGTGGTCGGCACGCGCACGAGCCGCTTTCTCACGCTCTCCGGGCTCGCCGTCCCGGATTCGATGGCGTGCGCCATGGCGATTTGCTGGCTCCACTGCTGGAAGCGCAGGAGTAGCGCGCGCATCACGATCACGCTGATGGTGGCCACGATGAAGAGCCGTACGCCGTTGCCGGTCCAGCCGTTGTAGACGATCTGCGCGGTCATGTTGTCGGAGAGACGCACGAGATTGGCCCACACGTTGATGATCGAGCTGACGAGCGGGACCTCGTTCAAGACGCAGGCGAGATAGGCGCCGTATTCGGTGATCAGCGTGGGTTTGTGACGCAGGATCAGCGCAATCCCCGCATTCTCCACGCTCTGGATGAGGGCCGCGAGACCGAGCACGTAGAAAATCACAGAGGAGGTGAGGATCGGCAGGTTGTTGACCGCGTCGAAGGCGGAAAACCTCATGGCCTCGGGTTTCAGCGCGCCCTCCATGACGCGTTTTTCCTCGTACATGATGCGCAGGCTGCTCATCATGATGAGGATATGCATGATCAAGAACGCGACCAGCGTCCAGAACAGCGGGCGCGAGGTGAGATCCATCACGGCGAGGTAGAGGATCGTCGCATTGGCAACGAGCCAAATCATGATCTTCCAGATGCTGACATCGCCGGTCTGCGGGTCGGGCCGGAAGATGAAGTTCAAGACGCCGATGAGGGGCCAGCAGGCCGCCGTCCAAGCGCGGTCGAATAGTCCGTAGGCCGCCGATGCGGCGTTTCCGGTGACGCCCGACATGATCCACCCCTAGCGCTTTTATGCTCCCATGACAGGCTAGCTTAGCATGAGCAAATGGCACAACGATTTGGGCCCGGTGCCGATGTAGGAGCTCCGAGGCGGGATCGTTGGGAGAACGCCTCTCGACGCATTGACCGGCGGCCTTGCACAGCCTTAAGTGCGGCCCAATCTTATGGGCCCGGCGCTGAGGGGGCCGGGCAGCAGGGGGGGCGCCGCAGCCCCCGAGGAGACTGGCAACGATGACACCGCCCAAGCACGCAAAGGTGCTGATTCTCGGCTCCGGGCCGGCCGGCTACACGGCTGCCATCTATGCTGCGCGGGCCATGCTGAAGCCGGTGCTGATCCAGGGCTCGCAGCCCGGCGGCCAGCTCACCATCACCACCGACGTTGAGAACTATCCGGGCTTCGCCGACGTGATCCAGGGCCCGTGGCTCATGCAGCAGATGCAGGCACAGGCCGAGCACGTCGGCACCGAGATCATCCTCGATCAGATCGCGAAGGTGGACCTGCAGAAGCGGCCGATCCGGCTGGAGGGCGAGTTGGGCGAGGTCTACACTTGCGACTTGCTGATCATCTGCACGGGCGCGCAGGCGCGCTGGCTCGGCATCCCGTCGGAGGAGACGTTCAAGGGCCACGGCGTGTCGGCGTGCGCCACTTGCGACGGCTTCTTCTACAAGGGCAAAGAGGTGATCGTGGTTGGCGGCGGCAACACCGCAGTCGAGGAGGCGATCTTCCTCACGAACTTTGCGAGCCGGGTCACGGTTGTGCACCGGCGCGACAGCTTCCGCGCCGAGAAAATCCTGCAGGATCGCCTTTCCAAGAACCCCAAAATCAAGGTGGTGTGGGACTCAACGGTCGAGGAGATCCTCGGCACCACCGATCCCAAGTCGGTGACCGGCGTGAGGCTCAAGAACCTCAAAACCGGCAAGACGGAGGAGCTCCCCGCCGACGGCGTCTTCATCGCCATCGGACACGCGCCGGCGACCCAGTTGTTCAAGGGACAGCTGGAGATGACGCCGTCCGGCTACCTGAAGACCCGGCCCGATTCGACGGCGACCTCGATCCCCGGCGTCTATGCGGCGGGCGACGTCAAGGACGAGGTCTACCGCCAGGCGGTGACGGCGGCGGCCATGGGCTGCATGGCGGCGCTGGAGGCCGAGCGCTATTTCGCGACGCTGGAGATTGAGGCCGAGGCTGCCGAGTGAGCGTCACTCGAGGCGGTAGGCGACGAGCTTATTGTCCTTCATCATCGGGATGAGCAGCAAGCGCTTCTCCCGCACCCAGCCGATGTCGGCGCTGCCCTGATCGAGATCGAGCAACTGCTCGGCCTTGCCCGTCGCGTCGATGCGATAGAGCGCCCCGGCCACCCAGTCGGTGACGAGGAAGCTCTTGTCGTCGAGCGGCTCCAGTCCGTCGAGGTTGCCGACCGGCGTGCCGTCGCCGAGGTCGCGCACCGTCTTATCGGGGATCGACACCTCCACGAGATTGGCGGGTGCGGACTTTGCAGCGGATGTCCCCGGAGCGCCCCAGGCGGCGATGATCAATTTGTCGCCGTCGACGTATAGGCCATTTGGAAACTTGAGGGCGTCGCCCTCCATCCACTTTTCAAACTTGCCGTCGGCAAGCCGCCAGATGGTGCTGGTGCTCGAATCGGAGACGTAGACGCGACCCTCGCTGTCGGCGGCGACGTCGTTGAGGAACTTGGCGCCGGGCGCGTCATAGCGCGCGATGATCTTGCCATCGGCGGGGTCGATCTCGACGAGCTGGTCGATGTCTGCGACATAGAGGTGTCCGTTCGCCAGCGCCAATCCTTTAGGGCCATTGAGGCCCGTGGCCCATTGCAGTGCGATGACCTTGCCGTCCTTAAGCGAAATCTTGGAGATGAAGCCGTTGCCGTCCTTGTCGGTCGGGTTGCCGTTGATATTGCTCACGTAGGCGAAGGTTCCCGTGGGATCGGGGCGCGCGGACTCAGGCGTCTTGAGCCCCGTCGTCTCCCACAGCTTGACCGGCGCGCATATGGCCGGCGCTGGTGCGACCAAGAGTGTCAGCGCGACGCCAACCCATCTCAACGATTTCATGCCTTACTCCATCTCGTCTCTTCATCGAGGCAGCGCTTGCAACCGCTGCGGGCGGCAAGCTTCATGGCCGCGCACCCTGTTCATGGTCTGTCGGCTGGTTTAAGTTGCGGCGCAACAAGTCGAGGCCGTCTTAGCACAAGCGCGCGTTTCGCGGATGCAACTTATCCGAGAGCCAGCGCTTGTGTCCGCACGTGGGCGGCTTCGCCTCGCGAACGTCCGATGGGGTCGATCCATGGACTGGGACAAGCTCAGGATCTTTCACGCCGCGGCGGAAGCAGGCAGCTTCACGCACGCCGGTGACGCCCTGCATATGAGCCAGTCGGCGGTGAGCCGCCAGGTCTCGGCGCTCGAGCGCGATTTGAAGGTGGTGCTGTTCCATCGTCACGCACGCGGACTGGTGCTGACCGAGCAGGGCGAGCTGCTGCACCGGACCACGTCCGACGTCATCAACAAGCTGCATACGGCCGAGACGCTGCTCTCCGACACGACGTCGAAGCCCACAGGCGAGCTGCGCATCACGGCGCCGATCGGCTTCGGCTCCGTGTGGCTGACCCAGCGCCTGCCCGAGTTCCACGAGCTCTACCCTGAGATCCGCATCGAGCTGCACTTGAATGACGATCAGGTCGACATCGGCATGCGCGCGGCCGACGTCGCCATCTGGACGCGCGAGCCGGGTCAGACCGATCTCATCCGGCGCACGCTTTTTACCTCGAAGGTGCGCGCCTTCGCCTCAACGCAGTATGTCCGCCGCTTCGGGGCGCCCAAGACGCTGGAGGAGCTCGACAACCACCGCATCGTCTCCTACAGCGGCCAGCCGGCCCAGCACCTCTCCGCCATCACCTGGATCGAGACGGTGGGACGCGACGGCAAGGGGCCCCGCGAGCCGGCCTTCCGGGCCAACAGCGTGGTGGCGCTGCGCTACGCCATCCGCGCCGGGATCGGCATCGGTATGATCCCCGACTACATGACGGACGAGCAGGCCGACCTCGTGCCGGTGCTGACCGAGATCGACCCGCCCACGCTGCCGATCCTGTTCGTCTACCCGGAGGAGCTCAAGGCCTCCAAGAAGGTGCAGGTCTTGCGCGACTTTCTGGTCGCCAAGGCCCGGCAGTGGAAGTATTGAGCGCGCCCTCGCCGACTTAGGGCCGCTGGCGCCGCCCCCCACATTGCGGCCGCGCGGCCGAGACGCTATCTAGGCGGCACGGTTTCTTCGGCATCGGCGGCTAGGAACTGCGTGAGCGACCCTTGCTCTTCGGCCGCGAGGGGCGGTTCACGCGAGGCTTGTCTGCCGCCGAAGCGCAAGCTCGCGAGACTTACGAGACTTACACAATGGCCAAGACGCTCTACGACAAGATCTTCGACGACCACGTGGTCGATCGCCAGGACGACGGCACCTGCCTCATCTACATCGACCGCCATCTCGTGCACGAGGTGACGAGCCCGCAGGCTTTCGAAGGACTGAGGATCGCGGGCAGAAAAGTGCGCTCGCCGGAGAAGACGCTCGCCGTCGTCGACCACAACGTGCCGACGACGGACCGCAGCCACGGCATCGACGATGAGCAAAGCCGCATCCAGGTGGAGACGCTCGCCAAGAACGCGCACGACTTCGGCGTCGAGTACTTCAACGAGCTCGATAGCCGCCAGGGCATCGTGCACGTCGTCGGACCCGAGCAGGGCTTCACGCTGCCCGGCACCACCATCGTGTGCGGCGACAGCCACACCTCCACCCACGGCGCCTTCGGCGCGCTCGCCCACGGCATCGGCACCAGCGAGGTCGAGCACGTGCTCGCCACGCAGACGCTGATCCAGAAGAAGGCGAAGAACATGCGGGTGACGGTCGACGGCAAGCTGCCCGACGGCGTCACCGCCAAGGACATCATCCTCGCCATCATCGGCGAGATCGGCACCGCCGGCGGCACCGGCCATGTCGTCGAGTACGCCGGCGAGGCGATCCGCTCGCTATCGATGGAAGGGCGCATGACGGTGTGCAACATGTCGATCGAGGGCGGCGCCCGCGCCGGCATGATCGCGCCCGACGAGAAGACCTTTGCCTTCGTCGAGGGGCGGCCCAAGGCACCCAAGGGTGCGGCCTGGGACATGGCCATGCGCCACTGGGAGCAGCTGCAGTCCGACGCGGGCGCCGAGTTCGACGCCGAGGTGACGCTCGATGGCGCGAGCTTGCCGCCGATCGTGACCTGGGGCACGAGCCCGGAGGACGTCGCCGCCATCACCGGCGTGGTGCCCGACCCGGAGAAGGTCGAGAACGAGAACAAGCGCGCCTCCATGCGCCGCGCACTCGAGTACATGGGGCTTAAGCCCGGCACCAAGATGATCGACATCCCGCTCGACGTCGTCTGGATCGGCTCGTGCACCAACGGCCGCATCGAGGATCTGCGCGCCGTCGCCAAGATCGTCGAAGGCAAGAAGGTCTCCGAACGGCTCGCCTACGCCATGATCGTGCCGGGGTCGGGACTGGTGAAGGCGCAGGCCGAGGCGGAAGGTCTCGACACGATCTTCAAGGACGCGGGTTTCGAGTGGCGCGAGCCCGGCTGCTCCATGTGCCTCGGCATGAACCCGGACCAGTTGAAGCCGCAGCAGCGCTGCGCCTCGACGTCCAACCGCAACTTCGAGGGCCGTCAGGGCCGGCTGGGGCGCACGCACTTGTTGTCGCCGATCATGGCCGCGGCGGCGGCCATCGAAGGGCACTTCGTCGACATCCGCACCTGGGCCCCTTAGCGCTTTTTTTGAAGAGGAGCGGTGATGGCCAGCACGCTCGTCCAGCAGAAGTTCGGGGCTGCCGCCGCCGACTACGCGGCCTCCGCCGTGCATGCGAAGGGGCCGAGCCTCGCCCGTCTCGTCGCGCTGGTCGCCCCCAAGCCCGAATGGCGGGTCTTGGACGTGGCGACGGGCGCCGGACACACGGCGATCGCTTTGGCGCCGCACGTGGCCCACGTCGTCGCCAGCGACATCACCGATGAGATGCTGGCGCAGGCGGCAAAGCTTGCCGCCGATAAGGGTCTTGCCAACGTCGAGACGGCGCGCGCCGATGCGGTCGCGCTGCCCTTTGCCGATCAGAGCTTCGACCTGGTGGTGTGCCGCCTCGCCGCCCACCACTTTCCCGATCCGGCGGCCTTCGTCAGCGAATGCTTCCGCGTGCTGGAGCCAGGCGGCACACTTGCTCTCGTCGACAACGTCAGCCCCGATGCAACCATGCTGCCGACGGCGACAGCAGCCGAGCTCGCCGAGGCTGCCGCCGTCTTCAATGCCTACGAGAAACTGCGCGATCCCAGTCACGCGCGCGCGCTGACGCTGAGCGAATGGCTGCAGCTTATGCGCAGCTCAGGCTTCGGCGACACGGTGCAAGAGCTGCTCGATCAGCACATCGCCTTCGGGCCATGGACCGAGCGCATGCGCTGCGATGCCGAGACCGCCCGCCGGCTAGAGGCAATGCTCGAAACTGAGCCCCTACATACATTCTTGAAGCCGCGTGTCACCGAGGAGGGGCCGACCTTCACGCTACAGGAGGCCATCATCGTTGCGCACAAGCCGGAACGCGCATGACAAAAGCCACAAACCCGCCGGGCACAACAGCGCCGACGATCGCCGACTTCGAGGCGCTGGCGGCGGCGGCCTACGCGCGCCTGCCCGCCGAGTTTCGCGAGAAGAGCAACGACCTTCTGATCCGCGTGGAGGACTTCGCCACCGACGAGGTTCTCGAAGCGCTCGGCATCGGCAGTCCTTACGAGCTTCTGGGCCTTTATCACGGCGTCAGTCTCAATCATAAAAGTGTGATGGATCTGCCACGCCAGCCCGACATGGTATTCCTTTACCGGCGGCCGATCCTCGAGGAGTGGGCCGACAGCGGCGAGGCGCTGGGCGATCTCATCACGCACGTTCTCGTGCACGAAATCGGCCACCATTTCGGCTTCTCCGATGCCGATATGGAGCGCATCGAGACAACGGCGGGTACATGAGCGGCAATGTGTCCCGCATGAGTTGCTGTTGAACCATTTGGGACTGCGCTTGTCTCGCGCGCCAAACAGCGCCATGTTGCAAGCGACCACTTAAACCGGGGGACTTCTGCAAGCGCCATGATGACGATGCGCCACGGATTGCGCCCGTTGGCCTGGGGGCTCGTTGCGTTGCTTGCCACGCAGCTCCCGAGTGCGGCCCAAGAGGGCAAGTCGCCGACGCCCGAGGAATATGTCGCGCACGTGGGCGGCGAGGCCGAGATCGTGCCGCCCGGCGAGTTCGTGCTCGACGGCATCAAGCTCTATTGCGGCACGCGGCCGACGGTGATCGACAACAAGCTCGACGACTACGGCGCCGCCTACCCCGGCTTCCTGATCATGAACATGAAGCTTCTGAACCGGGTCTCAACGCCGGTGAAGCTGTGGATCTACTCGCACGAGTGCGGCCACCAGTTCCGCGGTCCCGACGAGGAGACCGCCGACTGCTTCGCGGTGCAACGCGGGCGCCGGCAGGGCTGGCTGTCGCCGGGCGGCATCGAAGAGATCTGCACGTTCATCGCGCCGGCCAAGGGCGACGCCATGCACTTCTCGGGCTCGCACCGCTGCGAGTACATGCGCCAGTGCTTCACCGAGTACCGGATCCGCTGAGCGGCAGGCCTCCTCGGCCAAGCGGATGCAACCCGAACTATCCCCGCACCTCCACGCGCGCCTAAGCTCGCTTTTTGCCCTGCGAGAGGCGGCACGCCCTTGCGCTTCGCCGAATACGCCCGACGCCTCCTCAGCCTCGCCGAGACGGTCCACCGCTGGCTCGGCGCCCTCTCCAGCTTGGACGACAGCCGGCGCGCGAGGGTTGCAGGCTATGCGGAAAAGATCGCCGATACGCTCGCCCGCGCCGGCGATGCTCTGAACCAGCTCGATCCCGCCCGGGGCGACACGCAGGCGCGCCGTCAGGCGATCCGCGAATTGGGCCGCATCTCCGGCTATATCGAGACCATGGTCGCCGCGCTCGAGCATAACCTTGACGGGCGCAAGCTTGCCGGCGTTAAAAGGCGCCTGGAGCAGCTGCGGCCGGGAGAATTGCACGACTGCGTGGTGTCCGGCCGCAAGCTCATGCACATCGACCGCCTGGCGTCGGCGGAAGGCTATTTTCGGGCGCTGGCCGACGGACTGCGGACCTGAGACGGCCGGATCTATCTAAAGACGGACCTAGAGAGAGCCAATGGAGAAGTTCACCACACTGACCGGTGTCGCGGCGCCCTTACCGCTGCGCAACGTCGACACCGACATGATCATCCCCAAGCAGTTCCTGAAGACGATTTTGCGCACGGGGCTGGGAAAAAGCCTGTTCTTCGAGATGCGCTACGATCAGGAGGGCAAGGAGGTGCCGGACTTCGTCCTAAACCAGCCGGCCTATCGCAAGGCGCAGATCCTGGTGGCGGGCGAGAACTTCGGCTGCGGTTCCTCGCGCGAGCACGCGCCGTGGGCGCTTCTCGATTTCGGCATCCGCTGCGTCATCGCCCCCGACTTCGCCGACATCTTCTACAACAACTGCTTCCAGAACGGCATCCTGCCGATCAAGCTGCCGCAGGCGCAAGTCGACATGCTGATGGATGACGCGAGCCGCGGCGCGAACGCGACGCTCACCGTCGATCTGGAGAAACAAGAGATTCGCGGGCCCGACGGCGGCGTCATCAAGTTCGACATCGATCCGTTCCGCAAGCATTGCCTCTTGAACGGCCTCGACAACATCGGGCTGACGCTGGAGAAGCAAAAATCCATCGAAGCCTTCGAGGAGAAGGCGCAGACAGCGCGTCCGTGGGCGTGAGCGAGTTGCGCGCCAGCGCGAGACAGATCGTCTGAAGGAGCAAGCAATGGCCAAGCCGATCCACATGATGCTGCGCGTCAAGGACGAGGCACGCTCCGTCGACTTCTACCGCAAGGCCTTCGGGCTCGAGATCGCCGAGCGCGTCGACTTCCCCGATTTCACGCTCATCTACATGCGCGCGCCGGAAGCGCCCTTCGAGGTCGAGCTCACCGTCAACAAGGGGCGCAGCGAGCCCTACAACCTGGGCGACGGCTATGGGCACATGGCGTTCGTCACCGACGACCTGGGGGCTGAGCGCACGCGCATGACGGCGCAGGGCCTTGCGCCCAAGGACATCAAGGAGATGACGCACGAGGGCAAGCCGTTCGGGCGCTTTTTCTTCATCGAGGACCCCGACGGCTACAAGATCGAGGTGCTGCAGAAGGGCGGCCGCTTCAAGTAGCGGCCTACCAGTCGCTACCGGTCACATGCGGTTTTGTGGTTTTGAGCCCGGGCGGCGTCTTCATCGGCCAGGCGGCGCCGAGGTTGCGCAAGTACGACGCGTCGTTCGGCGGCTGGCACCAGATGTTGCCGTAGAAGCCATAGGGCCCGTTGGTGGGCGTGCAGTCGCGCAACCGCCGTTGTCTGCGCGCACCCACGGTGACGATCATGTCGCTGGAGCGCGCTGCGACCAGCGGGAGGCTGGCGGCATGAGCGGCCGGAGCGGCGACGGGGAGTGTTGCTCCAAGCAGCAGAGCGCAGACGACAGACGAGCGCATGGGGTCCCCCTGGTTCGACGATGAAGATCAACTGCGGCGACGCGCGCCGAGATTGGCTAAGTCTAGCCAGCAGGCCTTGCGATTCCGGATTGGGAGCGGCGGGCAATTTTGCGCGTGTTCGACGCCAATTGCCGGCAAATCGCTGCCGCCAATTTCAGGAAGTGTTGAGGAGTGGATCACGAAGCGAGACGAGGCCTCGCGCCTACCAGTCGCTGCCCGACGATGGCTTCACCTTCTTGAGTGAGGGCGGCGTCTCCTGCGGCCAGGGTGAGCTGAGGTTACGCATGTAGGACATCTCGTTCGGAGGCTGGCACCAGATATTGCCGTAAAAGCCATAGGGCCCGTTGGTGGGCGTGCAGTCTCTCCCCTGACGGGCCTGCTTCTTCCCCGCGTTGAGAATGAGGCTTGAACGCGACGCCACGGAGGGTGCGACCGTGAAGGCCTGCGCCGAAGACACCGCGACGACGGCTGTTGCTGCCAAACCGATGGCGCATCCGCTGATAAGACGCATGGCCCACCTCTCAAGCTGCCGAATTCCGCTTCGACGGATAGACCCGCCGCCGGCTCACAGTGGCGCGCCGAGGTTGCCGGAGTGCTGTCTGGCGGAGAGGCTTTTTGGGTGTGTTTGGCTCGAATTGGCGCCAGCTCAGAGCTGCGCGGAGCGGGCCTGGATCAGGGCGCCGGCAAGGGCATCGGAGAAGTCGCGCCGCTCGTCATCGGTCAGGAAGCGGCCGAAGGAGAATTCGCGCCCGCGCGAGGTGAGCCGCAGGTCCGTGCGCCCTTGCGGTCCCTCGGCGACGATGACGCGTACCCAGTAGGGGTTGAAATCGAAGCATTCGCGCTTGCCGGAAGGGTGAACGCGCGTGACAGTCAGCGTCTCGGGCGTGAGCTCGATCAATTCATGGATGCGGCCCGAGCGGTAGTTGAGCTTGAAGGCAATGTAGACGAGGGCGACGTCGAGTCCGAAGAAGCCGAACACCGGCCAGGCGCCCATGAGCAGAAACACCATGCCGGTCACGAAGCTCACGCTGCCGATCGCCAACATCAGCACGAGAAAGCCGCGCGGTCCGAGCGACCTGTGCGGATGCAGGATCGCGCGGAAGGCGCGCTCCTCTTGTGTTAACGGGCGGTTTTCGCTCATGTGCACAGCCTAGCCGGTGGGGTCACCAATATGAAGAGCCTTGATCGGGCGCGCGCAAGGCCCAAAGCCGCCGCGGGCAAGTCGCCGCGCAAAGGCGCTAAACGGGCCGCCACAAGGCGCGGTTCCCGGCTGAGCGAGGCGGACATTACCGAGATATTTCGCCGCTTTGCCGCCGCCAATCCCGACCCCAAGAGCGAGCTTCAGTACAAGAATCCCTATACGCTCCTCGTCGCCGTGGTCCTCTCCGCCCAGGCGACCGATGCCGGCGTCAACAAGGCGACCCGCTCGCTGTTCAAAATCGCGGACACGCCTGAGAAGATGCTGCGCCTCGGCGAGGACAAGCTGCGCGAGGCCATCAAGACCATCGGGCTCTACCGCAACAAGGCGCGCAACGTGATCCTGCTGTCGCGTCAGCTCGTCGAGACCCACGGGGGGCAGGTCCCGTGCGAGCGCGAGGCCCTGGAGGCCCTGCCGGGCGTGGGGCGCAAGACCGCCAACGTCGTCTTGAACGTGGCCTTCGGCCAGCCGACGATGGCGGTCGATACCCACGTCTTTCGTGTCGCCAACCGCATCGGGCTCTCCAAGGGCAAGACGCCGCTCGCCGTCGAGGAGGATCTCCTTCGTGTCATCCCCGCCCAATACGCCGTCCACGCTCATCACTGGCTCATCTTGCACGGACGCTACGTGTGCAAGGCGCGCAAGCCCGAATGCCCGCGCTGCCTCATCAACGATCTGTGCCTTTACGAGGCCAAGACACTGTGAGCCGAGCTGCCTGCGTCAAACTTGCGCAATGGTTGCCACGAAAGCTCGACCGCGGCGCGGTCGCGTTAACTCTGGATAGAGCGCGAGCCCGAAACACGCTCCGAATTTCGGCGCATGGGCTGCCTCAGGAGTTACGCCTGCGCGTCGCTTTTGCGTGAAAGTTCAGTGAACCGCTTAAGTCACGCAACACGGATGACCTGTATCCTTTGACGGATTAGAGCATTCGCGTTTTTTTGTTGTGTGAGGGGCGCTTCTTCGATGAGCGAAGACAACAAGTTCTGCGGTCCTGGCGGCAGTCAGAGCGCGGCGCCGATGTGCGATCAGCCTCCCACCGAAGTCGAGCCGTTAGACCTGTTGCTCGCGCAGAAGCAGCAACTCGAGCAGCTCAATTCCTGGTTCGACATCGCGCTCAACAACATGGTGCGCGGCCTGTCGATGTTCGACGCCGACCAGCGCCTGATCGTGTGCAATCAAAGCTATCGGCAGATGTACGCGCTGCCCGACGAGCTGACCCGCCCCGGCACCCCGCTTGCAGTGATCGTCCGCTACCACGTGCGCCAGGAGACCGGCCGCGATGGGAGCGAGGAGGTTGCCAAGCAGGCCAAGTGGCTGTCCCAGCACGTGGCCAAGCTCGCCAAGGGGCGGTCCTTCTCGCACATTCAGAATCTTCGGGACGGCCGCAAGTTTCTCGTGACCTATCAGCCGCTCGCCGACGGAGGCTGGGTCGACATCCAGGAGGACATCACCGAGAAGCGCCGCGCCGAGGAGAAGATCGAGTGGCTTGCCCGCCACGATCCGCTGACCGGCGTCGCCAATCGCTTCCATTTCCGCGAGACGTTCGAGAAGGCCCTCAATGGGCTGGGAGACGGCGCACCTCTGGCGCTGCATTGGCTCGATCTCGACGAGTTCAAGGGGGTCAACGACACGCTCGGTCATCCGGTCGGCGACGCCCTGCTGAAGGCCGTCGCGCACCGTCTGCGAGGAAGCGTGCGCCGCACCGATTTCCTGGCGCGGCTGGGCGGCGACGAGTTCGCCATCATCCAGCTTGCCGCTCCCACGCCTGATCAGTGCGAGCGCCTCGCCAAGCGGGTTCTGCACGATGTTTCCAAGCCCTACCATATTCTCGGGCACACGATCTCACTCAGCGCCAGCGTCGGCATCGTGCGGGCGCCCGAGCATGGCATCGGCGCCGACGAGCTGCTGAAGAAGGCCGATATCGCGCTCTATGACGTCAAGCAGGCCGGGCGCAGCGGCATTGCGCTTTATCGCGGCGGAGCGGACTCCGAGCTCAAGGCCATCCGCCAGCTCGAAGATGAGATCCACGCAGCGCTCGACCAGAACCAGTTCGAGCTGCACTACCAGCCCATGTTGAGCCTGCAGTCGCAGCACGTCTCGAGCTGCGAGGCCTTGCTGCGCTGGCGCCACCCGCGCAACGGATTGCTGGCTCCGGCCCATTTCCTCCAGGTCGCAGAACGTACCGGCCTCATCCTCGACATCGGGCGCTGGGCGCTGGAGCAGGCATGCCGCGAGGCCAAGCGCTGGTCCGAAGCCGTGAAGGTGACGGTCAACCTCTCCGCGCTCCAGCTCGAGGCGGGTGATCTGCCCTCGATCGTGAGCAAGGCCTTGGCCGGCGCCGGGCTGAAGCCTTCGCGGCTGAAGCTCGAGGTCGGCGAGGCGCTGCTCGATCGCAACGATATCGCGCGGCGCAAGATGCTCAAGGAGCTGCGCAAGCTCGGCATCGGCATCACGCTCGACAATTTCGGCAAGGCGAGCGGCGCGCTGGGCAACCTGCAGGCCTATCCCTTCGACGAGATCAAGATCGACCGGGCGTTGGTGAAAGGCGTGCCGGTCCGAGCCGACAGCGCGGCAATCGTCAAGGCGGTGATCAATCTCGCGCGCTCGCTCGGCATGCGCAGCGTCGCGGAGGGCGTGGAGACGCGCAACGAGCTCAGCATGGTGGCGCAGGTTGGCTGCAACAAGGTGCAGGGCTATTACATCAGCCGCCCTGTTCCCGCCGACGAGCTCACGACGGTCCTGATGCAATGTCCCGATAAGCTGCGGGTCGCGGCCTGAGGTAGGCGCGCCGTCGATCAGTCGGGCGGGCGCACCGCGATCCCTGCTGCCGCCATGTGCGCCTTGGCTTCCGCGATCGAATGCGTCCCGAAGTGGAAGATCGAGGCGGCGAGCACGGCGCTCGCGTGACCTTGCGCGATCCCCTCGATGAGGTGGTCGAGGGTGCCGACGCCGCCCGAGGCGATGACGGGCACGCTGACGGCATCGGCGATGGCGCGCGTCAGCTCCAGATCGAACCCGGCCTTGGTGCCGTCGCGGTCCATGGAGGTGAGCAGGATCTCGCCGGCGCCGAGTGCCACCACCTCCTTGGCATAGGCGACCGCATCGATGCCGGTCGGCGTGCGCCCGCCGTGGGTGAAGATCTCCCAGTGTGCAGGCTCGCCCGGCTTGGAGACGCGCTTGGCGTCGATGGCGACGACGATGCACTGGGCGCCGAATTTCTCGGCGGCCTCCTTGACGAACTGGCGGTTCTTCACCGCCGCGGTGTTGATCGATACCTTATCGGCGCCGGCATTCAACAGCCGGCCGATGTCCTCGATGGTGCGCACGCCGCCGCCGACGGTGAGCGGCATGAAGCAGCGCTCGGCCGTGGCCTCGACGATGTGCAGGATGGTGTCGCGGTCCTCGTGGCTCGCGGTGATGTCGAGGAAGCACAGCTCGTCGGCGCCGGCCGCGTCGTAGGCTGCAGCGGCTTCCACGGGATCGCCGGCATCGATCAGATCGACGAAGTTGACGCCCTTGACGACGCGTCCGTCCTTCACGTCGAGGCAGGGGATGATGCGGATTTTCAGCATGCGATGCGTTCGTCTCAGGCGGCGGCGATGAGGGCGAGGGCCTCAGCTGCGTCGACGCGGCCATCGTAAAGCGCGCGGCCCGCGATCGCACCTTCAAGCATAGCATACTCGGGCCTGAGCAGCGTCTTGATGTCCTCGATGGAGGCGAGACCGCCCGAGGCGATGACGGGGATCTTGGTCGCGCGCGCGAGCCTGGCGGTGGCGTCTAGGTTGAGCCCCTTCAGGATGCCGTCGCGCTCGATGTCGGTATAGATGATGGCGGCAACGCCGACGTCCTCGAAACGCTGCGCCAATCCCATTGCCGAAAGCTCCGACGTTTCCGCCCAGCCCTCGACCGCAACCCTGCCGCCCTTGGCGTCGATGCCGACGGCGATGCGGCCCGGGTAGTTGCGGCAGGCGCGTATCACGATGTCAGGATTGCGCACCGCGGCGGTGCCGAGGATGACGCGCTTGATCCCCTTTGCGAGCCACATCTCGATGGTCTCGAAATCGCGGATGCCGCCGCCGAGCTGAACCGGGATGGTGACAGCCTCGAGTATCGCCTCCACTGCCGCGCCGTTGACGGGCTCGCCGGCAAACGCGCCGTTCAGGTCGACGATGTGCAGGTATTGGAACCCTTGGCTCTCGAACGCGCGCGCCTGCGCGGCCGGGTCGTCGTTGAACACGGTCGCGGCATCCATCGCGCCGAGCTTGAGGCGCACGCACTGTCCGTCCTTGAGGTCGATGGCGGGAAAGAGGATCAAGGCACTCTCGGGATTGCTGAGGTGGCGCGTGGCGCAGGCAACTGCCGCCATCAGATCGCTTTCATTGGTGCCGATAGAGAAGTCCCGGCCGGCGAAGTCAAGGCCGGCATGCAAGCGTCCCGATCGTCATGGCCTTAGCGTTCCTGAAATCTCCGCCGCCCGTCGCTGAGCGCCGTCCGCTGACCGAGGCGGACGCCGTCGACATCTGGGTCGCGCGCTGGCTGCGCATCCGCCGCCGCGACCTCGTGCGCCGCTACGCCTGCGATCCGCGCCGGCTCTACGAGATCTGGGAAGGCGCCCGATTTGCCGGCGCGCGTGACAAGGCCTTGGAGCTGTTCCGGGAGCGCTATCCTTCTCTCATCGATCGCGTGGACTTCGGCCCGCACCGGCGCGTGGCGCGCAGCCCGCATCCCGACCAGCTGGCCCTCTTCGAATAGGGGTGCCGGGGCCCCGCCGAAGCGGCTCCGTGTGCCGTATTTCCACCATAATTGGTGAGAACGGCCCAGAACATGAAAAGAACAAATGCTGGACAAGCCCAGTGATTCGTGGCATGTTCTCCCTACGTTCCGGCGCCGCAAATGCAGCGCAATCAGGGGTAAGTCTCAGCGTCTCTCCCCGTGACACCCGAAGCCCGCAAGCTAGAGAGACACCGCCATGCGCACGCTCATCATCTCCTACGACCTCGCCAATCCCCACCGCAACAAGCACGTGCTGGCGCAGCAGATCATGGCGCTGGGCGAGGCTTGGGCGCGGCCCTTGGAGCAGACCTGGTACGTCAGGACCGACACCCGCGAGGAGACCGTCGAGGGTAAGCTGTCGGGCCTGCTCGAAGCCGACGACGGCCTCTTGATCCAGGCCGTCGAGGACGACGCGGTGCTGACCAACACGGCGCTGCGCTGGTTCCGCCGGCGCCGGCCCGCCGTCGACATCGTCGAAGGCTCCAATGTGATCGCCTTCCCGGCGCCGGCCGCGCTGCCTGACGAGCAGCCGGAGCTGCCGCTTGCCGCTGCCTGCTGACACGTTTCGTACCGCGTTCCTCTTTCCGTTCCGAAGTCTCTAGCCCCAAACCCGATGCCCCCTCGTCTGCCCGGCGAGGGGGCTTTGTCTTTTTGGTCGAGCGCGCGCCCGAGCTAAGGACGCCACTTGAGGAAGTTGGCGATGAGCTTCAGGCCCAGCGTCTGGCTCTTCTCCGGGTGGAACTGGGTGCCGGCCATGTTGTCCTTGGCCACCATCGCCGTCACCCGGCCGCCGTAGTCGGTCTCGGCGACGACGGATGTTCGCTGCTCAGGCACCAGCTGGTAGGAGTGGACGAAATAGGCGTGCAAGCCTTGCGCGCCGGTCTTGATGCCGTCGAGCAGCGCGTGCGGGGTGACCACCTGCAGCGTGTTCCAACCCATGTGCGGGATCTTCAGGCTCGGGTCGGCGGGCACGATTGCGCGCACCTCGCCCGCAATCCAATTCAAGCCGTCCGTCACCTCGAACTCGAGCCCGCGCGTCGCCATCAGCTGCATGCCAACGCAGATGCCGAGAAACGGCCGTCCCTCGCGCTTTACCACTGTCTCGAGTGCGTCGCGCATGCCTGCGACCGCCTCGAGCCCCCGCTTGCAGTCGGCGAAGGCGCCGACGCCCGGCAGCACGATGCGGTCGGCACTTGTGACGTCCTTTGGGTCGGCGGTAACGAGGATCTTCGCGTCGGTCTCGCTCTCGCGCGCGGCGCGCTCGAAGGCCTTGGCCGCGGAGTGGAGATTGCCCGAGCCGTAGTCGATGATGGCGACGCGCTGCATTGCGGCTTCAGGCCTTCGCTCCGATGAGGCGGCGCCCGCGCGCAATCTGCTCTTGCACGTTTCGCCACGCAATCGCGGTCCACGACGCAGCGGCGCCTTGCAGCGACTGTCCGCCATCGGGTGGAGTCGTCATCGCGGGCTCGGATGGCTGCCAGGTCTCAAAGAAGCGGCGCTCGGCTTGGTCTTGATCGCGCCCCGTCACGGTGCCCACCATGCTCCATCCGCGCCGCTCCAGCGCGGCGCCGTGGATGGCGCCGGCCTCGAAGCCGATCACGATCTGCGCGATGAGGAGCAGCATGCCGCTGAGCGGCGCAGCCGCCCCGGCGGCCTCGATGCCCCAGGTCAGCAGGGCGGCGGCGCTCAAGAACAGGATGAGCTCCAGCCACAAGCCCTTCACCAGGAACCAGAGGGCGGGAACGAGCATGGCGAGCCACGAGAAACCGTCTTTGACGAACACGAGCGCGGCGGCGCGATCGAGGCGATCGCGGGCAACGTTCGGCGGCTCATAGACGGTGAAGACGACCAAGGAAGCCTCGACTAAAAAATACGATCATGCCAGCGCGGTCATCCAGCGAGTGTGCCCTTGGTCGAGGGCACCCTCCCCGCTTGGCGCGGGTCGACCTCGACGGCGCGGCGCAGCGCCCGGGCGAGCCCCTTATAGCAGGTCTCGGCGATGTGGTGGTTGTTCTCGCCGTAGAGGTTCTCAACGTGGAGCGTGATGCCTGCGTTCTGGGCAAAGGCCTGGAACCACTCGCGGAAGAGCTCGGTGTCCATCTCTCCCACCTTGGGCTTGGTGAAGGCGACCTTCCACACGAGGTAGGGACGACCCGAGACGTCGATCGCAACGCGCGTCAAGGTGTCATCCATGGGAAGGTGCACGTCGGCATACCGCGCAATCCCCGTCTTGTCGCCGAGCGCCTTGGCCACCGCCTGGCCCAGCACGATGCCGGAGTCCTCCGCCGTATGGTGAAAATCGATGTGCAGGTCGCCCTTGGCCACAAGAGTGATGTCGATCATTGAATGGCGGGCGAGCTGCTCCAACATGTGGTCGAGGAAGCCTACGCCTGTGTTGACGTCGCACTGGCCCGAGCCGTCGAGGTCGACGGTGGCCGTGATCTCGGTCTCCTTGGTCTTGCGCTGGATGGTGGCTTGCCGCTTCAAAGGAGCCCTCGTGGCCATAGGTTGCGTCACCGGAACCGAGCGTTTATCAGCTTGGGCCCTGCCTTCAAAGAGCCGCGCGTCCCCGCTGCCGGCTCGCCCGCCCGCCGCTCAACCAGGGTGCAAATGCAATGCAGACCCATGACCCTAATCGGGGCTCCCATGCCGCGGACACCCAATCCTGGCATGCAACGACCATACTGACCATTCGTAAAGATGGTCGTGTTGTCATCGCTGGCGACGGCCAGGTCAGCCTCGGCGCAACGATCATCAAGGCCAATGCCCGCAAGGTGCGCAAGATCGGCAAGGGCGACGTCATCGGCGGCTTTGCCGGTGCCACCGCCGACGCCTTCACTCTGTTCGAGCGGCTCGAAGCCAAGCTCGAGCAGTATCCGGGACAGCTCATGCGAGCCTGCGTGGAGCTCGCCAAGGACTGGCGCACCGACCGCTACCTGCGCCGGCTGGAGGCCATGATGATCGTCGCCGACCGTGACACCACGCTGGTGCTGACGGGGACCGGCGACGTTTTGGAGCCTGAAAGACACGTGATGGGCATCGGCTCGGGCGGCAACTACGCGCTCGCCGCGGCGCGCGCCCTGCTCGACCAGCCGCTGGATGCCGAGGAGATCGCGAGGAAGGCGATGGCGATCGCGGCCGAGATCTGCGTCTACACCAACACCAACATCGTGATCGAAAGCCTGCCGTCGGCTAAATGAGCGGCCGACCTCAATCGGAGAAGCGTATGGCGTGGGTCTATCTGTTTACGGCGGGAGCGCTGGAGGTCGTGGCCACCACCGTCTTTCGCTATACGGACGGCTTGAGCCGCATCGCTCCGACGGTGTTCTTCTTCGCCATCGGCATCGCCTCCTTCTACTGCCTCAACCGCTCGCTCTCCGGCATCCCGCTCGGCACCGCCTATGCGGTGTGGACCGGGATCGGCGCGGCGGGCACGGCGGTGCTCGGCATCCTCGCCTACGGAGAGGGTGCGACGCTCGTTCGCGTCGCTTTCCTGGTCGGCCTCGTTGCCTGCATCGTCGGCCTCAAGTTCGTCGCTGAGCACTAAGGCGCAATTCCCGATGACTCACTTCTCTCCCCGCGAGATCGTCTCCGAGCTCGACCGTTACATCGTCGGCCAGAACGACGCCAAGCGCGCCGTCGCCATCGCGCTGCGAAACCGCTGGCGGCGCCAGCAGATCGAGGGCGACCTCAAGGAGGAGGTGCTGCCCAAGAACATCCTCATGATCGGGCCGACCGGCGTCGGCAAGACCGAGATCTCGCGGCGGCTAGCGAAGCTCGCCGGCGCGCCCTTCATCAAGGTCGAGGCGACCAAGTTCACCGAGGTCGGCTACGTGGGGCGCGACGTCGATTCGATCATCCGCGATCTGGTCGAGGTGGCGCTCGGCCTCGTCAAGGAGGCAAAGCGCAAGGAGGTGCGCACCAAGGCCGAGAAGAACGCCGAGGAGCGCGTGCTCGACGCTCTCGTCGGTCCGGGTGCGCAACCCGCAACGCGCGAGAGCTTCCGCAAGCGCCTGCGCGACGGCGAGCTCAACGACAAGGAAATCGAGATCCAGGTCGCAGAGACCGGGGGCGGCCTGCCCATGTTCGAGATTCCCGGCGCACCCGGCGCCTCGATCGGTGCCATCAATATCGGCGACATGCTGGGCAAGGCCTTCGGCCAGCGCACCAAGCCGCGCCGCGTCACGGTCGCAGACAGCTATGACCTGCTGATCGCGGAGGAGAGCGACAAGCTGATCGACACCGACATGATCGTGGGCGAGGCCATCGACGCCGTGCAGAACAACGGCATCGTGTTCTTGGACGAGATCGACAAGATCTGCTCGCGCACGGACGGGGCGCGCATCGGCGGGGACGTGTCGCGCGAGGGCGTGCAGCGCGATCTGTTGCCGCTCATCGAGGGCACGACCATCTCAACGAAGTACGGGCCGGTGAAGACCGACCATGTGCTGTTCATCGCCTCGGGCGCCTTCCACGTGGCCAAGCCCTCCGACCTGCTGCCCGAGCTGCAAGGGCGTCTGCCGATCCGCGTGGAGCTCAATGCCCTGACGCGCGAGGACCTGCGCCGCATCCTCACCGAGCCGGAGGCGAGCCTCATCAAGCAATACGTGGCGCTGATGGCGACCGAGGGCCTCACGCTCACCTTCACCGACGATGCCATCGACGCGCTGGCCGACGTGGCCGTGCAGGTCAACTCGACGGTGGAGAACATCGGCGCGCGGCGCCTGCAGACGGTGATGGAGCGCGTCCTGGACGAGATCTCATTCGAGGCCTCCGACCGCGGCGGACAGTCGGTGACGGTCGACGCCGAGTACGTGAACGCGCGCGTCGGCGATCTTGCCAAGAACGCGGACCTGTCCAAGTTCATCCTCTAGCGCGGACGCTGTGCCATGCACTACACGCAGGCCAGTTAAGTGCTTGCGCCAAAGTCCATATTTCTGTCGATTTTGACTTGCAGGAGGGGCGCGAGTTCTCGACATTGCGTTCAGCGGGGGCGTGTACATGCGAACCGTGACTTTTGCCGCTACGGCCATCGTATCTATTGCCGCAACGGCAGGCCCTGGGCTCGCTGCGTCCAGCGGCTGCACCGCTGCCAACGCCGGCGCCCTCAACGCTGAGGTCGCGCCGGCGGGCTCGGTATCGCGCCGCACGACACTCGATGCCGGCGACGTTTTGAGCATCTCCGCGCGATCGAAAGGTACGGCCTCGGTGAGCTTGATCGGCGGGTCAGGCGCACCGCAAACCTTGATTGGCAGTTCCTCGGCAGCGGCCGTCAGCTTCAAGGCGCCGGAAGCCGGTGATTACGTCTTCGGGTTCGCTGCCGCACCGCAAGGCTCGGCATCCGTCGGCGTCACCTGCATGTCGGTGCAAACGGCAGCGGCGAACGCCGCCTTCCTGGCGCGGCGCAAGGATCTTCTCAACGCCAAGGATCCCGACCGCATCCGCATCGATCGTGCGCCCACTCCGATCGCCAATCCCGACAAGCCACTCGCAAGCAGCGTGGCCGTCGATGAGCAAGGCAATCCCAAGGCAGTGGAATTCTCCGTCAGCCTCTCGGAGATCACCGCTGCCGCCAATCCCGGGCAGAAGCCGAAGCCCGGCTTGGTCGATCTCTGGCTCGAAGGCCACATGGAGAACTATGAGGCGGCCGTCACCGACACGGGCGTCAGCAACGGCAATCTCGGCGTGCTCTATCTCGGCACCAGAACCAAGCTCGGGCCCGACATTCTGGTGGGCGGCCTCGCCCAGTTCGACCGCGGCATCGAGAGCGGAGATCTCGATCATTCGCAGATGCTGGCGACCGGCTGGATGGCGGGGCCGTACATGAGCATGAAGCTCGGCTCCGGCGTCGTCTTCGATGGGCGCGCCGCGTGGGGTCAAACGGAGGATGCCGTTCCCGGTCTCAACGTCGCCGACACCGAGACCGAGCGTCGGCTCGTGCGCGCCAGGCTCACCGGCACGCGCCAGGTCGAGGGCTGGAAGGTCGCGCCGAGCCTCGGGCTCGTCTATCTGGAGGATGCCGTGCGCGATGATGCGAGCGGCGAGACCAAAGCTGAGGGCACGGGACGAGTTGAGCTCTTGCCCGAAGTCTCGCGCCGCTTTGCGATCGATGGCGACGCCTTTGTCGAGCCGCGCGCTGCCGTGGGCGGCTTCGTCGATTTCGACGACCTGCGCGCGCTCGAGCCGATGGTGACGACGGGACTCGAGGCGGATCTGCACTTGAAGGCGGAGGCCGGTGTCGCCGTCGGCGTCAAGGACGGCTCGCGCTTGGAGGCGTCGGGCGGGGTGGAGAGCGCAAGCTCGACCACGCCGGAGACGTGGACGGGGCGACTTCAATTGAACGTGCCGCTCGGCAAATGAGCGCGCGCATGTTGCGATGCATCCAATTTTGTCAACATTCTCTTTACGCCTGTGTAATGGAAAGTTATTTCTAGTGTCGCAATAGTCACGTATAGTGATTGTTGTAGGTGATCAGCATTTACCGCGGGTGTCTGCCGAGCTGGCAGACGTAAAAAGCTCCCCTTCGTATTCGCCTCCTGCGGTGCTGATTTCCTGCAAGGAGGTGACGCATGGCATGCCCGAAGATTGAGGTCCGAGGCAAACGGGTCATCCTGCTCAGCGGGTTTCACGACAGCATCGACGCCGCTCGTGCGTCCGTCGTGATCAAGGACGGTGACGTGAAGGCGGTCGAGCTGCTGCAGCAATCTGCAAAACGGCACCCCGACGCCGTGGCCTTCGGCTACGTCGCAGGCCGATGGGTTCCTGCCGCCTGAGGCGGCGAGGGACGCCTGACGCGCCGCGCTGCGAAAGGGCCAGACAAGGCTCGACACAGGGCCTCGCGGCCAGGCTCAAAAGCAAGCCCGAAAGCCAGACCCTACTACGATGACCCCCCAAATGAGATCCCCGTTGCCGGCTTGAAGCCGGTAGCGGGGCTTGGCGGCCTTTCGGGCGGGAGGAAGACGCGTTAGATAAGGCGCGAAAGCCTCTTGCCCAGAAGTCCCAATGGTTCTCATCGCCGATCCCAGCCAGGCCGCTCTTGCGGCCCCAACCGCTCCGCTCCCGCCAGCGCCCTCGCTCGCGGGCCTGAGCCGTGGGGCTTTGCGTGCAGCACTTGCGGCGGCAGGCGTGCCCGAGCGCCAATTGCGCATGCGTGTGGGCCAGCTCTGGAGCTGGATCTATGTGCGCGGCGTGACCGACTTCGAGGCCATGTCGGACGTCTCCAAGGAGCTGCGCGCCGCCCTTTCCGCCCGCTACACGCTGAGCCGACCCGAGATCGTCACCGAGCAGGTGTCGGTCGACGGCACGCGCAAGTGGCTGTTGCGGCTCGCCCGGCACGCAAGCGACGCCAAAGCCCCCGAGATCGAGACGGTCTACATCCCCGAGGCCAACCGCGGCACCTTGTGCATCTCGAGCCAGGTAGGCTGCACGCTCAACTGCACCTTCTGCCACACGGGCACGCAGCGCCTCGTCCGCAATCTGACCGCGAAGGAGATCGTCGCGCAGATCCTGCTTGCGCGCGATCGCATCGGCGACTGGGTCGTGCCGAAGGCAGGCAAAGATCGGGGCGCAAGTGCACCGGACGACGGGCACCTGCTGCCTGACACAGAACGCAAGATCACCAATATCGTGCTGATGGGCATGGGCGAGCCGCTCTACAACTTCGCCAACGTCAAGGAGGCGGTCGAGGTCGCCGCCGACGGCGAAGGGCTCTCCGTCTCCAAGCGCCGCATCACGCTGTCCACCTCCGGCATCGTTCCCGAGATCGGCCGCTGGGGTGCTGAGTCCGGCTCCATGCTCGCCATCTCGCTGCACGCCACCAACGACGCACTTCGCGACGAGCTCGTGCCCATCAATCGTAAGTATCCGATCGCCGAGCTCATCGAGGCGTGCCGCACCTATCCCGGGCTCTCCAATGCGAGGCGCATCACCTTCGAGTACGTGATGTTGAAGGGCGTAAACGACAGTCTCGACGAGGCACGCGCCCTCGTGCGGCTTCTCGCCGGCATCCCCGCGAAGATCAACCTCATCCCCTTCAATCCGTGGCCCGGCGCGCCGTACGAGTGCTCGGACTGGGACCAGATCGAGCGCTTCGCCGAGGTCGTGAACAAGGCGGGATATGCGAGTCCGGTGCGCACGCCGCGCGGGCGTGACATTCACGCCGCGTGCGGGCAGCTCAAGTCGGCGAGCATCAGGTTGAAGGTGAGCGAGCGCCCAAGCGGTGCGGGCGCGGTGCCTGGCCAGGGAAGCGGAGGCTGAGGGCGCGTGTTCTGGAAGACGGTCGGCCGCATGATCCTCATCCCCCTGGCGCTCCTCATTGCGGCCGCCGCCTCGATGTTCGTGCTGCTTACCCTCGGGCTTGAACGCATAACCGGCCTCTTGCACCAGCGGGCCGTGGCCGATGACGACATGGTCCAGGCGATGTTCGACCTCATGAACCAGGGGGTGCTGCTGACTACCGGCCTCACCATCATACCGGTGCTGCTGGTGGTGATTGTCGGCGAGATCGCGCGCATCCGCTCGGTGCTCTACTACGTGGCAGGCGGCGGTTTGGCCCTGGCGGCCATGCCGCTGCTGGCACGCTTCGGCCAGGGAAACGGCCTTCCTCTGGCGGACCAGATCGTGTGGCAGGTGTTCGCCACGGCCGGATTTGCAGGCGGCCTCGTCTATTGGCTGCTCGCTGGACGCAACGCGTGACGGGAGGGCGGTGGCCAGAAAGGCCGCTTTTTCGTTGAGATTTGCCGCTTGGGCCTTGTAAGCTCAACTCGGGACCAAAGGGGGCTTTTGGTATGCGTATGCTTGGCACGTTGTTCCGGATTCTCCTGGGCTTCATCGTGGCGTGTCTGGTCGCCGGGGTGGCGACGGTCGCCTTCGTGATCACGCCTGGCGATATCGCCGCGCTCCCTGTCGACGCGCGGCCCGAGCGTCTCGGCAGCGCCGGCTTGTTGTCGCTGCTGGCGGCCACGCATTCGGCGATATTCGCCTTTCCCTTCGCCCTCATCGCCATTGGCATCGCCGAGTGGTTCGCGATCCGCTCGTGGATCTACTACACGCTCGTCGGCATTCTGATCGCGATCGGTGGTTTCTGCGCAGTGTCCTATTTCGAGGTCGAAGGTCAGCCCACGATCATCAACGACTACGCGCTGCGGGCCTTTTTGACCGTGGGCGTTTTCGGGGGCCTCGCCTACTGGCTGGTAGCAGGCCGAAGGTCCGGAGGCCGCCGCGGAGACCGGCCGGCCGTGGCCGAAGGCGCTCCCGAGCCTGAGGCTCCGACCGAGGAGGAGCCGCCGGCCGACGACAAGCTCGCCGAGGCGGCGAACTAGAGACGCCGGCACTTTTACGCCCATTGCGAATTACCCCTTTCTTAGGGCCGGCGCTGTAATTGATCTTGTTGCGGCGCAACGGACAGATTATGCTTTGATTGCGCATCCTTAGCTCGGCGACCGGCAAAACTGTCTGCGCCCCGGCGCCTTATGCGAAGCGGCGGTAAAGACGCGGTATGCTCGACACCCGGCTCCAGGAGCGCTTTGCGCGCCACTGCACCGATGCCGCCTTCGGCTACACAGCAGCGACGACCGCGGCCTATGCCGCCTTTACCGATCAGGTCTTCGATTTCTGGGCAGGCGTTCTCCAGCCGCAGCGCCCCGCGGCTCGTGCCCCCCAGGTCAGCTGGGGCTGGCCCATGCCGATGCCGGTGGCGGCTCCGCGCCAAGAGCTGCCGTCCGTCCCGTTCCTGCCGTTTGCTTGGGGTGTTCCGCAGGGGCGCGGCCTGCCCTCGCCCGATCCGTTTGCCGGCGCCAATGCCATGTTCTCGGCCTGGCTCGGCATGTTCCCCTGCGCTGCCCCACCCGCGGCCTGGCCTATGGCGTTCATGATGATGGCCTCGGGCGTGCCGCGCTCGGTCGCCTGGCCGACGGCGGAGGCGAACATCGCCGTGATGGATGCGGCCGAAGTGGCGACCGCGTCCGTGCACAAGGTGCTTTCGAGCTATCGCACCGACGGCGGACATGCGGTGGCGCACCAGTATTGGCCGCCCGCCCACCTGATGATGCTGGCGATGCTCCTCCCCTTCAGCGTCGGCACCATGCTGACGACGCTGCGCGTCGGCTGAGCCGCGATACCGATCAGGTCGGCGCGGCCTTCTTTGCAGACCGTTTGATGCGACAGTGCGCCCGGCGCGTCTTGCCGGCCTTCGTGACGATGGCTTTGCGCCAGTAGCACTCGGCCTTGGTCCCACAGGCGCTCTCACTGAGGCCCACGCAGGCCGACGGTGGCTTCCTCGCCTTGGCGACCTTGGTCGTGGGGTCCTCGGCGCTAGCCCCTGAGGCCTGCCCACAGATCGCGACGATGCCGAGAAGGATGGCCCACGCGGGCCCCTGGAGGTGACAACGAATACCCATGACGCTCAAACTCCCCCTAGAAACAATGCATGTACAATACATGAACAGGTATTGAGATCAAGAGTTTTGTTTCGCGTGCGCCAAGGCCAACTCGAGCCGGTCGTCGCCCCAGAACAGCTCGCGATCGTCGGTGACGAACGTCGGCGCGCCGAAGATGCCGAGCGCCTCCGCCTGTGCCGTCGCCGCCCGCAGCCGCTCCTTGACGTCCGCCTCGCTGCTCGCCGCGAATAAGCGCGGCGCCTCGAGACCGAGGCCCTCCAGGATCGCCTGCAGGACGGCCTCGCTCGCAATGTCCTTGCGGTGCGCGAACTCCGCCTCGAACACGGCCCTAGAGAAGGGAGCGACCCAGCCCTCCGCGGCGCCGATGATGGCGAGCCGCGCCGCCTTGAGTGCGTTGGCGGGAAAGGGATCTGGCATGTGGAAGCTAAGCCCGCGCGCTGCTGCGAGGCGCGCGACGTCGCGCACCATGTAGCGGCCCTTGGCGGGATAGATGTTGAACGGCGAGGTGGTCCAGCCCTGCGCCTTGAAGATCGGTCCGAGCAGGAACGGCTGCCAGACGACCTCGACGCCGGCAGCCGCGGCCGCAGCCTCGATGCGCATGGCCGACAGGTAGGAGTAGGTGGACGCGAACTCGTACCAGAAGGTGAGGCGGGGCATGGAGTGCACCCTTGTTGATGCTGGCCCATCATGCGCAAGCGCCTTCACGCTCGCCATAGATATTCGCCAGTGCGCGGCAACCCCTCACCCGGCTGTCGCGCTTACGCGCGTCCAGCTGACCTCTCCCCCTGGGAGAGGTGGCGTTGCGCCAGTTTCAGATACGACCCACCTCTCCCAGGGGGAGAGGTCGGCTCGCAATGTGACAGCATGCGAGCCGGGTGAGGGGCTAGAACGCCCGATGGATTGCCACCGCCCGTCGCCGCGCGCCGTAGGGCGCAAGCCTTGCAGGGTGGTGGCCGATCCCTATAGTGCGCTGCGAAACGACGTCCCCTACGCGAAAGCCATCCTCTATGCCGAAAAGCGCCAAGTCCATCAACAAGGTGGTGCTCGCCTACTCGGGCGGCCTCGACACCTCCATCATCCTCAAGTGGCTGCAGGAGACCTATGGCGCCGAGGTGGTCACCTTCACGGCCGACCTCGGCCAGGGCGAGGAGCTGGCGCCCGCACGCAAGAAGGCGGAGATGCTCGGCATCAAGCCGGAGAACATCTTCATCGAGGACCTGCGTGAGGAGTTCGTGGCCGACTACGTCTTCCCGATGTTCCGCGCCAACGCGCTCTACGAAGGCATCTATCTGTTGGGCACCTCGATCGCGCGGCCCTTGATCGCCAAGAAGCAGATCGAGATTGCGCGGGCGACCGGCGCCGACGCCGTCTGCCACGGCGCCACCGGCAAGGGCAACGACCAGGTGCGCTTCGAGCTCAGCTACTATGCGCTCGAGCCCGCCATCAAGATCATCGCGCCCTGGCGCGAGTGGGCGTTCAAGAGCCGCGAGGACCTGATCGCGTTCGCCGAGACCCACCAGATCCCGGTTGCCAAGGACAAACGCGGGGAAGCCCCGTTCTCGGTCGACGCCAACCTGTTGCACTCCTCCTCGGAGGGCAAGGTGCTGGAGGACCCGGGCGTCGAGCCGCCGCCCTACGTCTTTATGCGCACCGTGTCGCCCGAGGAGGCGCCCGACAAGGCGACGATCATCACCGTCGGCTTCGAGAAGGGCAACGCGGTCTCCATCGACGGCAAGACCATGAGCCCGGCGACGCTGCTCGCCAAGCTCAACGATCTGGGCCGCGACAACGGCATCGGCCGGGTCGACCTCGTCGAGAACCGCTTCGTCGGCATGAAGTCGCGCGGCATCTACGAGACGCCGGGCGGCACCATCCTCTTGGCCGCGCACCGGGCAATCGAATCGCTCACGCTCGACCGCGGCGCGGCGCACTTGAAGGACGAGCTGATGCCGCGCTATGCCGAGCTCATCTACTACGGCTTCTGGTTTAGCCCTGAGCGCGAGATGCTGCAGGCGGCGATCGACAAGAGCCAGGAGCACGTGGAAGGCGAGGTGCGCCTGAAGCTCTATAAGGGCAACGTCATCGTCATCGGGCGGGAGAGCAAGAAGTCGCTCTACTCCTCGACGCTGGTGACCTTCGAGGACGACAAGGGCGCCTACGATCAGAAGGACGCCCAGGGCTTCATCAAGCTCAACGCCCTGCGCCTGCGCACGCTCGGCATGCGCGACCGCAAAGGTTGAGCCCACGTTCGCTATTGCGGACGCCGTCGCTCCCCGGGATGGCGTACGCGACCTGGCCTCCCTTACCGTCATCCCGGAAGCCGCGTCAGCGGCTATCCGGGATCCAGCGTCAAAGTCGTCGCAAACTCCGTGTTCTCGCTTATTCATCCAAGGGGCCTCCGGCGAGTCTCTCCTGGGTCCCGGGTCAGCGGTCGCTACGCTCCCTTGCCCGGGATGACGAATAGGGAGGAGGCGCGCAGCATTTTCCACCTCGCGGGACGCGAGCCCCCGAGGGTTTCAAGAGAAGGAGGGAGCGCGGGCGCTAAAGCACTGCGATCCTGTCGCGACAAACGGGCAGCCTTCAGCGCCCGCGCCGGTTGCGTGCCGTGCCGAGGGTGCGATCACATCGTCAGCGGGCCTTCGGTCCGGCTCTCGCTCGCTTCGGGAGAGCCTCTCGCGTCCAGGACCTCGAGCTGCTGCGCGCCACTTACATGGAGCGCCGCTGCGCGACGGGCGTCCGTGCAGGATGTTGCCAAGCCTGCACAGCCTCGATCCGCGGCCCCGGAATCTGCGGCGAGCTAAACCGCGCGTCAGACGCCCGCGACGGTGCGGACGCCTGCCTCAACCGGGCACCGCCCCCGCCCCGCGTAGCCGCTCAGCTGATGCGTCCCATGAGGGCAGGGGTGAGGGGAGTATGGGGGAGGCGTGAGGGCGCGGGGATTAGTCTGTCGGTTTTCCGCTTAGGGCCAACTGCAGACGGCCGTGCTTGGCTGCTTGTGGACCGTTTTACGGCGCAAAGCGCTCTATGCCAGCCGCGAGGTGATCAGAGCTGACGTGGGCGCCAGAACGTCCGCATTGGAGCTTCGTCACCGTTCGGTAGCCGTCATCAGCCGAGCGGTCAGCGGCCCGTTTTATTCTTCTTGCGGTTGTCCATCGCCGCCTCGGCCCTCGACAAAGCCGAAATCCACGGCCTGCATCGCGGGCCTTACTTACAACCTTGCCGGCAAGCTTCTTCGCCAGGGCGCGGTGAGCATGATGAGCGGATGCGCCCCTGGTGCCAGCAGCCGACGCCTTGGCGGCGAACCCCTTGGACGCCGCTCCCGCAGCGGCTTTGCCGAGGAGCGCAGCGAGAAAAAACGGAAGCGACATCGTCCATCTCCATAGCCTAGCGGGAGTAGCTAATCTAATGCTTGTGAAGGTTTGAGGGCAGCTACAAACTCGGTAAGCGGAAAATTGGACTGCCTGAAGTTGTCGGCGGCTCGCCTTAGGCGGTCGCGCGCGCGACCGCAATCCCACTTCTTGGAGCGCGAGACAGCACGCAGTCGCCGCAGGCGACGTGCCCCAACGCTTGAGCAGATGCGCGCTTGCCTAAAGAGCTTAGCTCTTCACGCTCTCGATCAGCTCGTGCACATCCACCCCGAGCTTTTGCAGCATGGAGATCAGAATCCCGTTCTGGTGCTCGAGGTGATGCAGGATGACCTCGATCTCCTGCTCGGCCTTGACGTTGATCTCCAGATCGTGCTCGGCGCGCGCCTCGGCGTGCTGGCCGAGCAGGTTCTGGCCGACCATGATGAGGGGCATCAAGAGGATCTGAATGAGATTGGAGAGAAACAGCCAGAAGATGAAGCCCATCGGCGGGTCGAATTTGAGCCGGTCCGGCGCCAGCAGATTCCAGCCGAGCCAAAGGACGGTCCACGCGAAAATGATCAGGAAGAATCCCATGGTGCCGACGTGACTGGTGATCCAGAGCGCCAAGCGGTTAAGCCGGCTGCGCTTCTCGTGCAGCTCGACGTTGATGTTGCGCAGCGGCCGTCGGCGCTGCTTGAACTCGGCGAGCGACATGGGCTTACGTTTCGGATGGGGGACCGGACTGTCCATGATGCCTCCCGGCGGGTTTCCAATCGCTGCAAGGGCGCCGCCGTGGGCAGCGCGCAAACGGCTAAAGACCACGCAATCTAAGGCCCTAGATTGGGCCGGCATCATGTCGACATGATTTGCCGCGGCCACTCGGCCAACTGAAGTCGATGATACCCTGTCCGAGGGGGGTCAGCAGCGGACTCACGCCGCCGCCGGCGGCAGCGACGGCCGCTTCACGTCCGGGCGCGGGGACTGCTCGGGCAGCTCACACAGCCCGCCGCCGAGATAATGGTGGTGCCAGAGCTGGGTCGCCAGCACGCCGCTCAAGCCCAGTTGCAGGAAGACGTTGACCTTCTTGCCCTCCCCCGCGGCAATGAGCGCGTAATCGCGCTCGACCGTCCCGCGCACGGTAAATTGCCCGATCTTCGCCTCGATCATCAAATCTCTCTCGAGCGGGCGGACGTTTGCTAAGTGATGCGCTTAGATTGTGAATGGCTTGTAAGAAGCGGAGAAGAACGTGGGTTTCCGTTCAATTCGGCTTGGAGCTTTCACTGCCGCTGCGGTTGCGGCCGCCTTCGTTAGTGCCAGCGTCCCGGCCGTGGCTTGTAACCAAGCCGCGTGCGGCTCCCCAGTTGCCCCGCTTGGGCAATCCCAGCCCTTGAGCAACACGCAACTCCAAGAAGAGCTTCGCCGCATACATCAGCAAGCCGCGTCGTTGCCGCAGCGGGTGGAAGCCATCAGCGAGCTCTTCCTGGGCGTGCCCTATAAGCTCGGGGCACTGGGCGAAGGCCCCGGCGGCGAATTCGATCGTGATCCGCTGATCCGCTTTGACGCCTTCGATTGCACCACCTTCGTTGAGACGGTCATGGCGTTGGCACTGAATAGCGACCTCGATAGCGGCCACGCGGACCCTGCAGAAGATACGTTATAAGGACGGACAAATCGGCTATGCCACGCGCAACCACTTCATCGAGCTTGACTGGGTCCCCAACAACGTTCGGGCAGGCTATCTGCGCGACATCACATCAGACGTAGCAGGCCGATACGCCGTCAAGGTCCACAAGACCATCTCCAAGAGGAGATGGTACCTGCGCAAATCTCCGCTCAGTCTCGAGGGCGGATTCACCAAGGACGAGAAGCAGCACCTGGTTTCCAAGCTGCGGCATTTGGGTGAGCGGTTGCCGGACGAGCGCGCGACGCTGACCGTGCTGCCGCTGAAGGCGCTGCCTCAGGCGCTCGCGCACATCCCGTCCGGCACGATCGTCAACCTCGTCCATGCAGATCGGCGCGACAGGGGGACACTCGTCTCGCATCAGGCCTTGCTCATCAAGAAGAGCGATGGCTGGTACCTGCGGCATGCAGCCTCCCACAAAGCCGTCGAGGACGACCCGATCGGCATTCTCGGCCGTTATCGGGACCTGAGGTGGCGGCTTATCGGGCTCAATCTCGACGTGCTGCACGACCCCATGTCTGGGAAGGCCACGCACTAGACCAGACCTGTGCGCGGCCTCGACGCTAAGCCACGTCACGGCACAGCGGCGCTCAAAGCAACGTGCCTAAGCCGCGGCAGGCGGCAGCGACGGCCGCTTCACGTCCGGGCGCGGGGACTGCTCGGGCAGCTCACACAGCCCGCCGCCCAGGTAGTGGTGATGCCAGAGCTGGGTCGCCAGCACGCCGCTCAAGCCCATCTTGAGGAACACGTTGAGCTTGTCGGCCTGCCCCGAGGCGACGAGGTCGTAGTCGCGGCGCACCGCGGCGGGATCGAAATAGCCGGTCTTCATCAGCGCCTGCGGGCTCATGAGCTGGCGCACGTAGGGCGGCGGGTTGGCAAAGAACGATTCCGCCAGCGGCGCGCGGAACATGCCCTTGGGCCGGAACGCCACCTCTTTGGGCAGGATGCGGGCTGCCGCCTGGCGCAGGATGTACTTGTCCTGCGTGAAGCCGCGCAGCTTCCAGCGCGGGGCGAGCTGCGAGGTAAAGGCGATGAGGTCCTCGTCGAGGAAGGGGTAGCGCGTCTCCACGGAGTTGGCCATGGCCACGCGGTCGCCCTTGTGGTTGAGCAGCAGCCCGGCGAGGTGGACCTTGTAGCCGTAGTAGAGCGACTGATTGAGCGGCGACCAGCGGCGCATGCGATCATGATCGACCGGCACGTCCTCGTAGGCGACGTGCGAGCCCAGCTGGTCCTTGAGGTCGCGGCTGAAATAGCGGTCCCGCGACTGCGCAACGAGGTGATAGATCAGCGCCTGCGCGTGGGCGCGGCCCGCGAGCGCATCGATGCGCCTCATCTCCTCCGTGCTCGCGTGCGGCGCCATCATCCGGCGGATGACCCGGTTGATCCAGTCGCTGCCCTTCCAGCCGGCAGCATCCATCCAATAGGTGAGCTGGCGCAGCTTGAACCAGACGTAGCCGCCGAAGGCCTCGTCCGACCCTTCGCCCGTGAGCGCGACCTTGTAGCCCTGATGGTGCACCTCCTGCGACAGGCACCACAGCGCCGCGCAGGACGTGTCGATGACGGGGCAGTCGGCCGACGCGATCAGCTTGGCGTAGGTGTCGGCGATGACCTTGGCGTCGCTCGTCAGGATGGTCGGCAGGCTGCCCAGGTGGTGCGCCGTAACGAGGGCGTCGCTGGTCTCGTCGAGGCCCTTGCCGGGCACCTGGATCGTAAAGCTGGGGATGGGGCTGCCGCGCACGGCCGAGGCGGTGGCGAGCACATAGGCCGAATCGACGCCGCCGCGACAGATAGCCGACGACCGGCACGTCGGCGCGCAGGCGGATCTCGACCGCGCGGCGGAACTTCTCCTCGAAGGTATCGACGAGGCGCGTGCCGTTGGCATCGTCGAGCTCCTCGCCGGCGTCGGGGAAGTCGAAGTCCCAGTAGCGCCGCTCGATCACCTCCGCGGGCCTGCCGTCGTTGCGGAAGGCTATTCTGAGATAGTGACCGGGCAGCAGCAACTCCACACCCTCGAACATGGTGCGCCGGGTCGACATGGCGAAAAACGTGAACAGGTGATCGAGGCCGCGCGCATCGGTCTTTACCGGCACGTCGCCGGACGCGATCAGCGCCTTGATCTCCGAGCCGAAGTATAGCCAGTCGCCCTGCCGCGACCAGTGCAGCGGGCAAATGCCGACGCGGTCACGCGCCAGAAAGATGGTCCGCTTGTTGAAATCGACGAGCGCCAGCGCGAACTGTCCCTTGAGCTGGGCGAACACGTCCTCGCCGTACTCCTCGTAGAGGTGCACGATGATCTCGGTGTCGGTGTGGGTGCGGAAAACGTGGCCCTTGGCTTCGAGCTCGGCCTTGCGCTCGGGGTAGTCGAACAGCTCGCCGTTGTAGACGACGGCGACGGTGCGGTCCTCGTTGAAGATCGGCTGGCGGCCGTCGCCGAGGCCGACGATGCTCAGTCGGCGCGATGCGAAGCCAAGGCCTGGGCGAACGAGAGAGCCTTCCTCATCGGGTCCGCGATGGAACAACGCGTCGGCCATGCGCTCGAGCGCGGCAGGATCGGGCTGCCGCTTGCCCGTCAGGTCGATTATTCCTGCAATCCCGCACATAGGCCCTCGTCAGGTCGCTCCACCAACTGCCATTGATTAGTAAATGGGGAGTTACAGCGGCGCCCGCCACAGCGCCTGTTCCGCTGGGGGCAGCGGCGCCAACGTGTGCGCCAATCCAGCTATGTCCTTGTCGCGCCAAAAGAATGGCTCAAATGAGACGCAAGGCCTTCATGCTGGCGTGGCCCTCGCGGCCGACAATGATGTGGTCGTGCACCGCAATTCCGAGCGCCCCTGCCGCTGCGACAATCTGCTTCGTCATGTCGATGTCCACGCGCGAGGGGGCGGGGTCGCCGGAGGGATGGTTGTGCACGAGCACGATTGCGGTTGCCGAGAGCTCCAGCGCCCGCTTCACCACCTCGCGCACGTAGACCGGCGTGTGGTCGACGGTGCCCTGCTGCTGCACCTCGTCGGCGATCAGGTAGTTGCGCTTGTCGAGAAAGAGCACGCGGAACTGCTCGCGGTGCTCGTAGCTCTGGGCCGCGCGCAGATAATCGAGCACCTCCTTCCAGGACGAGAGCGCGGGGCGCTGCATGATCTGCGCGCGCATCATGCGCAGCGCCGCGGCACGCACGAGCTTCAGCTCGGTGACGACGGCATCGCCGACGTCCTCCACCTCCTTGAGGCGCGGCTGGGGCGCGTTGACCACCTCGGCGAACGAGCCGAAGCGCGCAATCAGCCGCTTGGCCAACGCCTTGGTGTCCCGGCGCGGCAGCGCGCGGAACAGCACCAGCTCGAGCAGCTCATAGTCGGGCAGCGCGTCGCCGCCGCCCTTGTTGAAACGCTGGCGCAAGCGTTGCCGGTGTCCGACGTGGTCAGGTGCCGGCGCCTCGAGGAAGGAATGCTGCTCGCCCGGGAGTGGGGTGTCGCCGTCGTCGTCTTTGGCGCGACCCGGCATGGAGATGAGCCTCAATTGAGATCGAAGCGCGGGCAGTCGAGGCCTTTGGGCGAATTCGTGAAGATCTCGCATCCCGTCTCGGTCACGCCGATGGTGTGCTCGAACTGGGCCGAAAGCTCGCGGTCGCGCGTCACGGCGGTCCAGCCGTCGGGCAGCACTTTGACGTGCGGGCGCCCCAGATTGATCATGGGCTCGATGGTGAACAGCATGCCGGGCTCGAGCCGCACGCCCTCGCCGGCCTCGCCGTAGTGCAGGATGTTGGGCCGGTCGTGAAACACGCGTCCGAGCCCGTGCCCGCAGAAATCACGCACGACGCTGCAGCGCTCGGCTTCGGCGTAGGATTGGATGGCAGCGCCGATGTGCCCGGTGGTGGCGCCTGGCTTGACCACGGCGATCCCGCGCTTCAGCGCCTCGTAGGTGACGTAGATGAGCCGCTCGGCGCGACGCGAGATGCGCCCCACCGCGTACATCCGGCTCGTATCTCCGTGCCAGCCGTCGAGAATGAGCGTGACGTCGATGTTGACGATGTCGCCCTCGCGCAGCGGCTTGGGGCCGGGAATGCCGTGGCACACCACGTGATTGATCGAGGTGCAGATCGACTTGGGGAACCCGCGGTAGTTGAGCGGAGCCGGGTAGGCCCCATGCTCGACGGCGAACTCGAGCACCAGGTCGTCCAGTGTCTCGGTGGTGACGCCGGGCCTGACGTGCTCGGTCAGCATGTCGAGGGCCTCGGCAGCGAGTTGGCCGGCCTTGCGCATGCCCTCGAAGGCCTCTGGCCCGTGCAGTTTGATTTTGCCGTCACGGTCTGGTGCGCGGCCGACTTCGACGTTGGACATGTGCTGACCCCGAGAGCCCGCTGTTCGTTGAGCAACATCAGAAATGTAGTGCAAATTGCGCGCGGCGCAATGCGTTGCGCGCGCCGGTGCTCAGCTTCACTGATGCCGGGAAAGACCTGAGGTCGGCCGGCGAATAGCGCGGGGCGGCGAGCGCAAAGGCGAAGCTCAGGCCTTTTGCTCTTCCTCTTCGGCGGGGACCTCGGCAGCGGCTGCCTCGGCAACGAGGCTCTGGGCCTGCGCGATCCAATCGTCCTTCTCGATGCGGCCGTTGAGCTGCAGCGTCTCGTCGATGTTGGCCATGTCGTCGTCGGACAGGTTGGCGATCTGCTCGAGCTTGATGCAGTTCATCTGCCGCAGCCGCGCGGCGAGGTCGGCGTCGATGCCCTTGATCTGCGTGAGATCATCGGGCTCGCCCTTCTGCTTCTTGAAGCCCTTCCACTGCGCGTTGAGGCGGCGCGCGCGCGCATCCGAGCGCTCGGCAATGCGCGCCGATTTTCCGCGGCGACCGCGCAGGTAGTAGAGCTTGGCGCGACGAACCTTGCCGCGGCGCAGGACCTCGATCTCGGCGATGTAGGGCGAGTAGACCGGGAACACGCGCTCCACGCCCTCTCCGTAGGAGATCTTGCGCACGGTGAAGTTCTCGTTGATGCCGGCGCCGGAGCGTCCGATGACGACGCCCTCGTAGGCCTGGGTGCGCACGTTGTCGCCCTCGATCACCTTCACCATGACGCGCACGGTGTCGCCGGGGCCGAACTCAGGCACGGCGCGCTTCATCGTGACGGCGCTCATCTGCTCGCGCTCGAGCTCTTGGATGATGTTCATGGGACACCTTGAAGCTAACAATGGGCCGTGGCGGCTCGGCACGACAGGCCGGCACCCCGCTACGGCAAGCCTTGGGGAATTGCGGCGGTCATAGCCGATATGCGCCGGGTTGTCGATATGGTCTTTGCCCGGTTTAGAGCGGGCTTTCAGGGCTTGGGGTCGCGCTTGGGGCGCAATTTGAGGTCCGGGCGCCGCTCCGCCGTCAGGCGCTCGGCCTCTTTGCGGCGCCACTCCGCGATCCTCTTGTGGTCGCCGGAGAGGAGAACCTCGGGGATCGGGTGTCCCTCCCAGTCGCGCGGCTTGGTGTAGTGCGGGTACTCGAGGAGGTCCGCCTCGAAGCTCTCCTGGGCGAGGGAGGCTTGCGCGCCCACGACGCCCGGCAGCAGGCGCACGCAGGCGTCGATCAACACCATGGCGGCAAGCTCGCCGCCTGACAGCACGTAGTCGCCGATCGAGACCTCGCGCATCCCGCGTGCGGCGATTACGCGCTCGTCGATGCCTTCGAAGCGGCCGGCGACCAGGAGAACGCCGGGGCCGCAGCTGAGCTCGCGGGCGAGCGCCTGATCGAAGCGCTCTCCGCGCGGCGACAGATAGATGAGCGGCGCGTCGGCTTCCATGGAGCGCGCGTGATCGATGGCGGCGGCGAGCACGTCGGCGCGCATCACCATACCGGCACCGCCGCCGGCCGGCGCCTCATCGACGGTGCGGTGACGGCCGAGGCCGAAGTCGCGGATGGCGACGGCGGCGAGCGACCAGATCCCGGCTTGCAGCGCCTGCCCGGCAAGCGAGAGGCCCAAGGGTCCGGGAAACATCTCGGGAAAGAGCGTGAGCACGGTTGCCCGCCAGGGCGGCCGGCCGTCACTTGCTGGGACGTGCGGCATGGGATCCTCTGGGGTTCCCTCTCCCCGCTTGCGGGGAGAGGGCTAGGGTGAGGGGCAGCCCAAGTCGTAGCGCATGTTTCTGCCCCTCACCCCAACCCTCTCCCCATGAAGGATGGGGAGAGGGGGAGAACTCTCACACGCCCTCGACGACGACGATGTCGATCGTTCCCGCACCCTGCCGCGCTTTCTTCGCCTCGGTGTACTCGGCCGAGGTGGCGTAGCCTTCGGCGGCCTCGTAGCTCGGGAACTCGAGCACGACGTTGCGTGCCGTTCCCTTGCCTTCCATGATCCGGTGGCGGCCTCCGCGCACGATCGGGTTGCCGCCGTACTTGTCGAGCGCCACCTTGGACTTGGCGACGTACTCGGCCCACTTCTCCGGGTCCGTCACCTCGGCATGCGCAATCACATATCCTTTCGGCATGGGCTCGTCGTCCTCCTTCGCCAGCGTTTCTTATCAGCCGCCGCGTGCGAGCGCGGCGTGCGCCTCGCGGATGTGGTGAATGAATGTCTCGGCGGCGCCCTTGGGGTCGTCAGCCTGGGTGATGGGGCGTCCGACCACGATGTAGTCGGCCCCGGCGGCGATGGCGTGGTCGGGCGTGGTGATGCGCTCCTGGTCGTCGGACGCGCTCCCCGTCAGGCGGATGCCGGGCGTGACGATCAGGAAGCCCGGCCCCAACGCCGCGCGGATGTGCTGCGCCTCCTGGCCGGAGGCGATCACACCGTCGAAGCCCGATTCGTGCGCGAGCCTGGCGCGCATCAGGACGAGCTCGGACGGCGTCATCGCTGAGCCCTGCTGCTTGAGATCATCGGCCGTCAGGTTGGTCAGCACGGTAACGGCTAAGAGCTTGAGGCGGCTCTTGCCCCGTCCCGTCACCGCCGCCCGCAATGTTTTCAGGTCATGACCGTGCACGGTGAGGAAATCGACGCCGAGCTCGGTGGCGTTGGCCACGGCCCGCTCGACCGTGTTGCCGATGTCCAGAAGCTTCATGTCGAGGAAGACGTTCTTGCCCTCCGCCTTGAGGGCGCCTGCCAGCTCGAGGCCGCCGGCGAACAGCAGCTCCAGTCCGACCTTGTAGAAGACGACGCTGTCGCCGAGGGTGGCGATGAGGCGCTGCGCTTCCTCCGACGTCGGCATATCGAGGGCGACGATTAGGCGGTCCTTGGCGGTCGTGTGGCTCATTGCGGGGGCGGCCGGAGCTGTTTCAGGCGCTATCCGTGCAGCACATGCGCGGCGCGCGCAAGCTTCTGGATCAGCGCCTTGAAGGTCTCCTGGGCTTCCTTGTTCTTCAGGTGCCCGTCCTCGCCGAAGCCCTCGTGCGCGCGCGGCACCGCGAACTGGTCGGGCAGCACCAGCGCACCCAGGCCCAATTCGAGCACCTGGCGCACGGTGATGAGGCTCCGCAAGCCGCCCATGCCGCCGGTCGAGGCGGAGCCCAAGGCAAAGACCCGGGTCTTGAAGACCTGCAGCGGCGCCTCGCCCTCGGGGCGCACGTGGCTCACCCAATCGAGGGAGTTTTTCAAGAGCGGGGCTATCGAGGCGTTGTACTCGGGGCTCACAATGAAGATCCCGCTATGGGCCTCCATCACGGCCTTGAGCTTCTTGGCGTTCTCGGGCGGCCCTTCGGCGGCCTCCAGGTCCCCATGATAGATCGGCATGGGGTAGTCGCCGAGGTCGAGAAAGGTGGCGGGGATGCCGTTGGCCTCGGCGATCATGGCGCCAAGGCGCGCGAGCTTCTTGTTGTGGGAGCCGGCGCGCGCAGAGCCTGCAAAGAAGAGCAGTCTGGTCGAAGCTGTCATCGGGGCGTTCCAAACTGCTGAAGCGCAGGCGGGGGGACGAGCGGGACAGTAGCCGGCCTCAGGTTCCTTTGCCCTCGAAGAAGTCCTTCACGCGCGCAAAGAAGCCGGCGCTTTCCGGGCTCGTCTCCTTGTGGCTCTCGCGCTCGAACTCCTCCAGGAGCTCGCGCTGGCGCTTGGTCAGGTTTTTGGGCGTCTCCACTTCGACTTGGATGTACATGTCGCCGGAGACCTTGGAGCGCAGCACCGGCATGCCCTTGCCCTTCAAGCGGAACTGCTTGCCGCTCTCGGAGCCTTCGGGAATTTTGACCCGCGTCGCCGCGCCATCGACGGTCGGGACCTCGATCTGGCCGCCCAGCGCCGCCGTCGTCATGGCGATCGGCACCTTGCAGAAAAGGTCGGCACCGTCGCGCTGGAAGAACTCGTGCGACTTGATGGCGAGGAAGATGTAGAGGTCGCCCGCCGGGCCGCCCCGCATCCCCGCCTCGCCTTCGCCCGCCAGCCTGATGCGGGTGCCGTCCTCGACGCCCGGCGGGATGTTGACGGAAAGCGTGCGCTCCTTGGTGACGCGACCCGATCCGTGGCAGCTCTGGCACGGGTCCTCGATCGTCTCGCCGCGTCCCTGGCAGTTGGGGCACGTGCGCTCGATCGTAAAGAAGCCCTGGCTCGCGCGCACCTTGCCGTAGCCGCCGCAGGTGGGGCAGGTCGTGGGCTTGGTTCCCGCCCGCGCCCCGCTTCCGCTGCAAGTTTCACAGGCAACGCTGGTCGGCACGCAAATCTGCGCCGTCTTGCCCTCGAATGCGTCGTTGAGCGAGATCTCCAAATTGTAGCGCAGGTCAGCGCCGCGCTCGCGCGCTGAGCGCTGACGCCCGCCGCGTCGGCCGCCCATGAACTCGCCGAACAGGTCGTCGAAGATGTCCGACATCGAGGAGGCGAAGTCGGGTCCGAAGCCGCGGGCGCCGGCGCCCATGCCCATGCCGCCCTCGAAGGCGGCGTGGCCGAAGTGATCGTAGGCGGCGCGCTTCTGCGGGTCCTTCAAGACCTCATAGGCCTCGCTGACCTCCTTGAACCGCACCTCTGCGCGCGTGTCCTCGGGGTTGCGGTCGGGATGGCATTCCTTAGCGAGCCGCCGATAGGCGGACTTCACCTCTTGCTCGCTGGCTCCCCGGGCGATGCCCAGAACCTCGTAGTAGCAGCGCTTTGACATATTGCGCGCGTGACCTTCAGCTTGTTCCACGCGTTTGCCCCTGTCTCATTTGGGAAATAGCGATGTTTGCTCGCCCGGAAAAGAGCGACATAAAGCAATTTCACGCAATGCGACCGAGGTGTTGCCCCAATCTTGAGGGCAGCGACGGCCTTTCGCGGCACCAAGGGGCCCCTTTGAAAGGCTGAGCCCGGCGTTTTCAGCCGGGCTCCTTAATCTTAACCTCGCGGCGAAGCGCGGGATCAGGCCGACCGCTTCTTGTCGTCCTTGACCTCCTCGAAGTCCGCGTCGACGACGTTCTCCTCGCCAGCATTCGCGCCGGCGTCGGCTGAGCCGCCCTCGGCGTCGGCGCCCGCACCTTGCTGGGCCGAGTAGACGGCCTCGCCGATCTTCATGGCGGCCTGCGCCAGAGCCGCCGTCGCCGCCTTGATGCGCTCGGCATCTTCGGAGCCGACGGCCTCCTTGACGTCCGCGACCGCCTTCTCGACGTCGGGCTTGGCGGCGGCCACCGCAGCGTTGGACTCGTTCTCCTTGAGCTGCTTCTCGGTGGCGTGGATGAGCGCCTCGGCGTGGTTCCTCGCCTCGATCAGCTCGCGCTTCTTCTTGTCCTCGGCCGCGTGCGACTCGGCGTCCTTGACCATGCGGTCGATCTCGTTATCGGAGAGACCGCCCGAGGCCTGGATGCGGATCGACTGCTCCTTGGCGGTCGCCTTGTCCTTGGCCGACACGTGCACGATGCCGTTGGCGTCGATGTCGAACGTCACCTCGATCTGCGGCACGCCGCGCGGCGCCGGCGGGATGCCGACGAGATCGAACTGTCCCAAGAGCTTGTTGTCGGCCGCCATCTCGCGCTCGCCTTGGCTGACGCGGATGGTCACGGCGTTCTGGCCGTCCTCGGCGGTGGAGAAGGTCTGGCCCTTCTTGGTGGGAATGGTGGTGTTGCGGTCGATCAGCCGCGTGAACACACCGCCCAGCGTCTCGATGCCGAGCGACAGCGGCGTCACGTCGAGCAACAGGACGTCCTTGACCTCGCCCTGCAGCACGCCGGCCTGGATGGCGGCGCCGACAGCCACGACCTCGTCCGGGTTGACGCCCTTGTGGGGCTCCTTGCCGAACACCTCCTTGACCACCTGCTGCACCTTCGGCATGCGCGTCATGCCGCCGACGAGCACGACCTCGTCGATGTCAGCGGCCTTGAGGCCGGCATCCTTGATGGCCTTCTCGCACGGGCCCTTGGTGCGCACGATGAGGTCGTCGACGAGGCTTTCCAGCTTGGCGCGGGTGAGCTTCATCGTCAGGTGCTTCGGCCCCGAAGCATCAGCCGTGATGAAGGGCAGGTTGATCTCGGTCTGGGTGGCCGACGACAGCTCGATCTTGGCCTTCTCGGCGGCCTCCTTCAGGCGCTGGAGGGCGAGCTTGTCGTTCCTGAGGTCGATGCCCTGCTCCTTCTTGAACTCGTCGGCGAGGTAGTTGACGAGTTTCATGTCGAAGTCTTCGCCGCCGAGGAAGGTGTCGCCGTTGGTCGACTTCACCTCGAACACGCCGTCGCCGATCTCGAGCACGGAGATGTCGAAGGTGCCGCCGCCGAGGTCGTAGACGGCGATGGTCTTTGACTCTTTCTTCTTATCGAGCCCGTAGGCGAGCGCTGCAGCCGTCGGCTCGTTGATGATGCGCAAGACCTCGAGGCCCGCGATCCTGCCCGCGTCCTTGGTGGCCTGACGCTGAGCGTCATTGAAGTAAGCGGGAACGGTGATGACGGCTTGGGTGACTTTCTCGCCCAGCTTGGCTTCCGCCGTCTCCTTCATCTTCTGCAGAATGAAGGCCGAGATCTGCTGGGGCGAATACTGCTGGCCGTTGGCTTCGACCCAGGCGTCGCCGTTGGGGCCTTTGACGATCTTGTAGGGAACGAGCTTCTTGTCCTTCTCGACCATCGGGTCGTCGTAGCGCCGTCCGATGAGGCGCTTGATGGCGAAGAACGTGTTGAGCGGGTTGGTGACCGCCTGGCGCTTGGCCGGCAGGCCGACGAGCTTCTCGCCGTCGTCGGCGAAGGCCACGATAGATGGGGTGGTGTTCATTCCCTCGGCGTTCTCGAGAACCCTCGGCTTGCCGCCCTCCATGACGGCCACGCACGAGTTCGTGGTTCCCAGGTCGATGCCGATCACTTTAGCCATGTGCGTATTCCTCGTTTTCAGCGGCAGACCGCCCGGACCCGAGGGTTCGGCGTCCGGAATTTCCAGCTGGCAGCGGCTGCGCGCCGGAGTCGGCCCCCTTTGGAGCACCTAAACAGTAAACGTCGCTTATATAAGGTCCGTTTTTGGGCGTGCAACGGGACGAGCCACACACCTGTGATCAATTTTCCCCACGCTATTCACATGGGGAGGCGCAGCGCGGGTACCAGAGGGGCTCCAGAACTGCAGGGCTCAAGCGTGAGAAAGAGCGGCTCAGGCCGTGTCCGCGGCCCCCTCTGAGGGCTTCTCGTTCTTGGCGGTCTTGGCGCCGCCCTTTGCCACGACGACCATCGCCGGGCGCAAAACGCGCTCCTCCAGGATGTAGCCCGGCTGGTACACCTGCACCACCGTGCCGGGCGCCACCTCGCGGTTCTCCACCTCGGTCATGGCCTGGTGCTGGTGCGGATTGAACGGCTCGCCCTCGGGGTCGATGCGCTTGACGCCGTGACGCTCGAGCACGTTGAGGAACTCGCGCTCGGTCAAGGCGACGCCATCGATCAGGGTTTTGAGTGCGGGGTCCTCCTCGGCGGCACCCGCCGGCACGGCCGCGATCGCGCGCTGCAGATTGTCGCCCACGCTCAGGATCTCGCGCGCGAACTTGGAGATGGCGTACTTGGCCGTGTCCTCCTTGTCGCGCTCGGTGCGTTTGCGCAGGTTGTCCATATCCGCGTGCGCGCGCAGGAGGCGGTCGGTCAGCTCCGCGATGCGTGCCTCGAGCGTGGCAAGGTCGACGGTGTCGCCACCCGCACCTTGGGCCTCTTCGGCAGCCGCCTCTGTCTTCGGTTGCATTGCGGGCTCTTGATCGGTCTTCTTGGTTTCGTCGGCCATCATGTCTCCGCGCGGGGCGCGGGTCCTCATTGTTTGCTCGGAGAGCTTTGAGCCGTGCCTAACAGCAACGGATCAATTGTTCAAAGAATGCGAGCCCGATATCAGGCGGGGAGGCGCAAAAATCAAGTCAACAGTCGGCTAACCAGCTTGGCGGTGTAGTCCACCATGGGGATGATCCGGGCATAATTGATGCGCGTCGGCCCGATGACGCCCAGTACGCCGACGATCTTGCGCCGGTCATCGTGGAAGGGTGCGACGATCAGCGAGGAGCCCGACAGAGAGAACAGCTTGTTCTCCGAGCCGATGAAAATGCGCACCCCGTCGGCGTTTTCCGACAGCCCGAGCAGCTGCACCAGGTCGCGCTTGCGCTCCAGGTCGTCGAACAGGTGGCGGATGCGTTCCAGATCGTCCTGGGCGGTGAGGTCTTTCAATAGGTTGGCCTGGCCGCGCACGATGAGGCTCTTGCGGTCGTCGAGCGAGCCCGACCACTCGGCAAGCCCCGCCTGGATCACCTTCTGCGTGAGCTCGTCGAGCTCGGCCTTCGAGCTCTGCAGCTCGCGCTCGATGTTGGTGCGCGCCTCCGCGATGGTGGCGCCGCGTATGCGCGTGTTGAGATAGTTGGCCGCCTCCACCAGCGCCGACGGCGGCAGCCCCTGCGGTAGCGCGATGATGCGGTTCTCGACCGACTGGTCCTCGCCGACCAGCACCACCAGCGCCTTGCCGGGCTCGAGCAGCACGAACTCGATGTGCTTCAGGCGGCCGACCTGCTGCTCGGCCAGCACCACGCCGGCGCAGTGCGACAGGCCGGAGATCATCTCGCCGGCTTCTTGCAGCACGTCGTCGATGGACTTGGTGCGCGGCCCGGCGATGTGCCCCTCGATCTGGCGGCGCTCCTTGGCGCTCAAGTCGCCGATCTCCAAGAGGCCGTCGACGAACAGGCGCAGACCGAGCTGCGTCGGGAAGCGGCCGGCCGAGGTGTGCGGGGCCGCGATGAGGCCGAGCTGCTCCAGGTCCGACATGACGTTGCGGATCGAGGCGGGCGACAGGGCCATCGGCAGGACGCGCGACAGGTTGCGCGACCCGACGGGCTCGCCGGTCTCGAGATAGCTCTCGACGATTTGCCGGAGAATGGTGCGGGAGCGCTCGCTCAGTTTGGCGAGCTCGCTTATGCCTTCGGTCATCGCTGTGGAATGTCCTTGGCCCAATGCCATGGCTTGAAGATTAGGGATGCGGAGCCGGATTCGTCAATTTTGTCATCGGTTTTGGTTGAAGGGCCGATGGGCCTTGCGTAGGTTCGGGCGAAATTTGCCCATCCGCCAGCGGAAAGTGCTGTCATCACCCTCATGCGCCCCTCCAAACGCCAGCCTGACGAGCTTCGCCGCGTCTCCATCGAGCGTGCTGTCTCCAAGCATGCCGAAGGGTCCTGCCTCATCAAATTCGGCGATACCCACGTCCTGTGCACGGCGAGCCTGGAGGAGCGGGTGCCGCCCTGGCTCAAGGGCCAGGGGCGGGGTTGGGTCACCGCCGAGTACGGCATGCTGCCGCGCGCCACCTCGGAGCGCACCCGCCGCGAGGTGACGGTCGGGCATGCGTCGGGGCGCACCCAAGAGATCCAACGGCTCATCGGACGGGCGCTGCGCGCCATCGTCGATATGAGCCAGCTGGGCGAGCGCCAGATCTCGATCGATTGCGACGTGCTGCAGGCGGACGGGGGCACGCGCACGGCGGCCATCACCGGGGCCTGGGTGGCGCTGCACGACTGCATTCAGTGGATGAAGCTGCGCGACATGGTGAAGGACTCAGTCTTGCGCGACCAGGTCGCGGCGGTGAGCTGCGGGCTCTACAAGGGCACGGCCGTGCTCGATCTCGACTACGCGGAGGATTCGGCGGCGGAGGCCGATTCCAATTTCGTCATGACCGGAGCCGGCGGCATCGTCGAGGTGCAAGGCACGGCGGAGACGGTCGCCTTCAGCCAGGAGAGCTTCGACCAGCTGATGGCGCTCGCCAAGAAGGGCATCGGCGAGCTCGTCGCGCTGCAGAAGCTGACGGTGTCGTAAGATGGGGGCAGTAGGCAGCGGGCAGTCGGCAGTACGTCTGCATTTGCTACTGCCCACTGCCTATTGCCTACTGCCTGTCGCACCATGACCCCCAACGGTATCCTCGAAACCGTGCTCTACGCCGCCGACCTCGATGCGATCGAGGCCTTCTACCTGCGCGTTCTGGGGCTCGAGCCCTTCGCCAAGGCCGACGGGCGCCAGGTCTTCTACCGCTGCGGAAACCAGATGCTGCTCATCTTCAATCCGGAGGCCACGCACGCGCCGCCGCGACGCGACCCCAAGCTCCCCGTGCCGCCGCACGGCGCCCACGGCGAAGGCCATGTGTGCTTTCGCGCCAGCGCCGACGAGATCGCGGCCTGGCGCACGCATCTCGAAAAGGAAGGGGTCGCCATCGAGGCCGATTTCGAATGGCCGCGCGGCGGCCGCTCCATCTATTTCCGCGACCCCGCCGGCAACTCGCTGGAGTTCGCCGAGCCGCGCATCTGGGGGCTAGTATGATGATCGCGAAATTCGTCGTCTTGTGCGGCACGTGCGGAACGAATTTCGCGATCTGAAGGACACTAGTATGAGGCGGCTTGCACGCGGCGACCGGCTGGTGGTTGCGACCCACAACCCCGGCAAGGTGTGGGAGATCAACCAGTTGATCGCCCCCTATGGCTTGGACGCGGTTGCGGCCAAGGACCTCGGGCTCGCCGAGCCGGCGGAGACGGAGGCGACATTTGAGGGCAACGCCAAGCTCAAAGCCCTGTTCGCGGCCAAGGGCGCGGGCCTGCCGGCACTCGCCGACGATTCCGGCATCGAAATCGAGGCGCTTGGCGGCGCGCCGGGCGTCTACACGGCCGATTGGGCCGGTCCCAAGCGCGATTTCGCCATCGCCATGCAGCGCGTCCACGATGAGCTGGTCGAACGCCAGGGCTGGAAAGGCTGAGCCGCTGCGCGCCAACTTCGTCTCGGTGCTGTGCCTTGCCTGGCCGGATGGGGCGGCGGAGTTCTTCAAAGGCAAAGTTTACGGTCACGTCGTTTGGCCGCCGCGCGGGACCAACGGTTTCGGCTATGATCCGATCTTCGTCGCCGACGGAGAGACCATGACCTTCGGCGAGATGGAGCCTGCCGACAAATATGCGATCTCGCACCGCACTCGCGCCTTCGACAATTTCAAGCGCGCCTGTCTCGATGGCTCGGGCGGCTGACGCGCCGGCGTTCGGCGTCTACATCCATTGGCCGTTCTGCGCGCAGAAGTGCCCCTACTGCGACTTTAATAGTCACGTGCGCTTCGGCGGCATCGACGAGGGGCGCTTTCTTTCCGCCTACCTGCGCGAGCTCGACGACACGGCGGCGCTCATCGGCCGGCGTCGCGTGCACAGTGTCTTCTTCGGCGGCGGCACGCCGTCGCTGATGGTACCTGAGACCGTCGCCGCCATCCTCGATCGCATCGCGCTGCACTGGGAAATCGAGCCCGATGCCGAAATCACGCTCGAGGCCAATCCCGGCAGCGTCGAAGCCGGGCGCTTCCGCGGCTACGCATCAGCCGGCGTCAATCGCGTCTCGCTCGGCGTGCAGTCGCTGCGCGACGAGGTGCTGAGATCCTTGGGGCGCATCCATTCGGTGGCGGAGGCAAAGGCTGCGATCGAGATCGCGCGCGCGAACTTCGAGCGGTTTTCCTTCGACCTCATCTATGCGCGGCCCCGGCAGACCGTCGCTGAGTGGCAGGCCGAGCTCGGCGAGGCCCTGTCGCTTGCTCAAGGTCATCTCTCGCTCTACCAGCTCACCATCGAGCCCGAGACGCCGTTCGCGGCGCTGCATGCGGCCGGCAAGCTCGTGGTGCCCGGCGCCGACACGGCGCATGCCCTCTATGAGGCGACGCAAGAGCTGACAGAGGCGGCAGCCCTGCCCGTCTATGAGATCTCCAATCACGCAGCGCCCGGAGAAGAGAGCCGCCACAACCTCCTCTATTGGCGCTATGGCGAGTATGCGGGCTGCGGCCCGGGCGCGCACGGACGGCTCGCCTTCGACGGCGCCCGCCACGCCACCAGCACCGAGCCTATCCCTGAGCGCTGGGCGGAGCGCGTCGAGCGCTACGGCCATGGCCGCCTGGAGGCTGCGCCGCTGACGCGGGCCGAGGAGGCGGACGAGCGGCTGTTGATGGGCCTGCGGCTTGCCGAGGGCGTGGCCTATGAGCCCTTGGCGCGAGCATCCGTCCTCGCCGAGCTGTCGGACTTGGGCCTGATCGAGACCATCGTTACCGGCGGCGGCGAGGGGCGCATCCGGGCCACACCCAAAGGCCGTTTCGTGCTGAACGAGATCGTGCTGCGCCTGGCCATGGCCTTCGAGCCGGCGCCGCCGGCGCATTCGCCGATGGACAACCGGGCCGCTGCCGACTAATCACCGCGCGCATGATGCGAAGGCTCTACAATTGGATGATGGAAAAGGCGGGCGACAATCGCGCGCCGTGGGTGCTTGCCATTATCTCCTTCATCGAGAGCTCGTTCTTTCCGATCCCTCCGGACGTAATGCTGATCCCCATGGTGCTGAGCCGCCGTGAGAGGGCTTGGTGGTATGCCGCTATAGCGACGGTGGCATCCGTTGTGGGCGGCCTATTGGGCTACGCGATCGGATATTTCGCCTATCAGGCGATTGGGCTGCCCATTCTCGAGTTCTATGGAAAAGAGCACGCGCTCGACGGCTTCATCTCATTCGTTCACGACTACGGAGTCCCGGCGGTCATCATCAAAGGCATGACGCCGATCCCCTACAAGGTTGTTACGATTGCCGCCGGCGTTGCCCACATGGACTTACTGGCGTTTATCGGCGCCAGCATAATCGCGCGCTCCATGCGGTTCTTCCTCGTCGCCGGTCTGCTCTACTGGTTCGGCCAGCCGATCCGCGAGTTCATCGAGCGCCGCTTGAGCCTGGTGACGACGATGTTCGTCGTGCTCTTGGTCGGCGGCTTCGTGGCACTTCGATATCTGATCTAGATCGACGACAGGCGCACAATGCCCCTAGCCATTGACGACCCGACCGCTCATTCCGCCTATAAGTCGGGCGCGTTGGCGCTGGTGGTGGCGCTCGCCACCATCATCGCGGCGCTGGGCTTCGAGTACCTGGGCGGCTACCTGCCGTGTCCGCTGTGCCTGGAGCAGCGCTACGCCTACTATGCCGGCGCGCCGGTGCTGTTCGCCGCCCTCGTCGTCTTGAGCGCCGGCCACCGCAAGTCCGCTGCCCTTCTCTTTCTTCTCGTCGCCGTTGCCTTTCTCGCCAACGCCGTGCTCGGGGCCTACCACGCCGGTGCCGAATGGCACTTCTGGCCGGGACCGGACGCGTGCACGGGCGCCCAGGCGCTCACGACGTCTGCCGGCGGCCTGCTCGACGCCCTGCCGAAGACCAACGTCATTCGCTGCGATGAGGCAGCGTGGCGCTTTGCCGGGATCTCGCTCGCTGGCTGGAACGTCGTCGTGTCGCTTGTCGTCGCGGCGCTGGGCCTGCGCGCTGCGGTCGCATCCGTGCGCTCGCACTAATCCGTTGCAATTCAGCACGTTGTCGCCGTGCAGCTGCGCAAAGCGCGCCGCGACGCGATTCCGTTCAGCAACTGTCAAGCGAATTACCGCGGGGTGAACACCGCGGCGCCATGCAGTTGTCAAAAAGTGACGGTTAAGTCTGCCTCGTTCGCGCAAGACGAAGCGAACCCGTCGCGTAGGGGGGACGGCCAGTGAAAAATGTACCGCGTCATCGCCGTTCACCGGCGTCGTTCCTTCGTGTGTTGTGCCGCAGCGTATCGCGGAAGGTCGCGTCAGTTCCCCCAGGAACGCCCGCTGCCGCCTTTGTCGCTTTAGGTACCCCGCGTCCCGATTTCGTTCAGCGTCATTCCGAGTTGTTGCGTGGCGTCGCGTTGCGTCCGGTTGCGTCTGCGTGTGGAAACTCCCCCCGCAACACGCTGCTTCGCGTGTTGGCGAACTTGAGGCGAATCGCTCGGAGGAAAATGTTTGGGCGTATTTCCGAGCGGTTTGCCGGACAGGGCCCTCGCGGCCTCGGTGGGACCGCCTTCCCGACGGTCCCGCAGCACAGCGTCAGTCAGGGCGGTACTCCCGCCCGCAAGGTCAAGTGAGGTTTGTCGTGGCGTCAGCGTCGCAAGAGTGGCGTTCGCTTTCGGAGCTGGTGGACCAGGTGCTCGTTTCCGTGGGCCGCACGTCTCCCGCGCCGATGGACGAGGCATCCGAGCCTCGAAGGTGAATTCGATCGAGTTTCGGAAGGATCACGATCCTTCCTACGAGTAGGCAAGCATACGGAGCGTCGGAGCCAATGGTCTCCACGAGGCATCGCGTGACAAGGTTCTGCGTAGTGATGTCATTACGCTCTGTGTGCTTGCCGCCCCTTGAAGAGGGCTTCACGGCCGATGGGCCGCGTAATGAACGAGGAGGTGTTTGATCGAGTCCCCACCATGTCAATCCGCTGCAGTGGCATCAGGCCGTCGGCGTGGCGCGCCAATCCTGCGCGCGCTTCTTCCGCGACGGCGGCACGCCTGCCGATGCGCTCGTCGCCTTCGGCCTTGCTGCCGATGAGCACATCCCCGGCGACTGGGGCAAGGCGGTCGACGCTATCGCCGAGGTGCTGTGCTTGGCCCCGGCAAAGCGCGCCGCCTGAGGCGCCAGGCGCGTCTCACCCAGGTCGAAAGAAATAGCCCCGGCTTGCCGCCGGGGCTTTTTGCTGCCGCTCGTCGTCGTGAGTGGTGATGACGCGGCCTTACGGCTCGAGCTCGGTATCCCAGTAGAGATAGTCGAGCCAGCTCTCGTGCAGATAGTTGGGCGGGAACAGCCGCCCGTTGCGGTGCAGCTCGAACACCGTGGGCCGGTAGGGCGCCTGCATCGGGTGCATGGCCACCTCCTCCGGCATCGCCCCGCCCTTCTCCAGGTTGCAGGGCGCGCATGCCGCCACGACGTTGTCCCAGCGGGTCTGGCCGCCGCGCGAGCGTGGCACCAAGTGATCGAAGGTCAGATCCTCCTTGGAGCCGCAGTACTGGCAGGCGAAGCGGTCGCGCAGGAAGACATTGAATCGGGTGAAGGCAGGATAAAGTGCCGGCTTCACGTAGGTCTTGAGCGAGACCACGCTCGGCAGCCGCATCTCGAAGGAGGGGCTGCGCACGAAGCGGTCGTACTCGGAGACGATGTTGACGCGATCGAGAAAAACAGCCTTCACCGACTCCTGCCAGCTCCAGAGCGACAACGGGTAGTAGCTCAATGGCCGGAAGTCGGCGTTAAGGACGAGGGCCGGAAAGGATTCCGGAATGGCCGCGTGCGCGTTCACGTTCTAGCGTCCTGTCGGTTCTCTTCTCTCGCGAATCGCGTTCTCCCCGAAGTTTCGGCCGGGATACTAGCCGCGCGTATCAGCTCTGTGAAGGTCCCCACAGACGGGAATCCTTTTGTGCCCGACGGGCGTGGCGCCGGCGACAAAGCGCAAGGAATTCAGGCGCTTTTTGGGTCCTTGCGACGCTTTGCAGCAAGCTTGTAGTCGGCCCAGAGCAGGTGCGCCGCCACGCCGCGCCACGGCCGCCAGCGTTCCGCGATGGCCAAAAGCGCCTCGCGGGAGGGGCGCTCGGCAAGGTCGAGCGCGCTCATCGACGCCGTCTGCAGGGCGAGGTCACCGGCCGCAAAGGCGTCGGCGCGGCCCAGGCAGAACAACAGGAAGATGTCGGCCGACCAGGGCCCGATGCCGGGCACCTGGGTCAAGGCCGCATGCACGATCTCCTCGGGCGCCTGCGCGAGCGTCTCCAGATTGAGGCCGGTCTCGATGGCGTCGCAGGCGGCGCGCAGCGTGCGCACCTTGCCGCGCGACAGCCCCACCCGGCGCAAGCCCTCGTCGCTGAGCTTGCGGAAGGCTGTGGGCGTCATCGGCCGAACCGCCGCGGCGAGGCGCCCCCAGATCGCCTCCGCGCTCGCAATCGACAACTGCTGGCCGACGATGATGCGCGCGAGCCCCTCGAACCCAGGCGCATGCCGGCGCAGCGGCGGATCGCCGGTGCGCTCGTGCACACGACGCAAGTGCGGACACTTGCGCCGCAAGGCCCGCACACCCTCGCGCAGATCGGCGTCCGTCTCGATGGTGCGCGACGGCTGCGCGCCTCGCTGACGTTTCATGTGCCCATCGCTCGCGTTGCAAATTTCCGCCCTCATGGGTCGGAGAGTAGGATCGCAGGCCAGCGTTCGCAAAGCGGCTCGTTTGCGCCCAAGTCTTGGAGTGCACGGGCGATGAGCCGATCGCCCGTACCTATACGCCGGTCGCTACACCGGATGCCGGGCACTCTGGCAATTGCGACTGAGACAGTGCATTTGTCCTGCTCATGACAGGAGCCACGCCAGGATCGCCCGTCCTCCGTTTCGCGCCGAGCCCCAACGGACCGCTGCATCTCGGCCATGGGCTCTCAGCGCTCATCGGCTTCGATATGGCGCAACGGCTCGGCGGGCGCTTCCTCGTTCGCGTCGAGGATATTGACGTCGCCCGCTGCCGCGAGGAGCACGTCTTAAGCATCTTTGAGGATCTCTCCTGGCTCGGCATCACCTGGGAGGAGGCGGTGCTGCGCCAGTCGCAGCACTTTGGCGTCTATGCGCAAGCCGCTGAGTGGCTCGAGGCGCAGGGGCTGCTCTATCCGTGCTTTGCCTCGCGCTCCGAGATAACGGAGGCCGCCAAGGGCGGCGCCCTCGATCCCGAGGGAGCCCCGCTCTATCCCGGTCTGCACAAGCGGCTCTCCAAGGCCGAGATCGAGGAGCGCATCGGCAACGGCCAGCGCTTCGCGCTGCGCCTCGACATGGAGCGCGCCCTTGTCGCCGCCGCCCGCCGGCTCGAGGGCCGGCCGCTGACCTTCACCGAGCTCGACGCGGAGGGCAGACCCGACCCTCGTCGAGGCGCGGCCGGAGCGGTGGGGGGACGCCGTCATCCTGCGCAAGGACGTGCCGGCGAGCTATCACCTGGCGGTCGTCGTCGACGATGCGCGCCAGGGCGTCACCCACGTCACGCGCGGCCGCGATCTCTACGCCGCAACCGACATCCACCGCCTGCTCCAGGCCCTGCTCGGGCTGCCCGAGCCGCTCTACCACCACCACCGCCTGCTCACCGACGCCGAGGGGCGCAAGCTGTCAAAGAGCGAGGGGGATGCGGGCCTCGAAACCCTGCGGGCCGCCGGTGTCTCGGGGCGGGAAATCCGGGCTCGGGTCGGTTTAGGTTAACGGCCGTAAACCATTAGACGCGCGGCGTTTATGCTTTTGCTTTAAGATGCTGAGCGGACTTCTGTTCGTTAAGATCGAATGCCGGGCCTGTACGGGGCGGCTCAGGGTTCAGGCGTATTCAGGGCAAGTCGCGCGTGAAGAAGCCCGCAACGGCAAAGCGGAAGGCGGGGAGCCGGGCCACCAAGCAGGCCGGCACGCGCTCGCGCGCCCCGGCGCCGCGCAAGCCTCGTCGGCGCGCATCCCCTTCTGCCTCCACCAAGGCCGCCTCCGCCCCCTCTGCGCGCCGCCCCCTTTCGACGCGGGCAAGGCCCGAGCCGCTGGCTCAAGCGCCCGCCTACTCCAAGGACGAGCGCACCTCGCTCCTCCTTTTGCTGGCACCGTTCGCCATCATGGCGCTCGCCGTCGCCGCCGCGCAAACGCTGACGCCGGTCGACTCGGCACGCCGCCAGCTCGCGCTGCTTCCCGCTCCGCTGCCGCTCGCGGATGCCTCGGCCGTTCCTACCGTGCTCGCGGATCAGCCACCCGCCGCCAAGGTTGCAACGACGCCAGAGCCTGCCCTCCTGCGACCCGCGCCTGTTCGCGAGGCCGTGAGCGTGGTGGCGGCCGACACGGGGCTCGCAACTCTGCCCCCGCGCGAGTCGATCCCGGTGCGGGTGGCGCGGATGGGTCATGCGGACAAATGCGTGGCCTCCGCCCCGGCGCCCAAGCCCGCGCAAAGTGTATCTCCCGCGGCCGCCAGCCCCTCGGTGTTCGGGCGCATGCTCGCGCGCGCCGCCCGGGCCCAGACGCGCGACCTCGTCGTCTACAAGGATGACTACCGCCAGATCGGCTTTCCCATGGGCGACGTCCCGCGCTTTTATGGCGTGTGCACCGACGTCGTCGTGCGCGCCTATCGCGCGCTGGGTATCGACCTGCAGGTGTTGGTGCACGAGGCGCGCATCGGCACCGGCGACACCAGCATCGATCATCGCCGCACCAAGACGTTGCGCCGCTTCTTCGAGCGCTACGGCGAGTCGCTGCCCGTCACCGACTTCGTCGAGGAGTATCACCCCGGCGATATCGTGACCTACTACCGCGCGACGGGACGCACCTCGCAGACGCACATCGCCATCGTGTCGGACGTGATCGCGCCTTCGGGCCGTCCCATGATCGTGCACAACCGCGGCTGGGGTCCCCAGCTCGAGGACGCGCTGTTCGCCAGCGCCATCACCGGGCACTACCGCTTCACGCACGTGACGCCGGCCGAGCAGGCGAATGCGCCCCAATCGGCGCCGAGCTCGACGGTGCGTTGAGGCTGGCGCCAGGCGCCGACTACCGCCATACTTTCATCACCGACGCTCCCGAATGATGGCTTGCGGCGAATTGTGCTGCGAGGCAGCGCGCGCCATGGAGGCAATAGCAACGAATGCGGCCGCTGAGGCAGTGTCTCGTCCTTGCGTCGGCGGCGGTGTTTCTCATCTCAGGCCCGGCGCTCCAAGCCAAGGAGCCCAGGGCCGCCACCAGGCGCGTCAATGACGTCGATGCGCCGCGCAGCTCCGCCAACGAGGACTTCGGCCTCAACCTTGTAGGGGCAGCGCGCTGGCAGACCTGGATCCCGGTCATCTACAATCCGAGCTACCGGCAGATCCCCTACCCCGACGGCGACGTGCCCTGGTACTTCGGCGTGTGCACCGACGTCATCGTGCGCGCCTACCGCTGGCTCGGTGTGGACCTGCAGGTGGAGGTGAAGAGGGCGGGCGTCGGCTCGGGCGACACCAACATCGATCAGCGGCGCGTCGAGGTGTTGCGCAAGTTCTTCGCGCGCAAGGGTCGCTCGCTCCCCATCACGACCGACCCCGCCGACTACCTTCCGGGCGATATCGTGTCCTACTACGTGCCCACGGGATGGTTCTCCAAGACGCACATCGCGATCGTCTCCGACCGCAAGGCGACGGACGACGTGCCACTCGTCATCCACAACCGCGGCTACGGCGTGCAGGAGGAGAACCGGCTCTTTGCCGAAAAGATCACCGGCCATTATCGCTACTGGCCGGGCGCAGCCCCCAATTGAGAGTTGCGGACAAACCTGAGGAAGGTCCGCTATCCTATGGAATACGCATGACAATTCCCAGCATGGTGAACGCTTTCTTAAGGAATGTCTGGAAAGACTACAGGCTCGCTGCCGTCTGAGCTGGGCCCCATAAGGGTCGACATGCAACGCGGCGGCATCCTCGGCCGCATGTCGCAGATGCAATCTGTGGCCGGCCGCAGCCTGGACCTGTCATGTTGGAGCGGTATTGGACATTCGCGCGCGAGAAGGTGGCAGAGGTCCGCCTTCTGATTGCCGCCCGTGCGCGTCGCCCGAGCGCTCCGATCGCGGTGGCAGAGCCGCCGACGGAACCTGTGCCGCTGTCGGTCGCAGACCGCTGGACCAGAGCGACCGGTGCCGTCACGGCTGCCATCGCCGGCTTCGGGCGCATAGAGAGCCTTCAGGCGGGGGCAGCCTCCCAGATCGATGCGGCCGACTACACGCTGCACCGCCTCCTCGAAGAGCTCAGCACCGTCATGCCGATCCTCCCCGCCGATGGCTCGGCGCTGCGCGCGCTGCTGGCCACGGTTGCGGAGCCGGAGGTCGCTGCCGAGAAGAAGAAGACGCTCGCCGCCTAAAGGCCGCGCTAGCGCACGGTCTGCTCGGCGGCCGACAGCTTGGTCGGCTGGAAGGAGCTTGGCGCCGGATCGGCGACGGCTGAGCCGAACTTCTGCACCTCGAGCACGGCCAAGCCACGCTGGCTGACGCCGTTCGCCCCGAACCGCACGATGCCGTCGACGCCGGAGAAGCCTTGCGGGCGCGTGAGATTGGCCGTCGTGAAGCGGGCGCCCGGCGGGTTCGAGGAGAGGCCGATGGCGAGCCCCACCGCATCATAGGCGATGCTGGCGATGCGCGGCGGGGCGTTGCCGAAGGTCTTGGCGAAGCGCTCCGCGAAGCTGCGCCAAGCGCTGGGGTCGGGGCCCGGATACCAGCCGCCGACGAAGGCGTCGTCGCGCCCGATCGAGGGGAAGTCCCAGGCGCCCGTGCCCAACAGCTTCACCTTCTTGGTATCGAGGCCGTTGTAGGCGATGACGGGACCGATCTGCGGCAGCGCGTCCTGGCCGCCCGGAAGGAACAGGGCGTCGATCGGGTTCAACAGCTCGGCGTTGCGCTTGATCGTCTCGACCACGTGCTTGGCGGGTCTCAGCATGCCGTTGGCCGCCGGCGGGTAGCGCTCGAGGATCACCACCCTGCCGCCCGCTCGCTGCACGGCGTGGCGGAACGCCGCCTCCACCACGTTGCCGTAGGCATTGTCGGGAATGAGTGCCGCGAAGCGTCGCTTGCCTTGACTGGCGGCGAACGAGACGACGCGGTCCACCTCCTCTTCGGCGAGGAAGCTCATCAGATAGACGCCGTTGCCGGCGACCTGCGTGTCGTTGGAGAAGGCCAGGATGGGCACGCCCGCCTGGCGGGCGACAGGTGCCGCGCCAGCTGCCGCCTGCGAGAAGAGCGGACCCAGGATGATCTCCGCGCCTTCCTTGATGGCGGCGTCGGCCGCGGCGCGGGCGCCGGCCGCGGTGCCGCCGTCGTCCTTGGTCACCAGCTGGATGTTGGGATCGTTGACCTCGAACAGCGCCATCTCGGCGGCTTGCTTCATGTTCTTGGCGATGGACGCCGTCTCGCCCATGCCGCCGAGCGGCAAGAGAAGCGCGATCTTGACGGGGGCGTGCTGCCCCGGAGCGGGCGCCCCGCCGGAGGGCGTGATCGCGGCTGTCGGGGCGGGGGCCGATCCCATCGTGGAGCAGCCTGCGAGCAACGCTGCGAGCAATCCGAGCGCAGCCGTACGCCACACGCGCGCGCTGCCCAAGGCCCGTTCCAAGCTTGTCCGCATTCGGTAGTCGTCCCCCGAGAGCCGGCCCCGTAGACCTGCCGCCGGGGTCCAATGGCCTCCGGCTGTGGAACGGTGTAACGACTCTCTACAAGTTGGTTAGACGTTCGAGGATCGTGGGGGAAGCCCCCTTGTGCCACTATCGTCAATATTCGGCGGCAAGTGCCGAATGCCGAGGCATGAAGACCAATTGATGAGCGCGCCCGAGGCCCAAACAAACGCCGTCGCCGCCCGTGCCGGCCAGGAGCTGCAGCGCCAGCTCGCCACGCCGCTCGCGCCCGGGCTCTATCTCGTCGCCACGCCGATCGGCAACCTTGGAGATATCACGATTCGTGCGCTAAGCCTTCTGGCACGCGCCGACGTGGTTCTGTGCGAGGACACGCGCCACAGCCGCACGCTCTTGGCGCATTACTCGATTGCGACGCATATGCGCCCCTACCATGAGCACAACGCCGCGCGCGAGCGCCCGCGCGTGCTGCGGGAGCTCGAGGCGGGCGGGCGAATCGCGCTGATCTCCGATGCCGGCACGCCGCTCATCTCCGATCCGGGGTGGAAGCTCGTGCGCGCCGCGCTCGAGGCCGGCCACAGGGTCGAGGCGCTGCCCGGCGCCTCCGCCGCGCTCGCGGCGCTGAGCGTCGCCGGTCTGCCGACGGACGCCTTTCTCTTTGCCGGCTTCCTGCCGCCCAAAGGTGCGGCGCGACGCACGCGCATTGCGGAGCTCAAGGCCGTTCCGGCGACGCTTGTCTTTTTCGAGGCGCCCTCGCGCGTGGCCGAGACGCTCAGCGATCTCGCAGCCGTCCTCGGCGACCGGCCCGCCGCGCTCGCGCGCGAGCTCACCAAGCTGCACGAGGAGGTGCGCCGCGCACCCCTCAAGAGCCTCGCCGCGGAAACGGAAGCCGCGGCGATCAAGGGCGAGGTGGTGCTCCTGGTCGGGCCGCCGCAGAAAGAGGCGGTGAGCGACGAGGACATCTACGAGAGGCTGGCGCCGGCGCTGAAAGAGATGAGCCTGCGCGATGCGGCCAAGGCCGTGGCCGAGGCGCTCGGCGTGTCGAAGTCCCGCGTCTATGAGCTGGGTCTCAGGAGAGACAAGTGAGAACGCCCTTCCGCCGCGTCGATGCGGCGCCGGGCGTCGAGGAGCGGCGCGCGCGGCTGCGGCGCGGGCGTGTGTCGGAAGCGCTCGCCGCCGCTGTGCTGATCGCGAAGGGCTATCTCATCTTGGACCGCCGCGTGCGCACGCGCGCGGGCGAGATCGACATCATCGCGGTGCGCGGCAAACGCCTGGCGTTCGTCGAGGTGAAGCGGCGCGCAACGCGCGAGGAGGCGGAAGCCGCGATCACCGCGCGGCAGGCCGCCCGCATCCGCGCCGCAGCCGATTACTGGCTCGCGCACCGCCCGCGCTATCACGGCCACGAGCAGGGCTTCGATGTGATCCTGCTGGTGCCGGGCCGCTGGCCGCGGCACATCCCGAATGGGCTTTAGTGCATTTGGTGAGCCCGTACAACGTCATTCCGCGCAGGCGGAACTAGGACACCTGAACGCGCTTCGGCGGTTAGCGTCTCCGCGCTCGTACCGCGGCAGGTCGAGGATCGCTCCGTGGCGGTCAAATAGATCAGCCATCCGGGTTTGCACCTTCATCAACGGATCTTCCGAGGCGTTCCACTCTTGATGCTTTTCGTGATCGCGCTTCCATGGTCTCGTGCATCTCGTATAGACGAGGTGATGCACGCGATGCTTCGCCGTGAAACCGGGAACGAGGTCCTGAAGTGAACGCTTACGCGGCTGCAAGATCGCTGGTGACGCCAATATAGAGCGTGCCATCGCGCGCACTCGCAGGATATAGACGCATGGGGACTTGTGCATGGAAGCCGTCCTCAGGGGAATATCTTCCGGCGTTGCGCGTGATGCCATTCAGTGCTGTCGAAGCATGACTGGGTTCCGCCTGCGCGGGATGACGGGGTGGGGCGGTCACGCGTTACGCATTGACAGTCGGCCTTCGAGGCGGTCTACGGTCGCTTGCCGAAAAGCCGAGCCCCCCATGCCCCTGCGCGTCGCCTGCCAGATGGACCCGATCGAGCGGATCGACATCCGCGGCGATTCCACCTTCGCCATCCTCCTGGAGGCGCAGAACGCGGGCATGAGCTGTTCTACTACACGCCCCCCAACCTCTCGCTCCACGGCGACCGCCTGCTCGCGCGCGGGGAGACGCTGAAAGTCACCGACAAGGTCGGGGCGCATTACAAGCTGTCCCACCCGCGCGTGGAGGATTTGTCGAGCTGGGACGTGGTGCTGCTGCGCCAGGACCCGCCCTTCGACATGGCCTACATCACCACGACGCATCTGTTGGAGCGCATCCAGCCTGAGACGCTCGTCGTCAACGACCCCGCGCACGTGCGCAACGCGCCCGAGAAGATCTTCGTCCTCGACTTCCTCGACCTGATGCCGCCGACGCTCGTCACCCGCTCTCTCGCCGACGTGCAGGCCTTCCGCGCCGAGTTCAAGGACGTGATCTTGAAGCCGCTCTACGGCAACGGCGGCGCGGCGATCTTCCGCATCGCGCCCGGAGGATACCAACACGGCCTCGCTGGTGGAGCTGTTCCAGACCGTGTTCCGCGAGCCGTTCATGGTGCAGCAGTACCGCCCCGAGGTGGCCGAGGGCGACAAGCGCATCATCCTCGTCGACGGCGAGGTGGCGGGCGCCATCAACCGCGTGCCGCAGAAGGGCGAGACGCGCTCGAACCTGCATGTCGGCGGCACCGCGCAGCCGACGAAGCTCAACCAGCGCGACGAGGAGATCTGCGCCCGCCTCGGGCCCGAGCTGAAGCGGCGCGGGCTGCTCTTTGCCGGCATCGACGTGATCGGGCCCTATCTGACCGAGATCAACGTGACCTCGCCGACCGGCATCCGCCAGGTGAAGGATTTCGGCGGCCCCGACATCTCAGCCCTCATCTGGGACGCGATCGAGGCCAAGGCCGGGAAGGGCTGATCGCGGGCACACCTCAGTGATGGCGGCGGCGCCGGCGCCGCTTGTGCACCACCTTCTTCTTGCTGCTCTTCTTGGGCGTTGCCGCGCTCGCCGTTTCCTTGGGCGGCGGCGGGGGCGCCTTGCACACGCGGTAGCGCTCGAGCAGGGCCGCGCTGGGCTCGAAGTTCCAGCCGACGACCTCGCTCGGCAGGTTCTCGACGCGCGGCGTCGGGTAGAGCGCCTTCCATTCGCGGGTGCGGAACCCGTTCTCCAGGAGTGCTGCGGCGCGCGCGGTGCGCTTGGCGCCCGACTCCTCGCCCAGCAGGATCGCTACGAGCTTGTGCCCATCGCGCGTGGCGCTTGCGGCCAGATTGTAGCCCGACGCGCACGTGAAGCCGGTCTTGATGCCGTCGCCGCCGGGGAAGTTCGTCAATATCGCATTGTGCGTGGCGATCGTGATCTTTTTGTTGAGGATCGTGTCCTGGATCTCGGCATAGAGCGGCGCGCGCTCGGGAAAGTCGCGCAGGAGCGCCTGGGCGAGCAGCGCCAAATCGCGCGCGGTGGTGACCTGCTGCTCGGCCGGTAGCCCGTTGGGATTGATGAAGTGCGTGTGCATCATGCCGAGCTCGGCGGCCTTCTGGTTCATCTGCTTGACGAACGCCATCTCGTCGCCGTCGCCGAGCGTCTCCGCGATCGCCACGGCGATGTCGTTGGCCGAGCGCATGATCAGCGCTTTGAGCGCGTCCCCCAGCGTCAGATGGGTGCCGACCTTGAGGCCGAGGCGCGACGGCGGCTGCTTGCGCGCGTTCTCCGAGATGACGACGTCTGTGTCCTCGCTGGCGTTATGATCGCGGATCGCCTCGAAGGCGAGATAGGCGGTCATCATCTTGGTGAGCGAGGCGGGATACCACGGCGCGTCCGGGTCCTCCGCGTAGAGCACGTGCCCATCATCCATGTCGAACAAGAGCGCGGCGCCGGCCGCGGCGGGGGCCGCGCCCAGGGTCCAAGCAAGGGCCCAAGCGAGCGCGCCCGCCAAGATGATCCTGCAACCTCTCGCCACGAGCGTCCCTCTGCTGCCTTAAGACCTGATTCTCCTCGGATCGATTATGCAGCAGACCGATCCCGATTGTCAGCCCGCGCGCCAACTGGGGGGAAACCGCGTTTTGGGGCTCACGGCCGCCGACCACACGCTGATGACGACGCCGGGCGGCGCCGGCGTGCCCGCGCGCTCCTGCCGTAGGCGCGCCAGGGCGCCTCGTCTATGATGCGCTGATTAGAGCGTTGAGGAGGACAGCCCCCTTGTACCAGGCGGCGTGGCAGCAGACCTCGTACCGGTTCTCCGACTTGAAGGAGCTGATGGCCAAGGCGACGCCGCTCAGATCGGGCGACGTGCTGGCAGGCGTTGCCGCGACAAGCGCCGAGGAGAACGTCGCCGCCAAGATGGCGCTTGCCGATGTGCCCTTGAGGCAGTTCCTCACCGAGGCGGTCGTCCCTTATGAGAGCGACGACGTCACGCGCCTGATCCTCGATTCCCATGACGCGGCGGCTTTTCAGCCCATTTCGCCACATGACGGTCGGCGAATTCCGCGACTGGCTCTTGAGCGAGGCCGCGACGACAGAGGTGTTGAGCGGCCTCGCGCCCGGCCTCACGCCGGAGATGGCGGCTGCCACCGCCAAGATCATGCGCAACCAGGATCTCATCCTGGCGGCGCGCAAGGTCGAGGTGGTGACGCGCTTCCGCGACACCATCGGCCTCAAGGGCCGCATGGCGGTGCGCCTGCAGCCCAATCACCCCACCGACGACAAGCGCGGCATCGCGGCCTCCATCGTCGACGGACTGATGCTCGGGTGCGGCGATGCCGTCATCGGCATCAACCCGGCGAGCGACAACACCGGCGTGATCCTTGATCTCATCGCGCATGCTCGACGACATCATCGCCCGCTTCGAGATCCCCACGCAGGCGTGCGTGCTGACCCACGTGACGACGTCGATCGAGGCCATCGCCCGCGGCGCCCCGGTCGACCTCGTGTTCCAGTCGATCGGCGGCACCGAAGGCGTCAACGCCTCGTTCGGCGTGACGCTGGCGCTGCTCAAGGAGGCCCGCGAGGCAGCCCTTGCCTTGAAGCGCGGCACCGTCGGCGACAACGTCATGTATTTCGAGACGGGGCAGGGATCGGCGCTGTCGGCGGACGCCCATCACGGCGTCGATCAGCAGACCTTGGAAGCCCGCGCCTACGCGGTCGCGCGCGCGTTCAAGCCGCTCCTGGTCAATTCGGTCGTGGGCTTCATCGGCCCCGAATATCTCTACAACGGCAAGGAGATCATCCGCGCCGGCCTCGAGGACCATTTCTGCGGCAAGATCATGGGCCTGCCGATGGGTTGCGACGTCTGCTACACCAACCATGCCGACGCCGATCAGGACGACATGGACGTGCTTCTGATGCTGCTCGGCGCCGCCGGCGTCACCTTCGTCATGGGCGTGCCCGGCGCCGACGACATCATGCTCAACTACCAGTCGACCTCGTTCCATGACGCCCTCTACGTGCGCGAGGCGCTTGGCTTGCGGCGTGCGCCCGAGTTCGAGGCCTGGCTTCAGCGCGTCGGTCTTGCCGATGAGCAGGGCCGGCTGCTCGCCGAGCCGGCGCAACTCTTGCTCGATCACGTCAAAGGGCTTGCCGCATGACGGAGGAACCTTGGGCGGCGCTGCGCCGGTTCACCGATGCGCGCATCGGATTGGGACGCGTCGGCGCGGCGCTGCCCATCCGCGAGGTCTTGAAGTTCTCGATGGCGCACGCGCAAGCGCGCGACGCCGTCACCACGCCGCTCGACTGGACGCCCATCGAAAGCAAGCTTGCCGCGCTCGGATTGGACAGCATCCGCATCGAGAGTGCGGCGGGCGATCGCGACATCTACCTGCGGCGTCCCGATCTCGGGCGGCGCGTGAGCGCGGCGTCGCGGGAACGCCTCGCAAGCATCGCCGGGCGCTCGCCCGATCTTCTGATCGTCGTTGCCGACGGCCTCTCCTCGACGGGGGTCGCCGCCAATGCCGCAGCCGTGATCGAGGCGCTGCTGCCGCTCGCGCAGAAGAGCGGCTGGAGCCTGGCTCCGATCCTGCTCGCCGATCAGGGGCGCGTGGCGCTCGGCGATGACGCCGGCGAGCTCTTGCGCGCTCGCGCCGTCCTCGTCCTCATCGGCGAACGTCCGGGACTGTCCTCCCCCGACAGCCTCGGCGCCTATCTGACCTGGGCGCCGCGAACAGGGCGCAAGGACGGGGAGCGCAACTGCATCTCCAATATCCGCCGCGGGGGCTTGAGCGCGGAGGAGGCCGCCTTCAAGGCGCACTGGCTCCTGCGCGAGGCGATGCGGCGCCAGCTGACGGGCGTGGGCTTGAAGGACGAGAGCAACTATCAGCTGGAAGGCGGCGGGCCTCCTCTGTCACTCAGCCCTCGGTGACAAACGTCGCGCGCCGTCCCGGCCGTTAAGGCGTTCCGCGCCCGAGATTTCTCCGAGCGCGCCTCTCATGCTAAGCCTCTCGCAGCCGAGCCGAGAGGGGCATGATCGTTCTCGACCACGTCAGCAAGTCGTTCGACGGTGGAAAGTCCTTCGCCCTGCGCGACGTCTCGCTCGGAATTGAGCAGGGCGAGACGTTCGTGCTCGTGGGCTCCTCGGGCTCGGGCAAGACCACAATCCTGCGTCTGATCAGCCGCCTCATCGAGCCCACCTCGGGCTTAATCGAGGTCGATGGCCGCGATTTGCGCGACTACGCCGAGATCGCGCTGAGGCGGAACATGGGCTACGTGTTCCAAGGCATCGGCCTCTTCCCGCACATGACGGTGACCGACAACGTCGCCATCGGCCTGCGCCTCATCGGCGAGCCCGCAGCCCAACGGGAGGCGAAAGCCCGCGCGCTGCTCGATCTGGTCGGGCTCGAGCCCGATGCTTTCTTCCATCGCTTTCCCGCCGAGCTCTCGGGCGGCCAGCAGCAGCGCGTTGCGGTAGCGCGCGCGCTCGCGACCGACCCAGACTACCTCCTCATGGACGAGCCCTTCGGTGCCCTCGATGCGCTGACGCGCGAGGCGCTGCAAGCCGAGGTGCTGCGGCTCAAGGCCAAGCTCGCCAAGACGATCGTGTTCGTCACCCACGACATTGTCGAGGCGTTCCTGCTCGGCGACCGCATCGGCGTGTGCAACGAGGGGCGGCTCGAGCAGGTCGGGACCCGGCGCCAGCTTTTGAAATCCCCTGAGACGGACTTCGTGCGCGCGCTGCTCGCCCGCCCCCTGCAGCAGCTCGAAGCGTTCCGGGAGCTGCAATGAGCGGGCCCGCCCACATCCTGGCGGTGATCGAGGCGAACGGGCCTGAGCTGTGGCTGCGCACCGGGCAGCACATCATGCTGACGGGCGTTTCGACGCTCGTCGCCATCAGCATCGGCATTCCGCTGGGCATCTTTGCCGCAAAGCGCGCCTGGGCCGAGCGGCCGCTGCTCGCCTCCGTCGGGATTCTGCAGACGGTCCCGAGCCTCGCCATGCTGGCGCTTCTGCTCACCATGCTGCAGCGGATCGGGGCGCTGCCGGCGATCATCGCGCTGACGCTCTACGCGCTGCTTCCCATCGTGCGCAACACCGTGACGGGCTTGCGCGGCATTGCGCCGGAGATCCGGGAGGCCGCACGCGGCGTGGGCATGACCGGAGTGCAGCAATTGCGCCTCGTCGAGCTGCCGCTCGCCCTTCCCGTCGTCGTTGCCGGGGTGCGCACGGCGGCCGTGGTCGGCGTCGGCATCGCGACGCTGTCGGCCTTCATCGGCGCCGGCGGCCTGGGGCAGTTCATCAACCGCGGGCTGGCGCTCTCCAATACCGATCTGATCCTGCTCGGCGCCATCCCCTCGGCGCTGCTCGCGCTGGCGGTCGACGGGGCCATTGCCGCGTTCCAATGGGGGATCGAGACGCGGCGGCGCGTGCGCGAGCCCGCCAAGATCTGGGCGACCCGCATGGCGATCGCCCTGCCGGCGCTGATCCTCGTCGTCGGAGCCGTGGCCTACTGGTCGGCGACCGGCTCCACAGCGGTCCGGCACGTGACCTCCGGGGCCGGGCAGAGCGATCGCGGCACGCTGCGCATCGGCGCCAAGAACTTCACCGAGAACCTGCTGCTCGCCGAGATGATCGCCCAGCTCGTGGAGGCGCGCACCGACCTCAGGGTCGAGCGCCGCTTCGGTCTCGGCGGCACCATGATTGCGCACAACGCGCTGCGCCAAGGCGCCATCGATCTTTATGTCGAGTACACGGGCACCGCCCTGACGGCGATATTGGGCGCAGCCTCGATGCACGACCCCGACGCAGTCTACGAGCACGTCAGCAAGGTCTACGCAGAGCGCTTCGGCCTCGTCTGGCTCAAACCCTTCCGCATCAACAACGCCTATGCACTCGCCGTGCGCCGCCGCGTGGCGCAGGAGCGGGGATGGTCGACGATCTCCGATCTGGCCCGCGAGGCCAAAGGCCTGCGCGCCGGCTTCACGCCCGAGTTCTCCGAGCGTCCCGACGGCTATCCCGGTCTCGCCCAGGCGTACGGCCTCAAATTCGGCCGCGTCTATGATCTGGAGGCGGCGCTCATGTACCGCGCGCTCGCCGAGGACGAGGTCGACGCGATCTCGGCCTACGCCACCGACGGGCGCATCGAGGCGTTGCAGCTGGTGCTGCTCCGCGACGACCGCAGCTTTTTCCCACCCTACTTCGCCGTTCCCGTCGTGCGCGAGGACGTGCTCGCCCGCCACCCCGAGCTCCGCACCATCATCGCCCCGTTGGCGGACGTGCTCGACAATTCCACCATGCGGGCGCTCAACTGGTCGGTCGACGGGGAGAAGAAGAACGCGGCCGAGGTGGCAGCCGAGTTCCTGCGCGCCAAGGGCCTCTTGCCGGCCGTCGCCGAAAGCAAGCTGCAGGACGGCGCCCGCTGAGCCTCGATTGGGCGGTGCGGCAGCGGCTTGAGCCCCGCGCCGACGGGCCGCAGACGGAAAACCTCAAACTGCCCCGTTTGAGCTGCATCAAGGTATGCGCGCCGGGGATGCGCCCTATTTGGCGCAGGAGTGATGGGAATGAACAAGCCATTGGGGGCGGCAGAGCGCCTGAACGTCGAGCGGGTGCTGAAACAGGGCAGCCACAGCCGGAGAAGCGTGTTCCGCCTCAGGAACTGGCTTCTGGCCGCGCTCGTCATCGCCGCGGCGGGCGCCGTATGGCTGCTTCGCAACGGCGCGTCGGACACTGCCACCAGCTACCGCACCGATCCGGTCACGCGCGGCTCGCTCAGCGTGCTGGTGACGGCGACGGGCTCTGTGCAGCCCACCAATCAGGTCGATGTGTCGAGCGAGCTGTCCGGCATCGTGCGCAAGGTGCTCGTCGACTACAACTCGCCGGTCAAGGTCGGCGAGGTGCTGGCCGAGCTCGACACCGACAAGCTGAAGGCAACCGTCGACAGCTCGCGGGCCAAGCTCAACGCCGCCAAAGCCAAGGTGGCCGAGGCCGAGGCCACCGTCGCCGAGAAGGAGCAGGACTACAACCGCAAGGCCAATCTGGTTGAGAAGCAGATCACCTCCACCTTCGATTTCGAGGCGGCCAAGGCCGCCTTCCGCCGCGCTGTTGCCGCCCGCGACAGCGCGCGTGCCGACGTGGGCGTGGCAGAGGCCGATCTGCAGCTCAACGAGACGAACCTCGCCAAGGCGACCATCCGCTCGCCCATCAACGGCGTCATTCTGACCCGCAACGTCGAACCGGGGCAGACGGTCGCCTCCACCTTCCAGGCCCCGGTGCTGTTCTCCATTGCCGAGGACTTGAAGCAGATGGAAATTCAAGTCGACGTCGACGAGGCCGACGTCGGCAAGGTCAAGGAGGCTCAGAAGGCCACGTTCACTGTCGATGCCTATCCCGACCGCACATTCCAGGCCGAGATCCGCCAGTTGCGCTTCGGCTCGGAGACGGTGTCGGGTGTCGTGACCTACAAGGCGGTGCTGACCACAGACAATTCCGAGCTTCTACTCCGGCCCGGCATGACGGCGACCGCTGAGATCAGCGTCGAGCACATCGAGGACGCACTGCTTGTCGCCAATGCGGCTCTCCGTTTCACGCCGCCGCAGGCGGACAGCGAGCAGGACAGCGGTGGCTTATTGAACAAGCTGCTGCCCGGGCGGCCGCACTTCCGCCGAGCGAGCAGCAAGCAAGCGAATGGGCCCGATCGCACCGTTTGGGTGTTGCGCGACGGGGTGCCGACAGCCGTTCCGGTGGTCGTCGGCGCCACCGACGGCCGGCGCACCGAGATCGTGAAAGGCGACATCGAGCCTGGCACGCGCGTCATCGTCGATACCGTCACGGCCAAGAGCGGAACGTGAGGACCCCTTGCATACTCCCGATGCTCCGGCTCCTCCTCTGATCGAGCTCCGGCACGTTGCCAAGGTCTACGGCACGGGCGAGGCTGCCGTGCATGCGCTGCGCGGGATCGATCTCAAGATCGAGGCGGGTGAGTTCGTCGCCATCATGGGCCCGTCCGGCTCCGGCAAGTCGACGGCCATGAACATCGTCGGATGCCTGGATACGCCGACCACGGGCGATTATCTCTTCGACGGCACCGAGGTCGGGCAGCTGGACCGCAACCGGCGCGCGCTGCTGCGCCGTCACTTTCTGGGCTTCGTTTTTCAAGGGTTCAACTTGTTGCCGCGCACGACGGCGGTGGAGAACGTCGAGCTGCCGCTCATCTATCGCGGAACGCCGTTTGCCGAGCGTCGCCGCAGGGCCTTTGTGGCGCTGGAGCAGGTCGGCCTCAAGGGCCGCGAGCATCACACCTCCGGTGAGCTGTCCGGCGGTCAACAGCAGCGCGTCGCCATCGCGCGCGCCATCGTCACCGAGCCCGCCGTGCTGCTTGCCGACGAGCCGACCGGCAACCTCGATACCAAGACGAGCCGCGAGATCATGGATCTGTTGACCGCGCTCAACCGCGACCGCGGCATTACCGTCGTCATGGTGACGCACGAGTCGGAGATGGCCGCCTACGCAGGCCGTATCATCCGCTTCCTCGACGGCCGTATATCCGCCGACGAGCGCAACAACCAGCAGGCCGCCTAGTATGATGATCGAGAAGCTCGCCACATCATTTGCGGCTGGGTCGAGAAGCGAGCTTCTCGATCTGAATCATACTAGCAGAGTGATTCTGCTAGTGTCCTTCAGATCGCGAAATTCGTTCCACACGTGCGGCACAAAACGACGAATTTCGCGATCAGGACACTAGATGCTGACGGAAACGCTCAAGCTTGCCCTGCGGGCCATTCAGCGCAACGCCCTGCGCTCCTTCCTGACCGTGCTCGGCATTATCATCGGTGTCGGTGCCGTCATCGCGATGGTGACCATCGGCAACGGCACCACCGCCAAAGTCACCGCCGATATGGCCAAGCTGGGCACCAACCTGCTGTTCGTGCGGCCCGGCCAGTTCGGCCCCGGTCGCGCCAGCTCCGAGGCGAAACCGTTCAATATTCGCGACATCGAGGCTCTGCGCGCTGACCTGAGCGGCGTGCGCGCGGTGTCGCCGCGCACGAGGGCTTCCGCAACCGTTGTCTACGGTACGGAGAACCGCACCACGACGGTCATGGGCACCGACAACTCTTTCTTCGTCACGCAGGATTGGGAGTTGAAGGCCGGACGTTCGTTCCTCGATAGTGAGTTGCGAGGAGGGCGCGCCGTCTGCATCATCGGCAAGACCGTGCGTCAGGAGCTGTTCGGTGCTTACGATTTTCTTGGCCACCGTCTGCGCGTCAACAAGATCTCCTGCGAGGTGATCGGGTTGTTGGAACCCAAGGGCGAGTCCAGCTTCGGCACCGATCAGGACGACGCGGTGATCATGCCGCTCAGGGCGTTCCAGCGCCGCATTGCCGGCAACACCGATATCCCCGACATCCTTGTCTCCGCCGAGGAAGGGATAGAGACCAGCAAGGTTCAGGCGGACATCGAGCGCTTGCTGCGTGAGCGGCGCGGGATCACGGCGGGAAAGGAGGATGATTTCTCCGTGGGCGACTTGAGCCAACTCGCCGCGACGCGTACCGGCATGACCCAGGTCCTCACCGGCCTGCTCGGCGCCGTCGCCGGCGTGAGCCTGCTGGTCGGCGGCATCGGCATCATGAACATCATGCTGGTGTCGGTGACCGAGCGCACGCGCGAGATCGGCATCCGCCTGGCGATCGGTGCGCTCGAGCGGCAGGTGCTGCTGCAGTTCCTGGTCGAGGCGGTGGTGCTGTCGCTGTTCGGCGGCCTCGTCGGGATCGTGCTCGGGTTGGGACTTGCTTGGATCGCGACCATCGCTCTGCAAGTGCCCTTTATTTTGAACACCTCGATCGTCCTCGTCGCCTTCGCCTTCTCGGCGCTCGTCGGCGTGGTGTTCGGCTACTTCCCGGCGCGCCGCGCCGCCCGTCTCGACCCGATCGAGGCCTTGCGTCACGAATAGTTTTCGCTCGATCGCGAGGTCGCGCGGGAAGGATCCTCAGAGCCAGTCGCGCCTGCTGCAGGCGTTGTTTACGCGCTGGCCTCATCTTGCTCTGGCGGTGGACGCATCCGACATCCGCTGGCGCGCACGCTCCGGCCTCAGGGCGATCGCGACGTTGCCGGTCATCGCGCACGCGTGATGATCATCGTCGTTTGACGGCGAGACATGCGCCTTTCGACTTCAAAAAGATGTGTCTGTGAGTAGCGATTTGCCTCACTTGCAGCGCTCTCTCTGATCACTAAGTGCAACTCAGCTACGGGGCAGGTGCTGCGCGCCGCGCAATGCATTCGACTTGCCCGGCGACGTTCATGCTCTGCCTTGTTGCTGTCGAAGTGAACATCTCATCAGCACAGGAGGAGTTGATGTCTGCTTTCAAAGCTTTGACGTCATCTGCCGTAGCCTTGGTTCTTCTCGCGGCTCCGGCCGCCGCCGTCACCGTGAAGAACACCAGCGGCAAGCAAGTCTCCATCGGAGTCGACTACGGCTCCAAGTCGCAGGTCAAGAAGATCGACGCCGGCCAGTCCGCCACGTTCGAGTGCAAGGACGACTGCGGCGTGACCGGACCGTGGGGCTTCTCATGGATGGCCAAAGGCAATGACACCATGAGCACGAACGGCAAGAGCCTGATCACCGCGACGGGCTGAGCCTTCAGGCTTCAGGGGCGACTGCGTTCGCCCCTCCAGCCGCGCTAAGGACATGAAGGCGGATGTGCCGCTGGCCATGAAGTGCGACAACCGGATTTGAAGCGGTTTCTTTCCACGCGCTTCGAGACGGCAACGGGGCCGTTGTCGCCGCGAGAGGCGTGGCTGCAGATTGCGCTGGTCCCGCTGGCGCTTGCCGTTGCGGCGGTCGTCATCGGCGGCGTGTATGCGTGGCTCGGCTGACAACTGCGCCCGCGAAGCTCGCACGCTAAGGGCTTTTTCCGCTTGTGGGTCAAAGCGCTATGCCACGCAATGGCTAACTTTGGGCCATGCTTCTGACCAACGAATGAGGTGGTCTTCGAGCCTTCGAGGCGGAGCGCTGCGTCAGGGGGAAGCCGATGCTGCTGGACGCGATTGCCACCGTCATATTGGCGGGGCTCATGCTGATACCACTGGTCAATGTCATCGTCGGTGGCGTGGTCGGAGCCGGGCTCTTGGGCCCGCTCGGCGGCGCCATTGGCATTCTACTCGCCATTGCCGTCACGGCTCTCGAGACCTGGCTTGCCGATCGCCTGGGCTGGCGCGATTTGCAGTGCGCGCCCGCGTCGGAGACCTCCGTGGATGCTGTGGTCGCGGCCAGAGAGCGGACCATCACGACAGGCCCGCCCTCGCCAAGACGACAGTCCCACCGCACTCAGGACGCCAAGCCTGCGCGTCGCCGGGCCCGCACCAGCAAGATACAGCGTGGTGCCGCCCACTGAGGGCATGGGTCGCTCGACAGAGCCACGCAACGTGATCTCTCTCCTCACGCTTCGACGCGTCCGCGCTCGCAACGGGCTGCGACGGAGCGGACGACGTTACGCCGTTCCTCTCAGTAAGCTCGTGCGCAACCCCTGATCCTCTATCGCGGAGCGCGAGTGAGAAAAAGCAGGAGAAGGAGAGATGATCGTGAAGTATTTTGTCGCAATGTGTCTGCTTGCAGCGCCGCTTGCCATGTCGGTCGCGCCGACGCCGGCCGAGGCTGGCTACCACGCCCACGCTCGCTGCCACTGGGTCAAGAAGACGACCTGGAGACACGGCCACAAGCATGTGCGCTTCGTCAAGGTGTGCAAGCAGCGTCACCGCTGAGGTGGCAGGCCCGGCTCCGTCCGCTCGTGCTGCGCCCCTTCGGCAGCGCGGGCGGCGGCGCCGTCTTTAGGAGATCAGAGGTGGCGCAGAAGCAAGGCGCATTCTTCGAGCGCCGACAGCCCGCGCTGGCGGAAGCGCGGATTGGAATCCAGCAGCGTCGCGGCATTCGAGCTCGGTGATGGCATAGCTGTCGGCGAATAGCCGATCGACCTCTCCCCGCGGAACCGCGAAGGGCGGCCCCGTCATTTTCTCTGCATCGTAGTCGAGCGTGATGAGCAGAATGGGTGCTGCGGCCGGCACCAGCTCTTTGAGCTTTCCCGCATACCGCTGCTGCAGCTCGGCGGGAAACGCCACGAGCGCGGCGCGATCGTAAACGCTGCCAATGCCGGCGGCGGCGTCGGGCGGCATCTCGAAGATATCGCCGCACCAGAGCTCGTAAGGGCCGGCCGACTTTACCAGGAGACTGCCGACCGTGCGCACGACCGGCTCGAGCCCGCGCTCGGCGAAGAAGTTGTCGACCGCGATGTCGCTCAGCTCCGCGCCGACGACGCGATGCCCCTGCTCGGCCAGCCAGACCATGTCGAGGCTCTTGCCGCACAGAGGCACGAAGACCTGCGCGCCCGCCTCAAGCCCCAGGCTCGGCCAGTGCGCCTGCAACAGCTCATGGATTGCCGGCTGATGGAAGCCGATGTCCTTGTTCTGCCAGCGCTCGCGCCAGAAGTTGGCATCGACCATTGCTCAACTCCGGTAGCTGGCGTTGATATCGATGTAGCCATGCGTCAAATCGCAGGTCCACACCGTCGCGCGGCCGCTGCCGATGCCGACGTCGACGCGCAGCGTGATCTCCGCGCCCTTCATGTAGCGCGCTACCGTGTCCTCGTCGTAAGACGGCGCGCGCTCGCCGCTGGCGGCGACGAGAATGTCCCCGAACCAGATCGAGAGCCGATCGCGGTCGGCCGCCTCGCCGGCCTTGCCGACCGCCATGACGACGCGCCCCCAGTTGGGGTCCTCGCCGGCGATCGCCGTCTTGACGAGCGGCGAGTTGGCGATCGAGAAGCCGATCTTGCGCGCCGCCGCATCGTCCTCGGCCCCCTCGACCTCGATGGTGACGAACTTGGTGAGGCCCTCGCCGTCCTTGGCGACGAGGATCGCCAGCTCCTTGAGCAGGTCGTGCAGGGCGGCCGCGAAGCCCTCGAGCCGCGGATCGTCAGCGTCGGTGATGCGCGGGGCGCCGCGCGCTTCAGCGGCGCCCGTCGCGAACACGAGGAGCGTATCGCTGGTCGAGGTGTCGCCATCGACGGTCACGCAATTGAAGGTGCTGTCGGCGGCGCGCGCCACCAGCGGCTGCAGCGCCTTGCTCTCGATCGCGGCGTCGGTGAACACGAAGCACAGCATGGTCGCCATGTCGGGCTGGATCATGCCGGCGCCCTTGCAGAAGCCATTGATGACGACGTCGGCCGCGCCGATGCGGGCGCGCCGCGTGGCGAGCTTGGGGAAGGTGTCCGTGGTCAGAATCGCGCGCGCGGCCGTCTGCCAGGCGTCGGGCACGGCTTCGCGCGCGAGCTTGTCCAACAGGTGGGCGAACGTCGTCGCCTCCATCGGCTCGCCGATCACGCCGGTGGAGGCGATGAAGACCTCATCGGCCGTGCACGCAACCGCCTTTGCCGCCGCCTCGGCCGTCATCTCGACGGTCTCGCGGCCTTTCTTTCCCGTGAAGGCGTTGGCGTTGCCGGAATTGACCACGAGCGCGCGTGCCGTCCCCGCTTCGAGGCGTCGTGCGCACCAGTCGACCGGCGCCGCGCGCGTCTTGGAGCGCGTCAACACGCCGGCCGCCGTCGTACCGGGCTCGAGCACGGCGAGCAGAAGATCGGTGCGGCCCTTGTAGCGAATGCCGGCCTCGGCGGTCGCAAAGCGCACTCCGTCAATTGCGGGAACGGCGGGAGGCGACTTCGGAGCGAACGGCGAGACGGGTGTGGCCTTGGCCATGGCGGGTCTCCGGAACCGGCTGGCGGAATCGCGGCCACTCCAAACAGATCGGGCCGCTCATAGCAAGCGGCCCGATTGAGGATTGCGGGAACGGTGGCGCGCTATGGCTTGGGGGCTGCCTCCGGCGGCGCGGCGTCCTTTTTCGCGGCCGCAGCGGCGGCGTCCTTGGCCTTCTGCTCCTCGACCTGCTTCTTGATGCCGGCATCGACATAGTCGAGCGTGGCCTGCTTGCGCAGCTCGACCGCCTTCTCCTGCGCCTTGCGCACGACGAGCGAGTTCATGATCGTCGCCTTGACGCTGTCGAAGGAGGGGGGGGCCTTGCGGCGGCGATCCTCCAGCTTGATGATGTGCCAGCCGAAATTCGTCTTGATCGGCTCCGACACCTCGCCTTTTTGCATCTTGAAGGCGGCGGCCTCGAACTCCGGCACCATCTGGCCCTTGGTGAAATAGCCGAGCAGACCGCCCTGGTCCTTGGAGCCCGGATCGGTAGAGTTCTCCTTGGCGACTTGCGCGAAGTCGGCGCCGGCAACGATCTTGGCGCGCAGCTCCTTCGCCTTCTCCTCGCTGTCAACGAGGATGTGGCGGGCCGAAACTTCGTCCTGCGACGGCATGCTGGCGACCTTGGCGTCGTAGATCTCCTTGGCCTGGTCCTCGCTGATGGAGCTCTTCAAGGTCTTGGCGAAATACTCCTCCCTGAGCAGGCGCTGGCGCAGGTAGCGCATCTGCGCCTCGAACTCCGGCGAGGAGCCGAGCTTCTCGGCCTCGGCGGCCTCGGCGAACAGCGCGTTGTCGATCAGGTACTCGGCGAGCGCCCGGCGCTTGACCTCGGGCGGCAGGTTGCCGAGCTCGCTTCCGAGCTCGCCCTCGGCGAGCTGCATCTCGGCCTCGGTGATCGGCTTGCCGTTGACTTTCGCCACAATCTTGTCCTCCGCCTTCTCTTCGGCGCTGACCGCCTGCAGCGGGCCGGCGAGGAACGTGAAGGCAACAAAAGCGATGGCCGCGAGGACGCGCCTGGACAGGAACACTGGATGCATGATCGATCTCTGATGGTTCGGCGGGCGCAAAATGGCAAATCGAGCCCGCAAGGGCTACACGTTCGCGCGGCCAGAGCACGGCAGCGACAGTCGTTTGCGGGCCCATGGATAGTGGGGCGCCGGTCGGCTGCCAAGTTACTTATTTGAGAGTTCGGCAAGCCGCCCGGCGCGGCGCCATTACGCCCGCCGATGCGTTGACAACCCCAGGGTGCGGTCCTTATGTCTCACCCGGCGGCGGTCGGTCCGCCGAGGGCGCTCTCGACGCAGATAACGGCCCGTCAATCCGGGGCCGGAAACCTCCGGCGGACACGATGGCTCACTGGGGCGGCCAGCTCTCAAGACCGCGCGGGACCCCGATGTCCTGCGCCGGTGCGCGGCGAATTTGAGGAACCTTGCGAATGCTTTCCACGATCGGCGGTTTCGCGGCAAAAATCTTCGGCTCATCCAACGAGCGCCGCGTCAAGGGCTATCGGCCCCGCGTCGAGGCCATCAATGCGCTGGAGCCGGAGGTCGCCGCTTTGAGCGACGCCGAGCTCAAAGCGCGCACCGAGGATTTCCGCCGCCAGCTGCAAGACGGCACGCCGCTTGACGATCTCTTGGCGCCGGCCTTCGCCACGGTGCGCGAGGCGGCCAAGCGCACGCTGGGGCAGCGTCACTTCGACGTGCAGCTCATCGGCGGCATGGTGCTGCACGAGGGCAAGATCGCCGAGATGAAGACGGGCGAAGGCAAGACGCTCGTCGCCACGCTGCCCGTCTACCTCAACGCGCTCACCGGCAAGGGCGTGCACGTCGTCACCGTCAATGACTACCTGGCGCAGCGCGACGCGGAGTGGATGGGCGAGGTCTACAAGTTCTTGGGCCTGACGGTCGGCTGCATCGTGCACGGCATCGACGACGAGCAGCGCAAGTCGCAATACGCCTGCGACGTCACCTACGGCACCAACAACGAGTTGGGCTTCGACTACCTGCGCGACAACATGAAGATCCACAAGGAGGAGATGGTGCAGCGCGGGCATGCGTTCGCCATCGTCGACGAGGTGGACTCGATCCTGATCGACGAGGCGCGCACGCCCCTCATCATCTCCGGGCCCCTTGAGGACCGCGCCGATCTCTACCAGGCGGTCGACGAGGTGATGAAGGTGCTGGTAGCGGAGGCCAACAAGATCGAGAAGGAGGTCGAGAAGGCTCATGGCAAGGAGAAGGCCAAGGAGCTCTTGAAGACCGAAGGCATGTTGGAGCTCGACGAGAAGCAGCGTCAGGTCTCGCTCACCGAGCTGGGCAATGAGCGCGTGGAGAGGATGCTCGAAGAGCTCGGGCACCTGAAAGGCTCGCTCTACGACATCGAGAACGTGTCGCTCGTCCACCACGTCAATTCGGCGCTCAAAGCCCACAAGCTGTTCCAGCGCGACAAGGACTACATCGTCAAGGGCGGCCAGGTGGTCATCATCGACGAGTTCACCGGCCGCATGATGCCGGGCCGGCGCTACTCGGAGGGCCTGCACCAGGCGCTGGAGGCCAAGGAGCACGTCGACATCCAGCCCGAGAACCAGACGCTCGCCTCCATCACCTTCCAGAACTACTTCCGCCTCTACAAGAAGCTCGCCGGCATGACCGGCACCGCCGCGACGGAAGCCAACGAGTTCATGGACATCTACGGGCTCGACGTCCTCGAGATCCCGACCAACGTGCCGGTGTGCCGCATCGATGATGACGACGAGATCTACCGCACGGCCAAGGAGAAGTACGACGCCATCGTGCAGTCGATCGCCGACTGCCGTCGCCGCGGCCAGCCGATCCTGGTCGGCACCGTCTCCATCGAGAAGTCCGAGCAGCTGTCTGAGCTTCTGAAGGACAAGAAGTACATCCAGGACCTCGGGCGCACCACGCTGGCGCAGGCGGAGAAGCTCGACGGCGGCAAGGAAGGCGAGCTCAAGTCCTACCTGTCCGACATCGGCTCCTACCTGGTCGAGATCGCTTCGCGCCCGAAGGCCAACTCCGATCCCATCCCGCACCACGTCTTGAACGCGCGCTACCACGAGCAGGAAGCCCGCATCATCGCCCAGGCCGGCGTGCCGGGCGGCGTGACGATCGCCACCAACATGGCAGGCCGCGGCACCGACATTCAGCTCGGCGGCAACGTCGACTACCGGCTCAAGGATTGGATCTTCGAGGAGACGCAGGCGGAACGCACGCCGGACGAGGCGCAGATCGCCAAGATGCGCGACCACCTGCAGGCCGACGTGGCGGAGAAGAAGAAGGAGGCGCTGGAAGCGGGCGGCCTCTACGTGCTCGCCACCGAGCGCCACGAGAGCCGGCGTATCGACAACCAGCTGCGCGGCCGCTCCGGGCGCCAGGGCGATCCGGGCCGCTCCAAGTTCTATCTGTCGCTCGATGACGACCTGATGCGCATCTTCGGCTCCGAGCGCATGGACAGCGTCTTGAAGACGCTCGGCCTGCAGGAGGGCGAGGCGATCACGCATCCGTGGATGAACAAGTCGCTGGAGATGGCCCAGAAGAAGGTCGAGGCGCGCAACTTCGACATCCGCAAGCAGATCCTCAAGTACGACGACGTGATGAACGACCAGCGCAAGGTCATCTTCGAGCAGCGCCTCGACATCATGGGTGAGGAGGACGTCTCCGAGACGGTCCAGGACCTGCGCCAACAGCTCATTCAAGAGCTCGTGCGCCAGCACATCCCCGAGAAGGCCTACGCCGAGCAGTGGAACACCCAGGGGCTCAAGGAGGCGTTCTCCGGCATCTTCGGCATCAATCTTCCGATCGAGGATTGGGCCAACGAGGAAGGCATCGCCGACCAGGAGATCGAGGAGCGGCTCGCAAAGGAGGCCGACGACAGGGCCGAGCGCAAGGAGCGCGACCTGGGCCCTGAGAACATCCGTCAGATCGAGAAGATGGTGCTGTTGCAGACGCTCGACCACCTGTGGCGCGAGCATCTCGTCACGCTCGAGCACCTGCGCCAAGTCATCGGCTTCCGCGCCTACGGGCAGCGCGATCCTTTGAACGAGTACAAGAGCGAGGCGTTCGTCCTGTTCGAGGCCATGCTGGCGCGCCTGCGCGAGGACGTGACCGGGCAGCTCATGCACGTGGAGCTCATGCCGCCCGACGAGCAGTTGGCGATGCAGGATATGGAGCTGCCTCCCATGGAGGCGCACCACCTCGATCCCTTCTCAGGCATGGATGAGCTCGCCATGGCCGATGCCGCCATCGCGGCGGGAGGCTCCGGCGTCGCGGTCGCGGAGAAGCGCCCGCCCTTGCAGACGCGCAAGAAGGCGAACGATGCGGTCGATCCCAAGGATCCGGCCACGTGGGGCAAGGTCTCGCGCAATGCGCCCTGCCCGTGCGGCTCCGGCAAGAAGTACAAGCACTGCCACGGTAAGCACGACTGAGGGCGGTGGGTATTTCCGCGTCAGCGGCTGTCGCAGGGCACCGTCAGCGTCATGCCGGCCGACGGGAAGTACTTCTTGCAGCCGACGTTGCGGGAGGTCTTGGGCTCGTCGGTTGCCTCGCTTGCGGTCGTGGCCTTCTTGGATGCGGTGCCGCTCTCGAGCTTAGCCTCTGAGATGCTCGAGTTCTCGCTCTCGCTCTCGACGGGCGCCGTGCCCGCGCTCTTGCTGCTGGGCGCTTCGTCCTTGTCGGGCGAGGCAAGCGAGATGCTCGAGTTCTCGCTTTCCGCCTCGCTCGTCTCAGGCGTGCTCTTCGCGGGGCTACTCTTGGCGGTGTCGGTCTCCTTGCGGACCCGCGCTTTGTGCTCCTTGCTTGTCCGATCTACCCGCTTCTTCCCATGGCGCTCTTTGCTGGAAGAGCCGGGACCGTAGACCGGCGGGCTGTGCTGGCCGCCGGCTTGAAAGTTGGGACCGACATAAAGCGGGCCGCCATAGCCCCGGCTCTCGTAGCTGGGACCCTGCGCCGCGGCGAGCGCGGTCATTGCGGCGAGCAGTGCTGTGGCGATCGCGAGACGTGCCGTGGCCATGGTGTCCTCCCGATTGATCGTGGAGACTCAGCCTTCTTCTTTGGCGCAACCTTGCATGTGCCGATGCTAGCCGAAGTCGGACGAACGTTGGAACGGCCAAGCCCTAATAACGGGATGGAAACCGCCGGTCCTGTTCATGGTGTCGGGCTGGCGGTCCGCCAGCCATGGAACAAGCCAAGGAACCAGCCCTGCAAACGAGCGCCAGACCGTGAGGCTCCTTATCCGCACCGCGCAGCGCCTGGCCATTTTCGGCCTCGGCGCGCTCAGCGTTTGGCTCGTCGTCTTCGTGGTCTTCGACTTTGCCGACCAGCGCCTGCCGTGGATGCTGGCGCTCGCTGCGACCTATGCCGTCGCCGCCTACGTCATCCTTCCCTATGCCGTGCGCATGGGGCTGAAGATCCTGCAGCGGCGCCACGTGCCCCGCTTCACCCTCACCGCCGACGGCCTGCCGGGCGACCCCGTCAACCTGGCGCTGGTCGGCACGCAAGCGCAGCTGCGCTCTGCCTTCGCCGCCGCCGGCTGGACCGAGGCGGATACGCTCGATTTGAGAAGCGCCTGGCATATGGTGCGTGCCTTCGTCCTCGATGAGCCCTATCCGGCTGCGCCCTTCAGCACGCTCTATCTGTTCGGGCGCGGCCAGGACTTGGGCTTCCAGCAGGCGATCGGCGACAGCCCGCGCAAGCGCCACCACGTGCGCTTCTGGGCCAAGCCTCTTGCCGACATCGAGACCGGCGCCGACACCGCCGGCTTCTGGCTCAACACCGATCGGCCGGATGGCGCGGGACCCGCGCTGTGGGTCGGCGCCGGCACCAAGGACACCGGGTTCTCGCTGACGAGGCTCACCTTCCAGATCACGCATGCGACCGACGCCGATACCAACGCCGAACGCGACTACATCGTTGACGCCTTGCGGCGATCGGACGTGATTGGCGAGGCGGCCCTCTATCAGACCGGCGATCAGCTCGTCACCGATCACGTCAACCACTACGTCACCGACGGCGACGTGGCTGTGGCCGAGCTGAATGAAAAGGCTAGGCGCTGAGCGCGCGCCGATCCTGGTGCAGGAAGGCCGGGACCTTTGTCGATTCGAGCGGCCGAGAGAACAGAAATCCCTGCATGCTGTCGCAGCCCATGGCGCGCAGAAGCGCGAGCTGGGAGTCCGTCTCGACCCCCTCGATGGTGATCTCGAGCCCGAGGCTGTCTCCCAGTTGCGCGATGGTGCGCACGATGGCCATGTTGTCGGGGCTCACTTCCATGTCGCGCACGAAGGACCTGTCGACTTTGAGCCGGTCGATGGGAAATCGCTTGATGTGGGTGAGGGAGCCGAAGCCGGTGCCGAAGTCGTCGAGGGCGATTTCCACGCCCATCTCATGCAGCTTCTGCAGCGCATCGGAGACGCCGATGGCGCTGCGCCCGAGGAAGACGTGCTCGGTCACCTCAACGCAAATCCGCTGCGGACCGACGCCGTAGCGCTGCAGCGTCTCCTGGATGAGCTCGGCAAAGCCTCCCAGGGCGAAGTCCGCCGAGGTGACGTTGATCGCGACGCGCCCGAAGTCGAGCCCCGCCTGCTCCCACTCCGCGATCTGCCGCACCATCCGGTCGAGCACCCACTTGCCGATTTCCGAGGCCGTCTTGGGGTCCTCGAAGACTTCCTCGAACTCGGCGGGCGACAGCCGCCCACGCTGGGCGTGGTTCCAGCGCAGCAGCGCCTCGAGGTTGACGGGCTCCGAATTCGTCAAGGACACGATCGGCTGGTAGAGGAGGCAGAAGGCGTTGGTGGCGATCGCCGACTGGATGTCCTGGTGCAGCTGGTAGGTCTTCTCGACCGCTGCTCGCATTTCGGGAGCATAGAGGCGGAACCGGTCGCGCCCATGCTCCTTGGCGCAGTAGAGCGCCAGATCGGCATTCTTGAGCAGATCGCTCGCCGTCGTGGCGTCGGAGGGGAACATGGTCAGTCCGAGACTGATGGTGCAGCGGTGCCGCACGCCGCTGATCAGGACCGGCTCCTCCATCGTGGCGAAGATCGCCTCCACCGCCTGGTCAAACCACGTCGCGTCGCTGCGGGCAGAGATCATCACCGCGAACTCGTCCCCGCCCAGCCGCGCCACCGTTCCAAACGGCTTCAGCGCCGCATCGAGCCGGGCGGCGACCTGCTTCAGGAGCTCGTCCCCGGCCGCGTGCCCTAAGATGTCATTGGTCTCCTTGAAGCGATCGAGATCGATGAGACCGACCGCGAAGTCTTCGCCCGTGGCGGCGGCCCGCTCCAGCCAGGTGTTCAGGTTCTCGTGGAACTGCAGCCGGTTCGGCAGCTCCGTGAGGCTGTCGAGCTTCGCCAAGCGCCAAAGCTGCTGCTCGAGCTTCTTGCGCTCGGATATCTCCTCGGTCAGCATCATGAGGCCGGCGATGCTCTGGTCCTCTAAGCGCCAGGGCCGCACCTCCCAGCGGATGATGTTGGTCGATCCGTCGGCGCGCTGGAAGTAGGATTTCGGGCGAGCTCTCCGTCGACCCCGCCAGGCACCGCTGATGCTTCGCGCGCCATTCCGGGGGGATCTCGGGAAACACGTCGTAGTGATAGCGGCCGACGAGGGATTCATCGGGCAGGTTGTAGTCCTGCAGCCAGCGATCCGAGTGGGCGACGTAGCGCATCTGCATGTCGAACATGGCGACCGCCGCCGGGGCGTGCTTGATGAAGGCCTCGAGCCTGGCGTGCGCGCGTCTGAGCTCCTGCTCCGCCAGACGGCGGTCGGTCACGTCGACGTAGGTATTCACGTGGCCGCCGCCGGGTATGGGCACGCAGCGGATCTCGAGCACCTTGCCGGTGAGCTCTTGCCGCTCGTCGATGTTGGGCGCCGGGCTCAAAAGCGTCTTGAGCCGGTTGGCGACCACCGCCTCGACCTCTCCGGGACCGTAGTCGCCCCGCTCGGCCCGGAAGCGCACGAGCTTCTCGAGCGGTGGGTGCGGGTCGGCGAAGAGCGATTCGGGCATGTCCAGCAGCGTCCGGTAGAGCTTGTTGCTGGCAGCCAGCCGGAAGTCGCGGTCGATCAGCGCGATGCCGCCGGGGAAGTTGTCGATCATCACCTGCAGCGTATCGGCCTGAGCGCGTATCCGCGTGATGTCGGTGCTGATGGTGATGAAGCGGTCGATCGTGCCGTTCGCATCAAAGCGCGGAATGACGATCGATTCGAACCAGATCTCGCTGCCGCTCTTGGAGCGGTCGCAGAACTCGCCGCGCCACGTCTTGCCGGCACGGACGATCGACCACATTTCATCGATGAATTCGCTCGAGTGCCGTCCGGAGCTCAACAGGTCGTAGTGCTGTCCGACAAGCTCCTTCTCGCCGTAGCCGGTGATGTCGCAGAAGCGGCGGTTGATCTCCAGCAGGCGCCCGTTGGAGTCCGTCACGGTAATGCTGAAATGCTCCTCGAGCGCTTGCCGGTAGGCGTCGAGGCGATCGGTCGTTGTGCAGGGCTCGTGCATGAGGTGCAGCGTCGGCAGCGGCGCCCGCGTCGTCTCGCGATCGGCGGGCCGGATGCGCGCGGCGCGCAAGCGGTCTGCGTCGGCCAAAGCCGCAGTCTTGCAGTCCGCGGGTGTCTTGAACCGCGCCGGCGACCGCAACAATTCGCCAATACTTCTAATTAGTTTTGAGAGCACGCGGAGGCTCCGCCTCGTTTGCCGCAATTAGAGCCGGCAAACCTTAAGCAGGTCTTTGGCGTCAGAGACGATCAGTGTTCGTGGGCCGCGCGAGCGACTGGCGCGGGCGCGAGCGCTGGCCGGCAATGCGGATTAAGCATGTGCGGCGGCGGTCAGCGCCGCGGCCCGCTCGACCTAGAACTTGTATCCGAGCGACGTCTTCCAAAGATCGCGGTCGTCGAACTTCTCCAAGTCGCGTCCCTTTTCGTAGGACAGCTTCAGCTCCACGTTGGCGTCTTTGGTGAGCTTGTAGCTAAGGTCGGCCTTGAACGCGCTGATGTGATCGAACTGCCCTTTCTCGCCGTAGAGGTAATAGTAGGCGACGTTGAGGCTGAGCGGCTCCAGTAGTCCACCTTGGAGGCCCGCCGCCGTCAGGCTAAATTCCGGGCCCCAGTAGAGAAAATTGCCCGTAACCAACAGGTTGGGAACGCGGCCTGGATCGAAGACCTTCCCCGCCCTGGCAACGGCGGCGAAGTCCCAGGAATAGACGAAGAGACCCGCAACCGTCGCCTCCGGCCATGGCAGCTCGATCGGGGGATTGTCGCTGAGGATCAGCGTCGGCTCCCAGCGGACGGTCATGGCTCCGATATCCGAATCGCCCTCGCTATCGGTCAGATACTCACCATCGAGGGACAGCCAGGAGACCAAAGGCAAGGTCTCGGGAGCGTAGCGCATGAACGCGATCAATCCCGTCGCCAGGTTGTTGATCTCGCCTTTCTTCGGCGCGGGGCTTACGAACATCTGCTCCCACCTCACGTAGGGCATCAGATCATAATTGAATTTGGTGCCCGGCACGGTAGTCGATCCGGAATCGAGGCCGAGCGTGGCCGCCACATTGTACGTCGTCTTGTTCTTCACTCCGTCATCGGCAACGGAGAACTCCGCAGCTTTGGCCTTGGACTCCTTGACCTCGTAGCGCAGCGAATCCGGATCTTTTCTGAGCTTCAGCCGCCAGTTGCCGACCTTCACCTTGTCGGGGAAGAGCGGCTCCCCGATCGGGGTGACGGCTTTTTCAGGCGTCATCTTTGCGCAGACGATCGTCGCCGGCTCGAAGGCATCATAAACGGAGCGGGCGGAGCTGCTGAAATAAGTGCCGCGATCCTTGGTCATGCTGCGAAGGAGATCGCGCGCGTCGCGAAGACTGTCCTTGTCGTTGCTCGAGCAGATCTTTTTGTCGACGTCATGTGCGCCGTCGGCAAACCGTTCTACGATCTCGGAAAAGAGCGTATCGCCATCGTCGTTTACATCCAGGCACCGGCGGCTGACCTTGTAGGTGTCGGTCAGCCAGTTCACGAGCTTCTTGGGAGCAACGAGATAGCGCGTGCTGCCGTGCTCGGCTGCGCATATTTGCTTCTGCTCGATGCCGCGAAGCTCAGTTGTGGCCGCCAAAGCCGATGCGCTGAATGAGACGAGAACGAAATACAAAAGGCCCGCGGCCACACGCATACACATCTTACAACTCCACACATACGCAACAAATTACGCTAAGCGGTCGCTAGGTAGCCTTTCTCAGTCCAAGCCTGGCCGCCAATGACGCGATGAGACCCGTCGGGGGCGGCGGTTTGGACTTGATCACTTCGTTGGTAAGCAGGTCGGCCAGATCGCCGAGTGTCTTCTTGAACGTATCCTCGGCGATCTTCATGTCGTTCAAAACGACAGTGGAATAGCGGGCCTTTACGGCCGTGTTGATGTTTTGGACGTGCGGCCGCTCCCAGTTGATCCAGTCGCCAATGCCGAGCCCCTTGAAGCCGTTCCGGGTCTCCGATGGCTTCATGCCGAAATGAAACTCGGTGCTTTTGAATTGAAACGTGCGCGTCACGTAGGGCTCGATGCACTCGTCACAAATCTTGTCGCGCGTAACATTCCATTCAGATGCCATGTGGCTCTCCTATAAAGTTATGAAATGTTCTCTGCCGCGGGGCACGAGCTACACAATTGCGCTCATCATAATAGTTTGTGCACCGCGTGCTGTGGCTGGTCGGCAACTGATGGCAGCGATCGAGAGATCACGCCTTGCGTTGGAGCGTGCACGCAATGTCGAGATCGGCGATCTCGGTCTCAAAGTCCGCTAGACTGAACAGCTCAAAGCACGCCATCGCGCCTGGCGCCGGTCCCGCGCCGGCCGCGAGGCGCTTGGCCAGCACCACCGATGCAATTGCCGGCACGTACGGCCCGTGGCCCGAGCCCGCTATGAGATGCCAGGTAAGCTCCTTGGGCGCACCGGTCTGGTCGCGCCCGCGCATCGCCACGAACATGCCACCGCGATCGGAGCCGAGGAGCCGGAGCGCTCCCTTCATGCGAAGGAGCGGGCCAGCAAGCGGCCCCAGATTTCGCACGAGCCCGGCGCGCACCAGCCACGACAGCGACCACAGCCCTAAGTGGAACAGCCCGACCTCGACGCCGGCCGAGAAGCGCACCGTCTCGAGTTCGCGATAGCGCGCCGGCAACAGCTCGAGGTCGGGAACGTCGACAGAGCCCATCCATCGCGGGCCGATCCCGGCAAAGCGATGTCGGTGCAAGCCCTGCCAGCCGTAGACGGTCTCGCGGCGGCCGTCGCGCAGCTCGGTGTGCGGCTTGCCGACCTGGGACAGGATCGAGGCGGCGGTCGCCACGCCGGGATCGAAGCTGTTGCCGGGCGAGATGCCGATGGAGAGCGCGTCGAGCCGTTCGAAGTCGCCGGCGAACGCCTGCACCACCGCCGACGACAGCCCCGGCACCGAGCTCGCCCCGCTGATCACGGCGACGCCCGCTTGCCGCGCCTCGGTATCGAGCGCGGCGATGCCCGCCACGAATGCGCGCGCGTCCGCCAGATCGATGTAATGGCTGCCGGCGGCGATTGACGCGCGCGCCAGGGCGTAGTCCTGCCCCTGGAAGGGGCCCGAGGCATTGATCACGACGCGTGCGCCGAGCCTGCGTAGTGCCTCCGCGTCAGCCGTCGTGGCGTCGAGCTCGGCGGCCGTGATCCTGGCCTTCGTCGTCTCTGCCAGCGCGCTTGCCTGCGCCGCGGCCTTCGCGCGCGAGCGCCCCGCAATGACGATGTCCAGCCCTGGCTCGCGCGCCAGCCGCTCGGCGGCCCGCGCCCCGAAGGCGCCGTAGCCGCCGACGATGAGGATGCGCGTCACGGCTCCGTGCATCGCATGACAGGAGCCTTGAGCGCTAGTGGTGGAGCCGCCGCTTGCGCCTATGGTGGTAGCGCCGCTTCCTGACGTGCTTCTCCTCGACGGGCGCCGGCGCTATGGCGGCGGACGCCTTCTGCAGGAGCCGCTCGCGCAGCGTCGCGTACTTGCGGCAGCTCGGTAGCGCGAGCGAGCAGGCAAGCGGCCGCATCAGCGCCGGGATGGCGCCGGGCACATAGTACTTGGGCGCGAGCTGCGTCATCGAGTTGGGGCCCCGCTCGACCAGATTGCCACGCGCAAGCGTCTCCAGCTGCGAGCCGGCAAGCGCCAGCTGCAGCTTCGCCTCGGAGGGCGAGGGGCGCGCCTCCTCGGCGACGTGCGAGGTGATCTGCGCCAGCTCCTCGAGCAGGGTCTGCGTCCTCGGGCATACTGCGATCGGCCCCGGGTTGGCCCCGTCCCAGGGATCGCTCGCCTCGAAGTCGTAGCGGCTGCCGCACACGCTGATGCGCAACGGTCGTCGCGTGCGTTCGAAAAGGTCGTAGCCTTCCTTCAGGTTGCGCCAGAATGGGCTCAACGCCGGCGTCTCGTAGCGCGCCAGGTTCTCGACGGTCATGCGGAAGGGAAAGACGTAAATGGGGACGTAAGCCTGGCCGGCATCGAGGGCGCGCATGGCGAGCGTATGAAGCTCCTTGTTCACGCCGTTGGTCATGGCGAAGCAGCCGATGGAGGCGCAGCCGCCATGGATGAGAATGTAGGAGCCGCTGCGCGCGTGCAGCGTGTCGAACGTGTTGGGAAAGCCGATGTCGAGCGCCTTGGGCCAGCGGGCCCCGTTGGGATTGGCCTGCGGAAGCGTCACTGTGTAGAAGCCTTCCGGCGCCTGCCGGTCGCCCTCCTTGAGCTTGGGTCCGAGCGTGCCCGACCAGTAGCAGATCGGATAGCTGGCAAAGAGCGCGTAGCGGGCGCCGCCGTCCCGGTTGATCCACACCTCGAGCTGCAACTCGGCCTTGAAGATGCGGATGAGCATCGCCGCGTCCTCGGGCAGGCCTCTCTTGGCGAGGCGCTCTTCGAGATGGGAGAGATCCGGGGTGCCGGGCAGCGGCAGCTTGCCGTTGGCGGCGGCGCGCTTGTGCTCGGCGCGATCGGCGCTGAGGTCCCTGACGTCGGTCGGCACTGCGTGCGCCTGGCCGGCGATGACCAGCGCGGCAAGCCCGAGGCTCAATGCTCGAATGACGCGGCTCGCGCGCGCGAGAGCCAAGGTCATTGGGTTGTCTCCTGGGTTCGCCTGGGTTCCCCGGTCCCGAGCCGGTGCGCGACCGGGCAGCGGGTCTCACCCATTGAAGGGGGCCTTGGCGCCAGGATCAACTCCTCGCACGCCACCGCGGCGATTTTGCGCGGCGCCCGCTGGCATTTTGGCACACGCGCCATCAGCTCCTCGCTCCGGTGGCCGGGCACGCCGCAGCGATGGGGGCGCTGCCGTCCTTATCCCCGCTCGGGGCGGAAAACACGTAGTCACCTCGACATACGCTCACTTCAGGAGGGACATGTCCGGCTTCAAAGGCGTCATGACCGCCCTTGAGCTGGCGCCAGAATGCCGCTTCGGGCGCGTGCGCGTGGCGGGCCATGTTGGCCTGCGTCATTCGAAACGGGAACACCTGCACCTGGAATCGCTTCTGACCGGAGTTCAAGGCGGCCGTGACGAGCGTCCAGATCTCGTCGATCACCGGGTCGGTCATGGCGTAGCAGCCGATCGAGCGGCAGTCGCCGTGCACCATCAAAAGCGAGCCGGTGCGGCCGTGCGCGCGGTCATACGCGTTGGGGTAGCCGAGATTGAACGAGCGGTGATAGTGGCTCGCCGGATTGAGCGCCGTCTTGTCGACCGTATAGAAGCCTTCCGGCGCCTGCCTGTCGCCTTGACGCAGCTTCGGTCCCAAAGCGCCCGACCACATGCAGACCGGATAGGTGGCGAAGCGCTCGAAGCGGTCGCCGCGCTTGAGCCAGACCTCGAGCTCGAACTCGCGCTTGAAGATGCGCAGCAAGACGGGCGCGCCGAGTGTCATCTTGCGTGCGGCAAGGCGAGCGGGGAGGTTCTTCAGGTCGGGCGTGCCCGGGAGCGTCTGCCCAGTAGATGCCAGCCCCCACCTCTTGGCCTTCTCGGCGTAGATCAACTCGCTCTCGATCAGCGCAAAGATCTGCGGCCAGAAGGCGAAGAGCGCGCCGCCGATAATGGCGACCAATACGCCAAGAATTAGAAGTGCCTTGAGCTGGCGGCTCTTGCGCATGCCCTACTTGGTGTAGCCGAGCGCGGTGCTGCCCGTCTCGATCAACCCGCCGAGGCCGAAGGACGTGGCGAAGTCGGGCTGCGAGGAGCGCGTTGCCGGCGTCGGCTCGGGTGGCGTCATGCTCGCCACCTCGCGCATCTTCGGTCCGGGGACGGTGATGCGCTCCTCCGCGACCTGCTGCTCGTCGGGCTTGGGCACGAACGGCTCGAACACCGGCCGGGAAAAACGCGGGCAGGCGCCGTCAGGGCTGAAAGAGGCGTGGCTCGGCAGCTTGACGTTGACGATGTAGCGGTGATCGCAAACGGCGATCTGCGGCGGCAGGCGATACTTCTCAAAGAAGTCGTAGCCCTGCTTCAGGGTCTTCCAGAATCTGTAGTTCGGGTTCTTGCGATAGCGCGCCATGTTCGCGGCCGTCATGCGGAACGGGAAGGCGTGGACCTGGAAGCTCTCCTGACCGCCCTTCAGCGCCTCGCGCGCCAGCCCATAGATCTCCTCGATGAGGGCGTCGGTCATGGCATAGCACCCGACCGACTTGCACTTGCCATGCACCATCAAGGCGTCGCCGGTGCGCCGCAGCGAGCGGTCATAGGCGTTGGGGTAGCCGAGATTGAAGGCGAGGTAATATTGCGAGTTGGGGTTCAGCTGCGTCGCGGTGACCCGGTAGAAGCCTTCGGGCGCCTGGCGATCGCCGTACTCGGTCTTGGGGCCCAGGTCGCCGGACCAGTTGCAGATGGGATAGGTCTTGAAGTGGTAGAAGCGGCCGTCGTCGCGCGCCTTCCAGACCTCGAGCTCCGATTCCTCTTTGAAGATGCGCACGAAGATCGGAGCGCCGGCGTCCATGCCCTTGCGCCCCAGCAGCATCAGCGTGTCTTGGGCCAACGGCTGCTCGGCCGGCGGGATGGTAGGTCCGCCGCCGCTGCAGGCAGCCAGCGCGCATGCGCCGACGAGCGCTGCCAATGCGGCGCGAAAACGGGCTCTTCCTCTCGAGCCAAGGATGATCATACGCATACGCAGTGCCCCTGGCGCACGGCGACAACCATCGGTCTGAGGTCCCTAATATACCGTTAACGTTACGGGATTCCTACCGCTCTGACTAGACGTCCCGCTGGCGGTGGGTCGGCTTGCGAGTATGCGGAGGAGTTGGACCGCAATGGGGCGCTTAATAGCGCTCCGACGGGCGCTCTGTCACGCTCAATATCCGCGGTGCTTCGAAGGCCTAGAGCGACTGCCCGATTTCCATGAAGCGGGTGTGGCGCTGGCGCCGGATCTCCGCCGGCGTCTTGCCCTCGAACTCAGACAGCGCCCGGGCGATGGCATCGCCCGTCGCCTTCATGATGGTCGCGCGGTCGCGGTGCGCCCCGCCGACGGGCTCGGTGATGATCACGTCGATGACGCCCAGCTGGTCGAGGTCCTGGGCGGTGATCTTCATGTTGGTCGCAGCGTCGATCGCCTTGGCCGAATCGCGCCACAGGATGGAAGCGGCCGCCTCGGGCGAGGCGACGGTGTAGATGGCGTGCTCCAGCATCAGGATGCGGTTGGCGCTGGCAATCGCCACGGCGCCGCCCGAGCCGCCCTCGCCGATGACGACGGTAATCAGCGGGACGCCGATCCTGAGGCAACAGTCGGTCGAGCGGGCGATTGCCTCGGCTTGCCCCCGCTCCTCTGCGCCGATGCCCGGATAGGCTCCGGCGGTATCGATCAGGGTGATGACCGGCAGCCCGAACCTGTCGGCCAGCTCCATGAGCCGCACGGCCTTGCGGTAGCCCTCGGGCTTGGCCATGCCGAAGTTGTGGCGGATGCGGCTCTCGGTGTCGGAGCCCTTCTCATGGCCGATCACCATGACCGAGCGACCGCGAAAGCGGCCGAGCCCGCCGACGATGGCCTCGTCCTCGGCGAAGTAGCGGTCGCCCGCCATGGGCGTGAAATCCTCGATCAACGCCTGGACGAAGTCGAGGCAGTGCGGGCGCTCGGGATGGCGCGCAACCTGCGTCTTCTGCCACGGCGTCAGCTTCGAATAGGTGTCGAGCAGGGCCGAGCGCGCCTTTTGCTCCAGCTTCTTGATCTCCTCCGTAATCGAGACGCCGCGGTCGTCGTCCTCCAGCGCGCGCAATTCGGCGACCTTGCTCTCGAGCTCGGCAATGGGCTTCTCGAAGTCGAGGTAGGTGCGGATGGGAACGGGGCGATCCACGTCGTCTCTCGCGATAGTTGCGGGGGAGTTGCGCGGACAATCGCGCTGTGGCTCCTCGCCTGTCAAGACGGATGCACGGCCAACCGTCGGGGGAAGATGAACGGCCGATCCCAGCGTGCCTTCAAAACCTTAAGGCTTCTTCGCCAGGGGGTGATGCTCCTCGACCAGCTTCTTTAGGCGCTCCTCCAGAACATGGGTGTAGATCTCGGTGGTCGAGATGTCGGCATGGCCCAAAAGCTGCTGCACGGCGCGCAAGTCGGCGCCGCGGTCGAGCAGATGGCTGGCGAAGGCGTGGCGCAGCACGTGCGGGCTGACGCTTTTCGCATCGAGCCCGGCCTCCTCGGCGAGCTCCTTGAGGTCCTGGCCGAAGCGCTGGCGAGTGAGATGGCCCTGCGCGCTCTTGGACGGAAACAGCCACTTGGTGGCGACCGTCGCCGCCATGTCCTCAGTCTCGTCTGCGAGATGAAGGTAGCGCGTAAGCGCGGCGATCGCCGTAGTGTTGAGGGGCACGAGCCGCTCGCGTCCGCCTTTACCTTTGATGGTCAGCACGCGGGTGTCGCCCGCAAGAACGTTGCGCGGCAGCGATACGAGCTCGCTCACGCGCATGCCGGTCGCGTAGAGCATCTCCAGGAGGCAATGGAGACGCACCGCTCGCCTGCGCTCGGCCCCCGTCGCCGCCTCGGCGCGGCGGGCGGCCGCAGAAATGAGATGGTCGACCTCTGCCACGTTGAGGGTCTTGGGCAGCGCGCGCTCTTTCCTCGGCCCCGCGTGGCCGTCCGTCGGGTCGGCTGCGACGTGGCCCTCGGCGAGGAGGAACTTGTAGAGCTGGCGCACGGCCGAAAGCCGCCGCGCGCGCGAGGCAGGCTTCAGTCCCGCAGCCGAGGCGGCGGCAAGATAGGCTGCGACGTCGGCCCTGGCGGCAGCATCGAGCGGGGTTTGGCGCCGCTCAAGAAACGCGACAAAGTCCTGAAGGTCGCGCCGGTAGGCCTCGATGGTGTTTTGGGCGGCGCCGCGCTCCGCGCTCAGCATCTCGAGAAACGCTTCGATGTTGGGCGTCGCCTCGCTCATGCTGGTCCCGGCTTCATCGCCTGCTAATTGACGATCTGGCGCGGCCAGCTCGCAAACAGCGCCTCGAAGCCGAGCCTGCGGGCGTCCGGCTCGAGCCCGGCCTTCTTCAAGGCACGGATCGAATCTCCGAGCGCGATCAAGTTCGCGCCTTCGGCTCCGTTCGGCCCCAGCGTTCTCATGGTGAGCAGCACGGTGCGGCCGAACTCGCGCTTCTTGGCGGCATCCTGCAGCTGCGACAGCACGCCCGTCTCGGGCAGAAAGCCGCCGGTCGGCTGCGGCGTGCGGCTTGCCGCCTCCCACAGCGGGATCGGCACGTTGTAGTCGAGCGCGTCGAGCACGGTGGCGAGCCGCTGCAGCAGTGTCGGGTCGAGCCGGCCATGGACGGCGAGCTCCTCGACGTATTGCAGGCTCGCGCCCCGTTCGCCGGGCGCCTTGGCGTCGGCGATGTCGATGAGGGCCAACCAGTGATTGAGGCCGCCGTTGCCGTCGGCGCTGACGGCGGCGCCGAACGTGGCCCAGCTGCGCGCCCGTTCGTAGTCGCCGGCTGCGAGCGCAACCTCTACGCCCGTCTCCGCGAACCAGCCGATCTCGGGTGCGAGCGCGATGCTCTCTGAGGCCGGCGCGACCATGCGCAAGGCCGTCAGATAGAGGCCCGAGCGCCGGCATTCATCGAGGAAGGAGCGGATCAGGCGCACTTTCCTGAGGGGTGTGCGTTCTGCTTCGGCTGCGACGAACAGCTGCGCGCGATGCTCAGCCGTGTTCAAGCCGGCAGAGGCTGCCTCGATGGGCGTTGTCTGCGCCCGATAGGCGGCGGCGAGCTCGTCGGGCGTGATGGCGTTCACCTGCGCGGCAGCCTCCGCCGCCGACAGCTTGAGGCTTGCCTGCGTGTTGGGGTCGAGCGCCAGCGCCGCCAGCAGCGACGGGCTCGCATGCTTGAGGATGTCGGCCGTTTCCGGCGCGGCTCCAGCCACCTCGAGCAGGCGGTAGTCGAGCAGCGAGATCGTCTCGTCGGGGTGAATCTTAGGTTTGGTGCCGACCGAGATCGCATAGAGCGCCTGCAGCCCGGCGGAATTCTTGAGGCCCTCCTCGCGCGCGAGATCGGCCGCGAGACCCGCTCCCGCCGTATCTCCGTCGACGACGGCGCAATAGCCGGAGATGAGTGCTGCCTGCCCCATCAGATGCTTGGGAAAGCTCGCGGCCGGCGCCGCGGCGCTGCGCGTCTTGGCGCAAGCTTGCTGCTTGTGTCCCAGGCCGATCTCGTTGCGGGCGGCGAGCATCGCGACGAGCGCGTTGCCGGCTTGCATTTTTGCCAGCTCGCGCGAGGCCTCCTCGAGCAGGCCGGAGCGGTAGAGCGTTTCCAGGCGCAGGGCCATGAACTGCTGATCGACGTCACCGCCCTTGGGCGGCGTCACGTTGGAGGTGATGAGGCGCCGCCACAAGGCATGCAGCGCCGGCGAGCGCGGCGGGATCTCGAGCTCGGCGATGAGGCTTTCCAGCGTCGCGACGTCGAGCCCGCGCCACAGCTCGAAGGGAAGACCCGAGCCGTCGGCGGCCATGACGGGGGCGAGGTCGCCGCGCTCGACCGCAAAGCTCTTGTCGTCGAGGAACTGGGGTGCGCCTGGCTCGGGCTGGCGCTCGGTCTGCGGCGGCCGCGCGGGGCGCTCCTCGGTCCGCTCGCGCTTGGTCCCCCCAAAAGTGTCGAACGGGTTCCAGTCCTGGCCAAGAGCGCGGTTCGCAGCAGGGGGCGAGAGGGCCGCGATCAGCAAGAGAGCTAGGGCTGGCTTGCGCATGGCGATGAGGTCACTCTGTTCGCACCTTGACGCCCGGAACCGGTTTGGTGACCGTATGCGTCTTGGGCTCGAACTTGTTGGCAAGGATGTACAGAGTGCCCGTGATGATGGCGCCAATGGTGCCAACGACCACAAGAAACCGAAACAGGCTCGGCATTTTCGCTATCCCGTCCCCGAAGCTTAAATCTCTTTCCAAGTTGGCGCCATTATGACTTGCACTCGGCCATAATCCAAAGTAGGCGGCCCTGGTAGCGCCCTTCATTGCGGTGCCCATGGCCTCGGCGCGTGCGGCCACGTTCCCGAGTGGCCACGGTGGTGCGACGAGGGGCCGAGCGTGCCGGCTAACCCGGTCATTATTTGATTCGGGCTCGATCGGAAGAGTACGGAAAAATGGGCGAGGTCCAATCGCTGCATGCGATCAAAGCGGCTCTTGGCGAAAGATCTATCGTCATGGTCGGCCTGATGGGCTGCGGCAAATCGGCGGTCGGCCGCCGGCTTGGCACGCGGCTGGGGCTGCCCTTCGTCGACGCCGACGAGGAGATCGAGAAAGCGGCTGGAAAGTCGATAGAGGACATCTTTACCGAGCACGGCGAGCCGTATTTCCGCGACGGCGAGCGCAAGGTGCTGGCCCGCCTCTTGCGCTCGGGCCAGCAGGTGTTGGCGACGGGGGGCGGTGCCTTCATGAATGCCGAGACGCGCGCCGCCATTGCGCAAAGCGGCGTCTCGGTGTGGCTGAAGGCCGAGCTGGCGCTGCTCGTGCGCCGCGTTTCCAAGCGCTCGAACCGTCCGCTCTTGAAGGCCGGGGATCCCGAGGTGGTGATGCGCAACCTCATCGAGACCCGCTATCCTGTCTATGCGTTAGCCGACATCACGGTGGAAAGCCGCGACGTGCCGCACGAGGTGATCGTCAACGAGATCCTGGAGCGGCTGACGGAGACCTTGCACGTAACCCCGTTGCCCGAGGGCTCGCAATGAGCGACGGCGCCGAAAGCCAGACCTCTCTTCGTGATACCGCCCGCACCGTGATGGTGCCGTTGGGGGCGCGGTCCTATGACGTCCTCATCGGTCCTGGTCTCCTGGGCCAATCCGCTGCACTCACGGTGGCGCGGCTGGGGGCCGCAAAGTGCGCCGTTGTGACGGACGAGAACGTCGCGCACCGGCATCTCCCCGCCCTCGAGGCTGCGCTCAAGCGGGACGACCTGCATGCGGGCACCATCGTTCTGAAGCCCGGAGAGGCGACGAAGTGCTTCGCCGAGCTTGCGTCGCTGTGCGAGCGCCTGTTGGAGCTCGAGATCGAGCGGGGCGATCTCGTCGTCGCCCTCGGCGGCGGCGTCATCGGCGACCTCGCCGGCTTTGCCGCGGCTATCCTGCGCCGCGGCGTGCGCTTCGTGCAGATCCCGACCACCCTGCTCGCCCAGGTCGATTCCTCGGTCGGCGGCAAGACCGGCATCGACATGGCCCAGGGCAAGAACCTGATCGGCGCCTTTCATCAGCCGAGCCTCGTCATCGCCGACACCGACACGCTGCGAACGTTGCCCGCGCGCGAGATGCGCGCCGGCTACGCCGAGGTGGCCAAGTACGGTCTTCTCGGCGACGCCGCCTTCTTCGCCTGGCTCGAAGAGAATTGGAAAGCAGTCTTCGCGTTCGAGGCCGAGGCTTTGGCGCGCGCCATCGAGACGAGCGTCACGGCCAAGGCGGGGATCGTCGGGCGTGACGAGACCGAGCAGGGCGAGCGGGCGCTGCTCAATCTCGGGCACACGTTCGGGCATGCGCTCGAGGCCTGGTGCGGATACTCCGACCGGCTCTTGCACGGCGAGGCGATCGCCATCGGCATGGCCCAAGCGTTCCGCTTCTCCGAGGCGCTGGGCCACTGCGCACCCGGCACAGCTGAGAAGGTCGCCGCGCACTTTGCGGCCGTGGGCCTGCCCACCCGCATCGCCGATATTCCCGGTGCGAAGCCGGACGTGCCGGCTCTGATGCGCCTCATGGGGCAGGACAAGAAGGTGCGCCGCGGCCAGCTGACCTTCATTCTGGCGCGCGCCATCGGAGAGGCTTATGTGGCGCACGACGTGGCGCCGGAGCGCGTTCGCGACTTTCTTTCGCGCGAGATCGCCGAGCCTTTGGGCCGCTAACCTTCCGCAATCGGCAACTGTGCTAATCTTGCGCCCCTTTCCCGGTCGCGCGCCGCTGTTGGCGCAGCGGACCTGCCCGCAAGCCATCGCAGCTCATCAGCACGAGGCGCTCATACAACCATGTCTCTGGAGATCGCCCTCATCCTCGCCGCCATCGTCGTGCTCATCGCGCTGTCGGCCTTCTTCAACGTAAGCGAGACCGCGCTCACCGCGGCGTCGCGCGCGCGCATGCACGCGCTCGAGCAAGACGGCAACGTCAAGGCGGCGCTGGTCAACCGCATCCTGCGGTCGCCGGAAAAGATGATCGGCACCATTCTGATCGGCAATACGCTCGTCGACGTTCTGGCCTCGGCGCTGGCCTCGGGCCTCGGCATCGTGCTCATCGGCGAGGTTGGCGTCGTCTACGCCACGGCGATCATGACGTTTCTGATCGTCGTGTTCGCGGCGGTGCTGCCGAAGACCTATGCCGCTTGCCTATTCCGATCGGGTCGCGCTGCTGATAGCGCCGATGATGCGGGCGGCCATCCTCGTTCTCTATCCCGTCACCGTCGCGATTCAGTTCATCGTGCGGCAGCTCTTGAAGCTCACGCCGACCAAGGCCGACGACGCAGCCAACATCCTCGCCGCGCACGAGGAGATCCGCGGCACCATCGAATTGCAGACCAAGGAGGGTACGGTCGCGCGCCACGATGCCGACATGCTCGGCGGCGTGCTCGACCTGCGCGATCTGCAGGTGGCCGACATCATGGTGCATCGCACGAAGATGGAGACCCTCAACGCCGACGATTCGCCCCAGAACATCATCGACGACCTGTTGCGCTCGCAATATACGCGGGTGCCCATCTGGAAGGACGAGCCCGAGAACATCATCGGCGTGCTGCACACCAAGGATCTCTTATCGGCGCTCGGCCGCGCCGGCTGGGACGTGAGCAAGCTCGACATCATGAGCTTTGCGGTGGAGCCGTGGTTCGTCCCCGACACCACCGCGCTCAAGGACCAGCTCAATCAGTTCCTGAAGAAGAAGGCGCAGATGGCGCTCGTCGTCGACGAGTACGGCGAGGTGCAGGGCCTCATCACGCTCGAGGACATTTTAGAGGAGATCGTCGGCCAGATCGCCGACGAGCACGACACGCAAGAGGCGGCGATCCGCCCGCAGCCCGACGGCACGGTCAACGTCGACGGCACCGTCGCCATCCGCGACCTCAACCGCCATATGAATTGGAACCTGCCGGACGAGGAGGCGACGACGATTGCCGGCCTTGTCATCCACGAGGCGCAAACGATCCCCGAGCCCGGCCAGGTGTTCACGTTCTACGGTTACCGCTTCGAGGTCCTGCGCAAGACCCGCAACAAGATCACGGCGCTGCGCATCAGCCCCGTGGCCAAGGTCGCTGAGCGGAGCCGGCAGGCCGGGGCCGCGGAGCCGCCCGCCTCGGCCTGAGGCCGTGCTCCCGCGCACCCTTGCTGTTCAGGCTAGGTTCAGGCGAATTTTCCAAACTTCGGCGCGGATCACATCGGAGAGATGCGAGCTTGTGCTGCGGCTGTCCCGCCGTTTGCCGCGCGGCAGCCGAGGCACCGATCAGAAGGGAAGGAATCGAGATGAATCGAGCAGTTCCGTTGACCGTCGTAGCCGGCGCTCTCGCCTGCGTTCTCGCCGCAGGTTCGGTCCAGGCCGCACCGGCAAACGCCGGCATCCTGGGCAAGCTGACCGCGACGGCCCAGTCCTCGAGCCAGATCGAGAAGGCAGGCTGGCGCCATCGTCACAGCTGCTTCCGCCGCTGCATGTGGCGGACAGGCGGTGCCCGCAGAATTCTGCCATCGCAGGTGCCACCGCTGGGGCTGGTAAGGTCCCCCGCCGTCACGAGCAATCGTGGCGGAACGAAGCCCCGCTTCGCCGATCGCCGCAGGCGGTCAGCGGGGCGGGGCCTTTCTTGCGAGCCTTTCTTGCAAGCCGTTCTTGCAAGGTTGCCTCAAGCGATTGATTCGCCCGGCGCGCAGGCCTTGATCGCCAGCGCGTGCACCCCATCTTTCAGCTCATCACTCAACAGATCGTTGACTGCTCGGTGGCGCTCCACTCGCGACTTGCCGGTGAAGGCATCCGACACGATCAGCACCCGGAAATGGCTCTCGTTCGTTCCGGGCGAGTTCTGGTGTCCTGCGTGAAGGTGCAACTCATTGACCAGATCCAACCGACTGGGTCGCAGACCGATCATGAGCTTCTCACGCATCCGCGTCTCGAGGTTCATTAATTGTCGCCTCATTTGCTTGTGAAAGACTGACTTGCTGCGCCATGCACTGGATCAGCTTGTGCGGCGCTTGAGGTCAGATCATACTTCTATCGATGAAGCTCGAACTCCAAATATTTCGACAGCATCCGTGTCGCGTCCAAGCGTGAGCGGGAGGCGCCCGTTCGCGAGGAGCATCCCTGCTGCCAGTGGAAGGGCTGCTCCAATCCCGGTCTCCACAAGGCGCCGAGGGGGCGGGGGCGCGACGGTCAGTACTATCTCTTCTGCCTCGACCACGTCCGCCAGTACAACGCCTCCTACAATTACTTCGAGGGCATGAACGACGCGGAGGTCGTGGAATTCCAGAAGGACGCGCTCACCGGTCACCGGCCGACCTGGAAGGTGGGCGTCAATTCCGCGGCGCCGAGCGCTGGGGCTGGCAAGGACGCCCGCGCCGAGAACGGCGGTCGCCCTTTTGGATGGCGCGCGCTCGACCCGCATGGCTTCTTTGCATGGCGTGCGCGGGCCGCGCGCGAGGCGCCCGTCGAGAGCCGGCGGCAGCTGAAGCCGCTGGAGAAGAAGTCGTTGCAGACGCTCAACCTCTCCGGAAGCGCCACTCGTATCGAGATCAAGGCGCGCTTTAAGGAGCTTGTTAAGATTTATCACCCCGATGCCAACGGCGGCGATGCGCGCTCCGGCGACAAGTTGCGTGAGATTATCCAAGCCTATAACTATCTGAAGCAGGCGGGGCTGGTCTGAAGAGCGGACGGCCTCGCGATCCCCGGACTTTCGTCCAACTTCGAGGACCCCGGCACGATGCGTGCGCAATCCCCCATGGCGGCTGAAGCCAAGCCGCCCGGCCTCCCCGACATGAAGCTGTCGGTGCGCCAAGTCTTCGGCATCGACAGCGATCTGGAGGTGCCGGCCTACTCCAAGGCGGACGAGCACGTGCCCGACGTCGATCCCGATTACCTGTTCAATCGCGAGGTGACGCTCGCCATCCTCGCCGGCTTCAAGCACAACCGCCGCGTGATGATCCAGGGCTACCACGGCACCGGCAAGTCGACGCACATCGAGCAGGTGGCGTCGCGGCTCAACTGGCCGTGCATCCGCGTCAATCTCGACAGCCACATCAGCCGCATCGATCTCATCGGCAAGGACGCCATCGTGTTGAAGGACGGCTTGCAGGTGACCGAGTTTCGCGAGGGCATCCTGCCCTACGCGCTGCAATCCAATACCGCGCTCGTGTTCGACGAGTACGATGCCGGCCGTCCCGACGTCATGTTTGTCATCCAGCGCGTATTGGAGGTTTCCGGCAAGCTCACGCTGCTCGACCAGTCGAAGGTGATCCGCCCGCATCCCGCCTTCCGGCTGTTTGCGACGACGAACACCATCGGGCTCGGCGACACCTCCGGCCTCTATCACGGCACGCAGCAGATCAATCAGGGCCAGATGGACCGCTGGTCGGTCGTGGCGACGCTGAACTACCTTCCGCACGACGACGAGGCGAAGATCGTCCTTTCGAAGGTCAAGTCGTTCGCCAAGAGCGAGGCCAAGCGCAAGGCGGTCTCGCACATGGTGCGCGTCGCCGACTTGACCCGCTCGGCCTTCATCAATGGAGATCTCTCCACCGTGATGAGCCCGCGCACCGTGATGATGTGGGCGGAGAACGCCGAGATCTTCGGCGACATCGGCTTTGCGTTTCGCTTGACCTTCCTCAACAAGTGCGACGAGCTCGAGCGCCCCATGGTCGCCGAGTTCTACCAGCGCTGCTTCGGCGAGGAGCTGCCCGAGAGTGCGGCCAACGTCGCGCTGAGCTGACGTGGCCATGACGACGGGTCCCAAGCGGAAGGAAGCGCCGACGGAGCCGCTGAAACGCGCCATCGGCCTCACCGTTCGCGCCATCGCCGGGCAGCCTGATCTCGAGGTCGCCTTCGCGCCGGGAGCGCCGGAGCTCGAGCCCAAGCACGTGCAGTTGCCTGAGCCTTCGCGCGTTCCCTCGCAGCGGGAGATCGCCGTCATCCGCGGCTGGGCCGACAGCTTCGCTTTGACCGCCGGCTGTCACGACGCCAAGCTGCACAGCCGCCTTGCGCCCGTCGCCGGCCCTGCGCGGCTCGTGTTCGAGGCGGCCGAGCGCGCGCGCGTCGAAGCGCTGGGGGCGAACCGCATGCCCGGCATGGCCCGCAATCTGACCGCCCGCATCGAGGACAAGTACGCCGACCGCCGCTACGCCGAGATCGCGTCCAAGGAGGATGCGCCGCTCGAGGACGCGGTCGCCCTGATGATCCGCGAGCGGTTGACGGGCTTGACGCCGCCCGCCTCCGCCAACGCGCTCGTCAACATGTGGCGCGCCTCCATCGAGCAGCGCGGTGCCAAGGTCTTGAAGCGGCTCGACACCCTCGCCGAGGACCAGGAGAGCTTCGGCCGCCTGGTGCGCGATCTGTTGCGCGCGCTCGAGCTCACCGAGGAAAGCGCCGAGGCCGAGCAGGAGGAAAGCGGCGACCAGTCCGAGAGCGAGGCCCAGGACGCCGACAGCGAAGGCGACAATGCCGAGGAGGGCGAGGAGGGTCGCGACCAGGCGCGCGAGGAAGGCAAAGCCGAGGGCGAGTCGGCGGACACGCAAGACATATCCGAGACGACGGGCGCAGACGAGATCGAGAGCCGCTTCGACGACATGGAGCAGATCGACACGACCGAGCCGTGGCGGCCGAACGTCTCCGTGCTCGAGTGCCCGGAGGCATTCGGCTACAAAGTTTTCACGCGCGAGTTCGACGAGGAGGTCGGCGCCGAGCAGCTCTCCTCGCCCGAGGAGCTGGAACGCCTGCGCGCCTATCTCGACCGCGAGCTGAGGGCTCTATCGAGCGCGGTGGCGCGCCTCGCCAACCGGCTGCAGCGGCGCCTGCTCGCGCAGCAGAACCGCGCCTGGGACTTCGACCTGGAGGAGGGAACGCTCGACGCTGCGCGGCTGCCGCGCATCATCATCGATCCCATGCACGCGCTGTCCTTCAAGCGCGAGCGCGAAACCGAATTCCGCGATACCGTCGTCACGCTGCTCCTCGACAACTCCGGCTCGATGCGCGGGCGTCCGATCATGGTCGCTGCGTGCTGTGCCGACATTCTGGCACGCACGCTGGAGCGCTGCGGCGTGAAGGTGGAGATCCTGGGCTTCACCACACGGGCCTGGAAGGGCGGGCAGGCGCGCGAGCAGTGGCTCGCCATGGGCAAGCCGCAGGCACCGGGGCGCCTCAACGATTTGCGCCACATCGTCTACAAGACCGCGGACGCGCCATGGCGGCGCGCCAAGCGCTCGCTGGCCTTGATGATGCGCGAAGGGCTCCTCAAGGAGAACATCGACGGCGAGGCGCTCGCCTGGGCGCACCGGCGTCTGCTCGGCCGGCCGGAACAGCGCCGCATTCTGATGATGATCTCCGATGGCGCCCCCGTCGACAACTCGACGCTCTCGGTCAATTCCGGCAGCTATCTGGAGCATCACTTGCGGCAAGTCATCGAGGAGATCGAGACCCGCTCGCCGGTGGAGCTGATCGCGATCGGCATTGGGCACGACGTGACCCGCTACTACCGCCGCGCCGTCACGATCACCGATCCGGGCGAGCTCGCCGGCGCCATGACCGACAAGCTGGTCGAGCTGTTCGAGGAGGCGGCGCCAGCCCCCCGGTCGAGGCCCAGGGCGCGGCAGCAGATTCATTGAGTTTGATCCATTGAGGGGGTGCGCCTTGCGGCTCAGATCGATGCAGGACGTCGTCGTCGCGCTGCGCGGACAAACGCCGTTCGCGCGCGGCGTCACCCTTGCCGCGGGGCTCCTCGGCGTGGGCGCCGGCATCGCGCTGGGGGAGCCAAAGCCTGCTCCGATCGATGGGACGGCGAGGGCCATCGAGGTGGTGGCGCAGCCGATCGCCGCTTTCGACAAGTTGGATCCCAAGAAAAAGCGCTTCGGCAAGCTCACCTGGCGGGGCGGTCTCGTCCTGACCTCGCCGTCGCCCAATTTCGGCGGCTGGTCGGGTCTTGCGCTCGACGCCAAGGGCCAGAGCCTCCTGGCCCTATCGGATGCTGGAACGTGGATGACGGCGACCCTCGTCTACGACGGCGACAAGCCGAAGGCCGTGCGCCAAGCGCGGCTTGGTCCGGTCAGGGGCGGGGCGGTGTTTGCGCGCTACAAGGACCGCGACGCCGAAGGATTGGCCGTCGTCGCAGGGACGCCAACCAAAGGTCGCGCCTTGATTTCGTTCGAGCGCAACCATCGGATCGGATGGTTCGACATCGGCAAGGACGGGCTGTCGCCGGCGCGAAGCTCCGTGCCGCTGCCGGCGGCGATGGCGCGGGCGCACCGCAACAAGGGGCTCGAGGCCGTCACCATGCTGCGCGGCGGCCCCTACAAGGGTGCCATTGTCGCTATCGTCGAGCGTCTGCTGGACGGCGCGGGCAACCATACGGGCTGGATTTGGGTGAAGGGCGAGCCGCAAGTCTTCCATCTCGTCCGGATCGACGACTACGACATTACCGACACGGCGGCGTTGCCCGACGGCAGCCTGCTCGTGCTCGAGCGGCGCTTTCGTTGGGGCGACGGCGTCAAGCTGCGCTTGCGGCTCGTGCGACGCGATGAGCTGCGTCCCGGTGCGCTCGTGCGCGGCGAAACCCTGCTCCAGGCGAGCATGAACCAGGAGATCGACAACATGGAGGGGCTGGCGGTCCACGCCGGAGCCGGCGGCGCCACCATCATCACCATGATCTCCGATGACAATTTCAACCACGCGCTGCAGCGGACGGTGCTGTTGCAGTTCGCGCTCGACGCCGTCGATCTCGCCAGCGCCGGCGCGCGCCCTTGAGCGCGGCGCCAGGGCGTCTGCGTCTAGCCTGACCAGTTCTCTGAAGAGGGAAACCTCAGGCCGCCGCCGGCGCCGCTGCCTTCACGGTCTTCTGCAGCTCGCGCTTGAGCTTCAGGCAGCGCTCGGAGAGCTCCGTGTCGCTAGCCTTGAGCAAGAACTTGTCGAGGCCGCCGCGATGCTCCACCGACTTCAGGGCGTGCGCGCTGATGCGCAGGCGCACCTTGCGGCCGAGCGCGTCGCTCATCAACGTCACGTCGCAAAGATTGGGACGGAACTTGCGCTTGGTCTTGTTCTCGGCGTGGCTTCTGAGTTGCCCGGAAAGGGGCAGTTTGCCGGTGAGCTCGCAGCGCCTCGTCATATCAAAGCTCCTTCGCCGCCGCTTCCCTGCGGTGGCCCGCGTACCCGCGATTTTCAGGTTATTTGCTGCACGCCGGCTGGCCCGGCGCGTCATGGGCGGTGTGTATGCCCGAGGCCCTGGGCGGCGTCAAGGCGCTCGGCCCTTTGGGTGCCATGCCGCGCAAAGAGCTGCGGCCTACTCTCGTGCCCAGTCTCGGCTCCAGTCTTGGCTAGAGTTTCGCGCCGAAAGCGCCTACGATAGCGTTGATGTTTGCCCCGCGAATGCGGGCCTTCCGTGTGCCCCCGGGTCAAATATTTGACGCAAAGCCCGACTACCGCGAATGGACGCGCTGTCCGCGGGACATTCCGAGGATCACGGGGTCTCATGATGTACCGGGTTGGGCTGGGAGCCAATCGCGCTCGCTGTGCAGCGGGTCTCGGCTTGCTCCTGCTGCTCGTTTCCCAGCCGCTCTTGGGCACGCCGGCCCACGCCGGCTCCGGCCCCTTGCCGGCGCAGGTGAACGCGCTTTACCGCGTCAGCTTCGGCCTGCTGGGCGAGATCGGCTATTTCCGCTTCAACTCGACCGTCAATGGCGAGGCCTACGCGCTCGCCGCCGAAGCCAAGATCGACACCGCCATCTTCGATTACTTCGGGGCAATGACCAGCATGGGCTCCGTCCTTTCCGCCGCCACCAAGCCGGGAAGCTATCAGTTCAGCTACAAGCAGAAAGCGATCCTCGGCAAGAAGAAGGCCCGATCGCTCGACATGGCGTTCAACAAGTCGGGCGTGGCCGGCGTCACCTTCGTGCCACCCGACCCGCCCTCGAAGAAAGCCATTCCCGTCACGCAAGAGCAATTGAAGAACGTGCTCGATCCCTTGAGCGGGGTGATGGCCTTGTCCTTGGGCAACATTGCCAAGCCGTGCGTGCAGAGATTGCCGATCTTCGACGGCAAGCAACGTTTCGATCTCATCTTTTCGCCCACCGGTCGCTCCGAGCGCGGCGGCGGCCAGATTTGCAACGTTCGCCTCGTTCCCATCTCCGGCCACAAGAAAGGAGAGGGGGCCAACTCGGTGATCAGCGGCGACATCGAGGTCGTGCTGCGCCCGGTTCCGAAGGCCAATATCCTCATTCCTTATCGTGTTACGGTGCCCACCATTATCGGCGCCGCGGTCCTTGCTTCCGATCACGTCGACATAACGATGCCTGATCGGCAGCGGATCGCCCTGAGGCGTTGAGACCAGGACGGCGCAAACAAGGTCACACTTCATCCAGCAAGAAACGCGAGGCTTCGGCGCCAATCGCCCTGGGTGGAGGCGATCGTAATGCGCAAGTTCTCCATCCGAGCACGTTGCCGGCAAGGAAGCCCTTGATCTTGAGCGGGGCCTCTGCAATGCCAAGGCGCAGTTGAGATCTGGAGGCCTTCTCCAATGGCCAGCGACCTGGAAGTCCGCATTCGCCACGTGACGGCGGTGCTCGGACCCACCAATACCGGCAAGACGCACCTCGCGATCGAGCGCATGATCGGCCACGAAAGCGGCATGATCGGCCTGCCGCTGCGCCTGTTGGCGCGCGAGGTCTACGACAAGATCGCGGCCCGCCTCGGCGCCGACAACGTCGCGCTCATCACCGGCGAGGAGAAGATCAAGCCCGAGCGCGCGCGCTACTGGGTCTGCACCGTGGAGGCGATGCCGCGCGACGTGGACGTGGACTTCCTCGCCATCGACGAGGTGCAGCTCGCCGGCGATCCCGAGCGCGGCCACGTCTTCACCGACCGCCTGCTGCACGCGCGCGGGCGCTCCGAGACGCTGCTCTTGGGCGCCCACACCATGCGCGAGGCGATCAGCGATCTCATTCCGGGTGCCAACTTCATCTCGCGCCCGCGCCTCTCCAAGCTCACCTATGCGGGACAGAAGAAGATCACCCGTCTGCCGCAGCGCTCGGCCGTCGTCGCCTTCTCGGCAGCCGACGTCTATTCGATCGCCGAGCTCATTCGCCGCCAGCGCGGCGGCGCGGCCGTGGTGCTCGGGGCGCTGTCGCCGCGCACGCGCAACGCCCAGGTCGCCCTCTATCAGTCGGGCGACGTCGACTTCCTGGTGGCGACGGACGCCATCGGCATGGGGCTCAATCTCGATGTCGACCACATCGCCTTCTCGGCCGCGCGCAAGTTCGACGGGCAGAATTTCCGCAACCTGACGCCGGCCGAGCTGAGCCAGATCGCCGGTCGTGCCGGGCGTCACATGAACGACGGTACATTCGGGGTCACGGGCTCTGCCGATCCGTTCGACGCCGACACGGTGGAGCGGCTCGAGACCCACAACTTCGAGCCTGTGCGCCTGTTGCAGTGGCGCAGCCGCAGCCTCGACTTCACGACGCTCGAAGGTCTCAAGAACTCGCTGCGCGAGACGCCGCGCCTGCAGCGTCTCACGCGTGCGCGCGCCGCCGACGACGTGGTGGCGCTCGAGACGGTGTCGGCTGACAAGGAAATTGCTCGCTTCGCCTGCGCGCCAGCCGCGATTGCCAAGCTCTGGGACGTCTGCCAGGTGCCGGACTACCGCAAGATCTCGGGCCAGAGCCACGCCGAGCTGGTAGCGAGCATCTACAAGTTCCTGATGGGTCCTGAGGAGCACATCCCCGAGGATTGGTTCGCAAAGCAGGTCGCCTTCGCCGACCGGACCGACGGGGATATCGACACGCTCGCCAACCGCATCGCCCACATCCGGACATGGACCTTCATGTCCAACCGCGCCGACTGGCTCAAGGATCCCGAGCACTGGCAGGGGCGCACGCGCGAGATCGAGGACAAGCTGTCGGATGCGCTGCACGAGTGCCTGACGCAGCGCTTCGTCGATCGGCGCACGAGCGCGCTGATGAAGGGAATGCGCGACAAGGACGAGCTCACTGCCGAGATCGCCGAGGACGGGGCGATCCAGGTGGAGAACCACTACGTGGGACGGCTGCGCGGCTTCCGCTTTTCGGCCGACACGGGCGGGGAAGGAATCCACGGCAAGGCGGCGCGCAATGCCGCCGCGCAAGTCCTGGCCCGAGAATTGTCGATGCGGGCCCGCCGCGTCGCCGCCGCCCAGGCCGACGCATTTCGACTGACGCAGCGCGGGCACCTCATTTGGAAGGACGAGGAGATCGCGCAGATCGAAGCCACCGACGATCCGCTGAAGCCCTCCGTCACGATCCTCGCCGACGAGCATCTGTCGGCGCCCGACCGGGAGAAGATCCAGGCGCGGCTCGATGCTTGGCTGGCGCAGACGATCGCGGAAAAGCTCAAGCCCCTCGTCGAGGTGGCGAAGGCGGAGGATGTGGCGGGGCTTGCCCGCGGCATCGCGTTCCGCCTCAAGGAGAACTTCGGCATCTTGAGGCGCGAGACGGTTGCCACCGAGATCAAGGCGCTCGATCAGACCGCGCGCGCGCAGCTCAGGAAATACGGCGTTCGCTTCGGAGCCTTTAACATCTACTTCCCCCTGCTGTTGAAGCCGGCCGCGGCCGATCTCGCCTTGACGCTGTGGTCCTTGAAGCAGGCCGGTGCCAACGGGTTGTCGCTCGACGCACTTCCCGAGCCGCCGCGTGCGGGCCTCACGTCATTCGTGCCCGATCCGGCATTGCCGGAGGTTTTCTATCGCGCTTACGGCTACCACGTGTGCGGACCGCGGGCCGTGCGCATCGACATCCTGGAGCGCCTCGCCGACATCATCCGGCCGCTGCTCGCCTGGCGCGCGGTTCCCAACAACGCCACGATGCCGCCCAAGGGGGCGACTGGCGACGGCGCCTTTACGGTGACGCCCGAGATGATGTCGCTGCTCGGCTGCTCGCCTGAGGAGCTGAGCGGCGTGCTCAAGGCCTTGGGCTTCCGCCTGGAGCGCCGCCTGCTCAAGGACGCAACGCCCGCCGCACCGGCTGTCTGACGAGGTCTCCGCCCCGGCCCCGCAGGCCGAGGACGCTGCCGCGACACCTCCTGCGGACGCGCCGCCTCAGGCGGCGCCCGTTTCGGCAGAGGCTGGCGCAGAGGCGGGCGCACCCGAGGCCCCGGTGGAAGCCCCGGCGGAAGCAAAGGAGCCCGCGTTCGAGGAGATCTGGCGCCCGCGCCGCCACGCGCGCGGCGAGCACCACAAGGAGGGCGCGACCCGGTCGCGTCGCGGCCCGAATGCCGGCGCGCGCGAGAAGCAGCCGGACAAAGCCGCGGCAGCAGCGCCAAGCGCCAACGGTTACAGCGCGCGCTCACCGCAAGCGAAGGAGGCCTCCGATAAGGAGAGAGCCGACCGCGGCAAGGAGCGCCCGGAGCGTGGCCGCGAGCCCAACCAGAGACGCAACAAGGGGCTCGACAAACGGCGCCACGAGGAGCGGCGCAAGCCGGAGGTCCACACCGCGGCCCCCCCGCGCAGGGTCGGGATCGAAGCGGATTCGCCTTTCGCGGCGCTGGGCGCCTTGCGCGATGCGCTGGCCAAGCGCGGCAAGGAGAGCAGCTCGACATGAGCCCTGGCGAGGACGGGCCGGACGATGACCGCACCACCCAGCGTATCGACAAATGGCTGTGGTTCGCACGGCTGACCAAGACGCGGACGCTGGCGGCTGAGCTGGTTCTCGCGGGCAAGGTGCGCTTGAACCGCGCGCGTGTGGCGAAGCCGAGCCAGATCGTGCGCATCGACGACGTGCTGACCGTCGTTCTGAACCGCCGCGTGCGGCTCTTGAAGGTGCTGGACCTCGGCGTGCGGCGGGGGCCATCTGCCACGGCCCGTATGCTCTATGGGGAATTGACAGCCGAAGCCGATCCGCTCAAACCTCTTGCGCAATCGTCGTTGCAACTCCCAAGCTGGCAGGAGAATGGGATTGGCCCTGGCCGGCGGCTGCCGGGCAGCGGTCGGCCGACCAAGAGAGAGCGTCGTGAGATCGATCGGCTCGGCGGCAAGAGCCGCTAGGGGCCGGCCGCTCGGCTCGCGTGCTCTGGCCCCAAACCTGTCGATACGCGGCTGGCCCCATATGGGCCCACTGAGGAAGCAAGCCGGACCTGATCAATGACCTACATCGTCAACGAGAAATGCATAAAGTGCAAATACACCGATTGCGTCGAGGTCTGCCCCGTCGATTGCTTCTACGAGGGCGAGAACATGCTCGTTATTCACCCTGACGAGTGCATCGACTGCGGCGTGTGCGAGCCCGAGTGCCCCGTGGAGGCGATCAAGCCCGATACCGAGCCAGGGTTGGAGAAGTGGCTCGAGCTCAACCGGAAGTATTCGGAGACGTGGCCGAACATCACGTCCAAGAAGGAGCCCCCGCCGGACGCCGACAAGTTCAAGGACGAGGGCGGCAAATTCGAGAAGTTCTTCTCCCCGGAGCCGGGCGAGGGCGACTGACCGCTGGGGCGGCACCCGCTCCGCTTGCGTCAAAATTGCGCATTTCCTCTTGAGAATGCTTAGGATTTACGCTCGCCCGTTAAGTGGCTTCACATCCTGTGGGGCGCTCGGCCTTCATTTTCGATGAAGTTTGTGTTACGGTGCTCTTGGTCGATAGCGAGAGCTGAATACAAAGCCGGAACAGGAGCGAACAAAAAGAGCATCCGCTTTGCCCTGATTTGAGCATTGATCGGGCCGCCCGCGGACCGAGAAAGAGCGGTTTTGGTCTACCCCCTAAGCACTCGCCTGGATTTCTGGTCCCGCTCTCGACGGGCCGTGGGTCCGGGAAGCAGGTTTCCGGAGCGGCGGCTGGTGCCGGCGCACGGGCTCTGTGCGCGAGCGCTCCGATAGAACGGCCCCTAGTGTACCCTGACGGAGAAAGTGAGACGACCCCAATGGCTCAGAAGAAAAAGGCACACACTGTCGCTCGCTCGGCCAGCTCCGTCGGCAAGAAAGCCGTGCCCAAGACGGCCCCCGCCGGCAAGAGGCCGGGTCGCTCCGATACGAAATCCAAGCTCGTCGCCCGCAAGCCGGCCGCGAAAGCTGCAGCGCCTGCGAAGAGCAAGAAGCTCGCTGTCAAGACAGCAGGAACCGCCGCTGCCGTCAAGTCGGCCGGCAAGGCGCCGCGGATCGCTGTGCCCGCTGCCAAGCCGCAGGCTCCGGTGAAGGGCGGTGTCGCCGCCAAGGTTGCGCAGCGGCAGGCGAACGTGGGAACGATCCGTGCCGTTGCAGCCGCAATGAAGCCGTCCGGTCAAAAGATCACCGCGCCGGTCGCACCGGCGACGCCGAAGTCAGTTGCCGAGAAGGCCGCCGCCGCGCGTCAGCTCGCGGGCGCGCAGAAGAAGCCGGTGAGCCAGCGGCACGGCTTCAAGGCCAACGAGTTCATCGTCTATCCCGCGCACGGCGTCGGGCGCATCGTCGGCATCGAGGAGCAGGAGATCGCCGGCATGGCGCTCGAGCTTTTCGTGATCAATTTCGACAAGGAGAAGCTGACGCTGCGCGTTCCCACCGGCAAGCTGGCGAGCGTCGGCATGCGCAAGCTCTCCGACGAGGCCGTCGTCAAGAAGGCGATGGAGACCTTGAAGGGCCGCGCGCGCGTGAAGCGCACCATGTGGAGCCGCCGCGCTCAGGAGTACGTGGCCAAGATCAACTCGGGCGATCTGGTGTCGATCGCCGAGGTCGTGCGCGACCTCTATCGCTCCGAGGCGCAGCCCGAGCAGTCCTACTCAGAGCGTCAGCTCTACGAGGACGCGCTCGATCGCATGGCGCGCGAGATTGCGGCGGTTGAGAAGCTCGACGAGCGCGGCGCGGTTCAGCGCATCACCGAGGTGCTGTCGAAGAGCGCGCGTGGGCGCCGGCTTGCGGCCGAGGCCGAAGCAGAGGGCGGCGATTCGGAAACGAAGGCCGCCTGAGCAACGCTCACAGTCAAAGATCGACGGCGCCCGGCCTCTTCGCCGGGCGCTTTCGTTTTTGGGGCGGGGCGCCATGCTCGCTGCTTAAGAGCGGGCCACCCGGCGCCGCCGACGGCGGATGCGCGCGGTCCTCAACGGTCGTGATCTGGCTCGGGTCCTCCAGCTCGATGAAGGGGCCGTTGCGATACTCGATCCAACCGCGAACCTCGACGTTGCGGCCTTCGAGGCCAGCGAGCGTCTTTGCCCACGCGGGGTGCGCGCGCATGAGCTTCGCAGCGATGCCCGCCGTGAAATCGGTGCGCCAGTCCTCGCCGAAATTGAGGTAGGTGCGAGACTTGGTGGAGACGACGTGCACCAACCGCCCTTCTACGATCTGGTAGGTGTTCCGGAAGCGCAGCAGGGCCCGGGGCCGCAAGGTGCGCCGCGTGGCGTAGGCGGCGTTCCCCCACAAGCCGGCTTGGGCGTCGCGCGCGACGCGCTCGTGCGCCAAGAGCTCGCGCATGCAGGCAAAGCTTCCCGGCAGCCCGTAGGCGCGCGCATTGCCGCCGCTCAGAAGCGCGCCTTGGACCCAGACGCGCTCGCCGCCACGGTTGAGGAAGAGGTGGGCGAGAAGGCGCCCGTAGCGGTCGACGCGCTCTTCGCCATAGGCGAGCTCCACCGAGCTGCCCTGCACCAGATCGCGCAAGGCCGCCTCGGCGCGTTGCTCGGGAGGCCACGCCGGAGCGGCAGGGCTCATGTCGGGTGAGCGTGGGGCCAGCGCGCCGATGAGGCGCACCTCGCGGTTGTCATCGAGCAGCACCGTCTCGGCATCGATGACGCGGACGACAGCCCGCGTCGGGCCGGCGTCGAGCTCGCAGGGCGGCTCGCGCTGCTCTTGCGCCGCCGCCGGCGTCACCAGCAGCAGGGCAAAGATCCCGAGGCCAGCGACGCTAAACGAGAGACTTGGCTGCTCAAGGATGCCAGCTGCGCGCACTTGGTCCTCCGTCGGCGGGCGAGGCGTGCTCCTCAATCTTAGAGGATCGCGGCCGGCGTCAGAAGAGCCAGCTCGCGTGCGGGCCCAGATCGGGCCACGGGTCGGCGGCCGGCGGCTGGGCACCGGCGTGGGCCGCAAGGTCGCCCCAAATCGCCTCGGGGGCATGCGCATCGACGATCGCGGCAAGGGATGCAAAATCGGGAAGGACGTCTGCCCCCGGTGTTGGAGCCCCGTGATCGTCGTGGGCCAACCGATCGTCGCCGTCGCCGACGGGCGCCGCGGCGGCAAGCCTTTGCAGTTCCGCGCGCTCCCAGGCGGGCGCGTCATCGAAGACGACCCGCTCGATTGCCGAGGACGGCCCTTTGAAAAAATCCTTGATGAGGATGCGGCCGCCCATATCGAAGGAAAGGACGAGGTCATCGGAGGCAGGCGAGGGACGATGCAGCGTGACTTGTGCCGGCGCGATGCCGCCGCCGAGGATCAGCTCGTCGACGTCAGCATCGCGGCCATCGTCGAGAATGACGTCGCTGCCATCGCCCGGCAGATAGACGTAGCCGTCATTGCCCGCTCCGCCTGCGAGCATGTCATTCCCGCCTCCGCCGTAGAGCGTGTCGTCCTCGGCGTGGCCGCGCAGGACGTTGTCGGCGTCGTCGCCCAGCAGCAGTGTCGCCACGGCGCCCGTTTCGATCAGGCGCCCGCTGCGCATATGCGAGGACGGATCGAGATGGTCGCCCGGATGGCTCTCGGCGTGCGCTCTCGGATCGAGAACGACATCGTCCTCGACCAGGCCGACGCCGTCGCCGAGCACGATGCGGTCGGTGGTCGCGTTCCACTGGATGCGCTCGATGGAATAGAGGTGATCGCGGCCGTGCGCGAACACGGCCACGTAGTTGGGCACCTTGTGCGGGACCCAATGGCGGTTGAGGGTGATCGTCACCACGCCGGCGCCCGAGTAGTCGATGATGTCGGTGCCGTCGGCGGCGTAGTCGAGTTGCGGTTGGCCGCCGTGGATGATGTTGAACCCGGCCGACCAGTGGAAGAGGTCGTCGCCGCTTCCGCCGTAGAGCTTCTCGATTGTCTGCGGATCGGATCCGCCAACGAACTCGTCGCGGCCGTCCCCGCCGAGCAGCGTGGTGAAGCCGCATTCGACGCGCATGGCGTCATCGCCGCTGGTGCCCAGACGCGTGGCGGTGCCCGGCGAGAGACGGACGCCGTAGGGCAGGCGCTCCGACGGATCGAGGCCGGAGTAGTAGACCAGCGAGGCGATCGCCGAGGAGGAATTGATGGTCGGCGCCGGCGATCCGGGCAAGCTGTAGGCGATGTAGGGGAAGCCCTGCTGCTCGATATCGCGCGCGTAGGAGGCCATGGTCTCCCACGCCTGAAACTCGTCCCCGCCGTAGGGAAGCGAGCGGCTGCCGCGATGCTCCGGCGTCCCGATCTTGGAAATGAGCGCATCGCGCGCGGCGAGGTTGGCGACGCTGAGCGTCGTGTGTCCGTCCGCGCCTTCGATGCCGAGCAGCGCCTCGTCGCCTTCGGCCTCGCGCACGCCTTCCATCACGAACCAGGCATCCTGGCCGCTCGGGGTGTCGGTGTCGCCCTGCTGGTAGACGAGCTGGAGGTGGTCGAAGCCCAACAGCCCCAGGCCGAACGTCTGCACGGGAATCCATTCGATCCGAATGCGCGGCATGAGCGCTCGTTGCTCTCAGGAATAGTCCGGCCCGCTGTTGCGGGCTGCCGAGGTTGCGTGCGGGCGATTGGCAGATATATACGATTGCTTGTATTCGGTTCAATATGCAATTTTAAGTTGCCTACGGCGGCTCTCACCCCTCCCCTTCTCAAGACAACAAGAGCGCGGGACTGGCGGCGCTGATCAACGCATCGCGCCCGCCCCCGTGCTCGTCGGCTGAAAAAGGCCGTCAGGGTCGCACGACTCGCACGGCAGGACTGGCCATTGCCCTCGACTGCATCGTGGCGTGGTCGTATCCGCACAGCGTCTCGGGGGCACCGTCCAGCCGGCAAGGCAGCCCAAGCTGTTATCCAAACAAGGCCCCCGAGCAGCTCCGGGTATGCTGCGGCGCCGTCGCGCCGTTGGGGAATTTGCCACGCGTCCTCTCTCGCTGTAAGTGACGCGTGTCGATGCCGGTCGCCTCGGCGGTCTCGGCGCAGCCCACGCATCTGGGCAGCTCGGTTTTGACGGCAGCCTTGGTCCGGTCGCAAGCTCACGTGGCGTGTCGGCAAGAACCAAGGCTGCGGCGACGAGGTGGCGGACGAACGGTCCCGTTTGCGCGCCACGAGTAGTCGGTAGCATATTGTCATTGAGGCAATAGGCCCCGTAGCTCAGTTGGATAGAGCATCAGATTCCTAATCTGAGGGTCACAGGTTCAAATCCTGTCGGGGTCACCACGGTTTTTGCAGGACTTCCTCGGTCACCGCGATCCACGGCACGCGACGCGCTATACGCGGACGGCCAGTCGGCGCTTCGAGGGGCTTTGGAGATAGAGCATCGTGGGGATGTTATTTGCTCTGATTCAGTCTTCATCCTGAGTTCACAACTTCCGCTGTTGAGGGGTGAGCTGCCGCGTCTCGGCTAAGCGCGTATCTTCCGAGCCTGACCCTTCTCGCCCGTTCGCCGCACCGCACGAAGTCGGCTGCTACTAGGGGGCAAGCGGACCAGCCGCGGACATCCGGCGGACGGAAGAGGTTGACCCAAAGCGGAAGCTCGGCAAGCCACGGCTAGAAGTTGATAAGGGCACCGGTGCTCACGTAGCGCAAGTCGCCAAAATCGACGTCGCCGAGGCCCGACACATCAGCGCGATGCTCGCGATACCTGATCCACACCGACATGGACGCGGCGTCGAACTCCTGCACCGCGCCAAATCCGAAGCGATCGAACTCGCTGCTCGTGGCACCCGCTGCCAGCGCATTGGGCGACAGCTGGTCGATGTATCTGCCGTACTCGCCGAACAGAACCGTGTGGCCGAGCGCAAGCCACTGCCGCCGCAGTCCGCCCTTTACATACCACTGATGCGAGTTGGGCTCCGTGAAGCCAGCAAGCGTCTGCTTGCCGTTGTTGTCTTCTGCGCCGTAGGCCGCGTGCACAAAGAGGCCTGTCGCCGGATGCTCAGCGTAGCCGCCTGCCTGGAAGTATGAAGAGTCCTTGCTCGGCGACACCGACGGCGGCTGGATCGCCTCATCGGTGTTGACCGAATAGCCGGCTGCCGCCGCTAGCTTGAAGCCGCCGAGCTCACCGGCATAGCGGCCGGCGATTTCCCAGTCGTCGTCCTCGCCCCAGCTCGCCGACACTGAAAATCCACCGAGCGTCGGACTATCATAGCGCACGCCGTTCATGACGATGCCGTCGCAGTCGCCGCCCCATGGCCGCTGTTGTGAGTAGCAATAGCCGAGGTCGCCCCAATTCAATTTCAAAAGCGCTCCGTTTTGGCGCAGGAGGAATCCGCCACCGTCAAAGAGGACGTAGTTGGCAATGACCTGCGTGCCGGAGAGATCGGTGAACATGGCCGCACTCTTCGACGCCAGCACGTTCTTGCCGACGGCGACCTTGCCGAAACTCTTGCTCGCCAGATACCAATGGGACATCTGCACGTTGAGACCGGGCCCCGCGTTGGCGATATCTTGGTTCAGCGCCATCGGGTTGCTGGTCAGGTCCTGAATGCGGATCATGTAGCCGGTCTTCCAGCCGGGCGCGATCGTCGCTTGGCCCGAGAACCTCAAGTTCGTCGCCTGCGTCGGTCCCATGTCCGTGATGTAGACGTTGCGCTCTGCGCCATCATCCCAGAACATGATCTGCTTGGTGACGTAGCCCGAGACGGTGAGCGAGACCTTGCGGTTGCCCTTGCGCGCCGCCGTCGCCTCGAGCTCGGCGATGCGCGCCTCGAGGTCGGCGCAGCAATCAACGGCGAGATCGCCAGCTGTCGCTGCCGTGCAATCGAGAAGCCCACTCACTCCAGCCGCAACAACAACAAGCCCGAACGCCTTGAACCGTCGACGCATGATACCCAGCCACTCCACTCAACAAACGCTACGACGATGGGCGAGATGCCCCGACTCAAACCCTTGCGTGGCAATCGATTTCCTGCCGGGCGAGAGATGCAGATCCGCGCCGGGCAACCGCATCTCCGATCAGAACGATGCACGGCGCCTCGCCTCCAATGCCTGCAATTGCCTCGGGTAGCGTGGCCAGCGTCGCGGATAGGACGACCTCGTCCGCGCGCGTGGCGTTGAAGACGGCCACCGCCGGATGGTGGGGTGAAAGTCCGCGCACGAGCAACTCCGCGCAAAGGTCGCATATGGTCGCCTTCGGCATGTAGACGGCGGTGGTTGCCTTGGGATCGACGAGCCCGGCCCAGTCGAAATCGTTCGGTAATCGTCCATCGGACGCGTGGCCGGTGATGGCCTGGAAACGGCGCGCTCCGCGGCGGCGCGTCAACCCAATACCGAGCCGGGAAGCAGCACCCTGCGCGGCGGAGATGCCAGGGATCACGTCGAACGGGATACCTGCAGACTCGAGCGCGACGACCTCCTCTTCGAGGCGTCCGAACATCAGTGGATCGCCCGCCTTGAGCCGGATGACGCGGCGACCGGCGGACGCGAGCGCAATCATCAGGTTGTTGATGGCGCTCTGATTGCAGGCGCGGCCGTAGCCTTTCTTGCCGACGTCGATCCGCTCGGTGCGCGCCGGCGCGAGCGCCAGCACCGCGTCGGAGACGAGCTGATCGTGCAGGATGACATCGGCCTCTTGCAGAGCTCTCAGCGCCTTGAGCGTCAGAAGCTCAGGATCGCCTGGGCCGGCGCCGACGAGACTTACGCGGCCGCTGCTGGATCGCTCAGCTCCCGATCCGCGCGCTGCGATGCCACGATTTTGCGCGCGCGGCCTCGGCAGAAACGCCCAGGCGAGAATTGTCCCGCGCTGCAGCAGTTGGCTAAGAGGCCCTGCCAGCGTGGGCACGCTCAGCGGCTGCAACAGTCCATGCATTCTTCGTCCCTCAGATGGATGCGACGAGCGTGCGCGCCGCCACTTGTCTGGTATTGCGCTGCGTGTCGATGATGTTGCGGATTTCGGCACGGCAGGAGCCGCAGTTTGTGCCGGCTTGCAGAGCCGCGCCAATCTCCGCGACGGTCGCGCAGCCACGCGCGGCGGCTGCGGCGATCTCGTTGGCGCCCACGCTGAAGCAGGCGCAAACAGTGGCGCCGCGATCGATCGCGCCTTTGCCGGGACGGCCGGCGATGACGGCTGTCCGCTTGCCGCGCGCGAGCTTCGGCGCGCCAAACTGCGCGATGGCCCAATCGCGCGACACGGCGACCGGCTCGGACGCCAGGAAGACCACGCCGGCGAGTCCGTCGTTGTCGTAGCCGGCGAAGCGATGCTGGCCCGATTTCGCATCGTGATAGGCTATGAGCTCTGTGTCCCCACCGACGAGATCCGTCACCATGCGGCCCCAATCGTCGGCCGCCGCGGCGAACGCCATCTCGAGCCGCCAGCCCCCGCTGCACTTGGCGATTGCCCAGTACTCCGCCGGGATGTGTGCCGGCTTGCGGCGCAGCACCGCGAAGCCATAGGCCGCGGCGGCGAAGCGCTCCATGCGGGCGGGAATGCTCTTGGACGCGGGCTGGCCGGAAATGGGGTCGGTTATGGCGGCCGCCAGCACATCGACGCGGGCGCGAGCGGCGAACTGATCGTTCCAATGCATGGGGACGAAGATGGAGCCGCGTTGCTGGTGCGGCGAGACGAGCGCGCGCACCAGTATGGCGCCGAGCCCGGTCGAGACACGGACGAGATCGGCGTCGCCGATGTGATGACGCGCAGCATCATCGGGATAAATCTCGACGTACGGCTCGGCGCAATGCTGCGACAGGCGCTGACTCTTGCCGGTGCGGGTCATCGTGTGCCAATGATCGCGCACGCGACCGGTGTTGAGGATCAGCGGAAAAGCGCTCGGGGCGGCTGCCGGGTCAGTGGCGCGAACCTCGACGAAGCGGGCCTTTTTGTCGGCGGTGAAGAAATGGCCATCGGCAAAGAGGCGGGTGCGGGGGCCGCAGTGCGCCGGATGCGGCCACTGCACCGGCGCGAGCGCGTCATACCCCTCGCCCGTGATCCCGGACAATGCAGCGATGTCGAAATCGCGCGTGCCTTCGTTCTCAAAGCTCGACAGGCGCGCGTGCTCGGCAAAAATCTCCGCCGGCGATGCGTATTCGAAGGCGCCGGCAAATCCCATGCGTTTGGCGACCTCGGCGATGATCCACCAGTCGGCGCGCGCCTCGCCCGGCGGCGACAGGAAGCTGCGCTGGCGCGAGATGCGACGCTCCGAATTGGTGACGGTGCCGTCCTTCTCACCCCAGGCGGCAGCGGGAAGGCGCACATGCGCAAGACGTGCCGTGTCGGTGGCGGCGGTCACGTCCGAGACGACGACAAACGGGCAGGCGCGGAGGGCCGCTTCAACGTTGTCGGCCTCCGGCATCGAGACGACGGGATTGGTCGCCATGATCCACAATGCCTTGATGCGGCCATCGGTGACGGCGCGAAACATGTCGACGGCCTTGAGGCCTGGCGTATCTGCGATCGTCGGGGAACGCCAGAAACGTTGCACGCGGTCTCGATGCCCTGGATTTTCGACGTCCATGTGCGCGGCAAGCGCATTGGCAAGGCCGCCGACCTCGCGCCCGCCCATGGCGTTGGGCTGGCCCGTCACCGAGAACGGTCCCATGCCGGGCTTGCCGATGCGCCCCGTTGCGAGATGGCAATTGATGATGGCGTTGACCTTGTCGGTGCCGCAGGAGGATTGGTTGACGCCCTGGCTGAAGACGGTGACGGTCTTCGCGGTTGCGGCGAACATCGCGTAGAACCTCTCCAACGCCGCCGCGGGAATGCCGGCACGACGCACGACGTCGTAGAGGTCGAGCATCTCCGCTGCGCGCAGCGCCTCCTTGAAGCCCGTGGTGTGCGCTGAGACGTAGCTGCGTTTGATTGAGCGATTGCGCGCAAGATGGCGAAGCAATCCGAGAAACAGTGCCACGTCGCCATCGGGCTTTATGGCCAAGTGTAGGTCGGCGATGTCGGCCGTCGCCGTGCGGCGCGGATCGATCAAAACGACCTTCATCCGCGGCCGCCTCTCCTTCGCCGCCGCGATCCGCTGATAGAGGACCGGGTGACACCAGGCGAGGTTGGCGCCGACCAGCACGACGAGGTCGGCAAGCTCCAAGTCCTCATAGCAGCCTGGTACGGTGTCGGAGCCGAAGGCGCGCTTGTAGCCCGCGACGGAGGACGCCATGCACAGGCGTGAGTTGGTGTCGATGTTGGCCGAGCCGATAAAGCCCTTCATCAGCTTGTTGGCGACGTAGTAGTCCTCGGTGAGGAGCTGGCCCGACACGTAGAAGGCAACCGAGTCGGGGCCGTGCAGGCGGATCGCCTCGCTGAATTTTGCCGCGACGAGACAGAGCGCTGAGTCCCAGTCCGACTTGATGCCGCCCACCTCGGGAACCAACAGCCGATCTTCGAGGCCGATCGTTTCGGCAAGCGCGGAGCCCTTTGAGCACAGCCGTCCAAAGTTCGCCGGATGCTCGGGGTCGCCGCGCAACGAGACGTCGCCGTTGGAGGCAACCTCGGCGAGCACGCCGCATCCAACCCCACAGTAGGGGCATGTCGTCTTAATGCATCGGGGCTGCGTCGTATCCATCAGGCGGCCCGATACGTTTGCGATTTGAGAGCTATGAAGAGCCTGCCGTCCTCGACCTTGATGGAAACGGTGCGCACGCAGCCTTCATCGGCACCGAGCGCCTCGCCTGTTTCGAGCGAGATCACCCAGTTGTGCAGCGGGCACGTCACGGAGGCGCCGTGCACGATGCCTTGGCTGAGCGGTCCTCCTTTGTGCGGGCAATGGTCGTCGAGAGCGAAGACGCGATCGTCGGCGGTGCGGAACACGGCGATTTTGCCCTCAGGCGTCTCGAGGCAACGCGCGCCGCGCCGCGGGATATCCGAGAGGCTGCCGATGACAATCCAGCTCATCGCTTCACTCCGCGGCCTGCGAAAAACCAACCGCCGCGAGCGGGCGGAACTCGTGCTTGTGCAGACCGGAGACGCGCTCCGACCATGGGTCGACCTGGGCGAACTTCTGGGAGAACACGAAGCGATCGAAGAACGCTTTGCGCCGGGGCAAATCATCGAGCACCTGGCGGCGGATCTCCGCAACGCCGACGCGCTTCGTCCATTTGTAGATGCGCTCGAGATAGCGCGCCTGCTCGCGGTACATCTGTACGAGCGCAACGACGACCTCGAGCGCCTCGTCCTCCGTGTTCACGAGGCCAAGCCCCTCGGTGCCCTTGATGTCGAGACCGGCGGCGCCGGCAAAATGGATCTCGTAGCCCGAACTCGACGCACACGACGCCGACGTCCTTGCACGTCGCCTCGGCGCAATTGCGCGGGCAGCCCGAGACGGCCATCTTGACCTTGGCCGGCGTCCACGAGCCCCACATGAACTTCTCGATGCGGATGCCGAGGCCGGTTGAATCCTGCGTGCCGAAGCGGCACCAGTCGGTGCCGACGCATGTTTTCACGGTGCGCACGCCCTTGGCGTAGGCGTGGCCGGAGACGAAGCCCGCGTTGCCGAGATCGGCCCACACCGCCGGCAGGTCCTCCTTCTTGATGCCGAGCATGTCAATGCGCTGGCCGCCCGTCACCTTCACCGTGGGGATGGCGAACTTGTCGACGACGTCGGCGATCGCGCGCAGCTCGTGTGACGCTCGTCACCCCGCCCCACATGCGCGGCACGACCGAGTAGGTTCCATTCTTCTGGATGTTCGCGTGCGCGCGCTCGTTGATGAAGCGCGATTGGTAGTCGTCGGCATACTCGCCAGGCCAGTCGCAGACGAGGTAGTAATTGAGCGCCGGCCGGCACTTGGCGCAGCCGCAGGAGGTCTTCCACTCGAGCTCCTGCATCACGGCGTAGACGGTCTTGAGGCTCTTGGCCTTGATGAGGCGGCGCACGTCATCGTGGCCGAGCGTCGTGCATCCGCACATGGGCTGCACAGCGGCGGGGTTGTAGGCGTCCCCCAGGGTCAGCGTCATCAGCTGCTCGACGAGGCCCGTGCACGAGCCGCATGAAGCCGACGCCTTTGTGTGGGCGCGCACGTCGTCGAGCGAAGTGAGACCCTTTTCCTTGATCGCGCCCGTGATCTTGCCTTTGCACACGCCGTTGCAGCCGCAGATCTCTGCGTCATCGGGCAACGCTGCAACGGCCGCCATAGGGTCCAGCGGGGACCCTCCCTGATAGGCCTGGCCGAAGATCAAGGTCTCGCGCATGTCGGAAATGTCGACTTCGCGCTTCTTCAGGTCGTTGAACCAGGCGCCGTCCGCCGTCTCGCCGTAGAGCACCGTGCCGATGATGCGGTTGTCCTTGATGACGAGGCGCTTATAGACGCCAGCTGCTGCGTCGCGCAGCACGATCTCCTGGCGGTCATCGCCATCGGCAAAGTCGCCGAGCGAGAACAGGTCGACGCCCGTCACCTTGAGCTTGGTCGGCGTGTCATTGTGCGCGAAGGCGGCGTTGGCGTTCCCGGCGAGGCGTGCAGCGGCGACGCGGGCCATCTCGTAAAGTGGCGCGACAAGTCCGTAGACGTGACCGCCGACCTCGGCACATTCGCCGAGCGCGATGATGTCTGGGTCGGAGGTCTGCATGCCGGCATCGACGAGAATGCCGCGATTGACGTCGAGCCCCGCTTGCTTGGAGAGGCCGGCGTTGGGACGAATGCCCGCCGCCATGACCACGAGCGTCGCGGGGATCATGCGCCCGTCGGCGAGCTCGACCGCCTCGGCCTTGCGATCTCCCAGGATCGCCTTCGTCTGCGCCTTGGTTATGATCTTGATGCCGCGTTGCTCGAGCTCCCGCTGCAACATGTAGCCCGCCGCCGGATCGAGCTGGCGCTCCATCAGCGTCGGCATCAGGTGCAGCACCGTGACGTCCATGTCGCGTGACTGCAGTCCCGCGGCAGCCTCGAGACCGAGGAGGCCTCCGCCGATGACGATCGCCTTCGCACGCGACTGCGCAGCAAGCAGCATGGCGTTGACGTCGTCGAGGTCGCGATAGGAGAGCACGCCGGGGAGATTATTGCCCGGCACCGGCAGGATCAGCGGCACCGAGCCGGTGGCAATGACGAGCTTGTCGTAGGGCGCGGTGACACCGTGATCGGACGTCACTGTCTTAGCTGCGCGGTTGATCTCGGTGACCTTGTGCCCCTTGTAGAGCGTGATCCCGTTCTTGATGTACCAGCCGTCGCCGTGAATGATGATCTGATCGTAGTCCTTCTCCCCCGACAGCACCGGCGACAGCATGATGCGGTCGTAATTGACGCGTGGCTCGGCGTTGAAGATCGTGACCTCATAGCGGTCTGGGGCTTGCTCGAAGAGATGCTCGAGCATGCGGCCCGGGGCCATGCCGTTGCCGATGATGACGAGTTTTTCGATCATGTTCCGCTATCCCACATCACTCGGCTGCATAGAGGGCTTGGCCGGAAGGGGCCGCGGACGCGGGGCGCCCCTGCCGCTCCATGCGTCGGATGGCGACGTCCATCCAAACGAGCAGCCCCACGACGATGGCAAAGAGCAGCATGAAACAGCTCGACCACAGGCCGGTGAGGTCGTCGAGGAGCCCGAAGGCGACGGGAAGGACGAAGCCGCCCAGACCTCCGATCATGCCGACCAAGCCGCCGACGGCGCCGACGTTGGCGGGGTAGTGGGTGGCAACGTGCTTGTAGACCGCTGCCTTGCCCAGGCTCATGAAAAAGCCGAGCACGAAGGTGGCCGCGATGAACGCGGGGACGCCCATCTCGAAATGGAAGGCAATATCGCCGTTGATGCCGCGCATCAGGTAGTGGGTCGGCGGCAGCGAGAGGACGAGCGTTGCGACGGCGGAAACGCCGAGGCTCCAGTACATGACGGTGCGCGCACCGAGCCGGTCGGACAGCACACCGCCGTATGCCCGAAAGATGCTTGCCGGTAGCGTGTAGGCGGCGCCGATCATGCCGGCTGTCTCGATATCGAAGCCGTACACGCCGATGAGATAGCGCGGAAGCCAGAGGGCGAGCGCGACGAAGGCGCCGAATACGAAGAAGTAATAGGCGGCAAAGCGCCAAACGCGCGCATCGCGCAGCGCCGATAATTCCAGCCTGTACGGCGGCGGGGCCGCGCCGGTCCTTCGGCGCTCGACCAGAACGGGATCGTCGGCCGTAGATACCCAGAACGTCAGCGCCATGAACGCGAGAACCGCCGCCCAAACGAGCGCGACCGCGTGCCATCCCCAGGCGACGAGAACGAAGGGCGCCAGGATCTTCGTCACCGCCGCGCCGACGTTGCCGACGCCAAAGATGCCGAGCACGGTCCCTTGGCGCGCGGCAGAAAAGAATCGCGACACGTATGCGATCCCCACAGCGAAGGAGCCGCCGGCAAGCCCGACGCCGAGAGCGGCGAGCAGCATTTCCGCATACGTGTGGGCGAAGACGAGAAGCACCGTCGCCACGCTCGTCGCCAGCATCGTCAAGGTGAGGACGAGACGGCCGCCGAGGCGATCCGTCCAAATGCCGAGCACGACGCGGGAGAGGGACCCGGTCAAGATCGGGGTGCCGACGAGCAAGCCGAACTCTGTCTCGCTCAGCCCCAGCTCGTTCTTGATGCGGACGCCGATGATCGAGAAGATCGTCCACACGGCAAAGCACACCGTGAAGGCGAGCGTGGACATCCACAATGCGCGTGCCTGCGGGCTCACCGTCGATAGGTCTGAAGGTCCGTTCGTGCGCATCAATCGGGTCTCCTGCCGCGCTGTGGCCAAAACAAAAAAGCCGCCGACCAACCCCCCGCGCTGGTGCGCGAAGGCTTGAACGGCGGCTTTGCCTGGTAGGCGCCCGTCGTTGGGCGCGGTTTTACTTGGGAGCAGGAACCATGCCATCTGCATGCAGACGGCGTTCCCATTGTAAATCAATGCGTTACCGGATTATTGCGCGAGCACAGCGGACCTTGGCAAGACCAAAGATTAGTCATTCAACGGAGTCGATGGCACAAAGTTTGTGCAGGGCGGCATCTCGCGTGGCTAGGGCTTCTGCCTCGCGATGTAGTCGTCGAGCCTATCGGGATCGAACAGCGCGCCATCGAAAAATCCATCCGGCCCCAGAGTTAGGCTGGCGCCAGCCGAGCCTACTGGCGTCGGCGCCTGCAGCGCGCCTTCAACCTTTGCATTGGCGGCAGGTAGAGCGATGCCGAGCGGCTTCAGCGCCGCGCGATAGAGATCGGGCCGATAGGTCTCGCGCGCGATGCTGGCGTTTTCTGGCGTATGGGCGACCTGCCCCCAGCGGACCATCTGCGAGTAGAACCACAGCGCATGGCTCTTCCAGGGAAACATCGCCGCCTTGGCGAACGGCACGAAGAAGTCGGCCGCGCGTATGATGTTTCCGCCGCCCACGTCGAGCGCGCCGGAAAGGCCACGCAGCATCCACTCCGCCGGGCGCATGATGTAAGCGGGGCCTGCAAGAATGTCCGCCAGCTCGCGGTGATTTGACGGAGCCGCGCACCACTGCGCCGAGCGGCAGAGGGCACGCAAGAGTGCGGCGAGAGCTTCCGGCTCATGCTCCGCCCACGCGGCCGTAGCGCCCAAGACTTTTTCGGGGCTCGAGCGCCAGATTGCAGCCTTGACGGTGACAATGCGGCCGATACCCACGGACGAGGCGGCGGTGCTCCAAGGCTCGCCGACGCAATAGCCATCGATCGTGCCGCCGGCCAGGGCATCGGCCATCAGCGGCGGTGGGACGATCACGACCTCGACATCGCGCTCCGGGTCGATGCCGCACGCCGCAAGCCAATAGCGCAGCTCGTAGTAGTGGCCGGAAAACGGATGCACGACCGCGAACTTCAGGGGGCGGCCCCAGTCTTCTGCCTGGTCGCTGATCGCCTTGCGCAGAGCGCGACCGGTGGTTGCCGGATCCAAGTCTCCCGTAGCACCGTGATCGACCATCAGCAGCCAAAGTGCATTCGAGACAGTGATCGCATTGCCGCCGAGCCCAAGAGCGATCGGGGCAATCGTCTTCGCCGCCAGCGGCGTCAGGCCCAGGTTGGCAGCGATTGGCATCGGCGCGAGAAGATGCGCCACTTGGAAGTGCCCCACCGCCATGCGGTCGCGAATGCTGGCCCACGATGTTTCGCGCACGAGGGTCAGGTCGATACCCTCCGCGTCGGCGAAGCCCTTCTCCTTCGCCGCAACGAGGATGGCGCTGTCGAGCAGTGGCATGAAAGCGGCGATGACCTGATGACGGCTCATCATCACTTGTCCTCCGGCGGAGCGAGTAGACCGGCCGCGGTAATTAGGCTTTCGGCAATCTCGGAGATCTTGCGGTTCTGGTTCATCGCCGTCTTGCGCAGCAGCGCATAGGCTTCCGCTTCCGAAAGGCCGCGCGTCGCCATCAGAATTCCCTTGGCCCGGTCGATCAATTTCCGGTTCTCGAGCTCGGAGCGCGCCTCCTCGAGCTCGCGCGCCATGCGCGAGAAGGCGTTAAACCTGCTGATTGCCATGTCGAGGATCGGCTTGACCCGCTCGCGCTTGAGACCGTCGACGACGTAGGCGGAGACGCCGGCGTCTACGGCGGCTTCTATGGCGGCCTGATCTGACCTGTCGACGAACATGGCAATCGGCCGCTGCACCGCGCGCGTCAGCTGGAACATGTTCTCCAGCATGTCGCGGTTGGGATTCTCCAGATCGATAAAGATCACGTCTGGCTCGATCTCGGCGATGCGTCGCGCGATGCCGGTCACGTCATGGATGATCGTCAAATTGTCATAACCGGCCTCGCGCAGGCCAGCCTCGATGACCGAAGCCCGCAGTCGGTTTTCGTCGATGATGACAATGGAGAGGGCTGTCGGCTGGGCCGCCATGCTTTCACTTGTGGTCGAGGGTCGCCGATCTGAAAAGCGAGGGCGCTTTACCACACCAGCCGCTGCCGGGGAAACAGTGGCCGTCGCATCATTAACGCCCGCTCCTGACCCGAGGCGGACACTGAAAGCTCATTCGTCGCTAGTAGATAACCACCGTTGCAGGCTCTTCATCCCCCTCGGTGGCGCTCACATCCGCATAGGGGCAGGCTTGCCGACCTGCGCCATCAGATCCTCATTCCATTGGCCCTCAACTTGTACCTGGGCATTGGCACCGAGCATGATGGCCTCGATCAGGTTGTGGTTGAGGTAAGTGTAAAGGCCCGGCTGGCGGAACCGATAGACCATGGCACCTGCCGAGCCGCCGCGGATGAACCACGTCTCGAGGTTGGTCTCAGGGCGGTCGTTGAAGGAGCCGGCCTGCCAGACGAAGTCGCCATGACCGCCGATGAGATGCGGACGGCTATCGCGATTGGCCTGGGCGTGGATGAAGAGCACGGTCTCGCCGACCTTCGCCTTGAGTGCGGCATCGCCGGTCAAGGCCCCCTTCCTGCCATTGAACACGACGTGAGTGGGGGTCAGCGTCCGCATTACGTCGAGCGCGTCGGCGAAATCCTCCCCGGCCGCACCATACTTCTTGAAGTCACCGTTCTTGTCGCGGGGGATGTAGAAGTCCTGCTCCCCGATGAAATAGGCGCGGTCGTACTTCAATTGCTGCCCCGCAGCGTCCTTCAGCCCGTCGCGCGGAAGCACCATGACGGCTCCGTTCATCCCGTGCACCACGTGGTAGGGGATCATGATATCGCCGGGGGCACAGTGGTAGACGAAGACGCCGGGCTTGATCGCCTTCCAGCGCAACACGACCTGCTCGCCGGGCTGCACCTTGGTCAGGGCGCCGCCACCTAGCGCCCCCGTGGAGGCATGGAAATCGACATTGTGCTCTAGGGTGTTCGACTTCGGGTTCTGCAGCGTGAGCTCGACGTAGTCGCCCTCGTGCGCCACGATCATCGGACCAGGAACCGTCCCGTTATAGGTGAAAGCCCAAATCTCGGTGCCCTCATCGTCGATCACCAGTTTCTTCTCCTCGATGACGAGGGTCACTTCCACGATGCGAGGCTGATCGGGGGCGGCTTGCTCGTGCGTAGGCAGCAAGGGCGGGGCAACCATCGTTTGCTTGACCCGCTGCAACTTGGAGATGTCGAGGGCATCGGCAAGGGCGGGCGCGGCTTGCGACGAGCGCCCTGCGGCCGGCGCAGAAGGCGGCGCAGCGCTTGCGGCATGAGGCAACACCGTGCCAGCGACGGCCGCTGCAGAGGCAAGCCCCGCTGCTTTGAGGAAACTGCGGCGGTCGTGGGCGCTGACCGGATTCTGATGGGTGTCGGACATGGGTTGGACCTCCTTCGTGGTGCACATTTCTGTTGGTCGCACTCATGAATTGGGCACACTCACCGAAACCGCATAAGACCAACTTGCGACGGATTTCAGCTCTTGGCCCGTGCGAATCCAGCCCCGGATCAGAGCTCGACCAAATAGCTCGTGCCGAATCCTGATGAGTAGTCGATTAGGGATATGACCGTGGGCGTAACCGAGAAGACGGCGAGCTGTCCGGGATCGTGCGGCACGAATCTTTTCGACTGCGGGATCGCGCGAAAGAGCTGCAAAGACAGCTTCTCCGCAGCATCCTTTTCGAGGATCCGTCTAGCGAGACCTGCCATGGATAGCCCGGAGAGCTTGTAGAAGTCCTCCGTTTGGCTGGCGATCGCGATCGAGACCTTGTTGTTCAACTTGATATTGGCAACCTTTTGCGACACCGCGTCGGTCGCGAAGTACAAGGTGAGTTCGTCGGCTATATAGTTGACGATCGTGGCCTGCGGATAGCCATCGGGACGAATGGTGGCGAGCGTCATCAGGTGCTGCGACTGGAGCACATCGAGAATCTTCGCCCGTATTGCCGCGTCCATCGCTTAATTTCCGCACTTGGCGCAGAATAGCGCGACGCACTTCAGATACGCAAACAGGTGCAGCCAGACCTGCTGGGTCCTAAAATTCCTTCGCTGCAAGCGTGGCGATCAAGGATTTGCTGCCGCAGCAGATGACGTTTTCGTGTGGACGCGCGGCGTAGTCAGGATCGGCGCGTAGACGACGACGAAAAGCCCAAAGGCTGCGATCCAAGCCAGCGCTGCGCCAGTCAGCAGGGCGGCATAGAGTTGGGAGCCGACAAGCGCGCCTGCGACGCGCAACAGAGCTGCGAGCGTAATCAGCGCATACGCCCAAACGATAAGCGGCGGCGCGGTGAGGGGCCGGCCAGTGTGTCCCAGCGAAGCCCGGCTCATTACGGCTAGAATCATGGTTGCAACCGCCCCGGCTCCCAACGCGTGCAAGGCGGCAACCATCGGTATGCGCGTCGTAACCGTGGCTAGTGCCGCGAGCAGGAGCCCCACGACGAGCCACGCATACCCCAGGTGCAGGATCCAGACGATCGGTGCGCGCCACGTCGTCCAGCCCCGCCAGAGGAAAAGTCGCGCCCCATTGAGAAGAGCGGCCGCCAATGCCACTCCCCCCTCAACGGCGCGCGGCACGGGTACAAGCAGGATAAGCGCCAGCAGCGCAATCGATGCTATCGACGCGACATCGAGCCATGCAACGCGCCGCGGCATGGGCACCGCACCAAGATTGAGATGAAGCCAGTTGTGACTGAAGGCAGGGATAATGCGGCCGCCAATGATCGAGACCATGAGGACAACGAGCATGAGCGCAAATCGCATGCTGCCCATCTCGTCCGGCACGCTGATAATCCCTGCAGCGGCGAGATGATAGACGACGTTGGCGCCAGTGAATGCGGCAACGACGGCAAGGAATACGAGATTGCGGGGAGCGGGCCTGACAAAGAGCGACACGGCCGCAAAGCTCCCGAGCAGTGGGAGGAAGGCCAGATCCACGATTGCGACGACAGCCGGCGCCAAAAGCCCCGATACTGCCATCACAGCCCGCCCCGCGAGCCAGGTTAAGAACAGCAGCGCCAGAGGCAATCCCGAAAGCGGCAGCGCACCGGTCCAGTTCGGGATCGCCGTAAGTAGGAAGCCCGCGATGGCTGCCACCGCGAAGCCGAAGACCATCTCGTGGGCGTGCCAAGCGAACGGCGAGCCGACAATGGGCAAAGCCCACGGGACGCCCCAAGAAAATTGACCGCCCAGCCAAGCGAGCCATACGGCCATGATCAAGACAGCGTAAATGGTCGCCCCCAGAAAGAAGGGCCGGAAGCCGTAGGAGAAGAGCGCGTCCAGGCTCGCCCCCCGGCGGCGGGAGCCGGTTCTGGCAATCCACGTCTGTGCCATGGCCACTCTCCAGCGCATCGATCGGAGATGACCATCCTACGGCGCGCTTGCATGAGAGTTCCTAACCAAGATCAAGCGCACATGCGCTGGCTTGATCTCGTCGGTGGCGGCAATTCGACGGAGGCGCCTTAGAACCCCTCCTCGCCGAGGTCCCTCGATTCGACGAATCGCACCAGAAGATCCGCGTCAACGATCGAAACGTGCTCGCGCTCGACGGTGACGCCGAGCGGCCTCAGCTTGGCCAGCGCACGCGACAGGCTTTCGGGCTTCATCCCTAGGCGCCCCGCGATGAGCGCCTTCTCGTAGGGAAGCTCGATGGCGCAGGAGCCTTCGCGCACCGGGACAGAGCTTGATCAGGAAGTCGGCGATGCGTTGAGGCGCGGACAAGCTCTTGATCTGCTCGATCTGCTCGACGAGGAACTTCAGATGATGAGAGGCCGACGCCAGCATCGAGAAGGCCAGGTCCGGCTGCTCGCGGATGCGCCGGCGCAATAATTCGCCGTCGATGCGCACAAGCCGTGCCGTCGTGGCGACCTCTGCGCTCACCGGATAACGGCCGCCAATAAAGATGGCCGCCTCAGCGAAGCTTTCGCCGCGGCGGAAGACGCCGACGACTGCCTCGCTGCCGTCGGGCGTGGTGCGGAAGAGCTTCACCCAACCGTCGAGCACCACGAAGAACGACCTGGCGGTCTCGCCTTGCTGGAAGAGCAGCGTGCCCTTTTCGTAGACGCGCACTGCCTGATTGCCGACAAGGGACTGCGCCACTTCCTGCGGCATCGCGCCGAACAGCGGGGTCGAGCGCACAATCTGCCAGTCGCTTTGGTCCATTGGCCCTGGTTGGTGAGAGGTCTTTTTAGAATCTGCCGCGCCGCAACATGCAACGTGGCCGCCCAACCCATCCTACGTTGCCCGCGATTTGCGCCGCAAGGCGCAGCGCGCTTGCTGCCTCTGTCGCAGCGGCGCGAGCGCATCGGTTGATCGCGGTTAAGTGCCGTGGTGCCCGGTGCGTGTAACCTTAAATCATTGCAGTGCATCGCGGGCGGCTGCTCTCGCGTGGGAGATCGAGTGTGCCGATTGAAGCAAATCCGTGCTCACCCTATCGTGCCGCTCACGTTGGCAGGCGCCTCGCAGCTGGAGGGATCGCGCTGGCCGGTAGCCTGCTGCTCGCAGCAGTCGCTCATGCGGCGGGCTTTGGCGTCTACAAGGCCGACGTCAAGCCGGCCGATGTCTTTCCTGGAGCAGAGCGTTTCGGTCCGGTGGAGGGCACGCCACCCGCAGCGGCCGCCTACAAGAACGGCAAGATCGCGGGCTACGTCTTCGAGACCAGCGACACGGGCTATTCGGGAAAACCCATCAAAATCCTGGCTGGTCTCGATCTCGATGGCACGATCACGGGTGCGAAGGTAACGGAGCACCACGAGCCCATCCTGCTGATCGGCATTCCGCAAGAGAGGCTCTTCGAGTTCGTCGCCCGCTACGTCGGGCGCAACGTCATCGAGATCTCCAAGCAGGGACAAGACGGCGCAGTCGACATCATCAGCGGTGCGACCGTTACAGCTGTCGTCATCAATGACGGCTTGCCGCGGCAAGCGCTGGAGATTGCCAAGTCGCGGGGCATAGCCGGGTTCAAGGCTCCATCGCCGGTAGCCGGAGCCCCGGCGTCACGGATTGTCACGGTCCTCGCCGACATCCCCTTTGAAGCTCTCGACTGGCCTGCCTTGCTTGGTGACGGCTCGGTCCGTCGGCTTCACCTTTCGAACGCCGAAGCCAACGCCGCCTTTAAGAAGATTGGGGTCGGCAGTCCGGAGCCTTACGCACGGGCGGGCGTGCCGGCGGAGGACTTCATAGATCTCTATCTGGCGCTTTTCAGCGTCGAAACGATCGGCCGCTCCCTCCTGAGCCCTCAGGACTATGGGGCCGCGTCGTCGTGGCTCGGGACGGGGCAGCGCGCAATCGTCGTCGCGGCAAACGGTGATTATAGCTTCCGCGGCTCCGGATTTGTGCGCGGCGGCATCTTCGACCGGCTGCAGCTTGTCCAGAACGACACGACGATCCTCTTCACGGACAAGAACTACCGCAGGCTCGATCGCTTTGCCGCTGCCAGCGCACCGGAGTTCAAGGAGGTTGCGCTTTTTCGCATTCCCAAGACGGTGAAGTTCGACCCGGCACAGCCCTTCCGCCTCGAGCTGTTGGCGCAGCGGCCCATTGGCCCGATCAAGAAGGCCTACACGAGTTTCTCGCTTCCCTATCAGCTCCCCGCGAAGCTGCTCGCGACCAAGGAAGCACCAAAGGAGGTCGCTGCCGCGGCGCCACTCGCATCGGCAGCACCACCCGCCACAGCCCTTTGGGTCAAAATCTGGCGCTCCCGCGTGATCGACATAGCCATCTTGGCGCTCTCGCTCTTCGTGCTGACGCTCATCTTCTTTTTCCAGGATTGGCTCGTGAAGCGGCCCGTTCTCTTCGGCCGGCTGCGCATGGGATTTTTGCTGTTCAGCGTTTTTTGGCTCGGCCTCTACGCCAAGGCCCAGCTCTCCGTCGTCAACGTTTTCACGTTCGCGAATTCGGTCTTCTCGGGCTTCCGCTGGGATTTCTTTTTGCTCGAGCCCCTGATCTTCATGCTCTGGTGTGCAACCGCCGTCTCGCTGCTGTTTTGGGGCCGTGGCGGCTTTTGCGGTTGGCTTTGCCCATTCGGCGCACTTCAAGAGCTTCTCAATCACACAGCCCGGCGACTGGGCGTCCGGCAGTATGCAGTGCCCTTCGCGTGGCACGAGCGGCTCTGGGCGCTCAAGTACATCCTCTTTCTCGGGCTTTTCGGCGTATCGCTCGGCAACATGGCACTCGCCGAGCAGCTGGCCGAGGTGGAGCCTTTCAAGACGGTGGTGCTCTTACACTTCATGCGCGAGTGGCCCTTCGTGGTCTTCGCGCTCGGACTGCTCATTGCGGGGCTTTTCATCGAGCGATTCTATTGCCGCTACCTCTGCGTCCTTGGCGCGGCACTCGCGATCCCAGGCCGCGGGCGCATGTTCACCTGGCTCAAGCGGCGCAAGCAGTGCGGCTACGAGTGCCAGCTCTGCGCCAAGAACTGCATGGTCCAGGCGATCCACCCGCTGGGCCAGATCAATCCCAACGAGTGCCTCTACTGCATGCACTGCCAGGTCATCTACTGGGACGACCACACCTGTCCGCCGCTCGTCATGAAGCGCGAGAGGCGGGGCAAGAAATCCGCACATACCGAAACCTGAAGCCGTGAAGGAATTGGAGCCAGTCAACTGACGGCCCCTTCCGCATAAAAAGTCGACCAGCTCAAAGGAGAGCAAGATGTCCAAGACGAAGCAAAGAAGGAGTCAACAGGCGCGAAGTCCTCGGCTCTGGATTGACTGTTGCTACGATTGCCGGCACGGGCGGCCTCGCCACGGGCACGGCGGGCGCATTGACGCTCGCCGGCACTCGGCCGGCGCACGCCGACGAAGAGTCCAAAATCAACGTGCCACCCGGCAAGCTCGACGAATACTACGGCTTCTGGTCCGGCGGCCATTCGGGCGAGCTGCGCATCCTCGGGCTGCCGTCCATGCGCGAGCTCATGCGCATTCCCGGTCTTCAACCGGTGCAGCGCGACGGGCTGGGGGCGCACCAACGAGAGCCTGCGGATACTCACCGAAGGACTGACGCCAAAGACCAAGGAGTATCTGGCCTCCATCGGCATGAACACCTTTCATAATGGCGACCTCCACCATCCGCGTCCGTCCTACACGGATGGAAGATACGACGGCCGCTATGTGTTCGTGAACGACAAGGCCAACTGCCGCGTGGCCCGCATCCGTCTCGACGTGATGAAAACCGACAAGATCACAGAGATACCGAATGCGCACGCCATCCACGGCTTGCGGCTGCAGCGCTATCCTAAGACGGGCTACGTGTTCTGCAACGGAGAGTTTCGCGTTCCGATCCACAATGACGGCCGCGATCTCGACGATTACAAGAAGTGGAACTCGATCTTTACCGCACTCGACAGCGACAAGATGCAGATTGCCTGGCAGGTGAAGGTCAGCGGCAACCTCGACAACAACGATGCGGATTACCAGGGCAAGTACGTCGCCTCGACCTGCTATGATGCAGAGGAAGGCATAACGCTCGCCGAGATGACGGCGTTCGACAAGGACCACGTCGTCGTCTTCAACATCAAGGCCATTGAGCAGGCGATCGCCGACGGGAACTACGAGGAGGTCAACGGCGTCAAGATCGTCGACGGGACCAAGTCCTCGAAGCTCAACGTCACGCGCTACATTCCAATAGCCACCAGCCCGCACGGCTGCCAAGCGGCTCCCGACGGTAAGCATCTCGTGGTCTCCGGCAAGCTGTCGCCGACCGTGACGATCATTTCCTGGGATAAGCTCGACGAGCTGTTCGCCGGCAAGATCAAGGAGAACGATGCGATCGTCGGCAACCTCGAGGTCGGCCTTGGCCCGCTGCACACGACATTTGACGGACGCGGCAACTGCTATACCGCGCTGTTCATCGACTCACAGATCGTCAAGTGGAACCTCGACGAGGCGCTGAGAGCCTACAAGGGCGAGAAGGTCAATCCGATCAAGCAGAAGATCGATATTCACTACCAGGTTGGCCACATCAACTCGACGCTCGGGGAAACGAAGGATGCCGATGGCAAATGGGCTGTAGCCCTGTGCAAGTTCTCGAAGGATCGGTTTCTCAACGTTGGACCGCTGAAGCCCGAGAACGACCAGCTGATCGATATCTCGGGCGACACGATGGTGTTGGTGCACGATGGGCCGACATTCGCAGAGCCTCACGACGCAACAATCCTGCCTGCCTCCATGCTGAAGCCCGTCGAGATCTGGAATCGCGCTGATCCATTCTTCGATTTTGCCCGTGAATGGGCCAAGAAGGACGGCATCGATCTCGAGGGCGACAACAAGGTGATCCGCGACGGCAACAAGGTCCGCGTCTACATGACCTCGTCGGCGCCGGCATTCGGCATTGAGCAATTCAAGGTGAAGGAAGGCGACGAGGTGACGGTGTTCGTCACCAACGTCGATGACATCGTCGACCTGACGCACGGCTTCACGCTGGTCGGATATGGAATTGCAATGGAGGTCGCCCCGCAGGCGACGGCCTCCGTGACGTTCAAGGCGGGCAAGCCGGGCGTCACCTACTACTACTGCCAGTGGTTCTGCCATGCGCTCCACATGGAGATGCAGGGGCAGATGTTGGTCGAGAAGGCCTAGTTATGGGAGGCTTGCGACCGATCCTTGGCGTCGCCTTGTGCGTTCTGCTGGCGCTCGTTGCGCCAGCAGACGCCAAGGACGTGCGCGTGCTCGTGGAAGCCTCCGGCCTTCGACAAGCCGTCGCCGCCGCTCAACCAGGTGACCGGCTCGATCGTCGAGCCGGGAACCTATAGCGGTCCGATCATCATCGACAAGCCGCTGGCGATCGAGGCGGCCGCGGGCACCGTCGTGGAGAACAAGGGAACCGGCACGGTTCTCAAGATCCTCGCACCAGACGTGACTGTCCGCGGCTTCACCGTGCGCGGCTCAGGCACACGCGGGGAAGACTTCGACAGCGGCATCTACGTCGAGAAGGGCGCCGACCGCCCGGTCATCGACGGCAACCACGTCGAGGGCAACCTGTTCGGCATCGTGCTGCATGGCTGCAAGGATGCCGTGGTGCGCAACAATGACATCGCGAACCGCAACGACCTCTGGCTCAATGACCGCGGCAACGGCATTCACGTCTGGAACAACTCCGGGTCCCTGATCGAGGGGAACCAGCGTCATTGGCGGCCGCGATGGCATCTTCATCGAGGTGAGCCACGGAAACATCATTCGCGGCAACCGCTTCGAGCAGCTCCGCTTTGCCGTCCACTACATGTACGCCAACCGCAACGAGGTGACGGACAACGTGTCGATCCGCAACCATGTCGGTTATGCCCTCATGTACTCCGATCACATCCGAGTGCTGCGCAACGTTTCCATTGCCGACCTCGAGCACGGCCTAATGCTGCACACGACGCACCACTCGGAAGCCGCGGACAACTACATCTACGGGACCGGCGAGAAGTGTTTCTTCATCTACACCTCCGTCGCCAATGATATCCACGGCAACCGACTCGAGCAGTGCGGCGTCGGCGTGCACTTCACCGGCGGCTCGGAACGCAACATCTTCTACGGCAACAGCTTCATCGGCAATGAGACGCAGGTGAAGTACACCGGCCTCAAGCTTTACGAATGGTCGAAGGACGGTCGCGGCAACTACTGGAGCGACAATCCGGCATTCGATCTCAACGGTGACGGCATCGCGGACACCGCCTACCGCCCCAACACGCTCGTTGACTGGGTGCTGTGGAAATACCCGCTGGTGAAGCTCCTCCTGTCGAGCCCCGCCGTTGAGACGCTGCGCTATGTGCAGCAGCAATTCCCGACGCTCTATCCCGGCGGCGCGATCGACAGTTTTCCATTGATGACGCCGGGCGCCGCGCCGGTGCCGTTGCCCAAGAACGTCGATCTCACGCCCGCGCCGCGCGATCCCGCGCAAGAAGGCAGCGGGCTGCGGACAATGATGTGAGGCTTTGATGTCTGTTGTCACCATCGAGAACGCCGGCAAGGACTACAGCGGTCATATGGTGCTGGAGGGGATCAACCTCACCCTTCCGCAAGGCAAATGCTTGGCACTGATCGGCCATAATGGTGCAGGCAAGACGACGCTGATGAAGCTCGTCCTCGGTCTTATTCGCCCCACCGCCGGGCGTGTCGAGGTGCTGGGCGCCGACCCGGCGAGCGCCGACAAGTCCTTCCGGCAACAACTTGGTTTCTTGCCGGAGAATGTTGCCTTTCATGAAGAGCTGACGGGCGCCGATACGCTCGACTTCTACGCACGTCTGAAGGGCCTCTCCCCGACATGCTGTCCCGCACTGTTGGAGCGGGTTGGGCTGTCGTCCGCGGCGACGCGCCGGGTGCACACCTACTCCAAGGGGATGCGACAGAGGCTCGGCCTGGCGCAGGCGCTGCTTGGGACGCCGAAGCTGTTACTGCTGGACGAGCCGACGACCGGCCTCGATCCTGTCTTACGTCACGAGTTCTTCCAGGTCATACGTCAGCTCACCGCGACCGGCACCACCGTCATTATCTCGTCGCACATCCTGACCGAGCTCGAGGCGCGCACGGACCTAGCTGCCGTCATGCGCGAGGGGCGCCTCGTCGCCTTTGGCGATCTCGATACGCTGCGACGCGAGGCAGGCTTGCCCGTCACTGTCCGCGCGACGGGAGACGCCAAGGCCATCGCACATCGCCTCAACGGCTCGTTCGCGCGGACTATCCTTGCCGATGAGCGCGCCATCGATATTGACTGCTCTGCCTCGCAGAAGATGACACTGCTGCGCACACTTGCAAGCTTCGGCGACGTCTGCGCCGATCTGGAAATTCGCCCGCCCAGTCTCGACGACCTCTATCTCCATTATAGCGGCCGCCCCATCTCGTCGGCTGCCGAGCAAGGAGAGGGCGCATGAGCCCTATCGTCACCTTTGCCGCCAAGGAGTTCCGCGACGGGCTCCGCAACAAGTGGATCGCCGGCGCCACCCTGCTTCTGGCCGCACTCGCCTTCGCCCTAACGTTCCTGGGCTCGGCGCCGACCGGTCTTCTCGACGTGAAGCCACTTGCAGTGACGGTCGTCAGCCTGTCGAGCCTCACGATCTTCCTCATACCGCTCATCGCCCTGCTGCTCGGGTACGACGCGATCGTCGGCGAGGCCGAGCGCGGCTGCCTGCTTCTGATGCTCACCTATCCCGTCTCGCGCCTGGAGATCATCCTCGGCAAGTTTCTCGGGCACGCGGCGATCTTGGCGTTTGCGGCAATCGTCGGTTATGGAGTGGCAGGCGCCGCGGTGGCCTGGACGGGCGGCGGAGATGCCGAGAGCTGGCGCGCCTTCGCGGGCCTCATCCTGACCACGGTTCTTCTGGGCTTGGCGTTCCTGGCGCTTGCCTATCTCATCAGTGTTCTCGTCACTGAGCGCAGCACCGCCGCCGGCCTCGCCGTCGGCATATGGCTGCTTTTCGTCATCGTCTACGACCTCGCCCTGATGGGCGCGCTTGTCGCCAGCAAAGGTCGCATCGGAGCCGATGTCTTTCCCAGCCTGCTGCTCCTCAATCCGGCCGACGTCTATCGCCTGTTCAACCTCACGGCCTTCGAGAACGTCCGTAAGCTTTCTGGAATGGCTGGGCTGTCGGCCTCGGTACATTTTGCGCCGGCCGCTCTGCTTGCCGTGCTCGTGGCGTGGTTCGCGGTCCCGCTCGCAATTGCGGCGAGTATTTTCGCAAGGAGGGAAGTATGAGCGCCCACCGCCTTGCGATTCTCGGGCTCCTTCTCCTCATGGCCGGTTGCGGAGACAGCACCGTCACCGTCGCGCCGCAGCCGCGCGAGCCCAACTCGCACGCGATAGGCTATTACTGCCGCATGACGCTGACGGAGCACGTAGGGCCCAAAGGCCAATTGCTGCTCAAGGGGTGGCAGGAGCCGCTGTGGTTCACCTCGGTCCACGATGCGTTCGTCTACGTCGCACAAGACCTCGTCAACGAGAATGAAATGGCCGGCTTCTGGGTCAACGATATGGGGCAAGGCACCTGGGAAAAGCCGGCGCCCGGAAGTTGGATCGAGGCCAAGAGCGCGTTCTACGTGGTCGAAAGCAAGAAAAGCGCGTCCATGGGCGGAAGCGAGGCCGTGCCCTTCAAGGAGCGCGTGCGGGCGCAAGCATTCGCAAAGGAGTTCGGCGGCCGCATTGTCGATTACAAGCAAGCGCTCGTCCTTATGCCGGAGGCGCCCTCCGGCATTCCCAACGATGGAGGCACGCAATGACTGACCCAGGCGCGTCTCATCGCGCGCTGACGCGCCGGCGCTTCGTGAGCGTGCTGGCAGCAGCGAGCGTCGCGCCGCTGGTGTCCGGCGGCGCTCGCGCCCGCCAAATCCGGACGTTTCACTGGGAAGGGATTGCACTCGGCGCGCACGCGCGACTCGCGTTGCAGCATCCCGACGAGAACGCGGCGAAATCTGCGATAGCGGCGTGCCTTGACGAGGTCGCGCGTCTGGAAGCGATCTTCAGTCTCTATCGGCCGGATAGCGCGCTCGCGCGCCTCAACGCCTGCGGGCGCCTCGATGCGTCGCCGGCCGACCTGCGCCTGCTGCTCACGGAAGCGCTGGCCCTGGCAGAGCGGAGCGGCGGAGCCTTCGACCCTACCGTCCAGCCGCTATGGGCGCTCTATGCACGGCATTTCTCGCACCTGGGTGCCGCTCCTGAAGGTCCGCCGCAAAGCGCGATCGAGAAAGCCGTCGCACTCGTGGGCTGGCACAAGGTCGAAATTGACGGCGCCGCCATCCGCCTGCGTGAAGCGGGCATGGCAATTACCCTCAATGGCATAGCCCAAGGCTACATCACCGATCGCATCGGCGATTTGTTGCGCCAGCGCGGGTTTCAACACGTGCTCGTCGACATGGGCGAGCAGCGCGCGCTCGGTCCCAAATGGGACGGTGGCGCATGGCGCGTGGGCATCGCAAATCCGACGGCGCCTGCGACATCCATTATCGAGCTTCCGTTGACCAGTGGTGCAATTGCTACCTCCGGCGGCTACGGCTACTTGTTCGATCCCGCCGGCCGGTTCACGCATATCCTCGAGCCGAGGAGCGGAGCGCCGGCGCGCAAGTGGGCGAGCGTGACCGTCGTTGCCGATCGGGCTGCGACGGCCGATGGACTATCAACCGCTCTTTCCATCACCTCCGCCGCGCACGCACGTACGGTCATCCCACGCGGTGCGCGCGCATACCTGATCCCGAGCGGATCAGAGAGAGGATATTGGCTGTGAAGACGCGAGAGCACGTGCAGTTGCGCCCGCTCTGGCCTTGTTCAGCATAGGGCCCTTAGCGTGAGTGCCGACAGCGACGTGATCCTTCAGCTGACGACGGCATAGCTGACACGCCGGATCAGTGCTGCGATGGAGGAGGGTGGGCAGAAGCGGACGGAAGCGCCGGCTGCCAGAGCGGGCGTCTACGTGGCAATTTCCGTTCTAACTCGTGGGTTAAGCCGTACTCAAGGCGGTGGAATCCACCCAGGAGTCAGAATGGCCTTTGAAATCTTTGAGCTAATACCCGCTTCCTAATCTGAGGGTCACAGGTTCAAATCCTGTCGGGGTCACCAATAAAAGCAAAACTAGGCGCGGTCGGTCTGCGCGAAGGTGGGAAGATCGAGGAGGACCTTGAGCCCTCCGAGGTCCGATTGATCCAGCCGCACCCTGCCGCCGTAGAGATGCACGAGGTCGCGTACGATCGGCAGACCGAGTCCGGAGCCGCCCGAGCGGCAGTCCCACTGCTCGCCGATATTGAACACGACCTCTCGCGCCTCCGGCGGCAAGCCGGGCCCGTCGTCCTCCACGACCACGCGAACGAACCCGTGCGGTGTGTTTTTGTCCAGGCGCACGACGATCCGCTTTCTTGCGTGCTTGCACGCATTGTCGATGAGGTTGGCCAGCATCTCGTTGAGGTCTTGGGTCTCGCAGGCGACCATGACGCCCGGGGCAATCTCGTTGTCGATCTCGATGCCACGCTCGACGTGCAGTCGCTCGAGCGCCCGCACCACGGCTTGCGCCGTATCGGCGAGCGATGAGGCCGTCCCCGGCTTCGTTCGCGAGGCCGCCGCGCGTGCTCGCGCGATCTGGTAGTCGATCTGGCTCTGCATGCGCCGGCACTGGTCATGAATGACGGTCGCAGCTTGGCTTTCGCCTTTCTCGGCGAGGCGATGCGCCTCGTCGACCAGGATTGCCAAGGGCGTCTTGAGGCCGTGGGCGATGTTGCCGGCCTGGGCGCGCGCCCGCTGCATTTGCTCGCTCGAGGCGGCGATGAGGCTGTTGAGGTCGTCGATGAGGGGCTGCACCTCCTCGGGGAAGCGTCCGCGCATGTCGGGGGTCGCGCCGGCGCGGTAGTTGGCGAAGGCCGTGCGCAGTTGCCCGAACGGCGCCATGGCATAGAGCAGGAGCAGGATCGCCACGGCGATCATGGACAGCGAGAAGATGCCGAGCGACCACAGGAGCACGCTGTTGAACTCGCCGAGGACGTGATCGAGGTAGCGCTTGTCGGTGCCGATGATGATGCGGATCGGCTCCTTCTCCCCGTTGAGCCAGCGCAGCCGCTCCGCGATCAACAGCGCGCCGGTCGGGCCCGAGAGGCGGTGGTTATGGACTTGTGAATCGCTGCCGCCGTCGACCGGCACCTTCAGCATCGGACCTTCGAGCGAGTTGGAGCGCGCGGCTGTGGCCCCGTTCTTCTGCACCTCCCAGTAGTAGCCGGAGAGCGGGATTGAATAGCGCGGATCGCTCAAGACACGCTGCATGCGCACTTTGCCGCCTTCGTCGATCGCCATTATGCCTTCGAGCTCGTCGAGATGCTCATGGAGCTCCTCGTAGAATTGCTCCACCAGAAAGTTCTTGAAGGTTCCCGGACAGAAGAAGGCCAGCGACGGCAACACCCGCCACCACCCAGATGGCGGCAACCGTTATCAGTCTGGCCTTGAGGCTGCTCATTTCCGGCTTTCTATCTCAATCCATGCGGTAGCCGAGGCCGCGCACGGTCGTGATGACGTCGCGCCCCAGCTTGCGCCGCAAGCGGCTGACATAAACCTCGATCGTGTTCGATTCCGCGCTGTCCTCCAGCGCATAGAGATGCTCCGTCAGCTCGGCCTGCGAGATGACGCGGCCCAAGCGGTGCATGAAGTAGCTGAGCATGCGCAGCTCCAGCGCGGTGAGCTCGACTGCCGCCCCGCCGACGGTTGCCTTGCCCGCAACGGTGTCGAGACTGATGTCCTTGTGCGTGAGGAGGGGGCTTGCGGCCCCGGACTTGCGGCGGATGAGCGCGCGCAGGCGCGCCACCACCTCGGGGATGTGAAACGGCTTGGTGATGTAGTCGTCGGCGCCGGCGTTGAGACCTTCCACCTTTTCCGTCCACGTGCCGCGGGCGGTCAGGATCAGGACAGGCATGCCGCGGTCCTCGGCCCGCCATTTGCGCAGCACCGTGAGCCCCTCCATGTGCGGCAGGCCGAGGTCGAGAATCACGGCGTCGAATTCATCGTCGGCTCCCATGGCGTGACCGTCCTCGCCGTTGCACGCGCGGTCCACGATGAAGCCGGCCGGGCGCAGGCCCGTGATGAGCCGCCCAGCGATATCGTCGTCGTCCTCGACCAGCAGAATGCGAATGGCGCATCTCCAAAGTGCCAAGTCGGCAACGTCTAAGACCCTAACCTGAAAGCCGCCTGAAAGGCCGAACGCCGGCCAGCCGCAGGGCACATGCCATGGGGTCGCATGGGCTTTTCAGGTTGGTTTCAGGTCCGCGTGCGACAGCCCGTAGCCACAACGGAGGTTACGGGAGATGTCTTTAAGCAGGGTTCTCGCGGCAGTGTTGGCGCTCGCCCTTTCGGGGTTGGCGCCGCAGCAGGTGCGCGCTGCGGAGATCGCGGTCACCCAGGCCCAAATCGACGGCCTCGAAATCAGGCTGCAAGACGTGCGCCCGGCGACCGACGAGGCCGTCGCCCTGCTGCCGGGGACCATCATTCCCCCGATGAACAGCCGCATTGCGGTGCCCGCCCCCTTCTCGGGCACCGTGGTGGCGGTCGCCGTGCTGCCCGGCGAGACGGTCGAGAAAGGCCAGGCGCTGATGACGATCGCCAGCCGCGAGCTGCTCGAGACCTTGTCGCAATTGCGCCAGGCGGAGGCAAACCTCGATGCCGCCATCGCCGTCGCCGACCGCTATCGCTCGCTTTCCGACAAGAACATCGCTTCGCCGACGCGCGCCGCGGAAGCCGAGGCGCATCGCGAGGGCTTGCGTGCCGTCGTCGAGCAGCACCGCCGGCTCGTCGCGCTCGGCAACATCAAGACCAACGCGGACGGCAGCTACACTTTGGTCGCCCAAACGGCCGGTCGCGTCGTCGAGGCAAACGTCGCTCCTGGTGCGAGCATCGTGGCGATGGCGCCCGCCGTGGTCATCGACACCAGCGACGAGCTCTGGGTGGAAGCGCAACTTCCCGCCTCGCTGATGGGCAAGGTACGCCCCGGCGACCGCATCCGCTTGGAGGAGGGCGCAACCGGCAAGGTCCTCTCGGTCGGGCACTCGCTCGATCCCAAGACCCGCTCGGCCTCGCTGATCGGGACCATCCCCGCCTCCTCCGGCTTCGTCGTCGGCCAGATGGTGACGCTCAGCATTCATCGCGAAGCGGCTATCGGCGGTTTTGCCGTGCCCGCGCAGTCGGTCGTGCAGGTCGCCGGCACGCCCAGCGTGTTCGTGCGCACCGACACCGGCTTCATCGTGCTGGCGGTGACGTTGAAGGGCAAGACGCTGCACGCCGCCACCATCGAAGGCGCGCTCACGGCGGGCCAGAAGGTCGCCGTGTCGGGGCTGGCCCAGCTCGAGAACATGATCGGGGCCCAGTAGGCGATGCTGCGCAGGATCGTTGAGTTCTCTCTCACGCAGCGGGCCTTCGTGCTGCTGTGCTCGCTGCTGGTCGCGGCGGCTGGCGCCTTTGCCTTCCTGCACATCCCTATCGATGCTTTCCCCGACATCTCGCAAGTACAGGTCAAGATCATCATGAAGGCGCCGGGAATGACGCCGGAGGAGGTCGAGACCCGCGTCATCACGCCGGTCGAGCTGGAGCTGCTCGGCATCCCGCGTCAGACGATCCTGCGCTCTTCCGCCAAGTATGCGATCGCCGACATCACCCTCGACTTCGAGGACGGCACCGACATCTACTGGGCGCGCCAGCAGGTGGCGGAGCGGCTGGCGAACGTCGTAGGCGAGCTACCCTCGAACGTGTCGGGCGGCCTGGCGCCGATCTCAACGCCCCTCTCCGACGTCTTCATGTTCACGATCGAGGGCGGCAAGCTCACGCTCGAGGAGCGCCGCAGCCTGCTCGATTGGACCATTCGGCCGGCACTGCGCACGATCCCCGGCGTGGCCGACGTCAACGCGCTCGGCGGTCTGGTGCGCACCTTCGAGGTCGTGCCCAACAGCGATGCGCTCGCGAGCGCGGGTCTCGGCATCGGCGACATCAAGGACGCGATCGCGGCCACCAACCGCAACGACGGCGCCGGCCGCCTCTCCGATGGCGAGAAGGCGCTGGTCGTGCGCAGCGAGGGCGCGATCCGTACTCCGGCAGATCTGGAGCAGGTCGTCCTCAAGTCGGAGGGCGGCAAGGTCCTGCGCATTGGTGACGTGGCGCGCGTCGGCATCGGCAATCTCACGCGCTACGGCGCCGTGACCAAGGACGGCGATGGCGAGGCCGTGGAAGGTCTTGTGCTGTCCCTGCGCGGCGCCGACGCCAGCGCGATCGTCAAGGAGGTTCGCGCCCGGCTCGACAGCCTGAAGCCGAGCCTCCCCGATGGCGTCGTGCTGAAGACGTTCTACGACCGCTCAGACCTCATTCAGCGCGCCGTCGGCACCGTCAAGAAGGCGCTGCTCGAAGCGACCGTCCTGGTCGTCATCCTGCTGCTCGCCTTCTTGGGCAACATGCGCGCCTCGCTCGTGGTCGCCGTGACGTTGCCGATGGCGGCGCTCGTCACCTTCTCGATGATGCGCCTGTTCGGCATGTCGGCAAATCTCATGAGCCTCGGCGGCCTCGCCATCGCCATCGGTCTCATCGTCGATGCGGCGGTCGTCGTGGTCGAGAACACGGTCGAGCGCCTCAATCACCATGCGGGCGACACGCGCGTTCCCGTTCTGCATCAGATCTACCAGGCGGCCGCCGAGGTGGTGATGCCGGTCGCCTCGGGCATCCTGATCATCTGCCTCGTGTTCCTGCCGCTGCTGTCGCTGCAGGGTCTGGAGGGCAAGCTGTTTGCCCCTGTCGCACTGACGATCGTGTTCGCGCTCTCGGCTTCGCTTCTCTTGTCGCTGACGCTGATCCCCGTTCTTTCCTCGCTGGTGCTGCGTGGCCGTGCGCACAAGTCTCCCATCCTGATGCGGGCTCTGGAGTGGGTTTATCGCCCGCTTCTGCGCTTCTGCCTCGCCTATCCGCAGCCCGTGTACGTCGTCGCGATCGCCGGCGCGGTCGCGATGGTGTTCGCCTATGTCTCGATCGGCAAGACTTTCATGCCGACCATGGACGAGGGCTCGGTCATCATGCAGACGACCAAGCTGCCCTCCATCAACCTCGCGCAAAGCATCGCGACCGACGAGCGCATCCAGCGCGTCCTGCTCAAGAAGGTGCCCGAGGTCGACCACATCGTGTCCCGTGTCGGCTCCGACGAGCTGGGGCTCGACCCCATGAGCCCCAACGAGACCGATGCCTTCCTGGTCCTCAAGCCGAAGGACGAGTGGCGCGTCAAGGACAAGGCCTGGCTGGTGCAGCAGCTGCGCGAGGCGATGGCGGATCTGCCCGGCATCGAGTTCGCCTTCACGCAGCCGATCGAGATGCGCACCTCGGAGATGCTCACCGGCGCACGCGGCGATCTCGCGGTGAAGATCTTCGGGCCCAACCTCAAGGTGCTCGCCGATCTCGCCGGCCGGGTGCAGACGGCGATCGCGGGCACGCCGGGCGCCGCGGAGGTGTTCACCGCGTCCAACGACACGGTCGACTACCTGCAGATCGACATGGACCGCCTGACGGCGGGGCGCACCGGCCTCTCCGTCACCCGCATCGAGGATGAGCTGCGGGCGCTGTTGGAAGGCGCGCCCGCCGGTGTCGTCGCCGAGGCGCAGAGGCGCACCAACATCGTGATCCGCGGGCCCAAGACGCTGCGGGAGGCGCCCGAGCTCTTCACCCAGAGCCAGCTGGCGGCCGGCGACGGCGGCCTCGTGCGCATCGGCGACGTGGCCCGGCTGCGCCGTACCGCCGGCGCGGTCAAGGTCGATCGCGAGAACGCCTCGCGCTTCGCCATCGTGCAGGCCTACGTCTCCGGGCGCGACCTCGTGGGCTTCGTCGAGGACGCGCAGAAGGCGGTCGCGGCCAAGGTGGCGCTACCGGCCGGATACCACCTCGTCTGGGGCGGCGAGTTCGAGAACCAGCGGCGCGCGGCCGCCCGGCTCACCGTCGTCGTGCCGATCGCGCTCGGCCTCATCTTCCTGGTGCTGTTCGCCACGCTCAGGTCGGCGCGCCAATCGATCCTGATCCTCGCCAACGTTCCGTTCGCGCTGATCGGCGGCATCCTGGCGCTGTGGGTCTCCGGCGAGTACTTGTCGGTGCCGGCCTCCGTCGGCTTCATCGCGCTGCTCGGCATCGCCGTCCTCAACGGCCTCGTTCTGGTCAGCTACTTCAATCAGCTCTTGGCCAGCGGCACGCCGCTCTCCCAGGTGGTGTTCGAGGGTTCGGTGCGGCGGCTGCGGCCGGTCTTGATGACCGCGAGCATCGCCGCCTTCGGCCTCGTGCCGCTGCTCTATGCCAGTGGCCCGGGCTCCGAGATCCAGAAGCCTCTCGCCATCGTCGTCATCGGCGGCCTCATCACGTCGACCGCCCTCACGCTCGTGCTGCTGCCGATCCTGTTTCGTCGGTTCGGCGTCGCGGCACCTTCATCTCAAATCGAAGCACGGAGCCTGGCATGGACCAATCCCCTTGCAAGCTGACGCTCGTCTATCCGCCTTCAGCCGAGGACTGCATCGTCGAGTTGATGCTGAGCTGCGAGCCACCCCTCAGCGGCTTCACGACCTGGAAGGCGGAAGGTCATGGCCACGACTTCGCCAACGCGAGCGTGCGTGAGCGCGTGCGCGGACGGGTGATGCGGGGCGTGTTGTCGGTCATCGTCCCACGTGCGCGTCTCGCCGCGCTTTTGGAAGACATCCGCACCAGGGCCGCGATCGCCAACCTCGCCTATTGGGTCGAGCCGGTGGAGGCGTTCGGCCGTCTCGCGCCGGTCGAGCCGCACACGTCGGCTGCGGCCTGAGGGATGCCCATGCTCGACGCTCTCTCGGCCGCTCTGACCATTGCCCGCCTTGGGCTTCTTGTCGTTGGCGTCGTCGCCTTGGCCGTGTGGGCTGCGCGCCAACCCGACGCGCAGTCTGCGCTGCTCAAGCGGCTGACTGGGCGGAAAAGCACATGCGCCGATGACTAGCAGGGCCCGGCAAACGGCAAGAATCAAGACCTCACAGGAAGGAGTTGTAATGTCGATGCGCACCTTATCCGTTGCAGTCGTGCTAGCCAGCGGCCTTGCCGCGGCACCAGGCGCACCTGCCAGTGCAGGCCTCTATACGGGGATGCGGGCGGCCGACGCTGCGCCGCAAGCGAACCTGCTTCTGCTTGCCGATGGGCGCAGCTACCTCCATTGCCACAACATGCCTCGGCGGATGCGGTGTCACAAGACCGGGCGGCTGCCGGTCAACTGGCCACCGAATACGGACACGCCAGGGAGGTCGAGCTTGCGCGAATCCCATCCAGAAAAAACGGCCTCGGACTCCAACGCTTCCCGCGGCTGGCCTTGCAAACGCTAGCTCGAGCGCAGGCTCGGGACGCAATGCCCGATGCTCCACTCAGCTCGAAAGCATCAAGACTGGGAGAGCAGACATGAAGACTGCCAAAACGCTTGCGACCGCCCTCGTCGTCTTTGCCGCACTCGCAACCGGCCTCCACGCGCAGAACGGCCCGGTAGCGACTGCCTGCAAGGACGACATTCCAAAGCTGTGTGCCGGCAACGAGCACGGGCAGGGCAACGTTCGCGCTTGTCTCGAGGCGAACAAGGACAAAGTCTCGGCCGCGTGCAAGACGGCCCTCGAGACCACGGGAGGTGGCCGATAGCCGCGTCGCCTCAAGTCCGACCGCGCCGGAGTCCGGCTCCCGGCGCAGTCGGCCAAACGCCTTGGCTGACCAGATAGGCGCGGATGCGGCTGTCGGCCATCTGGCTTTCCACCGATCGGTCGACCAGCTGCGGAAAGAGCCGCTGCACCAGCACGAAGAGGCGCTCAGGCCCCTTCGCGTAGACGCTGTCGGCGTCGCGTGCGACCGCCCCCCAGATGTCGCGGGCGACCTTGGCAGGGTCATCGATGCGCATCTGCATGGGGCCGACGAGGCGCGCGAACGCGCCGGCGGCATCGGTATTGGTGGCGCGCGGCGCCGCATAGGTCACACCGATGCCAAACTCCTTGAGCTCGCGCCGCAGGGCGATCGATAACCCGCGCAATCCGAACTTGGAGGCCGAGTAGGCGCCGAACAGCGGGTAGGCAATGTCGCCGAACATGGAGCCGACGTTGACGACGCGCGATGGCGCTGCCTGGTGCAACAGCGGCAAGAGCTCGCGCATGAGGGCCGCCGGCGCAATCACGTTGGTGGCCATCAAGCGCTCGAGCTCGGCATCGCTGGTGCGCGCGAGCGGCCCGACCGTCACGACGCCGGCATTGTTCACGAGCACATCGAGCCGCCCCCACCAGTGCGCGATGTAATGCTTGAGCGCAACGCGGATCTGGGGGTCGGTGATGTCGCCGGGAAGCGCCACGTGGCTGCGCCGCGGTCCCATCATCGCTAAGGTCTCGTGCAAGGCGTCGGCGCGCCGGCCCATCAGCGCGACCGTCATGCCGCGGCGCGCGGCCTCGATGGCGAGCTGGCGCCCGATCCCCGAGCCGGCGCCGGTGATGAGGGCGATCCGGCCCTTAAGCTGCATCGCGCCGCCCGGCGTGACGAACGGCAAGCTCGCGGAAGATGTCGCCATAGAGGCGATAGATGATCTTCGATGTCTCGATGATGATGGCGTGGGCGTCGCTCGGGATCTTATTGACGAGCTCCTTGAAGAACGCCACGTGCTCGATATCGAGGGCGCCGTGCGAGCGCAGGTAAGAAAAGCCGTCCTTCCCGGGCACCGCGAGCGAAACCTGGATGGCATCGGCGGCCTGGTCGGCGAGCATCGTCGACATCCCTTCGAGCACGTGCACGCTGCCGAGCATCGCGTACGGGCTCAACCATTCGATCGCATAGTAGGTGTAGCCGACCATGACCTGGCAGGCTTGGCCGGGCTTGCCGGTGCGCACTGCCTCCGCGTCGCCGCCGAGGGCGCGGATGTCGTCGAGAATCCATTTCTCGTGGCCGCGCTCCTCCCCCATGTACTCGATGAGAGCGTCCTGGTAGGCCTCGTTGTGGGTATGCACGGAGGCGAGCGCCAGCAGCGGATAGGTATGCTTCACGTGGTGATAGGCTTGCGTCAGAAAGTCGATGTAGAGCGCGCGCGAGGCGCCTTTCTGCACCGTGCTCTGGATGAGCGGGATCGACAGGAATTCGTTGCGGTCGGGGGTGGTCGCGGCTTGCAGCGCTTCGTAGAAGCTCATGCAGTCATCTCCTTTTCTTTTAGGGGGTCGGGGCTCATGGGTGCGGCTGTTGCTTTGATTTCGGCGTAGGCCGCGGCGAGGCCGGCGCGCCGGAAGCGCCCGTTGGCGGTGAGCAGATTGCGGCGCGACGCCTCCTCAGGGCTCACCACGACAAAGTCGCGCGGCACCGCATAAGCAGGCGCGTCGCGGCAGGCGAGCTCCATTGCCGTCAGCACCTGCGCTGTGGGCGTGCGGGCCAGCCACGCCGCGCCGTCTCGGGACGGTATGACGAGAGCCGACAGGTGGGGTGCGCCGTGGCCGATGACGGCGCAGGCGGCGAAGCGCGGATCGGCGAGCAGCATCGCCTCGATCCACTCCGGGCTCACGTTGCGCCCGTAGGACGTCACGATCAGGTTGTCCTTGCGCCCGTAGACGGTGAGATAGCCGTCGCTGTCGAGGGCGCCGAGGTCGCCGGTGCGCCACGGGTGCGCCGCCGGCGCGCCGTGCAAGTAGCCATCCATGATCGTTGGGCCGTCGACCAGGATCTCTCCGTCGTCGATCTCGACGCCGAGACAGGGAAGGGGCTGGCCCACGGTGCCAGCCTTGCGCTGTCCGGGGCGATTGACGGCAACCACCGAGCAGCACTCGGACAGGCCATAGCCCTCGTACACCGGGATGGCGAGGGACCACGCTTTCTCCGCAAGCTCAGCTCCCACAGGCGCGCCCCCGACGGCGACGAAACGCAAGTTGCCCGGGGCGGTTGTGGCATTGGCCTCGAGTGCGCCGACCCAGGCCGCAAGGACTTGCGGGACCAGCACGGTCGTGGTCGGCCGATGACGCGCGAAGGCCGCGGCAATGCCGGTGGTGTCTCCGCGGGCAACCGCCGCCGCCGCGCCGTCGAAATGGCTGCGGGCGCCGGCGAGGATCGGCACGCAGATCGCGCATATGGTCTCGAGCAGCAACGGCAGCGGCAGCACCGAAAGATATGTGTCCGACCGTGCCGCGCTGGTCGCCTGCGCCAGCCGCAGCGCCGATTCGTTGATCTGGGTCAGCGCAAGGCGCACGCCCTTTGGCCGTCCCGTGCTGCCGGAGGTGTAGATGATCTGGCCGCCGCCCGGCGCGGGCTGGGGGAACATCTCGCGCCGGGCAAGCGACACGCCGATCGGCGCAACGCCGAGCTTCAAAGCAAGCTCGCGTGCGCCGGCGGTGGTGATCACGTGGGTTATTCCGGTATCTGCAACGATGTGGCCCAGCTGCGCGCCGCTAAAGAAGGTCGGCAGCGGCACCACGGTCTTACCCGCGAGCCAACCGGCAAGCTGGGCGATGGCCCAGTCGACACCGTTCTCGCCGAGAAGACCTATCGTTTGCGGCAGCGGCCTCAGCTCTTCGGCAAATCCCGAAACGCGCGCTGCCAGACCTGCGCGGGTCAGCGAGGTGCTCTCATCGCTGATGGCAGTCGCGCCGTCATACGCGGCCGCGCAGCACTTCAGCGCCAGCATGATGTCAGACATAGGCTCCCCTCGACAGGCGCGGCGCAAGAAAGACCGAAGCGGCGCTGCGGTTGATGGCGCAAACGAGGGGCGCGGCATCATAGTAAGAGCCCCACGTCTCAGCGTTCGCCACCCGTGCCGGATCGGCGATGGCCAACGGCAGGGGAGACAGGTCGATGCGCTCGAGCAGCTCACGCAGGCGCTGCGTCGCCGTGAAAAACGCCCAATCGAATCCCGCGCGCTCCCCGTAGGCGACAACGTGGCGCAGGAAGCGCGTGGCCACGCGGGGGGCTCGGCTCGCAAGCCCCGTGACCTCGAAGATCCGCTCGCGCGGGACCTTGCGGCCGGCGGCCTGCGACAGCGCCTGCTCGACCGGCAGGTCGAGGTAGGACTCGGAGAAGAACCCGGTATGGGCGTAGCGCAGACCGGAGGCGCAGATGCACCGCCCGTCCTCTGCGACCAGCGCGATGAGGTCGGGCGGGAAGGTCGTCACTGAGGCCTGATAGTGCTCGCGGTAGACGTCGGCGATGAAGCGCTCGATATGCGCTCTGAGCTCATGTTCCCCCGGAACTACAAGGATTTGCACTTCCAGCTGCTCCCCCGATGCTGTGGATGGGAGGACGTTCCGGTGCAGCGCTTACAGGACGCTTACAGCCTCCAAGAGGCCATAATCGAGAGGCTTCCGGTTCAGGCCGCGCCGCCGCGCGCCTCGTAGCGCGGAAAGCGCATGAAGAAGACGGCGCCGCCCTCGGCGGCGTCTTCGACGGAGATGGTGCCGCCGTGGGCCACGACCGTGCGTGCGGCGATATCCATGCCGAGGCCGGCCCCCCCGCCTCGATCGCGCCGGCCCTGCCAGAAGCGCTGGAAGATCGCTTGCCGCTCGCCTTGGGGAACGCCCGGTCCCTGGTCGACGACGCTGACGACGGGCGGATCGTCGACGATGATCTTGACCGTGGTGCCTTTGGGCGTGTGGTTGATGGCGTTCTCAACGAGATTGCGCAGGGCTCGGAACAGGAAATCAGCCGCGCCGCGGATATAGACGGGCTTACCCTTTGAGACGACCTCGATCGAGCGGTTGCGCTGTATAGCCAACGGCGCGAGATACGCGGCGACGTCGGCCGCCACGGTGTTGAGATCGGCTTTGTCGTTGGGACCCACCTTCAGACTGTCGAGACGCGCACTGTCGAGCAGCTGGTTGACCAGCCGCTCCAGCGCGCTGACCTCCTCGTGCAGCGCGTCGATGCCCGCAAACTGCGGCAGAATGCCCACGTGCGCCTTGAGCACCGCGACGGGCGTGCGCAGCTCGTGCGCGGCATCGGCAATGAAGGCCCGTTGCGCGCCGAATTCCGCTTCAAGCCGGTCGAGCGCCCGGTTGACGGCCGTCACCAGAGCCAGCACCTCCTTCGGCATGCCCGCCTCGGGGAGACGCGCCGAGACGTTGTCGGGGCCGATAGCGGTTGCCTGCCGCGCCGCCGAGCTCAGCGGCCGCAAGCCGATGCGGGCCACTACGAGATTGACGACAAGCAGGCCCACGACAAAGGGGATCCAGATCCAGGCGATGTCGAGGAGGAACTCCTGCAGCACCGAATCGAACACGATGTTGCTCGCCACAAAGGCGACCTGCACCCACGCCGGCTTTCCGTGAAATTCCGAGGCTACGGAGACTCCGTAGTAGGCAGGCCCGTCACGCGGCTCCTGGATGAAATAATCGAGCGGCACCGTATCGCTGGGCGGATCCAAAGCTGCCGCGACTCCCGCAGAGCCGGACAAGAGCTTGCCGGTACGGTCGACGATCGCAAACTTGCCTTTCCCGTCATGAAACGATTCCAGGATCTCCGGCGGCAAGCTGATGGCTTCGCGATCGGGAACGTGCTGGAGAAATTTGGCGATGAGGTGCGCTTCGTTGCGCAGCGTGTGCTCGCGAAACGTCGAGTTGGTGGCCTTGAACCTCTGGTAGAGTATTGCGCTCGCCGTGCCGACAGCCAGGAGAGAGGACGCTGCGAGCGCGAGGGCGAGCTGGATCCAGAGCGATCTCGATGCCTTGTTCACGAGGGGCTGTCGGACAGCAGGTAGCCGAACTCCGCGCACGGTATGGATGTGAATGTTGGCGCCCGCATCGCGTATGCGCTTGCGCAGGCGGTGAATGAGCACCTCGATCGCATTGGACGCCACCTCGTCTCCGAAGGCGTAGATGGCGTCCTCGATGGCGGCCTTGGCCACGACGCGGCCCGTGCGGCGCATGAGCAATTCCAGCCCGTCCATCTCGCGCCGCCCGAGCTCGATCAATTGATCCTCGATGCGGACCTCGCGGGCCGAGGTGTCAAAGGAGACGTTTCCCTCCACGAGCACGACGCTCAAGGCTCTCCCCGGCCGCCTCAGCAAGGCGCGCAGGCGGGCGATGAGCACGTCGAACTCGAAGGGCTTGCTGAGATAATCATCGGCGCCGAGGTTCAGTCCGTCCACGACGGTCTGGACCCCGTCGCGAGCCGAAAGGATGAGCACGGGCGTCTGGTCGTTGTCGCGGCGAATTGCCTGTAGCCACGACAAGCCGTCGCCGTCGGGCAAGCCCAGATCCAAAATCACCGCGTCGTAGTTGGTGGCCCCGATCGCGGCAAGTCCGTCAGCCACCGTTCCCACGTGGTCGACGGCAAAGCCCCTGGCGCTGCACGCGGTGGACACGTACTCCGCGAAGCGTTGGTTGTCCTCAATCATGAGCAGTCTCATTGCCGCCCTCGCGTCATCTCAGCTCGTAGACGATTGTTGATCCGTCCTTTGCAGCGAACTGCACGCGGACGAGGGCGTTGTTTTTGTCGAACCAGATATCGCGATTGAGGCCGCCCGAAATGGTAAAGTGATGCGCCAGAACCCCAGTGCCGCGGGCACCGACCATATCCTCGCCCTTGTCTTGAACGGAGACGCGCATTTGCGTGCCATCGAGTGTATTGAGCAGGGTCGATTGATGGATCATCCCTGCATTCCACAGTCTCGCTGGCAGAATTGTGGCGGACGCCGTTCTTTGGGTCCCGTCGCCTGCAACTTTGAGGTGATCCCCCTCCATGGCCACGGCCAGATGGTGGGGGGTGCCGTCGTCGTTGGTCTGCGTCCTGAGGCCACCAACTGGTTGCCTTTCCAGGTCTCGATACCCTGGTGCTCGAAGCGGTAGACCGGGATAAAGGCGACTTTCACCACCACATCGGTCGATATGGACACGTTGCCTTACACCCAGCTTACAAGGCGGAAATCGCAACTCTTTGACATTTCCGAGGCTGTAAGGTCCGCGTAATTTTCTAAGGCAAAGGCTCCCTTCCGTGTCCCCATAAAGAAAGAGGAGCACGGAGCTCGTTATGAGGATCACCTTTTCATTGCTTCTTGGCGCAACGATCGCGGTCTCCCTAGCGGCAGGCGCCTTCGCGCCTTGAGCATGTTGTCGTTCGCGATGCTGAAGCCGTCGGCCGGCACGTCATCGATTTCGCACGCAACGGCGGCAGCACGAACGTCAGGACCGCAACGCTTCAGAAAGAGAAAGAATTCGCAATGAGGACGTGCATGAGAATCGCTATCAATCACGTCAGAACCGCTGCCGTCGCCCTGCTGCTCGCCAGCGGCGTTGCATCGCTCGCCATGGCCGCTCCCGCTGCTAAGAGCCAGTTTGAAAAGGACATGCTCGCCGTTGCCAACGACTGGGCGCGCGTCAAATACCTGAGCAAGTCGGACGACCAGCGCAAGCAGTACATGGAGTTGGTCGGAGCCAAGGCCGACGAGCTCGCGCGGAAGTACCCCGATCGGCCGGAGGCCTTGATTTGGGACGGCGTTGTCACCAGCGAGCGCGCTTCGCTCACCTGGGGCATCAGCGCCCTCAACCTCGCCTCGAGGGCGCGCGACGTGCTGCTGAAAGCCGAAAGCATGGACCCCAAGGCCCTTGACGCCGGCGCGCCGACCAGCCTCGGCGTGCTCTACTACCGCGTGCCTGGCTTCCCCTTCGGCTGGGGCGACAAGGACAGAGCCCGCGCCTACCTGGAGGAGGCGGTGAAGTACGCCCCCAACGGTCGAGACGCCCACTATTTCTACGCTGACTTTCTATACGAGCAAGGCGAGTACAAGAAGGCCGAGCAGGTGCTGAAGAAGGGGCTGTCATTGCCGGCGCATCCCGAGCGGCCGATCTGGGACACGTATTTCCCGAAGGTGATGCAGGGCCTCCTCGATAAAGTACAGGAGAAGGAACGCTCGTAGCGAACAGCCATGGGCATATCGCTGGAGAAGGGTGGTCATGCACACCATGCCCTCGATCTGGGCCGGCATCGGCGAGCAACTACGCTTGCCGAGCGGGCGCTACGGCCGGCTGATCGGCCGGCTGATGGCGCTCATCAATGGCGGACCGAACCGGCTCGCGATCGCGGCGATCGGCGTGCAGCCGGGCGACACAGTGCTGGAGCTGGGGTTTGGCCCCGGCCGCGGTATCGCCGCCCTTGCGCAGCGGGCATTCCGGGGCCGGGTGCTCGGCATCGACCAGTCGCTGGAGATGCTCGACCTCGCCACGCGCGCCAACCATCGGGCGATTGAGGACGGCCGGGTGCAGCTGCGTCTCGGCCGCTTCGACGCCCTGCCTTATGCCGACGCCAGCATCGGCCGGGTGCTGGCCGTCAATGTCGCCTATTTCTTCGGCCCCGAGGGCAAGGAGGTCGCCGAGATGCACCGGGTATTGCGACCGGGCGGGCTTGCGGTGGTCTACGTCACCGACCGCGCGACGATGCGCAACTGGAAATTCTCCGGCCCCGACACGCACAGGCTCTATGACGCTGACGAGCTGAGTAGCCTGCTGCGCCAAGGCGGTTTCGGTCACCGCGACATCTTCATCGAAAAGGTGAGGCTGCCCTTCGGCGTACGGGGTCTGGTGGCAGCCGTGGCCAAGACTGAAAGTCGGCACCAGAGAGAGGACCCGAGCCTGAGCCCGTCACCCGAAACCGCAACATGATGGACACAAACCGAGTGAAGACTTCACTGCGGCCGGGCTGCCAACGGCTGCCACACAACGCAAAGGGCGCGCACACATGACACGAATGGCACTTCTTCTGGCGTTGGTCGCGCCGCTTGCGTTCGCCGCCTGCTCGACCATCCAGAACCACGACCTGCCGCCGTCCGACATCGGCAGCAGCAGCAGCCAGGCCACGCCGCCATAAGCCGCGCCCGCGGCCGGTGCCCCGGCCCAGCCCAAGGCCGGATGAACGGTCATGTCATTGGCGGCCGCTCTCGCGTCCGGCGTTTTTTGGCGGCAACTGGCCCGTTGCTGACGTCTTTGCGCACTGACTGCTACGCCCGGTCTCGGGTTAAGAGCTGACCTCAATCAGGACGCGTTCTCGATCCTGCCGAAGAATGACCAGGAGCTGGGCGCCAATTTAGATCTATTCAAAATCGACTTCATCACGCGCTTCTGAGATCTGCGCCGCCTGAAGACCTGCTTGAAGCCCTTGCCATTGCGGCCGCACCGGGCTCGCTTGCCGTCGCCCCCATATGAGCGATTCGGCAGATCCCGGCGACATGCGACCGCGGGTCTCACATGGTCGACTCATTTCAGCTACACATTATTGACGAAATGTCTCATGTTTAGCGGCAAGCGGTCGAGCGCAGCCCCGAGCTTGAAGAACACAACGGCCGGCAGTCTCGCGTAGGGGGAAATGTAGTGACACCAGCGTGTGGCGTTGCGCGGCGCTCGCTGAGCGCATGCGTTGCGGGCCTGGCTTTGGCGCTCGTGCTTTCTGGCAGCGCGCGCGCCGGCAACGATGCGAACTTTGTTCTCTACAACCACCACATGGCCAAGAAGGGCGAGACGGAGATCAACGTGTACAACGACATCTCGAGCATCGGCAGCGGCGAGGAGGACTACGCAGCCCAGCTGATCGAGATCGAGCATGGCGTGACGAACTACTGGACCTCGTCCTTGTACCTCGAGGGGGATCATATCGAAGGCGAGCAGTACGAGTTCGGAGGATGGCGCTTCGAGAACCGTCTGCGGCTGTTCGAGGAAGCGACCATATTAAATCCGGTGCTCTACGCCGAATACGAGAGCCTGCGGGCGGCGCACCGCTATCTTTCGACGGTTGCCGGGCGCACCGATGCGATCCTGGAGGAGGAGGAAGGCGAGAGCGAGCTCAGGGAGGAGGCGGAGGAGGAGACCGAGCGCGCGCTCGAGACGCGGCTCATCCTCGGCCATGACTTTACCGATCGCTTCAACGTCGCTTTCAACTGGATCAATGAAACCAATGTCGTGAGCGGCAAGTGGGAGTTCGGCTACGCCGCGGGTCTCAACTACGTCTTCTATGAGGCCGGCAAGGCCGATGGAGAAAAGAGCTCTGACTTTGCCCCGCTCGCAGGCTGGGACCTGGAGAAGCTGACGCTCGGCCTCGAGCTGTACGGCGGCCTGGGCGATTCGGAGCTGGGGCTGACACTCGATCCGGGCAAGACGGAGCAATACCTGGGCGTGAACCTAGAGGGCGAGTGGGAGAACCATATGCATGTCGGAATCGGCGGCGCCTTCGGCCTCACCGATGATAGCGAAGACGCAATCCTGCGCCTGACCGCCGGCTACGAATTCGAATGATCCCTAGGAGGCCCCCAAGCATGCTGAGCCCTGTAAGACGTTTCCTCAGTGGTCCAACCTTGGCTGTTGCGATCGGCGCTGCGGCTGTTTGTGCCTCCGCGATTTCCGCGCATGCAGCCGACAGCGCCGAGCTCAGCCTTACGATCAAGGACCACACGTTCGATCCATCGCAGCTCAAAGTTGCCGCCGGCACGCCGATCAAGCTCACAGTCAAGAATCTCGACGCGACGGCGGAAGAGTTCGAGAGCAAACCGCTGCAGGTGGAAAAGGTCATCGCCGGCAAGGCGTCGGCAATCATTCGCTTGAAGCCGCTCGCCAAGGGCTCCTATGCCTTTGTCGGGGAATTTCACGAAGAGACCGCCAAAGGGGTCTTGATCGCGGAGTAATTCATGCTGGCTGCACTCGTCATCCTGTTCCGGGAGGTGCTCGAGGCCGGACTGATCGTCGGCGTCATCCTCGCCGCCGCGCGCGGCGTGCCGGGCTGCGCGCGTGCAGTCGGGGTCGGCGTGCTGGTCGGAATCGCGGGATCGATTGTCGTCGCATTCTTCGCAGCTCAAATCTCCTCCGCCTTCGATGGTCGAGGGTTGGAGCTGTTCACAGCTGCCGTTCTGCTGTTGGCGGTTGTGATGCTGACCTGGCACGTGGTGTGGATGGCCGATCACGCGCGCGAGCTCACGGCGCACTTGCGCGCGTTGAGCCGCTCGGTCGAGGGCGGGGCCCAGTCGGTCGTCGTGCTCGGAATCGCAACTGCGACCGCCGTGATGCGGGAGGGCAGCGAGGCGGTGCTGTTCATGAGCAGCATCGTGTTGCAGAACGCCGATTCGACCGCTGATCTCGCGCTTGGGTCCGCGGGAGGCCTTGCCTTGGGCGCCGCGGTGTCCGTTGCGGTCTACGTTGGCCTTTCGACCATACCGCTGCGATGGTTCTTTGCCGCGACGGGAGCGCTCGTCACCTTCCTCGCCGCCGGCCTCGCCGCCGAAGCCGTGCATCAGCTATCGAGTGCAGGGCTCGTGCCCGCCTCGATCGACGCAACGCTGTGGGACACGTCCTGGCTCTTGTCGGACGATAGTCTCTTCGGGCGGCTCTTTCACGTGCTGCTGGGCTACAGAGACCGGCCGACGGCACTTGAAGCCGTAGCCTACGTGGCGACAGTCGCGGGCATTCTCCTGCTGTCGCGGCAGCAAAGGGCGGCAACGCACGTGGTCAGCACTCGCCCGTCTGCCTAGCGGCGAGGAGCGCGCGGCAGCGGATCGAAGCTCTCTCAAGTCCACTCTATGCGCGCGCTTGCGAGCGCCGCAAGCGTCCCCGTCGCCTTCACCTTCGCCAGCGTGTGCGCGTAGTTTGCGGTGAGGGGCGCCCCGCCGAAGTGCAGGCCGATGACGTTGGGCTGCGCCCCCAGGCCGAGGACGGCGGAGCCGGAGTTGCCGCCGAGCGTGGTGGCATCGTGAGCGAAGACCCAGCCTTTGGGATCGCCGTCGAGTGTGCCCGGCGTCACCTCGATCATGCCGGGGCTGATGTATTTGCGGCCGTATTGAAAATTGAAGATTTGCGCCAGCCGCTTGGAGATGTCCGCGCTGAATTCGCCTGTCGCCGGATCGAACATGGCGCTGGCTGCCCGGGCGGGCCGGGAAGCCGATCACGAACAGCTCCACCCGCGCCGCGGTCCCCGTCTCTCTGCCAGACAGGCTCAGCCTCTCGGGCAATGCCAGGCCCTTGGCATTGGTCGTCTCCACCTCGAGCACGGCCACATCGAGGTGGTGGAAATTGACCAGTCCCCCCGTCGGATCAGGTCCGGCGTCGACCACCGAGAGGATGCGGAACCGGTTGGATCCGTCGGCGGCTTCCGAGAAATCGATGGTCGGCTCGCCGCGCGAAAGCACCCAGGTCGAGTGACCGTTTGAGCGCACCTCCTCAGCGAGCGCCTCCAGAACATGCCGGTTGGTCATGATGAGGCCTGGCCCGATCACGAAGCCGGTGCCGATATGGACGCCATCGCGATCGATGCGGCCGACCGCGCGCGTCAGCTGCGGCATCTGCGGCTGACTGATGAACGTGCCGCCCCACTCGCCGAACAGCGGATCGTGGACGTCGACCGTGCCCTCCACGACTCTGAGCGCCGGGCGTTCCTTGATCTTCACGATCGCCTCGATGGCCATGCGATCGTGCGCGTCGAAGCTTTCCAGCGGGTTTTCCAAGGCTGACCTGACCACGCGCTCGGTCGATTCGAGCACCCGACGGCGCGCGTGCACGGCTTCGGGCGAGCTGACTTCGGCATCGAGCTTGTTGAATGTCTTCTCGACCGCATCCTGCAAGTCCCTGAGCCCACCGTTGCGCAAGTTGGCCCGCGCCTGCTCGGTCGTGATGCTTTGGCTCGATTCAAGACCACCGCGGCTCTTGGCGCCCAGCATGCGGATTGCATCGTAGACCGCGGGCGTGCGCACGACGGGCGGTCGCAGGGCGGGGGCGTCGTGCGCCGGCCCGATCGCCCGTCTGAGGACTGGCGGCATGGTGCGTTCAAGATCGGGCGTGGGGAGCGGCTTGTTGGCGCTTTCGAGCATGCCCCAACGCTCCGGGTCGGAGCGCCGCCAAGCGTCCGTCGCCAGATAGACGGCTTCGGCGCCGTGGCGTCGCCAGTCGAATCCATTGGTTTCGCGGGCCGCGGCTTTGGTCATGACGACGTTGACGGCCTCTACCGCGTCTTGCGTCGTCTCCGCCATCTCGAGCGACGGCGGCGAAGCCGCGGGGATGCTCGCGAGCGGCATCTTCAGAAGCGCCTCGGCGTCGATAATGCCGGCGCCGAACTTTGTCGCGTCCCATGTCCCCGATGCGGGCGGCCGCGCCGTCGCCTTCAGAGCGGCCCGAAACAGCTGCTGGACGGTGAGGTTGCGCCGTCGGGCCTCCTCACGCACGGGGCTGCGCCCGTGATGGGAGACCCAGAGTGCGGCAACGCCGGCGGTCAGGGCGGTGGCGAAGGACGTGCCCTGGCTCGGCTTTATCGCTGGCGCGCCGGCGTCCCCCGGCTGCCGCCGCGCGACGAAAACATTCTCTGCCGGTGCGGCGATGTCGACCTTGGAGCCGCGGCTCGTTCCTTTCCACGGCTTGTCGTTGATGTCGACGCCCGCCAGCGCAATGACGTTGGGATCGTTGGCCGGGAACACCACGATGGGTTGCAGGCAGTTGCCGGCAGCAGCCACGACAATGGCTCCGGCCTTCACCGCTTCCTCGATTGCAGACGCCATCGCCGGGCTATGTATGGGGCCGCCGAGGCTCATGGAGATGACGTCGGCACCGATCCGTTTCGCGTGCATGATGGCGCGCGCAATCGGTGCTCCGTCGATACCCAGAATCACGGAGTCGGTGCAGCGGATCGGCGCGACCAGCGCCTCCGGCGCCGATCCGAACACGCGCCCTGATGCGCGGCTCGCGACCACACTCGAGGTCGCTGTGCCATGGCCAGGGTTGCCCATGTTGGCATCAAGGGGATCGGTCGGGTCGGAGGTCGCGTTGAGAATGTTTGCCGCCTTCGTCAAGTCGAGCGCCCCGGCGAGCTCGGGATGGGTCGCCACGCCAGTGTCAGGTTGGGCAACGAGCGCTCCTGCCCCTTTCGACAGGGTCCAGGCCTTGTCGGCGCGGATGCTCTTTACCGCCCAATCGGTCGGCAGCTGATCGTTCTCCGTCGCCCAGCAGGTGATGTCGAGAATGGGATCGACGATCGACCACTCCGTCGCGATCCTCTCGCCCTCGGGTGGCACGGGGACCGCGACGCCGGTGTCGGGGACGCAGCTTACCAATCCCAACGCTTGCTGGATGTCGTCCGCCATCGCGTAGAGCGTCGGGGTCGATATGCTGCGCTCCACGCCGGGAAACTGCAGGACGAGAAATTTGGGCAGATCGGATCGAGCGGCTCGAGATTGAAGCGGTTGGAGCCGAGGAATGCCGCGAGCTTCTGGCGCTCGGCAGCAGTGTCGGGAGGCGAGACGTACTCGAGTGTGAAGTCGGAGAATCTGTGGCGGCAGCGTGCCCTCGACCGAGCCCTGGGCGGCGGCCGCAGCTGTCTTGAGAACATCAAGCGACGTCATAATGGCCCCTCCATCTTAGGATTTTGCCTGAAAGACGCGGCTAGCTTTGTCCTTCGAGCTCAAGCATTGGCTGCGCGAAGTCGGCAACTTTTGGGTGGGGCGATCATCGTCCGGTAGATTGTGCAAGCGCGCCCGTCGTCCGGCGTAACTCACACTGTCGGCGGGCTCGCCACCGGCGTCTCGTCCCACGTGGGCTTGCAGAAATCGTTGAAGGCTTGGACGTGGCGCATATACTTGCGCGCCCGCTCGCCTGAGCCATTGTAGGCGCGCACCGTCTCCCACACGTCATTGAGAGCGGCGTATTTGCGCTTCAGCTCCTTCATGGCCCGCGCCAGGCACTCGTCGAAGTCGTACCATTTCTTGTCTCGGAAATAGCTTTCGTCGTCTTTGACGAACTGCAGGTCGTACTGAAAAATTCCGTAGCCCTTGTAGACCCACTCGGCCGGCCCCAGGCTGCGCAGCGCTCTTGCAGCATTCGCCTCCGCGATCAGCATGTTGGTGAAGGCATCGCCGTAGGCGGCCCGAAATGCCGCCGTGTTGCGCGGAAAGGCCGATCGCGGCCAGTCCGGCTTCTCGCCGCTGGCGTCATAGACGCAGGCTGAAAGGATGCTCGCGGTCGACGCCGTGTCGATGCTCTTGTGCCAATAGATGGCCGTCTCTTGGCAGGCGATGGCGCAGAGCAGCGCCGGCCAGAACGGCGTGCCGTCGACCGCTTGGACGAGCCGCGCGCCATAGTTGGTCTTCATCCAGCGCGTCACCTTCTGCGCTGCCGATTTCCCGATCGGCAGGTCGAGTCCCGTCGAACTCGAGGCCTCGGCTCTCTGCGGTCTCCTTAATGGGAAATTCCTGCAGATAGCTGAAGCCGCGCATGGACTCGTCAGGGACGCTGTCGCTCGCTGAGACTTCGGAAGGGTCTGTGTGGGAATCGCTCATGGCAATATCGACAAAAGCAACTGAGATGAATATGGCACGCGCGCACAACAGGCGCGTGCAGATGATCTGCCTAAGATAGACGAAAGCTGAGGATCGAGCCAGCGCGATTTCTTCCCGTGCGCCTGCGATCTGCAACGCAGCACGCAGGGATCGCCGGTATCGGATGTTGCCAGCGAACGCGTTGACCGTGACAACGTCGCTTCAGGCCCGAGCTTTGCGCCTATCCCACGCGGGAGAAAATCTTCCTCAGCATGGGGGCGACGCCCACGAAAAATGGAAAGAGGACCGACCACAAGTTCTTGTCGAGCAAATCCGGCGATACCTGGAAGCCCTCCAGCACGCCGACCGCCGGGCTGTTCACCGCGAGAAGCCAAACGGCGAAGGCAGTCGTCGACAACAGCACCTGCGACCAGGCCACCGTCTCGCCGGCGTCGCGCGTGCTTTCAGCGAACCAAAATGGCGTCAGCACAAGCAGCCCGATGCTAAGCCACCCGAAGACCATCCGCCCGGGCGTGCCCGGCTGATAGTAGTCGGCGCCGCCGTTCAAGAGCTGCTGCAGAGCCATGATCTCGGCCGGGATGTACTTGACGACCTGGTTCAGATAGCTGTCGGCGCTCACTCCCGCCTTCACCGCCGCTCCAGGGGCAGCCTCGCCGCGGACGACCGCCGTAAGCCCGCGCTGAATGGCTTGCGCATCTTGTTGGGTGACAATCCTCGGGCGCAAACGCGACATCACGGCCCCCCTTGAAATTGATTACGTCTTTGCTCGAAACATTCGCTGAAATTGCGAGAAACGAACGACGCCGTTCGGCACCCCTGGGCTGGCAGTGCACTAGGGATAGAGCAACTTAAGGCCGCTTGTCACTATCTTATGCGCTGAATGATCTGAGCTAGATGCTTCGAGAGGTCGGCGCTTGCAATCGGGACATCGCACGCGTGCGCGACATCGACGAGATCTTTGTGAGGCTGGCGACGTCGCCGTTCCGGCGGCGCTTCCGGCTGGGTCCTCAGGATCAGGCTTATCTGGAGCGCAAAGGACTGCCGGTCATTCTCGATCACGCGCGCGACTTCATCGATAAGCGCTTGGCGGCCGCCGTGCCGATGAACGATGGCAAGCAGACGCCTTTTCGCGGCCATCCCGTGTTCGTCGCCCAGCACGCGACCGCCACCTGCTGCCGTGGCTGCCTCGCCAAGTGGCACGGCATTCCCCGCGGCCGTCCTCTGGAGGCATCCGAAAAGGCACACATCGTCGCCGTGCTGGAGCAATGGTTGCGAGCGCAAGGCCTGCGCGCCATGGGCTGAGTTGCCTCTGTCCAAGGGTGCGATCCTCGGCTATGGGGCTCGCATGAGCCGACCCATCCTCCTCGTTGTCGCCGCCGCCCTCATCGATCCCGACGGCCGCGTGCTCATCACGCGCCGCCCGCCCGGGCGCCCCATGGCGGGCCTGTGGGAGTTTCCCGGCGGCAAGGTGGAGGCAGGCGAGACGCCCGAGAACGCGTTGCGCCGCGAGCTCGCCGAGGAGCTCGGCATCGACGTGTGCCCGACGTGCCTTTCGCCCTTTACCTTCGCGAGCCACGCCTACGAGGCCTTTCATTTGTTGATGCCGCTCTATCTCTGCCGCCAATGGGATGGCGTGATCACGCCGCACGAGGGCCAGGAGATTGCTTGGGTGCGCGCCACGCGGCTTTCGCACTATCCCATGCCGCCGGCGGACGAGCCGCTGATCGCGCCGCTGTGCGATCTGCTCGGCTAGGCCGGCTACTCGCGCAGCTTGCGCTCGGTCGTGCCGAGCGCGTCGGCCAGGCGCGCTTTTGCCGAGCCCGGCTGCAGGGGCTTGGGCTGGCTTTCGTCGGGCGCCCAGGCCGTCAGCGTCAGAATCTCGAACGTGGCCGGCACCCGCCCGTCGGCTTGGGCGAAGCGCTCGCTATAGATTTCGGCTGCACGCAGCAGAAGGCCCCGCGTCACGGGCCGGCGGTGGCGGGATGCGAGCATGTTGCTCGCGCCCATGCCTTTGATTTCCTGCATCAGGGCCAGCGGCGAGGCATAGGTCGCCGTGACGGTCTCCGAGTCGACGACCGGTAGCGCGAAGCCCGCGCGCTGCAACAGCGCACCGAGGTCGCGCACGTCCGCAAACGGCGCCACCCGCGGCGAGGCGCCGCCCGTTACCTCCGCCTCGGCCGCGAGCCACGCCTGGCGCAGCTCCTTCAGCGTCTCGCCGCCGAGCAGGGCAGCCAGCAACAGGCCATCGGGTTTCAGCGCGCGGCGGATCTGCACGAGCGCGCCCGGCAGGTCGTTGACGAGCTGCAGCGACAGGCCGGAGACGACGAGATCGAGCGAGGCCGCCGCGAAGGGAAGCGCCTCCTCGTCGGCGACGACGCGCAAGCCCTCGCAGCGCTCGAGCAGCCGTGCGGCGTGGTCCACCTCGATAATGCGCTCAATGCCTGCAAGCCCGCGGATGCGCCGCGAGAGCACGCCATGGTGGGCCCCGAGGTTCACCGCGAGCGGGAACGTGCGGCGCACGATGGCGAGGCGCTCGGCGATGTCGTCGGCCACCCGGGCAAGGAGAAAGTCATGGGCTTCGGCGCTGTCGGCGACGCGCTGACGCCGGCGCGCCAGCAAGGCACGATCGAAGATGCGGGTCGGATCGCCGGGGTTCGGCAAGATGTTGGGTCCGGTGCAGGATGCGGGCAGCCTCGCGGTGAGGCCCCCTAACGGCTAACATGGGTCCATACTCTATATGGTTTCGGTAAGCGTACGGGGTGGGACATGCTCGAGGGCGACAGCCGGTGGAGGACCGAGGGGGCCTTGCGGCGGGTGGCCGGCGCGATCGCCGACCTCGTCATGCCGCCGCTCTGTCTTTCCTGCCACGCCCCCCTCACCTCTCACGATGCGCTGTGTCCCGGCTGCTGGAGCAAGATCGATTTCATCGGGCCGCCCTTGTGCGATCGCCTCGGTCTGCCGATGCCGTTCGATGCCGGGGGCACCATGGTGTCCGCCGCCGCAATCGCCGATCCGCCCGATTACGACCGCGCGCGGGCGGTCGCCCGCTTCGACGGCGTCATGCGGACCCTGGTGCACGACCTCAAGTTCCGGGACCGTCACGATGCGCGGCGCCTGCTCGGCCGCTGGCTCGTCCGCGCCGGTGCGGAGCTCCTGGCCGGCGCGGAGCTGATCGTGCCGGTTCCGCTCACGCGCTTGCGGCTCCTGAGCCGCCGTTTCAACCAAGCCGCGATTCTTGCCCAGGAGGTCTCGCGGATAACGGGCATCGGTGCGGAGCCTTTGGCGCTTCTGCGCACGCGCCGGACGCGGCCCCAGCTGGGATTGTCGCGGGCGGAGCGCCGCAAGAACGTCGCCGGCGCTTTCGCCGTCGCCGATGCTTACAAAGCGCGGATCGCCGGGGCACGCTTGGTGCTGATCGACGATGTCATTACCACGGGCGCCACCGCCCGCGCTTGCGCGCGCGCCCTGAAGCGGGCCGGGGTGGCACGCGTCGACGTCTTGGCGCTCGCCATGGTTACCGACGCCGTCCTCATGCCGGCATGACGGCCTCGCCGGCACCCCGGTGCGACGCCAGCTGGCTTTGCCCCGACTCGCGGAAACCATTAGAATTATCGCAAAATGCCAGATCTGACAGGGCCAGTTCTCACAGGGAATGCATCGGGAGCCATGGCACGTATTACTGTCTACACCACCAAGCTTTGCCCCTACTGCCACATGGCCAAGGAGCTGTTGCGCAAGAAAGGCGTGATCTTCGATGAGGTCGATGTCGGCTGCCGCCGGGAGCTCAGGGCCGAGATGTCGCAAAAGGCCGGGGGGCGCAGCACGGTGCCGCAAATCTGGATCGGCGACACGCATGTCGGGGGGTGCGATGACCTCTATGTGCTCGAACGGGAAGGCAAGCTCGACGTGCTGCTCGCCGCCTGAGCCGTCCGTCCTGATCGCTTGAGGTAGCTCTCGATGGCAGACCCGCAGGCCTCCCGCTCGTTCCGCGTCGCCCTGGTGCAGATGTGCTCGGGCCGCGAGGTCGACAAGAATGTCGCGCGCGCAACCGAGCTCATCGGCGAGGCGGCCAAAGGCGGCGCCGGCTACGTGCAGACGCCGGAGATGACCACGCTCATGGAGTTGGAGCGGCCGCGGCTCCTCGCCGCGGTGCGATCGGAAAAGGACACGCCCGCGCTTCCGCACTTCCAGGCGCTCGCGCGCGAGCTCGCCATCTGGTTGCACATCGGCTCGATGCCGGTGCTGCTCGAGAGCGGCAAGCTCGCCAATCGCGCCTACCTGATCTCGCCTGCGGGCGAGATCACGGCACGCTACGACAAGATCCACATGTTCGACGTCGATCTCGGCGGCGGCGAAAGCTACACCGAAAGCGCCAACTACGAGCCCGGCCGTCATGCCGTCCTCGCCGATCTCCCCTGGGGACCGATCGGGCTCACCATCTGCTATGACTTGCGCTTTCCACCGCTCTACCGCGCCCTGGCGCGCGCCGGCGCCAAGTTCCTGGCGGTCCCTGCCGCGTTCACGCGGCCGACCGGCATGGCCCATTGGCACACGCTTCTGCGCGCCCGCGCCATCGAGTCCCAGGCGTTCGTCTTTGCTGCAGCGCAAGGCGGCCTGCACGAGAACGGGCGCGAGACGTTCGGGCACAGCCTGGTCGTCTCACCCTGGGGTGAGGTCCTGGCCGAAGGCGACGTTCACCCAGCAGTCATATTCGCCGATGTTGAATTGCAGCTCTTGGAGGATGTCCGCCGGCGGGTGCCTTCGCTCACGCACGATCGGCCCTTCGACGTCATCCATGCCGGGATGGAAACGAGCAAGGCTTCGTCGTGATCAAGTATTGCTTGAGATGCGCGCTTGCCCATGAGTTCGAAGCATGGTTCGCCTCGAGCGCCTCCTACGAGGCGCAGGCTGCCGCCGCCAAGGTTTGCTGCCCGCAATGCGGCAGCCACGAGGTCGACAAGGCGATCATGGCTCCGAACGTGACCGTCCGCGACCGTGCCGAGCCCGACCCGCCGCAAGCGGCGGAGGGGCACCCGGGGGCCGTCGAAGTCTTGCGCGAGGTGCGGCGCACGCTGCTCGCCGGCGTCGAGGATGTGGGCGCGCGTTTCCCCGAAGAGGCACGCAAGATCCACTATGGCGAGACGGAGGCCCGCGGCATTCGCGGCACGGCCTCGGGCGAAGAGGTGCGCACCCTTCTCGACGAGGGCATCGCCATTATCGCCGTGCCGCCGCTCCCCGAGGACGCCAACTAGCAAAAGAGATCCTCACCTCTGCGCCAAGGTCACGACGGTGTAGTTGACCGCCGACTTGGGGTCGTCGGTTTTGAAGATCGGCTCGCTGTTGCCGGGAGTGATCCACGTATAGGAGCGGCCGTCGAAATCCCAGATGCCGCGGACGTGGCCCGAGCGGTCGATGACGATGCCGCCGGTCTGGCTGCAGGACATCGAGAAGCCCCTCGTCCTCAAGGTTTCGTTCTGCCTGAGGAGGCCGAAGAGCCGCCACGTCTGCGTCTTCGTCATGCCATCACCCCCTCCTCAGCCGTTTCGCTCCCCAGGGGCTGTCCGAACAGGCCGGCACACGCCCAGCCCAGCTGCACAACCCCCGCCTTGCGACTGCAACAGAGATGATCTGAATCAAATGCAATTACAATCGCTGCCGCTTGCGTGCGTTAGCGAATTGATACCGAGTGGCTTGCGTTACGAAACGGCGTTTCCCGCCGAGCGCGGCGCTCGCCGATTATTGCTGAGGGGTTTTCTTCGACGCGCGCGGGCCTTACGCGCGTCAGCAGCGCCGCTGCGAGGTCAATGGACCTCGGTCATGTAATAATTATCACGCAGGCTGCATTGCGCCACGCGCCACTCGATCGGTCGTCCGTCGATGGCAAACACCACAGAGTTCGAGCTTCAAGAGCGGTGTTCCCTTCGCCACCTTCAGGTCTCCGGCGACCTCGCCTTCGGCGGCCGTCACGCCGATCTTCTCTTGGGCGCGCGCGAGCAGCACGCCATAGCGATGCGCGAGGACGACAATACTGGGCGGGATGTCGCTGTCCTGCGCCAATCCCGGAAAGCGCGCTTGAGGAACGGTCGATTCCTCGACCATGAGCGGATGCTCGTCGTGCACGCGCACCCGACGCAGGCGCAGGACCGGCTCGCCGCTGCGCAGCTGCAGCATTTGCGCCTCCGTCGCATTGGCGACGGCCGGCACGACCTCGCAGCTTTGCACCTCTCCGGCGATGCGGATCCCGTCGGGGTCGCGGATGTTGCTGAAGCGGATGGCGCATTCGTCCGACGTTTGATCGATGACGAAGGTGCCGCGGCCCTGGCGGCGTGAGATCAGCCGCTCGCTCTCCATCTCGTCGAGGGCCTTGCGCACGGTGCCGACGCTGATGCCGAGCTCGCGCGACAGCTCGATCTCGTTGGGGATCGCCGCGCCGGGCTTCCAGGCCCCCGCCACGATGCGCTGCACCAGCATATCTTTGACTTGCAGGTAAAGGGGGCGAGTAGAGAACCGTCCGACCGCTGTCATTGCTCGAACCCCGAAGGTTTAGCTAGCGATCCGTCCTTTGAGCTCGAGTATATCTGCGTTCCGGCAAAGCAAATCCTGGAACCAAACCCGGACGCAAGTTTCCCCGCTCACGTACAAACGGCACACAAGCTTTTGCTGCCGCTACTTCGATACATTGAAGTAGAGCACAATATTCACAGTGCAACTATAGCACGAATTCGTCGGTGCGGCGTTCCTTTGTCCACTACTATTTCACGACCTAAACTGGAAAGTGCGACATACCGGCGCGAGATCGTCCTGCGAGGCACGTCTCCAATGATCGCAATGTCTCATCTGTCCTTGCGCGGTCCATTTGCGGCGCGCATCGGCCCCTGAAGTAAGCGCGCCGTCGGAACAACAGTGTTTGCGCAAGAGCGGATGTCGGTCGTCCTCTTTCCGCTGGTGCGTGCGCTAGTCCGGGGCCCAGGCCCATTCAGAGCGAGCTTCAAAGTGGCCGCAGCACGCATAGCCCCCTCCGCAGGCAACGCTCAGTCAGCCCCGCCGGGACCTCCTCCCCTCTCGGCGGGGCCACCTTTTCATGGACGGCGCCGCCGCAGGGGCCGTTAGCCCTTGCGAGGCGCCCCGCTGCCGGTGCAAACATCGGGGCGTCGCCGACGACCTTTGGCCCGCGAGGGAGAGAACCACCAGATGATGGACGTGCGGACGCCCGAGGCCTGCCGCTCGAGCCCCGATGTCGATCGGGTGCTGCGTCACGATTGGACGCGGGCGGAGGCGCTCGCCCTCTATGGTGCGCCGTTCAACGATCTTCTCTATCGCGCCCACACGATCCACCGGCGCTTTTTCGACCCCAACACCGTGCAGAAGAGCCGGCTCTTGAGCATCAAGACCGGCGGGTGCGCGGAAGATTGCGGCTACTGCAGCCAGTCCGCCCACCACGCGTCCGGCGTGCCTGCGACCAAGCTGATGGCGCTCGAGCGCGTGCTCGCGGAGGCAAAGCGCGCGCGCTTGTCCGGCGCCACCCGCTACTGCATGGGGGCCGCGTGGCGCTCGCCGAAATCGCGCGACATGGATCTCCTCTGCGCCATGGTCGAGGGCGTGCGGGCGCTGGGGCTTGAGACCTGCATGACGCTCGGCATGCTCACAGACGACGACGTCGCCCAGCTCAAGACGGCGGGCCTCGACTACTACAACCACAACATCGATACCTCGGAGCGCTACTACAGCGAGATCATCACGACGCGTACCTTTGCCGAGCGGCTGGAGACGCTCGAGCGCGTGCGTGAGGCCGGCATCAAGGTGTGCGCCGGCGGCATCGTCGGCATGGGAGAGGAGCCGGAGGACCGCGTCGACATGCTGGTCACGCTCGCCAACCTGCCCGAGCATCCCGAGAGCGTCCCGATCAACATGCTGATCGCGGTGCCCGGCACGCCGCTGGCCGCGGCCGAGCGCCTCGACGCCATCGCCTTCGTGCGCACCATCGCATTGGCGCGCATCTTGATGCCCAAGTCCTACGTGCGCCTTTCGGCGGGGCGCAAGGACATGAGCGAGGAGACGCAGGCACTCTGCTTCTTTGCCGGCGCCAACTCCATCTTCGTCGGCGACGTGCTGCTGACAGCAGAAAACCCCGGCGAGGACAGCGATGCTGCGCTCTTCGCCAAGCTCGGCTTGAAGCCGCTCGAGCCGGCCCCGTGCTCGAGCGAAGCGGACAATGCACAAGACCCATGAGCGCGCACTCGATGCGCTGGCGCGTCGCGGCCGGCACCGCGTGCTTGCGGCTGCGGCCGGCGCCGACTTCACCTCCAACGACTACCTCGGCCTCGCCTCTTCGCGCGAGCTGAGGGATGCCGCCCGCGCCGCGCTCGAGCGCGAGGTTCCCATAGGCGCCGGCGGCTCGCGTCTGCTGCGCGGCAATCACCGCGAGCACGAGGCGCTCGAGGCTGAGGCTGCCGCCTTCTTTCGCGCCAAGAGTGCGCTGTTCTTTGGCAGTGGCTTCATGGCCAACGTGGCGCTGTTCTCGACGTTGCCGCAGCGGGGCGACCTCATCGTGCACGACGCCCTGATCCACGCCAGCGTCCACGACGGGATGCGGGCCAGCAAGGCCGAGCGGGCTGAGGCGCACCACAACGACGTGCAATCCTTCGCCGATGCGATCGCGGACTGGCGCGCGGCCGGCGCAACCGGCACGCCCTGGATCGCGGTCGAGAGCCTCTACAGCATGGACGGCGACCGGGCGCCGCTCGCCGGTCTGATGGAGATCGCTGACCGGCACGACGGCATCCTCGTCGTTGACGAGGCGCATGCAACGGGCGTCTTCGGTCCGGAGGGCCGCGGGCTGGGTGCCGATTTCGAGGGGCGCGACAACGTCGTCTCACTCCACACCTGCGGCAAGGCGCTGGGCGTGATGGGCGCGCTCGTCTTGGGCCCGCAGGTGCTGCGCGACTACCTCGTGAACCGCTGCCGCCCCTTCATCTACGCGACGGCCCCCTCGCCTCTGGTGGCGGCCCTGGTGCGGGCCGCCCTGCTGATCTGCCGCTTCGACGGCGACCGGCGGGAGCGGCTGCACAAGCTCGCAGCCTTTGGCGGCCGCCAGCTCGAGAGCCTGTGCGGGATTGCGGCTTCGGGCTCGCAGATCCAGCCCGTCATCGTCGGCTCGGACGAGCGGGCCATGCGGCTCGCCTCCGCCATGCAGGCGCGCGGCTTCGATGTGCGCGCCGTGCGCCCGCCGACGGTGCCGGAGGGCACCGCGCGCCTGCGCCTGTCGCTGACGCTGAACGTGGATGAGATCTGCGTCGAGGCGATGGTGGCGGCGCTGTCGGAGGAGCTTGCGAGGCTCGAGCCATGAGCGCGGGTCTCGTCGTCGCCGGCACCGATACCGACGTGGGCAAGACGGTGTTTGCCGCATCCCTCGTTGCCGCGCTCGGTGCCTGCTATTGGAAGCCGGTGCAGTGCGGGCTTGCGGATGAGACCGATGCCGAGGTCGTCGCGCGATTGGCCGGCGTCGTGGCGACGCGCATCCTGCCCGAGGTCTACCGCCTCAATACCCCCGCCTCGCCGCATCTGGCGGCAGAGCGCGACGGCCTCGAAATCGACGTCGAGCGCCTCGTGCCGCCCGCGTCCGAGCGCCCGCTTGTCGTGGAGCCGGCCGGCGGTCTCATGGTGCCGCTCACCCGCCGCCTTCTGCAGATCGATCTCATCGCCCGCTGGCACATGCCTGTCGTCTTGTGCGCCTCAACCCGGCTTGGCACCATCAACCACAGCCTCTTGTCGATCGAGGCCCTCAAGCGCCGCGCGATCCCGCTGATCGGCATTGCCTTCGTCGGCGCAGAGCAATCCGATTTCAGAGCGCACGATTGCCCAGATGGGCAACGTCCGCCGACTCGGGCGGCTGCCGCACATCGATCCGCTGACGACTGCGACGCTGTGCGCGGCCTTCGAGCAGAACTTCGACGCGGACGATTTTCTCGCGGATGCCTCCTCATGAGCGGGCGCCCGACCTCACCGATCTGGCATCCCTTCACGCAGCACGCGCTGCAGCCGCAGATGCTCGAGGTCGCGCGCGCCGACGGCGCCTGGCTCGAGACGCCCGGCGGCCGCCGCATCCTCGATGCCATCTCGTCGTGGTGGGTCGTCACGCACGGCCATCGCCACCCGCACATCATCGCCGCCATCAAGGCCGAGGCCGACCGCCTCGATCAGGTGATCTTCGCCGGCTTCACGCACGCCCCCGCGGAGCGCCTGGCACGCGGGCTGCTCGCGGTTGCGCCGCCCGGGCTCGCGCACGTGTTCTTTTCCGACAGCGGCTCGACGGCGGTGGAGGTCGCGCTCAAGATGGCGCTGGGGTATTGGCGCAATATCGGCGAGCCGCGCCACCGCATCCTGGCGCTGGAGCACGCCTATCACGGCGACACCATCGGCGGCATGTCGGTCGGCGCCCGCAGCGTCTTCAACGCGCCCTACGAGCCGCTCTTGTTCGAGGTCGGGCGCATTCCGTTCCCTCTCCCTGGCCACGAGCAGGATTTAATCGACGTGCTGGAGGCAGTATGCGCGGAGGGCGACGTTGCCGCCCTCATCCTCGAGCCTTTAATTCTCGGTGCCGGCGGCATGCTCATCTATTCGCCCGACGCGCTCTTGCAGATGCAGCGCGTGTGCGAGCGTCACGGCGTGCTCTTGATTGCCGACGAGGTGATGACCGGCTGGGGTCGCACGGGCACGCTTTTCGCCTGCGAGCAGGCGGCTGTGGCGCCCGACATCCTTTGCCTGGCCAAGGGCCTCACCGGCGGTGCGCTGCCGCTCGCCGTCACGCTGTGCTCAGGTCCGATCTTCGAGTTGCATCTGTCGCCCGACCGCACCCGGACCTTCTTTCACTCGAGCTCCTACACCGCGAACCCGATCGCCTGCGCGGCGGCGCTCGCCAACCTCGAGGTTTGGGAAGACGAGCCGGTGTCGGCAAGGATCGCGGCGCTGGCCGAGCACCAGGCCGATCGTCTCGTGCCATTTCTGAAGGACGGGCGCTTCAAGAACGTGCGCCAGCTCGGCACCATCGCCGCCCTCGACCTCGACGTCCCCGATGGCGGCTATCTGGCCGGCATCGGCCCGAAGCTCTACGACATGTTTCTGGAGCGCGGCGTGCTCTTGCGTCCGCTCGGCAACACGATCTACGTGATGCCGCCCTATTGCATCACGGCCGAGGAGCTCGACCTCGTCTATGCCGCGATCGACGCGGCCGCCGCCGCGGTGGGAGGATAGGAGATCGTGCGCGACACCGCGAAAGGATCCGAGATCGTCGGGCTCGGCCATTACGCGCCGGAGGGCCGCGTGATGAGCGCTGAGATCGAGACGCGGCTCGGCCTCGAGCCCGGCTGGATCGAGCGGCGCACCGGCATCCGCGAGCGCCGCTACGCGGCCGCCGGCGAGGCGTTGACCGACATGGCCGTCAACGCCAGTGAGATGGCGCTGGGCGAGGCCGGCATCGACCGCTCGCGCGTCGCGCTGACGCTGCTCGCGACCAGCACGCCCGACCACCTGCTGCCGCCGTCGGCGCCGCTTCTGGCGCATCGGCTGGGGCTTGCGGGCTCGGGCGCCATCGACATGGCGGGCGCCTGCGCCGGCTTTCTTTACGCGCTGGTGCTCGCCGATGCCTTCGTGCGCACGCACGGCGCGCGCGTGCTCGTTGTCGCCGCCAACATCCTGTCGCGCCGCATCAACCCGGCCGAGCGGGGAAGCTGCGTGCTCTTCGCCGACGCCGCCGGTGCCGTTCTCCTGGCTCCCTCTGAAAGGCCTGGCGCCGGTGTGCTCGGGGCAAAGCTTGCCGCCGACGGCGGCGGCTACGACCTCATCAAGATCGCTGCCGGCGGCAGCCGCCGTCCCTTTGCGCCTGACGTTGCCGTCGCCGATACGCTCATGACCATCGCGGACGGACAGGCCGTCTTCACCAAGGCCGTCGATATGATGGCCGCCACCGCGCGCGAGGCGCTGGACGAGGCCGGTCTCGCCGTCGCCGATATCGATCTCTTCGTGCCGCACCAGGCCAATGCCCGCATCGTCGCCGCCGTTGCGCGCCAGCTCGGCGTGGCGGATGACAAGCTCGTCTCCACCGTGGCCGACTACGGCAACAGCTCCGCCGCGACGATCCCCTTCTCGCTGTCGTTGGCGGCGCGCGGGGCCATGCGCCCGGGCGCCAAGGTGCTCATGTGCGCGGCCGGCGCCGGACTCACGGGCGGGGCCGTCGTTTTTGCGCTGTAAGCGTTCTGTCGGGATTGAGATGGGAGAAAACGATGTTGGTCGGCCACCTTGCTCTCGTCGACGCCGCCCTGTTCACCGGGGCCGCGTTCTACATCAATGTTGTCGAGCAGCCGGGGCGGCTCAGGCTCGACGACCGCGCGTTGCTGCAGGAATGGAAGCCCGCCTACAAGCGCGGGTTCGCCATGCAGGCGAGCCTCGCCATGCTCGGCTTCCTGCTCGGAGGCTGGACCTACTATCTGACGCTGGACTGGCGCTGGCTTGTCGGCGCGGGCCTCATCGTCGCCAACTGGCCCTACACGCTCCTGTTCATTCTGCCGACCAGCGACGCGCTGATGGCCATCCCCATCGCCGAGGCGGACGCAAAGTCGACGGCACTCATCCGCACGTGGGGCGCACTCCACGCTCTGCGCACGCTGCTGGGTGCGGCGGCGACTGCGATCTTCGTCTGGGCCCTCAACTGACGCGGGGCTACGCGCGGCCGTGGCCGCCTACTCCACCATCTCGGTGCGCACCTGCGCGTAGCTCAACACGGCGAAGAGCACGGTGCCGCCGAACAGGTTACCGGCAAGCGTGGGCAGGAAGAAGCCGAACACGGCGCTCGACAGCGTGATGCCGCCCGTCAGCACGCCGTAGAGCGCCTCCGCCGAGCCGGCGACGACGTGCGTGAAGCCGCAAAAAGCGATCAGAGTCGTCATCAGCGTGATGACGGCGAACTCCGCCCCTTCCGAGGAGGGGAGCATCCATACCAGCGCCGCGATGATCCAGCCGGCCCCGATGCCTTTGACGAACATCTGCCAGGGCGTGTTCTGCATCATGACCTGCACCATGGCGCCGAGCTCGTGCGTGACCTCAGCCGAGACCATGTTGGTGCTCGACAGCGCCAGTGCGAACACGAAGCAGCCCGCAACGTTGGCTGCGAGCACGATGCCCCATAGCCGCAGCATGCCGATGAGCCAGTCGAGCTTGCGCCGCGTGATTACCGGCAAGACGGCCGTCAGCGTGTTCTCGGTAAAAAGCTGCTGGCGCCCCAGGATGACAACGAGGAAGCCCACGGCGTAGCCGACGTTGGCGATGAGCGTCTTCCATTCGAAGTCGGGCAGCTGCGCTGCGAGCACCGCCACGGTCAGGAAAGAGAAACCGATGGAGATGCCGGCCGCGAGCCCCGACCACCACAGCGCCGAGAAGGTGCGCCCCAGCTCGCCTTCGCCCTCGGTGCGGATGATCTCGTAGACGACGACGGCGCGCAGCCGCGTGCCGCCCTTGACTTGGCTCTTCTCCGCCCGCGAGAGGCCGACCTTGGGCTCGGGGATCTCCTCGGCTGCCTTGTCGATCATGCGCGTGGATCTCCCCGAGAAGTTGCCAGAAGGGTGTCAGACCCGTCCTGCTGGAAGCTGGCGACTATTGAGGGTCTGACACCGGACCTTGGCCTTAACCCTTCGGCTCGTCCTTGTCGCGGTCGAGCTTATAGAGGTTCTGCAACAGCGCCTCGAAGCCTCCGGCGCCCGCGCCGGCATGCAGGTCGATACGGCCGACCTTCTCCACGAGCTTCTCCAACGCCTCCAGCTCCTTCAAGCGCAGGAGCAGCGGGTTGTCCTCCATCAGCTTAGAGGTGTTCAGAAGCGAGCGCGTCGCGGCCGTCTCCTCCTGGCGGCGGATGAGGTTGGCCTTGGCCACGCGCTCCGCCTCCACGACCTTGTTCAGGAGCTCGCGCACGTCGCCCGGCAGGATGACGTCCTTGACGCCGATCTCGCCCACCTCGGCGCCGAGCGCGTGCGCGCGCTGGGTGACGAACCCCCGCACCTCGTTGTCGATGGTGTCGCGCGCCGCCAGAATCTCATCGAGCGTGCGCGTTGCCACCGCCTCGCGGATGGCGAACTGAATGAGCCGGTAAAGCGTGCCGGCCACGTCGGCCGTCGCCAGCACCGCCTTCTCCGGGTCGGTGACCTTGGTGAAGGCCGTCAGCGTCACGCGGATGCCGATGCGGTCCTTGGTCAGGATCTCCTGGGCTGTGATCTCCAAGGGCTGCGGGCGCAGGTCGACCTTGGCAACCTTGACGGTGCGGCCCACCTGCCAGAAGGCATGGCGCCCGGGGGTCAAGCGCTCCTTGAGCTCCCCGTCGACCATCAACAAGCCCGCCTCGTGCGCCTCCACGACCGCCTGTACGATGACGGGGCCGGCCCGCGCCATGTCGAGCTTGTCGAGGTGGCGCTTGGCAATGCGCAGCTCCGACGTCGTGTCGATCCGCTCCACGTCGACCTCGGTCAGCGTCTTCCAGAAGGCGCGCGTGGTGTTGTGCAGCACGAGCGTCTTGGGCTCGCCGTCGAAGGATACGATGGCGACCTCGTTGGGGCCGGCGTGCACGATCTCGAAGTGCTGGTCGGCCACCGGCCGATGCGTCTTCTGCAGGAGCAGCGCCTTCTCGGGCGCGATCTCGGCGCGCACCACCTTGACGGTCTCGACCGTCAGATGGTGGCCGGGATCGAACGCGGTGAAACGGCCCGGCTGCAACAGCCGGACGAACCGCCCGTCACGGGCGAGGAAGGCGCGCTCGTCGTCCTTGACGACGGCCTCGAACCAGAAACCGAACTTGCGCATCAGTGGCTCCAATATACGCGCGAGCAAAGGTCGCCGGCCGCTCCCACACCTTGGACACGGGCCGGAGCTTCAGTCCGGCCGCGCCACCATACACCGCGGGTTGCGTCCACGTCCCCTCGGCTGAGGGGACGTGCCGGTGCCCGGGCTCAGGCTTTGCGACCGAACGGTATCCGCTCCGGCTCAGAGCGCTTCGGTGCTCGCCCTCCCGTTCCCGCCGCCGGCCGAAGCCTTGAGCGGTGCGCGGTCAGGCGGGGAGCTGCCGGCTTCCCCTATGTTTGAACTCGCTTTTCAGACGAGCGTCCTGGCAAGGACGTACGACGTGGGAGTTGAACCCACGACCTCAAGATTAAAAGTCTTGTGCTCTACCCATTGAGCTAGTCGTTTGGTGAAGCTGAAGGGAATCGAACCCCCGGCCTCCCGGTTTCCCCGGGTGCTCTACCACTGAGCTACAACCTCGGTTGAGGACGCGGAACACGGCACCCGCAGAGCGGGGCGTGCCAGCCGGGTCTCGGCGAGCCCGGACACATGGCGTTCGGCGGCGGATTAAATGCAAAATTCCGGCGGAATTGGAGCGCGCCCGATAACATTCGCGTCAGCGGCGATGGAGGAGAGCCGGAGAGGTCACCGCCGCGGCGGTCGCCCTGGCGCCGCAATTTCATGTCCCGTTCATACAGGAACCGGCAGCATGAATGTCGCGTTGTCCGGGGTCAGGGAACGTGCATCTTTAGCCGTTCTCGTCATTTTCTACAGACTGGAAGAACTATCGATGCCCATGGGTGCCGCCGGCGCGGGCGTGCAGCGAGACCTGCGAATCGACTTCTTTCGCGGCCTCGCCCTTCTGTTCATTTTCGTCGACCATGTTCCTGGCAACGTGCTGGCCAGGCTGACGCTGCGCAACTTCGGCTTCTCCGACGCCGCCGAGGTGTTCGTGCTGCTCGCCGGCTTTTCCGCTGTCCTGGCCTACGGGCGCACCTTCGACACGCAAGGCTTCCGAGCCGGCTGCGCCCGCGTCGCCGACCGCGTGCGCGACCTCTACGTCTGGCACCTGGGGCTGGTCATCGTATGCACCGTCGGGCTGACGCTCGCCGCGGGCCTGTTCGACAACCCCATGTACATGAGGAACATCGGCGTGCACGTGTTCAGCGAGGAGCCGGTGCGCTCGGCCATCTTGGCGGCGGCGCTGGTCAACCAGCCGAACATGCTGAACATTCTTCCCCTCTACGTCGTCCTCTTGCTCTTCTGGCTGCCGTTCGTTCTGTGGCTGCTGCCGCGCCAGCCCTGGCTGATGTTGGCGCTCTCGATCGGCGTGTGGGCGGTCGCGAACCTCTTCGAGCTGAACCTGCCGAGCCAGCAACATCCCAAGGGCTGGGTATTCAACCCCTTCGCCTGGCAGCTGCTCGTCACCATCGGCGCGCTGGCGGCGCATTTCAGCCGGCGCGGCGCGGTTCTGCTCTCTCGCCCGCTGCTGTGGGCGGCGCTCGGCTATGTCACCTTTGCCTTTGTCGTTGCGGCCCCATGGACGCAAATTGGTGGGCTGGAGCGCGTGCGCGTCTTTCCGGCCGGCCTCATGGGATCGATGGACAAGAGCTATCTCTCCGTCTGGCGCCTCTTACACGTTGTCGCACTGGGATATCTCGCAATGTTCCTATTGTCGCCCCAAAGCGGCTGGCTTACTCGCGCCTGGGCCAGGGGCATTGGGCGCTGCGGCCGGCATTCCTTGGAAATCTTCTGCCTCGGAACGGTACTCTCGTTTACCGGGTGGGTGGTTCTCGCTGAAGCCGGCGATGGATTTATCCTGCAGAGTCTGGTCAATATGATCGGCATCGGAACTCTGTGGGGTACGGCATGGGCTTTGGCGGGGCGAAATCGCGGCTCGGACGGCGTGGCTTTCACGCAAGCCTTGCGCAAATATCTTGCGGACTGGCGCTCACAGCTGCAGCGGGTCTGACGCTGTTCTCCTCCCCGGCCGGTGCGCGCCCGCGGTGCGAGGCCCCGGCCAGTCTGGTGCGCTTCAATGCGCCGCTGCCCAAGTTCGCGGCGGCTCTCGCCGGCAGCAAGCCGGTGCATATCGTGGCGCTCGGCTCCTCGAGCACGCAGGGGATCGGCGCCAGCAGCCCCAAGTTCCGCTATCCGGTGCGGCTGCAAGCCGAGCTGCAGCGGCGCTTTCCCGACAGCCCGATCATCGTCGACAATCTCGGCATCGGCGGCCAGCTCGCCACCGACATGCTGCCGCGTATCAACAAGGACGTGCTGCCGCGCAAGCCCACGCTCGTGATCTGGCAGACGGGCGTGAACGACGCCATGCGCCACGTGGATCTGGAGACGTTCCGGCGCACGGTGGAGCGCGGTATCGACCGGCTGCAGAAGCACGGCATCGACGTGGTGCTGCTCGACATGCAGTATTTTCCGCGCGCCGAGAAGGTGCGCAATTTCGCCCGCTATCTGGTCGCCATGCGCCAGATCGCAGAGGCCCGCAAGGTCCCCATCGTGCAGCGCTTCGCCATCATGAAGCATCTGGTGACGAGCGCACAGTTCACAGCCCGGCAGCTGTTGGCGGCCGACCTCTTCCACCCCAACGATCTCACCTACGGGTGTCTCGGCCGTCTGATGGCGGATGCGCTGCAGGGCGAGGTGGCCCGCGGCGTGGCTCGGGTGAAGTATCCGGCCGAGACGACCAAGCAGGCCGGCGCCGTCCCCAATCTTTCGGTGCACTGAGATCCAGCAAGCGGCGTGAGAATGCGCCGTTAGCTGAACAACTGCATCGCCGCGATCACCAGTAGCGCCAAGAAGATATAGAGGATGATCGTTACCAGAAACGCCAGAACCAGGGCGATGATCATGCCGCGAAATGTTCGCACGCCCGACATGCGCCAGAAGATCATGTGCGTCTGGAAGCCGTAATAGACAAAGGCTGTGATACTGGCGAGCCAGACTGCGATCGTCATCCATGCCGCCGCGGCCTTCGGGAAGATTGCAGCGAGCACCGGAGCGGAGCAGAGAATCGCGCCGAATATGAGCGTGTTCACGAACGAGGATATGCAGGCGAGCTTCAGATAATTCCTCGGCACCTGCTTGACGCTCGAATAGTCCTGAAAGACGAAATAGTTCACGATGTAGGCAATGAGAAAGAACGTATAGGTCAACAACAGCGAGAAGGTGTCGGCCGAGATCACCTTCGTCAGCACATTCAGTGCAGGGTGCTGCTGGCCCAGCGTCAGCCAGATCAGTTCGAGCGGGCTCTGTTGACCCGAGAGCGCATAGAGCACCTTGGTGTAGGCGGCGCTGATGGCGATTGCCAGGACCAGCAGCGCCGTGTGCGCCTTGAAGTTGACGTCCTGGGCCCACGCGACCGAGGTCGAGATGGGTGACAGCATCAGACGCCCGACCAGGGAAGCGACGTTGTCTTTTCCTCTGAGCTGCAGGATGTCGCCGGCCACGACCTTGAAGATGCCGCTGTCGCCGCCGCCGCCGGGGCGGGGCGCGTACGCGGTGTCGTTGCTGGCGCGTCCGCCCCGCACTTGAGTCAACAGATCGCCGAGCGAGACCTCGACCTCGCCTCCGAAGCGGATGCGGTCGCTCGGGCGCACATCCTCGCTCGATATCTTTCGCCAGTAGGTTCCGTCGCGAATCTCAGTGCCGTTGGAGGAGCCCAGATCGGAAATCTGATACTGCGCGTCGCCCATCACGCGCAGAACGGCATGCTTTCTCGAGACCCGGCCACGCGGTGATGTGATGACGATGTCGGCCTGCCCCGGCTCGCGTCCAATGATATAAGTTTGCATTGCGTCCCACTCAAAATATCCTTTGCCCCACCACCATAATATCAGAAGCATTTGGCTTGATCTTCATGGATTCATGCAGCACGGCGATGCTGTTGGGTCGAGCGGGCAGGCTCGCAGGGCGCGTCGGCTTGAAGCAGAAGGCGCCGCGCACATTCCCGGTGCACGAGCTAAACGCTTGGCGCGCAAAGCATTGCGCCGCCCCCCTGCCAGAGTAGGCTTGCGCTGAGCGCGCCAACCAAGCAAAAAGCCTCCCCCGCCCCCGTCTGGAGCCATCGTCTGGAGCCATCATGCCCGGCCTCTCCCGCTCGCTCGACCGCGTCAAGGACCGCTACGACGTCATCGTCGTCGGCTCCGGCTATGGCGGCGGCGTCGCCGCCTCGCGCCTCGCCCGCGCCGGCAAGCGCGTCGCCGTGCTCGAGCGCGGCCGCGAGGTGCTGACGGGAGACTTTCCGAGCCGCTTCCCTGACTTGAAGAACGAGTTGCAGGTGAGGGGCAAGCGCGTGCACACGGGCCCCTCCTCGGCGCTCTACGACGTGCGTCTCGGCGAGGACATGCACGTGCTCGTCGGCTGCGGGCTCGGCGGCGGCTCGCTCATCAACGCCGGCGTGGCGCTGCGGCCCGATGCGCGCGTGTTCGCCGATGCGGTGTGGCCCGGCCAGATCGCGCAGGATGGGCTGCTCGACGAGGGTTTCCGCCGCGCCGAGCGCTGGCTCAAGCCCCAGAGCGATCCCCGTGCCGGCACGCTCACGAAATACCAAGCCCTGGCAACCGCCAGCAAAGGCCTCGGCTATCAGCCGGTCGCGCCCACGGTCACGGTGAGCTTCGAGGGAGGCGTCAACGCCGCGGGCGTCGACCAGCCCGCCTGCACCCGCTGCGGCGACTGCTGCGGAGGCTGCAACGTCGGCGCCAAGACCTCGGTGGCGCTCACCTATCTGGCGGACGCCGCGCGCCATGGGGCGGAGCTTTTTACGCACGCTGCCGTGCGCCACGTCGCCAAAGGCAAGGACGGCGCCTGGAGCGTGCACGTGCGCCGCCTCGATACCAACGGCGCGGCCCCCCAAGACCTCGTGCTGAGCGCGCCTATTGTGGTCCTCGGCGCCGGCACGCTCGGCTCGACCGAGATCCTATTGCGCTCGCGCGCTAACGGCCTGGCGCTGTCCGACCGGCTCGGGCAGCGCTTCTCGGCCAACGGCGACATCATCGCCTTCGGCTATGGCGCCAAGATCCCCGTCGATGCCATCGGCGTCGGCTATCCGCCCAAGATCGAAGGCATGGAGATCGGCGCCGCCGTTTCCGGCCAGATCGAGATCGACGACGCCCACGACCTCGCCCAAGAGCTGCGCGTGCAAGAGGGTGTGCTGCCCTCGGCGCTGGCGCCGGCGCTGCCTGTGCTCTTCATCCCCAATGGCCGCCTGCTCGGCGCGCTCAAGAGCCTGATCGCCGGCGTCTACAAGGGCCCCTTCTCCAAGCTGCAGACCTTCTTTGCCGTGTCGCACGACAGCGCCTCGGGCCGGTTCGTGCTCGAGGATGACGATTTGCGGCTCGTGTGGCCCGCCGCCAAGGACGAGCCGGTCTACAAGCGCCTCGATGCGATCCTCACCTCCATCGTCACCGAGGCCGGCGGGTCCTACGTCAAGAACCCGCTCGCCGGCACCGTCATGGGCCACCAGCCGGCGACCGCGCATCCCCTGGGCGGCACCGGCATGGGGGCCGAGCGCTCAGACGGCGTCGTCAATCACAAGGGCCAGGTGTTCGACGCCAGCGCGCGGGGTGGGTCAACCGCCGTGCACGAAGGCCTCTACGTTGTCGACGGGGCAGTGATGCCGCGCTCGCTCGGCGTCAATCCACTGCTCACCATCACCGCGCTCGCCGAGCGCGCGATGCTGCATATGGCGCAGGACTATGGGCTTGCTTTCGACGATGCGGCTGCCGCGGGGCCGACTGTTGCGCCCGCCGACCTCGGCGCCATCATCGCGGCTTGACCGAGTTCGCCCTCTCCCCGGTCATGGCGCAGCCATGCTCCGCATGGACCGGGGAGAGGGAAAGAGAGCGTCACACGCGCTTCTTGTAGCGCTGAGCCTCCTCCGAGCCCTTGGTGGCGTCGCCCGCGCTGTAGGAATGAGCGCCGGCGCCGGCGAGCTTGCCCTTGTCCACGATCAGGTACTCGGTGCGGATGGGCTTGTTGCCGAAGTACGATTCCAGGATCTCACGTGTGCCGGCCGCATAGCGCGCCTGCGCGGAGAGCGAGGTGCCCGAGATGTGCGGGGTCATGCCGTGGTGCGGCATGGTCCGCCAGGGGTGGTCCTGCGGCGCCGGCTGCGGGAACCACACGTCGCCGGCATAGCCTGCAAGCTGGCCGCTCTCGAGCGCGCGCACGACGGCGTCGCGATCGCAGATCTTGCCGCGCGCGGTGTTCACCAGATAGGAGCCGCGCTTCATCATGCCGATCAGCTTGTCGTTGAACATGTGCTCGGTCTCGGGGTGCAGCGGCGCGTTGATGGTGACCACGTCACAGACCTTGACCAGCGACTCGACAGTAGGGTGATAGGTGAGGCCGAGCTCCTTCTCGACCTTTTCCGGCAGGCGGTGCTTGTCGGTGTAATGCAGCTTGACGTCGAAGGGCTTCAAGCGCCGCAGCACGGCAAGGCCGATGCGGCCCGCGGCGACCGTTCCGACACTCATGCCTTCGAGGTCATAGGAGCGCTCGACGCAGTCAGCGATATTCCAACCGCCCCTGACCACCCAGCCATAGGACGGAATGTAGTTGCGCACGAGCGCCAGGATCATCATGACGACGTGCTCGGCGACGCTGATGGAGTTGGAGAATGTCACCTCGGCGACGGTGATGCCGCGGTCCATGGCGGCCTGCAGGTCGACGTGGTCGGAGCCTATGCCAGCCGTGATCGCCAGTTTGAGCTTCTTGGCCTTGGCGATGCGCTCCTTGGTGAGGTAGGCGGGCCAGAACGGCTGCGAGATCACGATGTCGGCGTCGGGCAATTCGCGCTCGAACACCGAGTTGGGACCGTCCTTGTCGGAGGTGACGACGAGGGTGTGGCCCTGGCTTTCCAGAAACTTGCGCAAGCCGAGCTCGCCCGAGACGCTGCCCAGAAGCTGGCCCGGCTTGAAGTCGATGGCGCTCGGGGTGGGGGCTGTTTGGCCGTCGGGATACTTGTCGATTTTGGGGATGGCTGTCGCGGGCGTACGTCTTGGGGTAGCCGTCGACGGGGTCGTCGTAGAGGACAGCAAGGACTTTGGCCATGGTGGGTTTCCTCCTTGGCTCGAGGGGATCAAGAGGAAACGCTGCAGGGACGCCGGCGGTTCGGCTGTCACGAAAGTATGAGGCTCCGGCGTCGCGGAGCGAACGAAGCGGCTGGCGCTTCCTCTAGGCTGGGTCGCAGCCGGGGGGCATTCGGCTCCGGCGACCGCAGGCTCTGCCTGCCGCTAGAGGTAGTCAAAGCAATTGCCTAAACAAGGCCATCGCTGCCGCCGATGACGGTGAATTGTTTGATAAGGCCGATAGGGGCGTGTTCGGCTTCGAAAGGGGCCCTCAAGCGCCCAATATCTCTTTGAAGAACGCGATCTGCGCCCCGCTCGAGCGCTTAAACCATTCGCCCAGATAGATGTCGAAATGCCCGATCGGCAGCTCGACGAGCCGCGCACCGCCGCCCATGCGCGCGGCGGCGTCGATGGCGGCTTGCGGCGAGGTTACGCTGTCCTTTGCACAGGTGATGATGAGCGCGGGGCACTTGACGGACTTGGCGGCACGGATCGGCTGGTAGCAGGGGAGCACGAGGAAGAGGCGCGCGGCGACCTCGTTGCGCCAATCCGGCGGGACGATCGCGCTCATGCCATCCCACGCATCGTGGCTCGCCATGGCGGCGAGCCCGCCCGGCGGCGCCACCAGCGGAATGTAATAGGGGCTCAGTCCCAGCAGCGCACGCGCCTTGTCGAGGAGCCCGGCCGCTCCAAGCCGCACGAGAGTTGCGAGACCAGCATCCTTGCCCAGCATGCGTGACGACGCGGCGCCGTCCAGCATCGGGCATTGCGCCGAGATCGCGGCGATCCCGGGATCTCTGGCGGCGGCGATCAGCACATGTCCGCCCGACAGCGAGGTGCCCCACAGCGCGATGCGGCGCGGATCGACTCCCTCCAAGGAGCGGGCGCAGGCGACCGCAGCGGCCCAGTCCTCGAGCTCGCTCCCGATCTGTATGAGCTGGCGCGGGGTGCCGTCGCTGGCGCCGAGATTGCGGTAGTCGAACAGAAGCACGAAGAACCCGGCTTGCGCGAAGGCCTCGGCATAAGGCTCGAGCGCGCACGCGCGTGTGCCGCCGAGGCCGTGCGCCATGACGATGCACGGTGCGGGCCGCGCGACGTGCGCGGCAGGCGCATACGCCCACGCGCGGCAGGTGACGCCGCCGCTGTCGAATTCCACGTCGCGGCGCGGTCCGGGTTTCGTCTCCGCCTCCGGGGCAGGACTCTCCCAGCCGCCTCGCTGCTGCATAAATGCTTCCTGTTTCATCACGCTGTGCCGCATTGGCCGAACCCTAAGCTCTGGCTCACGCCGGGCGCAACCGCTGTTCCCCAGGGAACAGGCGCTTGTCAGGCGGCGGAATATCAGCTTCGGTGGGCTCATGCCCCACCCGTTGGGCGATGGCCTTAAGGGAGGGTTTCCAAGGCGCCGATGCTGCCCTCGGGGCCCGCGCGAGGACTCGCGGCGGAGCTTGATCTGGCTCATTGCGCACGTGTTCACCGCGGTAGCTTCTGGCAACGTCGGGCAGACCTCCGGCGAGGCCCGGGAGGCGCAGGGCATGGATGAAGCGCTCAAAGCGAGAGTTCTCGCGATCCTGCGGTCTCAGCATATGATGACGCTTGCCACCATCCGGCCCGACGGCTACCCGCAAGCGACGATTCTCAACTACATGAACGACGACCTCACCTTGTATTTTGCCACCGACGCGACCTCGCAGAAGGCCGGCAACATCCGGTTGAACAACAAGGTTTCCGTCGCGATCGCCAGCCAAACCGAGGACTTCCACAAGCTCTCTGGCCTGTCGCTGTCGGGCACCGCTGCACGCATCCTCGACAGGGATGCCGCCGAGGAGCTGGCGCTGCGCCTCTTTCGCACGCTGCCGCAGTCCAGGCGGTTCGTTCCGCACGATCCCGGTCAGCTCGCGATCTTCTCGGTTGTCCCCGTCGCAATCTCGCTCATCGACTACGCGTCGGGTTACGGGACGAGCCATCTGCTCGAGCTGTAATCAGGCCGAGGCGGGGGGCCAGCCCAAAGGCAGAGGACGCTAAATGGCTGCGCAAGAAGCGGGACTGGTGGAGGTGAGAACGCTAAGTTCGAACCGGAACCACCGCGCGCTAGCGTTGGTGTGGCGGCTGCGCGCAGGGAATATTGGTGGAGCCGAGGGGAATCGAACCCCTGACCTCTGCAGTGCGATTGCAGCGCTCTCCCATCTGAGCTACGGCCCCGGTTAAGGGGCGGCATTTAGGGGCGCCCCCCAAATCTTGTCAAGGAACGGGCGCTTTGACGGCCTTGAGGCCGCCCGTTGCCCTTGCCGGGGGCAGGCTGCGAGGCTACACGTCAGCCGGGCCCTCAGAAGAATCCAGAGCAAGACGCGATGATCAGCTTTATCGCCTACCTCCTCGAATTCATTAGCTACCTCATCACCCTCTATACCTATGTGATCATCGCCAACGTGATCCTGAGCTGGCTGATGGCCTTTGGCGTGGTCAATCCCTACAACCCGACCGTACGCGCCGTCTGGCAGGCCCTGAACCTGCTGGTCGAGCCGCTTTTGCGGCCCATCCGCAACATGCTGCCCAATCTCGGCGCCATCGACATCTCGCCCATCGTTCTGCTGCTGGCGTGCGTCTTCGTGCAGGGGCTCATCCACAACGTCCTCATTCCGGCCCTGGGCGTCTAGGCGTGGACCCGCGACCATGGCGCGTGAGCGTCGGCTGCGTCATCGTGCGCGTGCGCCTGACGCCCAAATCCTCGATAGAAGGCGTCGGGGGCGTGGAGGATACGGCCGAGGGCGCGGCGTTTGCGGCACGCGTGCGCGCGGTGCCGGCCGAGGGGGAAGCCAACGCGGCGCTGGAGCGGCTGGTGGCGCGCTGGCTCGACGTTCCCAAGAGCACGGTGCGCGTCACCCACGGGGCGAAATCGCGCGTCAAGTCGCTCACCATCAGCGGGGAAACCGGTTGCCTCGAGGCGCGGCTCAAGGCCAAGCTTTGACGCGCCGGGTGAATGCAAGAAACGAGGGAGGACCCCTGCCAATGACCCAAGCCTACACCATCGACGGAAAGGCGATTGCCGCCAAGGTCCGCGCCGACGTCGCCGCCGAGGTGGCCCGCATCAAACGCGAGCATGGCTTTCAGCCGGGGCTGGCGGTCGTTCTCGTCGGCGAGGACCCCGCGAGCAAGGTCTATGTGCGCAACAAGGCCGAGCAGACCGTCGAGGTCGGCATGCAGTCGTTTGAGCATAAGCTGCCGGTGGAGACGACGGAGGCGTTTCTGCTCGATCTCGTCGCCAAGCTCAACGCCGACCCGGCCGTGCACGGCATCTTAGTGCAGATGCCGCTGCCCAAGCACATCGACAGCGTGAAGGTGCTGGAATCGGTCGATCCCGCCAAGGACGTCGACGGCTTCCATCCCATGAACGTCGGCAAATTGTCGATCGGCGAGCGCGCACTCGCGCCTTGCACGCCCGTCGGCTCGATCATTCTCGCCAAATCGGTAAAGCACGACCTGTCGGGCCTGGAAGCCGTCGTCGTCGGTCGCTCCAACATCGTTGGCAAGCCCATGGCGCAGCTGTTGCTGCGCGAGAACTGCACGGTGACCATCTGCCACTCGCGCACGCGCGATTTGCCGGGTGTGGTGCGACGCGCCGACCTGGTGGTGGCGGCCATCGGCAAGCCCGAGTTCGTCAAGGGCGACTGGATCAAGCCCGGCGCCATCGTCATCGACGTCGGCATCAACCGCATCATCAAGCCAGACGGCAAGGGCAAGCTCGTGGGCGACGTGGCGTTTGCCGAAGCCGCCCAGGTGGCGGGCGCGATCACGCCGGTGCCCGGCGGCGTCGGCCCGATGACGATTGCCTGCCTGTTGAAGAACACGGTCGAGGCGGCGCTGATGCAGAAGGGATTGCCGGGGAGCGGGCAGTAGGCAGCAGTAGGCAGTCGACCGGTTTGCTCTAAGCAACAGTCCTATGTGCCCTGATCGACCGGATCAGAGAGTTCAGCATCTTGCCGATGCTCTCCGATCTTGAGAGCAGTAATTCCGCTTCCTTGCTGCCAAAGACGTCGATCCGTTGCGCCAGCAAAATATGTGTTTCGAGCTCTTTCAATGATCCCCTCGCGATTTTGAGAAACTGGACGTAGGAGCCTGTGCTGTCACGTCCATATCCTTCTGCGATGTTGGCCGGAACCGAAGTCGCAGAACGGCACATCTGGTCGACAAGCCCGCGCGCCTCAAATCGGGGAGGCTTGGTCCAGCTTCGATAGACAGCCTCAGCCAGAATCATTGCCTCCTGCCAGACTCTCAAATCTCTATACGATGCAATTTGCGAAACCACCTCACTCACCACTGCCCACTGCCTACTGCCCTACTGCCTCTTACGCAGCCTGGTTCTGCCGCAACGTCTCGCCCCGATATCCGAGCGCCTCGGCAACGTGCATGCGGGCAACCGCCTCGGCGCCGTCGAGATCGGCGAGCGTGCGCGCAACGCGCAGCGTGCGGTGGAACCCGCGCGCCGACAGATGCAAGGCGTCCGCCGCCTGGTGCAGGAGGCTCGCACCGTCGGCATCGAGTGCGGCGATCTCCTCTAACAGCCGCCCGCTGCACTCGGCATTGGTGCGCACGCCGCGAGCGCCGAGCGCGGCAAAGCGCGCCCGCTGGCGCTCGCGCGCTTTTCCGACGCGCGCGCGCACATCCACGCTCGCCTCTGCCGGTGCCGGCAGCACGAGATCGGCGGCGCTCAAACCCGGCACCTCGATCTGCAGATCGATGCGGTCGAGCAGCGGGCCCGACAGGCGCGCCTGGTAGTCGGCTGAGCAGCGCGGTCCACGCTTGCAGGCGGTGCCCGGCGCTCCGCCGCCGCACTTGCACGGGTTCATGGCGGCGACGAGCTGGATGCGCGAGGGGTACGCGATGCGGTGGTTGGCGCGAGCGATGATGGTCTCGCCCGTCTCCAGCGGCTGGCGCAGTGCGTCGAGCGCGCCCGGCTGAAACTCGGGCAGCTCGTCGAGAAACAGCACGCCGAGGTGCGCAAGGCTCACCTCGCCGGGGCGCGGGCGCGTGCCGCCGCCGACGAGCGCTGCCATGCTCGCGGAGTGGTGCGGCGCGCGAAACGGCCGCGAGGTTGCGAGCTTGCCCCCCATGAGCTCGCCGGCGAGGCTCTGCACCATGGAGACCTCGAGCATCTCCTCGGGCGAGAGCGGCGGCAGGATCGAGGGAAGGCGGGCCGCGAGCATCGACTTGCCGGCGCCCGGCGGTCCGATCATCAACAGGTTATGTCCGCCTGCAGCCGCCACCTCGAGCACGCGCTTGGCGCTCTCCTGTCCTTTGACGTCGGCGAGGTCGGGCAGCAGCAGCCCTGCGTCGCGCGCGAGGTTGGGCTCGGGCCGGCGCAGGGTCTGCAGCCCCTTGAAGTGATTGACGAGAGAGAGGAGATGTGGCGCGGCGAGGATGTCCACGTCCTCCCCCGCCCACGCGGCCTCCGCCCCGCACGCAGCTGGACAGATGAGGCCCTTCGCCATGGCGTTGGCACCGATAGCGGCCGGCAGCGCGCCAGGCACGGCGCGGATCGAGCCGTCGAGCGCCAACTCTCCGATGGCGGCATAGCCGGCAACGGCATCCGGCGCGATCGCCTCCATGGCGACCATCATGGCCAACAATATCGGCAGATCGAACTGGCTGCCTTCCTTGGGAAGGTCGGCGGGCGCCAAGTTCACGGTGACGTGCTTATACGGCATGCCCAGTCCGACGGCGTGCAGCGCATTGCGTACGCGCTCGGAGCTTTCGGCCACCGCCTTGTCCGGAAGCCCGACGATGACGAGCGCGGTGCGCCCGGGCGTAATGCGCACCTGCACCTCGACGGGGCGCGCCTCGATGCCGACGAACGCGAGGGTGGAGATCTGACCGTACATGGCGTGCCTTGGCCGCCCCAGCGGATGCTCATGCAACGCTAGACGAGACCGCCGTCAGCAGCAAGAACATTCTAGGAACAAGCAAAGAGCGCTTCCGCAAGGCGGCGCTCAGCCCCAAGAGAGCAAGCGGGCCACCTTTTGCCGGAACCGGTACTAAGCCAATGATTTGAAAAGCCCAAATTCCGACAAATCACGAGAGTATCAGCTGCAACAGTGCGCAAAGCTCGGGTCCACCCAACCCCAGCTCCCCAAAAGTGCGTGCTTGGGGCTGGTCCCGGTCCCCGACCGGGATCAGCTCGTGCGGCCCCTCCAATCGCAGGCCTCCGCCAGGACGTCCACACGGCTCAGCTCATGAAAATCTGCGGCGTCGTCACGCGCGTGCGGCCGACGCAAAAGGGGCGCTGATCCCGGGGGGAGTAGGTCAGAAAAGAAGGACCAGCGCCCCGCCACAGCCCCGGGGGGTAGGGGGCTCCTCCGTGAGGGACGGAAGGGGTGGCCACTGAATATTACGACTGGCGAGCCCCAGGTTCTAGGTTAACGGGATGAATTCGCGTCCATATTCTGTGAACGGTGGATTTTTGCGGCGCCCCGGCCGGACCTTCGCGCTGCTGCGGGCTCAACCGCCCTTCTCGTCCGGCAGCGGCCGCACGGCGATCACGGTAGTGTTGTCCTGATAGGGATCGCGCACCGCCTCCACCGCCCGGATCAGCGCGCTGGCCACCGCCTCGGCCCCGTCCTTCGCATAGGCCGTGACGACGCGCTCGATCTCGGTCGTCTCTAGCGTCTGCAGCCCGTCGCTCGCCAGGATCACGTAATCGCCCGGCTCCAATTCCAGCGGTTTGCGCGAGACGTCGACCAGGTCGAGGTCGTCGCCGGTGACGGCCGAGCGCAGCATGTGGCGGCGCGGGTCGGCCTTGGCCTCCTCCACCGACATACAGCCCATGGCCGCGAGCCGGTCGATCTCGGGCGCCAGCGAGTGGTCCTCGTTCAGAAGCGCGATCTCGCCGCGCCGGTAGAGCAACAGCGGGCTGTCGCCGACGCTCACCCACTCGACGCCGGCGTCGGCGAATACGGCGGCAACAAGTGTCGAGCCCATGCCGGAGAGGATGGGGTTCGCCTTGACCTTGGTGGCGATCGCCTCGTTGGCCGAGCGCAGCGCCTCGAGCAGGCGCTCCTGGCGCACACCGTTGAGGCCGGCGTAGGCGGCGATGAAGCTGTCGCACACCATGCGGCTCGCGAGCGCACCGCCGGTGTGCCCGCCCATGCCGTCGGCGAGAACGGTGACGAGCCGCGTCGCGTTCGCGGTCCGCACGTCCTCTGCCTCGGCTGCGGGCTTGTCAGGCGGCCAGAAGCCGCTCGAGTCTTCTTGATACTCGCGCGCGCCCCTGGTCGCGCGCGCGGCGTGGTCGAAAGCCTGCATCAGTCGTTGGCATCGGTCAGCTCGGCCCAATCGAAGTCCGTGCCGCAGAAGGGCACGAACACGAGCTGAGTGCGTCCCACCGTGATCACGTCCATTTGGCTGAGCTCGACCGCTCCGGTTGGTCTCTTGTCGTTCAACGATACGACGTTGGTCTTGGCGAGGTTCGGCACGAACAGGAACGAGCGTGCCGAGGAATCATAGCGGATATAGGCCTGCTCCTCCGAGGAAATCGTATCGTCGCCGAAATCGAGGGGAATGCGTTGGCTGGTGCTGCGGCCGACCGTGTTGTTGCCCTCGAAAATCGGGCGGAAGCGCCCGATGCCGGGGCCGCCGACCACGACGAGCCAGCCGACCACGGGGTCCTGCTCGAAGGCGCCGCGCTCGACCTGGACCTTGCCGCGCACGAGCTGGGTGCGGGGCGCGTCGGCTTGCTGTTTGCCGCCGCCGCGAACGACGCGCGTCGTCGGGGGGGCTGCAAACTCCACAATCTTGTCTTGCTTGTCTTGGGCGCCGAGCGAGGTCTGGCCCTTGACCTCACGCGCGGCCTCGGCCGCGCTGAGGCTCGCGCCGGCGGCCGGCTCCTGGTTTGGCGGCTCGCCCGCCTCCGGTGTCAGCTTCTGCGTTGTCCCGCCGGGCTTTATCGCGGTAGGCGCCGGCTTTTCCGATCCCTTAAGGCTGCGGCCCGTGTCGTCGCGGCTCGCTGCCGCCAGCGCATCCTTGAGCGATCCGAGAAACCGCCCCGCCTTGGCTGGTTGCGGGGTCTTGTCCTCAGTCGTGCCTGTGCGCTCATCTGCCATCGCAAGTCTCCCAAAGATCCTGGTTCGAAGAAATTTCATCGCAGTTCGCCCGCGCCTGGAGAACGGGCAGCTTTTGGTGCGCTAGACGGGGCGCGCATCGAAGCGCAGCTTGACCTCACCCACGTGGATGGCGTCGCCCTGCGCCAGTCGGGCCTCCTCGACGCGCGTGCCGTTGACCAGCACGCCGTTTCCTTCCTCGCCCGACAGATCCGTGATCACCACCTCCCCTTCGGTGGTGCGGCGGATGACGGCGTGATAGCGGTGCACGGTGTTGGCCGAAAGGCAGATGTCGTTGTCGCCTTCCCGGCCGATTCTGAGCAGCGTGCGCCCGATGACGTGGCGGCTGCCCGGCTGGCCTTCGATCTCCACCCACGCCTCCGTGGGCCAGGCGGAAATCTCGGCTCGCGCCGTGGTCAGGCGCTGTCTGGGGGCACGTCGCGCGGAGCGCGCGATGAGTTGCGTCGCGTTGTCGGACGGGCGGCGCTTGCGCGAGACGAAGAGGCCGGCGAGCGCCAAGGGCGGCACCGCCAGCAGCACCGACAGCCCCAACATCAACGCCGGTGCGCGCTGATAGCCTTCGCCCACCCAGTGGCGCAGTTGCATCCAGGCCTGGTCGCTCACATCAATCGCGCCTGCCAGTGCGGCAGAGGCGAGGCTCGCTGCATCGCCTCCGGCGCCGGTCTCCACCGATCCGGCCGCGGCCGCGCCATAGGCCTGCAGCACTGCAGCCGCAGTTCCCAAAGCCAGCATCGACGACCACGGCGGTCTCATGGTCTTCTCTTCAAGAGCAAATCAATCGCCAGCCTTAAGCCGCATGACGGCAGGAACATGGCCGCCAGGCAATCCTGTGCAGGATTTGTTCAACACGAGACCATCGCTCGCGCAAGCGCCACATTTGTGAGCCACAAATGTGTCCGGAGGCGAAACGTCATTGGCGCACGGCCGCGGGGTCATGTGATGCGGTATCCGCGGTGCCGGCGTCACGGGGAGCCATGACGAATTTCATCGGGCTGCCAAGCGGGACGGAGCTGGTCGGCGACTACCGCATCGAGCGTGTGCTGGGGGCCGGCGGGTTCGGCGTCACCTACCTCGCTGACGAGATCGCGCTCGCGCGCCTCGTGACCATCAAGGAGTACTTTCCCAGCGATATCGCCGCCCGCACGCAGGGGATCGAAGCGGGACCGCGCTCCAAGGACTGCTCCGGCGACTACCGCTGGGGCCTCGATCGCTTCATTGAGGAAGCGCAGACGCTCGCCAAGTTCAATCACACCAATATCGTCCGCGTCTATCGCTACTTCCGCGCCAACAACACCGGCTACATGGTGCTCCACTTCGAGGAGGGCCTGAGCCTGAAGGCGTGGCTCAAGGGGCTCGGCCGCGCCCCGCGCCAGAAGGAGCTCGACACCATCGTGGCGCCGCTGCTCGACGCGCTCGAGCTCATCCACAAGGCCGACTTCCTGCACCGCGACATCGCCCCCGACAACATCATCATCCGCAAGGCGGGCGATCCGGTGCTCATCGATTTCGGCTCGGCGCGCGGCGAGATCGCCTCCCACACCAAGACCGTCTCGGCGCTGGTGAAGCCCGGCTACAGCCCCTACGAGCAGTACGCCGAGACGAGCCGACGCCAGGGGCCGTGGACCGACATCTACGCGCTCGGTGCCACGCTCTATCACGCGATCACCGGTAAGCGCCCGCCCGATGCGCCCTCGCGCATGATCAACGACGAGCTGGTGCCCGCGCGCGAGGCCGCCTTGAGCTCCTACCGCTCAGGCTTCCTCAAGGCGATCGACCGCGCGCTCACCCTCAAGATAGAAGGGCGCCCGCAGGAGATCGCCGCCTGGCGCGGCGACTTGCTGGCGCCCGATCCGCCGCGGACGAGCTGGCTGCGCGGGCGCGACAAGAAGAAGAAGGACGATAACGAGGAGGTAGCCGCACTCGAGAGCCCCGTGCCGGTGGCTGCCGCCGTTGCTGTCCTGCCGCCGCCCGATGTGCCGGGGCCCAAGGGCCGCATGCTCGACCTCTTGGAGGGGATGCGCAAGAAGCCCGCAGCCGAGAGCGCGCCGCCGCAGCCGGCACCGGCACAGGCGCCGCCCGCTCCGGTCAAGGCCGAGGCACCGCCCGCGCCCGCTCCCAAGCCAAAGAAGAAGTCTGCGCCCAAGCAGAAGCCGGCGCCCGCAGCCGCCGCCCAACGCGTGGCCTTGAGCCCCGCGCCGAAGGGGCGTGCCCTGGTGCCCGTGCGCCAAGCCAAGGCGCCGCCGCGCCCGCGGCCCGTGCGCGGCAGCCGCCGCAGATGGGTCTCACTCGCCTTTAAGCTCTTGATCGGCGTCGGCGTCGCCAGTGCCGCGGTCGCCATGCAGGATCGCTTTCCCCACTTCGAGAGCCGCGGCACCTCGGTGCCCTCGAGCCAGAGCGCGCAAGCCCCGCAGGCGGCGATCGTCACTCCCATCGCCGAGATCAGCGCCCACCGTGGTGCCATCAGCGGTCTCGCCTATTCGGACGACGGGCGCTGGATCGTCACGGCGGGCGAGGACGCCACGCTCAAGGTTTGGGACGCAACCTACCACTCGCTCGTTCGCACGCTCGAGCTCGACGACGGACCGGCGACGGCGCTGGCGCTGTCGGGGGCGCGCGCGCTCACCGGCCACGCCAACGGCAAAGTTGTGCTCTGGGATCTGGAGCGCGCCCAGAAGATCGCCACGCTCCAGCGCAACGAGGCCGGAATCTGGGCGGTCGCCTTCACCGGCGACGCGAACCATATCGCCGCCGCGAGCCACGACTGGAAGGTGACGCTGTGGGACGCACAGCAGCCCTCAGCGCCCCTGCACGTACTCGAGGGGCACGAGAATTCCGTGCAGTCGCTCGCCTATGCGCCCGACCGGAGGCTGCTCGCCTCCGGCAGCGCCGACAAGACAGTACGCCTTTGGAACCTCGACACGCTCACCCTGCAGCGCCGCTACCGCGGCCCGCGCGACGCCGTGACCGCGGTCGCCTTCTCGCACAACGGCCGGCTGCTTGCCGGCGGCGCGCTCGATGGACGCATCCACGTGTGGTCGGTCCTCTCCTCGCGCCGGTTGCGCACGCTCACCGGTCATAAGGGGCGCGTCGCCAGCCTCGCCTTCGCGCCCGAAGGGAAGGTACTCGCCTCCGCCGGCGAGGACGGAACCGTGCGGCTGTGGGACTTGAAGCGGGGCACGACCATGCGCGCGCTTACCGGCCACACGGGCGGCGCCACCGCAGTTGCTTTCGCGCCCGACGGCCAGCACTTGGCCACAGCGGGTCAGAACGGCGTCGTGCGCCTGTGGGCCATGCCTCTGGCGCAGCTTGCGAAAGATTAGCGCGGGACACGGCGCCGCAGCGCGATTTCCGGTGAATGAGTTGTCATGGCGCGGCCCTATTGCTCGACGGGGCGGGCGAACGGCGTCACAATGCGTCGCCCGAAAACCGATAAAAACGCGCAGGCGACCTTCATGGAAATCGATGCCAACCTAATCGCGCGGCTGCAGTTCGCGTTCACGGTCTCCCTGCACATCATATTCCCGAGCTTCACCATCGGCCTCTCCGCCTTCATCGCCACCCTGCTCGTTCGCTGGCGCATGACGGGACGCGATCACTTGCTGCGGCTTGCGCGTTTCTGGACCAAGATCTTCGCTGTTTCCTTCGCCATGGGCGTCGTCTCCGGCGTGGTGATGTCGTATGAGTTCGGCACCAACTGGAGCCACTTCTCCGTCGTCGTCGGCAACGTGATCGGCCCGCTGCTCGGTTACGAGGTGTTGACCGCCTTCTTCCTCGAAGCGACGTTTCTCGGCATCATGCTTTTCGGCTGGCAGCGCGTTCCCCCCAACCTGCACGTGCTCTCCGCCGTTCTGGTGGCGGTCGGGACCTCGCTCTCCGCCTTCTGGATCCTCGCCGCCAACAGCTGGATGCAGACGCCCGCCGGCCACGTGATCCGCGACGGCATCGCCTATCCGGTCGATTGGATCGCGGTCATCTTCAACCCGAGCTTCCCTTATCGCTTCGCGCACATGTTCACCGCGGCCTATCTCACCACCTCGCTGGTGGTGCTGGCGGTGGGCGCGCGCTACCTCGTTGCCGGGCGCTTCCCCGAGGACGCCAAGACCATGCTGCGCATGGGGCTCGGCATGGTTGCCATCCTCACGCCCTTGCAGATGTACATCGGCGACGCCTCGGGCCTTAACACCGAGAAGCATCAGCCCGAGAAGATCGCGGCGATAGAGGCTCATTGGGATGGCAACAAGCCGGGCGACCTGGTGCTCTTCGCTCTTCCCAACGAGGCGGAGGAGCGCAACAACTTCACGGTCAGCATCCCGCACGGCGCGAGCTGGCTCATCACGCACTCGGCCGATGGCCTCTTTCCCGGGCTTAAGAACTATCCGCCCGACGACCGACCTCCGGTTACCCCGGTGTTCTTTGCCTTCCGCATCATGGTCGGCATGGGCGTGTTGATGCTGATCGTGGGCTGGGTGGGCGCTTGGCTGTGGGGGCGCGGACGCCTCTTCACCTCGCACTGGTATCTCAAGTACGCCCAGTATTCATGGCCGTTGGGCTTCATCGCCATTCTCTCCGGCTGGTACGTCACCGAGATCGGCCGCCAGCCCTGGGTCGCTTACGGGATACTGCGTACGGCCGACGCCGCCTCGCCGGTTGCAGGCTCGGCGGTGCTGACGACGCTTATTTTATTCGTACTCGTCTACACGTGCGTGTTCGGGGTCGGTGTCTACTACATCAATCGGCTGATCGAGCACGGGCCCACGGGTGAGGCCGCCAAGTCGCCCGAGGCGCTGCCCTCGCGGCCGCTTGCTGCGGCGGGCCCTGCTGCACAAGAAGCGATGGGAGAGGAATAGGTCATGGACGCGATCACGTTCTGGCTCCCCATCGTCTGGGCAGCCCTCATCGGCACCGCGGTGGCCCTCTACGTCATCCTCGACGGCTTTGATCTCGGCATCGGCATCCTGTTTCCATTCGAGCCGAGCGAGAGCAGGCGCGACACTATGATGAACTCGGTGGCGCCTTTCTGGGACGGCAATGAGACGTGGCTCGTCCTCGGCGGCGGCGGCTTGTTGGTCGCCTTCCCGCTCGCCTACGCCTTGATCCTTCCCGGACTCTATCTGCCCATCATCATCATGCTGCTCGGGCTCGTGTTCCGCGGCGTTGCCTTCGAGTTCCGCTGGCCCGCCAAGCCCAAGCACGCGCTGTGGGACAATGCCTTTGCGTCCGGCTCGATCATCGCCACGTTCATGCAGGGCATCGTGCTGGGCGGATTCCTGCAGGGCATCCACGTCGAGAACAACGCTTTCGCCGGCGGTCCGCTCGACTGGTTCGTGCCATTCCCGCTCTTCACCGGTCTCGCCCTGGTCGTGGGCTACGCGCTGCTCGCGAGCACCTGGCTCATCATGAAGACGGATGGTCCGCTGGCGGAGACGGCGCGCGGCTGGGCCAAGCTTCTGTTGCCGATCGTGCTCGTCATGATGGCGATCATCAGCATCTGGACGCCGCTCGCTTTCGAGCGCATCGCCGATCGCTGGTTCACGTGGCCGAACCTGCTCTACCTCTCGCCGGTTCCGCTGGCCGCAGCCTGCGTCGCCGCGATGTGCTGGTACGGGCTCGTCGCCGGGCGCGAAACCATGCCGTTCGTCTGCGCGGTTGGCTTGTTCCTCTTGGGCTATCTCGGGCTCATCATCTCCAATGTGCCCTATCTGGTCCCGCCGACTGTCACTGTCTGGGATGCGGCAGCCGTTCCCGAATCGCAGATTTTCACTCTGGTCGGCGTGCTGATCATGCTGCCGATCATCCTCGGATACACCGTATTCGTGTATTGGACCTTCCGGGGCAAGGTGCGCGAAGGCGAAGGGTATCATTGAGGCCGGCCTGAACGGGCCTGCCGGCAGGCCTCAAACAGGTCTAAGGCTTGCCATCATCTCTTTGCACCGTCGCGGCCTAACTGGGCGCGCTGCAACCATGCAGCGTCGCCGTCGTTTACGATGGGGATCACGGGAGGCCCGATGCTCGGCTGGCGCAGGCGCAGGGATGGCTTCGAATGGCGCGAGTACGTGCGCACGACCATTCTCGTGCGGCGTAAGAACCGGCGCGAGCGGATCGTGCACGCGCGTGATGCCGCGGTCGACGGCTTGAAGGTGGCGGGCGAGCGCGGGGCCGCCGCCGGCGCCGTGGGAGCGCAGGCACTGGGGCACGCCGCCAAGGTCGCCGGCCAACAGGGCGTGGTCATGGGGCTCGCCGGCGCCGACGCGCTCGGGCGCGGCGCCAAGGCTGCAGGCCGCCAAGGCTTCGAGATCGGCGTCGCCGGCATACGCGCCGCCGACCACAGGATCCGTACGGGCCTTCCCGTCGTGTGGGAGGCTTTGCAGGTCCTTGCGAGAAAGGTCCTTTCGGCGCTCGCCATCGTTTGGGCGGCCTTGCGCTCCGGGGCCCGGCAGCTGGCCGCGGTCTCCGCTCCGCGCGTCGCTGCAGGCTGGCAGCGGCTCGAGCCGGTGCTCGCCTGGCTGCGCAAGCCGGGCGTCACCGCAGTGCTCGCTCTGGTGGCGGGCGTGGCGTTCGTGGGCTCGGTCCGACGCATCGCGGCCAACGGCTTCAACGGCGATATCTTCATCGCACTTCTGATCGGAACAGTGATCGCCTGCGCGCTGTTGGCGGCTTGGCTTTCCGAGGGCTTGCCATCCAGGCTCGCTACGCCGCTGCTCAGCGTGGGGCGCAGTGCCGGCCGTGGCGCACGTCGCGTGGGAAGCGCGCTGCGCGACCTCGGCCCGTCGGGCGCGACGCTTATCCGCGGCGGTGCGGTGGCGGCGATGCTGGTGGTCGCGGTCGGCGCCGGCTGGCTCGTCTGGCGCGCGGCCGCCGCCTTGCCATCGCTCATCAGCCATGGCGCTTCCACGCTCGAAGGTCGCGCCACTGCGCTGTCGGGCGACACGCTGCGCATCGCCGGGACCACGCTCGCGCTCTCGGGCATCGAGGCGCCGCTCGACGGCCAGACCTGCGCCACGGACGGGGCGCGCCCCTGGCGCTGCGACGCGGCTGCCAAGTCGGCGCTTGTGCGGCTTCTGCGTTCAGCCTCGCTGACGTGCGAGCTTGCCGGCGCCGATGACCTCGGCCGCAGAAGCGCGACGTGCCACCGGGGTGAAACCGACATCGCGGCCGAGCTCGTGCGCAATGGGCACGTGTTTGCCGAAACGGGTTTCTTTTCGGCCTACGGCTCGCTCGAAAACGCGGCGCGGGAAGCGAAAGTCGGTATCTGGCGCGGCGAGGCTATGAGGCCCTCCGACTATCGCGCGCAGAAATGGGAGGAGGCAAAGCGCGGCGCTCCCGAAGGCTGTCCGATAAAAGGAAACGTGACGCACGGACGCCGCGTCTATGTATTGCCCTGGGCTGAAGGCTATGAGCGCGTGAAGATCTCAAGCCGCAAAGGCGAGCGCTGGTTCTGCAGCGAGGACGAGGCCCGCGCCGCCGGCTGGAAGCCGTCCGAGCAGTCCTAAGAGACGATGGGAGTTGAGAAAATGAAAGCCCGCGGTCCGGGGGAAGACCGCGGGCTGCAATGCGTGACGCCGCTTAGGGGGGACAGGTGGGAGGGCGCCACGTTGGAAACAGAATAGAACCGCATTTCTTTTGGCTTGGCAAGTCATTCCTGTACGCCGTTTCGGGAGCGTTAAAGAATACTTTAAGATCGGACTGCATTTTGATTTAGGAAAAGCTTGCTTCTGCATTGCACAACGCATCCGCCAATTCCTCAAAGAGTCTTTGCCTGGAATGACATAGGTCCGTGTGCGTCATTTTAGGACGCCCGCTCGTCGGGGCGCACCTCGATCTCCACGAGCTTTCCAGCGCGCACCAGAGTGGCAGACACCACCTTTCCGATGCGCCGCTCATCGAGCATGCGGAACATATCGTCGACCCCGGTCACCGGCTCGCCATCGAGCCGCACCAGCAGATCGCCGGCCTTCAGCCCGGCGTGGTCGGCGGGGCTCGCCGCCTGCACCTCGCGAATGCGCACACCGCCTGCCTGGGTCAATCCCGTCTTGTATGTGAGCCGCGCCGGCAGCGCCGTCTGCTCGGCGACGATGCCGATGCGAGCGCGGCGCACGCGGCCGTGCGCCAGGATCTGCATCAGGACGTGCAGCGCCGTGTTGGCCGCCACCGAGAAGCAGATGCCCTGCGCGCCGAGGATCATGGCAGTGTTGATGCCGATCACCTCCCCGGCCGAGCTTGCGAGCGGGCCGCCCGAGTTGCCGGGGTTGAGCGCGGCGTCGGTCTGGATCACGTCGCCGATCAGGCGTCCGTTCTGGGCGCGCAAGGAACGGCCGACCGCCGAGACGATGCCGGCCGTCACCGTCGACTGGAAGCCCAGAGGATTGCCGATCGCGATGGCGATCTGGCCGGGGCGCACATGCTTGGAGTTGGCGAGCCGCGCGGTGGGCAGCGTCTCGCCCGTCTCGCCGCGCAATACGGCAAGATCGGTGTCGGCGTCGCGGCCGAGCGCGCGCGCTGTGAACTTGCGTCCGTCCGACAGCGACACCGAGATCGCCTGCGAGGCGTCGACGACGTGATTGTTGGTGAGGATCAGCGCATCGGGCGAGACGATGACGCCCGAGCCCGTCCCCTGCGCCGCGCGGCCGTGGCGGACGCCGGCGACCTCGACATGGACCACGGCCGGGGCGACGGCCTCGACCGCATCGACGACGGCGCGCGAATAGGAATCGAGCAGCGCAGCGTCGGAAGGCTCATCGCTCCCGTGCGGTGCCGTCGGTCCATTGGCTTGTGATCCGGCGAAGCCTTCGCCGAGAAATCCCAGAATATTTGCCATGTCACTCTCCCTGCCGAGGTGGCGGCAAGCGCGGCCTCGGCCTGTCGAGGCACAATATGGGGAGTGCGAAGCAAAAATTGCAGCGGGGGCGCGCGGTCGGTTGGCACGCGCACAACGGCAGTGTCCTACTTCCAGGAGAGCTCGAACGGCGTGAGGCGCAGCATGCCGGGCTTGGCCGGCGTGCGCAGGTAGCCGATGTCGGCGAGCACGCCGATGATCGCGGCGCTCTTGTCCTTGCGCAGCGCCACCTCCTTATCTTCCACCTTGAGCTCTCCATCGAGCCATAGGCGCGCTATGCCGTCCGCCGCCCCGGGCGTGTTCAGCACCAGCTCCTGCTCGACGCGCGCCCAGCGGCCCTTCGGCAGCGGAAAGGCGCGAGCGTTGGCAACTCTAAATCCTTGTCCCGCCGTTGCAAGCTCGAGCCCACTGTCTCCTCCCCTGCTCCATTGCAGGCGCGCAGCGAATTGCCCCTCGGTCGCCGCGGTTTGGGTCGAGCCGCCGAACGGCCCGGGCAGCAGCCCACCGGCGGCGAACGCAAAGTCGTTGGGCAGCCACAGCGCGTAGCTGAGGCAGACCGCAGTCGCGCTGCGCATGCCGGGAGCGTGCCAGCGGAAGGAGACGCCGTTCGCCGCGCGCTCGCGGCCCGTCTCGACGTCGGGGACGTTCGCGAGCCTGACCTCGAGCGCGGCACCTCCCGGCGCCTCTGCAGCGGGGACCACCTTGGCATTGTCGACCATGCCCCACTCGTTGATGCCGACGCGGGCCTGCAGCTCGATCGGAGACAGCAGCGCGCCGCCGGACGTGTTGAGCGAGAAGCGGGTCGGCGCCGGGTAGCGCGTGCTACACGCCGGCTCCAGCTCGGTGTGGACCAGCGAGTAGACGACATAGCCCGCGATCCCGAGCCCGAGGAGCACGCCGACGCCGTTGAAGATGAGGTTCAATATCGACTGTCGTGTCATGGACGCTTGGAGGCACTTGGGGACAGCAGAGCGGCGTCGCGGGGGAGATCGCGAGGCGTATGACAGGACCGCTTTAGGCCAATGTCGTTAATTTCCCCCTAGATAGCCCGACAGGCGCTCATGCGCGCTCAACATGGCGCCATGGCCCGCTGTCATGCCGCCATGCAGCGCCTTTTTTTCAAGGGCGGAGTGAGTTAAGAACAGCCGCGGAGCACGAGTCCGCCGGGGCACTTTTTGGGGGAGTGGGGATCATGATTCTCAAGCTGGCTTTGGCGGGTTTCGCGCTTGCGGCCACCGCCGCAGTTACGATGTCGCAAGCGCGCGAGGTGACGAGCGCTCCGGTCGAGCGCGCGCCCAAGGCTAGCCCGGATAACTCGCAGCTGATCAAGATCGCCAAGCGGCGCCGGCGCCATGTCGGAACGCGCCCGACCGCACCGGAGAAGACCGCGACGCCCGCCGGCAAGGCGACGGACAACGGCGAGGTGCTGTTCGGCGTGCAGGACGTCGGCTTCCTCGTCGACCGCGACGTCATCCGCGTCGGCCCCGAGATCGGCAAGTTCGATCGCGTGCGCCTGCGCGTCCTCAAGAACGACATCTACATCAGCGATCTCAAAGCGGTCTACGATAACGGCGACTTCGAGACGCTGCTGAGCGACGCCAAGATCAACGCCAACCGCAAGACCGATTGGATCCCCTTGAACCGCGACGCCTTCATCAAGGAGTTCCAGGTGGTCTATCGCTCGCGCCCCGACTTCAAGGGCCAGGCGCGCGTGGAGGTGTTCGGCGAGTACAAGGACGGCTGGCTCGGCCCCAACGGCGAGGGCGCCAAGTACAACGACGGCTGGGTGCTGCTCGGCACCGACACCGCCGGCTCCATCGGCTTCGATAAGGTCAAGATCCCCGTCGGCAAGAACGACGGCGGCTTCAAGAAGCTGCGCGTCTCGGTCAAGGACCGCGACATCACCATGACCGACCTCGCCGTCGTCTACGAGGACGGCGCCAAGGACGACCTGGAGAACAACCGCATCAAGGTGGCGGCCGACGAGGCCTTCGGGCCGGTCGACCTGAAGAAGGACGCAGCGATCAAGGAGATCGAGGCTACGTGGCGCTCGCGCGCAATTGCGACCTCCAAGCGCGACCGCGCCTATGCCACCGTGGAGGTCTGGGGGCATCATTAGGGGGGCGTGTCCGACCCCATGGGTCTGACACGCACTGCTGTTGCTGTGCATCGTGCCCCGCGGTGTCAGACCCGGAGGGTCAGACACCTGTGTTGGGCGATCCCCTTGTGGGGATCACCGGGCCCAGATGATCGGATCGCGGGTGCGGACGGCGCGCTCGTGGATCCATTCACCGTAGGGCTCGTCGACGATGATCAGGCCACCCACACCCATATGATAGATCTTGGCCGGCCGCCAACGATGCGCGTGAGCGCGTTTGAAATGATGGCGATAGCCCGGCGCCGGGGCATAGCCGTTATCATAGCCCCCGGCTTCGCAAGCCACCGATAGTGCGCCGATGAGCGCGGCGGCTGCCAGCAGAACTCTATACATTTTGTCCCTCGTACTTTTCCGACCCTGTCGTTGCGGAGTATGCCATCAAACGACGCGTTCGTGGGCGACGTTCCAGGGCCGCAGCGCGTCTCATGGAGTGTACGCGGAAAGCCGCGCTCCGTCGCCTCGTCTGCGGGTCACGGCATTTTCGGCGCCGACATCATCAGCATGCACCCTAGCCGCAATCAGGCGCACCACGATGGGCGCGCATCGCGATGCAGCCGCATCTGCAGACCATTGCAAGGTTGACATTCGTCAGCATTCCAATTGTCCGGTATCCGACGTGGTCGCCCGATCTTGTGCTAGAGTTTCTTTTACTGCCGAGTGGTGCGAGCGCAACGATTCGATTCGGGGGACGGGATCGTGGGGCTTGCACCTTCTCACGCACATCGCGCCGGCCCGGCCCGGCGCCGCACCGCCAGAGCTGCTCGTGCCGCTCATCCTGACGACGGGCTGGCCGGCCGTCGCGCACGCCGACGACATTTCCGGCTGGGGCCCGCAGCAGCGCGCGCGGTCTTTGGGGCCATCGCTCTCCATTCAAGGCGCCGCCGTCGCTGCGCCCAAGCCTCTGAATGTCGAAGAGGCCGCCGCCGAGACGATCGCGCTCACCAACGACTTTCGCGTGAGAAACGGCCTGCCTGCCTTCGCGGTCGACCCGGTGTGCCAGGCCGCCGCCTTCGATCACGCGCGCGACATGGCGCGGCGCGGCTATTTCGATCACTTCGGCCCCGGCGGCAACTCGCCTACGAGCCGCTATGAGGCGCGCAACAGCGCGCATCAGCGCGTGATCCGGGTGACCGAGAACATCGCCTGGGGCAACGGCACCACGCCCGAGAGCGCGCTGAGGATGTGGCTCAACTCCGCCGGCCACCGCAAGCATCTGGTGGGCAAGGAAATGGACCACATCGGCGTCGGCGTCGCCAACGGCTCCTGCCTCCTGGGGCCCTGCACCTACTTCGTGCAGTGCTTCTCGCGCTGGCCCGGGTCGTGACGCTGTCAGGGCCAGTCTTTTGGGGGGCTCACGTCACTGCAGGCGGGGTTCTTTCGCCTTTTCGCCCTGAGCGATCTTCACAAGGTGGGCGCGTGGCAGCGTCGCTCACGAAGCGCGGGATATGATGTCAGGCTCGATTTCAACGGGTCGCCCGAAGAGATAGCCCTGCGCTTCGTCGCATTGCTCGCTCTTGAGCAAGTCGAGCTGCTCGCAGGTCTCCACGCCCTCGGCAAGGACCGGGATTCCAAGGCTGTGGCCGAGCGTGATGACGGCGCGAAGAATGGCCCGCGCCTGCGGGCTCGCGCTCAGCTCCTTGACATAAGAGCGGTCGACTTTGACCTTGTCGAAGGGAAAAGACCTGAGCGTATCAAGCGACGAATACCCGGTGCCGAAGTCATCAAGGGCGATTGCGACACCCATCTCTTTGATCCGGCGGAGGATGGACAGCGCCTGATCCTTGTCGCCGATGATCGCGGACTCGGTGATTTCAAGCTCGAGCCGCGCCGGCGACAAGCCGGTTTCCATGAGAATGTCATGCACGCGCTCCGGCAAGTTGCCGTCGGCAAGCTGCAGCGGCGAAAGGTTGACGGCAATCCGGTGCGGCTGCGGCCAGCTTGCCGCCTCGGCGCAGGCGGTGCGCACGACCCATTCGCCGATGGGTACAATGGCGCCGCAGTCCTCGGCGAAGGGAATGAACTTGGCGGGCGAAACCATCCCGAGCTCGGGGTGGCGCCAGCGCAGCAGTGCCTCGTAGCCTATCGTCTCCAGGGTGCGGACCGACTTTTGTACCTGGTAGGCAAGGATCAGCTCCTTGCGATCGATTGCACCCCAGAGGTCGGCGATGAGGCGGCGGCGGCTGCGCGCCGCCTCGTCCATCGCCGCTTCGTAGAAGCAGGCGGTTTGGAGGGCGCTGGTCTTGGCACGCTGCATGGCGATGCCCGCCTTGGATAACAGCTCATCCTTGATTGCGGCGTCATCGGGATAGACGGCGACCCCGATATGCCCCGCGCTGCGAATGTCCGAACCGGCGATCACCAGCGTCGCGACGATGCAGCCTTCAAGCCGGGCGACGAAATCCAAAAGAGCAGATTGCTCGCGGAACTCCTTCACTGCCGCAAATCCATCGCCGCCGATCCGGGCGACGAACTCGCCTTCGGCCAGCGTGTCCGCCATGGAGCGGGACACGGCTTTCAGAACGGCGTCGCCGACCGCATGGCCGAACACGTCGTTTATGTCGTTGAGCCGGTCGAGATCGATGACGATGGCGGCGATCTTGGAGCCTGTCTTGCTGCGGCCTTCGATTGCGTGGTCAAGATGATCGTTGAGACAGGCGCGGTTCGGCAAGCCCGTCAGGAGATCGTGGCGGGTCATGTGCGCGATCTTCTCCTCCGAGCGCCGTTTCTCCAGCAGGCCGGTGCGGAAGATTTCGAGCGAGCGGGCGAGCGTTCCAAGCTCATCCCCCCGCTGCGTGTAGCCGACCGCGCGATCGAGCCTGCCTGCCGCAAGTCGCCGCGTCGCTTGGGTCAGATTGCGCAGCGGACGCAACGTCGTGAGGAGGAGCAGCGTGGCGGTGACGCCGAGTATGATGAGCGTAATGCCGATACCGGCGATGACCTGATGCAGCGTATTGGCGCGCCAGAAAGCGATTGCCGGGCCGAGATCCACGGCGGTGCTATAGGTGCCGACGACATCCCCCTTTTCCATTCCCATCAGGCTTGCGTGGCAGGAGACGCACTTTTCGTTGAGCGCGTGCCCCTGCCCCAGGATGACGGGACGCGCTATGCGCAGCCAGCCATCGACGGTTGCCTTGCTTGTCCGGGCGGAGGCAATCGCTGCCCGGTCAACCTGGTCCTTTGGAGGTTCGCGTTGGTGGCCATGGGATTGCTGGTAGGCCAGGAGCTTGGGAGCCATTGTGAGCCAGAGCCGTATCCCCTCGCTCGAACTCTGAGAATTGCTTCATCGTGCCGTCGAGCGTCGCGACGGCGGGATCGCCGTCGTCCAGATGCTGGCGATTGAGCATCGCCTGCGTATGAACCGCCTCCAGCATGTCGAGCGCTGCGGCGGCGCGCTGCTCCGCCATCACCTCGGCCTCACGCCATTCGGCAACGCTATCGAGGAATACGGCAGATGCCTGCATGACGACGAGCGCCGCGCCGACGACGATCAGAATCGCGCGGGTAATCGGCAAGCCTTTGAAGATTGGGGGCATCGCGCTTTCCGGGCGTTTTGATGCCGTGTGCGACGTACCTGATTAATTTTTCAGTAATCGGTCCGTACAAAGAGCGGCATTTGAACTTAAGTATGAGGCTCCTTCCGAGCCGGCGGCGTGCCTGCCTGTTCCGGCGGGAACAGCGCAAGCGCCCTCGGCCGCGCATGATCGGCGTCAGACATTCAAGCTGAGACCCAGTGATCATTCGACGGAGCGCCCAATGACCCGGACAATTCCCGCAATCGCCGCTGCGCTTTTTGCTGCAGCGACGCTTTTTGCCTCGGCGGCCCAGGCTTGCATCTCGTGCGAGTACGTTCCGCCGGTGGTCAACACGCCGGTTTATTCGCACAGCACGGTGTACTACCATAAAAGGCGCGTTCACACGGCGACCAGGCGCGTGATCCGCGCAGCCAGGAAGCTCATCGTCGAGAGCGACAGCGCGCCCAGGAAGGTCGAGACCGCAAAGATCACCCCGACCGAAGAGACGGCCAAGGCCGATCCGGTCGAGTTGAACGTGGAGAGCGAGAACTCGAGCATCTCGACGGCGTCAATCGACAAGAGCGAGAGCGCCGAGGCCAAGGCCACGCCGGCGGTGACCAAGGTCAGCACCAACGTCGGCTGCAAGAAGTTCTTCCCCACCGTCGGCATGACGCTGACGGTCCCCTGCGAGTAGGTCGCAAGCGAATTCGCCCCCCCCGACGGGCCGCCATGCTTTTCGAGCATGTGCGGCCCGAATTTTTTGGGTGGTTAGCCGAAGGCGCCCCAGTGATGGGCGATGCCGGTGCCGATCTCGCGCACCAGCTCGTAGGCCTCCTCCATCGGCTCCAGGATCTCCGTCTCGAGGCGGCCGTAGTCGTCGATTGAGTGCGGCCGGTAGCTGGCCTGCTCCTGGAAGGCTTCCGTTGCTGCTGACGCATGCGGCTGATGCGGGAACGCCTGGCGCATGAAGCCCACGACCTCGGGGATCTCGAGCGCCAGCGCCTGGCGGAAGATCTGCGCATAGGACACGTCGTTCACCGTGGTGAAGCGCGGCAGCTGCGCGGCCAGGATGAAGATGCGCATGATGAGCGTCAGGCGGATCGCCTGCAACAGGTCGAGCTCGAGCCGGTGATCGTCGGGGATCTTGCCGCCCTCAAGCCCGATGTCCTCCAGAATGGAATGCAGCTCGATGGCGTCGAGCCGCAAATGGTGCACAAGCCCATTGATGGCGTCGGCGCGATTGTCCTCCAGAAGGTGGGCAGCGAGCGTCTTGAAGGGCGCCTCGTGCTCGGGCTCGCGGCCCCACGCCGCGCGCAAAGCCCAGAACCCCGCGTCGAAGGGCATGGCATTGGCGCCGACGGCGTTGAGGCTCGACAGCTGCTTGGCCCGTGCGATCATCTCGATCAGCATCCTGAGGCGCGGTGAGCGCTTGGCGAGCTCCACGAAACGGTCGCGCTCCGAGCCCACCGCCGCGCCCAGCCCCGACACCACGTTGGCGGTATAGCCGAACTGCTGCAGGATGGCGTTGTTGGGGATGGCGCGCATGCGCGCCGGGTCGCCGCGCTCGCTCGTGTGCTCACCCTGCCGCTTCACCGGCCGCGAGCCGACCTTGAACAGCAGGTTGGTGCCGAAGGCGCCAAGCAGCGCCCGGTAGCCGGGATGTGCGAAGAGGTGCTGCTGGTAATCGCGCAGACGCAACTGGAAATCGAGCGCGAGATTGAGGTCGGTGTAGAACGGGTCCTCGCCCTCGCCGGGGTCCTTGCCGCTGATGACGATGGTCGCGAGCGCGCGCGTTGCAAACTCCCTGTTGGCGAAGAACAGATAGCCGTCGCCGCCCTGGAAGCTCGTCTCGTGCTTGACGGGGAGCCCGTGGCGGAAGAAGCGCCAGCGCGCCTCGCCGGAGAAGACGTAGCGCAGCCGCCGGCGCATGGGCCCGGGATAGGCGCCGCGGCCCATGCTCTCGCCGTGGGTGGAGAAGATCAGCGTCTCGACGCCCGGCAGGTCGGCCTTGTGGATCACCTCGGCGAGACCGAAGTGCAGCCGCTCGTGCGCGAGGCCCGCCGCGATCTGGCCGATGAAGCGGCCGGCGTCGGAATATCCCGTCTGCACGCAGATGCGGCCGCGGTCGCGCACGTACTCGCGGTAGGCCTCCTCGGCGAGCAGCCGCTCGACCAGTCGCGGTCCCGTCTCCAGCGCGGTCGGTGTCTCAAACAGCGGCGAGATGTCGACGATCTTGTCGACGCCGAACAGCTTGGCGAAGAACAGTGCGATGAGGATCGTTGCGGGGCTCTCGCACTCGGCGATCAGGTAGCGGATCGGCGTGTCGCGGTCGACGTGCTTGATGATCTGGGCGGCGAGCGCGAACTGGCGGATGGCGGTCGCGGTCTCCAGGTCGAGCGTCTCGAAGTTGACCGTTTCCGGCTTGGCGGTGCGGATCATCTCCACGATGCGCGCGAGCGCTTGGCGCTCGGTCAAGTCGCGCGTCCAGGGCTCGTGCACGAAGGCGCGGAACGCATTGTTGATCTGCACCGCGTTGACGCGCAGATGGATGTGCGAGGTCCCGAGCCCGGTCGCCTGCAGCAGGCCGGAGAGCGCGGCGACGGCGCATTTGGCGTCGGCGTTCGGCGCCGCCTCGATCATGGCATCCAAGAGGCTTGTCAGCGGCTCGATGGAGACGAGGTTGTAGCCCTCGGGCTTGGTAATGAGATTGGCGGCCTCCGCGAGCGTGAAGCCGTCGCGGCCCACCTGGTCGATCGCCGTGATCTGCTCGTCGACGGCGGCGATGGCGAGATCGAGCTTGCCGGTGATCTGCCGCGAGAGCCTCAGCACCTCGGCGCTGTCGCCGAGCTTGCTCTTGAGGGCGAGGAAGCGGTCGCGGATGTCGTTGAGCGCGGCGTGCTTCTCCTTGAGACGCACCAGGAAGGAGAAGGTCCAGCGGATGTCGTTGCGTCCGTCGAGGTCGTAGCCGACCCAGGAGGCGAAGGTGGCGAGGTTTGGGGCGAGCGCAAACGCCTTGGCGCCGAAGGCGCCGGTCGCCGCGGCATAGAAATGCTCGAGGAGATCGACGTAGGCGTCGCGCAGATTGCCGATCGCGGCTTGCGCGCTCGTGTGCTCGTAGTCGAGGGTCAAGGGGCTGTCGGGGCGGTGCGGCGTGCCGATCGGCTGGTTCTCCGGCCCGCCGTCGAGGGCGATCTCGGCCATCTCCTGCGACAAGGGTTGCGACAGCCCGAAGGTCGGGTGCGCGGTCAGCACAATGCCGGTGCGGGCCCGCTCCCATCGTGCCTTGAAGGCATCGAAGTCGCCGGCGTGCGCCGTGCTCGCGACGTAGTTGGAGAACTCGTTGTGGGTGGCGGCGGGATCGACGAAGCCTATGTGCTCGCGCAAGTGGCGCGCACGATGCACGCTGGCGCGGTCCATCATCCGGGTCGCAAGCGCTTGTACGTCCTCAAAGCCGATATCGCCGGATTCGAGCCGACGCGACAGCTCGAACGCCAGGCTGACGATGGGGTTGAGCGCGGGCGTGTCGGGGATCTTGGTGCGCAGCGCGCGCAGCTCGTCGCGCAGCTTGGATCCGTCGAGCTTGCCGCGTGCGGTGTCAGTCGCCTCTTCCAGCATACGCCAATAACCTCCACGCACCGATCAGGGCACTTCGGCCCAACGCGTCTCAACGCCGGGCCGATGAGCGGATAGTCGATCGCGAAGAGCCCGAACGCTGGCGAAGTGCGGGCCTGCCCTCGTTCTAAGGGCAGGCCCAGACATTCACGAGACAGTCATGAGGCGCTCACGCGACCTTCTTCATCTGAGACAGGACGTTGGCAACGGTCGAGCCCATCTCCGACGGCGTCGGCGCAATAGTCACGCCGCAACCCTTAAGGATCTCCACTTTCTCCGGTGCGGACTCGCCGAACGCGGAGATGATGGCGCCGGCATGACCCATGCGCCGCCCCTTGGGTGCGGAGAGGCCGGCGACGTAGGCGATGACCGGCTTCTTCATGTGGTCGCGCGCGAACTGGCCGCCCTCGGCCTCCTGCGGACCGCCGATCTCGCCGATCATGAGCACGGCCTCGGTCTCGGGGTCCTGCTCGAAGTACTCGAGCACGTCGCGGAACGACGAGCCGTTGATCGGATCGCCGCCGATGCCCACCGAGGTCGAGATGCCGATGCCGAGCGCCTTCAGCTGGGAGGCGGCCTCGTAGCCTAGCGTGCCCGAGCGGCCGATGACGCCGACGCGGCCGGGGATGTAGATGTGCCCGGGCATGATGCCGAGCATGGCCTTGCCGGGGCTGATGGTGCCGGCGCAGTTGGGCCCCGTCAGCACCATGCGGTTCTCTTTCTTGTAGCGGCGCATGTAGCGCTTCACGCGGATCATGTCCTGGGCCGGGATGCCGTCGGTGATGCAAACGCAGTACTTGATGCCGCCGTCGGCCGCTTCCATGATCGCGTCGGCCGCGAACGGCGGCGGCACGAACACGATCGAGGCCTGCGCGCCCGTCTCCTGCACGGCACCCTTGACGGTGTTGAACACCGGGCGCCCGAGGTGGGTGGTGCCGCCCTTGCCGGGGGTGACGCCGCCGACGACGTTGGAACCGTAGTCGATCATCTCCTGGGCGTGGAAGGTGCCGATGCGTCCGGTGAATCCCTGGATGAGGATCGGCGTGTTCTCGTTGACGAAGATAGCCATGTGAGCGTTCTCCCTATTCAAGCGGCGCTTTTTGCGGCGGATACGGCCTTCTGGGCCGCTTCCGCCAGCGTTTCCGCGGTGATGACCGTGAGCCCGCTTTCATTGAGAATGCGACGGCCCTCTTCCACATTGGTGCCGGCGAGCCGCACGACCACGGGCATCTTGATGTTGAGCTCGGTGACGGCATCGACCACGCCCTTCGCCACCCAGTCGCAACGGTTGATGCCGGCGAACACGTTCAACAGCAGGGCCTTGACCTTCTTGTCCTTCAACACCGCCTTGAACGACTTGGCGACACGCTCAGGAGATGCGCCGCCGCCGATGTCGAGGAAGTTCGCAGGCTCGCCGCCGGCGAGCTTGATCATGTCGAGCGTCGCCATGGCGAGGCCAGCGCCGTTGACGACGCAGCCGATGTCGCCGTCGAGGCCGACGTAGGCAAGCCCGCGGTCAGACGCGTAGGTCTCGCGCGGGTCCTCCTGGCTCTTGTCGCGCAATTCCGCGATGTGCGGGCGGCGGAAGAGGGCGTTGTCATCGAACGACATCTTGGCGTCGAGCGCGAGGAGGTGCTTGTCCTTGGTGATCACCAGCGGGTTGATCTCGACCATGGTGGCGTCGAGATCGCGGAAGGCGCGATAGCAGCCCATGATGGTCGGGACGAGCTTGTTGATGATCTCGGGGTCGACGCCGAGCCCGTAGGCGACCTCGCGCGCCTGGAACGCCTGCATGCCCACCGCCGGGTCGACGACGACGCGGATGATGGTGTCGGGCTGCTTGGCCGAGATCTCTTCGATCTCCATGCCGCCGGCGGCAGAGGCGACCACCATGATGCGCTCCAAGGCGCGGTCCATGACCAGAGCGAGATAGATCTCCTTGGCGATATCGGTCGCCTCCTCGACGTAGAGGCGCGAGACGAGCTTGCCGGAGGGGCCGGTCTGGGTGGTCACGAGCTTCTTGCCGAGAAGGTCCTCAGCGGCGCGCTCCAGCTCGTTGTCGTTGGTGCACAGCTTGATGCCGCCGGCCTTGCCGCGGGCGCCCGAGTGGATCTGCGCCTTGACCACCCACTTGTGGCCGCCAATCTCGGTGGCGCGATAGGTGGTCTGCTCGGGGCTGTAGGCGAGGCCGCCGCGCGGGATCGGCACGCCGAACTTGGAGAGCAGCTCCTTGGCTTGGTATTCGTGAATGTCCATTTTCTAGCTCCCTAGACTAATTTTTTGATGGGCTCAGGCGGCCTTCTGGGCCGCTTCCGAAGCCTTGATGGCGGCAGCGGTGGCGATGAGGTTCTTGGCCATCTTCTCAGACGCCGCGTCGATCATCTTGCCGTCGAGCGAAGCCGCGCCCTTGCCCTGAGCCTCGGCCTCCTTGAGCGCGGCGAGTATGCGCTCGGCGCGCTCCACCTCTTTGGCCGTGGGCGAGAACACGGCGTTGGCGAGCTCGATCTGGGAGGGGTGGATCGCCCACTTGCCCTCGATGCCGAGAGCTGCCGCGCGCTTTGCGCCCGCCGTGTAGCCGTCGGGATCGGAGAAGTCGCCGAACGGTCCGTCGATCGGGCGGAGACCGAAGGCGCGGCAAGCGACCGTCATGCGCGACAGCGCGAAGTGCCACTGATCACCGGGATAGTCGGGGTTCAGGCCGCCGATCACGACGGTGCGCGCCTTGTTGAAGGCGGCATAGTCGGCGACGCCGAAGTGCATCGCTTCCAGCCGGCTCGGGGCGGCGGCGATCGCCTCGACGTTGGCCATGCCCAGCGGCGTTTCGATCAGGGCCTCGGTGGCGACCTTGTTGGTGAAGCCTTTGGCGACCTCGATCTGGCTGACGATGCACTCGACCGTGTAGACGTCGGCCGGCGTGCCGACCTTGGGGATCAGAATGGTGTCGAGCTTGGAGCCGGCCTGCTCCATGATGTCGACTACGTCGCGATACATGTAGTGCGTGTCGAGGCCATTGATGCGCACCGATACGGTCTTGCCCTTGGCCCGCCAGTCGATGTCGTTCAGTGCCTGGATGATGTTCTTGCGGGCCTGCTCCTTGTCGGGCGGGGCGACCGCGTCCTCGCAGTCGAGGAAGACGAAGTCGGCGGCACTCATCGCCGCCTTCTCGATCATGGTCGGGTTCGATCCCGGCACGGCGAGCTCTGAGCGCTGCAGGCGGGCTTGGCGGAGGGGGTAGAGTGTGTAGCTCATCGTGGGCGTTCCTCTGGTCGTCTCTTGTTCAATCTGCAGCGGGCCTCAACTCTAACTTCGAGGCTAGGGCCAACACCCGCCAGCTCGCAGTGGGTAGTGACGGCACCGCAAGCGGCGCCGCCTTAATCCAAGTCAACCGGCAAGCTTGAGCTTCGCCTCGGGCCGGCTGGTGGCCGACGCGGCCGAGCGCATGTCCTCCATGCGGATGTCCATCGCGAAGCGGACGGCCTCGGAAATGTTGGTGGGCCCCGGAATGAAGAGATGCGTCGTGACCAGCATTTATGCGTTTTCCTCCGGAGTAGCCGTCTTGATCTTGTAGTTGTTTTGCTCGGCCCGCCAAGTGCTGGTTGCCCGCTCTACGTCGATCCCGCCCTGCGGCACGCGGATCTCGTTGACCGGATTGATGGGCGGCGTCCCAGGAGCGCAACATCCATTTCTGAAGAGGCGCGCGCAACACCCTATTGGGCAGGCCCAGGACGCTGTCGGGTAGCGGCAGACCTACCCCCACGCAGGCGCAGCACCGATGCTGCGCAGCAGCAATTTCTGCATCTGCAATGGGGGCTCAGCGGCCGTCCATGGTGGCCGACATGTAGAGCGCGACTGCCATGGCGCGGTTGGTAACGCCGAGCTTATCGTAGAGGTTCTTGAGGTGATATTTGACGGTATTGCGCGAGATACCGATGCGCGAGGCGATCTGCAGGTTGGTCCACCCGTTGGCGAGCGCCACCAAGAGCTCGCGCTCGCGCGCCGTCAGCTCGCCCAGGGGATCGCGCGTCAACGACTGCAAATCGACGTAGGGCAGCGACATGCGTCCGCGCGCGACGGCGGCGACGGCGTCCAGCAAAACCGCTGGCTCGTCGCTCTTGGAGATGAACCCCCACGCTCCGAGCCGGACTGCCTGGCGCAGGACGTCCTTGCCGGGCTCGCCCGTGTAGACGATGACGCGTGTGGTGTCGCCGTTACGTTTCAGAGCGGCGAGGATGTCCGCGCCGGTCATGTCGGGAAGGGCCCAGCCGACGATGGCGATGTCGGCGGGATGCTCTTGCGCATGGGCGAGAAACGCGGTTCCCGTCGGCACCATGCCGACGACCTCGAAGCGGCCGTCGCGGTGGATGAAGTCCTGCAGCCCGGCGCGCACGACGGGGTTCTTGTCCGCGATCACCACCTTGGGGCGCGGTCCGTCGGCCGGGGACTGGGCGGTCGGCTCTGCCATGGGGCTAGTCGTAGCAGCTTTGGCTGAACAATCGGTCATGGGAACTCCCCGGCCGGCGCGGGCGCGGGCAGGGCTTCAGGTCCTCAGGCTACGCTTTGCCGGGGGCATCTGGGGCCGTGGCGTCGGCGCAGGCGCGATGCTCGATCTCCACCGTCGCGTGGACGACGCCATAGCACTGCCTGAGGCGCGCTTTGATGGCAGCAGCAACTCGTTCGGGCGGAGCGGATTGCGAGACGCGGGCGTGCAGCGTCATCAGGCAGCGGTCCTCGGTCAAAGACCACGCATGAACGTGATGAATGGATTCGACGTCCGGCACGGAGGTCTCGAGATCCTTCTGGACCTCGCGCACATCGAGGCCGCTCGGCGCCCCTTCGAGCAGGATGTGGGCGGCATCCTTGGTGATGAGCCAGGCTGAGCGCAGGATGAGCACCGTGATGAGCATGGAGAGCAGCGGATCGATCGGCGTCCACCCTGTCCACAAGATGACGAGCGCGGCGACGATGGCCCCGACGGAGCCCAAGAGATCGCTTATCACGTGCAGCAAGGCGGCGCGCACATTGAGATTGCCGCGGCCGCCCTGGCGCAGGATCGAAAGCGTCAACACGTTGACGACAAGCCCGACGGTAGCGATGACGAGCATGGTATTGCCCATGATCTTGACGGGCTCGAAGAGCCGCATCACCGCCTCGTAGGAAATGGCGATGGAAATGAAGAACAGGGCGATCCCGTTGGCGAAGGCCGCGAGCACCTCGAAGCGGTCGAAGCCGTAGGTGCGCTTCCAGTCGGCGGGCCGGGTCGCGAAGCGGACAGCGAGCCAGGCGAGCACCAGGGCGGCGGAGTCCGTCAGCATGTGACCGGCGTCGGCAAGGAGCGCCAGCGACCCAGCCAAGATGCCGCCGATCCCCTCGACGAGCATGGTCCCGGCCGTCAACAGGGCGGCCCAGAACAGCCGGCGCTCGTTGAGGTTGGCGGTCCCGTGATCGTGGTCTTGTCCCAATTCCGGCTCCAGGGCTGCTCGTCCTGCATTCTGTCAGGACGGCCGTTGCCATACACCTAAGCAGAGATGGTACGACACGCGATGCTGCCCTGCAGCATGAAGCTCACGTTGGGCGGCACGTGCGCGCCGGCTGCCCGCATCGGTGCCCGCGGCGGCGCCGAGGCCAGGTTGCCTTGGCCCTCCCTCTCCCGTAAATGAGGCGCAAGCCGTCGAACCTTTGCGCGGCTCGACAGTTGACGCCGCCCCTCTGGGTCCACAAGTCAAACCCGTCGAGAGCGGGACGGTCGAGAGCATGATTGTAGAGGCAAGCCACATTGGCTTCGACGAGATCGCCGGTTTTCTCGGCATCGGCGGCTACGGGCTCTCCGTTCTCAAGGTCATCGGCGTCGATATCGTGCTGGCCGGCGACAACGCCGTCGTCATCGCGCTCGCCTGCCGCACGCTTCCCCCCGCCAGCGCCGGGTCGGCATCCTGCTCGGCACCGCGGCCGCGGTGGTCATGCGCATCATTTTCACGCTCATCGTCGGCTCGCTTTTGGGCGTACCCATGCTCGCTCTGGCGGGCGGTCTCATTCTGTTCTGGATTGCCGTCAAGCTTCTCATCGCCGAGCAGACGGGCGAGGAGAGCGTGCGCTCGGGCGAGACGCTCTGGGATGCGGTGAAGACGGTCGCCATCGCCGACGCGGTCATGAGCCTCGACAATGTGCTGGCGATTGCGGGCGCATCGCGCGGGGACTGGACGCTGATCGTGGTTGGCCTCCTGATCAGCATTCCGCTCGTGGTCGGCGGCTCGACGCTGATCATGGCCATGCTCGGCCGCTATCCGATCCTGGTCTGGGGCGGCGCGGCTCTGCTTGGCTGGATCGCCGCCGTGCTGATCGTGGGGGAGCGGTTGCTGCGGCCGCTGGTGATGGAGACGGCCCAGGCGCTGGGTGTGCGCCTCCACACCTTTGAGCACCTTGCCGGCGCGGTGGGCGCGCTCCTCGTCGTCGGGGCCGGCGCCCTCATCATGCGGGCGCGCGGCAACATTGGCGACAGCGCCGGTTAACCGTTCCGCCGGCGGGTGCAGTGCGGCATCGCGTCTGTCGGAAAGTCGAGACTTGGCGGGCGTCGCTCAAACCGCCAATATCGGCGCGGGTTAAACTTTTCGATCCGTCGTCGGCCCCGGAGCGTCGGGCCGGCCACGCAAGAACATGTCTTGGGAGGAACGAGAGCCGTGACCGTCAAGTCCGACATCGAGATCGCACGCGCGGCGACGATGCAGCCCATCGCCGAGGTGGCCGCCAAGGTCGGCATTCCCGCCGAGGCCCTCGTCCCCTACGGCACCACGAAGGCCAAGGTGACCTTCGACTACATAAACGCGTTGAAGGACCGCAAGGACGGCAAGCTCATCCTGGTCACCGCCGTGACGCCAACGCCGGCGGGCGAGGGCAAGACGACGACGACGGTCGGTCTCGGCGATGCCCTCAACCTGATCGGCAAGAAGGCGATGATGTGCCTGCGCGAGCCCTCGCTCGGGCCCTGCTTCGGCGTGAAGGGCGGCGCGGCCGGCGGCGGCTACGCCCAGGTGGTGCCGATGGAGGACATCAACCTGCACTTCACCGGCGATTTCCACGCCATCACGTCGGCGCACAATCTGCTGTCCGCCATGCTGGACAACCACATCTATTGGGGCAACGGGCTCGCCATCGACGGCCGCCGCGTCGCGTGGCGGCGCGTGCTCGACATGAACGACCGGGCGCTGCGCGCAATCGTCAATTCGCTGGGCGGCGTGTCGAACGGCTTTCCGCGCCAGGACGGCTTCGACATCACGGTCGCCTCCGAGGTCATGGCGATCTTGTGCCTGGCGCTCGACTTGAAGGATCTGGAGCGCCGCCTCGGCAACATCATCGTCGCCTACACGCGCGACAAGACGCCGATCCGCGCCCGCGAGCTCAAGGCCGACGGCGCCATGACGGTGCTCCTGAAGGACGCGCTGATGCCGAACCTGGTGCAGACCTTGGAGAACAACCCCGTGTTCATCCACGGCGGCCCCTTCGCCAACATCGCGCACGGCTGCAACTCGGTGCTCGCGACCAAGACGGCGTTGAAGCTTGCCGATTACGTGGTGACGGAGGCGGGCTTCGGCGCCGACCTGGGCGCTGAGAAGTTCTTCGACATCAAGTGCCGCAAGGCGGGGCTCGCGCCCGAGGCCGTCGTCATCGTCGCCACCGTGCGCGCTCTCAAGATGCACGGCGGCGTCTCCAAGGAGAACCTCAAGAACGAGAACGTGCTCGCCGTCAACAAGGGTTGCGAGAACCTGAAGCAGCATTTGGAGAACATCGGCAAGTTCGGCGTGCCCGTCGTCGTTGCCGTCAATCGCTTCATTACCGACACCGAGGCCGAGGTCCAGGAGGTGATGAAGGCGGCCGAGAGCGTCGGCACCAAGGCCTTCGTGTGCACGCACTGGGCCGACGGCAGCAAGGGCGCTGAGGCGCTGGCGCGCCACGTCGTGGAGCTCGCCGACAGCGGCAAGGCCGCGTTCCGGCCGCTCTATCCCGACGAGATGAGCTTGCGCGACAAGGTCAAGACGATTGCCACCGAGATCTATCGCGCCACCGACATCGCCTGCGATGCGTCGGTGGAGACCGCGTTCAAGGATCTGGAGGCGGGCGGCTTCGGCAAGCTGCCCGTGTGCATGGCCAAGACCCAGTACTCGTTCTCGACCGATCCTACCTTGCGCGGTGCGCCGCGGGGCCACGTGGTGCCGGTGCGCGAGCTGCGCCTGTCGGCCGGCGCCGAGTTCGTGGTGGTTCTCACCGGCGATGTCATGACCATGCCGGGTCTGCCGCGCGTGCCGGCGGCGGAGGCCATCCGCCTCAATGCCGACGGCCAGATCGAAGGCTTGTTCTGAGGTCCAGCGTTCGCGTCCGGACGTGAGCGTCCAGCGGCCGGATGTCGTTCTGCTGATTGTTAAGGCAACTGCCTTTCTCTGAGGCAGCGGGACGATCGGGCGCGCTTGCCTTTTGTCGCAATCTGGCGGCATTTGCGCATTGGCCTGGCATTTGCGGAAGAAGATTGCATGCGTCAGACGCGAGGCTGCCTTGGGCGCCGCATTCGATGAGATGAATGGCACCGGCGGTGGGGTTCGTGTGCCCTATCAGGCCGTTGCCGAGTGGCTCGGGACACAAAAGCTCGACGACCTGAAGCAAAAGCTGGTCGAGGCGGAGGCGCTGTTCCGGCGCACCGGCATTACGTTCGCCGTCTACGGCAACCAGGAAGCCGCCGAGCGGCTCATTCCCTTCGACATCGTTCCGCGCATCCTCTCCGCCGGTGAGTGGCGACGCTTGAGGAGCGGCATCGAGCAGCGTGTGCGCGCGCTCAACGCGTTCATGTACGACATCTATCACCGCCAGGAGATCATCAAGGCGGGCCGCATCCCCGAGCAGCTCGTCATCTCCAACAGCGCCTTCGTGCCCGAGATGATCGGCGCCGAGCCGCCGCTCGGCATCTACAGCCACATCATCGGCATCGACATCGTGCGCACGAGCGAGAGCGATTTCTTTGTGCTGGAGGACAATACGCGCACCCCCTCGGGCGTCTCCTACATGATCGAGAACCGGGAGACGATGATGCACATGTTCCCCGACCTCTTCGCCAAGAACCGGGTGGCGCCGGTCGAGAACTATCCCGACCATCTCTTGAAGACGCTGGAGAGCGTCGCGCCCAAGGGTCTGGGCCGCGAGCCGACCATCGCACTTCTGACGCCCGGCCTCTACAACAGCGCCTACTTCGAGCACTCCTTCCTCGCCGACCAGATGGGCGTGGAGCTGGTCGAGGGCCATGACCTCGTCGTGCTCGACGGCGCGCTGCAGATGAAGACGACGCAGGGGCCCCGCCAGGTCGACGTGCTCTATCGGCGCATCGACGACGACTTTCTCGATCCCCTCGTGTTCCGCCCCGATTCGGTTCTGGGCGTGCCCGGCCTCTTCGACCTCTACCGGGCCGGCCGCGTGACCATCGTCAACGCGCCGGGCGCCGGCATCGCCGACGACAAGGCGATCTACAGCTACATTCCGGAGATCATCAAATTCTACACGGGCAACGCGCCGATCCTGCAGAACGTGCCCACCTACAACTGCCGCGTCGCCGAGGATCTCGCCTACGTGCTCGAGCACCTGGAGGAGCTCGTGGTCAAGGAGGTGCACGGCTCGGGCGGCTACGGGATGCTCGTCGGCCCCACGGCGTCGAAGGAGGAGATCGATGCCTTTCGCGCCAAGCTCAAGACGGAGCCCGAGAACTACATCGGGCAGCCGACGCTCGCGCTCTCGACCTGCCCCACACTGGTCGAGGCGGGCCTCGCCCCCCGCCATCTCGATTTGCGGCCCTTCGTCCTCTTCGGCGACCAGGTGCGGCTCGCGCCCGGCGGCCTCACCCGCGTGGCTTTGAAGCCGGGATCGCTCGTGGTCAACTCGAGCCAGGGCGGCGGCACCAAGGATACCTGGGTGCTGCAGGACTGATGCTTTAAGGAGGCAGGCGCGAAGCGCATCGCATGTTGGGACGGACCGCCAACGATCTCTTCTGGCTGGCGCGCTACGTGGAGCGCGCCGAGAACATGGCGCGCCTGATCGAGGTCGGCTACCGCATCGCGCTCTTGCCGCGCGACGGAGAGGGCTACCACGAGGAGTGGCGCTCGACGCTGGCGAGCGCTGGGTGCGCGCAGGGCTATTTCGCCAAGCACGAGGCGCTGACCACGCGCGACGTGATCAACTACCTGTTGTTCGACTGCGACAATTCCTCGAGCGTCAAATCGTGCCTGTCGGCGGCGCGGCTCAACGGCCGCGCGCAGCGCACCGCGCTGACGCGCGACATGTGGGAGAGCCTCAACGGCGCCTGGCTCGAGTTCGGCAACATCAGGCCGGCCGAGGTCACTGCCGGCGAGCTGCCGCGCATCCTCGATTGGATCCGCTCGCGCTCGGCCCTCTATCGCGGCACGCTGCTCAACACCATCCTGCGCAACGACACCTTCTACTTCAGCCAGCTCGGCACTTTTCTGGAGCGGGCCGACAACACCTCGCGCATTCTCGATGTGAAGTACTATGTGCTGTTGCCCGAGATCGCCATGGTGGGCAGCGGCGTCGACAACGTGCAGTGGGGTGCAATCCTGCGCTCCGTCTCCGCCCACCGCAGCTACCGCTGGGTCTACAAGGAGAGCTACAAGCCCTGGCGCATTGCCGAATATCTCATCCTCAACCAGGCGATGCCGCGCTCGCTGCGGTCGTGCTACGACGAGATCGAGCTGGCCCTCGACCACCTGGCCGAGCTCCACGGCGAGCGGTTCGCCTGCCATGAGACGGCAAGCGGGGCGACGAGCATCCTCGAGGAGGGCGACATAAACCGGATCTTTCAGTCCGGCTTGCACGAGTTTCTTGAGGACTTCATCGCCCGCAACAATCGGCTGGGCTCGGAGATCGCCGAGGCGTATCATTTCAACGCATGAGAAGGAGGTTTCTCGTTCGTGCTCGTCTCGATCTCCCACGTGACGCGGTACTCGTTGGCGGCGCCGGCGCACTACAGCATCCAGTCCTTGCGGCTCACGCCGCCGTCGTTCGACGGCCAGCAGGTCGTGAGCTGGACAATCGAGATGCCGCACATCGACGAGGCGGTGCGCTTTCGCGACAGTTTCGGCAACATGTCGCACCTCGTCGTGATCCCCGAGGCGCACAACGAGATCAGCATCGTCGCCCGCGGCACGGTCGAGACCCGCGACCGGGCCGGGTTTGTGCGCGGCCTGATCGAGGTCGCGCCGAGCCGGGTCTATAAGCGCGAGACGCCGCGGACGGCCCCCGACGAGGCGATCCGCGCCCTGTCCGCCGCCATTACGGGCGAGGATACAATCGACCGCTTGCACAAGCTCATGGATGCCGTGCACGAGCGCGTCGCCTACGTCGTCGGCGCGACCCACGCGCGCACCAGCGCCGCAGAGGCCCTCAAGGACGGCATGGGCGTGTGCCAGGACCATGCCCACATTTTCATCTCCGCGGCCCGCGTCATGGACGTGCCGGCGCGCTACGTGAACGGCTACTTTCTCACCGACAGCGACGAGCCTTCCGAGGCGCACCATGCTTGGGCCGAGGTGTGGATCAAAGGGCTCGGCTGGCTCGGCTTCGATCCGGCCAACCGGCTGTGTCCGACCGACCGCTACGTGCGGCTCGCCTGCGGGCTCGATTCGGTCTCGGCCGCGCCCGTCCGCGGCACCCGCCGCGGCGGGGTCGAAGAGGTGCTTGACGTGGTCGTCGAAGTCCAGCAGCAAAGCGCCCAGCAATGAGCCTTTGGGGACCTTTCGCGCACGAAGGGCCCATGGCTGCAAATCGAGGTGAGGTGATGACCTACTGTGTCGCGATGCGGCTTAATCGCGGCCTCGTGTTCGCTGCCGACACGCGTACCAACGCGGGCGTCGACAACATCGCGCAGTATCGCAAGATCCACTACTGGTGCGAGCCCGGAGACCGCGTGCTGGTGCTGCTCGCCGCCGGCAACCTGTCGCTCACGCAGTCGGTGGTCAGCCTGTTGAACGAGCAGATCATCGACCCGGACCCCGAAGCCCCCAACCTGCTCGGCGTGCACTCGATGTATCGCGCCGCCCGCCTCGTCGGCGACGCCGTCCGCAGCGTACGCGCCATAGATGGGCCGGCGCTCGACGCGGCGAAGACGGGGTTTGCCGGCTCGTTCATTCTGGGCGGCCAGATCAAGCAGGAGCCGCCGCGCCTATTTCAGATCTACCCGGAAGGCAACTTCATCGAGGCGACCGACGACACGCCCTATTTCCAGATCGGCGAGCACAAGTACGGCAAACCGATCCTCGACCGCGTGGCGCAGCCGACCATGCGCCTCGGCGAGGCGGCCAAGCTCATTCTTTTGTCGTTCGATTCCACCCTGCGCTCCAATCTGTCGGTCGGCATGCCGATCGACATCCTCGTCTACGAGCGCGACAGCCTCGATCTGCGGCGCGAGAAGCGCATCGACAAGGACGACGAATACTTCAAGAACTTGTCGAGCGCTTGGTCGGAGGCGCTGCGCGAGGCGTTCACCAAGATCGACGAGTTCGACGTCTGAAACGCTTCCCCGGAGCGTTGGTCCCTTGCAGGCCGCAGCGGGTGCGCATAAGCCGCAATTGCCACCCGCCGACCCTCTGGGGTAGCCATTGGCGCGTCGTTGCGGCGGGCTATCGTCTCGCCAGCTGGGGAGGACGCACTTGAACATCTGCATGATCGGCGCCGGCTATGTCGGTCTCGTCTCCGCTGCCTGCTTCTCGGAGTTCGGCTGGACGGTCACCTGCGTCGAGAAGGACGCTAAGCGCCTCGCCGACCTCAGGGCCGGCCGCTCGCCGATCTACGAGCCGGGGCTCGACGACCTCGTTCAGCGCAACATGAAGGCCGAGCGCCTCCTCTTCACCGACGATCTGAGATCGTCCGCGAGCCAGGCCGACATCGTCCTGCTCGCCGTCGGCACGCCCATGCGCCGCGGCGACGGCTACGCCGATCTCTCCTACGTCTACGCCGCGGTCGAGGAGATGGCGCCGCATCTCAACGGCTTCACCGTCATCGTCACCAAGTCGACGGTGCCGGTGGGGACGAGCCGCGAGATCGAGCGCAGGTTGCGCGCGCTGCGGCCCGAGGCCGAGTTTGCCGTGTGCTCCAACCCCGAGTTCCTGCGCGAGGGCTCGGCGATCCAGGACTTCATGCATCCCGACCGGGTGCTCATCGGCTTGGACGATGAGCGCGCGCGCGAGCTGATGGGGCGCCTCTACAAGCCGCTGGCGCTGCGCAACGCGCCCGTGGTGTTCGTCGGGCGCGAGTCGGCGGAATTGGCAAAGTACGCCGCCAACGCTTTCCTCGCCTTGAAGATCAGCTTCATCAACGAGGTCGCCGACCTGTGCGAGACGCTCGGTGCCGACGTGCAGGAGGTCGCCTCCGCCATGGGCAAGGACCGGCGCATCGGCGACAAGTTCCTGCACCCGGGGCCGGGCTACGGCGGCTCGTGCTTTCCCAAGGACGTCTCCGCGCTGATCCGCACCGGGCGCGAGGCCAAGGCGCCCTTGTCGATCATCGAGCAGGTCGAGCGCGTCAACCACGAGCGCAAGATCGCCATGGCGCACCGCGTCGAGAAAGCGGCGGGCGGCTCGGTGCGCGATAAGACGGTGGCGATCCTCGGCGTCACCTTCAAACCCAACACCGACGACATGCGCGACGCCCCGAGCCTCGTCATCGTGCCGATGCTGCAGGAGCGCGGCGCCGCCGTCAGGGGCTTCGATCCGCAGGGGCGCAAGCAGGGCGAGCCGCTCTTGCCCGGCATGACCTGGTGCGAGAGCGCGCTCGAGGCCTTGGACGGCGCCGACGTCCTCGTCGTCGTCACCGAGTGGAACGAGTTTCGCGCGCTCGATCTCAAGGCGGCCAAGGAACGCATGCGCGGCGACGTGCTGGTCGATTTGCGCAACGTCTTCCCGCCGGAGCAGGCCGCTGCCGCGGGCTTCCACTACTCCGGCATCGGGCGTGGGAAGGCCGGCTAGCGCCCGATCATTCGGCCGCTGCCGGCGTCGCGGGATCGCACTTGGTGAGCGCGGCCAGCACCGCGTCGCGGGGCCCGTAGGCCCTGACGCGGCCGCCCGCCAGGGCGAGCACGGTGTCGACGCCGGCGAGCGCCGATCGCCGGTGTGCGACGATGATGGCGATGCCGCCGCGACGGCGCACCGCCAGCACGGCCTCGGTCAGGGCGCGCTGCCCCTCGGCATCGAGGCTGGCGTCGGGCTCGTCGAGCACGACGAGGAATGGCTCGCCGTAAAGCGCGCGCGCAAGCGCGATGCGCTGGCGCTGGCCGGCCGACAGCCCGCGTCCCTCCGCGCCGATCTCCGTGGCATAGCCCGCAGGCAGCCGCACGATCATGTCGTCGACGCCGGCGGCGCGGGCTGCGGCCGTGATCGCCTCAGGCCTCCGCAGCAGCATCGAAGCGCGCGATGTTGTCGGCGATCGTTCCGGAAAGAAGCGCCACGTCCTGCGGCAGGTAGCCGATGTAGCGTCCGCGCGCGGCAGCGCTCCAGTCGTAAAGCCCGATGTCGTCGAGCGTTACGCGCCCCCGCCGTGGCGTCCATGCGCCGACGAGGGCACGCGCGAGCGTCGACTTGCCCGAAGCGCTCGGCCCCACGATGCCGAGGCCGGCGCCGGCCGACAGCATGAAGCCGACGCCGCCGATGACGGGCTTGGCTGCCCCCGGTGGCGCCACCGAGAGGCCCTCGACGCGCAAGAATTAGCTGCGGCCGCGGAGGGTGCCGGCGGCGCGTCCGCCGACGCCGTCCTGCCGCGAGCAAGGCGGCGAGCCGCGTATGCGCCTGACGTGCGGCAGCGAAGCCGCGCCAATGGGCGATCGCGATTTCGACCGGGGCCAGCGCGCGCGAGACGACGATCGAGGCCGCGACCATCGTTCCGGGAGATCCCTTGCCGTTGAGCACGAGGTAGGCGCCGAGACCGAGGATGCCCGATTGCAGGGCCGGCCGCGCCACCTTGATCACCGCGCCGAAGGCGTTGGCCGGCCGCGAGGCGGCAAGCTCGGCGTCGAGATGGCGCGCATTGAGCTTGGTCCATCGTTCGCTGAGGTGGCGCGCAAATCCCATGGCGCGGATCGTCTCCGCGTGCCGCCGCACCGCCGCCGCGAACGCCCATCGGGTACCGGCGCTGCGGGCGGCAAGCCGCAACGGCGCAGCACTTCTCCCTTCCGCCATGAGCATCAGGGCGACGAGCAGCACGGCGCCTGCCGTGGCGAGGGCCCCGAGCAGGGGCTGCATCAGGTAGATCACGCCCAGATAGAGCGGCAGCCAGGGCATGTCGAACAGCGCCGTCGGTGCGGGGCTCGCAAGAAAGGCGCGGATCTGATCGAGGTCGCGCAAGGGCTGCAGGCCATCGCTGCGCGCCTGAGCAGCGGCCGGCTCGGTTTGCAGTAGCGCAAAGACGCGCGCGCTCAAGCGCATGTCGAGGCGCCGCGCGGTTTGTGCCAACAAACGCAAGCGCACGAAGTCGAGGGCGCCGCCAAAGCCGTAAAGGACCAGCATCGCCAGCGTGAGCGCGAGGAGGGCCGGCCCGCTGCGGGAAGGAAGCACGCGATTGTAAACCTCAAGCATGTAGAGCGGGCCGGTGAGCGCCAACACGTTGATGGCGCCGGAGACGAGGCCGGCGAGGATCAGAGCGCTTCGGCTGCGGCGCAGCGCGCGCCGGAAGGCGTCTACTGGCGGCTCCTTGCTCCCTCGCCGCACGTTTCCTCCTTCGGTGCGTGCACTTGCGCCAATTCTGAACGTCGTGAAACTGCCGGATGGGCCCCCGAAGCCCTACGGAAGGGAGCCGACAGGCTACCCGGCCGGGCGCCCTTAATCTACTTAAGGTTGTATAGTTGCTGTGGATCGCCAAATCGGGGAGTGCGAGGGTTCACAGTAGTATCGCCGGTCGCGGACGCCGGCGCCGCGCGCACCTGCAACCCCCGCCGGAGCAAGGAAAATTCGCGCTCCATCTCGCCCACCTTGAGCAAATTGGACTACAAGAGCGCATGACGTTGCTCATCAAGCGGGCAAACGACCGGGCAACAGAAACCGGAAAAAAAGGGAGCGCTCGAGGGATGACCCAGCTGCAAACGCTGGCCGGCTATTTTGCCGGTTGGGCTCGCGGCAGGCCGGCCCGTGAGGCGGTGGCGGCGACGGTCGGTGCGCTTGCCTTAGCCGGCATCGAGTTCGCCACGCTTCTGGCGCAAGGCGCGCTTGCCGGTCCCTTGGGCCGCGCGACCGGGCGGCGCGTGGATGTCGACGAGCAGAAGGAGATCGACGTCCTCACCAACGACCGCATCGTCGAAGCAATGCGGTCGGCTCCCGTCGCCGCGGTTGCCTCCGAGGAGATGGAGGACCCGCTTCTTCTCGACGAGAAGGCGCCGCTCCTGGTCGCTGTCGACCCCCTCGACGGCTCCTCCAACGTCGACGCCAACGCCTCGATTGGCACCATTTTCACGGTCTTGCCGGCGCTTGGCGACAACGGCGAGGCCGCAGCCTTTTTGCAGCCCGGCGTCAACCAGCTCGCCGGCGGCTTCCTCGTCTACGGCCCGCAGACGGTGCTCGTCTTGAGCGTAGGGGCCGGCACGCAGATCTTCACGCTTGATCGGCGCACGGACACGTTCGTGCTCACGCACCCCAAGGTCGAGATCCCGCAGACGACGAGTGAGTACGCCATCAACGGTTCCAACTCGCGCCAGTGGGACGAGCCGGTGCGCACCTACGTGGAGGATTGCAAGCGCGGCAGGGATGGCCCGCGCGGTCGCGACTTCAACATGCGCTGGACCGGCTCGCCGGTCGTCGACATCTACCGCATACTGTCGCGCGGTGGCATCTATCTCTACCCCGGCGACAGGCGCCGCGCGTTCCGCAACGGACGCCTGCGGCTCATTTACGAGGCAAACCCCATCGCCTGGATCGTCGAGCAGGCCGGCGGCGCCGCCTCGACGGGCCGCGAGCGTGTGCTCGAGGTGTCGCCCAAGTCCCTGCATCAGCGCATCCCTCTGATCGCGGGCTCGCGCGCCGAGGTGGAGCACGTGGTGCGGCTGCACGATGGGCTGCAGATCAAAGGCGAGCGCTCGCCCCTGTTCAGCCGCCGCGGGCTGTTGCGGTTCTGAATTCTTAAACGATCGGAGATAGGCTTCGGCCAGCGATCATGTCGGCAAAGCATCCCATCATCTCGGTCACGGGCTCCTCGGGCGCGGGGACGACGTCGGTCAGGCGCACATTCGATACCATCTTCCGCCGCGAGCACATCACGGCCGCCTTCATCGAGGGTGACGCCTTCCATCGCTACGACCGCACCGAGATGGAATGGGCGATGACGGAGGCCAAGAAGCGCGGCAACAACCACTTCAGTCATTTCGGGCCAGAGGCCAACCTGCTGGAGGAGCTCGAGGAGGTGTTCCGCTCTTACGGCGAGTTCGGCTCGGGCCGTACCCGCCACTACGTGCACGACGAGCACGAGACGGAGCGGCTCGGCGCGCCCGTCGGCACGTTCACTCCGTGGGAGGATTTCCCGCGCGGCACCGATCTCATGTTCTACGAGGGCCTGCACGGGACGGTGGTGACCGAGAAGGTCAACGTCGCCGAGCATGCCGATCTGAAGATCGGCGTCGTTCCCGTGATCAATCTCGAATGGATCCAGAAGCTCGCGCGCGACAAGACCATGCGCGGCTACAGCCACGAGGCGGCGGTCGACGCGATCCTCAGCCGCATGCCGGACTACGTGAAGTTCATCTGTCCGCAGTTCACCGAGACCGACATCAACTTCCAGCGCATTCCGACCGTCGATACCTCCAACCCGTTCGTCGCCCGCTGGATCCCGACCCCTGACGAATTGATGGTCGTGATCCGCTTTCGCGACCCGCGCGGGATCGACTTTCCTTACCTGTTGTCGATGATCCAGATGAGCTTCATGTCGCGCGCCAACTCGATCGTGATCCCGGGCGGCATGCTCGATCTCGCCATGCAACTCATCCTGACGCCGCTGATCTTGACGCTGGTCGAGCGCAAGCGGCGGGCGTCGTGAGGCCCTTGACGCTCAAGCTTTCTGTTACCTTCTTAGACTCTGCGCCCCGCCGGACGTGACGCGGGGGCGCCAAGGCCGCTACAATGGCCCAATCGGCGCTAGCCCACAGGAGCCCTTGAATGGCCCGTCCGCTCATCATTGCTCCCTCGATCCTGTCGGCGGACTTCGGCCGGCTCGATGCCGAGATCGCTGCCGTGGAGGCTGCGGGCGCCGACTGGATCCATCTCGACGTGATGGACGGCCACTTCGTTCCCAACATCACCTTCGGGCCGCCCGTGGTGAAATCGGTGCGCAAGGCGACCAAGAAACCGTTCGACGCGCACCTGATGATCGCGCCGGCCGATCCCTTTCTGGAGGCCTTTGCCGAAGCCGGCGCCGACCACATCACCGTGCACGCGGAGGCGGGTCCCCATCTCGACCGCTCGCTGCAGGCGATCAAGGCGTTGGGCAAGAAGGCGGGCGTGGCGCTCAACCCCTCGACGCCCGAGGACGCCATCCAATACGTGCTGCATCACCTCGACCTGGTGCTGGTCATGACGGTCAACCCCGGCTTCGGCGGGCAGAGCTTCATTCCGGCGATGGTCGAGAAGATCCGCCGCATCAAGGCGATGATCGGCAACCGTCCGATCGACATCGAGGTCGACGGCGGCATCGACCCTGAAACCGCGCCGCTGGTCGTCGCCGCTGGCGCCAACGTGCTGGTCGCCGGCTCGCACGTGTTCAAGGGCGGTACCAAGGATGCCTACGCGGCCAATATCTCAGCGATCCGCTCCGCCGCCCAGTCGGCGCGCGGCAAGGCCGCCGCGTAATCCGCAACGAGCTAAATAAACTGGGAACGAGCGAGTTCGACGCCTGTCGCCGCGATCAGAGTTTAACTAAAGTTCGCGCGTCCAGAATTCGAAGCCACGATGCCCAGCTCGGGACGCGATCCATTTCACGCCCTCAGCTTCCGAGTTCAACGTTTTGAACTCGCGGCTCTCGAACTGGACCCGGTGCCCGAGCTCAAGAATTGCATGACACGCGGATAGGAACCGCCCATCGTCGGTGGGTTGGACGCTGCCGTAGAATACGGCGCCGTCACGGGGGCGCATCGCAGGTTTCTTCAGTGCAATCATAGCGCATCATCCTCTTGTGTATGCCGGCGCTATGAACCGAGTCCGCCTTGACTTGCAAGCGAATCAAATCCGCCAGCCGGAATGGATGGCGGCGATGCCGCCCGTCAGATTGCGGAAGCTCACGCGGTCGAAGCCGGCAGCTTGGATCATCTCCGCAAAGCGCGACTGGGTTGGGAACTTGCGGATGCTCTCGACCAGGTAGCGGTAGGGCTCGGCATCGCCCGCGGCGAGCGCGCCGAGCCGCGGGATGACCTCGAAGGAGTGGAAGTCGTAGAGCCGATCGAGGATCGGCACCTGGACTTCGCTGAACTCCAGGCAGAGGAAGCGCCCGCCGGTCTTGAGCACGCGAAAGGCCTCGGCGAGCGCCCGGTCGATGTGCGTCACGTTGCGAATGCCGAAGGCGATCGTGTAGGCGTCGAATGACTTATTCGGAAAGGGGAGCGCCTCGGCGTTGCCTTGCGCAAACGTGATGCGGGACTGAAGGTGCTTGGCCTGCACGCGCCGGCGCCCCACCTCGATCATTTCCGCGCTGATGTCGCACAGCACCGCCGTCGCATTGGGGCCGCCGGCGCGCGCATAGCGGATTGCCACGTCGCCGGTGCCGCCGGCGACGTCGATGAGCCGAAACGGCTTTTCCCCGCGCGGCGGGTTCAAGGCGGCGACGAGGTCGTCCTTCCACAGACGGTGCAGGCCGCCCGACATCAGGTCGTTCATCAGATCGTAGCGCTCCGCCACGGTGGCGAAGACGCTGTTGACGAGGTCCTGGCGTGCCTCCAGGGGCACCTGGCGGTATCCGAAGCTCGTCTGCGGGGGCTCTTGGGTACGATCCGGGGAGCGATCTGGCATGGGGCGGACAATAGCTAAGGGGCGCCGGCCGCGCTATGGTCATGGACCCATCCCCAATTCCACCGACATGACCGGCTGAGCAATGCCCGAGCTGCCCGAGGTCGAAACCGTGCGGCGCGGCCTCGCGCCAGCGCTGGTCGGCCATACGTTCGAGCGCGTCGAGCAGCGCCGCGCCGACCTGAGGTTTCCACTGCCGCAGCATTTCTCGCAGCGGTTGTGCGGGCGTACGGTGGAGCGGCTCGAGCGCCGCGCCAAGTACCTGCTGGCGCATCTCTCCGGCGGCGAGGTGCTGCTCATGCACCTCGGCATGACCGGCCGTTTCACGGTGCAGGCCCACGCCAAAGCCGAGAAGCCGGGGCAGTTCGCTCCCGCCGCCGGCTCACACGAAAAGCACGACCACGTGGTGTTTCACATGAAGCGGGGGGCGACGATCACCTACAACGACGCCCGCCGCTTCGGCTACATGCTGCTGATCCCCGAGGATGAGCTCAGCGAGCATCCCCTGATGCGGGGTCTCGGCGTCGAGCCGCTGGGGCGCGGGCTCACGCCCGAGTACCTGGCGCACCGCGCGCTGGGAAAGGCGGTCGATCTCAAGACGTTTCTGTCGGATCAGCGCATCGTCGCCGGGCTCGGCAACATCTACGTGTGCGAGGCGCTGTTTCGCGCCGGGCTCTCGCCCAAGCGCCCGGCTGCCAGTCTGGCGACCAAGGCCGGCCGGGCGACCGCGCGGGCGCGGCACCTGGCGGACGCCATCCGCGCCGTGCTCAAGGATGCCGTCGCCGCCGGCGGCTCCTCGTTGCGCGACTACCGCCATGCCGACGGCGCGCTTGGCACGTTTCAGCATGCCTTCGCGGTCTATGGCCGCGAGGACCAGGCCTGCGTGCGCCCCGGCTGCCGCGGCATCGTGCGGCGCATCGTGCAGAGCGGCCGCTCGACCTTCTTCTGCCCCAAGTGCCAGCGCTGAGGCGACGGTCTCACTGTGAAGTCGGGCGCTGCTTGAGCTTGCCGTAGGTGAGCACGGAAACGGCCGACAGCACCGCCAGCGTGATGCAGCCTGCGGCAAAGACGTAGTTCGACGCCCAATCGCTGCGCGGGCTCAAAAGCTTGCCTGCCGTCCAGAGGTAGACGAGCGCGCCGCTGACGGCGAGGCCCTGCGCTACCGTCAGCCCCATGAGCGCGTTCAAGGCCCGCGGCGTGCGGTAGGATCCTTGCTCGTCGGTCAGCAGATGCGCGTAAAGAAACACCGCCGCCGCGACGAGCGCCATGGCCGCGCCGTACTGCCACCAGTGACGCCAATACAGCCCCGATAGCGAGTAGATGGCGAGGATGGCGGCGGCGCCCCATGCATAAACGAGGGCTGCGAGCAGCGTGTTGCGCCTTACGCAGAGCGCCACCGTCGTGTCGTGCGGCATCTCGGTACCGGAGCGCCAGAACGGCGCGTTGGTGCGCACCAGCGCAAACAGCATCTGTAGGGCAAAGAGCGCCACCGCCAGCGCCAGCGTCAACCCTGAGCCGCGTCCCGTGGCGAGCACGCCCACCACGATGCTCATGACCAGAGCAAGCAGAAGGGCGGGCAGCAGTGGTCTCAAGGGCATTCGATCCTCCGTCGGTCACCGGCTTCGTCGTGGCGCGCGTGGCGCGGCTCAAGACTCTTGCAGCGGCGCGCCCCGGAGGGCGTTGAGACTGATGACAGCCAGCGAGGCGGCTCCGAAGAAGAAGATCGCGCTCGCGGCCCAATCGGGCTTCTCGGGGCTACGGGGCATCTTGTCGTCGAGGACAAGGCCGATCATGGCGGCGATCATGCCGACGAGCTGGCCGACCGTGAGATAGCGGGCGAGCTTGAGCATGGTCTGGTCCTCGCGCCCGGCTGCGGCATCGGCTGCGAGCGTCGCCGCGAAGAAGAGGCAGAGCGCGGCCACCACGCCCGCACCCAGGACGTACTGCCACCACTCGATCCAGGAGAGAACGAAGACGTAGGTGAGCAGCAGGCTGAGCGCTGCCCAGGCCCAGACCAGGGCCATGAAGCTGGCCGCGGAGCTTGCCAGCGCGGCCTCCCCGGCGCCGCTCGCGGCCAGGCGGAGGCGTTCCCAGATGGCGACGAGGGCAAACCCCAGGCATGCGAGAGCGGTCAGTTCCATGTGCAGCCCGGGCCATCCGGCCGCCGCGCTGAAGACCACGACGGCGACGCCGATGGCCAGCGAACCGCCCCAAATCCAAGCGGAATTCATCGATCTCCCCCTTTGCGCCAATCCCCCAAGGCCCACCCCTCGGCCATCTCTTAGCAGTTTTTCGCCCCACGTGTTCTGCCAAGCTCGCCAGTCGCTTAAGACGGGGCTGCGGCGTTGACCCTGCCACGGCCGGCCTCTATAGGATCGCGGTCTTACGGCGCCCGAGACCCGGGTCCCGGGCGGCACCCCGAGTCTGATCTCGCCTCTGCCGTGAGCCTGCGACGATGCGGGCCGCAGGGGCAGGCTCGCCAACGGCAACGAAACGAAAGGTAACGACATGGCCAATACGAAGTCGGCGAAGAAGGCGGCGCGTCAAGCGGTGCGGCGCACCGAGGTCAACAAGTCGCGCCTCTCGCGCGCGCGCACGGCCGTACGCAGCGTCGAGGAGGCGGTTACCGCCGGCAACAAAGACGCAGCGCTCGAAGCGTTGAAGTCTGCTGCGCCGATTCTCGCGCGCACCGCGCAGAAGGGCGTGCTCGACAAGCGGGCGGCGAGCCGCAAGGTGTCGCGCCTCAACGCGCGCGTGAAGGCGATGAGCTCCTGAGCCGGTTGGCGTTTTTTTGTCGCCGATCGAGTGGACGCGGTATGTTCGCCACAGCTGGGACGCTGCCGCCGCGCGTGGCACGCGAAAAGTGAACGAACCTAAGTCGCGGATTTCACGTCGCTCGCACGTCGCGCGAGGGCATGTTGGGGTCGTCGGTGACAAGCGGGCGCAGGTCACGACAAGAAGAAAAATGACGAATTGCCGACATAGCAGGGGATGAATTTTTGGGGCTGTTGATGACTTGCAGGCCCCTTGGAAAACTTAAGCCGGCTCAGCCGAGTATCCACAGATGGCGTAGGTAATTCACGCGTTATCCACTGCACTTCCCCCACGTCATGCGCATGTTGTGCCTGCCGTTGTCCGCGTTTCGTGCACTTGCTTACGCCACGGTTAAGCGATACGGTTCTTACGGTCGCCTTGCTTGAGCTGAGCCAGCGGTATGCGTGCCGGTTCTGCAGGCGACAACGCCAGGTTTTGTATAGTATCTCGTCCCTGGTCTCATCGACATTTTTGATTGTGCTAGCGTATCTTTCTGGACTTCCGTCCAGCAAGCCGAGGCGTCGTTTCTTTGGCTTGTGCGTATTGTGTAAAGCGGTCCGCGTGAGGCAAGTTTTCAGTCGGTCCGCGTCTGTGGAGGGGCGAAGGTGCTGTCGATGGAAATCGTCCACATCGAGGATGTGCCTGTGGAGGAAGTCTGGTCACGTCTCAAGGACAACTCCGCTTCTCTGCTGGTTGATGTGCGCACCAGGGCGGAATGGGCGTTCGTCGGTCTGCCCGATCTTTCCGAGGTCGGAAAACGGGTTCTGACGGTTGAGTGGCAAACCTCTCCCGAAAGCCGCGTCGATGCGGCGTTCGCAGAGCGGCTTAGCGAGGTGCTCGATGCGTCGGGCGCCAACAAAGACACGGAATTGTTCTTCATCTGCCGATCGGGTGGCCGAAGTCGCATGGCAGCGGAAGCCATGGCGAATGCCGGGTATCGGCGATGCAGAAATGTGGCGGAGGGCTTCGAGGGGCCTCTCGATGCCAACCGCCATCGAGGGCAAGTCGCCGGTTGGAAAGCCGCCGGCTTAGCTTGGGTGCAGGGTTAGCGCACCCGTTTCGGAAGACTGAGCAAAGATCGGTTGCGCAGCCGCGGCGGCGGAGGGCGTCACCCGGGGTTTGCTCAGGTGAATTGAGGTGCAAGTCCAAAAGTAGCGGGGGTTTATCAATGCAGACGGTTCAGAAGGCGGAACGTACAGTTGCGGCTGGCGGCCATTCTGGCGCGGCCCAGAGCGCAAGCGCTGACGGGGCGGGCGAGGTTCGCGGGCAGAAGACGCGCGCACTTCTGCGTGCAAGGCTCGGCGACGACATTTTCTCGAGCTGGTTTCACGCGCTCGAGTTCGAAAACTTTGATGCCAAGACAGTCAGGGTCTCGGTCCCGGTCAAGTTCTTAAGGACCTGGATCCAGTCGCACTATTCCGACGACCTGCTTGCGTGTTGCCGCGCCGAGTTCAAGGGTGCGGAGAAGGTCGACGTCGTGCTGCGCCAGCCCGGCGCACGCGCCCCAGTGCGGCCCGACGGTCAGTCGACGAATCCGGCTGGCGAAGGCCTGAGCGGCGCCCGCGGCACGGCAGCGGACACCACCAGCCGCAACGTCAGCATCATCGCGACGCAGCAAGCCGTCGGCAGAACCAGCGTCGGCGGCTTCGAGGGCTCTCCGCTCGATCCGCGCTACACCTTCGAGAGCTTCGTCGTCGGTGCCTCCAACCGCATGGCGCACGCCGGCGCCACCCAGGTCGCCGAGGCGGCGATGGGCGACGTCCCCGGCTTCAACCCGCTCTACATCCACTCCTCGGTGGGTCTGGGCAAGACGCACTTGCTGCACGCCATCGCCTGGGACGTGAAGCGGCGGGCGCCGCATGCGCAGGTGCTCTACCTGACGGCCGAGCGCTTCCGCTACCAGTTCGTGGAGGCACTGCGCAGCCAGGATCCGCTCGCCTTCAAGGAGAAGTTCCGCCAGATCAACATCCTGCTGATCGACGATCTGGAGTTCATGCAGGGCGAGCGCACCGAGCAGGAGTTCGACCACATCATCAACTCTCTACTCGACGGCGGCCGCCAGGTGGTCGTTGCCTCGGCCCGCGCGCCCAATCACGTCGAGCGGCTCAACGAGCGCATGCGCTCGCGGCTGCAGCGCGGTCTCGTCACCGAGATCGGGGCGCTCGATCACGACCTGCGCCTGAAGGTCCTGGAGAAGCGGCTCTCGGAAAAGCGCGCCATGGATCCGTCCTTCGCGCTCGGCCCGGAGATTCTCGAGCTCTTGTCGGAGCGCCTCACCGAGAGCGGACGCGAGCTGGAAGGTGCGGTGACCCGTCTTTACGCGACGTGGCAGTACATGCGCACCTCCATCACGCCCGACGTCTGCGAGACGGTGATCCGCGATCTGGTGCACGGGCTCGAGCCGCGCCGCATCAAGATCGAGGACATCCTGCGCATCATCTCGCGCCATTTCGGCGTCTCGAAGGGCGATTTGCTGTCGCAACGGCGCCACCGCTCGGTGGTGTGGCCGCGTCAAGTGGGCATGTACCTCGCCAAGCAGCTGACGGCCCGCTCGCTGCCAGAGATCGGGCGCCGCTTCGGCAACCGTGACCACACGACGGTGCTGCACGCCATTCGCAAGATCGAGGGCGAGCTTGCCGGCAATCCGCGGCTGAAAGAGGAGCTCGAGGAGCTCAAGAAGCTGCTGAGCCACTAAAAGGCGGCATCCGAATGGTCCGCTGTGCTGGGCGAGCATGGCGGGCCTTAGCGGGGAGGAGCGGCGTCTAACAGCGCCGCTCCTTATCTGTAGGCGTTAGCGGAAATAACCCGGGGTCGGAGCGGCGCCCCTTGAAAAAGCCCCCCGCATCGGGTCAAGTTGACCGGCGCGAATCCTATAAAGTGGCCAGTTCACGGTCCCAGCCTCCGCGCACCGCCGTCTCCAGGGCGGCCTCAATCCATAGACTGAGGCGGGCTTGGCCCCATAATTTGCGCCGAGGTTACTTCCATGCGGCTAGTCATCGAACGTGGTGAACTCTTGCGGGCGCTCGGTCATGTGACGAGCGTGGTCGAGCGGCGGACGACCATTCCCATCCTCTCCAACGTTCTCCTGCGCGCCCGCGATGCCACGCTCGAGTTCAAGGCGACCGATCTGGAGCGCGAGGTGATCGAGGCGGTCGCGGCCGAGGTCGCAACCCCGGGCGCCGTCACGGTGCCCGCCCACATGCTGCACGACATCGTGCGCAAGCTCCCCGACGGGGCTCAAGTCGACATGCGCAAGGACGCGGAGAAGGAGCGTTTGACACTCGCCGCCGGCCACGCCCGCTTCGCGCTGCAGACGCTGCCCGCCGAGGATTTCCCCGACATCGGTGTCGGCGAGATGGGCCAGGAGTTTGAGCTCGACGCTCAGGACTTGAAGCGCCTCATCGACAAGACGCGCTTTGCCATCTCCACCGAGGAGACGCGCTACTACCTCAACGGCATCTATCTGCACACCGCGCAGACCGACAAGAAGGCGACGCTGCGCGCAGTGGCGACCGACGGCCACCGGCTCGCACAGGTGGAGCTGCCGCTGCCCAAGGGTGCTGAGGGCATGCCGGGCGTGATCATCCCGCGCAAGACCGTGCACGAGCTGCACCGGCTGATCGAGGACAGCTCGGCGACCGTCAAGATCGGCGTGAGCCCTGCGAAAGTCCGCTTCGAGATCGGCTCGGTGACGCTCACCTCCAAGCTGATCGACGGCACCTTCCCCGACTACGGCCGCGTCATTCCGCAGGCCAACGACAAGGAGCTCAAGGTCTCCAACGCGGAGTTCATGAGCGCCGTCGACCGCGTCTCGACCATTGCCAGCGAGCGCGGACGCGCCGTGAAGCTCAACATCAAGCCCGACAAGCTCGTGCTCTCGGTCAACAACCCGGAGGGCGGCAGCGCCACGGAGGAGATCGGGGTCGAGTACGGCTCAACCCCGCTTGAGATCGGCTTCAACGCCCGCTATCTCCTCGACATCGCCAGCCAGCTGCAGGGCGAGCATGCCTGCTTCAAGCTCGCCGACCCGGGCTCGCCCACCATGGTCAAGGACCCGAGCGATGAGAGCGCGCTCTACGTGCTGATGCCGATGCGGGTGTAACAAGTGGTGGCGACGGTCAGGCGTACGCTGGAGAACGCGCCGGAGCCTGCCGCGTCCAGGCTGTGGGTCGAGCGGCTGGCGCTCACCAACTTCCGCAACTACGCCCATCTCGCGTTCGAGGCCGGACCCGAGCCGCAGGTGCTGATCGGCGCCAACGGCGCCGGCAAGACCAATCTCTTGGAGGCGATCTCCATGCTGGCGCCGGGCCAGGGCCTGCGCCGCGCGACCTACCCGGACCTGGCGCGCGAGGCGGGCGACGGCAGCTGGGCCGTCGCGGCACGCGTGCACGCGCATCCGGGTGCAGTCGACATCGGGACCGGCCTCGTCGCGTCTGAGGGGGCGGGCGAGCGCCAGGGGCGCATCGTGCGCATCAACGGGGCCGCTGCCGGCAGCTCGGGCGCGCTTTCAGACTACCTCGACCTCGCCTGGGTGACGCCCGCGATGGACGGTCTCTTCACCGGTCCGGCATCCGAGCGGCGCCGCTTTCTCGACCGTCTGATCGTGTGCTTCGATACGGGCTACCGCACGCGCGCCAACCGCTTCGAGCGCGCCATGCAGCAGCGCAACCGCCTGCTTGCAGACGGCGTGCGCGATGCGGCGCGCTTTGAAGGCCTCGAGCTGCAGATGGCAGAGACCGGCACGGCAATAGCGGCGGCGCGTGCCGAGGCGGTCGCCGCGCTCGCCTCAATCATGGTTGAGCGCCAAGAGCGCGATCCGGCCTCGCCGTTTCCGGCCGCCGGCCTTGCCATCGAGGGCGTGCTCGAATGCGATCTGGAGCGGATGGCCGCCGTCGACGTGGAGGAAACCTATGCGGCTGTGCTGCGCGACAACCGCGAGCGCGACCGCGCCGCCGGGCGCACGCTCGACGGACCGCACCGCTCCGATCTGCTCGTCTTCCATGCGCCCAAGCAGATGCAGGCGCGGCTCGCCTCGTCGGGCGAGCAGAAGGCGCTGCTGCTGGGGCTCGTCCTGGCGCATGCCGAGCTCGTTGCGCGCCGGCACGAGGGCGTCGCGCCCATCCTGCTGCTCGACGAGGTGACGGCGCACCTCGACGAGATCCGGCGCGCGGCATTTTTCGCCGAGATTCTGCGCCTGCGCGCGCAGGCCTGGATGACCGGGACGGACGCTGCCGCCTTCGCCGCGCTTTCGGATAAGGCGCATTTTTGGCGGGTGGAGGAGGGGTCCATGACGGGCCTCTTTGCCGCATCTTGACCGCCCTCCAAGCGGGCGCCTCAAGTTATTGAAAAACAATAGGCTTTAGTTGGGGCTCGAAGCCTGAAAATGACGCTTTTTTCACGCGCTCGGGCCGGTTTCGTGGTATAAGAAATTCGAGGCCAGACGACCCCAAGGACAACCCGAGATAATGAGCGCTTTGCCCGCGAAGAAAAGCACGGGCGCCGAGGAGTACGGCGCCGAATCCATCAAGATGCTGAAAGGGCTCGACGCCGTGCGCAAGCGGCCGGGCATGTACATCGGCGATACCGATGACGGGTCGGGTCTGCACCACATGATCTACGAGGTCGTCGACAACGCGGTCGACGAGGTGCTCGCCGGCCACGCCAAGGAATGCACCGTCACGTTGAACCCCGACGGCTCCTGCACCGTGCGCGACGACGGCCGCGGCATCCCCACCGGCATCAAGAACGACGATGACCACGACCCCAAGCGCTCGGCCGCCGAGATCGTGTTTACCGAGCTGCATGCGGGCGGCAAGTTCGACCAGAACGCCTACAAGGTCTCGGGCGGGCTGCACGGCGTCGGCGTGTCCGTGGTCAACGCCTTGTCGAGCTGGCTCAAGTGCCGCATCTGGCGCCAGGGCAAGGAGCACCTGATCGAGTTTCGCGATGGCGTGCCGGTGGCCCCCTTGCGCGTCGTCGGCGAGTCGCAAAGCGGGCGCGGCACCGAGGTGTCGTTCCTGCCGAGCCCCAAGACCTTCACGCAGACCGAGTTCGACTTCACGACGCTGGAGCACCGCCTGCGCGAGCTCGCCTTCTTGAACTCTGGCGCCAAGATCGTGCTCACCGATGCGCGCCACGCCGACGTCAAGCGCGAGGAGATGTGCTACGACGGCGGCACCGCGGCCTTCGTGCGCTACCTCGACCGCTCCAAGCAGTCGCTGATCCCCGAGCCGATCATGATCCGCGGCGAGCGCGAGCGCGTCATCCTCGAGGTGGCGCTGTGGTGGAACGACAGCTACCACGAGAACGTGCTGCTCTTCACCAACAACATCCCGCAGCGCGACGGCGGCACGCATCTCGCCGGCTTCCGCGCCGCGCTCACCCGCGTCGTCAACAAGTACGCGGGCGAGAGCGGGCTCGCCAAGAAGGAGAAGGTGGATCTCTCCGGCGAGGATGCGCGCGAGGGGCTCACCTGTGTGCTCTCGGTCAAGGTGCCCGACCCCAAGTTCTCCAGCCAGACGAAGGACAAGCTCGTCTCCTCGGAGGTGAAGCCGGTCATAGAGGGCATCGTCGGCGAGCAGCTCACCGCCTGGTTCGAGGAGCACCCGAAGGAAGCCAAGACCATCGTCGGCAAGATCGTCGAGGCCGCGCTCGCGCGCGAGGCGGCGCGCAAGGCGCGCGATCTCACGCGGCGCAAGGGCGCGCTCGACAATTTGCGCCTGCCCGGCGGCCTTGCCGAATGCCAGGATCGCGACCCGGTGAATACCGAGCTCTTCATCGTCGAGGGCGACTCGGCCGGCGGCTCGGCCAAGCAGGGCAGAAAGCGCGAGTATCAGGCCGTGCTGCCGATCCGCGGCAAGATCCTCAACGTGGAGCGGGCGCGCATCGATAAGATGCTGTCGTCGGAGCAGGTCACCAACATCATCGGCGCGCTCGGCACCGGCATCCGCGACGATTTCGACCTGTCGAAGCTGCGCTACCACAAGATCATCATCATGACGGACGCCGATGTCGACGGCGCCCACATCCGCACGCTGCTCTTGACCTTCTTCTACCGGCAGATGGCCGAGCTCGTCGAGAAGGGTCACGTCTACATTGCCCAGCCGCCGCTCTACAAAGTGTCGCGCGGAAAGTCGGAGACCTATCTCAAGGATCAGCCCGCGCTCGAGGACTTCCTGATAGAGCAGGGGCTGGAGGAGGCTGTGCTCGTCAGCGGTGCGGGCGAGGAGCGGGCCGGCCAGGATCTGCGCGACATTGCCCAGAGGGCGCGCGGCCTCGTCGCCGTCATCGAGGGCCTGCACTCGCGCTATGCGCGCAATGTGGTGGAGCAGGCGGCGATCGCAGGCGCATTCGATGCGGAGCTCCTGCGCTCGGCGGAAAGAGCCAACGCCATCGCGACGACGATCGCGGCACGGCTGGACGACATCTCCGAGGAGACCGAGAAGGGCTGGGAGGGCCGCTACGGCAACGACGGCTTCCTCTTCAAGCGCGAGGTGCGCGGCGTCACCGAGGCGCACGCGCTCGATTTCAGCGCTTCTGGGCTCGCTCGACGCCCGCCGCCTCAACGAGCGGCAGGCGCATCTGGCCGAGGTCTACGGCGCGCCGGCCAAGCTCAGGCGCAAGACCGAGACCATCGACGTCTTCGGCCCGCGCACGCTGCTCGAGGCCATCTACGAGGCCGGCCGCAAGGGCGTCTCGCTGCAGCGCTACAAAGGCCTGGGCGAGATGAACCCCGAGCAGTTGTGGGAGACGACGCTCGATCGCGAGGCGCGCACGCTTCTGCAGGTCAAGCTCGGCGACCTCGCCGAGGCCGACGAGATCTTCTCCAAGCTTATGGGCGACATCGTCGAGCCCAGGCGCGAGTTCATCCAGGAGAACGCGCTGCTCGTCGCCAACCTCGACGTGTGATGGATGCGCCCTCCGTTGAACGCTGACACATTGACCAGGAAGCGCGACCTCGGTTGTCCAGAAGTGACCGACTATCGAGCCAGGTCCAGGGCTCAGTAATTTGCGATGCAAGTCGCTTGCCTGTTCTCCCCTGGGTCCGCAGCGCTCGGGCCAAGTTCAACGATAGCCTTAGTCGCCCTAGGTTGACCACGAAACCAATAGATCGAACAGCGCGCTTCCCTCAAAAGCTTGGTCAACGGTCCCTCCTTCCTCATCTGAGCGGGAGACCCAAAATCCTACCGTGACTCGCGGCAGGCGTCACAGCTCAAAGACCGGTCAACGTCTCCTCTCACCCGCGCCCTTTGCCGGGCTATCGTCGTCGCAATAGGCCCCCGCTCGTCGGTCACGTGCCAACGTCGTGCGAGCGGAGACTGGCGTGGGTCCCGGCCTGCGCCGGGATGACGTCGAGAGTAGGCGAGGCGCGTGACTACCCACCAACCGTCATCCCGCCGGAGGGCGGGACCCACGCAAGCAGCAGCAAACGCTTCTGGCGCAGGTCATTCGGCGACGTCGATCGCGTTCGAGACTTCCTTTGGCCTAACCGGGAGGCGGAACGAGTAGCGGGCTAGCGGGGGCCGGTGCTAGGCTGATGGCGGCGGCGCCTCCGCCGCTCCGTCAGGGGGGACCGGGCCCGTGCTGCGTATTCTGCTTTCCATCGGCAACATCACCTTCTCGCTCATCCTCGGCGCGCTGCTCATGGCGCTCGTCGCCATCTATTCGCCCGCGACCTTGTCGGAGCTCTTGGGCTGGGCGCGCAGCTTCAAGGATCTGATCACCGGGACGGGGCTCAACGCCAAATACAACATCTGGCTCGAGCTGCTGCTCGAAGAGCGCCAGCTCCTGTTCATGGGCTTCACGATCGTGGCGCGCATCCTCCTGAGCCTTCTCGCCTACCCCGTCGTCCGCCTGCGCCCGCGGGCACCGGCCCAGCGGCATTTCTATGGTTAACCGGACCTTAGCCGCCGCCTCGTAGGGTTGGCGCGCGCGCCCGCTTCCGCCGGCGCGCCTCGTCGCCAAATCGTACGGGAGCACGCTGCCGCCCATGGGGCTCTTCAAGCGCAAGGCGCCGCCACCGCCTCCGCCGCCACCTCCGCGCCGGCGCGGGCTGTCGTTCCTAACAAAGCTCGCGCTCTTTGGGCCTATCTATGTCGGCATCGCCGGCGGTGCCGGCCTCGGCCTGATGCTCGTGTGGTGCTCGGCGGTCTACCCAGACCCGCTGACGCTGCGGGGAAAGGAGCACCCGCCCGTCATCCGCATCCTGGCGCGCGACGGCTCGGTGCTGGCCGAGCGCGGCGGTGCCGACGACTACGTGCCCCTCGACCTGCTGCCGGCCCACGCCGCCAATGCCGTCATCGCCACCGAGGATCGGCGCTTTTACGAGCACCCGGGCGTCGACCCCTGGGGTCTCTTGCGCGCCGCGATTGCGAACCTGCGCAGCCGGCGCTTCGTACAAGGCGGCTCCACGCTGACCCAGCAACTCGCCAAGAACCTCTACCTGTCGTCGGAGCGCACGGTTGCGCGCAAGCTCGAGGAGCTGGCGCTGGCGATCTGGCTCGAGGCGCGCCTGTCCAAGGCCGACATCCTCGAGCTCTACTTGAACCGCGTCTATCTCGGCTCGGGCGCCTATGGCATCGACGCGGCGGCGCATCGCTATTTCGGCAAGTCCGCGCGCAATTTGAGCCTGGCGGAATCGGCGCTGATCGCCGGGCTGCTCAAGGCCCCCTCCAAGTACTCACCCCTGACGAGCCCCGACATCGCCCGTGTCCGCGCGCGTCTGGTGCTGACTCAGATGCGGCGCGCCGGCTTCATCACCGCGGATGAGGAGCTGTCGGCGGCGGCAAACGTGGGCACGATCGCGCAAGCGACGCCCGCGGACCACAACGGAGCCGACTATGCGGTCGACTACGTGCTCGATGAGCTTCCCGCCACGGCGCTCAGTGCCGATGACTTCGAGGTCATCGTCGAGACCACGCTCGATGCCAAGCTGCAGACGCGCACGGCAGAGATCGTCGCGCGCCAGCTCGCTGTGCGCGGGGCGGCCTTGCGGGCGAGCCAGGCCGCCGTCGTCGTGCTCGATCGCGAGGGCGGCATCCGTGCCCTCGTCGGCGGGCGCAGCTACGCCGCGAGCCAGTTCAACCGAGCGGTCAAGGCCGAGCGCCAGCCCGGCTCGGCCTTCAAGCCGTTCGTTTATCTGGCGGCCTTGGAAGCGGGTATGAAGCCCGACAGCATCGTCGAGGATTTGCCGCTCAGCGTCGGCGGCTGGGCGCCCCGCAACCACAGCGGCGAATACCGCGGCGCGATGACCTTGCGTACGGCGCTGGCGCGGTCGGTGAACACGGTCGCCGTGCGTCTGGCGCTCAAGGTCGGCCCTCAGCGCGTCGCCGCGGTGGCGCATCGTCTCGGGATCAAGTCGGCGCTCGGCAAGGACGCCTCGCTCGCGCTCGGCACCTCCGAGGTATCGCTCGTCGAGCTCACCGGCGCCTACGACGTCCTCGCCAATGGCGGCCACGACGCGACGCCCTACGTGCTGCGCCGCGTCTTCACGCGGCATGGGCGCGTCCTCTACGTGCACAAGCCGCCCTCGCCCAAGCCGATCATCGCGCTCGCTAATGTGGGCGCCATGAACGAGATGCTCAACGCGGCGCTCGTCACCGGGACGGGGCGTCGGGCCGCGCTGCAGCGCCATCCCGCGGCCGGCAAGACTGGGACCTCGCAAGGCTTCCGCGACGCCTGGTTCGTCGGCTACACGGCGCATCTGACGGCCGGAGTGTGGGCCGGCAACGACGACGGGAGCGCCATGAACCACGTGGTCGGCGGCAGCCTTCCCGCCGATATCTGGCACGAGGTGATGCGGGCAGCGCACGCCGGCAGAAAGCCGCTCCCGCTGGCCGGAACGGCAGTGGTTGGGAGGCCCACGGATCCCCATCCGCCCGCCCCGATCGATGATGACCTGATCTCGCGCACTCTGCGTGACAAGCCCACCACCGTCGGCGACGGGGGCGCCGCGCACTGGGCCGCAGAGGTTATGTCGCTGGGCAGGACCAGCGACGACTAGGGATCTTACGCTGCTGCCGGCGAAGTCTTCAGTCGGCGCGGCCGGCGGGTCCGTACTGGTGCAGGTCGAGCCCGTAGAGCTGCAGCCAGCCCTTGGCTTCCTTCATGGTCGGCATGGTGCGCTGAACGAGCGCCCAGAAGCGCGGCCCGTGGTTCATCTCTTTGAGATGCGCGACCTCGTGTGCGGCAACGTAGTCGAGGATGCGCGCGGGCGCCAGAATCAGCCGCCACGAGAACGAGAGCACGCCCGTGGTCGAGCACGAGCCCCAGCGTGTGGCCTGGTCGCGCACTGTGATGCGCTTGGGCGCCACGCCGAGCGTGCGCGCATGATGTACGACGCGCTCGTCGAGATCGCGACGCGCTTCCTCAAACAGCCAGTCGCGTAAGCGGCGCGCGGCGTGCTCGGTGCGACCGCTGACGCGCAGCTCAGGCAAGCCCATCGTGCCTTCCTGGCGCTGCACGACGCGCCCCGGCTCGCGCTTGCCCGTGACCACGATACGGTGGAACTCGCCGCGCAGCGGCAACAGCGCACCCTCGCTGAACGGCACGGGGCGCGGCAGGCTATCCAATCGCTCGCGCACCCATTCGATGTTGCGGTTGATGAAGGAGCCGGCCTCGCCGAGGTCGCATTGCACGGGAAGCGTCACGATGATGGCGCGGCGCGTGCGGCTCACGCGCAGTGTCAGCCGTCGCGCGCCCGGGTGGCGGCGGACCTCGACCGGGCAACCGAGCTCCTCGATGCGTTGACGTTTCGCTAGCGACTCCTCGAACGCTGCGGTCTTCCGCATGGACTCCCTCGGATCAAAGAAGAACACGTAATCCCCCCTCGCTGGCGCGAATGTGCAACACGCATATGCCCGCGGGAGGATCCCTCAAGTAGATGAAATCCAGGTAACTTGCCAGTGGTAATGCCGTGATGAGCAGACTGGAGAGCCACAGTGTGGCAAGCTCGCCGCTGCTCGAATTCGCGGGTACGCGCGCTGGTCAGCTTGCATTGGTCCCTGCTGCGCTTGCACGCGTGCCGACGTCGGCGGCGAAGTCGCCTGCCATTCTCGCATGCTAGCGGCAGAGGCTTGCGCACGGTTGCAGGATGGCGCTGCGCCTTCCACCGATGTCCGCGCTCGTCTCAAAGGACCTTGTCGAGCTTCGCCGTCATCTCGTCCACAGACGTTGCGGGCGTGAAGTGCGTGACGTAGTCGCCGTTGGGATCCATCAGATAGATGATCGCCGAGTGGTCCATCGCATAGTCGTTGGGCGAAGCCTCGTTCGGCCGTTTCTTATAGTAGGCCTTGTAGGCCTTGGCGGCGGCAGCGACCTCGGCCGGCGTCCCGGTGAGGCCGACGAGACGCGTATTGAAGTTCTTGACGTAGGCGTGCAGCTTTTCGGGTGTGTCACGCTCGGGATCGATGCTGACAAAGATCGGCGTGATGCGGTCGGCTTTGCTTCCGATATTCTCGAGCGCCGCCGAGATGAGCTGCAATCCAGCCGGGCAAATGTCGGGACACGACGTGTAGCCGAAGAACACGAGCATATAGCGGCCGCGGTAATCTTTGTCGGTGACGCGTTTGCCGGTGTCGTCGGTGAGCGTGAAGGGCCCGCCCACGAGCGCCTTGCCGCTCGTCACCGGGCCCGTCGACGGCAGCAGCGCCTGACGCGCCCCGGGGAAGACCGCGAGGGCGGCCGCGGCTCCGATGGCGAGGCCGACGGCGACGACCAGGACTGCGCGAGCGCTCATCGACACTTCCTTACTCTTCCTCTTTGACCGCAGTTAAGCCTCTTGGGCCAGCCGTGCAACTCGTGCGCAGGTGCCCGATTGTCGCGCCGGTGGCGTAAACCTCCAGCCAAACCAATTGGCAATCGGCAGGCGCGAGACGCGCCTCTGGCATGCTAAGCTCGGGCAGTGCCGTGAACTTGAGGTCTTAACGATTGCAGAAAGTTTTCCGAGCCGGCAAGAACGTGCGCGTCCTCGTCGATCCGGTCGACAGCCGGCTTCGGCTGGCCACGATCATGCGCTTGCGCTGGATCGCGGTGCTGGGCCAGCTCGTGGCCATTTGCGTGGTGTTCTTCGGGCTCGGCTTCGCGCTTCCTATCGGCACCTGCCTGACGGTCATCGCGCTGTCGGCGTGGCTCAACGTCTTCCTGGCGATCTGGTATCCGTCGCGACATCGGCTCGGCGTTACATTCGGAACCAGCCTGCTCGCCTACGACATCGTGCAACTCGCAGCCTTGCTCTACCTCACGGGCGGCATCGACAACCCCTTCACCATGCTGATCGTGGCGCCGGTGACGGTGTCGGCGGCGACGCTGCCCTTGCGCAACACCATCGCGCTGGGTTTCTTGGCGCTCGCCGCCACGGGGCTGCTCGTCATCGAGCACCAACCGTTGCCGTGGTACGACGGCGCCGCCTTCGACCTGCCGCTCATCTACAAGATCGGCGTCTTTGCCGCCGCCTGCGCATCGACCACCTTCCTTGCCCTTTACGCCTGGCGGCTCACCAAGGAGTCGCGCCAGATGTCGGCGGCGCTGGCGGCGACCGATCTCGTGCTCGCACGCGAGCAGAAGCTGCATGCGCTCGATGGGCTTGCAGCGGCGGCCGCGCACGAGTTCGGCACGCCCCTGTCAACGATCGCAGTGGTGAGCAAGGAGCTCGAGCTTGCGGTGGGCCCCGATAGCCCGCTGCACGAGGACGTCGTGCTTCTGAAAAATCAAGCGCAGCGCTGCCGCGAGATCCTGCAGAAGCTGACGCGGCGCCCGAGCGAGCAGGATCCGCTGCATGCCCGCGTCAGCGTGCGCGCCATGCTCGAGGAGGCGGCGGCGCCCTACCGAGATGAGCGCGTGAAGATTGTGATCGCCGCCGGGCCCGCGGCCGACGCCTCGGGTGCGGCCGTGCATGAGGCGGTGGTCGAACGCCGTCCCGGGGTCATCTACGGGCTCGGCAACATCGTCGAGAATGCGACCGATTTCGCCAATGCAACGGTCGACATCGGCGCGGAGTGGAATGCCACGGGTCTCCTCGTGACCATCGCCGACGACGGCCCGGGGTTCCCGACCGACGTCATGGACAACATCGGAGAGCCTTACGTCACCACGCGACCCGGGGAGGAGCCGGGGATAGGCCGCGCGCGGGAGGATGAGGACTCGGCCGGGCTGGGGCTCGGGTTCTTCATAGCCAAGACCCTGCTTGAGCGCTCCGGCGCCACCGTGAGCCTCGCCAACCGCTCAAGCCCCCACACGGGCGCCGTGGTCCGCGTGCGCTGGCCCCGTGCCTTCATCGTCGGGCGTTAATGATTGTACGTGCAATTATGCGCGCCATCTCCCGTATTTCGGGCGCATTTGGGCCTAAGCCGGCGTTGACAAATAGTGCATGTTCCGGCTGACAAGGCCTTCACAAAGTGCCACTTTGCGCCTCGCAAACCTGCAACCCGGCGATCGGCGCGCCGACTGCGGGCGGCAAGCACAGCTGCCAGCCCCTACATTATGTGCATGAGGAGGCCTTGTGGAGGAAAACGACGCGGCGCTACACCCCGGAGCAGCCGGAGAAAATATGAGCACCACAGAAGATCTTTCGTTCCGACAGGATGAGCTTCCCGAGGACCGCTCGCTTGTCATCGTCGATGACGATCGCGCCTTCCTGCAGCGTCTCGTTCGCGCCATGGAAGTGCGCGGCTTCGAGGTCCGCGGCGGCCATTCGGTGGCGGAAGGCGTCGAGCTGATCCGCGCCAAGGCCCCGGCGTTCGCCGTGGTCGACATGCGGCTCGAGGATGGCAACGGTCTCGACGTGATCGCCGAGCTCTCGCGCCTGCGTCCCGATGCGCGCGCGATCGTGCTGACGGGCTACGGCAACATCGCGACCGCCGTCACGGCGGTGAAGCTCGGCGCGGTCGACTATCTGGCCAAGCCCGCCGATGCCGACGAGGTCACGGACGCGCTTCTGGCGCCACCCAACGACAAGGCGCCGCCGCCCGAGAATCCCATGTCGGCCGACCGCGTGCGCTGGGAGCATATCCAGCGCGTCTACGAGCTGTGCAATCGCAACGTGTCGGAGACCGCGCGCCGCCTCAACATGCATCGGCGCACGTTGCAGCGCATTCTCGCCAAGCGCGCGCCCAAGTAAGCTTACTCGAACGAACCTCCCCTCACCGGACGCTCGGTTCCCTCGCGTCCGACCTCTCCCCATGGGAGAGGTGAAAGACATCGCCAGCCGCAAGCGCAACGCCACCTCTCCCAGAAGGAGAGATCGGCCGAATTCATGCGGAACGCATGAAGAGGCCGGGTGAGGGGCGAGCGTGTGAGCCGGTCATGTTTTGCGCCCCAGCAAGAAGCCGACGACGACCGCGAACAGCGCGATGATCTCCTTGGAGTAGGCCCTGAACCCACTGTAGTAGCCCTCGAGCAAAAGCGAGGCCGAGAGTACGATCAAGGTGAGCAGGGCAAGGATGTCGCCGATGCTGAGTGGGGGCAGGAAGCCGCGCTGGCGCGGCTCGCATTGCTGCGGCTCAGGCTGGCGATAGACCTGCTCGTTAGCGGGAGCTTCGGCCTGGTCGTCTGCGGTGTCGTTGTTCTTCTTCTTGCCCATAAAATGACGCCGTACCCCGGGCGGAAATTTGGCTTCGCCTGGCGACGTTTATACCGCCCCGCTTGACAAACGTAATCAGGAATTCTCTAGCGTCGGGTCGATGACCGTTTGCAGCGTCAGGGCGGCCGCGCGCGCAAAGCGCAGGATCATCGACTTGCGGCGCGCAGGCGCAAGCCTGTGCTCAGGCGGGGGGCGCACGATCTCTCCGCCATAGCGGTCGGCGAGGATGAGGCCCGTGTCGCGGGGGAGGATATCCACGGGAAAATCGGGAGCCACCGCGAACAGGAGAGCATCGGAAAAGTCGCGGTATTCCGGCCACTTGTTGTCGACGCGGAAATCCTCCACGCCCGACTTCACCTCCACGATCCAGATGTCGCCGCTCGGCGAGAGGCCGACGACGTCGGCGCGGCGGCCGTTCGGCAGCGGCAGCTCGTTGAGGCAGGCGAAACCGTGCGCGCGCATCAAGCGCCCGACGCCACGGCAAACCTCGCGCGTGATGGCGTCGCGGCCCAGAGCCTCCGCCACACCGATGTCCGTTTCGCCCTTATCCTCAACCGTCGCCATCGATCCGCCGTAAGCCTGTGACACGAATGTGGCAGAGGGAACTTCTTATCGCGCCCCGTAGGGCCCTTCCGATCGAGCTGGCCTCGGTCGGCTTTTCGGTGTCTTGCTACTCAGCCACATGCCATCCAGCCACATGACCAGCGCCTGATCCCCATGTTCTTCAAACGCGCCAAGCAAGACAAGAAAAAGTCGAAGGATTCTCGGTCGGAGGCGGCCGAGAGCAAAGGCATGAACGGGTCGGCGGTCCCGGGCGGCGCGGCGGCGTTGCCGATCGGTGTCGACCCCAAGAGCCTCGGCTTCGAGACCACGGCCGAGGTCGAGCCCGCTATGGAACCCATCGGGCAGGCGCACGCGCTCGAGCAGCTCGCCTTCGGCGCCGGCATGAAGGGGGCAGGCTACAACATTCTGGTCACGGGCGGCGCCGACTCCGACTATCGCGAGGCCGTGCGCGCCAAGCTCAAGGAGCTGGCGCGCGATGCGCCAAGGCCCGCCGACTGGATCTATGTCAGCTATTTCGACGCCGGCGGCTACCGTGCGCTGCAGCTTTTCGCGGGCACCGCGACGGCCTTCGCCGAGGGCATGGCGCAAGCCATGGACCGGCTCGCCGAGGCGCTGCCGGCCGCCTTCGCCGCCGATGACTACGAGCTCAAGCGCCGCGCCATCGAGGAGGAGTTTCGCTTCAGCCGCGAGGACGCGCTCGAGGCTTTGCGGCGCCAGGCGGAGTCGCAGAACATTGCCCTGTTGCGCACTCCGGCGGGCGTCGCGGTGGCTCCCATTCTCGAGGGCCGCGTCGTCAAGAGCGACGTCTTCAACTCGGTGCCGGAAGCGCTGCGGCGTGAGGTGCACACCAAGATCGCCGCGCTCGAGGCCGAGATCGAGCAGATCCTCGCCGAGCGGCCCGGCGCGGAGAAGGCGCGGCGCGAGCGTCTTCTCGCTCTCAACGAGCAGGTTGCAGGCCGTCAGGTGCGCGCCGCGCTCGAGGACGTGATGGAGGATTTCGCCGACGTAGTCGGCATGGAACGCTACCTTAAAGCTGCCGGACGCGACCTCGTGCGCAACGCCGGAATCTTTCTTTCGCTTTCCGGCCACGAGAGCATGAAGGTTCCGGTCGGAACGATCGGCGACCCCCGCCTCGCGCGCTACCGCGTGCATGTGATGGCGACGAGCGAGGATGGGGCGAGCGCGCCGGTGATCGAGGAGACGAACCCGACCTATGCCAATCTGTTCGGGCGTGTGGAGCTCGGGCCCGGGAGCGACGGACAGCCGGCACAGGTCGTGCGCATCAAGCCCGGCGCCCTGCAGCGGGCCAACGGCGGGGTCCTGCTGCTCGACGCGCGCGCGCTTCTGGCGGCGCCGGCGCTGACCGAGGCGCTGGCGCGGGCGCTCGAGACGCAAGAGATCCGTTTCGATCCCCCGACCGATCCGGTCGGCGTGGGGGGCGGCGAGATTCCCGATCTGGAGCCCATCCCGCTCAACCTGAAGCTCGTCGTGCTCGGCGACGCCGACACGCAGCGCCAGCTTGCACGCAGCGCCCCGCATCTGAAGCGTCAGTTCAAGGTCGAGGCCGTCTTCGACGATGCGGTGGAACGCTCGCCCGAGACGGTGGCGGCGTACGCGCGCGTCATTGCCGGGATCGTCGTCAAGAACGAATTAAAGCCCTTCGATGCCGGCGGCGTCGCCAAGCTGATCGACGAGGCGGCACGCAAGGCCGGCGCCAACGGCAAGCTCTCGCTTGAGATCGCGCACATCTCCGACATCTGCCGCGAGGCCGACCACTGGGCGCAAAATGCCGGACGCACCATCGCCTCGGTGGAGGACGTGGAGCGCGCGCTCAAGGCGCGCGCCGCCCCCGCCGTGGAAGGCGAAGGAGACAGCGCGCCATGATCGCGCATGTCGCGGCGGCCGGCGAAGGGCGGGGCCGGGTCGTGCTCTGGCTCGGCGCTTCGGCCCAGGCGAGCGCCTCGGCGATCGAGGCGGCCATGCTGCTGGCGCGCGCCTTTCACTCGGAGGTCGAGAGCCTGTTCGTGGAGGACCGGCAGCTCTTTGACCTTGCCGAGTTCCCGTTCGCGCGTGCCCTCGATGCGAACGGTGCGGGCTGGCAGGCGATGCCGCGCGAGAATCTCGAGCGCGAGATGCACTTCCTCGGGGCAGCTCTGCAGCGCCAGGTCGCCGATGCCGCGCGCCGCGCCGCCATCCCCTTCTCAGCCCGCGTGGTGCGCGACGATCCGCTCAAAGCCGTCGCCAACGCCTGCGCCGAGAACGGCCCGTGGAACGTCGTGGCCATCGCCGAGCCGTTCGGGGCCGGCGACGAGAAGCGGCTCGAGCAAGTGTTCGCGAGCGTGCTCGACACGACCGGCGTCGTCATCGCCGGACCGCTGGCGCGGCGCACGCAAGGCCCGGTCGTTGCCGCGGTGGAGAAGTCCGAGCGCTTAGGTCCCATGCTCAAGGCGGCCGAGCGGCTCGCCTCGGTCACCGGCGGCAACGTCAAGCTGATGCTGATCGGTAACCGGCCCGACGAGCTCGCCTGGCTCGAAGGCGAGGTGCGGCTTCTCCTCGGCGACAGCAGCGGGCCCGAGATCGAGACGGTGCTCGCCGCGCGCGCCGACGTGGTGCCGGTCGCGGAGGCCGTGCGCCGCCACAAGGGCTGCTTCCTGTTGGCGCAGTACGGCGGCCAGATGGTGTCGGCCGAGACGAGCCTGCGCCCTCTGGCGTCGGCACTCGAGTGCCCGCTGCTTTTGGTGCGGTGATGACGCGCGAGCGGGGTTGCTTGTCCGCAGCGCCAGGAAGAGCCGACGCCGCGCTCTTGTGGCCGGCGCACCGCTAGGGGCCATATTCCGACAGTCCGGGCACATCCGCTCCCAAACCCCAACCGACGTGGGGCAAGTGAACCTCGCGTGAAGCGTCATCACCCGGCAGCCGGAGCTCCCAGAACAATTGAGTGCTTTCAAGTATTGTTAGTCGATGGAATTGGGCATCGAGTTCGCGTGCAGAAGTAAGCACACGCGGCGCCCCTTCCCAGCCGCCACAATAACGATCGCTGCTAAGATGGGATTGGGCTGTCGAGTGGGATTGGTCATTCTCAGAACCCCCAAAGAGAAAGAGCATCACGCTATTCGATCAGTATGGCTGCTTCTTGAAGCGGCGTCAGCATTGCAGCAATGCGCGGGTCAGAGTCGCTCTGGCCGTAAACCTCAACGTAGATCGCAGTGAGCCAGCGCCGCACCTCATCGCGTGACACAGCGGATGGTATCGGATTGTGGTAGACTAAGAGATCCATGAGTGGTGGATCACCTTTCCCTGGTAGCGGCAGAATGTATGCGAGCCCGACGAGCTGCCTGCACCCAAGACGGCGATAAAATGATTTGCGCCTTGCCCGAATGGCGACATCACGCGCGTCACTCTCGCGCTCAGAGTCGACCTCAACAACGATAGTCCGCTCGCCTACACAGCGGGCAACTTCGCCAAATACATGAGAGCCCAGGCCCGCGCTTCTATTTGCGGGAGCGGTCGCCATGTATTCAAGTAACGCGATTGGCGCCGCGACCGAGACCTGTGCGATGGCGAAGCTCACGACCGAGTTGTCTTGCCAGACCGCCAAGATCATGTAATCCGGGCGGGCCACAAGCGCTTCGATCTCTGCTCGTGTCTTCTGCTCACGCTTCGGCAGCGATTGGGCATAGATCTCGTATACGCGCGCAAAGGTTGAGCCCCCCGCGTTCTCGACGACCTCAGTCCGAAGGTTCATGGATATCTCGCGTCTCCGCATGGGCACTTAGCGCGCCATCGCAAGAGCCATGGTAAACAGGGTAGCGGGTGGCTTCATATAAACTACCTTGACGCAGCGATAACCAGGCATTGGCACCGTTCGTCGCGGAAGGAGCCGGCACGCAGGCGGTCTTTCGGCTCTAGCAGGCAACTGCACCCGCGGCCATGAGAGACGCCGCGCGCGGGCATCCGTAATGGCGGCGTGGGGTCCTTGCCGGATGTCGGCCGGCGTCGTCCAAAATCGGGCGCGGTCTCACTCCGTGAAGAAAAACTCAGGCCCCTCGCCGACGAGCAGCGGATCGGGCTTGCCGACCAGGCTCTCGTCCTTGCCGGCATAGCTCGTCTCCGCGAGCACGATGCGGATCGCCTCGAGCCGCGCACGCCGCTGGTCGTTGGCGCGGATCACCGTCCACGGCGCGATCGTCGTATGCGTCAAGCGGAAGATGTCGTGCTGCGCTTCGGTGTAGGCATCCCACTTCTCGATGGCGGCAAGGTCGATGTCGGTGATCTTCCACCGCTTGAACGGATTGTGGCGCCGCTCGTGGAAGCGCTTGAGCTGCATCTCGCGCCCGATAATCAAGTAGAACTTGAAGAGGTGGACGCCGTCGCGCACGAGGAGGGCCTCGAACTCGGGCGCATCGCGCAGGAACACGCTCGCCTGCTCCTCGGTGCAGAAGCCCATGACGCGCTCCACGCCCGCGCGGTTGTACCAGGAGCGATCGAACAGCACGATGTCGCCGGCGGTCGGAAGGTGGGAGACGTAGCGCTGGAAGTACCACTCTCCGCGTTCGGCCAAGGTCGGCTTGGACAAGGCGACGGAGCGGGCGTGGCGCGGGTTGAGGCGGGCGAGGAAGCGGCTGATGCAGCTGCCCTTGCCCGACGCGTCGCGTCCCTCAAACAGCACGACGAGTCGCTCGCCCTTCTCCTGGATGTGGGCTTGCAGCTTGAGGAGCTCGAGCTGCAGCTCGACGAGGCGGCGCTTGTAGACCTTGCCCTTGAGCTTCTCGGTGTGCGGGTAGCCGCCCGAGGAGAGCGCCTTCTCCTCGATCTCGCGCGGCAGTTCCGGGTTCTCCAGGTCGAAGGCGGGATGCTTGGCGTTCTTGTGGGTCTTGCCGCGAGTGTCGGTCTTTGCCGTCATTGGCGCTCTTTCCGCGTCTGGTTTCGCGTCTGGGGCTTTGGTCATTCACCGCTCGAATGGGATAAATTTGAATGCCGGTTCGAACACGTCTATCTAGCACGGGTACCCCAATTCGGTACGGCTTCGAACCCGGGCGCGTGAGATGGCCATTGGACCGGATTTGAGCGGCGGGCGCTGGATGGCGCGCAAGGCCGAGCTCGAGGCCTGGGTCGTCGGCGTTTGGCTCGGCGCGCGCCGCCGCCTGGCGATCCGCTGGATGCCGCTTGCCGCCGCGATTGCAATCCTGGCGATCCTCGTCGTGCTCGCCAGGATCGACGGCCCGGCGGCGCTGATCGGCGCCGCGGTGCTGTTCGTTGCGGCGGCGCTCTGGCCGCTCGATACCACGGTGCTGCTCGACGCGCTCGCTGGAACGGGGCGGCACTCCCGCGTCGGCGGTGTGCCCGACCTCGACCGCAAGGGCTGGCGCGCGGTGGTCGATGCCATTCCCACCGCCGCGCTGGCGCTCGACGCGGCAGGATCGGTGGTTCACCACAACCGCCTCGTTGCCGAGCTCTTTCCCAAGATCAGGAACGGGCTGCCGATGAGCCAGGTCTCGCGCAATCCCGACCTCATCGCCGCGGTCGACAGCGCCTTGGCCTCGGAGGAGCGCATCGACGTCGAGCTCATCGAGCGCGTTCCCGTAGAGCGGCGCGTCTCGGCGACCGTGTCGCGCCTCGGTCGCTCGACCGCGCCGTCCTCGCCGCACCTGCTCGTGACCTTCCGCGATCTCACCGAGCAGGACAGGCTGGTGCAAATGCGCGCCGATTTCATCGCCAACGCCAGCCACGAGCTGCGCACCCCGCTTGCCTCGCTTCGCGCCTTTGTGGAGACGCTGCAGGGGCCGGCCCGCGAGGATGCGGTCGCGCGCGAGCGCTTTCTGCGGCTGATGGCGAGCCAGGCCGAGCGCATGACGCGTCTCATCGACGACCTGTTGTCCTTGAGCCGGGTGGAGATGCGCGTCCACCTGCCGGCGCGCGGCATCGTCGAGCTCAACGAGACGGCGGCCTACGTGTGCCAGTCGCTCGAGCCGGTGGCGCAAGGCGCCAAGATCTCGCTGACGCTGACGCGCGACGAGACGCCTGCGCGCATCCGCGGCGATCGCGAGGAGATCGTGCAGGTCGTGCAGAATCTGATCCAGAACGCGATCAAGTACGGGCGCGAGGGCGGCCACGTGGAGGTACGCGTCGGACGCGCCGCGCCGCGCGGCTCGCAAGGCGCCAAGGTCTGGGTGAGCATCAGCGATGATGGGCCTGGCATCGCGCCGGTGCACCTGCCGCGCCTGACCGAGCGCTTCTACCGCGTCAACGTCGCCTCGAGCCGGGAGAAAGGCGGCACCGGCTTGGGGCTGGCGATTGTCAAGCACATCCTCAACCGCCACCGTGGCGAGCTGAAAATCGCCTCCAAGCTCGGGGTGGGCTCGACCTTCACGGCGAGCTTCGAGGAGCTCGGCGCGGGCAGCTGACAGAATTTCTCTCTATTTGGGCGCTTCCTGCATAAGGCCCGCCCTTTCAATGTATTAACCTGTCACGAAAACGTAGTTGCGCTGGTCTATCAAGGGGCCGTCGGCGCGAGGCGCCGAGGCGGGGGTCTATTTGAGGCACAACGAACAGCCCCTCGTCTTTTTACCTCCAGCATCAGGAGACCAGCGTGAGCACCAAGTTTATCGCCTTGGCGGCGGCGGCCGTCGCAGGCGTTGCCGTGTCGCAACCAGTCGCCGCTGCGGACATCTCCGGAGCAGGTGCAACGTTTCCTTACCCCATCTACGCAAAATGGGCTGACGCCTACAAGAAAGAGACCGGGATCGGTCTGAACTATCAGTCGATCGGCTCGGGCGGCGGCATCAAGCAGATCAAAGCCAAGACCGTCACCTTCGGCGCCTCCGACAAGCCGCTTCCGGGCAAAGAGCTTGACGAAGCCGGTCTGGCTCAGTTCCCCATGGTTATGGGCGGCATCGTTCCGGTCGTGAACCTCGCGGGCATCAAGCCCGGCGAGATCGTTCTCGACGGCGCCACCGTTGCTGAGATCTTCCTCGGCAAGATCAAGACCTGGGATGACCCTGCGATCAAGAAGCTCAATCCGGACGTGAAGCTGCCGTCCGCCGCCATTGCGGTCGTGCATCGCTCGGACGGATCGGGCACCACCTACAATTTCAGCTACTATCTCGCTGACGTCAGCCCCGAGTGGAAGGAAAAGGTCGGCGTCGAGACGTCGCTCGAGTGGCCGGTCGGCATCGGCGCCAAGGGCAATGAGGGCGTTGCCAACAACGTCGCCCAGACGGCCGGCTCGATCGGCTACGTGGAGTACGCCTACGCCAAGCAGAACAAGCTGACCCACACCGACATGATCAACAAGGACGGAAAGTCGGTAAAGCCGACCGCTGCGGCGTTTGCCGCTGCTGCGGCCAATGCCGACTGGAGCAGCGCTCCCGGCTATGGCGTCATCCTTGCCAATCAGCCCGGTGCCGAGTCGTGGCCGATGACCGCCGCGACCTGGATCCTCATGTACAAGGCCCCCGCAGACCCCGCCGCCTCTCGCGAGGGGCTCAAGTTCTTCGCTTGGGCCTACAAGAACGGCGGCAAGATGGCTGACGAGCTCGACTACATCGCGATGCCGGACAACGTCGTGAAGAGCGTCGAGGCCATGTGGGCCAAGGACATCAAGGGCGCCGATGGCAAGCCGATCTTTGCCAGCAACTAAGCGGCCCTGACTGACAAGCACTGACGGGGTGTGGACAGCGTCTGTTCGCGCCCCGTCAAGCTTAATCTCTCGCCTAAACTCGCGTGCAACGATAAAAGGCCTTGAGAGCCCGTTAGAGCCAACAATGGTCGATGTGACGCTACACCTTCCTACCCGGTCGGTAGACGACGAAGCTAAGCGGGCAGGGGTGCTCGTCAGGCTGCGGCGGGGCGATACGATCTTCCGCGGGATGACCCTCGGTGCGGCGGTGAGCGTGCTCATCATTCTGGGGGCGGTGTTCATCTCCCTGATTGATGGCGCAGCACCTGCCTTTCGCGCTTTCGGCTTTTCGTTCATCGTGACGGAGTCCTGGAATCCGGTCACAGAGAAATTCGGCGCGCTGGCGCCCATCTATGGGACGCTCGTGACATCGGCCGTGGCGATGCTCATCGCCGTGCCGATCGGACTGGGGATCGCCGTGTTCCTCACCGAGCTGTGCCCACCGCTTTTGAGGCGCCCGATCGGGATCGCGATCGAGCTGCTCGCCGGCATTCCCAGCATCATTTACGGCATTTGGGGTCTCTTCTTCTTCGCCCCCTTCCTGCAGCAGACGCTGCAGCCGGCCCTGATTAACACCTTTGCGAACGTCCCCATCCTCTCCACGCTGTTCGCGGGGCCGCCCTATGGCATCGGCATTCTGACGGCCTCGTTTATCCTGGCCATCATGGTTTTGCCGTTCATCACGGCGATCAGCCGCGACGTCTTCGATACGGTGCCCATCGTTCTCAAGGAGTCGGCCTACGGGCTTGGCTGCACCACCTCAGAGGTCGTGCGCAACGTCGTCATTCCCTACACGCGCGTGGGAATTATCGGCGGCGCGATGCTGGGTCTGGGGCGCGCACTCGGCGAGACGATGGCCGTGACGTTCGTGATCGGCAATGCGCACCGGATCTCCGGATCCATTCTCGCTCCAGGCACCACGATCTCGGCGACGATCGCCAATGAGTTTACCGAGGCGGTCGGCGACCTTTACACGTCCTCCCTGATCGCCCTTGGCCTCATTCTCTTCTTCATCACATTCATCGTGCTAGCCGCCGCCAGGCTGATGTTGATGAGGCTAGAGTACAAAGCGGGGAAATGAGCGATGGCTCTCGATAAAGCGCGCTATGGTCGTCGCAAGCGGCGCAACGCCAGGAACAATGTCCTCTGCTTGGCAGCAACCTTGGCGGGCATAGGCATTCTCGCGATCATCCTCGGAACGCTCGTTTTCAAAGGTTTCACGGGTCTCTCGCTCGGCGTGTTCACCGAAATGACGCCGCCGCCCGGAAGCGCCGGCGGTTTGCTCAACGCCATCGTCGGCAGTCTCATCATGACGGGGATCGGCGTGGCGATTGGCACGCCGATCGGCATGCTGGCCGGCACCTACATGGCTGAGTATGGACGCTATAACAAGCTGACGTCGGTCGTGCGCTTCATAAACGACATTCTGCTCAGCGCGCCGTCGATCGTCATGGGCCTGTTCGTCTACACGATCATGGTGGCGCCGATGGGCCACTTCTCCGGGTATGCCGGTGCCGTCGCTCTGGCGCTGCTCGTGATCCCCATCGTGGTCCGCACCACGGAGGACATGCTGCTCCTTGTTCCGGGCTCGTTGCGCGAGGCCGCCTCGGCGCTCGGGATGCCCCGGTCTCTCGTGATTCAGAGAGTCTCCTACAAGGCCGCGCGGTCCGGCATGATAACCGGTGTATTGCTGGCGGTAGCGCGCGTGAGCGGCGAGACGGCACCACTGCTCTTTACGGCATTGAACAATCAGTTCTGGAGCACAAATCTCAACGCTCCATTTTCCAGTCTTCCCGTCGTGATTTTCCAGTTCGCACTGAGCCCTTACGCCGACTGGCAGCGTTTGGCATGGGTGGGTGCACTCATAATCACATTCGCCGTACTTGCGCTCAGCATTGCAGCGCGTTGGCTCAGTTCGACGAGGACCTCGCAATGAATCTCATGGACACCAGCCCAACGAAGCTCAAGGAAAAGATTTCAGTTAGGAAGCTCAACTTCTATTACGGCAACAACCTGGCGCTGAAGAATGTCAATTTGCCGCTCTATGAGCGGCAGGTGACGGCGTTTATCGGCCCTTCGGGTTGCGGCAAGTCGACCCTCTTGCGCGTTCTCAACCGCATGTACGACCTTTATCCGAACCAGCGTGCCGACGGCGAGGTGCTGCTCGACGGCGACAACATTCTCTCGCCCAAGCAGGACGTCAACTTGCTGCGCGCGCGCATCGGCATGGTCTTTCAGAAGCCGACACCATTTCCGATGACGATCTACGACAACATCGCATTCGGCGTCAGGCTCTACGAGAAGATCTCCAAATCGGAATTGGACAACCGCGTGGAGCAATGCCTGCGCAAGGCGGCGATTTGGAGCGAGGTCAAGGACAAGCTAAACGCCAGCGGCCTCAGCCTTTCGGGCGGCCAACAACAGCGCTTGTGCATTGCGCGCACGGTAGCGATCCGACCCGACGTCATCTTGTTCGACGAGCCGTGCTCGGCGCTCGATCCGATTTCGACGGCGCGCATCGAAGAGCTCATCGACGAATTGAAGCAGGACTACACCATTGCGATCGTCACCCACAATATGCAGCAGGCCGCCCGCGTGTCGCAGAAGACCGCGTTTATGTACCTTGGCGAGCTGATCGAGTTCGACGATACCACGAAGATCTTCACGAGCCCCCAAGCGAAGCAGACGCAGGATTACATTACCGGGCGGTTCGGCTGATGGTACGATTTCCGATCTCGTTTGGCCGCACGCGCGCGCAAGGAGAACCCATGAACGAGCACACCGTAAAATCCTATGAGGAAGAGCTGGCGCTGCTCGACAAGAAGATCGCGCAGATGGGTGGGCTCGCCGAGCAGCTGTTGGGCAAGTCGCTCGATGCGCTGGAGCGGCGCGATCCTAAGCTTGCCGAGGAAGTGGTCATGGCCGACCGCATGATCGACAACCTCGAGCGCGAGATCGAGGAGCAGGTGATCTCCATGGTGGCGCGGCGCCAGCCGATGGCCGACGACTTGCGTCACATCATGGGGGCGCTGCGCATCACCACGGACCTGGAGCGCATCGGCGACCTCGCCAAGAACATCGCCAAGCGCTCGCTCGCCATTGCCGATGAGTCGCACCCCAAGCCGCTCATGTCCGGCATTCGCCACATGGTCGAGCTGGCGCTGCATCAGCTGAAAGAGGTGCTCGACGCCTACGCGGAGCGCGATGCCGACAAGGCGCTTGCCGTATGGCGCAACGACGCGCAGATCGATGCCATGTACAACTCGCTGTTCCGCGAACTCCTCACCTACATGATGGAGGATCCGCGCAACATCGGCATCTCCACGCATTTGTTGTTTGGGGCCAAGAACGTGGAGCGGGTCGGAGATCACACGACCAACATCGCCGAGACCGTGCACTTCCTCGTCCGTGGCTTCAACATCGCCGATGATCGACCCAAGGACGATCAGACGAGCTCTACTCTCATCTCGGGCGGCTGATGACAGCGGGACGCAGACGGAGGCTGTGCTAACGGAATGTCCGCCAAGGTCCTGATTGTCGAGGATGAATCGCCGTTAGCGGAAATGCTCCGCTACAACTTCGAATTGGAAGGCTTTCGGGTCGCTCATGCCGAGACGGGCGAGGAGGCACTGATCCTGCTTGAGGAGGAGCGGCCCGATCTGGTCGTGCTCGACTGGATGCTGCCGGGCGTCTCCGGCATCGAGCTGTGCCGGCGCCTGCGCTCCAAATCGGATTCGCGCAATGTGCCCATCATCATGCTGACCGCGCGCGGCGAGGAGACCGACCGCATCCGCGGACTGTCGACGGGCGCCGACGACTATGTCGTCAAGCCGTTCTCGCTGCCCGAGCTGATGGCGCGCGTCAAAGCGATTCTGCGGCGCACCGCGCCCGACCGCATGGCCGAGGTCTTGAAGATCGGCGACATCGAGCTCGACCGCGCCGCCCACAAGGTGACGCGCGGCCTGCGCCAGGTGCGTCTGGGGCCGACGGAATTTCGTCTCCTGGAGTTTCTGATGGAAAGCTCGGGCCGCGTCCTGTCGCGGGCCCAGCTCTTGGACGGCGTGTGGGGACGCGACGCTTTCGTCGACGAGCGCACGGTCGATGTGCACATCGGGCGCTTGCGCAAGGCGCTCATCCGCGGCAACGAGCGCGATCCCATCCGCACAGTGCGCTCGGCCGGCTACGTATTCGGCGACCGCACCGACGCCTGATCGCAACGCTGCGGCGTGGCGCTGGACGAGCCCCGGCGCGTTCCCTGCAACACGTTCCCTGCAAGATGCCGAAAAAAATGCCGGCACGCTCGCTTGCGTGCCGGCCCCCCGGTGTTGCGGCTCGCCCGTCAGGCCGTCTGCTTGGGGTTCGCCGCTACCTCCGCGGACCCCGACATCACGGGCTCGACCACCTCGCGCTCGCGGCGGCGTGCCTGCGGCGGCTGGAAGGCACGTCGCGCATGAAATTCGCAGTAAGGAAGACCTGGAACCTTCGTCTTGCCGCAGAAGTGGAAGTCGGCGGCTTGCGGATCGCCGATCGGCCAGCGGCAGCTGCACTCGGTCAGTGTCTGGATGTACTTGCGCTCGTTCATCGGAATGGCCAGCTCCTCCACGGGGGGCTGGTAGGCTTCCGCCTCGGCGTAAAGCGCGCGGAAGGCCGGATTGCCCAGCGGCGAGAATCGGGTCTTTGCCATGCGTTTGGCCGCCATGCGCGGGCGCGGCCGGTGGCTCTTCATGCGCGAGGTGGTGGCGCGGCCCGAAAGCCCAAGTCTGTGGACCTTGCCGATGACGGCATTGCGGGTGACGCTGCCGAGCCGCCCCGCGATCTGACTAGCGCTCAGACCTTCCCCCCAGAGCTTCTTCAGAAGCTCCACGCGCTCGTCTGTCCAAGCCATAAATTCGCTCCCTGAACGTCAGGGGCGCGCGCGAGATGCGAGCGCACACCAATTGAGGTTCGGTGCAGGCGACGAAGGCGCGCCGGACAACGCGAAGACGCGACGACCGACGCGGAAAGCCAACGGGCCTGACCGGTGTGTGAACGCTGAACTGCTGGGACGCGGAGACTAGGTGTACGCCTTCACGCGGGCTGGCATACGGCTCTGCCCAAGGCGCGTCGGGCTACTCATGACAGCTCTCGCGACCAAGGGGCGAGACCTCGCTGCTCCGACGGGGCAAACCTACAACAGGCGGATTTGAGCCCACAAGAACAGGCACCTGACCGGGCCGGCATTGAGCGGGAGAGGTGGTATATTCGCAACAGGCAATTCTCATCCACAGGGGTGAAGAGCGTGCGCTCCCGCGTGCGAGGCTGGTTGCGCAAACCGCGGACGCGGGAGCGGTTTTGGATCGCGCCTCGCGTTGACAGGGGCCGGGCGCGCGCGTATCAACAGGGGTTCCAGGGCCGCCGCGGAAGGCGGCTTTTTTGATTTTCTAGCCAGTGTTCGCTGCAGAGGAACGGGCCTGATGTCCGCATCCCTGGCGGCCTCGGACCCCAAAACCAAGGCCGCAGCCCCTACAACCGGGCCCTCGCCCGCCGTGATGGCGACCTATGCGCGCCAGGACCTGGTCTTCGAGCGGGGCGAAGGCGCATGGCTGGTGACGGCCGCAAACGAGCGCTACCTCGACTTTGCCTCGGGCGTGGCCGTGAACGTGCTGGGTCACGCGCACCCGCACCTCGTCGCCGCACTGACCGAGCAGGCGCAGAAGCTCTGGCATACCTCCAATCTCTATCGCGTCGCCGGCCAGGAGCGGCTGGCTGAGCGGCTCGTCGCGGCGACCTTCGCCGACCGCGTCTTCTTCTGCAATTCGGGCGCGGAGGCGTGCGAGGCCGCCATCAAGGCGGCGCGGCGCTATCACTACGTTGGCGGCCGGCCGGAGCGCTGGCGCATCATCACTTTCGAAGGCGCCTTCCACGGCCGCACACTGGCGACCATCTCGGCTGCCGGCAACGAGCGATACCTGGAAGGCTTTGGGCCGCCGGTTGAGGGTTTCGATCACGTGCCCTTTGCCGACCTTGCCGCCGTCGAGCAGGCGATCGGGCCGGAGACCGCCGCCGTCATGATCGAGCCCGTGCAGGGCGAGGGCGGCGTCAACGTCCCCCCGCCCGAGTTCCTCCCGGCATTGCGCGAGCTGTGCGACAGCCGCGGGTTGCTGCTCGTTCTCGACGAAGTGCAGTGCGGCATGGGGCGCACGGGCAAGCTTTTCGCGCACGAATGGGCGGGGATTGCGCCGGACCTGATGGCGGTGGCCAAGGGCATCGGCGGCGGCTTTCCGCTGGGCGCGCTGTTGGCGACCGAGGAGGCCGCCAAGGGCATGACGGCCGGCACGCACGGCTCGACCTACGGCGGCAACCCGCTCGCCACCGCGGTCGGCAACGCCGTGCTCGACGCCGTGCTCGAGCCGGGCTTCCTGGAGGCCGTGCGCCAGAAGACGCTGCGGCTGAAACAGGCGCTCGCGGCCGTGCAGGACCGGCATCCCGATCTCGTGGAGGAGGTCCGCGGCCAGGGTCTGCTGACGGGGCTCAAGGTCAAGGTGCCGATGGCCGACGTCATCAAGGCGGCGGCGGCCGAGCGGCTGCTCCTCGTCGGCGCCAGCGGCAACGTCGTGCGCCTGCTGCCGCCCCTCAACGTCGCCGACGAGGAGATCGCAGAGGGCGCCGACCGTCTGTCGCGCGCGCTCGATCGCCTCGCAAGCCAAACCACCTGAATTCAATCCTTGTCTTTAGCCGGCCGGAGCGCCATGGCCCCGAAAACGAAATCCATTCCGCCGCCGCGGCATTTTCTCGATCTCGATGGGCTCGACGGCAAGACGCTGCGCCACATCCTCGACATGGCGCATGCCATGAAGCAGGCAGGCAAGCACGTTCCCGCCAAGATGAAGCCGCGCGGCGTCGAGAGCGACGTCCTCGTCATGATCTTCGAAAAGCCGTCGACGCGCACGCGCATCTCCTTCGACGTGGCCATGCGCCAGCTCGGCGGCCAGACGCTGTCGCTCAATCACACCGATCTGCAGCTGGGGCGCGGCGAGTCGATTGCGGATACCGCGCGCGTGCTCTCGCGCTACGTCGACGCCATCATGATCCGCGCCAACGCGCATGCAACCGTGCTCGAGCTGGCACGCCACGCGACGATCCCCGTAATCAATGGATTGACCGACAAGAGCCACCCCTGTCAGGTCATGGCCGACATCATGACCTTTGAGGAGCACAAGGGTCCGATCAAGGGCCGCGCCGTCGCCTGGGTGGGCGACTGCAACAATGTCGCCGTCTCCTGGATGCATGCGGCGGCGCGTTTCGGCTTCGAGCTGAGGATTGCCTGCCCCGACGAGCTCGGCCCCGACGGCGGTGTTCTCGATTGGGTCAAGCGCGAGAAGGGCGTGGTCGCGCTTGGCAACGACGCCGAGACGGCGGTGCGCGGCGCCGATTGCGTGGTGACCGACACCTGGGTCTCGATGGGGGACACCGACGGTGCGCATCGCAAGAAGATTCTCGCCCCCTTCGGCGTCGACGCGACCCTGATGCGGCATGCGGCGCGCGGCGCCATCTTCATGCACTGCCTGCCGGCCTATCGCGGGCGCGAGGTGTCGGCCGACGTCATCGACGGACCTCAGTCGGTGGTTTTCGACGAGGCGGAGAACCGTCTGCACGCACAGAAGGCCATTCTCGCCTGGTGCCTTGGAGCCGGGTAGAGGAGCAGGGCAAATGGTTGAAGACGCTTCCCCCGGCTCGCGCCTTGGACAAACGTCGGGCGACGACATCGTGCTGCCGTTTCGCACCGCGCGCTCCGGCGTCATCGGCCGGCTCGTGCGCCTCGGTGCGTCGGTCGACACGATCCTGTCGCATCACGACGTGCCCGATCCCGTCGCCGAGACGCTGGGCGAGGCGGTGGCGCTCACGGCCCTCCTCGGCACGGCATTGAAATTCGACGGCAAGCTCATCGTTCAGACCAAGACCGATGGCATTCTCGACTTCCTCGTGGTCAACTTCGAGGCCCCCGGGCGGGTGCGCGGCTACGTACGCTGCGACAAGGCACGCTTTGCCAAGAGCAGCAGCAACGGCGGCATGGCCGAGGGCGCGCTGCTCGGCCACGGGCATCTCGCCATCACCATCGATCCCGGCGAGGACATGGAGCGCTATCAGGGCATCGTGGCGCTGGAGGGCGGCAGCCTGGCCGAGGCGGCGCTCACCTATTTCCAGCAATCCGAGCAGCTCCCCACCTTCATCCGTCTCGCTCTGGCGCGCCATTATCAGGCCGGCACCGGCGGCGCCCCCGGCGCGTGGCACTGGCGCGCAGGCGGCCTGATGCTGCAGAACCTCGCGGTCGACGGCGGCAAACCGAACGCCTCGGAACCGGGCGACGACGATATCGGCTTGTTGGGCGAGGACGACGACGACTGGGAGCGCACCCGCCTCCTCGCGGAGACGGTGGAGGATCATGAGCTTCTCGATCCGATGCTCGCGCCCGAGCGGCTGCTCTACCGTCTCTTCCACGAGGAAGGCGTGCGCGCGCTGCCGGTGACGCCGATCGAGGCCTACTGCCGCTGCTCGCGCGAGCGCGTTGCAGCGTTCCTGAAGAGCTTCGGCGCCGCCGACTTAGCCGACATGCACGAGCCCGACGGCGGCATCAGCGTCACCTGCGAGTTCTGCTCGAAGACCTATCGCTTCGCGCCGGGCGAGCTCGGCTAGCGCTCGTCACTTGCCGCTGATCGACTTGAGGTAGGCGATGATCTCGCCGCGCTGCTTGGGGTCGGCGATGCCGCCGAACGGCTTCATGGCGTTCCCGAGCACGACCTTGTCGGGGTTGGTGATAAACTGATCGAGCGTGGCCTCGTCCCACACGATGCCGGAGCTCTTCATCGCCGATGAGAACGCGTAGCCTTCGACCGAGCCGGCCTTCCTGCCGACGACGCCGTAGAGGCTGGGGCCGAGCCGATGGTCGCCCTCGCGCATCGAATGACAGGTGCGGCAGGCATTGTTGAAGGCGACTTGCCCGCCGCTCGTTTCCGTCTCGGCCCGGGCGCCCGCGATGAGGGCGAGGCATGCGAAGGCCGGAGTGAGGAAGCGCAGGATGTGGCGGGTCATTGCTGACCTCCATTATGAACTGCAGACGTGCTGAAAAGTGCCGATAGGGCGGAAAGGTTCCGCTAACGGATCAACTTACCACGTTCGGCCCAGTCGCCGAGGCGGGCGAGGAAGCCCATGCACGTCTCGAGCTGGTCCTTGGCGATCCACTCGTCGGCTGCGTGCGCCTGTGCGATGTCGCCGGGGCCGACGACGACGGCAGGCGAGCCGGCCGCCTGAAAGAGGCCTGCCTCGGTCGCATAGGAGACCGCGTGCGTCTCGTTGTGGCCGGTGAGATGCAAGGCAAGCGCTACCGCCTCCGAGGCGGTGCCGGCGGCAAACGGCGGCACCTCGTTGGTGATGGCGATGTCGACGCCGGCCTCCGGCGCAACGCGGCGCATTTGCGGGAGGCACTCTTCATCCGCGAAAGTGCGGATGCGCCGGTCGATCGCGGCGATGTCGACGCCTGGCAGCGCGCGCACGTCGAAGTCCATGCGGCAGGACACCGGCACGATGTTGGTGGCGGTGCCGCCGTCGATGAGGGTGATTTGCAGGGTGGCGTAGGGTGGATCGAAGCGCGTGTCGCGCGGCGCTACCTTGAGCTCGTCCTCGATGCGGGCGAGCTCGGCGATCAGCCTGCCGGCGACGCTGATGGCGTTGACGCCCAGTGGCGCCATGCTCGAATGGGCGGCGCGGCCCTTGACCTCCACGTGCCAGCGCACCGGCCCCTTGTGGGAGTCGACCACGCTCATCGAGGTCGGCTCGCCGACGATGACGAGGCGCGGGCGCACGAAGCGGCGCCCGAGCTCGGCAATGAGGGGGCGCACGCCGAGGCAGCCGATCTCCTCGTCGTAGGAGAATGCGAGATGGACGGGCACTGCGAGCTGGCGGCGCAACAGATCGGGGACGGCGGCGAGCACGCAGGCGAGAAAGCCTTTCATGTCCGCGGTGCCGCGCCCATAGAGCCGTCCGTCGCGCTCGGCGAGCACGAAAGGATCGCTCGACCAGCTCTGGCCTTCGACCGGGACGACGTCGGTATGACCGGAAAGGGCGATGCCCGGTACGGCCGCGGGCCCGATGGTCGCATAAAGGCTCGCCTTGGCGCCGTCGGCGCTCGGCACCAGCTGGCTCGCGATGCCGTGCTGGGCGAGATAGTCCTCGACGAACCGCACGAGCGGCAGGTTCGACCTGTGGCTCGTCGTGTCGAAGTGCACGAGCCGGGCGAGGAGCTCGGTCGCTGAGTAATTGGGACCCTTCATCAACTGACGTGTGTAGCACGCCCGGTGTAAAGCACTCGTTCACGAACCACTAGTTCACGCTCCGCACCGCAAAGGGGCTGTCGAGCGAGAAGGCCGGGATCTCGACGTCGAAGAGCTGGCCCTTGGCATCGACCATCTGGTAGCTGCCGACCATGATCCCTGAAGGCGTGCGCAAGGGGCAGCCGGACGTGTAGCTGAACGAGTTGCCGGGCTGGATCACGGGCGTCTCGCCGACGACGCCGGGCCCGCGCACCTCCTCGGTGCGGCCCTGCCCATCGGTGATGCGCCACACGCGCGAGCGCAGCTGCACCATCTCCTCGCTCTCGTTGGCGATGTCGACCGTGTAGGCCCAGAAGAACTCGCTTTCCTCGGGCGTCGACTGCTCCTCCAAATACTGCGGGGTCACGCGGATGCGAATGCCGCGGGTCACTGTCTCATACATGCCGGCAAGCTCTCCTCGCGGGTCGACGTCGGGCGGGATGCTGATTCTATGCGGCTTGGGCCCGCGGTCAATCTCGATAGCGTCCCTCAACCGCGGCGGACGGCCGCCAGGCCGCCATCTAGGTCGGCGGCGAGATCCTCGAACGCCTCAAGCCCCACCGACAGCCGCAGCATCCCGTCGCTGATGCCGAGCTCGGCCCGGGCCTCAGGCCCGATCTTGGAATGCGTCGTGGTCGCGGGATGGGTGATGAGGCTCTTGGCGTCGCCCAGGTTGTTGGAGATCTTGATGAGGCGGAGCGCGTTCTGGAGGCGGAAGGCGCCGGCCTTGCCGCCTTCGACCTCGAAGGCAATCATCTGGCCGCCGCCCGCCATCTGGCGGCGCGCGATCTCGGCCTGGGGATGGTCGGCGCGACCGCAGTAGAGCACCCGGCCGACGCCCTCCTTGCCTGCGAGGTGATCGGCGATGCGCGCTGCGGTAGCTGTTTGGGCGCGCACACGCACCGGCATCGTCTCCAGGCCCTTGAGCATGACCCAGGCGTTGAACGGGCTCATCGTCGGCCCGGTCTGGCGCAGGTACTCCTGCAGGTGGTTGGTCACGTAATCGGTTGAGCCGAGTACGGCGCCGCCGAGGCAGCGGCCCTGGCCGTCGACGTGCTTGGTCGCGGAATAGACGACCACGTCGGCGCCGTGTTGGAGCGGACGCTGTAGGATCGGCGTGGCGAACACGTTGTCGACGACGACGAGCGCGCCCGCCGCCTTCGCGATTCTGGAGACGGCTGCGATGTCGATCAGCTCGAGCGTGGGATTGGACGGCGTCTCGAAGAAGAACATTTTCGTGGTGGGCCGCACGGCTGCGCGCCAGGCTTCGAGGTCGCGGCCATCGACGAGCGTCGACGCGATGCCGAAGCGCGGGCACAGCGTCTCGACGATGTAGCGGCAGGCGCCGAACAGCGCGCGCGCGGAGACGATATGATCGCCGGCCTTGAGGTAGGAGAGCAGGGCGGCGTTGACGGCGGCCATGCCGGTCGCGGTGGCGCGCGCCTCGTCGGCCCCTTCGAGCAGGCGGATGCGCTCCTCGAACATGGCAACGGTGGGGTTGCCGAAGCGGCTGTACTGGTAGCCCGGGTCCTCGTTCTTGAAGCGGGCCTCGGCCTGCTCGGCGCTGGAGTAGACGAAGCCCTGCGTCAGAAACAGCGCTTCGGAGGTCTCGCCGAATTGGGAGCGCAGCGCGCCGCCGTGAACGAGAAGGGTCTCGGGCGCCCAGTGGGGGTCTGTGACCTGATCGTCGGTCTTCGACATGCGCACTCCTAGTGGGCCTTCCGCCCAACAAAAATCCCGGCCTGCCGCGGCGCCGCTAATGGTGCCGGCGCCGGGTAAAACCGGGGTGCGCACGGCCCTTTTAGCGAGTTGTTTAACGTGGCTGCAAGCCGGCCGGCCAAATGACCACGAGGTGTTGCGGGGATTACTCCCCGATGGCGCTTGGCGTCAAGGGCTCGTTGCTCTAGAGCGGCAAAATGCACTCGGCCGCGGGCCGATGATCTGCGAGGATGCGAGGCCGATGACCAAGCCTCAGGTGAAGACCGCGAAGGCGCCCTTAAGGCGGGCACGCGCCGGCATCCTGCCCTCGCAGGCGATCGAGGGGCTGATCGATGCCGGCCAGGTTAAGCTCACCGAGCCGCTCATCGAGACGCAACTGCAGCCCGCAAGCCTCGACCTGCGCCTCGGCACCGTCGCCTATCGCGTGCGCGCGAGCTTCCTGCCGGGCCGTGGCGAGATGGTCTCAGCCAAGCTCGACGATCTGCAATTGCACGCGATCAGCCTGTCGCAGGGAGCGGTGCTGGAGACCGGCTGCGTCTACGTGGCGCCGCTGCTCGAAAGCCTCGCGCTCCCCGACGACCTGTCGGCGGCCACCAACCCGAAGAGCTCGACCGGCCGGCTCGATGTGTTTACGCGCGTAATCGCCGACGGCGTGTCGGCCTTCGATCAGATCCCGGCGGGTTATGCAGGCTCGCTCTTTGCCGAGATTTGTCCGCAGACGTTTCCGGTCGTCGTGCGCAAGGGCTCGCGCCTGTCGCAGATCCGCTTCCGCGCGGGCGGCGGCGCCGAGGCGGAGATCGTAGACGAGGTGCCGCTGTCCGTCGACCTCATCGGGGACGCGTCAGGCCTCGTGGGCTACCGCGCCAAGCGCCACACCGGGCTCGTCGACGTGGACATGGTCGGCTGCTGCCCCGTGTTCGACTACTGGGAGCCGATCCATGTGCGCGAGAAGAAGCGGCTGATCCTCGACCCGGACCAGTTCTACATCCTCGCCTCGAAGGAGGCCGTGCACGTGCCGCCGACGCAGGCCGCCGAGATGGTGCCGTTCAATCCCCTCGTCGGCGAGTTCCGCGTGCATTATGCCGGCTTCTTCGATCCGGGCTTCGGGCATGCTGCAGCGGGCGGGGAGGGTGCGAAGGCCGTGCTCGAGGTGCGCTCGCACAAGGTGCCGTTCATCCTCGAGGACGGCCAGACCATCGGCCGCCTCGTCTACGAGCAGCTCACCGAGACACCGAAGCTCGTCTATGGCCGCGACCTCGCCTCCCACTATCAGGCGCAGGGCCTCAAGCTCTCGAAGCACTTCAAGTGAGTTGCGGGCTTCGTTAAGGGTCGCGCGCCTACCCTCGTGCGACCGCCATTCGCATGAGGCCGCCCATGGGCATTGATCTTTGGATTGCAGCAGGCGTCGTCGTCGCCACCGCGGCGACGGACGCCGTCTACGTGCTGTTCACGTCCGCCGTCATCGCGCGCCGCAGGATGTCGGCGGCGACGTGGAGCAGCGTCTGGTACCTGCTCTCGTCCTTCGCGGTGATCAGCTACACCAACAACTGGGTCTACGTGATCTTCGCCGCCATCGGATCGTGGCTCGGCGCCTATGCGTCGATGACCTATTTGCACGGTCCGCCCGGGCATCCGCCGGCGCCGCTCAGCCCCTCGCCCGACGGCGGCGCATGAGCGCGACCGTTATGCCCTGCCAAGAACCCTAGCCGAGCCAGGCGCTCTCCACGCCGGTGAAGAAGGCGTGCGCGCCGGCGCGCAGATTGCCGATCGCGTAGCCGCCCTCCTGCACGATGAGCGTCTGCAGTCCCATGCGCCCGATGCGGCGGCCGATCCGCTGCATGCCTTGCGCCGTCAGGGCGAAAGAGCCGGTCGGATCGCCGCGCATGATGTCGAAGCCGATGGAGAGCACGAGATAGCGCGGGCCGAAGACGCGCACGTTTGTGAGCGCCCGCTCCAGGATGCCCAGATAGCGCTCGTCGTCGACGGGCGGCTCCAGCGGATAGTTCTGATTGAACCCCAGCCCCGGGCCTTCGCCGCGCTCGTCGGAGTAGCCCGAGAAGTTCGGATAGGCGTGGCTCGGGTGGCCGTGGATCGAAACGGTCAGCACGTCGGCGCGGGAATAGAAGATGTCCTGGCCGCCATTGCCGTGGTGATAGTCGATGTCGAGCAGCGCCACCTTGCCGTGGCGCGACAGGTACTGGGCGGCGATGGCCGAATTGTTGAAGAAGCAGAAGCCGCCATAGATGCGCCGCTCGGCATGATGGCCGGGCGGGCGGCACAGCGCGTAGGCGAAGCGCTCGCCTTTGATGAGAAGCGTCGCCGCGGTCAGCGCCACGTTGGCCGCATCGCGCGCGGCGATGAAGCTGTTCTGGGTCAGCGGCGTGAACGTATCGGCGCAGAAATAGCCGGCGCGGTCCTCGAGCGCGCGGGGCACGCGGTCGGGCCGGCGGATCGGGAACACCTCCGGGTAGATCAGCGCCTTGGCATCGAGGCGCTGGCTCATGGCTTTCAGATAGTTGACGAGCGCCGGCGTGTGCACCGCGGTCAAATTCTCCTCGCCGAAATGCCGTGTGGGGACGCGCTCAATCGGGAGCCCCTCGAGCCCCTTGAGGATGGCGGTCACGCGCACGGGGCGCTCGACGTAGCCCTTCTCGCGCAGGTGATGGATTGTGTGGCGCTCGGAGACGACCATGCTGATCGGGCGCAAATACTTGCCCTTGGTTGGTGACGCGCGCTCGGGCTGCGGGCTCAGCGCCTCCAGCCGCACCGGCTGGTCGGCGAACGAGCGGGTGATGCGAGCAACGAATGGATCGTCGGGGTCGAACGCATACTGCTCCACGAGGATGCGCCGCACCACGCGGCGCGCGTCGCGCTGCGGCAGGTGAGGGCGCCGCCCCAAGGGGTCGTAGAGCAGCGTCGTCAGATAGCCTTCGTTGCGCGGGTTTGCTTCCACGTCCCACTGCGTGCCCATAACCTTGCGCACGTCATAGCGGGCGTAGAAGCGCATGCGCTTGCGGTTGGTGGCGAGACGCGAAGGGTCCTTGAGCTTGGCCGCCTCCGCCGGCGGCACGTCGAGGAAGAGCCCGCGCGCCCCGCGGGCGGCAAGGAGCTCGCGCAGCGCCTCGTAGAGCGCCACGCCGATGCCGCGCGCCGGCTTTCTCGGGTCGCTGGCGATGTACTGCAGATAGCCGTAGTTGAGATCGGAGAAGTAGTAGACGAAGGCGAGGCCGGTGATGCGGTCGCGCGCGTCCGTGGACAAGAGGAAGACGGGATCGAAGCCGATGGTCTGCCGGTTGAGCAGCATGTGGGCGATGCGGTCGATGGCATCGGCCTCGTAAGGGAACGCGATGCGAAACAGCTCGGCGGCCTCGCCGAACCGGCGCCGGTCGACATCGGAGGTGAGCTCGAACAGGCGACGGAAGCGGATCATGCGCTGAGCCTAGCATCGGCGCTTAGAGGAAAGGTTTTCATCGCAGCGCAGGTCGGCGTTCATTGCATGGCGCGGGGATAAGCTACGCGCTCAAAGCGGTTGATCGGGATCAAGGCGAGGAGCAGAGTTGCATCAGCCCCAAGCTTTCGAATTAGCCTGGGGAGTCCGCTAGTTAGCGCTAGTTAGCGAGGACGGAGCCATGTGTGACTATTCGTTGGAAGCTTATCGCACCCGCCCCGCGCGGCAAGGCGAGCACTACACGACGCACCGGTTTCCGAGCGGCACTATCGGGTTCATTGCCCCCGGTGACACGGTAACGGCCATCTGCTTGGCCTACGACACGAAGCTCAACCTCGACGACATCCCGCAGGCGGTGCAAGACGCTGTGGGCGTGCAGGCAAGCGAGCCTGTTACGTTCTCGCGGCTCGAGACCGCTCTATTCCAAGACGGCGTCCGCTTTGCGAACGGCGCCGAGATCAGCCTGCAGCGTTTAGGGACGGGCGTGAAGGCATACGTTGTCGACGCGCTGCTGACCCCGCACCTGCAGTACGAGACCGCATAACGCGCAAGGAGACGCCTCGCAAAGAGGCGATTAAGGCTGGCGCCGCCGAGAGCATCCCCCTCGGCGGCGCTTTGGTCTCAAGCGTTTTCGTCGCCCGCTTGCACGCGCGCGATCCAATCCTCCGTGGGGATGACGCCACCGGCCCTCTCCACCTGCTCGCGCTCGTGCGCACGTAGGATATCTTGCACGGCGTCGATGCGCTTCCACTCGCACACCGGCGTCTCGGCATTGTCCTGTGGCACGTAGCGGGAGGTTTTCACCTTTTGATAGCGATGGATGTAGCGCGGGCAATTCATCCATAGCTCCGTGACGGCGACGCGAACCACGAGCTCGGCCTCCTTGTAGTGAGCCAAGAGATCGGAGGCGTCGGAGAGCTCCGCGGTGCCCTGGGCGCGCAGGCGGAACGGCCGCTCGAAATCCATGAAGAGGAAGCCTGCCCGCGCGTTCGAGCCGATGTTGCCCATCGACAGATACATGCCGTTGCCGTCGTAGTTGGGAAACAGCAGCGTATTGGCGTCGAGAACCTTCACGAAGCCCGGATTGCCGCCCTTGTAGGAGACGGTGGGCTGCCCGTTCTGGTTGACGGTTGAAAGAAAGAAGAAGTCGCGGCTCTCGATGAAGCCGCGCTCCTCCTCACCGATCTCGGTCTTGAGGGCGATCTGCTCGATGCGGTCGGCCATGGGGCGCGACTGGAAACGATCCTGGAGCGTGCGATGCTCATCGCCGTAGAGTTTGCTCATGTTGGAATTGCTCTCCTTGTTGCGCCTTTTGAACGTTGCGGCGCCTCTCCCCGACCCTGCCAGCGTATTCGCGACGTTTGACGCGGATCAAGCCCATGTTGGCCGCGATCTGCGATCGTCGAGGCATGGCTAAGACCCTCGTCGCCTACTATTCCTGGACCGGCCACACACGCCAGATCGCCGAGGCGATCGCGGCCGAGCTCGGCGCCGATCTCGAGCAAATCTGCGAGGCGCGTCCGCGCTCGGGCTGGATCGCGTATTTCCGTTCCGCCTGGGAAGTCCTGCAGCACCGGTCGGTGGCCATAAAGGTCGTCGAGAAGGACGCATCCACCTATGACCTGATCGTGCTCGGCACGCCGGTGTGGGCCGGCCGTATGTCGTCGCCCATGCGCGCCTATATCCTGCAGCAGCGCACGAGGCTCGCGCGCGTCGCCGTCTTCTGCACCGAGGGGGGCGCCAACGGCGACAAGGCGCTTGCCCAGATGGCGACGCTTTGCGGCAAGGAGCCGGCGGCGAGGCTGGTCGTGACGGAACGGGACCTCGGGTCCGGCGCCTGGCGCCAGAAGGTCGCGGATTTCACCAAAACCTTGAAATAAACTCCAACGTTGCCGGTGCATGGGGCAAAGGGACGTCTTCCGCTCGCCCCATTTGTGGCGTTATCGTGCGCCGTCACGGCCGGAGAGCATATGCGGGTCTTCAGACGTCGCCGTACGCTCAGATCGCTTGCGCTGCTCGCCCTGGCGATGCAGGCCGTGCTGGCGTTCGCGCAAACACACACCCACTCCTATGGCTTTGCCGCCGCCCAGAGTCTGGCACAACGGGCAATCACGTCCGGCATGTGCCGTGCGGCCGCCGAGCGCCCGTGTCCTCCATCTGCCCCCCACGACGACCATGGACAGTGCTCGATTTGCGGGGCACTGAGCCTGGCCGGGGCTGCCCTTCCGCAAACGCCGCCGCCTCTACCTCTTATCCATGCGCCGCTCGCGGCCCCGCCGCCGACTAGCGCAGTGGCACTCGTTGAGGGTGTCTCCAGCGTCCATTTCTGGGCGCGCGCGCCACCGCTCGCGTAAGCACCCTATCGCGTGCCGAGGTGCAGCCGATGCCGGCTGCCGCCGGGCGCACACCTACTCCCATCCAGAGTTTCATCACGCAAGCAGCGGCCACGCGCCGGCTTGCCCGATACCCATTCGGAGAGCGAAATGCGCATGAACATCACGTTTGCCTTGGCCGCGTTGGCGGCCGTCTCCCTGGCGTCTGCCGCGGCGCGCGCAGAAGAGGAGCACCGCGAGCTCGGCCCCCACGTGCACGGCCACGGCACCCTCAACATCGCAGTCGAGAATAAACGCGTTTCCATGGAGCTCGAGGTGCCCGGCATGGACATCGTCGGCTTCGAGCACGCAGCGTCCAGCGACGCCCAGAAGGCCGCTGTCGAAAAGGCCACGGCCGAGCTGTCGAAGCCGCTCGACGTGTTCAAGATGCCGAAGTCGGCCGGATGCAGCGTGGCCGATGCCAAGGTCGCCATCGAGCCCGAGCACCATCACGACGGCGACGAGGACCATGATCACGACGAGCATGCCGACGCCGATCACGACCATGATGAGCACGCGGGCCACAACGAGTTCCACGTGACCTATGCGCTTGATTGCACCAAGCCGGCCGAGCTGACGTCGATCCATTTCGACTACTTCGACAAGTTTGCAGGTGCACAGAGCCTCACCGTCAATGTCGTGACCGCGAAGGCGCAGAGCTCCTACGAAGTCGCGCGCGGCAAGCCCGAGCTCGACCTTGCTGGCATGATGTGATGCAGCGCGCTGTACCTGAGAAGGCGGCACCCGACATCGTGACGATGTCGGGCGTCCGCTTCCGCTGGCGGGGCGCGCGCGCGTTCTCGCTGGCGGTCGACGACTTCGCCCTGCACGCCAAGGAGCGCGTGCTCCTCGTCGGTCCTTCCGGCGCCGGCAAGTCGACGTTTCTGAGCCTGTTGTGCGGCATCGTCACGCCGGCTGAGGGAAAGCTCGACGTCTTGGGAACCGACATCACCCGCCTCTCCAGCGCCGCGCGCGACCACTTCCGCGCCGAGCACTTCGGCATCATCTTCCAGATGTTCAACCTGCTTCCCTACGGGTCGATCCTCGACAACGTGCTGCTTCCGTTGAGCTTCGCCAGGAAGCGGCGCGCGCGGGCCAGCCAACGCGGTCCGATCGAGGACGAGGCCCGCCGCCTGCTCTTGAGCCTCGGCCTCGATCCGGCCGAGCTCGATGGGCTCTCGGCGGCCACCTTGAGCGTCGGCCAGCAGCAGCGCGTGGCGGCAGCACGCGCGCTCATCGGGGGCCCGGAGCTGATCGTCGCCGACGAGCCGACGTCGGCGCTCGACCGCAATCGCCAGCTTGCCTTTCTCGACCTGCTCTTTGCGGATATCGAAGCCGCCGGGTCGAGCCTGATCATGGTGAGCCACGAGGAGGAGCTGGGCACGCGCTTCGACCGCGTGCTGCGGCTGGAGGACATCGCGATAGCTGAGCGGAGGGCCGTGGCATGATCGTCCCCCGCCTCGCCTTGCAGTCCCTGCGCAACCGCGCTCTGACCGCCTCGCTCACGGTGCTGGCAATTGCCTTCTCGGTCATGCTGCTTCTGGGCGTCGAGAAGGTGCGCACCGGCGCCCGCCAGAGCTTTGCCGACACGATCTCGGGCACCGACCTCATCGTCGGCGCCCGCAGCGGCGCCATCCAGCTGTTGCTCTACTCGGTGTTCCGCATCGGCAATGCGACGAACAACGTCACCTGGAAGAGCTACGAGGACATTGCCAAGCGGCCCGAGGTCGCCTGGATCGTGCCGTTATCGCTGGGCGACAGCCATCACGGCTTCCGCGTGCTCGGCACGACGCTCGACTATTTCAAGCACTACAAGTATCGCCACGGCCACGAGATCGCCTTCGCCGACGGCAAGCCGTTCAGCGACCTGTTCGATGCCGTGATCGGCGCCGACGTGGCGCAGGCGCTCGGCTATAAGGTCGGCGATAAGATCATCGTCGCCCACGGCGTCGGCTCGGTCTCCTTCATCGAGCACGCCGACAAGCCGTTCCGCGTCTCCGGCATTCTGGCCAAGACCGGCACGCCCATCGACCGCACGGTGCACGTGAGCCTCGAAGCGATCGAGGCGATCCACGTCGACTGGCAGAACGGCATTCCCATGCCGGGCCAGAGCGTGTCGGCGGACGAGGTGCGCAAGATGAACCTGCAGCCGAAGGCCATCACGGCGGCCCTCGTCGGCCTCAAATCGAAGCTTTCCACCTTCAAGCTACAGAGGATCATCAATAACTATACGGAGGAGCCGCTGTCGGCGATCATCCCCGGCGCCGCGCTGCAGCAGCTGTGGGGGCTGGTCGGCACGGCGGAAACGGCGCTATCGGTCGTCTCCGCCATGGTGGTCGCCACCGCGCTCTTGGGCATGGTGACGATGATCCTGACGACGCTCAACGAGCGTCGCCGCGAGATGGCGATTCTGCGCTCGGTCGGCGCGCGCCCCGTTACCATCCTCGGGCTGCTCGCGACCGAGGCGGGCTTCTTGACGTTCGCCGGCGTGATGGTGGGTGTGGGCCTGCTCTATGCCGCGCTTGTCCTGCTGCAGCCCTATGTCGACCGCACCTACGGTCTGCAGCTCGCTATCGATGCACCGACGCAGCGCGAGCTGCTGACGCTCGCATCAATCGTCGTCGCCGGGTTCCTGGCCGGGCTATTGCCGGCGATGCGCGCCTATCGCTTGTCCTTGGCGGACGGCATGACCGTGCGCACCTGAGATGGAGGTAGAGATGACAAAAGCTTTCGTGCGCTTGATGACCGCAACGGTCGCCACGATGTCGATTCTGGGTGGTGTTCGGGCGGCCGATCAAACGCTCGAGCTCAAGTGGGCTCAGTTGATGCCGCCGGCCGAGGTGGTCTCGCCGCTGAAAAACAAGACGTTCTTTGGGGGCTCGACTCCGAGCACACCCGATGGGCCGCCGCCGCCGCCGCTGGCGGAGGGGCAGTGGATGTCGATAAAGCGCCGCCAGCCGGGCGCCGACCTGCCGCCGCGCGTCGTCACCGCGCTCAATGGCAAGCGCGTGCGGATCGGCGGCTACGTGGTCCCGCTCGACTTCGAATCGACGACGGTAAAGGAGTTCCTGCTGGTCCCCTTCGTGGGCGCATGCATCCACGTGCCGCCGCCGCCGGCCAACCAGATCGTCTACGTCAAGGCCGAGAAAGGCTTCGAGATCGGCAACGCCTTCGACCCCGTCACCGTCACCGGCACCATCAAGACGGAGCCGGCGTTCACGGGGCTCGCCGATGCGGGCTACTCGATCGACGCCGAGAGCGTGGAGCGGCGCACCGAATAGGGTGCGGGGCCCGATCCGTCGCGTTGCCTATTGGCCGGTAAGGTGCGAGGTAGAACCCTCGCCCATGGAACCGCACGTTGCCTGCCAATGCCATGCTGACGGCCGTCACCCTGATCGTCTGCGCCGCTGCGCTCCTAATTTTGGTGCGCCCGAGCCTCGTTGCGTCCGACTATTGGCGCGCCACGGCAACTCCGCTCGCCTCCATCATCGGCTCGGGCTTTCTCGTCTCGGTGCCGATCCTGCGCGACGTCGTGGGCCAGTGGGCCGTGATCCCGATGATCGGCCTGCTCGTCGTTGCCTATCTCATCGGCGCCGCCATTCGTGACAATATCGCCCACGTCGAGCCGCTGCTTCAGGACGGAGACGCTTCCATGCCGCTGACCGCGGCCGAGCGCCTCTCCCACCTCGCCCTGTCGTTCGCCTATTTCGTGTCGGTCGCCTACTATCTGGTGCTGTTCGCGGCCTTTGTCTTGAAATCCATGGGCGTGGCGGATGCTGAGCTCGCCAAGGTGATCGTGACCGGCATTCTGCTCATCATCGCCGTCGTCGGGGCTTGGCGCGGCTTTCATGCCGTCGAGGGGCTGGAGATCTACGCCGTCTCCGTCAAGCTCGCCGTTATCGCCGGTCTCCTGGTCGCGCTGGCGCTGTTCGATGCGTTTGGTCTAGCCGGCGGGGTCCACGGCAACGACGCGATCGCCGGTCATTTCGACATCGCCGATCTGCCGGTGCTGATGGGGCTCCTGATCCTGGTACAGGGATTCGAGACCTCGCGCTTCCTGGGTGCGGCCTATCCGGCGGAGCTGCGCATCAAAACGATGAGGGCCGCGCAGCTCCTCTCCGCCGCCATCTACATCGTCTTCTTTCTGCTGATGATCCCGCTGATGGGCACCGACAGCCAGGAGACCGGCGTCGCCGCCATCGTCGACATCGTCCGCCCGGTGGCTCTCGTCCTACCGCTCCTCATCACGGTTGGCGCGCTTGCCAGCCAGTCGAGCGCGGCGATCGCCGACGCGATCGGCGCGGGCGGGCTCCTCAATGACATCACCAACGGCCGCATCCCGGTCCGCTACACCTATCCGTGGATTGCGGGCATCTCGGCCATCGTCACCTGGGAGACCGATGTCTTCACGCTCATAACGTTCGCCTCGCGCTGCTTTGCGTTCTACTACGCACTGCAATGCCTCGTCGCCAGCATGAGCGCCGTGCGGCGCGGCGCGCGCTGGCGCGCGGCGGGCTTCGGACTGCTGATGCTGCTATGCGTAGCGATCGTCGTGCTGGGGACGCCGGCGGAAGGCGGCTGACGCACGCCGCCTGTGTCATGGTGCCGCGACCGGCTGCTCTGTGGTCGAACAAAGTCTTCTGTTTTCAAGCGTTTACCCTGCGTTCGCGGATGGCGAGGTTCAAGCCAACATTGCAATCTGCCCCTAACTGCTAGAAGAGGGGCACATTCTGCGCATCCCAAGTGGCGCTCGCGTAGCAGAGGTAAAGAGTGATGGACCGGCTTTTCGGCAATCTCGGATTTAAGATTCATTTCGCCGTCTACGTCGCGGTGAACCTGTTTCTTCTCGCCGTCAATCTTCTGACGACACCGCACCTGCTGTGGTTCTACTGGCCGCTGGTCGGCTGGGGCATCGGCATCGCCGCGCACGGCGCCGCCGTCTACAACTCCAAGAGCACCAAGTATCGTGTGCGCGTCGCGGCCCGGCAGGCCACCAGCGCCTGAGCGCACGCTCATTGCGCCCTTTCTGAGCGCGACCGCCCCATGCGGCGGATGCGCTCCACCAAGAGCCGCATGATCGCGAGCGCGAATTGCGGCTCCTCACGCACGAGCGCGTGAAACGTCTCCTTGTCGATGACCGCCAGCTCGGTCGGCTCCGCCGCCAGCGCCGCGGCGCTGCGCGGACCGTCGTCGATCAAGGCCATCTCGCCGAAGATGCCGCCGGGCTCTACGGTCTCCAGCACATTGCCGAAGGTGATGACGTCGACCTTGCCGGTGCGCACCACGTACATGCAGTCGCCCGAGTCGGCCTCCAGGAAGATCCTCTCGCCCGCATCGAAGCGCCGGAGGGGAACGTCCCGGCGATCCAAGCACCCGAAGTCGATCGGATCGTGCGTCATGCTTTTGCAAAAAAGTCCGAGATGAAGCGCTCGTAGATGCGCGTCAGCGTCTTAAGGTCGGCCACCGCCACGTGCTCGTCAACCTGGTGGATGGTGGCGTTGACGAGCCCGAACTCGACCACGGGGCAATGGTCCTTGATGAAGCGCGCATCCGACGTGCCCCCCGAGGTCGAGAGCTTGGCCGATTGCCCCGTCACCTCGCGCACGGCTTCGCCCAAGGCCGCGACCAGCGGCCCCGGTTTGGTGAGAAAGACGTCGCCGGTCCCGGAAAAAGCGAGCGTGAACTTGGCGCCGACCTCGGCTGCCGCCGCCTTGCAGCATTCGGTGATCGTCTTCTCGATCGCGCGCCGCGTGTGGGTGTCGTTGTAGCGAACATTAAAGACGGCGCGCGCCTGGCCCGGAATGACGTTCGACGCCGTATTCGGCACGGAGATGACCGTCACCGCGATGTGGGACGGCTCGAAGGTCTCCGTGCCGCGATCGAGCTTCAGGGATGCCAGCCGCTCGATCATGCGCGCGAGCTTGGGGATGGGGTTGTCGGCGATGTGCGGGTAGGCGGCATGGCCCTGCTTGCCCTTGACGATCAGCTCGCCGTTGACGGAGCCGCGCCGGCCGATCTTGATCTCGTCGCCGAGCGTCTTCTGGCACGATGGCTCGCCGACCAGGCAGGCGTCGAGCGTCTCGCCGCGCTCTTTGAGCCAGTCGAGCACCTTGGCAGTGCCGTTGATCGAGGGGCCCTCCTCGTCGCCGGTGATGAGGAGCGACAGCGATCCTTTGGTCTTGCCGCCGTGGGCCGCCAGATACTCGAGCGCGGCCGCGACGAAGCAGGCGACCGCGCCCTTCATGTCGACGGCACCGCGGCCGTAAAGCGCGCAATCGCGGATCTCGGCGGCGAACGGCGGGATGGTCCAGGCCGACTCGTCGCCCGGCGGCACCACGTCGGTGTGGCCGGCAAAGCAGAGGTTGGGCGGGCTCGAGCCGATGCGAGCATAGAGGTTCTCCACGTCCGGCGTGCCGGGCTCGGAGAACGTCATGCGGTGACAGGTGAAGCCCGCGCCCTCGAGCACGCTCTGCAACAGCGTCAGCGCCCCGGCTTCGTGCGGGGTCACGCTTTCGCAGCGGATCAGCGCCTGCGCCAGGGCGACGGGGTCGGTGGCAGTCGTCGTGTCGCTCATTTGCTTTGCCATCGTGCGCCCGTCAATGAGGTGGCGAAAGCCGCGCAGCGCCGGCATCCGTCATGTCTTGAGTGAGCCTGATCTTCTGCCAGATCTTACTCGAAAGATTGGCAGTGAGCTGCTCCAAACCGTGCGTGGACTCGATGATGACGGGGTCCTTTGTCGCCTGCGCATAAAGCGCTGCGATCTTGGCTGCGAGCGACAGCATCTCCGAGCAGTAGTCGAGATAGCGCGTCAGCTCGAACGCTGTGAGGGGGCGTTCGGGCGAGGAGGGGGTCTGCGTGCCCACCGTCGAAACCTTGCTCGGGTCCTTGGTCAGCTGATGCATGTCCACGACGTGGATAATCGATTGCAGCTGATGCAACTCCATGAAGGCCCGCTGCCGCTTCCAGCGCGATTCGAGCGTAGCGAGAAAGAAGACGCCGGCGCCGGTCAGGACCAGGGTGTTGACGGCGGCCTCGATGCCCTGCAGCACGCCGTAGACGTTTTCGGCGCCGCGCTTGATCTCGATGATGGAGGCGACGTAGCCGAGCAGCGCGAGCCCAAGGACGAGCACCAGCGCGATGCCCAGGCGCAAGAGGTAGTTCGGTCTGGCGGCGGCCGCGGTCTTGGCCTTGCTGTCGCGGGCGACACCGATGAGCTCGCCGCACACCTTGGCGAGCCCGGAGCCGGGGAAGCGCTCGGAGATGCGCTTTTCCAGCTTCGCCAGCGTCTCGATGATCTTGTCGGGATTGAGCGTGCGGTACATGGGCGTCGACCTTATCGCGGGCCGGCTAAGAAACAATGGCGGTTCGCTCCTCTGTCATCCCGGGCGAGTGCAGGCGATAGCCGAGTCGCTTAGCCGGGATGACGAGTCTGTGGGTGTCGCGACCACCCTTTGTCCTCGCGGCGCGAACGCCCGAGGGTTTGTCAGAGAGCAAGGGAGCGCGGGCGCCGAAGCACTGCGATCCTGTCGCGACAAACGGGCAGCCTTCAGCGCCCGCGCCGGTTGCGTGCCGTGCCGAGGGTGCGATCACATCGTCAGCGGGCCTTCGGTCCGGCTCTCGCTCGCTTCGGGAGAGCCTCTCGCGTCCAGGACCTCGAGCTGCTGCGCGCCGCTTAAGCAGGAGCGCCGCTGCGCGACGGGCGTCCGTGCAGGATGTTGCCACCGATGCACAGCCTCGATCCGCGGCCCCGGAATCTGCGGCGAGCTAAACCGCGCGTCAGACGCCCGCGACGGTGCGGACGCCTGCCTCAACCGGGTCACCGCCCCCGCCCCGCAAAGCCGCTCAGCTGCGCGTCCCATGTGGACAGGGGTGCGAGGAGTATGGGGGAGGCGCGAGGGGCGGGGATAAGAAAACAACGAGCGAGGCGAAGCCGACGTCCTTGCGGCCACTTTTCATGTCCGCGATGGGCCATCTGCAGAAGTTGGTAAAGCTATGGCAAGGCGATCATTCACTTGCAATCGAGCACTGAGGATAGCAGCGGTAGTCGAGATCTGCTGCGCTCACAATTATTCTATGGGGAGCTAAGGCGCGGTAGAGCCATATCACCGCCACATCTTGCGTACTTCAGTTATGCTCATGCGTGCCAATTAGGGTTTTCGGGGGGCTCAATCGCGACCGGCTGCATATTGCCAGCAAGCAGTGCGGGGCGTGCGCGTGCTTCTTCGCGACACGGCTAGGAAGAATGTATTGAGTCCCTATCGCAAGATCGCGCTTATTGTGTCGTCGGCATTGGCGTTGTTGGGGATCAGTCTCGCGGCCCCGTATATCGGCCTTGGGGTCAAAGAGCAATTCGTACTCTATCAGGGAATCCACCTCAGCCGCGGCGATGCCATCGCCTACGTTGAGGTCGTGGCGGCGCTCTTCCTCTTTTATCCGGTTGCGACTGTTCTGGCCTCCTTCCTCCCGGCTCGGGCGCTGAGCCTAAATCCGGCTGGGATGAGACGAGAAAGCCGCCGGTATCGGCCGGAGATCGATGGGCTCAGAGCCGTCGCGGTTACCGCCGTCATCATCAACCATTTCCACGACAGCGCGCTGCCTGGCGGGTTCCTGGGGGTCGATGTCTTTTTTGTCATTTCCGGCTACGTAATCCTGTCCACGATGATGACCTACGACAGCCGGTCGCTCGCCGAATTCCTGCTGACGTTCTACTCGAAACGCGTCAGGCGCATCCTTCCCGCGCTCATCTTCTTCGTAATCATTTGCGGTGGCGTAACCTGTCTGGTTCTGCCGGACCCAAGCGACTCGCTTTACACCGGCATCGCCGCACTTTTTGGCTTTTCGAACGTGTACCTTTTTTGGCAATCGACCGATTACTTTGCGACGAACGCTCAGTACAACACACTCACGCACACGTGGTCGCTCGGCGTCGAAGAGCAGTTCTATTTGGTCTTTCCGCTCATCGTCTATCTGTGCATATTCTATCGCCAGCGTGCGAACGGCCGTTTCAACCTCATCACAATCCTCGTTGCCCTGACGGCAGCCTCGCTGCTCTACCGGGCAGAAATCGGGACGACTGATCCGTCTGCCGCCTTCTTCCTCATGCCGGCGCGTTTCTGGGAGCTGGGATTGGGTGGCATCACTTATCTCCTGGTGAGTGGTTACGGGCACCAGCTGGAGGGACTTCGGGTAGGAGTGCTGCCGGGGATTTTGGCTGCCGTTTTAATAATGACATTTTGGGGATCGCCGCAGCAGTCGCTTCTCATCTCCGTTGCCTGCGTGGGCGCGACAAGCGCCTTGATTGCCGTCATTACGCGTAAATCAATAACGTATAAGGCGCTCACGCTCGGACCGGTGCTCTATATCGGAAAGATTTCCTATTCCCTCTATCTGTGGCACTGGGGGTCATATCTATCAGCCGCTGGCTTGGCTTCGATTCGCCGAACTCGATCCCCGTGCTGCTGGCCCTCGTGCTTGGCTTGTCGGTGTTCTCGTATCATTTTGTCGAGAGACCACTGCGAAGGATGGCGTGGAGTGATGCACACTGGAAGACCGTCGTCATGGGAGTCTACGCCTGCAGCTTTTCGGCGATCGTGTTCTATATTTGGGTCGACCCGCTCAAACCGCAGATCCATTATGTTGCGAGCGAGATAAACCCGCTGAAGTTTCAGCCGCAGCGTCTCGTCCAAACCACGCTCGATTGCCATTTGCCTAAGGTGGCCGATCCTTTCAGTAAATGCCTGCTTCCGCATTATCCAGGCAGGCGAACGATTTATGTGGTCGGCGACAGTCATGCCAGCAATCACGTGCCGAGCATTCTGCGTGCGGCCAGCCAGTTTAAAGGCTTGGAGGTACGCTACCTGATCGAGTGGGGGGTTATCCACTCGCTGCTTGGGGTCCCCAAATGCAGAAAACACTCCAATCGACCCTGTATCGACGATGGTTTCGACAAGCTTCTAGACTTCTTCGACCGACATCTGAAGCCGCGAGATATTGTGGTCTTCTCTTGGGCGCGAGACCGCGTCGTGCACGAAGGTCCGATTCCTCGCAAACCAAATGAGAAGGCTTTGAGGATCTTGCGGCCCTTGCTTGTCCAACTGCGTGATGGAGTGACTTCCAGAGGGGCGGATTTCGTGCTGGTCGAGGATATTCCCAAGCCCTGCAACAATCAGGTGAGCTGGCAAGTCATATACGTCACCGGAAAGTATGAACTCTGCTCGACGACACTTGAGCGATCAAGGAAAGACCGCGAGCCCCTGAGTAAGCTCTATAAGAGCCTGCAGACGGACAACGTCTACATTTTCGATCCGCACGATGCACTGTGCACAGGAGACGTGTGCGGCATCTACAATCCGATCCAGCGAACGTTGATCTACGCCGAGAACTCGCCGCACTTTACGCTCGCGCGGCCGAGCCCGCTTGTGAAGGAGTGGGCAACACTCTTGTCGGGCTTGCTGGCCGCGCCGCGCAAGCCAAAAGCGCCGTTGCAAGCTCGGTAGGTTTTAAGCTGCTTCAGGCGTGCCGCGCGCAGGTCAGTTCGTCCTTCTCGCTGAGGATGGACCGGTTGGGGTCAGATGCTGACCTCAGGGTGCGGCAGCTGCTTGTCGGCTGTTGGAGTATGAGCAGCCCGAGCCGAAGCCCGAACCCCAAGGCTAAGTCCGCAACAGCTCGTTGATCGACGTTTTCGCACGCGTCTTCTCGTCGACGCGCTTGACGATGACGGCGAAATAGAGGTTCGGCCCGGGCGAGCCGTCGGGCAGCGGCGTCCGCTCATCTCTCGATAGCCGCCGCGCATCGCCACCGCAGATGACTATCACAGGGGACCAGCCCACGGTGGCCGTGGGCGAGCGCAGTAAGTCATAATGGTCACTGCGCTCGCCGATATTGGGACGCGCGGTCTCACTTGCTTGGGGAATCGGGGGTTTCCATTTTATCGGTTGTCGCGTCGCTCGTACCGGAGCGATCCGACGTCTCACCACTCTTCGTCGTGTCGACCTGCGATTCAGGCGTAGTCGTTGTCGTTCCAGGAGTGCGATCGGAAGTCTCCGTTCCCTCCGTGGTCGTCGCCTTACCGGTGTCCGGCTCCACAGCGAATGCCGGCGAGATCATGGCAATAGAAAGCGCGAGTGCCGTGAGGGCTACAACCTTTTTCATTTTATTCTCCTTGGATGAACCATCCCCAAAAGACAACGCATCGCGGGGACGGAAAGTTCCAAGCGTCGCCAAGGGGGAGACAGGCCAGGTTCCTGCGGAGTGCGCAGTAGACGAGGAAAGCATCCAAGTCGGTGATCGTGTGCGGGTGCGCTATCTCTCGGGTTCTGTCCACATCGTCGAGGTGACGCTGAGCGAGATTACGGTTGCGCCAGAGCGCGGGATCATTTCAGCTGCCAAAGCAGACAGCAAAACTGCGGAGGTTTGATGAGCGCCGATTCCCAACAGCCGACAGGACCGGACCTCAAAGATGGAATTGCAGCTTCGAGCCTTGCCGATGGTTCGATGCTGCTGGGTCGCGTGGACGGCGAAGCCGTCCTGCTGGCAAGGCGCGGCTCCGCGCTCTTCGCCATTGGTGCTACCTGCACCCACTACAGTGGCCCTCTCGCCGAAGGTCTCATGGTGGACGACACCGTCCGCTGCCCGTGGCATCACGCGTGCTTCAGTCTGCGCACGGGCGAAGCGTTGCGCGCCCCCGCTTTAAATCCGGTTGCCTGCTGGCGCGTCGAGCAGCGCGAGGGCAGGATTTTTGTGCGCGAGAAGCAGGAAAGCATTGCACGGGGAAAGGGTGCCTCCACGGACGGCCCGCATACCGTCGTGATCATCGGAGGAGGAGCTGCCGGCAATGCAGCCGCCGAGATGCTGCGCCGAGAAGGCTTTGACGGCAGCATCATGATGCTAAGCGCCGACGATGCACTGCCCTACGACCGGCCCAATCTGTCGAAGGACTTCCTCTCCGGTACGGCGCCCGAAGATTGGATACCGCTGCGCTCTTCGGACTTCTACAAGGAGAAGCAAATCGAGGTACGGCTTGGGGCGCGCGTGGTGTCGATCGACACGGGCGGACGGACACTTCAGTTATCGGACGGCAACATTCTCGCCTTCGACGCCTTGCTTCTGGCGACCGGTGCCCATCCTGTGCGCCTCGACACGCCTGGGGCCGATCTCCCCCACGTGCATTATCTGCGCACGCTCGATGACAGCCGCACCCTCATCGCCAAGGTCAGGAGCGCGACACGGGTGGCCGTGATTGGTGCGAGCTTCATCGGCCTCGAGACGGCGGCGGCGCTGCGAGCGCGCGGACTAGAGGTCCATGTCATCGGTCCGCAAGCGCGTCCGCTCGAACGCGTGCTCGGGCCTGAGCTCGGAGATATGATCAGGGCGATCCACGAGGAGCACGGCGTCACCTTTCACCTGGGGACGAGTGCCACCGCCATTGAGCGCGACGCCGTCGTTTTGAAGAACGGAGAGCGCCTCGCGGCAGATCTGGTCGTTGCCGGAATCGGCGTGCGCCCCGAGGTCGAGATTGCAGCCCAAGCGGGCCTTCCCGTCGACAACGGTGTGATCGTCGACGCCTACCTCGAGACGAACGTGCCCGGAATATTCGCGGCTGGCGATATTGCACGCTGGCCGGACCCGCACACGGGCGCGCAAATCCGGGTCGAGCACTGGGTCGTGGCGGAACGGCAGGGACAGACCGCGGCTCGGAACATTCTCGGCCGGAGAGAGCCTTTTGATGCCGTCCCGTTCTTCTGGAGCCAGCATTACGACCTCGCCGTCTCCTACGTCGGCCACGCCGAGCACTGGGATCGGATCGAGACCGACGGGGACCCCGCGGAGCGGAACTGCACGGTGACTTACTTTTCCGGAGAACGAAAGTTGGCAGTCGCGACGGTGTCGCGCGATGTGGAAAGCCTACGTGCAGAGCGCGAACTCGAGCGCATCAAATACGCGACGCGGCAGAGCCCCCCATAACGACGGCGAGGACAGACCGACGCGGCATCGCGTCATAAGTCGCAATTGTGCTCGAAAGACCAAGCGGCGACACATCTGGAAGCGTATCGAGGACCGCAGGTGTAAGATCTTCATTTCACGTTCGATGACAAGGAGCACCGACATGAGAGCGTTAGTTGTTGCCGTTCTTGTTTTCGCCGGCTGCGTGGGCGCGTCGGCGCGCGTCAGTTCGGCATATGACGGTCTGGTCATCGCGGACAATGGCGATGATTCGAAGATGCAGACCGAGGGCCAGAGCGGAGATTCCGGGTCGGCAAAAATGGGAAACGACAATGGCACCCACACGGGCGACGATCAGGGTGTGAAGCCGGAGAGCGACACCGACAAAGTTGAGCAGCCAGCCCGAAGGAATGTCCCGAGCAGCGACGATACCAACAAATGAAGTCGGTAGGCTCCCCCCTCGCTGCGCGCAAACGATGTCGGGTGATCCCTTGAGAGCAGTCGAAGTTCTCTGCTGCGGCAACGTCTGAGTTGGATCAGATGCTGACCTCAGGGTGCGGCAGCTGATTGTCGGCTGTTGGAGTATGAGCAGCCCGAGCCGGAGCCCGAACGCGAAGGCTAAGTCCGCAACAGCTCGTTGATGCTCGTCTTCGCGCGCGTCTTCTCGTCGACGCGCTTGACGATGACGGCGCAATAGAGGTTCGGCCCGGGCGAGCCGTCGGGCAGCGGCTTGCCGGGCATAGTCCCCGAGACCACCACCGAGTAGGGCGGCACTTTGCCGAAGTGCTTCTCGCCCGTGGCGCGGTCGATGATGGTGGTCGATTGGCCGAGATAGACGCCCATCGACAACACCGAGCCCTCGCCGACGATCACGCCCTCGGCCACCTCGGCGCGCGCGCCGATGAAGCAGTTGTCCTCGATGATGACGGGGCCGGCCTGCAGCGGCTCCAACACGCCGCCGATGCCGGCGCCGCCCGAGAGGTGGCAGTTCTTGCCGATCTGCGCGCAAGAGCCCACCGTCGCCCAGGTGTCGACCATGGTGCCCTCGTCGACATAGGCGCCCAAGTTCACGAACGACGGCATCAAGACGACGTTGGGCGCGATGTAGGCGGAGCGGCGCACGATCGAGCCCGGCACCGCGCGAAAGCCGGCGCGGCGGAAGTCGTCAGGCGTCATGCCGGCGAGCTTCGAGGGCACCTTGTCCCACCAGGTGGCGCCGCCGGGCGCGCCCGAGATCGCCGTCATGTCGTTCAAGCGGAACGACAACAGCACCGCCTTCTTGAGCCACTCATTGACGCTCCAGCCGCCGGCCCCCTTCTCGGCGACGCGCACCTCGCCCTTGCCCAAGAGATCGAGCGCCGCCTCCACCGTATCGCGGATGACGCCGGTCGTGCCCGGGTTGATGCCCTGGCGCTCCTCCCACACGGTGTCGATCGCGGTCTTGAGTTGGGGGATGTCGGAGGGGGCGGGCATTGCGAAAAACCCTTTGCTTTTTAGAGTTGTCGGTGCTGGCGGCCTTGTGGCCCGCGTCGGCAGACGTGTCAATCCGACGGCCGAAAGTTACATCTGTCGCTTCAATTGGATACGCGGCGTTAAACTCCGATAGCCATAGTTGCAAGTCTTAGGGGATGAGTTGCGTTGGTAGGAAAGGTTGCGTTGTGTTGCAAGGTGAGAGAGTTGCCGTGGTCGCCCAGGGACCATGGCTCGGCCGCGACGGCTTTGTCGCCGAGACGGCAGTGCAGTTCGACAGAGTCAACGCCCAGATCGCGCGGCTTGAGCGCGAGGCGGAGAAAGCCCGACAGACGATTGCGGAGATGGCCGAGGAGGCCAACCGGGCGCGCCGGTTCCAGGCCTTCGAGGAGACCTTAAAGAACTCGCGCGACTACAAGATCACCGATATGCAGCGAGGCTTTAGGGATCTCAAATCCCGGCTCGACGCCATCGAGGGCGAGAAGAGCACCTTCGTCGGGCTGACCTACAAGTCGTTCGAGGCGATCGACAAGAAGCTCGCCGAGCTGGCGGTCTTGCAGACGCAGCTCGAGAGGTCGGAGACGAACGTGCGCCGCAACGCCATGCTCGTCTGTGCCGCAGCGGTGCTGGCGCTCGTCGCCGTCGCCTCGCGGCTCATCTAGAGACGCCTCTAGAGAAAGGCCTCGATCAGCCGCTTCGCCTCCGGGCTGTCCCAGGCGGCGGGGCCGATGAGGCGGCCGATCTCGCGGCCTTGCGCGTTGATGAGGATGGTGGTCGGCATGCCGATCACCTTGAGCGCGGTGCCCTCCCGCGCCGTCGGGTCGGCGTAGAGATCGAGACCCTCGATCTTGTTGTCCTTGAGAAACTTGCGCGCGCCGTCGAGGCCTGCCTTGTCCACCGCCATCGCCACCACCTGGAACTTGTCGGACCCGAGCTGCTTTTGCAGGCGGGCGAGCGCCGGCATCTCCTCGCGGCAGGGCGCGCACCATGTCGCCCACAGGTTCAAAAGCACGGTCTTGCCGGCGAAGCTCGCAAGGCTCACCTCCTCGCCCTTGCCGTTAAGGAAATGGACGTCGGGCAGGGCGGCAGGCGGTTTCTTCAAGACGAAGGTGGTCATGGCCCCGCGCGACAGCGGGCCCACGCCGCCCTTTTGCGCGCTTTCGGGCGCCGCGCCGACGCGACTTTCGTTGTCAGAGCGGCCAAGCATGACGTATACCGCGGCGAAGGCAGCAAGCGCCGCCAGCGCTGCCAGGCCTGCATATGTAGCGAGCGGCTTTGTGCCCTTCGCCTTCGGTGTCTTTTCGCTCATGGTCCACCTTTCGCCGAGACCGGCCCGCTGACGGAGCACGCTCCCGTGACCGACAAGCCTGTGAACCGCATGTGGGGCGGCCGCTTCGCGGCCTCGCCTGCGGAAATCATGGAGGAGATAAACGCCTCCATCGGCTTCGACAAGCGCCTCGCCCCGCAGGACATCCGCGCCTCAAAGGCGCATGCGGCCATGCTGGCCGCGCAGGGGATCATAAGCAAGGCCGACGCGCGCGAGATTTTGAAGGGTCTCGACCAGGTCCTGGCCGAGATCGAGAGCGGCGATATGACGTTCGAGCGCGCGCTCGAGGACGTGCACATGAACGTCGAGAGCCGCTTGAAGGAGCTCGTCGGCACGCCGGCCGGGCGCCTGCACACGGCGCGCTCACGCAATGACCAGGTGGCGACCGACTTCAAGCTCTACGTCCGCGGCGCGCTCGACGCGCTCGATGCCGGCCTGGCGCGGCTGCAGCTGGCGCTCGCGCGCAAGGCGGAGGCGCACGCGGACGCGGTCATGCCGGGCTTCACGCACCTGCAGCCGGCCCAGCCCGTCACCTTCGGCCATCATCTTCTCGCCTACGTGGAGATGCTTCAGCGCGACCGCGGCCGCTTGGCCGACGCGCGCCGCCGGCTCAACGAGTGCCCGCTCGGCTCGGCCGCGCTCGCCGGCACCTCCTTTCCCATCGACCGGACCATGACGGCGGAGGCGCTGGGCTTCGATAAGCCGACCGCCAACTCGCTCGATGCCGTCTCCGACCGCGACTTCGTGCTCGAGACCTTGGCCGCCGCGACGATCGCGGCCGTGCACCTGTCGCGCTTGGCCGAGGAGGTGGTGCTGTGGGGAACCCCGCAGTTCGGCTTCATCAAGCTCAGTGACAAGTTCACCACCGGCTCCTCCATCATGCCGCAGAAGCGCAATCCGGACGCCGCCGAGCTGACGCGCGCCAAGGTCGGGCGCATCGCCGGCGACTTCCAGAGCCTGGTGATCGTGATGAAGGGGCTGCCGCTCGCCTACTCCAAGGACATGCAGGAGGACAAAGAGGCGGCCTTCGACGCCCTCGACAGCTTAGGGCTAGCCATCGCCGCCATGACCGGCATGGTCGACGACATGGAGCCCAATCGCGAGGCCCTGCGGGCGGCTGCCGGCGGCGGCTATGCGACGGCGACCGACCTCGCCGACTGGCTGGTCCGGGTCTTGAAAATGCCGTTCCGTGACGCCCACCACGTGACGGGGCGCATCGTCCAAGCGGCGGAAAAGGAAAATTTGGCGTTGGAAAAACTGCCGCTTGTGGCCATGCAGGCGGTGGAGCCGCGCATAACAGCCGACGTTTTCACGGTTTTGAGCCCTGAAAAGTCGGTGTCCAGCCGGACGAGCTATGGGGGAACCGCGCCACAGAACGTGCTCAAAATGGCCCGCGCCTGGCGGAAGCGGTTGGAAAAGGCCCCCCCGAAAGGCTAGAAGGGACTTGGTGGCACGGCGCCCACCCTGCCCGGTCGAGGTGGGGTGGCAGCGCCATTCGGCGCGGGGGTTGCCCGCGCCCAAAGATCGGTCGGTCGAGGATATGTTCGTAAGCTTGACACCGAGGAGCGTCGGCAGGGGCCTTTTGATCGCTGGCCTGTGCTTGGGCCTGGGCATGGGGCTCGCCGCCTGCGGAGTGCGCGGCTCGCTCGATCCCCCGCCGCACGCCAAGGCGGCCGGGACGGCCAAGTCGGCCGAGGCCGCAGGCACGCAGCCCAATTCCGCCGCGCCGCCCAAGCCGCACGAGGGCTTCATCCTCGATCCGCTGCTGCGCTGATCCGCTACCGAGCCTCGAGGCGTCGCGAGCTTCGGAATCGGGACACTAGCGCGAATCTCGGGCGAGCCTGCTACAAGCCCTCATGCATCACTTCCATTACAAGAGCGGGGTCCTCCACGCTGAGGACGTGAGCCTGGCGCAGATCGCTGCCGAGGTCGGCACGCCGTTCTACTGCTATGCGACGGCGACGCTGCAACGCCACTACCGGGTGCTGGCCGAGGCGTTTAAGGGTCAGGACGCGCTCATCTGCTATGCCGTGAAGGCGAACTCCAACCAGGCGGTGCTGAAGACGCTCGCCGGCCTCGGCGCCGGCATGGACGTCGTCTCCGAAGGCGAGCTGCGGCGCGCGCTCGCAGCCGGCGTTCCCGCCTCCAAGATCATCTTCGCCGGCGTCGGCAAGACGCGCGAGGAGATCGCCTTCGCGCTCGAGCAGGACATTTCAGGCTTCAACGTCGAGAGCGAGCCCGAGCTCAAGGTCTTGAGCGAGGAGGCGGTGCGCTTGGGCCGCACCGCGCGCATCGCGCTGCGCGTCAATCCCGACGTCGACGCCAAGACGCACGCCAAGATTTCGACGGGCAAGGCCGAGAACAAGTTCGGCATCCCCTATGGCTCCTCGCCGCGGCTCTATGCCGAGGCCCGCACGCTGCCGGGCATCGCCGTCACCGGCATCCATATGCACATCGGCAGCCAGATCACGGATCTGGAGCCCTTCCGCAACGCCTTCCGCCTCATGCGCGAGCTGGCAGAGGCGCTGCTGCGCGACGGGCACAAGATCACGCACCTCGACCTCGGCGGCGGCCTCGGCGTGCCTTATTACTCCTCCGAAGGCGACGTCGCTCCGCCGCCCTCGGCCTACGCCGCGGTGATCAAGGAGACGCTGGGCGATCTCGGCCTCAAGCTCATCTTAGAGCCCGGCCGCATGATCGTCGGCAACGCCGGCGTGCTCGTTACGCGCGTGCTCTACTCCAAGGAGGGCGTCGACAAGACGTTCACGGTCGTCGACGCCGCCATGAACGACCTGATCCGCCCGACGCTTTATGAGGCCCGCCACGAGATCTGGGCTGTCGAGCAGGCCAAGGGCGCCATGCCGCCGGTGGCGCAGGACATCGTCGGGCCGGTGTGCGAGACGGGCGACTACCTGGCGCTCGACCGCAACCTGCCCCCCTTCGCGGCCGGCGATCTGTTGGCGGTCATGACGGCGGGGGCCTACGGGGCGGTGATGTCCTCGACCTACAACACACGGGCCCTGGTGCCGGAGGTGCTCGTCAAGGGCGAGGACTATTGCGTCGTGCGCCCACGGCCCCCCTACGCCGACCTCATCGGGCTGGACCGCCTGCCCGCCTGGCTGGCGTGATCTGCCCTTGATTTGGGCCCTTTGGGGCTGTCCAGGATGCCGACCTGCTGTCCTGATCCAGCGGGAAGGTGCCCTAAATCCGGGGCAGCCGCAAAATCGATCTCATCCATTCATGTGCTGTTCATCCCTTATAGCTGTTAGGATGGGTGTGGGCCTGGTGCCCGCCAATCCAACTCGGGAGGACGATTACATGCCAAAGACCTTCTGCGCGCTCGCAATCGCCGCGTTTATCGTGGCTTTTGGCGTGCCCGCACAGGCTACTCCAGCGGCAGGCTCCCTCAGCCTGCTGAAGGACAGCGCGACCAATGTCGAGCAAGTCGGATACCGGCATCGGTGGCATCGCCGTCACCATCGCCATCATTGCTGGTGGCGGCACCATCGCCGGCATTGCCGCTGGTGGTGAGCGCAGACTAAGCGCGACACAGCTAGGGCGCCCCAAAAGGGGCGCCCTTTTTGCTTGCTGGTTCTCGCACGTTGAGCCCCGGTCACAAGCCGGGGCTCATTGCTTTTCAGCCCGTCCTTGCCCCGGCAACTTATGGTGAACGTCTGACGAAAGTTTAATGGGTGCCGGGCGCGCGCCCGCTATGCCCCGAGGGGTGATCCCGCTATCGTGACGCATGGCCGAGCCTAAGGACTCCCCCTCCGCCCTGGACGCCAAATTCGCGCGCAAGGTGACTGCGAGCCGCTGGGCGCTGCTGTTCGAGCGCCTGTGGCCGCGGCTGTGGCTCATCCTCGGCGTTGCCGGCCTGTTCCTCATCGTCTCGCTTCTGGGCGTGTGGCCGCTGCTGCCGCAGCCGGCGCACCTTGCCCTGCTCGCCGTTTTTGCCGTCGCCGCCCTCGCCGCGCTCGTCTTTGCCGCGCGCGTGCGCTTTCCCAGCCATGAGGAAGGCGTGCGCCGCATCGAGCGCGTGTCCGGCGTCCCGCACCGGCCGGCGTCCTCCTACGAGGACACCATCACCGCCAACGCCGATGATCCGCGCACCAATGCCCTCTGGCAGGCCCACCGCGCGCGCCTTGCCGCGGCCCTTTCGCGCTTGCGCGTCGGCAATCCGCACCCGCGCACCGATCGCGCCGACCCCATCGCATTGCGCGCGCTGTTGCTGCTGGGCGTCTTCGCCTTGGCCGCACTCGTCGGCGACAGCGCGTCCGACCGCCTGCGCTCCGCCTTCCGCCTGAAGTCCTCGATCGCGCTCGCCTCGGCGCGCCTCGATGCGTGGGTGACGCCGCCCACGTACACCGGCCGGCCGCCGGTGATGCTCGCCGACGGGGCGCGCGCCAGCGCACCGCCGTCGACGCCGAAGCTCATCGCAGTGCCTGAGCGCAGCGTGCTGATCGTGCGCACGAGCGGCAGCGGGCTCGGCGCGCCGAGCCTGGAAGTGCTGGCCGAAGGCGCCACGGAGAAGACGCACGTCGGGGCCAAGGAGCCGGAGGCGGGCAAGACCTATGGCAGCAAGTCCGAGATCTCCGAGTTGCGCTACGAGCTCAAGAAATCGGCCGAGGTGCGCGTGCTGGCCTCGGGCTCGGAGCTCGCGCGCTGGTCCTTCTACGTGATACCCGACAAGCCGCCGACGATCGCGCTCACCAAGGAGCCGACGCGCACGCAGCGTGGCTCGATGAAGCTCACCTACAAGGTGGAGGACGACTACGGCGCCGTCTCGGCCGGGGCCAAGGTCAAGAAGGTGAAGGTCAAGGAGAAGCCCGCCGATCCGTCGAAGGACTGGGCGCGCACCAACGTGCTCAAAGGCCCGCGCCCGCCGCTCGAGCGCCCGCCCGAGATCACGCTGCACCTGCCGCGCGGCGGCACCAAGGAGGCGCAGACCTACATCGATTTCGGCCCCCACCCCTATGCCGGCCGCGAGGTCATGCTGACGCTCGAAGCGCGCGACATTGCCGGCAACGTGGGGCGCTCAAAGCCGATCCGCATGGTGCTGCCGCAGCGGCGCTTCCAGAAGCCCCTGGCGCGCGCCGTCATCGAGCAGCGGGCCAAGCTGATGGACGACCCGCGCTATCGCGACCAGGTCCTGCGCGCGCTCGACGCGCTCACCATCGCGCCGGAAGGCTTCATCGACTCAACTTCGGTCTATCTGGGCTTACGCACCGCCTACCGCTCGCTCGAGCGCGACGACTCGCGTGCCGGGATCAAGAGCGTCGTCGACGGGCTGTGGGAGCTGGCGCTGAGGATCGAGGACGGCGATCTGTCGGACGCGGAGAAGGCGCTGCGCGACGCGCAGGACAAGCTCGCCGACGCCTTGGAGAAGGGCGCGCCCGATTCCGAGATCGACGCCCTGATGCAGGAGCTGCGCGACGCCTTGAGCAAATACGTCCAGCAGCTCGCCAAGAACAACAAGGATCAGATGCCGCCGGAGGGCCTCGATCCCAACAACCAGCAGCTGTCCCAGCAAGACCTCGAGCGCATGATGCAGAACCTCGAGGACATGACCAAGGCCGGCTCGCGCGAGCAGGCGCAGCAGATGCTGAGCCAGTTGCGCGATCTCTTGGAGCGGCTGCAGTCGGGCCAGATGTCGAAGCAAGAGGCGCAGCGCGGCCAGATGATGATGAAGAAGCTCGACGAGCTCGGCGGCATCGTCGGCCAGCAGCAGCGCCTGATGGACGACACCTACCGCGAGAACCGGCGCCAGGGACAGCGCACTCCCGGCGGCACCATGCCGGGCGGCCAGGGCGGGCGCGAGCTTCAGCAGCAAGGACAGCAAGGTCAAGGCCAGCACGGTCAGGGCAGCCGCCAGGGTCAGCGTGGCAGCGGGCAGCGCCAAGCCGGCCAGGGCCAAGGCTTGAGCGAGCAGCAGCGCCAGCTGAAGGAGCAGCTGGAGCAGCTCCGCAAGAGCCTGGACGAGCTCGGCGCCAACTCAAAGGAGCTCGAAGGCGCGCGTGATGCCATGCAAAACGCCCAGCGTTCGCTCGAGCAGGGCGACACCAACTCCGCACTCGGCGATCAGTCGAGCGCGCTCGAGCAGATGCGCGAGGGCGCCAAGAAGATGGCCGAGGGCATGCAGCAGGGCGGCGCCTCGCGCTTCGGCCAGAACGGCGAGCAGCGCGATCCCTTGGGACGGCCGCAGCGCTTCCAGGGGCCGGACGCCGGCAACTCGGTCAAGGTGCCAGAGGCGATCGACGTGCAGCGCGCCCGCGAGATTCTCGAGGAGATACGCCGCCGGCTGGCGCAGCCGGCGCGCCCTCCGATGGAGCTCGACTACTTCGAGCGCCTGCTGCGCCGGTTCTGATCGTACTGCACCAGAAGAACTTGCTGAAGCTTGCGTGGGTCCCGCCCTCCGGCGGGACGACGATTTGCGTGGGTGCGCCGATCGCCTAATCTCTACCGTCATCCCGGCGCAGGCCGGGACCCACGCCAGTCTCCGCGTGCACGACGGCAGCGCGAACTGAAGAGGTGTCAGACCCAGAAGGGTCAGACACCGGTTCGCAGCGAGCTTAAGGCGCCGCCGGGCGGGCCGCGAAGCGCACGGCGAGACCGCTCACCACCTGATGGCTGACGATGTCGGTGTCGATGTGACCGCCGGGCGGCTCTTCGCCCTTGCGCCAGCGCTGCAACTCCCGCCACAGGTCGGAGCCGAGCCAGCTTCCGTCCATCTGCGACAGCGGCGCGTCGTACTTGCCGTAGGTGAACTTGTACTCCACGAAGAACGACATCTTCGACAAGCGCACCTCGAGGCCGATGAGCGCCTGGCCTGCAGGGCCCGCGTAGTTGTACTCGTAGGTGCGCGGATGACCCGGAGCCGTGAGCCCGACCTCGGCATGGGGCAGCAGCACGCCGGCGCCGGCGCCCACATAGGGGCTGAGCCGCGCGCCGATGCCGGGAAGCCGCAACAGCCCGGTGAAGAGCAGCATGTTGTGGCCGTGCGAGAACTCGAGCTTGTGGACGATGTCGCGGATACGCGCGCGGGCGGGGAGCGGCTTGCCGTCGATCTGGCCGGAGAAGTCCGCTTCCTTGTCGAGCTCGGCCATGGCCTTGGAATGGATGAAGTCGAGCATGCCGCCGACCTTGCCGCCGGTGAACCAGCGGATGACGCGCACGCCGTAGTAGATCGGATTGTGGAAGGGCTCGGCCTTCCAGTGCACGGGATCGATGGTGAAGTCCGAGCCGCCGTTCTTATGGATGTGCACCGGGCTCGGATAGGTATAAGGCGCGCCGCCGAAGGCGCCGACCATGGTCTCTTTGGTGGGAAGCGTCGAGGCGCCGGCGCCCGCGCCGTCGCGCTCCGCGCGGCTCGGCTCGCCAGGAAGCGCGCTCTGCTCCATGACGGTTGCCGCCGTCGAGGTCATGAGCAAGATGGCCGCTGCGAGCACGCAAAGCTTGTCGAGAAGGTCCGCAGGCGCGCTTTGCTCCCGCGCACCGCTCCAGCCGATCGTGAGGATGCCCGTCAGCGACACGATAGTCCCCCCCAAGTCACTTTTGTTGGTTCACCCGTATTGATCTAGATCAAAGGACGGAGTGCCGAGCGAACCGAGCTTCGGTTGCAAATTAGGCGAGCAGAGGGTCAACAACAATTCACGATGAACGCCACCCCCATGTGCCGCGTTGACGCGGCAGGTGTGCGTGCCGCCTCGTCGCGGGGCCGTCAGGCGGGAGGCCGGGGTGCGGCAAGCCGCTCCAGCATGCGTTGGACCGCGATGATCTGCGGCGCCTTGCGCGTGAGGTAGTTGCGGCCCGTGTAGCCCCACCAGTCCCAGCAGCCTTGCGGGTTGAGCGGCGTCGTGGCCGTCTGCGGGAAGAGCACGATGAGCTTGTTGGTGTCCGCCCAGCGGGCGTAGCCGGCGTCGCGTGCGAACACCTCACCCACGAAGGTACGGTTCTGACCGCAGCCGTGAAAGGCGACGTGCACGCGGCAGCCGGCAGCGGCGCTGCAGGCTTTCGGCACGTAGGCGATGCCGCGATCGCTGAGCCCGTGGTTCACCAGATCCTCGGTGAAGGGACTCTGGTCGAAGATGATGAAGTCGCCGGTCGCCTCGTCGGCGCGCGCAGCCAGCGGACCGTAGATCTGCTTGAGCAGCGCGCCCGCCTGGTCGTAGTCGCAATCGACGATGTAGGGCTTGCCGGTGTAGTCGCAGGCGGGCCCCTTGTCCTCGGTGACGAAGCCGTGCCCCGCCGGCAGATCGGAGACATATTGAATTTGTGCATCGGGCACGCCGAGCGTCTCGTAGAAACGCCGCGCCGCGTCGACGATCGCCGGCACCACCGTATGATCGTCCTTGCCGGTGAAGAGGTAGAGGCGATCGCTCTTGATGTTGTCGACGGGGTCGATGCTGCCGCGCTCGGCGAGGCGGCCGGCGCGCCCGGCGAGCTGCTTGGGGTCGGGAACGCCAAAGGCCTTCAGGGCATCGAGCATGCAGCCGTTGATGGCTTTGGTCAGGTTGAGCAGCGCCGTGCCGGGCCCCGGGATGACGTCGGCATAAAGGCTCTCGGCGCAGCCGTAGGGACCGCCGGCGACGATGCCGGCGCCAACGACCTCGCCCGAATGCGCGACCTCAAACTGCCCGGCCATGTAGGCGCCCGACGAGACGCCGGAAACCGAGGTCTCTTCCAGCTTGGCGCCGAGCGCCGGCAACTCGGGCCCCTTGTCCTTGCCGCAGCCGGTGAGCAGGCCGGCGAGCGCCAGCACGGCAGCCAGATTGCGGAGGCATTTTTTCATTGGGGGCCGGCTCGCTCCGGGGCTTTCAGGGAATCAGCAGACTAGCTCGTCTGCCGGCCCCTCGCCATCGCCGCACATCACCTGAGCCGCACCGTCACGCGATCGACGCGGCCCTTGGCATCGATCACCGAAAGCTTGACGAAACCGGGGCCGTCGGGCTGCCACGTCACCTGGCGCGCGCGCGGATCCGATGCGATCGGCGCCCCGTTTACCAGCCAGGTCAGCGGCAGCACGCCGCCGCTGGCTTTCAATTGCACCGGCGCGTCCTCGTCGGTCTCGACCTCGGCCCGGTCGGGCGGAAAGGCGATGGCGACGCGCGGCTCCAGGAACGGCCCCTGCGCCGTCTCGGTGCCGCCCTCGCGGAAGCGCTTCAAAGGCGGCGGCAGCTCCGATCCGGTCGCGCGGATGGCGCCGGGGGGCGGGGCGGGAAGCGGCGCGCGCTTTTCGCCGAGCCGGGAGAAGGCGTCGAACAGAATGGGCGCGGCGGCAACGCGGCCGATGAGACCCGGGGTCGAGGCGCCGTCCGGGCGGCCGACCCAAACGGCGACCGTATACTTGCCGTCGTAGCCGACGGCCCAGGCGTCGCGGTAGCCGTAGGAGGTTCCGGTCTTGTAAGGGAGGCGACCGCCCTTGGCGTTTAACGGCGGCGGTGCGTCCTTGAGGATGTCGGTGACGTACCACGCCGCCAGCGGCGACAGCACATACTTGGTGGGGGCCAGCGCGTTTGCCCTCACGCAGCGCGCGCGCGGTGGCCTTGCTGGCGGCGGCCGCCTCGTCCATCCGGTGCTTGAGCGTGACCGCCTCGCCGCCCTGCGCCAGGCTCGCATAAAGCGTCGCCAGATCGTTGAGGGTGAGGCCGACGCCGCCGAGCGCCATGGCGAGCGTGGGCGGGGTCTTATCGGGAAATTGCGGCTCCACCCCGATGTGGCGGAAGCGGCCGGCGAGCTTGCCGGGGCCGATGGCGGCGAGCACCTTGACGGCGGGGATATTGAGCGAGTGCTCCAGCGCCTCGCGCATGGTCACGGTGCCGTGGTAGCTCTCGTCGAAGTTCTTGGGCGCGTAGGTGCCGAAGCGCGCGGCGCGATCCTCGATCAAGGTTTCGGGGTGGGCGATGCCGGCCTCGAAGGCGAGACCGTAGATGAAGGGTTTCAGCGTCGAGCCGGGCGAGCGCACGGCCGTCACCATGTCGATGGCGCCGAGGCGATCATCGTCGAGATAGCCGGCCGAGCCGACGTGGGCGATCACCTCGCCGCTTCTGTGATCGACGACGAGGATGGCGGCCGACAGCTTCTGTCCCAGGAGCTTGGTCTGCTCCTCGGCCAGCCTTTCCAGCGACGCCTGCACGTCGCGGTCGATGGTGAGCCGGTGCACGGGCTTGGCCGGCGCCGCCATCACCTCCGATTCCGAAAGATGCGGAGCGAACTTGGGAAAGGCGCGGCGTTGATGCGGCACCGGCTCGAGCCGGGCGCGCTCGGCTTCGGCTTGGGAGATCACGCCGGCGCCGGCGGCGCGCTCCAGCACGCGATCACGTGCGGCGCGCGCGGCCTTGGGGTTGCGGTCGGGGCGACGCTGCTCGGGGGACTGGGGCAGCGCAACCAGCAACGCGGCCTCGCCGACCGAGAGGTGGTGCGGCTCCTTGCCGAAGTAGGCGAGCGAGGCGGCGCGCACGCCTTCGATGTTGCCGCCGAACGGCGCCAGCCGCAGATAGAGCGCGAGGATCTCCCGTTTCGATAGGTGCCGCTCGAGCTGCAGCGCGCCGATGATCTGGCGCAGCTTGGCGCTGGCGGAACGCTGGTAGTTCCCCTCGATGAGACGCGCGACCTGCATGGTCAGTGTCGAGCCGCCCGACACGATGTGGCCGTAGCGGACGATCTGCCAGGCTGCGCGCATGAGCGCGCCCACATCGACGCCCGCATGCTCGTAGAAGCGGTTGTCCTCGAACGCCATGAGCATGGCGAGGTAGCGCTGATCGACCTCGTCGGGCTCGACGGGAAGCCGCCAGCGGCCCTCGGGCGTGGTGAAGGCCCGCAGCAGCCGCCCGTGACGGTCGAGCACGGTGGTGGAGACTTGCGCGCGCCTCCCTAAGGTCGGGCGGCCCGAGATAGGCAACGGTTGCGTAAAGCGCACCCGCGCCGATCACGATGGCAAGGACAAGCGAGCCGAGGGCAATGGCAGCAAGCCGGCCCCACCGCGGCCATGCTCCCGTCGCAGCGCGCTGGGTGAGGTCGGCGGTAGAAGGACTGCTGTGGAACAACCGCTCAAGCATCGTGTGATTCATTCACTGTTGCTGCAAGACGTTAACGTCGCGCGAATCCGTTACTCCACCTTAAGCCCTTACCCACCCTTAAGCCCCTCCCCCAAAAGGGGAAGGGGCATTGGGGGAGGCGACAAGCCCTCTCTCACTCGGCCGGCGTGACGGTAAGCGTGCCGGCCGCCGTCCGCGCATAGCGCTGCGGCCGGTACATGTCCTCGACCGTCGCCGCCGGGTGGACGAAGGTGCCCGGCGTCACCGCGCGCACCACGTAGGCGACGGTTGCCGATGCGGCCGGTCCCTTGGCCTGCGCCGTCCCGTCGGGCGTGCCCGCCGCGTTGGCGTTGGCGTTCTGCACGTTGGAGCCGGAGAAGTTGAAGGCGGCGACGAAGCGGTCGTCGCGGAACTCGGCATGCTCCGGCTGCGCCGTCGTCTGCAGCCAGGCAAGCGACTTGATATCGCCGCTGTCGACGACGTGCGGGTTCTCGACCTCGAAGCCGGCCGGCAGGTGATCGACGAGCAGCACGCGGCCGCCGGCCTCCTTGGCCTCGATCTTCACCACCGCGACGAAGCGCTCGTTCTGCTTCACCTCGGCGGTGCCTCCGCTCGCGCTTGCGAGGTCCACCGGCGTGCCGTCGAGCGTAAAGTAGCTGCGCTCGATGGTGAAGCCCTTGGAGACGGGAGGCTCAGGCGTCAGGGCGGCGCCGATCACGGTCACGACCGCGTCGACGGAGGTATCGCCCTCGTTCGCCACCGTCAGCGGCGACTTGGCGAGCGCCTCGGCTGACAACGACCGCAGCACCGAGCCGGCAACCGGCGCGCCATTGACGACGAGCTTCGCCGCCTTCGCCTGCTCGGTGAGCGCGTTGGCCGCCAGCAGCATCCACGCCTGCTCCTGAGTGGAGGTGTAGTCGCGGGCCAAGTAGGCCTTGGCGATGACGTTGACCAGCTTGGGCGCCTCAACAGCCGTTGCCATATGCGTCTCGGTAGCAAGCGTCACCAGCGCGGCGCTGTCGCGCAAGTCCGAGCCGTAGTCGGAGCGATAGGAATAGGTGCCATCGGCGTCGGCGATATCGAGACTGACGAGCGCGGTGGCAAACGCGCGCTCCGCCCGCGTCTTGTCGCCCATCATGGCGAGTGCGGCACCGAGCTGCGCTTGCGCCAGCGGTGTGGCGAAGTGGTCGAGCCGCGTGTCGGCGTAGTAGCGCAATTCGCCGATGGGCGCCCGGCCGTTGCGCGCCAGCACGTAGAGTGCGTAGGCGCGGTCCTCGCCGCCTTTCTCGAAGTCCTCCGCGTAGGCGATGAAGTTCGCCAGCCGGTCGAGCGCCAGGGTGAAGCCCTGCGGGTTCACGGCAAAGCCCTGCTCCTTGGCGCGCGTCAGGAAGTCGGTGACGTAGCCCGTGAGCCAGAGGTCGCCGTTGCCGGGGCCCCACACGCCGAAGGCGCCGGAGCAATCCTGCATCTCGAACACGCGGTCGACGGCCTTCTGCACCCGCTCCTTGATCTCCTTGTCCGGCGCCAGCCCAAGCTCGCCGGCCACCGTGTTGGCGTAGAGCAGCGGCAGCGCGCGGCTCACCGTCTGCTCGGCGCAACCGTAGGGGTAGCGGTCGAGTGCCGTGAGCAGTCCGGGGACGTCGAGGGCCGCCGTCGGGCCGACGCTCAGGTTGATGCGCGTGCGGCTCGGGATCAGGTCGTGAATGAGGTCGGCGGACAGCGTGATGCTGCCGCCGCCGGGCTTGAGTGCCGCGACCGTCGTGCGCTTGATGTCGCCGGCGGGCGGCTTCACGTCGAAGGTGAGGTGGCGGGCGACGTCGATGCCGTCCGGTCCGGTGACGTGGATGTCGTAGGTGAGCTCGCCAACGGCCTTGGGCTTGATGGCGACGTGCTCGGAGCGGCGCTCGCCGACCTTCAAGTCGAGCGTGCCGTCGTGCACGTCCGTGGTGCCTTCCGTGACCTTGAGCTCATATCCGGCAGCGGGGCCATCGACGTTGTGCACGGCGATGTCGAGCCGGGCCTCATCGCCGAGCGTGAGGAAGCGCGGGCCCGATGCGGTCAGCGCCACCTTGTCGCGCACGATCACGTCGCGCGAGGCGTGCCCGAGCTTGTCGGCGCTCCAGGCGACCGCCATGACGCGCACGGTCCCGTTAAAGTCGGGCATGTCGAAGTCGACGCTGGCGTAGCCCTTGTCGTCCACTTTGACGATGCCGGAATAGAGCGCGACCGTCTCCTCCACCGGCGGGCTGCCTTGCAGGCCCATGTTGCCGGAAGCGTCGCCGCCGGAACGCAGCGTGCCGCGCTCGGCGCGCATGCCGTCGATGAGGCGCCCGTAGAAGTCACGGATTTCCAGCCCCATGCGGCGCTGGGCGTAGAACCAATTCTCGGGCGCCGGGGTCTGGAAGCGCGTCAGGTTGAGGATGCCGAGATCGACGGCCGCAACCGTGATGTGCGCTTCCTCGCCGGCCGTGAGACCTGCCACCTTGACAGGGACTGTCAGCGTGGTGCCGGACTTGATCTTCTCCGGGGTCTCAAGCGCGATGTCGAGCGTGTTGGGCGACTGGTCGAGCCCCAGCCAGGCGACGCCGATGGCGCGGGACGGCATGCGTTTCAAGGATTCGTCCATCGGGCGGTAGAGCATGACGGTCGCGTAGGCGCCGGGGCCCCAGTCGGAGCCGACCGGCACCTCCACCTCGCCGCCGCCGTTGGCGATCTCGGTCTGCTGCATCGACATGAGCCCGCCCGACACCACGGCAACCAGCGCCTTGCCGCCCTGCTTGGTGGCGATGCGCAACTTCGCGGTGTCGCCCGGGTGATAGCTGGCGTGGTCGAGCGCCACGTCGAGGATCTCCGGGCTCTCGGACTCGCCGGCGGCCGAGTACCAGCCGGCATTGAAGGTGATGCTGGCGGCGGGGCCGTTCGCATCGGCGCTCGTCACCTGCAGCTTGTAGCGGCCGTAGCCGAGGCGCGCCTCGATCTTCGGCAAGTCGCCCGAGGCGGTGGCGGCGATGGTGCCGTCCGCCACCTTGCGGGTGAGCGTGACGGCCTCATAGTTCCACTGGCCGTCGCGGCGGTACCACTGCCAGTTGGTGTCGAGGCGCTCAAGCTGCCAGGTGAGGTCGGGCGCAGCGATGCGCTCGCCCTTGCCGTCGAGCTCCACGACCTCGAAAGACGCCGTCTGGTTGTCGTCGAGGTCCTGGCCCTTGAACAGCGGCTTGACGCCGATGCGCGGCTCTTTCAGGTCGACGGGGATGGTGAGGCTGCGCTCGATCGTGCGCCCGCCCGTCTCGCGCAGGCGCAGGAGGACGTCGGCCTCCAAGGGCTTGGCCGTGTGCGGGATCTGCGGCAGCGTCACGGCGATGTCGGCGTTGCCTTGAGCGTCCGTCGTCGCTTCCGCATCGAGCGGCTTCCTCACGGGGTCGACGCTCTCGTCCGCCTGCCCGAACTCGAAGCCCGGGAAGCCGGCAACGTCCTTGCCCGACGGCTTGACGATGATGTCGCCCTCGATCGCCAGGCCCTCGGCCGGCGGTCCGTAGAGGTAGCGGCCCGCGGCCTTGATGGTTGCGGTCTCGCCCGGCGTGAGCGCCGCCGTCGGCGGCTCCAGCTTGAGGTCGAGGCGCTCAGGCACGAAGTCCTCGACCAGGAACGAGACTTGCGTGATCGCATCGCTCTGCGGGTCGGCGTGCAGCTTGGCGCGCCAGGTCCCGGTCATGGCTGACGGCGGCAGCCCCAAAGTCAGCTCGCGGCCGCCGAGGCCCTTATCGGCAAGCGTGTAGCGGCGGTACTCGACGCCGTCGGGGCGCGTGACGATCAGCGTGACCGGCAGGCTCGCCGCCTTGCCGGCAGCATCGCGCACCAGACCCGTGATGTACACGTCCTCGCCGGGACGATAGATGCCGCGCTCGGTATAGAGGTAGGCGTCGAGCGGCCCCGGTGCCTCGCGGCCCCTGACGCCGCGGTCGGTGAGGTCGAAGGCGCCCGAGGTCAGATCGAGGAACGCATACTCGCCGTCATCTCTCTCGGCGACGAGCAGCGCCGGCTGCAGGCCGCCTTCACCGCGCGTCAGCCCGGCATCGAAGTGCGCGTAGCCGTTGGCGTCCGACTTGGCGGTGCCGAGCACCTCGTTGTTGCGCGCAACGAGCTTGACGTTGACGCCGGCGGAGGGATTGGCCTCGGCGAGCGAGCGCACGAACGCGTGCACGCCGTCGTCACCGGAGAAGGCCGTGAGCCCCAGGTCGGAGACGATGAACCACTGCGTCGCCTCGGTGTAGTAGCTCTCGCGCGATTTCTGCGTCGGCTTGGCGATCGCCACGTAGACGCCGGGCTTCAGCGTGCCGACCGCGTCGGTGACGGGAAGCGCGGTCGTCACCTCCTGGTTGAGCTTCTGGGTTACGTCCATCTCGCCCGCATAGACGCGCTCGCCGGTGCGGTTCTTGATGGTGTCCACCTCGTAGCTGGAGAGCTGGCGCTGGAAGTCGCCGCTGTCGAGCGTGCCGATGAGGCTGCGGTCGCCGATGCGGTAGACCTCGACCGCCACCTTCGAGGTGTTGACGCTGACGAGCGGGATGCCCTGCTGGCCGCGGCTCGGCAGCACGTAGTTCTTGCCCGAGAAGCGCACGAACGGCTTGCGGTCGGGCACGTAGACGGCGATGTCGATGTCTTTCTGCAGGTTCTCGTCGACGTCGGACGGCAGCCCGGCGCGCAAGTTGACCTCGTAGCGCTCGCCGTGCGCGAGCCCCTCGATGCACAGCTGCTCGCCCTCGACCACGACGTTTTGCGGGTCCTTGCCGTCGACGGATACGAACTTGGCAAAGTCGACCTGGCCACGCGACAGGCTCTCGGAGAACTGCAGGCACAACCGAGGGCTCGCCGTCTCCAATTCGGTCTTGTAGTCGGTCATGCGGAAGCCGTGCTCGGCGCGCAGCTTGTCGTAAAGCTGGTGCACGCTCGCGTCGTCGGAGAGGGCAAGGCTCGTCTTAAGAGCGTCGATGGCGGGGCGCCAGTAGGAGCGCTGCTGCAATGCGGCGGCGAGAACGATGAGTGCGTTGGCCTTCAATTGCGTTTCTTGTCCGCGCTGGTAGGCAAGATAGGCGGCACCGGACGCATTCACAGGCAGGTCGTAGCGCTCGCTGCCCTTGTTGGGGTCGGGGACGATCGCGAGCAGCGCGCGTGCAAGTCCGAGCCAGGCTGCCGCGTCCTCTCCATCGGCGACGACAGCGCCGGCAAAGCTGCGCGAGGCCGCGCGCGGGTCGCTCGCGAGCTTGCGCTCGCCCTCGGTGCGCAGGGCGGCGCCGTCGCGCCCGTCGAGCCGCCAGTTGGCCTTGAGGTAGGTTTCGTAGCGCTCCGCGTCGGCCTCGACGTCGTGGTGGGCGAAGGTGCGCTCTTGGGCCGTTGCTTGGGCAATCGGAAACAGCAGGACGAGGGCAAAAAAAGCGTGCGCGAGATACCGCATGGGGGGCCACCTTGGGGGAACTGAGCCGGAGCGATCCTTGTGTGATGATCGAGAAATTCGCCGGTGTCGGCGAGCCTCGCAATCGGGACACTGGCCCATTATCGGAGCCTGAGCTCTCGCGGTGAAGCCCATCACGGCCCAATGACCGTACGGCGGCGATAACGAAACAAATATCGGGAGTTCCCGCGACTTGCGGCCTTATTCGCTTGCACAAAAAAAGAGGCCGGTCAGCGACCGGCCCCCACACATGCGCGCATCAACCCGAGGGTGGCGCAGACTACTGACGGCGGAAGCTCTCGGAGCCCGCGTTGGGCCAATCCGCGATGCCGGAAATGTGGGACGCGAGCGCGGCCGGCATCTGCGGCATGGAGCGCATCGACACGGCGGCGCGCCAAAGACGCTCGAACGAGCGGGCGGCCAGCGTGGCGACTTCGGCCGAATTTTCAGCAAATCGCTCATACGTGTCCCGCTTGGAGGGCTCGCGGCGCATGCAGTCGCCGATCCAGGCGCGGTCGGGCGCCAGCACGAGCTGCTCATGCGCGGCGAGCAGGCGGGAATCGCGCATGATGCGGCACTCACTCGGCGGGGCGAAAGGCGCGGTCACGGCGTCAGGCCCGAGAGGCTCGACCTCGCAATAGATGACGCGGATCGAGACGTTGGCAGCGGCGAGCCGCGCCGCATTGCTCCGCAACGCCTGGGCAACGGGGCTCTTCGGCGAGCGGCAGACGAGCAGATAGCAGCTGGACGTGGTCAAGCCGTGCAGGGTGCGGGCCTCCAGGTCGCCGACAATGAACTCGCTGAGCTTGGCGACTTTGTCCCCGACGGTTGCGCAATTCGGTCGGAAGGAAGCATCGATAGGCATGACCGCAATCCCCTGGTTGCTCGGGTCGGGCAAGGCAATTCTAAGCCCGCCGAGTTGTTCATCTTGTGCGCCATTAAGGTGACAATTGGGTTAAGCAAATCTTGCGGTCGCTCATCCTTGTACACCGGCTCTTGGCATGCGTGCTCGCATTGTCACTCCGCCATCCTGCGCAGGACCAGCGGCGGCTCGAACGCGCCAACATCCTCTGCATCTGACCTCTCCTCCACGACTGGCGCCGGTGTTGCGGCCGTTTCCGGGGTCGGCAACGTCAGCTCGAGCTGTGGACGCTCCGTATTCGCATCATCGCTGTTGCGTGCAGGTTGCGTCAGCGGGGCTAGCCCTGCGGGCAGCGATGCCTGGCTCACGGGCAGGCTGAACGTGGCGGTTTCCCGCCTGAGCTCCACGCCGATCGACGGCTCGTTCGACGGTTCGGTGGAGGTCTGCTCCTCGACGGCCGCCAGCGCCGCGGAGAGCCGCTCGGCCAAGCCCTGAGTGGCGCGGACGCCTGGGACCGATCGCATCGTTGGAAACGGCACCACGATGTCTGCCGGCTCGTCAGCGGGTCTCGAGGCCTCGCCGGGCGCCGTGTTGCTGTTGGCCGGCTCGGTCATGGCGCCAGCGCTTGGCGCAGAAGCGGGCTCGTCCTCCTCCAGGTCGCGGTAGGTTGCGAGCTCGACCTGCGCGTGGCTGGCATAGGAGCCGAAGCGCTGGTGGAAGTCGGACTTGGCCTTCTGCTGCGCCGAAGCGCCATTCGCGCTTTCTTCGGCGGAGCGCCGGCCGGGCCGGTGCTTGAAGATGCCGCGCAGGCGCGCCTCCTTCGGGGCCGCCGGCTCTGGGTCGAGGCCGGGAAGCTCCAGGCCCATTGCGCCTGGCCGGGGCTCGGGCGCCGGGCGCGACGAGGTCTCCTCCCGCTCTGGCGATGCGTCTTGCTGGCGGCGCCGGTCCGCCTCGATGCGGCCGGCAGCGCCCATGACGGCACCGAGGATCAGCTCCGGCCAGGCCCCGCTCTTGAAGGCGTAGATACGGAACGCCGGGCTCTCCTCGCGGCCGCGGTCGGAGATGAACAGCGCTTTGAGCCGGCGCCACGCGCGCGGCACCGGGGCCACGTGCTGGTCGCGGTAGCACTCGATGAACTTCGAGCCCTGGCGGCGCAGCATGCGTTGCGCAACAAGCATCGGTGCGATCTTCCAGGGCCGCGTCAGCACGCCTTGGCCCTCGAGCGCATAGCAGAGGTTGGCGAGCGTCTGCGCGTCGCGGCGCAGCTCATCGCGTTGCGGGTGGTCGCGCGGCGCGTTCAAGGGCACAGCGACATAGTAGGTGCCGCCCGATTCGAAGATCACCTCGCGGAACACATCGAACGTGCGCCGCATCTCCTCGTGGTTATGGATCTCATTGAAGCGCGACAGGATGGGGAACACGGGTCCCTTTTCGGCCTCGATCATGCGCTGGCGCGTGGCGACGAAGCGGTTCATCGGCCGGCCGATGGAGACGAGCAGCAGGCACAGGTCGACGAAGATGGCGGTGCCGAGCGGGATATAGTCGCGCTTCGACAGGCCGGAGGCCTCGTCGTTGAGCGCGCGCACCGCTGCCGGGTTTTCGATCGACTGCACGGCCCGCTGTTGCAGCGAGCGCAATTCGTCGGCCGAGGGCGGCAGCTTGAAGGAGAGGAGGCCGAAGAACGTCGTGGTGAGGCGGCGGAACGCCTCGATGGTGGCTTCGGAGCCTTCCACCGCGGCGATCTCCGGCTTCTCCAGGCTCGGGAGCTGGTCGATGGCGCGCACGACCCCGCGTAGCGCCATCTGCAACTGTGGGTCTGGGCACGAGATCGACCCGCCCTTGCCGTCGGCCAGGGTGGAGCGCTCGGCGCGGTCGGCGAGGTCGGTGCGGATCTGGCGCAGCTGCGGGTCGGTGCGGAAGGCGTTGAAGCCGGTCACCGTCATGTCGAGGCGGCGCCCGAGCGCGCGCATGAAGGCGTTGCGGGTGCCACTCTTGGGATCGATGATGGCGGGATCGTCGGCGACGATCTTGGCGAGCTCGGAGTCGAGTGCCGCCATGTCGCCTTTGATGGCGCCGACGCGCCCCTTGACGAAGTCGGAGGCGAAGGAGAAGCGGGCGGCGTCCTCATCGCGCATTTTGCGGCGCGGGCCGTCGCCGGGCGATGAGTTGGGGCAGGAGGTGCCCTTGGTGCGCTCCAGCTCGGCCTTGGCGGTGGAAACGGCGGAAAGCTGCAGAAGCGTCGCCTGCAGCTGCTCGAGCCGGGTCGAGGCGCCGTTGAGCGAGGACTGCACCTGGCCGACGGCGCTCGTCGCCGAGCGCGCGGCCTCGGCGCGGCTCTCCAGGACCTTCCAGTAGAAGCCGAAGCCGAACCCCACCGAGATGATGGTCAGAAAGATGTAGCCGGCGATGTAGGTGAGCTTGGTGAAGGTATCGATCGGCGAGAAGATCTGGTCGAGCAACCACACGATCATGGTCATCAGCATGGCGACCGAGAAGGCGACGATGACCTTATGCAGGAGCGGCAGCGAGCCCATGTTCGACTGGATGAGCTCGAGCATGCCGACGTAGGTCGCAACCCACGACAAGGCCGCCAGGCCGACGATGAGCACCATCTTCTTCCAGTCGCGCTGCGGCGACTGGGGCTCCGTCCATTGGCCGGAGTCGTCCAGGGGAGCATGCAACGTGTCGTGAAATGCCGCTGCGCGACCGCGCGCTGACCAAAACGCCATGGGTGACCCGCTCAACTCTTCGCCGCAAAGGAGATTGTCGAGCCGACACACAGGCGCGTGCAGGACCGCTCATCACCGATTGCGCGAAACGCCTCTCGCTTTCAGTGTCTTCAAGTCAGCCCCGGTCCCGTGATCCATGCCCTTGCTAGCCATGGTTTTTGGCGCCAGTGCGGCGCTCGCGTGACGACACGCATCGCGATGCGCGATTCCGGTCGCGACTTCAGTCGGCGCTGAGATTGTGGCTGAGCTCGTCGGCGGCGGTGCGCGCATCGGGCGCCTTCTGCGGCAGCGACACGGCAGCGGGTGCATGCCGGCCGCGCCGCAGCAGATCGGGGCGCGGGTGGGCCTTGGCGTCGGCTTCGAGGTCTTGCAGCAGCGTCTCCAACAGCGGCGCCGCAACTTGAGAGGAATGCAGCTTGTGCGCCCACGGCTCAGATGCCGAGCCGGTGCCGACCACGACCACGTAGGAGTAGGCGGCGCCATTGTTGAACTGCAGGCCGCCGGCGATCCAGGCGTCGACCGTGGCGTCGGGGTCCTCGGTGACCTGGGTGCCCGTCTTGGCGAAATGCAGCTTCAACCCGGCGCGCCGCGCCGCGCACCAGGCGTGCAGGCTCTTGAGCGTGCCCGTCGGCTTGCCGCCCGGCGCATAGCAGAGCGGGGCGGAGAGCAGCGTGCGCAACAGTGCGCGGCTGCCGCGCCGCACGATCGTGTCGGGGACGATCTTGCCGGTGTCCTCGTGGATCGCCTGATCGGCGCCGTCGGGGCGCGTGTAGTCGTAGGCCTTGACCAGCGACGGCGAGCGCACAGGGTTGCCGCCGCGCCCCATCAGGCTTGCGAGCACGACGCCCGCCAAGCGATGCACGCGGCGCGGGGAGGCCGCGACCAGGCCGAGGACGACGGCGGTCGACGGCGGCGTTCCCTCGCCGTCGGCGTTGGCCGGCGGCATGGTGTAGCCGAGCTTATCGATGAGCGCACGCACGCGCGCCTGGCCGACGCGGGCCGTGCGGTTGAGGAGGGGATCGTTGAGCGAGCAGGCGAAGCTGACGAGCGCCGAGCGCAGCCGCCGCTCGTTGCCATGCCCGCACACCTCGAGCCCGCCCGCGGGCGCCTTGGTGTCGAGGTAGAGCGTTTGCGGGGTGTCGCGCAGCGTGTTGGCGATGGCAATCGCCGCGATGATCTTGCCGGTAGAGGCAACCATGCGGCTTTCGTGCGACGCCTCGTAGAACCCGGTTGCGGCTTCGCGCGCGAACGGCGAGCCGAAGTAGGACGCGGTATCGCCCTGCTCGAAGTAGCGCACGATCTGGCCTTCCGCGTTGGCGGCGGCGACGATGACGCCGGGGCTCTTGCGCTCGGCCGTGACCTTGGCGGGATCGAGCGTGTAGGCCGGGATCGATGCGGCTCGCGTACCTGGTATCGAGCTCGGCCAGGCGCGCTTGCGTCTTGTGCGCGAAGCCGAGGTTGTCGCTGGCATCGAAGGTGGTCGTCACCCCGCGCACGTGGTCGCGCCAGGCGAAGCCATAGGCCTGCTTCATCTCCTCGCGCACGCCGTAGCGCGCCGCCAGCATCAGCGCATTGGCGCGGATGACGGGATTGGCCTGCGCGCGTTCGGCCAGCGTGGGCGCATAGCGCTCGAGCGCCTGCTGCAGCCGCGGCTTGATCTTGGGATCGGGCGGGCCGCCGGCCATGGCGACGAGGTCGAACAGCACCTGCTTCTGCGTCGCCTCGTCGGGGATGAGGCGCTCGGCGCAGGTGCGGGCGCGCACCTCGGTGAGATAGCGCCAGCGGTCGAGCCGCACCGCATTGAGGCGCTCGCTGCCTTCGAGCAGGATGATCGGGCGGTTGACGGCGGAGGCGAGCACGAACTGCTCGGCGATCGAGAGGTCCTTGACCTCCTTGCCGAAGACGATGCGGCTGGTCACCTCGATGCCGTGCAGCGGCGCGCCGCCCGTGCGCTGGGCGAGCCAGAGATGGTTGGCCGACCACTGCTTTAGGGCCTCGAAGTCGCCCTTGCGCGTGAGCTCGCGGTAGATGACGGGGGCGAGCCACCATTCGCCGAACTTGCGCTTGAGCTTGGTGATGGCGCTTTCATCGCCACGCGGCGGCGTCTTGTAGATGACGCGCACGAGCTGCATCGCCAGGGTGGAGCCGCCGATGCCGAGGCTCAGGTGGCGCGCCGCGATGGAGCGCCGCAAGGTCGAGAGCGGGATCTTGAGCACGCCTGCGAGGTCGATGCCGAAGGGATTGAGCGGGCCGCCGAGGTTCTTGTCCTCCAAGAGAACGAGGCATTGCCAGTAGTGCTCGGGCACCTCGCGCACGGGGATGGACTTGTGATCGGGGTTGGCGACGTAGTCGCCCAGATCGATCGCCGCGCCGGTGTAGTTGATGTCGCGCAGGCTATCGAGGCGCGGATCGAAGGTGCCGACGAAGTTGCCGTCGCGGTCGTAGATGGCGGTGGCAAGCCAGCGCTCGGCGTCGTAGCGCAGCTTCTCGCCGAGCGTGACCTCGCCGACGAGGCCACGAATGGGGGCGACGACATAGACGAGCAGAAGCGCGAAGAGGACGTAGATAAGCGCCGCGCTTGCGACATGGCGCAACGGCCCCAGCCTGGGGTTGAGCGCCACCCAGTCGAGAAGCACGCGCAAGAGCCGAAACGGCAGGAGCAGCAACAGCTCGAGCGCGCGCGTCAGCACACGGAAAACGGCAAGCATATCGGCCGCAGGGCTTACGTCATGACGGCGCGCACACGCGCCCGCAGACCTAAAGCCCTAGCCAGCCTTTATGGCGGATTTGGCCCCGTCACTGGCGCTTTCCCGAAGCGCCTGCCGTGTTGGTCGATGTCAGCCGTTCGTCAAAAGACGTGCAACAGGACGAACAACCCAACTCCGACCGCTGGACCCAACAGGGTTGCCAGCACCAGCATCACGAAAGACTTCGCAACCATACCACGATCACCCCGCACCAAACGCCGCTCGCCGAACTCCATGGCGCCCCCTAAGAGCCCGAAGCTCGACCGACGCTGGAAACCCCCAAACAAATTCCAGCGACGACGGAATTTTACATCAGAAAAAAGCAATTGACACTCACTCTTGGTGACTGAACAGCAATTTAGCTTCGCGGGTGCGGAAGGTTGCTCTCATAAATTCGTCGCACGGCAAAACGATGGCCGAGAAATATCGAAACCGTCGAAAGTCTTATGCGTAACTCCAGACTAATTGGTTGATCGCATCGCGCCGACGCGTGCGATTTCTCATTGCCGCAGCAACCTGTGAATGCGTGGCTGCAGCGCACCACCTCGTCGTCACGAAAGTGGATTATCGGATGTCGAAGAGCTTGAGCTGACGCTCGTCCTGACCCTTCGTTTCGCGCGCCAATTGCTCGATGCGGTCGAAGGGCACCTGCTCGGCCAAGATGAGCGAGCGCTGCGCCTTCATGGGGCGCACGAGACCCTCCTGCACGAGGTGGAATTCGCCCACCGTCTGGCCCGGCAGAACGGCCGCGGGCTCGAGCCCGGATTCGCTTTGGAAGGCGGCCTTGAGCTTGCGCAGAGCCGTGTCCTCACGCACGCGGCCGATGAACCAGCTGGTGATCTGGTCGCGGCTCTTATAGTCGAGGTCGCCCGGCGACTGGGTTGCGAGCATCATGCCGAGGCCGGCCGAGCGGGCGCGCTTTAGGAGGCTCTGCAAGGGCTCGGCGGTGGCCGGCTTGGCGTTGGCGGGGATGTAGAGATCGGCCTCGTCGAACATGACGACCGCCTGCAACTCGTCGTTGGGATTGCGCTGGCAGAAGCGCAGGGCCTCCGACAGGAACTGCGAGACCCAGAACAGAATGTTCTCGTTGTCGCCGAGGAAGCCCGTGTAGATGATCGACAGCCGCGTGCGCCCCTCGCGCGCGTAGGGCCCGAGCCCCAGAAGCAATTCCATACGCAAAGATTCACCGCCCGCCTCGAACAGCGCCGAGTTGCGGTGCCGCAGGCTGTCGAGCTGGGCGACGAGATCGCGGCGGATCTTGCCGGAGGGGTCCATGCGCTGGGTGAGGTCTGAAAGCTCCGGGTCCTCGTCCTCCAAGAGGTGGATGAGGTCCGACAGCGTCACCTCGCGGCTGTGGCGCGAGCCGAGGATGCGCAGCGCGACCGACAGCGTGCCCGATTGCTTCTGGTGCGTCGCCGAGTTCTTCAAGTGCAGCATCTCGCCCAGGGCTGCGCCCGACAGGTTGGCCAAGAGCTGCTGCTCGTGCTCGGGCAGCTCGTTGATGCCGTTGGGCAGTAGCGTGATGGAGATGGGGCGCCCGGAGGCGCGGCCCGGCGTGAACACCGCGACATCGATGGCGTCCGCGAGCTTCTCGCGTTCGCCGCGGCGCTCGCAGAACTCCTCGTCGTTGTCGCGCCACACGTCGGGGTTGGCGTACGAGCACAGATCGCCCTTGCGGTCGAGAAGCACGGCAGGGATGCCGCGCAAGAGCAGCTGCTCGATGAGGCACAAGGCGAGCGTGGTCTTGCCCGAGCCAGAGCCGCCGAGCACGGCCGCATGCCGCTTCAGGACGTTCTTATTGAGCCGCACCGGGTTCGACGAGCCCGAGGTCTCGCGCCCGGCAACGATGCTGGAGCCGTCACCGCCGTTCTCGTCGAGAATGACGGAGAGCGGCAGCTCGTCCTCCTCGGGGAACGCGGGCTCCGCGCCGGCTTCGGGCGGCGTCCCCGTGGTGGTGGTGTTGGCAGCGGGCGGCTGGTAGCTCGCCAGCCCGCGCGCACCGTTGGTCTCTTCGCGCGCATGCCCGTTGGTGCCGTTCGCCGGGGCCTTGGGCAGCCCGTAGCCCATGAGGTCGAGGCGCAGAAGCGGGATCATGGGCGCAAGCTTCGACAAAAGCTTGGTGCCGGCGAACCAGGCGGCAAAGCCCGGGTCATTGCGGTGATGGGTGTGGAACTCGCGCACCATGATCATGCGCTCCCACTCCGGAATGGGAACGAGGATCTGGCGGCCGCCCCCGTCGCGGAACTTGCGGAAGGCCTGCGCCGTCTGGTTCTTGCGGTTGGGCGGGAAGTCGGACGCGCGCAGCATGAAGCAGGGCCGGCCGTCCATGGCGGCGAGCACCTTGTCGAGCTGACGCTTCAAGCCGCCGCCCTGCGTCGGCCGGTTGCACAGGAAGACGCGCGCCTCCGCCGAAAGGCCGTTCTTGTGGCGCAGATTGAGGTCGATGACGGGCAGGTCGTCGTTGATGTCGTGCCGCTCCACCTCGAGCTCGATGGCGCCAGCCCATTCCTCCTTGGCGACGGTGAGCGCACCGGCGAGGATATCGAGCAGCTCGCGCTCGTCGGAGGGGATTTCGGCTTCCGACGCGTTCTCGAAGCGTGCCCACAGATCGCGGTAGTCGACCTCGCCGGCAGCCGCCTCGTCGGCGCCCGCAAACCCGAGCCCCAGGGCGGCAGCGAGCCGCGAGACAAAACTGCCGGGCGCCTCCTCGCCTTCCTCTTGCTCCGCGTCCGGCGCCGTCTTGGAGCGCAGCCGCGTATAGGCGTGCTCCAAAAGCCGCCGTGTCGACAGCCCGGCGAACTCCTCGTAGAACTGCGGCCCGAAAAATGCGGACGGGTCGGAGAAGCTGGCGCCGGGCTCGCCGCTCTCGGCGAGATGGGCCAGGCGCTTCGATATGATGAGGCGCGCCTCCTCGGGCGTGCGGCTTTCCAGAAGCGCCACCGGGCCCGCCTTCTCGATGCGGTCGATGTAGGACTGCGCCAGCACGCCGCGCACCTGCCCGTAGAAGTCCTCCAGGCACGAGATGATGAGAATGGCGTTGGTCAGCCGGTTGGCGATCTGGATGAGATCGCGCACGGCACGCTGGAAGCGCTCCTCGGCGTCGTTGAAGAAGCGCAAGTCCTCCACCTGGTCGACGCAGAAGACCAGCGCCGCGCGATCGACGGTCCACATCAGGCTCCCGAGCGCTGCGATGATCTCGAAGGCGCGGTCCTCGCCGGCGTTGGGGTCGAGCGCGCCGACCGCCTGACGCGCCAGCTCGGTGAGCGGGCGCCCGTGCAGGTACTGGCGCACGCGTTGATCGATGCGCGGATCATGGCGCTCGAGGTAAAGGAGCGCGCGCACGACGTTGATGTCGAGGTCTTGCGCGGCGTACTTAGGCGCCGCGACGATGGCGTCGGCGAGCTTGAGGACGGTGTCGGCGAGCTTCTTGTCGTCGAGGTTCGCCTCGCGCAGCGCCTCGAGGTCCTTGTGTGACACGGCGTCGGCGTCCGCGACCAGGCGGCTCGTGAGGCGCGCGAGCCCGCTCTCGCCGGGACGATCGGGGTCGTAGGGCTTCTCCAGCGAGTGGACGAGCCGGCGCAGGTAGTAGTCGGCGTAGTTGGAGACGTCGGGGGTGAGCTGCGCGTAGCCGAAATAGGCCGTGCCGCTGCGGTGCGCCGCGGTCCTGAGCGCGCGGATGAGGTGCGTCTTGCCGGCACCCGACTGGCCGTGGAACAGCAGGATGCGATCCTGCGTGCCGGCCCCGCGGCCCGAGGTGATGCCGGCCAGAAGCTCGGTGAACTTCGAGCGCGCCTTGGCGTGCACCTGCGCCACGTCGACGGGGTCCGCCCGCCAGATGTCGTCCTCCCACGTGATCGAATGCTCGAAGGCCGTGATCAGCCGGTCAGGAGCGGGAAGAGCGGGAGCTTCTTGCTGTTGCATCAATTGACGGCCTCGACTTCCCTCAATCCTCGACACGCACGAAGTGCCAGACGGTGTTCTTGTAGAGGATCGCCAAGTCCTCCAGATCCTTGATGTTCTGTTTGTTCTTGAGGTCGGCGCCCGACAGCACCAGCTGGCCCGCCCTGTGGGCGCCGGCCAGCATGTCCTTGAACTCGATCTCTGAGAGACCCCACTCCGGATGCGACGTGCGAATCGCTTTCCACACTTGAGAAATAAACGCCTTGCGACTCCCTGGCCAGCCCTCGGCACGCTCGCGTGCCGCGTTGAGCACACCGGCGGAAAATTGCGCCAGCCCAGGCCGCTGTGGCGCCTCTGTTGAGACGGGTTGGGCGCCACTGGGGGCGGGCTGCGCCGCGGCCGTCGCGGCGCCGTTGGCTTTGGGCGCTGGCCTTGGTGCGGCCGGAGTGGTGTCTGCAAGTTGGCGCAGCAGCGCCAGGCGCATGACCTCGATCTCGGGCCGCGCTGCTCCCGTCAGCTCCGCGCTCAAGGCCGCGACGAGGCGTCCGTCGGTGGAGAACTCGCGCGGCTTTTGCAACAATTGTCCGGCGAGCACGCGGCCGGCCTTGGCGGAAAGGGCCGAGCCCTTCGGCGTCTTGAGCCCGCTCTTGACGTTGTCGCCGAACGCCCGCTCGAGCGCGATGAGCGCCAGCGCGGCTCTGAGCTTCGACGGCGATAGAGCCTGGCGCATCGCCAGCCCGAAAGCCTTTTGCACGACGAGCGCACTCAAGCCCTCGGGCCGGCTCAAGGCCTTGCGCACGGTGGGCTTGGAGGCGTCGACGGCGAGGGCCTTGGCCACCAGCCAGACGTCGCGCTGTTCGCTCCACGCTCGCGCGTGGCCCTCTTTCTCGCCGAGGAAGCGCGCCACGGCTGCAGCGCCCGTCTCGCTGGCGCGGAAGCGCTCGCGGTGCTCGTCGGCGAGAGCCTGCACGCTGAGCCGCGCCGTGGCGGCGTCGATGGCACTGCGCCACTCGGCCGGCGACAGCTTGTTGGAGACGATGGGCCCCAGGTCGCGCACGAGCTGGGCGCGCGTGGCGCCGCCGGAGCAGGAGATGCGCGCTAAAATGAGATCATCGAGGGGCGCGGGCGCGGTCTCTTTTGTCGAATGCGCCGACGCTCGTCTGCTCGGGGCCGACATGCAACGCGTCTCCTCATGCGATTTTGTGGGAGCCGTACGCGCGAATCACCGGCCGCTTGCAGCGGATAGTGTGGGAGTCGACGATGTCTTCCAAGGGGCGTGGGCCCCGAAGCGTCACGGCGCGGGAATTGAGTTGCGCCTACGCCTCACTCACAGCGCTTCACGCTCTCGCCCGGCTTTTGCCGCACGCCCGTCAAATTGGCGACACCATGTTGGGGGGAAATCACCAAAGGTGCTTCCAGACGCCTGGAGCGCGCATAAGATGAAGCTCAACAGCCAACAAGATCAGACGGTTCCACTGGGGGTTACTCGGCCGACGAGGTTGTTTGCGGGGCGACCGGATAGAGCGGCAAGCTCCCGGTTTAGGACGGGCGGTGGCGACTCCTTAGCATTAACGTCGAGTTAACGGGTTTACGCAATGATCGATGGGTGTGCCGCACGTTTCCAAGCGGGAGTAGCTCGCATGTATCGCGTCGTGCTATCCGCAGGAGCAATTGTGCTGTTGGGGGCCTGCAGTCTGGGCTCCGGCAGCCTCTCCTCGGGCTATGCCGAATCCGACTATACGACCTCGTCGGTGAAATCCTCGCCCGCGCTCGAGAGCGTGGCGCTGGGCGGCGAGCCCAATACGCAGCGCTTGGCTCCTTCCACCAAGCCGGCCTCCAACGTTCAGCTCGCCAAGCTCGAAGACAAGGCCCCCACCGGCTCCTACGAGCATGCGCCCGTCGGCGCGCTTGCCGACCGCGACTACTCGCACACCGCGCTCGACCCCGAGATGGCGCGCGCGCTTATCAACGAGTACCGCAAGGAGAAGGGCTTGAAGCCCTTGAAGCTCAACGCCGAGCTCACCGCGGCGGCCAAGGCCCATTCGCGCGACCTCGCCAAATGGGACCGCATCTCCCACTACGGCTCCGACGGCTCCAATCCGTGGGACCGCGTGAAGCGCACCGGCTATCACGCGCGCCTGGCGGCGGAGAACGTCGGCACCGGACAGATTAATTTCAAAGAGGTCTTGCGCGGTTGGGAGGAGAGCCCGGGGCACAACAAGAACCTCTTGCTGGCCGACGCCACCCACATGGGCATCGCGCTGGTGCAGGATCCCAAGACCGAGTTCAAATCGTTCTGGACCCTGGTCATCGCCTCGCCGATGTGACGGCGCCGCACTTCGGCTTCCCCATTTAGAGCATCGGCATACGGTGTCCGACCAGGTCTGACACCACCCAAGCCGCCAGGGGCTCGGGCGAGCGCTCTGTTCTCAGCGCTTGCGCAGGTTGCGCCACACCGCGACATCGATCTCGAGCCTGCGGCTGACCGCCAGGTAGTTCATCAGCGCCGCCGCGACCAGCGATACAGACGTTGCCGTCGCCGCTCCGAGCAGGCCGAAGGGGGGAACGAGCGCGAAATTGAGCGCGATGTTGAGCACGGCCGTCGTCGCCAGCACGGCGGCACATATCCTCTGCTGTCCCAGCATGTTCAAGAGGAACTCCGCCGGCCCCATGGACGAGCGGAACAGGAAGCCGACGACGAGGATCAGCATCACCGGATAGCCCTGAACGAATTTGGGGCCGAACAGCCATAGCAGCGGCACGCCGAGCACCAACAGCACGACCGCGGCGGCGAGCGACGGCCAGAAGGTCCAGTGCACGGCATCTCTCACGAAGGCGCGCAAGCTCTCCTTGTCGCCGCGGGCGCCGAGCGCCGCAAAGCGGTTGGCGACCGCGCTGCCGACCGCATAGTGCACGAACATGATGAGGCTCATGGTCTTGGCGGCGGCGAAGTAGATGCCGACGTCGGTCGGCGTCAGATAGCGGGACACGACGAGCACGTCGGCGCTCTGCAAGGTGAGCTCGCTCGCGGCAATGACGAGCAGCGGCATGGCGGCCGCCAGCCAGGTTAGGAACGCGTAGCGCCGTGGGCCGGGGCTGACGACGCTCCGGATGCGGCTGTCGATCAGCACGGCTTGCAAGACGCCCGTCGCCCAGGTCGCGACGATCGCCGCGCCCGCTGCCGTCTTCGCCTCCATGGGCAGGCCGGCCAGGTGCGCTGCGACCATGGCGAGAAGCAAGAGAGCCGGGCGCAGGATGTAGGGCGGCAGCAAGGCTGCGCCCATCCAGGCGAAGCCCTTGCCGATGCCGTCCTGCACCCCGGTCAGCGCGTAGAGCGGCACGCACACGAGCGCGAGATAGGCCGGCAGCATGTAGTGGCTGTCGAGGGGCTCGAACAGCCACAAGCCCGCCATTCCCAATAGGGCGATGAGCGTGCCGACGCTGAGCGCGACCATGCGCGAACCGCGCAGCAGCCCGCGCAACAGTGCCGGCTCGCCCGCCTCGCGATAGTGCGAGATGAAGCGGATGGAGCTCATGGCGAGGCCGAGGTCGGACAAGCCACCGAGCACGAGCACCCACGTCCACACGAACACGTAGATGCCGTACTCGTAGCTGCCCATCCAGCGGGCCAGCACGATCTGCGTAATGTAGAGCAGGGCTGCGCTGGCGCAGCGCACGCCGAATGCCGTCACGGCGTCGCGCTGCGTGCGCTCACGCTCGCCTTGGCCTTTGAAGATTGCGAGGATCTGTGCGCCAAGCCCGTGGAAGGCCGCCAGGGGAGGCGCGGCGGGCGAGGGCCCTAAGGAGGGGGTCTCTGTCATGGGGTCGGCCGCCGCTTCGCGCCGTCGCCTTGCGGCTCAGTCCTGCAGCAGCCGGTCCTGCTGTCGCTGCCGCACGCGCTCGGCGACGTCAGCCCAGGCGCCGGAGCGGGTGTCGTCTCCATTCTCGACGTGCAGAATTGCGAAAAAGTCCGCCACCTCGGCCGCATGAAGCCCATGTCTTGCCTCGAGGACGGTCGCCATGGCCTCGAACTCTCGCTCGTTCATGGCGCTATATGGTTGCCGATTGTTTGTCATAGCCTGCATTCCGGTCCAGGGAACGTTGTGCCGTGTAGAGAGCAAGAAGCGCGCCACAAGATCTGCTTCAAAATGAGACTAGGGTGGCGAAACCCGACTATGGCCGGCGGGCGCGCGTGCTATGTTGCAATCATGGTCGGGCGAGGAGCGCCGAGGAGGTGTGATATGGGCCCACAATCGAAGTTAATGCCTCTTGCCGGGACAATCGTGATCACGCTGAGCCTGGCGCTGCCGGCCCTGGCCGCGCAAGAGACGGCTCGTCCTGCAACGGCGGCGCTGAGCCACGAGCGCGCCGCGCCGCTAAAGCCCCAGAGACCGGCAACGAGGCCGGCGCTGCGCGCCGACAGCGCGCCCGCCGAGCAGCAACCGCCGCCGCCGGCACCCAGCGGCTGTCCGTTTCGCGATGGAAAGCTCGAGCTGATGGTGTGAGGCGCGTGGTGCTGTGGCGCCCGCAGGCACCTATAGACCACGCTAGGGTTGCGTCTCCGCCGCCAAGCCGAGCGAGCCCTTCAGCTCGGGCGCCGAAAAGCTGACATCGCCGCTGCCCTCGCTCTCGGGCTTGTCCGCCACCACCTCTTTCGTGGCGTCCGGCTTCTTCGCCTTCGCCGTTCGCTTGTGGTGCTTGCCGTTGCTGGTGACGCGCGCCTTCTTCTTCTTCCTCTTGGGGTTGCAGCCCCACGATTCGACGGTCTGACGCACGCTCGTCACGCCGGTCGCGGTCGGCTCGAAGGGCATGTTGTCGACGGTCTGGTAGTTGAAGATCTGCGCCCAGCCGTACTTCTGGAATCCATCCTCCAAGAGGCCCGTGGCGCGGACGTTGCGCTCCGCGCTGCTGGGGTCGCCGAGGACGACGGCAATCAGCCGGTTTCCGTCGCGCGTGGCGCTCGCGATGATGTTGAAGCCTGAATCGCAGGTGAAGCCCGTCTTCAGTCCGTCGGCACCCTCCAGCGATTTCAGGAGCCCGTTGTGCGTGGCAAGCCGCTTCTTGCCGAGCCGCATGTGCAGCATCGACCAGTAGTGGTCGTACTCGGGGTACTCGGTGATGATGGCGCGGGAGAGCTTGGCGAGGTCGCGGGCGGTGGTGACCTGCTCGGCGGCGGGCAGCCCGTTGGCGTTGACGAAGTTCGTCTGCGTCATGCCGAGCCGCTTGGCAGTGGTGTTCATCAGGTTGACGAACTGCTGCTGGTTGCCGCCGACCGCCTCGGCCAGCATGACGGCGACGTCGTTGGCGGATTTGACGATCAAGGCCTGCAGCGCCAGGTCGACCGTCAGCTCGCCGCCGATCGGCAAGCCGATCTTGCTCGGCGGCTCGTTGTGGGCGTCGGCCGAGCAGGAGATCTTCGATTTCAACGATAGGCGGCCGGCCTTGATGGCCTCGAACGTCAGATAGGCGGTCATCAGCTTGGTGAGCGAGGCCGGATACCACTGATTGTCGGCGTCCTCGGCGTAGAGGACCTTGCCGGTGGAGGCTTCGAACACGAGGGCCGGGCCGGAGGCGGCGGCGGGCGCGCTGAAGACTATGATGAGCAGGAGGGCGAGGTGTGCGGTCCCGCAGCGCATGCAAATTCCCCATCAGGATCGGACCCCGCCGGATAGCATGAACAGCAACGGCGCGGCAACGCGGCGGCCGGGGCTTTCCCCCTTCCTGTGACCTTCAGCGCACACATTGCACGATGGAGGACTTAATCGTAGGCGCTGCTACTGGGGTGCACGCGGCGATGGGCGCGGCACCGCCTGCCTTTTGAGCAGCCACCACGAGTGGCGTTGGCCTCGTCCGGACGGGCCAATGTCTGGCCGCAAAGTGGGGTGTTTGCTATCCTGGCGACATTGAGAAGCGACGACCTTGCTGGTGCCGCCACGTTTGCGCTCGGCGGAGCGGCTTTCGGGCAAGGGGGCGATCAGAATATTCGAGGGTAAATATTCGAAGGTATTATGTCCCGTGGAACCGATTGCGCGCGTCACGTCCCTTTGCGGGAGCGCGCGTTCCTCTAACGTCTGCGCATCTCACGGTTCGGCTCAGGCGCCGGACCGATCGGTGGCGCGTCGTTCGCGCCGCCCTTCGTCGCTCATTGAAGTCATTGGCAATTGAGCCGTTCTGATAGGAGCAAGGTCATGGGAATGACGCCATTTGCTGCATCGAGCGACGCGGATGTTGTTCGCTCCGGGGCCTATGCCGATTTGTCCGATGCCGAAATCCGCGAGGCGTTGGCGAGCCGGGAGCGTTACGAGGTCGAGGCCGCCTTGGGATCTCTTCCGCAAGCGCGCGGCCTGGCTGCCGCGGAATCGACGGCGAGCGACGAGGATCTGCGCAGCAAGATCTCCGAGCGCGCCTATCAGCTGATCGTGGAATGCGAGACGGGAGGCCGCGCCTACTACGAATTGCCGCACGGCATCAACAAGCGACCTTGCTGGCCCGCCGGCCGGTCTGGCGTCACCATCGGCTGCGGCTACGACCTCGGGTATCATACGCAGGCCGAGTTCGAGGCGGCGTGGGCAGGCCGCCTTGGCGCCCAGGACGTCTCCGTGCTGGCTGGCGCCATCGGCAAGAAAGGGCAGGCCGCACACAATTTCATGGCGCGCGTGGCGCACATCGTCATCGAGTGGGGCGCGGCGCTGGCGGTCTTCGACGCGGTCGATCTGCCGACCGAGTTGCGGCTGATGCTGTCGCATCTGCCCAATGCAGCCGACCTGCATCCGCACTGCTTCGGCGCCTTGGTCAGCCTCGTCTTCAATCGGGGCGCCTCCTTCCGGCTGGCAGGCGACCGATACAGGGAAATGCGCCAGATCCGCGCCTTGATGGAAGCCCGTCAGTACGATGGGGTACCCGCGCAATTCCGCGCGATGAAGCGGATCTGGCAAGGAACGGGACAGAACGGACTGCTGATCCGGCGCGACAAGGAGGCCCAGCTCTTCCAGGATGGGCTCGATGCCATGCGCTTGGCGAGCCAGTCGCCTGAAACCCTTCGGGAGCTGAGGGGGGCTGCGAGAGGAGCAGCCGTCGAAGCCGCCGGCGCCGCGCCCGATCCCAATCTCGACTGGCTCGAGACGCTGACCCAGGACCAGCTCGATGCGGTGCTGTACGGGGCGGAGATTGGCGACGTGGGCGGTGCGGCCGCGTTCAATCGCGGTCTGGAGCGGGCGGCGCGCCGCTACGACAAGTCGGACGTGCGCTGGGTCACCAACGACGCCAATCATCCCGACTACGTGCACCTTCCGCCCGACGCCAAAGGACAGTCGTTCCGATTCACGCCCGACGATCTCGAGACGCTCATCAAGCGCAACAGGTTCGAGCCGCAGACGGGCCAGCACAACAAGATCATTTTCGCCCTGCGCGGCGCCAAGCTCAATGGCAGCGGCCATGCGCAGGAGCAGGCATCAGAGCTGCAACTGACCGACGTGCGACCCGACCATGTGAATTTCCGCTGCGTGATCGGCGTCTACGACCGGGCCGGCCGCAAGCTCTCCGCCTACACCGCCTCGACCGTCTGCAATGCCGGCGCCGTGGTGGCCTGCTACAATTTCTATAATGGGTTCAGCAGCAAGAAGCAGGGCAACATCCTTCCCACCGGCTGCTACCAATTGTGCGTCGGCACCCATTTTGGAAGCCTCACCGTTCCCGGAGTTTTCCGGCTCGGCAACGGGCCCGGTCCCGCGAGCGCCTCCAAGCATACGGTCTTGCGCTCCGCCAACGACGTCACGCTGGCCACCGAGGACATCTGGGACGATTGCACGCCGCAAGACAACCTTCACCCCGCCTTTGGCACGAGCCGCTTTTCCTCGCTCGGTTGTCTGACGGTCAGGGGCACCTACAGCGGCGGCCATCAAGGCGAATGGAAAATGCTGCGCGCCGCGGCGGGTCTGCATGGATCGCAGGACTCCATGGGCACGCGCTACGACATGGTGCTGCTGACCGGCCTCGATGCGGCGACGGCCGCGCTTCTGCGAAGCCGCAACGTTACGCAAGAGGATGCGCTCGACGAATCGCTCGGCTGCTTGCGACAAGGCTCGCGCGGACCTCTGGTCACGCAGCTGCAAACGAAGCTCTCCATCGCCAACCCGAGCGGCGTGTTCGATTGGGACACCGCAAAGAGGCTCGCCGAGCATCAGACGAGCGTTCTGGGCTGGGCCTCGGCAACCTACGGCCGCAGCATGGACGTCTCGCTCGGTTTTGAAATTTTCGGTCCGGCCGCTGTGGCCTGAAGGAGCCTCGGGAGCCGGGCATTTTCGAGGGGGCGCGCGCCCCGCGAGCTATGGGAGATCTTGGCGCCCCAGGCCCGGCCACCAGCGGAAATAGTGGCTGAACCATAAGGCCGCAGCCGCGGATTTGGCGCCTTGGGCGAGATGTGCTAGGCACTGCGGCGACAAGCGTTCTGCACTCTTACGTTGCGGCGATTACCGAGCGACTGGTGGTCCAAGCCAGGGCTCGCAATGCGACACGTGCCGCATTTCTCCGATCAAACGCATCATGGTTGGAGCCTGCCGCAGGGGGCTCGACGCTCCCCATCCACGGCGTTTGCAGCTTGGGCTCGGGGGCTCGCGGCCCTCGCGCCCAATCGGCTCGGCTCATTGACCTCGAAAGGAGGCCACCTCTGATAGTTCTCGTTCGCGAAAACAACGTCGATCAGGCCCTAAGGGTCTTGAAGAAAAAGCTCCAACGCGAAGGGGTCTTTCGGGAGATGAAGCGGCGGCGGTCCTATGAAAAGCCGTCCGAGAAGCGGGCGCGCGAGAAGGGCGAAGCCGTTCGCAGGGCGAGGAAGCTGGCGCGCAAGCAGGCTCAACGCGAAGGCTTGATCGCAAAACCGGCTGCCAAACGGCCGGCAGCATTCGGGCGCCGATAGGCGCTCTGGCGCTCAGTCCGTCATGACGATCGTTTTCTGCCGCGGGCCCGCTAAGCGCGCCGCTCAGAAATCAGCCGCGACGAGCGCGTACGAGCCTTGACGCCGACCGGAATACACCTTGCGCGCAACCTTGAGGATGCGCTCACGGTTGTTGTCGAAGCTCTGCAGCACCGCAGACTCATTGTGCCCCGTCTCCGGCGCAATACGAAACACGGCCGACTCCTCGACGAAGAACGACACCTCCAGTGCGCCGTCGTAGCCCCAGAAGCGCACGCTGTGGCGCGTGGCGTCATAGCTGCGGCTGGCATTGGGGAAGTTCAGCATAGCCCGCTCTTCCTCTGGTAAATGCGGTCTCTTAAGCAAATCTGACAAAGTGAAAGTGCTGTAATAGATGGTGTTGCCGAGAGACAATTGCATCAGGCCCAGCTGGGCGCTCGACGCTTACTTTACGCTCGTCTTGGCGGTGGCCCTGGCCCTGGCGATGACCTTGATGGCGCCCCGCGCGCGGCCCGACCGCATGGCGATCTCCTGATCTTGCGTTTCGATGATCGCCTGGGCGGGCGCATCGCCTTCGAGCCCGCCGAGGGCCGCGCTTGGCACCTTGCGGTTCGACGTGCGCGTGCCGTCCTCATAATGCACGTCAAATAGAATGAACTCGGCTTGGGACTTGGGTTTCCTACGCGCCATTGTCTGTCTCTTGAGGCATAAGGCTTCCAGGCAAGGATGACAGGCCGTTGCTTAAGTGGAACCGAAGCGCTGGTCCCACGTGCCTATCGTCCGTCCAAGCCCAGTCAGCCGCCGCTGGTTAGCGTGATTAGAGAGTAGCTGTGCGTGCGGTCAGTGACCTCTTCCGGGCAGGTCCCTGCCCCGGATGCATACCGTTCCGTCCTGCTCGAGCTGACCCCTGTCATACTTGTCGCTGGCGATCTGCTCGAACTGCCGGCGGTACTCGTTGAAACGATCGATGTGCTTACTGCCGTGCTCCCGCGCATCTACGTCCTCTAGTGCGTGGCGCGACACCAAGACGCTGATACTGCGTCCTCCATCGTTCATCATGAAGAGGACGCCGTCTCGATCGTCAATGAGCGTGGCCGGCTGCGCTACCGTATTGAGCGGCATTATCCAACCTACCTTCATTGTCTTGGGGTCACGGCAATCACCGGTTGCCGCACGTGTACGGCGGCTCGATGACAATCGCCATGAGGGGTCAGCCGGTCTTTATCACCAATCGCCCCACAGCGGGAGGTTTATTCCTCGACAGACCAGAAAACAGGGCGCAGAGTGCGCCGCATCACCGGATATGTATATCCCAGGCACCGGTGGCTGAGAGACAGCGCCGCGCTCCCGCCTGCGAACAAGGAGGGAGCCATGTGCCCGTTTCTCGAGGCTCCAGAAGGCTTGTCCCCGGAAACGCTCGAAATGCTCGACCGCACCTTCACGGCAGCGTGGAGCGAGTTGCAAGCGAGGAAGAGCGCATGCACGTTGCCGGAGAACGAGCAGGCCGCGCGCGTTGCGATCGCTAAGAGTGCGATGGAACTGGCAGCGACCGGCGTTCGCGAGCCCGAGCGCCTGAAGCGCCACGCGCTTCACGCTGCAGAACAAGCAAGACCGCGTACGCGGACCATTGTGCACCTACCTGATTAAGCTGGCGTCGCGCATTTGAGTGCAAGGCTGCTCGTGCCCCGAGCGGCGCAGTCACACTGCGATGGCAATCATCCTGCGAGCCGCTTTGGCGGCTCGTCAAGGGGGGACGAATGCAACATCCGGGTTTCTTCGAGAGGGCTGGTCCTTTTCCGCTGAACATCATCGCGGCCAAGCTCGGCGCCGAGCTCGGACAGCTTTCCGACCTGACGACCGAAATTGAGGACGTGAAGCCGCTCGGCAATGCCGGTCCGCAGCATCTGGCCTTCTTCGACAATCCCAAATACCTCGATCAGCTGGTCAAGACGCGAGCGGGCGGCTGCCTCGTGGCGCCGGCCTTCGCCGAACGCGTGCCAACGAGCACCGCGGTGCTCAAGACCAAGACGCCCTATAGCGCCTTTGCCTTCGCCCTGCGGCTCTTCTACGCCGATGCGCTTCGTCCGATCGCCGCCAAGTCCGGCGACGAGCGCGGCGGCGGAAGGCTCATCCACCCCTCGGCGCGGATCGACGAGGGCGTAACCGTCGAGCCCGGCGCCGTCATTGGCCGCGAGGCGCAAATCGCAGCCGGCACGACCATCGCTGCCGGTGCGGTCGTGGGCTATCGCGTGTCGATCGGCAAGGATTGCTATATCGGGCCTGACGCCACCGTAACGCACGCCATCGTTGGCGATCGCGTGATCCTGCATGCGGGCGTGCGCATCGGCCAGGATGGCTTCGGGTTTGCCATGAGCGCCAACGGACACTTGAAAGTGCCGCAAGTGGGTCGCGTGATCATCGCCGACGATGTCGAGGTCGGGGCCAACTCGACCATTGATCGCGGCGCGCTCAACGATACGGTCATCGGCGAAGGGACGAAGATCGATAATCTCGTTCAGATCGGCCACAACGCCGTGATCGGGCGCCACTGCATCATCGTGGCGCAGACGGGAATCGCAGGCTCGGCGCAGCTCGGCGATTTTGTCGTCATGGGTGGCCATTCGGGCGTCGTCGGCCACGTTAAGATCGGCAACGGCGCACAGATCGCGGGCATGGCGCACGTGAAGGAAGATGTCGCTGCGGGAGCGCGCATGGGAGGCACGCCGGCCGTCCCCTTCAACGAATGGGCGCGCGAGGTTGCGACGCTCAAGCGGCTGGCGTCGCGAAACGGCAAGCGCAACACATGAGCGCCCGCTCGTGCCGCAGAGCTAGAATAGCTTTGGCAGCGGCGTGAGCTCGCTTTCTTTGGCGACCCGCTCGAACGTCTCAGCCGTCGATTTGATTCGGTAGAGCAGATCGCCGCCTTCAAACGGCAGCAGCCGCAGGACCTTGTATTCTCTGGATGAGGCCGGCGGCCCCCAACGACCGGGGCTGAAATCGACGGCCTGCCCGACCTTGTATCTGTGCCGTGGCATCCGGGCTATGCAAGCTCGATCTGGGCTGCCTTCTTGCCGCGGCCGCGGGGATCGTCCTCGAGCACGAAGCTGACCTTGTCGCCCTCGTTGAGCGTGGCAATGCCGGCTGCCTCGAGCGCGCTTGCGTGAACGAAGACATCCTTGCCGCCGTCAGCCGGGGCGATGAAGCCAAAGCCTTTCGCGGAATTGAAGAACTTCAGTGTGCCTGATTGGCGCATGTATGCGAGCCTTTTTCCGTTAAAGCGCGAGCTATGCTGGCCATGAAAAGGCCGCGCGCTCGGCCTGACAGCTCAGTCATGGGGAAAGGCAAACGACCGCTGAGGGGGTCTGTCGGCGAAACCTCAAACACCGAGGGCACGCTCCTTCGGGGGGCATGCCGGCTGCCATTTGTATGGGCCTCATGCCGTGTGAAGGCAAGCATTATCCAGCTGCTGCTTGTCGGAGACTGCACTAAGCCAGATCGCGTCGCTGCAGGGGATAGGCTTTGCTTTCGTAAAGCTTGCGGATCTGCGCAGCGTCGAAACGTTGCTCATTAACCTCGAGCACTGTTCCAAACAGCACTTCAGTGGGAAGCTCCTCGATGGCGAAGCGGATAGCCTCAGCCCCTGAATTGAACCTGCGATAGGTCACCGGCCGCGGACTGGAGCCCCGGCTCCTGCACGCAAAGACCTCGGCCGGAGCCGCATAGTCGAAATCGCTCATGCTAAGTATATGGGGTTGACCGCGGCGGTTTGCATCGGCTGGCTCAATACCTTGTTCCTTGCTATTTGCGCTTCGTCGTGAAATAAGCGCGCATCGCTCGAGAGAAGCTTGGGCGAACATCGGCGCTCCAGCCGCGTGAAAAGGACTTGGGTTCGGGCCCTTCGAAGAGATTAGGCCCCTCGTTCGTCCTCCCTGTTGAGCGCCTCTGACACTACCTCACATGACAGCCCAGGACACGCGGGGCGTCCCCTGGATAGCCGCGTTTTTGCGTGCTCGGCCGACGTGAGTTCGGCCGGCCGCTTCGCGCGACCACACATGAAAGACCAACAATTGACCACCTTTTCGCAACTCGGGCTGAACCCAGCCCTTTTGAAATCGCTCGAAGCCGAAGGCTACACGGTGCCGACGCCGATCCAGGCGCAGGCCATTCCAAGCGTGCTCGCCGGCAAGGATCTGCTCGGCATCGCCCAGACCGGCACCGGCAAGACGGCGGCCTTCGCGCTGCCCATCCTGCATCGGCTCGCCGCCAACCGCCGCCCGGCGCTGCGCCTGGGCACGCGCGCGCTCATCCTATCGCCGACGCGCGAGCTCGCGACGCAGATCGCACAGAGCTTCAAGACCTACGGCCGCCACATGAACATGACCGTTGCTCTGATGTACGGCGGCGTTCCGCACCGGCCGCAGGTCAACGCGGTCAGCCGCGGCGTCGACATCCTCGTCGCCACGCCCGGCCGGCTCATCCAGCACATCGAAGAGCGCAGCGTCGTCCTGTCCGGCACGGAGATCCTCGTCCTCGACGAGGCCGACCAGATGCTCGACATGGGCTTCATCCGGCCGATCCGGCAGATCCTGTCCAAGCTTTCCGCCAAGCGCCAGAGCCTGTTCTTCTCGGCGACCATGCCGAAGGAGATCGGCGCGCTCGCGTCCGAGATGCTGCGCAATCCCGTGCGCGTCGCCGTGACGCCAGCAGCCACGACCGTGGATCGCGTCAAGCAGAGCGTCATCCACGTCGAGGCGCAGAGAAAGCCGTCGCTGCTGGTCGAGCTGTTCTCCGATCCGGCGATGCGGCGCACGCTCGTCTTCACGCGAACCAAGCGCGGCGCCGATAAGGTCGCCCGCCATCTCGATGCAGCCGGCATCAAGGTCTCTGCGATCCACGGCAACAAGAGCCAGGGACAGCGTGAGGCCGCACTCGGCGCCTTCCGCAACGGCCGCATCCGCGGGCTCGTGGCAACCGACATCGCCGCGCGCGGCATCGATATCGACGAGGTGACGCACGTCATCAACTACGATCTGCCGCACGTGCCTGAGAGCTACGTCCACCGCATCGGCCGCACGGCGCGCGCGGGCGCCGAAGGCATCGCCATCTCGCTCTGCGGTCACGAGGAGCGCACGCTCCTGCGCGACATCGAGCGCTTGACGCGGCAATCGATTTCAAGTGTCGATCGCCGCGAGAGCACGGTGGGCGAGGAGCTGTCCGGCAACGGCCACGGGTTGGCCGAGCGGCGCAGCGGCTCTCCGGCCAAGTTCCGGCACGCCCGCAACGGCGCCCCCAATGGTAAGAGACAGCCCGTGAGCAATTCCAAGCCGCGCCGCCATCGCAGTGCAGCAATCGCCCGCTAAGGGAGGGATCCCAGCACACGCGGCCGGCACGGCCGGCCGCCATCGCGCAAAGGTGCAAATCCGTGCAAAACGCTGAGACTGCCAATTCCGAGGTCGCCGCCCGTGATTGGGTTTCGCTGTTGAGCCGCTATCGCGAGCCGAGCCCGCGCCGCAGCGCCTTCGAGCTTGCCATCACCGCCGGCGCCTTCGTGCTGACCTGGATCGTGATGTGGGCCAGCCTCGGCTTTGGCTATTGGCTCACGCTTCTCATAGCGATACCGGCCGCCGGCTTCCTCGTGCGCCTCTTCATGATCCAGCACGACTGTGGCCACGGGACGCTCTTTCGCAAGCGCGCCACCAACGACTGGATTGGGCGCGTGATCGGCGCCCTGACGCTCACGCCGTACGATTTCTGGCGTCGCAGCCACAACATCCACCATGCCAGCTCGGGCAATCTGCAAGAGCGCGGCATCGGCGACATCGAAACGCTGACGGTGCGCGAATATCTGGCGCTGCCGAGGTGGCAGCGGCTTCGCTACCGGCTCTACCGGCATCCCCTCGTGATGTTCGGGCTGGGGCCGGCCTATCTGTTCCTGCTGCAGCATCGCTTGCCCGTAGGACTGATGCGCAAGGGCTGGCAGCCGTGGGTCAGCACCATGGCGACCAACGTGGCGATCGCGGCGCTCGCCGTTGTTATGATTTGGCTCGTCGGCCCCGCCCCGTTCCTGCTGGTGCACTTGCCGATCACGCTGCTCGCAGCCTCTATCGGCGTGTGGCTGTTCTACGTGCAGCATCAGTTCGAGGAGACCACCTGGGCCGAGGCCTCGGCGTGGAATGTGCACGAGGCGGCGCTGCACGGCAGCTCGCACTACGATTTGCCGGGCGTGCTGCGCTGGTTCACCGCCAACATCGGCATCCACCACGTGCACCATCTGTGCAGCCGCATTCCGTTCTATCGTCTCCCGCAGGTGCTGCGCGATCATCCGCAGCTGGCGAAGATGGGGCGCATCACGCTCATGGAAAGCCTGCGCTGCGTGCGCTTCGCTCTGTGGGACGAGAAACGCCGGCGCATGATCTCGTTTGGAGAGCTGCGCCGATAGCTGACGACTTGGAGCCGCGGCCGCGATTTCGAGAACGAATTTCGTTTCAGGAGGTTGACGTGAACCGACTCGGATCCGCTTTTCTGTTCCTGGCCTGCGGCAGTCTCGGTGCGGTGCTGTCCGTCGTCTTGCTGCTCATGATTCCGACGGACGGCGCGCCGCACGGATATCGCGAGTTGCTTGCCAACGACCTGCCGGTCCTCGTCTTGACAACCGGGATAGGGTTCGGCGTCGGTGTTCTGATCGTGCTTCTGTGGTCAGGCCTGCAGCGGCTTTTCGCAGCCGACGCCCCGCGGGCCTGATCCGGCCGACGCATACAACCGCCCTTCGAAGGCTGGCTCAAATGCCGGCATACCAGGCGTAGCCCCTGTCCTCCCAGAAGCCGCCGCCGCCGCGGCGCATCGCGGCAAAGCTCGCGACCGCCTCCATGCGCATCACGTACTTCGCCATCTTGTAGCCGAGCTGGCGCTCGACCCGCAGCCGTAGCGGCGCGCCGTGCGGGATGGGCAGAGACGCCCCGTTCATGTCGTAGGCGAGGATCGTCTGCGGGTGGAAGGCGTCGATCAGATCGATGCTCTCGTAGTAGGTGTCGCCGTCGAGCCGATCGGCGCAATGGAAGACCAGGTAGCGCGCCTCGGGCTTGAGGCCGACGCTCTGCAACAGCGGCCCCAGCCGCGCGCCCGTCCACTTGCCGATGGCGCTCCAGCCCTCGACGCAATCGTGGCGCGTGATCTGCGTGCGCGCCGGCAAGCGTCTCAGCTCGGCGAGCGAGAGCTCGGTGGGGCGGCTAACGAGCCCGTCGATCTGCAAGCGCCAGTCGGCAAAGCCGGTCTCGGCGAGGCGCTGGTAGGTCGCATCGCTCACGTTGATCGAGCCGTTCGCCTTGAAGTGCGCGGAAAGCGCCGACTCGGGGTACTCGCGCGCCAGCGCGCGGCGCGAGAGGAAAAGGCGCTGCGCGGCTTGCGTCAGGCCCTCGGCCTTATCGAGGACGCCACGTACGGACGAGGACTGGGAAAGCTGGTCGCAGCCGCCGAGCAATGCGGCGCCGCCGGCCGCGGCGCCGCGGACAAGAAAGTTGCGCCGGCTCAGCGTGGGATCATTGGCCATGGTGATCCTCCGCGGACGCGATGACGTAGCGCCCCGTGATCATCGAGCGCAGGTTGTTCCACACGCCCGAGACGAGAACCATGAACACGTGCACCAGCACGAACAGCACGATGCCGCTGGCGCACAGGAAGTGAATGGTGCGGGCCGACTGGCGCCCGCCGAAGACGTCGAGGAGCACCGGGAACGCCGCATCGAGCCCCGGCGACATGGTGAAGCCGGTGAGGATCGCGAGCGGCAACAGCCCGAAAATCACGGCGAGGTAGGCGAGCTTCTGCAGCACGTTGTAGCGCTTGGCCTCCTCGCCCTTGGGGAAATGCAAGCGGATGTGCTCCCACACCGAGTGGCCGATGTGGCGCAGCTCGCCGCCCGACGGTGCAAGATCGCGGCGCACGTGCCCGCTGAGGATCGCGTAGACGAGGTAGGCGAGCCCGTTGAGCACGAAAACCCAAGCAAAGAAGAAGTGCCAGCGCCGCCCGGTGGCGAGATCGCGATAGGTGGGGAGTGTGATCCAGTCGGGGAACCCGCGCGCTTCGAGCTGGCCGCTGGGCCCGCGCGAGAGCCCGAGCACGCCGGTGGTGTCGAACGTCGTGGCCCCGACCGTCGTCAGGCCCGAGTAGGTTCCGTTATCGCGCCGGACGGCGCGCATGGAGAGCACGGCGTTGTCGGGATCCGATTTCGAGCCGAAATAAAGCGTCGTATGCGCGTTGAAGATCTGCAGGCCGCTCAGGAGCAGCACGGTGAGGCACAGCACGTTCACCCAATGCGTGATGCGCACCAGCAGCGCGTGGCGATAGATGACGCTCGAAGCGGAATTGGCTGTCTCGCTCATCGAAGTCTCGTGCGTCACGCAGTCACCTGCTCGATATGGCGCTCGCGCCAGGCCCCCAACAACGCAAGGGTGCCGCATCTACGGTGCGAGCACCATTATCGTTTGGCTATCGACTTGATAAAGAGCCGCTATCGCATGCCAACGAGCCGCCGCCGGACGCTCTCACATGGGCGCATTCGTGCGCAAGCCGCTCTCCGTTACCCGGTTCGCGCGAAATTTTTGCTGAAGTCGATCTGTTTTAATGCGGATATTAGGGGGTTTCTAAGGCTATGGGCCGCACGACGGCCTTCTGGTCGACCCCGAGCTAGATTGTCTCATGCCGGACCGCATTCTTGTCTTCTACGGATCCTATCGCTCCGATCGCATGGGCATCCGCTTGGCGAGCTTCATCGTCTCGAGGCTGCGCGCCCGCGGTGCCGACGTGGAGTTGATCGACGCCAAAGCCGTCGGTCTGCCGATGCTCGACCGCATGTACAAAGAGCACGCGCCGGGGACGGCACCGCCTGCCATGCAAGCGCTGGCGACCAAGATCAAAGCGGCCGACGCCTTCGTGTTCGTGACGGGCGAATACAATTGGGGCATGCAGCCCGGCCTCAAGAACCTCACCGATCACTTTCTCGAGGAATGGTTCTGGCGCCCCGCCGCAATCGCCAGCTACTCGGCCGGACGGCTCGCAGGCGTAAGGTCGGGCACCGCCTGGCACGCCACCCTGGCCGAGATGGGCATGGTGGTCATTTCCTCAACGCTCGCAGTGGGTCCGATCGCGGCGACGCTCGACGCCGACGGCGCGCCGACCGGTGCCCCCGGAGAGGCGCTGCAGCAGGCCTTTGCGCGGTTCGCCGATGATCTCGCGTGGTGGACGCAAGCGGCCAAGGCTCAGCGGGCCCGCACGCCGCCGCCCTACTGAACGCAGGCACGGAATTTTTGGGGCGGCGATCCGTGCGTGCCTTAGCCTGGCAGGCACATATCGCATTGAAAACATTGGTGCCTCAGGGCCTGGTCGAAATCAGGACCAGCCGGCGACTGGGTCGGCGCTGAATTCATGCTCACCATAATCCAGTACGGCGGCTCAATTGACGGTCTTGGTGGCATTTTCTGTGGCTGTCGCGCATCAGGTCCTTAGAAAGGCCGCACGGTTCGTAGTTTGGCGCAATAGGAGATCCTACGATCAAGTAGTTTTCGGTCGGTGGGGTCCAGCAGCATTGGTCATATGCGTATGAGGTAGGGCGACGAGCCTTTGAGGTTCGGCGCACTTTTGATGAGTTTGCTGACCACATCTCGAGAGGTGTCCGGCCGCAGTCGCCGGATGGCGGCTGGGGCTGGGCGCCACCAGCCGAGCGAAATAAGCCCCGCCGCCAGTTCAGCCCCTCACTCGTATCGTCCTGAGATCGACGGCCTTCGCGCGATTGCTGTCATTGCCGTCATCGCCGAGCATTTCTCCAGCGCCCTGTTACCCGGCGGCTACCTAGGCGTCGACGTATTCTTCGTGATCTCTGGCTTCGTCATCAGCTCCTCGCTTGCCACCGGAGCCGATCTTTCGCTGAAAGAGTATCTTATTCGGTTCTACGTTGCGCCCGCATCAAACGATTGCTGCCGGCCCTCGTTCTGTGCGTGCTTACCACCGCGGTCGTGGCCTCGATGTTCATCGATGCCCATGCGCGAGAGTATCAGACCCTCATTATGTCGGGCGCCTGGTCTCTTCTTGGTGTTTCCAACATATACTTTTTTGCCAAGGCGACGAATTTCTTTGCAACTGCCAGCGGAGCTCAATCCCTTTGCACACACGTGGTCACTCGGAGTCGAAGAGCAGTTCTATCTGCTCTACCCGACGATGTTTCTGCTCCTTTCGGCTGGTGCCCGATCGGGCTCCGCCACTCGATATTTTGGCGCCTTCGCCCTGATCGTCGTGTTGTCAATGACGGGCTTCCTGCTGCTGCTCGATCCGCTGCCGTCCGCTTCGTATTTCTTGATGCCCATGCGTTTCTGGGAGCTGGGCATAGGCTCCCTCACGTATTTTTTCTCTACTGATCCCAGGCGCGCGGCGGTCTTGCAGCGTGAGTGGATCGCCTTGGGAGCCCTGATCGTACTCGGAGCATGCTTCTGCATGCCAGTTACGCTGCAGAGCGCGGCGACCGTGCTGACGGTGGCGAGCGCGGCGGTGTTGATCGCGTCCTTGCGATCCGGGCTTGGGCTATGCGCGGTGCTGAGCTTGCGCCCCATCGTATGGGTCGAGAATCATTTCCTATTCGCTGTACCTCTGGCATTGGAGCGTGCTCTCGATTGCTCGTTGGACGATCGGTGTCAGCTTGGCGACGGCGCCTCTTTTGCTCGCGCTAATGTTCGCGTTGGCGACAGGTAGCTACCTCTTTGTTGAGCGTCCCTTACGCTATCGGAAATGGTCGCCGAGTAGCCTGCGGACGGTTGGCTATGGGATTGGCGTGTCAGCCGCAGCATTTGCATGCATGCTCGCGTTGCGATTTCCCTTGCGGGGGGAATTGTTTACTGGTGCGCCGGTGCTGCGTGCGCAAGCCAACGGCAGCCTGCTGGCCGAGCGCGCTGCGGATGGAACTCTGTTGTGGCGGGCCCGGCGTTGTGTGTTGTCGTCAAACAGTGACGTCGGCAAGGCAATCGACCTCCAGGCGTGCATGTTGGGCAACGGAAGGCTGCCAGGTGAAAGGCTCTTCCTGGTGATTGGGGAATTCGTTCAGTGCAGCAGAGCGTGATCTCGTCGCGGGGCTGAAGGAGGAAAGGCTGGGCGCCGTTGCCCTCACCTCATCGTGGGGAGCCTCAGCTGTACCCCAACTAACAAACACGTCGTCGTGGTCGAAGGCGAACAATTATTACTGGTCATCAGTGGTTCCGGCTCTCTTACGAAAGCTGCACGCGGGCGATTTCCTCGTCATGATCAATGACGTCGCCACGCTGACACCATCTGAACCCACCACCAATTCTCGAGCGCGTCTCTACGCATTGGCTCAAGGGTTGGCGAAGCTCGCAGAGGACTTGCAGGCGCGGGGTGTCAATATCGTATTCCAGGCGGGCAATCCCTACATGCGGGATGCACACTGCACGCCAAGTATGGCGCTAAGCCAGTGGTTCAACATTGGTGAGCCGGCGATATGCCGGTATCTCTCCAAGGCTGAAACGGTGCGCCGACGCCTCCCTCTCTCCAGCCTCTTGGCCGATATCGAACATTCTCACCCAAACTTCCATGTCCTGGACTTGATGCCGGTCCTGTGCCCTGGACCGGTATGCAGCATGAAGAGTGGAAATACCTTACTCTATCGGGACTACTGGTCGCACCTCAGCATTGAAGCGAGCCAGCGCGCGCGCCCCCTGGTCATTGAGCTTGTTAGAAAGATCACCAGCCGTCGACTGCCCGCTGGTGACGATTGAATTCTTTCGCGGTCTGATTGGGTCATTCGGGGAGCGGCTTCTTAAGTCTCTCGCCTGTAGACAATATCGAAATAGCTGCCCCCGGCATGCCGTTTGGCGAACATCTTACGTGAGTGCTCGCGAAAGCCGTTCTCGACCATAAAACTATTGACGTCCGCCACCTGGCAGCAGCCCACTTAGGACTCAAAGTCCGCCACCTCGGTTTTGATGTATTTGAAGTTCTTCAAGATGGCGACGGCACCCTTCAGCACGAGAAGCTCGGAGCCTTGAGTATCTAAAATCAAAGCCTGGTAGTTCGACAGATCGATTTTTTCTCTCTCAAGCAGCGCGGTCAGGGTCGTGCCGGTCAGCGGGATCGCTGCCGTATAGTGCACGTGCGGCCAGATGTCCTTGTGCTGCTTGAGATCCAAATCGATGAGGATTCTCCTTTGTTGTTGGATACGTGGAACTGGTAGCTCTTGCCGTCACAATCGGTCACGAGAGCTTGGATGGCGCGCTGGCGATGAAGGCCTTCGATGTTCGCCTTTAGAATTGCGAAAATCTCCGGGCTCGGCTCAATCCAGAGCACGCGCAATCCAAAATCGTCATAGAGCTCTCGTTCCTGCCCGACATTGGCACCGACATGAACGACGCCGGAGAGTTGGCGTAGGACGGCATAAGGATTCCTTCCCAGCAACCCTTTGATATGCCGGAACAGCGCTCTCGAATTGCTGACCTTGATAGACATGTCTTGGCCTTGCTACCGCCGAAGCGCGAGCTACCGCCACCAGCAATCGGGCAGGACCACAGATGGCCGGGTCGGGACATTGTCCACGTCGAGCGCATGCGGAAACGCGTGCGTTGGTAAGGATCCGCCGGGGGTGCGGTCCTTCCGGTAGAAGGTGAACTCCATAATGGGCGGCACGGTCAGCGATGCCCGTCTTATGGGGCGCAGACAATTGTTGGGATGAACGTGGACCACATCGTGATGGGTGAGCAGCTTCTCGAACACGGGGGCGATGAGGGCAAATCCGAACCGCGAGAACATCTCATCGAGCTGATGAAACTCGATGACGATGATGCGGAAACGTTTGAGCAAGGCATCGCTCAGGCTGGCAAGCACACGATACTCGGCCCCCTCGATGTCCATCTGAAGGATGAGGTCGCTCGAGGTCTGCGCCGCGGGACCAGAGCTGCACAGCTCATCCATGGTTACCGTGCGGTCGCTCGAAAAGATGTCGACGAACTTCGGCACGAAGTGAAAGCGCGGGTTGCTCGTGGGAGGCCCCTCGACAGAGGCGTCTGCCATGACAACGTCGATGCCTCGCACGGCAATTTCCTCGTCGAAGCCGCACTGCCGCGACACGCCGGGCGAGATGCAGGCGGCGACGCCTTCGAGATCGTCCGGCATCAGGTAGCCGCCGTCACCTGGGGGGCCGAACCGGCGCAGCCCGCCGGGTTTGGCGATGGGTTTGAGCCTGCGAATGAGGGCCCCAACGTCGCCTCTCGGGGTTGGCTTGTCGATCCAAATATCGTCAAGAAACGTGCGCTCGAGAGCGCGCTTCATGCGTCGGTCCATTGTCGGTCACACAAACCTGGTCGGAGACTGAGCGTGGCTTCCGGCCCTAACCTAGTGAAGGCACGGCCGGAGCGCCTTCGCGAGCTTCGCTCGCGACGGAGCCACGTTGATGGACCAAAAGCGGCGCCGGGTCCACGCTGGGCGCTGGCACGGGCGCGCCGGGAGTCGCTCGGAGCGATCGCTTCTGCCGCTCCGCCTTCCGCGTACCCTCCTGCGCAGGACCTTGATTGGCGTTTCCACGACGACCAAGAGCAATGCGGAGATGGCAATTGTGAGAAGCAGCATCGGCAAGAACAAAGCGCCCGATGACGGTTTGTATGTCTCAACCCCGAAAGCGTAGAGAACGACTGCTGCGCAAGCCCAATGCGAAAGGAAGATCGGATAGGCAAGATCACCTGCGAAATTCATTGCCCGCCTCAAGGTCCGCGACTGGACCTCGTAAGCAGCAATTCCGGGAAGCAGGACCGCAGCGACCAGGGACGCCAGGATCAAATGGATATTCCCTCGGGAGACAAATGGAATTACGAACATCATTGTCAGGTAGATGATCAGAAGCGGTCGCAGGTTGCGCGTGCTGAAGGGGGTGAGGTCCTTGCTGTAGTGGTAGGCCGTGGCGCCGAGAAGAAAAATTCCAGCCGATCCGATCGGGTGCCCATAGAATGGAATTGGGACGAGGTGCAGCACCGAGAGAATGCTCAGGGGTCCAAAGACGGCGAAGAATGCCTTTGTCAGCCAGGCACTTTGACAAACGAAGAGACCAAACGCGCCATAGAAGGCTATCTCCGTCGTCAGGCTCCATGTGGGAGGAAGAAGCCTTACCGGCTCTCCAAAATTCAATATCAGCAGGTTGTTGAACCATTCGCGGCCAGTGGCAGGCATCTGAATTGCCGGATTGGCAAGCTGGGCATGATAGGGGCTGACGTACAGGAGCAGCAGCGTCAATGCCAGCACGGCGGCATAGAGGGGATAGAGGCGCAAGGATTCGATTGGCAACGAAGGAGAGGATGCGACCCGCATACACTTCGCTGCGGATGTAGGCGATGAGGTAGCCGCTGACGCAGAAGAAGCCCGCAACGGCGATCCTTCCGGAAGCCGGTGCCGCCTTCGGGTAGAGATGGAAGACGACAACGCTGAGCGCCAATAGCAGGCGAAAGAGCGAGATACCTGGAAACATCTGTCAACTCTCGTCCCGACTGTCCCTACGCGCTGATCACAAGGTCCCGCGGAACCGGATCGACCGTTATCTTAGGGGGCGTCCTCGCCCTCCGGTGTGCCCTATCCGACACTGCGGGCCGAAATAGGGAGCCCGAGCGTCGTTCATCGGAAGGCCTTATTTTCATAGGGATAGTATCGGCTGTCTGGCCGCAGCCAGAGACGCCGCGCCGGTGCGAGGGAGCCAATCCGACGGGCCTCGCTCCGGCAGTCTTGCCACCCATCACAACCCTTCGCGCCGATGCTTGGAATTGGACGATTTGTAAAGAGTGCTGCCTTAGGCGTCGCCAACGGGGTTAGCGATGCCTCGTTGTCCCTCACCAATCCAGCCGCCGTGGATTTCATGCGCCGCCTGCAGCGTGAAAGCTGCAATCCAGATTATTTCTGGCACGTGCTGGCGCCGTTGAACTGCCTCTACGCAGAGGTGCCGAAGGCGGCATCGAGCACGCTGCTGGCGATTTTCAGCCAGCTGCTCAAAGGCGAGCCGGTCGGCGACGCAGCGAAGATTCACAATCGCGCGGTGTCAGGAATCCCCGGTCCGCGGCAAGTGGGCCTCGACGCTTTCTATAGCCTCATGACAAACCCAAACTGCATACGCTTTGCCTTCGTGCGCAGTCCCTACGGCCGCCTGACGTCGTTGTGGGCCGACAAGATCGCTCCATTCCCCTCCTCCCATGCCAGTGGCACCGTAAGGACGATGCGCTCTTATGCGCGGGCGATCGACGCAGCCATTGGACCCCGACCAGCCCATCTCGTTTCCGCAATTTGTGCGAATTGCCACGGCTACCGCGAGTATCACGCCGGATGGCCATTGGACTCCCATGTCGCGCATTCTGCCGCGTTCCGTCGATTTCCAATTCATTGGCAAGGTTAAATTCTTCGATGCGGACTTGGCGCAGCTGTCGCGGCTTCTCGGCCGAAACCTGCCACGAGAAATTCGGGTTAACGCATCGGGTCGACATCGGGCAGCCGCCTCCTCCACGCCTGAGTTGCGCAAGCTCGTCCATCAGGCTTACGAAGAAGACTTCGATCGCTTCGGTATCCCCGTTGACTGCCGTCCGCCCTTCGCAGCGAGCGACGCGGTCGCGTGCATGCGCCTGATCAGCCCAATCGGTAGAGCTTCTCTGCTGCAGCCCGGCCCCGGACGCGCTTGACGACCGAAGTCGCGACCGAGCGCACGAGGGCACGGCAAAAGTTTCTCGGTCCAAACACCTCGAGGCGATGCCTGAACGCAGCGAAAAAATCATTGTGGCGGGCTGCATCCTTGAAGCGCGCTCGGGCCGGCAGCCGCGGATTGCGGCCCATCGTGTCAATCTGCGAAACGTCCAGAACGTCGGCCTCGACGGGCGGCGGCAGGACGCCGTACGTGTTGAGGCCGCTGCGCCACGGTCTGCGCAAGTCCTCATCGATCGGCAGTGTGCGCTTGGCGTAGGCGTCGGCGAACTTGATCGCGCCGGTGCGGCTGATGAGATAAGCGCCCGTGCCGTTCGGCACGGTCCAATACCTGACCAACTCGCGTCCGCGCCCGAGCGGCGCCACCGGCAGGACCACCGACTTCGTCGCATTTGACAATCGGATAATGTCCCATTCCGGCGCGCGCGCCATCGCCGCCTCTATCGTCTCGACGAGATCGTCAGCGAGGCGTACGTCGTCCTCGAGGATGAGGGCGGCCTCACCGAACGTGCCCGCTTCGAGCAGGCGGTGGATGCGGAGATGGCTGGCGTAGCAGCCGATCTCGCCGGCGGTGAAGCCCGCTTCGTGGGGGACGTCGCCGCAGAAGAACTGATCGCGCAAGTCGGCTTCCAGCCGACTCCCGTCAACGGCGACAAACCTCTCAAACGAGATGCCGACGCGTTGCGCCTCCCCGACCATGCGCTTAAGGCGGTCGCGATCGCGATCTAGATTGATGAGGAAGATCAGCATGTTCGACGGGCGCGCGGATGTTGCGCCGGGGCGGGCGACACATGGCTCCGTGCGCGCTGCCTCCTGTGGCAGTTGAGATTTTCCGAGCTACGTCGCCGGAGAGATTTGATCGGGCTGAGCAACACGGGCGCTGGTCTTGAGAACCTTAGAGGCTCGAGGATGTGCTTTGTATCGGCCAAATTGGAAGGAGGATCGGCTCTCATGGGCAACGGCCGCTCGTCTCAAGGCCTCACCAGTGACCTTCAGGCGGGCATTTTGCTTCCCAATTCTCTGGGGCGACGCGCGTCAGAAGGGGGCAATCGCTGGTCCCGCAAGCCTATGGAATTTCTGACAAACCTAAGCTAAGCGCTTGTTTTTATTTATTGTTGGTGCCCCAGGCCCGACTCGAACGGGCACGTCCTTGCGAACACCAGATTTTGAGTTTGGCGCGTCTACCGGTTCCGCCACTGGGGCTTAAGCGCGAGAGGGGCGCATCATACTGGCCGCGTCTTGCCCGTCAACGCGCTTCCCCCGGCCCATCGGCCCCCCTGGCGCGAGGGCCCGTGCGCATCGCCAGCAAGCGGGTTGCCGAATTGGCGATCATCGCCTCAATCTCCGCTCCCATGGACAAAGAGCCGCCCTCAGGGTCCTTCGACGCCATGCCGGACGCCCTCTTCGTCCGCCGGGTGCTGATTTTCGTCGGCATCGTCGCCTTTGCCGCCGCCCTCTACGTCCTCTCCGACATCCTCCTATTGATCTTCGGCTCGGTCCTCGTCGCCGTCGTCTTGCGTGCCATCGCGCGCCCCATCCGGGCGGGAACCTCGATCAGCGAGCGTCTCGCCTTGCTGGCAGCGGGCCTCGGCGTCGTCGCCCTGCTGGGGGGCACGGGCTATCTCTTCGGCTCGCGCATCTCGAGCCAGCTCGCCTCGGTGTTCGCCAATCTGCCCGCCGCGATGGCGAGCCTCTCCAAGACGGTGCCGTTCGCCTCCTCGGTGTCGGAGCTGGTCAAGGGCTCCTCCATCGGCGAGCTCGTCATGAACGCGTTCTCGTGGGGGACGACGATCTTTGGCGCGGTCGCGACGCTCGTCGTGGTGCTCGTCGCCGGCATCTATGTCGCCATCGATCCCGACACCTATCGCAACGGTCTCGTGAAGCTGTTCCCCAAGCGCGCCCAAGCCCAGATCGCGGCGACGCTCGATGACGCCGGCGAGGCGCTGCGCCTGTGGCTCGGCGGGCAGCTCCTCGCCATGATCATGGTCGGCCTCTTGATCGCTGGCGGCCTGGCGCTGGTCGGCGTGCCGTCGGCGCTGGCGCTCGGGCTCATCGCCGGCGTCACCGAGTTCGTGCCGATCATCGGGCCCGTCATCGGCGCCGTGCCGGCGCTCCTGCTCGCCTCCACGCAGAACTGGAACTTGGTCATGTGGACGCTTGCCGTGTTCGTCGTCGTGCAGCAGATCGAGTGCAAACCTCATCATGCCGCTGGTGGCGGGACGCTCGGTGGCGGTGCCGCCCGCGGTCGGGCTCTTTGCGGTGGTGGCGATCGGGGTGCTGTTCGGGCCGCTCGGCCTGCTGCTCGGCTACCCGCTCGCCATCGTCACCGACGCGGCCGTGCGTCGCCTCTATGTGCGCGAGACGCTGGGCGAGGACGTCAGAATTGCGGGTGAGCGGTCCAGCGACGAAGCGCCCTAGAGATCGCCCTTCGTCTCGTCGCTAAAGCCGGGAAAACGCGAAGCCAACTGCGCATTTGGGCGCGTCTCCCAAAACCATGGCCATCTCATTCTCTGATTGATCACATTCGTTTCGTGAATCACAGCCAGCCACATGGGATCTCGTGTTTTGATTTGGTGGACTGGAAACTCTTGCGCCATTTGCCCGTGCGAAAAGGCCCAGATCGTATGTTGTACGCCCGCGGGCTCTACGAGCGACGTGAACGGATTGCCGATGTCCTTCTTTCTATAGAATCGTCCTCTTTGAAGACTGGCGACCGCACCCAGCGGGAACGTCACGACGTAAGGCGCGTCACTCCGGTTTTCTCGTGCGGCCCTCTGAATTTCGACCATAAATGTCGCGGCGATCGCGTCATCGTTATCGATCCGAGTTGTGATGGTTACGGCGTTGGGATCGCCTTGCTCGCGGGCGAAACTGACACATTCAGCCGAGGAGTTGGCGAAGTGCACTGTCGCTATGCCGTCAAGGAAATCATAATACTTGGCCGGCGTGTCGCGGTGAAAGAATACGATCCATTCAAACTCATTGCAGGTTTGGCGGGTGATAGAGGGAACGCAGAATCTGCGAAATAGCTCGTGGCGCCGCGCGAGGTAAGCTTGGTCTAGCGGGCCGCGCTGTTGGTAGCGGCTCCCAAAGTCAATTGGGATATTGTACCGCGTTAGCAGCAAATGTCTCACGATCAAACCTTGCGGCGGACGAGAACGACCTGGCCGAATGCGCGTGTACGGTGTCCCACGCTCACTTCCACGAGTAGGTGACGCGGCCGGTGTGATGCCGGTGCTCGGTGATCTCCACGTGCTCGCCGACTTGCGGGTGGCTCGTCTTCAAGACCCAGACAGTGACGCGGTGCCCGTTCTGCAAGGCCACGTCGACCGAGAGGCCGTTCTCGATGGCCTGGGTGTTGGTGGTGTTGAGCGGCCCGACCGAGACGACGGTGGCGGGCACGCGGATCTTCTCGATGTGCGCGTCGTAATCCTCATAGACAAAGAAGAGGCCGATCAGCGCCAGCACGGCCACGCCGATGCCGGCCTTCTTGGCCCGGTCGAGCCAGAGGGCGCGCTCGATCTCGAGCGACGACTATGCGTCTGCCCGTCATTGTAGACCGTACCAAGCCAATTCGCGCTCGCTGAATCTCTCGTCCGCGGTGTGGGGGCCCAACATGCCTCTCGCCCGCACGTACTTACCACTATCGAGGCGACTTTCGATCCACATGTAGCGCTGGCCTGTCTCCGGTCTCGACCACCGCAAGGCGAACGACGGCGGGGACCATAGACGGGCTTCCCGGGCGCGGGATGAAACGGCGCCAAGCGTGATCAGAGCGACCGCGGCAGTGCCAGGGCGGCTAGCTTGCGGCGCTCCGACCAGACAAGTCGATCGAGTTTGCGCCGCGTCTCCTTACGCATGGCGGATGCCCGCGGAAACGGTATTGGCTCAGGCCGCCATGGCCGGCTCGGACACGAGCTTCACGATGTCGGCCATGATGTCGTTCAATTGGAAGTCCTTGGGCGTGTAGACGGCAGCCACGCCCATCGCCTTCAAGGTCTTGGCGTCCTCCGGCGGAATGATGCCGCCGACCACCACCGGCACGTCCTCCAGCCCCTCCTTGCGCATGCGCTCGACCACCTCGCGCACGAGCGGCACGTGGCTGCCTGAGAGGATGGAGAGGCCGACGACGTGCACCGCCTCGTCGAGGGCTGCGCGCGCGATCTGCGCCGGCGTCAGGCGGATGCCCTCGTAGACGACCTCCATGCCGCAGTCGCGCGCGCGCACCGCGATCTGCTCGGCGCCGTTCGAGTGGCCGTCGAGTCCCGGCTTGCCGACGAGGAACTTCAGGCGCCGGCCGAGCTTGGCGGAGGCCGCCTCCACTTGCGCGCGCACCGCCTCGAGCCCTGCGCCTTCGCCGTGCGCGGCCGCCTGCGCAACGCCGGTCGGGGCGCGATACTCGCCGAACACCTTGCGCAAGGTGGTGCCCCATTCGCCGGTGGTGACGCCGGCCTTGGCGCAGGCGATCGACGGCACCATGATGTTGGAGCCCTCCTTTGCCGCACGTTCCAATTCGGCGAGCGCGGTCCTCACCGCCTTTTCGTCGCGATCAGCGCGCCAGGCTTGCAGCCGCTCGACCTGCCCGGCTTCCATGGCCGGATCGACGACCATGATCGCGCCTTCTCCCGCCGACAAGGGCGAGACCTCGGTCTCCGTCCACTTGTTGACGCCGACCACGATCTGCTCACCCGTCTCGATGTGGCGCAGCCGCTGGGTGTTGCTCTCCACCAGCCGGCGCTTCATGTAGTCGATGGCTTCCACCGCGCCGCCCATTGCCTCGATGGTGGCGAGCTCCGCCTTCGCCTCCTCCTTCAGCTGCTGAACCTTGCGGTCGATCTCCTTGGAGCCGTCGAAGATGTCGCCGTACTCGAGCAAGTCGGTCTCGTAGGCGAGTATCTGCTGCATGCGCAAGGACCACTGCTGGTCCCACGGGCGCGGCAGGCCGAGCGCCTCGTTCCAGGCCGGCAGCTGCACCGCGCGGGCGCGCGCCTTCTTCGACAGGGTCACCGCCAGCATCTCGATCAAGATGCGGTAGACGTTGTTCTCGGCCTGCTGCTCGGTGAGCCCCAGCGAGTTCACCTGCACGCCGTAGCGGAACAGCCGGTGCTTGGGATCGGTGACGCCGTAGCGCTTCTCCGTGATCTCGTCCCAAAGCTCGACGAACGCCCGCATCTTGCAGATCTCGGTGACGAACCTCAGGCCGGCATTGACGAAGAAGGAGACCCGGCCGACCACCGCGCCGAAGTCTTCCGGCTTCACCTCGCCCGAGGCCTTCACGCGGTCGAGCACGGCTTCAGCCGTCGCCAGCGCGTAGGCGAGCTCCTGCACCGGCGTCGCGCCGGCCTCCTGCAGATGGTAGGAGCAGACGTTGGTCGGGTTCCACTTCGGCAGCTCTTTGGTGGAGAACACGATCGTGTCCTTGATGAGCCGCAGCGAGGGATCGGGCGGGAACACGTAGGTGCCGCGCGACAGGTACTCCTTGATGATGTCGTTCTGGATGGTGCCGGTGAGCTTGTCGCGGGCCGCGCCCTGCTCGTCGGCCACTGCCACGTAGAGCGACAACAGCCACGCCGCCGTGGCGTTGATCGTCATCGAGGTGTTCATCTGGTCGAGCGGGATGCCCGCCAGCAGCGCGCGCATGTCGCCGATGTGGGAGACGGGCACGCCGACCTTGCCGACCTCGCCCTTGGCGAGCTCGTAGTCGGAATCGTAGCCGGTCTGGGTCGGCAGGTCGAAGGCGATGGACAGGCCCGTCTGGCCCTTCGCCAGGTTGCGACGGTAGAGCTCGTTGGACTTCACCGCCGTCGAGTGGCCGGCATAGGTGCGAAAGATCCACGGCCGGTCGGGCGCCGGCTTGGGAGCCTCTTGTCCCTTTCTGTCCTCGCGCATAGGTCGTCCTCGGCTCAGGTCAGGCGTATCTTGCCCTAGCGTACCCGGCCGTGGTTGCAATGCAAAATGATCTTTGACGCGGGGGAACCCGGCTCAGTAGCGCTTGAACTGATGGCGCTGCACGCGGGCGGCGGCGAGTATCGAGGTGAAGCGCGTGACGACGAGCAGGACGAGCAGGGCGGCGATGATCCCGAGCGTGCAGGCGACGACGACGTTGGTCTCCTGGTCGGGCGTCGGAAAGAACCCGAACCTGTCGAAGATGTAGTTGGCGATCAGCGCCCCGAAGATGAAGCCGGGGACGAAGACCAAGGCCATCACCGTTTTCGACAGCACGTGCAGCGTCAGGACCCCCGCCCAGCCGGACAGAAGCGCCACGACGACAATCGTATAAGTATCGACCTGGAAGGTCTGATTGAGAAACTCGAGCATTCAGCCGCTTCCCCGGGGAACCCGCGAACGGGTACCTGGCCGCCTAGATTGGGCCTGACAACTGGGGATTTTGGCCCGAACAGTCTTAAAGTTGCGTTGAGACGCCCCAGGAGCGTCACCGCTCCCCCTTCATTGCAGCGCGAAAACGTGCTTGAAACAGCAGGAAAACCATGCGGCCTTATTGCCGCAGCGCAAAAAACACGCCCGCCGGGGGGCGGAGCCGAGCACGGGAGCCTTAAATGTCGAGCCAAAGCGCCGCAACCAGATCCGAGGCCGCCATGGGCGCGCCAGCGATTGCTGCGGAGAAAAAGGACCTCTACGAGATCGGGGAGATCCCGCCGCTCGGCCACGTGCCCAAGAACATGTACGCCTGGGCCATCCGCAAGGAGCGCCACGGCGAGCCCGACAAGGCGATGCAGATCGAGGTCCTCCCCACCTGGGAGCTCGACAGCCACGACGTGCTCGTTCTGGTGATGGCAGCGGGCGTCAACTACAACGGCGTGTGGGCCTCGCTCGGCAAGCCGATCTCCACCATCGACGCCCACAAGAACCCCTATCATATCGCCGGCTCCGATGCTTCGGGCGTCGTCTGGGCGGTCGGCTCCAAGGTCAAGCGCTGGAAGGTCGGCGACGAGGTCGTCATCCACTGCAACCAGGACGACGGCGACGACGAGGAATGCAACGGCGGCGATCCGATGTTCTCGCCGAGCCAGCGCATCTGGGGCTACGAGACGCCCGACGGCTCGTTCGCGCAGTTCTGCCGCGTGCAGGACCGCCAGCTGCTCGAGCGCCCCAAGCATCTCACCTGGGAAGAGAGCGCCTGCTACACGCTGGTGCTGGCGACCGCCTACCGCATGCTGTTCGGGCATCGTCCGCACGTTCTGCGCCCGGGCCACAACGTGCTTGTGTGGGGCGCCTCCGGCGGCCTCGGCTCGATGGCGGTGCAGCTGTGCGCCACATCGGGTGCCAACGCCATCGGCGTCGTGTCGGAGGAGGACAAGCGCGAGTTCGTGATGCAGCTCGGCGCCCGCGGCGTCATCAACCGCAAGGACTTCGACTGCTGGGGTGAGCTGCCCAAGGTCGGCACGCCCGAGTACGACGCTTGGTTCAAGAGCGCGCGCAAGTTCGGCGCGGCCATCTGGGAGACGACGGGCAAAGGCAACAACGTCGACAGCGTGTTCGAGCACCCGGGCCAGTCGACCTTCCCGGTGTCGGTGTTCGTCGTGAAGCGCGGCGGCATGGTCGTCATCTGCGCCGGCACCACGGGCTACAACCTCACCATGGACGCCCGCTATCTGTGGATGCACCAGAAGCGCGTGCAGGGCTCGCACTTCGCCAACCTGATGCAGGCTAGCCAGGCCAACAAGCTGGTGGTGGAACGCCGCATCGATCCGTGCATGTCGGAGGTCTTTCCCTGGGAGCAGATCCCCAAGGCGCACATGCGCATGTACCGCAACGAGCACAGGCCCGGCAACATGGCGGTGCTGGTGTCGGCGCCGACGACGGGCCTGAGAACCATCGAGGACGTCATCGAGGCGAGCCAGCAGATGCACAAGCGCTGACGCCTGAGCGTTGCGCCGTCAGCTGGGGCGCAGCGTCGATCCGTTGGCGCGGCTCTCAATCCCGGCGGTACCGAAGCGTTTCAGCTCGGATATGCCGCGATTGAGCTCGGCGCCGAGGATCACGATGACCGCGGTCGTCTGAAAGAAGATCAGCGCCACCATGAGCTGCGACAGGCCCGCATAGAAGCGCGTGTAGTCGGAGAAGTTGAGGTAGTAGGAGTAGAGGCCCGCAACCGTGAGCCAGAGCGTCACGGACAAAAGCACGCCGGGCCACACGTCCTTGATGCGGCGCTTTCCTCCCGGAAGCCAAAGGTGGAACGCGACGAGCTGCACGCCGATGACGGTCGCGGCGAACGCGTAGCGCAGGCTTGCCGCGAGCCAGGTGCTGCGCAGAACCGACAGCGTCAGCGACGGATCGAAACGGGCCGCTATGGCGGGGCCGACGACGACGGCCCACGTCAGCACCAGCATCGAGACGGCGCTGGCCAGAACGAAGAGCATGCTGCGCAACAGGCAAAACACGTAAGGCCGTGTCTCGACGACGCGGTAGGCGCCGTTTAGAGCGGCGCGCAAGGTCTCGATCGCGTTGGTGGCGAAGAACAGCGCCAACCCCGCACTCACGGTCAAGAGATCGATGCGGGTCGAGCCCATGATGGCCTCGACCTGCGGGGCGATGCCGGCGGCCACGCCCTGCGGCAGGATTTGAAACAGCTGATCGACCGCCTGGGAGGCGAGCTCGCGCCCGCCGAAAAGGATGCCGGACACTGCGCCGAGAAAGATGCAGAAGGGGAACAGCGACACGACGAAAGAGAACGCCACCGCGCCTGCCATGGTGAAGCCGCTGTGCTGGTAAAGGCGGTAGATGGCTTCGAGTACGGCGCGGTAACGCTGCATACCTAAGGTCTCCTCAAGTCTCGCGGGCCGGAAGCTAGCCTTGCGCCTTCTGCAGGTCTACGTCGCGATTGCCGCGCTGCAGGCCCATAATGGCGGGCCGTTTGGTGCTGTCGGGGCCCCCCGCCCCCTTAGCTCCCCGGCGCCGTGGACGGGGGCCGCGACCTTTCCTAGAGTGAGCGACCGTTCAATCCAAGGGGTCGGTGGTCTCGTGGCAAACGACAACAAGCGCAGCAAGGGCGCAAAGGCGCGCCGACGCCGGTCCGGCAGCTATGACCCGGTCCGGGGGCCGCGGCTCAAGGGCCCGGCAGCCTCCGCGCCCCCGCCGCTGCCCGCGGGTGCGCCTCCCGCCGTCGACGCCGACGATCCCGCGCTCTTCGGCGAGGCGCTCGAGGACGGCCTGCGCATCCTCGCCGCGCTGGAGACGATGGAGAGCCTGGAGCCGGACTTCTGCGACGACCTGGCAGGGGAGGCTGCCGTGACCATTATCGAGCGGGTGGCGTCCTTCGATGAGCTCCCGCCGCCGCTGAGCCCGAGCCCCGCGCCGGCCAAATTGCCCCCCGCGCGGCAGCCAAAGGCGCGCGAAGCGCCCGTTGTCGATGCCGACGACTATGCCGCCTACCACGGTCCCGTGGATGAGGCGGTGGTCGAGATTTTCGAAGGCCCGGCGCCCACGCCCGCAAGGACGAGCTCGCGTCGGAAGCAGGGCCGGCCCAAGGGCCACCGGTTCTTCAAGGCGCTGACGGGCGACGGCGACGGCTAGCCCGCGCAGCTTCGATCGCGCAGATTGCCTTGACGCCGGGGTCGATTATTCTGCATCGCAACAGTTTGAAGGGCGGACTGCTGGCCGGTCCGCCGCCCAATCCATCAATTCGAGGAGAGCAAGATGTCGACCGCCGCGCTGAAGGCCGAGGCAGATATCGTTTCAGCCGGCCCCGACGCCTTGCTGCAGCGCGCGTCCGACGCGGTCGCGTCCGCCGACCGCGTCCTGGAGGCGGCCAAGGCGGGCGTGCGCGCCAAGGTGGCCGAGGCCGGCGGCATCGATGCGGCCCAGCACGCGGCTCACGGTCTGGCCTGGCTCGCCACCACGGTCGAAGGTTTGCGCCAGATGCACGGCTGGGGCAGCCGGCTCAAGGACGAGGGCCGCTTTACGGAGTTCGAGCAGCTGATCCTCGCGGCGGGCTTCGCCGAGTACCTGGCGCAGATCGCCGGCGGCATCCCCATGAGCCAGGTGGAGATGATCCGCCCCGAGGCGCTGGGCGTGCCCAAGGCCGACATCCGCCGCTTCGAGGACGAGGTCGCCGATCTTATCGCCGCCGGCTCAACGCAGGCCTTAAAGTCGCGGCTTGCCGACCTCATCGCCGCGCAGCCCGAGGCCACCACCTTCGGCGACACCGGTCTCGACGAGACGCATGCCGCGATCCACGAGCAGATGCGCAAGTTCTCCGAGGCCGAGGTCGTGCCCTACGCGCACGAGTGGCACCTGAAGAACGAATACATCCCGCTCGGCATCGTCGCCAAGGTGGCCGAGCTCGGCGTCTTCGGTCTGACGCTGCCCGAGGAGTACGGCGGCTTAGGCCTCGGCAAGGAGAGCATGTGCATCGTCTCGGAGGAATTGTCGCGCGGCTACATCGGCGTCGGCTCGCTCGGCACGCGCTCGGAGATCGCGGGCGAATTGATCCTCAACAACGGCACCGACGAGCAGAAGAGCAAGTATCTGCCCAGGATCGCCACCGGCGAGATCCTGCCCACCGCCGTCTTCACCGAGCCCAACACCGGCTCCGACCTTGCCTCCTTGAAGACACGCGCCGTCAAGGACGGCGATACCTACAAGATCACCGGCCAGAAGACGTGGATCACGCACCCGGTGCGCGCCGACCTGATGACGCTGCTGGTGCGCACCAACCCCGAGGAGAAGGGCTATAAGGGCCTTTCCATGCTGTTAGCGGAAAAGCCGCGCGGCACGGATGCGGACCCGTTCCCGGCCCAAGGCATGACCGGCGGCGAGATCGAGGTGTTGGGCTACCGCGGCATGAAGGAGTACGACATCTCCTTCGATGCTTTCGAGGTGCCGGTTTCAAATCTGCTGGGCGGCACCGAAGGCTTGGGCTTCAAGCAGCTCATGAACACATTCGAGGCCGCCCGCATCCAGACGGCGGCGCGCGCCGTCGGCGTCGCCCAGTGCGCCATGGATTTGGGGTTAAAGTACGCGCTCGATCGCAGCCAGTTCGGCAAGCCGATCTATGCGTTCCCGCGCGTCGCCAACAAGGTGGTGATGATGGCGGTGGAGACCATGATCGCGCGCCAGCTCACCTACTTCGCAGCGCGCGAGAAGGATGAGGGCCGGCGCTGCGACCTGGAAGCCGGCATGGCCAAGCTTCTGGGCGCGCGTGTGGCCTGGGCCAACGCCGACAACGCGCTGCAGATCCACGGCGGCAACGGCTTTGCGTTGGAATACCCGATCAGCCGCGTCTTGTGTGACTCGCGCATCTTGAACATCTTCGAGGGCGCGGCCGAGATCCAGGCGCAGGTCATCGCCCGGCGCCTGCTCGAGGGCGCGAACTAGTCAGACCTCGCCTTTTGCGTTACCGGCAGGTTTCCACATTGCGCAAAAGCCGATGGACTCGAGAAAGGCTGTTGCAAGTCGGGTTTGCTAGGGTCGTCGCCTCGGCCAAGGGATGGCAATGGGGGCGACATGCGGGCGACTTCCTCGGTTTGGCGTAGTCTTCCGAAACGGCGTACGTTCGCGCGGCGCAGCACGTGGGCTCATGCCGTCGCGCACTTCGAAGGCCGCGCGCAGAGCGTCATCGTTCGCGAGGTTTCGCTCGGCGGAATGAAGATCGAATTTGCGTACGGCCTGACGCCCGGCGACCAGATCGAGATCGAATTGATGTCGGGGCGCATGCTGCAAGGCACCGTCGCATGGTCGGTTGCCGCCTACTGCGGGGTGGAATTCCCCAGCCCACTCCACGAGGACGATCCAATCCTCAACTCCTGCAAGAGACATTGAGGCCGTCGCCAGCGCTCCGCGTCGAGCCGCGAGCCGGTGCCCATCTATCCGTTACTGAAGACTGGCGGTTTCGAGATGCAGTGTCCGGTCTATAAACCCGGCGTGATCACGAACGAAAGACGCGCGCAGATGGCTGCCGTCCATATAGATCGGCGCACCCTCGGCCGTCTGACCCGGACACACGACGGGACCGCATAACGACGGCACCGGATCGATGATGAAGGCGCCGCTCGACCTTGCAATCTCCACGAGCTTGGCCTTGACGGGTCGCCACGACGTCTCGAACGCCGCGCGGTCCATCTGCAGCGGCGCGATGGTGACGCCACCGTTCCAGGACCGGCTCAGCGCGCGTTGCGGCGCAAGCTGCGCCCCCGACGGAATGTTGAGCACGAGCCACACCGTCTTGCCCCGCTTCGCGAGCCTGTCGATCGTGGCGGCAAGAGTTGAGAACGCCTTGGTCCAGGCCACGGTGCCCGGGGCGATAGGACCGCTTCCTTCTCCCTTGAAATAATAGGCCGAGCTTTCGAAGTAGGCGCGCCACGCCGCTCCGATAACGACCGTCGTCACATCGTCGGCGAGGGCGGCTTCGATCCCGCGCTCCGCAAAGGCCGCGCAATCGGGATTGCCGTGCCTGCGCACGCCGACGATTGGGGGACAACCGCCGAGCGTGAAGAACATCACGCTCTTCTGCGTCTCCGTCTCGTGCAGCACCCGCTCGATGCGCGGCCAGTACTGCTGGATGTTGCTGTCGCCGAAGTAGAGCACTTTCTCGGGCGCGGTGCTGGTCGTCTTGTAGACGATGGCGCCCGGCACGGGCATCCGCTGCATGCCTTGGGGAAAGCGCCAGTCGGCGAGCGCATCGCCGATCGCCCGGTAGCGAAAGTCGTCAAGGCGCGGTGTCAGCACGTTGAGGTGCGAGAGGACGCCGGCGAGACCGAACGATAAGGTGACGCCAGTGAGAACGACGGGAAACGAGAGCGGCTGCGCCCGGCGGCAAGGGCGCTCGACGACGACGTAGGTGACGACCGCGAGCCCCACAGCAATGGCGACAAGACAGAGCGTAACGCGCCAGTCGCCGGCTAGTCCGAGGATGCTCCCGAACGACAGAAGCGGCCAGTGCCAGAGATAGAGCGAGTAGCTGATCAGCCCGACGAAAACGACGCCGCGCCGCGACAACAGCAGACGATTGACGAGGCCGCCGCCGCCCGCTGCGATGACGAGCACGGCCCCGAGCGTAGGGATCACTGCCCAGGCGCCGGGATAGATGACATGGTCGTCAAGGGTGAAAACGGCACCCAGAATTAGCGCGAGTCCGGCGCCCGATAGGAGGCTCGCCAGGGCCGCAAGAGACATGTGCGTTCGTCGCAGTCGAGTTTCGAGCCACGCCTTCGCGCCGGCGGCGTGAAGGGTCGCGAAGGCCAGAAGCGCGCCAAGGGAGAGCTCCCACACCCGGTTCTGCGGCAGATAGAAGGCGGAGGCCGGGCTCTTGCCGACGGCATGGAGGTTCGATGCGAACGAGGCCGTCGTGATCAGAAGAAGAGCGATGAGCAAGTGCCGCCGCTCGCGGATCAGTAGCAACAGCAGCGGCCAGACGAGGTAGAACTGCTCCTCGACGGCGAGAGACCACAGATGCAACAGCGGCTTGGTGTCAGAGGCGGCGTCGAAGTAGCCCGATTCATGCTTGAGCGTGAAGTTGAGGAAATAGGCCGCGCCCGCAGCAATGTGCTTGCCGAGTGCGCGAAACTCATGCGGCAAAAGGAAATACCAGCCCATGAGCCAAGTTGCGGCCAGTACGACGATCAGCGCCGGGAACAGCCGCTTGATGCGCCGGCCATAGAAACCGCCGAGCGAGAAGCTCCCCTGCGCGCGCTCGTGCAGGATGATGGTCGAGATCAGAAAGCCAGAGATGACGAAGAACACGTCGACGCCGACATAACCGCCGGGCGCAAGGCTCGGCGCGGCGTGATAGGCGACGACGCTCACCACGGCGACGGCGCGCAAACCATCGATGTCGGGCCGGTAGGAAATCGAGGTGCTGCCATGCATTGCAAACCAACACGGAAGGAGAAAATGGAGAGCCACAGTAAGCCGGGTACCGAGCGATTCGGGAGCGGCGTTCTTCCCCATCCACAGCGGCAAGCGTCTTTCCTGGGGCGCCGGGTCGCATGCCGCCCTTTGCTACGGAGGTCGCAGCCCGCGCGTCCTGCCAGCGGGCCCCTTGCCTCGGCGGCGCGGTGGTGCCATCACCCTCGGCATGGACAACCCATCGCCGGAGCCGCGCGTCGTCTCCCTCATCGCCAGCGCCACCGAGATCGTGCACGCGCTGGGAGCGGGCGGGTCCCAGGTCGCGCGCTCGCACGAGTGCGACTGGCCGCCGGCCGTGCTCGATCTTCCGGCGCTGACGCGGGCGAAGTTCAAGGTCGAAGGCTCGAGCCGCGCAATCGACCAGGCGGTGCGGTCGCTGGTCGAGCAGGGGCTCGCGGTCTACGAGGTCGACGCCGAGGCGCTGCAATCGGTGTCGCCCGGCGTGATCCTGACGCAGGACCAGTGCGAGGTGTGCGCGGTCTCGCTCGCCGATGTGGAGCGGGCGGTGTGCTCGTGGATCGGCAGCGCGCCGCAGATCGTGTCGCTGCGGCCCCACACCATGGCCGACGTCTACGCCGACATTCTCCGCGTCGCCGCTGCATTGGGCCGCCCTGGGGATGGCGATGCGCTCGTCGCGCGCATGCAAGAGCGCATCGCTGGCATCGCGGCCGCCGTTGCCGGCAAGCCCAAGCCGCGGCTTGCCTTCATCGAGTGGATCGACCCGCCCATGTCGGGAGGCCACTGGATGCCGGAGCTTATCGCCGCTGCCGGCGGCACTAATCTCTTCGGCGAGACGGGCGCCACCTCGCCGTGGATCACCTGGGAGGCAGGTGGCCACCGCCGACCCAGACGTGATCCTGGTCGCGCCCTGCGGCTACGACATCCCCGTCACCTCGCGCGAGATGGGCGTGCTCGCCGGCAACGCGATCTGGGAGGGCTTGCGCGCCGTGCGCGAGGGATCCATCTATGTCGCCGACGGCAACGCCTACTTCAATCGTCCGGGTCCGCGCCTCGTAGAGAGCGCGGAAATCCTCGCCGAGATCCTGCACCCGGAAACGTGCGACTTCGGCCACCGCGGCCGCGCCTTCGTGCCATATTCGCACGACATCGCACCGGTCCGCACAGCGGCTGCGCCGTAAGCGCGATGTCGGGCACCAAAGGGCAATCCCCTATGAAAGAGCTGCCGCTCGCCAAGGTCTACGCGTTTATCGAGCCGGGACCCGTGGTGCTGCTCACGACGGCCCGCAACGGGCGCGCCAACGTCATGACCATGTCGTGGCACATGATGGTCGAGTTCGAGCCGCCGCTGATTGCCTGTGTCGTATCGAGGCCAACTACAGCTTTGCAGCATTGCAAGGCGACGCGCGAGTGCGTCATCGCCATTCCCGCGCGCGGCATCGCCGAGAAAGTGGTCGCCGTCGGCAATTGCTCAGGCTCGGAAACCGACAAGTTCGAAGCCTTCGGCCTGACGCCGCTCCCGGCCGCGTGCGTCAAGGCTCCGCTCATCAAGGAATGCTTCGTCAATCTCGAATGCAAGTTCGCCGACACGCGCCTCCTCAACAAGTACAACCTTATCGTGCTCGAGGTGGTGAAGGCCTGGATCGACCCCACGCAGAAGGCGCCCAAGACCATTCACCACCACGGCTACGGCACCTTCGTCGTCGACGGCGAGACGATCAAGCTCAAGTCGCGGATGCGCTAGAGCGGTGATTGTCCTGTGCCCCAAGCATGTGCTGAAGCTTGCGTGGGTCCCGCTCTACAGCGGGATGACGTTTGTGGGTGGACGCGCCGGACGGCCATTCTCCACCGTCATCCCGGCGAAGGCCGGGACCCACGCCAGTCTCCGCGCCGACAACGGCAGATAGCAGGATGACCCGCACGAGCACGTCATGACGCAACGTTCGATCCTCATCACCGGCTGCTCGTCGGGCATCGGGCTTGCCTCGGCGCGCACCCTCAAGGCACGCGGTTGGCGCGTCTTGGCGACCGCGCGCAACGCCGGAGGACCTCGACGCGCCTCGAAAAGGAGGAAGGCGTCGAGGCGTTGCGGCTGGAGCTGTCCGAGCCCGGCATCCGTCGCCGCCTGCGCCGAGGAGGCCTTGCGGCGCACCGACGGCAAGCTCGATGCGCTGTTCAACAATGCTGGCTTCGGTCAGGTCGGTGCGGTGGAAGACCTGAGCGTCGATCTGCTGCGCCGCCAGCTCGAGATCAACGTCGTCGGCGTGCACGCACTGACGCGGCCGATCGTGGCGGCGATGCGCGCCAACGGGCAGGGGCGCATCGTGCAGTGCTCCTCGGTTCTGGGCCTCGTCTCCGGACCGTACCGCGGCGCCTACTGTGCCTCCAAGTTCGCGCTCGAAGCCTTGTCGGATGCGCTGCGGCTCGAATTGCGCGACACGCCCATCCGCGTGTCGCTCATCGAGCCGGGGCCGATCCACAGCCGCTTCCTCGCAAGTGCGCTTGCCAACTTCAAGGCGACCATCGACATGGAGGCCTCGCCCCACCGCGAAATCTACCGGGCGCGCCTCGCCGCCATGGAGGCGGGCGGCAAGACGACGTTCAAGCTTGCGCCCGAGGCGGTCGCAGCCAAGCTCGTGCACGCGGTTGAGAGCCAGCGGCCCAAGGCGCGCTATTATGTGACGACGCCGACCTATCTCGCGGCGTTTCTCAAGCGCGTCTTGCCGACGGCGCTGCTCGACCGCTTCCTGCTGGGCATGTGAGGGCGTTCTAGAGGCTCTCGTTCATGCGCCGCAGGCGGCGCGCCAGCCGCCGCATCAGGTCGAGCGCAAAAGCCGGGTTCTTCTTGACCAGATAGAGGAAGGCCTTTTCGTTGATCTCGGCGACCTCGGTCGGCTCGCGCGCGATCGCGGTGGCGCTGCGCGGCGACCCGTCGATCAGCGCCATCTCGCCGAAGGCGCCGTTGGGCCCGACCGTCTCCAGCACGGCGCCGGCCGCCGTGATGCCGACTGTCCCAGAGCGCACGACGTACATGCAGGCGCCCTCGTCGTCCTGCACGAAGATTTTCTCGTCTGCAGCAAAGCGCTTGAGCGGAAACCCGCCCTGCACCAGGAGGTCGAAATCGAAGGCCGTCTCCGTCATGTCGGGCGCCGCATCGATGGGTCTGCACCAGCTGCTCTGGAACACTAAGCTCGGGGATTCGTTAGGACAACTCCGGCGTCGAAGCGTTGCACGCGCGATACGCCTCCGTGCCGGAGCGCTTTAAAGCGCCCCAATCGAGGCGACAGGGGCGCGTTTTTCCTGTATCGGCCTTTTAAAAGCGTAAAAGAAGGGGGCCAGGGGATGGCAGAGTCCTATGCGCCGTCGCCCTCCAAGTGGGGCCGCGTCGCCGACTATCTGCTCGGACGCAACACGCTCATCGGCGTTGCGTCGCTGATGCTGCTCGTGATCTCGGGCTTCGCCACGTGGCACGGGATGCGCGATTTCATCATCGGGGTCTCCACCTCGCCCGCCGCACAGACGCAAGAGCTGCCGGGCGGCCTCACGTTCTCCAACGATCTTCTCGTCATCGTCGTCGTCGTCACGCTGACCTTCCTCATGTGGCTGGCGCTGCGCGAGACCTTCGGCGCGCGGCGCAGCGTCCTGGAGCGCATGGTCACCTTCCCGCTCTATCTGTTCTTGGCGATCTGGTCGATCGGCTTCGGCTACGGCTTCTGGTGGAGCCTCATTGCCGGCGAGGAGGCGACGCGCACGGGCCTGCAGAATTTGCAGGAGGACGCGCGCGATGCCGGCTCGGCGGTCGCCGCCCGGCTCGATGCCGTCAAGATCCAGCTCGACAACGTCGTCACCTGGTCGGAGAGCCAGATGGCGCGCGAGGAGACGAGCGGCGGCAGCTGCGGCACGCCGTCCGGCGCCGGCCGCGGGCCGCTCTACAATGCGAGGAAGAGCGTGCGCGATCAGATCGCGTCCTTGCGCGACAGCGTGCAGACCTCCTGGCTCGCGCCGGTGCAGTCGGACCTCGAGCAGCTGCAGAAGAGCGCGTCTGCGCTCGACGGCACGACGGTTGCCGAGCGTCAGCAGCGCTTCGAGGCGGTGGCCGCGAACATCCGCAGCAAAGCCCGCGATATCGCGTCTCGTTCCAACGAGCTCGGCAAATCGACGGCGGGTGAGATGCGCGCGCTCTCGGCCGCGGTCTCCGTTACGCCAGGCGCGAGCGGCTTCTCCTGCTACGACCCGACGCTCGCTCAGCGCTTGACGCAGGCCGCCGACCAGGCCGACCAGCCCGCGGTCTTGAAGCTGCGCGAGGCCGTCTTCAATGAGGGCCCCGCCGGCGTCGCCAACGCCATCAAGAACCTGTGGTCGAACATCGGCGGGTATCTATCGAGCCTCGGCAGCTACATCGCCTCGGGCGGCCACGTGCCCGAGCGGCACACGACGGGCGGGGAGCCCATCAGCGGCCGCGACGTCATCGCGCTGCTCGCCACCATCGGCGTCGACATGGGGCTGTTGGCGCTGGCGATCCTCAACCCGCCCGGCGCGCCGAGCCGCATGCCCCGGGGAGACGAACGGCGCCAGATACAAGCGGCCGTCGCTACCGCTATTGCGCGCGCGCCGGGCGCGACCCTCGAGTGGGTGCGCCGGCACTTCATCTATCATCGGGGGGTGTCGTACCTGGTCATCCCCAACCTCGCGAGTTGCGATCCCACCAACGAGGATGAGTGCCGAAGGGCTCTGGCCATGAACCAGCTCGCCGGCGTGCTCGACGATCTCGACCTCGTGCGCTGGCCGCAGAAGCACTGGTTCAGCAAAGGCGAGCTCGACAAGCTCAAATCGGAGGAGGCGGGCGCAAGCGACACCGATCTCACCAAGATCCGCCAGGAATGGAGAGAGGAGCTGCGCAAGAAAGGTGTCTCCGAGGACCAGTTGAAGGACGAATTGCTCGACAAGGCCATGCCTCTCCGCAACCATGGGCTCTTCTCCAAGGCGGAGCGTGCGCTCACGATCGCCGGCTGGAGCGAGAAAGCCCGCCGCGACATCGAGATTTTCCGCCTGGTCGACGTGGAAGGCCTGACGCCGATCCTGATGGTGCTCAACGAGGATGGCGGACCGGACCCGGCCCAGGCCGAGGGCCCCGCGCCGGCCTAACGGCGCGTTCGCGCGATCAGCGGCCGCGCCAGGCAAAGAGCGTGAGCGCGGCGCCGGCGATCGCCAAGACGTAGAGCAGGACCGGCGACAGGATGTCGAGCACGAGGCCGAGGTGGAAGCCCATGAAGGCGCCGGCGATTCCGATCAGCGCGAAGGTGACGTCGCTGGCGCCGCCGAAGTGCCGGCCGAGCCAGTTGCGCCCATAGCGGGTCATCGCGATGCCGACGGCGGCGCCGATGACGATGAGCGTCAGGAAGTTGCCGATTGCGGTCATGTCAGTCCCCCAGTCCGGCTTGCAGCTCGCCGACATTCGCACATCGAATCACGTCCGACCATCTTATCGAACCCGGGGCGAGGGCGGGAAGTCCTAGGCGGTCGCTCTCGGTCCTCTGAATCAGGCCCGATGATAAGGGTGGCCGGAAAGAATAGTCGTGGCGCGATAGAGCTGCTCGACGAGCACGATGCGGGCGAGCCTGTGCGGTAAGGTCATGGCCCCGAGCGACAATTTCAGTGTGGCCGCGTCGAGCGCCGCGGGCCCGTGCCCGTCGGGGCCGCCGATGAGGAAGGCCATCGCCTTTGCTCCCGCATCGCGCCGTTCAGCCAGCCAGCGCGCGAACGCCTCGCTCGACAGGGCGCGGCCGCCTTCGTCGAGCGCGACCTTAACCTCGGCCGCGCTCGCGGCCTTCAACAGCCGCAGGGCCTCGTCCGCCTTCCTGAGCTCAGGCGTGGCGGCGCGGCTTTCGCCGATCTCGGAGAGTTTCAGGGGGCCGAGGCCCAGGGCGCGCCCGCTCGCGTCGCAGCGCTCGCCATAGCGGTCGAACAGGGCGCGCTCGGCGTCCTTCAAGCGGCCCACGGCCGCAACGATGAGGCGCATGATAGAAATCTCGGTGTCAGACCCAGCGGGTCTGACACCATAGCCGAGACTTGTGCGCACGGGTGTCAGGCCCAGACGGTCTGACACACTATTCCGCGCGTCGGCTCAGTGGGCGGTCTGCTCGCCCGGCCGCTCTGCCGACCACATCTTCTCGAGGTTGTAGAACTCACGCACCTCGGGCCGGAACACGTGCACGATGATGTCGCCGGTGTCGAGCAGCACCCAGTCGCACGCCTCGAGCCCCTCGATACGCACGCGGCCGAGGCCCTTTTCCTTGAGTTTGCGCTGGAGTTGCTCGGCAATGGCACCGACGTGCCGGTCCGACCGGCCCGATGCGATCACCATGTAATCGCCGATGGAAGACTTACCTGCCAGATCGATCGTCACCACGTCCTCGGCCTTCGCCTCGTCGAGCAAGTGGACGATCTGCTTGAGCAGAGCAGCCGGCTTTCGTCCTTCTGACAAAAGCTCAGCGGGAGGCGTGCCCCGTCGGGCACCCTCAAGTGCGGTCCGCATCAGTTGCTGGATGTCCTTTCCTCATTCACCCCGAAAGGGCTGACGCCGAAGTCCCTGTCGTCGTCCGGTGAGACCCGGCGCTTGTTGTGGCGGCAAATGTGGTCCTCCGCCGAAGCAAAACATAGCCGCTGGCCCCCCGGCGCATCAATACTTTTCACGGACGGCTGCAGCCGCAACTCCCAGGTGTTCTGACAAAAAACTGTTACAATTCGCCGGCTTAGCGCCTGTTTTCGGCCCTCAGCGCGGTCGAGGACGCCTCCGACAGCCGGGTGGTGAGAAAGACCCAAGCGGGCGGTTTGCACCCCGGCAACAGGGCGGCGCGGGCCTCCGGCAGGCGGCGGCGCGCCAGGTAGCGGGCGGCCGGGGAGGCGAGCGCCTTCAGGTGCCAGCCCGGCCGGTCGACCACGGCTAAGGGCACCAGACGGGCGATGTCGCGCCAGTGCTGCCACAGGTGGAAGGTGGCGAGGTTGTCGGCGCCCATCACCCACACGAAGCGTACCCGCGGCAGATGCTGGGTCACGAAGCGGATGGTGGCGTAGGTATAAGGGCTGCCGAGCTCGGCCTCGAAGCCGGTGATCTTGATGGCGGGGCTGCGCGCGAAGGCGCGGCTCGCCGCCATGCGCTCTTTGAGCCCGGGCAGCGCGGCGCCGGATTTGAGCGGGTTGCCGGGCGTCACCATCCACCACAGCTGGTCGAGCTTGAGCCGGTTGAGGGCGGTCAGCGCGCAAACGGCGTGGCCCTCGTGCGGCGGGTTGAAACTGCCGCCCATGAGCCCGATGCGCTGGCCGGGAAGGGCGAGCGGCATTCGGGGGTAGAGGGTGCCGGGACTTTGGCGTGCGGTTTGGGGCATGGATCGTCGGTGATGAGGGCGAGACCTTAATTGTAGCTGAGGAACGGTCGCTGGCGAATTTCTAATGCAAAACAAATTCTTCCGGACTCGATGTGACATGCAACCCTGGTAACGGGGCAGTCATCATTGCTCGGTCAATGCTGTTGGCAGTGTAGGACGCGCGTATCGAGCGGAGGCGCGACATGTGCCGGCGCCGTTGTCTTCTTCCCGAAGGGCTTATTGCTGCATCGGCTGGCGCCGTCGTGCGGGGCGGACGCGCGCCATGTTGACGGACCACTTTCTCGTGCCCGCGCTGCTCGCGCTCACGCTCTTGGCCCCGCCTGTCGGCGCGGGCACGGCGCAGAGCGCCGAGGAGGGGATCCGCGCCGCCCTCGTCAAGTGGACGCAGGACTTCAACGCCGGCAAGGCCGATGCGGTGTGCAGCCTCTTCTCGCCGCAGCTGCGCTACGACTTTCGCGGATACCCCGAGCGCGGCTTTGCCGACATCTGCGCCCGCCTCAAGCGCTCGCTCGCCGATAGCGGCAAGCGCTACGTCTACGCCCTCGACATCCGCGAGATCCTCGTCTCCGGCGACATCGGCGTAGTCCGCCTCGTGTGGACGCTCACCGTGACGCTTGGGAACGGACAGACGGTCACGTCCGTTGAGCCAGGCATGGACGTATTTCGCCGCGAGCCCGACGGCACCTGGAAAATCATCCGCTACCTCGCCTTCGAGGCGCCCGAGCGCGCCGCCACCCCGGAGAAATGAATTCTTGCCGCGACCAGATGTTCACCAGAGCCATGTTTCAAATCGTTGGTTTGGCCCTTTGCCGCTTTCAAAAAACAGGAGGTGTCCAATGAAAGCTAGATTGTGCCTTGTTACCTCTCTTCTGCTCCTCGCCGCTCCGGCCTTTGCGCAGGAACCGCTTGGCCAGACCGGTACGGAGCCGAGCATGCAGGCGGCGCCTTCCGGCGGCGCCATGACCCCGGAGCCGAACGATAAGATCGGCGCCGAGCCGAGCACGCAGGCAGCACCTGCCCCCGGCGATACCGCGCCGGGCAATGAGCCGCTCGAGAAGATCGGCACGGAGCCGAGCAAGTCGGGTGCTCCCGATCAGCAGCAGGCCGAAGTGCCCGCAGAGCTCGTCATCACCGACCTCACCGAGGCGCAGGACGGCAAGAAGCTCGTCAAGCCGTGGAACGTGCCGGTCGATTCGGTGGCGCAGATGGACGTCCTTGACGCCAAGGGCAAGAAGATCGGCCAGGTCGACGCCGTGCTCCAGGACAAGAACGGCGACGTCAGGGGCGTAGCCGTCGGCTACGGCGGCTTCCTCGGCTTCGGCGAGAAGGGCGCCATCGTGACGCTCGATCAGGTGAAGCTCAAGGACGGCACCCTCGTCACCGACATCGACGAGGACGGCCTGTCGAAGCTGCCCCCGTGGCTTAAGAAGTAAGCGGACGAGGTGCGGCGGCTTAGGGCCCCGCACCTCGCTTCCTTTTCGTTCCGCTATATTGTTCTGCGCCGCCGCGGCCCGCACGCGGGCGCCTTTTCCATCGTTCGGCCCACGTTCATCGGCATGACGCTAGCAAGCCCGCGAGCCTTGGCTCGCGCGTCGAGCTCTAGCGAACAATGTCGTCATGCCGAAACGCCAGGCCAGCGAGAAAGATTCTTGGAGCCCCCGGATGCGCCGGCATCTGGGCCGGCTGGGCCTGCGCACGCGCGCCGACTACGCCAAATGGTGCAGCACGCACGGCTTCGCCGCGTCGCGGGGCAAGAGCCCCTATGAACTGGAGGAGGAGCTCGAGGCGCAGGCCCGCGACAAACGCCGTGCGGCACGGCAGGCGCGCCTCCACGCCAATCCGAGGAAGCTGATCGAGGCGGCCTGCGCCGGCGACATCGATCCCGCCGAGGTCACCCGCCCGCAGCTGCATGCCTTCGTGAAAAGCATCCACAAGAGCGCGCCCGATGCGGAGTCGCGCCGCTCGCTGTGCACGCTCCTGCTCAAGGTGAAGGACGAGGCGGACTTTCTGCTGGAGGGTACCTCCTTCATGGGCCGCAGCTACGCCTACGTCGACGCCCTCATCCGGCTGAATGAGCGGCGCTGGCAATGGATTGCGCCGCTCCAGACCTGGCGCCCCGGCACCCACAACGGGCGCCGGCAGTTCTCCTCCCTCGTGCGCCATCTGATGGCGCGCTATCCCGTGCCGGCCTTCATGGACCAGGCCTGGCTGCGCGCCGATGATACGAGCGAGAACTACCGCCGGTGGTTCGTGCATCTGGGCGCCGGCAAGAACATCCGCACGCTGGCGACCCCGATTCCGCTGTCGAAGCTGATGGCGCACCACTTTCTCTTGGCGCCCGACGACTATCTGATCGAGTCGGCGCTGCGCTGGGGCCAGGTGCACGCGCTTGGCGGCGGTGCGCGTCTGACGGCGGCGTTGCTCGGCTCGCGCATCGGCGCCGATTTTACCAACGACGTCTTCTGGACCTCCGTCATCCGCTTCTTCGTGGCGAACCCCCTGCTCGACCGGCAGCACGTCGGCCCCATCGTCGACTACCTGCATGCGCAGAAGTTCGAGACGCGCGAGCTCGTGGTCGGGCCGGGGCGGGTCGAGGTGCACTTGCCCCCGCAGCCGGGACTCACCATGCGCGGGCGCACAGCGGCGACGCTGCTGGCGCAAGTCGAGCGCTGGCACCGGGAGCTGGGGCGCGCCTCGGGCGCGGAACAGCTCTACTTCCGCCGCTCCGGCGTCAAGGAGCTCGCGCTCAAGACCGGAATGGAGGGCGAGCGCCGGTGGCGCATCCGCGAGCTTCTCTCAGGCGCCGACCTCATCGCCGAGGGCCGCGTCATGAAGCACTGCGTGGCGAGCTACGCACGCTCGTGCGCCGACGGGCGCTCCTCTATCTGGGCCATGGAGCTCCACACCAAGGCAGGCGCGGAGAAGCGCCAGACGATCGAGGTGACGCGCGGGCGCGTCATCGTGCAATGCCGCGGCATGCAGAACCGTCTGCCCACGCCCGCCGAGCTCGACGTGGTCAAGGAGTGGGCACGCTATGCGGGCCTCAGGCTGAGCCCCTACGTGCGCGCAGGCTAGGAGGGCACCCCTACGGATGCCCGGACGGGCTCATTCCGCCGCCGTCATGAAGCGCTCGACGGTTGCCGCGAAGTGGCCGCACCAATCCTTGGCGCCGACCACCGGCCACATGCCGTGGCTATCGGCCTCCGCACCGGGCTCGGGCGGATTGAAGCGGCACAGCCCGCTGTGCTTTTCCTTGTGCTTGGGAGGGGGCTTGCCGTGGGTGTCGTAGAACTGGCAATTGCCGCAGGCGCAGGTCGTCATGTGCTGCTCCTTGTGCGCGATCGAGAGCCCCGCAGTCCGTCTGCCGTCCGCGAGAGTGGTCCCGTGCCGGTTAACAGAGGTTTGCGGCTCGACGACAGAGGAAGGCGCGGCGATCGCTCCCGCAGACGCAGCAGGCGATTGCGCCTATGCTCGGGCGCGTTCGGCCCCGCGCTGCGCTGGCGCGCGCATCCTCACCAATGCCATCGGAAGAGAAAGCCCCCCCTTGTCGAATCCTGCCCCTGGCTTGGCCTGCGTCGTCAGCGAGATCGCCGAGGAGATGCGCCAAAGGCCTGACCGCGGGGAGGTCGCCAGCTACATCCCGCAGCTCGCGCGCGTCGACCCGAGCGCGTTCGGCCTCGTCGTCGTCGATACCGACGGCAACGTCGCGGCGGCAGGCGACAGCGAGGTGCCCTTCTCGATCCAGAGCATCTCCAAGGTCTTCACGCTGACGCTCGCGCTCGGCAAGATCGGCGACAGGCTGTGGAGCCGCGTCGGGCGCGAGCCCTCGGGCAGCCGATTCAACTCTATCGTGCAACTCGAGTACGAGCGCGGCATCCCGCGCAACCCCTTCATCAACGCCGGCGCCATCGCCGTCACCGACCTCATCCTCTCAGGCCATCAGCCGCGCGAGGCGCTGGGCGAGATCCTGCGCTTCATGCAGTTTCTCGCCGGCGATCCTTCGATCATGATCGACGAGGCGGTCGCGGCCTCGGAGAAGGCCACCGGCTTTCGCAACATCGCGCTCGCCAACTACATGAAGTCCTTCGGCGTGCTGGAGAACCCGGTCGACTACACGCTCGGCGTCTACTTCCACCACTGCGCCATCGCCATGACCTGCCGCCAGCTCGCCATGGCCGGGCGCTTTCTGGCTCAGTTCGGCCGCAACCCCGCCACCGGCCTGCCCGTCGTTCCGCCCGAGCGGGCGCGGCGCATCAACGCGATCATGCTGACTTGCGGCCATTACGACGGCTCGGGCGAGTTCGCCTACCGCGTCGGCCTGCCGGGAAAGAGCGGGGTGGGCGGCGGCATTCTGGCGATCGCGCCCGCCAAGGCTTCGATCGCCGTGTGGTCGCCGGGGCTCGACGCCGTCGGCAACTCGCATCTGGGGCGTATCGCGCTGGAGGCGCTGAGCAAACGGATGGGCTGGTCGATTTTCGGAGGGTGACGAGCCGCCGGGCAATCGCTGCCGGCCTTAGGCTGGGCGCTAGGCTCGGGGCAAGCGCCCCCGGCGGCGCGCGGACTCGTCGGCAATACCAGGCCGGACGATCTCCGCGCGATCATTCAATCGAAACGCGATACTGAAATCGGAGTTACGCATTCTCGTCGTCAGTGCTTCTGATAGGGACGTCGGCTGACGCCGTCCTCGGCCTCTTCCTCGATGGCCGCCTGGTGGTACCAGCTGCCGCCGCACACGACGGGAGAAAGCTGCGCCGCCTGCTGTTGTGCCTGCGCTTGGCGATGGTTACCCGAAGCCATGTGCGGCCGCGTCGGAAACACGTAGATCTTAGCCGTCGGACGTTGCTCTTGCTGCTTGGTCATTGCGCATCTCTCTTTCGTCTCTCTCCATTTGAATCACCCCGAAAGTATAAAACGGGGCCGCGTTTATTGCATGTTTCGCACATCACACCCATGCCTAAAACGAAATCAAAAACTGCTCATAATATGGGCATGCTGAGAATTGCATAATTCGGTAGCATTGCTGGCGATGGCGAGCGCTTTCAGCCGACACCGGTCCAGTCACAACGCCCTCGTCCCCGCATTGGTTCTGTGCCGATCGATGGGGATGCGGGTGTCGCGTGCGGTGTCCCTCGCGAGCGCCATCGCATGCGCGCCAAGCCCGGAAAATGATGCAACGCAACGCTGTGATCCGGCACCGCCCTGCGGGCGGACGCGCATCGCTTCTTGAGTTTCGAGACATCACACCGTCATCAACGTAGGAGAGACGCGCCAATGACGAAGTACAAGCTCGAGTATATCTGGCTCGATGGCTATACGCCGGTCCCGAACCTGCGCGGCAAGACGCAAATCAAGGAGTACAGCGCGTTTCCGGATCTGGAGCAGCTGCCTCTTTGGGGATTTGACGGAAGCTCGACCATGCAGGCGGAGGGCTCCAACTCCGACTGCATCCTGAAGCCCGTCGCCTGCTATCCCGATCCCGCGCGCACCAACGGCGTGCTGGTGATGTGCGAGGTCATGAATCCCGACGGCACCCCGCATCCCTCCAACAAGCGCGCAACCATTCTCGATGACGAAGGCGCTTGGTTCGGCTTCGAGCAGGAGTACTTCTTCTACAAGGACGGGCGCCCGCTCGGCTTCCCCGCGGCCGGCTATCCCGAGCCGCAGGGCAAGTACTACACCGGCGTCGGCTACAAGCAGGTCGGCGACGTCGCGCGCCAGATGGTCGACGAGCACCTCGACCAGTGTCTCGCCGCCGGCATCAACCACGAAGGCATCAACGCCGAGGTGGCGAAGGGCCAGTGGGAATACCAGATCTTCGGCAAGGGCTCCAAAAAGGCCGCCGACGAGATGTGGATGGCCCGTTACCTGCTTCTCCGCCTCACCGAGAAGTACGGTGTGGACATCGAGTTCCACTGCAAGCCGCTCGGTGATACCGACTGGAACGGTTCGGGCATGCACGCCAACTTCTCGACCGCCTACATGCGCGAGGTCGGCGGCAAGGCCTACTTCGAGGCTCTGATGGCTGCCTTCGAGAAGAACCTGATGGACCACATCAGCGTCTACGGCCCGGACAACGATAAGCGTCTGACCGGCAAGCACGAGACGGCGCCGTGGAACAAGTTCAGCTACGGCGTTGCCGACCGCGGCGCCTCGATCCGCGTGCCGCACTCGTTCGTCAAGAGCGACTACAAGGGCTATCTTGAGGATCGCCGTCCCAACTCGCAGGGCGACCCATACCAGATCGCCTCGCAGATCCTGAAGACGATCGCCTTGGTGCCGGTCGCGGCCAAGGCAGCCGCCTAAGAGCATACCTTACGGGCGTCGGCGCGAAGAGCGTCGGCGCCCGTAGTGTTTGTCGCGTGCGGGTGCTCCCCTGCATGGCACGCGAAACGATCATCTGTGGCGGGTCTCACACGTCGCAGATGATCCCTCTCTCCGTGATCCTGCTGGCGTCAACCCGCTGCGGCGGGCGACTTGCGTACGGCCGGATCCTGGTCGTCCTCGTTGAGCGCCTTGTACTCGCAGCGCTGCTCGGCGGGCTTGGCCTTGCGCGTCAGATTGTGCGCGGTGTTGACGATGGCGATGTGCGAGAACGCCTGCGGGAAATTGCCGACGAGACGCTTGGCGCGGGGGTCGTACTCCTCCGACAGGAGCCCGACGTCGTTGCGCAGCGCCAACAGCCGCTCATAGAGGCGCTTGGCTTCGCCGTGGCGGCCGAGCAGCACGAGGTTGTCGGCGAGCCAGAACGAGCAGGCGAGGAACGCACCTTCGCCCTCGGGCAGGCCGTCGTGGTCCTTGCCCGTGTCGTAGCGCAGGACGAAGCCATCGGCGGTCAGGTCGCGCTGGATCGCATCCACGGTGCCGCGCACGCGCGGATCGCTCGCCGGAAGGAAGCCGGTGAGCGCGATCAGAAGGGTGCTCGCGTCGAGTGCCGTGCCGCCGTAGCGGTCGACGAAGGCGCCGAGCTTGGGGTTGAAGGAATTTTCGCAGACCTCGTCGTGGATCTGGGCGCGCAACTTGCGCCAGCGGTCGATCGGCCCCTCGAAGCCGAAGCGCTCCGCGCTCTTGATCGAGCGGTCGAAGGCGACCCAGGCCATCACCTTGGAGTAGGTGAATTTCTGCCTGCCGCCGCGCGTTTCCCAGATGCCCTCGTCGGGCTCTTCCCAGATCTCGTCCAGGTGGTTCATGAGCGCGACCTGCAGCTCCCAGCCGGCCTTGCTGGCGAGCGCTTTGGTCGAGCGCGCCTGGTGCACGGCGTCCATCAGCTCGCCGTAGATGTCGAGCTGCAGCTGGCCCGCCGCCGCATTGCCGATGCGTACGGGCCGCGCGCCCTCGTAGCCGGCGAGCCACGGCACCTGCCACTCGTTCAAACGCCGCTCGCCGGCGATGCCGTACATGATCTGCACCTGCTCGGGCGCGCCTGCCAGCGCCCGCAGCAGCCAGTCGCGCCAGGCCTTGGCCTCCTCGTAGTAGCCCGAGTTCATCAGGGCCTGCAGCGTGAAGGTGGTGTCGCGCAGCCAGCAGTAGCGGTAGTCCCAGTTGCGCGGGCCGCCGAGCTGCTCGGGCAGCGACGTGGTGGGGGCCGCGACGATGCCGCCGGTGGGGCGATAGATCAGCGCCTTCAGCGTGATCAGCGAGCGCGTGACGGCCTCGCCGTACTGCTTGACGGCAGGCGCCTTCTTGCACCAGTTGCGCCAGAAGGTCTGCGTGGCCGTGAGCGCCTTCAGCGGGTCGATGGGCTCAGGCGGGCGGATGAAGGAGGGCGAGTAGCTCAGCACGAACGGTATGGTTTGCCCGGCGGAGACGACGAACTCGGCCACCGTTTTCATGTCCTTGCCGTGCACTTGCACCGGCGTGCGCAGGATGGCGCGGTCGGGGCCGGCGACCGCGCTCAACGTCTTTTTGTCGAGACGCTGCACCCAGGGGACGATCGAGCCGTAGTCGAAGCGCAGGACGAGCTCGGTGCGCATCGCCACCTGCCCGCGCTTTCCCACCACCAGACGCACGATGTCCGACGACTTGCCGCGCGGGGGCATGAAGTCGATCACCGAGACGATGCCGTCCGGTGTCTTGTGCGTCGTCTCGAGCACGAGCGTGTTCTTGCGGTAGGCGCGCGTCGTCACGGCGTCGCGGTCGACGGGGCCGAGCAGCCAGCGGCCGTTGTCGGGGGTGCCGAGAAGCGCGGCAAAGCAGGCCCCGCCATCGAACCTTGGCCAGCACAGCCAGTCGATGGAGCCATCCTTGGAGACGAGCGCCGTCGTCTCGCAGTCGCCGATCAGGGCATAATCTTTGATGTCGGACGGCGTGGCGCATCCTCCCGGCGCTAATCAATGAACGGGCGTGCGCGCCTGTGCACGCGGGTCATGCAACTTCTACCCGTAAACTCCTTGGAGCGCGTTAATTGCATGCGCCACCCAAGAAGCACGGCGCTGGCGCGGGTCTTGGGCCTTAGCGCGCGGACCCCGCGGGGCACGCCGCGACCGCTTTGAGGTTGTCGTAGAGCGTGCGCGCGTCGCGATTGAACACCGGCAGGAGATTTTCGACCTCGCCTGCAAGCCGTGCCACCGCCCCTGTCCCCATCGCGGTGTCGAGCGATGAGGCATAGGCCGGGATCTCGGCCCACTCGCCCACCGTGTCCCGGGTGATCTCGACGTGGAACTGCAGCCCATAGGCGTGGTCTTGAAAGCGGAAGGCCTGTACGCGGCAGGCATCCGAGCTTGCCAGCACCCGCGCCTGCGGTGGTAGGGCCGCGACCTCGGCCCCGTGCCACTGCAGCACTTGCATGGAATCGGGTGCGCCCCGCAACAGCGGATCGCCGTGGCCGTCGTCGGTCTTGGCGATGGCGAGCACCCCGACCTCGGGCGTCGCAGCCGGGCTCACCGTGCCGCCGAGCGCAGAGGCCAGCAGCTGGTGGCCGAGGCAGATGCCGAGGTAGGGCCGCTGCATGTCGACCACGAACTTGGCGATCGCGGCTTTCTCCTCGCGCAGCCAGGGGTGCTCGTCCTCCTGCCACACGTCCTGCGGGCCGCCCATGACCAGCATCAGGTCGAAGGGCTCCAGCGGTGGGATCGTCTGCCCTTCATCGAGCTCGACCGTATGGCAGGTAAATCCGTCCGCTTTGAAGAACTCGCGCAGGACGCCGGGGTGCTCGACGCTGGCGTGCTGCAAGACCAGAATTCGCATTTCTTCCCTCGTTCGCTGCGGTTGCCCCGCGACCACTGCACCTGCGGCGGCCCCCGCCGTCAAGTATCCCTGGCGGGAGAGGCGCTAGGATTTCGCCTCTTTGTCGAGCAGCGCGCGCTTGCGGGCAACGCCCCAGCGATAGCCGGACAGGGCGCCGTCGCTGCGCACGACGCGATGGCAGGGGATCGCCACGGCGAGCGGGTTGGCGGCGCAGGCGCCCGCCACGGCGCGCACGGCCTTGGGGGCGCCGATGCGCCTGGCGATCTCGGCATAGGTTGCCGTCGTGCCCGCCGGGATGGCGCGCAGCGCCGTCCAAACCCGATGCTGGAATGCGGTGCCGCGCACGTCGAGCGGCAGGTCGAGCGACGTGGCCGGCGCCTCCACGTGGTCGATCACCTTGGCGAGAAGCGCCTTAAAGTCCTTGTCGCCGCCGATGAGCTTGGCGCGCGGAAACCCGGCCTTGAGCTCGCGCACCAACGCCGCCGGTGCCTCGCCCATGAGGATCGCAGCAACGCCCTCAGCCGTCGCCGCGACCAGGATCGCGCCCAGCGAGCACGTCCCGGTGGCAAAACGGATCTCGGCATCGGTGCCGCCGGCCCGAAAGCAGGAGGGCGTCATGCCGAGCGCGTCGGACGCGTTGGCATAAAAGCGGCCGCTGGAGTTGAACCCGGCCTCGTAGATGGCTTCGGTCACGGACTTGCTCCTTGTCAAATGTTCGCGCACGCGCTTGCGGCGACAGGCCACCGCGTAGGCTTTGGGCGTGACGCCGGTGATCGCCTTGAAGATGCGATGGAAATGATAAGGGCTCATGCCCGCCGCCTGGGCCAGCGCGGCGAGCGTCGGCGTCTGCGGCGCCGTCTCGATCAGCCGACACGCGCGCGCGACCTTTGCGGCGTGTTCCTGCTGCAGCGCTGGGCCGTGGGGCTTGCAGCGCTTGCAGGGGCGGAAGCCGGCGGCTTCGGCGTCGGCGCAGGTGGCGTGGAAGCGCACGTGCGCGCGCTTGGGGCGGCGCGCGGCGCAGGAGGGCCGGCAATAGATGCCCGTCGTCGCCACCGAATAGTAGAATGTGCCGTCGAAGCTGTGATCGCGCGCCAGCACGGCGGCCCAGCGTTTCGATTCTTTGAGCGTGCGGATCATGGCGCCAGAATAGGGCCGTGCGCGGCCTGCCGCACCTCGATCCTTGCGGTCAAATTGCGAAAAATGTGGGGGAGAGCAAGCCTAGGCGCTGCGTTTCAGCGCTGTGGGCGGGGGCTCGCTGTTCAGGAGCTCGAGGATGTGATTGCGCAACGTATCGATATCCGTGCGCGATTTGACGAGGGCGCGCATGACCGGCGGCCATTTGCTGACCGACATTTCCAAGACCGAGAACACGAGAACGCGCGGCGGCGCCGTCGTGCGCTCCTGCAGAAAGCGCAGGACGCTGTCGCCGTTCTCGCCCGGGAGCAGCATGTCGAGAATTATGAGATCGAAGGAGTTTTCAATAAGGATCTCACGCGCTTGCTCAGCCGTCGGCACGGACGTGACCTCCGCGATGTCGGCAATGCTTTCGGCCACGACGGCGCAGGTGCCAGCATCATCCTCGACGTGCAGCACGCGCGCCAACCCGCTCTGGGGCTGGCGTCTCGGGTTGACGCGGAGCACGCGGCCCTTGTCGATCTCGGGCTCGACTTGCGTTGCGGGAGCGACGCTCTCGCGCCGCGCCGGCAGGTCGAAGTGAAATGTCGTGCCGATGCCGGATTGCGTCTCAAAGCCGATGCTTCCGCCCAGCCGCTCGATGATCGCCTTGGCGATGCTCAGGCCAAGGCCGGTGCCGCCCTTTTGGCGCGTGTCGGAGGAATCGGCCTGCGCGAACTTCTGGAACACATGGTCTCTGAACGCGACGGGAATCCCGGGGCCGTGATCGGCGATGCAGATGTGCACCATCTGCCCTTTCATCGTTGTCGAGATCGTAACCTGACCGCCTCGGGGCGAGAACTTCGTGGCGTTGGACAGCAAATTTCCAATGACTTGCTGGAATTGGTCGGGATCCGTGTCGACGACGATGTCGTCGGGGATGCTGTCCATGCGAATGGTGGCGCCATGTTGCTCGGCGCAGGCGGCGTTGAGATCTGCCGCCTGCTCGATGAGGGCTTTCAGATTGGAGCTCACCTGCTTCAGGACGAGATGACCCGCCTCGATCTTGTCGATGTCGAGAATGTCGTTGATCAGGTTTACGAGGCGCGCGCCGTTGTCGTGGGCGAGATTGATCATGCGCAGGGACTTTTCCGACACCGCGCCGAGCGCACCTGAGCGCAGCAACCCCAGCGACCCCATGATCGACGTCAACGGCGTGCGCAACTCGTGCGTGACGGTGGAGACGAACTCCGACTTGATCCGCTCGATCTTCTTGCGCTCGGTGATATTGCGGACGATGCCGCTGAAAAGCACGTCGTCGCCGACTTTGATCTCGGCGATGGCAACCTCCAGGTCGATTGGACGCCCGTCCTTGTGGCGCCCCTTCACCTCGCGCTGGACGCCGATGAATCGCGCCTGGCCGGTGCGGGCGTAGCGCTCGAGGTAGCCGTCGTGTTCTGCGGCTTCCTTTCTGGGCATCAGGATGCTGACGTTTTTTCCGATCGCCTGGTCGATCGTGTAGCCAAATATGTCCTCGCAGCCGCGGTTGTAGCGCAGGATGATCCCGCGTCGGTCGATCGTGATCAGACCGTCGATCGTGTTGTCGACGATCGCCTGCAAGTGCGCCTCGCTCTTGCGCAGCGACGCGTCGCGCGTTTCGACCGCCTCCTGCATGATCCGCAGCGCCTCCCCGAGCTCGCCGATGTCGGTGCCTCTGCCGGACCGTGCGAGGCTGGCGACGTCGAGCTTGCCGGCGGCGATTTGTCTGGCGGCGCCCATCAGCCCTTTGAGCGGGCGGCTGACGAAGTAAGCGGCAAGCATGCCCACAAGCGCCATTGCCAGTGCGAGTACGGCGCCCAACGAGGTGAATGTCCACGTGTTGCCGAACACCGCGTTGGCATCGACGTCGGCCGCCAGGACGACGAACTCGCTGGGCTTTTCTGGATCGTAGTTGATGCGACGGGCTGCGACGAACTGATCGCCGTCGCGCCGCTCCATGATCGCGGGGGCCCCGGGCTGGAAGAGCCGTTTGAAGTCCGGCCAATCCTGTTGGAAGCGGTGCGGCGAGCCGTCATGGGAGGCAAAGAGCGGACCGCCGTCCGTTCGAAACACGTAGTCTCCATTCTGGTTGGCGGCGAGGAGGCGGTGGGAGATGCCGGAGAGCTCCGAGATTTCGCGCAGCCAGGAGTCGGCGGCCGCGTTGGCGATGATGATACCGAACAGCTCGCCGCGCGGGGTGAAGACCGGCGTGCCGGCCCGTATCGTCGTCTCAAACGGCCTGACAGCGACCCCGTTCTCGACGTTGGCATCGATCGCCGAGAGGTAGACCTCGCCCGCTTTGAGCCTGGCCGTCTGCCCGAAGTAGGGTCGGTTGCCTTTGCGCTGTAGATTGGCTTTGTCGACGATCTCGATGGTGTCACCGACGCGATTGACGCGCACGAGCTCGCGCCCGCCGCCGGCCACTCCGATGAAACGCGCCTGGATAAGATCGGGGTTCGCTTGGATGATGGAGCGGAAGATGATGCGCAGGCGCTCGAGCCAGACCTCGAGCAATTCTCCAACTTTCGGTTTTTCCCCCGTCGAGAGGGCGATGATGCGCTCGATCGGCGGTGTGCCCGAAAGGATCAGGGGGGTCTTGCGAAACTCATCGACGCGCGCTCTGAGCTGGTCGGCGGCCTTGTCGAGCCGTTGCTCGACGCGCTCGCGCTCAAGCCGCCCGACGACGTGAGAGGCAACTCCGATCAGAACGGCGCCCTGGATGATCGCGCCGCCGGCAATGAGGATCGCTGTCAACGTCGCGAACCGTTGAGCCAGCGTCCGTCTTGCCCACCAGTTGGTGAGGGGTCGCGTGACCCAAGAGACTTTCCCTCGCATTTCCGTTACGCACGCCCTTTTTCTTCACTCGATGTCGCGGCGGTGGTGCTGCCGAGCTCATCGCTGGACACGATGCGCTCTTTGCGGGCCGCCGGAGACTGGGCCCGGATAACGGACACTGAACGCCACCCGCGGTCCCCAGCGATTGGCGGCATCCTTCCATTGTCGGGTGGTTCATGAACGAAGTGTTGATGGGCTGCCGCCCCGGCGCTCAGCCGCCAGCCCGCCCTGCGCGTACCGGGCGCTCATCGCGCCCTGCTGTATTTCATTTTATGTCGCTAAAACAATGGCTTGACGGAAATCTGATGAAGGTGCTCGGGCCGCCGGGCGCAGCGAGCGAGGCATGTTCGACTTTGGTTGAGGCGCTCAATCCGAAATCAGAATTGGTGACCCAGGCATGAACCTTGCGAACCCGGATTGAACGCAAAATACGGCCCCAGGAGCGCAGGCACCGCGAGGTGCGGCGTCTCACTTCGGACGGGTCTGGCCCGAGCCGCGAACCAGATACTTGAAGCTCGTCAGCTGCTCGACGCCCACCGGCCCGCGCGCGTGCAGCTTGCCGGTGGCGATGCCGATCTCGGCGCCGAAGCCGAACTCGCCGCCGTCGGCGAACTGCGTCGAGGCGTTGTGCAGGACGATCGCCGAATCGACCGCCTTGAGGAAATGCTCGGCCGTTTCGGTGTTGCCCGTGATGATGGCGTCGGTGTGCTGGGTGCCGTACTTGGCGATGTGATCGATCGCCGCCGCGACGCCGTCGACGACCTTCACCGCGATAACCGCGTCGAGGTACTCGGTCGCCCAGTCGGCCTCTGCCGCCGGCTTGACGCGCTTGTCGGTGGCGTGCGCGGCCTTGTCCCCGCGCACCTCGCAGCCGGCGTCGAGCAGCGCCTTGACCAGGGTGGGCAGGACGCACGTCGGCGCGGCCTTGTCGACGAGCAGCGTCTCGGTTGCCCCGCAAACACCCAGCCGCCGCAGCTTGGCGTTGAGCACCACGCGCACCGCCATGTCGAGGTCGGCGTCGCGGTCGACGTAGGTGTGGCAGATACCTTCCAGGTGCGCGAAGATCGGCACGCGCGCCTCTTTCTGCACGCGCTCGACCAGGCTCTTGCCGCCGCGCGGCACGATGACGTCGATGGCGCCGTCGAGGCCGGCGAGCATGTGACCGACGGCTTCGCGGTCGGTCGTGGGCACGAGCTGGATGGCGCCCTCGGGCAGCTTGGCGGCTTTGAGCCCTTCCACCAGGCAGGCGTGAATGGCCTGTGCCGAGTGGTGGCTCTCCGAGCCGCCGCGCAGAATGGCGGCGTTGCCCGATTTGAGCGCCAGTGCGCCGGCGTCGGCCGTTACGTTGGGCCGGCTTTCGTAGATGATGCCGATGACGCCGAGCGGCACGCGCACGCGCTGGAACTTCAGACCGTTGGGACGTGTCCATTCGGCGAGCACGGTTCCCACCGGATCGGGCAGCGCCGCGATCTCCTCGAGGCCCTTGGCCATCGCCGCGATGCGCGCGTCCTCGAGCAGCAGCCGGTCGACGAAAGCATCGACGCGTTCCGCCTTTCGCGCCGCTGCAACGTCCTTGGCGTTGGCGTCGAGAATGGCGGGCACTGCCGCGCGCAGCGCCTCTGCCGCTGCCCGCAGCGCGGCGTTTTTCACGATGGTCGGGGCGAGCGCCAGCTCCTGGGCGGCCGCGCGCGCGCGTTGCCCGATCGCGCGCATGAGCGCCTCGGTGGAGGCCGTCTTGTCGATGCGCTCGGGCTTGTTCATCGTCGGCTACTTTCTCTTGAGCGCCATGTCGTCGCGGTGGATCAGCTCATCGCAGCGCGACAGCCCCAAGATCGTGGCGATCTCGCTGCTCTTCTTGCCGATGATACGCTCTGCATCCACCTTCGCATAGGCGATGAGGCCGCGCCCCAGCTCGCGCCCGTCAGCGGCCCGGATGACCACCGCGTCGCCGCGGTCGAACGTACCCTCGACGCGCGCAACTCCTGCTGGCAACAGGCTTTTTCCCGCAGCGAGCGCCTTCTCCGCGCCGGCATCCACATAGACGTGGCCCTTGGGCTCGAGCTGGCCGGCGATCCAGCGCTTCTTGGCGGTCAGCGGGTCGGACGGGGCGAGGAACCACGTGCACGGGCAGCCCTCGGCAATCGCCTTCAGCGGGTTGTGCACCTTGCCGCTCGTAATCACCATGTGCGTGCCGGCACCGGTTGCGATGCGACCGGCCTCGATCTTCGTGCGCATGCCGCCCTTCGACAGCTCGGTTCCCGCATCGCCTGCCATGGCCTCGATCTCGGGCGTGATGGCGCTGACGACGTCGAGGCGCTCGGCCGTGCTCTTGGTGCCCGGCGGCGCCGTGTAGAGGCCGTCGACATCGGACAACAGCACCAGGCAGTCGGCCGACACCATGGAGGCGACGCGCGCCGACAGCCGGTCGTTGTCGCCGTAGCGGATCTCGGTCGTCGCCACCGTGTCGTTCTCGTTGACGACGGGGACCGCCTTCAACGAGAGCAGCGTCTCGATGGTGTGGCGGGCGTTGAGATAGCGGCGGCGCTCCTCGGTGTCGCCGAGCGTCAACAGGACTTGCGCGGCGACGAGCCCGCGCGACCGGGCGAGCTCCTGATAGGCGTGCGCCAGACTGATCTGGCCGACGGCGGCCGCCGCCTGGCTCTGCTCGAGCTCGAGCGGGCCCTTGGGCAGCTTCAGGGCGTGGCGGCCGAGCGCGATGGCGCCCGACGACACCAGCACGACCTCTTTGCCGGCCGCGGTCAGTGCCGCGACGTCGTCGAGCAGCGAGGCGAGCCACTCCGACTTGAGCGCACCCGTCGCCCGGTCGGTCAGCAGCGCCGAGCCGATCTTGATGACGAGGCGCTTGGCCTTGGCCCATTCGGGGCGCACGGCCGAGGGCGCGCTTGCGGCTTTCGCGGCGGTTTTCACGTTGGGGCTCTTTGCGCGGGGCTGTCTCGTCTGCCTCATAGCTCAGCTTGCCAAAAAGCGGTAGCCGGGGGCAAAAAGCAAGGGTGGTCAACGCTTTCGCGGCGTCGCATCTACACCGGGTCGGCCGCGGCGCCCGATGATCGACGCGGCACTATCTCCTCAGCCGGCGGCCGTGCGCCGCACCTCGAGGCCGAGCAGCGTCAGGCTGATGCCCTGCAGCAGCAGCACCGCGCCGACGATGGTGCCCAGTGTCCAGCCGGCCGACGTCGGCAGGTCGAACAGGACGAGCAGGCCCGCGACGATCGACACCACCGCCGACAGCATGAGCCACTTGCGCCCGCCCCACTCGGGAAAGCCGCCGCTTACCAGCAGCGAGGTGATGCCTTGCGCGACCAGCGTCACCGCCACGATCAGGGTCAGCGATACGAGTCCGGAGGTCGGGTAGACGAACATCAAGAGCCCGCCGATGATGAATACGACGCCGCCCAGCATCTGCCACAGGCGGCCGCTCCACCCCGTCGTCTTGAGGCCGTGTGCGAGCTGCAGCACGCCGGCAATTACGAGGGCTGCCGCGATCCAGATCTCGGTCGTGAGCGTGGCGGTGATGACGCCGAGCGGCGTCGTGAGGATCAGGCCGCCGAACAGGATCAGCACGATGCCCAATGCCAGCAGCCAGCCCCAGCTGTGATGCAGCTTGCCGCGCAGGTCCGTCATTGCGTCCATGGCACTTTATCCGTTTCTGCCGCGTCGTCGCGCGCCGCGCGCGGTCTAGCACGGGACCTGCCTATTTTTTGCTAACGCGCGTCCCGGCGGCGAGTGCCCGTTTGGCGGCGTCAGCGCCCGCCAGGATCGCGCCCGTGTAGCCGCCGCTGCCCCCATAGGAGGAGGCGAGATAGAGGCCCGGTATGGGCGTTGCCGGCGAGTGCTCGGGGCCTTTCCAGATCGGGCCCGTCGGCGGCAGGGGCGCGAATCCGTAGACGGCACCGTCTGGAGCGTTGAGGTAGCTCGTCATGGTGCTTGCCGTGCTGAACACGGAGGCGACGACCTTGTCGGCGAAACCCGGGAACACCGTGTCTATCGCGGCGGCGATCGCGTCGCGCCAGCGGTTGCGTTTCTCATCGTAGGCTGCGCGGTCGAGACCCGTCCAGTTCGCGGCCTGGTCCACGCCGACGACCGACACGGGATAGGGCGGGCCGGCAAGGCCGCTGTCGATCGCCGCATAGTCGACGACGGCGATCGGCGGCATCACTTCGCCGGGCAGATCGGCAAGAATGCCGCCGCAACGGCGGTAGTCGGCGAGTGCCGTCATCCACTCCGGCAGCAGGAACGTCGAGTAGGACGTGAGCCCCAGCTCGGCCGGGCGCACCGACAGGCCGAAGGTCGCCGAGAACAGCGAGATCGACAGCGGGCGCTGGGCATAAGGCGCGAAGAAGCGCTCGCGCGCGCCCTCGCTCAGCATGGCGCGGACGTGTGCGGGCGCGGCGTTGCTCAAGACGACGGGCGCGCGCACCGTAACGCGTTCGCCGTCCTTGCCTTCGTGAACGACGCCCGATGGACGCCCGTCGCCATCGAGGAGGATCTCGCTCACCGTCCGCCGCAGCAACAGCTCGCCGCCGGCGGATTTCAGGGCTTTGGCGAGCGCGTTGCTCAAGCGCTGCGAGCCACCCTGGACGTAGGAGCCGCCACAGCTGATGTAGCCGCCTTGCGCGATGGCAAACAGGATCCACCACAGGCAGTCGGGATCGTCATGCCAGTAGAGCAAGTTGGCGGCGAGCCCGCACTTCACGGCCTCGTCGTCGCCGAAGGCGCGGCGCAAGCGCTCGGCGAGCGACAGCCGCCAGCCGCGCACCACGGGGCCGAGCTTCAGGAGCGCGGTGAGGCCCTCGAGCGGCTTGTCGAAGGCGTGACGGCCTCGGCTCAGGACACCGATGCCGGCGGCGATGTTCTCCATCTCGGCGAGCAGCGGGCCGATGCCGGCGCGCGCTGAGGGGAAGCGGTCGATGAGGGCAGCGCGCGCGTCGGCGAATCCTTCGGGCAGCACGAACGGAACGTCGCCGACGGGTCCGCCGCGCACCTCGTAGACGGACCCCGTCGGCACCCATGCAACCTTGTCGAGCACGCCGAGCTCGGCCAGCACCTGGTGCTTGGCGTCGAGCGGGTCCTGCGGATCGCTGGTCTCGTGCAGCGAGGCCTCGACCACGAGGTCGCCCGCTTTATAGGTCGAGGCCGCACCGCCGACGCCGTAGTTGCGCTCGATCAGCAGCGTCTTGCGCCCTGCTTGCGCGAGAAGTGCTGCCGCCGTCAGGCCACCGAGGCCCGCACCGATGACAATGACGTCGTAGCGTTGCATCCTGCCGGCACCTTCAAGGGACCCCACGCTTCAAGATCACGCCTGATAGCTCACTCGCAAGCCAAGGGATAGCCCGCTTGCGACATGGCGCAAGCGGGCCCCTTCAGCCGGCGGCGGCACGCCGGTGCGCGGCGAGAAAGGCGGTCATCTGCTCGACCGCGAGCGGGCGCGAGAATAGATATCCCTGCAGCTGATGGCACCCCGACGCCATGAGCCAACGGTGCTGCTCCAGCGTCTCGATGCCTTCCGCCGTGATCATCAGCCTCAAATCGAGCCCGAGCCGAATGATCGAGGCGAGGATCAAGGTGCTGTCCGTCGATCGCCCGATCTCCTCGATGAAGCTGCGGTCGATCTTCAGCTTGTCGAAGCCGAACTTGCGCAAGTAGAGCAGGCTCGAGTAGCCCGAGCCGAAGTCGTCGAGGGCGACTTTGACGCCCATGCGCTGCAGTCCCCTGATCTGCTCGTCGGCGCGCTTCTCGTCCACCAGCAGCACGCTTTCGGTAATCTCGATCACCAGGCGCTGGGGCGGCAGCTTGCTGCCGGCGAGCACGTCGCGCACGATCGACACGATGTCGCCGTGATGGATTTGGGCGCCCGATACGTTGACGGCGACGTCGATCTCCGGCCAGGCGATGCCGTCGGAGACGGCGCGGCGCAGCACGATCTCGCCGATCCTCGGGATGAGGCCGTTCTCCTCCGCGATCGGCACGAAGACGTCGGGTGAGACGGGGCCCAGCAGCGGATCGGTCCAGCGCGCCAGCGCCTCGACCCCGACGACGCGGGTTCCGGCCGGGTCCATGATCGGCTGGTAGACGACGTCGATGGCGCCGTTGGCGACGGCCCCCCGCAACGCGCTCTCGATCGCACGCCGACGGGAGAGCTCCAGGTCCATCTCGGGGATGAAGGCGACCGCGGTGCCGCCGCCATCCTCCTTGGCTTTGGCGAGCGCCAGCTCGACGCGCCGGACCAGATCGTCGTCGCGGTCGCCGTCGCGCGGTGCCAGCGCACACCCCACCGATGCCGTGACGAACACGCGCGCCTGGCCGGGCACGTCGACGGGGTCGGCCAGCGCCGCCATGACGCGGTCGGAAAGGGCCGCCAGCCCGGCGGCGTCGATGCCGGGCGCCAGGACCATGAACTCGTCGCCGTCGGCGCGCGCGAGCACGGCGCCGGGCTGCAGCAGGCCTTGCAAGCGTGCAGCGATGGCGATCAACACCGCGTCGCCCATCGCACGGCCGAAGTCATCGTTGATGTCCTTGAACTGATCGAGGTCGATGACGAGGATCCCGAGCGTCGAGGCGCTCGTAACTGCCTTCCCGATCAGTGAGGGAAGCAGCTCGACCAAGGCAGCCCGATTGGGAAGGGCCGTCAGGGCGTCCGTTCGTGCCGCCTCGCGCGCCTCTGCCTCGCTGGTCAGGAGTTGCCGCGCCTGGCTGCGCCCCCAACGCATGAGGAGCCACGCCAGGGCGGCGAGCAGCAGGAGGGCGAGTGCGAGGCCGATCGCAACATGGCGCGCGAACTCCCAGCCCGGCTCGCTCTTGCGCCAGGCGAGCGTTCCCACGGGCGTTCCGCTGCGCGCCTTCACCGCCTCGGTCGATTGGTCCGCGGCTGCTTGGCCTCCGATCCACTTGAGATCACGGAATCCGAAGCCTGCGCCGAGCTCCTTGGTGAAGCGGGTATCGAGGTCCTCGATCGCGACCAGAAGCAAGGGAGACGCGACGATCGGCGTTTTGGGAGGACGGTCGGGGACGATGGTCGAGACGACCACCATTGCCGGCAACCCCTCGATGTTGCGCACATCGGCGACGGCCCGGTGCTCCAGCTTCTCGCCATCACCGAGAGCGATTGGCGTGGTGACGACATGATAGTCGGCGGGGGCGGCATGCGGGTTGCGCACGGCCGCGATCAAGTCCGTCAATCCCGATACGATCCGCGCCAACTCTGCAGGCGCCTCGTCGTGACCGTTGGCGAAGCCATAGATCGGTTCGTTGGTGGCAGAGAGAACCTCGATCCGGTCGTAGCCGAAAAGGTCGCTCAGGTATTCGCCGTAGAACGCGCGCATCCAGGCCTGGTCGCGCGCCAGCGTTTTCTCGTAGGCCTCGTTCCAAACCGTCTGCACGCGCAGCTCGCGCCCGAGCGCATGACCATGCTGTTCGAGCGCGTTCTCGATGGTGGCGCGTTGCTGGGCAAGGGCCAGGCTGTCCGTCTCGTGCGCGCCGAAGAGCAGCGATCCGAGCACGACGGCGAAGGCTGCGACGGCCAGGAACGCGATCGGTGCGGTCACGAACGTGGTCGTTCGCTTCTGCGATCGATTTGCCACGGGCGTTCCGCCGGTTGCGCAGGAGCATCTAGGTGCAATTGCTTCCGTTTCTGCAACGGGCGGCTGAACATCCGGTAACGGTTTGCCGCAAGCGTCGAAGCGCGGTGAGCAATTCATTAACGAAACGGCGAAGTTGCCCCCGATCGGCACAGCGCCGGACCCATGCGCCGCTGGCTGGCTCAAGGCCGCCAGGACTGGATCGCGGGCTCGGGCTCCTCTTGCTTCTTGGCGCGAGCGATCTCGCGCACGAGCGCATAGAGCGCATCCTTGACGCCCTGTCCCGACACGGCCGACAGCACCAGCGGCGTCTTGCGGGCCGCCTTCTTGAGCGCCTCGGCTCGGTCTTGCAGCGTGCCGGCATCGACGGCGTCGCACTTGGACAGCGCCACGATCTCCTTCTTCTTCTCAAGCCCCCCCCCGTAGGCCTTGAGCTCGCGGCGCACGGTGCGGTAGGCGTCGGCCACGTCCTCCTCGGTCGCGTCGACGAGGTGCAGAAGCACCTTCGTGCGCTCGATGTGGCCGAGGAAGCGGACGCCGGCGCCGGCACCTTCACTGGCGCCCTCGATGAGGCCGGGAATGTCGGCGAGCACGAAGTCGCTGTCGCCGGCGCGCACCACGCCGAGGTTGGGGTGCAGCGTGGTGAAGGGATAGGCGGCAATCTTCGGCTTCGCCGCGCTCACCGCGGCAAGGAACGTCGACTTGCCCGCGTTCGGCAGCCCCACGAGGCCGGCGTCGGCGATGAGCTTGAGCCTGAGCCAGATGGTCAGCTCCTCGGCCGGCTGGCCCGGGTTGGCGCGGCGCGGCGCCTGGTTGGTCGACGACTTGAAGTGCGCGTTGCCGAAGCCGCCGTTGCCGCCCTTGGCCAGAAGCGCGCGGTCGCCGGGCTTTCCGAGGTCGGCGAGCAGCGTCTCCTGGTCCTCGGCGAAGATCTGCGTGCCGGGCGGCACCTTGATGATGCAGTCGGCGGCATTGGCGCCGGCGCGGTTCTTGCCCATCCCGTGACCGCCCTTCTTCGCCTTGAAGTGCTGCTGGTAGCGGTAGTCGATGAGCGTGTTGAGGTTGGCGACGCATTCGGCCCACACGTCGCCGCCCTTGCCGCCGTCGCCGCCGTCGGGGCCGCCGAACTCGATGAACTTTTCGCGCCTAAAGCCGATGCAGCCGTCGCCGCCGGCGCCCGAGGCGATGTAGATCTTGGCCTGGTCGAGAAACTTCATGCCGCGCCTCCCCACCAGGACGCAATGAGCGGGCGCCGGCGCGCGTACCTTATGGTCCCCACCTCGCACTGGCGCGCCTCGCACCACTGCGAGCTCTTGCCGATGCGGCGGAAGCCGAGCTTGGCGATGACGCGCGCGGAGCCGGGGTTGTCGACGAAGTGCCCGCAGGTGAGACGGCGAAAGCCGATCACGCGGAAACAGTGCTCCATCAGCGTGCGCGCGGCTTCCGTGGCGAAACCGTTGCCCCACCAGGGCTTGCCGATCCAGTAGCCGATCTCGGCCTGGGCTCCTTCGCCTTCGATGTAGCCGACGGCGCCGATCAGGGCGCCATCGTGCTCCACGCCGCGCACGAACTCGTCGCCGCCGATCGAGGCGATCCACAGGTCGGCGTCAACCAGCGAATAGGGATGGGGAATGCGTGCCGTCATGCGAGCAATGTCCCACTCGCCGGCGAGCGCGGCGACACGGCTCGCATCGGCAGCTTCAAGCGGTCGGTAGCTCAAACGCGGTGAGCGCATGTCGTGATAGCGCTCCATCGGTGCAATTCGCTGGGCGTCGCTCATGGCGCTAGTGACACGAAAAAAGGGGGACGTTACGGCATCCCCCTTCACGACGAACCGGCGGGCTACCGAGCGTTCCGTTACTTGCCGGCTCCAGTTTCCTCGTTTCGCACCGAAACGTAAACCCGGCCGTTGCGTTTGGTCTTGAACTCGACCGCGCCTTCGACGACGGCGAAGATCGTGTGATCGGAGCCGAGGCCGACGCCGGTGCCCGGGTGCCATTGGGTGCCGCGTTGGCGCACCAGAATGTTGCCGGGGATGACGCGCTCGCCGCCGAAGCGTTTCACGCCGAGACGCTTGGAATGTGAGTTGCGGCCGTTCTTCGACGAGCCGCCTGCTTTCTTTTGTGCCATTGCTCAGGTCCTAAATTGATGCCGGCTGCCGTTTCAGGCGCCGACGATGCTCTTGATGCGGACCATCGAGAGGTCCTGGCGGTGGCCGCGCTTGCGGCGCGAATTCTTGCGGCGGCGCTTCTTGAAGGCGATGACCTTGGGCCCGCGCGTCTGCTCGACGAGCTCTGCTAAGACCTTGGCGCCGGACACGAGCGGTGTGCCGAATTTGGGCGCCTCCGAGCCGCCGATCATCAGCACCTCGGCAAACTCCACCTTGGCGCCGGCGTCGCCCTCGATCTTCTCGACGGTGAGAACATCGTCCGGGGCGACACGATACTGCTTGCCGCCCGTCTTGATGACAGCGTACATGGCTTTTCCTTTGCGTTATCCGCGCCCTACGGCGCCGCAATCGCTTGCGGACTTCTGAGGCTCGCCTGGAATGGCGATGCAAGCCTCGGGCAGCGCATCTTGCGCGCCGGGCGCGAGCGCCCGACGCGAACGGGCCGCTTTATCGGCGAGGCGCGTCAAATTGTCAATTCTTTGCCGGGCCTGCGCGAATTTGACCCTGGTCAAATGGCAAATCGCCAATCCGGGCAAATCTTGGGGCGTGCCTTGCCGATGTCGACGGCGCCTGCTGGTCGCCGAACCGGTTGGTCCGCCGAGGTTGGCTGGGCACCTCGCCTACCGCTTGAGCACTGGGCCGCCCGATTACCCATCGGCGGCCCTTTTCTTTTTTTGCCCGCTCGATCAGGCTTGGGAATGATCGAGCCGAATCACAGACCCCTCGAAGCGATCCCGGTCCACACGGTGGGGGCCGCCTTTCCCTTGGAGACGCTTGTGCGCGAGGAGGCGCGCGCGCACGCCCTCATCGATGCGGCGACGCGCCAGGTGCCGCTTGCCGCGCTCCGCTCGCTCGACGCCATCTCGCGGCGCTGGCTTGCCAAGCAGGACAGCGTGCACCTCGCCGAGATCGACGCGATCGCGGCGCGCCTGCGCCGGCCCGGCGCCTATTTCCTGTCGGTCAACTACGAGTGGGGCTGCACCTGCAAGGTGGCGCCGGCGCCCGATCATAGAAGCGCGCGCCTCGTGCGCGTGCTCGACTGGCGCACGCCGGGGCTCGGCCGCTACGTCGTTGCTGCGCGCGTCGCCGGTGCCGGTGGCCCGTTCGTGACGCTGACGTGGCCCGGCTACACCGGCGTACTGCAGGGAAACGCGCCCGGGCGCTTTGCCGCCGCCCTCAACCAGGCGCCGATGCGCAAGCCGCTGGGGCGCTTCTACCTCGATTGGGCGGTGAACCGCGCACGCGTGTGGCGCATGCCGCATCTGACGCCGGCGCACCTTTTGCGCGAGGTGTTTGAGACGGCGGCGACTTTTGCCGAGGCCAGGCGCATGCTGACCGAGCGACCGATCTCGACGCCTGCGATCTTCTCGCTTGCCGGCGTGAAGCCGGCCGAGACCGCCATCATCGAGCGCTCCGAGACGGAGGCGCGCGTGCACGAAGGCAGCAACGTGACGGCCAACCACTGGCAGGCGCCGGGCTGGCGCGGGCATGCACGTGGTGTCGACAGCGCCGGCCGGGCGCGCCAGATGCACGGCGTGGCGCCAGAGCTCGATCCGCACTTTCCCTGGCTCGAGGCTCCGATCCTCAACGGGTGCACCCGGCTCGTCATGATCGCGGATGCGCGCGAAGGCCGGCTCGTGGCGCAGGGCTTCGAGGAGAGGCAGGCCGCGACCCAGCCGCTCGAGCTGAGAGTCTAAGAGGCGGGGCCCTCGCGTGGCTCCCCCGACCAGTTGACCCGAAGCGTGCCGAACATCACCGCCGCCAGCATCAGGAAGCCGACGATCGCGCCTGCAAGAAGCGCGTAGTCCTCGAGCTGCAGGATGAGATAGAGGAGCGCGTAAAGAGCCGCGAGCACGATGAGCATGACGAGGCCCTTGGCGAAACTTCGCTGCACGCGCCCCACATAGAGCGAGATGAGACCGGTCGTGGCGACCGAAGCAATGAGATAGGCCCACAGAAATCCGATCTGCTCGGCAAACGAGAGCAGCAGCACGTAGAAGAAGGCCATGGCGAGGCCGACGAACATGTACTGCACCGGGTGCACCGCGTGCGCCGATCTGAGCTCGAGCACGAACACGGTCATGAAGGCGGTCGCCAAGAACATCATCGCGTACTTCGCCGCGCGCGCCACCAGTTGGTAGAAATCGACCGGCACGATGAAGCGAACGCCGAACGCGTAGGGGCTGAGCGCCGACAGCCCCTGGTCCGACAAGCTCCAGGCCTGAGGCACGCTGCGCGCCAGGTGCGGCACCTGCCAGCGCGCGGTGAAGACGGCGGGATCGAGCACGCGGTCGGTCGGCAGGAACGCACCGGTGAAGCTCGGGTCCGGCCAGTCCGACGACAGGCCAACCGTGGTCTCGCGCGCCACCGGCGCAAACGTCAGCTCCGAGGAGCCGTTGAGCGTCAGCCCGAACTTGAAGCTGAACGCCTGCAAGGCCGCCGGGGATGGCGTTGGCGCCGTGTCGGAGGGGCCGAAGAGTCGCTCTGCTCCCGCGAGCCGCACGTGGATCCCGTTCAGCCGGTCGCCGGGAACGCCGATGCTCGGCTCGAAGTCCAGCTTCTCTGCGTCGTCGACGAGCACGGAGGCGGTGGTCTTCAGCCCGGACACGTCATTGATGGCGAGCGCCAGCACGGCGTCGCGCCAGCGCACGCTTTGCACGTCGGCCGCGACCTCGGCCATGTCGGGCTTGTCGAAGCGGCCTTCGAAGTCGAGAGTGGCGCTATAGACGGCCACGTCAAAGATGGAGCGGTGCAAGACCTTGGTGGCCGCCTTGCCGCTGATGTCGAGCGTCTGCGGCAGGAACACCGCACGCTTCTCCACCAGATCCTCCACGCGCTTGTCGCCTTGCGTCGTCACGCGGCGGACGGTGTAGGGGACGATCAGCACCGGGCCGGTGATGGCCTGGGCGGCGCCCCACTCGCGCGCCACGTCGCCGCGCACGCTGGCGGCGCGGTTCTCGCGCTCCTCGACCAGCGCCCAAACGAGCAGCAGCGGGATCGTGAGAATGAGAACGAGGCCGCAGATGAGGAAGAACTTGAAGCCGGGGCTGCCGAACATGCGCCGGATGGCAGCGGCAATGCTTTCCACGAAACGCTCTCCTCAGGCTCGACCGGGCGCGATCGAACACGAGGGCGGTGGCACGAACAAGACGGCAATGGGGCGGGAATTTCCGCAACTTCCGGCAGAATTACGCCGGCGCCGGTCTAGCCCTGGGCGGCCTGCAAAGGCGCCGCTTGCGCCTCGTCCGTCCACACCTCGAACCGCTTCAAGATGTGGGGCCCGAACGAGTTGATGAGGGCCACGTCGGTGGCGTCGCGCCCGCGCGCGACGACGATGCGGCCGATCCGGGACGCGTTGTGGCGCGGATCGAACGTGTACCAGCGTTGGTCGAGATAGACCTCCACCCAGGCGCTGAAATCCATCGGCGCCGGGTCGGGCGGCACGCCGATGTCACCCAGATAGCCGTTGACGTAGCGCGCCGGGATGTTGAGGCAGCGGCAGAAGGCGATCATGAGGTGGGCGAAGTCGCGGCACACGCCGATGCGCTCCTCGAATGCCTCCAGTGCGCTGCGCGTGGCGCGGGCGTGCTGATAGCCGAATGTGAGATGGGCGTGCACGAAGTCGGAGATGGCCTGTACCCGCGTCCAGCCGGGGGGCAGGTCGCCGAAGTAGTCCCAGGCGATCTGACTGAGGCGGTCCGTCTCGCAGTAGCGGCTGCCGAGCAGGAACACGAGCGTGTCGTGGGGCAGCCGCTCAACGGGGACCTCGCACGCGTTTAGTGCCACCGGGTCGTGCGTGCCGCTGTCGAGGATGGTGCCCTCGAGATGCAGCGTGATGTCACCGGCCGGTGCAATGAGGCGCCGGCAGCGGTTTCCAAAGCCGTCGAGGTAGACCGCCGACGCCAGAGCCGGCGTGCTGCGGAACGGAGTCTCGGTGACGACGTCGCGGGATCGTTCGGGGTGGACGTCGAGCAGGCAGATCAGCGGCGTCGGCTTGGCGACGGTGACCGTAATCTCGCAACCATAATTGATGAGCATCGAGCGGCGTCCTCATGACGAACGACGACCAACAACACGCGTGAGCGCGCAAAAGTTCCTTGGGCGTGGACATTAGAGCCGGCACCGCGCCGACGTCTTAAAGGATCAAAGATCTAGCTTAGCATCACCGGGACGGCGGCAATACGGTTTGCAGCGCGCTGGTTGCGTAAAGTCGCGGCGCGCAAATGCTCAAAAATGCGGCAGCGACGGCAGGCGACGCGCAAAGAATTTGACAGCGGCTCGGTTCTGTCTGATATTTCTGTCATGACAGAAATGAACGAAGCCAACGCCGCGCTGCCGCCCGCGATCGAGCGCTTCGTGCTGCACTGGGGCGAGATGGGAACCGCCTGGAGCGTGAACCGCTCGGTGGCGCAGATTCATGCCCTCCTCTACGTCTCCGACGAGCCGATGACGGCCGAGGACATCGCCGAGCGGCTCGGCATGGCGCGCTCCAACGTGTCGACGAGCCTGCGCGAGCTCGTCGGCTGGAGCCTCATCCGCCGCGTGCACACCATGGGCGACCGGCGCGACTACTACGAGGCCGAGGCCGACATGTTCGAGATGGTGCGGCGCATCGCCATGGGGCGCAAGGCGCGCGAGATCGACCCTGCGCTCAACGTGTTGCGCGCCTGCGTCGCCGAGGCCAAAGGCGATGCGCGCGTCTCCGCCGCGGCGCGTCGCCGGCTCAATGCCATGCTCACCTTCACCGAGACGGTCGACCGCAGCTTCAACGAGATCATGGCGCTGCCGGCAGGGACGCTGATGACGCTGCTCAAGATGGGCGGTGCCGTGGCGAGGCTCGCGACGCGGGGCAAGCGCCAAGGCCGCGCACGGTCCGTTTGAGCGCGGACGAGGAGGGACGTTATGATGACCCTTAAGAGACGCATCAGATCCGCAGCGAGCGGGCTTGGCGCGCGTGGACCGGGGCCGCAACCACATTCGCTTCGGACGGCGCCGCCAGGCACGCTCTCGGATGCACGCTTCCGCACGCTCGTAGGGGAGGCGGCTTGGGGGCGGCTGCCGGAGCCGGTGCGCCGCCGGTTCTCCAAATGTCTGGCGCCCGGCGAGATGCTGCTCTATCGCGGCGCCGTGGTGGCGACGGACCTGTCGCGGGCGGGATACGTCTTTGCGCTTCTCGCCCGCACGATCGGATCGCCCCTTCCCCTGAGCGATGGCGCGACCGGACCGGCGGTGGTCGCCGTCGTCGAGGACGAGCATCTCGGCGGCCAGAGCTGGACGCGCATTTATGCGCGCCCGGGCCGCTTTCCGCAGACGGTGCATTCCGCCAAGCGCTTTCGCGGGATCACGGGCCTGGAAGAGTATGTCGGCCGCGGCATCGGCATGGCGCTGCGGGTCTCGGTCGAGGAGGGCGCGCTCGTGTTCCGCTCCGATCACTACTTCGTCGAGATCGGCGCCAGGCGGTGGCGCCTGCCCCGGGCATTGGCGCCCGGCCAGTTGCAGATCACGCACCGCGAGGAGGGAGGCGGGACCTTCTCTTTCCGCCTGGCGCTGACGCACCCGCTTCTGGGCCAGATCGTGCACCAGCTGGCCTACTTTGAGGATCCTTGAGCCCAAGTTCTTGCGCCTAAGTCCTCGCGTGCACGTCGACGCGCTTGAAAGCGCGACGCGGGACATGCGATATCCTGGCTCCGATAAGCTCGGGAGCGGGGGATAGCCAATGACCCGGCGAGCGGTGCGCATCATCTGGGTTCTGACGGGCGTGTGCCTGGTCGCCGGCGTGGTGGCGAGTGTCGCCATCTTGCTCGGCGCGCCGGACAGGCCCTGGAGCCAAGCGCTGCGCGAGATGTCGACCCTTATCGACGTCCTGGCGCTGCTGTTGTGGATGGGCATCTTCGCCATCTATTGGGCCCGGCGTCGGCCGCGCTCTTGAGCCTGCGTCTTCCCTGCAGGTCTGGCGGCTTGCGCGTCCGAGATGCGCGCGATAAGAAGCCTGCCTTTGCGGGTCCCCGCAAACCGCTCCCGGAGAGGTGGCTGAGTGGTTGAAAGCACCGCACTCGAAATGCGGCATACTCGCAAGGGTATCGAGGGTTCGAATCCCCTCCCTCTCCGCCAGACCCCTCATCTCAAGCGTCATGCCACGCCCAGCCAATTAGCGCCGTCGCATGTCCGCCAACGCCAAAAAACATTGCGCCGACAACTCGCGAAGGACCTTGCGGTTGCTGTAAGGGACGTGACTGCCTTCGCGGAAGGCGACAGCAACCCCACCCATGCTCGCCTTCCAGACTGCAACGAAACGTTACTGACTTCCGGCTCGGGGCCAAGGTTGCGGCTTGAACAACGCCGGCTTGGCCGCCCCCAACGGCCGCAGTCGCGTCACTTCTTCAGCGGTGTGATGCGGACCCAATCGACTTTCATTTCGGCGATCGCGAAATCGGGAACGCCCGCCCATTTGCGCGGAAACCACAGGCCGAGCCAGAGATTGCCCGCCTTGCTCGGAACGCTCGAGCGTATGGTCTTGAGCAGCCGGCCATCGATATAGAACGCGACGGAGCCTTCGTCTTTTTCGCTCGGCGGTTGCCAATCAAATCTGAGAACGTGGAACTTTCCGTCTGTCACCGTCTGCGGCAGCGGCTGGAAGGCCGTGGTCCATTGGCCCTTCTCCAGGCCGCGCCATGTCGAGAGCAGCACATAGCGGAAGCTCGGCGCGCCCTCGTCGCTCGCCCGGCCCGGCAATTCGATATCGATCTCGTGGTTTTCGATTGAGCCGCCGTCGGGCGGCTCCTCGTAGAAGAAGGTCCACAGCGCCGAGGCGACGCCGAGATCGGGCGGGACCGTCACGCGCGCTTCGAACCGGCCGCCCAGGTAGCGCTGGCGCGACATGACGGCGGCGCCCGTCCTGCGGCCGTCGGGGCGCATGGTGCCGTCCTTGTCATAGCCGCGAACCTCGCCGTCATAGCGATTGCCGCGCGCGGTCAGGACGAGCAGCCCGTCGCGTTTGTCGACGTTGGCTTTGATCACGCCGCCGCTGTAGTCGCCCGTTGCCGTGTGTCCTCCCCAGTTCGACTGGACGACCGTGAAGTCGCAACTCTCTGCGATGGGGCCCGAAAATTTGTCGAATAGCGCGCGCGTTGAGACCGCGTTCTCGGGCTCGGGACAGTTCTTGCCCGGGCTCTCCGCGGCGGCTCGCCCGGCCCACAGCAATCCGATGAGCGCAATCAGGATCGGCAAATCGAGCGCGCGCATGACCGCTGTGCACCGCGACAGTTCGGATCTGCAGGGACAACTCAGCCACTTGCGTTTCATACTCTTGCGCCGACAGCTCGCGAAGGACCTTGCCGTTGCTGTAAAGGACGTGACTGCCTTCGCGGAAGGTGACAGCAACCCGCGCGCGCGCACCCATGCTCGCCTTCCAGACTGCAACGAAACGTTACTCACTTCCGGATCGGAGCCAAGGTTGCGGCTTGAAGGTTTGATCTGGGAGTTCGGTCGGCAGCACAAAACCGCGCCCCTCCAAGTGAGCGACCGCAGGCAGTACATCATGCTTGTCGCGGAAGGCGATGTGAACCACACCGTGATGATCCGTCTTAAGAAGATAGTTGGCCCCGTCGGGCACGACATAGGCATCTTGCATGATGCAGCATCCAAAGATCGCAGTGACAAACAGCGTCGCTATGAGGGCATCACGATCTGAGGCATCGAACGCTGCAACCTGTGTCGTCCCCGTCGGTAGGCCTAGCCCGTGCAGCATCTGAAATTCGACGCGGTCATTCAGGCTGTATGGATGATCCCCAGTCAGAACTCGGCCAACCTCCATTCGCGCGCCAGACATAGCATCTCTTCCAGTCGCCGAATGTGTCGAGGCACGCTGAGAGGAAGTGAGCGAGCCTCTTAGGCTCGGGAGGGCTTTCCCAAAATCTTTCGCAGCCTGTCACGCCAGTGAACTCAAGAATTGCGACCGTTGGGTAGGCAGCGTGCAGGGTAATCTCCCGCGATGAAATCCACGACAGAAATTCGGCTTCCGCCAGCGTTTCCATATTTATGCCTGAGCAGAGTTGATTGAGAGAACGCGCCGTCACACTAGCAAGTCTTCACTCTAATATTCGCTGACGAGGGCTTCGACGGTAAACCGTTCCCTGCCGGGATCACAGGCGTAGCCAGCGCAGCGTACGTCTGACGGTGGATCGCCCGGCCGCCACGCCTTCGCTCCTTCATGGCTACGTCAAAAAGGGTACGTCGATTAGGTGGTTTGCCTTTGAGGCAAAGGTCCTGGACGATGCCCCAGCAAAGATAAGCCGTGTCAGCAAGGCAAGAGACTTTTCGAACTGAAGGGGCGAGGCATCACCCGGTTGTTATCCGCTGGCGTTTGAACGCTCTGGTGCAACCAAGGCATCAACAATTTGTTGCGGGAAATTTCATGCAATCTCTTGGTAACGTACTAGATCGCCATCGCGGCGTTGGTCCCGGCTTTGACACGTTGCGCCTAATGCTGGCGATAATGATCCTGTGCTGGCACAGCAATCTTGCCTCCTATGGAACAGACGATTGGGCTTGGCGGGGTTTTCTCGGGTTTTATGCGCGCCCGCTGCTGCCCGTGTTCTTTGCGATCAGCGGCTTCCTGGTCATGGGCAGCGCATTTCGCACCGACGATCTTCGAAGGTTCCTCACTCTGCGTGGACTGCGCATCGTGCCGGCGCTGGCCGTCGAGATTACGTTGTCCGCGCTTGTTCTGGGACCCGTTCTTACGACTCTGCCGTTCTCGGATTATGTGACGAGCCCCAGCTTCCACGAGTATTTCGGCAACGTGATCGGCCGCATCTCGTATTTCTTGCCGGGCGTATTCGAGACGAACCCTTACCCGGGGGTCGTCAACGTGTCGCTGTGGACGATCCCGCTGGAGATACTTTGCTACATTCTGCTTGGCGTACTTATGCTTGCGGGCTTATTCAAACGCAGGATTGCGATGACGGTATTCGTTGCGATTCTGACGTGCGCCTGCATTACGTGGGATCTTCTGCAGACGCCTGAGTTGATGCTGCCCGGCCGCACGACACCGCAGCTGCTTGTGGCTTCGTACCTGTTTGGCAACCTGTTGTATCTATGGAAGGACAAAATACCCTTTAGCAGGATCATGTTCGGCGCCTGCCTTTGCATTGGACTCCTGTTTGTGCGCGTGAGCGGCCTCACGTATGTGGCCTCGTTGTGCTTGGTGTATTGCATCATTTATCTTGGGCTCACTCCCCTTCCCAAGAATTCCGGTGCTTTCGAGGGGCGACTACTCGTACGGCATCTATCTTTACGGCTTTCCGATGCAGCAGCTTGTTGCATACTTGTTGCCGGATACGCACGAGTGGTATTGGAGCATAGCGCTCGCGCTCCCCCTTGCAGTCGCGGTGGCCATGTTCTCGTGGACATTCGTTGAAAAGCCGTGCCTGGACCTGCGCAAGCGGTTGGCTGCGAAGGGTCAGCCCGTCGCGAGCGAGTATGTCTATGCTCTCGCCTTTGTGGCGATGTCTGGATTGCTGACCTATGGGGTGTGCCTCATGAGGTGGGGCACCATGAATTTCTGGGAGCGCACTTCGACCGCAGACGCGATCATGTTTGCAGCAATTCTCGTGATTTCGGGTATTTTTGTTGGCGCGATGGCTAGGTTGACCGGTTGGAGCAAGCCTGCGCTGAGCCTTCCCGGAAAGGAGCTATGGGAGGGCAAGCGTCCGCTAGCGCGCAGTGAGAATCGATAGCTTCGGATCGCGAAACGAAGCCGGGGCATCGAGAAAACGATCCTTGCATCGGCTTCGGTCAAGCCTGCGAGCCGAGCGTGATGGCACCGCGAGCCCCGGGCGTCGTCGCCGCTAGCTGACACGTCCCAGCACAGGTCCCAGGACAGCTCCCAGGCACGGCAGAACGAAGGGTCGGCCGTCGGCCGGTGCCGCGTTGATGCGCACCGGGCAGCCGTAGACCTCCGACAGAAGATCATCGCGCAGCACCTCGGCCGCGCTGCCGGCCGCCGCAATGTGTCCGCGGCTCATGAGCACGATCTCGTCGGCATAGGCCGCGGCCAGGTTGAGGTCGTGCAAGACCGCCAGCACCGCGCGCCCCAGGCCGGCCTGGCGGCGTGCCTCGCCCAGAACGACGCTCTGATGCGCGAAGTCGAGGCTGGCTGTCGGCTCGTCGAGCAAAAGCGCGCTGGTCTCGCCGCCGGGACGGTAGGCCGCCGCCAGCTGGCAGAGCGCGCGGGCGATGGAGGCGCGCTGGCGCTCGCCGCCGGAAAGCTCGTTGAAGAGCCGCTGCTCGAAGCCGGCAAGGCCCACCGTCTCGATGGCGGCGAGCGCGGTATTAAGCGCGCCGGTTCGTCGATCGCGAACCCGGGAACGCTCGCGGCAATCAGCACCACCTCGAGCACGGTGAAGGAGAAAGGCGAGGTTCGTTGCTTGCGGCACGACGGCGCGCCGGCGCGCGAGCTCTGCCGGGGCTACGCATCTCGATCTCGCGCCCGTTGATCAGCATCGCGCCTGCGCTCGGCGCGATCTCGCCGGAAAGAGCCGCAGAAGCGTCGACTTCCCGGCGCCGTTGGGGCCGACCAGAGCGACGAGCTTGCCGGCGTGGCAGCTTGAGATCGATGGATTCGACCAGCCGCTTGCCATTGACCGCGTAGGTGGCGCTGCGGGCTTCCAACATCGCTATCCCAATCCGCCGAGGCCGCGTTTGAACACGAGGTGGAGGAAGACGGGAGCGCCGACGACGGCCATGACGATGCCGATCGGCAGCTCGGCCGGCGCGACCATGATACGGGCGACGACGTCGGCACCGAGCACCAGCGACGCGCCCAGAAGCGCGCTCGCCGGCAGCACGTAGGCGTGGTCGGGCCGGCGATGAGGCGCACGAAGTGCGGAACGACGATGCCGAGAAAGCCGATGATGCCGGCGACCGCCACCGCCGCGCCGACCCAGGCCGCCGTGGCGACGATCATGAGCCGCTTCGTCTTCCGACCTCGACGCCCAGATGGAAGGCCTCCGCCTCGCCGAACAGGAAGCCGTTGAGCCCGCGCACCAGGCGGGGGACGAGAAGCAGGAGGAGTGCGGCGAACGGGGCGACGGCGAGGACCTTGCTCCCAGCTGGCGCCGGCGAGGCTGCCGAGCGTCCACAGCGTCAAATCGCGCAGAGCGCGGTCGTCGCTGGCGAAGGCGATGAGGCCCAGGAGCGCCTGCGCCAGCGCGGCGATGGCGATGCCGGCGAGCAGCAACGTGCCGATCACCGTCTGGCCGTGCCGGGCGGTGATCGCCACGAGCACCATCGTTGCCGCCATGCCGCCGAGAAGGCAGCGATCGGCAGGGCGTAGATGCCGAAGGGCGCCACCACAGGCGCGGCGATCCCGCGTCCGAGCGCGATGACGCACACGGCTGCGAGCGCGGCGCCGGCCGAAACGCCGATGACGCCGGGATCGGCCAGCGGGTTGCGGAACAGCCCCTGCATCATCGCACCGGAGACGGCGAGCGCGGTGCCGATGAACATGGCAAGCAGCGTACGCGGCAGCCGGATGTCGAGGAGGATCAGCCGCTCGCGCGCGGTGTCGGCGCCGTTGCCGGTAAAGAGGTCCGCGATCACGCTCGGCAGCACGTTGAGCGAGACGCCGGTGGGCCCAAGCGAAAGCGAGAGCACGGCCATGGCGGCGAGCAGCACGGCGGACGCCGTGATGACGCTGCGTCCCCTGCGGCGGCGCTCGCCGATAGCGACCGACAAGGCTGCAGCCGGAATGGCCGCACTCATTGCCCGTTGCCCTTGGCCGACTGCGCGAGCTCTGGATAGAAGGCCAGCATCAGCTCGCGCGCGGCCTGCCCCGCTCTCGGGCCGAAGTTCAACAGATAGTTGCCATCCATCTCGACGAGGCGGTTGTTGATCGCCGCCGGCGCGGAGCGGAACGCCGGAAGCTGCAGCATCTCGCGCGCGTCGTTGCCGGGCACCGGGTTCGACATGGTCACGATGACGTCGGGCGCCAGCTCGACCGCCGCCTCGTCGGAGAGCGGCTTGTAGCCATGTAGATGTTGCTGCGGCGTTTTGCGCGCCCGCCAGCGCAAAGATGGCATCGGCTGCGGTGCCGCGGCCGGCGACCACGGCGCGACCGCCTTGCACGGCGAGCACGAACAGCGCGCGGATGGGCTTGGTGATGTGCGCCCTCTGGCCGGCGAGCACGTCGAAATCGCGCGCTACGGCTCGCATCAAGGCCTCGGCCTGCGGCATTGCTCCGATCGCCGCGGCAATGCGTTGGATTTTGTTGGCGATGCCCTCGGGCGTGGGATCGTCGCGGCACTTCGACATAGGGGACGGACGAGCTCTTGAGCGCGGCCACGACCTCGGACGGTCCGGCATTGGCAGCCGCGATGATGACGCTCGGGTTGGTGGAGAGCACGCCCTCGGTCGAGAGCGCGCGCATGTAGCCGACGCTCGTCTTCTGCGTCAGCGCACTCGCCGGGAAGGTGCTGGTGGTGTCGACAGCCACGACCTTGGGCGCCGCGTTCAGCGCGTAGAGAATCTCCGTCACGTCGCCGCCGATCGAGACGATGCGCGCGCTGTCTTTGACGGGCCCTTGCGGGGCCGGCGCGGCGCCGGCAGAGCCGGCAAGGAGAGCGGCGAGCACGAGAAGCTTTGCGGCCAACCGTTGCGAGCCTGCGGTCATGCGAAGGTCCTCTACTTGGTCAAGATGAGCTTGCCGTTGGCGGTGATGCGCAGGCGGTAGTCCTGCCCGTCGTGCTCCAGGATCGCCTCGCGGCCGCCGGCGAGGAGCTCGGCAACCAGCACCCGAACCGGCCGCGTGCGGTCTCCTTCGGTTGGCTGGTCGGCGGGCTTGGGACCCTGCGGCGGTCGCTCGTTGGCTGCGTTCATCGGCGAGCAAGGCTCCGTCGTGGTCCGCATGGGTCTCAAGAGTGATTGTTGACTCTGATAGTAATAATTTATAGGCTCCGCAAGTCCGATGATCAATCGGGTTGCGTGACGGCTCGAAGGGGGACGTCGCGCGGGGGGCAAGCCCGCTACACGCGCGAAACGCGCGAGCCAGCCAGCCGACGTAAAGCGTAACAGTTACGAGTAGGGGCTGGCGTTCATGTGTGTGCGTAAGGTGCGTAGGCTGCCTGTGGCGGCCGCAATAGTGCTGTTGAGCGGTGTAACGGCTGCGGCTCAGGACATCTCACTCGAGGGGATCGTGGTGACGACCACCAAAGTCGAAGAGAGCGCCATTGATGCGCTGTCGGGCTCGAGTGCCGTCGGCAAGGAGCAGCTCGACCAGCAGTTTCAGGCCACCGAGGTCTCCGACATCCTCAATACGATCCCGGGTGTCACGACCTCGCAAACGTCGAGCGATACAGCGCAATCGGTCAACATTCGCGGACTTCAGGATTTCGGACGCGTCAACGTGCTGATCGAAGGCGCGCGCCAGAATTTCCAGCGGTCCGGACACAATGCCAACGGCTCTTTCTATCTAGAGCCAGAGATGATCGGCAGCGTCGACGTCACGCGCGGGCCCACGTCGATGATCTACGGCTCGGGCGCCATCGGCGGCGTCGTCGCCTTCAAACTACTCAACGCCGACGACATTCTGCGGGCGGGCGAATACGCGGCCGTCCAGCAAAAAGGCAGCTACGGCAGCAACGACGACGCCCTCTTGGGCAGTTTCACGGGCGCGGTCAGATCCGGCAACTTCGATATCCTGGGCCAAACCAATTTTCGCGACAGCAACGACTACACCGATGGGGGCGGCAACGTTATCGCGGATACGGGCGACGAGACGCAGTCGAATATGATCAACGCGCGCTGGCGTCCGGCCGAGGGTCACCAGATCACGGCAACGATTATCGACTACACGTCCGACTTCGTCGACAGCATGGCGGGAGATAGCACCCGGCGCGACACGGACGTCCAGAATGATCAATATACTTTGGGCTACACCTTCTCGCGGCCGGATACGCCGCTCTTGGATTTCAGCGCCAAAATCTACCGCAACGACACGAACCTCGAGCAGGACACGATCGGCACGACGTCGCACCGCTTCTTCGATATCGAGACCCAAGGCTTCGACGTGAACAACACGTCCCGCTTCGGGTCGGGCGCCTTCAAGGTTGCGCTGACATATGGCGGCGACGGCGTATACGACGAGGTGACGACGTTCGATGACGATGGCTACGGCAGCGCGCTGACACCGGGAGGAAAGCGCTCGCTCGAAGGCACATTCATCCAGTCGCAGCTCACGGCGTTAGAGTTCATCGAGCTGATCACGGCCGTGCGCTACGACCACTATGAGCTGGAAAGCGCCACTAGCAGCAACGAGGGCAGCCACGTGTCGCCGAAAGTGACGCTCGGCGTCACCCCGATCACCGGCGTCACCGTGTTCGGCACCTACGCGGAAGGCTATCGCGCCCCCTCGACCACGGAGACGCTGATCGACGGCTTCCACCCGTTTCCGGCCTTCCCGCTCGTCCCCAACCCGGATCTGAGCCCGGAAATCGCGCACAACTGGGAAGCCGGAGCGAACTTCAAGTTCGACAACGTCTTCAAGTCCAACGATGCATTCCGCGCCAAAATCACCGGTTTCCGCAATCAGATCGACGACTACATCGACGCGACCCAGACCGACGTCAACGGCGACGATGGCAACCCTGCGTGCTACCCTCCGTCATCCTTCACGTTCCCCTGCCTCGTCGACGACGTATTCCAATACGTGAACATCGCACAAGCGCGTATCGAGGGCGTCGAGCTCGAGGCCTCTTATGACGCGAGATCATGGTTCATGATCGTGTCGGCCCAGCACGTCGTCGGCAAGAATGCAGATACCGGCGAGAAGCTCGTCACCGTTCTTCCCGACAGGGTCGTGGGAACGCTCGGCGTCCGCCTCTTGGATGAGCACCTTGTGGCGGGAACGCGCGTGAGCCTCGTCGACTCGCATGAGGGCGGCGACACGGGCTCTGGCTCGGTCTTCCCTGCTTCGGACGCCTATACCCTCGTCGACCTGTTCGCCCGCTATCAGGTCAACGATCACGCGGTCGTCAATCTCAACATCGATAACTTGTTCGACAAAGAGTACCTCCAGTATCTCAACCAGGAGAACAGCCCGGGCTTTGACGCGCGCGTCGGATTGACGCTGAGATTTGGAGCCTTATGAGGTCCACTAATAGGGACGACCGCAAAACAAAGCGCCGCGGACCACGACTGTGGTTGCGCCGGCGCCTTGAGGGCGGAGAGAGACGATCATCGCAGCCCAGCCATCCCCAGCCAGGAGACCACGTCATGTACATCGCCATGAACCGTTTCAAAGTGAAGAAGGGCTCGGAGCAGGACTTCGAGCAGATCTGGGCCAAACGCGAGGGGCACTTGAGCGAGATGCCGGGCTTCATCGTGTTCCATCTGCTCAAAGGGCCCGAGCGCGAGGACCACACGCTCTATTCCTCGCACGCCATGTGGCGCTCGTATGCTGACTTCGAGGCCTGGACCAAGTCGGAGCAGTTCCGCAAGGCGCACGCCGGCGCCGGCGCCAACAAGCCGCTCTATCTGGGCCATCCCGAGTTCGAGGGCTTCACGGTGGTGCAGGAGGAGAAGGCGGACGGCACGCGCGTGATCGCGGCCGAGTAGAGGCGTCGACGCCGGGCACGATCTCAGCAGTTGCACAGGTTCGAGGCTCTGCGCGTGCGTCTCCGCGCGGCCGCTGGAGATGACCACTGAGCGCAATCAATGTCTGGGCAATCGCTCGCTGACTATGCCGAGGAAAGGGCGGCACTGCCGCCCGAGGCGATGCGCACGGTCGAGGAGCCGGTTGGGCCCGTCGTGGAGCCGGAGCCCCCAAAGGTCTTGCGCGCGCTGCTGCCGGTCGCGGTCGTCATCTCATGCGGGCTGCATGCGGCAGCGGCGGCAGCGCTGCTGATTTCGACGACGGCGCTTCCCGAGTACGGCGTGCTCAACAAAGACACCGACGCGCTCAGCCTGGAGACGGCGCAGACCATCGTCGTTGAATCGACCATGAGCGAGCCGGTCGATACGGCCGCTGCGGCCGCGGCGGCAATGCCCCAAGGCGCCGTCGCGGCGGACGATTTAGAGCCAGAGCTGCTCGCTGCGGTCGACGAACTGCCGCTTGAGAAGGCCGTTGCGCCGTCGACGATCGAGGCTGCGGAAGTTTCCCCCCAAGCGGCCGAAGAGCCGCTCGAGGTGCTGCGCGGCGCGGCCGAGCCGGCCGAGAGCGTCACCGCCAAGGCGCCCGAGCAGAAGCGATACGCCACGCGCGAGGCGCGCCGCAAGAGGCAGCGCAAAGAGGCTCAAAAAGAGCGCACGTCGCGTCAGACCGCCGGCGGCCCCACGAGCCGATCCAACGCCGCGAAGGGGGCGGCAAGCGGGCGCGCGTCGGCAAGCCGCGGCAGCATCTTGAGCTATGCGGCGCGCGTGCGCGCCAAGGTCGTCCGCAACAAGCCTTCGAGCAGCGGGCATCGTGGCACCGCCCAGGTCGCGTTCGGCGTTTCGAGCTCCGGGAGCTTGAGCTATGCGCGGCTTGCACGCTCCTCCGGCAGCGTGGCGCTCGATCAGGCGGCGCTGTCGGCGGTGCGGCGCGCAGCCCCCTTCGGCGCCCCACCTGCCGGCGCCTCGTCGGGGCAGCTGCGGTTCTCGATCCCCTTCTACTTCCGCTGAGCGTCTCCGTGCCCGTGCAGGTGGACGCGAGAAGCGTCGTCCTGTAGAGACCGGGCGCGGCCGCGACCGTGACCGCACATCCACAACCGATCTTGCGCGAGACCTGATCCATGAAGCTGGTGCGCTTTGGCAATCCCGGTGCAGAGAAGCCGGGCCTCGTCGATGCCGACGGGGCGATCCGTGACCTCTCGGCCCATAGTGCCCGATCTTGCCGGCGAGGCGCTGTCGCCCGCCTCCCTCGATAAGCTGCGCGCGCTCGATCCCAAATCGCTGCCGCTGGCGCCGGCCGGCGTGCGCCTCGGGGCGCCCGTTGCCGGCACCCGCAACTTCATCGCGGTGGGCCTCAACTTCGCCGATCACGCCAAGGAGACGAAGCAGGAGATCCCGCCCGAGCCGATCCTCTTCTCCAAGGCGCCCAACTGCATCGTCGGCGCCTACGACGACGTCATGTATCCCAAGAACGCGGTGAACATGGACTGGGAGGTGGAGATCGCCTTCGTCGTCGGCAGCAGAGCCCGCTATGTCGAGGAGAAGGACGCTCTTGCCCACATCGCCGGCTTCTGCATCTGCAATGACGTGTCCGAGCGCCGCTTCCAGGTGAAGCGCGCCGGCCAGTGGCTCAAGGGCAAGTCGGCGGAGACCTTCGGGCCGCTCGGGCCCTGGCTCGTCACGCCCGACGAGATCCCGGACGTGCAGGACCTCGCCATGTCGCTCGACGTCAACGGCGAGAGGAAGCAGACGGGCTCGACCAAGACCATGATCTTCTCGATCCCCTTCCTCTTGGCCTACGTCACCGAGTTCATGGTGCTCGACCCCGGCGACGTGGTGACCACGGGGACGCCGCCCGGCGTCGGCTCGGCGCGCAATCCGCGCGAATACCTCGAGGCCGGCGACGTGATGACGTTGCGCATCGACCACCTCGGCGAGCAGCGCCAGACCGTGGTGCCGTTCAAGATGTGAGCCGGTGTCCCCTCTCCCCGCTTGCGGGGAGAGGGCTAGGGTGAGGGGCAGCCCGCGGCCGCAGCACCAGTTTCTGCCCCTCACCCCAACCCTCTCCCCATGAAGTGGCATGGGGAGAGGGAGAGACGCGTCAATAGCTCTGCTGCGCCTTGGTCTTGTGCTGGTCGTAGCGCATGGCCTTGCGCGTCCGGTTCCAGTTGTCGGCATCGAGGTTGTTGGCGGCCTCCTGGCTCTGCTTCTCGAGCGCGTTGAGCGTGCCGATCGAGGCGGCCGGCGCCGGGGCCGCGCCCGAGCCGTACTGCTCGTAGGAGCGCCTGATGTAGGTGGCGTTGTCCTCCAGCACTTTGCGCGCACCCGCGATGTCGCCCTTGTCGCGCAAGCTCACCGCCTTCTCGCTTTGCTCGGTGGCGATCTGGGCAGTGACCTGGCTCATCACGGCCTTGTTGAGCCCGTCCTCCACCTCTTTGGCGTTCTTGGAGAAGCGCACGGAAGGTCGGGCCTCGGCGTGCGCCGGCGCGCCGTCCTTGTCGAGATCGAGGTAGTCGACGCGTACATCCGCGATCTCGGCTGCACCGTCAGTGCGCCCTTGCGGCGCTTGCAGCTCTACGACCACGTAGCGCTCGTTCTCCGATTGCAGCTGGTTGAGCTTCAGGGTGACGCGGTCGCCGTCGATCGACCCGTCGCGGCCCAGAATGCGGATCGGCTTGAAGCCGAGCTTGCACTCGATCGTAATGGTGATGTCGCGCGCCGACACCGACAGCGCATCACCGAACTCGCGCTCGAAAATCTCGGCCAGGTCGCTCGGGCGCTCGACGAAGACGTGGTTGCCGTCGCTCGCGGCGGCGAGCCGCTCCATCAGGTCCTCGTTGTAGTCGAGGCCGAGGCCGATGGTGGAGACCGAGATGCCGCGCGATGCGAGCTTGCGGCCGAGCTCGGCCAGCTCGCGGGGCGAGGACGGCCCCACGTTGGCGAGCCCGTCGGAGAGGAGGATCACGCGGTTGACGTTGTCGTCGGAGAGATGCTCCTCGACCTGCCGCCCGCCTTCCTGAACGCCGTCGTAGAGCGCCGTGGTGCCGGCGGCGGTGAGGCGGTCGATGGCGCGCTTCAGGCGCTCAGCCGCCCCGTGCAGGGGCGCGGCGGGGCTCAGGACATCCACGTTGTGATTGTAGGCGACGAGCGCGATTGTGTCGTCGGCGGAGAGACGCTCCAGTGCCACGCGCGCGCCTTCCTTGGCAGCCGCGATGCGCTCACCCTGCATCGAGCCGGAGCGGTCGATGACGATCGCCGCATTGATGCGGGCGCGATGCTCGTGGCGTGCGGGGCTGAGGCTTTTGAGGTTCAAGCGAAGGTAGACGGTGCCGGGGTCAGACGTCGGCAGCACGGAACGGCCGAGATCGGCCTCGACCTTCACCTCGGCGGCTTGCGGCGCGGAGGTCGGAGCGAAAATCAAGGATGTGAGAACTGTTGCGAGCGCTGCGCGCGCGATCATCGGCATGGCAAATGGCTCCTCGTCTCAGAAATGCAAAAAGGAGCCTAGCCGCGTCGCGCGGCAGAAGCGGGCTCGCGGCGTGGCGAAAGGGCGGCGGCGACGTGAATGGCAGATGAAGACGCGCTATCTCCCTCTCCCCACCGCTCTTGCGATGGGGAGAGGGTCGGGGTGAGGGGCAGAAATAAGTGCTACGTCGTGCGGCTGCCCCTCACCCGGACGCTTCGCGTCCGACCTCTCCCCGCAAGCGGGGAGAGTGACCGGGCTCGGCTAGTTCAGCGTCCGCTTGCCGTCGTCGAAGGCGATGCGCGGATCGTCGCCGCGCGAGGCCTGATTGAAGCTCGCCTCGAGACGGCGCCACGACGTCTCGTTGACACGGGCGTTGGCCTTGAAGGCCTCGACGAGCGCGCGGGCGATGTCGTAAAGCGCCGACTGCTCCGCCGACAGCCGCCCAGCCCCGGCGTCCGTTTCCAGCATCTCGACCAGCTCCCTCAGCACCGACTTGTAAGGGCCGTTGGGCAGCAGCATCAGCACCGGCCAGCTCTGATCGATCTCATCGTAAGCGTCTTTCAGTAGCTGCAACTCCAGGCCATCGCTCGGATGCAGCTTACCTTTGAGCAGCGTGTAGGCCTGGTCGAGCGACATGTGCGCCTGCTCGTCGCGCTCGGTCAGCTCCTCGTCGAGCAGCTTGTTGGAGTGGCGGGCCCGCACGAAGGCCTCGTTCGCGGCCACGGCGGCGGCAAAGGCGGCGCCCTCGACGCGATCGTAGGTCGCCGGATTGAGGCGAAGGGCCTCGAGCAGCTCCGAGACGAGGCGAGCCCTCACCTCATGCGCGCTCTCGGCTTCTGCGGGGTCCTCGTTGGCGGCTGCGGGTGGCAATTGCGGCCGCTCGGGCCGATGCTCGATCGCCTTGGAGGGCTCCAGCACCGAGCCGCCGAACGCCTCGCCCTGGCCGGGGCCCGCGATCTGCCCGGACCCGTAGCCCATCAGCGTGCGCGCGCGGATGAGCGCCAGCGTCTTATAGAGATCGCGGTGGATGTAGTAGTGCGTGGCGTCCCTGCCGACGCGCTGCACGCGGTCGAGCGTGGCGCCCGCATTCAAGGTGTTGCGCACCGTGCGTAGGTGATCGGGCGCCACTTCGTCGAGCTTGATCTCGGCGGTGAAGCCCCGGTCCTCGCGGATGGGGTGCATGTAGTGGAGCACCAGCTCGGCGTTGTGGCTCAGGTTGGGCAGGAGCGCCACGCTGACGATCTTGTCGAGCTCCGCCAGGCCGACGTGGTGCTCGCTCGCCTCGAACGCCTTCTTGGCGACGACGGAGAGGAACTCGAACAGCTCCGAGCGCACGAGATAGCGGCGCTGGGCCTCGTCGTACTCCACCGCATGGATGGTGGTGCCGGCGTTGAGCACACCGAGCACGCGCCCGGCGGTATGAGGATCGAGCTGCTCTGGACGCACCTCGGCCATGAAGCCCGCAACATTCGTTATAGGTCGCAGCGATTGCAGCGTGAGGCGCGCCGTCTCGAAGGTGTCGGGCAGGAGCGCGTTCTCCACGATCGCCTCGAGCTGCTGGGCGGTGCGCGCCTTGAAGCTCGGCACGTCGGACAGGGGCGAGCGTACGGCGTTGGCGCCGAAGAGGCCCGACATGAACACCAGCGCGTCGATCGCGATGGCGATCGAGAGCGCCAGATAGGCGAGACGGTTGCCGTCCTCGAACGCGTTCCAGGTCACGACGAAGCGGTGGGCCTTGTCGTCGCGGTTCAATTCGGCTGAGTTGATCGTGGTGCGCAGCGCGTCCGTCTGTTTGCTGGGGAGACCCGAGTCGGCGAGACACTTGCGCGCGAAACCGAAGAGCTGGTCGGTGCCCCGGTTGGCCTCGAGCTTCTCGCCGCCGGCGCAGGCCGCGCTAAACGTCCTGGCGCCGTTGTTGAGCGCGAACATGAGGCTTGCCGCCTCACCCGCCTGCTTGGGATCGCAGTCGATGCCGCGAACCCGCTCCTTGGTGGCGGCCGTGCTCGTCAAGGCGCCTAAGAGCTGCGAGCATTGCTGCTGCAGGTTGGCTAAGTGCTGCACGTCGGGCTTCTGGCGGAACTCGGCCTTCGCCGCCTCGAAGCCGGTGAGGATGCGCGCGGGATCGAGGCGCGAGGCCTCATTCGTGTCGCTCGAACCTTGCGCCAGCTCGATGCGCTGCTCGGCCGTCTGCGCCTCGGCGCCATAGGTGGCGAGGTCGCCGTCGATGGTGGCGAGCTCGCGGTCGATCTGCGCGAGCCGCGTCTCGACCGTGTCCACACGCTTCTTGGCGTTGCCCGTACGCTCCTCGGCGATCTTGTAGGCCGCCTGCAGCTTCCCGAGCTCGTCCATGCGCTGGCGGTAGACGGGCCCCTTGCCTTCCTTGAGCGTGCCTTCCACGCCCTTGTCCTCGGCCATCGCCTCCACGCGCTTGGCGTCGATCTCGCGCGCCTTGCCGTCGAGGTCGTTCTTCTTCTGCGCGTAGTCGCTAGCGAGCCCGGGACGCTCGGCGGCAAGCCGCGCGCGCTCATCCGTGAGCGAGGCCTTCTTGGCGGTAAGACCGGCCTTGCTGCTCTGCGCCGTCGCGATGCGCTCCTGCTGCTGCTTGATGGTGCGGTTCTTGGCCTCGACCTGATCGTTGAAATAGCGCTCGATCTCGCCTTGCGCGCCCTGCGCCGCCTTGGCGAGCTTGCTCAGGTGCTCGTCGTAGGCCTGCCAGCCGGGGCTTGCGAACAGCGCTTCTGCCTCGTGTGCACTCTGCCTGTCGATCGTCTGGCCGATGTCGGCGACGATGCCGGCCACCTGGTTCTGCGCGCGCAGCTCGGCGGCGCGCACGCGCTCCGACTGCGGGAAGATTGCGGAAAAGAGCGAGTTGAAGGAGAAGAACACCGACGTCGTCATGCAGGCGAGGAACATCACCCACAGCACGGCGTTCTTGAGAATGACGCGCGAGCCCTGCAGGTAGGGCTTGATGATGTCGCTGGTGGCGTAGACGACGACGAGGGCAAAGACCAAAAGCCCCACGATCGCGAGCAAGAGCTTGTCGCCGAGCTTGCTCCAGCTCAAGTCGGTGCCGGTGCTGCGCCAATCGATCGCTCCGGTGCCCTGCAGGATCATGGCCCCGACGGCGAGGAACAAGAGCGAGCCGGCAAAAAGCCCGAGCCCCGTCTGCACGCCTTGGCCGAGCCCGCGCGGTGCGCCCGCTGCCGCTTGCTGGTTCATGCCGATGGCGAAGCTTTCGCCGATCAGCCAGGCGACGATCAGCATCACGCCCTGGATGCCGAAGGTGATCATCAGGGAGAGAAGCGGCTCAGCCGTGAAGTGCCGCATGCCGTCCCAGGTGGTCCAGCCCGAGGCGAGCGAGAGCACGAGGCCGGTGGCGCCCAACAGCGCCAGGCGCCAGTTGGACAGGATCGTCTCCTCGATGCGCCGCCAGACCGGCTTGCCGACGCGGGCGACGATGAACCACGCAATGATGATGACCAGCGTGTAGGAGATGATTTCCTTGGAATGCAAGGCGAACCAGTCGCCGAGAGACCCCGCACCCCCTGGCACGTTCACAGCCTGCATCACGTCCATGCGTCCTTACCTCCGGTCCAGCGGCAGCCAGGGAACGAGGGTTCGCTCGGGCTCCCGAAGAACATTTACCTTGGCGCCCAGCTGCGGCATGTCGGCCACCTGTCGGGTGCACAATGACCACAGCTCTCGGCCACTTCGCGGCAGGATTGCGGCGATCCCATGCACGCAAAACGTCCTCCACGGCGCCGCGTTGCAGCCCGATGAGACAACAATTGGGGATTTGTTAGGGATCAGGCAAGCGGCGTCGCGCACTAGGATGAAGGCGCCGACGTGAGGAAGCCCGCTCCGATCGGCGGCCAGCTTGCGCTAAACGGCGTCGAACAGAGCCGCCAATCCCATCCCGCCCATAACGCCGAGCGTTGCCACGCCAGTAGACGAAGCATTTGTACGATGGTTTCGCCCCAAAACGCCTCACTTCACTCCCGTCCCATAGTCTGCAAAGGTCCCCCCAGGGACTGACGAGCGACTGACATCACGCGTTGGGGGACGCATGCAAAGCGACGGGGGCGCCGCGCCGCGACACAAAGGAATGCCGTGGTTCGTGCGCGGCGACATCGACGGCCTGTTCGGCCTCGCCATCGACAATCTCATCCAGCTCTTGGTCATCGTCGCGCTCAGCCGCAGCGTGCTCGGTTTCCCCGACAGCCTCATCATCGGCACCATCCTGCCCGGTGCCGCCGTCTCCCTCGTCGTCGGCAACGTGTTCTACGGCTGGCAGGCGATCCGCCTCTCGCGCCAGACCGGGCGCACCGACATCTGCGCGCTGCCCTACGGCATCAACACCGTCTCGCTCTTCGCCTTCATCTTCCTCGTCATGCTGCCGGCCTCGCTCGCTGCCAAATCGCGCGGGGCCGACGCCAACGCGGCAGCGCTGTTTGCCTGGCAGACCGGGCTCGTCGCCTGCTTCGGTGCGGGCGTCATCGAATTGATCGGCTCACTCGTCGCCGAGCGCATCCGACGCGCGACGCCGCGGGCGGCGCTTCTCTCCACGCTCGCCGGCATCGCGCTCGGTTTCATCTCCTTCTCGTTCCTGTTCCGCACCTATGCGAGCCCCATCGTCGGCTTCGTCACGCTGGGCGTGGTGCTGCTCACCTACTTCGGGCGCGTGCGCTTCCGCGGCGGCCTGCCGGGCGGCCTCGTGGCGGTGGTGCTCGGCGTCATTCTGTCGTGGGCCACCGGGTTGATCGGTCCGGTGCCGCCGTCGACGGCGCCGTTGGGGCTGCACCTGCCGGTGCCGGTGCTCGGCGATCTCCTCGCCGGTCTCGCGAGCGACCAGCTGCTCACCTATGCGGCCGTCATCGTGCCCATGGGTATCTTCTCGGTGTTGGGCTCGCTGCAGAATATCGAGTCGGCGGAAGCCGCCGGAGATTCCTTCCCCACGGCGCCGTCGCTCGCCGTCAACGGCATCGGCACCATCGCCGCGGCGCTGTTCGGCTCCTGCTTCCCCACCACGATCTACATCGGCCATCCGGGCTGGAAGGCGCTCGGCGCCCGCGCCGGCTACTCGATCCTCAACGCCGGCCTATTCACGGTCCTTTGCCTTACCGGCTCGCTCGCGTTCGTCGCCTGGCTGGTGCCGATCGAGGCCGGCATGGCCATCGTCTTGTGGATCGGCATCGTCATGGCGGCGCAGGCCTTCGAGACGACGCCGCGCAATCACGCACCCGCCGTGGTCATGGGCTTGCTGCCGGGGCTCGGCGCCTGGGGCGTGCTGATGGCGAAGGACGGCCTGCGCGCCGGCGGCGCGGTGTTCTCGCCCGAGCTCGTCGCCAAGATGCAGGCGGCCGGCAACTACATCTCCGGCGGCTTCGCGCTCGATCAGGGATTCATCTTCACGGCGATGATCCTGTCGGCGGCAACCGTGTACCTGATCGAGCGTCAGTTTGCGCGCGCCGCGCTGTGGTGCCTCGCGGCCGCCGCGCTCTCGGCTGTCGGTCTGATGCACAGCTATGTGCTCACGCCCGCGGATGCCGTCGCCGCCTTCGGCGAGCCGGCGTGGCGCTGGGCCATCGGCTATGCCGCCATGGCCGCGCTGTTTTTCTCCGCGCGCTGGATTGTGGTGCGCGAGGATGCGTGAGCGCAAGCGCTGAGAGTTAAACGGCGTCGAACAGAGCCGCCAATCCCATCCCGCCCATAACGCCGAGCGTTGCCACGCCGAGGCCCGTCTTCTCTTCGCCCCGCGCCATGCGCGTGAAGAGGCGGGCGACGAGCACGGCGCCGGCGGCCCCATAGGGGTGGCCGCGCGCGATGGCGCCGCCGTCCGGGTTGAGGATGTCCTCGTCGAGGTCGAGCGTCTGCAGCAGCGCGATCGCCTGCGCGGCGGACGACTCGCTCATCTCCACCACGCCGATGTCGGCCGGCTTGTATCCGTTCATCCGCTCCTTCAGCTTCTGCATGGCCTCGATGGGAGCGGCCGCCTCGGCGTCGGCTGCCACGCCGCGCGCGGCTTGCGCGATGAGGCGCATCGCGCGCGGTTTGCCGAGCGCGCTCCACATGCGTTCGGAGACGACGACGGCCATGGCAGCACCGTCGTGCATGGTGCTGGTGTTGCCGGAGGTGAGCGTGCCATCGGGCGGCAGATAGGGCGCAAGCTGCGCTAGGTCCTTGTAGTCGGGCTCGACCGCGCTCTGGTCGCGTGCCTCCTCGGCATTGGCGCGCATCGGCACGATCTCGCCGACGAACCGGCGCCCCGAGCGGGCGGCCTCCGCCTTGAGGTGCGTGCGCAAGGCGTAGCCGTCCTGCTGCGCGCGGCTGATCCCGAGGCTTGCGCCCAGGGCCTCGGAGGACTCGATCAGCGGCGTCGCCTCGTGCTCCTCGGCGGCGCTGGGCTCGAAGCTCATGAAGTGCGGAAGCTGGTAGAGGCTGCGCGGCTTGGAGATGCGCCAGGGCGCCGTCGAGATCGTCTCGGCGCCGCCGGCGAGGATCGCCTCGGCGTCTCCCATGGCGACCGTGCGGATGGCTGACAGAATGGCATCGAGACCGGAGCCGCACTGGCGGTCGATCGTGGTGGCGGAAACCGATTGCGGCAGCCCGGCGGCAAGCGCGATGAGGCGTGCGGGGTTGCCGCCCTGGGTGGCGTTGCCGACGATGATCTCGTCGATCTGCTCGGGCTCGAGACCACTATCGTGCAGCGCAGCAGCGATCAGCGGCGCGCACAGCTGCTCGATGCGGCGCGCCTTGTGGAGGCCGCCGACACGGCCGACCGCGGTCCGACGGGCCGCGATGATGTACGCAGGGACAGGGGGCATCGTGCGGGCTTAAGTGTCCTCGAAACAACATCTGGGAGCGCGCCTTGACTTGCGGGCCCCCTTCTCCATTTGTTCTGTGGAGCGCACCCAAACACAGGATGTTGGCGGAAAAGGGAAGCGGTTGCTTCAGGATGAGAGCAGCCTGGAGTGCCAGCGCTAGGCTCGCGAGATGCTCTGGTATAAGGTAATGTTAAAGAGAAAAGCTTGGGATGGAATAATGACCGAGGCTGCCGCGAAACATTCGTTGCCGACTTCCGCATCCCAAAGCGAGCGTCGTTTGGCCAAGGCCGTCGAGAGAGCGAGCCAGGCTTTTACCGAGAAGAACCTGCGCTTCACCAAGCTTCGCCAGGATGTCTTTCAAGAGATCGCGGCGACCTACACCTCGATCGGCGCCTACGACATTCTCGCGCGCCTGGCCGAGAAGGGAACGCGGCTTGCCCCCATCTCCATCTACCGCGCCATCGATGCGCTGACCGAAGCCGGCGTCATCCATCGGCTGGAGAGCAAGAACGCCTACTTCGCCTGTCGCCGGCTCGACCACGCGACCGGGCGGCGTCCGATCTTTCTGTCGTGCGAGAAATGCAATGCCGTGCAGGAGGTCGACTCGGAGGGCATCTTCGAGACGATCGACCGCGCGTCGCGCGCGGCCTCCTTCCAGCCGCGCGTGAAGTTCGTGGAAGTCTCGGGCCTGTGCCGCTCTTGCGCTTCTAAGAAGGACTGAAGGGCCTATGGCCGATTCCGTAGGGCGAGTGGCGCCGGCAGCAGCGCAGGCGCACGGCCAGGAGTCCGGCGCGCATTGCGCGCATGGATGCGCGGCGCCAGGGCACACGCATGGGCACACGAATGGGCACCAGCACCCGCATGAGGCTGCCCCCTTGGATCGCAAGGCGCTCATCTCTGCGCGCGGCCTCGGCGCCAGGCGCAACGGCCGCGAGCTTTTGAGCGGCGTCGACCTCGACATCTGCGCGCGCGAGATCGTCACCCTCATCGGGCCCAATGGCGCCGGCAAAACGACGCTCGTGCGCCTGCTGTTGGGGCTGGAGAAGCCAGATCAAGGCGAGGTGTGGCGGCGCCCCGACCTGCGCATCGGCTACGTGCCGCAGCGCTTCGACGTCGATGCCGTCATCCCGATGACGGTGGAGCGCTTCCTGGTCCTCGGCGGCAACGCCACGCCCGAAGAGGTCGCAAGCATCCTCGCCGAGGTCAACGCCGGCCATACCCGCCATCGGCAGTTGAGCCAGCTTTCGGGCGGCGAGCTGCAGCGCGTCGTGCTGGCGCGCGCGCTTCTGCGCAATCCCAACCTGCTCGTCCTCGACGAGCCGGTGCAGGGCGTCGACTACGCCGGCGAGGCGGAGCTCTACAACCTGATCGCACGCCTGCGCGACGAGCGCGGGTTCGGCGTCCTGCTCGTGTCGCACGATCTCTTGATCGTGATGGCGCGGAGCGACCGCGTCATCTGCCTCAACCACCATGTGTGCTGCTCGGGCATCCCCGAGACGGTTGCCCAGCATCCGGCTTATGCGCGCCTCTTCGGGGCGGAGGCGGCACGCGCCTTCGCCGTCTACCGGCACCATCACGACCACCGCCACGACATCGCCGGCCTGCCGCATCCGGCAGCGGAAGGGCCCGCACCTGAAGGGCCCCAAACTGAAGAGGACCGGCGTGCTTGAGCCGTTTCTGCTGCGCGCGCTCGTGGCCGGCTTGGGGCTCGCCGTCGTGGCGGCGCCGCTCGGCTGCTTCGTGGTGTGGCAGCGCATGGCCTACTTCGGCGAGACGACGGCGCAGGCGAGCCTGCTCGGCGTCGCTCTGGCTCTCGCCCTGCAGCTCGATCTGACGCTCGGCGTTCTCGTCGTGGCGCTCGTCGTCGCCTTTCTGCTCGTGTGGTTCGGACAGCAGGAGGTCGTCGCGCTCGATTCCGTTCTGGGTCTCATCCACCACGCGGCACTCGCCGCCGGCGTCATCGCGACCTCGATGATCAAGGGCCCGCCCGTCGACCTCATGGGCTTCCTGTTCGGCGACGTCTTCGCCGTCACCGTCTGGGACGTCGTCTGGATCCTCGTCGGCGGCGTCGGCGTGCTGGCAGTGGTCGCCTGGCTGTGGCAGCCGCTTTTGCGGCTCGCCGTGCACGAGGAGCTGGCTGCTGCCGAGGGCGTCGCGCGCCAGCGCGTGCGCACCGTGTTCACGGTTCTGCTGGCGGTCACCATTGCGGTGGCCATGAAGATCGTCGGCATCCTTCTGGTCATGGCCTTCCTCGTCGTTCCCGCCGTCGCCGCGCGTCCGCTGACGGGCTCGCCCGAGCGCATGGTGATGCTGACCGCAGGCATCGCGACGGCCAGCGTGTTTGCCGGACTTTGGCTGTCGGCGACTATCGATTTGCCCGGCGGCCCCTCGATCGTCCTCGTCATGTCGCTGGCGGCGGCGCTGTCCCTGACCGCAGCAGGCCTGAAAGCGCGGCGCTAGCCTCTCGGGCAGCGAGCCCCAGGGCGTTCCCCCTGGTCAAGTGCGGGGGGGTGGATTAGTTAGGCATTGAAATGAACCGCGAAAGCGCAGCCATGTCGGGTTCAGCCATGTATCCCATCGCACCGAGACGATCCTCGCAACCGGTCGCCGTCGCGGGCGTGATCGTCGGCGGCGGCGCTCCGGTCGTCGTGCAGTCGATGACCAACACCGACACCGCCGACATCACCGCGACCGTCGATCAGGTTGCGGCGCTGGCGCTGGCGGGCTCCGAGCTCGTGCGCATCACCGTCGATCGCGACGAGGCCGCCAAGGCCGTGCCCCACATCCGCGACCGGCTGGCGGCAAGAGGCGTGCGGGTGCCGCTCGTCGGCGACTTCCACTACATCGGCCACAAGCTCTTGGGCGAGAACCCGGCCGCGGCCGAAGCGCTCGACAAGTACCGCATCAATCCCGGCAACGTCGGCTTCAAGGACAAGAAGGATAAGCAGTTCGGGGCGATCATCGACATCGCATTGCGCTACGGCAAGCCGGTGCGCATCGGCGTCAACTGGGGCTCGCTCGACCAGGAGCTGTTGACGCGGCTGATGGACGAGAACGCGCGCTCGAATGCGCCGAAGGATGCACGCGCGGTCATGCACGAGGCGATCGTGCAGTCGGCCCTTCTGTCGGCGGCGCGCGCCGAGGAGCTGGGCCTCGGCGCCGACCGCATCATCCTCTCGGCCAAGGTCTCCGCCGTGCAGGACCTCGTCAGCGTCTACGCCAAGCTCGCCGAGCGCAGCAACTACGCGCTGCACGTCGGCCTCACCGAGGCCGGCATGGGCTCCAAGGGCATCGTCGCCTCCACCGCCGGCATCGGGCTGTTGCTGCAGGCCGGCATCGGCGACACCATCCGTGTCTCGCTGACGCCGGAGCCCGGGGGCAACCGCGCGCTCGAGGTCCAGGTGGCGCAAGAGATCCTGCAGAGCATGGGTCTCAGATCCTTCATTCCGGTGGTCGCGGCCTGCCCGGGGTGCGGACGCACCACCTCGACCGTCTTCCAGGAGCTCGCCCGCGACGTGCAGGAGATGATCCGCGCCCGCATGCCAGAATGGCAGCAGCGCTATCCGGGCGTGGAGACCATGAGCCTGGCGGTCATGGGCTGCATCGTGAACGGGCCGGGCGAATCGAAGCATGCCGACATCGGCATCTCGCTGCCGGGGACCGGCGAGGCGCCCTCCGCCCCTGTGTTCATCGACGGCGAGAAGACGGTAACCTTGCGCGGCCCGAATATTGCCGCCGAGTTCAAGCAGATCGTAGAGGACTACATCGAGCGTCGCTTCGGCCCGGAGCAGTCAGATCCGCAGCAACGCAGAGAAACGGCCTGAGGGGGGACCCGCGTCGCGGCCTTTGGGGTGGGAACAATGAAAAGAGCAATAAGCGCATGCGCAGCAGGGTGGCGTTCTGGCGCGGGAGCCCTGTTGCTGCTGGCGCTGGCGGGCTGCTCCTCCTCAACCGGCTCGCTGGGCGAGGTCGATCGCGTGTTCCTGTCGGCCGCCGGCAGCTGGGATCGCAACCGCGACGGCGTCGTCACCTGCGATGAATGGAAGGCCTACGCGGCTGAGCTCTTCGATGCGGCCGACGCCAATCACGATGGGTCGTTGGATCGCGTCGAGTACGGGACCATCGTCAACACCGACCGCATGTTCCAGACGGTCGAGTTTCGCTACTACGATGCCAACGGCGACGGCAAGGTCGACCGCACCGAGTTCGTCGACAAGCCCAACCGCGCCTTCGCCCTGCTCGACAAGTCGAACACGTGCCAGCTTAGCGCCAGCCAGGTTGCCGGCGCCAGGGCCCACACCGAGCAGGTGTTCGACACCAAGAAGCCGAAATCAGGCGATCCGCGCGAAAATCCAACGCCCGGCGTTCCCCAGTAAGCCGCTCAGTGCGTGCGGCTTGTTGCAAAGCGGGCCGCCTCGATGAGGATCGCCGCCTTGTCGCCGAACGGCGCCAGCGCGGCGATCGCGCCGCGCTCCGCCTCCGCGAGCCGGGCGCGCGCCGCCTCGGGTCCGAGCAGCGCCACGAAGGTCGCCTTCCCCGCCGCATGGTCCTTGCCGGTCGCCTTGCCGACGGTCTCCGCATCGCCCTCCACATCGAGCAGATCGTCGGCGATCTGGAAGGCGAGGCCGAGCTCCTCGCCGTAGCGCCGCAGCGCCGCCCGGTTCTCAGCCGTCGCTTGCGCCAGAATGGCTCCCGCCTCGCAGGCGCTGGCAATGAGCGCGCCCGTCTTCAAGGATTGCAGCTTGCGGATGTGTGCGAGCGTCGGCTGCGCCGGCTCGCCGCGTTTGTCGGCCTCCAGATCGAGCATCTGTCCCTCGACCATGCCGCGCGCGCCTGCGGCGCTGGCGAGAGCAAGCACCAGCTCTGCGCGGACGACGGCCGCGGGGTGCGCCTGTGGCCGCGCGAGGATTTCGAAGGCGATCGTCAACAGCGCATCGCCGGCGAGGATCGCGGTCCACTCGTCGAAGGCCTTGTGCACCGTGGGCCGGCCGCGGCGCAGATCGTCGTCGTCCATGGCGGGCAGATCGTCGTGGACCAGCGAGTAGCAGTGCACGCACTCGAAGGCGGCGGCGGCATCGACCGCAGCGGGCGCCTCGAGGCCGAACAAACCGGCGCTCTCCATCACCAGAAACGGGCGGAACCGCTTGCCGGGCGTCAGCAGCGCGTGACGCATCGCCGCGCCGAGGCGCGCCGTCTCGCCGGGCGCCAAATCCGCCATGAGCGCCCGCAACCGCTCCTCGACGAGAGCGGCCGTGGCCCCGAGCCTTTGCACAAATTTCATATGCGGATTACCTAGTGTCCCAATTCCCAAGTTCGCCTGAGTTCGATGCTAGGGCCCCAAGCGAACTTCGGAGTTAAAAGGGACACTAGAATCAGGGAGTTGCCAGTGTGACTCAGATTGAGAAATTGGCTTGAGACGCCTGCCCTGAGCAATGGCGAATTTCTCGTTCATCACACCAGCCCCCCTCGCTACCCATTCTCAGCCGGCGGCGGCCGAGGCCGACGCTGCGGATATAGCACTCAAGGCTCGCAAGGCCAGCATGGACAGGCTTGATCCCCCCCTTCTGGCGACCGCCGACCCGACGCCGACGGGCCGAACGCAGCCGACCGGGCCCGGTGCCGCCGGCCCGCATGCACCAGCGCCGATGAGCGGGCAAGCGCAAGAGGCACCGCCCGCCGATCCGGCGACGCCGGCCTGGTCAGGCATGCGGCCCTTGCTCGCGGATTGGGATCGGGCCCGGCTCAAATCGGTTGGAGTGCGTGCCGCCAAGGTGGCGGCAATCGTCTTCAGCGCCTGGTTCACCGTCGTTGTGTTCCTGATTGGCGTCTACCGCTTCGTCAATCCGCCGTTCTCGTCCCTGATGGTGATGCAGTGGCTCACCGGCACGAGCATCCATCGGGAGTGGGTGCCGATCGAGAAGATTTCGCCCCACCTGGTGCGCGCCGTCATCGCATCGGAGGACGGCCGCTTCTGTCGGCATTGGGGCGTCGACTACGGCGAGGTGCTGGCGGCGATCAAGCGCACCTCGCACGGCGCGCCGCGCGGCGCCAGCACCATCACCATGCAGGTCGCCAAGAACCTGTTTCTGTGGCCGGCCAAGAGCTATGTGCGCAAGATCATCGAGGTGCCGCTCACCTATATCATCGAGCTCATGTGGTCGAAGCAGCGCATCATGGAGGTCTACCTCAACATCGCCGAATGGGGCCCCGGCGTGTTCGGGGCCGAGGTCGCGGCCAAAGAGCATTTCCACAGGTCGGCCAGCCGCTTGACCGCGCGCCAGGGCGCCCAGTTGGCCGTGGTGCTGCCCAATCCCTTCGTGCGGGACGCCGGCGATCCGGGCCCATGGACGGCGCGGCGCGCCACGGTGATTCAGCGGCGCGCGGCCCGGTCGCCCGAGGAGGCGACCTGCGTGCTCGGTGGGGACTGAGGCGCCGGCAAGGCTCTGGCACTCCCTGCAGAATGTGAGTATAAGGCAGCCAAAGCTTGCCCCGGTTCGATAGTCCGTGCCGGGGCGTTCATTTGCATGAGGTCCGCGGCGCCGCCGTCGACCCTCTTGGCACGGAGTTCAAAGAGATGGCTGTTCCGAGAAAAAAGGTATCGACGATGAAGCGCGGCATGCGCCGGTCGCACGATGCCCTGACGGCTCCGACCTACATTGAGGACAAGGAGTTGGGCGAGCGCCGCCGTCCGCACCACATCGACCTCAAGACCGGCAAGTATCGCGGCCGCCAGATCCTCGAGCCGAAAGCCGACGTCTAAGCCTCGGGCCGCCCGTTCGCGCGGGCGCCTTGGAGCCTTTCTGCGTTGCAGCGACAAGCCCATCGTGGCAAAAGTTGCTCTGGGTTCAGCAAAGCCGGCTGGAAAGGGAAACGGTTATGTCGCTCAGGTCGATCCCGCTCATCGTCATCGCGTTCATCGTCTACAACGCGATCGTCTTGCTGTTCGGCACCGAAGCGCTCGCCAAGCTGGCGTTGCCCGAGATCCATATGCTGAGCGGCGGCGTGTGGCAGTTCACGTGGGGCGACTTCATCATCCTGTCGACGCTGCTTCTGCTCTTCATCGAGCTCGTCAAGTCGACGTGGACCACCACCTCTTCGCTCGTTGATCACGGGCTTTCGATGGTCGTGTTTGTCGCCTGCCTCATCGAGTTCCTCATGGTGCCGCAGGCCGCGACCTCGGTGTTCTTCCTGGTCGTGATGGCAACCGCGATCGACGTGGTCGCCGGCTTCACCATCGGCATCCGCGTGGCGCAGCGCGACCTCACGTTCGGGGGCTCGAACTAGGACGGGTGCCGGCTCTTTGCCGAGCATCGGCCGATTTGGCCGCGCGGGCGCCGAGGAGCCCGATGTGTCGGGCGGCGGCCCGCGGATCACCGGCCGCGCGATAATCGATAGGGTGGAAAACCCTGAGCGGGAGTGCTCTCGGCAGAATTGTTGTCGGCAGACAGGTGCCGACGCCGCCTAGTCTTCGTCCTTGGACAGCTTGTCGATCTTCTGCTGCATGCTGGCGAGCTGCGCCTTGAGGTCGCTGATATCGTTGGCGTCGCCTTTGGCAGGAGCCACCGCTTTCTTCCCGCCCGCCTCGCCTGTCGCGGTGCCCGCCTCCTCGTCACGCTTGGGGGCGCCCGGCAGCCCCGTGAACGGGCTCCACATGGAGAGCGCCTGCTCGAACATCACCATGTTCTTGCGCGCCTGCTCCTGATAGGCCTCGAAGGCGGCGGCCGGGTTGGAGAAGGCGTTGGCAAACAGCCCCCTAAATTTCTCCTGCTCCTTGGCGAGGTTCTCCAGGCTGAACTGAAGGTAGCCCGGCACCATGCGCCCGATGCTGTCATCGTAGAAGCGGATGAGCTGGCGCAGGAAGGGGACCGGCAGCAGCGTCTGGCCGCCTTGGCGGTTCTCCTGCTCGACGATGATCTGGGTGAGCACCGAGTGGGTGAGGTCGTCGCCGGTCTTGGCGTCGTAGACGACGAAGTCCCGATCCGAGCGCACCATCGTCGCAAGATCTTCGAGCGTCACGTAGGTGCTGGTCTCGGTGTTATAGAGGCGGCGGTTGGCATATTTCTTAATGACAACCGCTTCTTTCTTCTCGCTGGGTGCGTCAGTTTTGTTGAGCATTTGCGGGGCCGCTGCAGCAGTTGTTGCACTGCATCAGAGTAACACACCGGGCGGCGGGGGTGCCAGCCGTTTATGTTGACCTCATCCTCCAGATGTCGCAATTGCAGGCGGCAAGGACGTGCTGCTATCGTGCCCGTGATCCGGGCCCCTGCCGGCCCCCCCGCTGCCAGCCCGCCGTCCGGCCTGGTAATCCTAACATTAGCTAAATTCCGTCCCAGGAGACGCCATCGATGAGCCAAGACAACGCGACCATCGTCATTGCCAGCGCGGCGCGGACGCCGGTCGGCTCCTTCAACGGCGCATTGGCAAGCCTCTCCGCCCACGAGCTCGGAATCATAGCCATGAAGGCGGCGATGGAGCGGGCCGGCGTGCAGCCGGGCGACGTGTCGGAGGCCATCATGGGCCAGGTTCTGACGGCTGGAGAGGGCCAGAACCCCGCCCGGCAGGCCTCCATCGGCGCCGGCATTCCGGTCGACTCCCCCGCTTGGCTCGTCAACCAGGTGTGCGGTTCGGGGCTGCGCTCGGTGGCGCTCGGCATGCAGCAGATCCAGACGGGCGGGGCGTCGATCGTCGTCGCCGGCGGTCAGGAGAGCATGAGCCAGTCCAAGCACGCGGCCCACCTGAGGAACGGCGTGAAGATGGGCCCGCTCGATCTCATCGACACCATGATCAAGGACGGCCTGTGGGATGCCTTCAACGGCTACCACATGGGCACGACCGCCGAGAACGTCGCGCGCCAGTGGCAGATCACGCGCGATGAGCAGGATCAGTTCGCCGTGGCCTCGCAGAACAAAGCGGAGGCAGCGAAGAAGGCCGGCAAGTTCAAGGACGAGATCGTGCCCGTGACCATCAAGGGCAAGAAGGGCGACACGATCGTCTCCGACGACGAGTACATCCGCGACGGCGCCACGTTGGAGTCGGTCGCCAAGCTGCGTCCCGCCTTCCAGAAGGACGGCACGGTCACCGCGGGCAACTCGTCGGGCATCAACGACGGCGCCGCTGCGGTGGTGCTCATGACGCTGGAGGAGGCAAAGAAGCGCGGAATAGAGCCGCTCGCGCGCATCGTCTCGTGGGCACACGCGGGCGTCGATCCCTCGATCATGGGGACGGGCCCGATCCCCGCCTCCAAGAAGGCGCTGGAAAAGGCCGGCTGGACGGTCAAGGACCTCGACCTCATCGAGGCCAACGAGGCCTTCGCCGCGCAAGCGTGCGCGGTCAACAAAGGGGTGGGCTGGGACACCGACAAGGTCAACGTCAACGGCGGCGCCATCGCCATCGGCCACCCCATCGGGGCCTCCGGCACGCGCGTCCTGACCACGCTGCTCTACGAGATGAAGAGGCGCAACGCCAAGAAGGGACTTGCAACCTTGTGCATCGGCGGCGGCATGGGCATCGCCATGTGCGTCGAGCGTGCGTGACGGCGCGCCAACCGAACACGCGCGCCGGTCGGCAGCGGCCGGCGTCCGTCCAACATCCAAACAAAAGACAATCTGAGGGAGGATTCTGATGGCTCGTGTCGCGCTGGTGACGGGGGGAACGCGTGGCATCGGCCATGCTATCTCGATCGCATTGAAGAACCGCGGCTACCGCGTCGCCGCCAACTACGCCGGCAACGACGCCGCAGCCCAGCAGTTCCAGGTCGAGACGGGCATCCCGGTGTTCAAATGGGACGTGGGCGACTTCGCCGCCTGCGAGCAGGGCGTGGCGCAGGTCGTCAAGGATCTCGGGCCGATCGACGTGCTCGTCAACAACGCCGGCATTACCCGCGATGCCATGCTCCACCGCATGACCAAGGAGCAGTGGGATCTCGTGATCCGCACCGATCTCGATTCCATCTTCAATATGTGCCGCCAGGTGATCGAGAGCATGCGCAGCCGCTCGTTCGGGCGCATCATCAACGTGTCCTCGATCAACGGCCGCAAGGGACAGATGGGCCAGACCAACTACTCAGCAGCCAAGGCCGGCATCCACGGCTTCACCAAGGCGCTGGCCTACGAGAGCGCGGCCAAGGGCATCACCGTCAACACGCTGGCGCCGGGCTACATCGCCACCGAGATGGTCCGCGCCGTGCCCAAGGAGGTGCTGGACACCAAGATCATCCCGCAGATTCCGGTCGGCCGCTTGGGCGAGGCGGATGAGATCGCGCGGGGGGTGGTGTTTCTCGCCGCCGACGAGGCGGGCTTCGTCACCGGCGCCTGCTTCGACATCAACGGCGGCCACTACATGGCGCCCTGACGCCGGCGTGTCGGCGGTTGATGCGCGAATTGCGCACCGACATCGCGCCTTTGCACGGCGCGGGGATTATCCCCGCAGCCGTGTCCGGATGATGCGCGGGAACTCATCGGAGAATCCCTGCTCGGGCGCCTGCTGTGGCTGATGGTCGTCATCCAGAGCCCACCAGCGCTCGGCGCGCAGCTCGTTTCCGCTGCCCGGAGCCGGTTGCTGTGGCGCAGCTGCTGGCTGCGGCTGCGGTGCAGCAGCGTAGGTCGGGGGTGTCGGGCCGCGCTGAGCAGCGGCGGGGGCGGCAAACCATGCTTCGATGAGATCGAGCTCGTCGGCCGACAGGTTGAGCCCCTGGCTGCGGCAGCGCGCGACCACGAAGTTGCGGAAGCGGCTGGCGAACAGGCTCGCCGAGACGCCCTGCGTGAACCAAGGATCTCCCTCGCCGACGACATCGAGCACGAAGCGCACGTCGTCGCGGCGAATGTCCAGCCCTAGGTCTTGCGCCCGCTTGATGATGTTGGCGAGCGTCTGCGCGCCGGCCGGCCCGTTGGTGCCGATCTCCTGCGCCATGACGTCGAACAGCGTGCGATAGTCGGGCGGCGACAGCGTCGGCGCCTGGCTCGCCTCGTGGATGCGGGCGATCGACTGCTGGATCAGCGTCGCACCTTCGCCGGAGCGGGGCGCATACGGCTGCGGATGAGGTAGCCCCGGCTGGCCCGAGAGGGCTTCGGACTGGGCCGGGGCCAGCGGACCGCGCGATGCCTGGGCGGGGGGCCCGGAGATCGGCCCGGCGGTTCGCTGAGCTTGTTGCATGGCGCCGAGAAGCGGCGGCAGCGACCTGTGGATTGAGCCGGCCCCCGGCGCTTCCGCGCCGCGCGCAGGCTCAGGGCGGCGCGGCTCGATGCGACGGGCCTCGCTCGGGTGCTGTTGGGACACGGCGCGCGTGGCGTCGTAGACGCAGTAAGGTGGCTGGCTGCTGAGGCGAATGTCCTCGGGCAGGCCCTTTGTGAGCAGGTCGCGGAACGAGCCGATGCCGCCCCACCCCGAGCCGACCGTCTTGTCGTAGCCGAGGTTGCGCACCGCGCGGTCGGCGAGCGCCTCGAGCGGCACCGGTTGGTCGGCCGCGCGCACCGCCGTGACGACCTCGCCCAAGATCTCCTTGCGCAAGGTCTCGATATTGGCCGCGCTCGGCAGCGAGGCCATTTCGGGGCGGTTGTCCTCGATCGCATCGCCGGGCAGCTGGCCGTCGAGCAGAAGCGCGAGGAAATCGGATTCGCGCACTTCCGCGTCGCAGATCGCCGTATAGGGCGCTGCGGTATTGTCGTTGGAATAGATCACGGTGCGGCGCGCGTGCGAGCGCAGCCGGTGCAGAACCGGGGTGAAGTCGGCATCGCCCGACAGGATGATGAACTCGTCGAAGTGCGTGTCGTGCGTGAGGATGTCGCGCACGTCCATCACTATGCGGATGTCGGCAGAGTTCTTGAGCTGCGCCGTCAGCGGCGGGCAATCGATCACCTCGAATCCGGCGCGCAGGAAGTGGTGGCGCACGAACGGAAACGAGCTCATGTCGGTGGAGTTGTCGTTCTGGTTGCGGCGCGGGACCGGATTGCCGTAGCAGCGGTTGATCACGATGCGGCGCTGGTCCGCAACGGAAGGCCCGTTGGTCGGCGTCATGAGCCGGCCAGATTCGATCTCTTTGATCCAGCGGCTGGCGTCCTTGGAGAAGCGCTTGGCCGCTTCCTCGCTCTTTCGCTTGAGCGAAAGGTAGACGTTGTCATAGTCGACGAAAACCGTCGTCAGCATCGGTCCTAGTGACTCGCGCTTCATAACCGGCAACCCCCCGCTAGCCGTCGTCCAGGATGAACCCTGGTGCACTCTTTGGTGAGTCGGCTTGGGGCGGCAAGGGCGGGCTCGCCGCGGAGCGCCCCAGCGGGAAAAATATCTTGTTGTTCAACTGATTAAAGAAATTCGAGGGTGGTGTTAGCGGTGGAAAAGTCAATCTTGAGGTTCGTCGGCCACATCTGGCGCGGTGGGCAACTCTTCTGCCTGCGGCTCGAAGTCGTCGGGCGCCAGCTCGAATCCCTCGAAGATGAATCCGGGAGCGACGGTGCAGCCGACGAGGGTCCAATCTCCTAGACTTCGCGCGCGCTGCCAATGACCGGCCGGCACCACGGCCTGCGGCCGCTCACCCGCGGCGAGGTCCGATCCGAGACGCACATGCGAGACGGCGCCTGCCGCAGCGCCGAGCGACAGCTCCAAGGGCGCCCCGGCGTACCAGTGCCAGGCTTCCACAGCATCTACCCGATGCCAGCGCGAGACCTCGCCCGCGGCAAGAAGAAAGTAGATCGCGGTCGAGGCGGCGCGTCCGGCCTCGGTGCGCGCATCGCGGAACGTCTCGCGGAAGTGGCCGCCCTCCGGATGCGGCTTCAAGTCCAGCAGTCCGATCACGTCGGCGGCGCTCAAAGAGGGGTGAGGCATCAGGCCTTGTTCTTGCGTTCGCGAATCTCGGCAAAGACCTTCCAGTCCGGCGCGAAGGGCATGCCGAGCCGGGCGCGGATGGCCGTCACGTTGGGTCTCAAGAACGGGTTGGTCTCCAGCTCGCGATCGAGCCGCGTCGGCAGCGTGGGGCGGCCTTTGGCGCGCAGCTGATCGACCTCCTTGGCGCGGTTCTGCAGCGCCAGGTTGTCGGGGTCCACGGTCAGCGCAAACTGCGCATTGGCGGCTGTGTACTCGTGCCCGCAGTAGATCTCGGTGTCGGGCGGCAGCTCCATGAGCTTCTTGAGCGAATTCCACATCATCTCGGCGTTGCCCTCGAAGATGCGCCCCGCCCCCATGGCAAACAGCGTGTCGCCGACGAACACCGCGCGTGCTTCGGGGATCCAATAGGCAACGTGGCCGAGGGTATGTCCGGGCGTGTCCAGGACCCGGATCTCGAAGTGGCCGAACGTGATGACGTCGCCTTCGCCGACCTCGCGGTCGATCCCGGGAATGCGCTCCGCCTCCGCCTTGGGCCCGATGACGGTGCACCCCGTCATCTCCTTGAGCTTGAGGTTGCCGCCGGTGTGGTCGCTGTGGTGGTGGGTCACGAGAAGATGCGTGAGCCGCCAGCCCTTGGCGGAGAGGCGCTTTAAGATGGCGTCGGCATCGGGCGCGTCGATAGAGGCCGTCACCCCCGCCTCCGCGTCGTGTATCAGCACGGCATAGTTATCGGAAAGGCAGGCAAATTGCTCAATATCGAGCTTCGGCATGCGGCGCGGCTCTCTTCCTCGACCCCCAAGATCCCGGACCGGGACCCTAGAGCAGGATCGCATCAGAGGAAACAGCTTCGGGCCGGTTCCTTGGCCCGTGTGATCGGCCGTGACGGCTGCGCGCTCGCACCCGCACGCGAGCGTTGTGGTACGGCTTGAATTGCGCCCCGATCCGGTCAGACTGGCCGCCAACAGCGCGAGGGTTCATCGGCCCATGCAGCTCGACGTCGACGATCTGAAGACCTTCTACGCGACTGCGCTCGGGCAGACGGTGCGCCGCGTGCTAACGCACCGCATTCGTGCGCGCTGGCGCGGTTTGGGCGGCGCGACGCTGATCGGGCTCGGCTATGCCTCGCCCTACCTCGGCGCGTTTCGCGGGGAGGCGCGGCGCATCGGCGCGCTCATGCCCGAAGCGCAAGGCGCGATCGTGTGGCCGAAAAACGCGCCCTGTCTATCGGTGCTCGTGCAAGAGGATCGCCTGCCGCTCGCCGACGGCTCGGTCGACCGCTTGCTGGCCGTGCACTGCCTTGAGATGGCCGAGCGCGCCCGGCCGCTGCTGCGCGAGATCTGGCGCGTGCTCTCGCCCGAAGGCCGCCTCATGCTGGTCGTCCCCAACCGGCGCGGGGTGTGGGCGCGGCTCGACAACACGCCGTTCGGGCAAGGGCGGCCTTACAGCCGCCGCCAGCTCGATGCCCTGCTGGTGGAGGCCATGTTCACGCCGCTCGACTGGAGCGGGGCCCTCTTCATGCCGCCGCTGGGCCGGCGCATGCTCTTGCGCTCGGCGACCGCCTGGGAGCGGATGGGGGCGGTGGTGTCGCCGGCCTTCTCAGGCGTGGTCATCGCCGAGGCGCGCAAGGAGCTCATTGCGCCGATCGGCAAGCCGGCAAAGGCGCGTGCCCTGCGCGGGCTGGTGCCGGCCGGCTCGCGCGCAAGCTCGCGCTCCCTCTCCCGGTAAGAACAGGGAGAGGGGAGTTAGGCGGCGTGGGGCTTGCGCAGAAGGAACACGGCCTTCTCGCCCAGCAGGTTCTGCAGCGAGATCGAGTGGCGGATCGGCAGCCGGTGGCCCGAGGTGTTGAACGCCACGGCCTCCTCCACCTCCGCATTTACCAGCGCGACGAGGTCGGCGAAGTCCTTGATGGTGCACAAGTGCGCGTCGGGGCTCGCATACCAGGCCTCGGGCAGGTTCTGCGTCTGCGGCATGCGTCCCGTCAGCAGCAATTCCATGCGGATGCGCCAGTGCCCGAAGTTGGGGAACGACACGATCGCGCGCCGGCCGATGCGCAACAGGTTCTCCAGCACCGTCTTGGGGTGGCGCGTCGCCTGGATGGTGAGGCTCAGGATGGCGTAGTCGAAGGCCCCGTCGGGATAGTCGTCGAGGTCGCGGTCGGCGTCGCCCTGGATGACCGATAGGCCGCGCGTCACGCAGGCGTTGACGCGGTCACGCGAGAGCTCAACGCCGCGCCCGTCGGTGGCCTTCATCTCGGCCAGGAGCTGCAACAGCGCGCCGTCGCCGCAGCCGACGTCGAGGACGCGCGAGCCCGTCTCCACCATCTCCGCGATAAGGAGGTGGTCGACGCGATGGGGTCCGTGCGGTGGTGTTGCGACTTTGAGCATGGGGCGGCCTTACACCTTCAACCCGCGCTTGACGCCGGCAGCGTTCAAGAACCCGCGGATGGTGGCAAAGAACTCCGGCTCCTCCAGAAGGAAGGAGTCGTGTCCGTTGTTGGTCTCGATCTCCACGAACGAGACGTTGGCGGCGACCGCGTTCAAGGCCTGCACGATCTCGCGGCTCTCGCGCGTCGGGTAGAGCCAGTCGGAGGTGAAGGAGACGACGCAATAGCGCGTCTTGGTGCCGCGGAAGGCGTTGGCCAGCACGTCGCCGTGCTCGGCGCCGAGATCGAAGTAGTCCATCGCGCGCGTAATGTAGAGGTAGCTGTTGGCGTCGAAGCGGTCGACGAAGGTCGAGCCCTGGTGGCGCAGATAGCTCTCCACCTGGAAGTCGGCGTTGAAGGAGAAGGTGAGCCTGGAGCGGTCCTGCAGGTTGCGGCCGAACTTGCGGTGCAGCGCATCCTCCGACAGGTAGGTGATGTGGGCTGCCATGCGCGCGACCGCGAGGCCGTTGCGCGGCACCTTGCCATGGGAATGGTAGTCGCCCCCGCACCAGTCGGGATCGGCCATGACGGCCTGGCGCCCGACCTCGTGGAAGGCGATGTTCTGCGAGGAGTGCCACGCAGCGGTGGCGATGGGGACGGCCGAGAACACGCGGTCGGTGTGGCTCGAGGCCCACTCGAGCACCTGCATGCCGCCCATCGACCCGCCGATGACGCAGAAGAGCTGCTCGATGCCGAGATGGTCGATGAGGCGCGCTTGCGCGTTCACCATGTCGGAGACGGTGATGACGGGGAAATTCAGCGCGTAGGGCTTGCCCGTTTTGGGATCGATGGAGGCGGGCCCCGTCGATCCCATGCAGCCGCCGAGAATGTTGGGGCAGATGACGAAGAAGCGGTCGGTGTCGACCGGCTTGCCGGGGCCGACGAGCGTCTCCCACCAGCCGGGCTTCTTGGTGACGGGATGCTCGCTCGCCACGTACTGGTCGCCGGTCAACGCGTGGCAGACGAGGATGGCGTTCGACTTCTCCGCGTTGAGCTCGCCATAGGTCTCGTAGGCGATGGTGATGGGCGCGAGCAGCTGATCGCAGGCGAGGCGCAGGGGCTCGCTCTCGGGCAGGCGCAGGACCTTGCTCGAGGGTGCATTGGCCTCGGCAAGACGCGCGCTGCGCTCTGCGTCGGCTACCACGCCGACGTCGCCCGCCAATGTCGGAGGCACTGCCATCGTCTGTGCACACTCCCTGCCCGCGCTCAAAGCGAGGGCGGCAAAAAGAAACCCGGCCGGACTGGCTGGCCTTGAAGGCCGCCCATCCGCTAACCGGGTGTGTGCGGCCTTTTTTAGCGACTTGTTTAACGTGGTTGCAAGCCGGCCGGCCAAATCACCACGACGTGCGCAAGGGAATAGGGGGTGGGGGCGGGAGCGTCAAGTGTCCCGACGCCTGGCTGGTGAACCACACCTATCGCCCTGGAAGGTGGCGGACGGCTCCTGGCGCCATCCAACCAAGCGCAGCGTTGCAAGACCCTAGCCTTTGCGTTCTGGGGCGGGCCTCTGTATCACTTGCCGCGCCCTCGCAATTCAGACGCGTGCCTGTACTCGGACCAAGCCCTCATGGCCATTGCCGCCCCCCAGCCAAGACCCGGCATCCTCGAGATCGACCCCTACGTCCCGGGCGAGAGCCGGCTGCCGTCTGGCTCAAAGCCGATCAAGCTGTCGTCCAACGAGACGCCGCTGGGGCCGAGCCCGAAGGCGGTCGCCGCCTACCGGGACGCCGCGGGCGAGCTCGAGCGCTATCCCGACGGCGCCAGTGCGGCCCTGCACGCCGCGATTGCCGCCCGCTACGGGCTCAACGCGCGGCGCATCGTGTGCGGTGCCGGCTCGGATGAGCTGCTGAGCCTGCTGGCGCACGCCTACCTCGGCCCCGGGGACGAGGCGATCTTCACCGAGCACGGCTTCCTGCTCTATCGCATCATCATTCTCGCCAACGGAGCGACGCCCGTGGTGGCGCCGGAGAAGGATCTGCGCACCGACGTCGGCGCCATCCTGAAGCGGGTCAGCGACCGCACCAAGGTGGTATTCCTGGCCAATCCCAACAACCCCACCGGCACCTACATCTCGTTCGACGAGGTGCGCGCGCTGCGGGCGGGGCTGCCGGGCCACGTGCTTTTGGTGCTCGATGCAGCCTATGCCGAGTACGTTGAGCGCAATGACTACGAGGCGGGCATCGAGCTCGTCGCCACCACCGCCAACACGGTGATGACGCGCACGTTCTCCAAGATCCACGGGCTCGCGGCGCTGCGGCTCGGCTGGGCCTATTGCCCGGAGGCGGTGGCCGACGTCTTGAACCGCATCCGCGGACCGTTCAACGTGTCGGCGCCGGCGATCGCGGCGGGCGCGGCGGCGATAGAGGACGCGGGCCACGTGGAGGCGTCCGCCAAGCACAACGCGCGCTGGCTGCCGTGGCTCGCGACCGAGATCGAGAAGCTCGGCTTGAAGGTCAGCCCCAGCGTCGCCAACTTCCTGCTCGTGCACTTTCCGAAGGATTTGCACAAGGCTGCGAGCGCAGCGGACGACTTCCTCAAGTCGCGCGCCATCCTCGTGCGCCGCGTCGACGCCTACGGCTTGCCGCACGCCTTGCGCATCACGGTGGGGACGGAGGCCGACAACCGTGCGGTCGTCGCAGCGCTCGCCGATTTCCTCAAAGGAGCGGCCGCATGACGGGCCCCAAGCCCAAACCCGAGTTGGAGCCCACGTTCGAGCACGTCGCCCTGATCGGCGTCGGCCTCATCGGCTCCTCGATCAGCCATGCGATGCGGCGCAAGGGCCTGGCGCAGACCATCACCGGCGCGGCGCGCACCAAGGCGACGCTCGAGACTGCGCTTGCCTTGCGCCTGATCGATCGCGGCTGCGTGCATGCTGCCGACGCGGTGAAGAACGCCGACCTCGTCATCCTGTCGGTGCCGGTGGGGGTCTGCGGCGCGCTCGCCGCCGAGATCGCGCCCAACCTCAAGCCGGGCGCTATAGTGACCGACGTCGGCTCGGTGAAGGCGGCGGTCGTACGCGACATCGCTCCGCATATCCCTGAGGGCGTGCATTTCGTGCCGGGCCACCCCATCGCCGGCACCGAGCAGTCGGGACCAGAGGCGGGCTTTGCCGAGCTCTTCGACGGGCGCTGGACCATTCTGACGCCGCCGCCGGAGACGGATCAGGCCGCAGTGAAAAAGCTCAAGGCGTTCTGGGAGGCGCTGGGCTCCAAGGTCGAGATCATGAGCCCCGAGCACCACGACATGGTGCTCGGCGTGACGAGCCACCTGCCGCACCTCATCGCCTACAACATCGTCAACACGGCGGCGCATCTGGAGCGCGTGACCAACTCCGAGGTCATCAAGTTCTCCGCCGGCGGCTTCCGCGACTTCACGCGCATCGCCGCCTCCGATCCGACCATGTGGCGCGACGTGTTCCTCAACAACAAGGAGGCGGTGTTGGAGATGCTCGGCCGCTTCTCGGAGGACCTGGCCGAATTGCAGCGCGCCATCCGCTTCGGCGACGGGGAGACGCTGTTCCGCCTGTTCACGGAGGCGCGCGCCATCCGCCGCGGCATCATCGAGGCGGGGCAGGATACGGCCGCTCCCGACTTCGGCCGCGCGCACCAGGCAGCTCCCGAGGCCGCTCCGCCAGCCGGGAAGAAGCACGCGTCGAAATAGCGATGAGGGGAAATCGCGACCTCTGGGTGTTCGCCTACGGCTCGCTGATGTGGCGGCCGGGTTTCCCATTCGAGGAGGTGGCGCACGCGCGACTTACCGGCTGGAGCCGCGCGTTCTGCATCTACTCGCGCCACCACCGCGGCTCCCCCCGCCGCCCGGGCCTGGTGCTCGGCCTCGACCGCGGGGGCACGTGCGAGGGGCTCGCCTTCCGCGTGGGGGCCGCCGCCGCGCCGGCGACGCTCGCCTACCTGCGCGAGCGCGAGCAGATCATCAGCGTCTACCGCGAGGCTCTGGTGCCGGTCACGCTATTGCGGGCGGGGCACCCGGAGGTGATGGCGCTCGCCTTCCTGGTCGAGCGCGCGCACCCGAGCTACGCTGGGCGGCTGCCGCTTATGGAGCAGGCCCTCCTCATCCGCGGTGCCGCCGGCCGCTCGGGCGGCAACATCGACTATCTCGTCAGCACGCTCGCCCACCTGGGCGAGCTCGGCATCCGCGAGCGGGCGCTGGAGCGGCTCATGAGCCTCGTCGGCCCGCACGTATCCCGCTGTGAAGCCGACACGCACGCGCGCCCCGGGGCGCTGGCGATGATGCGGGCGTGGCGCCGGGCCCCCGTGCGCACGCGCCGCCGTCTGCGCTCCGAGGACGCGCGCCGCTTCACCTATCGCGCCGCGCTGGGCGCGCGCCGAGTGGATGGACTTTGCGATGAGCCCGAGGTGTCAGACCCTGGAGGGGTCTGACACCGTCGTCTCGAGCAGCAGAGGGAATTGGATTAGTGGGCGACGTTGCCGGTGAGGCGGGCGAAGTCGGCCTCGATCTGGCCCGTGCGCAGGTCGAACTCAACCAGCTTGGCGAGCTTGGCGCTCTCAGCCAGGAGGTGCACGTGGACCTCGTCGGCCCCGAGCTCGGCGCCGCGCTGGCGGACTTCGGCGAGGTTGAGCGAGGGGGCGCCATTGCCCACGCGGCCTATGGACAGGATCTTGCGCCGGGCGCCGGCCTCGCGCCGCACCAGAACGTAGTTGGCGGCCGGCAGCGGTGGGCACTCGAACAGCTCGTAGACGGTGTGGACGTAGCGCTTGCCCGAGGCACCGGTCCAGAAATGGAAGCGGTTGGCCTCGCTGGCCTTCATGTCGGGGGCTGCCGCCGCCTCGCTCCTGTGTGAGCGCTCGGCTCGGTACGCGGCGAGCTCAATAATACGCGCACTCATGACTGACGATCCCTTCGCGGCCCTTTGGCTCACGTTCTGTTCGACGCCGTTTCTCTTTGGGGCCAGCCTATGCTTCATTGCTTAACGATGCCCGCGGTTTCGAGCTTTTCTGTGGCCCGATCTCAGTGATTTTGCGGCAAAGTGAACGCAATCTTGCCGCACGGCGCGAACTCCCAAAACGCCTCTTCAACGCCGCTTAAGACCTCAAGCGGCAGCACGTCTCCGGCGCCATCAGCCGCAGCGCGAGAAGCCGCACGCGTGGCACACCCAGCATCCTTCGCGGTGCACGTAGTCGGCAGACGAGCAGCGCGGGCACAGCTTGAGCCGGACGGGACGCTCGCCGGCCGCCGGCGTGGCGCCCTGCGCGGCTGCGTCGGCGTGTCGCTGTGCTTCGCCGAGGGAAAGGCGGGCCTCGTCGCCCTGCAGGAAGCCGGTGCGGATCATGTGCGTCTCGATCACCTCGCCGATAGCCGCGAGCAGGCTCGGCACGTAGCGCCCGCCGACCCAGTGGCCGCCCTGGGGGTCGAACACCGCCTTGAGCTCGTCGGCGACGAAGGTGACGTCGCCGCCGCGGCGGAACACGGCGCTGATCATGCGGGTGAGCGCCACGGTCCAGGCGTAGTGCTCGAGGTTGCGCGTGTTGATGAAGATCTCGAAGGGACGCCGTCGTGTCGAAGACACGCCTCCGGCATGAACGCCTTGCTCGATGTCGTTGATGGTCACGTAGATGGCGTGGTCGCTGCCGGGCCACTTGAGCTTGTAGGTATAGCCGGCGAGCACGGTCTCGCGCTCGAGCGGCGGCGCCATGGAGACGACATTGGCGCGCTCCTCCGCCGGGACGGCTGAGATCTCGAAACGCCGCTCCTTGGCGGGGCTCTTCGCTTTCGCGGCCGCCTCTGCGGCAGGCTCGGCTGCAGCTTCCGTGGCCGGCTGCAGCACCGCCCCCGTCACCGGGTTCGGGCGGTAGGTGGTGCAACCTTTGAGGCCCAGGGCGTGCGCCTCGAGATAAATGTCCTTGAAGGCGGCAAAGGAGACGTTCTCCGGGCAGTTGATGGTCTTGGAGATGGCCGAGTCGACGTAGGGCTGCAGCGCCGCCTGCATCTGCAGGTGCTCGTGCGGTGTGAGGTCGCCGGCCCTGACGAAGGTGTCGGGAAGGGGCGCTGCGGCCCCGAACTGGCGGCGGAAGAAGGCGTGCGCCTGGTCCTCGACCAGCTCCTCGTGCGTGGCGCCACCTTTGCCGAGCACGCGGCGGTGGTAGAGAAAATCGTAAACGGGCTCGATCCCGCTCGAGACGTTGCCCGCGAGCAGCGAGATGGTGCCCGTGGGCGCGATTGAAGTGAGGCAGCCGTTGCGGATGCCGTGGCGGCGGATGGCGGCGCGCACCGGCTCATCGAGGAGCGCGACGTTGGGGCTCTCGAGGAAGCGTTTGGCGTCGTAGAGCGGGAAGGCGCCCTTCTCGGCGGCGAGCTCGGTGCTGGCGAGGTAGGCGGCGTTCTGGATCGCCGCCATCCAGCTGCCGGCGAGCGCTGCCGCATCCTTGGTGCCGTACTTGAAACCGCAATAGATCAGCGCATCCGCCAGCCCAGTGATCCCCAGCCCGATGCGGCGCTTGGCCAGCGCCTCCTTGCGCTGGGCCGGCAGCGGGTAGTTGGAGACGTCGATGACGTTGTCGAGGAAGCGCACGGCGAGCCGCACGCGCTCGGCGAGCTTGGAGGCGTCCAGCGTGGCGGCGTTGGTGAAGGGGTGCTCGATCAGCTGCGCGAGGTTGATGGAGCCCAGGAGGCAGGCGCCATAAGGGGGCAGCGGCTGCTCGCCGCAAGGGTTGGTTGCGTGGATCTCCTCGCAATATTTGAGGTTGTTGCGCGCGTTCACGCGGTCGATGAAGAGGACGCCCGGCTCGGCGAAATCGTAGGTCGCCTGCATGATGCGCTCCCACAGCGCGCGCGCGGGAAGCGTGCGGTAGACCTTGCCGGCAAATTTGAGCTCCCACGGGCCGTCCTCGCGCACCGCCTTGAGGAAGGCGTCGGTGACGAGCACCGAAAGATTGAAATTGCGCAGGCGGCGGGGATCGGACTTGGCGTCGACGAAGGCTTCGATGTCGGGATGGTCGCAGCGCAAGGTCGCCATCATGGCGCCGCGGCGGCTGCCGGCCGACATGATGGTGCGGCACATGGCGTCCCACACATCCATGAAGCTGACGGGCCCCGAGGCGTCGGCCCCGATCGAGGCAACGCGCGCGCCTTGCGGACGCAGCGTGGAGAAGTCGTGCCCGATGCCGCCGCCCTGCTGCATCGTCAGCGCGGCCTCTTTGACGCCCTCGAAGATGGCGCCGAGATCATCGGCAATGGTGCCGAGCACGAAGCAGTTGAAGAGCGTGACGGAGCGCCCGGTGCCGGCGCCGGCGAGGATGCGGCCCGCGGGCAGGAAGCCGAAGTCGGCGATGGCATCGTGGAAGCGGCTCGCCCACTTCTCGCGTGCGCGCTTGCCGCCCTTCTCGGGCTCGGAAGCGGCGCGGGCGACGCGCCAGACCGTGTCGTCGAGCGTGGCGTCGACCGGGGCGCCTTCAAGCGTCTTGAGGCGATACTTGAGGTCCCAGATCTCCTCCGAGATCGGGGCCAGGAATTCGGGTGTTTGAGGCATGGCCGCGTCCTGCTCTCGAACCCGAAACATGGGCTGCGAGGCGCAAAAAGTCAATTAATGTTCCTGATATATTCCTGCTTTGTTTGAGGCGAGCCGGACAAGAGCCGCCCCAAAAAACGAAAAGGACGCTGATCCGGGGGGAGAGATCAGCGTCCCGTCTTCTGCCGCTGGCCCCAGGGGGGAAAGAGGGGCACTTCCGCGAGGGAAGCGGAAGAGCGGCTCAGCCAGATATAGGTAGGGAGGGGGCCTGTGCGAAGGGCCTGAGGCCCCAGTTGGTGTCGCACCCGGTCGCGCCCGCGTAGGGGACTGGTGGGGGCCTGGGCGTTGCCCTCGAGGCCAACAGAAATACGTAATAAGACCAATGATTTACTTTTGTAGTATGACACTTTTGCGACGAAACGCCCAAGCGGTGGGCCTTCCCGCGGGCGGTCCTCCCTTGGTTAATTAATCTGTTTAAATTTAGTTAATGTGTCTTCAGAATTCGAGCGGCAAGCGGCCTCGGCGCGCGCCAGGACGTCGGCAGCGATCGGCGGCGGCGTGGGCCCGCGCGCCGCCTCCACGATCAACCGGTTGGCGGCCGCCTCGATCCGCCGCTCGAGCTCGGCCCGGAACTCAGGCCGCGGCAGGCCGGCGGGAATCGGGTCGAGGATCTCGACGATGATGGTGCCGGGATAGCGCATGAGCTTGCGCCGCGGCCAGTAGAGGCCGGAGTTGAGCGCCATGGGCACGCACGGCAGCTTGAGCTCCTCGTAAAGCGCCACCGCGCCCGATTTGTAGTCGGGCACGGCTCCCGGCGCGCGCCGGGTGCCTTCGGGGAAGATCATCACCTCGCGGCCGGCGTCGGCGCGGTCCTTGGCGTCCCGCTCCAGCTTGCGCAAGGCCGCCGGCCCGCGCGCGCGCTCGACGAAGATGTGCTCGAACTTGCGCGAGAACCAGCCGTAGAAGGGGATGTGTTTGAGTTCGGCCTTCATGACGAGCGCCGGGTCGGTGAAGATCGGAATGAGCGCGAAGGTGTCCCACGCCGACTGGTGCTTGGAGGCGACGAGGTAAGGGGGCTTTGGCAGCTTGTCGCGCCCGCGCACCTCCATGCGCGTGCCGACGATGACCTTCAAGAGCCACAGCGTGACGATGGCGTGCCCCTTGAGGCCCATCATCGCGTAGCGGCGCGGTCCCAACAGCAGGAACGAGCCCAAGACCACGAACAGCGCCGTGTTGATGTAGAACACCGGCACGAAAAGGATCGAGCGCAGCACCGTCAAGGACGCGGAAAGGGACACGTGCAGCGCCTCAAATTCCGGCCGGGTGCCCGCTCGGCATCTCGGCGAGCGAGCTTTGGTCCGTGCCGCGCAGCAGCCGCGCCACCGTCAGGTGCGCCGCTGCGGGGAGAAACTTCAGGTACTCCGACAACAACAGCCGGGTGATGGTGATATTGAGCCACCAGCGCCGCTCGGGAAATCCCTTGGTCACGATCGGGTGGGGAATGAGCCGCGCCGCCGGCATGGCGAGCGAAAGCTCAGCCAGGCTGCGCGGCATGTGGTAGCTCGCCGTGACCACGATCAAGGTGGCGTAGCGGCGCTCCGTCGCCCAGGCGCGGGCCTCGTCGGCATTGCCCGCGGTGTCGAGGGCGTCGTAGCCGATGTCGACGCAGCAGTCGAACTTCTGCTCGGGCAGCCCCGATATCCGCATCAGCGCATGTTTGCCCGTGCGCCGGAAGACACCCGAGATCAGCATGCGCTCGGCGCGCCCTTCCTTGAGCAGGCGCCCACCTTCGGCGATGCGCCGGCTCTCGCCGGTGAGCACAACGATGCCGTCGGCGTGCAGATCGGCGGGCGCGGGCGGACGCGTGACGACGGCGGCGAACAAGACGAAGCCGAGCGCGAGCAGCGATAGAAGCGCCCCCGTTCCCAGGACCATGACTCGCAACCAGCCCTTCATCGCATCGATTCGCGCCGCCTTCGCTGACATTGCGCGAGCGCCGACGATGCACGCAGGCGACGCTCGCGGGCAGCACACTAGCCGATTTGGTCGGCGTTGTGACAGGGGGACTTTGCGGGGCTCGGCCGAACGAGCGCGTGGCCTGTGTCGTGCTTGCTGCAGCGCGTTAGGGCTTGGCGTTGAGGATGCGGAAGACGCCGAATCGCGAGGTCAGCATGCACAAAGCCGCGATGATGATGACGACGACGCCCAAGAGCAGATAGCCGGCCAAGTCGAGGCCGCCGGTGCCGATGAGGCGGTGCATCTCGGCCACGGTCAGGTCGCCGCCGCCCATGAGCTCCATGACGGCCCGCATCGAGAGGAACACCGCCATGGCGCAGCCGGCGCCGACGAGGCCGGCGCGAATGCCGAGCCGCAGGAAGTGCTTCTCGAACTCGCGCGCGATGAAGCGGTCGGTGGCGCCGACGAAGTGCAGGACCTCGACGATCTCGCGGTTGGAGGCCATGGCCGAGCGGGTCGCCGACACGATGATCGCGGTCGTCGCCGCGGCGACCAGGAGAAGGATCGCAAGCCCGCCGAGCGCGAAGGAGCCGGTTACCGTCCGGATCTGGCGCTGCCAGTGGCGGTGGTCGTCGAGCGTCACGCCCTTGTAGCCCTTGGCGAGCTCGGCCCGCAGCGCCGCGATGTCGGGCGGGGACTGCCGGTCGATCTCGATGGCGATGAGGCGCGGCACCGGCAGCTCGCTCAAGGCGTCCGTCTGCCCCAGCCAGGGCTCCAACAGCTTGCCGGTCTCATCGAGGCTCAAGGTCTGGGCGCGGGCGATGCCGGGTTGGCCCGCGAGGAAGGTCTGCACCTCCTGCACCGTCTTGACGGTGTCGACGTTCTCCTGCGGCTCGACCTGAACCGTGACCTCGCTGGCGATGTCCTTGAGCCAGGCGTTGGCCAACTCGTTGATCATGTAGACGGCGCCGGCGGTGAGGCAGGCGAGAAAGCACATGATGGAGATGACGAGCGTGAGCGAGCGGCCGGTGACCGAGTCTGGGGGCACGACGGGCGTTTGCGTCGGCGGCTTGCTGGGCTTGCGCTTGGAGGCGCGGGCCGGCGCGTGCGGATCTGGCCGATGCGCGCCGTCGTGGCGCGCCTCGGGCGGCGGCGCATAGAGATACTGCTGCTCCGGGCCGGTCGTGGGCCCGGTCAGGACGTCGTCGAAAGGATCATAGCCGGCCGCCGAAGGCAAAGTGCTTCGGCGCCCGCCGGGTCTGTCATACGATCCGGACATGGCCGTCGTGCAGCTCCAGACGCGGCGCCTTGAACTGCCGCATCAGTTGATGGTCATGGGTTGCGATCAGCACGGAGGTGCCGAGGCGGTTCAGCTCGATGAAGAGGCGCAAGAGGCGCCGCGCCATTTGCGGGTCGACGTTGCCGGTGGGCTCGTCCGCCAGCAGCAGCTCGGGCTTGCCGATGACGGCGCGGGCAATCGCCGCCCGCTGCTTCTCTCCACCCGACAGGACGGACGGATAGGCGTGCATACGGTCGCCGAGGCCGACCCATTGCAGAAGATCTGTCACATCCTCCCTGTAGTCGGCGAGGCGCTTGCCGACCACGCGCAAGGGGAGCGCCACGTTCTCCCACGTCGTCAAGTGGTCGAGCAGGCGGAAATCCTGGAAGACGATGCCGATGCGCCGGCGCAGCTGGGCGCGCTTCGACGTCGAGATGCGGCTCACGTCCTGGTTGAAGAGGTAGATGTGGCCATTGGTCGGGTGCAGCGACATGAACAAGAGCCGCAGCAACGAGGACTTGCCGGCGCCCGAGGGACCGGTAAGGAAGTGGAACGAGCCCGGCCGCAGATGAAAGCTCACTTCCGAGAGGACGTCGTTGCCCCGCTCATAGGCGAGCGCGATGTTGTTCAACCGAATCACAAGTATCAGCCACCCGTTTGCGGCATTGAGGGTAGGTCACTCAGGACCCCTTGGGTATGCGTGTCGCGCGATCAATTGGTCAGGAATGTGGCGGCCTCGTGTGCACCGGGTTTCTGGGCCAGCCTGGGACGTTATGGCCGCATTGTGGTGGTGATGCAATGTCCTGCTATCTTGCCGCGTTCACAATAGGCACAACGGCGATCGGACCAATGGCCATGACCTACGAGACAGCTGTGGGCCCCGAGCTCGAGGTGATCTTCACCCCGGAGGAAATTGCCCACCGGCTGGGCGAGATCGCCGAGCAAATCGCCGGCGACCGCCTGGAGAGCCTGATGGTGGTGGCGATCCTCAAAGGCAGCTTCGTGTTCGCTGCCGACCTGATCCGCGCGCTCTACGGCGTCGGCCTGGCGCCCGAGGTCGATTTCATGACGCTGTCGAGCTATCGCAAGGCGCGCGTCTCCTCGGGCCAGGTCACGATCCTGCGCGACATGGACCTCGAGGTCAGGGGCCGCAACGTGCTCATCGTCGACGACGTGCTCGATTCAGGGCGCACGCTCGCCTTCGCCAAGGACCTCATCGCCGCGCGCGGCGCGCAAGTGATCAAGACCTGCGTGCTGCTCGACAAGCACGCCAAGCGGGCCGTCAGCCTGGAGCCGGACTATTGCGCGTTTGCGTGTCCGGATACCTTCGTGGTCGGCTACGGCATGGACGTTGCGCACCGCTATCGCGAGCTGCCCTTCGTGGGGCGCGTCGTGCGCGAGTGACGAGAGTTGGTGGGACGAGGAAGGGGCGAGCCATGGCGCAGATACTGCTGGCGGACGACGATGCGGCGACGCGTGATCTGGTGCGGCGCGCGCTCGAGGCCGACGGTCACAAGGTTCTCGTCACACAGGACGGCAACGAGGCACTCGACCAGCTGAAGGAGGGTGGCCGGTTCGACCTGCTCGTCACCGATGTGGAGATGCCGATGCTCGATGGCATTGCGCTCGCAGAGCATTCCTTCCCGCTGCAGCCGGGCATCCGCGTGCTGCTCATGTCGGGGTTCTCCGATCAGCTCGACCGCGCCAAGGACCTGTCGGGCCCGCATGTCGCGGTGATCTCCAAGCCGTTCACGCTCGACCAGGTGCGCGAGAGCGTGCGCAAGCTGCTCAAGTAGTCCTACCCGCCCGTAACGCTCATGTGGCGCGCGACCGCCGGCTTGCCGGCGCGCCGGTCGATGACGAAATCGTGCCCCTTCGGCTTCAAGGCCATGGCCTGATCGATGGCCGCGTTGAGGCGCGCATCGTCGGCGCTGGCGCGCAGCGGCGCGCGCAGGTCGACGGCGTCCTCCTGGCCCAAGCACATGTAGAGCGTGCCGGTGCAGGTGAGGCGCACGCGGTTGCAGCTCTCGCAGAAGTTGTGGGTGAGCGGCGTGATGAAGCCGATCCGGCCGCCGGTCTCGGCGACGCGGACATAGCGTGCCGGTCCGCCTGTCTGGTAAGGGATCTCTTGCAGCGTCCAGCGGTCGATGAGGCGCGCGCGCACGATCGACAGGGGCAGGTACTGGTCGGTGCGGTCGCCGTCGACCTCGCCCATGGGCATGGTCTCGATGAGCGTCAGGTCGTGGCCGCGCCCGTGCGCGAAACGAATGAGATCGTCGATCTCGTCCTCGTTGGTACCTTTGAGCGCCACGGTGTTGATCTTGACCTTGAGGCCCGCCGCCTCGGCGGCCTTAAGGCCTTCAAGCACGGTCGCAAGATCGCCCCAACGCGTGATCGCGCGGAAGCGATCGGGGTTGAGCGTATCGATGGAGACATTGATGCGCTCGACACCGGCTGCTTTCAGCTCGCGTGCAAAGCGCTTCAACTGGCTGCCGTTGGTGGTCAGCGTCAGCTCGCGCAGCTTGCCCGCGTCGAGGTGGCGCGAGAGCCTTTCGAACAGCCACATGATGTTGCGGCGCACCAGCGGCTCGCCGCCGGTGATGCGCAGCTTGTCGACGCCGCGCGCCACGAACGCCGAGCAGATCCGGTCGAGCTCCTCCAGCGTGAGCAGATCGCGGCGCGGCAGGAACGTCATGTGCTCGGACATGCAGTAGACACAGCGGAAGTCGCAGCGGTCGGTGACGGACACTCTGAGATAGGTGATGGCGCGGCCGTGCTGGTCGACCAGTGCCGGCGGCGTCTGCGCTCTTGCTCCATCACTCATCGAGGCACATCCTGGCGAACGATCGCTTCCGTGGTGACTTCGCGCTGCGCCGCCGCCAAGGGCCCGGCCCGCGCGCTCGCAGCTAAGCTAGCGACGGCCGTGCAGCGTTCAAGGGCTTTGTTGGCTGCAGGGTCACAATAGCGGTGGCGACCCCTAATCTCGTTCGGCGACGGGAGCCGGGGCCGGGGTATGTGACAGATGCGTATACTTATCAGTCTTCTTGCTTGGTACTTGGGGCAGACGGTTGGCCCCAACAGGGCCGGACGTTTCGTGACCTTGCCCGACAATGGGATGGAGCCCGGCTTCTTGCGCTCGCTGTTGGCGCATTGGGTGCTGTGGGGAGCGGTCGCGCTGATCCTGTTGGCGCTCGCCGCTGGCTACCTGCGACGACGCTGGAAAGCCGCTCACGGGGAGCGCCCGGCGCGTTTTGCTTGGCTCGATCGCGGGCGCGGCCCAGGTCGCAAGTGAGGCCGCAAGTGAGGACGCTGGCGACGCCGGGAGCAGCGCCCCTTATTTGTGCGCCTGCGCGGCGCCGGCCTCAGCTGCGAGCAGCGCCTCGGCCTGCGCCAGCTCTGCCGGCGTGTTCACATTGAAGAAGGGGTCGATCGCAACGTCTCCGGCCTCGATGAGGGCGAAGTCGGCGACCGCGCTCTTCTGCATCTCGGCGAAGTGCGTCATGGCGCGCACGCCCGAGCGCAGTGCGTCCTCCACCTCGCCGATGAGCGCCACCTCCCACAGGCCGACGACCGGATGGCGGCGGCCAGCGGACGCCGCGATCGCCGCAGCGGCATCACTCTCGGCGCGGGCCACCGCCAGGCGCGCAACGAGGTCCTCGGGCAGGAACGGCGTGTCGACGGGCACGGTCGCGACGAAGCGGGCCTCCGGCGTCTCGCTCACCGCCCATCGAAGCACGGCGTGCAAGCCCGCGAGCGGGCCGGCGTGGCCCTCGACCGTGTCGGCGACGACGGGCAGGCAGGTGCCGGAGAAGCGGGCGGGATCGTCGTTGGCGCTGATGACGATGCGGTGCACCTGCGGGCGCAGGCGCGCGATGACGTGGGCGATCATGGGCTTGCCGGCGAGCTCGAGCAGGCCCTTGTCACGGCCCATGCGCTGAGAGCGCCCTCCCGCCAGCAGCGCGCCGGTGACCTCGCCAATAGCCTTGCCGGATGCGTCGCTTTCCACCTCGGCCGCCTCCTCGCCTCGCTCCTTGCCCAAGCCTGTTACCCAAGTCTGCGCTTCTTGGTCTGGCAAGCGGTTTAGGCTGCAGGCACCATGGCGGCAAGCCGTGCCGTGCAGGCGCGCATTTGTGGGCGCCGAGGCCGGCGCTATAAGGGGCTAAAGCAAGACCGCCGCGAAGCGGTCCGGGAGGGAGGACGCATGCCGGGAGCACGCAAGCTCAATCGCCGCACGTTCCTGACGGCGGCCACGGCCGGAACGGCAGGGGCCGCCATCGCCGCGCCGGCCATCGCCCAGACCATGCCGGCGCTCGAATGGCGCATGGTGTCGAGCTTCCCCAAGTCGCTCGACACGATCTACGGCGCCGCCGAGGTGTTCGCCAAGTCGCTCGCCGAGTCGACCGACAACCGCTTCCGTGTGCAGGTCTTCGCGCCGACCGAGATCGTGCCGGGGCTGTCGGCCGCCGACGCCGTGGCCAACGGCTCGGTCGAGGCCTGCCACACGGCCTCCTACTACTACTGGGGCAAGGACCCGACGTTCGCCTTCGGTACTGCGGTGCCGTTCGGGCTCAACTGCCGCATGCAGAACGCGTGGATGTACGAGGGCGGCGGCATCGACCTGATGAACGACTTCTATAAGCGCTTCAACCTCTTCGGGCTGCCCGGCGGCAACACCGGCGCGCAGATGGGCGGCTGGTATCGCAAGGAGATCAACACGCCAGCGGACATGCGCGGCTTGAAGATCCGCATCGGCGGGCTCGCGGGCGCCGTGATGTCGCGCATCGGTGCGGTGCCGCAGCAGATCGCCGGCAGCGACATCTACCCGTCGCTGGAGAAGGGCACCATCGACGCGGCCGAGTGGGTCGGCCCCTACGACGACGAGAAGCTCGGCTTCTCCAAGGTGGCCAAGTACTACTATTACCCCGGCTGGTGGGAAGGCCAGGCGATGCTCAACTTCTTCTTCAATATGGAGAAGTGGAACACGCTGCCGAAGAGCTACCAGGCGGCGGTGAAGACGTCGGCGGCGCTCGCCAACACGACGATGCTGGCGCGCTACGACCTCGAGAACCCGCCGGCCCTGAAGCGGCTCGCCATCGGCGGCGCCGAGCCGCGCCCATTCACGGAGGCCGTGCTCGATGCCTGCTTTGCCGCGGCAAACGAGGTCTACGCCGAGATTTGCGCCCAGAACGCCGGGTTCAAAAAGGTTTACGAGGCGATGACGCAGATCCGCGGCGAGGACTACCTGTGGTTTCAGCTCGCCGAGCAGACCTACGACACGTACATGATGATCCAGCAGCGCAAGGGGCTGGTGTGAGCAGGGGATAAGCAATTCGTCAGGTCCGTTGGAAGGGAATTAGTTAGTAGTCTGACGTAGCCTCCAGGCGAGGGCGCCCGTGTTTTCGGGCAAGTACCGTGGCGGCGCAAACCCCCGACGGAAGCATGAGCGGAATCGCAAAAAGACTGCGCGTCGGCCTGGCGCTCGCCGCGCTCCTGGCGCTCACGGGCTGCGGGGAGCGCAACAAGTACCAGCCGCCCCCGCCGGCCGAGGTCACGATCGCCAAGCCGGTCGAGCGCAAGGTGACGCTGTACCTGGAGGTGACCGGCTCGACGGCGCCCTTCAACCGGGTCGATCTCGTCGCCCGCGTGCCGGGCTTCCTGGAGAAGGTCGGCTACAAGGACGGCGCCCACGTCAATAAGGGCGACCTCTTGTTCCAGATCGACAAGAAGGATTACGAGATCAGCCTGCAGATCGCCGAGGCTTCCGTCACGCAACAGGAAGCGCTGCTGCTGCAGGCTAATGCCGACCTGAAGCGCAAGCAGGACCTCGTCAAGACCGCGGCCGTCTCGGTCGCGTCGCTGGACGAGTCGCGGGCGAAACGCGACTCGACGCAGGCCTCGCTGGCGCAGGCCAAGGGTCAGGTCGAGCAGGCTAAGCGCAATCTCGAGTACACGACCATCCTTGCGCCTTTCGACGGCCTCGTCTCCGCGCGTCTCGTCGATCCGGGGGCATATGTCGGATCCAGCTCGCCGACGACGCTCGCCACCATCGTTCAGGTCAATCCCCTCTACGTGAATTTCAACGTCGATGAGCAGCAGGTGCTGACCATCCGCGAGAAGCTGCGCGAGCACGGCCTGACGCTCAAGGACGTGGGGCCGGTGCCGATCGACGTCGGGCTGCAGACGGAGGAGGGCTATCCTCATTCCGGCACGCTCGACTACGTGGCGCCCGAGATCAGCTCCAGCACCGGAACGCTGGCGGCGCGCGCCGTGTTCGACAACAAGGATCACATCCTGGTGCCGGGGCTTTTCGTGCGCGTCAGGATCCCCAAGCAGGTCGACGTGGTATCGCTGCTCGTTCCCGATATCGCGCTGGGCAACAATCAACAGGGCCGCTATCTCCTCATCGTCAACGACAAGAACGTCGTCGAGCAGCGCCAGGTCGAGGTCGGTCAGGAGATCGACGGGTCGCTGCGGATCATAACGAGCGGGCTCAAGCCCGGGGAGCGCGTGGTCGTCGGCGGCCTCATGCGGGCGCTGCCCGGCAGTACCGTGGTGCCGGTGCAGGCGGCGGCCGCCGCCGAAAAGGGCGGCAAATGATCGCCAAATTCTTTATCGAGCGGCCCGTTCTCGCCAACGTCATCGCGCTTCTGATCGTCATCCTCGGCATCGTCTCGTTAGTGAACCTGCCGGTCTCGCAATATCCTGACGTCGTCCCGCCGACCGTGCAGGTGACGGCCCGCTACCCGGGCGCCAGCGCGGCAACCGTCGCGCGCGAGGTTGCGCTGCCGATCGAGCAACGCGTCAATGGCGTCGAGGGGATGATCTACATGTCGTCGCTCGCAACCAGCGACGGACAGTATACGCTCACCGTGACCTTCAAGATCGGAACGGACGGCGACAAGGCGCAGATCCTGGTCGAGAACAGGGTGTCGAGCGCGCTCGCCGCGCTGCCCGAGAGCGTGCAGAAGCAGGGCGTCCAGACCAACAAGCGCTCGACCTCGATCCTGGAGATCGTGACGCTCACCTCGCCCGACGGACGCTACGACAGCCTCTTTCTGTCCAACTACGCCACCATCAACCTGCTCGACGAGATCTCCCGCATCGATGGCGTGGGCAGCGTGGCCGTGTTCGGCGCCGGGCAATATGCCATCCGCATCTGGCTCGATCCGCAAAAGCTGCAGGCCCGCGACCTCGTGCCTGCCGACGTGATCGAGGCCGTCAACCTGCAGAGCCGCTCGACCAGCGCCGGCCAGGTCGGCCTGCCCCCGGTGCCGAACGGACAGACTTTTCAGTATTCGATCAACGTGAAAGGCAAGCTCGACGACGTCAGCGAGTTCGAGAACATCATCGTCAAAACCGACAAGGGCGGGAAGATCACGCGGCTGAAGGACGTGGCGCGGGTGGAGCTCGGCGCGCAGCAGTACAGCCAGACCTTCAAGCTCGATCAGCGCCCCGCCGCCGGCCTTGCCGTCTACCTGCTGCCCGACGCCAATGCGCTCGACGTGGCAAAGCGCGTCGAGGCGCGCATGAAGGTGCTGGCGGGCGCCTTTCCGGAAGGCATGATCTGGACGGTTCCCTTCGACACCACCAAGTTCGTCTCAGCCTCCATCCACGACGTCTACAAGACGCTCATCGAGGCGGCGGTCCTGGTGCTGGTGGTCATTCTCGTCTTCCTGCAGGACTGGCGGGCGACGCTGGTGCCGGCGACGACGGTCCCCGTCACCATCATCGGCGCCTTTGCCGCCATGGCGGCGCTCGGGTTCACGGTGAACCTGTCGACGCTGTTCGCGATCATCCTCGCCATCGGCATAGTGGTCGACGACGCCATCATCGTGGTGGAAGGCGCCGCCAAGCACATCGAGCACGGGGCAACCCCGCACGACGCCGCGGTCAAGGCCATGCACGAGCTGCTCGGGCCGATCATCGGCATTACGCTCGTGCTGATGGCGGTGTTCGTTCCGGCGGCCTTCCTGCCCGGCCTTTCGGGGCAGATGTACCGCCAGTTCGCCCTCGTCATCGCGGCGACGGCGCTGATCAGCGCCATCAACGCCATGACGCTCAAACCGACCCAGTGCGCGCTGTGGCTGCGGCCGGTCACGCCGCTCGAGCAGCGCAATGTCTTCTACCGCGGCTTCAACCGCGTGTATGGCGCCCTGGAGGGCGCGTATACACGCCTGATCGCGCGCATGGTCGGCCGCGCCGGCCTGATGGCCGTCATCACGGCCGGCCTCGTTTGCCTTGCCGTCTACGCCCTCAGCCGGGTGCCGACCGCGTTCATCCCGATCGAGGATCAGGGCTATTTCCTCGTCGTGGCGCAGCTGCCTGAGGGCGCCTCGCTCGAGCGCACGACGCGCGCGCTCGACGACATCACGACCAGGGTGAAGAAGCAGCCCGGCGTCGACCAGGTTGTCGCCATTGCTGGCCTTGCCGCGCTCAACGACAACGCCAGCCTGTCGAATGCCGGCATCGCCTACGTGATCCTCAAGGACTGGGACAAGCGCGGCAAGGGCGAGGATTTGCTCGGCCTCTACAAGGGCTTGAGCGCGCGCGTCAAGGACATCAACGACGGCACGGCGCTCGTCATCCCGCCGCCGGCCATTCAAGGCATCGGCAATGTTGCCGGCGCGACCATGAAGGTGGAGATCCGCGACGGCAGCTTCGACTACGCCAAGCTGCAGGGGCTGGCGCAGGCGATCGCCGACAGGGCCGGCGACCAGTCGATGATCCGCTCGGCGACCAACGTCTTTCTCGCCGACGCGCCTCAGCTCAACGTCACCATCGATCGGGTCAAGGCGGAGACGCTCGGCGTGCCGCTCGGCAATGCGCTCGACGCGCTCTCCTCCTACATCGGCTCGACCTACGTGGGGCAATTCAACAAGTTCGGCCGCGTGTTCCAGATCTACGTGCAGGCGGAAGCCGCCGCCCGTCTGAACCCCGAAAGCCTGCAGTATCTGCAGGTGCGCAACAACGACGGCGACATGGTGCCGTTCGGCACGCTGGCGACCATCACCACCGTGGCAGGTCCGTCCGTGATCAGCCTCTACAATCTCTATCCGGCGGCAACCGTCATCACCACGACGGCGCAAGGCTACAGCTCCGGGCAAGGCCTCAACCTGCTCGAGCAGATCGCCAGCGACACGCTACCGCCCGGCACCGGGTATGACTGGACGGCGATGTCCTACCAGGAGAAGGAGGTCGGCAACCAGATCTACCTCATCTACGGCCTGAGCCTGCTGCTCGTCTATCTGGTGCTCGCCGGCCAGTACGAGAGCTGGATTGCGCCGGTAACCGTCATCGTATCGGTGCCGCTTGCCTTGCTCGGCACGGCGGCGGCGCTGCTGGCCTTGGGCGTCGCCAACAACCTTTACACGCAGATCGGCCTCATCCTTTTGATCGCGCTGTCGAGCAAGAATGCCATTCTGATCGTCGAGTTCGCACGCGAGCTGCGCATCCGGGAGGGCAAGGAGATTCTGGAGGCCGCGGTTGCGGCTGCGCGCTCGCGCTTCCGTCCGATCCTGATGACCTCGTTCGCCTTCATCCTCGGCGTCGCGCCGCTGGTTTGGGCCTCGGGCGCCGGCGCCAACGCGCAGAAGTCGATCGGCATCGCCGTGCTGACCGGCATGCTGGGCTCGACGCTGCTGACGGTCGCCTTCGTGCCGTCGATCTTCGTGGTGCTGCAGCGGATCGAGGAATGGAACCAACGACGCAAGGCACGAAACAAGGAGGGGGCGGCTCCTGCGCAGACGGCCCCGGTGGACCCGCCCGTCCTCGGGTAGGCAGTCGTGTCGCTGTGAGGGCTATGCCGGCATGGCGCCGGTCCCCTCCAACACCGCGTGCGCCTCCTCGGCACGCTCGAAGACGTGCGGTGCCACCCCGCGTTTGCGCAGCGCCTCCCGCATCTTCAAGCGCATAAAGGCGCTGGTGGTGTAGCGCGTGGTCGTCGCGTAGTGGTGGCGCAGCATGTACTCGATCATGCCGGCGTAGTCGTCGTAGAGATCCTCGGCGATCCGGCATCCGTCGTGATTGACGACCGCGTTGACGCGCTTTCCAGCCTTCTCGCAGGCAGCGATCAGCACCTTGCGCAAATCGTCGATGTCGCCCTTCTTGCGCACGCTCCAGCCCTCCAGGTTGAGGAACAGGATGTTGCGCTCTGCATCGTAGCTGACCCGCTCGGAAAGCGTGAGATTGAGCAGATCCGACAACAGCTCCATCGGCTCGTCGACGAAGATGCGCGGGTTCATCGCTATCGGCTTGTTTATGATCGGCTTGAAATCCATTTGCGCGAGGATGTCGCGCTCGATCTCGATGCCGGGCGCCACCTCGATCAGCTCCAGGCCACCGGGCGTCAGCTGGAACACGCAGCGCTCGGTGACGTAGAGCACCGGCTGCGAGCGCTCGGCGGCAAACGACCCGCTGAACGTCACCTGCTCCACGTTCTCCATGAACTTGCGGAACTTGCCCTCCTGCACAATCCTGATCGCGCCGCCCTCGATCGCGAGCTTGAGGCCGCCGCCGGTGAACGTGCCGCAGAACACCACGGCGCGCGCGTTCTGCGAGATGTCGATGAAGCCGCCGCAACCGTTGAGGCGGCCGCCGAACTTCGAGGTGTTGACGTTGCCCTTCGCGTCGCATTCCGCCATGCCGAGGCAGGTCAAGTCGAGGCCGCCGCCATGATAGAAATCGAACATCTGGTTCTGGTCGATGATGGAATGGGCATTGGCGGAGGAGCCGAAACTCGAGCCGCCGGCGAGCACGCCACCAACCGCGCCCGCCTCCGTCGTCATGACGATGTATTCAGTGACCTTCTCCTCGTTGGCGACGGCTGCAACGCCATCAGGCGCGCCGACGCCGAGATTGATCACACCGTTCGGCGGCAATTCGAACGCGGCGCGGCGGGCAATGATCTTGCGCTCGTCGAGCTGCATCTTCGCCATGCCCTCGACCGGCACGCGCACCTCTCCGGAAAGGGCGGGGTCGTAGAGCACGCCATAGTTCATGCGATGCATCTCGGGGGGATCGGCGACCACCACGCAATCGACGAGGATGCCCGGCACCTTCACGTCCTTTGGCTTGAGCGAGCCCTGCTCGACGACGCGCTCCACCTGGGCAATGACGATGCCGCCATTGTTGTGCGCGCCCATCGCCTGCGCCAGGCTGTCGAGCGTGAGGGCCTCCTTCTCCATGCTGAGGTTGCCGGAGGGATCGGCGCTCGTGGCGCGGATCAGGGCCACGTCGATCGGCGTGGCCTTATAGAAGAGCCATTCGCGCCCCTCGGCCTCGACGAGCTTCACCAAATCCTCGGTGGTCGCCTCATTGACCTTGCCGCCCCCTAAGCGCGGATCGACGTAAGTGTGCAAGCCGACCTTGGAGAAGAGGCCCGGCTGACCCGACGCGCACGAGCGGTAGAGCTTGGAGATGATGCCTTGCGGCAGGTTGTAGGCCTGGATCTTGTTGTCCCGCGCGGCTTCCGCCACCTTCGGCATGCGGCCGAAGTTGGCCGCGATGACGCGCTTCAAGAGCCCTTCGTGGTGCAGGCGGCCCGTGCCCAGCCCCTTGCTGTCGCCGGCTCCCGCGCACATGATGAGTGTGAGGCCCTTGGGCGCGCCGGTCTCGACAAAACGCTGCTCGAGGGCAGCGTGAAGTCCCTCGGGAATGCAGCTCTGGACAAATCCCGTTGTCGCCACGACGTCGTTGTCACGGACCAGCGCAATGGCTTCGGCCGCCGTGATGACCTTGTTATTCAGCATCTCGCGTTTCCCCTGATCCTCCATTGTTTGCCCCTCTTGCGAGAGGGACCCGTGGAGGTTTGTCGTTCGACTGCTCTTCTTTGAGAGGAGAGTATGAAGCACGTCGCGGCCAGCATCGCCACCGGCCACCTCATCGGCCCCTTAAGCCGATATTTGCCACCCGAACCTTGGGCCTGCGATAGGGCGCGAGCGCGCACTGGCGATCCTACCCTCGTTTCCGGGGGGCGCCAGAGATCACCAGGGGTCTTTCTTTGGCGCCCGCACCGGGGCCGGCGGGATCAGGCGGCCTGCGCGGCAGCCCTGGGCGTGGGTGCAACACTGCGGCGGCGCTCGATCTTGAAACGCTCAGGGCGCTCGTAGAGGAAGCGGAAGCGCGTGTTGCGCACAAACGCGTGCAGCGTGAGCGGCACGGCGACCGCCACCGCGGTGACGATGAGCGAGATGACGCCGACATCGTCGATGAGCCCGGACCTTATGAGGAGAATGCGCGTCGCCGCCATCGGCAGCACGAACGACACATAAAGCACGATGGAGTTGCGCCCAGCGTAGCGGATGAAGCGCGCGGCGTCGAGACGCGACAGCAGCGAGGCGACCGTCACCACGGCGATGGCGCCGATGAGGCCGAAAGCGATGCGCAGAATAGGCACCTGCGCCATCGTCTCGATCCCGTCGAGGTGCGACGGCTCGAAGGCGATGGTCGCGTTGAACACGAACCAGCCCGACAGGCCGATCAGGGCGAGGCCGACGTTCTCGCGCGCCCAGGCCGCGAGCTGGAACACCTTCGGCGCCAGCATGTAGCCCGTCAAAAAGAACACGAAGTAGTGCGCCCCGTAATCGTCGATGGCTTCCCAGCCGGTGTGCATGGGGACGGTCTGCATGGCGGCGGCGCCAAGCCACAGCGCCCAGCTCGGCAGTCCGATTGCGCGTGCAAGCTTGGTTGCCACGAAGAACAGCGGCAGCACGTAGATGAACCACAGGTTGGGGTTGGGCGCGACAAAGGCGTGCGCAACGGCTGCGAGCCAGGCTTGCGGGTCCGAGGCTAGCAGCGGCGCCTGCTTGACGCTCATCAGGATGACGAGCCAGAGCACATAGAAATAGCCGAAATGCACCACCTTGCGGTCGAGGTAGGTGCGCCAGTCGCGGTCGATGACGCGGAAGAGGAAGAGGCCCGACAACAGGTAGAAGTCGGGCATGCGGAAGGGCTTGGCGAAGGCGACGACCCAATGCATGAAGCCTTGCTGGCCCATGGCGTCGCCCACGCCCAGCGTCGAATGCATCATGACGACGAGGATGATGCACATGCCCTTGGCGTAGTCGAACCAGACGACGCGCTCGTCGGCCCCCGCCATCCAGGGCGCGACCGGGGGCGCCGGCGGCGCGCCAGAGGTGCGCGTATCGGCGCGCAAGTTGGTGCGCAAGCTGCGCCATGCCTCATCCCGGCACATGGGCTCTGCGGGCGTCGCAGTTTGGGACATTGGAAACCTCTCGCCGGGCCGTCAAGCCGTTGCTTGAGGCTTTCCCCGCAAGAGAAGGGCCAACGCGGGCGGCCCCCCGTGGCGGCAACGACAACGCACCGCGTTTTTCGCCCTCAGCCGTTTGCCGCGACCCAGCGGATCGGGTATCAAGGGCGCCGCATCAGCACCCGTAGCTCAGCTGGATAGAGCGCTGCCCTCCGAAGGCAGAGGCCGCAGGTTCGAATCCTGCCGGGTGCGCCATTTGCGTACAGAACTGCGAACACCCGGCAAGGTGCCCTCGGCACCGCCTGCGACCGCATGTTCCAGTACGTCTCTTCGACCAAAGATCCGGATACGGTGGTCGTCAACTTCGACGCGGTCGATGATGGCGCCCAGATAGGCCTTCCGGAATGGGATGTCTCCGGTCGTCAGGTGCTCCTGCATGAGGCGGCCGAAGGATTCGATGCGGGCTTCATCGATGACGATCTGACGCCGGCCGGCGCCCCGGGCTCTTTCCAGGGCTACCCGGGCAACCTCCCGGTTCGTCTTGAGGGTTGCGATCCGCCCTTTCAAAAGATCATCCAACTCGGCATGGCCGGACTTAACCAGAGCGTAGAGGCGCCGCAAGCGCTCATCAGCCTCGGTTGCCCTTTCTTCAAGCGCCCGAACGCGTGCATCAACCTCGGCCGACCGTGAAGCGCGCCGCTCTGCCAAGCTCGTAAGCATCTCCTTGAGACGCTCGGGAGCGAGAAGACGGTCGATGAGCTGGCTCGTCACCAGGGTGTCGAGCCTGTCCATGCGTATCGAGCGCCCCTTGCACGCGCTCGTGCCCACCCGTGCGCTCGTCGAGCACGTGTAGTAGCGGTAGACGCGACCCGACCGCGAGGTCCCGGTTCTTAGCGTCATGCCGCCAGCACAAGAGGCACAGGTTGCCAAACCGGTCAGGAGAATTGGACCCGTCGTGACGCGAGGTGGCGTGACCTTGGGATTGCGAGCCTTGAGCTGCTGCTGCACACGCTCGAATACCTCCGGCTCCACAATGGCGGGAACCTGGGCCGTAATGTATTCCGACTCAGGCTTTTGCTTGCGGCTGCGGGCCTCCTGGCGGTTGAAGCGCATCTTCCCGGCGTACACAGGGTTGGTCAGCAACTGGTGCAGCTGTCCCACGCCCCAGCGGGCGCCTCCGCGGGTCCTGTGGCCACGAGCGTTGAGCCAAGTGACAATCCCTTTGATGCCCATTGGGCCGGAGCGATCGTGGCCTTCGAGAAGTAGGCGAAACATAAGCCGCACGTCCTCTGCTTCGATGAGGTCGACGGCGAGCTTCTTCTTGATCCTTGCTCCCCTGCGGTCCACTGCGACCGCAGTGTAGCCGAAGGGGGGCCGGGAGCCATTCCAGAAGCCCTGGCGCGCGTTCTCCTTCATGGCGCGCAAAACGTGCTTGGCATTCTCCTTGGACTGGTACTCGTCGAAGAGCGCGATGACCTTGCGCATCATGACCTGCGCGGGATCGCCTTCCACTACGTCCTGAGTGATAGAGATCAGCGCGACGCCATGTTTGCTCAGCTTGCGCACGTAGAACTCGAACGCGAAGCTGTCTCGCATGAAGCGGGAGAACGAGTGCACGACCACTGCGTCGATGTCCTGCTCACCATCGCACGCACGATCAATCATTGACTGGAGCCCAGGACGCCTATCATCCGTCGCCGAAGCTCCGGCCTCGGCGTATTCGCAGACAATCGTGTGGCCGCGTGCGCGCGCCCAATTTTCGATCTGCCGGCGCTGGTCCGGGATCGAGAGGTCCGTCTCTGCCTGACGACCCGTTGATACACGCAAGTACGGGGCAATGACAGCGCCGCGACAGTCAGGACTTTCTGATACCATTTCCCCGCAAGCGTTGCTCGCTTGTGCGCACGCGGTCGCGCCGCCCCGGAAGCACCTGCACCCGGTGTGAGATCGCCCGAAAGTTACAGTTCCCTCTTGTAGCCCGTGAACATCGACCAGACGAGGTTCTCCCGGTGCGCGAAGCTGGCGATCACGACTGCAGCAATGTGGGCCAACACGAAAGCAAGAGCGATGTCGGCGAGGATGTTATGGACGTCTTCAAGCGCCTCGGCTGTTTGACTGCTAACAATGCCTGCAAGAAGTCCGCCGTGATGCTCGCCGCCATAGACAATCATTCCCGTGACCACTGTTGCAGCCAAAAGCGCCATCAGCAATACGATCATCGCTCCTCCGCCCGGGCTATGACCGAGATACCGTTTGGAGCGAAAGCGAAACGTGTCGCCGATGTAGTGCGCGGCGGTGGTCGGTCTGTAGACGAAGTCTGAAAACCTCGCATAGCGTGGTCCCACGAGACCCCAAATGACACGAGCGATCAGCAGAACACCCACCGCGTATCCAGCCCAGACATGAATATTGAGCGTATCGTCCTCGGTGAGGAAAGCGATCGCAAAGGCGATAGCAAGACTCCAGTGGAACGTCCTCACGAACCAATCCCAAACGTAGACCTGCCTCGTATCTGCGGTGCTCATTCGAGCCTCCTCGATTTCCGTCAGTAGCGTCGCCAGTGAGTTCGCTCCTTGCTTCTTACTCGCTAGGTGCAGCCTGTTGCACTTTCATCCGCGCCGCTCGATCTCCAGGAAGACAGGCGACACACAACCGGCTTACCCACTTAGTTTATTTATGGCGCCACCAGGCAGTCAGGAACCAAGCGAAAAATAAAACCAGCGCGACCAATATCAAGCTCCACGTGAGGTAAGGATGGTAGCCGCTCAGAATTACTGTGAGCATGTGGACCCCTATGACCCATTTCTTTGCATGGTTTGACCTAGTTCAGAGGACGCCTGGCTGCCGGCCGCCATCTGCGACCCGACATTGCCACCGTGTCAGCGACGCCACTCCTGCATTCTCTCTGGCGGCTCGAATGTTGCTATCCCGCGCCACTTTGCGCAGTGACTTGCATCAATGCCGTAAGCTTTGCGAATGCATATTGCGGCCGAGCTCTTGATGCAGTTCGAGGCGGGATGAAAGCTATCCTTGGCGGACAGCGCTGGTTCGGTAACGTACTCACCTGGCAAGGCACGATGCGGCTTCCCATGAGTGATCGGGTAATTAGGCGTGCACTCATCGTGATTGCGGTGTCCTGCTTGGCGGCGGGCGCCGCCGCTTGGCTCGTGGGACAAGGCTCGCTCGCAGCATGGTTGTGGACCGTAGGGACGATCCCCGTGATCGCAGGTCTAGCGGTCTCGATGGCTCGTGACCTGATGTCCGGCCGGATGGGCGTCGATCCCATCGCCTTCCTTTCGATGTCGGCTGCAATTCTTCTTGGACAGCCCCTGGCCGGAATCGTCGTGGCCGTAATGTACGCCGGCGGAAACGTGCTGGAGGACTTCGCCGTTGCTCGCGCCGAGCGAGATCTGAAATCTTTGGTCGACCGCGCTCCCCGCGTGGCACATCAACGGCTCGACTCTAAGGTCCAGGACATCGGTATCGAGGATGTACGGGTTGGGGATATTCTTATTGCCCGTGCAGGCGAAGTCATTCCCGTCGACGGCATCGTCGCCGGCGAAAGCGCAACCGTCGATGAATCAGCGCTCACGGGCGAGCCTATCCCCGTCACGCGCACACGCGGGCAACCCGTCCACAGCGGAACGATCAACGCGGGACAGACCTTCGATCTGCGCGCAACGGCCGTAGCAGGTGAGAGCACCTATGCCGGCATCGTACGTATGGTCACCGCAGCGCAAACGGCAAAGTCGCCTTTCATTCGTTTGGCGGATCGCTACGCTTTACTGCTTCTTCCGCTCACGCTCCTCATCGCTGGAGCCGCATGGCTGCTCTCGGGCGATCCGATACGGGGGCTGGCGGTGCTCGTCGCCGCAACACCATGTCCGCTTATTCTCGCTGCTCCGGTTGCGTTTATCGCAGGCGTTTCCCAGGCGGCCCGGCTCGGAATCCTGATCAAGGGCGGTGGTCCCCTCGAAGCCCTTGCGCGCGCACACACCGTCATGTTTGACAAGACCGGCACATTGACTGTCGGTGGAGCGCGGCTTGTTGCGATCGAAACTGCGCCAAAGCAAAGCGCCGATGAAATTTTGCGGCTTGCCGCATCCCTGGAGCAAGCATCCCATCATGTCGTCGCTGCGGCCATCGTATCGGCGGCGGTCGCCAGAGGGTTGACGCTGGAGACATCCAGCCAGGTGAAGGAGAGCATGGGCTCCGGCCTGGAAGGGCGGATCCTCGGGCGCCTCGTCCGCGTTGGCTCCGCCGAGCTTGTCTATGGAAAGCAGCGCCCCGCCGCTTGGGCGATGCGCGCGCTACGACGGGCGTCATGGCGCTCGGCGCTGAGCGTGTTTGTATCTATCGACGGTCACCCAATCGGCGCGATCCTTATGGGCGACGAGTTGCGGCGAGAAACGCCAAAAGCGATAGAGGCGCTTCGAGACGCAGGAGTCCGCAGGATCGTGATGGTCACTGGCGACCGGGCCGACGCCGCCGAAACTATTGCTGCGGCGCTGGACCTGGATGCAGTGTTGGCCGAGCGAGTGCCCTCGGACAAGGTCGAGGCCGTCGCCATGGAGCAGCGGCTACACCCAACACTGATGGTCGGAGACGGGATAAATGATGCTCCGGCACTTGCCGCTGCCGATGTCGGTATCGCCATGGGCGCACGGGGGGCCAGCGCCTCATCGGAAGCCGCTGACGTGGTCATCCTGGTTGATCGGCTAGACCGTGTCTCTGATGCTGTCTCGATCGCCCGTAGGACGCGCCGGATTGCGCTGCAGAGCATCGGGGCCGGTATGGCGATGTCAGGGATCGCCATGAGCGCGGCCGCTTTTGGCTGGCTCGCGCCCGTTGCCGGTGCGCTGACCCAGGAGGCAATCGACGTTATCGTGATCCTCAACGCGCTCCGCGCGCTTCGCCCTGGCCACAGATTCGGCCGTGCCAGCATGGAGCCGACCGCCGCCAAACTCCTCAATGAAGAGCACAAAGACCTCGAGTTGTCGCTCGACCGGCTGCGCGAAATCGCCGATGCCCTGGACGACACGACGGGGGAGGAAGCGGTGCAACTCATTGTTGAAGCAAACCGCCTGGTCGAGCGGAAGCTGGTCGAGCATGAGCGCAAGGACGAAAGCATCGTCTATCCGCGCCTAGCGAAGTTCCTTCACGATGCTCACGGGCTCTCCGCCATGAGCCGCGCGCATCGCGAAATTCTACACCTTGCACGATCGCTGGCGCGACTTTGCGACGGGCTCAAAGCCGATGATGCGGACAGGTATCTGATCCGTGATGCTCAGCGAGTGATTGAATCACTCGAGGCGCTCGTCCGCATCCACAATGCCCAGGAGGAGGACATCTACGAGCACGCCGTGACGGCGGCTTGATTTCAAGCAGTACCTTTGGTCCGCATTGGGCCATGAGCACGCATCGGGAGCCGAGGCAACGATGGCCGGTCTGTCTCAAAGAGCGGACCTAATCGGCGGCGGCTTCCGGCTCTTCGATCGAGGTCGGACGACTTCCGCTAGTGAGATAGAGCGCACCCGAACCGGGTCCCCGGCGGTTGTCGCTGGCCGAGTCGGCGGATGACCGCTCTGTATAGGTGCGGCCCCATCACCCCTAGTTGTCGCAGGCCCTGCAGTCCTTGGAGCCCTGGTAATTTAGCCGACAGGGGAGGGGAGATTGGAGTGCCCCCTGCATTCATCTTTAGACCGTGACTTCGATCACATAAGTGTTCGCAGTTTCTGCCGTCCGGTGCGCCAGCGGGCCCTGCGGGCCCGATTCTAGATCACATCAAATCGACGTTTGGGCGAAAGCCGACTATCTGGCCCGAACTATCCGCGCATGCGCGAGATACCTTCAGCCGAGCTGATGACCGGTACGTAACCGAGATCGCAGCTCCCTCGGTGGTCTCTTGGATCGTGTCGCTCAGGCGCAGGCCAAGGCTGTCCGGTGGACCGCCCTGAAAAGAAGAAAGACCCCCCGGGACGCAACTAAACCAAGCAAAATCTCACTTAGGGAAATCAGGCTGGTGCATCACGACCGTGGACCTCCGCTGGGGGCGCGGTCGCCTCCACAGCCGTGAAGGGCTCGATGATTGTGTATTGGTGCATCGCTCCCGCTGGTACAAGCCACGAGTCTCCGGCCTTTAAATTTAGCGTTTGTCCTTCCAAATCGAGCCTTGCGCTGCCCGAGATTACGTACCCCACTGTCTCGTACTCCCTGGCTGTTGGAGCCTTGCGCTTCTCCCCTGGTTCTTCGACCCAGAGGCGCATCGAAACGCGCTTGCCGGCGACGAGATACTTCTGGCCCATTTCTCCCCGCGGAGAAGTACCGGCCTCCACCTTCTTGATCGTTGTATCCGGCATGGTCGACCTCCGTATTTGTCGATGCGGGCGTAATCAGTGCGAGTTTGTTACGGGGCGCAGATGGATTATTAAAACTCATGCAGCCGCTCGCTGCCGCTTCCAGCTGAACCTCAAAAGAACAGCTTACTAGCAGTTCAATTCAACCGCGAGCGAAGAGACGATCAGCGGAGGAATCGCTCTCCTGGAGGGTCTTGTGCCGCGCGCCGGTCACCCTCACCGCTTTTGCTCTGATTATATCAACCCTTTCGTACCAGCAGGATCATGCCGACCAACACCGCCAACAGCACCACCGACAACGCAATGGCAATGCGCGTGGCTTTCACGGCCCGATCTTTTTCCCACCAGCTCGTCGGCTTGATGCCTTGCAGCACAAACGTCGTCACGCCGGCAAGATTTACGCAAATCAGGTTCACCAGAAACAGCAAAAACGCGCCCGTTGCCAGGTCCAGATGCCCGCCGCCGAGCAGCAGCCCCGCCGTCACCAGCGGCGGCAATAACGCCACCGCCACCATGACGCCGATCAAAGCCGCCGACACGCCGGTCGTGAACGCCAGCGCGCCCGCGCTGCCCGACGCCAACGCCACCGCGATGTCGCCGAAGCCTACGCCCGAGCGCGACGCAATTTCCGGCGTTGCCGGGTTCACCTGCAATAGCACGCCGATGAGCATGGACAACGCCAGCGTCGCCGCAACCCCTGCCAGCGCCGTCAGCAGCCCGTGCCGGAGCAGCGACAGGTCGCCCAAGGTCACCCCGAGCGACAGCGCTACGTTCGGCCCGAGCAAGGGCGCGATCACCATCGCCCCGATGATGATGGCGACGCTGTTGCGGTTCAGGCCGATGGCCGCCACGATCGTGGACAACACCACCATCGCCATATAGACGCGTGACAGTCGCGCACCGTCCTTGATGTCCTCGTATAACTCCTCGCGGCCGATCCGCTGCGGCGGCTTTTCTGCGGGCGGCGATTGTTCGGACGCAGCCGTCGCCTCCGGTTCCGGCTCCGCTTCGGGGCGCGGCAATGTCGCTTCTACCGGCAGGATCACCACCCGGTTGCCCACGCCTGCGGTGTAGCGTTTCTCCAGCAAGTCCAGCACCGCCTCGCTCTGTTCCGCGTCCAGCAAGATGCGGACCAGAATTTCCCCGTTCACCAGCCGGATCTGCCGAAGCTCGAGCACCTTGCACTCGTTCAGAAGCGCGCGGACGTCGTCGCCGTCTTTCTCCTGCAACACCATCTCGATCAAGCGCAGCGCCATCGGACCTCACTCTTTCGATGCGCAGCCGGGCTAGGCCGTCACCGTATTTGTATCCTTTTCAGCAGCTCCCATATCGGCACCGCCGTAACGCCGCCGACAACCCCGTCTCCTGCGTCGCGCCCGATCTTCAGCCAACCGTGTCGAATAATTTACCGATTCCGGCGGTGAGCGCCATCGCCGAGGCGCCCCAGAATGTCACGCGGGCCGTGGCGCGCAGCCGACCAAGTCGGTATCGCGGCAGCGACGCTCAATATCGAAAAGCTCGCGCCGCTTGAAGTGCGACTTTCTCGTACATAGCGACCACAGAACGCATCAAAGAGCTTGCGCGTTTCGATTGTAAGCGGCCCATGCCTGCAGAGGGTCGAGATCGAGAAGGGCCAGATTCGGAAGTCGGCTACAGGGCGCCAGGGTACGAAGCGGATGTGGGTAGCTTGCGCGCTGCAATAACGTCGTGATCGCGGAGACCGTCCGAGGCCGGATGCCCCGCCGCCCGCGCCACTCGCCCAGCCGCAATAACGCACAATGACGACGGCGGGCCATTCTTGGCCCGCCGATGTCTTTTGACGCGCGGCGCGGACTGCGGGGCTGGCCTATCTAGCCGCCGCACCCGACATCCATCAACATCACGGGCGGCGAACTTCTAAGCACCGGCGTCCGCTCGCGGTGAGAGCCCCCGTGGGGGAATGCGTTGTCTCGGGTCTCGGCCTAGCGTCCGCACCGCTTCGGTATCTCCTCTCCATGGCTTCCGCGTCGATTGTGTACACAATCAGACATTTTGTTACACGCGTAGTAAAGCATTCGCACGTCCCTCGGATCAAATGGCTCGGTCGGACCGCGTCTGCACCTGGAAAGGGGACCAGCCCATGTCGATGTCAGCTTCACTCAACGAGCCGCGTCCACTGAGTGGATTATCTGACGGGCTCATCGGAGGCGGTGCTTGGCTGAAAGCGAGCCGGGAGGGCCGGGCAAAGTTCGAGCCCTGCCACTCCATCGCGCGCGGCCGCAGCCAAAAGCCGATTCAGCGCGTGGCTGCATTCTTGGTGACCATCTCCAGGATCAATAGCTACGAGGGCCGCGACCCCAACGCGATACCGGATTGTCTGAAGTCGGGATTCGTCGCCGACCTTCTTGGTGTGAGCATCGATCTACTGACCGACGTGCTCCGCAACCTCGCAAACCGGGGTTTTGTGCAGCCGAACAGTGGATCTGGTCTCCTGATCACGGACCTGGCCGGCCTCGAACGAGTTGCCGACGCGGACTAAATCGTTGCTTCCCTACCAATCGAGTGGCCGCCCGTCCTCGTCAGGAGTATTGCAATGCTCAACATCCATCCGGTCGTTCAAGGCAGAAGCGGCCCTGACCTGTCCGGAATTGATCCGACCTCCCCCAGCCAGCTTGGAGAGGAACAACTGCGGTTTGTCGTGCATGAGCTCGGCCACCGCATCAAGAACCTGCTGGCTGTCGTTCAGGCCCTGGCCAATCAGACCGCGCAGCGAACTGCGACCCTAAAGGATTTTCAGACTGTATTTTCTCAACGTCTGCAGGGTCTCTCACGGTCCTTAGATCTCCTCGTCGAGGGAGACGGTCGCGGCGCACTGATTGCCGACTTGGTCCGCAAGCAGCTAGGGCCGTTCGCTGAGGTTGACGGAGTGCACGTCGCTGCAACGGGGCCCGTAGTCTCGCTCAATCCGGAGGCCACGCAGAGTATCGGATTGGCGCTTCATGAGCTGGCGACCAATGCATGCAAGCATGGGGCGCTGTCCGTGCCGAAAGGTGGCGTCACTGTGGACTGGGAGATCGGGCCAAGCGATTCGGGACCAAGCCGCTTTCGCTTGATATGGCGCGAGCACCACGGTCCCCAGGTGATGTCGCCGCAGCGTCGGGGCTTCGGCCACGTGGTCCTCCAGCGGATGACTGGCCGGGCGCTGCAAGGCGAGGTGAGCCACGAATTCGGAGCCGCCGGAGTGAGCTGGACACTAGATGTCCCCGCGGCCGCCGTTGTGATGCAGGCACCGAGCGAACTACCGATCACCGTAGTGCCGGAAGTCTCCAGGGCCATGGTGGCGCGCGGGCATGTGAGCGTGTGGCGCCGGCATCTATACGGGTTTCGCGAACGCACCGTCCGTCAGAATTCCGAGATAGTCCGCCACGCAAAGGGGAGGCCGGTTCATGTGCTTATGTCCTTGCCTCAAGGACACGCTCGAACGCTCAGCGCGTGACCAAACGCACAGACCTAGACGACCACCGAAAGAGGCTGATCGGAGATAAGACATGTCAGATGGCGAACGCAGAGGGCAACTCACGCGCGACTCTGTCTTGAAACTACTCTCAGACGAGGAGAACGCCAGGGTCAGCACTTCCGAGGCCGCGCCCCGACTAACCGAAGGAGCGGAGTACCTGGACCTGGAGCATCTCGATCCGGGTGTCCAGCGCGCCAAGGCTTCAACGGCTAAGGCCGCAATGGGACATGTCCTTCCACGTAGCGCGGTCAGCGAGGAAACGTGGGGTAAGATCCTCGTGCAACTGACCGACGAAACGCCCATGTACCAAACGCAATCTCTAGTAAGCGTACAACAAACCCTGGGAGGGCCCGTGGTCACAGCCGCCCGACGACTTTATCACGACCCTGGCTTCGTCATCGACTTCGCGGCCTACCTGGCCGTCAATGCATTGCTCATCGTAATCAACCTTGCGACTACGCCGGGCAAGTACTGGTTCTATTGGCCATTGCTTGGTTGGGGACTGGGAGTCGCCGGACATGCATTTGGCGTGTTGCGGCACTCGAGACGATCATTGCGAAGAGCGCGGAATGGCGCACGTCATGGTAGGCTTGACATCCGGCCCACGTGATGGCTTTCGCAATACCGATTTTGGAGTTCGGCTGAGGTCGCCCCTGCTCCACAGATCACTGACCGGCACCACCACGTAAAGTGGTCTTCCAACGTAAGGAGATTCTGGAATGTCACTTGGAACCATCATTCTCCTCATCTTGGTGATCGCGTTGTTGGGCGGCTTCACCGGCATCGGGGGCGGCCCCTTCTACGGCACCGGCTACTATGGCGGCGGCGGGCTCGGCACCGTGTTGATTATCGTGTTGATTTTGGTTCTGCTCGGCAAGCTTTGAGCCAAGAAGATCATGGGCCCCGCCCCAGCGGGTCCTTCACGTTATGACGATTGGAACCCATGGGGCATGTCACATGAAAGGTTTTGTGCAGGACATCGAGCATCTCGCCGTCAAGAATAGCGAGTTCCGCCGCGTGCTTTACACGGCAAAGCACTGCCAGCTCGTCGTCATGGCGTTAAAGCCCAAGGAAGAGATCGGGGCGGAAGTGCACAAGCTCGACCAGTTCTTTCGCGTTGAGGAAGGGGCCGGCGAAGCGGTTCTCGACGGCGTTCGGACGACGATCCGATCTGGCTTCGCGGTCCTCGTCCCGGCCGGGACCAAACACAACATCATCAATACCGGCAGTGTTCCGCTGAAGCTCTATACGCTCTACGCGCCACCAAATCATCGGGACGGCGTCGTCCACCATACCCGGGCCGATGCGGAAGCCGACACGGAACACTTCGACGGCAAGACGACTGAATAGAACGGCATTCAAAAGTTTATGGCGAACGGCCGGCGCGTGATGTCGAACGCAGCGCGTCGAATCGTTGCGGCTTCGCTACCTGCGGTGCGCCGCCGACCGATCGTCAGGCCCCGTTCAATATCCCGACCGAACAAGGAGACACCGCCACCGACGGCCTCTTCGCTTCTGGCGGTAGTGGCGACGGACTCGCATCCGAGGTCGGCCAGTATGTCTTCGATCGTCAAACTGAGCAGCATTTCATCCTCGACAACGAGAATGCGACGACCCGAGAGCAGTTTATTCATCGCGAAGACCTTCTGGGACGGGAATGCTCATCGTGCAGAGCAACCCGGTCGGCCGGTAGTCGAGTTTCACTACGGCTTTCAGTGCGTCCAGCCCATGCTCGATCACGCGCGAACCGAACCCTTCATGTTTAGACGGAGTTACGAGCGGCCCGTCCTTCTCCTGCCAGCGCAGCATTATCTGCCTGCCCTTGGGGGCCGGCTCGATCTTCCACTCAATGAGAATTGATCCAGCGCTATTTGACAACGCGCCGTACTTCACGGCATTGGTCACAAGTTCGTTGAACGCAATGCTAAGCGCCAAGGCGGCCGATGGCGGAAAGCGGACGTTTTCGCCCGTTATGACGATTTGTTCAGCGCGACCGTCCGCGACACCGAACGGCTCCAAAGCGTCCTTGATCACATCGACCAAGCCAGCGCTTTCCCAGTTTTCTTTGGTCAACAGATCGTGGGACCGGGAGAGTGCAAAAAACCGGGACTCGATGGTGTCGCGGATAACCGTAGGATCGGTAGCCGTTCGCAAGACCTGCCAGACAATGGATTGCACCGTTGCCAGGGTGTTCTTCACGCGATGGTTCAACTCCTCGATGAGCTTGCGGGAACGAGCTTGCTCGTCCTTGAGTGCGGTGAGGTCAACGAACGAGGCAAAATACTGCACAGTATCGCCTCGCTCGCCCCGAACCGGACTGATGAAAAGAGCAGCCCAGAACTCGCTGCCATCCTTGCGGCGGTAGCGGATCTCCGAACCCCCGGCGGACTTGCCCAGAAATTCGGCTTCGATTTTCGCTAGTGCCTCCGCATCGGCGGCGTGCGCCATGAGAAAATTGAAACTTTGACCGAGCACCTCTTCCCGGGCGTAGCCGGTCAAGGCCAGAAAGCTGTCATTGGCGAAAATTATCGGATTGTCGGGCTGTTTTGCGTCGGCGAACACCATGGCCATGCGTGTCGTCTCAGCAGCAACGACGAATGGGCCGAGCTCCCTCTTAAAGCTCTCGACGCTGGCTTCGGCGTCCTTCTGCTCATCCGATTTGTCTCTTGTCGTCGGCATGCACCCCTCGATTATGAGCCAGGCCGGATGCATTAGCTACGACTGGGACGGCGCCAATCAGCAGGCGTGGTCATCATGCTTCCAGCGCGTCGCGCAGTGCACGGGCGAGGTCGGTTTGCCTGTAAGGCTTGCGCAGAACCCTCACGTTACTTCCCGTTGTGTCCTGTTCGGCTGCGCGCTCGGCGTCGTAACCCGAAGTCAACAGGACTTTCATCCCCGGAATGCGTTCGCGAGCGCGCGCAGCAAGCTCATAGCCGGTGATGCCGCCGGGCATGACGACATCGCTGAAAATGAGATCAATGCTTGTACCGGCTTCGATGACGGCGAGGGCGGCGGGCCCTCCGTCCGCTTCGATGACGCGATACCCAAGGCGCTTCAGGCGATCTAGCGTCAGGGTTCGCAGCTGGGCATTGTCCTCAACGACAAGCACGATCTCTCCGGCGGAAACGGGCGCATAGTCAGCGACCTCCGGGGTAAGGCGAGACTCATGCGACGCCAGCCTCGGCAGATAGAGGTTGACCGCGGTGCCGTGGCCTAACTCGCTGTGGATCGTGGCATTGCCGCCCGACTGCTTTGCAAACCCATAGATGCTGGAGAGTCCGAGCCCCGTGCCTTGGCCGGTACCCTTAGTGGTGAAGAAGGGCTCGAAGGCACGTGCCACGACCTCGGGCGGCATGCCGCAACCGGTGTCGGAGACCATAAGCCGAACATACTCGCCGGGCACGAGGCCATACTCGCTCAGGTCTTGCTCAGTCGCGAGGTCGACGTTACGCGTCTCGATCAACAGCCGGCCGCCGCGCGACATAGCATCGCGAGCATTGATGGCAAGGTTGAGCACGGCGTTCTCGATCTCGCTCGGGTCGGCGCGCACGGTCCACAAATCGGCATCTAACGACGTTGTCAGAACGATGGTCTCACCGAGCGAACGGCGGAGCAAATCCATCATATTGAGGATCTGTTCGTTGAGTTTGATGATGGTGGGCGCAAGTTTGCGTTGCCGGGAGAAGCTGAGAAGCCGGCTGGTGAGCCTTGCGCCCATCTGAGCGGCTTCGTTGGCGCGGCGAACGAGCTCGCGGCCTTCCGCGCCATCGGGTTTCTCTTCGAATAGCTCGTGGTTGCCGATGATGATGGTTAGGAGGTTGTTGAAGTCATGGGCGATGCCGCCCGTGAGCTGACCGAGGGCGTCCATACGTTGGGCTTGCCGTACGACTTCGTCCTGTCGCAGCTGGTGGGTTAGATCGCGGATAAGGCGCATGAGCCCTAAGACATTACGGTTCTTATCGCGGACGACCGCAGCTATTACTTCTGCGGGGAACGTTTCACCGTTCTTGCGGCGGCATGTCAACTGGAGCGAATGTACCGGCTCCCCGGTCGACGCCGCCTTCTGATGTTCCAACCCGAACCGTCCCACGCGCTCATAGTCATCATCGTTCGCAAAGAGAATGCGTGAGTTCTGAGCAATCACATCTTCGGGGGCATAACCAAAGATGCCCGTGACCGCCGGATTGACGAGGAAGATCTCGCGGCGCTCGTTGGCGATGATGATGGCTTGCGGAGCATCGTTGATGATGGCTTCGAACAGGCTTTGCTGACGCGTGCTCTCGGCTTCAGCGCGCCTCTGGGCGGTCAGATCCCTGACGATGCCGGCAAAGTGGCGCTGACCGTCGATCTCATACTCGCTGACCGACAGATGCACGGGAAAAACAGTGCCGTCCTTGCGCCGACCCCTGACCTCGCGGCCGCTGCCGATGATCTTGCGCTGGCCGGTGTGGCGGTATTGGCGGATGTAGCTGTCATGCTCGCCTCGATATGGTTCGGGCATGAGTAACTTCACATTCTGCCCGATCAGCTCCGCAGCGGCATATCCGAACAGCGTTTCAGTCGCCGGATTGACGCTCTCGATGTTGCCTGTCGCATCAATCGAGATGATGGCGTCGACGGCGGACCGCAGCATGGCTGCAAGCTGGTGCAGGGATGCTTGCGGCGCAGAGTCATCAAACCCGTAAGTACTCATGACGATGCGGCCCCGACGCCAGTAGCACCTCAACCTTATGTCTCAAACACGCCGTGAGGCGGAACATCGTCCACCTCGATCACCGAGCGCTCGAGGACAAGACCAAGCAGCGCCTTGATGCGGGTGGACAGGTAGCAAGTGCGGCGCTCGGCAGCGGGTCATCCACCGGACCAATGCGGTGCGAGCTCCACTCCATCCAACTAGACCGACAGGCGCACCGACAGGCGCCATGTGCCTCTCGATTGAGCGACGTAGCGATGCCTATCCGGAATGTTTCTTGTGGCTTGTTGCTTCGAACGGATGGCTCTCAAGGTAAATACAGTATAGCTGGTGCGATAGAAATGTCTAACATAAGACATTCTGATCCTTCGCTAGGCGTTTTCTCGCTGCGGCTGTAGAGTGTGACATCGTCCGCTTTTTTCAGGGCGCGGACGGCTGGGAGATGCGAAGCGCTCTTGCCCCTTACCAGGGAAGAGCCATGTCGCAGAAATCCTCTCGCCGCTCGCGAAACCGCATCCTCTCACGCCTCGGCACCGCGGACTTCCGGCTGATCAAGCCTGACCTCGAAGCCGTGGACCTTCCGCTACGCAAGATGCTGGAACGTCGTCAGCGGCGCATCGATTTCGCTTATTTTCCCGAGAGCGGCATCGCGTCTGTCGTCGCGAATGGTTCGGGGAAGAAACCCATCGAAGTCGGCATTATCGGGCGCGAGGGCATGACTGGCTTGGCCGTACTGCTGGGGGACGATCGTCCTGACCACGAGAGCTACATGCAAGTCGCTGGACAGGGTCAGCGCCTGAAAGCGAGCGTCCTTCGCAAGGCTCTCGACCAAAGCTCGTCCCTGCATCGTTCGCTGCTCCGCTATGTCCATTCTTTCCTCAATCAAACGGCGAGTACAGTCGTCGCTAATGGGCGCAGCACGATCGAGGAACGCCTGGCGCGCTGGCTGCTCATGGCCGACGATCGTATCGACGGCGATGAGCTGCCTGTAACGCACGAGTTCCTGGCCATGATGCTGGTGCGATGCGACCGGGCGTGACCGTGGCGGCGCAAAGCTTGGAGCGTCAGGGCCTAATTGCCAGAAAGCGTGGCTCCATCGTCATCCTGCACCGCGAGGCGCTCATGAAGCATTCGAATGGCGCGTATCACCCGGCGGATTACCAATAGCCCGCGAGTTTGGTTTGGCAATGGGGCTGGCAGTGATCGCTCGGGCTAAATGCGCGTTGCTGAGGATCCCTGGCGTGTCTGCATGTGACAGTGGTCAGAGATCACTCGCCCGGCTGCCAATCCTCAAGGACGTGCCAAAGTCAGAGCACCGGCGCGCGATTGAGGACGTTTGGGAGCTCGCGCGCGCCGCTCGAACGCGCTAGCGCGCAAGCAGTGGCGTAATGCGCCGCACGGCGACGCGACGATTCAACGGCTCCGGGGCCTCGGTCTCGATCTTCAGAAACTGTTCGCCGTAGCCCTGCGTCACCAGATTTTCAGGGGGAATGTCGAACGTTTCGCTCAGCACCTCCGCCACGGCTTCGGCGCGACGGTCCGAAAGCGACAGGTTGTCCTCCTCCGACCCGACGGCATCGGTATAGCCCTCGATCATGAACATCTCGTCGGGATTGCGGTCGAGGATGCGATTGATGATGCGCGCCACGCGCTCGAGCTTGGAAAACTCGTCGGGATCGACCTCCCAAGAGCCGAAATCGAAGATGATGGTGTTGAGGTCCAGCCGGCGCATGCGGTCGCGCAGGTACCGGCTTTGCCGGATTTCCTCGAGCGAATAGAGGCGATCGATCGCTTCGACCGGTGGCGCGCTCAACGCCTCGTAAATGTCATCGTCGGACGCGCCTTCGTAGTCGACGATGTAGCGCTCGCGCGGAATCCCGATCACCGGCGGTAGCAGATCGACGAAGGCGTCCAAGAACCACCCGGGCCCCGATCCGACGCGCCGGTAGAACGCCCGGTTGTCGAACAGCACGTGATCGCGACCGTCGGGGCCGCGGCGGTAGCGCCGCAGCGAGCGGCCGTCGTCGTCGAACTCGGTGAAGATCTGGATACCGCCGGGCCGGGTCGCAATTGTCACATTGATGCGGTCCGGGCGCCGCTCCTGACGCGTAGAATGGTATATATGGCGGAATTGATCGGTCTCGTCGTGCCGGATGGTGATGTGCCCGTCTTGGCGGGTGATGCGCCGCTTGTCGGGCTCCTCGATGATCGTGCGTTTGCCGCCCTCCTCAACCACCTTGCGGCGCTGCGTCTTGAGCTGTTCGAATTGTTTCTTGTGACGCTCGACCCGCTCCTCCTTTTTCTCCTCTTTTCTTCGGCTCCGGTGCACCGCCTTTCGCGGCGGCCGGAGAAGAGGGCGGCGCGTGCGCTGGCGTCTCCACTTTGGGTGCGGTCTTTCCGACGGGTGACACTTTCAGAGGGGCTTCCCCGACAGGCGCCTTCTCCATCTTGGGTTCGGCCTTGAGTGGCGCGGTGCTCTTGTCCTCCTGCCGCCTTATCTTGGCCTTGTCCTTTGAAGTATCGGGTGCGGGGACTATTGGCCGCGGCGGGGCGTTGTCGCCGCTCGCGTCCCCTTTCGGCTTTTCCTCCAAGTGCACTGGCTGTTCGGCCTTCCGCTTCTCCTTGACGGTCGGCTCCGCCCCTGGCGGAGGGCCGCTCGGCGCCGTCTCCTTCTTGAACTCAGCCCTGGGAGGTGGCCCTTTGCGCTCGCTCGGAGGGCCTTGATCCGGTCGCCCTGCTCCACCGCTGGACTTCTTCGGTCCAGGCTTTCCTTCGCCGCTGAGCTCGCCCGAAGACTTCCCTTGCGGGGGTGCGCCCTGCGCGCCGGGGCCCTGCGTGCGGCGTTCGTTCGCCTTCTTCTTCTTCTCCCCCTTGGCTTCGGGTGGAGGGCCCTCATCCTTTGGCTGGCTTTCCGGCCCTTTCGCCACATTGGGCGGACCGTTAGGTCCGCCCTGAGCGACGACGACCTCTCGGTTCGAGCCGTCACTCGCTGCAATGGCGGGTGAGAGGGCCGAAGCGAGAAGCGCGGCAACGGCGACGTGCGCTCGTAGGACGAGGAGGCTCATGAGTGATCCTTGAGACGCATCATGAAGTTGCAGTAGTTCCATGAAATGATCGAAGTATGGCGCGACGGACGCGGGGTAGTGCGAAGAGTAAAAGCCCGCAAGCCTCTGGGTCAGATCCGCCGGAGGCACTTTAAGCGTATGCGAGGTGCGTCATCTCCACGCCAATCTAGCCCTGGTTGGCGCGAACGTCGTCCGGCTTCACGGCGATCAACTTTTCGATTTCCCTCATCGTGCGACCCACCAGCAGCACGTTGGGGATTTGTATCGTCTGCTTGTTGGAGCCGCTGGTCGTGACAGTCAGGTCGCCTGCGCCCATTCCTAGAATGATGTCATGGAACAGGTCTTGACCGCGCTTTTCGCAAACGAGGCCATTGGTGTCATAGCTGTGCGCTTGGCCGCCGATCCGCCGCTCCTCGATCATCTGCCCCGGGCGGACGCGCCAGATGGTCAATCGATCGAACACGAGGAACGCAAGCAGCCAGATTGTCAGCAGCGACGTTGAGAACAACAGGTAAAAGCCCATGTTCGCGCGCGCCGAGATGTGGGGAATAAAACGCAGGATGTTGTCCCACCACCCGAACCACGCGAATAGAACTACGAACAAGGCGACCGTGACGACGGTGACGACCGAGTAGATGCCGCGAAGCTTGGTGGTGGTGAAGACGACGAGCAAGAGGAGGACTGCGATGAAGAAAATCCCTGGGTTGTTACTTGGGTGAACGCGTTCGATGAATTCGGGCACGACGGCAACGTCGCGGCCCTGCACATAGCTGATCAGCGCCACTGCAAAACCCGCAACCCAGGCCGGCCACCAATAGAAAATGTTGGAATGGCTGATGATCTTGATCTCGGGAGGTGGGGCCCCCGCGTGGGGGGCGAAGGTGTCCTTAATGTCAGCGTTCTGGATTTCTTGCTGCGTTGCCATGTTCACTTCTCCTCTGACAAGGTAGGGAACGCGTCTATCCCTGGGTGCCTTGAACGCCCTCGGTCATCGGCTCAAAGAACACCATTGCTCTGGCCCATGTGGGTTGTCCTGATCACCGGCCATGCTGGAAGCATGACTCCGACATGACCGGTTCTGCATTACGTGCTGTCGACCCTTTCCAGCCATCACAACGCGCCTGCGGGCGCGATCTCGTTGCTCGTCGCTTCGCCCTCATCGGGCAAGCCCACGGTTAGTACTAACGACTTTCATTTGACTTCCACAGAAGCACTGACTGTGGGACAACCTTCGCGATCTCCTCCGATCGGAGGAGGATAGTGGAGCTACCGCCGAATTGTTTGAACGGCCACGAGCGGGTCGGAGGACAATGCGCGACGTTGATCTGAGTGATTAGCAGGGTCCTGTGGTCGACGAAATCCGTCAGCTGTCCGCGCTCATTGCCGATATCTATGACGCCGCGCTCATCCAGGCCGCCTGGCCCGATATCCTCTCCAAGGTGAGTGGCTTCGTCGGCGGTGCGAGCGTCAATTTCTTCTCCCAGAAGTCTTCAAATCGGGAGACTACTCTGCACTTCCAATGGGGCAACGACGCCCACTACGAGCAACTCTATCTGCAAGAATATTACAAGCTCAACCCACTGGTCCCAGCCATCAGTTTTGTTGTTGCGGGGACTGTGTTCAGCCAATCCGATCTCATCCCTTACGCGGAGTTCGAAGAGACGCGCTTCTATAAGGAGCGGGTCGCTCCCCAGGGTTATGTCGACGTCATTGGCGCCAATCTGGAAAAGTCGGCAGCGAGCTCGGCTATGCTGGCCGTGCGGCGAAAAGCGGCCCAGGGGCGTGTTGATGCGGAGTGCCGACGCAGGCTGGAGCTGGTTGTGCCGCACTTGCGCCGTTCCGTGCTGATTGGAAACGTAATTGACAACCACAAGATGACGGCGTCCGCCTTGAGCGGCACCTTCATGGCGCTCGCGGATGGCGTGTTTCTCGTTCACCCGCGGGCACGCATCGTATTTTCCAACGCTGCCGCCGATGCGCTGCTGCACAGCGGCAAGATCATACGCGGACTGCGGGCTCATTTGGCAGCGGTCGACGCCGAGGCCGATCGTCAGCTGCAGGAAGCGATCGCAACCACCGCGGCCGGTGCAAGAGACATGAGCGCCAAGGGCGTTGCCGTGCCGTTGTCCGCTTCCGGGGACAAATGCTGGCTGGCCGATGTGCTGCCGCTGACGGCGAGCACGCGCGAAGAGGCGGGGATCCCCGACGCGGCGACTGCTGCCGTGTTCGTTCGCAAGGCCGAACTCGAAAACCCGTCGGCGTTGGAAACGATCGCCAAGCTCTACAAGCTGACGGCAATGGAGGTGCGTGTGCTGCAAGCCGTTGTCGAGATTGGCGAGCACCCTTAACGGCCGAGGCCTTAGGCATTTCGGAGACGACCGTCAAAACGCATTTGCGCAATCTGTTCCAGAAGACGGACTGCCGACGTCAGGCCGACCTCGTGAAGCTGTTGGCCGGCGCCGCCAGTCCCTTCCTCGGTTAACTCCGCTTCCCCTATCTCATCCGAACGGATGAGGCAGCCTGCCGCCAATCCTGACAGAGTTCCCGGCTGCAAGCTGGGGCTCATACAGGTCATTGATGTCATTTTCCGGACTGATCCGCCGAGCGACAGCTGCGGTGGCGATTGTTCTCGCGATGATCGTCATAAGCGGCAAGTCCCCCGCGGAGCCTGCCGATGCGCCCACAACCGGAGCCCTCCAAGCCGGCGACGTGGCAGTCACCGGGTTTTCCGGACGACTTGGCAACCGACAGGCTGCCGCCGGGCGTCGATCCCCTCGATCGCACATTTATCGATCCCAACGGCCCCGCCCTGCGTATCTTCGATGTGTCGAACCTGAGCGGCGCGCCGGCGGGGCAAATTCTCAATGCACCCGTGCACTTAGACGTGCCCGCCAAGGACATCGGCCAGGTGTTCGGCCTGGCGTTCGACCAGGGCGATGACGGCGCGCGCCCCAATCTTTATGCAGCGGCGACCTCGGCCTTCGGCCTGCACGTCGTCGGCGCCGGCCGCGCCGCGGACGGCAAGCCCGTCCGCCTCAAGGCCGGTGCGCCCGATGCGAGATTTATGGAGGGTCAGTTCGGCGCGCTCTCCAGCGGCAGCCCCGGCGCCATCTACAAGATCAACGGCGCTACTGGCGCTGTGACCAACATCGCCGACACGGCCTTTTCGGGCGTCCAAAATAGCGGCCCCGGTATCGGCGGGCTAGCTTACGACCCGGCGAGCCACAGCCTCTACGCCTCTGATCTCGACACCGGCCTCATCCACCGCTTCGGGCTCGACTACAACGCCGCCGACCTGAGCCAGTTCGACCACGGCGTCGCCGGTCGGCGCGCAAAGGGGCTGGATACCGTGCCCGACGATGGCCGGCGCTTGGATATTCTCAGCCCGGAATTTCATGCCGACGATCCGGCCACCTGGGGCTTCACCCAGCCGCAGCGGCGCGTCGATGCGCTCGCCGTGCATGACGGGCGCCTCTACTACGCCGTGGCGGATGGCCCGGAGATTTGGTCCGTCGAGTTGAAAGGCGGCGCATTCGGCGATGACGCGCGGCGCGAGGTGGCCATCAAGCCTGGGAAGCCGTTCCCCGTCACCGGAATCGCCTTCGACGGCAGCGGGCATATCATCGGCGCAGCGCGGCAGCGTCAAAAGCCCATTCGATTACGGCAGCTTCGCAGATACCGGAGGCCAGGCGCTGCGGTACACGCCGGAAGTCCCCGATGACCCGAAGACGCCGGACTTATGGACGAGCGAGCCCGCCTCCTACGCCGTCGGCACGGCCGACAACAGCAACGCGGGCAGCGGCGGCGTCAGCCTGCAATATGGCTACAAGCCAGACGGCAGCATCGACACCACGGCGTGCGACGCAACGGTAGCCCTGACTGGCGACACGCTCGCGGCAACGGCGAGCGGCGTGCAGCTCAACAGCGTCGAGCTCGTGCGCCCGGCCAATGTACCGCCGACGCAGAGCGCGTTCATTGCCTACGATGCGCGCCAGCAAGATCCCAATGTCCACGGGCACGTCGGCAACGTGAGTGCCATGCGCCTGTGCGGGGCCGGTACGGGCTTCCCTCCGGTTGAGGCCGGCACCGAGGGCCCGCCGGTGGAAGACGCACCTACCGAGGCCGGCGCTCCCCCGCCGGTCGAGGAGGCTCCCGGGGGCGGTGGCGGCACGGCGGCTCCGCCGGTGGAGCAAGGCGGCGGCGGCACGACCACGCCTCCTCCGGTGGAGGAAGGCGGTGGCGGCGGTGTCACTCAGGCGGTCCGATCGTGGTCGCCAAGACGAGCACCTCCAAGTGCACGGCCAAGGGCCCCTGTTCGTTCAAGATCCTCGTGACGAACACCGGCGATGCCGAAGTGAAAGGCCCGATCGTCATTGACGAACAGATCGGTGCACCTGGGGCCGCGCTGGCGGGGGGACCCAATGCGCCGTGGACGTGCACCAAGGCCGCGCCGTTCTCCTGTACGCATCCCGGCCCGCTGGCAGTAAAATCATCGACCGAGCTCAATCTCTCCTTCGCGCCCAATACTGCTCCGGACGTGAAAACGTTGAAGAACTGCGCAATCGTGAAGGCGCCACCACCGGCCGCAGCGCCCGAACCTGCAAAGCAGCTTGCGCCGGACAAGAAGTCGGAAGCGCCGTTCGGCGGTAACCCGCTCGTCAAGTTCGCCAGCTTCCGCGTGCCGCCGCGTCACGCCAATCAGAGTTTTGTGCAGCGGGTCGTCAACGACGGAGGCGGCAACATCGGCGGGGCACCGGTTTCGAACAAGTGCCTCGCATGGGGGATACCGCCTAAGGGCTTCTCCCTGGATCAAGGCAACGGGATCCCAGTCGCGTTCATGAATATGACCGTCACTCAAGCGGGAGTCGTGACCGGCACGGCATCATACATTTCCGACAATGGTCCAGTGACCGGCAAAGTTATCGGGTCGTCATTGTCGGCCGACAAAATGAGCCTGCTCGTCAAGTGGCAGAACGGCTCAAACCAAACATACATCGGTGCAATCGACGCAAACGGCTTGGTCTCCGGAAGCACGGTCAACAGTGCCGGTGTCAAAGACACAATGAAGAGTAACGCGAGGTTTCCTTTAGTCTGCGTCCGGAACGAAATATGCAGCACCTACGCCAACAAGGCGACCGCCCAGGCGAACGAATTCCAGCGCAACCACTGTGGGCCGCCGGTGGGTCGGCTGGTGACGAACCCTAACGATCACCTCAACTGGTGCATGGCGGGGTTCCCCAATCAACCACTCGACGCTGAAAATGCTGAGCGGCAGAAGGCAATCGATGAGTGCATAGCAAAGAACCTTTCGCACGCCGCATCGGAAGAGAAGATATCAAAACTGAAAATAAAGCCGTCCGCTTTCCCGGCGCCGGGCGCCAACGCGCCAGCAACCGAACCCGCGCCTGAGCAATGTGCGGTCGTGCCCATCGACCCGGAAACGGCGCCCGCAACCCCGCTAGCAGCGTCTGACCTCACGGTTAAAAAAACACTTATGACAAAGGGTCTCGGGCCGGGTCAGAAGAAAGTGACCTGCACCCTGCTAGGGAAGTGCCCCTTCGTGATCGAGGTGTCAAATACCGGCAACGCACCCTATGTGGGCCCGCTGGACATTCTTGATGTGCTCCGTGAACAAGCTCCGGCAGCGAACCAACAGTTGCCCGGTGGTACACCAGGGTGGGTGTGCGTGAATGCGGGCACATTCCTCGCGGCGCATTGCCATAATGCCGCCGTGACGATCGCGCCGGGAGGTCCGCCTGTTCGCCTGCTTATGCAGGTTACACCAGGTCCCAATTGGAAGAAGACCGACACCCTGACCAACTGCGCGACAGTCTCCATGTCGGGCGAGGTGAAAAGCAAAAGGCAAGCGTGCGCCGCGGTGAAGCTCGACCCCTTCAAGCTCCACATCGACAAGACCGGCCCTGACACCTGCCCGCCCGGCTCGCTGTGCACGTTCACGCTGAGCCTCTTCAACCCTGGACCGATCGACCACAACGCGCCCGTCACCTTCACCGACGGACTGTCGGGTGCGCCGCCGATGGACATCAACTCCATAGAGCCGCCGTTGCCGTGCGCGGCACAGCCCACGAGGTTCCGTTCAGCTGCACGCGCCGGGTGACTTCCCGCTGCCTTTCACCGAGCCCCCGCAACCGCCGAAGATCTACAAGATCACGGTGCGCATCCCGCAGGGCGTCGAGACGTTCACCAACTGCGCCATCGTGTCGGCCGGTGCTTCGCGGAGAGGCCGGCGCGCCAAGAAGCAGGAGCGGCAGCACCGACGCTGACACCGACAGCACCGCAGCCTCGTCATGCCACACCGTGAAGGTCGCACCACCGAAGCGGGAACCTGAGCCGCGCATCCGCTCGGGCGGAATGATCCTCATGGACGAGGGCGATTGCGCCTGTCCTCCCAAGACCTCATGGAACGGCCGCAACTGCGCCGAAGCTCGCACGCCCCCTCCCGATCGGATCCCGGAGGGACGCGGCGGCGCCAGCGGAATTATCCTGCGGCCGCCCGTCTGCCCGCGCGATCGTCCGGTCGGAACGTTCCCCGACTGCTGTCCGGCGGGCACGCGCTATGCGCATGGCGACTGCCGCCATCCGAGTAGCAGCGGGAACAACAGCGGCGGCACCAATGGCACGCGGCAAACCCCAGAATGCTCCGGAGCTCGTCCGGTCGGCACCTACCCCGACTGCTGTCCGCGCGGCACCCGCTTCTCGCATGGCGTCTGCCGGCGGCCGCGCGACGGAAACAACACCGGCGGCGGCACCAATGGCACGCGGCCAACCCCCGAATGCTCCGGCGCTCGTCCGGTCGGCACTTACCCCGACTGCTGTCCGCGCGGCACCCGCTTCTCGCATGGCATCTGCCGCCGACCGAGCGGCGAAGGCGACAAGGGCGGCGGCACCAATGGCACGCGGCAAACCCCGGAATGCACCGGCGCGCGCCCGGTCGGCACGTACCCCAACTGCTGCCCGAGCGGTACGCGCTTCTCGCATGGCATCTGCCGCCGTCCGGGCGGCGAAAGCAGCGGCTTGTCAACGACGACGCAGCCAACTCAAAACGAGAAGACGTGTCGGGGCGGACAAGTTGGCCGGCCGCCCAATTGTAGCTGCCCGGCGGGCACTCGCTTCATGGGCGGACGTTGCAGGCGGTTCCACAAGAAGCAGGACGACATCATCGTGAGGTAAGACGTCGGCAGAGGGGCGTTACTCAAGAGGAGAAAGAAGCGACATGCTTCGGATAATCGTCCTGGCCGCAAGCGTCGCCTCGGCCCCGACGCTCGCCGTCGCGCTTGCTCCGCCCGCGTCCTGCGCCGTGCAAAGCTCGATCGCGCCGGCGGCACAGTCCGTCGACCCCTGCTACAAGAAGTGCTTCCTCGATGCGAAGGGAAAGAACGGGGCTTGGAAGAGCCGCTGCAGCCGCTCTTGCAACGCCAGTCCCAAGAAGAAGTGCGAGGACAAGTGCTGGCTGAAGTTCGGCAACGATCCGAATGGGCGCAAGAAATGTCTGTCGCGCTGCTCTTGAGCGAGCAGGTCTCGCAACGCCAACCAGGCATCCTAACGCTGAAAAGGTCGCCCCACATGGAAATTTCCTTCAAAGCCCAGAACCCACGCTTCCAGCGCCTAAGCGCCCTGTCCTGCGCGGTCGCCATGCTCGCACTGGGGGCAGCCTCGCTCGCCGCCGAAGAGGTCCGCGTGCGTGCCGACATGCCGTCGATGTGCCAGAGCATCGAGCCCCATCGAGATGGGGAACCTGGTCAAAGCCGGCGACGGCGTAGGGGTTAGCAAACGCATGGACGCCGAAATCGCAAGCGGGCAGTGCCGCATCGGCAAGTCGCAGGCGAAGGTCAACGTCGTCGATGTGGATAAGCGCGGCTTCGCACTCATCGAGGAGGAGGGAGTGCCCGACAGTGGTGGATAGCTGGACCGGGAGATGTCTGGGACTACTTCAAAGCCGATTCGATCGTAAGAGCGTGGAAGAAGAAGTAGAAACGCTCCGGTAGCCCAATTTCACTTCTTTGCTTGGCCACTTCAGAATCTGGCCTCGCTGAGTGCTCTTACGAGTTACGGAAGCTGCCCAACGGACCAGCTGCGTGCCTTTGATGGGCGGGTCCTGGACTGGCATTGAGCCAGACCACGGCAATTCAGGATCCGATGGGATCGCGCGCACGTTTCTTGCGCGTTTTTTGCTGTCTCACGCGCTCGTCAAGATTGCGCGCGCCGACCTCCTTGCCGGCCCTGGGTGCGACGGCGCTCCTGGCTGGGACACCTTCCCCCGCCGTGCGCGTTGCAGATTTGCGCTTCTCCTGATTGTTTTGCTTGCTGGCCATCTTTGTGATTCCTCCGCTTCAACGGGGCATAGTTGGAAACCGTGGTCTACCCCTCATCACGATACCAGGGACTAAGTTAGAACCGGGCCGTCATTGGCCAGCATCTGGGCTGACCGCAGCGGAGCGTAGGGCAGACCTGATGCTGGCGGCAAGATCGCTTCTGGGGCCGGCGGCTGATATCCGAGCGAAGAAGCGCGCATTCGTTCTTGCTATCGGAGGGGGCCACGCTTGCCGAGCTTGCAACCCATGTGGACGATCTCGGCGCGTCACACGAGGGCGCACCGATCGCGATCCATGTCGAATTCGACCCTCCCGCGCTAAACGCCTTTACCCCAGCGTTGAGTAGACAAGAAGTCCTTCACAGTCGGAGTGCGAAGAGGCACACTGTACAGCTAGGTGCTGCCAGGAGATAGATTATGTCACTCGGACTCATACTCGTCATCATCCTCATCATTTTCCTGCTCGGCGGCTTCAGCGGCCGTTTCGGCGGCTACGGCTACGGCTTCGGTCACGGCGGCGTCGGTGTCATCGGCATCATCCTGATCATTCTCGTCGTATTGCTTCTCATGGGTCGCATTTGACCTGACAAGCGGAGCGTCGGATGAGCCGGCTTCGCCAGCATCCGAAAAGCCACCTCATCCAGCTTATTGGATGGCTGCGCGCCGCAGGGGTCGCCATGCTGCTGCTCGCCTGTGCGGCGTCTGCCCAGGCGCAGGATGTCGCCCCAGCTGCGCCGCCGCAGGCCGTGAAGGTCGTTCCCGAAGCGAGCGATGCGAAGATTGAGGGCCGCCTGGAACGCATCCTGAAATCGACCGGATGGTTCGAGGCGACGCGTGTCTCAGTGCATGACGGGGTGGTCTTCCTCGACGGCACGACGGCAACGCAGGAGCATCGGGCCTGGGCTGGCACGCTAGCCGAAAACACGCAAGGCACTGTCGCCGTCGTCAACCGGATCGAGGCCAATGCCGATGTCGGCTCCACCTTTGCGCGCGCAGGCGAGGAATTCACAAGCTTCTACCGGCAGATGGTCCGGGCCTGGCCGCTGGCGGCGCTCGCCGCCCTTATAATCCTGGCTACATGGCTGATCGCCAGACTGGTGGCGCTGGCGGTTCGGCTGCTGTTCGCGGGCCGCATCGAGTTCCCGCTGCTGCTGTCGGTGGTGGCGCGGGCGTTTGCGATTCCAGTCTTTCTGCTGGGCGTCTATTTCGTGCTGCAATTTTCCGGACTGACGCGGCTGGCCATCACGGTGCTTGGCGGCACCGGACTGATCGGCATCATCATCGGCTTCGGCCTGCGCGACATTGCCGAGAATTTTCTGGCGAGCGTCCTGCTCAGCGTGCGCAATCCATTCCACAGCGGCGACCTGATCGATGTCGGCGGCCACACGGGCGTGGTCCAGAACCTGAATGTGCGCAGCACCGTGCTGCTCACGCTCGACGGCAATCAGGTGCAGATCCCCAACGCCACCGTCTATAAGAGCATCATCAAGAACTACAGCAGCATTCCGAGCCGCCGCGCCGAGTTCACGGTCGGCATCGGTTACGATTCCTCGGCCGCCAAGGCGCAGGCCCTGATCGCGGAGGTGTTGCGGGGGCATCCCGCCGTCCTTGAGATGCCCGAGCCGCTGGTGCTGGTGGAGGAGCTGGGCGCGGCAACGGTGAATTTGCGTATCTATTATTGGTTCGACAGCGCCACCTTCTCGCCTTACAAAATCAATTCGGCGTTGCTGCGCCAGACCAAGAACGCGCTCCTCAAGGCTGGCATCGAACTGCCGGATTCCGCGCGCGAAGTGATTTTCCCCAAGGGCGTTCCCGTCATCCAGACGACGAGCACCGCAGAAGCCCGGCGCGAAGCCGAAAGCGGTGCCGTCGCGGCCCATGCCGCGGACGAAATGAGCGAAACGACGCCCAGCGAAGGCGACCTGTCCAACGAGACGGTGGAGATGCGGGAGCAGCAATCCGAAGGCAACCTGCCGGAAGCGCAAGAAAACCTACTCAAGAAATAGCGCACCCTGTCCCGCGCCATGTGGGACACTCAGCTCGAAAAACCTGCAAAACTGTGCTGTTGTTTGGCCTGGAAGGTGATGTCGGCAACCTGGGCCTGAACGCACGTGTCGGGGGACACATCCTCGCGCACGCTAGCAGACTGAGCACAACGGACGCTTCAGATTTGACAACCTGATCTCGCAGTGAAGCGTCTCGACGTTGAGCAGAGGCGGGTGGACTCCCCTTACCAGGGCCCCACTAAGCTGAGAAACGAAACCGCGCGGCCTCACCGCGGCAAGTAGTGCTACCCGACGCTTGCGAGGAGCTGCGCCATGCGTGTTCACCGTAGTAGTTTCCGAGTTTGCTGCCGATCTTCCATGTGTGGGAGCCTCTCTCCTAATCGGACTCGCGTCAGCGTAGTGCGCGCGAAAGAACCCCGCCGATAGCCCAGCGGAGAGCTTCCCCCAGGAGCCCGCGGGGTTATCGGCCATCGCTCCCGTGGTGCGGATTCTGACTGAGCGGTTATCCAGGACGATGGATAATCGGCACGTCGCACCTATCGCAGCAACAGGATAGCAGACATGAAAGCGCTCGTTTATGCCGGTCCGGGAACGAAATCCCTAGAAGAACGTCCGAAACCGGAAATTACCGCGCCCACCGACGCGATCGTCAAAATCACTAAAACGACAATCTGCGGCACCGACCTGCACATCCTCAAGGGCGATGTCCCGACGTGCGAGCCTGGCCGCATTCTGGGCCATGAGGGCGTCGGTATTATCGACAAGGTTGGCCCGGCCGTCACCGCGTTTAAGGTGGGCGACCATGTTCTGATCTCCTGCGTCAGCGCCTGCGGCAAATGCGAATATTGCCGCAAGCAGATGTATTCCCACTGCACCACCGGCGGCTGGATCCTCGGCAACAAGATCGACGGCACGCAGGCGGAATTCGTCCGCATTCCCTACGCCGATATGAGCCTCTATCCGATTCCGGACGGCGCCGATGAAGAAGCGTTGGTGATGCTCAGTGACATCCTGCCGACCGGCTTCGAGTGCGGCGTGCTCAACGGTAAGGTGGCGCCAGGCAGCACCGTGGCGATCGTCGGCGCCGGGCCGATAGGGCTCGCGGCCCTGCTCACCGCGCAATTCTACTCCCCGGCCGAGATCATCATGATCGATCTCGACGACAATCGCCTGGCCGTGGCCAAGCGCTTCGGCGCCACGGCGACCATCAACAGCACCGACGGCAAGGCCCTGGAGGCGGTCATGAAGATGACGGGCAAGCGCGGCGTCGATACCGCCATCGAGGCGGTTGGCATTCCGGTCACTTTCGAATTGTGCGAAAAACTCGTCGCGGCAGGCGGCACCATCGCCAATATCGGCGTGCATGGAAAGAAGGTCGACCTGCATCTGGAAGAGCTGTGGGACCGCAATATTTCCATCACCACGCGGCTGGTTGATACGGTCACCATCCCGATGCTGTTCAAGACCGTCGGCTCGAAGAAGATCGATCCCAAGCTCCTCATCACGCATCACTTCAAACTCGATGAGATCCTCGATGCCTACGAAACCTTCGGCAACGCCGCCAAGACCAAGGCACTCAAGGTGATCATTGAGGCTTAGCGATAAGCGGAGCCCAATCTCCGGCAAGCCTTAGCGCGTTGGCCGCGACGTGGTGGCGGTAGCGTTCGATCACAGAGCGGGGAGCGTTTCCGCTCATAAAGGCGGTGACGCTTTCGATTGACGCGCCGATGTTCTCATCCTTCTATATCATTTCGAGGAACCATCGGGCTGCAGAGGCGGTTCGCCATCCAAATAGAATGGAGGATGCGATGTCTGTCCGTAAGGGTGAGCGTGACGCGTGGCTCATCGCCAGCGCAATGGTCAACGACGGCAACGAAATGCCCGGTGACGTGGTGGTTGGCATCGGTACCCCAAAACCTGTGCCGCCACCACCTCGGCCAAATCCCTCGCCACCCGAAACGACACCAAGTCCCGTCAAACAACCCCGCCCAACCCAGGCCCCCATTCGATGACAAGCATAGGTCGCCTTTGATAGATTGCTTCGGAAAGAAAAGTTGCCCGAGGCTCTCACGCGACTTGTCCGTCATTGATCGGGAGATGCCACTTACAATGAACACCCAAGATGGTAGGGGTCAAAGCGGAGGCTGCCCCACCATAAGCGTCAGTGCCGCGAAGTCTGTCATCGAGCCGCCGAGCAGACAGCACCCTCCGCCAAGGGATCTCCTACCCGAGCCACGAAGTCCTGCTTGCCGAACCGCCCTGCTGCCTTCGCGCCCGATGTCATCGGCTTCGGTAGCGTCACGGTGATGCCGGCCTCGTGGCACTCGCTTCAGATGGCGGATCGAAAGCGAGACCTCGCTCTCTTCAACCTCGCCATCGTGTTTCCCCAGCGCATTTTAGACCGTTACTTCAATCACATAGTTGTTCGCAGTTTCATCCTGCCCGGTGCGCCAGCGGGCCCTTCGGGCCGAAGTATGCCACGCTTCAAATCATGTTGCGGGCGTAAGCTGATGTTTCAGTCCAGGGGCGACGGCTTTGTTAGGTGGAGCATCGGCGAGCACGAGAGGGTCTCTGCCCTATTGCAGGATCCGATCGACATCCTGCTCGCTGAGACGCGGAAGGTCGTCGCCATTGACCGCGAAAGCCGACCGTACGTAGTTGGCGAGATCGGCCATTTGAGCAGCCGACAACCGATCGCGAAATGCCGGCATCGGGCCATAGCCGCGCGTCAAGGACATCCTCTGCGGATCGATGCCGTGGGCCATGACTTCGATTAGATTGACGCCGTCAGGCTCGGCAAGCGTCGCGTTGCCGGCAAGCGGTGGCATCGTCGATTGGACGCCCTGCCCGTTCGGTCCGTGGCAAAGCGAGCAGTTGGACAGATAGAGCGCCTGTCCCGGATCGGTTCTCGTGCGCTTTCGTGCCGAGTGCCGCCACCGCGGCGTCGCCCTTGCTCGGCGCGTTCGCGTCGACATCCATCAAATAGGTGGCGATCGCCACCCGGTCGTCGTGGGTTAGCAGGCGCAGCGATTTCTTGACCGCGAGAAACATGTCTCCGAACGCGGACCCCTGCGGGCTTGCCCCGGTCTCGAAGAACAGGACGAGATCCTCGCGGTTCCAGCCGTGCGCAGCCAGCGCGGCCGCGGTGATGTTCGGTGCCCTGAACCCGCCGATGACCGCGCCCTCCAGCGCCTTGCTCGTCTCCATGGCGCCGAGCACGTTGCGCGGCGTGTGACATTCGCCGCAGTGACCGAGCCCCTCGACCAGATAGGCACCTCGGTTCCAAACCTCGTCCTTGTCCGGATTCTTCTCGAACGGTCTGCGGCTCGCGAACAGAAAATCCCAGCCGAACATCAGCGGGCGAATGTCGAAGGGAAACGCCATCTCGTTAGGCGTGGCAGGCCGTTCCACGGCCGGCACACTCATGAAGTAGGCAAACAGCGCGTCGCTGTCCTTGCGCGTTATGTTGTGAAAGGACGTGTAGGGCATCGCCGGATAAAGAGGAGCAGCTAAGCTGTCGGCGCCATAGGCCAAGAGTTGGTAGAACTGGGCGGAGCTCAGTTCTCCGATGCCGGTTTTTCGATCCGGTGTGATGTTCGCCGAATAGATCGTGCCGAATGGTGTCGCCAAAGGCCGACCACCAGCGAAAGATTCGCCGCCCTTGGCCGTGTGGCAGGACGCACAGTCGCCTGCCGCCGCCAGATATTTGCCGGATGCGATCGTCGCCGGGTCACGCGAAAGCGGATGATCGGCGACGGAGGGGACGCCCCACAGGGTGGCAAAAAGCCCATAGGCTCGCGATTGTGAACAGAACCAAGGCCGCCAGTCGAGCGCTCCAGCGCCACATGGCCTATCTCTGTCGTCAGCTTAGGATTTGCGAGGACGAGGTCGCGCACGGCCTCGTAGTATCGGACATAGCCCGTGCACCTGCAGATGTGCTCACCGAGCGAGGCTTCGATCCGCTCCGCTACCGCATCCCTGGCAACGGGAGTGCGGGCAATGTCCTCCAACAGAACCGTCGCTTCGTTGATGAAGCCGGAGGTGCAGTAGCCGCACTGGAAGGCGAAATGATCGACGAAGGCCTGCTGGACGTCGGAAAGGTGTTCCTCCTTCGCGTGCCCCTCGACGGTCCTTACCTGCTTGCCGGCAAACTCTGCGGCGCCGTTGATGCACGTCCGCATGGTTCGGCTCGTTCCGTCGGGCTCGTCGACGATCACCACGCAGGCATGGCAAACGCCGATGCCGCAGCCGAACTTCGTACCGGTCAGGCCAAGATATTCGTGCAGGAAATCGATCATCGCCAGGCCGGCAGGAATCGTATGGGGGCCGGTCTTGCGTCCGTTGACGGTTACGGAGATCTGCACCGTTTCCATGTCACGGCACCTTGCGGATATCGTCGGCCGTCACCGGCAACTTGGTGAAACGTTTTCCGGTCGCATCATGGATCGCATTCAAGGTTGCGGGAATGACCGGTACCATCACGATCTCCGCTATCCCTCGCGGCTTGTCGTCGTTCTTGACGGGTGCCAGGGTTTCAAGAGTCATATCCCAGACGGGAACGTCTCTTGCCAGCGGTACATCGTACCGATTGACGTTCCAGGTGCCGTTGCCCGGACCGTCCTCATACAAAGGCAGGTATTCGGTGAGCGCGTGACCCAGTCCCATGGCGATGCCGCCCTGCGCCATGCCCGACACCAGCTCGGGCACGATGGATCTGCCGCAATCCAACACCTCATGCACGCGCAGAACCTTGATCGCACCGTTTGTACGGTCGACGGAGAGCGCCACGACCGCTCCGCAGATCGATGCATAGGTCTCGCTTAGCCGTTCCGTCGACGCCGGCGGAAAGTCCACCTTCAGGCGGTCCTGCACCTGCCAGTCTGCGCCACGCCGCAACGCCAGGGCGTCGATGGCGCCAGTCCAGATATCGCTGCCCATGTCGAATTGGGCCGTGGCCCATTGCCAGCGACTGAAGGCGTGAACCATGACGCCGGTCGTTTGGCCGGAAGCATGGCAGCGCTTCGCCAGCCGAGCGAAGGACAACGGTTCCATGCCCTTTGCGGTGAGATGGCCGTCGATCCACTTCAGGTCGTCGAAGACCAGGTTGTGGCCGCGCTTGCCAGATCGCCCGCGCGGCAGGCCACAAGCTGTAGCGCATGAGCGCATACGCGGCCTCCGCCACGGCATGGGTCGCGACCGGCGCCCCTACCGAAGCGCTGGCGCGGGAGGTAATCACCGGGACCCAACGCGGATTCGCTGCTGCCGAATCCTGCTCCTGCTGGCTCATTGTCAGGGGATCGCCGGATGTCACGAGATCCAACGGCGTCCACAGCGGCCCCGTCGAGTTCGAGGGTAACGCCATCGGCGCTGCGCCCGAGGTGATCTCCAACGCGCACCGCGACAGCAGTGGAGACTCCAGTGCCCATCTCGATGGTGCTGGCGGCGACCTCAATGCGCCCGTCGGCATCGAACGACACGGCGGCCAGCGCGCCGTCCTGGCCTGTGCCGTATTTGAACATGGAACAGGCAACGCCGACGCCGTAGGCCTTGGAGGGATGGGCAGCCTCGAACGCGCTGCGATCTTCGTCGCGCTTCGACCACAGCGGCGCCTGCTCGAGCCGATCCAAGAGCTCCTCGCTGCGGATCGTGACGACCGGCTTCGCTCCGGTGAGATTGCGATAGCCGGACTGCATGGCGTTCTTTCGCCGCAGCGCGAGCGGATCTATCTTCAGCTGCGCGGCAACATCGTCGATCAGGCATTCCATGGCCGTGATTGACTGCAGCCCGCCATAACCGCGCATCGAGCCCGCCGTCACGCCGCGCGAGTGCGTGGCGACGGTGCTGATGTCGCTCTTGGGCATGTAGTACATGGAGGCCGACGAAATCGCTGCTACGTCGGCAACGCTGGCGGAGTAGTTTGCGGTGCCGCCGCCGTTGAGTGACAGATCGCAGGCGAATGCCGTGAATGCGCCGGTCTTTGGATCGACCCCCAGCTGGCTGTCGATCGTGACGGCGTGGCGCTTCATGCCGAGTTGAAATTGCTCGAAACGATCGAGCGCAAGCCGCACCGGCCGGCCGTCGGCGAACAGCCCCGCCAGTGCCACGTAGTTCGGCAGCTGTGGCATGTCCTTGCCGCCAAACGCGCCGCCCAAGTAGGCGAAATGGCCTTCCAGGTCCTTGATGGCGTAGGGCGCCTTGGCGTCGGACAATATTTCGGCGATCGCATGCAGCGTGTCGGCCGGCGCCTGCACGCCGAGCACCAGCGACAAGCGATCGTTGGCGGCATCGTGCCAGGCAAGACCGCTTTCTGGCTCCATGAAGAAGTGATCGGCCGACTGTGTCTGGAAGTGCTGTTTGAACACCCGGCCTGCGTGCCCGTCGTCCAGGTCGGCGCGCATGTCGCGGCCATATTGTTCCGCGCGCCGCGTGGCGGTGGGGTCGGCCTCGGGCCAGGAGGGGGACTGTCCGCGACGGAAACGCGGCGGCACGACCCAGCCGTCCTTGGCCGGGGAGTACACATCCGGGCTGGATGGATCGGAGCCGCCGATGCGGGTGAAGCGGTTTGCCCCGTAGGGCGGTTTGCTGACCGCTCCCGTTTGCTCGCCGAAGAGGACCGACTTAGCGCCGCGCAGGATTTGCCGCGCGGTCACGAACTTCTCGACGCCTTTGAAGATGAGCAACGCGACGCGGCTGGCCCAGATAGATCGGCGTTTGCCCTTTCGGGCACATCAGGTCTTCCGTGAAGTAGCCCTTGGCCCGGATCCCGGCGGCCTCCAGATCCTCGGCCGTCACCACCCTGTCGGGTTTCAGGTCCGTGGCGAGCATCGTCAGATCGATCCCGGCGAAGCGGTGGGTCGCGTCGGGAGCGAGCAACAGCATCGCGTGATCGGTCTCGTCCGGCCAGCCGTCCATGTCGGCTGCACGAAAATCCCTGGCATAGAGCTTCGCGCCGGTGGCCTTGGCGTAGCCGTCGATTCGGTATCGCGGCTGCCCGACCCCGTCACCGGACCAGCCCGGCGCGGTCGGCATGGTCTCGTCGTCGACAAATGAGGCACGCGCCGCCAGCGGCACCAGGGCGAGCGTGATGCCGGTGGCGGTGCTTCCGATGAGAAAGCGCCGGCGGCTCCAGCCTATGGCCGGATGCGTTGGGAAGCCCAATGTCGACACGGCTTGCGAGCCTCTCTCCTGAAAGGGTGCGGAAGGCGTCGTGGTTCGACCTATTCAATAGTCTTCTTGTTAAGAATGTTTTTGTCGGTGCAGCAGCGACGATCGGCTTCGTGTCGTCTCCTTCCCGCTGAGCCCTGAACCAAAGCTTATGGCTCGAGTCCTAAGTCTTCGGGACACTCGGCTAGTTCGGCCTCAAGCTCCTCCAGCTCTGCCAGAAGCAGGTTCGAATTTTCTCCTCTTAGGTGCGCCATTTGCGTACAGAACTGCGAACACCTGGCAAGGAGCCCTTGGCACCGCCTGCGACCGCATGTTCCAGTACGTCTCTTCGACCAAAGATCCGGATACGGTGGTCGTCAACCTCGACGCGGTCGATGATGGCGCCCAGATAACCACAGGCAGCATCGCAGACGACCTATTCGGTGCCTGTTGTGGATTGTGACATTGGTTGCACGGGAGAGTCCCCCAGCTAGGATCGCCGTCGGGACCAGCGTGGCCGATCGTCGGCCGTCTTGTATTCTCTTAACGGCTCTTGCTGTGAGCGGATCGACTCAGGGTTATAATGATGCCGTTGATCAAATGGCGGTCCGGCGCTTGCGAGCGGCCGCATGAGTGCTGACCGCATGCGAGGGAAGAAAAATGAGCAAGCATTTCCCGAAAGGCCTCGACAATCGGATGCGCGATCAGGACGGGGAGATCCGCAAGAAGAGGAGCGACACATTGGTCAGGACGCTGCGAGAGGAGTATGGGGAGCACTTCGCGGCGGGATACCGTGCAAATGCCACGCTGGGCACGGTCCTAAAGAAGGAAGGGCTCGAAGTCTCGACCAGCTGTTAAAGAAAGACCGCAGCCGCCGTCAGCGAAGGTGAGCGCTGCTACGGCTAGATGGGAACCGCGTGCGCGCGCCGCATCGACTGGCGCCGTCGTCAACGGGAGGGACATCGTATGAGCATTTCAGGTGAATCACTTCTCATCATCATAGTGGTCGGCCTCATCGCAGGCTGGCTCGCCGGGCTACTTGTCCAGGGCACAGGCTTCGGGCTGCTGGGCGACATCGTTATCGGCGTGATCGGCGCCTTTTTTGGTTCATGGCTGCTGCCGCGACTGGGTGTCCACCTGGGGAGCGGTCTCGGGGCCGCGATTGTGGCCGCGACCATCGGAGCCGTGGTGCTTCTGGTTCTGCTGAGGCTCGTGCGGAGAGGCGGACGCTGGTAGGGGTCGGGTTCGCGCACGGCGCGGCGATTGGACGGTCGGGGCTGCGTCGTCCTTGCGATGGGCGGCTGGGGGTGGGGAATAAGCGAGGCCCCCTTGCGGATCACCACGATTGTGGCGCGCCGGCGCATTGATCGTACTGGACGGCTTTTCGGCCTCAGCACAGACAAGCGGTGCGGACGCGATCAAAATGCTGGACAAGGATAGCGACGGAAGTATCGATCTGAGGCCAAAGCGGCAGTCGCCGTTTTATTCGATGCGCTGGATGGCGACCATGGGCGCAAAAGGCTACGGCGGCCGATTACTCGGTCGCCGCATCTAAACGTGTAGTCGGCACCGTTAGATGATGTCGATCTCGGCCGGCAGATAGCTCGTGACTTCAAGCCCAATGGCCTGCTCGCTAACCTGCGGCTTGTTCCAGATCTTCATGATTTTTTTCTCCATGTGTTTTGCTGCATTCCTGCAGCTCATGATGAGACCATACGCGGGCTCATCGATAAGTCCCAATCTCTTTTCCGTTACTTTATGATCAGCGGTTCTTATCGACCATGATGCTTTGTCCTGATGACGGGCTAGAGTTCTTGGAAGCGTGACAGCGCGATACGCACCGTCTCCAACAGGCTGGCAGCAAGTCTCCTCACATCAACTGCAAGGATGTGTTCGGTTTCGGCGGGGCTGATACGGCATCGCACGCCCAGCTTTTGGAATTTTCCTGGCAACAAAAGACGTGCGCGCCCCGACGGAAGGGCGTCCTTGCGCACGTTCTCGGATTTGAAGCGGCCGGACCTGCCGTGTTGCCGAGGTTTTCGACAAGGCCTCGTGCATGCCCCGGTGACTGCCAACTCTCATCGGGACGCCGGCCGCTGGCCTCAATCGGGAGCAACGACAGCATGACACGTAATCGCAAGTTCATCGTCGCGGGCTTGGCGCTCGCGGCTATCGGCCTCGCTGCCGCCGGCGCTTTCGCGGAGCGCGGTGGTGCGTGGGGACATCACGGCTGGCACCATCACGGCGGGGGCCTGATGGCCTTCGGTGGCCCGATGGGCAAGTTCTGCCGCGGCGACGGAGAGGAGATGGCCGATCACGTCCTCGTTCACATCGAGCACAAGGTGAAGCCGACGGACGCCCAGAAGGCGGCCTTCGAGGAACTCAAGACCGCGACGAGGGCGGCCGCAGAGAAGATGAAGGCCGGTTGCCCGCAGGTCGCTGGTGCCGAGGCACCGAAGGATGGCCGCAAGTCACCTTTGTCGCCGATCGAGCGTCTCGACCGCACGCAGGCCCGGCTCGAAGCCTCGCTCGATGCGATCAAGACGGTGCGTCCTGCCGCGGAGAAGTTCTACGCGAGCTTGAGTGACGAGCAGAAGGCCGCCCTCGTAGAACATCGCGGCCATGGGTGGCGTGATCGCGGAGACCGTCCGGGGCCGGATGCCCCGCCGGCCGCGCCACCCGCCCAGCCGCAATAACGCACAATGACGACGGCGGGCCATTCTTGGCCCGCCGATGTTTTTTGACGCGCGGCGCGGACTGCGGGGCTGCCAACAACGTGCTTTTCATCCTGGGCGACAACCAAATTTGGCAAGCCAGACTTCAGGCGCGCGGCTTGTAGCAGAGTGTAATCTCGGATGTCCGCATCCTCTTCTCCGTAGACCTCGCCCGGATCGACTGCGCGCAAAATATGGCGTCTGCGTGCAGACGACCATGCGTTGTGCCAACGACCGCGGCTACGACTGCCTCCTGGTCGAGGACGGCACCGACAGCTATTTCCCCGAGTTCAAGGAGGTCACGCTGAGATCACTGATAGCGCAGGGCGCTATCGTCGGCTGGACGTGCAAGTCGGATGCCCTGCTAGACGTGCTGGCTAAGGAGCGGGGGCAGGTGTGACGCGTCTGTCAAACAAGCGTTTTGGTATTCAGAATTTCGAGGCAGTGGCAGCGATGCGACCTCCGCCTCGCCGCTTGCGAGGCACATGATCCACCGCCGGTGAGCGGATGGCTCGGGCGACGTCCGCCGGCCAGGGGGACTCATCGCCGCGGCTGTCGGATCTCGGCCTCAGTGATGGAAACGCCGCGTTCGGCCAGCCAGCGCTGCATGCGGTCAAGCTTGATCTCAAAGCTGCAGGTGCCGCTCTCACAGTCGAGCACCTGCTGGTACTCGGTCTGAAGGCGCGTGCGCTCCTCCTCGCCAAGAGTGGACCATGGCCTCAGCTTGAATGACGGCTCGTTCATGATCGCCTCCGTGCTCAGGTCGGCCTGGCTCGAGCGCCCTGCAGCGCCGCGAGCGTCCACTGCTCGATGGCTTGCGCGTCCATCAGACCGCTCTGACGGGCGATTTCGCGGCCGCCCTTGATGAGGACAAGCGTAGGAATGCTGCGAATGCCAAACCGACCGGCCACTTCGGGAAGCGCCTCGGTGTCGAGCTTGATGAGGCGAACCTTCGGCTCGAGGATGCTGGCTGCGGCGGCGAACTGCGGCGCCATGGCCTTGCAGGGCCCGCACCACGCCGCCCAGAAATCGACAAGGACCGGCAGCGAGCCGCGGGAAATCTGCCGGTCGAATTCGCTGGCCGCGCCGACGGCTATCGGCTGTCCGGCAAATAGCGGCGCACCGCAGCTGCCGCACTTTGGCTTGGCGCCGGCTGCCAATTTGCTGATCGGCGCCTTGTTGACGGCGCCGCACGAGCTGCAGACGATTGTCTCGACCGGATTGTCATTCATCGCTCACAGCTCCTTCACGGCGCCATGTCAGTTGGGCCTGTTCCGGGTTCACGTATCCCAATTTCGGTATCTCTCGGTTGACCTTGGTCAACGGGGATCCAAACCACGACAACCGGGCAACGGTTGGCGCGCCCGCACGATAAGAGCTTGGAATAAGCCTCGCCGGCTCCGGTCACGAACGGCTGTCCTGCCGAACCGCCCAACATGTCTATCTGCATAAATCCGGTCGCGGTTGCGGCACCGAGAACGGCAGGGTTTGATCCATCGCCGTCATCATATCCGTTCTATCAAATGTGCGAATTTGACTGGAAACCAGCCATCGATGTTTGCGGCTGGGGCGCGTAAGGCTGTGCCTACAACTGTCACGCCGCGGCCACAACAGCAAGGAAACCCCCGAATTCGCCCGGCGTCCACGCGCGAAGCGCCTTGCCCCGCCGCAAATCACCTTAGGGTGTGGTCTGATTAATTTTCAGGAGGACCCCTGCATGCGCGCCACGCCAGCCGCCCTCATCGGGGCGATGTCCGTTGCGTTCTCCGGTGCGGCATCTGCGGGTACACCCGATAGCTGGGAAGGCTTCTATGCCGGCGCCAACGTCGGCTACGCGTGGGGCAGCTCCGATGCGGTCACCAGCGCTGGCTGCGGCACCTTTGTCCCCTTCTACTTCGTCTGTGGAAACCAACCTGGCGTGCAGGCGAGCGGCACGGGATCGCTATCGCCCGACGGCGTCACCGGCGGCGTGCAGGCGGGCTACAACTGGCAACACCAAGCCTGGGTCTACGGCGCCGCGCTCGATTTCGGATCCTTCAATCTGAGCAAGTCGCGAACGGGGGCCTCAGCGTATGTGGTCACGAGGGCAGGCGTTCCCTACGCGACGAGCTCCTCGGTCGACACCGACTGGCTGTTCACGGCACGAGGGCGACTGGGATGGACGGCCGCGCCCCACCTGCTGCTCTACGCGACGGGCGGCCTCGCGCTGACCAATCTGGAGGTCAGCAACACCTTCGCGGATACAATCGCGCCGAGCGCCGGCAGCGGTGCCTCGAGCCGCTCGAAAACCAAAGCGGGCTGGACGATCGGCGGCGGTGTGGAGTGGATGCTCGCCCGCAACTGGACGGTCGATACGGAGTACCTGTTCCTCGACTTCGGCAGCCTGGCAACGTCGGCAAACGTCAGCCCTCCGGCCAATCCTGCGGCGAAAAGCACGCTGACCACGTCGTCCGATCTCACCGCGCACACTGTCCGTCTCGGCGCGAACTACCGCTACTAAGCCACGCGCCAAAGCGGGAGCCTTTTGGGGAGAAGGCCAGGGCTGCCGACGGTCATTTTTCTGGAAGGGCAGGCTCTCTGTTTTCGACGATCCATCGCATCACGTCGGCCCGCTTGCCGGCCGTCAGCTTGAGCCACTTTGTCATCCGCACAGTTTCACCGGCCTCATTGCGCCAGAATTCGCCAACGAGATAGAGCTGCCACTTAACGCGCGTGGCCACCCTCAAGCGCAAGTGCAGAACCTCGACGTCGAAGCTGTACATCTCTCCGTAATAGCTGTGGCGGTCGAGGATGCATTCGACGCCGCGCGCCTCCCATTTGTGCTTGCCGAGACCGGCGCCCGGGGTCCTGACGATACCCTCGATATCGTTGATCACCCTGGCTCGTGAAAATCGGCGCATGGGCGGCTCGCGGGCGCTCTAGAGCAGCGCGATGAAAAGGATGACGAGGAGAAGCGCGCCGATGAGCGACAAGTAGACGTTCAGATGACCCGACTGGATGATCTGCAACCTGGCAGCCAGCGCGACCACCAGGCGCTCCAGCGGCGCAAAGAGGTAAGGACCGAAGATGGGCGCAACGTCGTGCCGGAACATCAACCGCCGGATGAAGTAGGGATGGCCGTTGCCCTCCTCGGCGTGCTCGCGCTCGGTCTCCACGGTTGGTCTGTAGACGAAGCTGTAGAAGGTGCGCAGAGCATTGGAGAAGGTGAGAGCGGTCGTCGCCGAGCGCTGAGCATCCTGACTGCGTCCGCCGTACCAGACAGGGACGATCCGCACCTGCCGCCACCGTGACAGCAGCAGGAGACTAAGCGGCAGAAGCGCGAGCAGCGGCATCGCGATGACGAGCTTCGTCGGCGAGATGAAGGCGAACTTTGCCGTCAACGGCACCAGCAGCCATCCATCGTGCATGCGCGCTGCCGCATCGACGCCGAAGCGGCTGGTGACGACCGGCTCGAGATTTGTCAGCCAAACCGGCATGCCGACTGCCAGCACCAGGACCAGCAGCCCCAAGACGCCAACGGCGATCGAGGTTGCCAAAGGTACGGGAGCGCTGCTGCGCGTTTTCCGCCCGAGCAGTCCGATCCCGAACACCTTGATGGAGGTGGCGAAGGCGACGGCGGCCGTAAGGGCGAGCCCGGCTCCTGCAAGCGCGGCGACGAGGCGGCTGCCAAGGTGCGTGAGGTGAAAGCCCTGGAAGAAGGTCTGGAACAGATACCATTCGCTGACGAAGCCCGCCTGCGGCGGCATCGCCGCCAGGCTCATGGCGGCAAAGAGCGCGCCCAGCCCGAAGATCCAAGGGCTGCGCGCCAAGATCCCGCGCTGCACCAGCGTGTAGTCGGCGGTCGCGCGGTAGACGCCGTCGGCGGAGAGAAACATCGCGCCCTTGGCGAGCGCGTGCCCGGCAAGATGCAAAAGCGCAACCGTCCAAGCGAGGCCTGCCAGATCCATCAGCCCGTCTTGGCGGAACATCAAGGCAGCGCCCAAGAGGCACACCGCGATCGAGCCGTTCTCGGCCGATGACAGGCTCAAGAGCTCCCGCCATCGCTCCTGCTGAAACGCATAGAGCGCGGTCAGGATGGCGCTCAGCACGCCAACCGCAATCATGATGATGCCGGGAACGGAGACCGGCAGGCTCAGGCTCGCGGGCATCCATTCGATGAAGGCCCGGCTCAGCCCGAAGAACGCTGCGTTGAGGATGATGCCGGAGAGCAGGGCTCCTGTGGCTCCGCTACCGGCGCCGTAGGCTCCGGGAAACCACTCGTAGAACGGCAGTAGCCCGAGCTTTGCGCCGAAGCCGATCAGGAGCAGAAGCGCCACGAAGAGGCGCATCGCTTCCGGCATGGCGCCCGCTGCCGCGCCAAAATCGGAGAAGGAGAGGCTCCCCGCTTGCCCGGCCAACAAGAGGAAGGCGAGGAGCAAAGCCACGGAGCCGGCCTCGAGCAACCCGAGCATGAATAACACAGGGCGCCCCCGCTCCGCGGCCAGATCGTCGCCCAAAATCATTGCGGCGCCGCCGAGGCTCATGATCTCCCAGGCAACGAGGAAGCTCACGGCATCCTGCAGCCCGAAGACGCCGAGCGCGCCGATCAGGCTTGCCGCAGTCCCGAAGATCCACGTCCGCTGGCCATGCGCCGGTGTGCCGAGCCAGCACGCCAGGACGGCAGCCGGCAACCCAAAACCCATGAGCCACAACGCATCCGGCGAGAGCATGAAGATCGATCCAGAGGTGGCCATGCCGAGCGGTGTGTGGATCGGCGGCAAGCCCGCCGGGAGCAGCGCGATGGCGAGCCCGAGGAGCGCCAGACCGCCGACGCAGAGGAGGCCGCGCGCGACGCGCGTGCCGAGGCCGGCAAGCGCGAGCCCGGCCGCGCCCAACCAGGCCGCCAGGCAAAGTGCGAGGAGCTCATTCGCCAAGGCGTCCTCCTCTCACCCGTTGCGGCGCCCGGTCGAGGAACATCAACAGGGCTTCGATCAGCGCGGCCGGATTGGATGGGCAGCCCGGCAAATAGAGATCGACCGGCAGGACACCCTCGAGGCCCGTGCCGCACGCGTATCCGCCGCCCGCGATGCCGCCGGAGACCGCGCATGTGCCGACAGCCATGACCCAACGCGGCTCGGGCATCGCCTCGTAGGTCTGCAGCAGGGGCCCGTGCATCGCGTAGGTTACCGGGCCGGTCACCAGCAGGAGGTCGGCGAAACGCGGCGACGGCGTGAAGAAGATGCCCAGCCGGTGCAGGTTGTAGAAGGGGTTGTTGAGCGCCTGCAGCTCCGACTCGCAGCCGTTGCAGGAGCCAGAGTTCGACATGGCGAATATGCAGGCTTCGGCGAAAGTCCGCGCGCGACGCCGACGGTCTCCGCAACTGCGCGGCTTGAACGTTGCCTGCCGACAAAAGGAGATCGGACCGCTCGCGCACGCCGAACGCCCAATCGTAAGAGGTGGACGCTGCCTCCGTCGGACAGGCCTCGACGCAAAGCTGACAGACGACGCAGCGGCCGTAGTCGACCTCCATCCGCTCCTCGCCGGCACGCTCGGGATGACACGTGATCGCCTCGGTCGGACACGCGGCCGCGCAGGCGCTGCAGCCATCTTCGCATCGCTCCAGGTCGAACCGCGGCATGCCGAGCACGCCGTCTTGCCCAGAGTCGCGGCCATGCCTCGGCCAAGGCGTCGTCGCCTTTCCTTTGTGCAGGCCGAACAGTGTCCACAGCGGCATGGCGCCTCCTAGCGATCGCAACCGGCCACGGTGAGGCCGAAGCTCGCCTCGTTGATGGCGTAGTCCATCATGTTGCTGTCGTGCACGGTGAACGGGAACACCCGCCAGTTCGAGAAGGAGGGTGATTTGATCTTGACGCGCGCGAGCGTGCCGTCGTTGCCGACGTGGACGGCATAGAAGAGGGAGCCACGCGGCGTCTCCGCCCAGCCGAGACCTTCGCTATCGGGCAGCGGCTCGCAGTCGGCGCGCACGAGGCCATTCTCGAGCGAGGACAGAATTTGCTGCATCAGCGCCATGCTGGCGTCGATCTCGGCGATGCGCACTTGCGCGCGCGCATGCGCGTCTCCGCTCGTCCTGGCGGGGACGGTGAGGGCAAGATCGCCATAGGCCGCGTACGGGTGATCGCGGCGCAGATCACGGTCGAGCCCGGAGGCGCGCTCGATCGGTCCGGTCGCGCCCTGGTCGAAGGCAACCTCGCGGCTGAGAACGCCGGTGGTCATCAGACGATCGAGGTAGCTGTTGGTCGATTCCAGCATGGCCGCGTAGGTGGCGACGTCCTTGTGCAGGCTCTCCAGGGCCTTACCGAGCCACGGTTCCGGAATGAGGTTGCGACGAAGCCCGCCAGGAATGAGCAGCCCGCGCAGGAAGCGGCTTCCCGTCAGCCGTCCGTTGAGCTGCTTGGCGCGCTCCTCGAGCAGCTTTCCCTCGGCGTTGCCGACCTTCAGCGTCGTCGTATCCGCCAGATGACCGAGATAGTGCAGGTGATTGTAGAGTCGCTCCAGCTCGGCCAGCAAGGAGCGGAGAAGCAGCGCGCGCTGAGGTGCGGCGCAGCCCGCTGCCTGCTCCACCGCCTGGCAATAGGCAAGGCCGTGCGCGAAGCTGCCGACGCCCGAGACGCGTTCTGCGAGCACGACCGCGCTTGCGGGCGTGCGTCCCTCGAACCGCTTCTCCATGCCGCGATGCTTGAAGAAGAGCTGCGGCTGCAGGTGCAGGATGTGCTCGCCGACGTAGAAGAAAATGAGCTCGACCGACTCGACGACGTCGGCGCGCACGGGCCCGAACGGCAATCGCTGCACGTCGGGGCTCTGTACCTCGGGCACCCGGCTCGCAGCCGGCTCGAACGGCATCGGCGCGCCGGCGGGATAGGCCGGGTCGAGCGGCGGCGTCAGCGGCCGCGCGCCCTGATGCAGCACCAGGCGATGCGGCTCGGGATGGCCTGAAAATTCCAATCCGTAGAGGTCGGTGATCTCGCGCTCGTACCAGCCCAGAAGCGGGCTGGTTCCGGCGACGCTCGGGACCGGGCCGCGTGCCTCGCAGCGCCAGACAAGAAAGTCCTGGCCGGGTGCGCGGCTCGCCACGTAACGCAGCTCCAGCCGGTCGCGGCTCGGATGCCATGCATAAGCCATCTGCATCCGCCCGCCGCTGTCGATGAGCTTGGCGACGGCGTGCGGCAGCTCGTCGGGCTCGATCGAAACGAGCTCCGCCCCAGCCATCCTTGCGGGTGTGGCCCCTGTCATGGCACCCCCGGTGAGAGTATTTGCGCAACCGAGGCGACGTAGTCCCAGATTCCGGCCGGCCACCACAGGCCCAGGATCAGCAGGGGGGCCAAGGACAGCCACATCGGCACCGTGCACCAGGCGCTGAGGGTGCCGCGCGAGGGTGCTTCGCTGGTAGGCGCCTTGTAGTACATGATGCGGAATTGATTCATGAAGCCGATGAAGATGACGATCAGGAGCACGGCCATCGCGTACACGGCCCACGAGAAGGACGGTCTGAGCCCGGCGCGCATGACAGTGAACTCGCTGAGGAACAGACCGAAGGGCGGTGCTCCGGTGATGGCGACGGCGCCCGCAAGCCAGAGCGCGCCTTCTGTGGGAAAGCGGCGCCCGACGCCGCGGATGAGCTCGATCTCCTTGGTTCCGTAGGCCCGCATCATGTTGCCGGCGCCGAAGAACATGAGCGACTTGTTCAAGGAGTGATTGAGCATGTGGTAGAGCGCGCCGGCGACGCCCAAGGCGCCACCGAATCCGAAGCCGAGCGCCACCACGCCCATGTGCTCGACGCTCGAGTACGCCATCAGGCGCTTGATGCCGCGCTGCTGCACGATGAAAAGGGCGCCGATCAGCAGCGACAGGACACCGAACGCGACCAGCGCCAGCTCAGGCAGCTGACCAAGATTGGCCTGCCGGGCGATGCCGAGGAAACGCACGATTCCGACCATCGCCGTGTTCAAGAGCGCTCCCGACAGCATCGCCGAAACGGGGGCCGGGCTCTCGCTGTGCGCATCCGGCAGCCAGCTGTGCATGGGCGCGAGGCCGACTTTGGTGCCATAGCCGACGAGCACCAGCAGGAAGGCCAGAACCAGCAAGACGGCGTTCATGTTGGGCGCGGCCGCGGCGAGCGTCGCCCAGGTCATCTGGTAGGTTGGACCAAGGACGAATGTTCCGGCCCAGTAGAAGAGCACCGTGCCAAGCAGCGCCAGGCTGATCCCGGCCGAGACGACCATGATGTATTTCCAGGCCGCCTCCATGCTCTCGGCGACACGCTCGAAGGCGACGAGAAAGGTGCTGACCAGCGTGGTCAGCTCGATGGCGATCCAATAGAGCCCGATATTGTTCATCAGCGGCCCGATGAACGTGGTCAGGGCGAAACCCGCAAACAGGGCGTAGAACTTGTAGAGCCGGCGCTCCTCATCGAGCAGCCGCATGTAGCCGACGGCATAGATCGAGGCGAGGAAGTAGACGATGGACGTACAGAGGATGACCCAGGCGGAGAGGCGGTCGATGAGAATGTAGTCGTTCCAGAACAGCATCGGCTGCCCGTCGATCAGGAACGGCAGCGGCAGCGCGCATATGAAGGACACCGCGCTGGCGATGAGATTGAAGGCTTCGCACCAGCGTGCCCGGCGCACCACGAGACACCCGATCACCGCCGAGAGCGGCGCTGCAACGAGGACCAAGATGAGCGTTCCGACCGTCATCCCACCAGCCTCTTGAGATCGAGGCTGCTCGTGGTGCCGACGTGGGTCTGGAGATAGCCGACGAGCACGCCGAAGCACGCCACGATGATGAGCAGATCGAAGAGGATGACCAGCTCGAACAGCAGCGGCATCCCTGGGACCAGGATTTGCGAGCCGAGAAAGATGCCGTTCTCGAGTACCAGCAGTCCGAGGATCTGGCTGATCGCTTCGTAGCGAACCGTGAGCATGAGGAAGCCGATGAGCTTCATCGACAGCATCACCGTCAGCGCCAGGACGACGACGGTCAGCTGCAGGCTCAGGTCGGCGGCGATCCTGTAAGATACCGAGAGGGCGAACATCACGAACAACGCGCCGAGCACCAGGCTCGTGCTCGGCTGCAGCACCACGTGGATCTCGCGGTTCACGTCCAGGCGACGGATGATGCGCCAGACCAGGTAGGGAAGGAGCATGCCGCGAAAGAGCGCGGTCAGAAGTGCCACGAGGTAGAGCTCGGGATAGTCCCCGTAAAAGGCGACGGCGGCGGAGAGGACGGCGATGGCCCACGATTCGGCTGCGAACGCGTAGAGATAGTTCTTGAGCCAGCGTGAGCCCAGCATGACGAACGACAAGAGCAGGCTCACGATCGCGAGCAGGCTGAACAGCGAGGAAGCGAGCGGGCTAAGGTGCTGGATCAGCATGGGCGCTAGCTCAGTTGGGTGCCGACGATCGCCAGCACCGCCAGCAGGAATGATGCGGCGAGCGGCTCCTGATACCGGTAGAAGCGCAGGCGCGATTGCGCCGTCTCGACCAGCACGACAAGGCAGGCGACAGCCGCGAACTTGATGAGAAGTCCAGCCGCCGCTCCAGCCGCTCCGATCGCCGTGCCCTCAATCGACAGGCCCCAGGGCAGGATCAGCACGTTGCAGAAGATCGTGTAGAGAATGAACTGCTTCATGGCCGAGGCCCATTTGAGCAGCGCCAGCAGGGGCCCGGAATATTCCAGGATGCGCCCTTCCTCGATCATGTAGACCTCGATATGCGTGCTCGAATGGATCGGCATGCGGTCGGTCTCGACCAGCAGAAGGATGAAGAAGGCCGCCACCAGCAACAGATGCGCGGGGCTCCAATAGGCCGCCCAGCTGGAGACCAGCAGATGGTTGACGACGAAGGGCAGCATCGCTTTGGCGAGCAGGGTGATGCCGACGAAGACGAGGATCAGCGTCGGCTCGGCGAGGATCGCCACCATCACCGCCCGGCTCGAGCCGATGCCGCCGTAGGCGCTCGCGGTGTCGAGCCCGGCGAGGATGATCATGAACGAGCCGAGCGTGAGGATGAGGCCGCCGCCCAGAATGTCGCCCATATCCGAGAGCGGCAGCGGGAAGTTCGTGAGCACCGGGATCAGGATCGGCACCGTGAGCATGCAGGTGAAGGCTGCGACGGGCGCCGCCCAGAACAGCCACGAGGCCGTTTCGGGCACGACGATCTGCTTGTGAAAGAGCTTCCACAGGTCACGGTAGGGCTGGAAGATTCCGGGACCTTGCGCGCGCTGAACGCGCTCCTCGAATTGAAGGATGATGCCCTGAAGGAGCGGTGACAGGAGCAGCACCGTCAGCACTTGGGCAATCTGGAGGAGAACGTCACGGGTCACGGCGACGATGCTCCGTCACCGAAAACGCCCGATGCCCCGTTGCCGGGCCTAGGCCAGCGTCGTGCGACCAGCGCGCACTCTTCGGCGAGGTCCGCCATAGCGACCGCTCCTTCTCCCTCACGGGAGGACAAGGAGGAGTCATCAGCCCCAGGGCGGTTATACGGCCGACTCCATGGCCTTACGGCAAGCTTTCTAGCTAGCCGGGACTCTGAGGCATGTCAACAAACTGCGGTTAACCCACGCTGCTCGGCGGGCCATAGCAGAGGACCTGCACCTTCTCCAGAGTGATCAGCCCGCCGGTCATCATCGCATCGAGGGTGGGAAGGAACGCATCAATCTTCGCTTCGCTGTCCACGATCTCTATGACGACTGGAAGATTATCTGCCAGCCGCAGAATCTTGGTCGTGTGCAGAAGGCAGGAGTGGCCGAACCCCATTGGACCGCGCAGCACCGTGGCGCCGGCGAGATGCGCCTCTCGCGCACGCAGAATGATGGCCTCATAGAGGGGCCGGCCATCGACCTTGTCGTTTTCGCCGACAAAAATGCGCAGCAGCTTTGCGTCATTGGGGACCATCATGGCGTGGCTCCTCCCAAGATAGGCTCAACTGGCGTCACGCATTTGGTCCGCCCTCAAGATGATGATGATGCGAACACAAACCTGTTACACGGCGGGTTTGTGAGCAAGCTCCCACCGCCAGCAGCACGCGGTAGGAGTTATCAGCCGGGTTTCGGCGGTTTCGGGGAACTCCATCCCCATATGGGCTTGAACGCTAATTTATAGCTGGCACAGGGTCAACGACGGCGGCAACGCCGAATGATCTCATCGCAGGGATGTAAGTCCTGTGTCCCAATTGGGCCATGCACTAAAGCGATCGGGCCCGCACGTTGATGCGTGCGGGCCCGCGCGAGATGTCAAACGTTTCGACAGCCAGCCTTAGTGGAAGCCGTGGTGGTCGTCGTGACCGTGGTGGTCATCGTGGCCGGGGATCATCGTGGCCGGGGAATCCACCGTGCCCGTGCGGCTCGGTCGCGTCGAGCGCGGCCGCCAGATCTCGCACCGGTCGCGTCTTGAGCGCCTGCAGATGGAAACGATCCTCGATCATCCTGATGATCGACGTCGTATCGAAGTCCTCATGCGCGACGCCGGACTTGGCGAACCGTCTGGAGACCAGAAGGGTCGGGATGCGGGTGCCGGGTCCCCACACGTCGGCGGCCGCCTTGTCGGCGCCATGGCGACCGTAGGGCGGCGGCGGAACATGGTCCCACTGGCCGCCGAACTCGTCATACGTGACCACGATCAGCGTATCCTTGCCGTCGGGCCCGTTGACGATGGCCTTGATCAGCTCGACCAGATGGCTGCCGCCTTCGACTTCGCTGGTGTAGCCGGGATGCTCGTTCTCCTCACCCAGCGGCTTGACGAAGCTTACCTGCTTCAGCGTGCCGTCCTGGGCCGACTGAATGAACTCCGCCTCGTCACGCAAGTGGGCGGCACGCGCCGCGGTTCCCGGTGCGAAATTGGCGAAGTAGTTGAACGGCTGGTGGTGATACTGGAAAAGCTTGTCAGGGCAATGCGGAAAGCCGGCGCTCAGGTTGGCATTCGGATCGGTGCAGGCGCTGGAGCTGTTGGTCCAGCCAGACGCACCGACATCGCCGTCGGCATTTGACCAGCCGCCCGAGTACCAGGCCCAGTCCACGTGCTTGGCCGAAAGCCGGTCGCCGATCGTGGGATTGTGGAGCGGAGGCAGGCGCTTCTCGACCGCGGTGTTGGGTGAATAAGGCTGATAGAACGCCTGGGTCGTGTTGATGGCAAAGTCGCCACACTTAACGCCGTGCGGCGTGGCCGGCCGTCCTGACGGCGGGTTGCAGGATGCCGTCAGCGACGAAGTCCTTCGCCGAGCCGCCGAGCGGGCTCGTGTAAAGCGCCGTGCTCGTCGGCATGCCATTGGCGTCGACGACCGAATGAAGGTCATTGGCGCCGGCATCATTGGGCGCACCCACGAACACCGGCGCGGCGCCAGCGATCAGCCATTGATGGTTGAGAAAGGATCCACCGAAGGCGCCCTGGAAGAAGTGGTCGGCTATCACGTAGTTGGGCGCCGTGTGATCGCGATGGAGATACGTATAGACCGGCAGCTTCTTGGAGTCGTAGTAGCCCATCGCCGTGCCGGCCGCGTCGCTGCCGGTAACGTAGCGGTTCTGCTTGCCGCCGTTGAGCTGATACTGCTCGTTGTAATAGCGATGCACGAGGTCGCGCGTGCAGCCGCCAGGCAGACCGGTTCCGTCGAGCAGCCCGTTGCCAGCGAAGACGCCGGGCGCGGGACAGGTCGTGGCGGTCGCGGGGATATAGTCGTCAATCTCGAAGGGTCTGTTCTTAAAGGCGCTTTCAATGGGCGTTGTGCCGGCATTGTCCGTGCACGTTGCCACCAACGGCGGTGAGGTGAGATTCACGTCGTTCTGCAGCAGGCAATTGTAGCGCGTGTGATTGTCCTGGCGGACCTGCAGCGTGTGCGCCAAGTCGGCATCGTCGAGACCCTCGAGCGGCTCTCCATCCACCTTGCCCCACAGGCCGTAGAGATTATCGAAGCTGTGGTTCTCCTGATAGATCACGACAATATGCTTGAAGTCATTCAAGCTCGCGGCGTCGGCGAATGATGATGTCGCCGCCGCACCAATCACCGCCGCAAGCGCGGACATTGAGTCTCGAAACCGCATTCCAGCCTCCACATTGAAGTTCGTGAGAACTAACGATGGCGGCGGAAGCTATGCCGAGCACATTTCGGGATGATGACGCGAACGCGGTGTGCGCGCGCTGCGTTTCTGTAATTCAAATGTCATCAAACCGAGTTCTAGAAACGCGCGCGAGTGTGCGACGTCTCTCTGCTGCAACGTCTGCGTCGATCGATGCCGAGCCGTGCAGTCAAATTCGAAATCGAGCCGAAATCTTTTGACGCGACGGGAAGGTAGTCATGTTGCGAATCTTCGTGTGCCTCATCATCGCTGCGGGTTGGGGATCGAACGCTGGTGCAGCGGCTCTCGACGAAGCAGCGGAACGCTATCGCCACCACTTGATTGAGGACATCGACAAGGCGCTCACAGGCGCCAGGGCGTTACGCGAATGCATCGCTGCCAACAATCCCGATTGCGCCAAGCGGGAATGGGTCGAGGCGCGCATCGGCTGGGAGCGTTCGGAAGTCTTCACCGGCGGCTTCGTGCCTGACCTCGATCAAGAGATCGACGCCTGGCCGAATGCGCTCCACGGCTTCCACGGGATCGAAGCCAAGCTGTTCGGGAGCAATAGCACCGACGTCCGCGAGGAAGCCGACGCGTTGGTCGCTCACCTCACCGACGTGGCCGGGCAGGTTCACGAGATCCCTCTCACGCCGCAAGGCCTGCTCAACGGCCTGGCGCGTCTGGCCTACGAGATCGGTGAGAGCAAGGCGGACGGGGGCGAATCGCGCCTGAGCGGCACCTCCCTCAACGACATGCAGAGCAACGCCGAGGGCATCGAGCTCGCCTACCGTGTCATTTTCCTGGATGCCATCAAGGCCAGCGATGCGCAGCTGGCGGCGGCGGCGCTGGCCGCCATCGAGCGCCTGAAGGCAGGCGTTAAGGCGCACGACTTGCGCACCGTTGATTCCGCCAAGCTTCGCAGTGACGGCGAGGAGCTCGTCGCCCTTCTGCAGACGGCCGCCCCGAAGATCGGGCTCAGCAAGCCGACGCTGGAAGAGCCCGCCAAATGATCATGCTTCGATCCAGCCTTGTTGCGGCAGCGCTCGGCTTCTTGCTGGCGTTGCCGCCTGCGTCCTCGATTGCATTTCCGCTCAGCGGCAATGGAACCGTGTTGCCGCCCGGCACCGAGCTAAACGAGGACGCGCTCAGCCGCCCGCGCGAGCTGTTTCACTCGGAAGCCACCGGGGGGCGCAAATCCTATCTGGTCAACCTGGGGGACTTAGCCTTCAATTCGCCCGCCATCCTCGGCGGCCTGGCGCGGCAAGCCTCCATGAGCTGCGCCACCTGTCATGTCAACGGAGCCTCGAATCCGAAACTCTACATTCCCGGCGTCTCCACCCGCTCCGGGACGTTCGACACGACAAGCCTGATGTTCAATCCGAAGTTCTTCAATGCCGTTCTCGATCCCGTCCGCATCCCGAGCCTGCGCGGCGTGCGCTTTCTTGCGCCTTACGGGCGCGATGGCCGCTTCGCCTCGCTGCGCGAGTTCATCCACAACGTCATCGTCAATGAATTTGCCGGCCCCGAGCCCGCGCCCGAAGTCCTCGATGCGCTCGTTGCCTACGTGCAGGACATCGATTTCCTGCCCAACCCCAGGGTTGGCGAAGGCGGGCACCTCCGGGAGCGCGCCAGCGAGGCGGAGCGCCGCGGCGAGGCGCTGTTCTTCAAGCCGTTTCCGCATCAGGCCGAGCTCAGCTGCGCCACCTGCCACATCCCTAGCGCAGCCTTTGTCGATCATTTGTCCCACGACGTCGGCACCGGCGGACTGTTCAAGACGCGGACCCTCGTCAACGCCAATTTCAACGCGCCCTACTTTCATGACGGCAGATACGACAGCTATGACCAGGTGGTGGCGCATTTCGATCGCGTCTTTGATCTGGGTCTGTCGGCCGCGGATCAGCAGGATCTCGTCGCCTATCTGACGGCCGTCGGCGACGCCGACCGTCCGTTCGAGCGGGACAACGCAGCCCTGCGGATGAAGGAGGTCGTCGATTTCGGCAGCACCCTGGGTCTCGCACTCCCCGCGCATGACGCCGCCAGGGTGTCGCTGGCGGTGGCGGCGACGGACGCGGAGTTGCGCGAGCTCACGGAGCAGTTTCCCGACCACAAGAACACGGCGGTCACGGGCGGCCAGAAAGAGCGGCGCAAGGCGCGTGCGGCCTTGAAGGATCTCGTTCTCTGTCTCCGCCGGATCGATCTCGCGGTTGCGGCCGGCCGTTACGATGAGGCGACCGCCGAATTCCGGGAGTTCACCAACGTGACGTTCATCGAGGTTCCGGCGCTGCTAAAGGAAGCGCAGCCGTGGTCGCTTTTCAACCCGGACGTCCACGCCGCGCACTACCGCGCGCTCGCTCAGATGCTGCAAGTGTCGGCAAGGCCCACGCAATAGCGCCCCGGCCGGGCCCTACCCTATGAGGTGGCGGCGCCGACCTCGAAGGCCACGGCTGGCCCCGCTGCGCCGACAGAGTGGATACTGAGGCCGGTCGGCGTCCGGTCCCACCAAGTCCCGGTGAATTCGGCACCATCGCTATAGAGATCGGTCGCGTCCCCTTGATTGACGTTGTGCTCCAGATCCTTGCGCCCGTCGGCCTGAATGAGGGCGCACTCGTAGTGCCGGCTCACGTCGTCCTCCTGGTAGCGGTTGTTGCCCAGCTCGTCGACGTGCCAAATCGCAAGTCCGGAATCTGGTAGTGCCGCGTCGCGCCCGACTTTGTTGCGGTTCTCGATTATGAAGTACTCGTTTGGGCTCTTGCGCTGGACGAAGAACTGATTGCCGGCCGCCGAAGCGCTCGCCGTCAGTCCGGTCGATAGAGTAGTGAGCGAACCGGCCCAGCCCGCCCGGAATTTCAGATAGGCGCCGACCTGCACCGGATTGTGCTGGTCCGCGTGGTTTCCCGCGCACATCAGGCAGAATTTTCCGACGCCCGCCGAGTCGGAGTCATAGTCATAGAGATCGGGAAAGTCGCAGAGCATGTGTCCGTTCTCATGACAATAGGTGCCGAGCCGCAGCTCGCTGCCGATGGCCGTTATCTGATAATCGTGAGCAATCTTGCCGGGTGCCACTGTGATCGGGTTGGCGAGAAAGTGCGCATGCGGCCACAGGCCCTCGCTCCAATTGTTGACCACATCTCCCGCGTAATAGACGTTGACCGCGTAGATGAAGCTGCGCTCGTCGGCCGTGAGGCGCGAGAAATCGAGGCCATTCTTCATATGATGGCTGAGCGCCTCGGCGATCAGCTCCTGGGCCCGCTGACTGTAGGTAATCTTCGGATCCGTGTAGTAATCGCGCTTGTGCTTGGCGGTATAGACAGGAGCGACAATGGTGGAGTAGTCGCACTTGCCGATAGAGTTTGCGAGAAAATAGTCACGCACCGAGCCGTTGTTGGCGAACCCGTTGTAGCCCGGCTGATTGCAGAACTCCTCAATCTGCGTCGCCGTAGTTTGGATCGCCACGTCGTTGAATTGGACCGGAAGGCACAATCCGACGAATGTTCCGACGGTCTGACGCGCGGGAGGCGCGCGCAATGGGCCGGCAAACTCGACGCTCATCAGGAGTGCTCTGCGGGCTTCCTCTCTACGCTGCTGCCAGCGGGTCTCGCCGACAAGTGTCGACTTGGATGCCGGATAGTCGGGCGGAGAAATCGCGCCACGCTGGCGCGGCTCAATGCCAGCGGCCTCCGGGCTTGCTGCACCTGGCCGGGTGCCGGAGGCGCGAACCGCGGTGCCATCCTCCGACTTGAGGGCATACTCGTAGAACCCGCTCCCTGGGTTCCGAACCACCGGGTAGCCATCCAGCGTCTCGAAGCGGGCGCTGTACTGGTCTCCCCAGCCGCGCAGCTTGATCTGCTCGCCATCGGGCTGCGTGAACGTGAAGACCTCGCCAAAGAATGGATGGGACATGGCTTCCTCCAATCAGCTGCTCGTGAAAATGCGGTTGCGCGCACATGTGGATCTCAGGCGCGATCCATGGGTTTTGTGCCGGAGCAAGGGGCGGACGCGGTCACCTGAGGCTCAAGCTGGGACAATCCAGCAGCATTGTGCAGCGTCGTCAGCGTGTTGGAGACGAGGACGCGAAAAGAATCGTGCCCGCAAATTGGCTCGGCAAGCATGCCTGCCTCCAAAAATGCCATGGGAAGCATCGGCAGGAATCAACGGCAAAATCGCTTGGTCAGGCATCGTCACGCTAGAACGTCGTGAGGTGTGGAGCAAGCCTGTCGGGCTCCCTGAGTGGCGGCCTGGCAGGCGTCGGTCGCGGCGCATCTGGACGGAGACATTTCGAGGCGGCGGACCGTCCGACGGAACGTGGCATTTTTTCTACTCGCAACTGCGAAATGAGAGAGCCGGGCGTCCGCCGCGCGAATCAGACTTGCACGGCCGCAATGCGGCTGAGATGATTTTGTCAAGGCGTTCTTACGTCGCGGAGCCTCGGCGGCTCCTGCTGGCCGCGCTCGGCATAGCGCGCCACCGCGCGCCTGCGGCGTTCCACGCCTGATGCGCTGAGTTTTGCGCGGAGTTCAAAGGCCGGGACGAACAACCGGCCGCGTTTCGAATTCTGGTGGGGAGCGTTGCGTATGTGCGTCGAGGGGAAGGGAACGGGGACCGTCCCAAGAGTTGCGTTGATGGCGGCCGCCGCGGTGGCGGCGCTCTTGGCAACGTCGCATGTGGCATCGGCGGGCGGATTTTACATCCGCGAGCAATCGGCCGACTTCCAGGGCATGTCGTATGCCGGCGACGCGGCCGGCGGCGCGCTCAGCTCGATGTTCTGGAACTCCGCAGCAGCGGCGAGCGTCGACGGGCTCAACACCGAGTCGAGCTACACGATCATCTCTCCGGAATCCGAATGTCACGGTAACCGAGCTCCACCTTCGGTCCACTCCAGCTGAACCCCAATTCGGGCGACATCGGGCGCACCGGATTCGTGGGCGCCTCCTACGGCAACTATCAGCTCACCAAGGACATCTATCTGGGCATGGCGGTCAACGCGCCGTTCGGCCTCAAGACCGATCCTACCGAGACCTATGATGGCGCTCTGATCGCCCGGAAGACCGAGCTCAAATCCTACAACTTCAATCCGACCATCGCCGTTCGTCTGGCCCCCTGGATCACGGTGGGCGCGGGCGTGCAGATCCAGAGCGCCGACGGCGCGCTGCGCTTCGCAACCTCTCCCTTGCCCGACCCCGGGATTTCCTGGCGGACCGAACGACGATCGTCGAGGGCAATGGCTGGGGCTTCGGCGGAACTGCCGGTGTCCTGATCGAAGCTAGCCCGACGACCCATATCGGCGTCGGCTATCGGTCGCAGATGGATCAGGACATCAACGGGCATATCGAGACGTACGGATTGGGCCCTGCGTTCTCACAGCCACCAACGTCACGCTGAAGCTGCCCGACGTGGTGACCTTCAGCGTGCGCCAGGATGTGTCGTCCGTACTGCGTCTCTCCGGCACCTTCGAGTGGACGAACTGGAGCCGCTTCAAAGAACTCACGGTCATCGCGGCGCAGACCGGCGCCGATATCCTCCACCCGGACCGGGAGCGTGGCTGGATCCGAGATCATCTCGCTGCCCTTCAACTGGAGCGACGGCTACTTCCTGTCCGGCGGCGTGGAGTACGACCACTCCAAGGTGCTCACGCTGCGTGCCGGTGTCGGCTATGAGTGGTCTCCGGTCGACTCGCCGGAGAAGCGCGACACCGCTTTTCCCGACGCCAACCGCGTCTGGCTGAGCGGCGGCTTCTCCTGGCGGTTCACACCCACCACCACCGTCGACTTCGCCTACACGCATCTCTTCGTCGAGGATTTCGAGCTTCGTACGGCCGTATCCCACGGGAGACCCAAATATGCCGTTCGGATACGTTGCCGGCGACGTCGAATTCGAAGCTGGACATCGTCTCGCTGGGCATAAAGACCCACTGGTAGCCCGCAGCACCTACCCCTGGTCCTGGCCAAAGGTGCACTGCGCCTTGCTCCGGCTGCCGCCGGGCTATGCTTCCCCCATGAGCTGGCAGCCGTCCAATGATCCCGTGCCGGGTGACGCGCACTCTTGCGATGCCATCGAGCAGGTGATCGTGCCGCGCGCCCGCGACCTCGGCGGATTTTCCGTGCGCCGCGCGCTGCCCGCCGCGGGCCGGCAGATGATCGGCCCCTTCATCTTTTTCGACCAGATGGGGCCTGCCGAGTTCCTGATCGGCTCGGGGCTCGACGTGCGCCCGCACCCGCACATCGGGCTTGCCACCGTCACCTATCTCTTCGACGGCGAGATCACCCACCGCGACAGCCTCGGCACCGCGCTGTCGATCCGGCCGGGCGAGCTCAACCTGATGACGGCGGGGCGCGGCATCGTCCACTCCGAGCGCACGAGCCAAGAGGAGCGCTCAAAAGGTCCGCGGCTCTTCGGCATCCAGGCCTGGGCCGCGCTGCCGAAGTCGCACGAGGAGGAGGCGCCGACTTTTGCCCACTACGGCGCGAGCGAGCTGCCGCGCTTGAGCGGCGAAGGCAAAACCGTGCGCCTCGTCATCGGCTCACTCTTCGGCCACACCTCGCCCGCAGTCTTTCCGCACGCCTGCTTTTACGCCGAGGCCGTGCTGGCGCCGGGCGCGACGCTCCCCCTCGATCCCGATTATGACGAGCGTGCCGTCTTTGTCGCCTCGGGCGAGATCGATGTCGCGGGCGAGACCTTCGCAGCCGGCCGGCTGCTCGTGTTCCGCCCCGGCGACCGCATCTCGATCCTCGCTCTTTCGCAGGCGCGGCTGGTGCTGCTCGGCGGCGAGCCGATGGACGGCCCTCGCCACATCTGGTGGAACTTCGTCTCCTCCTCCAAGGACCGCATCGACGCCGCCAAGGCCGACTGGAAGGCGAAGCGGTTTCAGCCGGTGCCGGGCGACGGCGAGGAGTTCATTCCGCTGCCCGAATAGCCGCCCGCATCGGATGCTTCGCGTAGCGGCTACGAGGAGTGGACCATGAAGCTCCAGACGATCAGCGCGATTCCTTCGATGAGCAGAAGCACGCCGAAGACGAACGGGACGGCTAAGGTTGCGGCGATCGGAGAGCCGATCAGCAGCAGGCCGATCAGCAGGTTGATGCCGCCGAAGATGAACGACCCGATGCCGCCGCCGGTGAAGGCGCCGATGATCCCGAATGCGCCCACCACCAGCCCGAGAATGCCGAGATAGACGACGAGCGTGGCGGGGAGTACGACGGCGGCGAACAAGGGATGGTTCAAGACGAGAATGCCGGCGACGATGCCGAGGATGCCGATCAGCAGCGACCAGATCCACGGCACGGAGCGGTCCACGAAGACACGCACCAGCTCCAGTATGCCCATCGCCAGCCAGTAGAAGCCGAGAATGACCGCCAACGCCACGAGCGTGGCGCCGGGCGCGGTCAAGAGCAGTACACCGAAAAGGACGGCGGCGATCCCCTCGAGCAGGAACAGCCACCAGACGTCCGAGCGGTGCTCGTGTGAAGAAGTTATGACGGCCATAAGTACCTCATCGCTGTGATCAGGCGTTCGCTTGAACGCATGCCGATTGCTTGCCGCCGCCGATTTCGGGAACGGCGCCACTCATCTCTGCGTCCACCTTACAAACCGGTGCGCCTCGCCCGCGTGCTTCCGCAGATCGCCGTTTACAGATGTTTGGAGGCCCTCTGACAGTTTCTCTCAAATCCCAGCTGAACGCCGCAAGCATCGCCATCGACCGGCACTCGTAGCGCAACCCTGCGAGGAGCAATCTGATCCACAATCCTCAACAACCGTCAGCCAACTTCATCTCTCACGTCGAGGACAATACGGGCCTTGCCGCCCAGTGCACGCAGGTGACGGCCGCGGCGACATCGGTTTCGCCCTAACCACACCAAGCGTAAGCTGGGCCGCGAACGGGGCTGCAGCCCCGTTCGCGTCTTCTTGTCGGCATCGCAAGCGCGCAGCGCCGCGGCCGTCTCGCCATCAAGATTCCGTGAGGCGGCGCGCGGAGGCGCCGGGCCTGCCGCAAGATGACTTGTGCAAAGTTGCGTCGCGCGCAGTCGGAGTTGCCGCCCGCAAGCAAACAGGGCAAAACGTCCCGAGCGGTTCGCCTCGTCCGTTTGCCGATGATGAGCGTGGAGATGATCGCGCCAGCGCGGCGCCGTCGCAGCGCGCATTGATCCAGCTCAAGTCGACGATGATCCTGAGCAAGAAACCCGGTTCGACTAAGGTCCAATGCGACGGCGCCTTCGACCGCTTCGTGGTTTGGAGTATATCTTGAGCGGAACAGGGCGACAAAGTGCTCGGCCGCTTGCATTTGGGAGGACCATCAAGATGCAGCTCAACGTGAAAGTTGATACACCCGCGGCCGCGCTCGAGCGCGTGGGTGGCAAGATCAAGATCCGGCGCCGCTACGAAAACTTCATCGGGGGCGCCTGGGTGCCGCCGGCGAAGGGTCAGTATTTCGAGAACCGCACGCCGATCTCAGGCGAGGTCGTGTGCGAGATCGCGCGCTCCACCGCCGAGGACATCGAGACCGCACTCGATGCCGCGCACGTCGCAGCGGCGACCTGGGGCAAGACGGCGCCGGCCGAGCGCGCCGCCGTCCTCAACAAGATCGCCGACCGCATGGAGACGCACCTCGCCGAGATCGCGACGGTGGAGACGATCGACAACGGCAAGCCGATCCGCGAGACGATGGCCGCCGACATTCCGCTCGCCGTCGACCACTTCCGCTATTTCGCCAGTTGCATTCGCGCGCAGGAGGGCTCGCTGTCGGAGATCGACGAGACCACCATCGCCTACCATTTCCACGAGCCGTTGGGCGTCGTCGGCCAGATCATTCCCTGGAACTTCCCCATCCTCATGGCCGTGTGGAAGCTCGCGCCCGCGATCGCCGCCGGCAACTGCGTCGTCCTCAAGCCCGCCGAGCAGACGCCGATGAGCATCATGGTGCTCATGGACCTCATCGGCGACCTGCTGCCGCCGGGCGTGCTCAACGTCGTCAACGGCTTCGGCGTCGAGGCCGGCAAGCCGCTCGCCTCCAACCCGCGCATCGCCAAGATCGCATTTACCGGCGAGACGACGACGGGGCGCCTCATCATGCAGTACGCGGCGGAGAACATCATCCCCGTCACGCTCGAGCTCGGCGGCAAGTCGCCCAACATCTTCTTCGCCGACGTCTACAACGAGGACGACGACTTCTTCGACAAGGCGCTGGAAGGCTTCACCATGTTCGCCCTCAACCAGGGCGAGGTGTGCACCTGCCCGTCACGCGCGCTGGTGCAGGAGTCCATCTACGACGCCTTCATGGAGCGCGCCTTGGAGCGCGTGAGGAAGGTGGTGCAGGGCAACCCGCTCGATCCCACCACCATGATCGGCGCGCAGGCCTCGTCCGACCAGCTGGAGAAGATCCTGTCCTACATCAATATCGGCCAGGGCGAGGGCGCCAAGTTGCTGACCGGCGGCAAGAAGGGCAGCATCGGAAACGGCTGCGAGGGCGGCTACTACGTCGAGCCGACCGTGTTCGAAGGCCACAACAAGATGCGCATCTTCCAGGAGGAGATCTTCGGGCCGGTGCTCGCGGTCACCAAGTTCAAGACCGAGGACGAGGCGCTGTCGATCGCCAACGATACGCTCTATGGCCTCGGGTCCGGCGTGTGGTCGCGCGACGCCAACACCTGCTACCGCATGGGCCGCGGCATCAAGGCCGGCCGCGTGTGGACCAACTGCTATCACCTCTATCCCGCGCATGCAGCCTTCGGCGGCTACAAGCAGTCGGGCGTCGGGCGCGAGACGCACAAGATGATGCTCGACCACTACCAGCAGACCAAGAACATGCTGGTGAGCTACAGCCCGAAGGCGCTCGGGTTCTTCTAAGAGTTAAGCGTCGGTGTCGTGGAGTGGGGGGTCGGACAGGTGTCCGATCCTTCGCTCCCGCCGCCCGGCCTCTTATCTACATCGCAAGACCGCCTCGTGTGGAAGGCTTGCTTTTGGGCAGGACGGCCTGCCATGTTGGCGTAGATTGGCCGTGAAGCCGCGAGGGCTCGACCCATGACCGTCGCACGCGTCTCTTACACACCCGCCGCGGCCGCTCTGATCGAGAAGCTCAGCGCCGCCAACGGCCCCCTCTTCTTCCACCAGTCGGGCGGCTGCTGCGACGGCAGCGCGCCCATGTGCTACCCGCTGGGCGAGTTCAAGGTGGGGAGCCGCGACGTCTATCTGGGCGAGATCGCGGGCTGCCCCATCTACATCTCGGGCCCGCAGTTCGAGTACTGGCAGCACACGCACCTCATCATCGACGCGGTGCCGGGCCGCGGCGCCGGCTTCTCGCTGGAATCGCCCGAAGGCATGCGCTTCCTCACGCGCTCGCGCGTGTTCACTGAGGCTGAGCTCGACGAGCTGGAGCGCGCCGGGCCGCCGCCGACCGGGCCGGAGGCGATGGAAGCTAAGCCGGGGCCGCAGGCCACCGCAAGATGAGCGGTTTCAGAGCGCTGGTCATCGAGAGAAACGACGGTCGTGCGAGCGTCGCGCTCAAGACCTTGAGCGAGGCCGATCTCATGGACGGCGACGTGACGTTGCGCGTCACGCATTCGACCGTCAACTACAAGGACGGGCTGGCGATCACCGGCAAGATTCCGGTGGTGCGCCGCTATCCCATGATCCCGGGCATCGATCTTGCCGGGGTCGTCGAGACGTCGAGCCATCCCGACTACAAGGCCGGAGACCAGGTCGTACTCAACGGGTGGGGTCTCGGCGAGACGCACTTCGGCGGCTATGCGGAGAAGGCGCGCGTCAACGGCGACTGGCTGGTGCCGCTTCCCGCCGGAATGCGCCCGGAGGAGGCGATGGCCATCGGCACGGCCGGGTATACGGCCATGCTGTGCGTCATCGCGCTCGAAGCCCATGGCCTCGCCCCGCAGATGGGTCCCGCCGTGGTCACGGGTGCGGCCGGCGGCGTCGGCTCGGTCGCCATCGCGCTGCTCGCCAAGCTCGGCTGGCACGTCATCGCCTCGACCGGCCGCAGAAGCGAGGCCGACTATCTGCACGGTCTGGGCGCCGCCGAGATCATTGACCGCGCCGAGCTCTCAGGACCAGCACAGCCGCTTGCAAAGGAACGCTGGATCGCCGGCGTCGACACCGTCGGCTCGCACACGCTGGCGAACCTGCTCTCGATGACGCGCTACGGCGGTGCGATTGCGGCGTGCGGCCTGGCGCAGGGCATGGATCTGCCGGCTTCCGTCGCGCCCTTCATCCTGCGCGGGGTGTCGCTGTTGGGCATCGACAGCGTGATGTGCCCGCGGCCGCGGCGGCTCGCGGCGTGGGAGCGCCTGGCGCGCGATCTCGACCGCGACAGGCTTGCCGCCATGACGACGACCATCGATCTCGCCGCCGTGCCGGAGACCGCCAAGGCCATTATCGAGGGACAAGTGCGCGGCCGCGTGGTCGTGAGCGTAGCCGGCTGAGCGGGGCCGCTCGCACCGCGCGGCTCACACTGAGCGGTGAGGCCGCGTATCTGCCCTACGTGAGCTTCACAGGCACAGACGATCATATCCTGAGATCGCTGCTGTCGCCCGAGGACGGCCACGGCATCGGCGTGCAACTTCAGGCGATGCTGTCGTATGCGGTGACGGATGCATTCAGCGTCGGCGCTGGCGGGCGCTACTGGTCGCTATGCACCAAGCTCGACGCCCCTGAGCTGGTTCCGTGACGGGTCTGCCGCGGGCGCGGTGGCGAATCACGGCATAATCATCGTTCAGATTGCAGGGGGGAGCGTGGTGGGGCGCAGCCGTCTTCTATTGTTTCAAGCTTTTGCATTGACGTTGGCGGCACTGCCGACGGCCGCTGCCGCGCAAGGCGCGCCACCGTTCGGTTGGAGCGGGTTTTATGCCGGCGTGCACGGCGGTGCCGGCTTGGACCTCGCCAACGTGGAGGACCCGTTCGGCGCCTCCATCTTCGGCGACACCGTGCGCACGACGGGGCTCTTGGGCGGCGCCCAAGCTGGCTACAACTGGCAATTCGGCGCAGCCATCTTGGGTCTTGAGGCCGATGCGAGCGTGGCCGACATGCCGGGCACCAACACCTGCTTTGCCTATTCGGGCTTCTACGTCAGCTCCTATTGCAAGGCCCGCATCGACGCGCTCGGGACCGTCACGGGGCGCCTCGGCTGGGCGCTCCCCGGCGACGGCCGCACGCTTCTTTACGGCAAGGGCGGGCTCGCGTGGGCGCACGACAGCGTCACCGCGCATCCCAACGACATCCCGCTCACGTCGAGCACCCGCTCAAGCGGCCTCATCTGGGGCTGGGTGCTCGGCGGCGGCGTCGAGCGTGCACTCAATCGGCGCTGGTCGCTCAAGACCGAATACGACTTCCTGCAATTTGGCCAAGGCTTCGCGGCTCCGGCGAGCGTATTTCAGCCAACGCCATCCCCTAAGACAACAAATCTGATCAGCGTGCCGGCGACAGCCACCCGCATCTCGCAAGACGTGCAGCAAGTCAAGATCGGCTTGAACTACCGGTTCGGCGACGGCGTAACGGTGCCCGGTCCCGCCTGGGATTGGGGAACGCGTCCCGACGGCTCCGCCCCGCCGCCGGACGGCACGCTGATCGAGGTCGGCGTGCGCTACGTGCGCGGCTGGGCACGCCTTCAGAGGGACCAGTTACAGAAAGACAAACCGGACATTACCCAGTCGAAGCTCACCTACGTTGGCATACCAAGCAACGGGACTGAGGTGTTTGCCCGGCTCGATACGCCGTTCGATATTATGCTCAAGGGCATCCTGGGAACTGGTAGCGGCAGCGGCGGCACGAAGCGCGACGAGGACTGGAGCCTCAAAGACACCGTCTACATCCCGTATTCCAATACCGCGTCCGAACCCAACTACGACATCGACTATCTCATTGCCGACGCCGGCTACGACGTTTGGCGCACCCCAGACACGAAGGTCGCGCTCTTTGCGGGCTACAGCTATTTCAAGCAAGCCTTTATGACGTATGGGTGCAAGCAGATCGCCGATCCCCATTCCGACTGTGGCGGGAGCAGGGTCGTTCCCACAACGGTTCCGGGTCAATCCGATACCGACAAGTGGAGGTCGGTCCGCCTGGGCGCCGCGCTCGACACGATGCTCACGCCTGGGCTCAAGCTCACCGGCGACATCGCCTATCTGCCTTACGTGAAGCTCACGGCCATCAATCATCATTTCCTAAAGCATGAAGAGTCCCCCGAGTGGGGCGACGGCGTCGGCGTGCAGCTGGAGACGCTCCTCTCCTACGCCATTACGGACGCGCTCAGCATCGGCGTGGGCGGGCGCTACTGGTCGATGTGGGCCGACGGGGCCACCGACAAGGGCGGCGACATCATTCCCATGCACTTCGCCGCCGAGCAGGCCGCCGCTCCTCGTGCAAGGCTCCTACACGTTCGACGCTGCGCCATTGCCCTGAAGCGGGGCCTCAGCCGATGGCGGAGCGGGCCGGCCGTGTGGCGTCGACCGAGGGGTCGAAGAATGCCAGCGCGGAGCCGTCGTGCTCCTTCGCCCGGTACATGGCGAGATCGGCCCTGCGCAGGATCGCCTCGCAGGTCACGCCGTCGTCGGGAAACAGCGCGCCGCCGATGGCGACGCCGAGCTCATGCATGTGGCCGTCGGCATGGATGGCGCGCTGCAAGGCGCCGGCGAAGCGCGCCCCGATGGTGTGCGCGCTTGCGCGATCGACGTCATAGGAGAGGACGGCAAACTCGTCGCCGCCCAGGCGCGCCAAGAGATCGTTGGGGCGGGCGACGTGGCGGAAGCGCTCGACCACGATCTGCAGCACGTGGTCGCCGACGGCGTGGCCATGCAGATCGTTGACCCGCTTGAAGCCGTTGAGGTCGAGAAGGAAGAAGGCGTGCTTGGGGCAGTCGGGTCCGCAGGTGGCCATGGCGCCCTCGAGCGCCGTCAGCAGCACGCGCCGGTTCGGCAGCTGCGTCAGCGGATCCTGCATGGCGAGCTGGCGCAGTTCGCGCATCTCGCGCTCGAGATGCAGCTGGTTGGCTTCATCGCAGCGCTCCTCGTTGAGACGGCGGGTAACGAAAATGTAAATGCAGGCCGCAAACAGTGTGGCGAGCAGCACGGACTCGGCCGGCGAAATGCTGCGCTCGGGGTCGGCCAGCGACTTGAAAAAGGCGAAGAGGTCGTAGTGCCGCGCGAGCAGCACGGCGAAGGTCATGATGCCCGACAGCACCAGGCCATCCCGCAGGCTGTGCCAGGGATGCTTGGCGACGATCTCCACGAGCGACCTCGGCCCGAAACGCGTCACGATGGAGCCTCTTTACCTTGGAGGCGCACCCTAGCTCGCTGGCCTTCAGGAAGGGTAAATCCGGGGTAGGCTGCGTATCGACGCTTGCAGGACGACGATCAGCGCACGATTGCCGGGCGCCAGCCGGCCGCCAAGGCCTCGGATTCGGAGCAGAACCAGCGCTCGCCCTTCTTCTCGTCGATGCGGACCTTGCCGTACCAGGGGCTCCACGGCAGGTGGTAAATGCGGCCATTGCGGGAGACGTTGCCCTTGATCGCGCAGCCGCGCGGCGCGACCTGCTGCGCGCCACGCCAGCGCTCGGCGCGAAAGTCCCAAGCGGGCTCCGCCGTGCCTTGCCAGATGCCGATGCGCAACGCGCGCGCCTCCGCCTCCTCGTGCACGTAGCTGCGCGAATATTTGACGAACGCCCAGGCAAGGCCCTCGCGCACCATCTGAGCGTTGATGTCGCGCGTGCCGACGTAGCAAACGCCGAGCATGCGCCCGTATTTGTCGGTGCCGCGGTCCTGGCAGTCGACGCTCTGGTGGGCGAGGAGGTGCTCCAGCGCCGCAGCGGCGCTCTTTCCGCAGGCCCATTTCCCAGCGAGGGCCCGGCCGCAGGTCTGCGCCCTCTCGGGCGCATCGATGCCCTCAAGGCGCACGTGCGTGCCGGCAATCACGATCGTGTCCCCGTCGATGACGCGGGCCGGACCGGAGAGCGTGCCGCGTGCCGCCGTCTCGCGCACGGGAAAGAGCAGAAGGAGGCCTAGAGCGAGACCACCGGCCAGCGCGGACGCCACCGACCAGCGGGAAAGCAAACGGGCTGCCGAATCGAACATGACCATCAGTCTCCCCAAGGTGCGTGGCACAACCTGGGCTAAACCATGGCATGGTTCTACAACCTATGGTATACGCAACTCGCAGCCGTTCTCGCAGCCATTTCTGTACGGATCTGGTGCGCGTACAGGCACGCCTGCACGGCGCGCAGGCGCGTCATGATTGTCAGCTGGGATCGTGGAAAAAGGGCCGCTCTCAGCGCCGGCGGAAGTTGCCGGCTCCTGCCCGTGGCGGCCCGCTCGGAGCACCGGCGCGCACGTCCTTGTGGCGGAAGTTGATGCGGCCCTTGGTGAGGTCGTAGGGCGTCATCTCGATGGTGACCTTGTCACCGGCAAGGATGCGGATGCGGTTCTTCTTCATGCGGCCCGAGGTGTAGGCGATCACCTCATGGCCGTTCTCGAGCTTGACACGGCAGCGTGCGTCGGGAAGCACCTCCTCCACGACGCCCTCGAACTCAAGCATCTCTTCCTTCGCCATCAAGTCTCCGTCTTCGCGGACGCCCGCTCGGGTCGCCGACTTTTAAAGGCTGTCCTCATAACGCGAGGGGAGCAGGCGGGCCGCTCCCCTGAAGTGCGGAAATGCTCCACCGGTTTCATAGAGGGCGCAAATTCACGGCCGCGATCTTGCCGTTGCGTCCGGTCTCGGTCTCGTAGGCGATCTTCTGTCCCTCGCGCAGTGTCGACAGCCCCGCGCGCTCCACGGCGGAGATGTGCACGAATACGTCGTTGCCACCCTCGTCCGGCTGGATAAAGCCATAGCCCTTCTGGCCGTTGAACCACTTCACAGTGCCGTTTGCCATCCATGCCTCCAAAGCAATAAGGCAATCCCCTCCGACGGGTGCCGGAAGACATCAAATCGCGCGATGGAGACGTCCAGTGTCGGTGCAGCAAGCGCCGTCGTAGAGTGAACCAAGGCGTGTTCGATCGGCACTATATGGACCGGGCCAAAGCGAAAGGCAAGGCGGAGGAGGCCGCTCGCGGCGCCTGCTACCGCCCTGAAAAGCGGGACAATTGCGACCAAAAAAGTGGTTGATTTCCCGGGCGTTCCACACGCTCCGGGCGATGCCTGCACAGGCCGCGTGCAGACCTGGGCGTCCCTGATCGCGGCCATTTTACGGCAGGTTGAAGCGGCAAGGCGGCGGCGCGGGCAGCAAAGGGGCCGCAAGCGATGCGGCCCCTTCTTCTTTTCGACGAGGAAGAAAGAAAAAAGCCCCGCCTAGTAGATGGTTGCGTATCCCGACGCATAGCGCTGGCCGCCAGAGACGCGCGAATAGCCATAGCTGGTGCGGGTACGGTAGCGACGCTCGCTCGAATAGCGGCGCGAGTAGCCCGCTTCCGCATAGCGCGCGGCGTCGCTGTTGCGGTAGCGTGCCACGCGGCGGCCACCGCCATGGCCCGAGTTGGCTCCGAGCGATACGAAGTGCGGACCGATGTCGACGTGGATGTGGCTCATGTCGGCGTACGTCATGGTGCCGCCCGAGTGGTGGGTGGCGATCAGCCACTTGACGATCGCGCCCTTGCGGCTGCCCGCATCGATGTCGGCCGCGTTGCCGCTGGCGTGCCGCGAGATGCGGCCCGTGCCGGCGATGCGCGCGCCCGGTCGGTAGCCGGAGATGACGTTGACCGGTCCGAACTTGTCTTCGATCCGGCCCAGCAACGCCAGCATGGCGGGCGTCAAACCTCGGCGCATGCCGCCGCCGTGAGTGTGCTTCTGCGCCGTCTTGGAACGCGTGAAGTCGGGAGCGGCCTTGAGCTCACCGAAGTGGCGCCCGTCGTACCCGTAGTAAGGATTGGCCTGTGCCGACGTGACCTGCATGGCGAGCAGGACACCGACCGCTGCGGTTGCGATCCGCTTGAACATACTGAACTCCTGGATTTGTCAGATGAGACTCTGGGCGGCGCGCCGGCTCGTGCGGCGCTTTCCGCGATCGCAGCTGTGAGCAGCCCGGGGGCCGCGAACAGCCAGCGCCCCGTGTGTCACCCTCTGCACACTCCCCAGCTTTGGTAGGGCCGTCCCCCAAGGTACGGCGCCGGGTTGGGGCTGCATTCTCAAGGCCTTGTGGTGAGATTGGGGCGCGTTAACCATGGTGCGACAACGCGCCATCGCGGCGCTGAGACGCGCAACAGCAAAGGCCCCGGAAAGCACGCCCCGGGGCCTTCGAGCTTTCGCTGCAGCGCTCTGCCGTCAGCGCAGGTAGGGGCAGACCCGCTCGTCGCCGTGGCGGTTGATGTAGGTGCCGGTCTCGGGATCGAAGTCGGGAAAGTCTGCATCGCACCGCTCCATGTCACTGGGGCGCGCGCGGTGCTCGCGGACGGCGGCCGCAATCAACGTGCCGGCGATAATGGCGCCGATGATGCCGGCCGGTCCCCAGCCGCCGTGATGGCGACGATGACCATGATGGTCGACGAGCACGATGCCGGCACCGGTCTTGGCTGCTTGCGGCAGCGGTGCGGCGCTCGCCTGCGGGACCGCCAGTGTCGGTGCCACGAGGCTCGCGCAAATAAGGGGGATGAGAAGCTGTTTCATGGGTCTCACGCTCAAGTCCTTTCCGTGCCCCTTTCGGGCATTGGCCGCTTGGGGCGTCGGGAGGACGCACCCCATGGAGCGGCAAGCGGCGGTCTCGCCAAAAAGCGTAAAGCCGCTCACCCGTTCCCCGCTGTCGGTTCCGCTTGGGGCGACGAACGCCCACACGACGATGCGGGACGCCGACGCTCAACGCGACGCCCAAGTCCAATCTGCCGAATGCGGCATGAGAGGGGCGGCCGGCCTCTGACCGAGGTCGGCTCTGCTTCAGCTTCTGGGCGGCGCCGTGTCGACGCGGCCGACGCTCAACCGCGGGCGTCCTGCTTCTTGGGCCGACCTCGTTTTTTTGCCGACCTATGCGGCTCAGGCTCTGCCTCTGTCTGACTGGACCTCGGCTCGGTGAGGGGTTCGAATTTGGAAAGGTCCTTTGGCACGCGCCCGGTCTCAAGCGGCTCGCAGAGTTGGCTCTTGTAGCGGATCCCCCGGCGTGCGAACCCGGCCTGCGATTTGACCTCTGCCCGCTGCCGCGCATCTTCGTCAGCGAAGCACGTCTCGTGTTTCTTCGTATCGGGATCATAGTAGCCGATATAGCCGCCCGGATTGATCCCAAACGGCGAAAGTCGGCGTCCGTTGCTTTGCATCTTGGAGAGAAAATCATTTCGGCTTCCCGCCTCGATGCCGACGGTGAAGTAAAGCGGCAGCACGAAATTGGAGACCGGGACCCCGTGGATTTCGTAGGATTCGGCCTGCACCGCGTCGCACATCTCATACCAGTGGAATACCATCCGTCCTCCCTCTTTCCGATCGGGATGGGGCCCCATGATCAAGCGATTGACCTCCGCATCTGCGATCAATTCCAGCGCCTCGTGCGACAGCGTCACCTGCCACGGCTCTTTGAGCTGCTCCGAAATCTCGGTGTAGACGAACCCGTAGGGAATGCCGCTGAAATGCAGATTGTGGAACCCGAGGTCGCTACCATGCTCGATGCTGTCCTCCAGATAGAGGATCGCGTCGCCGCGCATGTTCGCCGCCAGGTTCCTCGGGTCTAGGCGCTCGCCGATCCGACCCTCGAGCCGCAATATCGCGCCAATGCTCCAGTAGGGATGGAAATCCTGCTCGATTTGCACATTGATGGCGCGGATCGCCTTTTGCACGTCTGCGTCGGCAAGCTTGGTGTGATTGACGAGCGAAATAATCATATTGGACCTCCAAGATGGCCCCAATGCTTTCAGCATGCTGGTGCGCGGCGGCCAGCTGGTGCAAATGACCGTGATTTCAAAAAAAACGCCGCGTTTTGCAATTTCACTGCTCGCGCCAAAGAGCGCGATGTCAGTCTGATCAAAGAAGCCTCAAAGCGTCAATCGCGAAACGCGCAGCGCCAACAGGCCATGATTGCGATTGCAGCGCACGGGGCGGCTCAGCGATCACTGCCGTCGGACCCGCCAGTGGAACGGTTGAGAAAAACCTGAAGCTTGGCCGGGTCGATCACCGGGTCATCCCCCTCGATCCAGGTGCACCACACCTCAACGGGTGCCCTGACGATCAAGGCGCGAAGCCCTAAGAGATCATTGGCCGCGGCCTCGGGGGCAGCCTCGACCGCCTGCAGAATCGGATCCTTCCAGTCCTTGTCCAGCCCGCGTCGGTGCACGGCGATATCGGGCGCGCGCAGCCCGGCCGGATCGGCCGCTGCCGGTGCGGATTGGGGCGCGGCCAAGACGAACGTCACCGCTTGGCCGTCGCCGGACGCCGACAGGTGGGACCGCATCTCGTCGAGCCGCAGGCGCTGTGCGGGCCCCGCCATCACATGCCCGACAGATCGAGCCGTCCGAACCCGGCCCGCTCCCGCGGCATGATCGGAACCGTCAGCCGCCCGAGCCTGCCGGCGATTTGCGTCGCCTTGGCGCGCCTCAGACTTGGAAACTTCTGGAGCAGAAGCAGCGCGGCGCCGGTCACGCACGGAGCGGCCATCGATGTGCCCGACATCTTCTGATAGCCGCCGCCGGGCTTGGCGCTGATGATATCGACGCCGGGAGCGCACAGGTCCGGCTTGGGCCCCGGGCCGCTGTTGCCCCAGGAGGAGAAATTGGCGATCTGGTCGGCCTCGTCGGTCGCGCCCACGCCCACCACGATGTCGTAGTTGCCGGGGCTGCCGTCGGTATCCTTGTTGGGCCCGGCATTGCCGATGGAGGCAACCAGGCACTTGGTGGGGCCCGCCCGGTTCACGTCGAGCGAATTGTAGAGATAGTCGCGGAAGCCCAAGCCGCCGAGCGAGGCGTTGACGACATCCACGTCGTCGATGTCATCGGTGCCGAAATCGGAAAAGAGCACCCAGTCGAGCGCTGCGGCGATTTGGGCGAAGTAGCCCACCATCTGGCCGTCCGGCTGGCGCGTCGTCAGCGCAGCCGCCATGGAAATGCTGGCCTCCGGCGCCATCCCGGTGTTGGCGCCGGCAATGATGCCGGAGACGTGGGTGCCGTGGTCGCCGGCGTCGCGCGGCGTCCTCGACAGCTTGAAGCCCTGGGTATCGAACTCCATGAAATCGATCTTGCGGCCTGCAAACTCGGGATGCGTCGCGTCGATGCCGGTGTCGATGATCCCTGCGCGCATGCCCTGCCCACGAATGCCGGCGGCATGCAGAAGCGACACTTGCGTCTTTTGCTTATGCCAATAGCCATTGGGGGCCTCGGCGACCGGGGCCCTGGCCGTCGGCTCCTCGAGCGGGATGGCAAAATTCTCAGTGGCCTCGAAACCCGCGGCCTGCAGGGCCGCCAGATCCCCGCTATCGACGTTGACGATGAGGGCGCCGAGACCATCGAGAACGCGGATGTTCTCGTTGCTGCGCACCTCGCGCGAATGCTCAGCCGAAGGCGCCATCTCCGCTTCCGGCATCGCGCGCCCGGCGCGGGCAAGGCCGCGCGAGGTGGCCAAGGGCTCGTCGACGGCGTCGGACCACTCGCGCAGCGACATGCCGCGCGTCCCGCGCGCGTAGGCCTCGACGAGACGATTTCGGGTATCGGTCTGGACTTCCGGGACGGACGCGGCGGCCGCGTTGGCTTTCACCGCGAGATCAAGTTGGCTGCCGCGCTGCGGGCGCAATACATAGGTCGCCATGTCGAGCCTCCCTAAGCATCAAGTATATTTTTGATCAATGTCGCCGCGAGGGCTGCGCACTATCAGCACCCCCTCCGAACCAAATTATAGCACCACGGAGCAATGTTTGCAGCGGCCCAAACCGTCGAGCGTGCGCGGCGCCTTAGTTCTCTTCCATCTTCAAGGCGGCGATGAAGGCCTCCTGCGGGATCTCCACCTTGCCGAACTGGCGCATCTTCTTCTTGCCGGCCTTCTGCTTCTCCAAGAGCTTGCGCTTGCGCGTGATGTCGCCGCCGTAGCACTTGGCGATCACGTCCTTCCTCAAGGCCCGGATCGTCTCGCGTGCGATGATGCGGCCACCGAGCGCCGCCTGCACCGGGATCTGGAACAGGTGGGGCGGGATCAGCTCTTTCAGCTTCTCGCACATGGTGCGCCCGCGCGCCTCCGCGCGGGACCGGTGCACGATGATGGAGAGCGCGTCGACCGGCTCGGCGTTGACCAGAATCTGCATCTTCACAAGGTCACCCGCCTCGTAGTCGATGATCTGGTAGTCGAAGGAGGCGTAGCCCTTGGAGATCGATTTGAGGCGGTCGTAGAAGTCGAACACCACCTCGTTCAAGGGCAGCTCGTAGACGAGCATGGCTCTGCTGCCCGCGTAGGTTAAGTCCTTCTGGCGCCCGCGCCGATCCTGGCACAGCTTCAGGACCCCGCCCAGGTACTCGTCGGGCACCATGATCGTCGCCTTGATCCACGGCTCGTCGATGCGGTCGATGCGCGTCGGATCGGGCATGTCGGCGGGGTTGTGCATCTCGAGCTTGGTGCCGTCGGTGAGATGCACGTGATAGACGACGCTCGGCGCCGTGGCGATGAGGTCGAGGCCGAACTCGCGCTCCAGGCGCTCGGTGATGATCTCCAGGTGCAACAGCCCCAGAAAGCCGCAGCGGAAGCCGAGCCCGAGCGCGGCGGAGGTCTCCATCTCGAAGGAGAAGCTCGCGTCGTTCAGGCGCAGCCGTCCCATCGCCTCGCGCAGCTCGGCGAAGTCGGCGGCATCGACGGGAAAGAGCCCGCAGAATACCACCGGCTGCGCCGGCTTGAAGCCCGGCAGCGCCTCAGCCGTCGGCTTTCGCTCGTCGGTCACGGTGTCGCCGACGCGGGTGTCGGCCACCTCCTTGATGGCGGCGGTGAAGAAGCCGACCTCGCCGGGGCCGAGCGCTTCCAGCATCTCTTTCTTGGGGCGGAACACGCCCACGCGCTCGACCTGGTAGTCGGCATGCGTCGACATCAGCGTGATCTTCTGACCCTTGCGCAAGATCCCTTCGATGATGCGCACGAGCACGACGACGCCGAGGTAGGCGTCGTACCAGCTGTCGATCAGCAGCGCCTTCAGAGGCTTGGAGGCATCGCCCGTGGGCGGGGGAAGGCGCGTAACGATCGCCTCCAGCACCGCCTCGACGTTGAGGCCGGTCTTGGCCGAGATCGGGATCGCCTCGGAGGCATCGAGCCCGATCACGTCCTCGATCTGCTGCTTGACGCGGTCGGCGTCGGCAGCGGGCAGGTCGACCTTGTTGAGGACGGGTAGGATGTCCAGCTCGTTGTCGAGCGCCGCATAGACGTTGGCGAGCGTCTGCGCCTCCACGCCCTGGCTCGCGTCGACCACCAGGATCGCGCCCTCGCAGGCAGCTAGGCAGCGCGAGACCTCGTAGGCGAAGTCGACGTGGCCCGGCGTGTCCATCAGGTTCAACTGATAGGTCTTGCCGTCCTTAGCCGTGTAATCGAGGCGCACGGTCTGCGCCTTGATGGTGATGCCGCGCTCGCGCTCGATGTCCATGGAGTCGAGCATCTGCTCCTTCATCTCGCGGGCGGTGGCGCCGCCGCACAGCTGGATCAGCCGGTCCGACAGCGTCGATTTCCCGTGATCGATGTGGGCGATGATGGAGAAGTTGCGAATAAGGGAGGGATCGGTCATGGCGCGGCTTGTAGCATCGCCCCCCGCCCCTCGAAAGAGGCGCCCGGCGCCCGGGCGCGCATGGCTGAGCAGGCCAAAGAGCGCGCCTCGATCCTGTTGAAACCGAGCTTGTCCTTTTATATTTTGGAATTATTCTAAAGAGGCGACAAGCAGGTTCCAGGGAGGACAGGGGTGCGCAGATTCTCGGACTTGAGCGAAGCGGAGATCCTGGCGCTTGCCATCTCGCTGGAGGAGGAGGACCAGCGCGTCTACCTGGAGTACGCGCACGGTCTTGGCGAGCGCTATCCCGCCTCCGCCAAGGTTTTCACCGAGATGGCGGCGGAGGAAAGCGATCACCGCCACCGGCTGATCGAGCTCTACCGTCAACGCTTCGGCGAGCACATCCCCTTGATCCGCCGCCAGGACGTCAGCGGCTTCGTGAAGCACCAGCCGATCTGGATGGTGCGGCCCTTGGGGCTCGACAAGGTGCGCCAGCAGGCCGAGGTGCGCGAGTACGAGACGCGGCGCTTCTACGAGCAGGCGCAAGCGCGTGCGACCGACGCTGGCATCCGCGAGCTGTTGGGCGACCTGGCCGCGGCGGAAGCCGGCCACGAGACGCTCGCCCACAAGCTCGGTGAAACGCACCTGACGGGGGATGCGCGCGCCGAGGAGGCCGAGGTGCAGCGGCGCATGTTCGTCTTGCAGATCGTGCAACCGGGTCTCGCCGGTCTGATGGACGGCTCGGTGTCGACGCTGGCGCCGCTGTTCGCCGCCGCGTTTGCCACCATGAATACCTGGGAGACGTTCCTCGTCGGGCTTGCCGCCTCGGTCGGCGCCGGCATCTCCATGGGGTTCGCCGAGGCGATGTCCGACGACGGGTCGCTGACGGGGCGCGGCCATCCCTGGCTCAGGGGCGGCATCACCGGTCTCATGACGTCGGTCGGAGGCCTCGGCCACACGCTACCCTACCTGATCGAGGATTTCCGCGTCGCCACGACGGTTTCCATCGCGATCGTGCTCATCGAGCTGTGGGTGATCGCCTGGATCCGCTCGCGCTACATGGACACCAAGTTCCTGCGGGCGGCGTTCGAGGTCGTCCTCGGGGGCCTCATCGTGTTCGCGGCGGGCATCCTCATCGGCAGCGCTTGAGCCCGAGCGCGCGACCTTAGGTGTCGCCGCGGCGACCGGCCGCGATTTCCGGCCCAAGAAGGGCTTCTTTCGGCCTAAATACCGCACAAGCAGCGTAGGCGACCGTCTTGACGTGGCCACATGAGCAGGCATGAGTTCCTGCCGGTCCCTTGGGCTCAACCCCTAACAAGTCGAAGGAAGGGCGATGCACGCTATGAGCCTCCGCGCGGCCGCCGCCGCGGCCCTGATCGCCGTCACGACCATTGCCGGTCCTGCCGCGGCGCAGTTCATCGAATCTTCGCCTGCTTTCAAGCCGAAGCCGCCCCAGCACAAGCCGGCCGTACGCGAAGCCCCGCCGCCGGCCGCGGTCGAGGCTCCGGCGGCGTTCGCAGCTCCGCCTGCGCCGAAGGCTCCGCCGGCGGTCGCGCCCGCCGCGATCACGCCGCCGGCCAAGCCCGGCCAGCGCGCGCCCTATCCGCCGCCCAACGACAACTGCCGCAACACCGAGAGCTTCGCCTCCTGGCTCGCCCGCTTCAAGCGCGACGCCGCCGCCGCCGGCATCAGCCAGCGCACCATCAACTCCGCCCTCGCCGGCATGGGGATCGACCACAAGGTCATCTCGCGCGACCGCGGCCAGAAGTTCTTCTCCCAATCGTTCTGGACCTTCCAGGGCAAGCTCGCCACCAACAACCGCGTGGTGAGCGGCCGCAAGAAGGTGGCGCAGCACAAAGCCATCTTTGCCCGCGCCGAGCGCCAGTTCGGCGTGCCGCCCTCGGTCATCACCGGCTTCTGGGCGCTCGAAAGCGACTTCGGCCATGGAATGGGCAAGTTCCCCATCATGCCGGCGCTGGTCACGCTCGCCTACGACTGCCGCCGCCAGGTGATGTTCCAGGAGGAATTGAAGGCCGCGCTGCAGATCATCGACCGCGGCGACATGACACCGTCGCAGATGATCGGCTCGTGGGCCGGCGAGATCGGCCAGACGCAGTTCCTGCCGACGCGCTACCTCGACCATGCCATCGACTTCGACGGCGACGGCCGCATCGACCTCTTCCACGACGACGCCGACGTGATCGGTACCACCGCCAACTACATGCACCATCTGGGCTGGCGCCCGAACGAGCCGTGGCTCGAGGAGGTGCGCATCACGCGCGATCTGCCTTGGGACCAGGCGGATCTTGCCATCAAGCTGCCGCGCTCCAAGTGGGCGGGCTGGGGCATCACCTATCCTGATGGCAGTCCGGTGCCCAACGACAACATGCCGGCCTCCCTGCTGCTGCCCATGGGCCGCTTCGGGCCGGCCTTCCTCGCCTATCCCAACTTCGACATCTACACGGAGTGGAACAACTCGCTGACGTATGCGACGACGGCGGCCTTTCTCGCCACCCGCATCGACGGGGCGGGGCCGATGAGCCAGGGGCGCGGCCACATCCCCGACTTGAGCGACGCCGAGACCAAAGAGGTGCAGCGCCTTCTCGCCGACCGCGGCTACGACGTCGGCAAGATCGATGGCCTCGTCGGCGAGAAGACGCGGGCGGCGGTCAAGGAGATGCAGCTCAAATACAAGATGCCGGCCGATTCCTACCCGACGCCGGAGCTGCTGGCGGCCCTGCGGCGGGGCCGGTAAGCTCTCTCACTATGAAAAGAAGCCCAGCGATATTCCTTCAGGCAGTCATCGATATAAGGTCCGAGGACGACCTAACGGCATAGGGAGACTGACGTCATTGAGCATCAACTTTGCTTCGGGTCCGCTGCCAAGTTTCCTTAATCCGGTCAGGCAGCAGAAATGGATCGAACGGCTTGGTGATCACGTCTTCAATTCCCAGTGACCGAAGGAAATTGATTTCTCTGGGCATGGCCATCACAGTCAAAAATACGACGGGCGTCTGTGCCAACTGCGGGAACTCGCGCAGCCGCTTCATTGTCTCGATGCCGTCCATGCCCGGCATCATGACGTCCAAAATGATCAGGTCAGGTTTGAATAGAGGCGTTTTGCTAATGGCTTCCGGTCCGCCGCCGCAGATGTCGAGCATAAGACCGCCGATCTTCGAGAGCGCGACCTCCACAACAGTGCGGATGTCGGGCTCATCTTCGACGTAAGTGACGCGCATGAGCTCTGTCGGCGAGCCAGTGGATTCGCTTCCACCGGCTTTGACGCTCTGCACCGTTGCACCCGCTATGCAATATCCGGCCATCTTTAAAATTAGTCCGAAGGGACTCGCCGAGTCGCTAATCCATATTAGCAGACCACAGAATCCCTGTTGGCCGACGTTCACGGGTAATCGCCCTGTTTTCCTGGTTCAAGCTGCCGTGCTGCGGTTATGACGCGCTTGGCGCAGACAAGCACGACCAGAACGAAGCGCGCATCATGCGCGACCGAATGGTTCCGTGCGGAGATCGACGATTGCTATGACACTCCCCGGGAGCCGATAGGAGGGATGCAAGATCGGCTCCCGGAGAGATTGGCAGACAAACCGCCTTGCCACGGTGCGTCACCCCGCCCCACACATCTAACTCATGGCGCTCGGGCGGGTGCTAGCGTGTGTTAGTCCGCACAAGATTTGAGGCCGACCGTGTCGTTTGAATGTGCATCAGTCTCGCGAGTTCAAATACCCGCCCCGAAATCCGGAAAGATTTCTGAGCCCGTTCAAATCATGGATTGTAACTTTGCCATGCTGGACGGTGAGCAACTCACGCTCACGCAGCTGGCGCAAAACGCGGTTGACGTGAATCGCGCTCAAGCCCAGTGCGTCGGCGAGAACATACTGGCTGAGCGGGCATTCGAATTCGGCTTCCGTCGCCAGGCCTACGAGGTTCAGCCGCTCTGCCAGCTCCATGAAAAAGTGGGCCGTGCGTTCAGCCGCATTGCGGCGTCCAACGCTGACAAGGTGCTCGACAACCATGGCTTCATCGCGGGACGCAGCCCACAAGATTGCCGTTCCAAGACGTGGGAATTCCCTGAAGGTTTCCATCATGAGCGAGGCATCCACCGGGGCGACCACGGCATCCGTGAGCGCTTGGAATGAATGGTCGGCGGTACGCAGCAAAGCACTGCGCAGGCCGACGCAGTCACCCGCTAACGGAAACGAGATGATCTGACGCTCGCCATTGGGCAAATCCTTGTAACTGCAGGCCCAACCGGACTGCAGAACAAACACTCTTTGATCGGGCTCCCCCTCATGCACCAGTTGCTGGCCGCGCTTGACGGATCTGGCCGGTGATTGCAACTCCGCAAGGCGTTCCAGCTCATCGGGCGAGAGCGGAATGAAGGCATTCAGCTTCCTTGCCAGCACGCTGTCAAAATGGCCGTTGGCCATGAGACGCCTCCGTTTCTGAAAGCCCAGAATACTAAATATTGGCCCCTGCCACGACCACGCAAAAAATAGACCCTCAGCAATCATTTTTGCAAACCTGGATCAGTTACATCGCTCTTGCAATGCCGTAGGCTGGAACTCCAATGGACAATAAGATGGTACGGGATGTCGACCCCTCCGAGGGATTGGCCGCGCTTAGCATCTGCGAGTCGCTACTTCTAGCGCTGACCGACCTCAAGGTCATCAGCGAGGGAGAGGTGCGCGACCTGCTGACCGATGTCGTCGCCACACATACTGAGGCCGCCAACGGTTCGAGAGCACCCGAGAGGCACCACAGGGTCGTTGCGATAATTGAGCGTATCCTGGCTGGCAAGAACGCCGTTCCGCATTAAGTTTCCAGATCCTTATCGGCGGTTGAGAGCGCAGCCGCGAGGCCAACCCGCTTGGTCTGTTCCTCGCGGCCTGCCTGGACCTTCTGCCGTCAGAGGTGGAGCTGAAGTCCGTCTGCTTGAACCTGCGACTTCAGCTGTTGGCCCATCGCGGACATGAAAAGTGGCCGCAAGGACGTCGGCTTCGCCTCGCTCGTTGTTTTCTTATCCCCGCCCCTCGCGCCTCCCCCATACTCCGCTCACCCCTGTCCACTTGGGACGCATCAGCTGAGCGGCCGACGCGGGGCGGGGGCGGTGACCCGGTTGAGGCAGGCGTCCGCACCGTCGCGGGCGTCTGACGCGAGGAATAGCTCGCCTCAGATTCCGGGGCCGCGGATCGAGGCTGTGCAGGCTTGGCAACATCCTGCACGGACGCCCGTCGCGCAGCGGCGCTCCATGTTTTCGGCGCGCAGCAGCTCAAGGTCCTGGACGCGAGAGGCTCTCCCGAAGCGAGTGAGAGCCGGACCGAAGGCCCGCTGACGATGTGATCGCACCCTCGGCACGGCAAGCAACCGGCGCGGGCGCCGAAGGCTGCCCGTTCGTCGCGACAGGATCGCAGTGCTTCGGCGCCCGCGCTCCCTTCGCTCTTTGACAGACCTCGGGGCCCATGGTCCGCGAGACCACTACGCATGCATTAGCTCACCTCTCCCAGGGGGAGAGGTCGGCGCCGAAGGCGCCGGGTGAGGGGTTACAGCGCCCACCCTGCATCAGTGCAACTTCACCACCGGCTCTGTGCGGCGCGTGATCATGCGCGAGAAGGTGTCGAGTGCCACCTTGAAGGGCCCGTGCAGCGCCATCTCGTGCATCTTGTAGAGCGAGCGGTACATGAGGCGGGCAAACAGCCCCTCGATGAAGAAGCTCTTGCCGATGATGAAGCCCATGAGTGAGCCCACCGTCGAATACTCGCCGAGCGAGACGAGCGAGCCGAAGTCACGGTAGCGGAAGGGCCGCAAGGGCTCCTCGCGCAGGCGCCGCTGCAACTCGGTATAGAGGTGGGAGGCCTCCTGATGCGCGGCTTGCGCCCGCGGCGGGATCGGCGCGTCGGCGCCCTTCGGCAGCAGATAGGCGCAGTCGCCGAAGGCGAAGATGTTGGGGTCGCGCGTCGTCTGCAGCGTCTCGGTGACGACGAGCCGGCCGTCGCGGCTCACTTCCAGCCCGTCGAGATGCGCGAGCACGTCGGGGCCTTTGACGCCCGCCGCCCACACGACCAGCTCTGACGGAATGAAGTCGCCGTTCTGCAATTTCACGCCCTGCGCCGTCACCTCGGTGACGCGCGAGCCGGTTTTGATGTCGACATGCAAGTCGCGCAGAGTTTCGGCAACGCCTTTCGAGATGCGCTCCGGCAGCGCCGGAACGATACGGTCGGCCGCCTCGATGAGCGTAATCTTGATATCGTTCTCGGGATCGATCTTGTCGAGGCCGAACGCGACGAGGCCGCGCGCCGTGCGGTGCAGCTCGGCTGAGAGCTCGGAGCCGGTGGCGCCGGCGCCGATGATCGCCACGTGCAATTGCCCGGGACGCACCGGTCCTTCTTGCGCGAAGGCACGCACGCAGGCGTTGAGGAGGCGCCGGTTGAAGCGCTCGGCCTCCTCGGGCGTGTCGAGCATGATGGCGTGCTCCTTGACGCCGGGCGTGTCGAAGGCGTTGCCGACGCAACCGATGGCGATCACGAGCGTGTCGTACTTGAAGGAGCGCACCGGCGTGATCTCGCGGCCTTCCTCGTCGTAGGTGGCGGCGAGGAACACGAGCTTCTTCTTGCGGTCGATGCCGGTCATCTCGCCGTAGCGGAATTGGAAGCCGTGCCAGTAGCCCTGCGCCTGGTAGGCGAGCTCGTGGCGGCCGACGTCCATGCTGCCGGCGGCAATCTCGTGCAGAAGCGGCTTCCAGATGTGCGTGCGCGCGCGCTCCACCAGCGAGATCCTGGCCTTGCCCTTCTTGCCGAGCTTGTCGCCCAAGCGCGTCGCCAGCTCCAGCCCGCCGGCGCCGCCGCCGACGATGATGATGTGGGGCAGGTCGCTGTCGTCGCCGAGCGGCATGACCTTTTGCTGGTGCGCTGGCGGACTTCGTGTCGTTCATGGCTCGCGCCTTTTGTTCGTGCGGATCTGGCAGCCCGGCCGCTTATAGCACCGCTCGGCGCCGGGATGCGATCAGCTCGTCGCCGCACAAAGCGCAAGCGCGATAGCCTGCGCGCTGCGCCACCTTAGCGCGAGCGCGTCTGCACTTGGCTATGTTTTGCATGCGCAAGTGGGCGCCGTCCAAGCGGGGCGCAAAGGCATCCGGCTCAGTGTGGCTGTGGATGCTCCACGTAGCCGTCGATCTGGACCGGCTTTTTCACGAACTGGGCGTCCGCGAACACGAAGACATAGGCGAGCGCCGCGACGATGCACAGGCCAAAGCCGATGGCGATGAACTTCTTGGAGTCCAGCATGGTTGTTGCTCCGTCGGGTCGGGACGGGCAGCCTGCGCCGGCATTCCCTGAAAATTCGCTAACCAGCCGCTTTAGGTACGAATCTCCCCGCCCGTGGCCTTCTTGACGGCCGCCACGATCTTCTCAGACACCGCCTCGATGTCCTTGTCGGTGAGCGTTTCCGCGATGGGCTGCAGCGTGACCTCGATGGCAAGCGACTTCTTGCCGGCATCGGCGAGCGTGCCGCCCTCGAACACGTCGAACACGGAGACGGCCTGGATGAGCGTCTTGTCGGCGGAGTGCGCAGCGCGCACCACGTCGCCGGCCGCCACCGCAGCATCGAGCACGAAGGCGAAGTCGCGCGTGACGGGCAACAGGTCGGCGGCCGCGAGCGGCGGCTTGGTGCGGCCCTTGGATTTCTCCGGCGGGACCGCGTCGAGGAAGACCTCGTAGCCGACGGCCGGTGCGGCGACGTCGAGCGCTTTCAGCGTTGCCGGGTGGAACTCGCCGAAGTGCGCCAGCACGAGCTTGGGTCCGAGCCGCAGGGTGCCCGAGCGCCCCGGGTGATACCAGGGCGGTGCATCGCGCGTGATCTGCGCCTTGTTCGGATCGAAGCCGAGGCTCGCGAGGACGGCGAACACGTCGGCCTTGGCGTCGAAGACGTCGACGTCGGCTGCGGCTCCGTCCCAGTGGCGACCGCTCCCCTGCAGCTTGGCGGTGCCGGTGCGCACGGCCGAGGCGGCGAGATACTGGTCCTCGGTCCCTCACCGCGATAGGCCTGGCCCAGCTCGAACAACGCCACGTCGGCAAAGCCGCGGTTGCGGTTGCGCGTGACGGCCGTGAGCAAACCCGGCAGCAGGCTCGGTCGCATGGACGACATCTCGGTCGAGATCGGGTTGGCGAGCTCGAGTGCATCCGAGCCGCCGCCGAACGCTTGCGCCTCGCTGCGCGGGACGAACGACCAGGTGACCGCCTCGATGAGCCCGCGGGCGCCAAGCGCCCGCCGCGCCCGGCGCGCCCGGCGCTGGCGCTCGGTGAGCACGGGGCGTGCAACGCCGGCCGGACGCGCCATGGGCGTTGCCGGCACGCGGTCGAGCCCGGCGATGCGCACGATCTCCTCGACGAGGTCGGCGGGGCCGTGGATGTCGGGGCGCCACGTCGGCACGGTGACCTTGACGGTCTTGGTCTTGGCGTCGAGCGTGCAGCCGAGCTTCTCCAGGATCGTCTTGATCTCGCTGTCTTTCAGCTTGAGCCCGGTGAGCTTGGCGACGCGCGCGAAATCGAACGGGATGACCCGCTTGGCAACGGGCGGCTTGCCGGCGACCTTGGCCTTGGAGGGTTCGCCGCCGCATAGTTTCAAGATCATGTCGGTCGCGAGATCGAGGCCCGCCATCACGGATGCAGGGTCGACGCCGCGCTCGAAGCGGTAGCGCGCGTCCGTCATCAGGCCGCTTCTGCGGCCCGTGGCGGCGGTGCGCTGCGGATCGAAGTAGGCGCTCTCGATCAGTACGTTCTTCGTTTCCTCGGTCGAGCCCGAGGGCTCCCCACCCATGACGCCGCCGAGCCCCAAGGGTCCGTTGTCGTCGGCGATGACGCACATGGTCTCGTCGATGGCGTGCTCCTTGCCGTCGAGGCCGAGGAGCGTTTCCTCAGGTGCGCCGAGGCGGGCGCGCACCGGCCCCCACAGCTTGTCGGCGTCGTAGACGTGCAGCGGGCGGCCGCGGTCCTGGCTGATGTAGTTGGTGACATCGACGAGCGCGTTGATGGGGCGCAGGCCCACGGCTTTCAGGCGGCTCTGCAGCCAGGCGGGCGAGGGCCCGTTGTTGACGCCCTTGACGTAGCGGCCGGCGAAGACGGGGCAGGCATCCGCCGTCTCCGCGGTGAACTCGAGCTTGATGGCGACGGGGCAGGGATATGTGCCCTCGACCTTGCCGATCTTCGGCTCGGGCTTCAATTTGCCCAGCCCTGCCGCGGCGAGATCGCGCGCGATCCCGCGCACGCCGGTGCAGTCGGGGCGGTTGGGCGTCAGCTTCACCTCGATGACCGCGTCGGCGAGGCCCAAAGCATCGACGTAGCGCTGGCCGACGTGCTTTGCCATCTCGGCTGAGAGCTCGATGATGCCCTCGTGCGCCTCGGACAGTTCCAGCTCGCGCTCGGAGACCAACATGCCGTTGGAGACGATGCCGCGCACGGGCTTCTTCTCCAGCGTGATGCCGCTGCCGGGAATGAAGGTGCCGAGCGGGGCGAACACCGCAACCATGCCGGCGCGCGCATTCGGCGCCCCGCACACGACCTCGACCGGCGGCTCGCCTTTCGCGATCTCGACCTGCACGACGCGCAGGCGGTCGGCGTTGGGGTGGGGCTTGGCCTCGACCACGCGCGCGATGGTGAAGGCGCCGAGCTTGGCGGCCGGGTCCGAGACGCTCTCGACCTCGAGCCCGATCGCCGACAGCTTGTCGGTGATCTCAGGCAGCGAGGCCTTGGTGTCGAGATGATCCTTGAGCCAGCCAAGCGTGAATTTCATGACGACAGTCCGCCCGAGAGCGTCGGCACGTCGAGCACCGAGAAGCCGTAGTGGCGCAGCCAGCGCAAATCGGCCGCAAAGAACGTGCGCAGATCGGGGATGCCGTATTTCAGCATGGCGATGCGGTCGAGCCCCATGCCGAAGGCAAAGCCCTGGTAGCGCTCGGGGTCGAGCCCGCAGTTGGCGATCACGTTGGGATGCACCATGCCGCAGCCCAGGATCTCCAGCCACTGCCCCGGCTTGCCGATCGCCTCGGCGCCGATGTCGACCTCGGCCGAGGGCTCGGTGAAGGGAAAGTGCGAGGCGCGAAAGCGCATCTTCACCTCGTCCACCTCGAAGAAGGCCTTGCAGAACTCCTGCAGCACCCACTTCAGGTGCCCCATGTGCGTCTCCTCGTCGATGACGAGGCCCTCGATCTGGTGGAACATCGGCGTGTGCGTCTGGTCGCTATCGCAGCGGTAGACGCGCCCCGGCGCGATGATGCGGATCGGCGGCTTGACTGTCATCATCGTGCGGATCTGCACGGGGCTCGTATGCGTCCTCAAGAGAAGCCGCGACCCGTCCGCCTTCGGGTTGAAATAGAAGGTGTCGTGCTCCTGGCGCGCGGGATGCTCGGGTGGGATGTTGAGCTTGGTGAAGTTGAGGTCGTCCGTCTCGATGTCCGGCCCTTCCGCGACTGCGAAGCCAAGGTCGGCGAAGATCTCCACGCACTCGTCGAACACCTGGGAGACCGGGTGGATGCGGCCCTCGGCCAGCGCGCCTGAGCGCACCGGCAGCGTCACGTCGGCGCGCTCGTTGGCGAGGCGGTCGCTCAGCGCGTCGGCTTCAAGCGCGTTTCTGCGGGCTTCGAGCGCTTCGCTGACGCGGCCCTTGATCTCGTTGACCGCCTGGCCGAAGCCCTTGCGCTCCTCGGGCGCTATCGTGCCGAGCCGCGCCATCAGCTCGGAGATGCGGCCCTTTTTGCCAAGCGCCGCGACGCGCACCTGCTCGAGGCGCGCAGGATCGGTCGCCGCCTCTATCTCAGCCAGCAACTCGGCTTTCAGTTTCTCTAGATCGGATGTGTCGGCCATCGACAATTCTTCAGAAATCGGCACCGTCGCCGTGGTCTCGCGCCCTGATGTCATCCCGGACACCGCGCGGTCAAGTCGCGCTTTGCTTCGCCCAATGGTCCATCCCGCGCGGTGATCCGGGACCCAGGGCCCGTGCAGCACCGCTGCGGCATGTTGCTCTGGGTCCCGGCACTTCGGCGCAAGCGCGCCTTCGGCCGGGATGACAGACTGGCGGCTTAGGCCGATTTGGCGTTGGCGGCCTGGTCGACGAGTGCTTTGAAGCCCGCGGCGTCCTTGACGGCGAGATCGGCCAGCACCTTGCGGTCGATCTCGATCCCGGCCTTGTTGAGGCCGTCGATAAATCGCCCGTAGGTGAGCCCGTGCTCGCGCACGGCCGCGTTGATGCGCTGTATCCACAGCGAGCGGAAGCTGCGCTTCTTTTGCTTGCGGCCGATGTATTGATATTGCAGCGCCTTCTCGACCGCCTGCTTGGCGACCCGGATCGTGTTCTTGCGCCGGCCGCGATAACCCTTCGCGGCATTGAGAACTTTCTTGTGCTTGGCATGGGCGGTAACGCCGCGCTTGACGCGTGCCATGGGACTGCTCCGTCAGATGTCGGTTGCTTTGATGCGTGAGTTGGCCGAAGGCCGGCTCAGCGCGCGTAGGGCATGTACTTCTTCACGATCTTGGCGTCGGAAGCGTCGAGCACCATGGTGCCGCGCGCCTGGCGAATGAACTTCGCATGACGCTTGATCATGCCGTGCTGCTTGCCTGCGGCAGCGGCCTTGACCTTGCCCGTACCCGTCATCTTGAAGCGCTTTTTGGCGCCGCTCTTGGTCTTCATCTTGGGCATTTCGCTGGTCCTTTCTCACTCACGGGCCGCACCGCATTTCGCCGTTGGCGAAATGCGGGCCCTCCGCGGGGACGCGACTTGTCGCGGGCCGCGCTTGCGGCCTCGGCCCTTGCGGGCCGATCCATGGGAGGGTTGGCACCTGGTCCAAAGCATAAGAGCCGCCACGGCATGCCCCGCCGGGCGGCTCAGGGCGCCTTATAGGTGGGTGCGGCGCCCTCGGCAAGAGCGCCCGGCGCGCGGGCCCGCGGAGGCTACTGCAACTTCTCGCAGACGCGGACCCCGGCTTCGGTCGTCATGGCAGTAATCGTGGGCGCACGTGCACTGGCTGTCATCGCCCCCGCCATCGGGCGCACCAGCCTCCTTGCAGGCCTCGGCCCCGGGTGTCAGCTCGCAGCGGAAGCGGACCACGCGTGCCGGAGCGGCCGGCGCCGGAGCGGCGGGCACGGCAATGGGCGGAGCCGGTTGGGGAACGGCCACGGGGGGCGACAGCACCGGAGCCTGCATCGCCGGCGGAAGGGGAGGCAGGGGCCCGATGAGCCCGGCTCCGCCGCCGACGCCGGCCGATCCGCCCCCAATGCGTGGCGTCTCGGGCACCACGCGCTGCGCAAGGGCCGTCGCAGCGAGAGTGATCGTGATCAAAGCAACGGCCACGGCGGACCGCGCAAGGCGGCCGCCTTGCGTGCCGGCAAAGAAGGAAGATATTCGCTCCATTACTCCCCCCAACAATCGCGGCGCCGGGGAGCGAACGGAGCTACCGCGGCGCCAGCACCATCACCATCTGCCGCCCTTCCAAGCGCGGCTCGGACTCGACCTTGGCGATCGCCTCGAGGTCGACCTTCACCCGCTGCAGCACCTGCATGCCAAGCTGCTGGTGCGCCATCTCGCGGCCGCGGAAGCGCAAGGTGACCTTCACCTTGTCGCCTTCCTCGAAGAAGCGCTTAATCGAGCGCATCTTCACGTCGTAGTCGTGATCATCGATGGCGGGGCGCATCTTGATCTCTTTGATCTCGACGATCTTCTGGTGCTTACGCGCCTCGGCGGCCTTCTTCTGGGCCTGATACTTGTACTTTCCGAAATCGAGAATCTTGCAGACGGGCGGGTCTGCGTCGGGGGAGACCTCCACCAGATCCAGCCCCGCTTTCACGGCCCGCTCGAGTGCGTCCGCGTGCGTAACGACGCCGACGTTCTCTCCGTTCTCGTCAATCAGTCGTACGTCCTTGGCCCGGATCGCCTCATTGATCTTCGGGCCGGCTGGCTCGCGCTCAGGCGCGGCTCGCATTGGTCTGCGGATGTTCGATCTCCTCTGGTAGCCTCAAGTGACCTGATATACGCAAAAACCGGCCGACCCGGCATCCGGGCAGCACGGCATGTACGCTATTCGGTTAACGCTGAGGATCGAGAAGAAACGGTTGGAAGTCAAGAGAGCCGAAACCGGGCGATTTCAGCTTGGGTACGGCCGTGATCAGCCCCGCCCTAGCCCCTTCCTCTCCAGCTCGGCGAGGTACTCCGACCAGCGCGCATCCTTCTCGCGGCCAAGCTGCTGCAGGTAGGTCCAGGTGAAAAGACCCGTGTCGTGCCCGTCGTCGAAGGCGATGCGCACGGCATAGCTGCCGACGGGCCGCAAGTCCTTGATCTTGACGTTGCGCTTGCCGCCGACGGTGACGCGCTGGTCGGGTGAATGGCCCTGCACCTCGGCCGATGGGCTCATGACGCGCAAAAGCTCGGCCGTAAGCTCGTATTTCGTTCCGCACGCCAAGGTGACGGTGAGCACATCGCCGCTCGGGCTCAAGGCGAGCTGCGGCGGCTTCAAGGCGATCTTCTGGGCGTTTTTCAACTCGGCCCAGGTCTTGGCCGCGACCTCGCGGTAGGTCTTGGCGAGGGGGCTGTCGGGATCGGTCGCCGTGATTGGCCGGCCAGTGTCCGAGCGGGCGCGAATCTCCATGTCGAGCGGGATGGCGCCGAGGAACGGCACGCCGAGGCGCTCGGCCTCGCTCTGCGCCCCGCCGTGGCCGAAGATGTCGGAGCGCTCCCCGCACTTGGGGCACACGAAGGTGCTCATGTTCTCGATGATGCCGAGCACGGGCACGCTGACCTTGCGGAACATGGCGAGCCCCTTGCGGGCGTCGATCAGGGCGAGGTCCTGCGGCGTCGACACGACGACGGCGCCTGACAAGGGCACCTGCTGCGCCATGGTGAGCTGCACGTCGCCGGTGCCGGGCGGCATGTCGATGATGAGCACGTCGAGGTCGCCGTCCTCACCCCAGGCGACGTCGCGCAGCATCTGGTTCAAGGCCCCCACGACCATGGGTCCGCGCCAGATGACGGGCGTCTCCTCGTCGACCATGAAGCCCATGGACATGGCCTTGAGGCCGTAGCCTTCCATGGGTTTCAGGGTCTTGCCCTGCAGGACTTGTGGTTGGCCGTGCAATCCGAGCAGCCGCGGCTGCGAGGGCCCGTAGATGTCGGCATCGAGGATGCCGACCTTTAGGCCTTGAGCCTGCAGCCCGAGCGCCAGGTTGACGGCCGTCGTCGACTTGCCGACGCCGCCCTTGCCGGAGGCGACCGCGATCAGGTTCTTCACGCCGGGGACGGTAGCGAGCTGGCGCGCGCCGTGCGGGGCTCCCTCGCCTCCATTTGTGCGAGCTTGGGTGACGCGGGCGCTTTCGGGCACCCTGGTGCCCGCTGCTGCCGCGCCCCGCACCGCTTCCGCCGTCAGCACTGCGGTGACGGCGGAGACGCCCGGCACCTTGGCGACAACGGTTTCGGCGGCCTGGCGCAGCGGCTCCAGCTCCTCAGCGCGCTCGGCCGGCACAGTAATCGAGAAGTAGACGCGGTCGTCCTTGACGAGGATCTCGGAGACGAGCCCGAGATCGACGATATTGCTGTCGAGGTCGGGCCCCTTGACCCGGCGCAACTCGTCGAGAACCTGCGGTTTGGATATGGTCATTTCAAATGCTCCCGGGGGGCGAGAGGTCGCGGACGGGCGAGCGCTGGCGCGAATGCTGGAGCGAATACTGTCAGAGGCCGCGCTGGAAGTCACGGCCCGCCCTCGATATAGGAATCTTTGACGCGGGGGGCGCGCTGCTTATCTCGGGCGCCGGAAAGAAACGTCAAGGGGAAGCCGGCCATGCGAGGACTTCTGGGTCTGAGCCGCCTCATCGATGCGGGCACGCGCCGGCTGGGCCAGTGGGTCGCCTGGCTGGTCGTGGCGGCAGCCGTGATCAGCGCCGGCAACGCCATCATCCGCAAGCTGTTCGACACCAGCTCGAACGCGTGGCTCGAGCTGCAGTGGTGGCTGTTTGCCGCCGTGTTCCTGCTGGCCGCACCCTGGACGCTGGCGCTCAACGAGCACATCCGCATCGACATCCTGAGCCAGCGCTTTCCCGCAAAGGTCCGCAACTGGATCGAGATCGCGGGGCACCTCCTGTTTCTGCTGCCGATGGCGGCCATCATCGTGTGGACGTCCTGGCCGTTCTTCCTCGTCTCCTACGCGCAGAACGAGCAGTCCTCCAACTTCGGCGGCCTGCCGCAATGGCCGCCTAAGTTTCTCATTCCGTTGGCGTTCGCCATCCTGTTCCTGCAGGGCGTCTCCGAGCTGATCAAACGCATCGCCATCATGCGTGGAGATCTGGCCGAGACGGAGCTCGGCATGGGCCACCCGGCGGCCGCCCCGGACTCCGGTCACGTGCTGATGCCGCGAGACGGTGGCAAAGAGCAACGCAAGCGCTAGGGACGCCCCTCTCCCCGGTCGCACGGAGAAGGGACAACGAGAACGAAGAGGGGGATATGCTCGAGCTCATCGCGGAGAACCTGGCGCCGATCATGTTCGCGGCGCTCGTGGTGTTCCTGCTCTTGGGCTATCCCGTCGCCTTCTCGCTCGCCGCCGTCGGGCTCATGTTCTTCGTCGTCGGCGTGGAGCTGGCGCCGTTCTCGGGCGGCGTCATCAACCTGTCCTGGCCGCTTCTGAAGACGCTGCCAGAGCGCATCTACGGGGTGATGACCAACGAGACGCTGCTCGCCATTCCCTTCTTCGCCTTCATGGGGCTCATTCTCGAGCGCTCCGGCATGGCCGAGGACCTCTTGGAGACGGTCGGGCAGCTGTTCGGGCCGGTGCGCGGCGGCATCGCCTATGCGGTCGTGTTCGTCGGCGCGCTGCTCGCCGCCACGACCGGCGTGGTCGCGGCCTCCGTCATCTCCATGGGCCTCATCTCGCTGCCGATCATGCTGCGCTACGGCTATGATGCGCGCTTCGCCACCGGCACCATCGCGGCCTCGGGCACGCTCGCCCAAATCGTGCCGCCCTCGCTGGTGCTGATCGTGATGGCCGACCAGCTCGGCCGCTCGGTCGGCGACATGTACACCGGCGCGCTGGTGCCGGGCTTGATGCTCGCCAGCTTCTATCTCGCCTACGTCTTTTTCATCTCCACCTTCGCCAAGAGCGCCGCGCCGGGGCTTCCGCCCGAGGCGATCGCCTATCGCGGCCCGGACGGCTCACGCGGCTACACCTCGCTTGCACTGCTTACGCTCGCCTGCGGGGTCGGGGCCTGGGTCCTCATGCGCGGGGCGCCTTATAGCGGCGCCGACTACGTCATCCTGACGCTCGGGCTCGCCGTCGCCATTGCCTTTGCGGTCGCGGCTGTGAGCTTCGTCCTCCACCGCCTCACCGACGTGCGTCTATTGTCGCTGCTCGCCGAGCAGGTGGTCTTCGTCATGGTGCCGCCGCTCCTGCTCATCTTCCTGGTGCTCGGCACCATTTTTGTCGGCGTGGCCACCCCGACCGAGGGCGGCGCCATGGGGGCCGTCGGCGCCATGCTCTTGGCCTTTGCCAAGCGCGTCGCCGACCGCAATCCCCGCCGCTTCAACCTGGGGATCGTCCGCTCCGCGGCGCAAGCGACGGCGAAGCTGTCGGCCTTCGTCATGTTCATCCTCGTCGGCGCGCGCGTCTTCTCGCTCACCTTCTACGGCGTCAACGGCCACAAATGGGTGGAGCACCTGCTCGTGTCGCTGCCGGGCGGTGAGGTCGGCTTTCTCGTCTTCGTCAACATGCTTGTGTTCTTCCTCGCCTTCTTCCTCGACTTCTTCGAGCTGGCCTTCATCATCATTCCGCTGCTGGCGCCGGCCGCCAGCGCACTCGGCATCGACCTCATCTGGTTCGGCGTGATCCTCTCCGTGAACATGCAGACGAGCTTCATGCACCCGCCCTTCGGCTTCGCGCTCTTCTACCTGCGCTCGGTGGCGCCGCGCACGACGTACATCGACAAGGTGACCGGGCAGAGCATGCCGCCCGTCACCACCGGCCAGATCTACTGGGGTGCGGTGCCTTTCGTCGTCATCCAGTGCGTGATGGTGGCGCTGCTGATCGCCTTCCCGGGGCTCGTGCGCCGCGACAAAGTGCCGACGCTGCAAGACCGGCCCGTGCGCCTCGAGCAGCCGCAAAGCAACGCACCGCTCGGCATGCGCGGGATCGAGCTGCCGCCCTATCCGCCGGCCATTCCCGGTGCTCCGCTGCCCGGCAGTACCGGGCCCGGCGCGCCGGTGCTCGACTTCTCAGTGCCGCCGGTGATCTTGCGGCCCGCAAACTAGTGTCATTGCGGCTGATAGCGCCAATACCGACCGGCAGAAGACTCGACCGGCACAAACCGATCAGAGCGTTTGTCGGGCGGCCGGGTGCCGCTCTTGATGAGCGCTCCCACATCCGATAGCAGGGTGTCCGGCGAGACCGTCCCCGGATTACTACGCGTGCTCGCGCTGGCCGCCGTCACATCGATGGTGTCGACACCGTCGACGACGACGGGACCATTGGGCGGCACGTCGCCGGCCCGGTAATGACCCCAAAATTTCCGCGATACTTCCAACGCTCGATCGTCAGCGGCGACGTAAAGCGTGATGCCGTTGGCGATCCCGCTGAGACTGGCCGCGATCTCGCGAAAGCTATCGCTGTCGACATCGGGTGCTGTAAGAATGAGTTGGTCGATCGATTTCTGGGAAGGGTTCGACTTGGCGATATCTGCGAGCACGTCAAGCACAGGTAGGCTCCCCAGCCCATTGGCAAGGATGCTGATGTTTTTGGCCCCGGACTTGTCCGCCACGAATTTCAGGAATGCTCTCAGGTAGGGCCTTGCCGCCTGCGCACTTTCCCTGTCGTACGTGTAGCTGAAAACCTCGCCGCCCGACGGCCACGAATAGACAAAGGCTGGGCCGTCGAACTTCAGGTTGTAGGCCAACTGCGCCGTGCGGTAGACGGAGTTATCAAAACTGCTGTTGAAGCCGGGGACGTAGACGAACGCGCGATCCTTGAATTCGCTGGAGCTATCGAGACGCTTTCGGACCAACTCGGCCAACTGCGGCTCGGTCATCCTCGTCAGTTCCTGAATCGTGAAGTGCTGCCGTGGATCCTCTGCCTGCTCGTAGATGGATACATTGAGGTAGCCGATGGAGAGCCGCCAGGGCCGCTCTATGTTCGAAAGTTCGTGGCTCTTCGGGATCGTGACAAGCGCCCTGCCGAGCTGCAAAGACCTGCCGCGCTCGGATCCAAAGGTGTCCCGGCCTCCGCTTGAAGAAAAGGCGCGATCGGTCGCGAAATAAACCGGTACGATGGAGGCCGCATTGGCAATCGCAATCGATCGGGTCTGCTTTTCCGCTTCCGCCGCCTCGGCCGCCTTGCCCTCGGACTTGTAGACGTTTGTCAGTTGCGCGAGCGTGGTCAGCTGGTCCGTGCGCGAGATGTCCGGTAGCTGCCCGTAGTATGAGAGCGCTTGCTTGAGGTGAAACTCTGCCTCCGGCAGCTTTCCGACCTTCGCGTAGACGATCCCCAACTGGCTGTACAGCGCCGCCGCCTGCTCGCTTTTGGCACCTTCTTGCTTGTCGACGATCGCGAGACTCCGCTTGTAGAGCGTTATGGCCTCGTCGAAGCGGTCCTGACTGAGGTAGGTGTGTGCCAACTTGAAAAAGGTTTCGGCGATGGCCTTCGGGCTCGCCTCTTTGTCGAGCACGCCGAGCGCCTGCGTGATCGCGTCTAGATTTCGTTCCGCCCGCAGACGCTGGCCCTCCGCCACCTGCTGGTTGCGCCAGGCAATGACGCCGGCGGCACCTGCGGCAAGAGCGAGAACGATGGCCACGACCATACCGATCATGGTGCGTTGCACGAGTTGCTGCGTCGCGTAGGTTTTCTCCTGCTGCGCGATCTCGGCCTTCTTGAGCGCCTCCTCGCGTTCCGCTTGGGCGGCGGCCATCTCGGTGAGACGCTTGCGCTCGGCATTGGTGCGCGCGTGATCGACGTCTTCGCTGGCACGAATGTAGTCGAGATGCAGTGCCGTAGGCTCGGGCGCGCCTTTCGGGCGCTTCGACGCCCATTCCTTTGCCGCCGCGATGTCGGCCCCCGACAGCATGCGGTTCTCGACGCGGCCGGCCGTCTCCCACTCCGTCGCCCGGGCCAACAGGCGTGTGTGCTCGCGCATCCAGTCGAGGTCGGTGTTCAAGGCGGCGACAAGGCGTGCCAGCCCGTGCCCGAAGCCGGATCCGGCCACCTTGGGCTCGGCGTAGAAGAACACGTAGTCGAGGCTCTTGAGGTGCGGCGGCGGCTCATTGCTCTCGAGGCTGCAGCACACGACGGGGATAATGCGCTTGCCCAGGCGCATCGCTTCCTCGACCTCCCAGGCGCACATTTGCGAATGGGCTGAGGAGGGAGAGAGCACGAAGACGACGGTGTCGGCCTCGCGGATGAGCGCACCCAAGCGGCGCTGGAAATCCTCGCCCGCCGTAATCCCGTGCCGGTCCATGGCGACGTCGAAGCCGGTCACTGTGAGCCCGGCTTCGAGCTGGTCGGCAAAGTCGATGTCGTCGCGGCTATAGGAGATGAAGACACGCAGGCGGCCCGATTGGGCCTCTGTGGAGCCGCTGGCTCCGGACAGCTCGGGTCCTGCGGCGCCACGCGTCCCCTCGGCCATCACGTGTTCCCCCGCAAAACATCATTTAAACATTGGACCGATTAAGCCATGAAGACCGAGGAGGAGCAACGGTGCCGCCCGTGATCGTGCCGCGGTGTTGCGCGCTGTCATCGTGCTAAAGGCGATGGCGTCACAGTGAGGGGGCGACGGTGGCGCTGCCGATCGCCTTCCCCTGGGCTCGTGCGCCATTGCACTGCAGCATTCAAAGAAAAGCCGTTTTCTCGACGACCGTGGTCTTATCAGCAATCGGAGATAACCTTCGTGAAAAGACTCATCTGCTGGGCGGCTCGTGCGGCGGCAATCGGTGCGCTTGCGCTACTGGTAAGTCCCACCATCGTTTCGGCACAGGAGCCGCCCGCCGCTGCACCTCCGCCCCCGGCAGAAGATTCAACGGCGCCGGCAGCTCCAAGCACGACCGAGCCGCCGCAAGCAAATCCCGCTCCGACGAGCACCGATCCCTCGGGGTGCAAAGGCCTGGCCGAGAAGCCGTGCCGGAAGAACAAGGCCTGCGTGTGGATCATCCCCAAGGAGGTCGATAAGTCCGGCAAGGTGAAGAGCCCCTATTGCCACAAGCTCGGGCACACAAAAAAGAAGGCGAAGAAGACCGGGGCCGCAATGCCCCAAGGGGCTGCTCAACCGGCCGCACCGCCGCCCGAGCAAAGCCCGGCCGAGCAAGCTGCGCCGGCAGCGCCAGACGACATGCCGAACCCGTGAAATCGGGATGGGCGGCCCGGCTCGACGGTTCCCAGCGGTCTGCCAGGGACCGTCGGCCTATTTGCCGGGGGAGAATCTTTGGTTGGGAACTGGCGGAGCAGACGGGCGCTGAATTCGAATGAAGGCGTGAGAGGCTGCCGTGTGACAGGCATTGCAGCCGGCGGTCAGCCTGTCGAATGCACGTGTGAACTGGCCCTTGTTCTTGGCCGCGACCGCCTTCGCTAGCTCTGCAAGCGGGGCGTCTAGGTTCGACTTGATCATCGCCGCTACCGGTATGCCCTCAAACGTCGGATGGAGCTTCGCAGCATCTTCGAGCCCTTCATTGATCTCATGCAGCTCGAACTCGGCGAGTGGCCAGTTTCTTGCCCGGCCTGCAAACCAGAGCTTTGCGTGCCGCACTTGGGTCGCGGACATGAACTCTCCCAGCCCCGGTGCATAAGCTTCGCTGACAGGTTGCTCGCTGGCAGCGCCGAAGCTAGCGGCGCCTATGCTCAGCACGGCGATCAGCGCCAGCCGTTCCATGTTTGCCAATTTGTGCAAGCTCCGGTGTTTGCGGGCAGACCTCGCTCTTGCGCCAAATCTACTCAAGCTTTGCCCGACGCTCTCGCGAATCTGCGGCGAGACCGGCAGATGTCCACAGCGGCTGGCTCAGGGGGGAGAGCAGATGTGGAAACGCAAAAGGTCGCAAAGCAAAGTCAGACTTGGCTGCGAGCCGTTCGAACTCAATGACCCGAAAGCTGCGCCCCGCGCTCTTTGAGCTGGCGCTGGCAGATCTCGCGCCACTTGCTCTTGGTGATGTGCGTGCCCGCATCCCAGATTGCGATGCAGTCTTCCAGGGCTTTTGCCTCGGAAGCCGGATCGGATCCAACGGGGCTGGCCTCCGGTGCGGTTCCGTCTTCGAGAAAGTAGTTGCGCGTCCCCTTGCGCGTCACAAGCTGCAAGAGGACGGGCCCCGAGGCTGCGATGGGCTCGCTGCCAGGAAGAGCAAGCGACGGACCAGCGACAGCACACTGCGCAATTGCGCCGAAGAGGGCGAGCACACTCAATCGTCGGGATGTAAGCATGACCAAGCTCGGCTTGCTAAATCGAGCAACACAAGTATCTCTCTTTCATGGAGGGACTTAAAGGGGGCTTAAATGCCTCGACGAAATGCGCCGTTTGCAGGCCTTTTCGGTGGAACCGCAGCGCCTCGGCCCCTCGGGCCAGTGTCTTGCACTTGTTGAGGATCATTGCTGTGCCCTGGGCTGACCCGCGCGCGCGGAGCGCCTATATTCCCGCGCCATGACCCACCCCAAATCCCACGCCACGCCGAAGACCAAGCCCACGCCAAAGCCCACGACCAAGGCGGAGCCCACGGCCAAGAACGGCACCGTCTTCACCGTCCCCGACGGCGAGGCGACCCCCATCGTCAAGGGCAGCCATGTCTATCTCGTGGACGGCTCGGGCTACATCTTCCGCGCCTTCCACGCGCTGCCGCCCCTGACGCGTCCCTCCGACGGCCTCCCCGTCGGCGCCGTGCACGGCTTCTGCGCCATGCTGTGGAAGCTGTTGCGCGAGACGAAGGCCTCCGAGGCCCCGACCCACATCGCGGTGGTGTTCGATGCAGGCCGCGAGACCTTCCGCAACGAGATCTACGAGGACTACAAGGCCAACCGCCCGCCGCCGCCCGACGAGCTCATTCCCCAGTTCCCCTTGATCCGCGACGCGGTCAAGGCCTTCAACGTCGCCTGCGTCGAGCAGGAGGGCTATGAGGCCGACGACCTCATCGCCACCTACGCGCGCGAGATCGTCGATGCCGGCGGCGATGTCACGATCGTCTCCTCCGACAAGGACCTGATGCAACTCGTGCGCCCCGGCGTCGTCATGTTCGACGCCATGAAGAGCAAGAAGATCGCGCGCGAGGAGGTGATGGAGAAGTTCGGCGTAGCCCCCGACAAGGTCGTGGATGTGCAGGCGCTCGCGGGTGATTCCACCGACAACGTGCCGGGCGTGCCGGGCATCGGCGTCAAGACGGCGGCCGAGCTCATCAACGAGTACGGCGACCTCGACACGCTTCTGGAGCGCGCCGGCGAGATCAAGCAGCCCAAGCGGCGCGAGAAATTGATCGAATTCGCCGACCAGGCGCGCATCTCGCGCGAATTGGTGCGCCTCAAGGCCGACGTCGAGACCGGCGTTCCCGCCGACGCGCTGGGCGTGCACGATCCCCAGCCCGAGGCCCTGCTGGGCTTCCTGCGCGCCATGGAGTTCAACACGCTGACGCGGCGCATCGCCGAGGCGCTCGGCACCGAGCCGCCGCCGGCACTCGAGGTCTCCGTCGGCGCCACCGTCCCCAAGACGGGCGCCAAGCCCACGGCGGCCAAGGAGGGCAAGAAAGCGCCGCCCGCGGCCGAGACCCCTGCCGCAGCGGTGCTGCATGCGGCGCAAGCCGCGAAAACGCCCTTCGATCGCTCAAAATACGAGACGGTCACGACGCGCGCGCGTTTGCAGGCGTGGATCGCGGCGGCTCGAGCTGCGGGCCGCGTTGCCTTCGACACCGAGACCACCGGCCTCGATCCCATGCGCGCCGACCTCGTCGGCTTCTCGCTGGCGACTGAGCCCGGCAACGCCTGCTACGTGCCGCTCCAGCACAACAAAAGTGCGGGCGGGCTCGACTTCGATGGCGGCGCGGCGATCGCGCAACTGCCAACGAGCGAGGCGCTCGATCTGTTAAAGCCGCTGCTCGAGGACGCCTCGATCCTCAAGATCGGCCAGAACTTGAAGTTCGATTTCAACGTGCTCGCCCGCCACGGCGTGCGCATCGACCCGCTCGACGACACCATGCTCATGTCCTACGCGCTCGACGGCGGCAAGGGCAGCCACGGCATGGACGAGCTCGCCATGCGCCACATGGGCCACGCCTGCGTCTCCTTCGAGCACGTGATGGCGCATGTGCCCGGCAAGAAGTCGGAGCGCACGTTCGCGCAAGTCCCCGTCGACAAGGCGACCGAGTACGCGGCCGAGGACGCCGACGTGACGCTGCGCCTGTGGATGATGTTGAAGCCCCGGCTGGCGGCTGAGCGCATGACGACCGTCTACGAGACGCTCGAGCGCCCGCTCGTATCCGTCATCGCCGACATGGAGTTTGCCGGCATCAAGGTCGACGGCGCGATCCTGTCGCGGCTGTCGGGCACCTTCGCGCAAGGGATGGCGCGGCTGGAGGATGAGGTGGGCGCGCTCGCCGGCCATAAGTTCAACCTCGCGTCCCCGCGCCAACTGGGCGAGTTGCTGTTCGACAGATTGAAGCTGCCGGGCGGCAAGCGCACGAAGAGCGGCCAATGGGAGACGCGCGCCGGGCTTCTAGACGACCTCGCCGCCAACGAGGAGCTGCCGGAGGACGCGCGCCGGCTGATCAACGTCATGCTCGAGTGGCGGCAATTGACCAAGCTGCGCTCCACCTACACCGACGCGCTTCCCGGCTACATGGACCCCGACACTGGCCGCATCCACACGAGCTACTCGCTGGCGGCGACCACCACGGGCCGGCTCGCCTCGTCCGAGCCCAACCTGCAGAACATCCCCATCCGCACCAAGGAGGGGCGCGAGATCCGCACCGCCTTCATCGCCGAGAAGGGCATGAAGCTCGTCTCCGCCGACTACAGCCAGATCGAATTGCGCGTGCTCGCCCACGTCGCCGACATTCCGCAATTGAAAAAGGCGTTCGACGAGGGCCTCGACATCCACGCCATGACGGCGTCCGAGATGTTCAACGTGCCGGTAAAGGACATGCCGCCGGAGGTGCGCCGGCGCGCCAAGGCCATCAACTTCGGCATCATCTACGGCATCTCCGCGTTCGGGCTGGCGAACCAGCTCGGCATCGCGCGCGACGAGGCCGGCGCCTACATCAAGACCTACTTCGAGCGCTTCCCCGGCATCCGCGACTACATGGAAGCGACCAAGAAGCAGGCGCACGAGCACGGCTTCGTGGAGACGATCTTTGGGCGGCGCATCCATTACCCGGAGATCAACACCAGGCATCCGAGCGTGCGCGGGAATTTGGAGCGCGCCGCGATCAACGCGCCGATCCAGGGCTCGGCCGCCGACATCATCCGCCGCGCGATGGTGCGCATGCCCGGGGCGCTTGGCGATGCCGGGCTCAAATCGGCGCGCATGCTGCTGCAGGTGCACGACGAGCTGGTGTTCGAGGTGGCCGAGGCCGAGGTCGCCAAGACCCTGAAGACGGTCGCCAAGGTGATGGAGAGCGCGGCGCTGCCGGCGATCGCGCTGAAGGTGCCGATCCACGTCGATGCCAAGGCCGCCGACAACTGGGAGGCCGCGCACTAGGGCACGGCCGTCTCACGACGCGGGAACGACGTTGGGGTTGGGTGAGCGCCTGCCCACTCTCGACGTCATCCCGGCGCAGGCCGGGATGACGAGGTATATGAAGCGGCCGTGCGCCCACACTCCCCATGCGCCCGCACGCGGGCCCCTGCAGGCTCCAGCGTGCCGGGCGGTCAGCGCCTGCTGTCGTCGCGCAGCTCCTCCGTCAGGTCCATCAGCCGCGCCAGCCGCTGGTTGATCTCCCCCAGCTGATAGGCCGCGTACTCCATGGCGGCGATCATGCGGTCCTCGCCCCGCGGCGTGTGCATGGGGATGGCCCAGGGATCGAACTCGCCCCGCATATAGCGGTTCCACTGATCGCGCACGGTGCGCTTATGCTCTTCGACAGGTGTGGTGGTGCTGGACATCGCGCCCTCCTTTTGCCCTGCCCCACCGCCAGCCAACACCGCAATTGGGACGCCCTCAAGTCGGCTTCGGGCCCGCGCGCTGGCGGGCGGCTCCTGAACCGCCATCAGCACCGCTTATCTATTGGCCAAGGAAATGCGATTGGCGCTTATGATCGCAGATGCCTACACCTTCGCCGCGACGCCGGACGATATGACCCGGCGCGACAAGGAGGAAAGCACCATGAAGGTTTGGAGCAAGCCCGCCGTGCGCGAGCAGGAAGTTGGCCTCGAGGTCACGTCCTACCTGCCGGCCGAGATCGACATCATCTAACGATCTCTCTCGATTTCTCATCCTGAGTTCAGGCGGCGGCCGGATTTCCGGCCGCCGTCTGCTTTTGTGCGGTGGCAGCACTTCCTTCACCTCTCCCGTCCATGCGAAGCATGGCTCCGCCATGACGGGAGAGGTGGGTTGGCGCGATCGGTGTCTGCGGAGCTTACTCGGCGGTGGACTTGCCGGCCTGCGGCGAGATTGTCTTGAGATAGGCGACGATCTTCTTGCGGATCGCGGGGTCGGTGAGGCCCGAGTAGGGCGGACTCATGGAGTTTCCGGGGATCACCGCATCCGGGTCGGCGATCCATTTGTCGAGCGTCGCCGCATCCCAAGTGACGCCCGAACCTTTGAGCGATTCCGAATAGGCATAGCCCGGCTCCGCACCGGCCTTGCGCCCCACCACGCCATAAAGCGAGGGCCCCAGCCGGTTGTCGTCCTTCACGAAGGAATGGCACTCGCGGCAGTGGTCGTTGAAGGCGATCTCGAGCTCGTCGTCGTCGGCCTGCGCCGCGAACGGGGCGGCAAGCCCCACCAGGGCAACGATTACCGCGAACAATCTGTCCATCGGCGTCTCCTTCGCACGTCTGCGTTTAGGAGACACTGCCGCAAGAAGGCTAAGGGGCCGCTAAGACCGCCTCACACTGGCGAGACGGCGAGCTCGGGGTGCTGCATGCGCCGCGCCGTGCGCTTATCGGTGGGAATGGCGCCACGCGCATACTCGATGGTGCGGATGAACTCGCGGATGCGCGGCTGGATCTCGGTGCGCCAGCGCGTGCCGTTGAAGACGCCGTAGTGGCCGACGCCCTCCTGTACGTAGTGCACCTTGAGGTCGTCGGGGATGCCTGTGCACAGATCGTGCGCGGCCTCCGTCTGGCCGAGACCGCAGATGTCGTCACGCTCGCCCTCGACCGTCATCAGCGCGGTGTCGCGGATCTGCGAGCAGTCGACGCGCGTGCCCCGGTGCATCATCGTGCCCTTGGGCAGCGCGTGTTGCTGGAACACGGTCTCGATGGTCTGCAGGTAGAACTCGGCGGTCAAATCCATGACTGCCAGGTACTCCTCGTAGAAGTCCTGGTGCTGCTTGACCGGGTCGCAGTCGCCCTTGACGAGGTTGTTGAACAGGTCGACGTGCGCGTTCATGTGGCGCTCCAGATTCATGGTCATGAACCCGGTGAGCTGCATGAAGCCCGGATAGACCTGGCGCATGAAGCCGGCGTGCGGCAGCGGCACGGTCGAGACCACGTTGTGCTCGAACCAATTGAGCGAACGCTGCTCGGCGAGCCTGTTGACGGCCGTCGGGTTGCGCCGCGTGTCGATGGGGCCGCCCATCAGCGTCATCGAGGCGGGCTGGCAGGGACAGTCGGTGTCGGCCATATGCGCGACGGCCGCCAGCACCGGCACCGCCGGCTGGCACACCGCGATCACGTGCGTGTCCGGTCCGATGACGCGGATGAAGTCGATGATGTGGTCGATAAAATCGTCGAGATCGAAGCGGCCCATGGCGAGCGGGATGTCGCGCGCATCGCACCAGTCGGTGATGTAGACGTCGTGCTCGGGCAGCATCGCCTTGACGGTGCCGCGCAGGAGCGTGGCGTAGTGGCCCGACATCGGCGCGACCACCAGCACCTTGGGGTCGTAGCGGGCGCCGATCTTGGAGGTGTCGCGATCGAAGTGCAGAAGATTGCAGAACGGCGTGGAAGCGACCACGTGCTCGCGAACCGGCACCTCGACGTTGTTGACACGCGTCGACCTCAAGCCCCACTCCGGCTTGCCATAGCGCCGCGTCATGTTCTCGAACACCTCGCAGGCTGCCTTCAAGTGGCGCCCGAACGGCGTGTTCGCAATTGGGTTGAACGGCAGTTCGAGCATGCTGCGCATACTGTTGGCGCCGATGCGGAGAGGAGAGAGAACCGCGTGCGCGAACTCGTAAGCGTAGTAGTGCATTGCGAGGCGCCCTCTTCATGTTGCTGCACCGCAGCAAGACTTAGTGTGCAGCGCAAGATTATGTTACCAAACTGTTATCTTGGCCAGGAAAAAAGTCCCTTTCCAACTGCGGCACTTCCCACACGGTTAGCGCCGCGCCGCGGGCAGCGCTGTTTCGCCCGGCACAGGCGGTTTTAGTGCGCGCGGCGGCGCGGGTGGCTTCGTCGCAGAAAAAGCTGTGGGCGTCGCTTTGGGCTCGCGGCCGGAGGGTGACATAATTCGTTCCTACATCATCCGTTCCTACATGCGGACGGCTCAATCGGGCATCGCGCGCATTGCCGTTCGCGCGGCGCGTCGCGGCAAGAGCTAGAGACGGGATCGACGATGACCTATGGCAGGCCACCCGGCGCACCGCCCCCGCGTATCGAGGGCTACAATTATCCCGACGCACGCGGGTCCGGCGCGACGCAGCCGCCGCGGCGCGGGCCAGCTGGCGCGCGCAGCTCGTCTCCAATGCTGTTGGGCCTCGTCTACGGCGGCATCGGCGTGTTGGCGCTCGCCGTCGTCGCCGTCACCTTCGTGGTTATGGCGCCGCCGACCGATCTCATCCGCCGCGAGATCATCGCGCAGGTCAAAGCCGCCACGGGGCGCGAGCTCACGATTGCCGGACCGGCATCGTTTACCGTGTTTCCCTCGCTCGGCGTGCGCGCCGGCGACGTGTCGCTGTCGGCGCCGCCCGACATGGGCGGCGATCCCTTGCTCACCGCCGCCAGCATCGACGTCGGCGTGCATCTCCTGCCGCTGCTGCGCCAGGAGATCGTCGTCGACCGCCTGGTGCTGCATGAGCCGGTGTTCGCACTGCGCGTCGATGCCCAGGGCCGCAAGAGCTGGGACATGGCCGCGATGACGGCGCCGCCGCGCCGTATCCGTCTGGCGCAGGCCGAAGACAACGAAACGCTGCGGGATTTCTCCGCGGGCGGCCTCGGCCTTGCGGAGAGTGCCGACACCCAGACGAAGGCGAGCGGCCGTGAGGCTCGGCACTCCGACGTGTCGCTGGGCGACATCCGCATCGACAACGGAACGATCCGCTATGCAGACGCCCGCTCGGGCGCCGACTATCGCATCGAGGCGATCAACGCCGAGGCCGGCCTTGCGGCCATCGCGCAGCCGCTCAGCGCCAAAGGCAATTTCGTGTGGGCACGGCAGACCATCGCCTTCGACGGCAACCTGACGTCGCCGGCCCAGCTCATGGCAGAGCAGCCGGCCAAGCTGGCATTGAGCCTCAAAGGCGCGCCCTTCACGTTGAGCTACGACGGCTCGGTGACGCTGCGCGGTACTGTCGGCGCCGAAGGCACGATCGATGGAAGCGCCGCCTCGCTCAGGGCGCTCGCCAGCTGGCTCGGGACCGAGCTGCCGCCCGCCCGCGGCTTCGGCGAGGGCTCGCTCGCGGGCTATGTGCATGCGAGCGCGCACACCGTGCGGCTGTCTGATGCCAGGCTCGGCCTCGACGGCGCGACGGCCACCGGCACCATCGACGTCACGACCTCTGGCGCCAAGCCGCACGTCGCCGCCGACTTGAAGGTCGCAAACCTCGATCTTGGAAACTATTTCGGAGGCGGAGCCGGTGGCGAAGCGCCGCGGCCTGTGCGCCATGCCGAGCCTGTGCCGCCGGCAGCGCCGGGCGACGCGGGGCAGACCGCACCGCAATCGATCGAGGACCTGCTCGACCGCCCCGCAGCTTCCCCCGGTCCTCAAGGCCCGCAGGTGCGGGGCTTCACGCAGCGCGCTGGCTGGAGCGGAGATCCGCTCAATCTGGCGGCCTTGGGCCTGGTCGATGCCGACGCTAAGCTCGCCGTCGCCGGGCTCTCCTACGGTGACGTGCACGTCGATGCGGCGCAGCTCGGCGTCGCCCTCAAGGATCGCGTCCTCAAGACGACGTTTGAGGACGTGAGGCTCTATGAGGGCCGGGCTAAGGGCTTCGTCACGCTCGACGGGGCGGGGCCGGAGGCCACCGTCGCCGCCAACGTGCAGATGTCGGGCATTGCCGCGCAGCCGCTGCTCAAGGACACCGCCGGCATCGACTGGCTCGCCGGCACCGGCGACGTCACGCTGGCGCTTTCGGGGCGCGGTGCCAGTGAGACGGCGATCGTGCAGTCGCTCAACGGCAAGTCCAACGTCGCGGTGCGCAACGGCGCCATCATCGGCTTCAATCTCGGCGCGGCCATGCGGGCGCTGTCGGAAGGCAACGTTCCCGACTTCAAGACCTCGGCCGCTGAGAAGACCGATTTCAGCGAGCTCACCGGCAGCTTCGTCATCACCGACGGGATTGCCAAGAACGACGATCTGCAACTCGCAAGCCCGCTTCTGCGCGCGACCGGCTCAGGAAGCGTCGACCTGCCGGCGCGCAGCCTCGACTACACCGTGCGGCCCAAGCTGGTGGCGAGCTTGTCGGGTCAGGGCGGCGAGAAAAACCTGCGCGGGATCGAGATCCCCGTGCACATCACCGGCCCCTGGGAGAAGCCCGACATCAAGCCCGACATCGCCGGTGTGATCAACAACCCGGACGCGATCGAGGCGGCAAAAGAGATCGGCAAAGAGTTCAAGGGCAAGAGCGCGGGCGAGATCGTCGAGGGCCTTTTCGGCAAAGGCGAGAACGGCGAGCCGTCGAAGGCCGAGAAGCTGATGCAGAAGTTTCTCGGCAAGTGAACGCGCGCGTCGCGGCGTCGCAGCATGGCATGCGCTGCTCCTTGGGTAACTGCGTCGGCTAAAACCACGTCAACGGCATGACAAAAATTTTTGGCGCGCGGGGCAATTTCTTCTTGCGTAGGGGGGGTGTGTGCCTCATATGACCCTCCTCCGTTCGTCCACCTGCCCTTAAGGTCGAGGTTTTCCAGAAACCCCAAAGGTAAGGAGCGGGCGGGTCACATCTATCTGCTGGTTGGGGAGGGTCATATGGCCTTTAATGACACCCTCTTCCAATTGGGGATGGACTTGACTCGTTCAAGCACCGCCCAAGAGGAAGATCATCGTGTGCCTGCGCATGTAGCGCACGAAGACTATGCGCACGTTGCGCATGACGACAGGAAAGACTTTTTCATCGAGCGTGATGGCGTTCGGTTCGCCGGGACCCACTTGATCGTGGACCTTTTCGGCGCCCGACGGCTCGATGACCTGGAGCACATCAAGCGTACCCTGACGCGATGCGTGGAGGTGGCGGGCGCGACGCTCCTGCACATCCACCTGCATCACTTCACGCCTAACGGTGGAGTGTCGGGCGTCGCCGTGCTCTCGGAGAGTCACATCTCGATCCATAGTTGGCCCGAGGCCGACTATGCGGCGCTCGACGTGTTCATGTGCGGCGACGCCAAGCCGCAGATGTGCGTCGGCGTGCTGCGCGAGGCTTTTTCGGCCCGTGACGTGGTGGTGAAGACGCACCATCGCGGCTCGGAGCTCGATGAGCTCAAGTGGCAGGCAGCCGCCGCCAAGCAGGCACCCGTGCGCCTGAAGAGCGTCAAGAAGGCCAGGAAGGCGGCTTAACCGCCGCGTCTTGCCTTCCCGCGCCTTGAGGGGCCATGTTTCCGCCTTGCGGTTGGGCGACGCAGTAGAAAAGTCTACTGTGTCGCCCAGCGGATTCGCGGGATGTGCGGGTCCTTGCACCTTGGGAGCGAGCGCACGTGAAGCGCACCATTGCCGCAACGGCTCTGTCGGTCTTCGCTCTCGTCGGAGCGATGGTCGCGGCGATGCCTGCCTCGGCGCAGGACGCAGCCCTCGGCGGCAGCTTCATCACGCCCTTCCCGGAGAACGATACCTATCAGGTGCAGGTCGTCGGCGACTGGCTCGCCGAGGGCCTTCTCGGCGGTCTGGTCGAGGCGTTCGCAGCGAGCCCGGCCGGGGCCCAGTTCGCACGCACGCGCTACAAGCTCTCCGGCCTGATGCGCAACCGCGATATCGACGATCTGGAACAGACCTTCGCCAAGGACCCGAGCCACATCGCCATCGTGATGCTCGGCGTTCAGGATCGCTACACGCTCGGCTCGCGCCGCTCGCCCAAGGCCGACGAGGCTTGGCGCACCGAGTACGGCGCCCGCGTCGATCGGGCCATGAAGATTTCTGAAAAAGGGCGGCCGCGGCGTCTATTGGGTGGGATTGCCCAACATGCGCCGCTGGCAGGACAACGAGCGCGCGCAGATGATGAACGACATCTATCGTGAGCGCGCCTATCTCAACGGCGTGCGCTACATCGACGCCTATGCAAGCTTCATCGACGAGTTGGGTGGCTACAGCGACTACGGCCCTGACGTCACCGGCAAGATCCGCCGCCTGCGCGACACCGACGGCGTGCACTTCACCGACGCGGGCTACCGCAAGCTTGCGCACTTCGTCGATCGCGAGTTGCGGCGCGATCTGGCGCAAGCACGCCTCGAGCGGTCGGTCCCCTTGGCGGGAACTGCGGACGAGCAGGCGAAGGTCAATCCCGACCGGGCGCGCCTCAAGGCTGAGAGCGCCCGCGCCCAGAAGGGCAAGCTCGCCAAGGCGGGCGTGGCGGCGCCGGCCGCCGCCGGTGGCGCGCGCGAGCAGAAGGCCGACGTCGGCAAGGTCAACATCAAGGTTGCCGGGCCGAACGGCAGCGAGCAGGTGGTGACGGTCGAGATCGTGCGGCCCGCCATTCCCGCCTCCGTCGTCGCGCTGATGACGCGCCGCTCGAGCGCCGACCGCGCCGCGCAGATGGGCGACATCCTGGTTGATCAGATTCCCGGCGGCCTCACCGTCATGAGCTCGATCGTGCCGCCGCGCGGCAGCGACGGACGGCGGCGGCTGTCGCCGACGCAGACGCCCTATTACCGCGTGTTCGAGCGGGGAGAGCGGCTGGCGCCCAAGCCCGGCCGCATCGACGACTTCTCGTGGCCGCGGCAGCAGGCCGCCGTGGACGTCGGAGCGTCAGCACCCCCGGCGCCGAGCCCTTAGTTTCCACTGACACGAGCTTCAAGAAGCTTCGCTTGCGGACAGCGCTGGTCTCGTTGAGAGCCGGCGCAACGCGCCGGGGCCCCTTGGGCCCTTCCGCACCTCGCTCCGCTCAGTGCGGCTTAAGTGGCGTCGATACGGCTGGGGCGCGGCAGCCCGCGGCCAAGGGCCGCCGCGCCGTTGGCGCGGCCGTCAGCTCGCGCTTCGCTCGATTTCAGAGAAGCTTCTCGAGGCTTGTGTCAGCGGGGAAGGGTCGTCTTGCCCATCAGGAACTTGTCGATCGCGTGCGCGGCCTGGCGCCCTTCGCGGATCGCCCACACGACGAGCGACTGGCCGCGGCGGATGTCGCCGGCGGCGAAGAGCTTGCCGCGGCCTGCGATCTTGTAGTCGCGCTCATCCGCATTGAGCCCCTTGAAGCGGCCGCGCGCCACCGTTTCGAGGCCGAGCTCCTCGATGAGCCCCTCCTCGGCGGGCCCCGAGAACCCCATGGCGAGCAGCACCAGCTCGGCCGGCAGCTCGGCCTCGGTGCCGGGGACGGGCTGCAGCTTTTTATCGACCTGCACGTAGTGCAGCTTCGCGATTTTGCCGTCGGTGCCTGAGAAACCCGTGGTCGAGACCGAGTACTCGACGTGAGCGCCCTCGGCCTGGCTGGTGGAGACGCGCAGCTTCAGCGGCCAGTTGGGCCAGGTCATCGCCTTGTTCTCGTGCTCAGGCGGCATGGGCATGATCTCGAGCTGCGTCACCGACTTCGCCCCTTGGCGGAAGGAGGTGCCGATGCAGTCCGAGCCCGTATCGCCACCGCCGATGACGATGACGTGCTTGTCCTTCGCCAAGATCTCCTTGGCGCCACTCTTGGCGTCGGTGATGGCGGGGGGCACCTCGCCCGAGACGCGGCGGTTCTGCTGCGGCAGGAACTCCATGGCGAAGTGAATGCCGTCGAGGTCGCGCCCGGGAGACTTGACGAAGAAGTCGAAGGGTGCCTCCGAGCCGCCGGCGAGCAGCACCGCGTCGTGCGTCGCCTCGAGCTCCTTGGCGGAGACGTCCTTGCCGACGTCGACGTTGCAGTGGAAGGCTGCGCCTTCGGCCTCCATCTGCTTCACGCGCCGCTCGATGATCCCCTTCTCCATCTTGAAGTCGGGGATGCCATAAACCAAAAGGCCGCCCGGCTTGGCGTTCCTTTCGTAGACGTGCACCTCGTGGCCGGCGCGCGCGAGCTGCTGAGCGGCGGCGAGCCCGGCGGGCCCCGAGCCGACGACGGCGACGCGCTTGCCGGTCTTGGTCTCCGGCGGCTGCGGCGCGATCCAGCCCTCTTTGAAGGCGCGGTCGGCAATGGCGTACTCGATCGCCTTGATGGTTACGGGCACGTCGTCGATGTTGAGCGTGCAGGCGGCCTCGCACGGGGCCGGGCACACGCGGCCCGTCACCTCGGGGAAGTTGTTGGTCGAGTGCAGGTTCGCCGCCGCCGTCTGCCAGTCGCCGTGATAGACGAGGTCGTTCCAGTCGGGGATCTGGTTATTGACGGGGCATCCGGTGTGGCAATAGGGGATGCCGCAGTCCATGCAGCGCGCCGCCTGGGTCTTGCTCTCCTCCTCGCTCGCCGGCAGCAGGAACTCGTGCCAGTGCTTCACGCGCTCGGCGGCGGGCGCGTAGCGGCGCTCCGCCCGCTCGAACTCGAGAAACCCCGTTACCTTGCCCATTGTCCGTCCGTGCCTTGTGCCGGTGTCTGACCCTTCGGGTCTGACATCCTTGTCTCAATCCTTGTTCATAAAGGGTGTCAGACCCGAAGGGTCAGACACCCCACGCCGTCCATCATTTCATGGAGTGGTGATTTTCTTCAAGCCTTCGCTGTCTTGAGCCCGATCGAGAGCTCCTCGAGAGCGGGCGCCTCGGCCGCCTGCGCCTTGGCCATCTCGGCGAGCGCGCGGCGATACTCGACCGGCATCACCTTGCGGAACTTCGGCAGGTAGGCGCGCCAGTCCGCCAAGATCAGCTTGGCTTTCGCCGAGTTGGTGTAATGGGCGTGGCGGGCGACGAGCTGGTAGAGCCGCTCGGCGTCGCCTTTGGTCATGTCGGCCATGACGTCGACGAGGCCATGGCTTTCCAGGTCCCCCGCCTGGCCCATGATCCTTTCCATGATCTCTTCCTCGGCCTCGACCGGCTCGAGCGCCACCATGGCAAGGTTGCACTTGGTATCGAAGTCGCCCGCCTCGTCGAGCACGTAGGCGATGCCGCCCGACATGCCGGCCGCGAAATTGCGCCCCGTCGGCCCCAGCACCACCACCACGCCGCCCGTCATGTACTCGCAGCCGTGGTCGCCGGTGCCCTCGACGACGGCGATGGCGCCGGAGTTCCTGACCGCGAAGCGCTCGCCGGCGATGCCGCGGAAATAGCACTCACCCGTGATGGCGCCGTAGAGCACCGTGTTGCCGACGATGATGCTCTCCTCCGGCTTGATGCCCGAGAGCGCATTGGGGCGCACGATCAGCTTGCCGCCCGACAGACCCTTGCCGACGTAGTCGTTGCCTTCGCCCACGAGATCGAGGGTGACGCCGCGCGCGGCGAAGGCGCCGAAGCTCTGGCCCGCGGTCCCCGACAGCGTGAGCCAGATGCTGTCCTCGGGCAGGCCCGCATGGCCGTAGCGCTTGGCGACCGCGCCCGACAGCATGGCCCCCGTCGAGCGGTCCGTGTTCTTGATCGTGAGCTCGTGCTTGGCCGGCTTCTTGTGCTCGAGCGCGCCCGCGCACAGCTCGATCAGCTTGTTGTCGAGTACCTTTTCGAGCCCGTGGTCCTGGCTCTCGCAATTGTAGACGGCGACGGAAGCGGGCACGCGCGGCTTGTGGAAGATCTTGGAGAAGTCGAGCCCCTTCGCCTTCCAGTGCGCGATGGCGCGGTCCTTATTCAGGACCTCGGTCTGCCCGATCATCTCGCTGAACTTGCGGTAGCCGAGCGCGGCCATTATTTCACGCACCTCCTCGGCGACGAAGAAGAAGTAGTTGATCACGTGCTCGGGCTTGCCCTGGAACTTGGCGCGCAGCACCGGGTCCTGCGTGGCGACGCCCACCGGGCAGGTGTTGAGGTGGCACTTCCTCATCATGATGCAGCCCGCGGCGATGAGGGGTGCGGTGGAGAAGCCGAATTCGTCGGCGCCGAGCAGCGCGCCCACCACCACGTCGCGCCCCGTTCGGATGCCGCCGTCGACCTGCACCGCGATGCGCCCACGCAGGCGGTTGATCACCAGCGTCTGGTGGGTCTCCGCGAGCCCGATCTCCCACGGGCTACCGGCGTGTTTGATCGAGGTGAGCGGCGAGGCGCCGGTGCCGCCTTCGAAGCCCGAGATCGTCACGTGGTCGGCGCGCGCCTTGGCGACGCCGGCCGCCACCGTGCCGACTCCCACCTCGGAGACGAGCTTCACCGACACCCAGCCCGTCGGGTTGACGTTCTTCAAATCGAAGATGAGCTGGGCGAGGTCCTCGATCGAGTAGATGTCATGGTGCGGCGGCGGCGAGATGAGCCCGACGCCCGGCGTCGAATGGCGCACCTTGGCGATGACTTTGTCGACCTTGTGCCCGGGCAATTGCCCGCCCTCGCCGGGCTTGGCGCCCTGCGCCATCTTGATCTGCATCATGTCCGAGTTGACGAGATACTCGGCGGTGACGCCGAAGCGCCCGGAGGCCACCTGCTTGATGGCCGAGCGCATGGAGTCGCCGTTGGGCAGCGGCTTGAAGCGGTCGGTCTCCTCGCCGCCCTCGCCGGTGTTGGACTTGCCGCCGATGCGGTTCATGGCGATGGCAAGCGTGGTGTGCGCCTCGCGGCTGATCGAGCCGAAGCTCATGGCGCCGGTGGCGAAGCGCTTGACGATATCCTTGGCCGGCTCGACCTCCTCGATCGGCACCGGCTGGCGCCCCAGCGATTCGGCCGAGCGGATGCGGAACATGCCGCGCATGGTCATCAGCTGCTCGGACTGGTCGTTGATCTGCTTGGCAAAGGCGCGGTAACGCTCGGGCAGGTTGCCGCGCACCGCGTGCTGCAGGTCGGCGACGACGTTGGCGCGCCACACGTGCGCCTCGCCGCGCACGCGGAACATATACTCGCCGCCGACGTCGAGCGCGCTATCGAGCACCGGCACGTGGCCGAAGGCCGCCTGGTGCCGCTCCACCGTCTCCTGCGCGATCTCGCGCAGGCCCACGCCCTCGATCTGCGTGTGCGTGCCGGTGAAGTACTTCTTGACGAAGGCCGAGCGCAGGCCGACGGCGTCGAAGATCTGCGCGCCGCAATAGGACTGGTAGGTGGAGATGCCCATCTTGGCCATCACCTTGAGGATGGCCTTGCCGATGGCCTTGATGTAGCGCGCCTTGACCTCTTCTGCCGTCAGCTCCTCGTCGAGGTGGGGCAGCATCGATTCCAGCGTCTCGAAGGCGAGATAGGGGTTGATCGCCTCCGCGCCGTAGCCCGCGAGCGTGCAGAACTGATGCACCTCGTGCGCCTCGCCGGTCTCGATGACGAGCCCGACCGAGGTGCGCAATCCCTGCTTGATGAGGTGATGGTGCACGGCCGACGTCGCCAACAGCGACGGGATGGGGATGCGGTCGGGGCCGGCGGCGCGGTCCGACAGGATGATGATGTTGTAGTCGTTGGAGCGCACGGCCTCCTCGGCCTCCGCGCACACGCAGTCGAGCGCCGGCATCATGCCGGCCGGGCCCTTCTCGGCCGCGTAGGTGATGTCGAGCGTGATCGAGGAGAACTCGTTGTCCTTCACCTCGCCGATCTGGCGGATGCGCTCCAGGTCCTCGTTGGTCAGGATCGGCTGATACACCTCGAGCCGCTTCTGGCGCGAGGTGCCTTCCAGATCGAGGATGTTGGGCCGCGGCCCGATGAAGGAGACGAGGCTCATGACGAGCTCCTCGCGGATCGAGTTGATCGGCGGGTTCGTCACTTGGGCGAAGTTCTGCTTGAAATAGGTGTGCAACAGCTTGGAGCGCGACGACAGCGCCGAGATCGGCGTGTCGTTGCCCATGGAGCCCACCGCCTCCTGCCCGGCCTCGGCCATGGGCTTCATGAGAAGGTTGAGGCTCTCCTGCGTGTAGCCGAAGGCCTGCTGTAGATCGAGGAGGCCGACGTTGGACTTCTTGGCAGCCGTGCGATCCGTGGCGAGCGGCAGGTCGGACACCAGGATCTGGGTGCGCTTCAGCCAGGTGTCGTACGGGTTTGAGGCGGCAATCTCGTTCTTCAGCTCCTCGTCGGAGATGATGCGGCCCTTCTCCAGGTCGATCAGCAGCATCTTGCCGGGCTGCAGCCGCCACTTGCGCACGATGTCCTCTTCAGGGGTGGGCAGCACGCCCGCCTCCGAGGACATGACGACGAGGTCGTCCTTGGTCAGAAAGTAGCGCGCGGGCCGCAAGCCGTTGCGGTCGAGCGTGGCGCCGATCTGGCGGCCGTCGGAGAAGGCCATGGCGGCAGGGCCGTCCCACGGCTCCATGAGGCAGGCGTGATACTCGTAGAAGGCGCGCCGCTTGCGGTCCATCTGCGGGTTGCCGGCCCAGGCCTCGGGGATCATGATCATGGCGGCGTGCGTCAGCGAGTAGCCGCCCATCACCAGGAACTCGAGCGCGTTGTCGAAGCAGGCCGTGTCCGACTGGCCTTCATACGAGATCGGCCACAGCTTCTCGATGTCGTCACCGTAGAGCGGCGAGGAGACGGAGGCCTCGCGCGCCGCCATCCAGTTCACGTTGCCGCGCAGCGTGTTGATCTCGCCGTTGTGCGCGACGAAGCGATAGGGGTGCGCGAGCTTCCAGGATGGAAACGTGTTGGTCGAGAAGCGCTGATGCACCAGCGCCATCGCCGACACGAAGCGCGGATCGGACAGGTCCTGGTAATAGGCGCGCAGCTGATAGGACAGGAACATGCCCTTGTAGACGAGCGTACGGCTCGACAGCGACACGGTGTAATGGCCGATGTCGCGTCCCTTGTAGGCTTGCTGGACGGCGTTGGAGACGATCTTGCGCGTGAGGTAGAGGCGCCGCTCGAAGTCGTCCTGATCGAGGATCGAGGACGGACAGCCGATGAACACCTGGCGGTGCACCGGCTCGGTGGCGATCACCAACTCCGAAAGCGAGGCGTTGTCGACGGGCACCGTGCGCCAGCCCAAGAGCTCGAGGCCCTCCTCCTTGACGATGCGCGCCCACACCCGCTCGCAATGCGCGCGCAGGCGCTCGTCCTGCGGCATGAAGATGTGGCCGACGGCGTAGCGGCCCTGAGGCGGCAGCGTGAAGCCGAGCGCGCGGCACTCCTCCTTGAGGAAATCATGGGGGATCTGCACCAGCATGCCGGCCCCGTCGCCGGCCAGGGGATCGGCGCCGACGGCGCCGCGGTGCTCGAGGTTCTCCAGAATCTTCAGGGCGTCGGTGACGATCTTGTGCGACTTGCGCCCCTTCATGTCGGCGATGAAGCCCACGCCGCAGGAATTGCGCTCGTGCGCGGGATCATAGAGGCCCTGGGCCTGCGGGAGCGTGGAGACGCCCTGGTGCAAGACGGTGCGGCGCGGTTGAAGGCTCTTCGTCATTCTGCGACCTCGGTGCGCAGGTCTCATCGGTTCTATGGGGAGGCGAGTGTGCCTCGGATCGAATTGATCGGTCCTTTGCAGCGTTCGTCAAGGTTTTGGATCGGGTCCGCTCATTTGGCCGATGGGCCGCCGCACCGCGGACGGCGTCGACGCATCGTCGGCATCTCCGGCAGCTTTGAGTGCGCTTTGTCTCTGGCGCCCGCTCCTACCGGCTCAAACACGCTTCTTGCTCGTCGTGCTCCTCAAACTTACAGCCGACCCCCCGTAATTGGGGGCCCGGCGGCGGGTCTGCCCGTCGCGATGGCCATAAAGGACAGGACTACTGACCTTTCAGGGTGAGCTTCGCAGATTTTCCGGGGCCGCACAAGCGCCATGCGCCCTGCGCGGAGGGAGCCAGGCACGACGCGGCAGGGCGGCCGCCACCTTGGCAGCGACCGCCCCGCTCATGTCGGACCTTATGCGCGGAATGCGCCTTAGGCGTTGGCCTCGATCTGCTTGCCATCGCCGGTGGAGGCGACGGAGATCGTGCGCGGCTTCATGCGCTCGGGCAGGTTGCGGACGAGATCGATGTGCAAGAGGCCGTCCTTGAACTCGGCACCCTTGACCTCGACGTAGTCGGCGAGCTGGAAGCGGCGCTCGAAGTTGCGGGCCGCGATGCCGCGATGCAGGAACTGGCGCTGCTTGTCGTCGGGCTTCTTCTCGCCGCTGACGACCAGGGCCTGCTCCTTGACCTCGACTTTGAACTCGTCCTTGTCGAAGCCGGCGACCGCCATGGTGATGCGGTACTCGTTGTCGCCCAGCCGCTCGATGTTATAGGGCGGGTAGCCGTCCGCATCCAAGCCGCCGACGCCGTCCATGAGCTTGGCGAGCCGGTCGAATCCGACGGTCGAGCGATAAAGGGGGGCAAGATCGAACTGTCGCATGACATATCCTCCTGATGAAGCGACATGCACTCTTGGCCCGCCCGCATAGGGGCCGGGCCGCTCTTTGCTGCGCACCCCGGATGGGCGTGCGCGAGCATTGATTTAGGAGCGGGCGGGCCGCGTTCAAGGCCTCCCCGATTGGGTACAAGCCCGCCTGACCCATCGGGCCTGACGCGGACCAGCTGACGATATCGCAGCGGGACTATTGCGCTCTCATCGGCGGACGCGGGCGGGCGGCGCACTCGGGACCGTGGTGGGCCCCGCGAACGCGGACTCAAGCCACGTTGATCAGAAATCTCAGTGGGTATGGACGACAACCTGTTCGGCAACCCACCCGCTGACGCTGAGGCTGACGGCGGGGCCGCCGCGATGGTCAAGCGCCGCTCTGGTCGATTCCAGATCCGTCACGCTCGAAGCGTCGTCGACTTGTGCCTGTTCCTTCTGAAGGCTTTCGGCTGTACCAACGTCATCTGAGCGGATTGAAGGGGTTCGGGCGTCAGAAGGGGGAGCCGTCAGATCCTGCGCCCTCACCGGGACGGACGCCGCCAGCGCGCCAAGGGCTGCCACTGTCACAACGCACCAACGCTTAATCGCCATTGCACCATTCCGCTGAACTCACGCCCAACACTTATAGCCCAGCTGTTTCCAATAGCGTGTAACGCTGCCGCCACATGCCCGTTGGCTTCAACCCGAGGTGGGGTCAGCTCCCGAGCTGCTGATCCTTCGGCTCGACAAATGACACCGGTCGCGCTGAGGCTTTATTCGACAGCATCGGTCAAGAGCGGCTGTCCTGACGATCGCCGTGAATGCCGGCGGCGTCCGCCAAGCTGTCGGACGGCAACGGAAAATTCGCGAGCCTTCAGCTCCCGTTCATGTTGGCGAGATCACGCTGGATGGGCTTTTGGGGAGCAGCGACAACCAAGTTTCGAGGAGTGTGCTCATGCCAGCGTCAGCCGGTCTTGTTGCGGTGTCTGCTGTTGCCGCATCGCTTTTCGTCACGACCCTGCCTGCCCGTTCCGCCGATCTCTACGAGCCGCCGCACTACGGCTCCGCCTACGACGATCCCCGCTACGGCGACAACTATGGGGACGAGTCCCCCAATAACAATCGCTATGCCGAGCCGCAGGACGACGAGCCGATCTATCCGCCGGGCCGCGTCTATGGGGACGAGACCTTCGAGCCTCGCTATGAGCCGCCGCGGTATGCACGCGAGGATGGGTGCGTTCCCCGCGACGTCGCGCACGCGCGGCTGCGCGACGACGGGTGGTCCGATTTCCGCGCTGTCGAGCCGCGGGGCAGCGTGGTGCTGCTGCAGGCGCGGCGCCCATCGGGGCGGCTCTTCGAGCTCACCATCGACAAGTGCTCGGCCGAGGTCATCGCAGCGCGTCGCCTCTATGACGGGCGCTATGACAGGCGCTCCTTCGCGGGAGGTCCGCGCCGCTACTGGCAGCGCTACTAGGCTTGCAGGCCCGCTCTTGACGGCGCCCCTGTCGCGGTCGACGGCTCGTTGTATGATGCGACGAGAGTCGGGCCGCCGGAGGGGGCGCAATGAAGCTGGTGACGCTTGCCAAGAATCCGGTTCCGAGCGGGGCGACGGTCGGATTTTTCAAGGGCTATGACGGCGCGCAGCTGAGGTTTGCGCGCTGGGACGCCACGCGCATGCCGCGGCGGGGCACGGTGTGCCTGTTCGGCGGGCGCACCGAGTTCATCGAGAAGTACTTCGAGGTGATCGCCGACCTGCGCCGCCGCGGCTTCGCCGTGGCGACGATGGACTGGCGCGGCCAAGGCGGCTCGCAGCGCATGCTGTCGAACCCGCGCAAGGGGCACGTCCGCGGGTTCTGGGAGTATGACCGCGATCTCATCCGTTTCATGAAGGACATCGTGCTGCCCGACTGCCTCCCGCCCTTCATCGGGCTCGGTCATTCGATGGGGGGCAACGTGCTGCTGCGCAATGCGACGATGCCCGGGTTCTGGTTTGAGCGCATCGTGCTCACCGCGCCGATGATCGCCATTCACGACAGCATCCTGGGCCCCAGGCCCTTCTGGGCGCGCGCCTACGCCGAGATCGGCTGCGCCCTCGGCATGTCGGGTGCCTACGTGTTCGGCGGCTCGGACGAGCTGGAGACGAACCGGCCGTTCGAGGGCAACACGCTCACCTCCGACCACGAGCGCTGGCTGCGCACCAAGGCCGTGCTCGACCGCGCGCCCCAGCTCGGGCTCGGCTCGCCCACGATCGGATGGCTCAAGGCGGCGCTGCGCTCCTGCCGCCGCTTGTCGCATCCCGACTTTCCCGTGCGCATCAACGTGCCGCTGTTGATGTTTGCGGCGGGCATCGACACCGTCGTGTCGACGCGCGCCATCGAGGACTTCGCGGTCAGGGCGAAGGTCGCCTCTTGCATCCTCATGCCGGGCTCGCGCCACGAGATCCTGCAGGAGGCCGATAGCGTGCGCACGCGCTTCTGGGCGGCTTTCGACGCTTATCTCGGGGTCGACGCCAAAGTTGCCTGACACCGGCGCGGACCGGGCTCAGCGCTTATTGAGAACGCCCAAGGCCGCCTCGTGCAGGCGCGCGTCGCCCGAGGCGAGGATGCGTCCGCCGGCCGCGGCGGGCTCGCCCGTCCACGTGGTGATGCGTCCGCCGGCGCGCTCGATGATGGGAATGAGCGCCACCACGTCGTGGGCCTTGAGGCCGGTCTCGATGACAATGTCGACATAACCCGCGGCCAGGAGGCAATACCCGTAGCAATCGCCGCCATAGCGGGTCATGCGCGCCCGGGCCTTCAAACGGGCGAACGCCTGCGCCTCGGCGCCCGCCGCGAACAGGTCGGGATGGGTGGTGGAGACGATGGCCTCGGCGAGGCTCGTGCAGGCGCGCGTCTTGAGACGGCGCGGCTGGCCATCGCCCATGCGCATGTAGGCGGCCTTCTCGCCCGACCAGAACCGCTCCCGCGTGAAGGGCTGGTCCATGATGCCGAGGAGGGGCGCCTCTGCCTCGAGCAGCCCGATGAGGGTGCCCCAGAGCGGCGAGCCCATAATGAAGGCGCGGGTGCCGTCGATCGGGTCGACGACCCAGCACAAGCCGGTGCCGTCGCGGCTGCGGCCGAACTCCTCGCCGACGAGGCCGTGGTCGGGCCAGCGCTTGGCGATCGCGCGTGCAATCGCGCGCTCGGCCGCGCGGTCGGCCGCCGTGACCGGGTCGAAGGCGCCCTTCTTGGCCTTGTTGGTCACGTCGAGCGGCTTGCGGAAAAAGGGGCGGATGACGGCGCCGCTGAGGTCGGCGAGCTCGTGCCCGAAATCGAGCAGCGTCTTGAAGCTCGGGACGCTCGGGCGAACGCGGCTCGTCACAGTAGCGCTCCTTCAGGCCGCCAGACGTTGCAAAATCGAGCGCAAGTCAAAGTCAGATGACGGACGCACGTTGAATTACATGTGTTTGACATAGTGTGGCTAACTTTCCCGATTGTGTTGCTGGGGGGCTACATATCCTCTGCAATTACCTCCATCCACAGCTGCCTCCGTTGCTGACAAGGGCAAACAAGCTCATATCTCAGTTGCGCGGTGGCGTCGGTGATTCTGATGGCTGCCGTTAGCCCACTTGGGCGTTTCCTCCCTAGACTTGGGCCGTTCGTGCCACGAACGGCCTTTTTTCCGTGGATTTGGCCGCTGCCGCCGAGCCCTTCATTTGCGGATGTGCAGCTCTGCAAAAAATGCATTTGAAAATTGTGCAATGCACCCGTAAGTTTTGCAGTGCGACATCGCGAGCCTAGCTCGTTCTGTCGTAGCCCTCCTTGGGCGTTTCCTCCCTAGACTTGGGCCGTTCGTTGACCCGAACGGCCCTTTTTCTTTGCCCGGGCTCCTGCTCTGCGGCGGGCTGCGCCAGCGTCGTGTGGCCGGGCTCAACCACCTCACGCCTTCCACGCAACAGGGGACCGATCGGTACGCGGCGCCTCCGAGGCCTCGCAGTATGTCTATCCTGCATAGCTTGCGGGAGAAGCGCTCCCCGTCACTCGGCGGCTGCACGCCGCTCGAGCAGAGCTGGAAGCTCGTTGAAGAGTGGGCCCGCCAGAGACTGCAGATCGCGCTGCAACTCGGCGAACGCCGCGGTGGGACGCAGCGTCAGCTCGTTGAGGTAGAGCCCGCGATTGATCTCGATCTGCACGGCGTGCACGTCGCGCGCGGGGCGGCCGTAGTGCTCGGTGATGTAGCCGCCGGCGTAGGGGCGGTTCATTTGCACCTCGTAGCCGAGCCCCACCAAGAGGTCCTTGAGGAAGCGGGTGATCTTGCAGTCGGCGGAGGCACCGAAGCGGTCACCCAGCACGATGTCGGGGCGCGGTCCGCCGGCAGGCGCCATGGAGGCGGACGGCATCGAGTGGCAGTCGATGAGGATGGTGTAGCCGAACTGCTGCCGCGTGGTCTCGATGAGCTCGGCGAGCGCGGCGTGAAACGGGATGTAGAGCTGCTCCACGCGCGCCATGCCCCACGCCAGCGGCAGCTTGGAGCGGTAGATCTCCTCGCCGTCGGCGACGATACGGGCGATGGTGCCGAGCCCGCCGGCGACGCGCACCGACTGCGTATTGGCGAAATCGGGCAGCGGATCGATGAAGAGCTCGGGGTCGAACTCGTAGGGCTCACGGTTCACATCGAGGTAGGCGCGGGGGAACCGCGCCGCAATCAGCGGCGCCCCTTCGGTCGCGATCGGCATGAACAGCTCGTCGACGAAGCAGTCCTCCGACTTGCGCAAGGAGTGGGGGCTGAGCCGCGACACCTCCAGGAAACCCGCAGGGTAAATGCTGCCTGAGTGCGGCGAGCACAGCACGAAGGGGGCAGCCTGCGTCTGCGGCGCGGTCACGTGGTAGGGCGGCACTAGCTCCGGAGGGATGATGGGGCGGTCGCGCGAGGGCATACGTTTTGCACAGCTTGGTTGCGAGATCGGGTGGTCGTCAGGTTGCCAGTCTGAGTGTGTCCTTCGCTTGCCGAATTAAGCGTCAATCGCCTTTGCTCCTCGCGGATTCGCGCGCGGTTGGCAATTGCCGCACGCCCGCCCACAAGACGCCTTAAGGGATGGCGACGCGCTTCCCCCTTGCTCACTGTGCCAAGCTGCCCTCAATATGTCCATCGGGAGGGTGCAGGGTCGCAAGCCTCATTGGTGGAGAATACGCTGGCTCGGACGTGCCGAGGGGTGCGATTGGCAGGCCAGCTTCACGTTCCGTTTACCATACTACCACCACATTCGACCTCCCGACGAAAAGCCAAAACCGATCAGCTCAGAGTAGTCGAGTAATGACCGCAAAGCCCTCTCGCGTCACCCTGTCCCGCATCCTTCTGGCCGAGGATGACGAATCCATGCGCGGCTTCCTCGTGCGGGCCCTGAAGAAAGCGGGCTACGAGGTCATCGATTTCGCCAACGGCGAGGACGCCTACGAGCGTCTGAAGTCGGAGCCGTTCACCCTGCTCCTGACCGATATCGTCATGCCCAAGATGGACGGCATCGAGCTCGCCCGGCGGGCGAGCGAGCTTGACCCGGACTTGAAGATCATGTTCATCACCGGGTTCGCGGCCGTAATCCTGAACAACGATATCGCCGCGCCTAAGGACGCCCGGGTGCTGTCCAAGCCCTTCCACCTCAAGGATCTGGTGCGCGAGGTCGACCGGCTCTTGGCGGGCTGAAACGCATAGCGGCGCGCGAAGAAGGGTTGACCGGGGAGCCGGCTACCGCCTAGAACCACGCCCTTCAGGGGCGCGTAGCTCAGCGGTAGAGCACTACGTTGACATCGTAGGGGTCACAGGTTCGATCCCTGTCGCGCCCACCATTTTCTGGCTATCGGTGTGAGATGAAAGTTCGGAACTCCCTGAAGTCGCTGCGCGCGCGCCATCGCAACAATCGCCTGGTGCGGCGTAAAGGGCGGCTCTACGTCATCAACAAGGTGCAGAAGCGCTTCAAGGCGCGCCAGGGCTGAGCGCCCGCACGCTCCGCTTTGACGCCTCCCGCCTGCCATCCTATGTGTTGGGGATGCGCAACACGCCAACGCTTCGGGTCCTCGCTGCGATTTTTGCCGCTGTTTGCCTCCTGACGGGGCCGGCGGCTGCCCAGGATGCTCCGATCCCAGAGCCCGGCACCGAGCCCGGTCTGATGCAGCCGGAGCTGCCTAGCCCGCCACAGTCGGTCTTGCCTCCGTTAAGCGATCAGCAGCCGGGCAACCGCGCCACCAAGCGCCCCGGGCCGGATGCCGCCGCACCTGCTCCTGCGACCAACCACGTCCCCCGCCCGTCGCAGCCCAAGGACCGCGACGCGGTGCTGGCGGAGCTCTACGCGCACTTGGCCAAGGCGCCTGATGCGGTCTCGGCCGAGCCCATCGCCAAGACCATCGAGGGGCTGTGGCTGCACTCGGGCAGCGATACCATCGGCCTGCTCATGCGCCGGGCGCTCAAGGCCGCGAGCGAGCACGACAACGATCTGGCTTTGAAGCTGCTCGATGCCGTCGTCGATCTGGGGCCCGACTACGCCGAGGGCTTTAGCCGGCGCGCCTACATCTATTACCTGCAGAACGACTACGAGCGCGCCGTGGGCGACCTGCGCCGGGCCTTGGCGCTCGACCCCAATCACTTCAAGGCGCTCGATGGGCTCGCCCGCATCCTGCGCGAGAACGGGCAGAAGAAGAGCGCGCTCAAGGTCTATCAGCAGCTGTTGCGCATCTACCCGTTCATGCCCGGCGCCAAGGACGCCGCCGACGAGCTGACCGTGGAGGTCGAGGGCCAAGGCATCTGAGGCCTCGCGGCATCTGAGGCCTAGCGGCTCTCGGCCACCGGCGCGCCATTCTCGTCCACGAAGGCGATGCGGATCATGTTGGTGGCGCCCGGCGATCCCAAGGGCACGCCCGCCGTGATCAGGATGCCGTCGCCTGGCTTCACGAACCCTTCATCGAAGGCGATGCGGCAGGCCTTGCTCACCATGTCGGTGAGGTTGGCCGGGTCGCCGGTCAGCACCGTCTGGATGCCCCAGACGAGCGACAGCCGCCGGGACGTGACTTCGACGGGGGTGAGGCCGATGACCGGGAGGCCGGGGCGCTCGCGGGTGACGCGCATGGCCGTGGAGCCCGTCGCCGTGTAGCAGACGATCGCTGCGAGCTTCACCGTGTCGGCAATGGCGTGCGCCGCGGCCGCGATGGCGTCGGCGCCGGTCGGCTGCGGCGTCGTCTGCGTCGCGTGCACGATGGCGTCGTAGCTGGGGTCGCTCTCCACCTCGATGGCGATGCGGTCCACCATCTGGATGGCTTCGAGTGGAAACTGGCCGATCGCCGACTCCGCCGACAGCATGACGGCGTCGGCGCCGTCGAACACGGCGGTCGCCACGTCGGACACCTCCGCGCGCGTGGGCACGGGCGAGGAGATCATGCTTTCCAGCATCTGCGTAGCGACGACGACCGGCTTGCCGGCGGCGCGCGCCTTGCGCGTGATCTTCTTCTGCAGCCCCGGCACGCGCTCGACCGGGATTTCGACGCCGAGATCGCCACGTGCCACCATGATGCCGTCGGAGGCGGCGATGATGGCGTCGAGATCGCCGACGGCCGAGGGCCGCTCGATCTTGGCGAGGATCGCGGCGCGATCGCCGACGAGCTTGCGCACGCCCTGCACGTCGCTGCCGCGCTGCACGAACGACAGCGCGATCCAGTCCACCCCGAGCTTCAAGACGTTGGCGAGATCGGTGCGGTCCTTCTCGGTGAGCGGCCCCACGGGCAAGAGGGTGTCGGGCAGGCTGATGCCCTTGCGGCTGCCGAGCGCGCCGCCCACCAGAACCTCGGCCGCGATGCAATCGGGCTTCCTCTCGATGACCCGCATGCGGATCTTGCCATCGTCGAGCAAGAGCTTGTGGCCGGGCTCGACGGCGGCGAAGATCTGCGGATGCGGCAGGAAGACGCCTTCGCTCGAGCCGGGCCTCTCCTCGCGATAGAACTTGAAGATCGCCCCGTCGTTGATGAAGGCGCGCCCCCCCGGGAACTCGCCGACGCGCAGTTTCGGCCCTTGCAGGTCGGCCAGAATGCCGATGGGATGCCGGTGGCGCTTGGCGACCCAGCGAACCGAGTTCTGCAGGGCGCGCGCCGCCTCGCGCGAGGAGTGGCTCATATTGATGCGGAATACGTCGACGCCGGCCAGAAACAGCCGCTCGATCATCTCCGTCGCAGATGAGGCCGGGCCCAAGGTTGCCACCACCTTGACCCGCCGTTCACGTCTCATTTCTCGTTCGCCCCTTGATCCTCTGGATCGGTGAGGCGGATGGTCCACTCCTGCGACTCGCCGGTGTCCACCTCGAAGAACCCCGTGCGCTTGTAGCCGCGTTTGACACAATCCTGCACACCGTGGATCGCGAACGATTTGTCGGCGGTGCACATGAAATTTTTACCGGCCCATTCCCCACCGCGGTCGTAGTCGAGGGCATGGACGTAGATGAAGCGGCTCGGCACCGCCCCTTTGAGCAGCGTCTCGCAGGTCTGCGAGGCGATGTTCCACCAGCCTTCCGTCGCCCAGCCGGTCGCGTCGCGGTAGCCGACGGCGACGCCGACCCGGCTCGAGGTCGAGTTGCAGAGCTTGAGGTCGGCCGAGGCTGGCACGGTAAGGATCACGAGGAGGGGCACCAGCAACCCGGCGGCGAGGAGATGCCGCGTCTGGGGCCATAGCCGCTCTGATCCGCCGCGCCGCACGTCGTCACCTCCGCTCCTCGCCATATGCAGGCAACTTTGAGCCGAAGGAAGTTGGCGGCATTGAGATTGCACTTTTTCATATTGCTGGCCGCGGCGGCTGGAGGCCCGGTGGGGCCGGGGGCGGTCGCCCTCAGCGCCGAGCCCGGCGATGTCGTCCAGGCGTGGTTTGCGCAATCGCCTGTCGGCCGTCAAGCGGCGCACCGCCGCGGGTGGTTTTCGCAAGGCCTTGCTGCCGCTATATTCATGCGCATGACTAATCCCGCCGGGTGCGCTTCGCCCCCTCTCGTCGCCCCCGCCCTCAACCAAAGCTACGAAATCCTGCCCGGCCGCAGCGACGCCGGCCTGCTGCTGATCTGCGATCATGCCGTCAATGCGCTCCCAGAAGGCTATGGGACGCTGGGGCTGCCCCGCTCAGAGCTCGAGCGCCACATCGCCTACGACATTGGCGCCCATGCCGTGACGCAGCGCGTGGCGCGCACCTTGGGCGTGCCCGCGATCTCGGCCCGGTTCTCGCGACTGTTGATAGACGTCAACCGCGGCCTCGACGACCCGACGCTGATCATGCGCCTGTCGGACGGCGCCGTCGTGCCCGGCAACCGGCACATCGACGCCGAGGAGCGCGCCCGCCGCGTTGCCGCCTACTACGAGCCCTACCATCTGGCGATCGACGAGCTCATCGAAGAGTGCACGGCAGCGGGCGTGCCTCCGGTGCTGCTGTCGATCCACAGCTTCACCGAGCTGTGGAAGGGCGAGCCGCGGCCGTGGCACGCCGCGATCCTGTGGGACCGCGACTACCGCTTCTCGGTGCCCTTGCTCGAGGGGCTGCGCGCCGACCGCTCGCTCATCGTGGGAGAGAACGAGCCCTACGACGGCAAGCTCGCCGGCGACTGCATGTGGCAGCACGGCACGCGGCGCGGGCTTGCCCACACAATTCTGGAGGTGCGCCAGGACCTGATTCGCGACGAAGCGGGCCAGGCGCAGTGGGCCGAGCGCATCGCGGCGGCGGTTGCGGGCATTCTCGGCCGTAGCGATCTCAGGGATCAGTTGCACGCGGTGCAGTATTTCGGCTCGCACACCGACAACGAGGGTGCGCCGCCGTTCTCGCACCCCCTCGCACGGAGCCGCACGGCCGCGAGCGGCGAAGGCTCGTGAGGGGCCTGCGCCGGCACACGCAGCCCTGCCCCTGTGACATAGCGGTGTCACACCATCGTCAAGAAACCTCTGGATCGTGCCCGCTGGCGCCTTGAAGGCGCCGGGTGCGGCCGCTAGCGTTTCCCCGACTCCATCACAGCGAGGAGACGAGGGATGACGACGCTACAGGCTTCGGCGCAGAATCAATTGCGTCAGCTCGTCGAGCAGATCGAGCGGCTGGAAGAAGAGAAAAAGGCGCTCGCCGGCGACATTCGCGACAAGTACCTGGAGGCCAAGGCGGTGGGCTTCGATATCAAGGCGCTGCGCCAGATCGTGCGGCTGCGCAAGAAGAGCGCAACCGAGCGCACGGAGGAGGAAGCCATCCTCGAGGTCTATTTGCACGCGCTGGGGATGCTCGACGCTGCGGCCGAGGCCATGATCGCTGCGGAGTGAGGCAACGTCGGCCCCCGCCGCAGCAAGGCTCGCATTGCTTGAAATCGCGAGAAGGGGAAAAGAGCGCCCCGGCCCGATTCGGCGCTCGGCCGAGGCGCCCACGGCAAGAGTTGAGGGTTTCCCCCAACCCCGCCGATTACTTTTGACGAGATCGTGAGCGCGCGGGAGGCACGCCAGGACGTCGCCGCGAAGTCGCTCGGCTGGTCTAGACAGGCCAAGGCATAAGTTCTAATCGTATATTGTTACTCCCTGGATCAGAGTTTCTTATGCCTCCGCATGTCACGCTGAAGCAGCTCCGCTATTTCGATGCGTTGGCGCGCGAGCAGCACTTCGGCCGCGCCGCGGAATCCTGCGCCGTGACGCAGCCGGCGCTGTCCATGCAGATCCACGAGCTCGAGCAGCAGCTCGGCCTCATCCTCGTCGAGCGCACGCGCGCGGGCGTGCTCTTGTCCGACAAGGGCCGCGAGGTCGCTCAGCGCGCCGCGCGCGTCCTCAGCGACGTGCGCGAGATGATCGAGTTCGCGCAGCATTCCAACGAGGTCTTGTCGGGCTCGTTGCGGCTCGGCGTCATTCCTTCGATCGCGCCCTACATGCTGCCGCCGCTGTTGCCGCTATTGCGCGGGGGCTACCCCAATCTGGAGCTGCACGTGCGCGAGACGCAGACCTTGCCGCTGACGCACGAGCTCGTCGAGGGCAAGCTCGACGTGCTTCTGCTGGCGCTGCCGATCATCCATCCCGAGATCGAGACGCTGGCGCTCTTCGACGACCGCTTCCTTTTGGCGCTTCCGGAAGCGCGGCGCTTGAGCGCCCGCGTGCGCGCGACCAGGGACCTGATCGAGCACGAGCGCCTGCTGCTCTTGGAGGAGGGGCACTGCCTGCGCGATCAGGCGCTCACCTACTGCAACCTGCAGCAGGTCTCCGCCGTCAATACCTTCGGCGTCTCGAGCCTGTCGACAATCGTGGAGATGGTTGCGGCGGGCTACGGCATCACGCTGTTGCCCGAGATGTGCCTCAACGTGGAGGCGCGCGGGCGCGAGATCGGCCTGACGCGCTTCGTCGAGCCCGAGCCGCATCGCACCGTCGGGCTTGCCTGGCGCGCAACGTCGCCCAGGGCCGCCGATTTCCGCGAGCTGGGCAACCTCATCAAGACTGCGTGGGCGAAGGGGTGCGTTCCGCCGGGCCGCAAGAACCCCCGGCACAAGCGCCCGCTCACCGCGTCGTCGTCTTGACGGAGTGCGAGGCGAGCCTCGATAGGGCCTGGCGCGTGCTTTGGGCTTCCTCCAGAGCGGAAACGTCGACGGCGTCGCCGCGGAACTGCTGCGCCCACATCGTCTCGGCCACCTGCAGCCCCGGACGCAGCTTCAGCGGCAGAACGATGGGGCGATCATCGAGCAGCTCGAGCGTGCGCATGACGTCGGGATGGACCAGCGTGACCAGCGCCTCGTCATCGGCCGACGCCGATTGCGTCAGGAAGGGCGCGATCGGGAAGGGGCGGTAGGACAGCTCCTCGGGGTGATCCTCGTCGAACTCGGGTTGAGAGGCCCAGCCGTTGCTCCAGCCGGCGCCGATGGCGTCCGCTGGGCCGGCATCCGACAGGGATGCGCCGTCAGCCTTTGCCTGCGGATCGGGCTCAAGAACGGCAACACGCGTTCCCGCGCTCGGCGCTGCCGGGGGCGCGGTGCGCGTCTCTTGCGGGGTGGCATCGAGCGAGGCGGCAACCAGGCGGGCGAGCTTGTCACGGTCCGGTGCCGCCGGCTGCAGATAGGAGGTCTCCGGCGTCCTCAGCGCGGCGAGCGAGACGAGCTCGTTGAGGCGCCCGCGCTCGGCCTCCGACGGTGCGCGCACGAGCCGCGGGGCACTGGCAAGCCCCGGCGGCGGCTCATCACGCGGCAGCACGGCGCCTCCGAGCGAGGCGACGCGCGTCGGCGGCGGGCGGCTCACCGGCTGCGGCGCCGGCACCTTGAAAGCCGGCGGGCCGGCCTGCGCCACCGCGACCGATGCCTTCGGCTTGTTGCGGATTGAGAAGAAGGCGGCGACCTGGGCCGCCAGCTCCTTGTGTCGGGCTTGCGCGATGCGCACGTCGTCCCGCGTCAGGGGGCCGCCGCTGGCGGGTTTGTGCTCGGTATGCCCGTTGGGGAACAGCAGCGCGAGCTCGTAGCGCGGCAGACGCGGCCAGGCGCGCACGGGCCCTGAATTCGACGTGGACAAAGGGGATGCCCGATGTCGGGTAGTAGCCGACGCCGCCCCGCTCGCGGATGAGGGCGGAGTAGCGCATCTGCTTCAGTGGGATGTCGGGGAACGTCGCGTCGATTGCCTTGCCGCGGATATGGAAGCTCTTCCTCGCCTGTCCGCCGACCGTGCGCCGCAGCATCTTGTTGGTCTTGTCGGAGCGGTAGCCGCAGATGATTTCGATCGGCACCTTGCTGCCGAGCTCGGTGTGCATCTCCCACAAGAGATCGATGGTCTTGGGGTCCATCGCGATGGCCTCGTTCTCGCGCCAGTCGCGCAGGAACCAGTTGAGCTTCTTCAAGGCCTCCGGCACGTACTTGCCGTCCTTCTTGTAGGTGACGGTGAGGCTCTCCTTGGTGTGGATGTGATAGAGCGAGATGGTGCGCGTCGAGCCGAACGCGGCCTCAATACGAGGCGCGCCGGCGCTCATGCCCAAAAGCATCGCGGCGAGGCCCGCGAGGAGACCCTTGTTACGCAATACCAACGTGGCACCCCGTGTCCTGCCCGGCGTTCCCTGCGCCCGCCTGGTCCGGCGGGCGTCTCGGTATGCGACCGGCATTCACGTCCCCTCAGGGTTAATGAAGAACCCTTAACAGTTGGTAACCTTTGAATGCGGGGAGATATGGGCTCAGGAACGGCAACATCGCGGCATGCCGGGGCGCGCCGCGGGCCTAGTCTGGCCGCGTGGCTTTAAGCACTGCGCCTCGCGCCGGGGCTACGACCTCAGAAATTGCCGCCGAAGATCGACTGCACGAGATCGCCGACCGAAGTGAAGGCGCTGCTGCTCTGTTGGATGCTGGCGCGCAGCTCCGGATCGATCTTCACCGGCGCCAGATGGTTGGGGCCAACGGCGATCTGGTCCCACTTGCCTTGCAGGGCCTGCGTGATGCGCTTCTCGTGGCCATAGACGTCGCGCGCCATCTGCGTCTCGCCGTTGTCGTCCACCCATGCGGTGAAATAGGTGATGTGCACGGGGATCGGATGATCGATCTGGACCTCGTTGTTCTCCGGACCGTGCGCGATCAGGTCGGCGATCTTGGCCGCATCCCATCCCTTGTCCTCACCGAGCAGGATCTCGGCCATGCGCTCAGGGTTGCGCACGCGCATGCAACCGTGGCTGAAGGGGCGGCTCGCCTCGTTGAAGAGACCTTTGTTGGGCGTGTCGTGCATGTAGACGTCGTGCTTGTTGGGGAATGCGAACTTGATGTTGCCCAAGGCGTTGCGCTCACCCGCCGGCTGGTAGATGTCGAAGCGGCGGATATCGGTCGAGCTCCAGTCGACGCTTTCGGGATCAACCGGGCGGCCATTCTGCGAGAGCCGCAGCCCCTGCCGGCTGAAGTAGTTGCCGCCGCGCGCCAGGCTTGGCCACAGCTCGTGCACCTTGATGGAGTTCGGCACGTTCCAGCGCGGCCGGAACACGATCGTCTTCATGGTCTCGGAGAACACCGGCGTCTCTTTGTCGGGCAGCCCCGTGATCACGCGCTCGGTGTGGATCACCGTGCCCTTCTTGACGACGCGCACCGTGAACTCGGGGATGTTCACCCAGACATAAAGGTCGCCCATATCCTCGGGCATCCAGCGCCACTCTTCCATGTTGGCGAGGAGCTTTTCGGGGCTCAGGACATCAAAGTCATTGAGGACGGCGCGCGTGCCGCTGCCGACGACACCATCGGGTCTCAGCCCCTTCTCCTTCTGGAAGGCCATCACGGCATCTTTGAGCGCGTTGTCGTAGAAGGTCTCGTCGGCGGGCGCTCCGTCAGGCGTCGCCGCGGGCGGGGCGACCTTCAGGCGCTTGCGGAGGAGCGCGACGTCGGGATGTTTGGTGCCGGGCTTCAAGAGGGGCCCATCGGGAAGGCGCACCATCTCGGGTGCGGCGGCGCCCTTGCGCAATTCGAGCAGCTTCTGGCGCAGCTTCTCGAACTGGGGATGCTGCGGGTTCAAGCCGCGCAGAACCGCGTCCGGGGCATCGGCAGCGGCGATCTTCGCCATCACGTCCTTCGGGTCGAGAAGCTGCGGCGTGCGGTCGAGGTAGGAGCTCAATTCGGTAGCGGGACTGAGGATGCGCCCGCCGCGGGCGTAGCGCGCGTATTTGAGCACGGCAGCCGACAGCGTGGTCTCGGCCTCGGCCAGCACCGCCGGCGAGGCGCCCGCAGCGAGCGGCGCGGGGAGCACAAAGTCGGCGGCAACGAGGCCCCAATCGTCGGCCTTCTTGATCTCGGCGATGGCCGCGTCGGCCTTGGCGTTCAGCCCCGTGGCCGTCACCCAGAGCGGAGCGTAGTTGCGGTTCGTATAGAAGGTGGCGAGTGCGGCCAGGTCCTCGCGCGCCTTGTCGTCGGCGGTGGCGGGCTTGGCGGAGAGGCGCTGCTGCAGGGCAATCCCCACTGGATCCTGCGGTGTCGGCTCGGGTATGGCGGTGGGGGTCGGCGGCTGCGCTGGCTCGGCAAGCGGCTCCGCGGTTGCCGTCTTTTGCGGAGCGGCGGGCTCCTGTGCCGTGGCGCCAGTGGCCAGGATTATGGTCGTGGCCAACGCCAACGCCACAAGACTACGCATGTACATAACGCCACCTCCTCGTCGCCGCCGCACGCTAACCGAGGCCGCATCCGCTGACCATCCCCAGCCCATACAATCGGCTTCGGGGCATGGCGGGCAAGCGATGAGTGTGGCTGAAATGCGCCGCATCAACCGAGTGCGAGGGCCTCGCGCGGGTAAAACCGCGTGTCTTTGCGTCGCACGCGACTATGGCGGATTTTGCGGTGAAGGGGGCGGCGGGGCGGCGGAGGGCATCGCCGCCCCGGACCGAGGCTCGAATCCCGTCTAAGCCCGGGGCTCGAGCCCATACTCCTGCATTTTGCGGTAGAGCGTCGAGCGGCCGATCTTGAGCCGCTTGGCGACCTCCGTCATGTGGCCGCGATAGCGACCCAAGGCCAGGCGGATCATGTCGGCCTCGATCTCGTCGAGCGGGCGAATGTCACCCGCCTCGGTGACGACGGGAATGCCGAGCGCGCTCTCGCCGCTGCCGGCGCGGATCTCCATCGTCTGCGGGATGATGTCCTCGGCGCCGAGCAACGCCGGTCCCTTGAACGTGCCGCGGTTGGTGATGGGCGCCGGCGCCGGCGGAACCGCCGTCTCGAAGCCCGAGACATGAGCCGCGATCTGCGGGAACTCGGCGACGGTGAGCTCAGGTCCGTCGGCGAGAACGACGGCGCGGAACACCGCGTTCTCCAGCTGGCGCACGTTGCCGGGCCACGGATAGGTCTTGAGCAGGCGCAGCGCGTCCTCGCTGATGGCGCTGATGCGCTTGCCTTCCTCGGCGGCAAAGCGGGCCATGAAGTGCTGCGCCAGCTCCGGCACGTCGGCAAGACGCTCCCGCAAGGGGGGCACCCAGACGGGGAACACGTTCATGCGGTAGTAGAGGTCCTCGCGGAATTTGCCGTCGCGCACCAGCTCGATCATGTTGCGGTTCGTGGCCGAGATGAGGCGGAAGTCGATCTTGAGCGGCTTCCTGCCGCCAACGGGATCGATCTCGCCCTCCTGCAGCGCGCGCAACAGCTTCACCTGGGCCTCGAGCGGCAGCTCGCCGATCTCGTCGAGGAATAGAGTTCCCCCGTCGGCTTCCTGGAACTTGCCGACGCGCTTGTCGAGGGCGCCGGTGAACGAGCCCTTCTCGTGACCGAAGAGGATGCTCTCGACCAGGTTTTCGGGGATGGCGCCGCAGTTGACGACGACGAACGGCTTGCCCGCGCGTTCGCTCTCGCCCTGAATGGCGCGCGCGATGAGCTCCTTGCCCACGCCCGATTCGCCTTCGATCAGCACCGGGATGTTGGAGGCGGCGGCGCGCTTGCCGAGCGCAAGGACGCGCTCCATGCCGTCGCCGCGGATGATGAGGTCGCCGAAGGTGAGCGTGCCTTCGACCTTCCTCTTGATGCGGCTGATCTCGTCGGCGAGCGCCTCGATCTTCAAAGCGCTCTTGATCGAGACCTCGAGGCGCTCGGGCGAAGCGGGCTTCACCACGAAATCGACCGCACCGGCGCGCATCGCATTGATGGCGGCGTCGATCGAGCCGTGCGCGGTCTGCACGATGACGGGCGGCAGACCCGGCTTGCCGTTCAGCTTGTCGAGCACGGCCATGCCATCGAGGCCGTCCATGACCAGATCGAGCAGCACGAGGCAGATTTCGGAGCGCTCGGGCCCCTCGAGGATCTGCAGGGCCTGCTCGCCCGAGCTCGCGGTCTTGGCGTCAAAGCCGAGCCGCTTGATCATTTCCTCGAGAATGCGGCGCTGGGCGGGGTCGTCGTCGACAATTAGGAGACTCTTGACCATGGGGCACTCGAACTCAACCTCTACGACCCCCGGGCCAGCCATCCTTCCCGACTGCGTCAGGACTGGACACTTGGCCACCGGCGGGTCACTCAACTCAGGAGAGATTGCCCAACATGGGTAAATAAGCCGTTGCGAGGGGGCCCAGGTTGAGCCTTTTTCGAGTGAAGCGGAGCGCGGAGGCAACGCAGTTGCATCGTTTGCCCTGTCCGCGCATGGTTAAAGCTGATCCCAACTCATACTGGAGCCCATGATGCGAATGGACCTGCGCACCCTTGGCGCATCGCACGATCTCAAAGCCCGCCAGCAGGAAGGTGGGGCGAGCAGCGCCGCCGCCGATCTCGGTCCGCTGCCCGAGTGGAGCCTTGCCGACCTTTATGCGAGCCCGGATGCGCCAGAGATCGCGCGCGACCTGGAGGATGCCGCCGCGCAGGCGGCCCGCATCAAGGAAGCCTATCACGGCAAGCTCGTGGAGCTCGCGCGCGACGGCGCGGTCCTCGGCGCTGCGATTGAGGAGTTCGAGCGGCTCGTCGAGCTGATGGGGCGGCTCGGGTCCTTCGCCGGGCTCTACTACGCCGCCGACCAGTCCGATCCCAAGCGCGCCAAGTTCTACGGCGACATCTCCGAGAAGCTCACCACCATCTCCATGGACATCATCTTCTTCGATCTGGAGCTCAACCAGATCGACGACAAGGTGATGGCCGAGGCTTTGAAGACCCCGCGCGCGGGCCACTACAAGCCGTGGATCGACAACGTGCGCAAGGAGAAGCCCTACCAGCTCGACGAGACGATCGAGCGGCTGTTCCACGAGAAGAGCCAGACCTCGAACGGGGCGTGGGACCGCCTCTTCAGCGAGACGATGACGGCGCTGCGCTTCCCCGTCGCCAGCGAGGAGGCGCCGCTGACGCTCGAGCTCACGCTGAACCTCCTCTCCAATCCGAGCGAGGAGAGACGCAAGGCCGCCGCTGAATCGCTCGCTGCCGTGTTCAAGGAGAACGTCCGCCTCTTTGCGCTGATCACCAACACGCTCGCCAAGGACAAGGAGATTTCCGATCGCTGGCGCGGCTTCAAGGACGTGGCCGCCAGCCGCCACCTCGCCAACCGGGTCGAGGCCGAGGTGGTGGACGCACTGGCATCGAGCGTGCGCGCAGCCTATCCGCGGCTGTCGCACCGCTACTATGCGCTGAAGGCCAAGTGGCTCGGCAAGGAGCGCCTTGCCCACTGGGACCGCAACGCGCCGCTGCCCGAGCAGCCCGATCGCATCTTCGCCTGGACGGAGGCGCGCCGGCTGGTGCTCGGCGCCTATAAGGGCTTCGCGCCGGAGATGGCGACGCTCGCTGGAGAATTCTTCGACAAGCGCTGGATCGACGCCCCCGTGCGACCGGGCAAGGCGCCCGGCGCCTTCTCCGCCGCGACCGTGCCCTCGGTGCACCCCTACGTCCTGCTCAACTATCTGGGCAAGCCGCGCGACGTGACGACGTTAGCGCACGAGCTCGGCCACGGCGTGCACCAGATGCTGGCGCGCCGCCAAGGGGCGCTGATGGCGCCGACGCCGTTGACGCTGGCCGAGACCGCATCGGTGTTCGGCGAGATGCTGACCTTCAAGGCGCTCCTGGCCGAGATCAAGGACCCGAAAGAGCGCAAGGCGATGATCGCCGGCAAGGTCGAGGACATGCTCAACACGGTGGTGCGCCAGATCGCCTTCTATACCTTCGAGCGCAAGGTGCATGAGGCGCGCCGCCAAGGCGAGCTGACGCCCGATCAGCTCAACGCCATCTGGCTCGAGGTGCAGGTGGAAAGCTTGGGGCCGGCGATCGAGCTGAAGCCCGGCTACGAGGTGTTCTGGACCTATGTGCCCCACTTCATCCACGCGCCGTTCTACGTCTACGCCTACGCCTTCGGCGACTGCCTGGTGAACTCGCTCTACGGCCTCTATGAGGAGGCGCACCCCGGCTTCGTCGCCAAGTACTTCGATATGCTGAAAGCGGGGGGCTCCAAGCATCACTCGGAGCTCTTGGCGCCGTTCGGGCTCGACGCCTCCAAGCCGGAGTTCTGGCAGAAGGGCCTCAACGTCATCTCCGGCATGATCGACGAGTTGGAGAAGATGGACGCAGCTGCCTAGCTCTTGACTTGCAAACGCGCCGAAAAGCCGCAAGGCGTGCAACACTGTTGCGTTTCCTTGCCGCAGCGCGGCAAGCAACCTTTCCCCGCCCCAGAGTCTTGCGTCATTGTCAAGGCTGTGAAGCGGGGGCTATCGCGAATTAAGGGGTTCCCCTGGGGCCGCTTTAGGGGTTAGAAGCGCCCGCCATTGCTGCACTGCAGTCAGCTAAACGTGAGGTGCCGACGTGGCCCAATCGCATGTCGCGAAGGGTGCCGATCAGGGCCTGCCCGACGGCACTCCCGACAAGCATTTTTGGCCGCTCGTCCTGGGGTGCGTGGGCGTCGTCTACGGCGACATCGGCACCAGTCCGCTCTACGCCTTCCGCGAAGCCGTCATCGCCGCCAAGGCCACGAGCTTCGCCGGCCGCGAGGCGGTGTTCGGCGTGCTGTCGCTGATCCTGTGGGCGCTTCTGCTCATCGTCACGCTGAAATACGTCGTCATCCTCTTGCGCGCCGACAACAAGGGTGAGGGCGGCATGTTCGCCCTGATGGCGCTCGGCCAATCGGTCGCCAAGCGCAGTGCGCCCGTGATCATGGGCCTCGGCATCGCCGGGGCCTCGTTCTTCTATGGCGACGCCGTCATCACGCCGGCCATCTCCGTCCTGTCCGCCGTCGAAGGTCTGGTGCTCGTCTCGCCCGCACTCGAGCAGTACGTGATGCCGCTGTCGCTGGTGATTCTGATCGGGCTGTTCGCGGCGCAATCGCGCGGCACGGCGAAGGTCGCGTCCTTTTTCGGCCCGGTCACGGTCGTGTGGTTCTCGGTGCTCGCCGTCGGCGGGATCGTGCATCTCGTCATCAACCCGGAGGTGCTGGTCGCGGTCAATCCTTGGTACGGGATCAGGTTCTTGCTGCGGCACGGCCTCATCGGCCTCACCGTCTTGGGTCTCGTCTTCCTCGCCGTGACGGGTGCCGAAGCGCTCTACGCCGATCTCGGCCACTTCGGCCGCAAGCCGATTCAGATGGCGTGGTTCGGGCTCATCCTGCCGGCGCTGACGCTCAACTACTTCGGGCAAGGGGCGCTCGTGCTGCAGCACCCCGAGGCGCTGGAGAACCCGTTCTATCTCCTCTATCCCGACTGGGCGCTCGTCCCCATGGTCATCCTGGCGACGATGGCGACCATCATCGCCAGCCAGGCCGTGATCACCGGCGCGTTCTCCTTGACCCGCCAGGCGATTCAGCTCGGCCTCTTGCCGCGCTTCGGCATCACGCACACGTCCGAGGCCGTCTCGGGCCAGATCTACATGCCGCGCGTCAACTGGATGCTGCTCATCGGCGTGTTGTTCGTCGTCGTCATCTTCCGCTCCTCCTCCAACCTGGCGGCGGCCTACGGTGTGTCGGTGACGGCGGCGATGGTGATCGACACGCTTCTGGCCTTCTTCGTCATCTGGCAATTCTGGAAGTGGCCGCTGTGGCGCACGCTGCTCCTGGTGATTCCGCTGCTGTTCCTCGAGCAGGCCTTCCTCACCGCCAACTTCCTCAAGGTGTTCGAAGGCGGCTGGGTGCCGCTCACGCTGGCGGCCTGCGTCGGCCTCGTCATGATCACCTGGGTCAGGGGCTCGCGCCTGCTCGCCCGGCAGACGCGCAAGAACGAGGCCGACCTCGACTGGCTGTTGCGCCGTCTCGAGGCGAAGCCGCCGCACCGGGTGGCGGGCACAGCGGTGTTCTTCACCGCCGATCCCACCGCGGCGCCGACGGCGCTCATGCACAACCTGAAGCACAACCGCGTCCTGCACGAGCGCAACATCATCCTCTCCATCCGCACCGAGGATACCCCGCGCGTGCCCCGCTACGAGCGCGTGAGCGTGGAGCGCGTCAGCGACACCTTCATCCGGGTGGTCGCGCGCTACGGCTTCATGGAGACGCCGAGCGTGCCCAAGATCTTCGAGCAATGCCGACGCAAGGATTTGAATGTCGACGTGAGCGCGACGTCGTTCTTCCTGTCGCGGCGCAATTTGAAGCCGACGCCCAAGTCGGAGATGCCGGGCTGGCAGGACCAGCTGTTCGTGGCACTGGCGCGCTCAGCCCAGGACGCCACCACCTACTTCCAGATCCCAACCGACCGCGTGGTCGAGGTCGGCACCCAAGTCGCGGTTTAGCTGCCGCCCTTGCCGGCGCCGCCCCAGCCCCCCGATATGCGCATGATGCGGCGGCCCTGATCGCGCCGCGCTGAGTCAGGATCGCCGATGGGCAACGAGGAGAACCGGTTTTCCGCCCGGGCCGCGCGCTACGTGCGCGTCGGCACCAACGTCGGCGGACTTGCCGCCCGCGTCGCCGGCGAGCGCCTGTTCGGCCTGGAGCACGATTCAGCGCGCACCGCCGCCGATCTCGCCGCCGCGCTCGGGGGCCTCAAAGGCCCGTTGATGAAGGTGGCGCAGCTCCTCTCCACCATCCCCGAGGCGCTGCCGGCCGAATATGCGCGCGAGCTGGCGCAATTGCAGTCGGCCGCGCCCGCCATGGGGCCGGCCTTCGCCAGGCGGCGGATGCAAGTCGAGCTCGGCCCCGATTGGCAGACCCGCTTTCAGAGCTTCGACACGGCTGCCGCGGCCTCGGCGTCGCTGGGCCAGGTGCACAAGGCGGTCGGCCACGACGGGCGCCTGCTCGCCGTCAAGCTGCAGTACCCCGACATGTCCTCAGCGGTGGAGGCGGACCTCACGCAGCTCAAGGCGATATTTGCCATCCACGCGCGCATGACGCCTGCGGTCGAGACCGGCGAGATCCTGAAGGAAATTTCCGCGCGGCTCAGAGAGGAGCTCGACTACGAGCTGGAGGCGCGCCACACCAAGCTCTATGGCGCCATCTTCGCCGACGACGAGCGCATCCGCGTGCCCGAGGTCGTGCCTGAGCTGTCGACCAAGCGGCTCTTGACCATGACCTGGCTCGAGGGCCGCATGCTTCTCGACTACACGTCAGCGCCGCTCGAGGACCGCAACAGAATTGCCCAAGCGATGTTCCGCGCCTGGTGGTTTCCGTTCAGCCATTACGGCGTCATCCACGGCGACCCACACTTGGGCAACTATACCGTATTCGAGCGCGAGGGGCGCCCGGCGGGGATCAACCTGTTGGATTACGGCTGCATCCGCTCCTTCCGCGTCGCTTTCGTGCAGGGCGTCATCGATCTCTACACAGGCCTCTTGCACAACAACCGCGATCTCATGGTGCACGCCTACGAGACCTGGGGCTTCCGCGGGCTGTCCTCTGAGCTGATCGAGGCGATGACCATGTGGGCCCAGTTCATCTACGGGCCGCTGCTCGATGACCGCGAGCGCGCCATCGCCGAAGGCACGACGCCGGGCGAGTACGGACGCCGCGAGGCCTTCACCGTGCACAAGATCCTGCGCGAGAAGGGCCCGGTCACGGTGCCGCGCGAGTTCGTGTTCATGGACCGCGCCGCCATCGGGCTCGGCGGCGTGTTTCTGCACCTGGGCGCGCGCCAGAACTGGTACCGGCTCTTCAACGAGACGATCGAAGGTTTCCAGCTCGACGACGTGACCAAGCGCCAGCGCGCCGCGTTCGACGCGGCCGGCGTGCCGCTGCCCGAGTCGGCGTGAGGCCTACTGCTCGCCGGCGATGTCGTTGCGGAGGCGCAGGTACTCCTCGCGGTCGATCTCGCCCTTCGCATAGCGCGCATCGAGAATATCGCGCGCACTCGCAGTGCGCGGGCCCGTACCGCCGCCGCCGATCGAGCGCACGAACGGCACGATCAGCACTACGAGCAGGATGACGAGCCCAATGGTCAGAAGCGGACCGAGCACCATGCCTCCTCCCCACCCCATGCCTGAGCCCATGCCCCAGTCATGCATGTGCCACGACCCCGGCTGTCCCGCCTGCGCCCAGGCAGGCGATGCGACCCCTGGCATCAGAGCCATAGCGAGCATCAGCCTCATGGCACGGCTCGCTCAGCTCGAGCATGTCTTGATGCCGACGAGCGCGTAGGCGGGGCAGACGCCGATCAGGCCTGTCAGCAGTGGCACGACGCCGATCCAGCCCCAAATGGACGTGTACTCCGGCCCATAGAGCCCGAGCGGGGAGGCGATGAGGGCGAGCCCGGCAACGACGCGCACGAAGCGGTCGAGCAGTCCTTCGTTTCTGGTCATGGTGGCGCTCCTGAGGTCAATCGGCCGCGTTGGGCAGCCATGTTTCGGCAAAGAGGCTAGCCCGGCGCGCGCGGCCTGGAACTGATGTGGGTCAATTGCGCGCTCCACACCAGAGCGTGCGACGGCGTAGCCGGCCGCGCGCCCGCAACGCCCGGGTGCCCTATGGGCGAAAAGCAATTAGACTCTGAGGCTTGTTGAGTCTTGCGCGGAGACAGCGATGCAGCGTCTGAGGACGGCCGTAGCGGCGGCCCTCGTGGGGATGGCCCTCGGCATCTCGCCGGCGCGCGCCGGCGAGGACGAGGACGTCGCCAAGGGCCGCGCAGCTCGCCCACGCGCTATGCGCCCAGTGCCACTTGAACGCGGGCCAGGGCGAGAAGGAGGGGCCGATGGGCGTGCCGGGCTTCGTCGCCGTGGCCAACCGCCCCGATCAGACCTTCGGCGGCATCGTGCGCTGGCTCAAGGCGGTGCCGCCGATGATGCCGAACCACCACCTGACGCTCACCGAGATCGACGATCTCGCCGCCTTCATCATGTCATTGAGAAAAGAGCAGTAGGTGTTGGTGGGAAAGCTAGCACCCCCGCAAACCAAGGGAGGAAAGATTGGCCACCATCATCGTTCGCCACAAGGTGAAGGACTTCGCCGCATGGAAGCCCAGCTTCCAAGCACACGAGCCCAAGCGTGCAGCGGCCGGGCTGACCAATCCCCGCCTGTTCCGCTCCGCCGACGATCCCAGTGAGGTCGTCATTCTGTTCGACGCAGCCGACCTGGACACCGCCAAGGCCCTCGTCGGGTCAGAGGAGCTGAAAGCGGAAATGGCGGCGGCAGGCGTGGTGGACAGGCCGGATATCTACTTCCTGAACGCGGCTGACTGAGCTCAGTCGCGTGCCTTGGCGGGCCGTTCCGGCGATCGCGTCTGCTCCGCGGCCAGCATACGGGTGGCGAGAGCAAAGATGTAGCCGGTCGACCAGCCGAACATGAGCACGCCAGTCGCGGCTTCGAGCGGGCCCAGGAGGCGCATGTGCTGGGGCAAGACCACGTCGGCGTAACCCACCGTCGTGTAGCTCGACAGCGAGAAGTAGAGCGAGGTCGGAAGATCGTCGAATCCGCCGACCGCGAAATAGGCGACCGCCCACAACAGCGCCTGCATCAGATGCGAGGCGAGCAGGACGGTGAACACGAGAAACAATAGAAGCGCGTGGGCGCGGAACACGTTGAAGACGCGCAGGTGCGCGCTGTGGATGAGGTGCACCATCATGCGCGCGAGCACGACGGCGTGCACCGCGACGCTCACGAAGATCAAGAGCAGGGCCAGCGCCGCCAGTCCGATCATTTCCGCCCCGCTCGTCCGTTGCCGCTCGAAAGCAAACTGCAAGTTGCGCCGCGCGGCGTCAACCATGCGCGCCTCACACCGCGAGCGTCACCCACGGCGGCCAATGCAATCGCGCGCTTCGCGCCCGCACAAGTCGGAGCGTCTAGTTGGCCGGTCCCGGCTTCAGATCGGTGATCCGGTATTCATCCTTGGTGCCCACCTCACACTCGGCCTGAGCCGAGAACGCCAAGAAAGTCTTGCCAGGTGTGGCATCCGCGGAGGGCGGCTCCAAGCGTCCGAACGCGCCGAACTTGGTTGCGAGGCGCGGCGAGCTGATCGCGACGATGCCGTGCTGCTTGAGAAGGAATCTCCCTGGCCCGGACCAGGTCAGCTCCAAGTTGCGGGAGCGGACCTCGACATCGTCGGAGCCTGCCAAGCGCGCCCCAACGGCGGCAGCGAGCAGCGTTGGTCCCGTGATCAGATAGGCCCGGCCACGTTCGATCCTATAGAGGGTCATCGCCCTGACGTGGCGGTCGCTGCGGTAGAAGAGGGCGACGTAACGCGAGTTGGGCGACCAGACGGCTTCATAGGCGCTTGGCGCGGTGTCGAGTATCTCTGTCACCTCCTCAAGCGGCCCGATTCTGCGGTGGCCCGGCTCGGCCATGAGATAGAGGTGAAAATCCTCATCGCCGGACTCGCCGTTTCCATGTGCGGCGACGGAATACTTGCGGCTCGGCGCCTCGCCGTTGCGCACTGTCGCATACTCGTCGCTGCGATAGGCGTAGCTGGAGGTTGCCTGCGCTGGCCCGAGCAAGCACGCCAGGATGAAGCAAGCGGAAATTACCCGCACCCGCATGATTTGCGCGCCCACGTCGAGCCGGCGGTGAAGCGGAGCGCTCACGGCCTATGCCGACTTTCTGAAAATCCTGTTCGGAACGACTTCTGTGTATTTCCCACTCTTACGCACTAACAAATCGATAATCATCCTGACTTGCGGGTGATCGAACCCTACTTCATATCCGCAAGGCGACGGCGAAGCCCAACGGCACCCGCAATGAAGGCCGCGGCGAGCCCCGCAGCCAACAGCTTGCCGAGCCGCAGCCCCCCGGCCGTGGAGCCCAGCACGACCTTGGTCGCGCTGTTGACCGTCACAGCGACGAGGATGGCGTAGGCCGCGCTCTCGGCGTCGAGGCCTCTCGGGGCAAGGCGCGCCATCGAGATGCTGATCGCATCGACGTCGACAATGCCCGACACGGCCGCGAGCGCGATCGCACCCTTCGCGCCCGCCCATGTCGAGATGCCTTGGGCCAGCGCCATGATCAACGCCAGCAGCGCGCCGAACTCCAACACGACGCCGAGGTCGAATGGGTTGCGCAGCTCGAGTGCGCCAGCGGCCTCGTGATCGCCGCGCGCCCAGTTGCCGAGCACGCTGGCGACGGCCGCCTGCGCCAGCACTGCGAGGATCAGGGGCACGGTGATGATCTGCAAGAGCGCGATGTTGATAATGCCGACGACGACGATGACGCGCAGCATCATCATACCGCTCGCGAGCATGATGCCGGCGGCAAACAGCTTCTCGCGCTCGGGGTGCTGGCGCGCAAGCCGTGCCATGTTGAGCGTCACCGCGGTCGAGGACACGAGGCCGCCGGCAACGCCGGAGAGCAGCACGCCGAGCCGCGCCGGCGTAGCGGATCGCGACGTAGCCAGCAAACGACAGTGCGGCGATGAGGATGGTCAGCAGCCACACCTCGCGCGGGTTGACGGGGAACCAGCGCGCCAGCTCGCGGTCGGGCAGCAGCGGCAGCAGGATGACGGTCATGGCGGCGAGGATGAGGCCGGCGCGCAGCTCCTCCCACGTCAGCCGCTTCACCCATTCGTGCAGTGCCGCTTTCAGCGCCAGCAGCAGTGCGGTGGCGACACCGGCGGCGGCTGCTGCCGTCACGTCCCCCATCACGGCGAGTGCGCCCAGTGCGAACGCCAGCATGGAGGCGACGACGGTCGTCGCACCGAAGGTCTTGTCGTGCTCCATCTCGCGGTAGCGGAAGACGACAATCGCGGCCGTGAAGGCTGCGAAAGCGAGGCCGAGCGCCAAGGGGCCCCCGTCGCCTGCAGCCCGTGCGAGCGCCCCCCAGATCCCGCCCAAGAGCCCCGCGAGCGCGTGCGTCCTGAGGCCCGCGGCGCGGTCTCCCTCGGGCTCCTCGCGCTGCTTCCAGCCGCGCTCGATGCCGATGACGAGGCCGATGGAGAGAGCGACGGCAAGGCGTTCGATGAGCTCGAATGTGTCCACGGGCGCCGACCGGGCAGGCTGGAGGCTTCGCCTTTGAGCCTACTTTAAAATGCTAACTATTTGCGTGCCGCAGTGCAGCGTCGGGAGCCTTGGAATGCGAAACCGGGCCAATCACTTGGCCTGCATAACGCGCCTTGGCTCTGATCAGCTTGATAGCGGCCTTGGGTTGAGGTACGAGGTTTTTCAACGATAGCAAACCCGAGGGAGGGGAATCGTGGCGATCGACTTGTCTAGCGGCAATCCTGCGATGGACTACGCCCAGCATGCTCAGACCTACAAGCAGTTCCTGCTTTTCACCAAAGTAGCGATCGTGTGCCTCGTCCTGCTCTTGGCGGGCATGGCCTACTTCTTGGTCTAGTCCGCGCCTCGGTCGCAGCCGATGCGCCCGCAGACGCAAGACGAGACTGATTTCTTGGAGCTTTCGCGCCTTTCCGGCGGCCAAAGTCCTCCGCACGATCGGAAGTGTCCATGGTCACCATAGCTGTTACGGCGGAGGGGACAGACGAGCCGCGTGTCGCGGTCTCGCCTGAGACGGTAAAGAAGCTCACCGCGCTCGGCGCTCACGTGAAGGTCGAGGCGGGTGCCGGCATGCGCTCGCGCTTCTCCGACGAGGCGCTGAAGGCGCAAGGGGCCGAGATCGCGGGAAACGCGGCACAAGCGCTGCGCGATGCCGACATTCTCCTGAAAGTGCGCCGGCCGAGCGCCGACGAGGTGAAGGGCTTGAAGCCCGGCGCCTTGGTCGTCGCCATGCTCGACCCTTACGGCGACCGGGCCGGTCTCGAGGCGCTTGCCGCCACCAACGCGGCGCTGTTCTCCATGGAGTTCATGCCGCGCATCACGCGCGCCCAATCCATGGACGTGCTCTCGAGCCAGGCGAACCTCGCCGGCTACAAGGCCGTCGTCGATGCTGCGGCGATGTTCGATTCTGCCATGCCGATGATGATGACAGCGGCGGGCACGGTGCCCGCCGCAAAAGTTTTCATCATGGGCGCCGGCGTCGCCGGCCTGCAGGCGATCGCCACGGCGCGCCGGCTCGGCGCACAGGTGTCGGCAACCGACGTGCGCCCCGCTGCCAAGGAGCAGGTCGCCTCGCTCGGCGCTAAGTTCATCGCGGTGGAGGACGAGGAGTTCAAGCAGGCCCAGACCGCAGCCGGGTATGCCAAGCCGATGTCGGCCGAGTATCAGCAAAAGCAGGCCGAGCTCGTCGCCTCCCACATCAAGAATCAGGACATCGTCGTGACGACAGCGCTGATCCCCGGACGCCCGGCGCCCAGGCTCATCACGCGCGCCATGGTCGAGAGCATGAAGCCCGGCGCGGTCATCGTCGATCTTGCGGCTGAGCGCGGGGGCAACTGCGAGCTCTCCGAACCCGGCAAGACGATCGATGTGGGCGGCGTGCGCATCTTTGCTCCGCTCAACCTCGCGGGCGAGATCCCGGTCAACGCCTCGAGCCTTTATGCCAAGAACCTGCTGGCGTTCCTCGGCACCCTGATCGACAAGGACGAGAAGGCCCTCAAGATCGACTGGGACGACGAGATCGTCAAAGGCACGCTTGTGGCCAAGGACGGCAGAATTGTCCACCCGAGCCTCACCGCACAGGGAGCGTGAGATGACGGATCGAAACTCTCGCAAGCGTGTCGGCTTCACCCGACCTCGTTCCCTCCCCCTTGCGGGGCAGGGATAGGGCGGGGGGTGTCCACAACTTCTAATGCGGTGCACCACCCCCTCCCCGACCCTCCCCCATCAAGGGGGAGGGAGAAAAGCGTTTGGGCTGCATTCAAGGCCATGTGTCAGGTTCTGTTGGTTGCCCTAATGCTGCCGACGCCAGCGTTCGCGGCAGGCGGCATCGGCGGCGCCATCGACCCCGTCGTCTACGAGCTGATGGTGTTCGTGATGGCGATCTTCGTCGGCTACTACGTGGTCTGGAGCGTCACGCCGGCCCTGCACACGCCCTTGATGTCGGTGACCAACGCCATCTCCTCGGTGATCGTCGTCGGCGCGCTCTTAGCCGTGGCGGTGGAGCACGGCGGCATCGACGCGCTCATGAGCTTCGGCAACCCCACATACTCCAAGGCTTTCGGGCTGCTCGCGCTCGCCATGGCGGCGGTCAACATCTTCGGCGGCTTCCTCGTCACGCAGCGCATGCTCGCCATGTACAAGAAGAAGGGCGACAAGCGGTGACGATCCCAACGATGTCCCCCAATCTCGTCGCAGGCCTCTACCTCGCCTCGGGCGTGCTGTTCATCCTCGCCCTGCGCGGGCTGTCGAGCCCCGCCACCTCGCGCCAAGGCAACTACTTCGGCATGCTCGGCATGGCGATCGCCATGGCGACGACGCTCGCCATCGCTGCGCCCGAGCTTCCCGTCACCTGGTACATGATCGGCGGCGGGCTGGCCGTCGGCGGCCTCATCGGCGCCATCACCGCGCGGCGCATCCCCATGACGGCGATGCCCGAGCTCGTCGCCGCCTTCCACTCGCTCGTCGGTCTCGCGGCGGTGTTCGTCGCCGCCTCCGCGCTCTATGCGCCCGATAGCTTCGGCATCGGCACCGCCGGCGACATTCACTTCGCGAGCCTCATCGAGATGTCGCTCGGCGTCGCCATCGGCGCCATCACCTTTACCGGCTCCGTCATCGCGTTTGCGAAATTGTCGGGGCGCATGTCGGGCAAGCCCATCACTCTGCCGGGGCGCCACCTGATCAACCTGGCGCTGTTCGGGCTCTTGGTCTGGCTCATCTACAGCTTCTGCCTCTCGGGCGGCGAGCCGCTGCTGTTCTGGGCCATCACGCTTACCGCCATGCTGTTCGGCATCCTCATCATCATCCCGATCGGCGGCGCCGACATGCCGGTCGTCATCTCGATGCTCAACTCCTACTCGGGCTGGGCCGCCGCCGGCATCGGCTTCACGCTATCGAACATCGCGCTCATCATCACCGGCGCGCTCGTCGGCTCCTCGGGCGCGATCCTGTCCTACATCATGTGCAAGGGCATGAACCGCTCGTTCGTCTCGGTGATCCTCGGCGGCTTTGGCGGCGAGGTCGCAGGCCCGGCGGGAGGTGCCGAGCAAAAGCCCGTCAAGCTCGGCTCGGCGGAGGACGCAGCCTACGTGATGAAGAACGCTTCCCGCGTCATCATCGTGCCGGGCTACGGCATGGCGGTGGCGCAGGCGCAGCACGCGCTGCGCGAGATGGCGGACGCGCTGAAGAAAGAGGGCGTCGAGGTCAAGTACGCGATCCACCCCGTGGCGGGACGCATGCCGGGCCACATGAACGTGCTGCTGGCCGAGGCCAACGTGCCCTACGACGAGGTGTTCGAGCTCGAGGACATCAATTCCGAGTTCCCGCAGACCGACGTCGTCTACGTGATCGGCGCCAACGACGTGACCAACCCGGCGGCCGAGGACGACAAGACCTCGCCCATCTACGGCATGCCGGTGTTGCAGGTGTGGAAGGGCGGCACCGTGCTCTTCAACAAGCGCTCGCTCGCCTCGGGCTATGCCGGCATCGACAACCCGCTTTTCTACCGCGACAACACGGTGATGGTGTTGGGCGACGCCAAGAAGATGACCGAGAACATCGTCAAGGCGCTCGCGCACTGACGGTGGCGCGCCGTTTCCGAGCCATAGCTCTCAACTCTGCATGGCTGTTGCTGTGCGCCGCTTTGGCCGGCACGCCCGCTGCTTCCTCATTGGCCGCCGAGGGCTTCTTCACAGACAACAAGCCGCCGGCCGTGCGCGCCGTGTGGCCGTCCGTCTATGCCTTCGTGTGCGAGGGTCGGAGAAGCGTCTATACCGCCACGGCCTTCTACGTTGGGAAGGCGCAAAACGAGCGCCGCGCCAAGCGCGCCGACTACTTCTTCATAACGGCCGGCCACGCGATCGCCGATTGCAAGCAACCGCGCCGTTACCTGGCGGAAGACATCCACCAGCGGCGCTTCGAGCGCGACGGCATCACGGTGGCGCGGGCGCCGCTTCGGCTCGACCACGTGAAGCCTGTCCTAATCGACGACGCCTATGATATCGCCGTCATCAAGGTCGAGGCCGGGGCCAATCTGCGCATCGGCAACCCGGTTCCGGTCGATGATAAGTGCGACAAGTCTCTGCACCGCGAGATCTATGCGATCGGATTTCCCGGCGTCGGCAAGCGCCGCTCCCTGCGCTTGCGCCGCGAGGTCAAGCGCTGGAGCAAGGGGGACTTTGTCGGTCTGGGGCGAACGGACTTCCGCGGGGTCACGTCCACGTACATCGCCTCGAGCGTCGACTCGCTCCCCGGCAGCTCGGGCGGCCCGGTCGTGGATGAAGGCGGCTCACTCGTCGGCGTTGTCGCGCAAGGGGCGGCGGGCGCCGACAACAAATTCCGCTACGACGTCGATCCCAAGAAGAAGGACGATTGGCAAACGTTCCTGGTGCCGTGCACGGCCGTGCTGCGGCTGCTGCACAAGAGCGGGCTGGAGTAGCTCACGCCCAAACTTGCCTCTGGCAACGACCGAGGCACTGGAAGCGTCGGCAAACAACGAGGCCCGGCGCGTTGGCGCCGGGCCTGCTCATGCAAGTGCTGACTCAGTTCGTCGCGGCAACGGCGCGAACCATGAGGTCGCCCGCTTCCCGGCTGAGCTCGACGCTCGTGGGCACCGCGTCACCCTGCTTTGCCGTGGAGAGCACGAAGGACTGACCCGGGGCGAGCACCGTCTCGACGCGGATGGGCTGACCTTCTTGCTGGGCAACCGTCGCAACGACATGGAAGCGGCCGGCTTCCTCGGTGTAGTAGGCAACGCCGTTGACGTTGCCGAGGTCGATCGTGTGAGCGCGCGGCCCGCCCGCCCATGCCGAAGTGATCGTGGCGGAACCGATCGAGGCCAAGGTGACGGCCGCGGCGATGAAGGCAACTTTCCGAAAGCTCATGACTGTCTCCCATCTCTGGTGGTGGAGGCCAGAACGCGGATGCGCTGGTCTGTTGCCAGGGAAAATGGTACAGGGGGCATAATTAGTCCAACAGATTGGATTAATAATGCCCATCGATCACATCAATTTATCCCGCGTGGATCTCAATCTGCTCGTAGCGCTGGATGCGCTGCTGGCCGAGCGCAGCGTCACCAAGGCGGCAGCCCGCATCGGCATCGGCCAGTCGGCCATGAGCCACAACCTGGCGCGGCTGCGTGAGCTGTTTGGTGATGAGCTCATGACGCGCGGGCCCGGTGGGATGCAGCCGACGCCTCGCGCTCTGGCGCTCGCCGATCCGGTGCGTATCGCGCTGGCGCAGATCGAGACGCTGGTCTCGCGCGAGGAGGCGTTCGATCCGGCGACGGCGGAACGCGTCTTTCGCATCGGCTTGCCCGACAGCGTCGAGGTCCTGGTGGGCCCGGCGCTGCTCGCCTACGTGTGCGCGCACGCGCCCGGCATCCGCTTTCGCTTCTATGCGGCCGAAGGCCAGGGGCTGCTCGATGACCTCGACGCCGATCGCCTCGATCTCGGCATCGGGGTCGGGGCGTTCGCCGGCGGCCAGGTGCACCACAAGCGGCGATTGCTGAGCACCGACACCTACCTCGTCATGTTCAATGCAGAAGAAGGTGCACGTGAAGCCGCCGATCTCGCTTGAAGACTACGTGCGCTTGCCGCACGTGCTGACGAGCTTGCGCCGCGGCGAGCGCGGCGTGGTGGACGAGGCGCTGGAAAAACTCGGCCTCAGTCGGAAAATCGCGCTGGTGACGCCGCACTTCGTGGCCGTGCCGTTTCTCGTCGCCGGCGCAGCGGTCATCACCACCATGCATGCCAGGCTCGCGCACTATTTTGCCGACGAGTTAGGTCTCAGCCTCAGCCCGCCGCCCGTCGAACTGCCGCAGCTGACGAGCTCGCTGCTTGTGGCACGCATCCTACGACAAGGATCCCGCGCACATCTGGTTGCGCGAGACGATCATCCGCGTCGCTGCTGAGGCGGGCGGGAAGACGGTGATTAGGGCGCGCAAGGCGCGTTGAGCGTCTAGCCTGATCCGCGAATGTCTGCTTATGACCCGAGCGGACGTTCGAGTGTGCATCGCGAGCGGAAAGCTGACTTTTCCAGTGCAGAGATTACGGACATGCTTGGACGTCCCGTCGGTAGGCTTGCTCGACCGACGGGACCTACGCTTGCGGAAAGCGCCAAGGTCGAAACAGTGACGGCGCACCCAGGAGGCCAACGACCGGCGTGCCGTCACTTACCAGAACAAACCCGGTTTCCCCTGCTGCCTGCGGCGGCGCCGCCGGTTATCGCCAGGTTGCGGATCCTGGCTAGGCTGGCCAAAGAAGCCGAAGAAGCCGGGTTGCCACGATCTGGCATCTTCAGGGATAGCAGAGACCGTAGGCCGGCGCGTTATGAAGCCGCCCTGGGGCTGGTTGCTCAGCACCGCAACAAACTCGGTGCGATAGTTGGTCTCGCGGCTCAGCGGTTCGTCGGAGATTATGATCGAGGATCGCGGCAGCGCGGTCGGCGCGATGCGATCGAGCACGTCCTTGGGGATGCTGATCCGGTCGAGCGCGTCCTTGGCATCGTCGCCGTTGTCGATCGTGACCACTGTCCACCGAAGTCCCGCATCGTTGCTCGCCATTGCCGTGAACACATGCGTGCCGATGGGCTTGTCGGGGTCGCGGATCGTGACCGGAACCTCAATGCTCGCATCGAAGACCTCGCCGCCGTCCGGCCATGGCTTATGCGTGTTCCGCCGCACGTAAAGCTTCTGTGTCGCGCGGCTGATGTAGACCGAGACCGGCTCGAGCGCGAGCTGTGCGTCCTTCGCCGCTTTGGCGGTGTCGACCTTCCTCGTTGCGGCCTCCTTGGCGGCATCCGCTGCCTTGGCTGCGGCATCGTTTTTCGAGGTCGCATCGGATTTGGCGGTGTCGAGCTTCGTAGCCGCGTCGGTTGCCTTGGCAGCGGCCTTGAGCCTTCGTTCCTGCGCCTTGGCCTCGCCCGACTTGACCTTTTCGAGTGCCTTTTCGGCGTCGGCGAGATCTTCGTCGGCCGCGGATTTCTGCCGTTCCGCTTTGGTGGTCTCGGCGGCCTTGGCTGCAGCATCGATGTTCGCATCTGCACCGGCTTTGGCAGCGTCGAGTTTCGTGGCCGCTTCTGCGGCCTTGGCAGCGGCCTTGAGCTTTTGTTCCTGCGCCTTGGCCTCGACCGACTTGGCCTTTTCGAGTGCCTTTTCGGCGTCAGCGAGATCCTCGTCGGCCGAGGACTTGTGCCGTTCCATCTTGCGCAGCGTCGCTTTTGCAGACGCCGCCTCGCGCGCTGCTTGCTTGGCTGCCTTCTTCGTCTCGCCGACCGCCTTGGCGGCCTCTACTGCCTCGCGGGCGAGCGTCTCGGCATGCCCCGGAGCAGCGGCGACGGCCTCAGCGTCCGGCACCAGCAGCGCTGCGTGAGAAATCTCGACGGGAGTGGCGTCGTTGGGAGAAATGATCACGCGCATCCCGATCCGCGTCTTGTCGAACAACTTCTCGGCAAAACCGTAGGGCATGCGCACGCAGCCGTGCGAGGCGGCATACCCCGGCAATGGGCCGCCGTGGAACGCGATGCCGTTCCAGGTCAGGCGCTGCATGTGCGGCATCGAGGCATCGTCGTAGAGGGTCGAGTGGTGGTCCAAGTCCTTCTCGAGAACGGCGAAGACACCGGCCGGCGTTTCGCGTCCCTTGACGCCGGTCGACACCGGCGCCCTGAATATCCAACCGTCGGCGTCATAGAATGTGATTTGCTGGGACTTGATCGACACGATCGCCATGATCGGCTCGCCGGCATCTCGCGGCGCCGTCGATTCTGCGGGACGAGCCGACTGTCGCGCCCTGACTTCGGTGGGCGGCGCCGTCAGAGCGGCAACGGCTGCAATCGTTACGATGGCGGGAAGTGTCAAACGCCGAACTGTGGATTTTTTCATCGAAACTCGATCTGCCTTGCCGGTGCCATGCCCCCTCCCCGTTGATGCCAGTCCGTGCTTGCCTCAATCAAGTGTCAAATCGCGCCATCTCGATGGCTGGCCGATCTGGGCTTCAAATGTGCTCTTGGGGGCACTCGGTGCCTGGCCAGAGGCGCGGGCCTTGCCCGCCAAAACGCCGCGTCGTCTGCAGTTCGTACTTGGACATTCCAACGCACGGCGTACGTCCGCTCATGGCCCTTTGCGGACTTGAGCTGCAGTCCAGGCATCGCGCGTGACAACGCCCGACCGGACCCCGCCTTCCCCCGCCCCCCTTACACTCCCCACGCCCGCTTCAACGGCCGGGGGCGCAGACGTGCGCTGGCGGACTTGCGCGGAGCGGGCCGGTGCATTGGGCGGAGACCGTAAGCTGCTCCGAGTCCCACGGGCCAGAAGTTCACACTTCGAGGCCGCCATCATTTCGCCCTCAGACTGCTGACCCATAGACTGCGGCGGGCAGATATCTACTAAGGGATAGATATCAGGGGGTTAGTCATGAGTCTGCTCGCTCGGCGCAAACGTGCGCCAGCTTCCTATTTCGATCCACACGAAGACGACGTGCTGGAAAGCCCGTTGTACCCGGGGGAGAGGATTTGCCCACCGCCTGCCGACACGCGCGGGAATTCCATCTTGCGCGTCTGCATGGTGCTGCTGATCGTGGCCGGTGGCTGGTGGCTGCTCAGACACCCGGAAAGTTGGCAGGGCTGGCTTTCGACAAAATTCGCGACCCCGTCGGCATTGGTGGACGGCAGAGAACCGGGCCCGCTCGAGCCGGCGATGGCCCCGCCAGACCACGCTGACTCAGCCGAACCGGCATCGCAATTTGATACCGCGTCGCTCCAACCACCGAGCGACATGGCCGCCGCCAATTCTGCGACACCGCCGCCAGCACAACCCCTGACGACTGTCGCCACGGCACCGGCTGACAAAGGCTTCTCAGTCTCGCCGCTTCCGCCACCCGCTTCCGACCCAGCCAACCCGTTTCAGGCGCGCGCGGCCGCCGTAGGCCTTCACCCGGATCTGTCGCGGGCCCTCCTGTCGCGGCTGTCGCCGACCGACTACGGCAATGCGCGCATCGCCATTGAGACCGCCCTGGCCAAGACACCCGATACAGGCACCTTCGTCTGGCCGCGGCAGCGCCGGCCCGAGCTTGCCCTTTTCGAGGTGCGCTTCGTGCGCGGCGCCGCCCCTGACTGCCGACGGTACGTGGTGACGGTGACCAAAGACCGCTGGTCGACGACGGCCCCGCCGATGCAGAAGTGCGGCTCAAACTTAGCCCGGCGAAGTCAGTGAGCTTTCGGAACTCTGATCCTCGATGATCCACCGGTCTTCTGGACGGTCACCAATCCGCTCATCACAGTCCGCTATTGCGACCTGAACCGACATGCACGACAGAAGTTGGTTCTTGGGTGAGGTGTTCTGGGTTCCCGCCTCCGCGGGAATGACGTTGAAATAGGAGCAATCGGTTTGCCATATCCCGGCCGTCGAAGTATCCCAGGCTGCGTCGATCCTTAGGATACCAGCCCATGGTCCGCGTCGTGTTCACGCCGAACCTGCAGCGCCACATCGCCTGCCCGCCGGCGCAAGTCGAGGGCCGTACTGTGCGCGAGGCGCTCGACGCGGCGTTTGCCGGCAACGCGCGCGCGCGGGCCTACGTGCTCGATGATCAGGCCGCTCTGCGCAAGCACATGGTGGTGTTCGTAGACGGCCAGCGCATTCGCGACCGCCAGCACCTCTCCGATGTGGTGCCCGACGGCGGCGAGATCTACGTGCTGCAATCATTGTCCGGGGGGTGAGCATGAGCGACCGCATTCTGGTGGCGACGCGCAAGGGCCTGTTCACGCTTCAACGCAACGGCGGCGCCTGGAAGATCACGCGCGCCGAATTCCTCGCCGACCACGTGTCGATGCTGCTGGCCGATCCCCGCGATGATAGCCTTTACGCCGCGCTCGACCACGGCCACTTCGGCGTCAAGATGCACAAGAGCAACGGCAACGGCGCCTGGGAGGAGATTGCCACGCCCACCTATCCCGAGAAGCCCGAAGGCCTCGAGGATAACGACACGTGGGGCCGCCCGATCCCGTGGACGACGGCCAAGATCTGGGCGCTGGAGACGGGCGGGCGCGACGAGACGGGCGTGCTCTGGTGCGGCACGCTTCCCGGCGGGCTGTTCCGCTCCGCGGACGGCGGCACCAGCTGGGAGTTCATGCGCACGCTGTGGGACAGCCCCAGGCGTAAGAAGTGGATGGGCGGCGGCGCCGACCTGCCCGGCATTCATTCCATTTGCGTCGACCCGCGTGACGCGAAGCGCGTGCAGATCGCCGTGTCCTGCGGCGGCGTGGTGACAACGACCGACGGCGGTACCACCTGGGACTCGGAAATTACCGGCATGCGCGCCGCCTTCATGCCGCCCGAGCAGCAGTTCGACCCGAACATCCAGGACGCTCACCGCATGGTGCAATGCCGGGCCAACCCGGATCGCCTGTGGGTGCAACACCACAACGGCATCTTCCGCTCCGACAACGGCGGCAAGGCGTGGGAGGAGATCGAGGAAGCCGGGCCCTCGACGTTCGGCTTCGCCGTCGCCGTGCATCCGGATGAGCCGGACACCGCCTGGTTTGTGCCCGCCATCAAGGACGAGAAGCGCATTCCCGTCGACGGCAGGGTCGTCGTTACGCGCACGCGCGATGCTGGCAAGTCCTTCGAGACGCTGAGCAACGGCCTGCCGCAAGAGCACGCCTACGATCTCGTCTTTAGGCATGCCCTCGACATCGACGAGACGGGCAACAAGCTCGCCTTCGGCTCGACCACCGGTAGCCTGTGGGTGTCGGAGGACCAGGGCGACAGCTGGCAGACGGTTTCCAGCAACCTGCCGCCCGTCTACTGCGTCCGCTTCGCTTGAATTGCGCGCGACTTCACCTCTCCACACTGGGGAGAGGTGAAGAACGCCATTCGGATTGCGCCTCAAGCGAAGTATGCTCCGCGCCCATCGCACCCGCGGGGAGGCAGACCATGCGCATCGGCGTGCCCAAGGAGATCAAGGTCCACGAGTATCGCGTCGGGCTCATCCCCGCGAGCGTGCGCGAGGCGACGGCGCACGGGCACGATGTCGTGGTCGAGACCGGCGCGGCTGAGCGCATGGGCGTCTCCGACGAGGACTACCGCAAGGCCGGCGCCAGGATCGTCGACAGCGCGGCAGAGGTCTTCGCCGAGGCCGAGCTCATCGTGAAGGTGAAGGAGCCGCAGCCCAAGGAGCGCGCCATGCTGCGCGAAGGGCAGACGCTCTTTACCTACTTGCACCTGGCGCCTGACCCGCAGCAGGCCAAGGCGCTGATGAAGTGCGGCGTCACTGCGATCGCGTATGAGACCGTCACCGGCGTGCACGGCGGCCTGCCGCTCTTGTCGCCCATGAGCGAGGTCGCGGGCCGCATGGCGATCCAGGCCGGCGCCCATTGTCTGGAGATGGAGCAGGGCGGCCGCGGCATGCTGCTCGGCGGCACGGCGGGGGTGGCGCCCGCCAACGTCGTGGTGATCGGCGGCGGCGTCGCTGGGCTCAACGCCGTGCGCATGTCGATCGGGCTCGAGGCCGCCGTCACCTGCATCGACATAAATATCGAGCGGCTCTACGCGCTCGACCAGCGCTTCGGCGCCTCCCTCAACACCATCTTCTCCACGCGCCAGGCGATCGAGGACTACGTGCTCGAAGCCGATCTCGTCATCGGCGCGGTGCTGGTGGCAGGCGCGGCGGCGCCCAAGCTCATCAGCGAAGCCCTGGTCGAGAGCATGAAGCGCGGCTCGGTCATCGTCGACATCTCCATCGACCAGGGCGGATTCTCGGAGACCTCGAGGCCGACGACGCACGCCCACCCGAGCTACGTGGAGCACGGCGTGGTGCACTACTGCGTCACCAACATGCCGGGAGCCGTCGCGCGCACCTCCACCTTCGCGCTCAACAACGCCACGCTGCCCTTCGTTCTGGCGCTCGCCGACAAGGGTATCGTGGGCGCATTGCGCGCCGATCCACACCTGTTGGCTGGGCTCAATGTCTACGAGGGCAAGATCACGCACGCCGCCGTTGCCGCCGCATTGGGGGAGAAGCCGCTCGCCCCGGAGCGGGCGATCGGTGCGTGAGCGCGAGCGCGCCGGCGGTGGCCGTCACATTGGGATAAAAAATGCCGGGCATGGATGAGATGCCCGGCACGCAAGGATCGAGGGACGGTCTTTAAACGACTTGCTGATAAAAGCTCCCTCCAAAAGTATCGGGTCCCAGCCTCAGCCGGTTGATAACAACCTAGCATGCAATTTAAGGTTGCTGCAAAGCAAAATTCAGCACGCGTCCTGTCTTTGTGCATTGCGATCTTCGTGGGATGAGAATGCGCGCTGACCCTTCCGCAACGGCGGGTGCGGTCGTTATCCTGATCGGGGGCGGCCACGCGCCGCTCTCGGATCTAGGCCCCCGGCAACCGGAACGGCATGGACGTGATGGTGAAACTCGCGCTCGTTCTCGCCTCCGCCTATGCATTCGTTGCCGTCGCAGCCTTCATCGGACAGCGCAGGCTCATGTACTTTCCCGACCGCACACGCGTGTCCCCTGCAAGCTTTGCGCTCGCAGGTGTGGAGGAGCGCGTGCTGCAGACGCCCGATGGTGAAGCGCTCGTTGCCTGGTTCGGTCGGGCCGCTCCAGGGCGGCCCACGCTCCTTTATTTTCACGGCAACGCCGGCAATCTCGCCAACCGCTCCGAGCGCGTGCGCAAATACCTCGCGCGCGGGATCGGCGTCTTCATCCTGAGCTATCGCGGCTACAGCGGCTCGAGCGGCCAGCCGAGCGAGCGCGCCAACGTCGCCGACGCCAAGCTCGCCTATGACGCGCTGATCGCGGAGGGCGTCGCGGCCGACGACATCATCCTCTATGGCGAGTCGCTCGGCTCAGGGATCGCGGTGCAGCTGGCCGCCGAAAGGCCGGTAGGCGGCATCATTCTCGATGCCCCTTACACCTCCATCGTCGACGTGGCGGCCGGCGCCTATCCCTATTTTCCCGTGCGCTGGTTCCTGTTCGACCGCTACGAGACCTTGCGCTATCTGCCTTCGGTGACCGCGCCCTTGCTCGTCATCCACGGGGAGGACGACGAGGTCATTCCCGTGGCCATGGGGCGCGCGGTCTATGCTGCCGCCAATGATCCCAAGGAGATCGTGACCTTCCCCGGCGCCGGCCACTCCGACCATCATCTCTACGGCTCGGGCGAGGAGGTCTTTCGCTGGATCGACGCAATCGCGTCGGCGGGTGCCGCGTCAGCTCCCGAAAAGCAAATGCGCCCCTAAAGCACTGGGGGCGCATGATCGTTGGTCGGAAGCGGAGCGCCCTTTAGCGGGGCCCACCCGGTCCCGGTCCGCTGCGGCCCGGTCCACCGCGCTGGGGACCGCCGCGCGCTGCCACCGCCGGCTTGCCGGGCAGCAGCCCTTCGCGCTGGAGCTTCTTGCGGGCGAGCTTGCGCGCGCGGCGCACGGCCTCGGCCCTTTCGCGAGCCTTGCGCTCGGACGGCTTCTCGAAATAGTTGCGGAGCTTCATCTCCCGGAAAATACCCTCGCGCTGCATCTTCTTCTTGAGCGCCTTGAGGGCCTGATCGACGTTGTTGTCGCGGACGAGAACCTGCAAGCGATGTCTTCCTCTGATTGATCCAAGCGAACGGGAAACCAGACAAACGCGCCCGGCAGAGCCGCCCGCCAGTCTCGCGCTCGTCGTTGAAAGTGGGGGCTGTCTAGCAAAAGGCGGCGGAATTGTCCATCGTCGGTCAGGGGCCGGGCGGCGGTTCAGGCAGGCCGCTACAAGTCTTCAAGCCCGGTCCGCACGGGGTTTTATCCAGGTCACATGCCCCATCTTGCGGCCCGCCCGGGCTTCCCCTTTGGCGTAGAGATGCAGGCAGGCGCCGGGCTCGGCGGCAAGGCGCGCCCAGTCTGAAGCTTCCGCGCCGATGAGGTTTTGCATGCGCGCGTCTGAATGACGTTCGGTCGACCCCAGCGGCCAGCCGGCGACGGCGCGCACGTGGTTCTCGAACTGGCTGACGGCGCAGGCGTCGATGGTCCAGTGGCCGCTGTTGTGCACGCGCGGAGCAAACTCGTTGACGATCAGCGGCTCTCCACCTTCGCCCACACAGAACATCTCCACCGCCAGCACGCCGACGTAATCGAGGGCAGCGGCGATCGCTTGCGCAATCTCGCGGGCCCGCGCCTGGTGTGAAGCAGGCATGTCGCACGGCACCGTCGAGGTGCGCAGGATGCCGCCCTCGTGACGGTTGACCGGGATGTCGTAGAAGCGCGTTGCGCCGTCGAGACCGCGCACGAGCAGGACCGAGACCTCGCATTTGAAGTTGACGACGCCCTCGAGCGTCGCTGGCGCGCTGCCGATCGCCGTGACCGCGGCCGGCAGCTCGGCCGCGGTCGCAACCCGGGCTTGCCCCTTGCCATCGTAGCCGAGGCGGCGCGTCTTGAGGATGGCGGGGAACAACAAATCGCGCGCTGCCCTTTCGAAATCATCGGCGCTTGCTATGGCCGCGAACGGCGCCACCGGCAGCCCCAGGCCCGCCACGAACCGCTTCTCATCGAGGCGGTCCTGCGAGACCTCTAGCGCTTTCAAGCCCGGCCGCACCGGCGTGATGCGCTCCACCGCTGCTGCGGCCGCCACCGGCACGTTCTCGAACTCGTAGGTGACGACGTCAACGGCGCCCGCGAAGCTTGCGAGTTTTGCCTCGTCGTCGAAGCGCCCGAGCGTGACGGCGGCGGCCACATCGCAGGCCGGACCTGTCGCGTCGTTATAGATGTGGCTCTTGAATCCGAGGCGTGCCGCTGCCAGCGCCAGCATGCGCCCGAGCTGGCCGCCGCCCAGGATGCCGATGGTGGACCCCGGCGGGAGCGGCGGCATTCCTCACGCGTCCTTGGGAGCTTCGGCGACGGCCGCGGTGCGCCTGGCGCGGTGCGCCTCGACGCGGCCCATCACCTTGGGGTCGGCGAGGCCGAGAATCTGTCCTGCCAGCAGAGCGGCGTTGGTCGCTCCCATCTCGCCGATCGCCAAGGTGGCGACGGGAACGCCGGCCGGCATCTGCGCAATCGAATAGAGGCTGTCCTGGCCGCCCAGCACCGTCGTCGCGATGGGCACGCCCAGCACCGGCAGCGGCGTCAGCGAGGCAGTCATGCCGGGCAGGTGCGCGGCCCCGCCGGCGCCGGCGATGATCACCTTGATCCCGCGCTCCTTGGCGGTCTTGGCGTACTCGTAGAGGCGCTCGGGCGTGCGGTGCGCGGAGACGATGCGCGTCTCGTAGGGGACCTGCAGCTCGTCGAGGATCTCGGCCGCCTTCTTGAGGATGGGCCAGTCCGATTGGCTGCCCATGATGATGCCGACGACGGCTTTCCCGGTGCTCATAGTCCGTGCTGCGTCCGGTCCGAAAGAAAGCGGGGGATTACAGGAGCAGGCCGCCCATGACAAGGGGATTGTCGCTTCGACAGTCTCACCTGGAGGCGCGCGGCAAGTGTCACGCGATGATGTCGGGAAGAAGCTGGTCCTCGATCGCGGTGATGCGATCCTTCAAGGCGAGCTTGCGCTTTTTCAGGCGTTTGACGAGGAGTTGGTCCGCTGTCGACGAGCCCTCGAGCAAGATGATTTGGTCGTCGAGCTCACGGTGCTCCGCCCTGAGCTTGACGAGTTCGTCACGGAGCTCTCTCTCGTCGACACGCGTCATTCACCGGCCCGGTCAAACGCCCCCTTGTTATACACCGCGCGGGCGCGTGAACTATCGTCCTGTTTGGGGGGGCATGGCAAGCGACAGCCGCACGCTAACCCACAATTTCCCTGGAAGAGCGGTCAGTTGCAGCATTATCTGAACGCTCGTGCGGCCCTTTTTTCATCAAATTGCGTGCTTCGGGTGGTGCTTACAATTGGTGTTCGACATTGGACAATCGCCCAGCGATCTGGCACCTTAACGGGGTCTCTTCAACAAATTCATGGAGGACCATGATGGCGCTTGCGGCTCACATCCAGGAGCTAGCGGAGAAGCATCGTCTTCTTGAGCGTAGGATTGAAGAAGAGGTCGCCCGCCCCGGGTCGGACGACATTGAAATACACCGATTGAAGTTGGAAAAACTCAAGCTAAAGGACCAGATCGCTCGTTTGAGCGACGACGAGACGCGCCACTAGGCGCTTCGTCGTTTGCGGGGCGAGCGGCCCTCGCTCGCCTCGAAAATCTCTCACGACACGTGAGGCCTGCGCTCATTGTGCGGGACGGGTCTGCTCATATTCGGCGGCGCAGTCGGGCGCTGCCGTGACGAGCGCACGCGCTATCGTTAGAGGCCGAGCAACTCGAAAGCCTCTTGCGGGGAGAGAGGCGAATAGTAATAGCCGGGCTTCCAGCCGGCCGCCTTTGTCTCTTGTGCGTCGAGGGCCACGACGACGGTGACACAGATCGCTTAATGCGAGGCGCGCGTGCGCTCAAGCCTTCTAGGCTTTCGAGAGCCCTCAAGCCTGCTTCGCCATCTGGCGCAGCTTGAACTTCTGGATCTTGCCGGTCGAGGTGCGCGGCACATCCACGAACACGATGTGGCGCGGGCACTTGTAGTGCGCGAGCCCCTCGCGGCACCAGGCGACGAGCTCCTCCGCCGTGGCGCTGGTGCCGGGGCGCAGCTCCACGAAGGCGCACGGCGTCTCACCCCACTTCTCGTCCGGCTTGGCGACGACGGCGCAGCAGGCGACGGCGGGGTGCTTGTAGAGCACGTCCTCCACCTCGATCGAGGAGATGTTCTCGCCGCCGGAGATGATGATGTCCTTGGAGCGGTCTTTGAGCTGGATGTAGCCGTCCGGGTAGAGCACGCCCAAGTCGCCGGAGTGGAACCAGCCCCCCGCGAACGCCTCATCCGTGGCCGCAGCGTTCTTGAGATACCCTTTCATGACGATGTTGCCGCGGAACATGACCTCGCCCAGCGTCTCGCCGTCGGCTGGCACCTCCGTCATCGTCAGCGGGTCCATGACCGTGAGCCCTTCGAGCGAGACGTAGCGCACGCCCTGGCGCGTGCGCTTGAAGGCGCGCCCGGCCTCGTCGAGGCCGTTCCAGTCCGTGTTCCATTCGTTGACGACGGCGGGGCCGTAGGTCTCGGTGAGCCCATAGAGGTGCGTCAAGCGGAAGCCCGTCGCCGTCATGGCGTCGAGCACGGCCTGCGGGGGCGGGGCGGCGGCATGGTTGACCCAGACGGCGTGTGCGATCGGGCGCTTCTCCTCGGGCGTCGCGTTGAGCAGCGTCGTCATGACGATGGGCGCGCCGGAGAGATGCGTGACCTTGTGGTCGGCGATCGCGTCGTACATCGCCTTGGCGCGCACCCACCTGAGGCACACGTGCGTGCCGGCGACGACCGACACGGACCAAGGGAAGCACCAGCCGTTGCAGTGGAACATGGGCAGCGTCCACAGGTAGACGGGATGCAGCCCCATGCCGGTCTCGAGCGTGTTGGCGTAGCACATGAGGGCTGCGCCGCGGTGATGGTAGACGACGCCCTTGGGATTGCCGGTGGTGCCGGAGGTGTAGTTGAGCGCGATCGCGTCCCATTCGTCGTCCGGCATGCGCCATTGGAAATCGGGATCGCCCTCGGCGAGGAACGCCTCGTAGTCGAGAGCGGAGAGCGGCTCGCCCGTTTGCGGAAACTGCGGGTCGTCGTAGTCGATGATCAGCGGCTTCACGCTGGCGAGCGCCAAGGCCTCCTTCATGGTCGCGGCGAACTCGCGGTCGGTGATGAGCACCTTGGCGTCGGCGTGATCGAGCTGGAAGGCGACGATGGCCGCGTCGAGCCGCGTGTTGAGCGAATGCAACACGGCGCCCGCCATCGGCACGCCGTAGTGCGCTTCCAGCATCGACGGTGTGTTCGACAGCATCACCGACACCGTGTCGCCGGGGCCGATATTGCGGGCTGCGAGCGCCGAGGCGAGCCGGCGGCAGCGCGCATAGAGCTGGGCGTAGCTCGCCCGCGCCGCCCCGTGGATGACGGCAGTATGCTCAGGGTAGACGGCAGCTGCGCGCGCCAGGAACTGCAAGGGCGTCAGCGGCTGATAGTTGGCGGCGTTCTTATGGAGATTCTCGTTGTAGGGGTTTGAGGACATTGTCCGGCCGGCGCTCTCATCCAACTGCAGCGGAAAATCGGGAATGTGCGAGAAACGCTAGCGAAAGCAGCGATGATCGGCAACGACCATATCCATAGTCCGCTAATAAGAGGCGCTGCTCCGAGCGCCAGCCGATGGGCCGCCTGGCTGCGGCGTTGCCCGGCACGTCGCGAAAAAAATGTCCGTCGCCTGCCTTTTGTGTAGGTCGGATTCGGGATAGCCTTGTCGGCAGTCGCATGGCTTTGCCTGGAGATGGCCATGAGCGAGCTCAAGCAGCAAACGATCGCCTTGTGGATCCTCCTAATGCTTCTGTTGATGGTTCCGTGGATCCTCGATTAGCCCCGCCGGTCCTTGCCGAGTGACCGAGCGCGCGACACCGCGCCACCCTTGGTGCTGAGCCGGGGTTCGTCCTTTCTTTACTGCGCCGACGCTAGGTTTTGGGCCCTTGCCAAGGCCTAGTGCATGGATCGCCTCTTCGTTCGATATCTGCTCATCGCCTCAGCCGTGGCGCTGCCCGGCATGATCGTGTTGCTGGCGGTCTATTTCCGCCCCGGCAGCGATCTGCTCGAGCAGCGCGGCTACTACATCGGCCTCGACTTCGTGAACTATTGGACGGGCGGGCGGCTGGCGCTCTCAGGCGACGTCGGCGCGCTCTACGACGTCACCGCCTACAACGAGCTCCTGCAGAGGTGGTTCGCTCCCGCCAAGGAGTTCATGATCTTCTCCTACCCGCCAAACGCGCTGCCCCTTCTCGCCCCCGTCGGCCTCTTTCCCTATCTCGTGGCGTTTGCTCTTTGGCTCGTCTTCGGCACGGCCGCGTTCTTCGCCGCTGCCTTGGGACGCCGCCCGACCCGCGCTGACCTGGGCCTCGTCGTGGCGCTGGCGCTTTCGCCCATCCTGTGGGTGAACCTCAACTTCGGGCAGCTCGGGCTCTTTCTCGCGTTGCTGTTCGTCGGCGCGCTGCGGCTTCTGCCCACCAGACCCGTTCTCGCCGGCATCATGATCGGCCTCTTCACCATCAAGCCGCAGCTCGGCGTGTTGCTGCCGTTGACGCTCGTCCTCGTCGGCGCCTGGCGCGCGTTCGCGGCGGCGACGCTGACCGCTCTGTTGCTCGTAGCAGTGAGCCTCGTGCTCTACGGCGTCGAGCCGTGGCAAGCCTGGTGGGGCGAGACGGCGAAGCTGCAGTGGGGCTTCATGACGGACACGCACTCCTTCTTCACCACGCAGAAGACGACGCCCTTCAGCGCCCTGCGCTTGCTCGGTGCGTCGGTCGATGCGGCGCTGGCGTTGCAGGGACTCGTGGCGATCCTCGTCGTGGTCGCGACCTGGGCTGTGCTCAAGGGGGCAGCCTCCTGGCCGCTCAAGGCGACGGTCGTTGCGTTCGGCTCGATGCTGATCGCGCCCTACGTGCTGGCCTACGACCTCGCCATTCCGCTCGCGGCGCTGGTGTGGTGCTTGCGGGATGGCGGCGTGCGCGCCTCGGGTCTCGCTGCTACTGCCGTCGTCATCGTCTGGGCTGTTCCGTTCGCCCTGACGATCAATCTGCAGGCGCGCGGCATCCCCGTAGCGCCGCTCGCCGTCATGCTCTGTTATGGGTGGCTCGTGGCGCAGGCGCTGGGCTGGCGCAAGGTTGCGCTGGCGCGGCCGGCGGTTTCCGCCAAGGCATAATCGCCTTAGTCCTGGTGCGGCTCCTCGCCGGCTTTTTCGGGGGCGTCCTCGTCGCCGCCCGTCTCCTCGTGCGCCGTCTCCTCGACGACGGGCTGCTCGTCGGCCTCTTCCTCGGGCGGCTCCTCGGCGACCTTCATCTCCTTGAGCTTGGCAAAGACGCGGGCCTGCTCCTCCTCGGGCGTCTCCTCGCGCGGCTGCTCGGTCTTGGGCTGCATGATCTCGACCCTGCGCGGCTCCGGCGCCTCCGCCGTCGTCTCCTCGGTCGGCAACAGCGTACCGGCCTTCTCCATGCCCTTGCCCGCATTCCTTGTGCTCACGCTCGAGCCGGCGCGCGCCCTTCTTCACCTCGTTGTCGAGGTCGATCTGAGAGCAAAGCCCGAGCGTTACCGGGTCCTGCGGCGTCAGATTGGGGGCGTTCCAGTGGGTGCGGTCGCGGATCTGCGCGATCGTCGGCTTGGTCGTGCCCACGAGCCGCATGATCTGGCTGTCTTTCAGCTCCGGGTGGTTGCGCAAGATCCAGAGCACGGCGTTGGGCCGGTCGTGGCGGCGCGACACCGGCGTGTAGCGCGGACCCTTCTTGGCCGGCGTCTCTGGCACCACCACTTTCGGCTCGGCGAGGTGCAGCCCATGGGTGGGATCACGCTCGGCCGTCTCGATCTCCTCGCGCGTCAGCTGCCCCGACGTCACCGGATCGAGCCCCTTGATGCCTTGCGCCACGTCGCCGTCGGCGATGCCTTTCACCTCGAGCACGTGCAGCCCGCAGAAGGCCGCGATCTGGTCGAAGGTGAGCGACGTGTTCTCGACCAGCCAAACGGCCGTCGCTTTGGGCATCAGGGGCCTGCGGTCGCTCATGACGGCTTTTATCTCCGGCGTCCTGCGGTCCGCAGGGCCAAGCGCTTCTAGGGCAACTGGGGAATGGCGCCTTATAGCTCGCCCGGCCAGGGCGGCGCAACCGCGGATCAGCCGTACGCGACGGGTGCCGGTGCACCCTAAGGCGCGGCTGCCCCCGCGCGCCGGCTGGTTGCTCGGCCGGACGGGCGCGGCTAGTGTCCCCGCGCGAAAGCAAAGCCCGGTAACCAAGGGAGCGGAATGCATGGCGACGGCGGCAAAGGGCGTTTACTTCGAGGATCTTAAGGTCGGGGATGAGGCGAGCCTGTCGAACACCGTGACCGAGGCCACCATCACCGCCTTCGCCGAGGTTTCCGGCGACAAAAACCCCGTGCACATGGACGCCGAATACGCCGCCGCCACGATGTTCAAAGGGCGCATCGCGCACGGCATGCTGTCGGCCGCCTACATCTCGGCAGTGTTCGGCATGAAGCTGCCGGGCCCCGGCGCCATCTACATCTCGCAGACGTTGAACTTCAAGGCGCCGGTCAAGATCGGTGATGAGGTGGTGACGACGGTGAAGGTCACCGAGCTCGTCGCGGAGAAGAAGCGCGCGCGCTTCCATTGCGTGTGCACCGTCAGCGACAAGCCGGTGGTCGAGGGAGAGGCCGTGTTGATGGTGCCGGCCCGTCCAGCTTGATGCTAGCGGCCGTGCCTTGCCGACCCCGCGAAGTGGATTCCCGGGAGCGCGTGTCGACCGTGGCCGCCGCCCACGACGGCGTTTGCCAGCAGGGTCCCGACCACCGTTACGATGATGCCGATGACGATCTGGGGGATCCAATCCTTCATGCCAGCAAGATGCTAGAGATGGGCGGCAAAATTTAGACGCGCCATGATCGAGGCGGGGAAAACTCATGCAGGTCGTTCATGGCTACCAGGATGTGCCGCAGTCGGCGCGCGGTGCCGTTCTCGCCATCGGCAATTTCGACGGCGTGCACCGCGGCCATCAGGCGCTGCTAAAGGCCGCCGTCGAGGAGGCTCGCGCGCTTCGCGCGCCCGCCGGCGCGCTGATCTTCGAGCCGCATCCGCGCGAGTTCTTCCATCCCGAGGAGCCGCACTTCCGCCTGACCCCGCTGAAGCAGAAGCTCGAAATCTTCGATGGCCTCGGTCTCGATCTGGCGATCGTGCTCGCCTTCGACGCCGCGCTCGCCGGTCTTGCCGCCCCAGACTTCATCGCGCGCGTGCTGGTCGAAGGCCTGGGCGCGCGCCACATCGTCATCGGCCACGACTTCTTTTTCGGCAAGGGCCGCAGCGGCACGCCGGAGACCATGCAAGCCGCCGCCGACAAGCTCGGCTTCGGGCTCACCATCGTCGCGCCCGTTGCCGAGGATGGCGAGGTTCTCTCCTCGAGCGTGATCCGGCTGCGGCTGGCGCAAGGCGACGCCAAGGGTGCGGCGCGCATGCTGGGCCGCTGGTGGCGCACGGGCGGCGCCGTCGTCGGCGGGGCAAAGCGCGGCATGGGGCTCGGCTTTCCCACCGCCAACGTGCCGCTGCCGCGCGGCACCGGCCTCGGCCACGGCATCTATGCCGTGCGCATCTATCTGGGGCCCGAGCGCTACGAGGGTGCCGCCTATTTGGGCACACGCCCCACCTATGACGACGGCATGCCGGTTCTGGAGGTGTTCCTGTTCGGCTTCGACGGCGATCTCTACGGCCGCGACATCGGGGTGGAGTTCATCGATTTCATCCGCCCCGACCGCAAGTTCTCCTCGAGCGAGGCGCTGATTGCGCAGATGGACGCCGACTGCGCCCAGGCCCGCGAAATCCTCGCCGCGGCGCCCGCAACGCCGGGCGCCTGAGTAAGCGAAACTCTTGCGACGATGCGCTCCCTTCTTCCCCCCTCCCCGGCAAGGGAAGGGTAGTGCAAGTGAACGGGACGCTTCCGTGCCGGCGAAGGACGCCTGGATATGCGGGAGCCATGTTGCTAGAACCCCCCGCGAGAGAAGCGGCGAGATGAGCGATGGCGAAGAGCAACGGCGGCAAGGGAAGTGTCGCCCCCACCAAGGCGAAGCCGAAGACCAAGGCCGGTGCTAAGCCGGGCCGCGCCGCCGCTGTGCCGGCCGCGGCGCCCGTCCCCAAGCCGACGGGGCAGGGGCGCGACTGGAGCGCAACGCTTTTCCTGCCCAAGACCGACTTCCCCATGAAGGCGGGGCTTCCCGAGCTCGAGCCGCGCCTGTTGCAGCGCTGGGGCGAGATCGGGCTCTACGAGCGCCTGCGCGAAGCCGGACGCGGCCGCCCGAAGTTCCTGCTGCACGACGGGCCGCCCTACGCCAACGGCCACATCCACATCGGGCATGCGTTGAACAAGATCCTCAAGGACCTCGTCGTCAAATCGCAGACGATGCTCGGCTATGAGTTCGAACTACGTGCCGGGCTGGGACTGCCACGGGCTCCCCATCGAGTGGAAGATCGAGGAGAACTATCGCGCCAAGGGCCGCAACAAGGACGCCGTGCCCATCAACGAGTTCCGCGCCGAGTGCCGCGAGTTCGCCGAGCACTGGATCGACGTGCAGCGCGCCGAGTTCAAGCGCCTCGGCGTCGTCGGCGACTGGCAGAATCCGTACGTGACCATGAGCTACGCGGCCGAATCGGCGATCGCGGGCGAGATCATGAAGTTCGCCATGAACGGCACGCTCTATCGCGGCTCCAAGCCCGTGATGTGGTCGGTCGTGGAGAAGACGGCGCTGGCGGAAGCCGAGGTCGAGTATCAGGACTATCAGTCGGACACCATCTGGGTGAAGTTTCCGGTCGCCTACTCCGGCGAGCGGCCGCAGCTCGCCTCGGTTGAGGAGTCGGACGAGCCCACCGTCGCCGAAGGATCATCGAGCCTCGCCGACGCCTCGGTCGTGATCTGGACGACGACCCCGTGGACGATCCCCGGCAACCGCGCGATCTCGTTCTCGTCGCGGATCGACTACGGCCTCTATGAGGTCACCGCGGCAGCGCAGGGAAACTGGGCACAATCCGGCGACCGGCTGATCCTCGCCGACAAGCTTGCCGCCGATGTCATGAAGGCCGCCAAGGTCGAGGACTTCACCCGCGTGCGCGCGGTGGCGTCGGACGAGCTTGCCGATCTCGTTTGCGCGCATCCGCTGCGGCGCTTCGGATTTTTGGAAGGTGAGTTCGTCGGCTACGGCTTCGACGTGCCCCTCCTCGACGGCGAGCACGTCACCGAGGACACCGGCACCGGCTTCGTGCACACCGCGCCCGGCCACGGCACCGACGACTACCAGATCTGGATGGCGAATGCGGGCAAGCTCAAAGAGCGCGGCATCGACACCGCCATCCCCTTCACGGTCGACGCCGACGGCGTCATGACCAAGGAGGCCCCGGGTTTCGAGGGCAAGCGCGTGCTCACCGAGAAGGGCGACAAGGGCGACGCCAACGACGCCGTCATCAAGGCGCTCGTTGACGCGAACGCGCTCATCGCGCGCGGGCGTCTGAAGCACCAGTACCCGCACTCCTGGCGTTCGAAAAAGCCCGTCATCTTCCGCAACACGCCGCAGTGGTTCATCGCCATGGACAAGCCCCTCAAAGGGGTCCCGAAGAGCGGCAACCAGAGCCTGCGCCAGCTCGCACTCAAGGCGATTGATGAGACCGAGTGGGTGCCGGCTTCGGGCGAGCGGCGCATCCGCGGCATGGTCGAGGGCCGGCCTGACTGGGTCGTCTCGCGCCAGCGCGCCTGGGGCGTGCCGATCACCGTGTTCCGCCACAAGGAGACGGGCGAGGTGATCCCGTCGCCCAAGTTCGCCAAGTCGAAGGAGCTGATGCAGCGCATCTCCGACGCCTTCGCCGACGAGGGCGCCGACGTGTGGTTCGGCGAGCGCGCCGAGAAATACTTCCTCGACGGCCTGGTCGACGATCCGGCTCAGTGGGAGCAAGTGCGCGACATCCTCGACGTGTGGTTCGATTCAGGCTCCACGCACGCCTTCGTGCTCGACGATCCCAAGCACTTCCCCGGCCTCACCGGCGTCAAGCGTCAGCGCGACGGCGGCAAGGACCGCGTCATGTATCTGGAGGGCTCCGACCAGCACCGCGGCTGGTTCCAGTCCTCGCTGTTGAAATCTTGCGGGACGCGGGCGCGCGCGCCCTACGACATCGTGCTCACCCACGGCTTCATCCTCGACGACAAGGGGCAGAAGATGGCGAAGTCCTTGGGCAATGTCGTCGCGCCCCAGGACGTGATGAAGACCTCAGGCGCCGACATCCTGCGCCTGTGGGTGGCGGCGTCGGACTATTCCGACGATCTGCGCATCGGGCCTGAAATCCTCAAGTCGTTCGTCGATACCTACCGGAAATTGCGCAACACCCTGCGCTGGATGTTGGGTGCGCTCGGGCACTTCAAGCCGGAGGACCGGGTCAAGTTCAAGGACATGCGCGACCTCGAGCTCGAGCGCGTGATGCTCAATCGCCTGGCCGAGCTCGACGGCGAGGTGCGCTCGGCTTACGCGAGCTACGACTACCGCAAAGTGGTGGCGTTGCTCACCCACTTCATGAACTCGGAACTCAGCGCCTTCTACTTCGACATCCGCAAGGACGCGCTCTACTGCGAGCCCTATTCGAGCCTCAAGCGGCGCTCAGCGCTCACCGTGATCGACGCGATCTTTACCTCCCTCGTCACCTGGCTCGCGCCGATCCTGGCGTTTACCGCCGAGGAGGCGTGGCTCGCGCGCGTGCCCGGCCGCGAGGGCTCGGTGCACCTGGAGACCTTTCCCGAGATCGATCCGGCTTGGCGCAACGAGGAGCTGGCGCAGAAGTGGGAGCTCGTGCGCGCGGTCCGCCGCGTCGTCACCGGCGCTCTGGAGCTCGAGCGTGCGGATAAGCGCATCGGCTCGAGCCTCGAGGCCGCACCCGACGTCTACGTGGCGGACAAGGACATGCTGCGCGCGCTTGAAGGCGTCGATCTCGCCGAGGTGTCGATCACCAGTGCGGCGCGGCTCATCGCCAAGGCGCCGCCCGAGGGCGCCTTCACGCTCCCCGACGTGCCGGGCGTCGGCGTCGTGCCGAAGCGCGCTGAGGGGAGAAAGTGCGCGCGCTCCTGGCGCATCCTCGCCGATATCGGCGCCGATCCGGAGTTCCCCGATCTTTCGCTGCGCGATGCCGAGGCCGTGCGCGAGTTCGACCAGCGGGCAAAGAAGGGCGAGGCGCAATGACGGACGCCTCGGCTTCCCGCGGCTGGCTCTGGGGGCCCTTCTCGCGCCTCGGCCTCCTCGTGGGGCTCATCACGATCGCGCTCGATCAGGCGCACAAGTGGTGGATGCTCGACGTCTACCGCATCGCCGAGCGCGGCCGCGTCGCCCTCGCCCCGTTCCTCGACCTCGTCTACGTCAAGAACACCGGCATCAGCTACTCCCTGTTCGATCAGGACAGCTACGACGGCCAGCTCATGCTGGCCGGATTCGGGGTGCTGGCGACGTGCGCGCTGTGGGTATGGCTTGCGCGCGGGGGCGCCAACCGGCTGATGGGGGTGAGCCTCGGCCTCATCATGGGGGGCGCGCTCGGCAACGCCATCGACCGCGTCCAGCTCGGGGGAGTTGCGGACTTCTTCTCCCTGCACGCGCTGGGCTTCTACTGGTACGTGTTCAACCTTGCCGATGTGGCCATTGTTGCCGGGGTGGCAGGGCTGCTATATGACTCCTTCCTGGCGAGTCGCAAAGGCGCCGCAAAGCCGTTGTAGCCCAGTCGATTAGGCCTCGGCACTACGCCAGCGCTTGATCCGGGCCGAGCCAAGCTCGACCAACAATTGGCCGTGGCGATTGCACGGGGGAAAGTAGGGGGGAAAGCAATGTCTCCAAGAGACCATCTTCCCAAGGTCACGCTGCTCTTCGTTTCGCTTTGCATGGGCGCCGGCGCGGCCGGCTGCTCGATGGGCGACGTGCAGTTCAACGGCGGTATCTTCGACGCCGTCGGCCTCTCGGATACGGCCAGGGCGAAGTCGAAGTCGGGCGATCCCAAGCTGGCCGCGCGGGCGCCGCTCGTCGTGCCCCCGACGCTCGACAACCTGCCGCAGCCCGGCGCGGAGCAGGCCCCGCCCGCTCCGGCGCTGGCCGCGATCAAGGATCCCGACGCGGTAAAGCAGGCCTCCCAGGTTGAGCTCGAGCACAAGCAGGCCGAGTACTGCAAGGAGCACTACGAGATCCCCAAGCAGAGGGGTGACGATTCAGCCGACGCCGCCGAAGGGCCGCTCGGCCCGTGCCGCCCTTCGGTGCTCACCTCGATCAAGAAGTGGAACTCCGGCGGCGACGAATAGCTTTCTGCGCTGCGGCATCGATGCTGCAGCGCGCGCGGCTCGCTGCCGCTTAGGCATAAGCTTGCCTAATATTCCCGATAGGAAAAATTCGGTTGCCCTGATGTGGGGCTCTCCGTATATCGCCTCTCGGGGAAGGAGGGGTCGTCCCTCCTAATCTCCGCTCAAGGAGGAAACATCATGAAAATCTGGAACAAGCCGCAAGTGCGTGAGCAGGAAGTCGGCCTCGAGGTTACGAGCTATCTGCCGGCCGAGATCGACATCATCTAACTGCCGATTTCTGCGACACCGCAGTGCGGCGGCCGAGCCTTCGGCCGCCGCAATGTTTTTGTTTATCCGCTTTGGCCGGCTCAGCCGTTGGTGATGTCTTCCAGACGCATCGCCAGGCGCACGAGATCGGCGAGATTGCGCGCTCCCGTCTTTTCCATGACCCAGGCCCGGTACGTCTCCACCGTGCGCGGGCTGATGCCGAGTTCCTGCGCGATCTCCTTGTTGGAGTAGCCCTTCACCGCGAGGTCCATGACCTGGCGCTGGCGCACCGATAGTTCGCCGACGCGGTCGGCGAAGTCTTTGAGCGTGTCCTCGTGCGCCTTCTTGCGCCGTGCCTCGTTGAGCGCGCTTTCGATGCTCTCAAGCAAGGTCTGATCGTCGAACGGCTTCTCCAGGAAGTCATGCGCGCCGGCCTTCACGGCCGCGACCGCCATGGCGATATCGCCGTGGCCGGTGATCAGGATGAGCGGGATGCGCGCCTGCTGCTCGGCGAGCAGTCGCTGCAGGTCGAGCCCGGAAAGCCCCGGCATCTTCACGTCGGACACGACGCACGACGGCTGCAGTCCCTCCTCCATGCGGCTTAAGAACTCCTCGGCCGAGCCGAAGCTCGACACCTCGAAGGCGTGGTCCTTCAACAGCAGACCGACCGAGTCGCGTACGGCCTCGTCGTCGTCGATCAGACATACCTCGTCGCTTTCGGTCATGGTTTCACCTCTTGAGCCGTTCGCAGCGTGAAACGGACGACGGCGCCATTGCTGCCGCCGCCGATCGTAAGCCGTCCGCCGTGGGCCTCGACGATGGAGCGCGACAGCGCCAGTCCGAGACCCAAGCCGTCACGCTTGGTCGAGCGCGAGGGGCCGACGGAGGCCACCTTGAAATCGTGGGGGAACCCGGGCCCCGTATCGGTGACGCTGATCTCCACCAGCGCCGGCGCTTTTGCTGCCGCCTCGATGGAGATGAGGCCTTTGACCCGTCCCGCGCTCTCGATCGCCTCGATGGCGTTCCACAAGAGGTTCAGCAGCACCTGCTCGACCTGCATGAGGTCGGCAAGCACCAGCGGCAGCTCCTTGGGGATGCGCGTCTTGATCTGGACGGTGCCGCGCGACAGGTTGGGCTCGAGCAGATCCACCGTTTCGCGCACGATGCGTTGCACGCTCTGGGGCGCGATCTCGCTGCGCCCGAGCCGGATCAGGTCGCGCAGGCTCTTGATGATGGCGGCGGTACGCTCCACCTGCGCCACCGCCTTGCCCGCGGCCTCGACCGCCGCCTCGCGGCTGCCGGCTCCGGTCTCCATGTAGCGCTTGACGAGGCGGGTGTAGTTGGAGATGGCGGTCAGCGGCTGGTTGATCTCGTGTGCGATCGAGGTCGCGAACTCGCCCATGCTGCCGAGCCGCGAGATGCGGCTCACCGCCTCCTGGTTGAGCCACAGCTGGCGCTCGGCGCGGCGGCGCTCGCTCACCACCACGCCGATCGCGAGCCCGGTCAAAGCCAGGACCAGCATCAATGCCTGCAGGGAGGTTACGCTCGCGACCTTCTCCTGCGTGAGCAGCAGGCCGACGACGACGCCGATCTGCGCCAGCACGAGGCCGAAGGTGGCGCCTTCGAGCCCCTTGCGCAGCCCCATCCACACGATGGGCACGAACAGCACGTAGAAGAGGCGCAGGTGCGCGCCGCCGACGAGGCCGAAGATCAGAATGAGCGCCAGCAGGATGGCGAGCACCTGCAGCGCGGTTTCGAGCGACAGCCGCGGCAGCTTTCCGGCCGCCGCGTAAATGAGCAGGAACGGCGTCACCACCGCGATGCCGATGAGATCGCCGATCCAATAGCGCAGAAGCGCCCACTGCGCGTCGGCCGTCGGGAGGCTGCCCGCGGCGACGAGCAGCGCTACGTAAGCGAGCGCCACGACCCCGGTGGCCGCGATCGCCGCGCCCATCAAGAGGACCATGTCGCGCATGGTGCCGAGCGCTGCATTGAAGCGGGTCTTGGGGTGCAAGAGCACCGACAGCGCCGCCGCATAGCCGGCCCCGCTCAGCCCGGCGGCGGCGAGGCTGACCCACCAGGGCAGCGCCAAGCCGAAGACGAGCAGGTCTGCGAGCACCGGGGCCACGAACAAAAGCGGCAGAAAGCGCCGCCCGAACAACAGGATGAACGCCCAGGCGAGACCCACGCTCGGGTTCCAGGGCGTGATGCCGATCTGCGCGTAGGGAAAGATCAGGCTCGCCCACTCGAGGGCGATGTAGCAGAGGAGGAACGCCAAGCTGGCCAGCACGTCCGGCACGCGGAAGGCACCGGCCATGGCTGCCCGTCTGGGGGCCGGGGCCATGACGCTGTCGGCAACGTGCCTGTCCATGCCACTCTCATAACCCTCGGTCGGCGTCGAGGCTACCCCGTATTTCTACCGAAGGCCACGCCCCCGCGGCAGGCTTGAGACCTCGCCCGCGCTCTCTCAGTCTTTGCCGCCGCTCTTGGCGTCCTTGGCGAAGGTGCCTTCGACGCGCGCCATCCATCTCTCGAAGGAGTGGCGCAGCACGTCGACGTCGAGACGGATGCCCTCGAGCACATCCGCGGACTGAGCGTCGGTCGAGTTCAGCTTGCGGCTGATGGCGGCGTGGCTGTCGACCATCTCCTGCCAATCCTTGTGTGCGTTGCTGGCTAGCACCTCCGACGCGCCGGGCGCCGCTCTCGCCGCGCGTATCCGCTGCTCCAGCTCGTCGAGCTTGCGTCTGGTCTCCTCGACGATCGGGTTCTGGCTCATTGCGCTCTCCGGGGCTCTCACAGTTGTCGGCTTGAGCTTCACCCTAGAGCGCAGCCGCTGATGAATAGTCAAGGGCGCTGGCATGAGCGAAGCGTCTCATGGCGTCGCCTTCGCGCAAGACTGCATCGCGAAGGCGGTCGGTTTCGCGGGCTCCGTTTGCGTTGCAATGCAACGAATGCGCATAAAATTGTCACACGGGGGCCGAGCGGTATGGAGGATCGCATGCGCGCGGTCCGATTGACGCAAACGTAAGGAATGGCGGCCTAGTCCAGGGTGTACCTCGGAGTACACCGAAGTTACTCAAGCCACTCAATCCACTCAATGGAGGACACTATGCGTCGTATGTTGTTGCTCGGTGCGGCTTTGGCGCTCGCGAGCCCGCTGATGCTGAGTCAGGCCTCGGCTGCCGCCCCGGCCGTGCCGCAGATGAAGGCAGCACAGTCGGCCGCTGCCGCCGGCGCGATCGTCGAGAAAGCGGGCTGGCACCACTGTCGGCGCTGGGGCCGCCGGTGCACCTACCGCTGGGGCCTCGGCTCGTGGCGTTTTCGCCGCTGCATGCGCCGGCACGGCTGCTAAGCCGGGCCTAGGCGCGCGCGCTGGCCTTCCTGCGCAGGGCGGTCTCCCCACGGAGGCCGCCCTGAGCATTTTTTTCCCTTTTTTCGCACGCGCCCTCCCGAGGAACACGGTCTCATCTCGTCTTCGACAAATTCTCGCCGCGGATGCGTGCGTTTGTGGGCGGGCGGGGATTGCACCAACTGTTCTATGTCATGAAGCGCCATTCGCGCCGGAGGTGTGCCCGTGTTCAGCGTCGACTCCAACTCCAAGACCGATCTCAATCATTCCAAGCTCGGCCCCGGTCGCGGTGGCTCAGCGCCGTCGCCCCGTCCCGCCCCATCGTCGTTCGAGCCTGTCGCCTCGACGGCGACCATGGCCGGCACGTCGGTGATCGGCAATGACCTCACGCTCTTGGGCGAGAAGATCACCATCATCTCGCAGAACAAGCTGCAGGTGGACGGCCACGTGCGCGGCAACGTCCACGGCAAGCAGGTGCTGATCACAGAGCAAGGCTCTGTCGTCGGCATGGTCTGCGCCGAGAAGATCGAGGTGCGCGGGGCTGTGCGCGGGTCCATCCGCGCCGTGAGCGTCACGCTGCATTCGACCGCAGTGGTCGAGGGCGACATCATGCACCAGACGCTGGCCATCTCCGAAGGCGCCAAGTTCGACGGCCGCGTGCGCCGCTCCAACGACACCGCCGAGCTGATGCCGGTCCTCGACCCCGAGGCCATCGCCTCGGCCGAGCACTCGAGCGAAATGGCCATGGCCTGATCGGGGTCCGCGCGCGACCTGGACGGGACTTGCACGGGACATCTGGGTGGAGGGCGGGCAACGGACCCGCCCTTCGGTCGGCGCAGCGGCGCTTGTGGCGCCGCCTCGGCGCGCCGACCTGTCTGTCTCGCTCTCTTTAGAGCCTTGCGGTGGCGTCGCCGGATCCCCTCCGACGGGCGCTAGCCGAACGCAATCTGTCCCAACAGTCCGGCCACGGCTGCAATAACCAACATCCCGACGAAAAACCACGTAAGCGCATTGTCGCCGTACGTCTCTATGGCCTGGCTTCTTCTGCGTGACATGGCGGCCCTCCTTCGCCTGGTGGCGCTCACGCTGATATCTGCCTGACTTGGCGGTCTTCCCCCTTCAGAAAGGGCGTCAGTCTCGCTGATTTGCGGGGTGAGGCAAAGGGCGGAATTGAGCTTGCAGGTTCAGGCGCGAGTTCGCCCTACAAGCCCGGTGAGCTCGGGCCCGGCTGCGAAGCATCGGCGGCTGGCTGTAGGAAGCATGCGCAACCCACCCTTGGCGGGGGTTGCGCTGCCCGCGCCAATTGCGCCCAGCGAGCCCCGGCTGCGGCCGACCCGTCAGGGCCTCAGCAGTCCGAAGGGCTCGCTCGGCGCACTTGCACCCGTCAAGGAGCGACGTCCTCGACGGGAGGCAGCGTGACCTCGTAGTTGCGCTTGCCCGGGTCCGGGCCGCTGTTGCGGCGCACCTGGACCAACTTGATCGAGCAGGCCTCGACCGTGGAGCTGACGCGCGTCGGCTCGGCGGCGGCGCGCTCCGACAACATCAGTGCCGGCATGGCCGACAGCGACGGCTTCTGCTCCGCCACGATCTGCTTCACGGCGCAGCGCACGCGGATGCGGCTGGCCACGACCTTCGATCCGTCGGGCGTGTTGCGCACCTCCTCGCGGGCGAACGCGACGATGGCGCGGATCTTGGCTTTGAGCGTGGCGCTGATCTGCGCCGTGGCGGCATCGACGGTGCCGGGCTCGGCCTGCGGCGCGAGCGCGGTCGAGGCGCTGGCGGCAGAGAGCGGCACCTCGATTTCCTGGGATGGCACGTTGGCGGCAAGCCATTCGGCGCGATAAAGGCGCGAAGGCTCCGTTTGGGCGATGTGCACGCTAGGCCCCGAAAGAGAGAGCCCGTTGGCGCTGGCGGGCCCAATGGACACAAGCAATGCCACAGCGAAATAGAGCGCTTTCAAAGTTCATACCCCCCGCAACTTGAGAAACACGGCCCCGAACGTGGGCCCAACACGCAAGACCGCACCCAAAGCTAAGCATGGCGTCACTGTGGCCGCCAATCCGCGCGTCCAGCGTTTTCCACACTTAGCTGAAGTTATGCACAGGCGTGTGGGCGCACGTCGCTCTCGTCGGGCTCAGTCGGGCTGATCCGCTCCGGTCCCCGCATCGGGCCGCTGGTCGCCGCTATCGTCGGGGATGTCGTCGCCCGGCGCGACAGCGTCAGGCTGAGGCGCGGCCTGATCGGGCGCTTCCTCGGAGGGCGCGGGCGGGACATTGGCCGGCGCTGCGGCACTGGGCATGTCTGGCGGCGGGGGAGCATTGCCGGCGGCGCCGCCGGTGCCTTCCGAAGGCGGGCGCTGCGCCGAAGCCGGGCCCGGGCCGACGGCGAAGACGAGCACCAGCGCAAGGCCGGCGGCACCGACGCGCAAAGCGAACGAGGTCATGGCAGCCTCCTTTAAGCGCTCCAACTTCTGCCGGCGCCTAGGCGCGTTTCAACAGCCCCAACACCACCAGCAAGACGACGGCGCCGACCGTCGCGGCAATGAGATTGCCGAGGGTGGATGCGGGAATGATCCCGAGCTGGGGCAGGAGGTAGCCGCCGATGCAGGCGCCGAGGATTCCGATGACGAGATTGCCGACGAGGCCGAAGCCGCCGCCTTCGACAATCTTGCCAGCGAGCCAACCGGCGATGGCGCCGATCAGGAGCCAGCCGATGAGGGACATGGGTTCGAGTACCATTGCACGACGACCTCAAAGGGGGTTGCGCACGGCCGCCATATTCGCTCGTCTCATGCCCCACAGTAAAGGGGCCAGCGCGTGCCACCGGGCGCTCAACACAGCAATTTTCGATTTCTGCGTTGCGGAATTTTCCAGCATTAGAGCTAACGCTCTCTTGCGAACGCGTCCCGGCCGGCCCACGTCAACCCTCGCCGCCGCGGACCAGCGACGCGCAGCGGCGGCTTTGCGAGGCGTAAGGATTTATTGGAGGCGGTTCATGTTCCTGACGCGCACGTTCGCGATTTGCTTGGGCTTGCTCGTTCTCGGCAGCGTCAGCGCCCAAGCGCGCATCGCCTGCCGCGAAGGCTATCAGATGGTCAATGGCCAAGAGATCTCGACGCCCTACTGCAACGACAACTATGTGGCGGAGGTCGCGCGCAAATACGGGTTCAAGGTCAGCAACGAGGCGGTGCGCAACAGCCCGGCCAAGAAGGATGAGATCTGCCGCGTCATCGGCAGCGACATCCGCATCCACAACTACTGCGATACCGACAGCGGCGACGACCACGCCTGGTAGGCGACCCTCAGGCGGGTGGCGCCACAAGCATGATCGCTAGCGCCAAGGCAACAAGCACCGCGCCTGACAGCGAGATACAAAAGACGGCGTCGGCCAACAGACCACGCAGGAAGCGAAACCCGGCTGCGATATGCGGCGCCGTGCGAGCCAGCGAGGCCAGGGAGCTTTCTGCCGCGTGGCCTGCAGCCCGAAGGTAGCGAAGGTATGCCCTCGCCTTGATGGTCACGCGGAGGGGACGCCGCGGCCTTAAGCGATGGCGAAGCTCTTCTGGGATCAGGTCTCTTGCGGCGCGATCCAGCGCGGCCGCACCCGATTCGAGCTGCCTGAGCTTGGCTGCTGCATCAGGTCGGACGTTGCGCAGCGTAATTGGCATGGGATCGCGCGCCGACGCTGGAATAGCTAATCGGGCGACGATGGACCTGCAAGCGGCGGCAAGCAACCGTGGCGAACGTCGCGCCCACTGGAATCTCGGGCGGTGCCAACGTTGGCGTTTGGTGGAGGTGAGACCACCAAGCTCGAACCGGAGCCACCGCGTGCAGGGGTGGTGCGGCGGCTGGCTGGGCAAATGAAAATGGTGGAGCCGAGCGGGAAGCCAACATTGGTGGGCCGCCGAACATCCCACGCCGTGATTTTCCGGCCTTCGACAAAATCCCGCCTTGGAAGGCGCGTTAGTCTGGGGGCTTCATAGGTTTCAGTATCAGTAGCGTACGGGGGATATCATGTTCGGTGCCAGCGCAAGGCCTACTCCAGATCAGTCCAAGCCCGGTCTATCGCGTGTCGGGGAACCGGCTTCAGGGCCGCAATCGACAACGTCATTTGAGCCGCAATCCGGGACATCTGTGATCGGCCGGGATCTCACGCTTCTTGGCGAGAAGATCACGATCGTCTCTCAGAACAAGCTTCGGGTGGACGGCGACGTTCGCGGTAACGTCCACGGTAAGCAAGTGACCATCACAGAAGGCGGCTCCGTCGAGGGCATGGTTTGTGCCGAGAAGATCGACGTCAATGGTGCCGTGCGCGGCTCCATCCGTGCCGTGTCTGTCACGCTCTCCAGCACGTCCGAGGTCGATGGCGACATCATGCACCAATCGCTGGCCATTTCAGAAGGTGCCCGTTTCGACGGACGCGTTCGCCGGGGTGAAGCGAAGGAGCTTATGCCTGTTCTCGATCCCGAGGCCATTGCAGCGGGAGAGTACAACTAGGGGCCGTTCAGTCGGGGCGCCCTTTTGGAAATTTGGTGGAGCCGAGCGGGATCGAACCGCTGACCTCGTGAATGCCATTCACGCGCTCTCCCAACTGAGCTACGGCCCCGACCATTGGGATCTTGGAAAGTGTGCCCCGAGCGCGGCCTGCGCGCGCCCTGAGCAGTGGGCCTGATTAGGGCCTTCGCTGTGAAACTGCAAGGGCCAAGTTCGCTGGCCGCGCTCGCTGCCGCGCTGCACGCGCAGGCGCGCCCTCAGCGCTCCTCCTCGCCCTCTTTGACGGGGCCGCCGATGATATTCGACACGTCGCCGCCCTCCTCCTCCTCTTCCTCGAGGAAGGTCTCGTCCTCGTCGTCGGCGACCGTCTCGTCGGTCTCCACGTCGGCGAGCTCGTCGGCCGCTGCGGCCTCCTCTGGGGCAGCTGCGGGGGTGAACTCCTCCTTCTTGGGCTTGCGCGGCGCTTTCTCCTCGGGCGGCGGCGCGGAGGCCGTCATGGGCGAGGAGGCGATCACGTAGCTCGCCCCGCAGATCGGACATTTGATCGGACTGTGATTGAGATCGTAGAAGCGGGCGCCGCACTCGCCGTTCTGGCAGGTGCGCTTGGTTCCGCGGTCTTGCTTGGTGGTCGCCATGAAGCCAACCTTGAGAGAGGGGGGAATTTCTCGCGATCTGCCACACCGTCCCTGCCTTGTCAAAAGGGTTGTTGAAGGCAGTGGGGGAGAGCAAAGCGACAGGCCGCGGGGCCGGAAGGCCCGGCGGCGTTGACAGGGGCGGCGTGCCTCGGCTCTATGCCCGCAAAACCTGAGCCGCCGCGGGTGCCGCGGTGCTGGAGCCCCGACCCAAGGTGTCCTCCCAAACCGCCCTCGCGCCCCGAGCTTTGAGCGCACGCGCTAGCGGCCCGCTCAAGGGGCGCGTTGCCGTGCCGGGCGACAAGTCGATCTCGCACCGGGCCCTCATTCTGGGAGCGCTCGCCTCGGGCGTGAGCCGCATTTCGGGCCTGCTCGAGGCCGAGGATGTACTCAATACGGGGAAGGCCCTGCAGGCGCTCGGCGCGCTTGTGGAGAAAGAAGGTGGCACTTGGCGGGTGACCGGCCGTGGCGTCGGCGGCTTGCGCGAGCCCGCCTCTGCGCTCGACTTCGGCAATTCCGGCACTGGCACGCGGCTCATGCTCGGCGTCATCGCCTGCCACGACATGCGCGTCGAGCTGACGGGCGATGCCTCCTTGCAGAAGCGGCCGATGGCGCGCGTGCTCGATCCCTTGAAGGAGATGGGGCTGGAGGTCGAGGGCGGCCGCGACCGGCTGCCGCTCGCCGTGCGCGGCACTTCCGCGCTCGTTCCCATCACGTATGAGCTTCCCGTGCCGTCGGCGCAGGTGAAGAGCGCGATCCTTCTCGCGGGGCTCGGCGCGGCGGGCACCACGACGGTTATCGAGAGCGAGGCAACCCGCGATCACACCGAGCGCATGCTCAAGTATTTCGGCGCGCGCGTGCGCAGCTTCGCGAAGGACGGCAAGCAGCACATCACGGTGGAGGGCGATGCGGAACTGACTGGCCGCGACGTAGCAGTGCCGGGCGATCCGAGCTCGGCGGCCTTCCTCGCCGCCGCGGCACTTCTGGTGCCGGGCTCGGACATCACCATCGAGGGCGTGCTGGTGAACCCGACGCGCGCCGGCTTCTATCTGACGCTGAAGGAGATGGGCGGCGATCTCGCCCTCACCAATGCGCGCGAGGAAGGCGGCGAGCCCGTCGCCGACATTCGCGTGCGCGCTTCCAAGCTCAAGGGCGTCGTCGTGCCGGCGGCGCGCGCGCCCAGCATGATCGACGAGTATCCCGCACTTGCCGTCGTCGCCGCTGTGGCCGCAGGGGAGACGCGCATGGAGGGCCTTGCCGAGCTCAAGGTGAAGGAGAGCGATCGGCTGGCCGCCACGGTGGCTGGGCTCGTCGCCAACGGCGTTGCGGCGCGCGCCGAGGGCGACACGCTGATCGTCAAAGGGGCTGCCCGCGTGCCCGGCGGCGGCACGGTGGCAACGCACCTCGACCACCGCATCGCCATGGCCTTCCTGACGCTGGGGCTCGCCGCGGAGCGTCCGGTGACGGTCGACGACGTAACGATGGTGGCGACGAGCTTTCCGGAGTTCCGCGTCCTGATGGAAGGGCTCGGCGCAACTTTCGACGCTCCGGGGACAGCGCCATGATCATCGCCATCGACGGTCCGGCCGCCTCCGGCAAAGGCACGCTCGCCAAGCGCATCGCTGAAGCGTGGGGCCTGCCTTGCCTCGACACCGGCCTGCTCTACCGCGGGGTGGCGCGCGACGTTGTGGCCGGCGGCTACAAGCTCGCCGACCCCTGGGCGGCGCTGGCAACGGCGCGCAGCCTCGACCCGCGATCGCTGGACGATCCCGACCTGCGCACGCCGGGCGCCGGGGAGGCGGCCTCGATCGTCGCCAGCATGGCGGCAGTGCGGGTGGCCCTTCTCGACTACCAGCGTGCCTTCGCCGCTCAGGCAGGCGGCGCCGTCCTCGACGGCCGCGACATCGGCACGGTGGTCTGCCCCAGTGCCGACGCCAAGGTTTATGTCACCGCCCGGCCCGAGGTGCGCGCCTGGCGCCGCTTTGCCGAGCGCCAGGAGCAGGGGCTCGCCGTCACCTATGACGCAATTCTCGCCGATATCGAGCGCCGGGACGCCCGTGACGCCGGCCGCGAAAGCGCCCCTATGCGGGCCGCCCCCGACGCCGACTTGCTCGAAACCTCGGACTTGGATATAGAGGCGGCGTTCGAAGCCGTTGTCGGATTGATCAAGAGGAAGATCGGCCGATAGGGCGCTCTCTAATGTGGGCGTCCAAATTCGCGTTGGCGGGCTGAAGCCCATCACAGCGGTTTTGAGATCCAGCATTCGCATGAGCCGGCAGGAGACTGTCCGACCACGGTTGCCGTGGCGGAAGGTCAGCGCCGTTTCAATCCATGATCGGGGCCCAGTCGCTTGAGGCCCTCAACCCAACGCCTGATTTAAGGAGTGACGTTCCGCATGCCGCAAGTTGCCACCTCGAAGGAGATGAACCCCACGCGCGACGAGTTCGCAGCCCTGCTCGCCGAGAGCCTGTCCAAGGAGGACGTGTTCGAGGGCTCGGTCGTCAAAGGCAAGATCGTCGGCATCGAGAAGGATCTCGCCGTCATCGATGTCGGCCTCAAGATGGAAGGCCGCGTGCCGCTGCGCGAGTTCGCCATGGCCGGCCAGCCGTCGGAGCTGAAGGTCGGCGACGAGGTCGAGGTCTACCTGGAGCGGGTCGAGAACGCGCTGGGCGAGGCGGTGCTCTCGCGCGACAAGGCGCGCCGCGAGGAGAGCTGGACCAGGCTCGAGAAGCAGTTCGAGAAGGGCGAGAAGGTCTCCGGCGTCATCTTCAACAAGGTCAAGGGCGGCTTTACCGTCGATCTCGACGGTGCCGTCGCCTTTCTTCCCGGCTCTCAGGTCGACATCCGCCCCGTGCGCGACATCGGCCCCTTGATGCACCAGCCCCAGCAGTTCCAGATACTGAAGATGGACCGCCGCCGCGGCAACATCGTCGTGTCGCGCCGCTCGGTTCTGGAGGAGACCCGCGCCGAGCAGCGCGCCGACATCGTCGCCCGCCTCGAGGAGGGCCAGGTGATCGACGGTCTCGTCAAGAACATCACCGATTACGGTGCCTTCATCGATCTGGGCGGCATCGACGGCCTGCTGCACGTCACCGACATGGCCTGGCGCCGCGTCAATCACCCCTCCGAGATCTTGAACGTCGGCGACACGGTGAAGGTGCAGATCATCCGCATCAACCCCGAGACGCAGCGCATCTCGCTCGGCATGAAGCAGCTGCAGGCCGATCCCTGGCAGTCGATCGAGACCAAGTACCCGGTCGGCGCGCGCGTACAGGGCACCGTGACCAACATCGCCGACTACGGCGCCTTCGTGGAGCTGGAGCCGGGCGTCGAGGGCCTGATCCACGTCTCGGAGATGAGCTGGACCAAGAAGAACGTGCACCCCGGCAAGATCGTCTCCACGAGCCAGCAGGTCGAGGTGCAGATCCTGGAGGTCGATTCCAACAAGCGGCGCATCTCGCTCGGCCTCAAGCAGACCCAGGAGAACCCGTGGGAATCCTTCCTCGCGGTGCATCCCAAAGGCTCCGAGGTCGAAGGCCCCATCCGCAACATCACCGAGTTCGGGCTCTTCATCGGCCTCGACGGCGGCGTCGACGGCATGGTGCATCTCTCCGACCTCGACTGGTCGAAGCCCGGCGACGAGGTGATCAAGGACTACAAGAAGGGCGACACCGTCAAAGCGGTGGTGCTCGACGTCGACAGCCAGAAGGAGCGCATCTCGCTCGGCATCAAGCAGCTCTCCGGTGACCCCATCGATGCGCTCGCCAAGTACAAGAAGGGCGACATCGTCACCTGCACGGTCGTCACCGTTCAGGAGAACGGCATCGAGGTGAAGATCGCCGAGTCAGAGCTCACCGCCTTCGTCAAGCGCTCCGACCTGTCGCGCGACCGCTCCGAGCAGCGGCCCGAGCGCTTCAACGTCGGCGACAAGGTCGATGCCTTCGTGACCAACGCCGACAAGGCCGCACGCCGTATCGGCGTCTCCATCAAGGCGCTGGAGATCGCCGAGGAGAAGCAGGCCGTGGCCCAATACGGCTCGTCGGACTCCGGCGCCTCGCTCGGCGACATCTTCAAGGCTGCCATCAAGAAGCGCGAGACCGCCGATACCGCCGATAGCGCCGATACCGCCGATAGCGCCGAGACCGGCGACAACGGCGACAACGGCGAGGAGCCGGAGAAGGATTGAGCCGGCGCGCTTGATGCAAAGCGCACGGGCTGAGACCATCGGGCGCGGCGGGTCTACCCCGCCGCGCTAACGTTTCGCAGACGGTGCCTTCTACCCATCCGGCACTCGTCTATTGAAGGCCGCTGCAACGTTGCCTAACCTCTGCGCGCCTGCTCGCCCCGCGGGCGGGCGCGCGAGGCAGGAGGGCCCGATGACCACTGAGATCGATACCCTGCTCGACCGCCGCCGGCTGCGCCGCCGTCTCACCTTCTGGCGGGCGCTCGCCATCACCGGCATCATCGTCGCCTTGTTCGCCCTCGGCGCCGCCGGCGACAAGCTGTCGACGGCATTCGGGGAAAAGCAGATCGCGCGCATCGCCATCGAAGGCACTATCCTGGAGAGCCGGGATCAGCTCGAGCTTCTGAAGCGTGTGGGCGACGCCGACAACGTCAAGGCCGTCCTCGTGTTCGTGAACAGTCCCGGCGGCACCACGACCGGCGGCGAGGCGCTCTTCGGGGCGCTGCGTGATCTGGCCAAAAAGAAGCCGGTGGTGGCGCAGTTCGGAACCGTGGCCGCTTCCGCCGGCTACATCGTCGGGCTCGGCGCCGACCACATCGTGTCGCGCGCCAACACGATCACCGGCTCGGTCGGCGTGCTCATCCAGTGGCCCGAGGTGAGCCAGATGCTCGACAAGATCGGGGTGAAGTTCAACGAGATCAAAAGCGGGCCTCTGAAGGCCGTGCCGTCTCCGTTCGAGCCGCTGAACGAGGAAGGCAAAGTGGTCACCAAGTCGATGATCGAGGAGGGCTTCAAGTGGTTCCTCTCCCTCGTCGAGACGCGGCGCAAGATAAAGCCTGACACCATCCCCGGACTGGTGCAGGGCCGCGTCTTCACCGGGCGGGAGGCGCTCGACTACAAGCTCGTCGACGAGATCGGGGGCGAGGACCAGGCGGTCGATTGGCTGCGCAAGACGCGCCACGTCGACGAGGCGGCCAAGGTCGTCGACTGGAAGCCGGAGTCGTCGGGGACCTTCGGCCTCTGGAGCTCGCTCGGCCGGGCGGCGGAGGGCCTTTTTGGCCAATCCTTCCTGGGCCGCCTCCTCGTGCGGGACCCGAGCCTGTCGACACTCGGCCTTGACGGACTGGTCTCGGTTTGGCACCCTTCGGAAAATTAAGAGATTACAGGTATTTGCTCCGGGGCCGGCAATGATCAAGTCCGAGTTGATCCATAAGATCGCGAATGCGAACCCTCATCTCTATCATCGCGATGTCGAGCGCATCGTGAAGGTGGTGTTCGATGAGATCGTCGAGGCCCTGTCGCGTGGGGACCGGGTGGAGCTGCGCGGCTTCGGTGCCTTCACGGTGAAGCACAGGGCGGCGCGGCAGGGGCGCAACCCGCGCACCGGCAGGTCGGTCTCGGTCGCGGAGAAGTTCGTGCCCTTCTTCAAGACGGGCAAGGAGCTGCGCGAGCGCTTGAACCGCGCCAAGGAAAACCACTAACTGGGTTTCGAGGCTGATAAAGACGTGCTGCGGCGGATCGTTTGGCTTCTGATCGCCTTCCCGGCGGGGCTGCTGCTCGTCACGTTGGCGGTCGCCAACCGCCACGACGTGCGCCTCGCGCTCGATCCGTTCAATCCCGAGGCTCCGGTGCTGTCGCTGGTGCTGCCGTTCTACGCCTATCTCTTTGCGGCGCTGCTTGTCGGCGTCGTGCTCGGCGGCGTGGCGATGTGGCTGAGCCAAAGCCGCTGGCGGCGCTCGGCCCGCACCCGAGGTCGCGCGGCTGCGCGCTGGCACGCGGAAGCCGACCGTTTGACACGCGAGCGCGACGCGCTCACCGCCGCGGGCCAGAAGCGGCTCGCCGCATCGGGCTCGTGAGCGCTGCGGCGGCACGCGCAACTGCAGCCTCTGATCGTCCATGACAGTCGACGTCAAAATTTGCGGATTGAAGACCGAGGCGGCGCTCGAAGCGGCGCTCAGCGGTGGGGCCGACTATGTCGGCCTGGTGTTCTGCGAGGAGAGCCCGCGCAACCTCGATCTCAAAACCGGGCGCCGGCTTGCGGACACCGCGCGCGGGCGCGCGAAGGTCGTCGCGCTCCTCGTCGATCCCGATGATCAGCGCGTCGCCGAGGTTGTCGCGGCGGTCGCTCCCGACGTCATCCAACTGCACGGCGCCGAGACGCCGGAGCGCGTCGCCCACATCGCTCGCCTCGCCGCGCGCCCGGTGATGAAGGCGGTGAAGGTCGAGACCGCGGCCGATGCCGAGGCGGCGCTCGCCTACCGCGGCGTTGCCGACCTCATCCTTTTTGACGCCAAGGCGCCGGAGGGCCGCGCCGGCGCGCTGCCCGGCGGCAATGGCGCAGCCTTCGACTGGCAGGTGCTGGAGGGCGTGCGCGGCAAGCTTCCCTTCATGCTGGCGGGCGGCCTCACGCCGGTGAACGTGGGAGAGGCAATCCGCTTGACGGGCGCCCAGGCGGTCGACGTCTCCTCTGGCGTCGAGAGCAGCCCGGGCGAGAAGGACACCGAGCTGATCCGCCGCTTCCTTCGCGAGGCAAAGACCGCTAATCAGGTCCCCTCTCCCCGCGATCTGGCAAAGGGTTGAACAGGACAGCCGCAATGGCCTCAACGAGCAAAAAGTCGGGCGAAGCCAAGCTCAACACGTTCCGCGGCGGGCCGGACGAGCGCGGGCACTTCGGTATTTTCGGCGGCCGCTTCGTCGCCGAGACGCTGATGCCGCTGATCCTTGAGCTGGAGCAGGCCTACGACGCGGCCAAGGCCGATCCTGCTTTCCATGCCGAGCTCGCCGATCTCAATACGCACTACTCCGGGCGCCCGAGCCCGCTCTATTTCGCCGAGCGGCTCACCGAGCACTTGAAGGGCGCCAAGGTCTACTTCAAGCGCGACGAGCTCAATCACACCGGCTCACACAAGATCAACAACTGCCTCGGCCAGATCCTGCTCGCGCGCCGCATGGGCAAGACGCGCATCATCGCCGAGACCGGCGCCGGCCAGCACGGCGTCGCCGTCGCCACCGTGTGCGCGCGCTTCGGGCTGCCGTGCGAGGTGTTCATGGGCGCAACCGACGTCGAGCGCCAGAAGCCCAACGTGTTCCGCATGAAGCTCTTGGGCGCCAAGGTCAATCCGGTGACGAGCGGCGCCGGCACGCTCAAAGACGCCATGAACGAGGCGCTGCGCGACTGGGTGACGAACGTGCGCGACACCTACTACATCATCGGCACCGTCGCCGGTCCGCACCCTTACCCGGAGCTGGTGCGCGACTTCCAGTCGGTGATCGGCAAGGAGGTGCGCGAGCAGATGCTCGCTGCCGAGAACCGCTTGCCCGACACGCTCGTTGCCTGCATCGGCGGCGGCTCCAACGCCATGGGCCTCTTCCATCCGTTCCTCGACGACGAGGACATCAAGATCTACGGCGTCGAGGCGGGCGGCCATGGGCTCAAGGTGCCGAACGGGCACGCGGCCTCCATGAACGGCGGGCGCCCCGGCGTTCTGCACGGCAACCGCACGTATCTTTTGCAGGATGACGACGGGCAAATCCTCGAAGGCCACTCGATCTCGGCGGGCCTCGACTATCCCGGCGTCGGGCCCGAGCACGCGTGGCTCAAGGATTCAGGTCGCGTCACCTACGTCTCGGCGACCGACACCGAGGCGCTCGACGCCTTTCAGCTGTGCACGAAGCTTGAGGGCATCATTCCGGCGCTCGAGCCCGCGCACGCGCTCGCCTACGTCAAGAAGCTGGCGCCGACGCTGCCCAAGGACAATCTCTTGGTGATGAACATGTGCGGGCGCGGCGACAAGGACATCTTCGCCGTCGCCGGCCACCTCGGCTTGGAAATGTGAGAGGAGGAAGGTGGCAGTAGGCAATAGGCAGTAGGCAGTAGGACCCGCCGTCGTTGCGACCACTGCCCACTGCCTACTGCCCACTGCCTTCATCGCATGACAAAAGAAACGCGCATCGACCGCCGCTTTGCGAAATTGAAGGCCGAGGGCCGCAAAGGCCTCGTCACCTTCATCACCGCCGGCGATCCAGATCTCGAGACGTCGAAAAAGATTCTGCTCGGGCTGCCCAAAGCCGGTGCCGATGTCATCGAACTCGGCATGCCGTTCTCAGATCCGATGGCCGACGGCCCCGCCATCCAGGCCTCGTCGCTGCGCGCGCTTCATGCCGGCCACAAGATGAAGAAGACGCTCGATCTGGTCGCCGCCTTCCGCCAGCAGGATCAGGAGACGCCCGTCGTGCTAATGGGCTATTACAACCCCATCTACGTCTATCCGGGCGAGGCGTTCCTCGAGGACGCGGCCGCGGCCGGCGTCGACGGCCTCATCGTCGTCGACGTGCCGCCCGAGGCCGACGAGGAGCTGTGTCTGCCCGCGACCAAGCACGGCCTCAACTTCATCCGGCTCGCAGCACCCACGACCGATAAAAAGCGGCTGCCGACCGTGCTGCGCAACACCTCGGGCTTCCTCTACTACGTTTCCATCACCGGGATCACCGGCACGGCCGCCCCCGATGTTAACGCCGTTCACACCCATGTGGCGCAGATCAAGAAGGCGACAAGCCTTCCCGTGGCCGTCGGCTTCGGCATAAAGAGCGGCGAGCAGGCCAAGGCGCTGGCCGAGGTGGCGGATGCCGTCGTGGTCGGCTCCGCCCTGGTGGGCGCCATCGAGAAGAGTCTCGGGACGGACGGGCGCTCCACTAGCAAGACGGTGGCGTCTGTCCTAGATTTGGTGCAATCCCTGGCGGGAGCCCTACGCGCCGCATAATCGGGCCTTGACGGCCTCCCTGTCCGCATTGGTGCGGTGCGGGAAAGCGCCTATATTAAGGGTTCCGTGCGGTTCGATATGCTACTCTGGCGGCGGCAAGCCTGCATGGCCTGATGCGACATGGTCCATGCCGTCCCGGCCATGCATTTGGGGCATGCGTTGAGGGCGTAGCGCGCCGGGGAGCCGGTCCGGCTGGTAAGAGGCCAAAGAGCGTGAACTGGATCAACAACGTCGTCCGACCCAAGATCCGCAGCTTCCTGACGACGAAGCGCGAGGTGCCGGACAATCTGTGGGTGAAATGCCCCGAGACCGGGCAGATGGTCTTCTACAAGGACCTCGAGGCCAACCAGTTCGTGGTGCCGGGGTCGAACTACCACATGCGCATGGGTGCGGATGCGCGCCTGCGCCATCTCTTCGATAACGGCGAGTTCGAGAAGGTCCCGGTGGCCACCGTGGCCCAGGACCCCCTGAAGTTCCGCGACGGGCGCCGCTACACCGACCGGTTGCGCGACGCCAAGGCGGCCACGAGCCTCGACGACGCCATTCTGGTGGGCGACGGCAAGCTCGACGGTCTTAACGTCGTCGCCGCCGCCCAGGACTTCCGCTTCATGGCCGGCTCGCTCGGCATGGCGGCCGGCGAGGCGGTCATCGCCGGGCTCATGCACGCGGTCGAGAAGAAGGCACCCTTCATCCTGTTTGCCGCCTCGGGCGGCGCGCGCATGCAGGAAGGCATCCTGTCATTGATGCAGATGCCGCGCACGACCATTGCCGTGCAGAGGTTGCGCGAGGCGGGCCTGCCCTACATCGTCGTGCTCACCGATCCGACCACCGGTGGCGTCACTGCCTCCTACGCCATGTTGGGCGACATCCACATCGCCGAGCCGGGGGCGCTGATCTGCTTTGCCGGCCCGCGTGTGATCGAGCAGACCATCCGCGAGCAGCTGCCCGAAGGCTTCCAGCGCGCCGAGTACCTGTTGGCGCACGGCATGATCGATATGGTCGTGCACCGCCACAAAATGCGCGAGACGCTGAGCCGCATCTGCCAGCTCATGATGGTGCCCGTCGCCGCGCCCAAGAGCGCCGACAAGGGCAAGAGCAAGCGGCTCAACGGCCAGCCTTATGTCAACGGCCGGGCGGTCGACGTGATCGAGTCCGGGCCGCCGGCGATCGAGCCGGAAATTCTCGGGCCCGAGGAGCGCTTCGACCCGGCGCGGCTCGAGATGCGCGACAAGGCGCAAAAGGACGAGGAGCCCGAAAGCGGGCGCTCCCTATCGAAGGACGGACAGCATCCTTAGGATGTCGGGCGCGCGCCCATAGCCTAGACGGCGCGTTCGATCCTCTCATCAACAACGATACGGCTGACCCTTTGGGCGGTTCGGCCCGAAGAGGGGGTCCGGCACGGGCCGGCTCATCATGACGCGCAACATGCCGACGAGCGCTCAGCTCCTCGCCGAGATGAAGCTGCTGCATCCGCAGCTGATCGATCTGTCGTTGGGGCGGGTGGAGCGGCTGCTCGCCAAGCTCGGCGATCCGCATAAGCGCTTGGCCCCCGTCGTGCACATCGCCGGCACCAACGGCAAGGGCTCGGTGACCGCCTATTTGAAGGCGATGCTTGAAGCGGCCGGGGCGCGCGTGCACGTCTACACCTCGCCGCATCTGGTGCGCTTTCACGAGCGTATCGAGCTCGCCGGCGCCGACGGCATGGCGCACGCCATCGCCGAGGAGACCTTGATCGACGTCCTGACGCGCACGCAGGCCATCAACGGGGCCGACGACATCACCCAGTTCGAGATCACCACGGCCGCAGCCTTCCTCGCCTTCGCCGAGCACCCCGCCGACGTGCTCCTGCTCGAAGTCGGCCTCGGCGGGCGCCTCGACGCCACCAACGTCATCGAACGCCCAGTTCTCACCATCATCACGCCGGTCTCGCTCGATCATTCCGAGAAGCTCGGCGCCACGCTTGCCAAGATCGCCTACGAGAAGGCCGGCATCCTGCGCGCGGGCGTGCCCGTCGTCGTCTCGCAGCAGGACTTCGAGGCCGAGGACGTGATCCGCAAGGAGGCGGCTAAGCTCGGCGCGCCGCTTGTCGTGTGGGGCGAGGACTACGACGCTTATGAGCAGCGCGGTCGCCTCGTGGTGCAGTCGGCCGACGAGCTGTTGGACTTGGCGCTGCCCGCTCTCATCGGGCGCCACCAGATCGTCAACGCCGGCACCGCGGTCGCCGCCGCGCTGCAATTGCGCGCGCGCCTGCCCGGCGTCGCCCTCGACGAGCGGGCGATCGAGCAGGGGCTCGGCCAGGCACGCTGGCCGGCGCGCATGCAGAGGCTCGATTGGGGGCCGCTGCCCTCGCTCCTGAAGCCCGGCTCCGAGCTGTGGCTCGACGGCGGCCACAATCCGGCGGCCGGACGCGCGCTGGCGCAGACGCTCGCCGATCTGGAGGAGCGTGCGCCCAAGCCCGTGCACCTCATCGTCGGCATGATGGGCTTGAAGGATTCAGGCGGCTTCCTTTCCGCCTTCCGCGGCCTGGCCCGCCACGTCGTCACCGTGCCCATTCCCGGCGCGCACGAGGCGCCGCACGCGCCCGAGACGCTGGCCGAGACGGCGCGCAGCGTCGGGCTCGAGGCGGAATGGACGACCGACATCGAGAGCGCGTTGAAACGCAGCGATCAGTTCGAGCCCGGCCCCAAGCGCATCTTGATCTGCGGCTCGCTTTATCTTGCCGGCCACGTGCTCGGCCTGCAGGAAGGCGTCGAGCCGCAGGCGAACTAGGCCGCGAACTCACAATCCAGGGCTGACGACGGGCGCTTCTGCTTCAGGTTCGAAAGCCGCCATTCTTGGACAAACTCAGCCTCGGCCCTGCAGCCGTACGACAGATATATCACCTGACAAGGTGAACTGCCTTTATGCCGCCGCTCAAGATGTCGTCGGTCGCCGGCGAAAGCTCCCAGCGCGTGCCGTCGAGGATCAGTGTGTTGACGACGAGCGTCATCTTCTTGTTCGTCAGGCTCGAGCCGTGGTTGAAGGTCACGTCGCGGCTCGGCAGATAGATGATCCCTTGCAGGTTCATGTTGCGGGAATCGTCGAAGACGAGCTGAGAGCGCGACAGGCCGGACTTCTCGAACATCACGAGGTCCTTGTAGGTGCCGCTCGTCGGCGCCGTTATGTTGACCGCCACGCCGCTGTTGAACTGGATCTTCGACTGGTCGGCATAGAAGAAGGTAACTCCCGAGCCCGACCATTTTCCTCCATTTACGTTCCAGCCGCCGCTCTTGATGACGTAGACGCCCGGTTTGAACGTGACGTTGGGGCTGTTGTTGAAGTTGATCCAGCCGCAATAGACGCCCGGGTTCAGCGTGACGTTGCCGCCGTTGAAGTTGAGATTGCTGTAGGTGCACGAGGAGGAGGAAGGATTGCTCAGCTTGCCGGCAAAGGGATCGTTGGAGGTGATACACTCCAATTCGAGATTGGGATGCGTGCCGCCATTGTCGATGATGTACTTGCTATAGATGCAGATGCGCTGCGTGGAGATGTCGGATCCGGCATTGAAGATCGCGGCCGGTTTGGCCGTCGATTCGACATGCAGCTCGCAGTCGGGCGCATCGACCTCCGCCCCCGAGTTCACGAGAAAAGCCTGCGACGCCGTCTTGTTGAGGACGAGGATGCAGACCGTCCCGCCTCCGCTCGCCGCGGCCTTCGAGACGGTCTTGAGGTTGAGCTGCTTGATGCCTAGCATTCCGGCAAGCGTCGTATCGAGTTGCGCCGTGGCCGTGCCCGAGAACTCGCCGTCGCCTGTCGGGGCGACCGTCAAAGAGACGTTCTTCGCCGAGTCTTCGATGAAGTTGGCGTTGAATATTCTCGTCGCGGCCGCGACCTGCTCCCCAGGACTGGCTCGTACGCCTGCCAGCACGGCGGCGTCGAGTGCATCACCCATTTTGGTGTGCATGCTCACGGCGCGGCCAACGTCGAGCCCAAGCCCGGCGGCGCCGAGCAGCACGACGAGGACAAGCGCGAATATGACGGCCATCGAGCCGTCGTCATTGCGTGCGAGAGGCGCGAGCCTGTTTGCCATGCGCTTCAGAATGCGAGCCTCCTAAGTCCAAAAACATATTATATAATTTTCTTATCTTTTTTTGTCTGCTCTTGGTGCACGAAGGCTAAGAATCCGTGCACGGAATTGCTGAAGGCAAGCTTAAGATCTGTGCCGCAGTTAGTTTCATCACTCGCAATCCATCCGCGTTTTTTGAGTTCACGGCCTAGCTAATGGTTTTTGCGCAAGCCGAAAAAACGAAACGGCCCCGCGCAAGGCGGGGCCGCTGCAATCATTCGAGGTCGACGCGAGTTACGCCATTACGGACGAGTTGATCCAGTCCTCGAGCTTCTTCTTCTGTACGAGCGCGCCGGTGTGCGAGGCTGCGACCTGACCGTTCTTGAACAGCATCAGCGTCGGCATGGCGCGGATGCCGTACTTGCCCGTCACCGTCGGGTTCTGATCGACGTCGAGCTTCACCACCTTGATCTTGCCGGCCATCTCCTCGGCGACCTGCTCGAGCGCGGGAGCCATGGCCTTGCACGGCCCGCACCACTCGGCAAAAAAGTCCACGAGAACCGGCTGCGCGGACTTCAAGACCTCCTGGTCGAAGGTGCTGTCGGACACTGCATTTGCCATATGAATGGTCTCCTTATCGCGCTTGAGCGATCGTGTTTGGCATCTTGTTCGTTGCGGGAAGTTAGGAATGCAACCCGTTAGCGTCAAGGACGCTTAAGTCGAGATCCCAGAGCTGCGTGGCGTATTGGTCGAGCACGTCGCCTGGCACTTGCATGATTCGCGGGGCTTCGGTCCATAACAGAGCCGCTCGGATGGGCCGCCCGGGGTAGACCTCCGAAAGCGCGAGACGATAGGCCGCAAGCTGGAAAAGGTAAGCCTTGGCAACGTTTTCCACCTTTTTGGGGGGTGGCCGGTTGGTCTTGTAATCGACGATCAGTATCTCATCGCCGGCCTCGACCAGGCGATCGATCTGGCCGATCAGCTTCAAGGCCGCGCCCTGCGGCTTGGGATTGGGCAGCCGTGCCACGATGGGGACCTCGGCGCGGCTCTGCGGTCCAAAGAGGGCTGAGAAGGCCGGGTCGGTGAGGATCGCCAGCGTCTCCTTGACGATGCCTGCGCGCACGCGGGCCGACAGCTGAGCCCCGCGCCGCTCCACGAAGCCTTTAGCCGCCGTCGGCCAGCTTGCCGCCGGCAGCGTCGGCAGGTGCTGCAACAACGCATGCGTGAGCGTGCCGCGCAGGAACCGGTTCTCGCTCGTCGCCGCGATGGGAGAGGGCATCGCCGGCTCGGCGCGCGCTTCTGGCAGCGGCTGTTCGGCGAGCGGCTCACCCGTCTCATCGGGGGCATAGGCTTCGAGCCGCGACGGCGCCAGCGGGATGCTCAGCCCCGGCTCGCGTGGCGCCGGCCGCAGCGCCCACGGCGGCAGCGCGACGGGCCTCGCCCCCTCCGCGATCTCATGCTTGGTCGGCTCCGGCTCCGCTGACTGCGCCTCGCTCAAGCACAGCACGCGCGCCCCGTCGGCGCGAACTTCCGCTACAAGCGTGGCGCGCAGCTCCTCCTCGATGAGCTCGTACCAGCAGCCGGGGCTGCGGCCGCGTCTGCCTTCGAAGCCCGCGACGTAGAGCCGGTCGCGCGCGCGCGTCATCGCCACATAAAGGAGCCGATTGCGCTCGTGCGCCTCGAGCTTGTCGCGTCTGGCGCGCGCCGCAGCGATCGCCTCCACCGTGCCGGTGCCCTTCACGCGCCAAACGAACGGCTTTCCTTCGACGCGTCCGGGAAGCTCCATGTCGGCCAAGTCGAGCAGCGCCGCGTTGCCCGCCGCCGCCGTCGTGCAGGTGTCGGGCAGAAACACGATCGGCGCCTCGAGCCCCTTGGCGCCGTGCACGGTCATCACGCGCACCTCGTTGCGTCCCTGCTCCATGTCGCGCTTCACCTCGCGGTCCGCCTCGGCGAGGTAGGCGAGAAAGCCGGTGAGCGAGGGCGGGGCCTCATCGTCGAAGCGAAGCGCCAGATTGAGGAACTCATCGAGCGGGTCGGCGGCCTCGAGCCCCAGCCGGTCGAGGAAGCGGGCGCGTGCGCCCTCGCGGTCGAGGATGGTGGCGAAGAACTCGAATGGCGGCGCGTAGTCGGCGCGCGCGCGCCAGCGCTTCAGCGTGTCGGCGGCGGCCTTCCATGTGGGCTTGGCGTCCGCAGCATCGATCAGCGCCTTCCACAGCGTGCCCTTGCGCTGCACGGCCAGCGCCAGGAGGTCGTCGTCGTCGAGGCCGATGAGCGGGCTCTTCAGCACCTCGGCGAGCGCCAGGTCGTCCTCGGGCAGCGTCAGGAACGCGCCCAGCGATACGAGATCCTCCACCGCGATCTGCTCGGCAAGCCGCAGCCGGTCGGCGCCGGCGACGCGGATGTCGCGCGCCTTCAGGGCGGCGACCATGGCGGCGGCGAACGGCCGGCGCTTCCTCACGAGGATCAGGATGTCGCCGGGCTCGATCGGCCGGCCGGCAGAGGCGAGCCTCTCGCCCGAGTCGAGCCAGCCCTTGATGGTCGTGGCGATGCGCTCGGCGAGGCGCACCGGCGGCGCGCTTAAGACGCCTTCCTGCAGCGGCGCCCAAGGGTCGGTCGGCGCGCGATCGTCGTGCGTTTCGGTGGGCCAGATCTCGACCAGCCCGCCGTGGCCCAGGCGGTGCACGGCATGGTGGACGGGGGCCCGCTCGGCGGTGAGGCCGAGCGTTCGCTGCGGATCGGAGAAGACGCGGTCGACGCTTTCGAGGATCGGCGCCACCGTGCGGAACGACAGATCCAGCGGGATGCGTCGGAGCGGCGCTCCGAAGCGCTCGGTGACGCCGGCGAAGTGGCGCGCCACCTCTTCGAACATGGCAGGCGCCGCGCCCTGGAAGCTGTAGATCGACTGCTTCTCGTCGCCGACCGCGAAGATGGTGCGCGTCTCCTCGCGCTGCCCGAGGCCGGAGAAGAACTCCTCGGCCAGCGCCTTCACCACGTCCCACTGCTCGCGGCTCGTGTCCTGCGCCTCGTCGACGAGGATATGGTCGATGCCGCGGTCGAGCTTGTAGAGCACCCACGCCGCCGATTGGCGCTCGTTGAGCAGGCTCACGGTCTTGACCACGAGATCGTCGTAGTCGAGGGCGGCACGCCGTGCCTTGGCGCGGCCGTAGCGCTGCAGCACCGCGCCGGCGAGGCGGGTGAGCGCTAGCGTGGCGGCGACGACGGCAAGCGCCTTGCGCTCGTCGAGGAGCGTGATGAAGCGCGTCTGCGCCGCCGTGAAGATCGCGTCGAGGTCGGGATGCTCGGCCTTGATTGCCTTGCTCATGAGGCTCGCACGCGCCTCGCCCTTGCCGGTGCAGAACAAGCCTTCGAGCGCGGCGACGCGAAGAGGCTCTGCGCGCGCGGTCAGCGCCGCTGCGATCTTGTCGGCAAGCTTGCGGTCGTTGGTGCCGCCGGCGCTCAGCGCGTCGCGCAGGCGCTGAAGCTCCACGTCGTGAACGATCCCCGCGAGCTCGCGCGTCAGCTCCTCTTGGGTGGCGTCCTCGCGCACGCCGAGCGCGCGGCGGTAGAGGGCCTCCACGGGCGCGAGGTTGTCCTCGCTCTCGTTCTTGCCGCCGTCCGCGCCGATGCGCATCGCCGCGTCGAGCCAGCGGCGCGCCGACAGCGCCTCGCGCAAGAGCTCGTCGAAGCGCTCGTCCGCAGCAAAGGGGATCGCGACCGCAAGCGCGCGCCCCTCGGGCGACGTCGGCGTCCGCGTCGCAAGGGTGAGCACCTGATCGATCGCCTCGCCCTGCATGAGGTGCGCGGTCGCGTCGTCGAGGATCGAGAACCCCGGCGCCACGCCCGCCTCCAGCGGAAAGCGCTGCAACAGGCGCTCGCAGAAGGAATGGATCGTCTGCACCTTGAGGCCGCCGGGCGTCTCAATCGCCATGGTGAAGAGCGTGCGCGCGCGATTGATCTCCTCCTTGCTGGGGGAGCGCGCATTGAGCTGCTCGAGCGTGGCTGCGAGGTGCTCGGGCGCCATGGTCACCCACTTGGCGAGCGTGTCGTAGACGCGCTTCGACATCTCGGCGGCGGCGGCCTTGGTGTAGGTCAGGCACAGGATGCGCTCCGGCACCGTTCCCGCCAGCATCAGGCGCAGGGCGCGCTGCGTCAGCACGTGCGTCTTGCCGGTGCCGGCGTTGGCGCTCACCCAGGCCGAGGTGCTGGGATCGGCGGCCTCGCGCTGGGCCCGCTTGGTGCGCTCCAGATCGCTCTCTTTGGGGTGCGCGCTCATGGGCTCTCGGGGCTCTCGGGGCTCTCGTCCTCGGCCGCCGCCGCCCATTCGGCAACGCGCGCTAGGTGCGCGTAGTCGTCGTAGCTGTAGTCGAAGCCGGCGCGCCGCAGCGCCTTGTAGGGTGTCGCCTCGTCATCGAAGGTGGCGATGAGACCCTCGAGGCGCTGAACCGCGGTCGTGCCGAGTGCCGCAATGTCGTCGGTCTTGAGGCAGCGCTCCTCGCCCGCAGGCTCGCCGCCGGTGGCGCGGATGTAGCGCAGCGCCGTGACGGCGGCCGGCCCGATGCCGGTGAAGCCCGCCTCGCCGCGCGCAATGGCGGCCTCGAGCGGCAATTGCGGCGACAGCCCTTGCGCGATCCTGCTTTCGGGCGGGAGCTGCCCGGTCTTGTAGTCGGTGATGGCGAGGCCCAACGCGCCGACGTCGATGCGGTCGGCGCGCGCCGTCAGCGTAAAGGGGCCGGCAGGGCCGTTGACCACCAGGGCGCCGCCGACCTCGGCCACCACCCGCGTCGCGCCGTTGCGCCGGGCCGGCTCCGTCTCGGCGAACCAGTGGGCAAAGCGGTGAAAGCGCGGCCCCCAGAAGGCGGCGACGCGCGGGTTGCTGCCGTAGCGGGCGAGCACGGCATCTGCGATCGCAACGAGCTCCGTCTCGGGCTCGGCCGGCAGAGCTTCGGGAAAGGCCTGCGCAAAGCGGCGCATGATCTCGTGCACGACCGAGCCGCGCAGCGCCGCATCCGGGCTCGTGCCCAGCTCGGGAAGCTTCTCGAGCTTCAGGATATCTCCGGCGAAGATCGCATACGGGTTGGCGATCCAGGTCTCGACCCGCGTCACGCTCAACTTGCGCGGGCGCAGAGCGACGGGCGGGCACGGCTCGGGCGCCTTGAGGCGCTGGCGCGCCCCGATGGTGTCGCGTGCCCGCGCCCAGCCGAGCCAGGGCTCCTCCGTGTGCAAGGCGTCATCGAGCCCGAGCCCGGCGAGCAGCGCATCGAGCCGCATCAGCCAGCGCGAGGGCACCGTCGGCACGCCGTCGACCTTCTGCGCGCGCGTGAGGAAGACGCGTGGCGCGCCGAGGAAAGCCGTGAAATCGTGGGCGGCATAGCCGATCTTCTCCTCGGGCGACGGCAGCTTCAGCTTCTCGCGCATGCGCCGGTTGAGCCAGGGGCCGGGATCGGCGACCTCCGGCCAGGTACCGTCGTTGAGCGAGCCCAGCACCATCACGTCGGTCTGCTGCAGGCGCGCCTCGAACGGTCCCCAGATGAAGAGGCGCGGGTGCACGGCCACGCGCGGGCGCACGTTGAGGCCGGTGATGAGGCTGCGGTAGAGGTCGGCGTAGTCGGCGGCGTCGATCGACGGCGCGGCAAGGCTCGGGTCCATCAGGCCGGTGAAGAACGTTGACGCGGTTGTGCCGGCCTCGCCGCCCCACAGTGGCGAGGTCTCCGCTTCGCTCTCGGTCTCGGGCAGGCGGGCGAGCGCCTCCGCGCATCTGACGTGCGCCTCGGCAATCTCCCGCAGCGGCAGCGCCTTTCCGGCGAACGCCGCAGATGAGCGGCTGGAACGCATCCTTAGGCGGCCGCTGAGATCGTGGGCGCCGGCCCAGTCCGCGGGCCACAGGCGCCGCACGGCCGGGTGGCGCCGCTCCTTGCCGGCAACCGCCTCTTCGGCCGCGACCAAGGCAACGGCAATGCCGTCGAGGCCGTGGCCGAGGTACACGTCGCGGAACGCGGCGATCTCGAGTGCTCGCGCGGCGCGGCGCACGGCGAATGCATCGAGCCCCAGCCGCGTCAGCGGATGCTTCAAGAGCGCCATCACCTCGGCCGGTGCGAAGTCCTTGGCGATGGCGCCGATCACGAGGTCGAGGAAGGTGCCCGGCACCGTCTTGGCGAAGGGGCGGCCGGCGGAATCGTCGACGCGGATGCCCCAGGCCTCGAGCCGCACGGCGACACGGCGCGCAAGCAGGCGGTCGGGCGACACCAGCGCCGCCGTGCGTCCCGGCGTCTCCGCCGCCTCGCGCAAAATGAGGGCCACGGCCTCCGCCTCGTCCTGCGCCGACGGCGCCTCGATGAGACTGATGCCGGCAAGCGCTGAGCGCACGGCCTCGCGGTCGGCCTCCTTGATGTAGTCGTGCCAGCGCGCCGTCATGCCCGAAGGGCGCATCGCCTCCGCCACGAGCGCGGCGCGGCCCTCTTGCGCGGCCGTCGGCTCTGTGCCGGCGAGCACGTGCACGTCCTTGCGCTCGATGCCGAGCCGGTCGAGCAGCGTCTTGAGGCCGAACTGCGGGTGCTCGGGGTGCTCGGGGATCTTCGCCCAGCTGGCATCGTCCAGGTGGGGATCGAGGCCGGGGAGCACGATCGCGCCTTGCGGGAGCCCGGCGACGGCGCGCATCAATTCCACCGTCGCGGGGATCGAGCCGGTCACGCCGGCAACGATCACCGGCCCTTCGGGCGGTGACGCAATAAGGCGCTCCGCCTCGCTCAAGATCGCCTGATTGCGCCGCGCCGCGGGCGACAACAGGCCCGTCTCCTGCAGATGCGCCGGCCACGCCTCGGTGACGATCTTCAGGAACTCGATCGTCTGCTGCCAGTGCTCGGAGAACTCCTCCGGCACCAGCGCGGCGAGCTCGTCGAGCACCGGCTCGCCGGGCCGCTCCGTCTCCACCATGTCCATCAGGCGAGCGAGCTCGGCGGCGAGGTGGGCGGCCTGCGCCGGCGTGTTGGCGCCCGCGGCCGTGGCCTGCTCGCCGAGAAAGGCGGCGGCATCGTCGGTGCGTCGCATCACCTGCGACCACTTGAGCACCAGCTCGGTCAGCGCCAGGCGGCGGGCGATCTCGCTGACGGCAGGGGCCAAGTCGAGCGCGTCGGCGCCAAGCGGGGCGTCGGCCGCAAGGCCCGACAGCAGCGTCAGGTCGTCCTCGCCTTCCGAGATGGGCCTGATGCGCGGCAGCGTCATGGCGCGGCCGCCGCCGACCTTGAGGAACGCCTCCTGCAGCGCGCGTGCAGCGCGCCGGGTCGGCAACAGCAGCGTGACGGCGGCAAGATCGAGGGGCGCGAGCGCGGGTCCGCCGGCCGGCAGATCGCCCTTCAGAATGGCGCTGGCGATCGCCTCGAGAAAGGCGCGCCCCGGCGGCACCGTGTAGACGCGTTCAGCGCCTGCTCCTCCGGTATGGCTCGCAGCGGTCTCAAGCGACGTCCTCACTCTCGATCCACCTTTCCGCCTCCGTCAGCGCCTCCGGGGTCCCGACGTGCATCCACAGTCCATCGAGGCGGATGCCGTAGAGCCGTCCCTTGTCGATCGCGGCGTCCCACACCCGGTTGAGCGAGAAGGCGCCTTGCGGAGCGCCCTCGAACATGCGCGGGTGCGCGATCGAGACGCCCGTGAACACGAACGGCGCCATCTGCCGCTCGCCGCGCCGAACCAGCCTTCCGTTGGTGGCCATGGCGAAATCGCCCGGGCCTTCGTAGCCGAGGCTCGTCGTGGCGGAGGCGACCAGCATGAGGCTGTCCATGGCGTCGCCGTCCCAGGCCCGGAACAGCCGCTCCAGGTTCGAGCCTACGCCCTCGATCCACACCGAGTCGGAGTTGTGAATCAAGAAGGGCTCGGTCCCGAGCTTGGGGAGCGCGTTGACGACGCCGCCGCCGGTGTCGAGAATCTGCCCGCGCTCATCCGAGATGACGATCTGCGGCCGCGTGCGCTTGCCCAGGTGCGCCTCGAGCGCGTCGGCGAGGTAGTGCACGTTGACCACGGCGCGCTCGACGCCCGCCGCGGCGATGCGGTCGAGCACGTGGTCGATGAGCGCGCGCCCCTTGAGGCGAACGAGGGGCTTGGGCACCGTGTCGGTCAGCGGACGCATGCGCTTGCCGAGCCCTGCCGCCAGCACCATTCCGACCTCGGGGCGCCACGTCGCCGTTTTGCTCATGGGCACGCTCTTATCTCAGGGCGCCAGCGCTGCCCGCGTCTTCGGCGGCAGATGGCGATCATACCAATCCTTGAGGGGCCCAAGCTCGGGGTGCGCCAGGTCTCGCTCCAGATAGCGCCACAGGCGCGGGACGTGACGCAGGTAGTGGGGCTTGCCGTCGCGCTTGGCGAGGCGCGCGAAGATGCCGAGGATCTTGGTGTTGCGCTGCGCGCCGAGGGCGGCGTAGGCGAAGGCGAAGGCATCACGGTCGAACCCCGTCTCAGCGCGCTCAACGCCGGCACAGTAGTGGTCGAAGAGGCGCGCTTCAAGCTCAGGCGCCACATCGACGCGCGCATCCTGCAAAAGCGAGACAAGGTCGTAGGCGGGCGCCCCGCGCATGGCATCTTGGAAGTCGATCACGCCGACGCGCGCAACGCCTTGGCGCTGGGGCAGCCAGAGAAGATTGGGCGAGTGGTAGTCGCGCAACACCCAGCCCGTGGGCAGACGGCCGAGTCGATCGAAAATCGCGGCCCATAATGCCAGAAAGCTCGCACGCACCTCTGGCTCCGGCGGGGTGCCGTAGAGCGCCGGCCAGTACCAGTCGGTGAGGAGCTCGACCTCGATGCCGAGCGCGCCGTGATCGTAGACGGGCACGCTGTCGGGTGGCGCCGAGGCCCGCAGCGCGACGAGCGCGTCCGTCGCAGCACCCCACAGCTCCGCTTGGGTCGCCGCACCCGTCTCTACCTCGCGGGCGAACACGCGGTCGCCGAGGTCCTCGATCAGCAGGAAGCCGGACTTGAGATCTTGCGCATAGATCTCGGGCGTGCTGAGGCCGGCCGCGCGCAGCGCCTGCGCCAGGGCAACGAAGGGACGCACGTCCTCTGCCAGATGCGCGATGCGGCTGTAGGGCAGCCCGTTGCGGATCGCCGGGCCGTCGGGCTGGCGCGCCCAATCCATGAGCACGGCGGAGCGCTGCGGACATGCAAGCCGTCCATAGCGCCGCACCGAGGCGTCGCCCTGCAGATAGCGCAGCGCGCAGGCGCCGTTCTCCATACCGGCCTCGGCCATGAGATCGCGCATGTCCATGAGGCGTTGAGCCCGCATCTCCCACGCGCCGTGGCCGGTGAGCGTGATGCGCCGCGTGGCCTCGTCGCCTTCGTCCTCAAACAGCACCTCCAGGCGGTCGTGGGGGAGGCTGCCGCCGGCGCGCTCCGGCCATTCGACCAGCGCCACGCCCTGGCGCAGCGCCAGGTCCAGGCCCAGCTCATCGACCTCTGAGGGCAGGTTGAGCCGGTAGAGGTCGAAGTGCGCCACCGGCATGCGTGCCGTGGCGTAGGTCTGCACCAGCGTGAAGGTGGGGCTCGGGATCTCCTCGCACGCGCCGTTGGCGAGCGCGCCGATCACGGCGCGCGCGAACGTGGTCTTGCCGGCGCCGAGCTCGCCCTTGAGCGTGATGAGGTCGCCCGGCCGGGCGGCGAAGGCGACGTCCTCGGCCAAGCGGCCAAGCGCCTTTTCGGTGAGGCTTGGGATGATGCGGGAAACAGGCATGGGGTCACTTTACGCGGCGGTGCCGCCCGCAGATAGCGGCCCCATGGGGCCCTGTTGTGGCCCTTGTTGTGGGCCCGACTGAGGCGGCTCGCCGGCTTTGTCGGGGCGCCCCTTCTCGGGCAGGTGCACAGTGACGCGGGTGCCGCGCCCGGGCTCCGATTCGAGTGAGACGGCGCCCCCGTGCAGCTCGGTGAGGCTCTTGACGATGGAGAGGCCGAGGCCGGCCCCGCGATGGCCGGAGCCCTGGCTGCGGCTCTCGAAGCGCTCGAACACGCGCCACTGCTGGTCCTTGGGGATGCCGACGCCCTGGTCCTCGACCGCGAACACGATCATGCCCTGCTCGCGCCAGCAGGTGACGCGGATGGTGTCGCCCGCCTTGGAGAAGCCGACGGCGTTCGACAACAGATTGTAGAGGATCTGGCGCACGCGCGCCTCGTCGGCGACGAACGATGTGATGTCGTCGGCAACGGCGATGTGCAAGGAGAGCCTGGCGCGCTGGGCTGCCTCGCGCACGCCCAGGATCGCCGCGTCGATGACGGCGCGCACGTCGACGGTGCCGAGCTTCAATTCCATGGCGCCGGCGTCCATGGTGGCGAGCGTCAGGATGTCGTCGATGATGGCCAGCAGCGTGCGCGAGGAGAGGGAGATGTCGCCCAGGTACTCGTGCTGCTTGGCATTGAGCGGGCCGATTGCCGGATTGGCGAGCAGCTCGCTGAAGCCGATGATATTGGTCAAGGGCGTGCGCAGCTCGTAGGAGATGTGGCCGATGAAGGCGTTCTTCATGCGGTCGGCGGCGACGAGGGCCTCGTTGCGCTCCTCCAGCGCCCGCTCGTAGCGCCTGGCATCCGTCACGTCGGCGAAGGTCAAGAGCGTGGCGCCGTCGGGCAGCGGCATGGCGGCGAAGTCGATGATGGTATTGTCGGCGCGCAGCATCTGTCCCTCGAAGGGCTCGCGCTCCTCGGAGAACGAGGTGACGGCGCCGCCGACGCGGGCCCAGGTGCCCGCGTCCTCGTAGTGCTGGCGGGCTAACGCGATGAACTCGTCGATGTGCGGGCTTTCGCCGAGCTGGCGCCGCGACAATCGCCAGATCTCGGCGAAGGCGGAGTTGAACAGTTTGAGCCGCCCGTCGGGGCCGAACACGGCGACGCCTTCCTTGAGGCTGTCGAGCGTCTCGCGCTGCACGTCGATCAGCGCGTTGTACTCGCTCTCGAGCGCCAGGCGCTCCGTCTCGTCCATGTAGAGGTAGGTCACGCCGCCGTCGGAGCGCTTCTCGGCGACGACGTGCAGCATGCGCCCGTCGGGCAGATGCCACCAGTCCTCGTGCTGCGCCGCCTCGCCGTAGCAGGAGAGCACCTTCGCCTTCCACTCGGGGTAGTTCACCACCTCCGGCAACCGCCCCAGCTCGCGCAGGCGGTCGAGCACGGCGCCGTCGGTCGGGCGCGACTTGAGCCAGTCGACCTCGAGATTCCACAGCCGGGCGTAGGCCTCGTTGAAGAACACGAGCTGCTGCAGATGATTGAAGATGGCGACCGCGGTCGCCACGCGGTCGAGCGTGCGGTCGTAGACGGCGATCTGGCGGTCGATGTCGCCCTGCGCCCGCTCCGACGCGGTGAGGTCGATCGCGGCGGCGGCGGTCGCGTCCTCGAAGGGAATGACGGTGACCTCGTGCGGCTTGCGCTCGCCCCCGACCACCAGCGAGATGCGCCCGCGATAGCTGTCGCCGCGCGACAGCGCGCGGGCCGCCGTCTTGCGCTGGCGCTGCTCCAGAAGCTCGATCTGGCGCTCCTGCACTTCCGCGCGGCTGTGGGCCTCCACCGCCTTCACGTAGGCGTTGTTGACCCAGGTGATGCGCCCGTCCTTGCCCCTCAGCCACACCGGGATCGGGAGCGTGTCGAGGAGGGTGCGGCTTGCACGCACCTCGCGGGCGAGCCGCTGATGCTGGGCGAGGATGCGGGCGACCTCGTCGCGGTGGCCGGCAACGTCTCTAAGGCGCAGCACGGCGCGGCCGCCGGCTGTGCGCCCCTCGGCCTCGACGTGGCCGCCGGCGAGCGTCCTCAGAATCGTGTTGAAGGCGTGGCCGGAGGTGAAGAGCGCATCGAGCGCCGTCTTGAGGGTTGCCGCCGAGCCCGGCTCCAGCCAGTTGCCGAAGCGCAGGAAGCGGTCGGGCGTGTCGGGCAGCCCGGCGACGCCCTTCAAGGTATGGGCAACGATGCGCAAGGGTTGGCCCTGCTCCCAGAACACCAGGATCTGCGGCTCGGAGCGGATGATCGAGTCGGCGGCGGCGAGGCTGCGCTTCAGGTTGGCGTTCTCTGAGTGGGCAACACGCGCCGCGCGCCGCGCCTTCCCGACCGACAGCCAGACCAGCACCAGCCCCATGAGGACGGCGGCGCCCACCACGGCCATCACCGCCACCCGCTCGCCCGTCAGGTCGGCGATGAGCTCGCCGCCCGAGGCGATGCCGGCGACGAGCACCAGCACGCAGGCGAGGCTTGCCACCAGGAGCGCTGCGAGCTCCCGGCGCATGCCGCCAAATCGTCCGTTGTGTCCGGCAGATTGCATCGGGATCCAAGGCAAAGAGCGGGAACCCGAGACCTTGAGACGCAACGAGCAAATGACACAGGCCCGGCGATCATCGCCTCGGCCCGAGGCGAATCACCGCCGATTATGCGGAGCGTGGGCCGGCGTGGCCAGACGGCGCGGGCCCTTTGCGGGCGCTTGCCGCGCGTTTGGCGCCTGAGTGCTGCCCACAAGACGCAGGTGGCAGGTTTCTTGAGCGGTTTGCGGTCGCAGGGAATTCCCCTCCCCTGGCGGGGAGGGGAAAAGCGAATCGGCGTCCTCGCACGAAGTCCGCTCTAGTAGCGGTAGTGGTCGGGCTTGTAGGGGCCGGTCTGGCTCACACCGATGTAGGACGCCTGCTCCGGCGTCAGCTCGGTGAGGTGCACGCCGATCTTCTTCAAGTGCAGGCGCGCGACCTTCTCGTCGAGATGCTTGGGCAACGTGTAGACCTGCTTCTCGTACTTGCCGGTGTTGGTCCACAGCTCGATTTGCGCCAGCGTCTGGTTGGTGAAGGACGCCGACATCACGAACGAGGGGTGGCCCATGGCGTTGCCGAGGTTTACCAGGCGCCCTTCCGACAACAGGATGATGCGCTTGCCGTCGGGGAACTCGATCTCGTCGACCTGCGGCTTGATGTTGTCCCACTTGAGGTTCTTTAACGTCGCGACCTGGATCTCGTTGTCGAAGTGGCCGATGTTGGCGACGATGGCGCGATCCTTCATGGCGCGCATGTGCTCGATGCGAATGATGTCCTTGTTGCCGGTCGCGGTCACGAAGATGTCGGCGCGCGGAGCGGCCTCCTCCATCGTCACCACTTCGTAGCCTTCCATCGAGGCCTGCAGCGCGCAGATGGGGTCGATCTCGGAAACCAGGACGCGGCAGCCGGCATTGCGCAGCGAGGCGGCCGAGCCCTTGCCGACATCCCCGAAGCCCGCGACCATCGCCACCTTGCCGGCCATCATCACGTCGGTGCCGCGGCGGATGCCGTCGACGAGCGATTCGCGGCAGCCGTAGAGGTTGTCGAACTTCGACTTGGTGACGCTATCGTTGACGTTGATCGCCGGGAACAACAGCTTGCCCTGCGCGGCGAGCTGATAGAGGCGGTTGACGCCGGTCGTCGTCTCCTCCGACACGCCCTTGATGGTCTTGGCGAGCTCGGCGAACCAGCCGGGCTTCTCGGTGAGCGTGCGCTTGATCTAGCGCGAAGAGGACCTCCTCCTCCTCCGAGCCGGGCTTGTCGAGGAAGGCTAGTGTCGCCCTGCTCGGCGCTGCAGCCCCAAGTGCACCAGCAGCGTTGCGTCGCCGCCGTCGTCGAGGATCAGGTTGGCGGTGCCGCCGTCGCCCCATTCGAGGCGCGCGCGGTGAAGTCCCAGTACTCCTTCAGCGTCTCACCCTTGAAGGCGAAGACGGGCACGCCGGCGGCGGCGATGGCAGCGGCGGCGTGGTCCTGCGTCGAATAGATGTTGCAGGAGGCCCAGCGGACGTCGGCGCCGAGCGCGACGAGGGTCTCGATCAGCACCGCGGTCTGGATGGTCATGTGCAGCGAGCCGGCGATGCGCGCGCCCTTCAGCGGCTTTGACGGCCCGTACTCCTCGCGCGTCGCCATGAGGCCCGGCATCTCCGTCTCGGCGATGGCGATCTCTTTGCGGCCCCAGTCGGCGAGGCTGATGTCCTTGACGACGTAGTCGGTCCCACGACCCATCGAATGCTCCTCTGTGCAGTTGGCGGGGCGAGCGCGCGCCCGGCGTGTGTGTATGTCGTTGCGTGGGCGGCCGCAGGCCCAGGTCAGGGCCGCGGCCGCCGGCTCAAGGGCGGTTCTAGCGGGGCGCCGGCGTTACCGCAACAAGATATAAACAAGTCCTTATATCCTATCGCCAACCCCCCGGCCCGCGCGGCAGGCTGGACGGCGGCACAAGTCTAAATCTAGGTGAGACGGCAATGTTGCGGAATAGAACTAAGTGTAACGTTTCGTTAGGCAACAATAATAAATTTTAGTTCTTTTACTATTCTAGCTCTCCGCAGGTGCCATATTTGCAGCAAAACAAGTCAGGTGTTTTGCGGGGTCTTTGCAGGATGAGGCGTACCATGAAATCGTTGCTCGTGCGCCGCGGCCGCCTCCACGAGGCTCTGGCCGGTTTCGGCGCCTGCCGCTCCGGCAACGTGGCAATCCTCTTTGCCCTTTGTGCGGTGGTGCTGATGCTGTCCATCGGCGCCGCGATCGATATCGGCCGTTGGCTGCACGCGCGCGACCAGACCGTTGCCGCGATCGATGCGGCCGTGCTGGCGGGCGCCCGCCACCTGCAGACGAGCCCCGCTGACACGGCCGGCGCCGTCGCCGCGGCGCAGAAGTTCTACGAGGAGAACGTGACGACGCGCCTGCCGGTCAGCGACGACACGGTCAAGTTCGCGATGACCGACAACGGCGAGTCGATGACCGCCTCCGGCTCGGCCTACATTCAGACCCCGTTCCTGCAGTTTGCCAGCATCGACAAGCTGCCCCTCATCAACACGTCCACGGCCGAGTTCTCCAAGGCAACGCGCAAGATCGGCGACAACCTGGAGATTGCCATGATGCTCGACGTCACGGGCTCGATGGCGGGGCAGAAGCTGGTGGATCTGAAGGCCGCGGCCAAGGATCTCGTCGACATCATCGTTACGGGGGGCGACGACGACGTCTCCACCAAGATTGCGCTGGTGCCGTTCTCCGAGGATATCCGCCTGCCAACGACCAGCGCCTTGAACAAGGCGCGGGGCAACAACCTGCCCGACACCAAGACGGAGTCCACCGGCTCGGGCTGGAACCAGCAAACCCAGACCTACTACCTGTCTGACTGCATCGTGGAGCGCACCGGCTCGCAGAAGTACACCGACGCCGAGCCGAAATCGGGACAATACGTGATGGGCCACTACACCCAGACCTACACCCAGAGCGGCAGCGGCGGCGGCTTCGGCTTTGGCTTCGGCGGCGGCTGGGGGAGCGGTGGCAAAGAAGACGGGCGTATGCACCATCCCGGAGAATTCCGCCATCACGCCGCTGAGCGACGATGCCACCGACCTCAAGAACAAGATCAACAACCTGTCGGCGGCGGGCGGCACCGCCGGCCATCTCGGCACCGCCTGGGCCTGGTACATGCTGTCTCCCAACTGGAGCTCGCTGTGGCCGGCGCAGAACCGGCCCGTGGCCTACAACACGCCCAACTACGAGAAGATCGCCATCCTGATGACCGATGGCGAGTACAACACGCAATACGACTCAAATGGCGTTGCGGCGAGCGAGAACCAGGCCGCCAACGGCAGCTCGATGACACAGGCGCGGGCGCTTTGCACGGCGATGAAACAGGCCGGTATCACCATCTACACTGTCGGCTTCAACCTGAGCGGCCCAACGAGCGATTCCTACAAGACGCTCAAGCAGTGCGCGTCGGAGGAAAAGAAGTTCTACTCCGCCTCGACCGGCATACAGCTGCAGCAGGCCTTCCACGACATCGGTCTCAAGCTGTCGAAGCTCTACCTGTCGAAGTAGCGTCAGACGCACTTGAGCGCCGCTCAAGCGTCCTCGATGCAGTCCTCGTCGAAGCCGCTTTCGACCAGCGCGATGAGGGCCTGCAAAGCCTCCGGGCCTTGCGGGCCTTGCGCCGAGAGGTGCAGCGTCGATCCCGGACCCGCCGCCAGCATCATCAGGCCCATGATCGACGTGCCGCCGACCACCTGGCCCTCGCGCGTGACCGTGATCATCGCATCGAAGCTTTCCGCGCACTTGACGAACTTCGCCGAGGCGCGCGCATGCAGGCCCTTGCGATTGCGGATGGTTACGATCGCCTCCGGCCGCAAACTGTCTCTGATCTCCGGCATGGCTCGACGCTCAACTCTCGCCCGAGAGCTCCTGGCTCGCAACCTTGATGTACTTGCGCCCGGCCTCGCGCGCGCTCGCCACCGCCTCGGCCAGAGGGAGCTCGCTCCTGACGCTGGCGAGCTTGACCAGGATAGGTAAATTTATTCCCGCGATCACCTCCACGGGCGCCTCGTCCATCACCGAGATTGCGAGATTGGAGGGCGTGCCGCCGAACATGTCGGTCAGGATGATGACGCCGTCGCCGGTGTTGGTGCGGTTGATGGAGTCGAGGATCTGGGTGCGGCGCACGGCCATGTCGTCCTCGGGCCCGATGGAGATGGTCTCGAGCTGCGTCTGCGGGCCGACGACGTGCTCGAGCGCCGAACGGAACTCGAGCGCCAGCCCGCAATGCGTGACGATGACAAGTCCAATCATGGAGTAGAGCCGACCTCAGTCTCAGTCCCTTGCCGCGGAGCTTTAAGGGCGCGGACGGCGGGAGCATTGTCTGCTGCTTCGTCGGGTCCCGCCCTATTGCGATGGCGGGCGGTCGTGCGGCGGCCAAAACTTACAAGTGTTCGCTCGCGGCGCAAGCGGATTGTGCGATCCCGGTCAAAGCGCGGGCGCAGCCCGCTTGAAACGCGTGGCAAGGGCCAACAATAGCTTGACGGCGGCGGACGCCTCGAACGGCGCGATATGCAAAAGCGGTAGCCGCACGCCCATGAGGTCTGTCTCCGGCGCGGGGTCGGGCAGGCGCTCGATCAGCTCCGGCGCCGTGAGGTCGGCGACGAGCACGAGCTCGGCTCTGGCCAGGTGAGGGACTGTCACAATTCCGAGCCCGCGCACCTCGAGCTTGCCGCGGATCGTCGCAGGGGCCTCCGCCATGAGCCGCTGGCCCGTGCGCGTGATGACGACTTGGTCGTCGGCGACGAGCGTCGTCGGGCTTGCGATGAGGGCCGTCGGCGCCGTTGCCAGGCAGCGCAGAGCCAGGTCCGATTTACCCGCGCCTGGTGCGCCGCGGATCAGCGCCGCGTTGCCGGCGAGCGCGATTGCGGTTCCGTGGTGGGTCTCAGTTGCGTCGCCCAACGGGCGCTCCTCCACGCTGCGTCCGCTCGGCGATGGGCATACGCACGATGAAGCGGGCGCCGATGGGCGCCGCGCCGGGTGCGGCGTCGTTGTCGTAGCGGTTCTCGGCGACGATCTCGCCGCCGTGCGCGCGCACGATCTCTCTGCTGATGCTCAAGCCGAGCCCTGAGTTCTTGCCGCGGCTCGAATCGGTCTGCGGGCGGTCGGAATAGAAGCGGTCGAAGATGATGGTGAGCCGGTCCTCGGGAATGCCGGGGCCCTCGTCATCCACCAGGATCTCCACGTGCGCCTGCGCGGCGCGCGCGCGCACGGTGACGGTGCCCCCCTCGGGCGAGAAGGAGACGGCGTTGTCGATCAGGTTGGTGAGCACCTGCCCGAGGCGCCCCTCGTCGCCGACGATCGTGAGGGCGCCCTCGAACGGCTCCCGCTCCGCCGCCAGCACGACCCGGCGGCTGTCGTCGCCGAGGATGTCGCGGAAGATGCCGGTGAGGTTGCGCAGCATCAGCGGCACGTCGATTGAGCGCATTTCCTTGCGCGCCAGCTCGGCATCGAGACGCGAGGCGTTGGAAACGTCGGTGATGAGCCGGTTCAGGCGTTTGAGCTCGTCCTTGATCTGCAGCACCAGATGGTCGCGCTCGGCATCCGTCTTGGCGAAGCTCAGCGACTCCGCGGTCGAGCGCGCGGCGGTGAGCGGGTTCTTCAACTCGTGCGCCACGTCGGCGGCGAACCGCTCGCTCGCCTCGATGCGCCTATAAAGCGCCTCCGTCATGGCCTGGAACGCACCCGCCATCTGTCCCACCTCGTCGGAGCGATCGGCGAGCTCGGGCAGGCGCGCGCGCGCGCCGATGTCGCGGCTCGCCTGCTCGGCGGCGGCCGACAGCCTGCGCATGGGACCTGCGACGGTGCGGGCGAGCAGGAGCGAGGTCACCACCAGGGCCAAGAGCGCCATGGCCGACAGCGTCAGGATGACGACGCGCTCCTCGCGCAAGATCTTGTCGATCTGACCGGGTCGTGTGGACAAGAGCAGCACGCCCTGCACGTTCTTGAAGCGCCGGATGGGCACGGCCATGGAGACGATCTGCTCGCCCTTCTTGTTCAAGAGCAGCATGCTGCGCTCGCTGCCCCGGAGCGCGTCGCGTACCTCCGGGTAGGCGGTGCCGTTGCCCGTATCGATCTCCCGATAGACCGGCAGCGGCTCCTTGAAGAAGTAGCGCGTAAATCGCGTCCAGAAGTTCTGCGGCTTGGGCTGGTCCTTGCCGTTCGCGGCCGCCTCGTGCAACTTCGCCGTCAAGCTCGCAAGCGAGCGCGCCGTGTCCACGATCAAGATCCCGTCGAGCGTATAGATGCGCGCCCGCGTATCGGTGGGCTTGATCAGCTTGCGCAGGATCGGCGTCACCTCTTCGGGGTGGATCGAGAGCTCGAGCGCGGCGAGCCCATCGTCGGGGAACCCGCGGCTCGAATCGGGCGTATCGGGCAGCTTGTCGGGATCGAGCACGATGCGCTCGCGCACCACCGTGGCATTGGCCGCGATGGCATCGGCGATGATCTCGCCTTGCGTCTTCAAGGCATCGACCTTGGCGTCGATCAGCCAGGTGTTGACCCATCCCAGATAGAGGATGCCCAGCACCAGGATGAGGAAGCCGATGAGGTTGGAGGCGAGGATGCGCCGCAACAGGCTCGCCGAGACGAAGCGCACGATCGGCTGGCGCTTGAACGTGCGCACGACGGGGGCGAAGATGACCGATGCTGCGGCGGCGAACGCCGCAGCTCGCCTGCGCGCGGGGCCGGCCTGCGTTTTGAAACGCGCGGTTGCCGCCGCTGCAAGCCGGACGGCACCGTCGATGGTCGATCGCGCCCCTTTGAAGGCGCCGCGGCTTGCCGCCGCGAGCGCGGCTCGGATGCCGCCCACGGCATCGCTGGCGGCGCCCTTCAGCGCCGCGAGCCCCCTCGGCAGTGAATAGTCCTGGCTTCGCTCGGACTCGAGCGCCATCGTTCCTCCACGCCTCAAGCTTCCTTGAAGCGGTATCCCACGCCGTAGAGCGTCTCGATCACGTCGAACGCATCGTCGACCTGCTTGAACTTTTTCCTGAGACGCTTGATGTGGCTGTCGATGGTGCGGTCGTCGACGTACACCTGATCGTCATAGGCCGCGTCCATCAGCGCGTCGCGCGTCTTGACGACGCCCGGGCGCGAGGCCAGCGCCTGCAGGATCAGGAACTCGGTGACCGTGAGCGTGACGGGCTTGTTGTCCCAATGGCAGGTGTGGCGCTCGGGATCGAGCTTGAGCTTGCCGCGCTCGAGGACGCGCGCGGCCTCGATCTCGGGGCTCTACCCCGTCCTTGGGCTGGAAGCGGCGCAGCACCGCCTTGACGCGCTCTACGACGAGGCGCTGCGAGAAGGGCTTGGCCACGTAGTCGTCGGCGCCCATCTTGAGGCCGAACAATTCGTCGATCTCCTCGTCCTTGGAGGTGAGGAAGATCACCGGCATGTCCGACTGCTGGCGCACGCGGCGCAAGAGCTCCATGCCGTCCATGCGCGGCATCTTGATGTCGAAGATGCCGAGATCCGCCGGGTCCTCGCTCAAGGCCTCGAGCGCAGAGGCGCCGTCATTGTAGGTGCGCACTTTGTAGCCTTCGGCCTCCAGCGCCATGCGCAGAGAGGTGAGAATATTGCGCTCGTCGTCGACCAGCGCGATCGTGCTCTTTTCTTTCATCATGTCCCGACCCTGCGGCAGAAAACCACCTGCCGCGCTTTATGGCTCCAAGGTGTATCAATTGTGGCGAAGCCAATTTCGTGATTTCTGTCTGAACCTTAACTGAACAGGGCCGAACCAGATAGCAGGCGAGCACATGGGCAGCGAGGAGCGCGGGAAAGACGGGTCTTTTTCGCAGGTTAAGGAAACCGCGGGGGCAGCCCGCGGGATCGTCCGTGCCGCGCTCAAGGGCGCGCTCGCGACTGTGCACAAGGTCCGCGGCCATCCTTACGCTTCACTGGTGCTCACCGCAACCGACACGGACGGGGCGCCGATTCTCCTCATTTCCAAGCTTGCCCTGCACACCCAGAACCTTGCCGCCGATCCGCGCGCGAGCCTGCTCATCGATGCAACCGGCACCGAAACCGATCCCATGGAAGGCGCGCGCATCACGCTGATCGGCACGGTGGGCCCCACGACGAGCGTCACCGCCCGGGCCCGCTTTCTCGCGCGCCATCCGGCCGCGGCAGGCTATGCCGACTTTCCCGACTTCGGCCTCTTCGCGCTTCGTCCCGAAAGCGCGCACTACATCGGCGGCTTCGGCAAGATCATCGACTTAGCCGCCGACGATCTCCTTCTCTCGCTCGAGGACGCAGAGGGCCTCGTGGCAGCTGAGCCCGACATTGTGTCGCACATGAACGCCGACCACGCCGACGCGATCGATCTTTACGCCACCAAGCTTGCCGGGGCCGCTCCCGGCGCCTGGCGCATGACCGGCATCGATCCTGAAGGCTGCGACCTCGTGCTGGGCGCGCGCGGGGTGCGGGTGCCGTTTGCCGCACGCGTTACGTCGGCGGCTGAGGCCCGCGCCGAGCTCGTGCGCCTCGTCGGCGTCGCGCGCGCCAGCCGCACCGACAATACTTAAACTCCGAATACAGATTACAGGCGGGGCGCTGGCGCGCGCCCTTTTTGTGCCTTGTCCCCGGCCTAGCTTCCCGTGGCCTCGGGGGAGAGGACATGCGTGTTCCCGTAGCCGTTCCTTTAATCATTGCGCCGATCTGCATGTGCGCGGCCGGTTGCGCGCCGTCGGCCGACAGCATCATGCCGATCTATGTCGCGCCCCAGCAATATCAGTCCTTGAGCTGCCAGGAGATCGCGGGCGAGGCAAAGCGCGTTGCCCACAGCGCCGCCGCGGTGGCCGGCGCGCCTGCCGGCAGCACCGATGCTGGCGACAACGTCATCATTTGGCCGACGCTGGTTTTCGTCCAGGACAGCAACGAGAAGGCGTCTGCGCTCGGCCGCCTCAAGGGCGAGTTCAATGCGCTCGTGCTCGCCTCCACGCAGAAGAATTGCGGGCTGAAGTTTGAGCAAGATAGCGCGCGGTCGCTGCGCGAGGCCGCGAGCGCCGTCGCCCCTCCGTGAGGGGCGAAAGGCCGACCCTGCAGATTGACCTTGTCCGTTTGTAGCCTATAGGCTACAATCTAGCATGATCGAGATTCGGGAAACACAAGAGTTCTCGAATTGGCTCCGCGCCCTGCGCGATCAGCATGGCAAAGCCAAGATCCTCGTCAGAATCGATCGCCTGGCCCTGGGCAATCCTGGTGACGTCGAGCCCGTTGGTGAAGGCGTGAGCGAGCTTCGAATCGACTTTGGGCCCGGCTACCGTGTCTACTTCGCGAAGCGCGGCGCCACGTTGCTGCTTCTGCTGTGCGGCGGCGACAAGAAAACCCAAGCCAGGGACATCGCCAGGGCCAAGCGGCTGGCTGCGGACTATCGGGAGTGATGGAAATGGCATCGAAGGCAAAGAAGTCGAGGCCCTATGATCCAGCCAAATATCTGGAGAGCGACGAGGCCATCGCCGAGTATATCACCGAAGCGCTTGCAACCGGCGACGTGGAGCTGATCTCGCATGCCATCGGTGTCGCGGCCAAGGCGCGCGGGATGACGAAGATCGCGGAAGAGACCGGTTTGTCGCGGGAAAGTCTCTATCGGGCGTTGAGCGCCGAGGGTCGGCCGCAGTTCGAAACGATTGGACGCGTGTTGAGCGCGCTGGGGCTTCGCCTGCGTGCCGAGCCAGCCTCCGCGGCGGACAAGCGCCGTCCCAAAGGCAAGGCCGCTTGATCGTCTCGCTGACGCTTCCGGGCTGGCTCAACCCTCGAAATCCGCCAAGGTCAAAATCGGCGTCAGCGTGAGCCCCGCCGTCGCGAACGCCTCGCCCGCGCCTTCCTGACGGTCGACCACCGTCACCACGCCCACCACCTCTGCGCCCTCGGCGCGCACGGCGTCGGCCGCCTTGATGGCGGAGCCGCCCGTCGTCGTCACGTCCTCGACGATGACGACGCGCTTGCCAGCCAGGCTGTCCCCGCCGGGCAGCCCCTCGATCAGGCTCTTGGTGCCGTGCTCCTTGGCCTGCTTCCTCACGAAAAACGCATTGATCGGCCGGCCCGCACGAAAGCTCACAGCCGCCACAGCGGACGCGATCGGCACCGCGCCCATCTCCAGCCCGCCGATGAAGTCGGCGCCCATGCCCTCGATGGCCTTGAGGATCAGCGTGGCGATGAGGTGGGCGCCCTCCGCATCCAGCATCGTCGGCTTCATGTTGAAGTAGGTGGTGGACGTGCGCCCCGAGGCGAGCGTCACCTCCTTGCCCGACTGGAACGAGCGGGCCTTGATGATGGCGATCAGCCGCTCGCGCCCCGTGTCGTCCGCCATGCTCAAGGCCTCCCGCTGCTGCCCCGTTGCGCAATCGCTTAACTCGGCTATCAGTGTCAAGCCCGCGCGGGGACCGCGCTCCAAAAGTCGTGAACGAGCGCGCCTCATGACGCTGCTGCCGCTGAAGCTCGACCGCCTCGAAGACCGCTGCCGCGGTGCCATCGATCGCGTTGCCGCGCAACCCCGCCTTGCCGCCGCGGTGCTCTTGGGCCTGGCGCTGCTGTGCTACCTGCCGGGCCTCCTGGCGCTGCCGCCCGTCGACCGCACCGAGGTCGTCTACGCCCAGTCGAGCCGCGCCATGCTGGCGCGCGGCGATTTCGTCGATGCCACCTTCCAGGGCGAGCGCTACGCCTTCCGTCCCATCGGCATCTATTGGCTGCAGATGGGCGCGGGCGGGCTTCTGGGCAAAGGCGCGCAAGCGGCTATTGCCACCTACCGGCTGCCCTCGCTGCTCGGCGGCATCCTCGCGGTGCTCAGCCTGTGGTGGCTGTTGCGGCCGCCGCTCGGCGACCGCGGGGCGCTCATTGCGGCGGCGCTCTTTGCCGTCACGCCCATCGTGGCGCTGCAGGCCGAGCTCGCCATCCCCGAGGGACCGCTGCTGCTTGCGATCGTTGTCGCGCAGCTGGCGCTGTTGCGGCTTTATTGCGGGCCCGATCCCAAATATGAGACAGGCCTCGCGCTCGCCTTCTGGGCGGCACAGGGCTTCGGCATTCTCCTCAATGCGCTCGCCGTGCCGATCCTGTCGCTGTCGACGCTCGTCGCGCTGTTCGTCTTCGACCGCGACCTTGCCTGGCTGAAACGCCTGCGCCCGCTCATCGGCGTGCCGCTGATGCTCGTGATCGCCGCGCCGTGGCTCATCATCCGTGCGCACCTCGACGGCGGCGTCCCGTTCTCGACGCTCACCGTCTCCGAGCTCATCCGTGCGCTCGGCGGCGCGCAGCATATGCAGTGGAAGGCGGTACCCCTCAGCTTCACGCTGGCGTTCGTCCTCGGCTTCCTGCCGGGCGCGCTGCTCCTGGTGCCGGCGCTCAAGGGCCTGTGGGAGAACCGTGCCGCGGCGCTGCAGCGCTTTCTCCTCTGCTGGCTCGCGGGCTACCTCGTCTACCTGGAGCTGATCGCGTCGAAGCCCGCGCTCTACACCGTGCAGGCGCTGTTCCCGGCGGCCGCGGCGGCCGTTGCGCTGGCGCTTGGAGAAAGGCGGCCGGCTGGCGCTGCCGGCCTATATGCTGCGGCTGCCGGCGTGGCTGGTGGCGCTGGGTATGGCGGCGCTGTTTGCGGGCGTCCTCTGGCTCGCCGCCGCGCCGCCCGGCCTTGTCGTCCTTCTCGACGCGCTGCTCGTCACGGGCCTGCTCACGCTCGCAGCGCAAGCAGCGCGCGAGAAGCTTGCGGCCGCCTGGGTCGTCACCAGCATCGTCGGCTTCGCCGGCTTTCTCGGGCTGACGTTCGGCGTGCTTCTGCCGCATCTGCAGCGGGGCTGGCCGGCGACGCGTATCGCCGAGGCGATCGCGCCGCTCGAGCACTGCGTCGTCGGCCCGGTCGGCGTCCTCGGCTTGCGCGAGCCGAGCAGCGTCTTCGTGCTGGGCCCCGACAGCGAGGTGACCCCCGGCATCGTCGCCGACCGGATGGCAGGCGGCGAGGACGGCATCGCCGTCGTCGAGGACCGCTGGCATGGCGATCTCGTCAAGGCGCTCGAGCAGCGCCACGCCGAGGTCCCCTCGCCCAACGGCTGCGTCAGGGCCTTCAACGTGATGCGCGGCTGCCCGCTCTCCTTCTCGATCTACATTACGGGAGCGCCGCGGCTCGACCCCGAGTGCAAGATCCCGCCGCGCTTTGCCTGCAGGAGCGCGCCGCCGCGGACGCCGGCCGCCTCCGACTCCCGCTGCCGCTGAAATTCCTCTCCCCATCGCAAGTGCGATGGGGAGAGGGCTAGGGTGAAGGGCAGAAACTGGCGCATCGCTGGCCGCTGCCCCTCACCCCAACCCTCTCCCCGCAAACGGGGAGGGGGGTCATCGCTTGTGAGCGAGGCCATATGTAGGCTATGCCGGCGGCAACGCTCCCTTAAGCCGCCGCCCCCAAGCTGCCGCCCAAAAGCCGCCCGCGAGGACCCCCCGATGTCCGAGACCCCGACTCCCGAAAACCCCATGGCCGAGCCCCAATTCGATCCCGAGAACCCGCCCGCGCTTCTCACCGCGCAAGTCTTCAACGCGCCCGAGGCGCCCACGCTTGAAAAGCTCAAGGGCAAGGTGGTGGTCCTCGTCGGCTTCCAGATGCTGTGTCCGGGCTCGCTGCGCCACGGGCTGCCGCAGGCCGAGCGGCTCGCGCGCACCTTCAACGCCGATGAGGTCGCCGTCGTCGGCCTGCACATGGTGTTTGAGAACCACAAGGACATGACGCCCTCGCTGCTCGAGCCGTTCCTGCATGCCGAGCGCATCTCGATCCCCGTCCTCGTCGACCAGGCGAACGGCTCCGGCGTGCCGAAGACGATGGAGGCCTACGGCATGCAGGGCACGCCCACGCTGCTGCTGTTCGACCGCCAGGGGCGCCTGCGCCGCCACTACCTCGGCGCCGTCGACGATGTGCGGCTGGGTGCTGAGATCATGGCGCTCGCCATGGAGGAGCCGACGTCGGCGCGCGAGGTGTCGCTGGCGATCGAGCGCCGCATCGCGGCGACGCTGGTCGATCCCGAGCAGCACCACCATCATCACGACGGCGAGTGCTGCGGCGGGCACGATCACGATCACGACCACGCGTACGATCATGACCACGGCGCACGAGCACGGCCCCGGCTGCGACCACAAGCACTGACGCGCCGCCCTCCACCTGTCATCCAGGGCGATCGCTACCCGTCATCCCGGGCGAGTGACGGCGGCCGCCGGAGCGAGACCCGGGACCCAGGAGAGGTGCGCCGCAGGCTCGTAATCTTCGTGTCTGCGACAACTTCTACGCTGGGTCCCGGCTCGGCGGTCCCCTCGGCTCCCGTCCGCGGGTCCCTTGGCCGGGATGACAGGTAAGACGGCATGCGGGCGCGGCGCCTTCATCTCGGCCCCCGAATCGCGCCATGGTGACCCCTACAAGTCGAAAAAGGGGGGCGCAGATGGTCGAGCGCGTCAGCGAAGGCAGGGACCGGGCCGACGAGGCGCGGCGGGCGCGTTCCAAGGTCCGCGCGCCCGCCAAATCCAACTTCGACAAGAAGACCATCGCGCTCGTCTACGACTTCGACGGCACGCTCTCCCCGCGCCCCATGCAGGACTACGCCTTCCTGCCGCAGATCGGCGAGGACGCGTCAGCCTTCTGGAAGGAGTCGAACGACCTTGCCCGGCGCGAAGGCGCGGATCCGCTCATCACCTACATGCGCCTCATGTACAAAAAGGCGAAGGCCAAGAACGTGCGCATCGATCGCGCCGACCTCGTGGCGCAGGGCAAGAACGTCGAGCTCTACGACGGTGTCGAGGACTGGTTCGACGAGATCGGCGCCTACGTGAAGCTGCGCTCGGAGTCGCACGGGGTCTCGCTGCGCCACTATGTGGTCTCCGCCGGCCTCACCGAGATCATCGAGGGCACGGTGATCCACAAGCGCTTCCACAATGTGTTCGCGAGCGAGTTCTGGTTCGAGGCCTATGAGCTGCCGTTCCCCAAGCGCGTCATCACCGACACCGGCAAGACCCAGTACCTCTTCCGCATCAACAAGGGCATCGAGGATCTGCGCGTCGGCATCAACGAGCACATGGACGAGCAAAAGCGCCCGATCCCGTTTTCCAACATGATCTATTTCGGCGACGGCGACACCGACGTGCCGTCGATGGCAGTGATGAGGAAGAACGGCGGCCACGCGGTCGCCGTCTATCCGCCAAACAAGTCCAAGAAGAAATGCGTGGAGCTGTTCAAGGCGGGCCGCTGCGATTTCTTCGCGCCCGCCGACTACCGCCGCGGCTCGGACCTGTTCAAGCGCACGTGCTTGCTGCTCGACCGCATCCTCGCCGACATCCGCGTGCAGGAGGAGATGTGGCGGCTGGGGCGCGGGGTGCGGTAGCCGGCACTCGAGAGGCAAAGCTGTGTTTCATGAGAAGACAGTAGTTGTAGTCGGTGCCGGACTACGTAAGTTCCATTGATAGCTTCTTGGAGGTGCACGCATCGGATTTCGATATTCAGCTCTGTGCAAAAGCAGCGATTATCAAAATCCTCACGGCAGCAGAAGGCGGATCAACGCTAAATTTCGACCAAAGCAATATCGACAACACGCTAAGCCCAAACGACCTTAGTGGCACTTGGTTTCTTGAATTGGCGCACTTGCTTTTCGAAAAGGTTGAGGCTGATCGGCTGGAGGAAGCTTTCGAGCCGGTGACCTTCGTCAGCTTCAACTATGATCGGTGCGTAGAGTGGTTTGTTTTCAATGCCATCAAAGGTCTCTACTTCTTGGATGATCGCCAGGCTCAAGAGGTCGTTCAAGACCTGCGAGTTCTCCATCCCTATGGGGACGTGGGGGCTCCTTCTTGGCTACCGGGTAATGGCGGAGTGTCGTTTGGAGGGGAGGTTCGTGGGCGTCTCGGTCAGCTCTCCAAGCGAATTCGCACCTTCACTGAAAAGCTGGGTGTGTCTGAGGTTGTCGAGCAGGCTCGCGAAGCAATTGCGGATGCTCGCACGGTGGTGTTCTTAGGATTTGCCTTTCACCCTCAGAACATGGCGCTACTGATGCCTGGGGGGACCGTTAGCGATGTGCGGCAAATATATGGGACGGCTGTAAAAATGTCGGATCAGGATAGAAAGGCGACCGAAGAGCACCTCAATCGGTCGTTTACTCGGCTATCGGGCAATGTGAAAGGCCCGAAGGTCGAATTGGTCCCTCTTGAGTGTTCGGAGTTCATGCGGCAGTTCAAACGAACACTTGCTGTGCAGTGACACGTTTTCGGGCTCGCGCATTCCTCCTCTCGACGTCATTCCCGCGTAGGCGGGAACCCAGTCAAGCTTCAACAAGCACAACAACTGTCGGTGATCTGGAACAGTGACCTAGGTTCCCGCCTCCGCGGGAATGACGGTGTGGGTGTGGCGCTCGCTTGCACCCCCTGTAGACGTCATCCCGGCGAAGGCCGGGACCCAGACACGTCTCAATCATTTCGACGTTCCCCGTGGGGCGCGGTGTCCTAGGTTCCCGCTTCCGCGGGAATGACGGAGTGGGTGGGCGAGCGCGTGCCCCCTCTCAACGTCATCCCGGCGCAGGCCGGGACCCACGCAAGCTTCAGCACACGCTTTTGATTCTTTAGGGCACAGCCGGTTGCAGCGATGGCGCGCGAAGGAACGAGACGCGCTTCCGTTGTGCTCGCTGACACTGGCGTGGGTCCCGCTCTACAGCGGGATGACGGGTTTGGGTGTGGGCACGTCGCCCGTGCCTGCACGCGGCGCAATCCTTGGCTAAGGCGCAACACGCGTGACGCCGCCGCGCCGCGCAGATAGCCTGGCGGCTCCTTCAGCGAAAGGCGCCCTCCGCCCATGACAGGCCGCCCATGACAACCGAGCCCGACGGCGAGCCCACGACCTGGACGCTCGGTGCCATCAAGGCGCGTGGGTTTCAGCTCGAGGGCCAATGCGTGGCGCCCGGCTGCGGCTGGTTCGCCATCTTCGATCTCGACGGCCTCATCGAAGCCGCCGGGCCCGACTTCGTGATGCCGGAGCTGATCCCCGACGTCGACTGTCAATTGTGCGGCGGCCGGCTCAAGTTCGTGCTCGCCGTGCTGCACGGCGAGCCGCGCGACGACGACGGCAAGCCTTGACGCCGACCGCACGGCCTAAGGCGCCAGGTTTCGACCCTGCGTCGACTGGACTTGTGGGCTTGCCGGGCCGCCGTTGGTCGGCGCCGGGACGCGCGACAGGGCGAAAAGCCCGAATAAGAAAACCGCGCATAAGAGGAAAAGCCCCACCAGGGCCATGGCGAGCGTGACCGCGCCGAGGCCGCGGCGCTTGGGCATGTGCGCGAACTCTTGCGGGAGATTGGGATCGTACTCCGTCATCTACCCCTCCCAAGAAATGGATTTGAGCATCTACCGGGACGAAGACTATTCGGCGCTTGCGGGGGTTTGTCGACCGTCTTGCCGAACGCCCAGGCAAGACGGGCGCTTGCGGGCGCCGCCCGCCCGATCTCGCCAGCGCCGCGGCGTGGGCGTAATGTCCAGGAGCGCCAATGTGCTTTGGGAAGCCGACCCGACGTCGGGCTGAAGCGCACGTCGTGCTTCCGGAAAAGTGGAAGCCGGTTTTCCGATAAGAAGCACGACCAAGAAAGAGTGCTTCCGGAAAAGTGGGAACCGGTTTTCCGATAAGAAGCACGCCCATAGAAGGGCAGTCGCTCGCCGAGGCTGGACGGATGGCCCAGCACTCGCCCTTGCGATAGGTGCCGGGGCAACGCGCCCCACCCATCCGTCAAAATTTCGCTGCCTTTCCCTGGCATGGCCGATTCGGCAATCCTTGGGGGGAAAGCTAGAGAACATGAAACGGACCTTGTGCTGCGCCGCAGCGCTTATCTGCTGGACGCAAACCGCCGGCGCCAACTCGATGGATCGCGTGCTCCGCAAGCTCGACCCGGAGGAGCGGGCGCATCAGGTCTGCACGGTCTTGGGCGTCGACAAGGTGCGCAAGGACAAGGCGCTGCCGCACGCCGACCGCATACAGTCCGGCGCACTCGACAGCGCCAAGTTCACCGGAACGCGCGTGACCACCATCGGCGGCGCCGTGCGCGCCGATCATCGCTGGTACCGGCTCTCGTTCGATTGCACGGTGACGGCCGACCAGATGAAGGCCACCGCCTTCACCTACAAGATCGGGCCTGAGATCCCGCGCAATAAATGGGAAGACATCGGCCTGTGGCCCTGATCAGGCTCCCCCGCTCCCCGTTCTTACGGGGAGAGGGGACGAACTCTCCACCGTTGCCCCCGCGCCACGTACGCGGCGCAAGCCGTGCGCGCGTGCCTCTCCCAGCCTGTGGAAATCGGTAGCCATCCCCGCTGCCGACGTGCGCCTCAGGTAGGCTCTACAAGTGATTCCATGCGTCGCGTTGGCAGCGGTCGGCTCGCAAGCCTGAGGAAAAGGCTGCGAAGCGCCGCACCCACGCGATGCCAGACGGGCTCACACCGACACCGGGGAGGCACAAGAATGATCAAGCATGTCACTCTCGCGCTCGCACTGGCTTTCGCTACGCCCGCGCTCGCAAGCGACCTCAACTGGGATTGGGACTTGGGCTCGGGCAGCCCGACGGCGAAGCACCGTCACTCGGCCAGATATGCGCATCGCCACCACCGTAATCGCAGCAGCGACAACACCAAGGTCATGGCCTACGCCAAGCGCGAGGAGGTGAGGAAAGGCGACGACGGCTACCAGTGCGTGGAGGCAGTGCGCGGGCTCGGCACCCAGTGGATCGGCACCGAGGGCGCCATGGCGGCGGCGAAGAAGGACTGGATGGAGCGGGTGCGCTACGACCACGGCGAATCCTACGTCGACATGTCGAACGCGCGCGAGTTCGAGAGCCGCTGCGGGCGCGTGTCGATCGGCGAGATCGCGGGCCAAGTGACCTACCGCTGCGAGGTGCACGCGCGCCCCTGCAAGCCGCCGCTCAAGGATGCGCGGGCCGGCAAAGACGCGAAGTAGTGCGCGCTCCCACCTGTCATCCCGGGCGATCCCGGCGTCATGGCGGAGCATGGCTTCGCCATGACAGCCGGGGGAGACCCGGGACCCAGCGGTAGGGTCGTCGCAGACGCGAATGTGCCTTCGGCACGCCTCATGCTGGGTCCCGGCTCAGCGCTCGGCTGACGCCTCGCTTGGCCGGGATGACAAAACACGAGGCTCACCTCCCCTCAACGTCATCCCGCTGAAGAGCGGGACCCACGCAAGCCGCCGCGATTGCAACGCTGGCGTTTTCGCTCCGTCGTTGCCCACGTGGCGGCTGCAGCGTCCTCCTGAGCCAAGAGAGCTCGCTGAGGCTGGCATGGGTCCCGGCCTGCGCCGGGATGACGAGTGTGGGTGCGGCCGGTGGTTGCCTCCCCTCGGCGTCATCCCCGCGAAGGCGGGAACCTAGTGCACTTCGCTCGCTTGGCCGGGATGACAGATCGAAAAAACTAATCCCCGCCCCTCACGCCTCCCCCATACTCCCCACACCCCTGTCCACATGGGACGCATCAGCTGAGCGGCTTTGCGGGGCGGGGGCGGTGACCCGGTTGAGGCAGGCGTCTGTACCGTCATGGGCGTCTGACGCGAGGCTTAGCTCGCCTCAGATTCCGGGGCCGCGGATCGAGGCTGTGCATCGGTGGCAACACCCTGCACGGACGCCCGTCGCGCAGCGGCGCTCCTCGTAAGCGGCGCGCAGCAGCTCGAGGTCCTGGACGCGAGAGGCTCTCCCGAAGCGAGCGAGAGCCGGACCGAAGGCCCGCTGACGATGTGATCGCACCCTCGGCACGGCAAGCAACCGGCGCGGGCGCTGAAGAGCTGCCCGTTTGTCGCGACAGGATCGCAGTGCTTTAGCGCCCGCGCTCCCTTGCTCTTTGTCAAACCCTCGGGTGCCAGCACCGCGAGGCAAAAGGTGCATCGGATTGCGCTTGCGCCCCCCTTGGCCCACATTCCTCCGAAAGGCTTTGCGGAGAGACGAAGCATGAGCGACACGCTCGGCATGGCAACCCAGCTCGCAGGCAACGCGGTCCGCTTCGGCTGGTACTCGGGCCTCAACTGGCTGTTGACGCGCGAGGCGCAGCGCTTGGGTCCGCGCCCGCGCTATGTGCCTGAGCTCCCCGTCCCCAGCGAGGCGGAGCTGATGGCCGACCTGCGCGCGCTCTTTCTCGCCGATGCCGCCGCCGTGCGCGACGGCCTCTATCCGCCCGAGGAGCCGGCCCAAAGCCTCGCCCGGCACTTGCGCGATGTACGCGCCATGTTCGCCGATCTCCCCGCCATCTTCGCGCGCCGCAGACGTGAGGACACGCACAGCGCCAAAGAGCACGCGCCAGCCGGGGACCTGCCGGACTACTACGCGCAGGACTTCCACTTCCAGACCGGCGGCTATCTGAGCGAGGAGTCCGCCAGGCTCTACGACGTGCAGGTCGAGACGCTGTTCTACGGCGCGGCGGGCGCCATGCGCCGCGCCGGCCTCAAGCCCATCTCAGCTTTCCTGCGCGGGCGCGATCAGCGCGCCTGCACGCTCCTCGACGTCGCCTGCGGCACGGGCCGCTTCCTGCGCGAGTTGCGCCTCGCCTATCCCGGTTTGCAGCTCGCGGGTCTCGACTTGTCGCAGGCTTATCTCGAGCAGGCGCGCCATCACCTGAGTGGTCTGCGGCCGGTGACGTTGCAGCGCGCCAACGCCGAGGCGATCCCGCTGCCCGACGCCAGCCAGGACATCGTCACCTCGGTCTTTCTCTTTCACGAGCTGCCGGGCGCGGTGCGCCGCCGCGTCGCCGCCGAGATCGCGCGCGTCTTGAAGCCCGGCGGCCTCTTCGTCTTCATCGACAGCCTGCAGATGGGCGACCGGCCGGGATGGGACGGATTGCTCGAAGCTTTCCCCGTGCGCTTCCACGAGCCTTATTTTGCGCACTACGCCGTCGACGACCTTGGGGCGATATTCGCCGACGCGGGGCTGGCCTCGCAGGAGACCACGCTCGCGTTCCTGTCCAAGGTCATGGCGTGCCGCAAGCTGTGAGCGCGGGCCGGCGCCGCCTCAGCCGAAGATGAGGTTGCTTACGACGATGATCCCCGTCGCCAGCATCAGCGCTCCGCAGAACAGCCAGGCGCGCAAGGTGACGTTGCGTTCGACGCGCCGCGCCTCGTCCTTGAAGTGCTCCAGCTCGGCCAGCTTGCGGCTCACCGCCTCGAAGCTGTTGTAGGCGTGGTAGTTGCCGTCTGAGCGCGCATTCATCTTGTCGAGACGCGCCTTGAGCTCGCGGAAGCGGCGCAGCATCTCGTCGAGCTTGGCCTCGCGCATGCGCTTCTCGCTTTGCTGGAAGGCATACCAGCGCTGGTCCTGGTCGGCGCCGTGCTCCAGCCCGCCGACCTTGCCGGCAAGCTCGTCCACGTCGCGGGCGAGCAGGCGGATCGTGGCTTGCAGCTGGTCGATCTTGGTGGCGGTCTCGGCGACGAAACTATCGCGCGCGATGAGTGGGACGGAGGGCCCAACCTCGACGAGACGCGGTGTGGTTGAGATCTTTTCGAGGCCCGTTTGCGAAAGCAACGCGATGGACGAGGAGAAACGCTTGCGTTCGTCGACTCTCAGCACGGTGAGACCAGCCTCCAACTTGGACGCAACTTCGCCCGCTCCGGAGAAATGCTTCCCCGGCGCGCGGAAATTACAGTCTAAATGCGATCATCTTGCCCGAAATCTTGCTCCTGTGCAGTGCAGCGTGACTTACGCAAATATCCACGCTCCGCAGCCGTGGTAGACTGCAGTCACAGTCGCAAGAATTCTCTTGGGCTTCAGTCTTGTGACTATAACGCAACGCCGGATCGTTGGCTAGTCTTTGATCAGCACAAATCGACAGCAAGTGTTGGAAATTTTGCGCGCGGCGCTCCCGCGCTCACTTGTCGATCGCGCGCATCGGCGCTGCCGGGTAGCGCGCGCCGGCGGCGACGCCCATGGGGAAGACCGCATCGATGCGTTGAAGATCGGCGGCCGACAGCGTTACGGCGAGCGCGCCGACGTTCTCCTCCAGGTAGCGCACGCGCTTGGTGCCCGGGATCGGCACGATGTCGTCGCCCTGCGCCAGCACCCAGGCGAGCGCCAGCTGCGCCGGCGTGCAGCGCTTCTCCACCGCCATCTCGGCGATCGTCTCTACGAGGTCGAGGTTCTTCTGGAAGTTGTCGCCCTGAAAGCGCGGCGAATTGTGCCGGTAGTCGCTGGCGTCGAGATCGGCCATGGATTTGATCTGGCCGGTGAGAAAGCCGCGCCCGAGCGGGCTGTAGGCGACAAAGCCGATGTGAAGCGCGCGCACGGTGCCCAAGATCTCGTCCTCGGGCTCGCGGGTCCACAGCGAGTACTCCGACTGCAGCGCCGCGATCGGGTGCACGGCGTGCGCGCGCTTGATCGTCGCCGGCGCCGCTTCCGACAGGCCGAGGTGGCGCACCTTGCCGGCTTTCACCAACTCGGCCATGGCGCCGACCGTCTCCTCGATCGGCGTCGCCGGGTCGACGCGGTGCTGGTAGTAGAGGTCGATCGTCTCGATGCCGAGGCGCTTCAGGCTCGCCTCGCAGCATTGGCGCACGTATTCGGGCTTGCCGTTATAGCCGGTGACGGCGCCGTCGGGACCGCGCACGATGCCGAACTTGGTCGCGAGCACGACCTTGTCGCGGCGGTCGCGGATGGCGCGGCCGACGAGCTCCTCGTTGGTGCCGCGGCCGTACATGTCGGAGGTGTCGAGGAAGTCGACGCCCAGCTCGAGCGCGCGGTGAATGGTGGCGATCGATTCCGCCTCGTTGCCGCCGATATAGAAGTCGGACATGCCCATGCAGCCGAGCCCGAGTGCCGACACCTTGAGCTTGCCGAGGTTGCGATGCTGCATGGGCCTCTCCTGCGGTTGGATGATCGACGGGCGCGGCGTGACGCCGGCCGCAAGACAATAGGAAGGCTCAATGCGGGATATAAGTCGGGGGCGGCATGCGGCCGCAAGCGGCCCGGCTCAGCCGCTCAACTAGCCGCATTGGGCGCGGTGGCGCAGGTAGTGGTCTGCGAGCACGATCGCCATCATCGCCTCGCCGATGGGGACGGCGCGGATGCCGACGCACGGATCGTGGCGCCCCTTGGTGATGACGTCCGTATCGTTGCCGTCGGTGTCGATGGTCTTGCGCGGAGTGAGGATCGAGGAGGTCGGCTTGACGGCAAAACGGCAGACGATCGGCTGCCCGCTCGAGATGCCGCCGAGGATGCCGCCGGCATGGTTGGTGAGGAAGCGAGGCTCGCCGTCGGGGCCGGCGCGAATCTCGTCGGCGTTCTCCTCGCCCGTGAGCTCGGCTGCCGCCATGCCCGCGCCGATCTCGACGCCCTTCACCGCGTTGATGCTCATCATGGCGCTGGCGAGGTCCTGATCGAGCTTGCCGTAGATCGGTGCGCCCCAGCCGGCCGGCACGCCCTCGGCCACGACCTCGATGACGGCGCCGATCGAGGAGCCGGACTTGCGCACCTCGTCGAGATAGTCGGCCCAGGCGACCGCGGTCGCGGCGTCGGGGCAGAAGAACTGGTTGGCGTTGACGGCGTCCCAGTCCCACAGCGAGCGATCGACCTTGATGCTGCCGATCTGCACCAGGGCGCCGCGAATGGTGACGCCGTCGATGATCTTCCTTGCAACCGCGCCGGCGGCGACGCGCGCTGCCGTCTCGCGCGCGGACGAGCGGCCCCCCCCGCGGAAATCGCGGATGCCGTACTTCTTCCAGTAGGTGTAGTCGGCGTGGCCGGGGCGGAACTTGTCCTTGATGTCGCTGTAGTCCTTGGAGCGCTGGTCGACGTTAGAGATGAAGAGCGAGATCGGCGTGCCGGTCGTGACGGGCCGGCCCGCTTCGTCGGGAAAGACGCCCGACAGGATCTCGACGGCGTCGGGCTCCTGGCGCTGGGTGGTGAAGCGCGACTGCCCGGGGCGGCGCTTGTCGAGGTAGGTTTGGATGTCGGAGGCCTGCAGCGGCAGTCCCGGCGGGCAGCCGTCGACGATGCAGCCGATGGCAGGTCCGTGGCTCTCTCCCCAGGTCGTCACACGAAAGAGGTGACCAAAGGTGTTGTGGGACATCGTGTTCCTGCGGATCGGCAGTGGTTGGGGCCGGCGGTCCGCACAAGTGGCGCGTGCAACCTCTGGCGATTCGGCCGTGGCCAATGCGCCAGTCTTAGGAGTGCAAGCGTATGGCGGCAAGAGGCAGGGGGTTCCAAAGCCCGTGACAAGCCTCAGCGACGCAGGTTATGTGGGCCTAAGTTCTGCGTCGCGGTACGCGACATGTTGGAAGGAGACAGCATGAGGGAGCGCGCGCGTCAAAGCGTTGCTCCGCCTCCCATGCAACACCGCCGCTGGGCGGGGGACCGCCGGTCACTGACAGGCCCTGGGCCCTGGGACCACAGGTCCAAGCACGCCGTTTCTTTAGCGTTTCGGCTTAACGCCAGTCGCGTGTCGCACCACGGGTATGCGTCGCGGGACGGTCGCTTGCGATCGTGCCCGAACATCCGCCGCTCCTCGCCGGCCTGAGCAACCGTCGTCGAGCGGTAAAGCGCAAAGCGTGGGAAGGGCCGGAGCAGCCGCTGCTTCGGCTCTTCTCGCTTAGAGCCCCCCAATACGTCTCAAAGCCAGTCGATGCCGTCGCGGCGCAGGACGAGGACGCGATCCTGCGGCACGTCGAGGCGCGGCACGGTTGCCACGTCGAGGCGGAGGATGTGCCCGCGCAGCACGCGGCTGACGCCGCCGTGCGACACCACGACCGTGTCGCGGTCAACGCGATCGAGCCACGGCAGCGTGCGCGTCATCAGGTCCTCGTAGCTCTCGCCGCCGCGCGGGCGCCAGCGGAAGCGATCGCGCGTGCGGGCGTTGACGCCCTCGGCGTCGAGGCGCGGCAGGTCGGCTGCGAGCGTGCCCTGCCAGTCGCCGTAGTGGGCCTCCTTGAGGCGCTCGTCGACCTGGAAATCGTCGGGCTCGAGTTCCAACGCGGTGCGCACGATTCTCATGGTCTCGCGTGCGCGCGCGAGCGGGCTTGCGACGAAGTCGGCATTTCCGATCTGAGGCAACAGCTGGCGCAGCCTTTCGCCGTTGCGCTTAGCCTGCGCGCGTCCGGTCTCGTTCATGGGGACGTCGGCCTGGCCCTGGTAGCGAGCTTGCGCGTTCCAGTCCGTCTCGCCGTGGCGGATGAAATAGATCGTTACGTCCGCGCGCATCACGCCGGACCTTGCGGGTCGGGACTCACCCATCCTCGCCCTTTGCCACCGTGATGTCAGGAGCATCCTCATTCTTCATGCCCTGCACATGGTAGCCCGCGTCGACGTGATGGATCTCGCCGGTCACGCCGCGTGCGAGGTCCGACAACAAATAAAGGCCGGCGCTGCCGACCTCCTCGATGGTCACGGTGCGCCGCAAGGGCGAATTGTACTCGTTCCATCTGAGGATGTAGCGGAAGTCGGCGATGCCGGAGGCGGCCAGCGTTTTGATGGGGCCGGCCGAGATGGCGTTGACGCGGATGCCGTTCTTGCCGAGGTCGGCGGCGAGATAGCGCACGCTCGCTTCGAGCGCGGCCTTGGCGATGCCCATGACGTTATAGTGCGGCATCACCTTCTCGGCGCCGTAGTAGGTGAGCGTCAACATCGAGCCACCCGCCGACATGAGCTTCTCGGCGCGGGCGGCAAGCGCGGTGAACGAGTAGCAGGAGACGAGCATCGTCTGGCTGAAGTTCTTCTCGCTGGTGTCGACGTAGCGTCCGTCGAGCTCGCTCTTGTCGGAGAAGGCAATTGCGTGCACGAGGAAGTCGAGCTTGCCCCAGGTGCTTTGCAGCTCGGCGAAGACCGCGTCCATCGAGGCTGGATCGGTGACGTCGCACGGCATGATGAACTGGGTGCCGAGCTCAGCCGAGAGCGGTCCCACGCGCTTCTTCAACGCATCGCCCTGATACGTGAGGGCGATTTCGGCGCCCTGCGCCGCGGCGGCCTTGGCGATGCCCCAGGCGATGGAGCGGTTGTTGGCCACGCCCATGATGAGGCCCTTCTTGCCAGCCATTAGGTTGCCCGTCGCAACCCCTGCGCTCGGCACCGGCTCCAACATGATTTTCTCATCCCTTCGGCTGTATTCGGCGCGCATCCTACACAAAAGGATCAAGGGGTCCAGTAGAGCGCGCCCGAGGGATGAATAGGCTATGGGAAGGCAGCGAGGAAGGCCTGTTAAGGCATCAGCCCTCAAGCTGCCAGCGCCCGTTGGGCAGACGGCAGGCGACGCCTTCCATCTTGCTCGTGCGCTTGCCGGTGGTGAGCAGCACCAAGAGATGGCGGCAGACCTTGCCGGATCGATCCTTGAAGGAGACGGTCGGGTGGACGACGCCGGCGAGCCGCCCGTGCCAGCGGCGCCACACGTAGGTGGTGCCGTCGCCCACCTCTGACAGCGCGAACTGGATGCGCTCCAGGGCCGCAATCTCGTCTGCGATGTCGAGCTGGTGGGGAGGCGCGATGGGCTCGGTCCGGACCGGCGAAGGGGCTTCCCGGTAGACGCGCGTCTCCCACTTGGGAGCGTCGGCGAAGGCTGCGCGGGAGCCCAGAAGAATCTCACCGACGAGCACGAAGGCCGTGATGACAACGGCGGCCAGGGTCACTAAGGAAGGATGCGCACTCATGACGCTTCACTCGACTTTGACGACGCTACGTTGCGCCAAGGGAGATGACGATCTTCCGCGAGTATGGAGCGGCATGGTTAAGGGCGACTGAAGAGGCGTGCCACGTGTTGCACGCCGAGGCGCTGGTTAACGAGGAATTGAGAATTGAACGAGCAGGCCAAGCCCAAGACGGAGCAAGGTCACGGGCCCGAGCCCGGCGACTTCGCCGAGGCCGCCGAGCCGTTCCGGCTGTTCGAGCGCTGGCTCAAGGACGCGGAACGGCACGAGCCCAACGATCCCAACGCCATGGCCTTGGCGACCGTCGACCCGTCCGGGCAGCCGAACATACGCATGGTGCTGCTGAAGGGGCTCGATGCACCCGGCCGGCCAGAGCGCGGCTTCGTCTTCTATACGAACTACGAGAGCGCCAAGGGCGAAGAGCTGCTCGCAACGCCCAAGGCCGCCCTCGACTTCTATTGGAAGAGTTTGCGCCGGCAGGTGCGCGTGCGCGGCACCATCTCGCAAGTGAGCCCGGAGGAGGCGGACGCCTATTTCGCCACGCGGCCTCGCGGTGCGCAGCTCGGCGCCTGGGCCTCGCAGCAGTCGCGGCCCTTGGAGAGCCGGTTCGCGCTCGAGAAGGCAGTCACGCTCGTCGCCGCCAGGTTCCACGTGGGGCATGTCCCGAGGCCCCCGCACTGGTCCGGGTTTCGCCTGACGCCGTTGGAGATCGAATTCTGGCACAGCCGCCTCTCGCGGCTGCATGAGCGCGTCGCCTTCCGACGCAACAGCCCGGCAGAGGACTGGCTGAGGACGCGGCTCTATCCGTGACGGGAGATGAGCCCGACACCGGGGTCTCGGCGCGCCAATGCGCGCAGCGATCGCCTATTGTGGGCTGCCCCTCGTTTTCGACTGATTCTCGGCTATTCTCGCGGCGCGCCGCGAGTGGGGCTTAAGGGGACGGCAGGACAGGCGTGCAGGCCATGACGACGAAAATGGCGATAGCAATTGACGAGAGGTCACGCGATCCGGCCGGCGTTCGGCCGGGGCGCGCCAGCAAGAAGGGCCCCGCAGCATGAGGCCGCCTCCGCCGCTTGGGCCGTCGATCTTTGCCCGCTGGACGAGCCGCATCGCGCTGTTCTCGGTGGGGGTCCTCGTCACCGCGATGCTGCTCCACCGCCTCTTATCGCTGCCGACACCGGTCGCGCTCAATCTCGCTGCCGTCGCTTTCGCCGGCGCCGCGCTGTCGATCCTGCTCGCGATCGCGGCTGCGATCGGCGTTTGGCGCACGGGCCGGCCGGGGACGTCGCGCATCGTCTTCGGCACCGTCGTGAGCCTGGGGCTGCTGCTGTGGCCGGTCATCTTCTTGCCGAGCTATGAGCGGCTGCCGAAGATCAACGACGTCACCACCGACCCGACTTCGCCGCCCCCGTTCGTGACGCTTGCCAGGCTGCGCGGGCCCGGCACCAACCCGGCCGCCTATCCCGGCGCCGCCTTCGCGCAGGCGCAGGCCGCCGCCTATCCCGACATCAAGCCGATCGAGATCAACCGCTCGGCGGATGAGGCGTTCGAGCTGGCGGTCGACGCAATCCGCCGCCTCAAGATGGATATCGTGCGCCAGGAGGGGCCGGATCTGGACGCGGGCCGGCCGGGCGGGATCGAGGCGGTGGACCGCACCATGGTGCTGGGGTTCTACGACGACATCGTGCTCCGCGTCGCCGGCGACGAGGAGCACGCGCGCATCGACGTCCGCTCCGCCTCGCGCTACGGCGCGCACGATCTCGGCCGCAACGCCGACCGCGTCCGCCAGATCCTCAAGCAGATCGTCGTGCGCATGGAATTGGTGGTGCCCGCCGCGCACGCCAAGCCGGCCAAGCCGAAAGTGGTCAAAGAGGAACGGCGACGCAGTCGACGTTTGCGGCGTCGTCGCAGGTGATGAGCCCTCGCTCGATGAGATGCTCGATGTGGGCGCGCAGCGACAGCGTCGCCGCGCCGACGACCTCCTTCGGCAGATCGCGGTAGATCAAAGGCAAGAGCTTGCGGATCGTGTTCGTTCCGTTGCGCACCGCCTCGAGGATCGCCTGCTCGCGCCAGCGTCGATGCAGCAGGTAGGCCTTGACGATGCGCCGCGATTCCAAAATGCGCCCGCCGTGCCCCGGCAGCAGCATCTCGTTGTCGCGCGCCAGCAACAGCTCGAGCGAGCGCAGGTAGTCGGCCATGCGGCCTTCGGGCGGCGCGACGACGGAGGTGTTCCAGGCCATCACGTGATCGCCGGAGAAGACGACGCCGCGGCCTTGAAGCGCGAAGCACAAATGATCGGGGGCGTGCCCCGGCGTGTGGAGTGCGTGCAGCTCCCAGTCCTCGCCTTTGACTTGCGCGCCGCCTTCGACGTGGACGTCGGGCACATAGGCGTGGTTGACGTACTCGGAGTCCTCGGGCTCTGCGCCTTTGGCGCTCGGCAGCGCGCCGCGGCCGAAGCCGTAGGTCTTGGCGCCGGTTGCAGCCTGCAGCGCGCCAAGGCCGTCCACGTGATCGCGGTGGGCATGGGTGACGAGGATGTGGGTGATGGGGCGCTTCCCCGCGGCCTTGAGGATCGCGCTCAGATGCTCGGCGTCGGTCGGCCCCGGATCGATCACTGCGAGCGTCCTGGTGCCGACGAGATAGGTGTTGGTGCCCTTGAAGGTGAGCGCGCTGGCGTTGCCGGCGACGAGACGCTCAACCCCCGGCGCCATAGCGGTCGGCACGCCATAGGCGAACTGCATGTCGGTCTTGAACTTGAGGCCTTCGCTCATGACGCGTGCGCGGCCGTTCCAGCAGATGGGAAGATTGGTCGGAGCGGGGAGATTCGAACTCCCGACCCCTTGCTCCCGAAGCAAGTGCGCTACCAGGCTGCGCTACGCTCCGCCCGACCGTCAGCCCGAAGGGACAACGCCGCAGCGCGTCGTTGGAAGGACGCGCGCGCGGCGAGGCCGGCTTTATAGCGGCCGCGGGGCGCCCCCGCAAGCGCGGGTTCGGGCGGGAAAAACCGAGCAAATGGCAGCGCGCCTCAGAGGAAGCCGGGCAGGGCGCCGCGTCCGGTCACGCCGCCCGTGCTGGCGTCACGTGCGGTTCACGTTCATGTCGAAGTCGCCAAACGTGACGAGGCGCGCGTCTTCGAGCGACACGTAGTCCTGGCCCAATGCGTTTGCCGTCGACCTTGGTGCCGTTGGAGGAGCCGAGATCGCAGATCTCGAGCCCCTTGCCGGGTGTATAGCGCACCCGCGCGTGGCTGCTCGAGATGCGGCTGTTGTCGATCACGAAATCGACGCTGCCGGCCTTGCGGCCGATGGTCCAAGACATCTCGCTGTTGCCCGAGGGCCGGATCGGGATCTGCACCGGCCGCTGGTGCTCGTCCATGCCGGAAAGGAGAATGCCGCGCCCATGCTTTCCGCTGCTCCCTGGGCCTTCTGCTCCGGCCCGACGCCTCCGTGCCCTTCTCCATGATCGTGCGACCGCGCCAGTCTGACCGGGAAGCTCGACGCGATACGCGGCGTTGCCGAAGCGGACGGCTTTCGCCGGAGGCGAAGCTGCCGCGCTCGACCTTCGAAGTCGCCTTCCACGTGCCATTCGAAGAGCCCAGATCCTCCATGCTGACTTTGCCGCCCGCATCAAGCGAGAGCCGCGCATGGCGTTTTGAGACGGTTTTGTCGTCAATCACCATGTCGCTCGTGCTGGCTTCGCGCCCGAGGACGACGCCGCGGCCCAGCAAATCGAGGGGGATCGTCAGAGGATTGCCGCCGGATTCGGGCACGAGGCGGAGGGCGCCGCCGCCGACCGGGGCGAGACGGCTCGCTCCGGGCATCACGGCTGCGGCCGGAGGGGGTCGGTACACGGTGGGGGCCACGGGTCTGCGCCCGGTGAGCATCGTATAGCCACGCTGCACCGTGGGAGTACGCCGGAACGCGAAGAGCAAAGCCGCGGCCGAGAGCAGCAGTGCCGAGCCTCCGATGGCGAACGGCATGATCTGGTCCGTTCCGGCGAAGTAGCAGCGATGCGATGCAACCCGCGGATCGCCGCCCAGCTCCTTGATCTTCGTAATCAGGCGCCCCGAGCCAATGGACATGAAGATCCCTTGGGATTCCTTGGGCAGAAACGTATTGACCCCGATTACGGCTCCGCAGGAATCGAACAATGGGCCGCCGCTGTTGCCGGGATTGACCGGAGCTTGATGTTGGACGACCGGAATATCTCCGTAGAGCGTAAATCGCGAAACGGCGCCGCTGGTTTCCGTCGGCTTATAAAGCGAGCTGTCATTGTTGAAGCTGTTGTTGCGTTCCTCGAACGACTGTATCAGCACAAATAAGGGGGCGTCCTTTTCCTTGATCTGTCCCGCCGCTATCGCTGCCTTGGCCTTGGCAATGGCATTTTCCTTCACTCTGCTGTCGGAGTAGACGTCGGCGGCTCCGGGAAACCCGATGGCGCGCACCTCGGATTTGACGGGTGGCTCGTAGCTGGCAAGTGTCGCCGGCGTGCCCGGAGGCGTGCCGGCTGGGCGCAGAAGCGCGAGATCGCCATAGGTGCCGTCATCCTCCAGGGCGACCTCGGCATTCATGAATTTGGGTTTGCCATCTGACTCGGACAAATAGGCGATCACGATCTGGCCGACCTTGTCGGCGCGTCCCACTGGTTTCCCATCAACGTCTTCAACCTGAATCACGTGGCGGTTGGTGGCGACGAGCCCATTATCCGATATCAAAAATCCGGTTCCGGTCGACCAAATTAGACTTTTGTCATACCAGGGCGGCTGCCAATAAATCAGAATTCTGTAAACGCCCGCATCGTCCTGCTTGCCGCAGCTCGACAGGAAAAGCGCCAGAACGGAAAGGATAGAGAATGAGACGACAGACTTCGCGCAAGACCCAAAACGTCCACGCAGCATAATCCCCTCCCGCGAACGACAAAAAACACAACCAAGTGACACTCGTCGCCCCCATCGGAAGAGCCTCGCGCAGAGCTTTCCAATGAGGCGCACGTCGAGCTGACAATGGCTGAACGTTAGCACTCTTGCGATGGACCAGCCAGAGCCGGAGGCAGTGGGCGACGCGGCGACCAACGGTGTCAGGTAGTGCGCGACGTTTGCGCGAGAGCGACGCTCGTTGCGTGGGGCGTCCGTCAGGAGGTGGCCTTCAGGTTCCATTCAGGAACGCTGCGGCTCAATGTGGGTGCTTTCGACGGCGTCGGGTTCGGCACGGATGCTCGTCGGAAGGCGAGCTAACCGTTGCGCTAATACGCATGCCGCAGTAGCATAATATGGTTTCGGGTTGCGAGCCTCTGCTCGGGCCCTCGATTGTTTGCATTTGTTACCCTGGGGAGGGGTTATGTTGCGGAATTCTTGTTCCATTTTGGCCGCCTCGGCTGCGTTTGCAAGTCTCGCCGCAGCAGCTGGACCGGTGGTCGCGGACCCGGTTACCGCACTCTGCTACCGACAACACCGTGACGTTGTCTGCGACGTGAGGCCGGGCGAGGCCAAGAACGTCAGCGGGGTCTCTGCCAGCGTGGGCGGGCGCCCGATAAACGGTGTCTACGAGCGCTTCGACCCCGGCAAGAGCACGACCGCCTGGTACTTCCTCATTCAGCAGACCGCCCATCCCAAGGACTCGGCCACGGCAGTCGAGCAGATCGTGAAGCACGAGGGCCGGCGCAACTATGGCGTCGGGACCTTCACCGACAAACTCGAGCAGCGGGCGGCCATTGGTGCGAGCCGCGGCGAGATCAACCGGGTCAAGGAGATCAAAGGACTCTACAAGTCTCCTGGTGACGCCAAGACCTACCTCTTTGAGGCGTCAAACGAGGCGCTCGAGAAGCTCACGCAATTCCCTGCAGCTCGCAAGGCGCTGGTGTTGTTGGCGGACGGCCGCGCGGACTTCGCGCGAGTACCGCGACAAGGTGATCGCGACCGCTAAGGCGAACAACATCACCGTCGTCGGCGTCTATATGAACACGCGGAACGCCAGCGGCGCCGACAGCGCCGTCATAAAGCGGCTCACGGAGGACGTCCCCGGGGGCATCTACCGCGAGGCCGTCCCCTGCGCTGGAAAGAACTGCGAGATCGTGCAGCTCTCCGACGAGGTTGCGAAGGACTTCCTTTCCTATCTGGACGATGGTGGACTTCTCAAGCTCTCCGGGCCGGACGTGCCCAGCGGGGCCGACCTGTCGGTCCGCGTCAATTTCGCCGACGGCACGTCGGCCTCCGCCGATCATGTCGCGGTTGCCGACAAGGGGCCCGAAGAAATCATCACCGGCAGCTCCGGATCTGGAAGCTCCTGGTGGCAGCATGCGCTCGATTGGACCAACCAGAATCCCATTCCCGCCGTGCTCGTGGTTCTTGCCGGTATCGGCGCCGCGATCTTCGGCGTGAGCTTGGCATCGCGTCGGGGTGGCTTTGCATCGGCGGGAGGAACGATGCTCATGCCGGACGATGGCCTGTTCCCGACGGCGCGCGGCGCCGGTACCGTGATGATGCCGGGCGGCGACACCGTCATCCTCACACCCGAGATCGACGCTAGGCCGCCGTCGCAAGTCTACGCCTGGCTGCAGTTCCTCGATGCAGACGCCAAGCGCGTGCCCATCGGGTCGACGAACGTGCGTATCGGGCGCAGCAAGGACAACGACATCATTCTTCAGAATAAGACCGTGCATCGCAACCATGCGCTGATTCAGCGCTCGCCCGAGGGCAAGTTCTCCATCCACCACGTCGGCGGGAGCAACGTCGTCGTCATCAACGGACAGCCGGCCCGAGAGCATCAGCTCATGAACAACGACATGATCGAGCTCGGTGAGGTGCGCATGCGGTTCTTCGATAATTTGTGATCTGGATATGGGAAGGTCGCGCCGTCGAACGGTGCGGGCGACAGCTGGCGCATCTCGTTACGCAAGGTCGACGCAGGTCCCAAGAAGGCCTTTTGACAAAGGTTTTTTGAATTTGAAGGAGAGACGGAATGACCCCTCCAGACCGGGACGACGATAAGACACAGCTCGTTCCCCAACCGGGCGTGGATCAGGACAAGACCATCGTTTCCGGCCGTGGCGGAAATGCCGGGCTCGAAGTGAACTGGCCGAGCGGCGGCAAGGTCGTTGGCACCAACATTCAGGCCGGGGTGCGCGTTGCCGGCCAGCCGCAACCCCAAGGTCAGCCGCCGGCCGCTCCGTTTCAGGGTCGGCCCGCGGGAGGCCAGGGAGAGACCATTTTCGTCATCCCGCAGCAGGGTCAGCAGCCGGGCGCGCCGGTATTCAACCCGGTGGTCGCATGGCTCACCGTGCTCAAGGGCCCCGGCCGCGGTCAATCTCGGCCCGTTTTCTACGGCCAGAACTCGATTGGACGCGGGCCGGATCAGCGCGTGTCCCTCGATTTCGGCGAACAGAGCGACCAGCGGATCTCGCGCGGCACGCACGCCTATCTCGTTTATGACGAGGTCTCGCGCAAATTCTTCCTGCGCGACGCCGGCCAGTCCAATCTCGTGCGCCACAACGGCAATGTGGTTCTTCAACCGATTGAAATTGAGGACCGCGACGAGGTTACGATCGGCGATACCAAATTGATGTTCGTGGCCTTGTGCAACTCCAAATTCGATTGGCTCGCCGAAGATGAGCCCAGTACAGCTTGAGTTCGCGGTTGCCAACGACGCCGATCAGGGGGCTCGCTCCTACCAAGAGGACACCGTGCGGCTCTGGCGGCCGAACGGGGGCGGCTCTGGTGATGGGCGGCCGCTTCTGGCGGTTCTGTCGGATGGCATGGGCGGCCACGTCTCGGGCGAGGTCGCGAGCCGCATCGCGTGCGAGCGCTACATCGATACCTTCAAAGCCCAGGACGCCACCATCGGCCGCCTGCTCGAGCAGGCGCTTATCGCCAGCAACGACGCGATCAGCAGCGCCGTGCGCAAGGACAAGTCACTCGGGGGTATGGGCTGCACGCTGATTGCAGGCTACTTCGACCACGACGGCCTCAGGTGGGCGAGCGTGGGGGATTCCTCCCTCCTTCTTTGCCGCGACGGCTATATCCATCGCCTTAACGCCGATCATTCCTTCGGTGCCCTGCTCGACAAGCAGGTCGAGGCGCACCTCATCAGCCCTGAGCAGGCCCTCAACGATCCGCGCCGGCGCACGCTGAGGTCGGCCCTCATCGGCGAGCCGATCGTTGCTCAGGATATCCGCAGCGAGCCGGAGCGGCTGGTTCACGGGGACTGGGTCATCATCGCCAGCGATGGATTGGAGACGCTCTCAGGCGACGAGATCGCCGGCATCATCGGCGAGCACACCGACGATGCTCCCGCAGTGCTCGCGCGCGCGCTTCTGGACGCCGTGCTCAGGCATCGCGTCGCCCACCAGGACAACATCTCGGTCGTTGCCATCAAGGTCTCAGATCCGCTGCAGGTCGCGACCCGCATCGTTCGGCCGTCAAAGACGCCGACGACGGCGCCGATATCGGATACGCATCCCGTGACGCAGGCTCCGCGCTGCCGCTGCTCCCGCCGCTACCGCCCCGGCCGCCGCCGCCACGGAGCCGCCCGTGTCGGCCAACGGAACGAGCTTGAGTGGATTGGGCTGGGCGCTCGGCGCCACCATCGTCGTCGGCATGGTGTTGGGTTCGTTGTTGTTGCCTGTAGCAACAATAATAGGCCATATCTGAGCCGCCGGCGCCTGAAAAGGCTGGTCAGAATTCTGAGGCTTCCGACAGCATTCCGAGAAAGAACAGGGCAAGAGCCAACAGGACAAGAAAAAACAGGTCAAGACAATGAGACGAGTTGGGTAGTGCCAACGCCAGATGATAGTATTACCGGCGAGATTCAGAGGGCCCGATGGCCATTGATTACGCACTCCGCAAAGGGACCAACTTAGTCGACTACGACATCGAGGGCGTCCTGGGCTCGGGCGGTTTTGGCATCACGTACCGGGCACACGATCGCCGGCTTGCGACCACCGTCGCGATCAAAGAGTACTTTCCCGTCCAGTTGGCGACGCGCCTTTCCGACCAGACCGTCTCCTCGCGGCCAGATCAGAACAGCCAGGCCTACTATTCCTGGGGGCTGGAGAAGTTCAGGCACGAGGCGGACTCACTTGCCAAGTTGCACCATCCCAACATCGTCAGCGTGAGGTACCTGTTTGAGGCCAACAACACCTCCTACATGGTGCTCGACTTCATCGACGGCGGCAGCTTCAAGGACTGGCTGAAGCAAAACTCCCGCCCGAGCCAGCAGCAGCTGGAGGGCGTGCTGTTTCCGATTCTGGGTGCGCTCGATTCGGTACATGCCAAGGGTCTGTTGCATCGCGACATCGCGCCGAAGAACATGATGCTGGCCAACCGATGATCCCAGTGCTCATCGATTTCGGCGCCGCGCGTCTGCTCGTGGCACAGCATTCCCAGACCGTCGCCACCCTGCTGACGCCGGGCTACGCGCCCTGCGAGCAGTACAGCAACAAGGGCCAGGGCCCGTGGACGGATATCTACGCGCTCGCCGCCACGCTTTATGACGCCATTACCGGCGCACCCCCGCCCGAAGGGCTCGAGCGCGTGGTGCAGGACAACTGCGTGCCGATTACCGAGGCTGGACGCGGGCGCTATGATCCTCGTTTTCTCGCAGCCATCGAGTGGGGCATGAGCCCCCTGCCGCAGCACCGGCCGCAGTCGGTGGCCCAGTGGGTCGAGGCGTTCGATCCCTATCTGGAGGAGGACGAAGTGGTCGCGGCGGGGACTTCCGATCGGCCCAATCGGTTGTCCTGGCGCGGCTGGTTTGGCCGTGGCTAGAGCGGGCTGAGAGGCAACGAGGCGATACGCTCGAACGGGAGGCTGTACCGATGGCAGGAGTGCCGCTCCCTCCGGGAGCCATGATCGCCCACTACGAGATCGAGAGCGTGCTGGGGGCCGGGGGCTTCGGCATCACCTATCGCGCCATCGACCGCAATTCGGGCGAGCTCGTCGCCATCAAGGAGTATTTTCCCAGCAGTGCCGCCGTACGCGATGAGGACGGCAGCGTGCTCGCCGCCGGGATCGACCAGGAGCAGACCTTCAGGCGCTATCTGGGCCGGTTTTGGGAAGAGGCCGAGACCTTGAACCGCTTCTGCCATCCCCAGATCGTGCGCGTGGTCCAGCGGCTCTTCACCAACAGTACCGCCTACATCGTGCTCGAGTACCTCCCCGGGCCCAGCCTCGAGCAATGGGCGCAGACATCACCTGAGCTTCCCTCGCAGGAGGCGCTGGAGACTTTCACGGCGGCGCTGCTCGATGCGCTGGAGACCATTCATAGCGCCACCTTCCTGCATCGCGACCTCGCGCCCAAGAACGTTCTCCTCAGGGAGGACGGCCTGCCCGTGCTCATCGATTTCGGATCTTCCAGGGCCCTGCTGCCGTCGCAGAACATGACGGCCCTGGTCACCGCCAACTATGCGCCCCACGAGCAGTATCTGACTTCCGGCCGGGGGCAGGGAGCTTGGACCGACATCTACAGCGCCTCTGCAACGATCTATCGCCTGCTCGCGGGACGGCCGCCGATGGATGCGGCCACCCGCGTCCTCGACGACAGCACCTACCAGCCGCTGGAGACGCTGCTCGCCGGCCGCTATCGCCGCTCCTTTCTCAAGGCGCTCGACTGGGGCCTTGCTGTCTATCCCAACGACCGGCCGCAGTCGGTGGCGGCTTGGAGAGGACCGCTGCTCGAGGGTACGTCTGTCGTACGAGGCGCGACGGGGCTGCGGACACTCTCCACTCCTGTGGATCGGCGCCCGATCAAGGACCGCATCCGCGACATGCTCAACCTGCGCACGACCTACAGCTGAGCCGCGCCGCAAGCGAGCCAACGTCATTCGCCTCAGCTGTGGGCGTCGATGGAGATATGCCGCACGGCTCCGTTGTGCCACGGCACGGCGAGGGTATCTTTGTTGTCGGGAGGCTGGCTGATGAACGAAAGCCAGTGGACCTGCCAATTGGGCGGCGCTCCGCCCACGTCAAGATCAAAGTGCCCGTCGCTGTCGGTATCCCACACGGTGAGCGTCAGCTTGTTATCGATGCTGGCATCGCTGGCCGAGGCGAGGAAGCGCCCTGTGAGCGAGAACGCAATCGCGGTCACGTCGATGTCCGTGCTCTGGCGAGCCGGCACAACGAGCTGCTTGATCTCGCGCCGGTCCTTCACGTCCCAGATGTCGATCTGGTCAGACTGCCCGGCGGTTGCCACACGCTCGCCGTGCGGAGAGAACACGACGCGCAAGACATAGCCGTGTGCGGGCAGCACAGCGGCAGGCTGGTCTTGGCCCGGTGCGAACAGCAACAGCTCGAACTCGTTGGGACCGGGCACGGTGTGACGCGTCGCCACCGCGTAGAGGTCGCCGTTGGGGGAGAAGGCCGCGGCGGTGACGGTGCGGTCGCCGATCTGAAGCTCGTGCGGCTCGCCGATGGGACTGCCATTGGAGTCCCAGGTCTCGAGCAGGACGCGATAGCCGGCTGCGGGCTTGCCGACCAGCGAGATGGCAGCGAACGCGCCCGACGCATTGGCCCGACCGAGGGCATAGATCCGGCGCTGCAGGGTAGCGGGCCCTCGAGACACGTTGAGCTGTCGCTCGTTCTTGGTATCCCAGAAAAGGATCGTGCCGTTCTTGCGCTCGGCAGCGGCGAGCCGGTCTGAGCCATCGGAGCTGAATGCGATCGCGGAGACCGCGCCGTCGAGCTTGGGAGGATCGGCGCTCTGCACCGGTGCCGCATTGCTCCCCAGGCGCCAGACGCGCAGCTGGCCGTCCTCGCCCCCCGTGGCCAGCAGGTTGTCCCCGCCGCCGAAGGCGATCGCCGAGATACGGCTGCCGTCCGGATCGCGCACGAGGTCCTGCCAAGTCCGGCTGCGCTCCGCCGCAGCGGTACGTTGCTTCGCCTCCTCGTCGCGCTTGGCCTGGGCCTGACGCTGCTCGTCCTCGGCCTTCTTCTTGGCCTCCTCGTCGCGCTTGGCCTGGGCCTGACGCTGCTCGTCCTCGGCCTTCTTCTTGGCCTCCTCGTCGCGCTTGGCCTGGGCCTGACGCTGCTCGTCCTCGGCCTTCTTCTTCTTGGCCTCCTCGTCGCGCTTGGCCTGGGCCTGACGCTGCTCGTCCTCGGCCTTCTTCTTGGCCTCCTCGTCGCGCTTGGCCTGGGCCTGACGCTGCTCGTCCTCGGCCTTCTTCTTGGCCTCCTCGTCACGCTTGGCCTGGGCTTGGCGCTGCTCGTCCTTGCGCTTTCGCTCGGCCTCCTTCTGCTCGCGTTGCTTCGCGGCAGCTTCCGCCTCGGCCTTCGCCTTCGATTGGGGCCCGCCCTGGGTGATCTCCGTTTGCCGCTTGCTCCCGTTGAGATCGACGAGCCCGAGCTGCCAGGCCGCGAGCAAGGAGCCGGTGGCGAGCACGAGGACGCCGCCGAGCGTCGCCGCAACCGGGAAGCGCCGGGGCTGCGGCGGCAGCGCCTCCGTCGGAGGCACCGGGACGGCCGTCGGAGCGGGCGCCGTCGGCGGTTGGGTGGTCGTGCCCGGCGGACGCGTGCGCCGTGACCGGCGAGTCGTGCGGCCGTCCATGAGACGGGCGCGCCAGTCGGCGACGCTCTGGGGTCTCTTCTCGGGCCGCACAGCCAGACCCCAGTCGATGCCGGCCAGGAACGCGGGGCGGAAGTTGCCTTGGGCGAGCGGCAGCTTTGTCGCCGAGACTAAGGTGTCTCCGAGAATCCGCTCCGTCGATTCCGGCGGCGGTGCCCCGGCGAGCGCTCGATAGAACGTGGCGGCGAGGCCGTAGATGTCGGTCCAGGCGCCGAGCATCTTGGAATCGGTGGAATTCAATTCGACCGAGGCATAGCCCGGCGTCTTGATGGCGATGGTGGTGCGCCGGCCCTCCGCGAGGACGGTCTTGGCCGCGCCGAAGTCGAGCAGGACCGGCGCATGGTCGATCTTGCGGATGCGGATGTTCCGCGGAGTGATGTCGCGATGCAGAATGCCGGCTTTGTGCACCCGATCGAGCGCACCGAGCAGGGGCTCGGCAAAGCGGTCGACCTCCTCCTGCGTTGGCGCGCGCCCTAGCGACTGCAGCCAGTCCTCGAGGTCTTCTCCTTCGACGTACTCGAGCACGATATAAGACGTGCCGTTGGCGTCGAACGTGCGGAAGACGCGAACGATGTTGGGATGGGTGACGTGCGAGAGCGTCCGCGCCTCCTTCTCGAAGCGCTGGCGCGCGTCCTCGAAGGAGGATTGGTCGCTTGCGGCGAACGGCTGGACGTTCGTTCCGTGGCGCGAAGCGGCCGTAGCGGGAAAGAATTCCTTGATTGCGACCTGCCGCGCCAGCGTCAGATCATTCGCCAGGTAGGTCTTGGCGAAACCTCCACTGCCGAGCAAGGTCTCGATCGAGTAGATGCCGTCGAGCAGCGTGCCTTTGACCAATGCCTGCTGAAAATTCATCCACGCCTCGCGGTCGCAAGCGGCAGGATGAGAACACCATCTACCGTGGCGCGGTGCAAGCGCAAGCTCGCCGTTCGCATGTACCTGGGCACAACGCCCGCTGCTCTGGCGCCGCCATCACGACGCGCCTGCTCGGGCTCGTGGCTTCGGGTGAGCCGGATCCGCTCTGTTAGGGAGGTGCAACGCCGCTGGCCGCTTCCCTCACTCTCGCGGGCGCAGGATGTCTGCGTCCCTTCGCAGTATTGCCACCATGCGACCTGCCGTGCGCCGAGCCGTTGCCCTTCCTGGACTTGGATGGCGGCGCCACCTCTTCCTCGGGGATCACGGCGCGCGCCTCGGGCGCCGGCTCAAAGAAGGGGCAGAACAAATGCCACTCGGATCGACCGACAACGCTTTCGCCCTGCCTGGCGGAGAGCTGCACCGTTGACTCCCCCGTCCTGTCGGCACTGGCGAGCTTGACGCCCGCGTCATCACCGCCGCGGTCGGCAACACAGCGGCGCGTCTTTGCATCGAGCTCGTCGCCGCTGACCTCGTCGAGGGCGAGGTTGGACTGGACGGCACCGGAGACGCGCGGCACATGCATGCCGCTCGACTGGAAGCTCACGTCCTGCTGGACGAGGGAAGCAAGGCGCGTCAGGTCGACACGCTTTGGCTGTAGGTGCTGCAGCAGAGCCATGGACAGCGGCGTGCGCGTCTCCATGCTGCCGGGCAGGAGGCTGCTGTAGGCGAGGGAGAGCTTGTTGCCGTCGGCCTCCGCATCGAGGCGTCCGAACCCGGGGAGCACACCCCTGGACTTGAAGCCGGCCTTCGGCTTCACGGAATCAAGGAACACCATGGCCCGGCCGGGAACGCGGTTGCGGATCTCCGCCAGGATGGGCCGAACGGGGATGAGGCCCGCAATCTGACCGTCGGACCCGTCGGCTGGGACGAGATAGCTGTCGCTGTCGGTATGCGCGCTGCGGCCGGCATAATACACCACCGCGACATCGGCGCCGCCGAGCCGCGCCTGGAACTGCTGGATGAGCTTGCTCATGTCGTCGCGCGAAAGGTCCACGCCCGTGAACAGCAGCGTCTCGCTGCCGTAATGGAACAGGCGATCCTTGAGGGCGTCGAGGCGAGGCACGAGCTCGCTTTTCGTCAAGCCTTCATCGGGTGCGGAATTGCCGATGACCAGGGCGACCACTTTGCTGGCGCCGGCCGGGCTGGCGCTGGCTGGCAGCGCTCCCCCAAGCAATATCGCCATGAAGAAAACAACGGATGTCACGAGACGTACCATCGAGTGGTCTCCCCATCCCAAGGCGGCAATCAGTCAATCAACAACTAGCTGAATTTTACGCCGCACCAGCGTCGAGCGCAATGCTCCTTACACGCAAAAATGTCCTCAGCGGAGCCGCAGAGCAAAGCCGGAAAACAGTCAGCCGTTCAATCGTGTGGCGCTGTCGGAGCTCTGTCCACAAGTTGCATCCCGGCCGATTGTGGCCGCATCGCGTCGCATGGGCGCCCTCGGCAGCCACCTGACATCGTGTCTCGAGCGGCGGGATTTCTGGATGTTGCGAGACGAGGCTGCAGGGCGGCGGCTTCAATTCAACGAGGTGATCTTGTCGTAGGCCGGTCCGAAACCGGTAAGCTGACCCTTGAGCTGGAAGGGCTGCCCCTTGTTGATCTCGACGTCGATGTCGAGCTCCTTGCCCTTCTTCATGGCGCCGAGCAGATCGGCGGACAAGGGGAGCGCCGCGTAGATGCCGTACTGGTCGCTCTTCTGGAACTCCAGTTTTGAGGCCTTTCCGCCGTCTATTTTGACGGTGACGCCGGCGGGGATGTAGATCCCGTGCGGCAACCGGAACAGCATGGCGCTGCCCTTGGAATCCTTGCTGTGCTTGACCGACATCAACAGCAGCTGGCGGCGCGACTTCTGCTCGATGACGGACTGGGTCATCTCGCAGACGAAGCTGCCTCCGCGGTCCGTGCACGTCACCGCCCAGGCGGATGAGGGAGCGGCAGGCGCGGCCGGTGCGGCCGCTTTCGTATCGGCTTTGCCGGCGCCTTGGGCGGTCTTCGCACCGCCGTCTTCCTTCTTGGCTGTGGCAGTGCTCTTGGCATCCCCGCCCAGCCAGTTGAACTGCGCGAGCCGCGTCGGAGCGGTTCGCTCCGTCTCGGCGCTCGTCCGTGGGGAGGCGGTGGCGGGCTCGACCGCAAAGCTGCAGACAATCGCAGTAGTGCTCAAGCAAATCGCAAGACGAGGAAAGTTTATAGTCACGCGCGCAATCTCTCCAGAAATGACGCGAGGCAATGCCCAATCCGGCACGCCCCGATAGCTGCCTGTTGCGCCGACCCTAGCCGATGCCGTGAGAGGGCCGCAAGGTTGGTCGACGGATGATCCTGGAGCACCGCCGCGAAGCCACGGCCGCGTTGCTGATTCGCAACCATGCGACTCTGAAAGGATGCAGAGTACGGATTATCCACCTCGGCATCCTTGTTCGTGAAATGCGGCGCTGGTAAGCACGAGGGCTGGGAACTGGGTGGGGGCGGCGGCTCCTCGATAGTGACCGGTTGAGTTTGGTTAATAAGTTGCATTTTGCCCGGTGTACTTCGGGGGGGTTGCGTAATGCGGTTGTTTCGGGGCGTGATTGATTTCCGGGCTGTCGGACGACCAGCACGTCCGGGCAAGAGCAAGACTTGATTCCAGAAATTTGTCGTTGCCGGCTTGAGCGCCGCCTTGGCGGGCGCCTTCGGCATGACGGCTGCGCCGCAGCAGGCGATGGCGACGTGCAGTCTCGCTACGACTAATGTTGCTGACGACACGATCACACTGCGACAGTCAATACCGTGACCACAGAATACCCACGACAGTGCTGCCCGACAGCCGGCACTACACTGGCAGCTTCAACCGGTCCGCCAGACATATTCACTGATCATTCAGATCGGGTGTGGCCATAACCGGATTTGGCTATGCCCACACATCAACCGTCGGCCACAACATTACTGTCACCAACGATGGAACGATTGACGAATACGCCGCCGAACATGCCGACCGAGGTGGGACCTCCGCGCTGAATATGCTACGACCAGTCCTGACGGTGTCCACAACGGCGACCTGACCTATCAGGGCACCGGCACGGTCACCGGCAATGGCATCACCGCCGTCAGATCGACAACCAAACCACCGGCGACTGTCATCGTAACGAACTCCGGCTCCTACACGTCGACGCGGCGGCAACGGCCTCGACATTACGACGGCGTCAGGCGCCATCACCATCGATGGCACCGGCGCGATCCTCGATACCGGCGGCAACGGCCTAAGTGCCGTCTCCAGCAGCGGCGGCAACATCGACGATCGGCCAGACGACTCGCCATCGGCGACGGTCGACGGCGGCGCTGTCGGCGTCAATGCCACGACCAACGGCACGGGACATATCAACGTCAAGACCGGAGGGGTGAATCGGCCGGCTCGGCGATGCCCGCTATCGGAATTGAGACCAGCGCCGATACCGGCACCACCGCCATCGAGGTCGGCGCCGACGTCAGCACCACGGGCAACGCCATCGAGGCTGGCTGGACGAGCGGACAGGGGATATCGGGATCACCATCGCTAACAGCAGCTCGGTCGAGAGCACCGAGCAGCGGCGCGGCGGTGACGGCTTCGTCGGCCGGCGGCGCCATTACGGTTCAGGGCATGCTCCGGGTCGCTGATCGGCGCTACCGACGGCACCACCATCAACAGTGGCGGTGGCAACATCCTGGTCGACAATCTCGACCTGGTGCAGGGCAACAACGGCAACGGCATCAATGCCAACTCCGGTCCGGCCCCGGGCGGGTCGATCACGGTCACCGCCGTGGACAAGATCCTCGGCACCGGCGGCAATGGCATCCTGGCCGTTTCGGGCGGCGGCGATATCTCGGTCCAGGGCAGCGGCCTCGCCGGCGGCATCGAAGGCACCAGCGGCGACGGCATCAATGCCGATGCCAGCAATGCGGGCGCGGGCGGCAACATCAAGATCGGTAACGGCACGGGCAACGGTGACATCACGGGAACGTCCGTTGGCATACGTGCCGTTACGGATGGCAACGGCTCGGTCACCATTACGAGTGGGGGCACGATTACTGGCAGCGCCTTCGGTATTGCCACGCAGGCCGTGGACGGCACGACGACGATCAACCTTGCGCACGACCTTGCGGCGAACTTTGGCATCAGCTCGGTGGCGGACGGCAGCGGCGCCATCGACATCAACGTGACCGGGGGCACGATCTCGGCGGGCCTCGTGGCGATCACCGCGGCGCAGTCCACGACCGGCAACATCGACGTCGACATCACCGGTGGCACCATCGACGCCACCCTCGGCGACACCGTCCAAGCGGAGGTGAAGACTGGGACTCTCGACATCACCACCGACGTAGCGCTGACCTCCACTGGCCGGCAATGGAATCAATGCGGATTCGACGAGTGGCACGATCAATATCAATGCGAACGCCAACGTTACCGGCGCCACCAACGGAATCGATGCCGTTGCAAGCGCGGCCGGCGACATCAACGTAACAATCGGCGCAGCAAGCCAGGTTGAGAGCACGAGCACCGGCGCGGCGGTGACGGCTTCGTCGGCCGGCGGCGCCATTACGGTCCAGGGCAGCTCCGGGTCGCTGATCGGCGCCACCGACGGTACCAACCTGAACAGCGGCGGTGGCAACATCCTGGTCGACAATCTCGACCTCGTTCAGGGCAACGCCGGCGACGGCATCGATGCGACGTCGCAAGGCGGCACCATCACGGTGTCGGCCGTGGATACGATCCTCGGCACCGGCGGCAACGGCATCCTGGCCGGTTTCGGCCGACGGCGACATCTCGGTCCAGGGCAGCGGCACTGGTCGGCGGCATCGACCGGCACCGGCGGCGACGGCATCCATGCCGATGCGACAGGAGGCGTCGGCGGCGACATCGATATCGGAGCGACGACGGGGAACGGCGACATCTCCGGGTCGGCCAACGGCATCACCGCCGTGACGGACGGATTCGGCAATATCGACATATTCTTCGGCGGCGGCATCACCGGCGGAATTAACGGCGTCGATGCCACCACCTCCGGGGGCTACATCAACGTCGTCAGCAACGGCGACATCGAGGGCACCAACGGCACGGGCGTCCTGGCCGACGCGGGAACCTTCGCCTTCGTCCACGCCAACAGCTCGATCACCGGCGCAACCGACGGCGTCGATGCCACGGCGGCTACCTTTGTCCAGGTCGACGACAACGGCGACATCAAAGGCACCAACGGCATCGGCGTCCGGGCCGATGCCGGAACCTTCGTCTGGGTTAACAACAACACCGGTGCGATCACGGGCGGGACGACCGGCGTCGACGCCAACGCCGGCACCAACGTGGAAGTCAACGGCAACGCCGCCATTGACGGGGGCGTCACCGCCGTCAAGGCGGTTTCGGGCAGCGGGTACATCACAGTCGACAACAACACCGGTGCGATCAAAGGCGGGACGACCGGCGTCGACGCCAACGCTTCGACCGGTACCTTTGTGGAAGTCAGCGGAAACCAAGACATCACCGGCGGCAGCAACGGTATCGTGGCCGTCGCTGGCACCAATGCCAAGATCCAGGGCAACGACGCGATCACCGGCACAAACGGTAACGCCATCGACGTCACGGCCGCTGGCAACATCAATATCGGCGATTCGAGTCCCAACGGTGCAATCCTGGGCGGCTTGAGCGGCATCCTGGCGGAAGCGACCGGAGGCGGCGATATCACGATCGTGGCCGCCAACACCGTGACCGGTCAAATGCTTACGGCATGGTAGACGAAAGCCACGACCGGCACGACCTCGATCGGCGCCAGCGCCAACATCACCGGCAACAGGCGGGCATCGACACCACGGACGACGGCGGCGATATCTCCATCGCCAACACCGCTACGCTGTCGGGCACGACCATGCGATCACCGGCACGACGGGCGGCGAGTTCGATATCACCAACACGGGCGGCATCATCAACGGGCCATCAACGTGACCGCCGACGCAGCCTCGGTCTTCGACAACACGGGCGGCACATGGAATGCCACCGGGCTCTTCGAGCTACAGCGGCAACATGATCAACGGCAGCCCGATCAATGTCGGCGACGGCGCCGATATCGTGATTGGCGGCGACACCACCAACGACGGCGACATCAACTTCCTGGGCGCGGGCAGCTACACCACGAACGGCAATTTCATGAGCAACTCCGGCGCCCTCAACATGGCCAACGGCCAGACCGGAAACAGCGTGAATGTCGGCGGCAACTACGTGAGCACCGGCTCCAGCACCATGAGCGTCGACATCGACCTCGCGCTGGCGCAGTCGGACACGCTCAACGTCACGGGCTCGGCCACGGGTGATCCGACGCAAGTCACGTTCCAGACCAACGGCACCGTCGGCTTCGTCACGGATCTGATCGTGGTGGATACCGGCGCCGTCACCGCTCCGGGGACCTTCTACGGCACGATTCCCGACATCGGCATCGTCAGCTATACGTTTGCCCAGGACGGCCTGGATGGTCCTGATCCGGGCGATGTCGACGAACTGGGTGGTCATCTTCAAGCCTCAATCCCGCCAAGGCGGCGTCGCTCATCACCAACGTCTCGGGCGCCCTGTCGGCGCTGGCGAGCGGCTTCCATGAGCCGGCGAGCAACTTCGTGACCTACAAGGCCGGCAACCCCAACGAGATCGCGTGCGGGATGTGGGCGCGCGGCGATGCCGGCCGCTACGACATCGACTCGAGCTCCGGGCTGACGCTCGTCGGATCTGGCTCGCTCGGCGACTTCGCCTCCAAGCAGCGCCTCTCCTATCAGGGCGGCCAGGTGGGCCTCGACTGCGCCACGCTCAACATGCAGGGCAGCGGCTGGAACGGCCACGTCGGCATCACCGGCGGCCAGATCTCAGGCGACATCGAGCAGCTCAACGGCATCGGCAAGACCGACCTCGACGTGCCCTTCGGCGGCGTCTACGGCTTCCTGACCAACGGCTCGGTGACCTTCGACCTCACCGTGCGCCGCGACTTCAACAACCTTAAGATCACCAACACCGAGGCGGGGCTGCTCAAGCGCGACGTCGACGGCGACGGCACCACGGTGGCCGGCGTCGCCCTCTACCGCGCCGATCTGGGTGGCGGGCTGTTCGTGGCGCCCAACGCCGGGATGACGTGGACGCGCTACGAGCTCGACGACTTCCGCATCAACTCGGGCGGCATCCTGGGCACGATCTCGGCGGGATCGGACGAATCGCTCGTCGGCCGGCTCGGGGTGCAGGTGTCCTACGTGCAGCAGATCTCGCCCAACAACTACCTGGTTCCGTTCGGCGGCATCAGCGTGTGGCAGAACTTCGAGAACACGACCGACCTGGCCCTGACGTTCGACGATACTGGTAACGGCACGAGCACGATCCTGGCCGACACCACGGGACCGTCCACGTTCAAGGAGTACTCGGCGGGCCTGTCCTACTCCAACCCGCAGCTCGGCGTCACCGGCTTCGTCAAGGGCGCCTGGCGCCATGGCGCCGACATCGACGGCGGCTCGGTCACCGGCGGCGGCCGCGTCAACTTCTAGATCTGCGCCGCCGCTGGCGATGCACATGGCTCTCCTGGCCCTCGCGGTCGCTTGGGCCATGCCGCCACCTTGCGAGCCCCTTCAGAACACGATAGAGACGCGCTTTCCGCGTGATGGGGCGTAGCCAAGTGGTAAGGCAGCGGATTTTGATTCCGTGTACCGGAGGTTCGAATCCTCCCGCCCCAGCCAAGGCCTGCGGGCCTTTCGGGCGGCGCCCGCAAAGCCGCCAGGGCCCCCGATCGGCGAAATTTTGCCCAATCCGGGAACGCTTTTGATATCCTTGGCGTCATAGGGTGAGGCCACACCCCCCTCGTGTCCGGAGCAACTCATGGCCGCGCGCGCGTACTGGAAAGGCTTCCTGCGCCTCTCCCTCGTCTCCATCGCCGTTGAGATCTACAACGCGGTCGAGACCAAGTCCGAGATCTCCTTCCGCCAGATCCACAAGCCCACGGGTCGGCGCATCAACTACACCAAGACGGTGCAGGGCGTCGGCGAGGTCGACAACGCCGACATCGTCAAGGGCTACGAGGTCGACAACGACACCTACGTCACGCTCGACCCCGAGGAGATCGATGCGGTCAAGCTCGAGAGCAAGAAGACCATCGACCTCGTCAGGTTCGTCGATGCAGCCGACATCGATCCGCGCTACTTCGAGCGGCCCTACTTCATTGCGCCGGCCGACAAGCACTCGGGCGAGGGCTACGTCGTCATCCGCGAGGCCCTGAAGAAGACGGGCAAGGTGGGGCTCGCCCAGCTCACCATCGCGGGGCGCGAGTGGCTCGTCGCCATCGCCCCGTTCGAGGATGGCCTCTTGATGGAGATGCTGCGCTACGCTGACGAGCTGAAAGACCCCGACGCAGTTCTTCGACGAGGTGCCGTCGGGCAAGCCCGACAAGGAGCTCGTCGACCTCGCCGTCGAGCTCATCGGGCGCAAGGCCGGCAAGTTCACGCCGGACCAGTTCAAGAACCACTATGCGGAGGCCCTGCGTGCGCTCGTCAATAAGAAGATGAGGGGGCAGAAGATCATCGCGCCGCACGAGGAGGTAGCGCCCGGCGGGGGCAAGGTGATCGACCTGATGGCGGCCTTGCGCAAGAGCATCGGCGAGGGCGGCAAGGCCAAGTCGAAGGCCAAAGCCGGCGGCGATGGCAGCAAGCCAAAGTCGAAAGTGGCGCGCAAGCGCGCTTAGTGGGCCATTTGAAACGACCGCGCCGTCGCGCGGCGCGAGGTGATCACAGCGCCTTGCGGATGCGCTCGTAGGCGGCCTTCAAGTCCGAGCCGAGCTGCTTGACGGTGCCGCCCATCTCGCCGGCGGTGCGGTCGAGCTCCGCCTTCTCGCGAAACGATTTCCAGCGCTTCTCCAGATCGGCCCATTCGTCTTGCGCTTCCATCGAGCCGAGATGAATCTTGAGCTTCAACTCGTCGCGCACGCGCTTGAGGTCGTCGGTGAGCTTCTGCAGGTCTGCCATGGTCATTGTCCTTGAAGCGGCGTCCCAATGCTCCTGGGCTTTGGGGAGGCAAGCCAACAGGAGGCGGGTTAAGCGCCGGTTTCCGTGAGCCTACCAGGGCCCGACCGACGGGCCTTGACGGGCATCAAGGGAGTGGCCCGGCCCTTCTAAGGCATTGGAGGAAATGGCACTTGCGTCGCGGCAACAGCCGCTAAGCGACTTGGCCCGCATCCTAGACATCGTTGGAGCACCAACTTACAGTCCGGGGAAGGTTGGGAGGGGGCTCCCGATATTGATAAGCGTCCGTTTTTCAAGGACATGGGGGGAGTTCAGCACATGGCCGCCGGCTCGGGGGACGCCGTCAACCTCAGTACGCTTCCAAAGATGGTCAAGTGGTACAGCCCGGGCCACTTGGTCAGCACCGGCTGGCGCTCGATCGTCTCGGAGCTCTTCGGCCAGTATGCCGACCAGCGCATCATGCAGGCGACGATCGACGGCTTCGCGCCGGAGGTGATGACGAAGGTCGTCGGCCGCTACAACTACTCCGACCTGCGCCAGCTCGGCGACGGCAACGCGGTGTGGGTCGACTATGTCGCCGATCTCGGCGACGGGTTCGAATTCCACCTATGCGATGGCATCGCTGATCAGCGCGCCTTCTCTCGACGTCGAAGGCGCGGGCAAGCTCCCCGCCGGCAAGCTGCTCGTCATGGGCGGCGATCAGGTCTATCCCTATCCGACGCGCAAGGCCTACCGCGAGCGCTTCGCGTTTCCCTATTCCACCGCACTTCCCGCCCAAAAGGACAGCGGCTGGCGCCGCCTTTTGTTCGTGCTGCCCGGCAACCACGACTGGTATGACGGGCTCAGCTCCTTCGACTTCATGTTCTGCAAGGCGCGCTTCGGCCACGCCGCCGAGAACCGCATCGGCGGCTGGATGTGCCCGCAGCACCGCAGCTATTTCGCGATCCGTCTGCCGCACAACTGGTGGATCTGGGGCGCCGACATCCAGCTTGCGCAGTATCTCGACGCCGGCCAGGTGCTCTACTTTGAGAGCGTCGCGGAGGCGATGAAGCAGCACCCGACTGAGGCGCCCAAGCTCATCTTGTGCACGGCGGAGCCGAGCTGGAACTACGACCGGGACGAGAACCTGCAGGGCGAGGACAACCTCAACCAGATCGCCAAGATCGCCACCGATTCTGGTGCGCGCATCTGCGCCGTCCTCGCCGGCGACCTGCATCACTACAGCCGCTACACCGCCAAGGATGTGGGCACGAACTTCTTCACGGCGGGCGGCGGCGGCGCCTACTTCTCGCCGACGCACTACCTCCAGAACATCCGCAAGCTTTTCTGGGACGGCAAGAAACTCGACCTCGAATTACGCTGCAAGGTGAAGGATGGCCAGAGTACGCTCGAGCCGACGTGCTGGCCCTCGCGCGGGACCAGCCGGCTGCTCAGTCTCAGGACGCTCGCCTTTCCGTTCCGAAACTACGGCTTCGCGGTGGCGCTCGGCGTCATCTACTGGCTGATGATCTGGGTCTTTGCGAGGACGCCCGCCGAAGGCAGTGGTCCAGCCTACAAGACCGTGGGCGACGTCCTGATCGGAGATCCAAAATTTCACTGGTGGCCTGACCTATTCATCCTGATGCCGCTCGCCGCGGCGCAGAACGTCATGCTCGGCATCATGAGCCTTGCACTCTGGCTCGTGCTCTACGGATACGCTGATGGGGCCTGGGGCGGGCGGGTCAAGCTGGCGATGGGGACCCTGCACTGGGTGGCTCACATCGCCATGATGGTCATTCTCTATTTCGCGGTCTCCTACAGCTCGATTGAACTCGTCAGGCTGGCATGGCCGCATGCGAGTGCGGTCTTGCAGTCGTTCGAGTTCAGCACCACGGACAAGGTGCGCGAGCTGTTCCGCGCCATCGTCGTCTTTCCCCTCGAGATGGTGTTCGTCGGCGGCATCGCTGCGGGCTTTGTGTGGGGTGCCTATCTCACCATCAGCTGCTTCCTGGGGCTGCATTGCGATCAGGCCTTCGCCTCGATGGGCATTCCCGACTTCAAGAACTTCCTGCGCATGAAGATCGAGCCCTCCAAGCTCACCATCTATCCGATCGGCCTGCGCCGGACGCCGCGGCGGCGCTCGTGGCGCTACGTGAAGCGCAAGGGCGCCGGGGCCGCGTCGGACGACGGCCCGGCCATCGTGCCGCGGCGGCCGCTGCGGCCCAGGCTGATCGAGGGGCCCATTGAAATCCGCGTGGGCGATGTGAAACGGCCCGACCCGCCGTCGCACGCGCCCGCGGTCGTTTGAGAGCGTCAGGAGCCGGGGGAAAACGGTCATGCAGGCGCGGCTCTCGAGGCCGGGAAGCGAGCTCAAGGAGCACTACGACGTGATCGTGGTGGGCTCGGGCTATGGCGGCGGCGTCGCCGCCTCGCGGCTCTCCCGCTGCGGTCGCCGCGTCGCCGTGCTCGAGCGCGGCCGCGAGTTCCTGCCCGGCGACTTCCCCGATCGCGCCACGGCCGCCGGCAAGGAGGTGCAGATCACGAGCCCCCAGCTGCGCTTAGGCTCGCGGACGGGGCTGTTCGACATTCGCCTCGGTGACGACATCCACGTGATGATGGCCTGCGGGCTGGGCGGCACCTCGCTCATCAACGCCAACGTGTGCCTGGCACCCGATCCGCGCGTGTTCGACGACCGCGCCTGGCCCGTCGAGGTGCGCCGCGACCGGCTGCTGGCCGAGGGCTTCGTGCGCGCGCGTCACATGCTGCGGCCTGAGACGTGCAGCGATACCTTTGGCTTCGACAAGGTGAAAGCCTTGCGTCTTGCGGCATCCGTCTTCGAGCGCGGCGTCGAGCCGGTGCCTTTGCACGTCGCGCACGCGAGCGGGCCCAATGCCGCCGGCGTCCACCAGGACGCCTGCACCCAATGCGGCGATTGCTGTGCCGGCTGCAACGTCGGCGCCAAGACGACGGTCGCCTCGACCTATCTGGCGGACGCCGAGGCATTCGGTGCGGAGATCTACACCGAGATGCGCGTCCTCTCGCTCGCCAAGGAGGCGAACGGCACCTGGCGCGTGTGGCTGCGTCCCGCATACTGGGAGGAGGGCGCGCAGACGGTGTCGCTGACCGCCGACATCGTCGTGCTGGCGGCAGGCACGCTGGGCTCCACCGAGATCCTGCTGCGCTCGCGCCAGGAGGGGCTGGCGCTCTCCGATTGGCTCGGCGCCCGCTTCACCAGCAACGGCGATGCGATCGCGATCGCCTACAACAACGACGTGCCCGTCAACGGCGTCGGCGTCGGCAACCCTCCGAAGGCGCACGTGCCCCCCGTGGGGCAGGCGGTGAATGGCCTTTTGGATCTGCGCGATGATCCCGACGTGCGCGACGGCATCGCCATCGTCGAGTGCGCGCTGCCGAGCGCTTTCGCGCCGCTGCTGCCGGCTCTTCTGGTGCCGGGCGGAGCGGCGCTGGGCGAGCGCGAGCTGCACGGAGTCTCCGACGAGCTCGATGCCTTGGGGCGCGCCGCTGAAAGCCTGGTCAAAGGTGCCTATCAAGGCGCCGTGCACAACACCCAGACGTTCCTCGCCGTCGGCCACGATGCGGGCAACGGTTTGATGCACCTGCGCAACGACAAAATCGCGATCGCGTGGAGCAACGGGCCGCAGCAGCGTGTCTTCCAGCGCATCGAGGCGGCACTCAAGCAGGCGACGGAGGCGACGGGGGGCACCTACATGCGCAACCCGGCCGCCGAGCGCATCTTTGGCGGTAATCTCATGACCGTGCATCCGCTCGGCGGCTGCACCATGGGGGCCGATTGCACTTCGGGCGTCGTCAACCACAAGGGGCAGGTGTTCGACGCCAGCGACGCCACCGACGCCACCGCCGTTCACAAGGGCCTTTACGTCTGCGACGGCGCCGTCATTCCGTGCCCCCTCGGCATCCATCCGCTTCTCACCATAACGGCGCTCGCCGAGCGCGCCATGATCCTGCTTGCCCGCGATTATCGTTGGCGACCGAAGCAGGAGGCAGCGCCGTTGCGCCCTGTTGCGGTCGCGCCCGCGCCCGTGGCCGCCGCCGGCCGCAAACGACGCTTTGCCGGGATCGCCGCTTGGTTCGGTGACGGTGGCCAGCCGGCCGGAGGAGAGTGAGCCATGCGGCGATTGTCGAAATCCATCGCCGAGTTGAAGCTCCGCTACGACGTGGTGGTCGTCGGCTCCGGCTATGGCGGCGGCGTTGCCGCCTCGCGGCTCTCCCGCTGCGGCAAGCGCGTCGCCGTGCTCGAGCGCGGACGCGAGTTCGCCATCGGCGACTTCCCCGACCGCTTGGTCGAGGCCCAGGAGCAGCTCCAGCTTTCGCGTGATGGCGCCCATCTGACCGGCTCGCGGCTCGGGCTTTATGACCTGCACCTCGGCCGCGACATGCACGTACTCGTCGGTTGCGGTCTCGGCGGCGGCTCGCTCATCAACGCCAACGTGTCGCTGCCGCCCGATCCGCGGGTCTGGGACGACCCTGTTTGGCCGCGGGAGATCGCTGGCGACCAGACGCGCCAGGAGGGGTTTGCCCGCGCACAGGAGGTGCTGCGGCCCGTGCCCTATCCCGAGGCCTTGTCGCTCGACAAGCTGACGGCGTTGCAGATCAGCGGCAATGCACTCGGCCGCGACGTGGTGCGCCCTCCGATCAATGTGACGTTTGAGCGGCAGGTGAACTACGCGGGCGTCGAGCAGCCGGCCTGCACGCAGTGCGGCGACTGCTGCGCGGGCTGCAACGTCGGCGCCAAGAACACCGTGCAGGTGACCTACATCGCCGATGCATTCCAGCACGGTGCCGAGATCTTCACCGAGACGCGGGTCACGCACGTGCGCTCCGAGCGCGGCCGCTGGCGCGTCTTCTTCGAGCCGCTGGGGCACGACCGCGAGAGGTTCGCCGCCGCCGAGCAGTCGATCATCGCCGACGTCGTCGTTCTCGCCGCCGGCACGCTGGGGTCGACCGAGATCCTCCTGCGCTCGCGCGAGGCAGGCCTTTCCGTCTCCGAGCGGCTGGGCGAGCGCTTCACCGGAAACGGCGACGTTCTCGCCTTCGCCTACAACAACAACGTTCCCATCAACGGCATCGGCGTGGGGGAGCCGCCCATCGCCGCCACGCCGCCCGTCGGTCCCTGCATCACCGGGCTCATCGATCTGCGCGACACCGAGAAGCTCGAGGACGGCATGGTGATCGAGGAGGGCTCGATCCCGTCCGGCTTGGCGCCGGTGCTGCCGGCGCTCATGGCCGCCGGGGCCGCCCGTTACGGCGAGGACATGGATACCGGCATCCTCGATGCCCTGGAGGAGCGCGCGCGCGAGCGCCAGAGCCTCGTGTTCGGCGCCTACCAGGGTGCCGTCGCCCGCACGCAGACCTATCTCGTCATGGGCCATGACGACGCGGGCGGCCGCATCGCGCTCGAGGACGGACGCTTGAAGGTCGGCTTCGACAACGTTGCCCGGCAGCCCATCTTTGCGGCGATCGAGCGCAACCTGAAAAGGGCGACGCACGCAACGGGCGGCACCTACATCCGCAACCCGCTGACCGACACGCTGCTCGGCAACACGCTCATCAGCGTGCATCCGCTCGGCGGGTGCGTCATGGGGCAGGATCGCACCCGCGGGGTGGTGAACCACAAGTGCCAGGTGTTCGACGCCACCCCCGACGCCGGCCCCGAAGCGGTGCACGCGGGGCTTTACGTATGCGACGGCTCCGTCATTCCGCGCCCGCTCGGCGTCAACCCGCTGCTCACGATCACCGCGCTCTCCGAGCGCGCCATGATCCATCTCGCCCGCGATCTCGGCTGGTCCTTCTCCGATGAGGCCAAGCTCGACGCGCCGCTGCTGGTGGCGGCGCCCAGCGGGCGCGAGAAGCTCTCACCCGCCGGCGTCGAGTTCACCGAGCGCATGTCAGGCTACGTCTCCGCCGCCGTGACGCTTCCGCACGAGACGGCGGCGCGGCGTGGCAAGGAGGCGGGCTCGCCCATGAGCTTCACGGTGACGGTGCTGATCGACGACGTCGATCACTTCGTCGACGATAAGGAGCATCGCGGCCGCATCATCGGCTCCGTCGTATGCCCGGGGCTGTCACCGGACCCGCTCGACATCTTCGACGGCGTCTTCAACCTTATGCGGGTCGACGAGGCGGCGGTCGAGACCAAGCGCTTCGACTACCGCTTCTCGCTCGGTGCGCGCGATGGGTCGGAGTACTACTTCGAGGGCCACAAGGTGGTGCGCTCGGACGCCGATCTCGACCTGTGGAGTGACACCACGCGGCTCCTCGTCGACATCGGTCGGGGCGCGAAAGGCCAGCTCGGGCACGTGGCGCGCGGTGTCCTGGAGATTGCGCCTTCGGATTTCTACGTGCAAATGCAGACACTTAAGGGCTTCGGTGGGGAGGATGCCGCCGATCGCCTGCGCGCCATTGCAAAGTTCGGGCGCTTCTTCAGCCAGGAGTTGTTCGAGACCTACGGCGGCGTGATGGCGCGCATCGGCCGCTACGACGTCGTCAACCCGCGCAAGAGGCGCACGTTGCGGGCGCCCGAGCCGGAGGTGCATCTGGTCAAGACCAGCGACGGCAAGATCCTCAAGCTGACGCGCTACCGCGGCGGCAACAAAGGTCCCGTCGTGCTCGCGCACGGCCTCGGCGTGTCGAGCCTCATCTTTTCGATCGACACCATCGACACCAACCTGCTCGAGTACCTCGTCGCGGCGGGCTACGACTGCTGGCTGCTCGATTATCGCGCCAGCGTCGATCTTCCTTTGGCCCGCGAGTTGTGGACGGCCGATGACGTGGCCACGAAGGACTATCCCGCGGCGCTCGCCAAGGTGCGCGCCGCCACGGGATCGCCGACCGTGCAGGTGCTCGCCCATTGCTTCGGCGCGACGACCTTCTCAATGGCGATGCTGGCGGGTCTGGAAGGCGTGCGCTCAGCCGTCATCTCGCAGATCGCCACCGACTACGTCGTGCCGTGGTTCCCGCAGCGGGTGCTGGCCTATCTGCGCGCTCCCAGTCTGTTCGAGCGCTTAGGCATCGACGTGGTCGATGCCAGGGCGACCACCGCCGACGGGCCGCTCGAGCGCGCGCTCGACTGGGCGCTGCAGTTCATCGTGCCGGTGCCACGCGCAGAGCGCACGCATGACGCCACCTCGAACCGCATCACCGCGCTCTATGGCAGGCTCTACCAGCTGGAGCAGCTCAACAACGCCACGGTCGAGCAGGGGCTGGCTGAGATGTTCGGGGAGGCCAACATCGACGCCTTCAAGCAGCTGGCGCTCTTTGCGCGCCGCGGCCACGTGCTCGATCGCGAGGGCAAAGACGTCTACCTGCCCCACCTCGATCGCCTGGCGTTGCCGATCACCTTCATTCACGGGGCCAAGAACGCGTGCTTCGAGCCCGAAAGCACGGCGCGCACGCTCGCCCGCCTGTCGCAGGCCAATGGCCGTCAGCTCTACGAGCGCCACGTCATTCCTGGCTACGGCCACATCGACTGCATCTTCGGCAAGACCGCCGCAACCGATGTGTACCCCCTGATCGTCGCGCACCTCGACAAGACCGCGTTCGTCTGAGGGACGCCTCAGTTCCGCATGGCGATCGGAGCGTGGCGCACGTCCTTCATGAGCGCGCGGAACTCCTCGCCCGAGATGTGGATGAGGCTGCGATGGTCGCCGCCCTCAAGATAGACGTCGGGCTGCTTGTCCAAGCTCTCGTCGACGAAGGCGTCGACCGCATAAGCCTCCCCGATCGGCGGCACGGCACCGGCGTCGCAATCGGGAAAGAGCTCGGCGATCTCGTCCTCGCTCGCCAAGTCGACGTGGCAATTCAGCATCCGCTCGACCACGTCCACGCGCACCTTGGAGCAGGCCGGCACCACCGCCACCACGAAGCCGCCCTCCCGCGTCAGCACCACGGCCTTGGCGAGACGGTCGCCGGGAACGTGGCTGGCGCGGGCGGTGCCTTCCGAGGAGTGCGTGCGCTTGTGCTTCAGCACGTCGTAGTCGATGTGCTTGTCATCGAGGTATTGCTGCAGCGTCAATGCAATTCCCATGGCAGTCCTCCTACCATCTACAAGGGCCGCACGCGCCAGATCGCTTGCAGTGCCGCCAGGTAATGGGTGCTCGACGCTGGCGGGACCCCGCGATCTGCGGCGGCGGCCAATCTCAATGGCCAGAGCCTATGCCCAGCCGCAGGAGGCGGCAAGGCGGTGCGGCCGGGCCAGCCTGCGGTTGGCTAACTAATGCTTTCCGATCAGGCCTTTGCCTTCGCCTTGGTTTTGGGCGCCAGTGCGGCGATGACCAGAGGGGAAAGGCCCTCGCCGCCGCCGGCCATGTACTCATCGAGCTGCTTGCGCATGCGCGGGTCCCAGAAGCTCTTGATGTGCTTTGCAATCCCTTGCAGAGCTTCCGTGCGCGGATAAGCCTCGAAGTAGGCCGCGATCTGATTGGCCATGCGGATCATGTCACGGTTTTCCATGAGGCGATGCTTTCCGTTCGTGTATGGGCGAGGCTAGCTCTCATTGTTGAAGACGACGACCCCGCCCTCGCCGAGAGCGGCAAGGAACAGGCGGGCCTTGCGCGCGATGTCGAGCGCGAGCACGGTCGGGGCCGAGACGGTGACGAGTGCGCCGATGCCGACGGTTGCCGTCTTCTGCACCAGCTCGAAGCTGCAACGGCTCGTCATCAGCACGAAGCCGGCGGCGAGATCCGTTTGGCTTTCGAACAGCGCGCCGATGAGCTTGTCGAGCGCGTTGTGGCGGCCGACGTCCTCGCGCACGATCACAACGTCGCCCGCAAGCGAGACCCACGCCGCGCCGTGCACCGTGTGATTGAGCCGGTTCATCGGCTGGCGCCGCGGCAGCTCGGCGGCAGCCTTCAGGATCGCGGCGGCGTCGGGACGGACCTGATGCGGTACCGGCGCCGTCACGCGCACGACGTCGGCGATGTTCTCCACGCCGCACAGGCCGCAGCCCGAGCGGCCCTCGATGGAGCGGCGCGGCATGGCTGCTGCTTCGAGCGCCGCCTCGTCGATGGCGATGTCGACGGCAAAGCCGTTCTCGACCGGCATGGCGAGCACGCCGCGGATATCGGCGCGCCGCTGCACGATGCCTTCGGCGAGCACGAAGCCGACGCCGAACTCATTGAGGTTCGCCGGCGTCGCCATCATCACCGTGTAGGGCGCCGAGTTGATCTGGAGGGCGACGGGGACCTCCTCGGGGATCTGCCAGGTGACCGGCGCGCGCCGCCCACCCGCATCATAGGCCGCGGCGTCGATCGGCTGCGAGCACAGCGCCGCAGAGGGGGCTGCGACGAGATCGGACTTCTTTGCCATGGCGGTCATGATGGCGGCGCTCAACGCTCAACGCAACTTAACGCTCAAACCAACATGGGCTGCGCTCGTCTACTCGGCGGCAACGAGCGGCTTGGCGATGCGCTTGTTCTCGCGGTCGCGCTCCTCCCACTCCGTCTGCCATTCGGCCGGCTGGTTGGACGGGTTCACCTGCACCGCCGTGACCTTGTACTCGGGGCAGTTGGTGGCCCAGTCCGAGTTCTCGGTGGTGATGACGTTGGCGCCCGACTCGGGGAAGTGGAAGGTCGAGTAGACGACGCCCGGCGGCACCCGGTCGGTGACCTTCACGCGCATCGTCGTGCCGCCGACGCGGCTGGTCAGCGAGGCGAGCGTGCCATCCTTGATGCCGCGCATCTCCGCGTCCGAGGGGTGCATCTCGAGGATGTCCTCCTTGTACCAGACCACGTTCTCGGTGCGCCGGGTCTGCGCGCCGACATTGTACTGGGAGAGGATGCGGCCCGTGGTGAGGATCAGCGGGAAGTTGCGGTTGGTGCGCTCCTCCGTGGCCACGAAGTCGGTCAGCATGAAGCGGCCCTTGCCGCGGGTGAACTCGTCGACGTGCATGACCGGCGTACCCTCGGGCGCATGGTCGTCACACGGCCACTGGATGGAGCCCAGCTCGTCGAGCCGCTTGAAGCTGATGCCCTTGAACGTCGGCGTCACGTGGGCGATCTCGTCCATGATCGCGGCCGCGGAGGGGTAGCTCATGGGGTAGCCCATGTCGGTCGCGATGCGGCACACGATGTCCCACTCGGCCATGCCCTGCTGCTCCTTCATCACCGGACGCACGCGATTGACGCGCCGCTCGGCGTTGGTGAAGGTGCCGTCCTTCTCCAGGAACGAGGTGCCCGGCAGGAACACGTGGGCGAAGGCCGCCGTCTCGTTGAGGAAGAGGTCCTGCACAACGAGGATCTCCAGGGATTCCAGCGCGTGCGTCACGTGCTGGGTGTTGGGATCGGATTGGGCGATGTCCTCACCCTGCACGAAGAGCCCCTTGAAGGTGCCGCTCGAGGCCTCGTCGAACATGTTGGGGATGCGCAGGCCGGGCTCGGGATCGAGCTTCTTGTGCCACACCTTCTCGAACAGCTTGCGGGTGGCCTCGCCGGAGACGTGGCGGTAGCCGGGAAACTCGTGCGGGAACGAGCCCATGTCGCAGGAGCCCTGCACGTTGTTCTGTCCGCGCAGCGGGTTCACGCCGACGCCCTCGCGGCCGATGTTGCCGGTGGCCATGGCGAGGTTGGCCATGGCCATCACCATGGTCGAGCCCTGGCTGTGCTCGGTGACGCCGAGGCCGTAGTAGATCGCGGCGTTGCCGCCGGTGGCGAAGAGGCGGGCGGCGGCGCGAAGCTCACCGGCCGGCACGCCGGTGATGGGCTCGAGCGCCTCGGGAGAGTTTTTGGCGTCCTTGATGAAGCCTTCCCAGCGGGCGAAGTCCTCGCTCTCGCAGCGGGCAGCCACGAAGCTGCGGTCGATCAGGCCTTCCGTCGCGACCACATGGCAGATCGCGTTGAGGACGGCCACGTTGGTGCTGGGCTGGAGCTGCAGGTGATAGTCCGCCGTGACGTGCGGGCTGCGCACGAGGTCGATGCGGCGCGGATCGACCACGATCAGCTTGGCGCCCTCGCGCAGGCGCCTCTTCATGCGCGAGGCGAAGACGGGATGTGCGTCGGTCGGGTTGGCACCGATGACCAGGATCACGTCGGACTTGTCGACGCTCCTGAAGTCCTGGGTGCCGGCCGACTTGCCGAACGTCGACTTGAGGCCGTAGCCGGTGGGCGAATGGCAGACGCGCGCACAGGTGTCGACGTTGTTGTTGCCGAAGGCAGCGCGCACCATACGCTGCACCACGTAGACCTCCTCGTTGGTGGTGCGCGAGGAGGTGATGCCGCCGATCGAGCCGCGCCCATGCTTCTCCTGCACGGCCAGGAAGCGGTCGGCGGCGAACTTGATCGCCTCGTCCCAGCTCACGACCTGCCAGGGGTCGGTGATCTTCTCGCGGATCATCGGGTTCAGCACGCGATCCTTATGCGTCGCATAGCCGAACGCGAAGCGGCCCTTGACGCAAGAGTGGCCTTCGTTGGCGCCGCCGTCCTTGTAGGGCATCATGCGCACGACCTTCTCGCCCTGCATCTCGGCCTTGAACGAGCAGCCCACGCCGCAGTAGGCGCAGGTCGTCACCACCGAGTGCTCGGGCTGGCCGTGATCGGCGATCGATCTATCGATCAGCGTCGCCGTGGGGCAGGCCTGCACGCAGGCGCCGCAGGAGACGCACTCGGATGCGAGGAAGTCCTCGTCCATGCCGGCCGCAACGTGCGAGGCAAAGCCGCGCCCGTCGATCGTCAGCGCGAAGGTGCCCTGCACCTCCTCGCAGGCGCGCACGCAGCGCGAGCACACGATGCACTTCGACGGCTCGAACTGGAAATAGGGATTGCTCTTGTCCGTGGACTGCCACAGCGGGTTCTCCTCGCCGTGCTGGCGCGCGAACACGTGGTTCTCGCCGTCGTAGCCGTAGCGGACCTCGCGCAAGCCCACGGCGCCCGCCATGTCCTGCAGCTCGCAGTCGCCGTTCGCCGCGCAGGTGAGGCAGTCGAGCGGGTGGTCGGAGATGTAGAGCTCCATCACGCCCTTGCGGATCTTGGCGAGGCGGTCGGTCTGGGTGGCGACCTTGATGCCCGGCGCCACCGGCGTGGTGCAGGAGGCGGGTGTGCCGCGGCGTCCTTCGATCTCGACAAGGCACAAGCGGCAGGAGCCGAAGGGGTCGAGGTTGTCGGAGGCGCACAGCTTCGGCACCATGATGCCGAGCTCGGCGGCCGCGCGCATGATCGAGGTGCCCTCAGGCACGGTCACCTCCTGGCCGTCGATCTCGCACGTCACCATCGCGTTCGAATGCACCGGCGGTGTGCCGTAGTCCTTTTCCTTGATGAGCGTCATTGGCTGGGTTTCGCTGGTCATAGCGTGGCCTCGCATTGCTCGGTCATTCGGCGGCTTCAGCGCGCGCCGGACGGTTGAAGTCGTCGGGGAAGTGGTGAAGCGCGCTCATGACGGGCATCGGCGTCAGGCCGCCCATGGCGCACAGCGATCCGTCGGTCATGGTAACGCACAGATCCTTCAAGAGCTCGATGTTTGCGTCGCGGTTCACACCGGCGATGATGCGGTCGATCACCTCGACGCCGCGCACCGATCCGATGCGGCACGGCGTGCACTTGCCGCAGGATTCGATGGCGCAGAACTCCATGGCGAAGCGCGCCTGCTTGGCCATGTCGACGGTGTCGTCGAACACCACGACGCCGCCGTGCCCGACCATGGCCTCCTCCTTGACGAAGGCCTCATAGTCCATGTGGGTATCGAGCTTGGATTTTGGAAGGTAGGCGCCGAGCGGACCGCCGAACTGAACGGCGCGCACCGGCCGTCCCGACAGCGTGCCGCCGCCGAAGTCCTCGATCAATTCGCGCGCTGTGACGCCGAAAGCCTTCTCGACCAGGCCGCCCTGCTTGATGTTGCCGGCAAGCTGGAAGGCGAGCGTGCCGCGCGATCGGCCGACGCCGAAGTCGCGGTAGTACTCGCCGCCCTTGGCGATGATGATCGGCACCGAGGCGAGGCTGAGCACGTTGTTGATGACGCTCGGCTTGCCGAACAGGCCTTCGATCGCGGGCAGCGGCGGCTTGTAGCGCACGAGCCCGCGCTTGCCCTCGAGGCTGTCGAGCATCGAGGTCTCCTCGCCGCAGATGTAGGCGCCGGCGCCGACGCGCACGAAGAGCTCGAAGTCGTGGGGAGAGCCCTGGATGGTGCGGCCCAGCCAGTTGGCCTCGGTGAGGACCTTGATGGCTTCGCGGAAGGTCTTGACGGCGTGCGGGTACTCGGAGCGGATGTAGATATAGCCGCGGGTTGCGCCCACGGCGATGCCGGCGATGATCATGCCCTCGATCAGGCAGAAGGGGTCGCCTTCCATCAGCATGCGGTCGGCGAAGGTGCCGCTGTCGCCTTCGTCGGCGTTGCAGCAGACGTATTTCTGGTCGGCCTTGGTGTCGAGGACGGTCTTCCACTTGATGCCGGTGGGAAAGCCCGCGCCGCCGCGCCCGCGCAAGCCCGATGTCGTGACCTCGGCGACGATGTCGGCCGGGTCCATGGCGAGCGCCTTGGTGAGGCCCTCAAAGCCGCCATGCGCACGGTATTCCTCGATCGACAGCGGATCGATGATGCCGCAGCGCGCGAACGTCAGCCGCTCCTGCTTCTTGAAGTAGGGGATCTCCTCGGTCAGCCCGTGAAAGAGCTTGTGCGTGCCGCCCTTCAGGAACTTCGCCTTGAACAGGCCAGCGACGCTGCCGGGGGTGACCGGCCCGTAGGCCACGCGCCCCTCCTCGGTCTCCACCTCGACCAGCGGCTCCAGCCACAGCATCCCGCGCGAGCCGGTGCGCACGATCTCCACCGGCGTTATCCTCTTTGCGGCTTCGGCGGCGATTGCCTCGGCAACGGCATCGGCGCCCATCGACAAGGCCGCCGCGTCGCGGGGAATGAAGACCTTCGTCACGCCGCGGCCTCCTTGTCGAGATCGGCGATGATCGCGTCGAAGCGCTTGTTGTCGACGCAGCCGAACAAGTCGCCGTCGATCATCATGGCCGGAGAGAGCGCACAGTTGCCGAGGCAGTAGACGGCTTCCAGCGTGAACTCGCCATCCGGGCTCGTCTCGCCGAAGGTGGTGCCGAGCCGCTCTTCGGCATGGCGGCATACTTCTTCTGTGTGCATCGCCTGGCACGCCTCGGCGCGGCACATCTTCACCACGTGACGGCCCGCCGGCGCGCGCCGGAAATCGTGATAGAAGCTGAGGACGCCATACACCTCGGCGCGCGACAGGTTGAGCGCGTTGGCGATCACGGGCAGCACCGCCTCTGGCACGAAGCCGAGCTTGGCCTGCACGGCGTGGAAAATCTCCAAGAGCTCGTCGGGACGATTGCCGAGAGCCTCGCAGATGGCGCGAGCTTCCTCCTCGCTTCCGGGCGGTGCTGCAACGGCACTGGTAAGGGTCGTGGATCGGGACATGACTGGTCGTGCCTCGGTGGCCTCTCCTGCGGCAAACTGACTTCTCTCAAGTCATGCGCTCGTTATCAAATTGGCCCTCTCGATGTGCCAATCGAGGGGGTCAATGCTGCGCTGCACAAGAAGGTTTTCTTGTCGTCGTGAAGCACATTAGGCGGGCGCGCCAAAGGTCACCGGCGCAAGCTTGGTGGTGGCTTCCCGCAGAGCCTCGATCAGAGGCGACAAGGGATCCCTTTCGGTGACGACGAGACCGACGCTGTGCTCGACCTTGGGGTGATCGAGCGGGATCGCCTTTATGCCTGATACGTTGCCCAAAACCTCTAGCACATACTGCGGCATGATGCTGGCGAGCCCCATCAAACGCACGTTTGAGCACAAGTTGATCACGGAGTTGGTCTCGAGCCGCGGGATGGGATGACACTTCGCCGTCTCGAAAGCGCGATCGATGATGCGGCGGTTCTGCATGTTGGAGGTCAACAGGCAGAGCGGCTCCTCGGACGCTTCCTGCCAAGTCACCGAGGCGCGGTTTGCAAGCGTGTGCGTCTCGGGCACGAAGAGGCAATAGCGCTCCACGTAAAGCGGCGAGGCGAGCATCCCGGTGATCGGCTCATTGTCGAGATAAGTGATGCCGACGTCGATGGAGAAATCCGCCAGTCCGCGGAGAATCTCCTCGGAGCTCTGCGACAGGACGGTGAAGTCGATGCCGGGGTGAATGGAGCGGATCTTCTTGGTGAGCAGCGGGATCATCGGCAGGGAGGAGGGGATGCCGCCGATGACGACCCGGCCCTGCAGCCCGCTCTCGTGGTCCTTGAGATGGCCTAATTCCTCCTGCATCGCCTGCCAGCTCTTGAGGATGACGTGCGCCCACTTGAGCACGCGCTCCCCCTCGGGCGTCAGCCCGCGATAGCGCTGGCCGCGCTCGACGATGGGGACCTCGAGCTCGAGCTCGAGCTGGCGGATGCGCCCCGACAGCGTCGGCTGCGTCACGTTGCAGGCGACGGCAGCGCGCGTGAAATGCCGTTCGCGGGCAAGCGCTGCGAGATACTGGAGCTGTCGGATGTCCATCGAGCCCCTCCCGAGGCAAGCGGCCCTGGCTCTTGTCGTGTTTCGAGGTTCGCGGGCCCCGGGGTGCGCGAGCGACGCCGCTTAAGGGGCGATCATCGGCCGTCCGCTGCCGAAAGGCAATCGAGCCCAAAGGCCGGCCGGCCGCTTTGCAGAGGCCACTCGTGATGGTGCCCTGGCAACCGCCGTTCAGGGCATCAATATTTTAACCGAATACATGGCCAGTATTACATGGCCGGCAGATGACGGTAGTTTGTGGGGGGATGGCGCGTTGGGGCTGTGCGCCCGCGCGCACCATAAGGTTCGCGGGCGTTTCGGGGCGGCCACGCCAATGAGTTCCGTGCACGCGTGTTGAGAACGCTATAGACTGTCGGGGCGCAAGTCTGGGCTTTAAAAGGGCTTTTTGAGCGGGCAGGCTGCGCTTGGGAGCTTGGGGTTATGGTCGCAAGCAAGGGTATGATCGTCGGCGGTTCGCTGCTCGCCCTTTGCTGGCTCACGAGCGCTGCACCGCGCGCGATGGAGCCCGACCAAGCGGACGCATTGCCATCCACCTCGTCCCCATCTGCGCTTCCGGCCTTTCTCGGCGACGATGCCCTCCCGGCGCTGCATGAGGCCTGGCGCGCACGCGAAGGGGCGCTCCAAGAGCTGACCCAGCCGCAACAGAGTGTTGTTCCCCTGCAGAATGTCCCCGCCGCCGTGACGCCGACACCCATGACGGCAGAGCCCAATGCAGGATCGGTGCGCCAGCGGGCGGAGGAGCTGAGCCGCCGCTTCGGCGCCGATGGTGCGGCCTCCCAGTCTAATGGCGCGAAAGCAGCGCCGGCGTCTGTCACAGTTCCGCCGGCCGTTGCTCCCGCGGCGCCAGTCGATCAGGCCAAGCGGGTCCTCGCCAAGCCGGCGTCGCCCGTGCGCAAGCAGAGCGTGACGAAGGCATTTACAACCGGGGCCGTAACGCCACAGGAAGTGGATCCGCTCGATGCGTCGGTGCGAACGCAAAGCGCATTGAGCAGCGAGAAGCTGCGCCTTGCGGCGCCGCCCCCGCCCAGCGATGCCATTCCGCCCTTGCCGAAGCGCGCGCCAAAGGTCCGCGGCTTCAGCGCCGTGGCGCCGAGATCGGAGAAAGCCGCCGTCGTCCGCGTGAAGCCCTTCGTCCGCGCCAACAGCGCCAGCACGAGCGCGGAACCGCGGCCCGACCCCAAGGCTGCCTTGCGGGGAACGATTATGACGAACGAGCTGCACTCCTTCGGCTGGAACTCCCAGCCGGATTGAGCACGGAAAAGCGGACACCTCGAAGCGTGAGAGGCCCCAAAAGGAAACCGCCCGCAGAGGCCCGCGGGCGGTCTTGCTGATCAAGCAATCGATCTGGCGGCGGGACTACATCATGCCGCCCATTCCCCCCATGCCGCCCATTCCGCCGCCATGGCCGTGGCCGTGGTCCTCGTCCTTCTTGGGGGCGTCGGCGACCGCGGCCTCGGTGGTGATCATCAGGCCGGCGACGGAAGCGGCATCCTGCAGCGCGATGCGCACGACCTTGGCGGGATCGATGATGCCCTTCTCCAGCATGTCGCCGTATTCGTCGTTCTGGGCGTCGTAGCCGAACGACTGCCCGCGGCCCTCGAGCACCTTGCCGACGACAATCGAGCCCTCGACGCCGGCGTTGTCCGCGATCTGGCGGATGGGCGCCTGCAGCGCCTTCCTCACGATGGCGATGCCCGCTTCCTGATCGGCGTTGTCGCCCTTGGCCGTGACGGCGTGGCCGGCCTTGAGAAGCATGACGCCGCCGCCCGGCACGACACCCTCCTCGACGGCCGCGCGCGTGGCGTTGAGCGCGTCGTCGACGCGGTCCTTGCGCTCCTTGACCTCGACCTCGGTCGCACCGCCGACCCTGATGACGGCGACGCCGCCCGCAAGCTTGGCAAGCCGCTCCTGCAGCTTTTCCCGGTCGTAGTCGGAGGTGGTCTCCTCGATCTGCGCCTTGATCTGGTTGACGCGCGCCTCGATGTTCTTCTTCTTGCCGGACCCGTCGACGATCGTCGTGTCGTCCTTGGTGATCGACACGCGCTTGGCGCGGCCCAGCATGTCGAGCGTCACGTTCTCGAGCTTGATGCCGAGGTCCTCCGAGATCGTCTGACCGCCGCTCAGGATCGCGATGTCCTCCAGCATCGCCTTGCGGCGATCGCCGAAGCCCGGGGCCTTGACGGCGGCGACCTTCAAGCCGCCGCGCAGCTTGTTGACGACCAGCGTCGCCAGCGCCTCGCCCTCCACCTCCTCGGCGATGATCAGGAGCGGGTGGCCCGACTGCACCACCGCCTCGAGCACGGGGAGCAGCTGCTGCAGGTTCGACAGCTTCTTCTCGTGAATGAGGATGTAGGGGTCCTCGAGCTCGACCGTCATCTTGTCGGCGTTGGTGACAAAGTAGGGCGACAGGTAGCCGCGGTCGAACTGCATGCCTTCGACGACCTCGAGCTCGGTGTCGAGGCTCTTGGCCTCTTCGACCGTGATCACGCCCTCGTTGCCGACCTTCTGCATGGCCTCGGCGATCATCGCGCCGATCTCCTTCTCGCCGTTGGACGAGATGGTGCCGACCTGGGCGATCTCGCCCGAATTCTTGACCTTCTTGGCGCGCTTGCCGATCTCCTCGACGACCTGGGCGACGGCCTTGTCGATGCCGCGCCGCAGATCCATGGGGTTCATGCCGGCCGCCACCGCCTTCAAGCCCTCGCGCACGATCGCCTGGGCGAGAACGGTCGCTGTCGTCGTGCCGTCGCCGGCGATGTCGTTCGTCTTCTGGGCGACCTCGCGCACCATCTGCGCGCCCATGTTCTCAAACTTGTCCTCGAGCTCGATCTCCTTGGCCACCGTCACGCCGTCTTTGGTCGTGCGCGGGGCGCCGAACGACTTCTCGATGACGACGTTGCGGCCCTTGGGCCCGAGCGTCACCTTCACCGCGTTGGCAAGGATGTCGACGCCGCGCAGCATTCTTTCGCGCGCATCGACGGAAAAACGTACGTCCTTGGCAGCCATAAGGGCTCTCTCCTGAGTTGCAAGTTGTGGGGGGCGGCCGTGGATGGGAAGCGACCGCCGGCATTGGATCCGCGCTCACGCGGGCAGCGTCTGAAGCAAGGAAGCTGGGAGGCTTACTTGTCGAGGACGCCCATGATGTCGCTCTCCTTCATGATGAGGAGCTCCTCCCCGTCGATCTTGACCTCGGTGCCGCTCCATTTGCCGAACAGCACCTTGTCTCCCTTCTTGAGGTCGATGGGGACGAGCTTGCCGCCCTCATCACGGGCGCCGGGCCCCACGGCGACGATCTCGCCCTGCTGCGGCTTCTCGGCGGCCGTGTCGGGGATGATGATGCCGCCGGACGTCTTGGTTTCGCTGTCCAGGCGCTTGACGACGACGCGGTCGTGCAGGGGGCGGAATTTCATGGGTAATTTTGCTCCAGCTGAAGGTCCGGCTCGGATGGCTCGGTGTGCTCGATGGGAATTTTGGCACTTCCTCGGCGAGAGTGCCAAGGGCGCGGAGGTGATACGCGCGGCCAGGGGCGCCTGTCAAGAAAAGGGGCCGGCGCCAGCTCGCGTATCTTTGACGCGCGCCGGCGTTGTAAGCGACAAAGGGTAACTCAGACGTAACGGCGCGTCCGCTAATCTTCCAGGTCCCATGGTGGGGGCCAGATACACGTGAGCAATCCTCTGACTTGGCTCGGCGATTGGCACGAGAACAAGCCGCGCCTGCGACAGGCGGTGAAGACCACCATTGCGGCCTGCCTCGCCTATCTGATCGCTGACTTTCTGGAGATGCCCCAGGCCTTCTGGGCGGCCGTGGTGGCGATTTTCGTCACCCAGGCCAACATCGGCGCCTCGCTCGGCCAAGCCCTCGACTGGTTCATGGGAAGTCTCATCGGCGCCATCGTCGGCGGCGCCGTCGCCGTGGTGATCGGCGACAGCTTTCCTCTGCGCCTTGCCGGTCTGGCTGCGACTGTCCTCGTCATGGGCTATTTCGCGGCGGCCCGCCCGCAGATGCGCATTGCCTGCGTCAACGCCTCGATCATCATTCTCGGCACGCACGTGTTGGGTCCGCCGTGGGAGGCCGCCGGATTTCGCGTGCTCGAGGTCATAATCGGCACCGTCGTTGCCATCCTGACCATGCTGCTCGTCTTTCCCGCGCGCGCCGGTCCGGCACTGGCCGCGCACATCGCCCGCACGCTACCGCTCTATTTCCAGCTCACATCCGATCTGCTCTCGATGGCGCTGGCGGGGCGCTACGACGCGAAAGCGGTGGCGACGGCGAGCGCCAAGATCCGGGAAGCGATCACCATCAATGCCGCCTTGAGCGCGCAAGCACAGGCCGAGGTTGCGGGTTTTCTCGCCGACAGCCCCAACTCCGAGGCCCTGCTCACCGCCCTGCGCCGACTGTGGCACACCGAGCTGATACTCGCGCGCGCGGTGTCGGAGCCGTTGCCTGCCAGCGTCGCGCCGTTGTTGCGCGAAGGCCTGGAGGAGCTTCGCGATGCGGTCATGGAGCTGCGCGTGGAAGTGAGCGAGGTGGCGCCGCAAACGAAAAGCGCGACGTCCGACATCGCGGCGGTCGGCGCGGCGATCGCCAAGCTCAACGGTGCGGTGACCTCGATCCGCGACAGCGACGCATTGCGCCAAATGCCGATGCACGACGCGCTGCGCCTCATGACGCTCGACTTCGCGCTGGAGCAGCTGCGCCAGAACCTCAAGGACGTGGCGAACCGCAGTCACGAGCTCAACAAGCTCGCCGGATCGCGCATTCCCTGGCGCCGTCAGCTTCGCAGATTGCTGACGGTTCAGGTCCCTTGAGATGCAAGCCTCAGCAGCGCCGAGCGGCGATCCCGGCCGCATCGAAGATGTGCCCGGACAAGGTGCGCCCGCGCTTGGAGGCTAGGTAAAGCGCCAGCGCCGCAATGTCGGGCTCGCTTGCGAGGCAGGCGCCCTCCTCTGCGGTCGTCGCCGGACCGATGGCATTGACGCGGATGCCGTGCGGCGCCCACGTCGCCGCCTCGCCCCGCGTCACGGCGGCAAGCGCAGTGCGCGCCACGCCGGCCAGCGCAGCTTCGCTGTCGTTGCGGGGCGTCGGCATCGTCATCACGTTGAGCACGAGACCCTCGGTGAGCAGGAGCCGCATGCGGTTGGCGACGATGCGCGATACCAGCACCGGTACGGCGAGCTTGCGCGAGACCAGGTCCTCGACCTCCTCCAGGCTCTTGCGCTTCTGAAGGTTGGCGGCCGTTATGGGAATGAGGTTGATGACGGCATCGAGACCGCCGAAGACCTGCGCCGCGCTCTGCGCGAAACGGACGGCCGCCTCGGGATCGGCGCATGCCTCGGTATAGAGGTTGATCTCGCTCGCCGTCGCGGCAAGCAGGGCCACCAGCGCATCGCTCTCAGGGGTCGAGGCGGCGGCATCGATGACGAGTCGTCCCCGATGGTCTGCGAAGGCGCGGGCGACGTCGACGCCGCAATCGGCCGAAAGCCCGGTGATGAGGACGCGCAGTCCCGCCAGCTCACCATAAAAAGACGCACTTGGATCGCGACCAATCACAGACATCAGCATCGGGCTGTCCCTTCTCTTCTACGCCGGGACCGCGAGGAACGCCCGGACACAACAATAGCACGTCGATTCGGCTAACGAGACCTAAACAAGCCCCCCCAATTCGGGTTTGCTGCGGCCGCCCGACGGCGTCATTGGGGCGGACGTGGCAATCCTCAGGCAATGGACGCTCCGCTTACGTTTTTAGTAGTCTGAAGCATCCAAGCCAGCCGAATCACCTTATCCGCCAGAAAGCTGGTGAAAGTGGCTTCCCTGCCATTGCGCTCGTCATGGGCGGGCGAAAAGCTCAGGCAGACAACGAATTGGCAAGGGGCGCGGACCAGATTTCATGGCGAGCATTGGCGACATCAAGACCGGCATGCGCAACCAAGGCAGCACTGCCGACTTAATTGTGAAGGGCGCGATCGCGCTCGTCACGGCGGCCTTCTTCATCGGCGCTTACCTGCAGTTTCAGGTGACCTTCTGGCTGGCGCTCATCGCGGCGCTGTCGGTCTACATCACGCTGTTGATGCTGCACACCTTGATGCGCAGGTCGGACCGCGTCGACGCGCTGGTCTCGGAGGTGACACGGCTCGAAGGCGAGCTTGCCCAGTTCAAAGGGCCCGGTAGCGGCGCCTACGTGCCGCCGGCGCGCGGGTCCCGGACCGCCGGCCGCGGCGCTGCTGCGAGCAGTCCGCCATCTCCACCGCAGGAGGCCAAGGCGCCGACGCTGCGCGCCGACACGCGCACGGCGCCGACCACCGCTGCGCCGCCCACTCTGGGCCCGTCGCTGCAGTCGCCTCCGCCTCCGCCGAAGCCGTTCTCGACGCCGGCGCGGGAACAGGCGGCAGCCACGCCCGATCTGTCGCCGAACCTGCCGCCATGGCCGAGCAGCTCCGCTCCGGCCGAGCCGATCCACGACTATTGGTCGTTCCGCCCCGAGCGGGCGCAGTTCCCCGACACCGCCGAGGCGCGTCGCAAAGAGCCCGCGCCGCCGTCGGCAGACCGTGAGGCCGATCTGGAGGCCGTGCAAGGCATGATCAAACGGCTCGCCAGCGAGGTGAGCCTGGGAGACAGTGCGTCCGACGCCGGGCGGTCGCGTCAGGACAACGCCATGCGGGCGTCCGTCGACGCGCTCTACACGACCGCCGACACCATGCGGGCGACAACGAAACCTGCTCCGCGTGCGCCGCGTCGCGATCGCGATGCCACGGCGCCGATGCCTCCTCCGATTGCGCCGGGGCATGCGCGCCTGTCATCGGTGGCGGAGGCGCTCGCGGCTCGACGCATGGACGTGTGTCTGGAGCCGATCGTGGGGTTGGCCGACCACCAGCTGCACCACTACGAGGTGATCGTGCGGCCTCGCGACGAGAAGGGTGTGGTGCTGCCGCTCGCAGGCCAGGATCGTCAGCTTTCGCACACGGGGCTGTTGCCGCTGATCGACGCCGCTCGCTTGAAGTGGGCTGCGAAGATGGCGGCCTCGTTCGCCGAGAAAGCGCAGACGCACTGCGTGTTCTCGCCCACGAGCGCGGAGTCGCTGACCGCAGACCGTTTCCTTGACGAGCTCGCGACCGCTTACCGTCAGCGTGAGGCGCTGGCCGGCGATCTCGTGCTCATGTTCTCGCAGGCCGACGTCAAAGCCTTCAGCGGCATCGAGTGGAGCGCGCTGACGGACATGCGCGATCTCGGTTTCCGCTTCGCGCTCATGGACGTGACCGATCTCGACTATGAGTTCACCGCGTTGCGGGCTGCCGGCTTCGCATTCGTGAAGCTCGACGCGGAGGCGCTGCAGCAAGGGCTTTCCGGGCCGGCGGGGGTCATGGCGGCCGGCGATATCTGGCGCTACCTGGGCGAGGTGGGGCTCGCCGTCATCGTCGAGCGTATCAGCGACGAGGCGACGCGCACTGCGGTTCTGGAGGCCGGTGTGCCGCTGGGACAGGGGCTGCTTTTCGGGCCGCCCGTCACCATCGACGCCGGCGCCGTCGGCAAGACCGGGAACGCGGCCGCGTAAGGTCGCAGGCTCGCACGCGACTTCCCGCTTTCCTCACAAGCGAAGCCGCTCTAGGCAGAGGGCATGACGGCACCCTCTGCCTCCCGCGGGCCCATCCCGCTCATTCCCTCGATCGCGCCGTTGGCAGCGGATACGGCGGCTTGGCTCGTCGACATCTGGGGCGTGATGCACGACGGCGTCCGCCCTTTCATGGCGGCGTGCGAGGCGTGCGAGCGCTTCCGCCAGCAGGGCGGCCTCGTCGTGCTCTTGTCGAACTCGCCGCGGCCGCGCGACAGCGTTGCGGCCCAGCTCGATGGCATCGGGGTGCCGCGAGCGAGCTGGGACGTGATCGTCAGCTCCGGCGACGTCGCGCGCACGCTGATTGCGGTCTACGCCGGCCGCGCGGTTCTGCACCTGGGCCCTGAGCGGGATCTCGGCATCTTTTCCGGCATCGACGTGGAGCGAGTCGGGCCGGACCGTGCCGAGGGGGTCGTCTGCACTGGCCTCTTCGATGACGAGCGGGAGACGCCCGACGATTATGCCGAGACGCTTGCCGCCTGTGCCGCGCGCGGGCTGGCGATGATTTGCGCCAATCCGGACATAGCGGTGGAGCGCGGCGGACGTCTCGTCTACTGCGCCGGTGCGCTCGCGCGTGAGTTCGAGCGGCTCGGCGGCAGCGTGCAATACGCGGGCAAGCCCTACCTGCCGATCTACGAGCTGGCGTTCGCCACGCTCCAGACCCTGCGTCCTGGAAGCGGCGTGCCGGCGCGGTTGCTCGCCATCGGCGACGGCGTCAACACCGACATCGCGGGCGCCGCAGCTGTAAACGTGCGCTCCGTCTTCGTGTCGAGCGGCGTGCACGTGACGGGCGCCCTCGACGCTGGCGCCCTGGCGACGCTGTTTCCGCCCGGCGCCCCACGGCCGGTGGCGGCGATGCCCCGGCTCGCGTGGTAGCCGGTCCGCCGACGGCGCAAAGGCCTCGCGTCCGCGTCTGGCGCCTTCGCTTGACGGGGACGGTCCACAGGCCGATTTAATCCCGATGCCGATCAAGGACACGCGTGAAGTGCAACCCGAGGCACCGGCCAAGGAGGCGTCCCCGCAATCCCAGGAAAGGGGTGCGAGCGGGCCGCAGGTCATCGCGCACTATCTGAAGCAGCTGCCGTCATCGCCCGGCGTCTATCGCATGCTCGATGGCGAGGGCACCGTCATCTACGTCGGCAAGGCGCGCAACCTGAAGGCGCGCGTGTCGAACTACGCCCGCCTCGGCGGCCACACCAATCGCATTGCCCGCATGATCATGGCGACGTCGGCCATGGAATTCGTGACGGTGGGCACCGAGGCCGAGGCGCTGCTGCTCGAAGCCAACCTCATCAAGCGCTTCCGCCCGCGCTTCAACGTGCTGATGCGCGACGACAAGTCGTTTCCCTACATCCTGATCGCGCGCGATCAGGCCGCGCCCCAGATCATGAAGCATCGCGGCGCGCGCAACCGCAAGGGCGACTACTTCGGTCCGTTCGCGTCTGCCGGCGCCGTCAACCGCACGATCAACATGCTGGAGCGCGCCTTCCTTTTGCGCTCGTGCTCGGACAGCGTCTACGAGAGCCGCACGCGGCCCTGCCTGCTCTATCAGATCAAGCGTTGCTCGGCGCCGTGCACGGGCGAGATCTCGCTTGCCGACTACAACAAGCTCGTCGACGAGGCCGTGCGCTTCCTGCGGGGCGAGAGCCAGAACGTGCGCCGCATGTACCAGCGGCTGATGGAGGAAGCGGCCGCAGGCCTCGAATTCGAGCGCGCCGCCAAATACCGCGACCGGCTCGCCGCGCTGGCGCACGTCACCTCGGATCAGTCGATCAATCCCGAGGGGATCGAGGAGGCCGACGTCTTCGCCGCCGCCCAAGACGGTGGGCAGAGCTGCGTGGAGGTGTTCTTCTTCCGCACCGGACAGAACTGGGGCAATCGCGCCTACTTTCCCAAGGCGGACAAGTCGCTCGGCCTCGAGGAGGTGCTCGACAGTTTCATCGCTCAGTTTTACGACGACAAGCCCGTGCCGCGACTGATCCTCCTGTCGCACGACGTGCCCAATCGCGCGCTGCTCGCCGAGGCGCTCTCCACCAAGGCGGAGCGCAAGGTCGAGATCAGAGTCCCGCACCGTGGCACCAAGTCGGGCCTGGTCACGCACGCGCTCGCCAACGCGCGCGAGGCGCTGGGCCGCAAGCTGGCGGAAGGGTCGTCGCAGCGGCGCCTGCTCGAGGCGCTGGGCGAGCGGCTCGGCCTTGCCGCTGCGCCGCGTCGCGTCGAGGTGTTCGACAACAGCCACATTCAAGGCGCGAGCGCGGTCGGCGCCATGATCGTCGCGGGCCCGGACGGCTTCGTCAAAGGTCAGTACCGCAAGTTCAACATCAAGTCGGAGACGCTGAAGCCCGGCGACGACTACGCCATGATGCGCGAGGTGCTGACGCGGCGCTTTCGCCGCCTGGTGACGGAGGAGAGCGCGCCGGTCGAGGCTGCGCCGGTCGCGCCCGCGGACGAGCCGGACGACGACGTCTTTCCCGATCGTCCCGACCTGGTGCTGATCGACGGCGGGGCGGGTCAGCTCTCGGTCGCGCGCGCGGTCATGGCTGATCTCGGCCTGCATGACTTGTGCGTGGTCGGCGTCGCCAAGGGACCCGACCGCGACGCCGGCCGCGAGCACTTTCATTTTGCGGGCAGCAATCGGCCGTTGATGCTCGAGCCGCGCGATCCCGTGCTCTACTTCGTGCAGCGGCTGCGCGACGAGGCGCATCGCTTCGCCATCGGCACGCACCGCGCCAAGCGCGCAAAGGGCTTGAGTGCCAGCCCGCTGGACGAGATCGCCGGCATTGGCCCGCGGCGCCGGCGCGCGCTCATGAAGCACTTCGGCTCGGCCAAGGCCGTATCACGCGCCGGCATAGAGGATCTGAAGGCGGTTGAAGGCATCTCCGCGGAAATGGCGCAGCGGATCTACGATCACTTTCATGAGCGGGATGGCTGAGCGGAGCGCGCGGATAAAACCCTCTCATCGACCGGGAAGACCCGGCCCAACAAACGCGGCTCTGCCCATTCGCAGATCGGCTAAACGGGCGGCGTCCCGGCGGGAGGCATGACCATCGCCTGCAGCCAGTAGGTCCAAGCGACAAAGAACACGGCGAAGAAGATAGCCGTGAGGATGGCCCCCATCAGCCTGTTCCCGAAGGCGATTGCGTTGCCGACGATCGCGGCGAGAAATGCGATCGCTGAGAAAACGCCAACGGTCATCCAATCGACCGCTGCCAAGTCGAACGGCAGATTTGGCATGCGTACGACCCCCCTAAGTGCCTATTGATAGGCTGTTTCTATGCTCTACGCCGTCAGTTTCCGCCAAGCGCGCCGCTTATGCAAGACCGCGCGCGGCGAAAGCCTTCGTGCGCGGGGCCATCTTTTGCGCGATCTATGACAAGGCGCTGGCGAAATTTGGCTTGGGGCCCGTGTCTTACGCGACACCATAGGTGCGGAACCAGGCCAGCATGCGCGCCCATCCGTCCTTGGCGGCGTCGGGCCGGTAGCTGGGGCGATCGTCGGCGTTGAACGCGTGCCCGGCCTCCAGGAAGACGACCAGCTCGCAGGTTCTGTTTGCCGCTTTGCAGGCTGAGCGCATGCGCTCGACCGGATCGACCGGGATGCCTTGCAACAAAGTCCGAGGATGCTAGGACACCGCGCCAGAGGTACCGCGAGGAGCGGAAGGAACCTCGCCGAGGATCCCAAGCGGGAGGCGCCGACCGCCCCTCATGAGCGATAACAGCCGCCTCACAGGCATGCACTGACTTGCGAACTTGAGGGCAGAGCCGACCTGCACCCCCTACATTTCGGAGGGCAGAAGTGACCCGGAGCGGACTTTGGATGCGCCTCACGCCTCTGAGAGGCCAAGGCGCATAGCGCCGGGCGCACCGTGGGTGCGGAGCACTTCCGTGACCCACGGTGTTTCGATCAGGCCGGGGTGCCCCTCTACCTTGGCGACGCGGCGCGCCGCCGTCGCTACTTTGCGGTCGATTTTGCCCACGCCGCCTTCGCAACACGCGCGGGGATCGGCTCGCTGTCGTCCCATTTAATGGTGCCGGCATGGGGGCAAGGCCCATGAGGGCTGGGCGCCACGGTACTAGTCCGAGAGTGCAAAGGCGACGACGTTCGAGGGGTCTTGTTCGGCAAGGGATGCGAGGACGATGGCTCCTTCGCGAACCGAAGCCGCATCCGCCAATCCGAATGAGGGACTTGAGGCGCCGCCGGGCGGCGGCAACTTTGACTTGCGCGTCCGCCTGGACCTTAGCGATCTCGAGATTGGTGCGGTTAGTGTGCTCAGCAATCTTGATATTGGCGTTCGCCGCGATTTGCGCCTTGTCGGTGTCCGCCGGGTAGTCCTTGTAGTCTTGAACGTAGGGGTGGAACAGCACGGCAAGTAAAACACCGGTCACAACGATATTGCGCGTACGCGTGGACCAGTGGCGGGTCAGCACCACCTGGATGGCCTTAACGCCACCAGAGATGCCGGCCCCAAGCTCGGTGCTGCCGGGCGAACGGTGACGACGATGCTCAGGCGCTCTTGTTCCGTCTCGTAAGACGCCCGCGTAGGTCACCGCGCTTTGCCAATGTGCGGTCAGATCGAGGTGGCGCTGCAGGAGCCGGACCGCGCGCAGCATCTTGAAATCGGCTTCACCGTTGCCGGGATCGAGCTTTATGTTTAGCACGCAACCGCTGAAGGCGACGGCTTCGTCCTGACCATAGGACGGGTCACGCCAGCAGTTGAGCAGAAGATCTCGGCATCGCGGGCAGTCTGGATGAGCATGATGCGACCGGCGTTTCGAGCGAATCACTTGATTCTAACCGCTCCAAAGACCGCAGGAAGTTGTGGGTGGCAACTGTTCACCACCCAGGCAGCCACCACCAAACCTTGAAGTCCCCTCCTGGCCCTCACCCGCTCAAATCAACACACGCGAGGTTTGTCCGGCTTGGTCGCAATAGCCGACGTGCGGCTGCCTTTCGGGACTCTCTGCGGTCGGGGTGTCTTACGCGACACCATAGGTGCGGAACCAGGCCAGCATGCGCGCCCATCCGTCCTTGGCGGCGTCGGGCCGATAGCTCGGGCGATAGTCGGCGTTGAAGGCATGCCCAGCATCGGGATAGACGATGATTTCGCAGGTCTTGCCGGCCTCTCGTGCAGGCGGCGCGCATGCGCTCGATGGTCGTCGATGGGTATGCCCTGATCGGCGCCGCCATAAAGGCCGAGCACCGGGGCCTTGAGCTCCGCGACGAGATCGATCGGGATGTTGCGGCCGCAGCGGATCGGGCTCTCCGACAAGGCGTCCGTACCAGGCAACGGCCGCCTTCAGCTTGGGACTGTGGGCCGCATAGAGCCAGGTGATGCGGCCGCCCCAGCAGAAGCCGGTGATGCCGAGCCTGGCGGTATCGCCGTGGCCCGAGGCCGCCGCATAAGCGACAGCCGCATCGAGATCGGACATCACCTGGGCATCGGGAACTTTGGACACGACCTTGGCGACGATCTCCTTGATGTCGGTCATGTGCGAGACGTCGCCCTGGCGCGCGTAGAGCTCAGGCGCGATCGCCATGTAGCCAAGCTTGGCAAGGCGCCGGCATACGTCGCGAATGTGCTCGTGCACGCCGAAAATCTCTTGCACGACGAGGATGACGGGAAACGGGCCGCCGCTTGCCGGCATGGCGCGATAGGCGGGGATCTCGCCGTCGGAGACGGGGATGCGCACCTCGCCCGCCTGCAAGCCTGCTGCGTCGGTCGTGATCGCGGTCTGCGCCGCGATCGGGCGCACGGCGGCAGCGAAGCCGGCGGCTAGTGTGATGATCGAGAAATTTGCCGATTTTGGCGGCACGGCCTGAGCGAATTTCTCGATCTGAATCACACTAGCAACTCGTATGATTCTCTAGTGTCCCTTATGATTCCGAAGCTCGCTCCCGGGCCAGCCTCGATCTCAGGCGAGCTTCGGAATCGGGACACTAGGCTCACGGTGAGCACTTTGCGGCGATCGATGGCGCGTTGGGGCATGAGACTGCATCGATCGCTTTCGAAATCGTCCATCGATTTACTCCCTGTCAATGCGCGAAGCGGGCACGAAACAGCACCTTCATATGTAAGCGCTAGATTGAAATCCCAATTCCGCCGCGCTCTTTCTCAATGCTGCGCGGCGGAGGGAACGCGGGAATGCTCCTCGCAGTTCTGCAGGGGGAAAAAGATGAGCATGACGTCAAAGGATAAGACGCTCGGCAGGCTGTCGGATTGGTCAACGCTGGTCGTGCTGGCTGGCATCGCTGCGCTGCCGCTGCTGCGCCGGGCATAAGCGAAGTCGTCGTAGCCCCGGCCAACGGCTGCGCCAACGCGCGTCGGCCGCTCCTCCTGCACGCCGGCTCGCGCCGTGCCAAATCCCACGCAAGCCGTCACACAAACGGGCTCGCCGGCGCCGGCAGCGAGCCCTCCCGCCGGCACCGGTCGAGGACGTTTGGAGCGAAGCGGAGCAGGCCGCGGGCTTGCGCGAATGCTCTGCGGCTGTTGGCGCCGATGGCCGCGGAGATCGAGCTGGAGGAGCCGATAAAGCACGGCCAATGCGGAACGCCGGCGCCGCTGCTTCTGCACAGCGTCGGCGCCCGGCGACCCAAGTCGTGTTTGATCCGGCGCCGAAGATGAACTGCCGCCTCGCGGCACGGCTGACGCACTGGATCGATGCTGTGCTGCAGCCGGCCGCACGCGAGGTCCTGGGCTCGCGCGTCACGCGCATCGTCGGCGCTGCGTCGTATGCCTGCCGCAACATGTACAACAGGCCCATCTGGCCGCTGAGCGAGCACGCCACCGGCAGTGCCGTCGACATCGCCGGCTTCGTCACCGCCGATGGCCGCACGATCAGAGTGGCAAAAAGCTGGGGCCCGACCGAGCGCGACATCGTTGCGGCACAGAAGAAGGCCGCGAAAGTCGCCAAGGCCGATGCGACGTCCAAAGACCCGAAGTCGTCAGCTGAGGACGCCGCTTCGCCGGCCGAAGCGGCGGCAGACGAGACGCCGCGCGAGCGGGAGGCCAAAGTTCACAAGGCCGGCTTCAAGGCCGGAGCGGCTGGGCGCCCTCCCATCGTTACGGCCTCCGCCGCTGCGAGCCTCACTGCCGCCAAGACCAGCGAGGCCGCCTTCCTGCGGCGGCTGCATAGCGGCGCCTGCACCGTGTTCGGGACGGTGCTGGGACCCGAGGCCAACGACGCCCATCGCGACCACTTCCATTTCGACGTGAAAGAGCGCAAAGGGCGAGGCGTCTGCCACTGAGCGGCGGCAACGGACGCGATCCAGCCGCAGCGGGGCCCTGCCGGCGGGGCGTCGGCGTAGACCATTGACGGACCGTCGGCCGGATGGTGTACCAAGGACCGATGGAGCAAGCTGCGCCGCCGCGCCCGATGCCGATGTCCCTGCCCAACGTGCTGACGTACGGGCGCATCCTCGCGGTGCCGGCGCTCGTCGCCTGCCTCTTTTTCCTGCAGGGCGACGCGGCGCGCTGGTCGGCGTTCGCCCTGTTCGTTCTCGCCGGCGTCACCGACTGGCTCGACGGCTATCTCGCGCGCATGTGGGAGCAGCAGTCGACCTTGGGGCGTATGCTCGACCCCATCGCCGACAAGCTCCTGGTGGGCGCCGTGCTGATGATGCTGGTGCACGACAACACGATCACGGGCTGGTCGATCTGGGCCGCCATCATCATCCTGGTGCGCGAGATCCTGGTCTCGGGCCTGCGTGAGTTCCTGGCCGAGCTCAACGTCAAGATCCACGTCACCCAGCTCGCCAAGTGGAAGACGACGATGCAGATGATCGCGCTCGGCGTGCTGCTCGCCGGACCCGCGGCTGAGAAGATCGTGCCGGGGATAACCACCGGCGGCCTGGTTATCCTCTGGATCGCGGCGCTGTTAACGCTTTGGACCGGCTATGACTATCTAAAGGCCGGGGTCGTCCACGCCATGGAGCGCTGACCTGCGCCCAGGAGCTCCTGACTGCGAGGCATGAGCGTATGAAGCTTCTCTATTTCGCCTGGGTGCGCGAGAAAGTCGGGCGCGGCGCCGAGGAGGTCGAGCTGCCCGGTGACGTGGCGACCGTTGCCGACGTCATCGGCTGGCTCAAGTCGCGCGGCCCCGAGTTCGACGCAGCGTTCGCCCGGCCGGAGCTGGTCCGGGCCGCCGTCGACAAGGTTCACGTGAAACCTTCGGCCAGCATTGCCGGCGCGCGCGAGGTCGCCTTCTTCCCTCCGGTGACCGGAGGCTGAGCATGGCCGTCAGAGTGCAGAACGAGGACTTCGACCTTGCGGCCGAGGTGGCGGCGCTGACCGCCGGCGAGACCGACGTCGGCGCCATCGTCACCTTCACCGGCCGCGTCCGCAGCGACGAGGGGAAGCTCGCCGCCATGACGCTCGAGCACTACCCGGGCATGACGGAATCGGAGCTCGCCCGCATCGAGGCGGAGGCTCACGCGCGCTGGCCGCTGCAGGCGAGCCTCATCGTGCACAGGGTCGGCAAGCTCGTGCCGGGTGACAACATCGTCCTGGTCGTGACTGCTTCCGCGCACCGCCAGGCGGCATTCGAGGCCGCGGGCTTTCTCATGGACTACCTTAAGACCCTGGCGCCCTTCTGGAAAAAGGAAGTCTCCGCTGGCGGCGAGAGCGTCTGGGTCGAAGCCCACGAGCGCGATGAGACCGCCGCCAAACGCTGGAGCTGAGGTCGCGGCATGGGGTCTTCGCGCCCGTGCGTCACCAACCCGGCGTTAGCAAAGCGTTAACGGTTGGCCGGCGATAACCCTAACAATGCCTGAAGACGACCCGGAAAACGCCATCATCTCAGGCAACCTATGACTGTCCCGACACTTGGGCTTTGTATTGCGTTGACGGGGGTCAGACGTCATGGTTCACCGGTTGCTGCGGCATCTTGGCCGCGGACTCCTTGCTGCGCTAACCTTGCTGTGCGCGCACGCGCCGCTGCGGGCTCAGACCCTGGCGGCTGCGCCGGCGGCACCGGGACTTGCGCAATTGACGTCGCCGGGAGCCCAACTCCCACGGCAAGAACCTGCGCACGCGCTTTCTGGTGGGGCTGCCCAAGTCCACGGAGTTCGAGGTCTTCTCGCTCAGCAATCCCAACCGGGTCATCGTCGAGGTGTCCGAGGTCAAGCTGCGCTTGCCTAATCAGCCCCGGGGCGGGCCGGTTGGCCTGATCAAGTCCTTCCGGGCCGGCCAGTCCGCGGCGAACCGCTCCCGCATCATCATCTACGTGACCGAGCCCGTCATCGTCGCTGGGGCAAAGATCGAGAAGGCCAGGGACGGCCACGGCCAGCAGCTCGTCGTGGAGATCGCCCCGTTCGCGGCGCCCGCTCCTGCCCCGGTAACTGCGACCGCAACCCCCACCCCAACCCCGACGGCGTCTCATGGCCTCACCACCGCAAGTCTCGGTGACATGGTCGGGGACATGGTCGGTGACATGGTCACTGCTGCCGTCGGCGGCGGTAACAGCAACACGATCGCGCCGCCCACGTTCTCGCTGGGCGCCGCCGGTCTGCAGCCGCCGTTGCCGCGACCCGCGCTGTCGCCCGAGGTTCTGGCGGAAAGGGCGTTCAAGCCCGTCATCGTTATCGACCCGGGACACGGCGGGCACGATTCCGGGGCCGAGAAAAACGGCGCGGTCGAGAAGGACATCGTCTTGGCGTTCGGCAAGATCCTCGCCGAGAAGCTGAAGGCGACCGGGCGCTTCAAGGTGCTGATGACGCGCGACACGGACGTGTTCGTGCCCCTCGGCGAGCGCGTGGCGTTCGCGGAGCGCAACAAGGCGAACCTGTTCATTGCCGTGCATTGCGACTACGCCGACACCGGCTCGAAGGCGAATGGCGCCACCATCTACTCGCTGCGCAATTCGGTTGCCAACCGCCTCCGGCGCTCCGCCAAGGGCGAGATTTCCGGCAATCTCTTGTCAAAGGACGAGGTTCAGGCCGTCAAAGAGGCGAGCGGCGATGTCGACGCGGTGAAGTCAATCCTCGCCGATCTTGCTGGTCGCGAGGTGGACGTCACCAAGGATCGGACCAACGTCTTTGCACATTCCGTCATCGATATGATGGGTGCCTCAACCAACATGCGCAACGATCCCGACCAGCAGGCCGGTTTTCGCGTCTTGAAGACGGCGCAGTTTCCTTCGGTTCTGATCGAACTCGCCTACGTCACCAACAAGCAGGACGCGAAGAACCTGCAGTCGGATGCCTGGCGCGACAAGGTGTCGGACTCGATCCTGACGGCGGTCGACAACTACTTCTCCAACCAGTTGGCGCAGTTGCCGATGTAATGGCGGCAGCTCGGCTGCAACAAATGAGGCCGGTCCTTGCGGACCGGCCTTTGCTCTTGTGGCCAGGATGGGTCGCACGCCCTCGCTGGCTAAACCCCCGTCAAGCCATACTCGGAGGACGCATCCGTTTTTGGCGCCAGAGCAGGATCACCTTCCAATCCAAATCGAGCCGAAGCGAGTGAGCGATGCACGAACTCGAAGACACGTGTGGGACCTTCTCTCGATGAAGGCGCTTCAGCATTTGCCACTCCATCTTCCAGTGTGTGCCGCGCCCAAGACCTGCAGGCTTCGACCGACTTCATCATCACCAAGACGCATCGGCGCGCAGCCCGGGGAAGGCCAGGCCCGCCGGCAATGGTGATCAAAGACTGCAGCTGGTTGCGGTGGTCGCGGACAGGGTTCGGCGGAGGCCGGGTGATGAGGTGGTCGAACGCTCCCTCGGGCGGCCCTGTCCATGCCCGCCACGCGTTCGACCGACCAAAGGCGCCAGTCGTTTGCAAGTCCTGGCTCAGAGATGACAAGGGCGTTTCGCCCTCCTTCTCTGACGCGCACTTGAATAAGCTCAGCTTGTCGTAAGCTGAAAGAGAGGTTCGGCCCCCCTCGCGCTGCGCACGTTAAATGATTCGTCCACAGTTTTGGATGCCGCGGCGCACAAAAATTTTGCAGCCTCTCCGCTCGCGCCCACCCCGCATCCGGTGCAAAGCGTGGGTGGTGACCCGCACTTTCCCGATTATGAGGCATACTGCATTTTGGGCGAATCAAAGAGGAGAGGAGCCGGCATGCGTTTACATACCGCCATCACTCTTGCGCTGATGCTCGCTGCAACTCCGGCTCTGGCATGCACCGGCCAGTCGGTGTATCTCGCCGGCGATTTCAGGACCGGCGAGCTCGGCTGGGGCGGGGAGGATGCAAGCTTCAAGGTTGCGGGCAGCCAAGCCGATTTCACACCCCAGCCCGGCACGCAGACCGCGCGCTGGGACACCGGCGTTTCCCTGACCGACCTCGACGCCTGCGTGACGGTGGCGATGCCGACGTCGACGACCGACGCATCCCAGACCTATGCTGGTGTCCTGTTCTGGCTCACGGACAAGGACAACTTCTACGAGGTGGTCGTTGCGCCCAACGGCCTCTTCACGGTCGCGCGCAAAGTGCGCGGCAAGATCGCCGCGACGGCGCCGGTGCCGTGGACCAAGGTCGACGCGCTGAAGCTCGGCCCTGACGCAAAGAATACGCTGCGCGTGACGCTCGAGGGGCAAACCGTCACCATTCGCATCAACGACAGCGAGGTCGCCCGCTTTCGCGGCCAGGCGCCCGAGAGCCCGAGCCACGTTGGCCTCGTTGCCGCGTCGGCGCCCGGAACGACAGACACCTGGCAGCTGTCGGACCTGAAAGTGACCAACGTGCCACCTCCGGCCGAGGCGAGCGCCGCCACCAAGGAGCCGATTTCGACCGGCACCGTCGCCGCGGCTCCTGGCTGCGCCGACGGCAAGGTGCTCTTCGAGGACGGCTTCACCTCGCACGATCCGACCTGGGGGCCGAAGGATGCGCGGCTCAAAATCGCCTCGGGGGAAGCGGTGCTGAGCCCGGTCCCTGGCACGCGCACCTTCCGCTGGAACCGCGTCTTCGTCTTCGACGATGTCGATGCCTGCGCCACCGTCCGCCTGGACAAGCCCACGACCGACTCGACCTCGAGCTATGCCGGGCTGATGTTCTGGGTCGAGGACAACCGCAACTACTATCAGGCCGTCATCGCGCCGAACGGCTATTTCACGGTCGCGCGCGTCGTCAATGGCGTCGTCCAGGACAAGCGGCCGGTCGACTGGGTCAAGCTCGACAACGCCAAGACGGGCGCCAAAGAAAAGAACACGCTGCGAGTGACGACGAAGGGGGATCACGTCGCCATCTCAGTCAACGGCAAGGAGGTCGCCACCTTCATGGGCGAGCCGCCCCATGGTCCGAGCTATATCGGCATGCTCGCGGCTTCCGCACCCAGCAAGAGGGGCGACGACTGGTCGGTCACCGACTTCAAGGTGACGGCCCCGCAATAGCCGCGCGAGCGCTGCGCTAAAGCTGAAAGGAGGCCGCCTGAGACGAGGGCTGGCCCCGGCTCAGGCGTTGGTCTCGGCCGACTTGGCGGCAGCGCTCTGCACCGCCTTCTGCACCTTCTCGAAGGCGCGCACCTCGATCTGGCGAATGCGCTCGCGCGAGACGCCGAACTCGGTGGAGAGATCCTCCAGGGTCGCCGGGTTGTCGGTCAGTCGCCGCGCCTCGAAGATGCGCCGCTCGCGATCGTTGAGTGAGGACAGCGCGCTCGAAAGATAGCTGCGGCGCTGGGCGAGCTCCTGGTTCTCGCCGAGCTGCTCCTCCTGGCTCGGGCCTTCGTCGACGAGCCAGTCCTGCCACTCGCCGGCCTCAGCGTCGGCACGCACGGGCGCATTGAGCGAGGCGTCCCCGCCCAGGCGCCTGTTCATCGAGATGACGTCGGCCTCGCTGACGCCGAAGCGGTGCGCGATGGTCTGCACCTGATCGGGGCGGAGGTCGCCCTCATCCAGCGCCTGCAACTGGCTCTTGGCGCGCCGCAGGTTGAAGAACAGCTTCTTCTGCGCCGCCGTGGTGCCCATTTTGACGAGGCTCCACGAGCGCAGGATGTACTCCTGGATCGAGGCGCGGATCCACCACATCGCGTAGGTCGCGAGCCGGAAGCCCCTCTCGGGGTCGAAGCGCTTCACCGCCTGCATCAGGCCGACGTTGCCCTCGGAGATCACCTCGCCGATTGGCAGCCCATAGCCGCGATAACCCATGGCGATGCGCGCGACGAGGCGCAGGTGCGACGTCACCAGCTTCTCGGCCGCGTCCTGATCGGTATGCTGCTGCCAGCGCTTGGCGAGCATGTACTCCTCACCAGGCTCCAGCATGGGGAACTTGCGGATATCCTGCAAATAGCGCGACAGGCCCATCGAGCCTTGCGCGATCGTCGGAAGCTTTGTTGCCATGCGCCTACCAACTGCCATTCCTCGCTTGGGCGGGGGATGGTCCCTCTTAGCTTTGCGTTCATCGCGGCCGAGCCGCGCGCGAGCATGCCGGGCTTGAGATGCCCCGTGAGCCGTAAACGTGGGGACGAGCCCCTTTCCGTTGCGTTTTGCCACTCGCGTCAACATTCGTATGTAATACTATACGCCAGAACCGCCCGATTGTTGCAGGCGACCTATGAGCGCCAGGCAAAGCAGTGCTGCGGGCCTTGGGGGGATCGAGCCGGCGTAACCGGCTGCAATCGTCGGGTAATTTCCCTCCAGCCGCCCAGCTCGTTCGTGCCCCGACCGAAGCTTCGAAGTCGCTCTAGCGCGGGACTCCTTAACGGTGGAAAAGGCAGCGGCGCCAATTGTGTAACGGCGCTAACGCTTGCTTTCGCGATTTAAGCGGCTTTTCGGCGAATGCGCCCGCTCGAGCGCGGCGACGAGGGCGCCGACGTCGTCGGGTAACACGCTTGTGAAGCGAAGTTTCTGCCCCGTGCGGGGATGCTCGAACCCGAGCTCGGAGGCGTGCAGCGCCTGGCGTCCAAGGTGTCGCAGGGTGTCTTGCGCCGCCTCGGGCAGCAGCCCGGCTTTGGCCTTGAAGCCGCTGCCGTAGACCGGGTCGCCGACGACCGGGTGCCCCAGATGGGCGAGGTGCACGCGGATCTGGTGCGTGCGTCCCGTCTCGAGCTGCAGCTTGAGGAGCGAGATCGCGGCTGCAGCCGGCGCGCCGAAGGTCTTGAGAACCTCATAGTGCGTCACCGCCCGCCGCCCCGTCGTGCCCTTCGCCACCGCGATCCTGGTGCGATTGACCGGGCTGCGGGTCAGCGGCGCATCGATCGTGCCGCGCGGGCGCTGGGGTTTGCCCCACACGAGCGCGAGGTAGGTGCGCTCCATGCGCCCATCCGCGCCGTGAGCGGCAAACTGCTCGCTCAAACCCTTGTGCGCGGCGTCCGTCTTGGCGACGACGATGAGGCCCGAGGTGCCCTTGTCGAGCCGGTGCACGATGCCGGGGCGCTTGACGCCGCCGATACCGGACAGGCTCGCCCCGCAATGGGCGATGAGGGCGTTGACGAGCGTGCCCGAGGCGTGCCCGGCGGCAGGATGGACGACGAGATGGGCCGGCTTGTCGATGACGATGAGATCGCTGTCCTCGTAGACGACATCGAGCGCGATTGCCTCGGGCGCGGGAGCGGCGGGCTCTGGCTCCGGCAGGCGGACCTCGAAGACGTCGCCCGGTTTGACCCGGTAGGCCCCGTCTTTTACGATTGCGCCCGCAGAATCTGTCACGTGACCGGCGCGAAGAAGCGCTTGCACGTGAGCGCGGCTCAAGTCCTTTATGTGCTCGGTCAGAAGCTTGTCGAGGCGCAGGCCCGCGTGCGCTGGCGTTGCTTCTACCCTGAACGAGGCCGGGACTGAATGTGTGCGTCGTGACGCCATTCTCTTCGCGACATCTCTTTGAAAGTCTTTGAGAGGGACTTTGATGCAGGCCTCGGACGGTGTCGTTCCCGCTTCCGAACAAAGGGCGGCAGATAGCGCGGTCGCGCAGCCCGCGTCCGATCTGCGACTCCAGCGCATCCTCAAGTTCATCGTGGCCGCACTGGCGGTTCTGCTCTTCGCAGGCTTGGCGGTCGTCGTCTGGCGCGTCATCTATCTCGCGTCCCCGTCGGCAACGCAACCGGCGCCTCCGACGCTGGCGATACGGCCGGAGCAGAGCCTCGAGCTGCCGGCGGGAGCGCAGATCCGCTCGATCTCGCTGTCAGGCAACCGGCTCGCCGTACACTATGAGGCGGACGGGGGCGCCGGCATCGCCGTCTTCGACCTGCAGACGGGACGGATGGTGACCAACGTGGCGGTCGAGCCGAAGCCGGCTAGCAAGGACTGAATGGCGAGCCCCTCTGGGCGCGCTGGGCAAAGAAAGGCTTGATTGAGGGGCCCGGCCTCCCATATAGGTTCGCTCTTGCGCTGTCCCGTTCGTCTAGTGGCCTAGGACACCAGCCTCTCACGTTGGGAACAGGGGTTCGAGTTCCCTACGGGGCGCCACTACCAAGAAAAATTCTGCAAAATCAATAAGGTTAGTCAGCCGGCCGAGGCTGGCTAGTCACTGATGTTCTGCTTTCGGTCCGGGAGCAGGAGCGTCATGGCGGATTGGGCGATGCGCTTCTGGTCTGCGGCTTTCGTGTAGTGTTCGGCTTGCTTGAGCGTGCTCCAGCCGAAGATGGCCATGAGCTGATGGGGCGTGGCACCAGGTTCAAATCCTGTCGGGGTCGCCACTAAAATCAAGAGCTGCGGAAGGGAAGCCGCAAAGGTGGTTTGGTGTGCTTGGACTTGGAGCGACGGGTTTGCTCTAGGAGTTGCTCTAGCGGGCGTTGTGAGACGCTTACACAAGCTCATCGAGCAGTTCGGGAAATTCGCACGTGCCCATGTCGCCCATGACATAGTGGCCCCTGCCGGCCAGATCAATGATTTCTCCGCCGAGCGCTGCGTGATAGATCGCGAGGCTCTTCTTCCCGTTCTCCTGCTCGTTGTCTGACGTGAACATGAGGATGCGGCGCACGCGGGACTTGATCGTCTCGTCGATGGGAAAATCATAGAAGGCCTTGCGCACCGGGTCCCCGGCTCTCGGGACCTTCCAGGGCGCGACGAGCACGAGAATGTCGATCTTCTGCTTGGTTTCGCCAAGCCAGCGCACGAGGAATGCGCACCCGCAGCTATGACCGATCAGGATGGTCCGCTCCGAGACCGGATGCATCTCGAACACCTGCTTGTAGCTGGCATACTCGGGGGCCCACGGATCCGGCATCACCGGCACGAGCGTCGGAATTTTCCGCGCGATCAAGTTGAAGCGCACCCACGGGATCCAATGCTTGTCGAAGGACCGCGTCGCGGCGTCCCGCTCTCCCTCGGGACCCGGAGGGCAACCATGAACGATGATGCAATTGCGCTCTGACACGGCCGCCGGCCCCTTGCTCACGCTGCAGTATGCAGTGGCTCAACCCGAGTTGTCGGCCCTCTGCGCTATCAGGATCTCGGCTGGCAGAGTTCTGATGCGCAGTTCGCCGTTCTGCCAGGCCAGCCGACGCCCGTCCCTGTCGCGCGCGTCCCCATGATTGGGCAGCGGCGAGGGAAGCACAAAGCCCCCAGGGGGGTTCGCATCGCCGGCGAGGCTCACGAGAAGGTCGGTGCCGCGGGGCCTGACGGATATATCGAGCAAGCCATATGGCGTGCGCAGGCTCTTTACCGAGAAGCCGGCGCCCTTGAACCAATCGGCCGGGACCCCGGCGGCCAGCACCAGCGCCTTCTCGTCCTGGCGCTCGTAGGCAAACATATCGAGCACCGAGCGGATGTAGTCCGAGGCGATCCACGCATGCGGCATGTCGCCGATAAAGCGCGGCCGCCGCATGTCGCGTCCGACCACCTCGGCCCATTGGTTCCAGCCCGCAGGGCGTTGATCCTTGAAGAAGTAGTCGAGAAGCGCGCGTGCACGCTCGCGCGCTCCCAGCCGCACGAAGCTGCCGACGACGCGGAGCTCGTAGGGCGTATAGGCATCCCAGCTCGCTTTGCCGTCACGACGGTCCGTGAAATTGCGCCAATAGCGGTCGAATGTCGCCGGCAGAAGACCGGCCGGGATGGTGTGCTCCTCGCCTGCCGGTGCCAGGGCGATGGTGGTCGAGGTGGCGTCGAAATCGCCGATGTCGGCGGCGCCCGGTACGTAGGAGATGCCGTGCGCTTGGGTGGTGCTGCGCAGCGAGGCAAAGACATCGCGCCTGAACTCCGCCAGACCGTGCGCGAATTCTCTTTCCGCGCGGCTCTCGCCAATCGCCTTCGCGATGTCGACCGCGTCCTTGTAGCCGCGCAGGCCCCAGAACACGTCCCAATAGGAATACGCGGGCTTGCTCGCATAGCCCTCGTGGCTGATGGAGGGCGGAAGCAGTCCGAAAAGCATGCGGCGCTGCGCGGTCAGATTAGCCGGCGTGCGCTCTGACGCCCTCTCGGCATCCATGTAGTGCACCGCCGCTTTGACGTGCGGCCAAACCGATTCCAGCAGCGCCCGGTCGCCGGTGTAGCGGAACACCTCGGCGGCAAGGAAGATAAGCTCTCCGTTGCTGTCGTTCTCGGGAACGGGATCAGCGCCTCTAGAATCGACGCAGCAGGGAACCTTGCCGTTCTCGAACTGATGTGGAGCAAACCAGCGGAGATAGTCCGCCGCAATGCTCGCATGGCCGAGCCGTACGAGCGCCTCCGCTATCATGGCGCCGTCGCGGATCCACGAGCGCCCGTAGGAGCGCGTGCCGGGCCGCAGAACCGGACCGTCTCGCGTCATCAGGATGTGCGCGAGGGACGACCGCAGCGTATCGACGAGGTGCTGGCCATCGGCGGGAACGTCGAATGCGATGAGATTGAGCTTGGCACGCCAGTCGGTCTCAACCTGCTTTTGCTGCTCTGCGAGCCAGTCTTGGGGGGATTTACCTTTGAGGTCCAGTACTGCCTCTGCGCCCGCAAGCGGAGCGATGAGGCCTATCGTGCGGCTGCCTCGCGGCGGGAGCTCGACTTGATAGATAAGCGCAGCAGACGCAAATCCAGTGTCGTCCGTAACGCGGCTCGCCGAAACGCCGGTCTGCGCAAGGAGCTTGTCCGGATAGCTGCCCGAACTCGAAGGCGGACGCCGAAATGCGGTCGGGCGCGACGAGCGGCACGACCTTGGCCTGCCCATTGATCGAGAGCTTCGTGCCATTCCAGTCGATTGACCGGATGGTGCTGACGCCGCCGGTGAGATTGAGGAACTGGGTCGGGGGATTGACCTGGAAGGGACGCGCAGCGAGCACGAACTGCAAGGATTGAGGGCGGTCGGTGAGGTTGCGCACCTCATAGCGCGCCAGGACCTCGCCGGCAGTGCGCGTGCCGCGCGCAAAGGCCGTGACGCGCAGGCTCCACTCGGGATGTTCCCAGGTTGAGCTCGGGACAGGAAGATAGCCGTCGGCCAGGGCGTGGGAAGTCTTGGCGTCAGCCCAGGTGATGAGACGCGAGCCCTCAATGACGAAGGGCTCGATCGAAAAGCCGCCTCTTCCGATCTCGAGTGCACCATCCTCGGAGAGGAGCGCGCTGTCGGCGCCTCCGTCCACGCCCACAAGCGTCCAATAGGGCTGCTCGCCGGAGAAGCCGCGAGGGTAGCGCCCGCGCGGCGCCTCCTTGGCCAGGGCCTGGAAGAAGGCGTTGGGTGAGGATCCGAATGCCAGGTCCTTCACGTCAAGCTCGGCGAGGTCATAGCCGTTCTTCGCGGCTTCGCGAAGTCTGATCCTGATGAAACGCGCTTCCTGGTCCGGCAGCAGCAACGCGTCCTTGGCGCCGTCCCCGTTCGTCACCCGCCGCAGCACGCTCCACGCGATGCCGTCGCCCGAGGCCTCTACATCGTAGCGGCGCGCCCGCGCGCCGTTCCTCCAGAAAAGCTCCAACCCGCCGAACTCGCGCAGCATGCCTAGATCGATGGTCAACATCTGCATCGGCCCCCTTGCTGGGTCGCTGCGCCAGCCGGTCTGCGCTTTGCCGTCCACAGCGAGCTCAGGCCCCGCGCCTGCCAGGACGAGCTTGCCGTCGCCGCCAGCGGCGGGAAGCGACTCGGTGCCGGCGGCAGCTCCCGGAACGTCAAGTCGTCGATCTCGATCGCGCCCTTGCCACCGCCGCGGCCAGCTGAGACCACGAACTCCAGGCTATCGACGCGCCGCAGCGTGCGGTCCTGCGCCGGGCCCCAGGCAAACGTGATCTGCCGCTTCTGATCTTGATGCGGCGCCACGCGCTGGGGAACGCGAAGTCGCGCCGCTCAAACCACCAAACGTTATCGCCGCTGGCGTCGACGAGCTTGACCTCAAAGTTATTTGGCAATGCGTCGGCGCGCAGATTGAAGGAAATCTCAAAGTTGTCCGGCAACTCGAGCGGTAGCTTGCGACGCACAAAGGCGTATCCGGCGGTACGGCCTAAATCGAAATCGAGGTGCAGGGCGCGTCCATTGATCCCGGCAGCGGACCGAGCCGAGGCTTTTACGCCGTTGGAGGCATCGGCCGTCCACGCGCCGATGTCTTCGAATCGATCGAGCAACCGCGCCTGTTCGTTCATTCCGGCACCATTCGAGCTGGTGGCGAGGACGGCGGCCCCCAAGGCCGCCATTAGCGGTGGTCGAACCCATGCGAGGAACCGGATGCGCCAAGGCTTCCTCATCCCTTGATGCTCCCGGCCAGCAGCCCCGAGAGGTACTGGCGCTGCAGAACAAGAAAGAGCAGCAGAACCGGCAGTATGGTGACGACCGAACCCGCCATCATCAGCTCATTGTCTTGCACGTGCTCGCGCGACAGCGACGCCAAGGCGACGGGAAGCGTATAGAGGCTTTCATCGGAGAGCACGATGAGCGGCCACATGAAATCATTCCAGGTGCCGAGAAACGTGAAGGTCGCAAGCGTCGCCAGGATGGGTCTCAGCGCCGGAAGGACGATCAGACAAAAATCCGGAACTGCTTGCACCATCCACGCGCGCGGCTTCCAGCATCTCGTCGGGGACGGAGAGCGCGTACTGGCGCACCAGCGCGATGCCGAAGATGGTCGCGAGCACGGGTACGAGACTTCGGCATACGTATTGACGAGGCCCATGCTCTTCAGGAGCAGAAAGAGCGGCAGCATGGCCACTTGCGCCGGGATGACAATCGCTCCCAAGAGGGACCGGAAAATCCGCTCGCGTCCGACGAAGCGCAGCTTGGCGAACGCGTAGCCGGCCATGACGTTGAACGTGAGCGACAGCAGGGTCGCGCACGTGGCGAGCAGCAAGCTGTTGAAGAAGTAGCGGCCCATGCCTTCGCGCGCGAACAGCTCGCGGTAGTTGGCGAGCGTCGGCGCTTTCGGTAGGAACGGTGGCGGTAAGGTGCTCGCCTCTCCCGGGGCCATGAACGAGACGGAGAGCATCCATACGAGCGGAAAGAGCGCGAACGCTGCCGCCGCGATGAGCGCCGCATTGATGCCGACGTCGGCAGGGGTCAGCTTCATCGCGCTTCCCTCGAGCGCGCCACGTAGAGCTGCAGCATCGTGACCGCAAACATCAGTACGAACAGAACAAAGGCGATGGCCGAGGCGAAGCCCAGGTTCCACCACTTGAAGCCTTGCTCGTACATGAAATAGAGGACGCTCACCGTGCTTTGCAGCGGACCGCCCTGGGTCATCACGTAGGGCTCCGCGAAGAGCTGGAAGTAGCCGGCCATCGTCAGAACGCTCACGAGCAGGACGACAGGCGCGAGCGAGGGAAGCGTGACGTAGCGGAGCTGCTGCCAGCTTGAGGCGCCATCGATGCGCGCGGCCTCATAGAGTTCGTCGGGAATGCTCTGCAACCCGGCCAGGAATATGATCATGTTGTAGCCGAAGTTCTTCCACACAGCGAATAAGATGATCGCGGGCATCGCCCATCTGGGATCGCCGAGCCAGTCGATGGGGCCAACCCCAAAAGCGCCCAAACCGTAGTTGATGAGGCCGCTGCGCGTATGCAGCAGGTAGCGCCAGACGATGGCGACCGCGACGAGGGTCGTGACGACGGGCGAAAGAGGGCAACCCGGAAGAACGGTTTTAAGCGGCGAGCTTCGAGTTCAAGAGCAGAGCCGTGGCGAGAGAGAGGGCGATCGACAGCGGCACGCCGACGCCCACAAAATAGAGCGTGTTTCCGAGCGCCTTCCAGAACAGTGGCGTTTGCAGGAGCTCCACGTAGTTGGCCAGGCCGATGCAACGCAGATTGCGGATGTCGGCGAGCGCGTAGATGTCGAAGTCCGTGAAGCTCAACCGCATCCCGCCACCACCGGCAGGAAGAAGAAGACGGCAATGACAATGAGCGCGGGCGCCACGAACGCCCACGCGGCCCAGTTGCGCTTCACGGCTGTTCCCTCCGTGCAAGCAGCCAGCGCCGCTTCTCCAGGATGCGGTCGGTGCGCCATCGATCTCGGCCGCCGCCGCATCGATCGTCATGTGGGGATCGTGCACCATCTGCTCGGCGACGGTTTGCATCTCGCTGGCAATGCGCTCCCATTCGGGCACCATCGGCGCGGGCTCGACGCGTTCGAGCTGCTCGCGAAAAGCGCGGGCGTAAACGTTTGCCTGGAGTTTCTCATCGTTCCATGCGGTCCGCCGCGGCGGCAGGTTGCCAGTGAGCGCGTGAAAGCGCAACTGAACCTCGGGTCTCGACAGATATTGAACGAGCTGCCAGGCCGCCCTCTTCCTCGGGGAAGTGGCGAACACGACGAGGCTGGCGCCCCCGGCAAGGGAAGTGCCGGGCCCTTCGAGCCCTGGCATCGGCGCCGTCATCCAGCTCGTCTGCAGGCTTGCCGGCAATCGCCGCTGGAACTCGCCGATGTTCCACGGGCCGGAAATGTAGAACGCGAAGTATCCGCGCGCGAACTCGCTCACACATTGGTGATCTGATTTGCAGCCGTAGCCGGTGCCAACCCGGCATCGAACATGTCCCGATAGAATTGGAGTGTGCGCTTGAACTCCTCGCTGCGGAAATTCCCCCGCGTGTCGCCATCCCGCAGCAACGGCGCCTGTTGCTGTGCCGAAAGGACCAACAGCGGCTCCGGCTCGTTGAGAGGCAAGAGCGCTGCATATTTTTGCGACCCGCGCGCTTTTTTATGGTCCGCAGCATTTGCATCCATTCCGCCCATGTCGTCGGCGGAGCGGTGTAGCCCGCCTGGCCAGCAGATCGCGGCGATAGAACAGAAGGCGGGTGTCGATGTACCAGGGCACGCCATAGGCCGTTCGGTCGATCACGTTGTCTGCCAGATCCCGGGAAAGTAGTCGGTGGCATCGACCACGGACGGCGCGACGGGATCGAGTGCGTGAAGGGCGACAAACTCGGGAAGCCACGTGTTTCCCAGTTGCGCCAGGTCGGGCAGCGAGCCCCCTGCAAAGGCGGTCAGCAGCTTTTGATGGGCAGCCGACCAGGGAAGCTGCTGCACGTCGACCCTGATATTGGGATGCGTGCGCTCGAAGTCGACGAGAAGCGTGCGGACAACCTCTCCCTCGCGGCCCATGGCCCAGAACTTGACCACGGTCGTCGTGTCGGCAGCCTCCCGGCAGCCGGCAACCAGCCAGGCGACGAGAAGGATGGGAATGAGACGCAATGCGATGCGCTTGGACACGAATTGCTACCTTTGGCCGCCACCAACGACGCGCCACTGACTCTATGCGGCGCGGCCCCATCCACCAAGAATTGACGCGCGGCTAGGTTTCCGTCGCGAGCCATCCGCCGCTGAAACCGGCGCGTTGCAGGCCGCGGCGCAGGTAGGGGTTCTTGCGCATCACGCGCCAGACGAGCTCGGAGGTGCCGTTTTCAATCATGGCGATGATGGGGCCCTGGTCGATGCCGAGATAGTCGTTGGCGACCCAGCCGAAGCCCTCGATACAGCGACCGTGCACGAGCGGGACATCGAAATCGAAGCTCGGGTTGAATGCGTCGAGGAACCCGTACTCAGAGTATATGTATGTCCCGTAGCGCCGATGCAGCTCGCGGATCGTGGGTATAGCGATCTCGGGTGCGAAGGCGATGGAGCCGAGCACGGCCGTAGGGGCCAAGGTGCCGTCGTCGTATCCGTAGGGGCCCACTGCCCCGCGTCCCGAATAGCTGCGGAACAGGCGCAGCTTTCCATCATACTCGCGCTCTATGTCGGCCGGCCCATCGGAAGCGGTCAGTCCCCAAACGTCGCCGCCATAGTCCTTCCATCCCTGCGGATTGGCGATGGTGTAGGCCCGCTGCGCATAGATCGCGCGCCTGTTGTTCTCGAAGTAGTCGATGCCGCGTTGGGTCATGTAGCCGTCTTGCAGGCCGCGCAGATCGATCCACGTCTGGCAATACTGGTGACCGAACAGCGGCGCAAAGGCGAGATGGGTTTCGCCAAATTCGCTCAGCCAGGATTGATCGTACGTGCTCGTCCAGGCGTCCCAGGCCGATTGCTCGACCGGATACGTTGGAGAGCCAAGGGCCAGGAGGTAGACGATCATCGCCTCGTTGTAGCCAAGCCAATCGTACGGGAGGAACCCGCACTCGGGCAGCCAGCCGTGACCGATTGCCGGCGCCCGCACCTGAGCCCAACGCCAATCCACACGGCGATAAATGCGATCGGCCAGCGCACGGATCTGCGCTTCGTCGGCGTCAGCCGCGTCGAAGTAGGATTGGCAGAAGAGCGCCCCAGCGAGAAAGAGTGCCGTATCGACCGTCGACAATTCGCTTTGTCCCAGCGCAGGCCCGTTTCCATGTCCAAGAAGTGATAGAAGAATCCGTTGTGACCGGCGGTGCCGCGGCGGTTTGGTCCTTGCGGCGCGTCGTGAAAGAATTGCAGGGTGGCAAGTACCCGTTCTCTTGCCGCGCTGCGCGTGATGTAGCCGCGTTCGACTCCGATGGGATAGGCCGTCAGGGCGAATCCTACGGCTGCGATGCTGGAGGGCGACGGCGACGGGAAGCGGTCGCGTGCCAATCCGTTCTTGGGATTGGTCGTATCCCAGAAGAAGCGAAACGTGCGCTCCTGAATGTCGGCGATGAAGGGATCGAGCGCGGGCTGCATGGATGTTGAAATATTGGATAGCGCGCGGGAGGCCGGCCAGAACGGCGGTGCACCAGCCGCCAGGAGACCGACGCCGCCGAGGAGTAAGGAGCGTCTGGTCGTGCACACACGGCCCGCTGAGAGTTTGGGGCCGCTCTTGGCAACTATTTGTTTTGGCAAAATGTGCCTCCCTTGTCCTTTTTGGGCCTGATCGGGCGCATCCCCGAGAAAACGCGGACTTGCTGTCGGCCGGCGTTACGCCTCCCGAGATTTGTTTTGGTTGATGGGGGGAACACTTTGCTGCAGCCGCCGCGCCCGCATGCGGGGCGTTAATCGGCCAAGTACGTGGGACTGTGACGAGGTACGCACGATGCAACGTTCGCGCGCTTCAGCAATGGACGTGAAACATGCGGAGAGAATTCGCGCGGACATCGAAGGCGCGCTGTGATCTCGTCGTGTACGGCTTCTCAGATCTTTGTATTGGCAGGAGATCATCCCTTCCCCCCGTATACCGACGCTTATCGTCATACGCGGGGCGCGACAACTCTCGAACTTGAGCTTTTCGACTGAAGAGTTAATCCGAGTGCGTATGTTGCATTGCGGCGTGGCTTGCGTGCTACGCAATCGGATAGTCAAGTCGTGAAATCGATGCGTGCGCTCGAATTGCAGCGCAACAAATTTGAGGGCCAGCGATGCGCACTGCACACTTTCCGAGTGGCTTCTTGTGGGGTAGCGCAACAGCCGCTTATCAGGTTGAAGGATCGCCGCTGGCGGATGGCGCCGGGCCGAGCATCTGGCACCGCTTCACGCACACGCCGGGCCTAGTGCGCGACGGCGACACCGGCGACATCGCCTGCGATCACTATCGCCGCTGGGCCGATGACATTGCTCTGATGCGGCAGATCGGCTTACAAGCCTACCGCTTCAGCATTTCGTGGAGCCGGATCTTTCCCTCCGGCACAGGTCCAGTGAATGCTGCCGGTCTCGACTTCTATGAGCGGCTCGTCGATGCCCTGCTCGAAAATGGAATGAGCCGCTCGTCACGCTCTATCATTGGGACCTCCCCGCGGCGCTCGATGACCGCGGGGGCTGGCTCAATCCAGATATCTCGAAGTGGTTTTCCGACTACGCAGAGGTCATGTTCCGCCGGCTCGATGGGCGTGTGAAGAAATGGGCCACGCTGAACGAACCCTGGGTCATTGTAGATGGCGGCTACCTTCATGGCGCCCTGGCTCCGGGGCATCGCAACCGCTTCGAGGCTCCCATCGCTTCGCACAACCTGCTACGCGCGCACGGGACCGCCGTTCAGGCCTACCGCGCCACCGGCCGCCATGAGATCGGGCTCGTCGTCAACATCGAGCCGAAGTATCGCGCCTCAGACGATCCTGCCGACGTCGCCGCCACCGGCCGCGCCGAAGCCTACATGAACCGCCAGTACCTCGATCCCGTGTTCTTCCGCCGCTATCCGGAGGAGATGGTCGACATATTCGGCGAGGCGTGGCCGCAGTGGCCGGAGCAGGACTATGCGCTGATCGCGCAGCCGATCGATTTCTTAGGGATCAACTACTATACCCGCAGCGTCACGCGCTTCGACGCCAACGCTTGGCCCCTCAAGGCGTGTGCGGTACGTCAGAAACATGCCACCTACACGGAGACCGGCTGGGAGGTCTTCCCGCCGGGGCTGACGGAGACGCTCCTGTGGGTAAAACGCCGATACGGCGATATTCCGCTCTATGTCACCGAGAACGGCGCGGCCTTCTTCGATCCGCCGACGGCGAGGAAGGGCCGGATCGAGGATTCTTTGCGAGTCGACTACCTGCGAGAGCACATTGGCGCAGTGCACGAAGCAATTGAGCAGGGCGTCGACGTGCGGGGCTACATGGTTTGGTCGCTGTTCGACAACCTTGAATGGTCGCTCGGCTACTCGAAGCGCTTCGGCATCGTACACGTCGACTTCGCAAGTCAGCAGCGTACGCTGAAGGACAGCGCACACTTCTACGCGAAGGTGGTCGCCACAAACGGAGCTATCCTGGCAGACCCGGAAGAGGGCAGCCCAACCGCGGTTTAGGGATATGGCATCGCTGCAGCCTTACGCGGAGCTGCCGCGCCGGTGCGGTGACGCTGCGATGGTGGGCCCCACCTCCGGCGCAGAAAGGCGGCGGATGGCGCGGCCCTCGCTATCAAACAGATAGCAGGCGTGCGGTGCGGGACCCGGGTGTATCGTCTTGCCGGGGGTGACATCGACGTCGCCAGGCAGCTGGACGGTCACCTCCGTCTCGGTTCCATCCAATTTGCCGTAAGCGATGGTGACGCTGCCGAGCGACTCGACGAAACGAATCTTGACCGGAAGTGCGTTTGTTTCCACGCCCCCATCAAAATGTTCCGGGCGGATGCCGAGTGTCACGTGTTGCTTTGGTCGTGCCAAGCGGGCGTCAGCGGCCGCTTCTATGGTATCGCCGGAGGGAAGACGTACGACCACCCGCCCGGCCCTGTCGATTGAATCTGCGCGAGAATTTCATCGCGGAGAGCCGATGAAGCCGGCCACGAAGATATTGTCGGGATCCCCTGTAGAGTTCGAGGGGCGTGCCGACCTGCTCGATATGCCCCGCCGATAGTACGACGATGCGTTTTGCGAGCGTCATCGCCTCGATCTGATCGTGCGTCACGTAAATCATCGTCGTCTTGAGCTCGCCATGCAGCTTTGCCAGCTCGTAGCGCATGCTCGCCCCAGCGCCGCATCGAGGTTGGACAGGGGCTCATCGAACAGAAACACTTGCGGCTTGCGCACGATCGCGCGCCCGATGGCGACGCGCTGCCGCTGGCCACCCGATAGCACTCTCGGTCGCTTGTCGAGAAGGTGATCGATGTGCAGCTTGCGAGCGGCCGATCGCACCGCTGCGTCGATTTCCCGAGGCTGCAGCTTGGCAAGCCGCAAGCCGAACGACATATTCTCATAGACCGTCATGTGCGGGTAAAGCGCATATGACTGGAAAACCATGGCGACGCCCCTGCGCGCGGGAGCGACATCGTTGACGACCTTCCCCCCGATGGCGATTTCGCCGCCTGATACCTCATCTAGTCCGGCGATCAGGCGCAGCAATGTCGACTTTCCGCAGCCTGAAGGGCCCACGAAGACGATCAGCTCCCCATCCGCAATCTCGAGGGTGATCTTTTCGAGGATCACGGAGTTGCAGAATATTTTGCCTGCGTTCGATAGCGTCCCGGCGCTCATCTGATCTCGTGAATTGGGCCATTCAGCCGATTGTCGGCGAAACCTTCACAACATTTGAAGGAACGATCAGGCCCCCAAGGTTGAGGCCATTAATGAAAATTTTGGCTTTATCGTCCGCCCACTTCGGCAGAAGCTAGTATGAGGGGCAAGGAGACTATGTTGAGGCGGGAAGCAATGCAGGTCTGGTTGCCTTCCGTTGGAACGATTGGCGAAAAGCGACGTTCCTTGCCCTTGGGGGGATCCGCCGGAAGAAGACTGCATTTTCAACGAGTGCTCCTCTCAGGCACAGCCATGCACTTTGTCGCGCGGTGGTCCCAATGTCAGCTCACGAGTCGGGATCTAGGTCGCTCAGGTAGGTCAACGCATCGAGGGAATGATGCTGCTTGATGCTAT